>CBDAPU010000002.1:0-67718 GCA_965198875.1 Gammaproteobacteria bacterium | reverse complement strand
GCTCAATGCACCTGAGATCACCGCTGAATTGCTGGCATTGACTGATCAGGCCCCTTTGAGAGCGCTGGAACTCAGTGAAACGGATATACTGGAGAGGCGTCGGGAAGTGATGGATGATTTAAGAGAATTACGCATGTTCAATGCCGATCCCGTGTATATTGCCGAGAAATGGCAGAGGTTTGACACGGCCGAGGTATTACGCTGGTTGCTCGCCATGTTCAGCAAAATGGCCCGAATAGTTTGCTCACCGGATATGAGGATCATTGATAATGCTCGAATAAATAAGGACTTGCATCACCTATCAAATGGATTACACTTACAGCAGGTTATAAGTTGTTATGATCTGGCGCTAAAAAACTATCATCTGATCACGGGCACGACGAACCTGAATAAACAGGGTCTGCTGGAAGAGATCATCATTCACTGGCAATTTTTGGGCAATAACGGGTAAGCACAGCGTGAGCGCACCGGCAGGCAGAGATCCAAGACAGGGTATTTTGTCCCTGACGATTCGGGATAAAAGCGCCCTTTATGCCTCATACATGCCGTTTATCAGGAACGGCGGGCTGTTTATTCCCACGGCGAAGCCCTACAAAATCGGTGATGAGGTGTTCATGCTCCTGACCCTGACGGACAGTAAGGAAAAACTACCCGTCGCCGGTCGGGTCGTGTGGATCACCCCCAAGGGGGCGCAGGGCAGTAAAACGGCGGGGATCGGTGTGCAATTCAGTGAGCTGGACAAAGGCGCCACCCGCAACAAGATCGAGAACCAACTGGCCGGTGCGCTTAAATCAGATCGCCCCACTCACACCATCTGATCGCAGGTAAAAACAATCACTTGTTATTAAGCCTTCCAGCATCTTCCCGTTATGTCATATTTGATCGACTCCCATTGTCACATCCCCATGATTGAGAAGCAGGGCGGCGCCGAGGCGGTTATCCATGCCGCCAGGCAGGCAGGGGTAGGGCGGATGCTATGCGTTTCCACCGAGCTGGCCTCATTTCCACAGATCAAGCGCCTGGCGGATGCTCATGAATGTGTTGCTGCCTCTGTCGGGGTACATCCCAATACGGATGAAACGCTACTGGTGAGCGAAGATGCGCTGTTGCAGCTCGCCGATGATCCGGCTGTTGTCGCTATCGGTGAGACGGGGCTGGATTATTTTCGCAGTCAAGGTGATCTGCACTGGCAAAGAGAGCGATTTCGCACCCATATCCGCGCGGCAAAAGCGCTCAACAAACCACTCATCATCCATAGCCGTGAGGCAAAGGCCGATGTGCTGGGTATATTAAAAGAAGAAGGGGCCGAGAAGGTGGGTGGCGTGATGCACTGTTTTGTGGATGATCTGACAACAGCCAGAGAAGCCATCGATCTGAACTTCTACATCTCTTTCTCCGGCATCGTCACCTTCAAGAATGCACAGGCCCTGCAGGATACCGCGCGGCAGTTGCCACTCAATAACATGCTGATCGAGACCGATGCGCCTTTTCTGGCGCCGGTTCCTCACCGTGGCCAACAAAACGAACCGGCGTATGTGCGCTTTGTTGCGGAGAAAATTGCCGAGCTGCAAGAGGTTGCGTTAGATGAGGTGATGTCGATCACGCAAAAGAATTATGAGCGCTTGTTCGCCCATTGATAAACCCAGATGAGGCAGGGCGGCACACCCGAAAGCGGCCGGTGAGTTTTATAGGCCGTGGGATAAGCAGAGCATTTAAAGGCGCCGCTTTTATCTCAGATCAGCGATGTGAGGACGTCAATCGCCCTGTCAATGTTCTCTTTCTTGCTGTAGTAGTGTGGTGAGAAGCGCAGCGCACCGCCACGGCAGGCGCAGATCACCTGATTGTCACGCAGCATTTTATGCAGACTTTGATGCGCTTTATCCGCTATTTGAAATGAGACAATACCGGCGCGTTGCTCCGGGTTTGATGGCGTGATGAGGGTGACGCCGTCTATCTGTGCCAATTTATCGAACAAATAGGTGATGTTGTCGTTTAATTCGGCCTCTATATTTACCATCCCCGCCTCTTCAATGAGGCTGAGACTTGCCGAGAGGGCGTAAACCCCAAGCATATTACTTGAGCCGGGTTCAAAACGGGTGGCGCTTTTAGACGGGCTCCATTCTTTTGAGTCATAATCGTCAGGCGCCGTGGTCATGTGCCAGCCGTACTGATATAAGGTCAACGTATCTCTTATCGCCTCATTGACATAGAGCAGTGCAATGCCCTCAGGCCCCAGCATCCACTTGTGTGCATCGGCCATTATAAAATCCGCCTGAATGCTTTGCACATCAATGCTATGGGCGCCGATGCTTTGAATGGCATCGATACAAAAGAGGATGTTGTTCGCCCCGCAAAAAGCCCCCAGCAGCTCCAGACTCACCCGAACGCCACTGCTAAATTGCACTGAGCTGATCGCAAGCACACGAGTATCATCATCACAGGCGTCCATCAGCGCCTGCTCCGGGGAGGCACACCTGATATTGACTTCTCTCAGACTAACGCCGTATTTCTTCTGGGCGTCCCAGGGGATCCGGTTAGAGGGAAACTCTTCTTTTGAAGTCACCACATTATCACCCGGTTTCCAGGTGAGACCGGACGCCACGATGGAAATGGCCTCGGAGGTGTTTTTTACCAGGGCGATATCCTCGGTTGACGGCGCATTGATAAGACGCCGGATCTGCTCTCGGAGCAATCGTTCTTTTTCAGTAAATAAATAATAACGACTGGCGCCGTAGATCACATTCTCATGGGCAAACTCAATGACCGCCTCTTTGGTGCGCCTCGGCCAGGGCGCTATAGCGGCATGATTGAGATAAACCAATCCTTCCGCCTGGGGAAACTCATCCGCTATTATCTTCTCATCCAGCATGATCTTTAGATTTTCAACACGTTTGCTTGTGTCGATCATACCCCATATAGTCTGGCTATCGTTATCACTTTGAAGCGGGCCCCCATGCGTGATACATATCAACCGGCGAAAGCGCCGACATCACAGGATGTGGCCATCTGTGGGCTGCGTTATCGTGTTTATACCTGGGGCGATGCCGGGCTGGAGCCGGTCTATCTGCTGCATGGCTGGGCCGATGTGGGTTTGAGTTTTCAGTTTCTCATTGACGCATTAGCGGATAATTACTACTTCATCGCGCCGGACTGGCGTGGATTTGGCGCCAGCCAGTGGGCCGGGGCGTACTGGTTTCCTCAATATCTGGCGGATCTGGATGCGTTAATCGCGCACTTCTCTTCGGATCTGAAAGTCAGGTTGGTGGGGCATAGTATGGGTGGGAATATCGCCTGGTTGTATGCCGGCATACGAGCGGCTCGTGTTTCCCATGTTGTTAATATAGACGCAGTGGGTCTGCCGGATAGCTGCCCGCAACAGGCGCCGGAGCGATATAACACCTGGCTGGATCAGTTAAATCAACATGCGGACTTCAGGCAGTTTCAATCCATAGACGAATTGGCTGATTATATCTCTCATCTGGCGCCGACTATCTCAACGGATAAAGCCATGTTCGTGGCGCAGCAGTGGGCTGATGCAGATGCTCATCATGCGGGATTGGTAATGAAGGCGGATCCGGCCCACAAGATCATTAACCCGGTGCTGTATCGTCGTGAAGAGGCGAGATCCTGCTGGCGGCGGATCACAGCTAATGCCATGCTGGTTTTGGCCGGTGAGTCCAAAATTTATAAGCAATACCGGGGAGCGGATCTGGAAAAAGAGCTACATGGGTGTATCGATAATCTCAAGATCGAGGTGGTTGAGGGGGCGGGGCACATGCTACATCTTGAAAAACCGAAGGCATTAGCGGATATCATCATGGACTTCTTTGCCACTGCTTGAAGAGCCCTGATGAGGTCCATGCTTCCTTGAGTACAGGGGCGCCGCCGGGCATTTTTAGAGCGCCCATGCAAGGCAGGCGGATAGTGCCAGCTTTGGGCGGGTGCAGGGGCTTCATCATATGGCGTGATGTAGCAGAGAAGGAACCCGGTTTCATTCCGGCTATCTATTATTTATATAAAAGGGGTGTGTTGATGAAGTTGGAAAGAGTCATGGGTAGTTGTTTGCTTTTATTCTGGCTGAATGCCTGCACCGGCGAGCAGTACAGCGCTACCGAGATTATGGTGACAAAAGACGGTTACGCCATGCAGGGCTATGATCCGGTCGCCTATTTTACTGATGGCGCGCCAAGTAAGGGCAAGAGCGAATTCTCCACTGAGTGGCGGGGCGGCCTGCCGCCAACAAGCTGTCGATCATGTGAGTATAAAGCGCATTCGTGTCCAACGATTCATCATCTTTGGCATGTTCTTCTCTCGCCCAGGATAACAACCAGCAAATAAAAGCATCCTGTGATAATTCGCCGCTGGCGAAGTGAAACAAATTGGGGGTTTCATTTTTTTATCTCCTCTGTTTATGGTGAATAAGTCAATCAGCATACATCTCTTGCATATCAAGCACTTGATTATTTAATGAGTTCTGCAAAATTGACTGAAAACTCCTGTTCTAAAAATACCACCGTTTTTGTTTGACCGTCTAATGAAGCCCGAACCGGCCGGGGAGTAAATAGCCCGCTGTTTGGCTTCCATTTTGCCTCGGTTCCAGGAACAGATTTGATCCACTTTACCAAAGCCACGTATTCGGACTTCTCTTTATCATCGGAATTATCTGCCATACCCGGGCATTTAAGTTCAAGATCAAGCAGGAGAGTGCCGTTGATTCGCACCTCTTTCACACGCTTAGCTTTATGGGTAATCTGCCCAATACCAATAAAACCACGCCCGTTCAAATAAGCGGCGACCACATCGCCCTCATGCAGACCTGATATGTCATTACTATGTACTGTGCCTTGCCCGGCAGAGATAAAGCCATATTTCCTGCAATCATCCCAACTGCGATGAGAGCCTTCGCCAATATTGAAGAAATGTAGGCCGTTTTGAAAATCATATCCGGAGAGCTCTTTATGCAAGGTATCATACGGTCGAAAATTCTCCTTATAATGGCCGGACGAAATATTGGTTAATTGCTTGCCCAGTTTCCAGATAAGGGCTTTCTCTATCAGTAATGCGTTGTGTTCGGATAAATTACGGGCAATCACTCGAATGATGGGCTGCAAACCTTCTTTTTTGATTGCCTTGATCCTCTTTGACTTATCGTTATATGAATCATCGTTTAGATGTGCATTCTTTCTGGAGCCTTTACCTTTTCCGTAATAGAACTCTTCAAAATTCCGCGGATCGATGTATACGTAAACATAGTAATTATTCATTCGGATTGTTCTCGCAGGTTATTTTCTGACTCAATTAACCGTTCAAACCAATTCAGAAGTTTTTCTTTTATCTCTTCAAGCTTAATATGTAACTCAAACTTTTCCAGTTCATATTTGAAACCAACCCTGCCCATGTTTTTTCGATCATCGGACACGGGCGAGATATGCAATAGCTTATCCAGGTAGTTTATCGAATCAGTATTACGGCCAAATAATTGCAAAGACCATCCTTTGGGAGAGACAAACAGATCAAAGGCAATCGAATACCCGGCCAGGTCGAAGTCGTGCACCAAACAGCGTCTGGCATGTATCCACTGCCTGTTACAACAGTCGGGCACTTGATCAATTAAATTTTTTAGCTCTGACACTCTACAATGAAATTTGTAAAGAAATTTATTTCTGGCTTTTAGTAGCTCATTTACTCTCTCTTCATGTTCAATAAAAAATTGATCTTTTTCGTCTAGTTCCATTGTGCCTCCGATCAGATTATCAGTAGTGTTCATAAAATCTATAAGATATAAAATCCACTTCTGTGATGTTGTGGTAACATAATTGCCTAGTTGTTCTCTTATTTTTGCCCATAGCTCCTGATAAGTAACACTGACAAATCCATGAGATTCTTCTTTTTTTATGCCGAGGACTATTTTTATCGTTTCCAGTTTTTCAGGCTTGGCCCACTCGTTGATAGAGTTGCTATAATCCTCAAGATCATTGTTCAAGTGATGAAATATTTTATTTTCAATGCCGATAATGTGACTGTCTGTTTCTATAACAATATCAATTCTGCCTTTTTTGATTGTTGAGACTTCGCGGCTGATCTGCATGTTATCCTGAGATGGTTCATCTTCAGTAGCAAAGCTCATTAGCGATGAAAAAAATAAACTGCCTAATCCATGTTCATTGTTTGGGTTGAGATAGAACGCTAGAATATTACTGCTGACATTTTCATGGTGTGGATAACCGGTGATATCGAAAATACTTTTACTGTTAAACTGATTGGGCAGTGATTCAAAATCACTCAGTAACTCCAAAAAATTATCGATTTCCATTTTTGTGTCTTCCAGTTTGCATTTAGTCAGTGTATATTTTGTTCATATCGCCAATCCGCGCTTGCATCTCCGCCCGCAGGGACTTCGGGGCGAGCACCTCGACCGCAGCACCCAGTCCCAGCAGCCACCAGCGCAGCTCATTGGTGTCCTTCACAGTGGCGGTGATCAGGCTGCGGCCATCTTTTCCTGCCTTGCATTTTTGATCGGCGGCCAGTCTGCACTCCAGCAGGTGCTCCGCCAGCGCCTTGCTCACCCGTATTTTCAGTTTCAGCCTTGCACTGGAGGCCGGGTAGGAAAAGGCCCGCTCAGTGTGAATGTGTGTCTCCAGCCGGAACCCGGGCGGCGTCCTTGCCGGCGCCGACTCCATGCTGGCGCTGTTGATGCGATGCAGGGCATAATGCCAGGGGTCGGTATAATCCCAGGCCGTGGCGATCAGGTAGATGATCTGTTTTCTCACCACCAGCCCCAGTGGATTGAGCAGGCGCTCTTTGGCCTTGCGCTCGCCGCGACCTTGATAGAGCACGGTTAATTGTCTGTTTTGCAGCAGCGCCTCATACACGGTCTCCTGCACGTCCTTGCGAATTCTGGGCGGCAGCAGCGCCTGGCTCTCAGGCACGATGCTGACTTTATCCTGCCAGGCATTCAACGGCGTGTTTTTCAATACCTTGCGGGCGTGTTTGAAATAAGGACGTAACAAAGACAGTCTGGACGGCGGCAGTAGGGGGGCGAGCCAGGACTCGGCCAGCCGCAGGGCCAGGGCGGTTTGCTCGCTCATGGCGGGGATCTGCGTTAAGTCGTTTTTCTCAATCCAGAACCAGTAGCGGCGACCGCCCTCGTCCGTACTGCCGATGGGAAAGTCGCCGGACAGTTTCTCCAGATCCCGTTGCATGGTCCTTGCGCTGACCCGGTATGCAGGATTATCCCGCTCAAGCCGCCGCTGTAACTCGCCGGTGCTGATGCGGCGCGGGAATACGGGCAGCCCTGCCGTCAGTATCTTCAGGTAGCGCAGTGTGGTGTCCTGTGCCCGGCGCATGAGTTACGGCTTACTCCTCAAAGCCGATGAAGTCGATTTGCCGTTCGCAAAATTGCTCGTAACACTCAAAATTATAATCATCCTGGAAATCCTCATTCAGCATATCCCGTTCATACTCATAGCGTTGTGGCAGCCGACTCTCCAGTGCATCAAAGCCCGCTTTCTGCATTTTGTGAAAGATGTATTTGACGTTTTTTTTGCCCAGCCCTTTATTTCTCTCGCCTGCCACATCAAGCAAGCGCCACGCAGCCTTATGTTTGCCGATCAATATAACAACTTTCGGCGCCTGGCTGGTCACGTAAAAATACTCCTCACCATGAATGATGGGCAACAGATAATTCCATCTTCCCACACAGTTGTGCATCGTGCGCCCGACATGGCGCAGCTGTCGGCCGCTGGTGATCGGTGTTAACCACTCATTGCCAGGCCAGGGCGGGGCGGGAAAATCCTTCTTTGCGAGTTGTGTTTCATACCATGAAATAATCGGGTAGCTGTATACTGAACAGTATTTCTGGCTTCGGGCTGATGGAGTATGACGCAGGGACAGGGCGATATCGGCGTAACTCATGATGGGGGCGAGACCATGCACAGCCTCAATGCACTCCAGAAAGCCATCCATGTGTTCTTTATTTTTAACGTGGGCAATCACAGGGCAATCCCGAAGCTCGGGCGGCAGCTTTTCCAGCAACTGCAACTGTATGCGGGAGGCACGATGATCATGTGATAAGAATTTCCTGGCCCTGTGATCGCCCATGAGTGTGAGCAGCCTGGCATAGCCCTGGCGCGACATGGGGCGCTTGGGCAATTTTTTCAATGCCCCCAGCAGACCATCGGGACAGGGGTCAAGCACGGCCTTCAGCATTTGTTTCCTGGGGGTATGGCGGAGCATGGCAGCCAGTTCCTTGTGGTCATTATAAGGCAGGCGCTCATGATACATGTTGATCAGACAGAGATAATGCGGGTAGCCGCTGTCCTGTTCCAGGATATGCCCCAGCAGATCGGTGTCCGCCGCCAGCAGTGCGGCCAGCCAGCCCCGGCACCAGTGATTTTGACCCATCAGCTTTGTCGCCGCCCATTCTTTTATTATGCGCTCGTGTTGCATCTCGCCCGCCTCTTGGTATGAATGAAGCGGCAGGATAGGACAGGGATGCGACAAAGTAGGTCGCTTATGGTGATTTTTTATAAGGGAATAATCGATGGCATAAATCCTGCGGGCGGTTATTCAATGGCGTGGCGGATATTTAAGAATGACTTCCCTAACGCCTGCCTTTTGCCGGGCCATCTCCACTTCCGGGGCGTTACAAAGCCTTTGCAGATAAGCAAGACTCGCTGACGTATGATGCCTGTATTTGCGATCTGCATCTGCTCATATCAGATCATAATCCTCTTTCGGCCCATGGTTCAGGCTTGCACCTGTCAGTATCTTTTCCAGGCGACCGCTGGTGGTAAATTTGGCCTGGCGATCAATCTCAGAATATTCTGAAAGCGCTCTTCCAGTTTTTTTTCAGTGCCGGAGGATAGGCGGCCAGGTGCGGCTTCAGGGTGACTGAGCCCCGCCAGATAAAGTAAATAACACGGACGCTGACTGGACAACTCTCCAGAGATGTTGGTATGCTGCCGCTGTCCTCTGCAAGGCGAGCAGGTGGCGCCGGGCGGCATATAAAAGTGCGTCTGCGCGTGCGACCTGTATGTCTGTCGCCGGATTCATGTTTTTTATACTGTAGAGATAGCAAAAAATGAATGAGCGGGAATATGGGGGGTTCTGGATACGAGTAGGCGCCTCCTGCATCGATCTGATCATACTGATCATTATTACTTCGCCGCTGCTGACGTTTATTTATGGTCGGGAATATTGGAGTGAGGAGTTGATTCACGGGATCTGGTATGGGGTCTGGGATGTCTTGTTGAATGTTGTTCTTCCCATTGTCGCCACGATATGGTTCTGGCTGCGTTTTGCCGGCACGCCCGGAAAAATGGCCTGCAAACTGAAAATAGTCGATGCAAAGACGGGCGGGAAGTTGTCTCTGGGGCAGGCCATAGGCAGATACTTTGCCTATATACCGGCGATCATTCCCCTGGGCTTAGGTCTGATCTGGGTTGGCGTAGATAAAAAGAAACAGGGCTGGCATGACAAACTGGCCGGCACCGTGGTCATCAGAAACAGGAAGCCGGAACCGGTCAGTTTTGATGCTTGAGAGATAACACAGCGGCCTCCTGTCCAACTCATTCAGTTTGTCGTCCTTACGCCTAAGTTGTTTCTCATGGGTTTCTCTTTTATGTTTCACTTTGTCCTTGACCTTGCCAAGTTCATTGACCGTCATGCGATAATATCATCCAGTTTTAGATCAACAACACTGCCACCCTTGTCCAGCACCTCTAACGATTCATCATCTAAGGTTAGCAACTCCAGCATCTTTGTTCGGGTTGTGATTCCTGAGGTAATGCGTTTGTTCTCGGTAAGCCTAACGGCGGCCATCATCATCTTGCGTGCTGTGTGGTAGTTCAGCTTGAGTCGCTGCTCTATCACTTCCCTGAACTCACCATGTGGCATATGCTCCTTGATGCGCACCAGCTCCTTACCAGCGAACAACATAGACTATGCCGAGTTCGCCAGCACAAACGGCTGATCGTCTCTATATTCCTTTTCTATGATGTCCAGGCGCGGTATGAGTTCATCCTGCGCCCTGGCGGCGGCAGCGATAGCTTGCGTATCGACTTCTCTATCAGCAGTCTTTTTTCTTGGCATAGGCAAGTTCTCCAGCTGGGTGGCTAGTAAGCAAAGTGATCGACGTCGATCACTTTGAACAAATGACCAAAAGTCTCGGTGCCGAGACTTTTGAATACGTGAAAGGGTTTCAGAATATGAAAAATACTCATGCCCGCTCCTCTGCCTGTGCGTGTCCGCACAGGCAGGCGCAGACAGGCGCGTGTAGCGTTGCTCAATCTCGGCCAATTTGCGCTGCTTGCGGTCAAGATTACCCAGCATGGCAACAGCCATTCTTCACGCAGATGTGGGTCCAGAGAAGAGGGATGCTCTCCAATCTTGGCTATTACAAGACGCTGTCGATGAGCTTTCTGATGATTTTCAACAAGCCTTGAAGAGACTAAAGCAACAATTCGGCGATCACGGCGGGCGCGAAGAAAAGCAATAAGCCGTTTCATCCCGCATCACTCCCGCTGTAAGGGCTGATTAAAAAAACACCCGCCGCACCAACTTCAAGAGGGGGAGTCTTGCCTGTCTGCGTGCGGGCACGTACAGGCAGGTGCGGTGCGGTGGATGTAAAGTGCTACCGTATGCTGGCAGCTTGAGGAGGACAGCGGTGATTGTAAGACCACTTGGTTGGCAGTATTGATGATAGCGGTTAAGCCGGTGGTCGCCTGCACGGCCTGGATACGTTCGGGCGAGGTGCTGGATGCCGGGTGCAGGTAGATCATGGTGCTTCCTTGGGGTTCGGTGTCAGACGGGGGATGTCATACGCCCCCGGCCAGAGCTCATGCAGTGAATGGTCGGTAAGTTTGGCGATCAGATTGGCGACCCGGCGGCTGTGTACTTTACTTGTGATGACCTGATGCACCGTGACGACAGAGACGTTCAGTTCTTTGGCAATAGAGGCTTATGTCCTGCCCGCCTTGGCCAGAGTGGCTTTGATATCGGTTGGGTGTATTTTGGGCTATACTCACTAAATAGTTAGGTTAATTGTGGTTATAAGCGTAATATACGTTCAGTGTTCTTCTCTCAAAATATCGAGCATCAAGAGGACTCTCTCAGCAAAAACTTGCTGATAATCTAGGGGTTAGCAGGAGCTACATCGGTGATATTGAAGCTGGAAGAAGCGAGCCATCAAGAGAATTTATCAATACGATGCTGACAAAAACTGATGTAAGTTCCGACTGGCTACTGACTGGTGAGGGAAGTATGGTTCGTCAAAAAACTGTGGTAGACGGAGATAATGGAATACTGGCTCCCGAAGAGCGCATACTGTTAAAGAACTATCGTGCGCTCGGCAAATCCGGGCGTGCCCATGCCCAAGGAGCTATTGCTACGTTTGCGTCAATCAGGTTGAATAAGGATAAGGCGGGATAAATTGATGAGGGGCGCTATGCGTAGATTCGTTTTGCTGTTTATTTCTATCTGAGCAATTAAATTCATTCTTGTAATAGGAGGATAAAGCTATGAAGTTAGGAAACAAATTGGCCATCAGTGTATTCATGGCGGCGGCACTGACAATGAAGGCAAATGCAGTTCAGCCATCGTGCGAAAGCATGATCGGTTCTTGGGTTAATGATGCTGGTTCTACGATGAACATTGTTTCCATTGATAATTCCACGAAGATGATTACAGGTACCTATTCATCTCCATCAGGGACTGCTGGTCAGAATTTTCCGCTTGTTGGTTGGGTAAATTATTTGCCTGCTCTACCTAAAGGAAATAATGCACATGTGATTTCATTTTCTGTGCGCTGGGGGCAATATGGGAGTATTACTTCGTGGACTGGCATTTGCACGAGCACAAACAACGCATCCACTATAAAAACCATTTGGAATTTGGCCAGGCCAAATTCTCAGTTTGACTGGGATCACATCCTTACAAATAGTGATACCTTTGTTCCCAGATAAACTTACTATGCTCATTCGCCATGATTACAATCAATTACGTTGTTCGCACCGATGATGGCTTGGTGGTCAAGCGGGCAGGGCAGGATAAGACTGGCCAGCGATTGCTGGTGAGCGATCATCCGGCTTGGGAGAATGCCCCTTTGCCGGATGATGCTGATATCGTCGGTGAGGTCGTATGGATGGCGAGGGTGCTTAGTGGGCGGTGACTATCTGTGGCATTAACAGTGGGTAAATCTAATGAATAAAAGCGCGATATTTGTTGCCGTTGTCATAGGTATATTGGTAGTAGTAACACAATTACAAAATTATTCTTCGCACTCTTCATCGCTGGATATGAAAAGTTGGATGTCGATATTGACGCATGTGTTAATAGCAATTTTTATGTCCTTTGGCGTTTATCTGTTTATTTCAGGGAAAATCGGCAAGACCTTTCCTGGTCTTAGCGCAGAAAACAGACCAATGAGGATGTTCATATTTTTATTGATATTACTGCTTTTAACCTACCCCGCTTTTTTTATTCAAGAAGACTGCTTTGCAAGTAGGCTAACAACAAGCATTCGTCAATTACAGGAAGAAAAAGCAGGGTCTCTGTATTATGAATATGAGCAGCTAAGAGATTTAAATGAAGATATACAGAAAGTAAAACGAGAATTACAGCATTTCAGTATGGAGGATCAAAAGAATACAAATCCACAGGCAAATGACCTAATGGGGAAAGAAAAAGAATTAACGAATCAGCAAGCACAGATTGAAAAGCAGCAAATAGAAAAATCAAAAAATATTGATCAAAGAATAGATTATCTATCTAATGAGTTAGAGAATAAGCATTATATGAATCTCTATTATGCCGTCAGGGCACTAAGTCTAGGTTGTCTTGGTGCGATTTTGACACTGCTTGTAACCTCTGCGGTCGGACGATCCGACTCAATAGGCGTTTCAATTTTTTCCAGTCCTAATTTCTATCAAAGGCTGTTCACAGACTGCTTGGCTGGTGCTCTCGTTGCCATTATTGTTTTTGCATTGTTGCATACAAAACAAATCACCGTATTTGATACAGGCACGGTAGCGAATAATAGTCAGGCAAAAGGTGAGGTCGACTATTGGCGGTTGACGTTTGCTAGTTTGGTTGCTGGCGCATTTGCAAGAAAAATTTACCAAGCGGTCGCTCAAGAAGTAGACGTTCGGTTATCTCAACAAAATAGACAAGTTGCAAATGGTGATAAAGACGCCCGCCAAGATGATGCGAATAAGATCGTATAAAAAACTGGCATTCCCTCTTCATTAAAACGCTCTAATAGAGCTTACCTTTTGATGCCGCCACACTGGACGGTATGCGATGTAGCAGACAGACCGTAGGAATGCCGCAAAGCGGCATCCTTGTTTACTGTCCTCTGTCCTCCGTCGTCTGAACGCATCATAGAACAGGGCAAATGAGGAGTTCTATCTTGATTACTGTCCTCTAGAACGCTTTAACAAGGCCTAAATATAAGGGGATAAGGAAAGGGAGTGATGCAACAGAAACCCAACAGTCTCGGTAGCGAGACTTTTGAATATGGAAAAGGATATTCAGAATATCAAAAATAATCTTGTGAGCATATTTTAGGGGGAGAGAGTTTAATCTTTTAGTTTATACCGTTCAAACTGAATCCCGTTGTCACCCGGATAGGGTTCGGTGTGCTTGTTCTCGCCTATCCATATCTCATGCGGAATGCCCTTAGGAAAGGCCTTGCAAAGGCGGGACATCATAGAGGTGGAATGCTCACAAAGTGTACACACCGGACTGTAGACAGCGCGCGGATGAGAAGGATCAAGTCTTTTCATTGCTTCCGCCTCCTCTGTCGTCTGTAAGTAATACCGATTTTTCTCGCCACTTCTTTCCACACCTCATGCTGATAATCTGCATCATACTGACCTCCAGTGATCTTGCCACTAGCTAAATTTCTCTTGATGCGATTCAACACCGTTGAGTCGGCATTCACCATAGCGGGTTCTATGGTTTTTTTCCATAAGATAAAATTCCAGCCGCCTTTGGGTGGTTTCATAGTATAACTGTAAGCCTCATCTACCACCCGCATTTCCGCCACTTGTTGTGTGGCGGCGGTGGCAATATCATGTTTGGAAAAAGAGGCCACATCAAGGTGGTTATGCAGTACGGTGGCACCCTTCATCTTACGCAACTCGGCATCGGTAAAGATCACCCGCATCTCGGTACCGGCCTTCTCTACCAACACTTCACCGGACTTGGAGATGACGACGGCATGCTCAACCGGCAAATTCGCAAACTTTCTCTCATACTCTGCCACCACACGCCGAGCCTTGCGTGTTGGCAGGTCAGAGGACGGAGAACGGATGACAGATTTTAGAGAATGCCTCTTTGCGACATCCTTGTTTACTGTCCCCTGTCTTCTGTCCTCCGTCCTCTGTACTGGCTTCGCACCCGGCGTAAGCATCTCCCAGTGCGCCATGTAATCCAGTGCTACACAACCACAGTTAATCGTCTCCGACGCTGGGGCGGCGGGGTCGTGCGGGTGCATCAGTTGATGAATACCGATGCTAAAAGGCTTGTCCACTTCCCGTATCTGTCCATCCGCCGCATCATGGGCGGGGCGGGAATGGGTCTTGCCCGAACGCCGCCATTGCTTCTTCAAGCCGGGCAAAATGTCCCTTGCCTGCACGCTGCGTTCGTGAGAGGCGATACTGAATGCCCGGCCCAGCTCGGTACGCACGATGGTCAGCGCCCGCCGCCGTGAGGTCTCTTTGAACACGCGGGTAATGGCGCCTATCGCTTCGCCGGGGGATTGGACGCCCGTCATCACCAGCCCCAGCTCACTGTTAATGCGGTTCATGGCCTTGAGTGATATGTCGCTAATGCGCCCCGTCATAAACTCCCGCATGGCGAAGAGCTGACGGGCGTCAATGCTCTGGGCCATACCCTGTATGTTGACGCCGGCGGCATCCAGCGGCACATCAATCAAATCTTTACCCGCGCCCCAGGCGTCCGTCATCCCTTTCTCACCAGCGGCGTTGGCCTTGGCGGATAGTTCATGCAGGGTTCTTTGTATGGATTGCTTCAGTTGGGGCAGCGCCCACTGCTGATAGTCACTGGGCTGATTAGCCAGAGTAACGGTAATCTTATCCAGCGAGACCTTGAGCAGGCGGGTGATCTCTTTCGCCGCATCACGCTGGATAGCGGTGCGCGTTTTAAGCACTGCCCGTTGTGTTGCCTTGAAGCGTTTGCCTCTCTCCTTGTCATCCATCATTTACGCCATCGTCAGATAGCTCATCCTCATGGCCCTGAAACACATCGTTCTCAGCCCGCTCCGCCGCTTCCTCTCTGGCCGCATCTAGCTCGGCCTCGGCCTCATACTCCACCCCTAAACGCTCGGCAATGGTCTGAATAATCCGAACCGCCAATAGCTCCGGCATTAACCCCCGCTCCACCCCCAGACCCACGGCCACGGTGACCTGCTGCAAGGCCGAGGCGTACTTCGTGGTGTCACGGGTGGTGAGTTCCGGGAACACCGCCTTTGGTATGAAGTCCGGATCGGGATGAAAGACGTCAATCAGCGTCTCTTCCCCTGATGGGTCATAGCGGCGGTTGATGACGAAAGTGGCCAGCTCTTCCAGGATGGTCTTCCACTCCCGCTGGCGCATGGAATACATCTTGAAGGTGGGCTCACCCATCTCGGATGCCGTTGCCCGGTTGACGTCCCCGCCGCCATGTTGTTCTCAAGATCTCTGACTACCTTGACATCCACATTGGTCTTCTCTTTACCATCGAGGATGTGAATGTCACAGAACAACTGGCCGTCTATGCCCTCATCGGCGTCACAGCCTTCCATCGCCACGTTGGTGATACCGGCATTGCCCTGGGGGTTACAGGGCAGGGGGCCGCAGCCGCTTACGAGTGCTAAACAGATCAGTAAAACAAACAACTTCATAGCAGAACATTCTTCAGGTGTGTTGAAATGAAAATAAGCATCACGCCGTCAGCCCCTCGCTGTAAATCGCCTTGCTGTTCTCAAAGTGGGCGGTGAGCACCTGGCCTCTGGGGTTATCGGTATAACTGATGTGCGTCCAGTTGCCTTCCTCGATCAGCTGGTCAAAGGGCAGACCGGTAGCCACCACCCAGCGGTAGACCTCGATGGGTTTGACATTCGCAATGACGATATCGGCGGCCTCACTCTGGCAGTGTTGCGAGCGGGGCGAACCGCCAATGCGCCTGTTTAAGGCTGGGCAACGATAGCCACTGGAGACATGCACCGGCCCGGAATAATCACGGATGGGCTGTAGCACTTTCTGGCAGAGACGCTCAAGATGGTTAATGGTCACATCCGGCGCAAAGCGGTCTGGGAAGCCTCAAGTTCGTCCAGGGTAAAGTTCGGACTGAGTTTAATGCCGCCCAGTGTGGCGGCATGGATGAGGGGACTCTATTAGAGCGTTTTAATGAGGTTTGCCCCCACCATTAGCAGAAGGGGTGGGGCGGAAGTTGCCTCTTGAACAAACCATTTGAATGTAGCAGGGCATCTATAGCCTGCTATACTTTCGAATAGTTGTGTGTATGAGGAGAATAATATGAATCCGGCAGACTCCGAACCCGCAAACTCTAAAACACCCCCAAAACCTGCTTGGTCATGGGTTGGCTTTCATTGGTTAGTTTTTTCATTATTTACAATGATAGTGCTGACTTTTTTTATCGCTGTCGAGGATTCTACTTTTCAAGGTTTATTAGAAAGCTTATCGAAGGGTGAATTAATAACTATATTAGAATTAATAGCTATATTATTGGGTTGTATTTTCACATCGTATTTTTATGCATTTCTACTTTACAGCCCATATGCCTTGATCAAAAAACTGTTCTCCAGAGCAAAATTTGACAAGGATGAACAGCTCCAAGAAAAGGAGAAGCGGCTTCAAGAGGAACTACAAAATGATTTTTTAATAATCTTGTTAAACTTAATCTCAATCATTTGGATAGGTATTACTTACAAACGCAAACTCAGGCTGATAAAAGCTTTACCTTAAGCGTAACAGCGGCATCAGTCGGACTCGGTGTCTTGATCGCAGGAATTATTGCCATGTTTATAGAACCCGAATTGGAGGCATCTAAAATTACCGTTGGAGCAGGTGCCTTTGGTGAGTTTATAGCGGCAGTATTTTTTTACTTATACAGCAAGTCCGTCATGAAAATGAGCGAGTATCATCAGAAGTTGGTATTATCTCAGAACATTGCCATCTCACTTAAATTATCCGAAGGGTTGCCTGATGGCGAAAAGTCGGATACGCAGAAAAAACTGATTGAAACTCTAACTAATGATGTAAATAAATACCTGCAAAGCGTTTAGCTTAACGCTGAATTTATTACTGGACACAACCATATAGCACTACCCGCAGGGTACAAATAAACAGCCATCATCTACATGGCAGTGTTCATTTGTTCGCTTACGTAGGCTTCCGCCCTGCTCGGATCAGTATTCCCAGACATCTCAATGGTAAATATGCAGTTTCGTGAGCCATCCTTAAAATAGCTGACCTGGCGAAAACTATCGCCAGCAAACACATGAGTGTTGATAGTTGCCAATACAAATAAAACAAAGATATTTTTTTATACCTACTATCTCCTGCTTGGCAAACCTCAAATTCGCTTACCCACCCACACCACAGGGCCAATCACCGCAAAGTCATCCAGAGTGTCAGCCGTGATCTCATAAGGACCGTAGACGGCGTTGTCACTGGATACCTTGATCACATTACCGGGCAAACGCTGTAAGCGCTTCACCAGCAGGACACCATCCAGCCGTAAGACGTAGATCCCATCAATACGGACCCTCTGATCACTGACGTTGACCAGCAAGATATCGCCTGATCGTATCGACGGCTCCATTGATTCACCATCGGCAAACAACAAGCGCAGCTCATTCGGGTTGACATGCAATTCATTGTGTAGCCATTCATTTTTGAAATGCAATACATCAACGACTTCTTGACTCTCCACCACTGACCCACCACCCGCCTTTGTACAAAACCACGTGCCCAGAGTTTAAGGACAGCGTCTATGCAATGCCCTCAGGTTTTAGACCGTATACATCTAAATAGTGAAGTGCCTTTGATTGTCGACAAATATTAAATCAGTTTGCAAAGCTGGAGAAATCTGCGAAAAATCAAAATGTATTTTGAATTATTTGGAAGGGGTCTGTGGGATAAGAACATATCTTGTTGTGGAGATTAAGGATAAAAGGTAATGATTGGAGTAGATCAGGAAAGCAGATCGGTTCAAATCTTGACTTTTGATGCGGGCGGTAGCCACGCCGCCCCCAGCACCTGGGTTTATGACTATGATGCCAGTGCTGGCAGTGGCTACACCGATGGCCGGGCCGACAACAGCATCGGCAAACCGGTTAAGGTCATTGGCGGAGAGGGGATACCGCCACGTATCGCTATCACTCAAGGCAAGAACATTGTCGTCATACTGCCGGATTCCGATGAACGTCATCTTCCAGCCGCTTCATTTACAGACCGCTCTAACGATAATGGCAATATGCAATAAAAACATCAGGGTGTTTATTATTCATATCGTTCGGATTTAAGATTTTATAAGGTAGCGGCGCGAAGAGAAATTAACAGGATAAAAAGTCGTCATCTCAACGCCCCGGCTTTTGAAACAAACTGTTGTGCACAACTTTCCCTAATCTCGCATTAACCCGGTTGTCGTCTCTTTTATCCAATGAGGTGGGCAGAGCAAACACGGGCCACGCCGGGCGGATGTCACAAGGTGATCATGAGCAGATCCGAGGTGGGCGGTTGTGGCCTGGCGAGGGCGTCATCGTCATGATGCCCTATAAACCTGCGCCGCTCGACCGCAATAGACGACTGACGGGCGGCGTTTGCGGGAGTTTTTATCGTCCCCATCAAAAGCCGCCTGCTTGCGTTAAACCGCTCATGGACGTATAGTGCCGTCAATACACATTAACAGGGCCTCAAAGGGAGTGCGCTTCGAGAATGAACATTCCCGGGTCGATGGTGAGTTAAGCAGATTAAGCAGGTGGGCGCCCTCAGCGGTACTTTCTTATTATGGGTTTGATGCGTACAACATGGTTGGGCTGGGTACTGACTTTCCTGGTGTTATTCGCACAGGCGGTAGCGCTTGCCCACGAGTCTGAGCATGATCCGCAAGTAGCCGAGCATGCCTGTATTGAATGTTTGCTTCAAACTGCCTTTGACAGCGCCGCCACATCAGCTCTCCATGCACCTGCAACAACACAGGCTACCAATACGGTTTTTCAGTATGCTGAGCCTGTTTATCGCTCAGCTTGTTCACATCAAAGTCTGGCGCGCGCGCCACCTTATCCCTCTTCCACAAATAGCTAGATTGGGTTTTATTGAATGACGCCTTGCGTTATTCCTGCGCCCGTTATTTCTGTGTTGATTATGAGGAGCGATCCAGATGCCACAGTTCTGTTTAAGAATTATCAGTTGTTTTATTATTGCTTTTATTACGCATTCACCCGCCATCTATGCTGATGGGAGAGAGCTCCCTGAGGTTATCATCACCGCTGATCCCCTAGGTGAGTTTGATAGTCACCTCTCTCAGCCTGTGCAGGTGCTCACAAGGGAAGAGTTGGAGACCCGCAGTGTCGGTAATATTGGCGAGACCATCGCCAATGAGCTGGGCGTTTCTGCTTCTGATTTTGGTCCGGGTGTGGGCCGGCCCATCATTCGTGGCCTTGCCGGCAGCCGGATCAGTGTGCTGGAAAACGGGATCAGCACCATGGACGTCGCCAATATCAGTGTTGATCACGCCGTCCCCGTTGAGCCCATATTCGCCAGACAACTGGAGATTTTTCGGGGCCCGGCGACGTTGTTGTTTGGCAGTGGCGCCAGTGGCGGGGTGGTCAACCTAGTCAATGACCGCATACTCCGATATGTACCGGAAAGCCTGGAGGCGGATCTGTCTCTGCGTTATGAAACCGTCTCCGATGGTATCACGGGCGCCGGCAGTATGAATGCCGGTGCCGGCAATGTTGCGGTTCATGTTGATGGCATGGTGCGCGATACGCATGATTATGCTATTCCCGGTTTTGCCGAATTAGACCCGGATGAACCCGGGCAGGGCACGCTGGAGAACAGCAGTGTGCAGACCAGGAGCCTGGCTGGTGGTTTGTCTTATGTTGGCGAGAGTGGTTTTATCGGTTTTGCCGTTAGCCGTCTCACCAGCGATTATGGTGTGCCTGGTGAGCATCATCACGATGAGGGCGAAGGGGATGAGGAGGCGACAGACGATGAAGAAGAGGAAGGCGGTGTGCGGATTGATATGCAACAAACCCGCTATGATCTTCAAGCGACACTTAACGAGCCCGTTACCGGGCTTCGCAAGGTGCAGGTCCGTTGGGCCTATAATGACTATGAACACGATGAAGTGGAAGCCAGTGGTGAGATTGGCACCGCCCTTGATAATGATGAAATAGAAGGTCGCATTGAGTTTGTCCATGCCGCTGTTGGTTCATGGGATGGCGCATTGGGCATTCATTATCGCCATAAGGATTTTGCCGCTATCGGGGAGGAGAGCTTTGTGTTGCCATCGGAGCTGGAGTCCATCGCCGTATTCGTGTTGGAGAAAAGTGATTTTGGGCGCTGGCATGTGGATCTGGGGGGCAGGTATGAGCACCAGGAAGTGCA
Organism: Gammaproteobacteria bacterium; assembly: GCA_965198875.1. Lineage (GTDB taxonomy): Bacteria > Pseudomonadota > Gammaproteobacteria > Eutrophobiales > Eutrophobiaceae > CBDAPU01. Next base: position 47,079 of record CBDAPU010000002.1, on the reverse strand, counting down.
GACAAACACCGGCCTTCAAGCTGCTCATGATCTGCTCAGCCTTTCAGTTGGGGTGAACCGGGATTATGCGAGAGGTTATCAATTTGGTTTAGCCATCACCCACGCACAGCGGGCGCCGTCAATCGAAGAGTTATACTCGAATGGCCAACATCTGGCGACAACAACATTTGAAGTTGGTGATCCCGGTTTGCATAAGGAGAAGTCCACCAATATCGATATTTACTGGCGCAAAATTGCCGGTCGGTTGACGTTTACCGCCAACCTCTTCTACAACCAGATCGATGATTTTATCTTCCTGCAGGAGCAGGATCGGAACAATGACGGTGTGGCTGATCGGGTTCATGAAGATTTCGATGGCGAGCCGGCCAATATCCTGCCTGCAGAGGATGATGAAGAATTACTGTTGGTATCCCACACACAGGATAATGCTGATTTTTATGGTTTTGAAATAGAAGGGGGGATACGTGTGCTAGAGGATGACCGCACTACCCTGGATGCACGCCTATGGGCGGATTATGTGCAAGGGCAGCGTAGCGGTAATGTTGATCTGCCGCGTATCACGCCCTGGCGTTTTGGCGCCGGTTTGAAATACGCACGCGGCCCCTGGTTCGCCTCCGCCGATTACATCCGTGTTAATGAACAAAACAACATAGCCCCGCTGGAGAGCAGCACAGCGGGCTATAACATGCTGAGTATTGACGCCGGTTATACGTTCAAGTTGGCGCAGAGTAACGTGACGCTATTCGCCAGCGCCGACAATTTGCTTGATGAGGAGATACGTCGGCACACCTCTTTCGTTAAAGAGATAGCGCCATTACCGGGGCGCTCCGGTGTGTTCGGCATGCGTGCTTCGTTTTAAGCCCTGCCGGTATGATCGTCATATCGCCCAGCGTTTAAGGGGTTTTCCACCAGTTGCAACAGGGGCGTAAATAGAAGGTCTTCCATCGACCTCTCTTTTGCGTTTTAAGGTCATGTTCTTTTATGGGAGTCGGTCATTCGCCAATCATGATCCGCCTGTAGGTAGTCATGTGCAATGATGCGGGCATCACGGTTTGCTCCCGATCCTTATCGCCAATAGGGTATTCGCTACCGGCTTGTCCTCATCTCCTCGTTGCCATCGGGGTGATCGGTCGTGCATCTTGGACACCTCAGGGCAAAACCCGATACCGGCCACAAGCGCCCGCCACGCCGGAAATCAGGCGAAAACCGGCCTTTAAGTCGTTTTTCTGCTGGCAGGTCAGCATGATGAAGGTATAATCAGGCACTGATCAAATATCACCTTGATGGATAACAAAGGGCGCCCATGCGGATAGCGCCCGATAGGGGGCTACAGATGCTGGAGAACTACTTACCAATCCTGATCTTCCTGGTTGTTGGCCTGGGTTTTGGCGCCGTGTTGTTCACCCTCGGCTATTTCCTGGGGCCAAATCGACCGGACAGTGAGAAGCAATCCCCCTATGAATGCGGGTTTGAGGCCTTTGAAGATGCGCGCATGCAATTCGATGTGCGTTATTACCTGATCGCCATCCTGTTTATTATCTTTGATCTGGAAATCGCCTTCTTTTTTCCCTGGGCCCTTGCCTTGAGAGAGATTGGCCTGGCCGGTTTCTGGGCGATGATGATGTTTCTCGGGGTGTTGGTGGTCGGCTTTATCTATGAATGGCGCAAGGGCGCCCTGGAATGGGAGTAAGTCACATGGGTGCAGAAGAGACAATTCACGAACACGGCATCGTCACCACCACGGTGGACAATCTGGTGAACTGGGCGAGGACCGGCTCCATGTGGCCGATGACCTTTGGTCTGGCCTGCTGTGCAGTGGAGATGATGCATGCCGGCGCCGCTCGTTATGATCTGGATCGCTTCGGCGTCATTTTCAGGCCGAGCCCGAGACAGTCAGACGTCATGATCGTGGCCGGTACCCTGGTCAATAAAATGGCCCCCGCCCTGCGCAAGGTCTACGATCAGATGGCCGAGCCCAGATGGGTGATCTCCATGGGCTCATGCGCCAATGGCGGCGGTTATTATCACTACTCCTACTCTGTCGTGCGCGGCTGTGATCGCATTGTGCCGGTGGACATTTACGTGCCCGGCTGCCCGCCCACGGCGGAGGCGTTGCTGTTCGGCGTGTTGCAGTTACAAAAGAAAATCAAACGCACCAACACCAACACAATAAAAAGATAGCCTCGCCCGATCCCGATGACACAAACCCCGGACACCTTGCTCCACTGCCTGCGTGAGCGGTTTGGCGATAAGATCGTGAAGGATAAAATCGCAACAGGCCAGCTAAGCATTGACGTCAAACCGGCCGATCTGCTGGGGGTGTGTCGGGTGCTCAGTGACGATGATGCGCTGGGCTTCAAACAGCTATCTGATCTATGCGGCATAGACTATCTCAGCTTTGGGCGGGCGGATTGGGAGACGGAGAAGACCACCAGCACGGGGTTCAGTCGTGGCGTCAGCGAGGGCGTGTATATCGACACGCAAGAGATGGAAGATAGGTTTGCGGTCATCTATCACCTGTTATCCTTAACCCACAACCAGCGCCTTCGGGTGCGTTGTTTTGTCTCTGGCCAACCGGCGAAGCTCCCCTCCGTCACCCCAATCTGGGCGGGCGCCAACTGGTTTGAGCGCGAGGCCTTCGATCTGTTCGGGATCATTTTTGAAGGTCACCCTGATCTAAGACGTATTCTCACCGATTACGGTTTTATCGGCCATCCTTTCCGCAAGGACTTTCCCCTGGAGGGCAATGTGGAAGTGCGCTATGACCCGGATCAGGGCCGGGTGGTCTATCAACCGGTGAGCATACAGAACCGGGTGCTGGTGCCTAAGGTGATCCGCCATGATAATCGTTATGTCAAAGCGGACGCCAGCAAGGGGGCGGAGTAGGAGGCCTTATGCCTGAGATCAGAAACATGACCATGAACTTCGGCCCGCAGCATCCAGCGGCGCATGGGGTGTTGCGGCTGGTGCTGGAGATGGACGGCGAGGTCATCGAGCGCGCCGATCCGCACATTGGCCTGTTGCACCGGGGCACGGAAAAACTCGCCGAGAGCAAGCCCTATAACCAGAGCATCGGCTATATGGATCGCCTGGATTACGTCTCCATGATGTGCAATGAACACGCCTATGTCCTGGCCATTGAAAAACTGCTCGGCGTCACCCCGCCGATCAGGGCGCAATACATACGCGTGATGTTTGATGAGATCACGCGCATTCTCAACCACCTGATGTGGCTGGGGGCGCACGGCCTGGATATTGGCGCCATGACCATGTTCTTATACTGCTTCCGTGAGCGTGAGGATCTCATGGATTGCTACGAGGCGGTCTCCGGCACCCGTATGCACGCCACCTACTACCGCCCCGGCGGGGTGTATCGGGATCTGCCCGCCACCATGCCCCAATATGAGATCACTGCAAATCGCTCGCAAAAAGAAGTATCGGAGCTGAACGCAAATCGTCAGGGCTCGTTGCTGGATTTTATTGCATCATTTACTGAACGTTTCCCGACCTGCATTGATGAGTATGAAACATTATTGACGGACAACCGGATCTGGAAACAGCGCACGGTCGGCATCGGCCTCGTCACGCCCGAGCGGGCGGTGGAGCTCGGCTTTACCGGGCCGATGTTAAGAGGCTCCGGCGTGCAATGGGACCTGCGTAGAAAACAACCCTATGAAGTGTATGACAGACTGGACTTTGCCATACCGGTGGGCGTGAATGGCGATTGTTATGATCGCTATCTGGTGCGGGTGGAAGAGATGCGCCAGTCAAACCACATTATCAAGCAATGTATAGACTGGCTCGGCGCCAATCCGGGGCCGGTGATCATTGATGATCACAAGCTGGTGGCGCCGAGGCGAGAAGAGATGAAGGGGGATATGGAGGCGCTCATTCATCACTTCAAGTTATTCACTGAGGGTTATTGTGTGCCTGAAGGCGAGGTCTATGCGGCCGTGGAGCACCCTAAGGGGGAGTTCGGTATTTATCTGGTGTCCGATGGCGCCAACAAGCCCTATCGTCTTAAGATCCGTGCGCCGGGCTTCGTGCATTTATCCGCCATGGATGAGATGGTGAGGGGGCACATGCTGGCCGATGTGGTGGCGGTGATCGGCACCCAGGATATTGTCTTTGGGGAGATTGATCGGTGATAAAACATCGTCCATTGTCCGATTGCTTTGTTGCGCTATATTTCTTAAATGCCCAGGCATTCCTTATACATTGCGCTTTAAGAAATACAGCGCGCCGCATACTCGAGCAATTTACGGGTTTTACCCTTGAGACTTAACTGTTGTGAAAAAATGAAAGCGCCATGAGTGAGACCCTGGAGGCAACATTATCCGCCCATGCCCGCAAGGAGATTGATCGCTGGCTGGCCAAGTACCCGCCGGATCAAAAGCAGTCCGCCGTGCTGGCCGCCCTGCGTGAGGTGCAACACGAGAACCAGGGTTATCTGACCACGGCACTGATGGATGCGGTGGCGGATTATCTCGCCATGCCGAAGATTGCGGTTTATGAGGTCGCCAGTTTTTACTCCATGTTTGAGACCCGCCCCTGCGGGCGACACAGCGTATCGGTCTGCACCAACATCTCCTGCATGTTGCGCGGCGCCGATGACATTGTTCGGCATATCGAGAGTAAGCTAAAGATAAAAACCGGGCGGACGACAAAGGACAAGCGCATCTATTTGAAGCAAGAGGAGGAGTGCCTGGCCGCCTGTTGCGGCGCGCCCATGATGATGGTGGATCATGTCTATTATGAAGATCTCACCAATACAAAGGTAGACCGTATCCTGGACGGGCTTAAATAAACGTCAATGTTGATGCGACCGTATATGGCCAGACCGACAAAAACTTGTCCCCGTGAAAACCAGATAACAGTGAACACCAGAGAGCAGCACAGAAGCGATAGCGGACATGAGCTTTGAGTCGGCAAGCGCATCGGTATTTTCCGCCCGGCGCAGCATTGACTCGCCTGCCATTGCCTTGCCGAGTGACGTCCAAATCAACGCACGGCTCAAGATGGATGGCCTGAAACTACTGGCGTCCTTGCCGGAAGGCTCCATCCCCGTTGCTTTTCTTGATCCGCAATATCGCAACGGATTGAACAAGATGGCCTATGGCAATGAAGGCAAAAGCAGAGGCAAAAGCCGTTGTGAGTTGCCGCAAATGGATAATGAAACAATCAGGCGTTTTTTACAGGGTGTTGACCGGGCCTTGATCCCCACGGGCCATTTGTTTTTATGGATGGATAAATTTGAATTATTGAATGATTTCCGCTCCTGGCTGGAAGGCACAACCCTGGATGTCGTTGACCTGGTAAACTGGGATAAAGGCCGCATGGGCATGGGGTATCGTACCCGCCGGACAACGGAATACTGCGTGGTATTGCAAAAGCGACCGCGCCGGGCAAAGGGCGTTTGGAAGACTCACAACATTCCCGATAGTTGGCGAGAGAAGGCGCCGAGGGGTACGCATCCGCACCGCAAGCCCATAGACTTGCAAGGGAAACTGCTGGCGGCCGTTTCTCATGAAGGCGATCTTGTGCTTGATCCGGCGGCCGGCGACTTCACCGTGCTACAAGCCTGCCGTTTACAGAGACGAAACTTTATAGGATGCGATTTAAATGGCTAAGGTTGCAGAGAGAAAACCTGAAGACGCATCGGGCGCCTGCGAAGAGATAAAAATCACCTATGACTGGAATAGCGCGACAAGATAAGAATAAAATGAATAGATTACTCATTTTAGTTATCAGTGCTTTACTGGCCATCTCTGCTGGTGCAGAGACAGGAGAAGACAAAAAAATAATTTGGTCATGCAAAAAGCTCTTACTCGGAGATGAAAATATACTTTGGCTCGTAGAGTGGGGAGAGAAGAGTTACATAAAAGTATTCGACGAACGAATACCTGCTGACTACCAAATGGATGGCCTGGAAAAACGATGGAATTGGGGACTTGGGAGCTGGGATTGGGGGGAAATGGGTTCCACATATACTTATGCAATTACTCTAGGCCCGGATCGTATTGCTGGTTACTACGACTTTTCTACATCCAAAGACGGTGTTGCAGAATCACGCGAGCAATATGAATGTACAAAAAACTAACCAATGCAGCGCTTGCCAATGAAGAAAAATACCAACCATAAAACAGAGATAAGGGGGAACTGATGATAACAAACCGGGACGATCCCATTGCCGGCATCAAGCAGACAAAAGCCGAAAGTCCAGCGACACCACAACCGCTTGTGGAACAGACCCTGGCCGGGCTGGATACCACAGCCGACACCCTGGACACATTACCGTCAAGCCCTGCTGCCGCTCCACCCATGCCTGAAAAGACATCAGACACGGATGAGCAAACCGGCACTATAATTATTACGGATCGATGAAATCCGCCTGGCCCTGCAAGGCCTGATGGGAGATCGGCAGTGATCAGATTGTATATAACCTCCGAATAAGCGCACCATGAATGACGACAAACTCAATGCGGTCTGCTACGCCACCTTAAAGTATGATGAGCCGTGGACCCTGGAGAATTACTACAGGGTGGATGGCTATCAGGCGTGGAAAAAAATCCTCAATGAGAAAATACCGCCCGGGGAGGTCACTGAGCGGATAAAAGGCTCCGGCCTTCGTGGTCGTGGCGGGGCCGGTTTTCCCACGGGTCTTAAATGGAGTTTCATGAAGCCGGAGGCGCCGAGCCCGAAATACGTGGTGTGTAACTCCGATGAAAGCGAGCCGGGCACCTGCAAGGACCGGGATATTCTGCGCTTCAATCCCCATTCACTGGTGGAGGGCATGGCCATCGCCTGTTACGCCATGGGCGCCTCAGTGGGTTATAACTACATCCGGGGTGAGTTCATGGATGAGCCGTTCAGGCGTTTTGAAGACGCCTTGCAAGAGGCCTACGGGGCGGGCTACCTGGGCAGGAATATCCAGGGCGCCGGTGTTGATATCGACATCTACGCCACCCTGGGCGCCGGCGCCTATATTTGCGGTGAGGAGACGGCGCTGCTGGAGTCGCTGGAGGGCAAGCCGGGCAAGCCCAGGTTCAAGCCGCCCTTTCCCGCACAATATGGCCTCTACGGCAAGCCGACAACGATCAACAACACGGAAAGTTTCTCATCGGCGCCGACCATCCTGCGTAAAGGCGCCCAGTGGTTTGCCGATGTGGGCGTTGCCAACAGCGGCGGCACCAAGTGTTTTTCCGTCAGCGGTCATGTGCAAAAACCGGGCAATTTTGAAGTCCCCATGGGCCTGCCGTTTGAGACATTACTGGCGATGGCCGGCGGCGTCTGGAAAGGGCGGCGGCTGAAGGCCGTGATCCCGGGCGGCTCATCCGTACAGGTTGTGCCGGGGGAGCAGATGATGGAGGCGACTATGGATTACGACTCTCTGAAGAGCAAGGGCTCATCCATTGGCTCCGGCGCCGTTGTGGTGATGGATGAGACCACCTGCATGGTGAGGATGCTAAGGCGCATTTCGCGCTTTTATTTCTCCGAGTCCTGCGGTCAATGTACGCCCTGTCGTGAGGGCACGGGCTGGCTGTATCGCATGTTGAGTCGGATCATCGATGGGCAGGGCAGGGCGGAGGACATGGACAAGCTCATCGATGTGGCGAACAACATCGAAGGGCGCACGATCTGCGCCCTGGGGGATGCGGCGGCCTGGCCGGTGCAGAGTTTCCTCAAGCATTATCGCCATGAGTTCGCCTATATGATTGAACATGGCGGTCGCAGCCTGGTTGACGGTGCGGACAAGAAGGCGGCCTAGACCAGCAGGATTGAAGTTGAAATGAATGATAACAACATGAGCATTGTTGTTGACGGCACAGAGGTCGAGGTCGAGCCCGGCCAGATGCTGATTGAAGTCACGGACAAAATAGGCCATTACGTGCCGCGTTTTTGCTATCACCATAAATTATCGGTGGCGGCGAATTGTCGCATGTGCCTGGTGGAAGTGGAGAATGCCCCCAAGCCCCTGCCCGCCTGCGCCACACCAGTGATGGACGGCATGAAGGTGCATACAAAGTCTGATCTGGCGATGGCCGCTCAGAAGTCGGTCATGGAGTTCCTGCTCATCAATCATCCCCTGGACTGCCCGATCTGCGATCAGGGTGGCGAGTGTGAGTTGCAGGACCTGGCCATGGGCTACGGCAGTGACGTCTCGCGCTATCAGGAAAACAAACGTGTGGTGAAAGACAAGAACATCGGCCCGCTGGTGCAGACGGATATGACCCGCTGTATCCACTGCACCCGCTGTGTGCGTTTTGGTGAGGAGATTGCCGGATTAAGGGAGCTGGGCGCCACTGGTCGGGGTGAGTTTATGGAGATCGGCACCTATGTTGAGAAGAGTATGGCCTCGGAGCTGTCCGGCAACGTCATCGATCTGTGTCCGGTGGGCGCCTTGACCGCCAAACCATCCCGCTACTCGGCGCGCACCTGGGAGATGTCGCAACACAAGGGCATTGCACCACACGATGGGGTGGGCTCCAATGTTCACTTCCATGTCAGGGATGATCGGGTGAGGCGGGTAGTACCCGCTGATAACGAGGCCATCAATGAGGTCTGGCTCTCGGATCGGGACCGCTTCAGTTATGAAGGGCTTTATAGTGAGGATCGTCTCAGGGCGCCGATGATAAAGCAGGCCGGTCGCTGGAGGGAGGTGGACTGGCAGACGGCGTTTGCTGCGGCGAAGGCCGGCTTTGAGGCCGCCATGCGCTCGGCGGGGGCGGAAAAAACCGGCGCATTGCTCTCGCCAACGGCCACCACCGAGGAGGCCTATCTGCTGCAAAAGCTGATGCGTGCCCTGGGGTCGAACAATATCGATCACCGCCTGCATCAGAGTGACTTTCGCGATCAGGATGTCGCCCCGGTGTCTCCTTACCTGGGACACGCAATCGCCGATATGGAAAACCTGGATCTGGCCCTGCTGGTGGGCGCCTGGCCGCGCAAGGAGCAGCCGCTTTTGAATCACCGTCTACGCAAGGCCGCCCTCAAGGGCGGGGAGATCATGCTCATCCATGCCATTGATCATGCTGTGAACTTCACTGTTACGGAAAAACTTATCGTCTCCCCCGGGCGACTGGTGGCGGAGCTCTCGGCCATCCTCAAGGCATTGTCGGGCTCGGCCTCTGATAAGAAGCTGAATAGCCTGTTAGCCCATGTCACCGTCAATGAAAGCCATGAGGCGATGGCGGCCAGGTTTCGTGTTGCCGGCCATAAGGGCGTGTTTCTGGGCAATGCGGCCAGCGCCCATCCGCAGTTTTCCGTGCTTCGTTATCTGGCCGGCAGGCTTGCCGAGCTGGGCGGGGCGCACCTGGGTTATCTGGGCGAGGCGGCGAACAGTGCCGGTGTGGCCCTGGCCGGCGCCCTGCCGCATCGTGGGGCAGGTGGCGTGGTCAGCAAGCCGATGGGTCTCGATGCGGCGGCCATGCTGACGGAGAAGCTGGCCGCTTATTTGTTGCTCAATGTTGAACCAGCTCTCGACAGCGCCTACGGCAGGCGGGCCGCCGAGGCCATGCACTCGGCAGAGTGTGTGGTTGCGATCACGCCCTATCGCTCCGCTGAGTTGCAGGCATACGCCGATGTGCTGTTGCCCATGGCCCTGTATGCGGAGAACACGGGCAGCTACATCAACATAGAAGGTCGGCGGCAAGGCTTTCACGGCATTGTCTCAGCGCCGGGCGAGGCACGGCCGGCCTGGAAGATCATCAAGGTGCTGGCCGATGCCTTTGCACTGAGCGGTTTCTCCTATCACAGGCTGGGTGATGTGGTTGCCGAGCTGGATAAGGAATTAACCGACAAGCCCATGAATAACATGGGCGCCTGGCGCCGGCCGGACACCTTGCCGACAGATAATGACGGCCTGCAACGTGTGAGCATGGTACCGATGAATTCAGCGGACGCCCTGGTGAGGCATGCGGCTTCCCTGCAGCAAATGGCCGATGTGGCCGATGGCGCCGTGCATATCAATCAGGCGCTGGCACAGAGGCTGGGGGTCTCTGATCAGGGCCGGGTGAGGGTGGAGCAGGATGAGCATGGCGTTGAGATGGATGTTGTGATCGATGATACCATCGCCGGGCAGACCGTACTCATCCAGGGCGCCCATGCAAGGAGCGCCGAGCTCGGCCCCTGGTATGGGGATGTGCGCCTGAGCCGGATCTGAACATGTTTGAGTTTATTCGCAATCAGCTTCTCACCCCACTGGTCAGCCTGGTATCCCCCGGCACCTTTACGGAGGAGATCGTCTATACCCTGGATATCCTCATCAAGATCCTCTGCATCCTCTTGCCAGTGCTCGCTACAGTCGCCTATACCACCTATGCCGAGCGCAAGGTGATCGGTTTTATCCAGGGTCGTATCGGCCCCAATCGGGTCGGTTTTTTTGGCCTTAGGCTCTGGGGACTGGGGCAGCCGATTGCTGATGCCGTGAAACTCATCTTCAAGGAAACGATCATCCCGGCGGGGGCGAACAGGCGTCTGTTTATTATGGCGCCCATCCTCTCCATAGCCCCGTCCCTGGCGGCCTGGGCGGTGGTGCCGTTTAACGATGTGGCGGTGCTGGCCGACATCAACGCCGGTCTTCTATATATACTGGCCCTAACCTCACTGGCTGTTTACGGGATCATCATTGCCGGTTGGGCCTCCAATTCCAAGTACGCCTTTCTCGGCGCCATGCGCTCGGCGGCGCAGATCGTCTCCTATGAGATCGCCATGGGCTTTGCACTGGTTTGTGTGTTGATTGCCGCCGGCAGTCTGAACCTGGGGGATATTGTCCGCGCCCAGGCCGGCAGCATCCTGCACTGGTTCTGGCTGCCGTTGTTCCCGATTTTTATTGTCTATTACATCTCCGGTGTGGCGGAGACGAACAGGGCGCCCTTTGATGTGGCCGAGGGGGAGTCCGAGATTGTCGCCGGCTTTCATGTGGAATACGGCGGGGTGGCGTTTTCCATCTTCTTTATGGCCGAGTACGCCAATATGATCCTGATCGCAGCGCTCACTGCCCTGATGTTTTGTGGCGGCTGGCTCTCGCCTTTGCAGGGTATTCCTTTGCTGGGGGATATTCCCGTGCTGGGCGAGCCCCATATCCTGTGGTTTCTGGCCAAGACATCGGTGTTCCTGTTTTTGTTTCTCTGGTTTCGGGCCACCTTCCCGCGCTATCGCTATGATCAGATCATGCGCCTCGGCTGGAAGGTGTTTTTGCCGATCACCATTGTCTGGATAGTGGTGGTGAGCGCCCTGGTGGTGGGGCAGGTGGCGCCCTGGTTCAGTGCATAAGGGGTTGGGTTCAATGATGCAAAAAGTGAAGGCGTATTTTCAGAGTTTGTTGTTGTGGGAGCTACTAAAAGGTCTGCATTTGACCGGTCGCTATCTGTTTAGACGCAAAGTGACCGTACACTACCCCGAAGAGAAGACGCCGCAATCGCCGCGCTTTCGCGGCCTGCATGCCCTTCGCCGCTACCCCAATGGTGAGGAGCGTTGTATTGCCTGCAAGTTGTGTGAGGCGGTGTGTCCGGCGCTTGCGATCACCATCGACTCCGAGCAGCGTGAGGATGGCACGCGCCGCACGACCCGCTATGATATTGATCTAACCAAGTGTATCTTCTGTGGTTTTTGTGAGGAGTCCTGTCCGGTGGACTCCATTGTTGAGACCCGTATTTATGAGTATCACGGCGAGCAGCGCGGCGATCTCCTAATGACGAAACAGAAGTTGCTGGAGGTGGGGGACAGGGCCGAGGCGCAGATCGCCGAAGACCGCGCCAGTGAGGCGCTTTACCGATGACGGAAACCAGGGACAACCGGCTTACATCATCAGCACTGATCAGGCCATGTTAGAGCAGGCGATCTTCTATCTCTTCGCCACCATGCTCATCCTCTCGGCGAGCATGGTGATTATGGTGCGTAATCCCGTCCATGCGGCCCTCTCTCTTGTGCTGGCCTTTTTCTCAAGCGCCGCTATCTGGCTGCTGTTACAGGCCGAGTTTCTCGCTATCGTATTAATCCTGGTTTACGTGGGTGCGGTGATGGTGTTGTTCCTGTTTGTGGTGATGATGCTGGATATTAACCTCGCCCCCTTGCGTGAGGGCTTCGCCAGGTTCCTGCCGGTGGGCTTGTTTTTTGCTGCATTGATGATGGTGGCGATGGGCCTGGTCGTGGGCGCAGATCAGATTTTCTCCAGCACATCCAGGCTCGCCAGGCAACTGCCGGCAGATGCGAGCAATACCCTGCTGTTAGGCAAGGTGTTGTTTACGGAGTATCTCTACCCCTTTGAGATCGCCGGGGCGATCTTGCTGGTGGCGATCATTGCCGCCATCAGTTTGACCATGCGTCAATCCAGGGCCGGGCGCACGCCCAGGCCGCACACACAGGTGGTGGTCAAACGTGATCAGCGTGTACGACTGATCACTATGGAGGCGGAGAAACCAGATGCCTAGCGGGGCGCCCAGGTGATTGCGCTCACGGAGGTGTTGATGCTGGCCGCCATCCTCTTTTGCATCAGTGTGGCGGGCATTTTTATTAACCGCAAGAACGTGATTATTTTACTGATGTGTATTGAGTTGATGTTGTTGTCGGTGAATATGAACTTCATTGCCTTTTCCCATTTCCTCGGCGACATTCACGGGCAGGTCTTTGTGTTTTTCATCTTAACGGTCGCCGCCGCCGAGGCGGCCATTGGGCTCGCCATTCTGGTGGTGCTCTTTCGTCATCGACATACCATCAACGTGGCTGATCTGGACAGCATGAAGGGATGAACATGGCCGATAATATGGAAAATATCTACCTCGCCATTGTGCTCTCGCCCCTTGCCGGGGCGGTGATTGCCGGCCTGTTTGGCCGCCTGATTGGTCGGGCTGGCGCCCATTGGGTGACGATCATCGGCGTTGGCGTCTCGGCGATGCTGTCCCTGATCGCCTATAAACACATCATGTTTGACGGCGGTGAGGTGTATAACGCTGCGCTCTATACCTGGCTGGCAACGGGGGGCTACACCTTTGAAGTGGGCTTTCTGGTGGATCCCCTATCGGTGACGATGATGGTCATCGTCAGCTTTGTCTCCTGGATGATCCATATCTACACCATCGGCTACATGCACGATGATCCCGGCTATCAACGTTTTTTCAGTTACATCTCCCTGTTTACCTTCGCCATGCTGATGCTGGTGATGTCCAATAACTTCATGCAGTTGTTCTTTGGCTGGGAGGCGGTGGGCCTCGTGTCTTATTTGTTGATCGGCTTTTGGTATAAAAAAGAGACGGCCATCTTCGCCAGTCTCAAGGCGTTCCTGGTGAATCGGGTGGGCGATCTTGGTTTCCTCATCGGCATTGCGGCTATCCTGCTGTATTTTCATTCGCTGGATTATATGGAGGTCTTTGCGCGCACGGATGCCGTGGCCGGTGCCACTTTAAGTCTGCTCCCCGGGCAGGACTGGTCGGTGATGAGCTTTATCTGCATCTGTCTCTTTATCGGGGCGATGGGGAAATCCGCCCAGGCGCCCCTGCATGTCTGGCTGCCGGATTCCATGGAAGGGCCAACGCCGATCTCGGCTCTGATCCATGCGGCAACGATGGTGACCGCCGGGATCTTCATGGTGGCGCGCATGTCGCCCCTGTTTGAGTTGTCTGAAACGGCATTGAACCTGATCCTCTTTATTGGCGCCGTGACGGCATTTTTCATGGGGCTGCTGGCGCTGGTGCAACATGACATCAAACGGGTCATCGCCTACTCCACCTTATCGCAGCTCGGTTATATGACCGTCGCCCTCGGCGCCTCCGCCTATGGCATCGCCATCTTCCACCTGGTGACCCATGCGTTTTTCAAGGCGCTGTTATTTCTTGCCGCCGGCTCGGTGATCATCGGCATGCACCACGAGCAGGACATGCGTAAGATGGGCGGGTTATACAAGAAGATGCCGATCACCTGGTTTACCTGCCTGATCGGCTCACTGGCGCTGATTGGTCTGCCGCCCTTCGCCGGTTTTTATTCCAAAGACGCCATCATTGAAGCTGTGCATTATTCCGAGCTTCCGGCGGCGGGCATGGCCTATTATGCCGTTTTGATGGGCGTGTTGATTACGGCGCTGTATTCTTTTCGTCTGTTCTTTATGACGTTTCACGGGAAGGAGAACTTCGGCATGGAGACCTGGAAGCGCCTGCGTGAGTCCCCCTGGGTGGTGACCGTTCCCCTGCTCGTTTTGGCGATACCCTCCCTGCTGGCGGGCGCTTATTTAATGGGGGGTGTGATCAGCGGTGCGTATTTTATGGACGCCATTTACGTGTCCGTAGCACATGCAGACGGTCTGAATGAGATGGCCGCTCACTATCGGGGGGTGTTGGGTTTTACGCTTGTGGCATTTACACATCCCCCGGTCTATTTGGCGTTGTCAGGGGTGTTGATCGCCTGGTTGTTTTATATCAGGTTTCCGCATTGGCCGGAGAAGGTCGCCCGTCCCCTGAACGGCTTATATCAATTATTTCTCAAAAAATACTATTTTGATGAGGTGTATCAATGTGTCTTTGCCGGCGGGGCGCGCGGGATTGGCGGGGCGCTCTGGCGGTTTGGCGATGTGCGGCTCATAGACGGGGCGCTGGTCAATGGCGCCGCCCGCACCGTGCGCTGGTGCTCAGGTGTGCTCAGGGCCTTGCAGTCCGGTTATTTATACGATTATGCCTTCGCCATGATCATCGGCCTGCTGCTTCTGCTGGGCGTGTTTGTGCATGGGGTTTTAGTCTGACTGGATGGATGAGATATGAGACGCCATGAAGTGAAACTATATTATTCAACCTTTTGCACCTTTGAAATAAGTGCAGAAAATGAAGATCAGGCCATTATAAAAGCGAGAGAGCTGGCGCCTGAAGAAGGCGAGATTTTATCTCATTTGGAGAATTGGGAAGATGCAGATGAGGTGCTCGTTATCGATGATAGAGAAAGTGCATAGCGTTGTTGAATATGATCATCTGATAATGAAAATCACACAGGGCAGGATCGAAAAACGCAAAAAACTCATCAGGGAAATATATGGTTAATGGCATGGGCAAAGATATGAACAAGGCGGTAAGCGCTTCAACGGGCAGCGGCACCACGGCCGTTGCCGCACTTAAAAGCGATAGATACTTCATTGGTTTTGAAATCAATCAGGACTATATGAGTTTAGCCAACAGTCGTATCGCCGCCACTCACCCGGACTTGTTTTAATACGGCAAGGGGCACGAAGCCGGTGATGATACGTTACTTTTATACTTCGCTTATCAGGCATGTCTGAGAGTCTACCCCTGCTCAGTTTACTGGTTTGGGCGCCTGTTATCGGCGGTCTGTTTGTGCTCTATGCCGGCGATCGGCAGGCGCAGACAGTGAAAACACTGTCACTGGCCATAGCGCTGTTGGTGTTCGCCTTGTCGGTGCTTTTGTATGTGCGTTTTGATCCCGGCACGCACCTGATGCAGTTTGTGGAATACAGCCCCTGGATTGAGACCTTCAATATTAATTATCATCTCGGTGTTGACGGCATTGCCGTGCCGCTCATCTTGCTGACGACCTTTACCACGGTGATCGTGATCATTGCCGGCTGGGAAGTGATAGAGAGGCGCCTGTCGCAATATATGGCCTCCTTTCTCATACTGGAAGGCTTGATGATCGGTGTGTTCACCTCCCTGGACGCCATCCTGTTTTATTTTTTCTGGGAGGCCATGTTGATCCCGATGTTTTTGATCATCGGTGTTTGGGGCGGCCCAAATCGCGTCTACGCCACCGTGAAGTTTTTTCTCTACACCTTTCTGGGCTCGGTGTTTATGCTGGTGGCCTTGCTTTATCTGTATTCCAGAATGGGCAGTTTTTATATCCTCGACCTGCATAAACTGCCCTTATCGCTTGATGTGCAAAAACTGATCTTCATTGCATTCCTGTTGGCCTTCGCCGTGAAGATCCCCATGTGGCCGGTACACACCTGGCTACCGGACGCCCATGTTGAGGCGCCAACGGGCGGATCGGTGGTGCTGGCGGCCGTTATGCTGAAGATGGGCGGCTATGGGTTTGTTCGTTTCAGTTTGCCGATTACCCCGGATGCGAGCTTCGCCTTTGATGGTCTCATGATCGGCCTCTCACTGATTGCGATTGCCTACATCGGCTTTGTGGCATTGGTGCAGACCGACATGAAGAAGCTGATCGCCTACTCGTCCATCTCCCACATGGGTTTCGTCACCTTAGGTTTCTTCGTCATATTCGCCATCTTTGCTGAGACCAGGGCGAGCGCCGGTGTGGCGATGGCGCTGGAAGGCGGCATGATGCAGATGATCTCCCACGGCTTTATCTCCGCCGCCTTATTCCTGTGTGTCGGCGTCATGTATGATCGGGTCCATAGCCGTGACATTGCAGACTACGGCGGCGTGGTGAATACCATGCCCGTATTCGCCGCATTTATGATGCTCTTCGCCATGGCCAATGCCGGCCTGCCCGGCACATCGGGGTTTGTGGGTGAGTTCCTGGTGATATTGAGCAGTTTCCAGGCCGCCCCCTGGATTGCCATGGTGGCGGCGATGACCTTAATCCTGGGCGCCGCCTACACCCTGTGGATGTACAAGCGGGTGATCTTTGGCGAGGTGGCCAATGAAAATGTCGCCCGACTGGAAGATATCTCCCTGCGTGAGGGCGCTTTCCTGACGCTGCTGGCGGTGGTTGTGCTGTGGTTCGGGATCTGGCCTGAGCCCCTGTTTGAGATTATGCGCGCCAGCATCGAGCACCTGGTGGAACAGGTATTGCAATCGAAAATCGGATAATCATGCCCATGTCCGCTGAAATGGTATTTCTCATCCCGGAGCTGGTGTTGTTGATCCTCGCCTGCCTGATCCTGATCTGTGATACGTTCTCATCTGATCCGAGCCGGGCCCTCACCTATTGGCTCACCCAGTTTTCCCTGCTGGCGGTGATGTTGCTGGTGATTTATCTCTCCCCGGATGAGGGCGTGTCGGTATTCCATCAGAGTTTTATTCTGGATCCGATGAGTGTCTTGCTGAAAGCCGCCATTTGTCTTGTGACCATCGTCGTGTTCTTCTACTCCTATGATTATTTTAAGGAACATGACAGGCTGAGGGGCGAGTATTTTGTGCTCGGATTATTTGCCGTGTTAGGCATGTTGGTGATGGTCTCCGCCTACAGCATGTTGACGGTCTATATGGGGCTGGAG
Organism: Gammaproteobacteria bacterium; assembly: GCA_965198875.1. Classification (GTDB taxonomy): domain Bacteria; phylum Pseudomonadota; class Gammaproteobacteria; order Eutrophobiales; family Eutrophobiaceae; genus CBDAPU01. The sequence goes on along the minus strand of CBDAPU010000002.1, from coordinate 29,906 downwards.
CTTATGTCTCTGTCTTTATACGCCATGGTGGCGATGCACAAGGACTCGACAGATGCATCGGAGGCGGCGATGAAATACTTTGTGCTCGGCGCCCTGGCCTCGGGCATGTTGTTATACGGCATGTCTATTTTATATGGGGCGTCAGGGACTTTGATCCTTCCGGAGTTGGCCGGGTTTATTGCAGCACAGAGTCAGATGAGTATGTTGCTGGTATTTGGCCTCGTGTTTGTGGTGGCGGGGATTGCCTTTAAGCTGGGGGCCGTGCCGTTTCACATGTGGGTGCCCGATGTCTATGAAGGTGCGCCGACCCCGGTTACCCTGTTTATCGCCAGCGCACCTAAAATTGCGGCCCTGGCGATGGCCATCCGCCTGTTGGTGGATGGTATGCAGCCCCTGCATACGGATTGGCAGGGCATGTTGATTATCCTGGCGCTGCTGTCCATGGCCACGGGCAATGTGATCGCCATTGCCCAGACGAATATAAAAAGAATGCTCGCCTACTCGGCCATTGCCCACATGGGGTTTTTGATCCTGGGTATTCTGCCGGGCATACAGCCCGATATTGGCTCCGCCCATTATGCAAGCGCCCTTTTTTATGTGCTGGTGTATGCGCTGATGAGTATGGGCGCCTTCGGCATGATCATTTTGCTGGGACGCAGGGACTATGAAACCGACAAGCTGGATGATTTCAAGGGCTTGGCCGAGCGCAGTCCGTGGTTTGCGTTTATTATGTTGATCCTGATGTTTTCCCTGGCCGGTGTGCCTCCCTTTGCCGGTTTTTGGGCGAAATGGTTCGTCATCAAGGAAGTCGTCGTCATCGGTCATATCTGGCTGGCGGCCCTGGCCGTGATCTTCTCAGTGATCGGCGCCTATTATTATCTGCGTATCGTCAAGCTGATGTATTTCGATCAACCCGAGCACATGACGGCAATCAAGGCGAGTAAGCACATGCGTATGATGATCAGCGTCAATGCACTGGTGTTGTTGTTGCTGGGGTTTATTCCCGATCAGCTTATGGGTGTTTGCACCAGGGTGTTGGGGTTCTGAGCGCCTTTCCCATTATCCGCTGACCAGGTGATCATGTTACCCGCTTCGAGCACAGCGCCTGCCCGCCGTCAATACGGCCACACCCCCTCGGGGTGTCGTCCATGACGTACCCGATCCGCCTGGTTGATGAAGGCGCTATCACAGATAGTCGCTACGGTGATTAGTCAGGCACGAGATGTCCTCAAGTCATGTTGTCTGGTTGTTGATCATAGTGGCGGTGGTTCTCGCCAACATCCCCTGGTTTTTCGAGCGTTTTTTGTTGTTTATCAAGCCTTCGAAGAAGTCCGTTTTGATGTGTTTGTGTGAGTGGTTTATGTTGTATTTTCTAAGCGGTTTTCTGGCGCTGGGGGTAGAGAAAAAAATGCAGGGTGAAATACACGTTCAGGACTGGGAGTTCTATGCGGTGACGTTTTTTTTGTTTATTGTGTTCGCCTTCCCCGGGTTTATTTATCGCTATCAGCTACGCCATTATCTGTGGCCAGCGGGGACTCGATCAGGCCAGCCAGACAGCTAGGCAATGCACCGCTTTGCATGAATGAGAACAGGGCTGGGTTTGCCCCTTGCTGAGGCTAGATGGACGTGGCGATCTGCTCTCCCATGGCAAGCCATTTGCCCGGCACACAGTGAGCGTCCCATTTGATTTTATCTTTCTCGGTGAGCACCAGCACGGTTGAGCCCATATTGAACCTGCCAATTTCATCGCCACGCCTGAATTGTCTGTTTATGGATGTGTTCTCGTATTCCCACTTCTGATATGCACGGGTCTTTGTCGGGGTGATGCGACCATGCCAGATAGTCTCCATGGAGCCGACAAAAATGGCGCCGACCAATACTACCGCGACCCTACCGATGGACGTCTGAAAGCGGATGATAATGCGCTCGTTTCTGGTAAATAATCGCTCTATTCGGTTTGTCGTCGCCGCATTCACGGAAAACAACTTGCCGGGTATATACGACATACTCACCAACTCCCCATCTATGGGGATATGAACACGATGATAATCCCTCGGTGATAGATAAAGGGTGATAAAGCTGCCGTCAAGATAATGTGCCGCCAGTTCCTTATCGTGATGAAACAGCGCCTCAAGTGAATAATACTTCCCTTTCACCTGAAGGAGCTGATTGCTTTGTATCTCGCCCGCCGCACTGACGGTGGCGTCAACCGGGGAAGTCAGACCACCCGCGATTGATGCTATCGGCCTGCTTTCGGGTCTCAGCCTGCGAGTAAAAAAATCATTAAACGATGCGTATTCCTCAAGAGAGGCGCCGGCGGCCAGGCTCATGTCAATGTTGTATTTGTTAATGATGATGCGAATGAGCCAGTTTTTCCAGGGCGAGAAGGTCCAGCGTGTCGCCCTGTACACCCACTGTGACAACAGATGTTGTGGCAGCAGCTTTTGTAGATAAGGACTCATTAGCTCCCACATGATACCGCCTTTAATGATGTTGATGTTGCGGGCCGGCCTGTTTGACCGGCACGTCACAATCAAGTGCGCTGCCGTCTGAGAATGTAAACGTCAGTTTGATGAGATGATCACGCCTGATCGGTTTGACGGGATCAAACAACATCAGGTGATCACCGGCCGGCGCTAACGAGATAAAACCCTTTGCCGGTATTGTGATCCCCTCCCGTTTTTGCATCATCGCCATGCCAGCCACAATCCGGGATTGATGGATCTCTATGCGCGCATAGCTATCGCTGTGTACTTTGGTTAAGGTCACCGCTTGCGCTGATCGGTTTTCAATAGCCATATAGCCTGCGTTTATCTCAATCCCGGGTGGGGATTCATTTATCCACGGCTCATGGATCGCAATGCCCTCACCGGCCTTGATCGCGAGACAGTGAAAGGACAGGGCGGCTAAAAAATATCCAGGAGAGAATATCAAACTTCTTTGCTGGTGAGTTTACGGATCTGATTAAACTTGCTGGTAATGGGCGCCGCCTCATGGGGAGCGGAGAATATGGCGATGAGCCGGCCTTTGGGATCGATGAGAAAAAGCGAGGCGCTGTGATCGACCAGATAATTTTCAGTATCACTGGTTTTATTTAGATAGTAAGCGACGCCGATCTGTTTCGTTAGCCCCCTCACTTGCTCAACCGAGCCGCCCAGGCCGATAAAACCGGGATTAAAATAGGTGACGTATTGATCGAGCTTTTCAGGCGTATCCCGCTCCGGATCAACCGAGATGAACAGCGTTTGCATATCGGGCGGGTTTTCAGATCGAGCCAATGCCTGGTGTACCTTGTCCATGACCGACAGGGTGATGGGACAGACGTCAGGGCAGTTCGTATAACCAAAGAACAGAAATGACCATTTGCCGTTTAAGCCGGACAGGGTGAAGGTGTTGTTTTTGTGATCGATAGCAGTAAACGGCGTCAGGGTTTTGGGCTTTGGCCACAGGAGACCTTCAATATCCGCTGGTCGGGGCCCCGGGGGTTGATGCTGGTATTTGGCGCTCATTACCCCGAGCGCCGCTCCGATAACGACCAGGGCGGTAACCAACAGGCCCATCTTCAGTGATTGTTTCCTGATCATAGCGGGGCATTATACCTTAAATGCGATGCGGCGGGTTTTATCGAAATGCGGGATTTTTCGCCGAGGCTCGCCCCGACCGGTTCTCGTGCACCATCGGGAAAGGCGAAGCAATCATCTCGCACATCATCTCATCAACCGGTTGCACTTCCCGAAGGCGATGGGCGAGCGCCCGTATTGCGATACAGCTTGCCGGATTAAAGGCCTAACCGCATCGGCCATGATGTGGCGGGAGGGCATGGACAACAACACCGCCATGCAGGGTCTTGAAGGATGTGTTTGAATGTCAAGGCAAGCCGGGGTTGCGCCGCCACAATTTGCGTGCATCTGCTGGCGGATGCTGATTTTTTCAATGGGTTATCCGGTTTTTCTATTTCCTGATACTTAAATGTGTAAACTTAAAATCAATTTCATATATAATCTTGAGAGCTCCGGGTTTTGACCGCTGAGCGCCGCAATGCAAGGTTGCGGTTTGTTTTTCTCCAACAGCAGGAACGAATAATGATAACAAGAATAATTTGCAGCATTTTGGCGATGATGCTTGTCCCGGCGCTGGCATTGGCCGCCACGGGACAGGCCGAGCCCATATCCATTGATGAGCCCCTTGAGTTTAACGAGGGGATGTTGGTGTCGGCGATTATTTTAGCGCTCACATTTATTATGATTTTCACCGAGATGTTGCATGGTATCGAACGGGTGAAATGTGCCGCAACCGGCGCCGTCGCCATCGTCATAGTGGGCCAGATCTATGGCTTCTACACACCGGAGCTGGCGATAGACGCCGTTGACTGGAATGTGGTGTTTCTTCTGGGCGCCATGATGACCATCGTGGCCATGATGATCCCCACCGGCGGGTTCGATATGCTGGCCTACAAGATAGCCGATTTCAGTAAAGGGCGCCTGTATATGTTGCTGGCGCTGACCGGCACCTGTGTCACGGTGTTGTCGCTGTTGTTGGACAACGTGACTACGGTCGTCATATTCGGCCCGCTGATTATTCTTATTGCACGGGCACAAAACGTCACCCCGATCCCTTACCTGCTGGCGGCGGCGGTGCTCTCCAATACCGGTGGTGTGGCCACATTGGTGGGCGACCCGCCCAATCTGATGATCGGCTCGGCGGCGAGTATTTCCTTTAACGATTTTGCCAGACACATGGTGCCGCCGGTGTTCTTTGTCTGGATGGGGGTGCTTGTTTTCTTAAGATTTCTTTTCAGGGAAGAGTTAAAACAAACGCCAAAGGACGTGTCGGACTATCAGGTAGAAGTAAAGAATCAAAAGGTGTGGAACGCCTCGTTAATCATTCTGGGGATCATGGTGTTCCTGTTTATGTTTCACCACGCACTGCATTGGGAGCCCTGGTTTGTGGCCGCCATCGGCATGGTCGCACTGAAACTGGTCTCACGGGAGATTGTGATGGAGACCACCTTTGAGCATGTGGAGATTAACTTGCTGGTGTTTTTTATCGCCTTGTTCATGTTGGTGGGGGGGGTTGAGCACAGTCAGTTTCTGATCTATGTGGGGCAATATATCTTGCCGTTTGTGCAGCAGGACCTGTTAATGGCGACGATTATATTGATGTGGGTAGGCGCCATCTTGTCGGCGGCGATTGATAACATTCCGTTTACAGCGGCGATGATACCTATCATATTGAGCATGGAGACAGTCGGCATTAACGTCACCCCACTGTGGTGGGGGTTGGCTATCGGCGTCGGTATGGGGGGTAACGGCACGCATATCGGTTCAACCGCCAATGTGTATATCGTCACCATTTCAGAGCGGTTAGCCAGAGAAGAGAATAATCCCAACTTACGGATCAGCCCGGGGCTGTGGTTCAAGAAGGGTTTGCCGGTTATGTTGTTGGCCCTGACTATTTCCACGGTCTTTTTTATTCTTTTCTGGGACTTTCTATCCAGGCCATTGGGCTCATAGAAGCCATCATACAAGCCATCATCAACTGGCGGCGCCTGGATGTTGTGTGTGATCAGCAAACCTTAGATGGGGCATCATCTGTTTACATCGCTTTAAGGGCATAGGCATTGCATGTCTGATGGCGCTTCCATGCTGTGTGCTTCACCATGTTGCACTTGAGCGCCGTGACAGGCATTGGAGGTGGGCGATGTTACCTGCCGGCCTGTGTAAGGGCGTGCAGATAAGGTTCATCAGCGCCGTGATCATCGCTATCCGGCTATCTTGCAACGGCCAGGCGGGTGGACAGGCTTGATTTTGAGATAGATATGATTGTGACGCACGCCGGTTTGTCATGGGCCCTGTTATTGTTATCCGTATTGGCTCATCGATAACATGAAGCGGGAGCACACACCGGTATTCCAGGATCTGGTGCTGATAGGGGGCGGTCACGCCCATGTGACGGTATTAAAAAAGTTCGGCATGAAGCCTATCCCGGGTGTACGCATAACATTGATAAGCCGGGATCTGCAGGCGCCTTATTCGGGTATGTTGCCGGGATATATCGCTGGCCATTACACATTTGACGACGCCCACATTGATCTGCTGCCACTTTCCCGGTTTGCAGGCGCCCGGTTTTTTCACGATAATGTGATCGGCCTTGCGCCTGAGCAGAAGATAATTATTTGCAAGGGCCGGCCTGATATCCATTACGATGTACTGTCCATCAATATCGGCTCTGCACCGAATACGAGTGTTGTGCCCGGCGCCGATCATCACGTTATTCCGGTAAAGCCCATCGATCAGTTTGTGAGCAGATGGGAGCGTGTCTGTGCGAGGATCCTGGCAAAGGAGGGCAACATGCGAATTGGTGTTGTGGGCGCCGGCGCCGGTGGTGTTGAATTGATCCTGTCCATTCAATACCGACTAAATCAACTATTAAAAACCCGGGGGGCGCGAAGCAACAGGCTTGAATATCATCTGTTTACCGATGCGAGCGATATTCTGATCACCCATAACCCCCGTGTGCGTAAGAAGTTTCATCGTGTGTTGGCCGAGAGAGGTGTAAAAGTCCATACGCAGCGCCGGGTGAGCGAAGTGAAAGAGAAGACCTTGTGTTTCTCTCAGCATGAGCCGTTTGAGGCGGACGAGATTTTCTGGGTCACCATGGCCAGCGCCCAGAAGTGGTTACAGGGGGCTGGTCTGGATGTTGATGAGCAGGGGTTTATGAAGGTTGACGATACGCTTGAATCCACCTCCCACCCGGGGGTCTTTGCAGCCGGTGATATCGCCCATGTTCTCAACCACCCAAGAGCCAAATCCGGCGTCTTCGCTACTCGCCAAGGCGCCCCTTTGACACGGAACCTTAGAAACAAGTTACTGGGGCATTGCCTCAAACCATTCCGCCCGCAAAAGGCATTTCTTGGCTTAATATCTACGGGAGAGAAATATGCGATTGCCTCCCGTTCATGGTGGGCGTTGGAGGGCGCCTGGGTCTGGCGCTGGAAAGACTGGATAGATCAACGGTTTATGGATAAGTTTAATCGGCTTCCAAAGATGCGGGATGATGATGGATTAGATATACATCCTGGTCTTGCTAATGAGGAGGCGATCAAGGCGCTCTCCGCCACCGCCATGCGCTGTGGTGGTTGCGGTGCGAAGGTGGGGGCCACGGCGCTTGGAAAGGCGCTGGCGGCACTTGAACCGATCCGCCGTGAGGATGTGTTGATTGGATTATATGAGCCCGATGATGCGGCCATCCTCAGTGTTCCCACTGGTAAAATGATGGTGCACACCATCGATTCGTTTCGTGCTTTTATCGATGATCCTTATCTCTTCGGACAAGTGGCGGCGAACCATGCCTTGAGTGATCTGTATGCTATGGGCGCCGAGCCGCAATCGGCCTTGTCTGTCGTGACCCTGCCCTATGGCAGTGAGGAGAAAGTAGAAGAGTTGCTCAAACACCTGATGCAGGGTGCATTAAAAGTATTGAATGAGGCGAATACGGCGCTTGTTGGCGGGCATACCTGTGAGGGAGAGGACTTGTCATTGGGTTTTTCTGCAAATGGTCTGATAGATAAAGACAATATCCTGCGTAAGGCCGGCATGTGTGTGGGTGATCACCTCATACTGACCAAAGCAATCGGTACCGGTACGTTGTTTGCGGCCGATATGCGCTATCAGGCAAAAGGCCGCTGGATAGCGGCGGCATTGGGCAGCATGATCCAGTCTAACCGGGCGGCGGCGGCATGTTTGTATGCACATGGCGCTACCGCTTGTACTGATGTGACGGGCTTTGGTCTTCTGGGGCACCTGGTTGAAATGGTAGAACCTTCCGGCCTTGATGTTGAAATTGATCTTAACGCCATCCCGTATCTTGAAGGCGCTGATGAGACGGTGGCGCAAGGGATACTCAGCTCGCTACAACCCCGGAATGCAAGATTGCGCCGCGCTGTTGTTGATGCTGAACAGGTGGCAGAAGATCCGCGTTATCCTTTGTTGTTTGATCCACAGACATCGGGCGGATTACTCGCCAGCGTGCCACGGGCATGCGCTGAGCAATGCGTGAAAGAACTGGCGAGCCTGGGATATACCCGTGCGGTTGTTATTGGCCGTGTGTTGGCGAAGGGTGAGGATCGGCAATCGGTGAGGATATTATCTTAAGAAGCTCTGAGTAGTGGTGCATGGACGCACCGTTAATGGAGCTAACCCCCGGTGTTTTGGCTTTCTGGAAGTAGTGCAGTAAAGTTTGCACCGCTCTGGGCCGCCACGAGATCGCCATCCTCGGAAGCGAGGTTGATAAGGAGTGGAGCCTTTGAATTTCCATGCCCTCACTATTTCACAAGTTATTACTCAACTCCTGGAGCGCAATTTTAATCACTCGCTCCCACCAGGGCAGAAGCCGTTTGCTCAAGTCTTCTTTACTTTCGTTGTAAAAGAGAACTAATCCTTCATCAGCTAACGGAACGAAATTTGCCGTTGCACCATCTTCATCAGTGCCTTTGAACTCTAGAAATGGAGCGCAAACAAGGCTTCCATTGAATGGCCTCCCAATTCCGTGAATTGTGAAAACTATTTTCGCTCGATGCGCCCATGGCATCTGAAGAGCGCCCTCTGACATCTGAAGAGCGCCCCATGACATCTGGAGAGCGACCCATGATCGGTACTCGGAAGTGTTTGCAAAATACCCCAGGTGTTCTTTGGCATTTTTAAAAATCTGTGCACGAAAATAATGGTTCGTTGCATCATCTGAGTACTTAACGGAAACGTAAGGCTTATCGGCGACACAGTTTAGCGCCTGCCTGATTTTTGGTGAGATATCTTTTAGCCGTTCCGCAATTTGTCCTTCTACAAATTTAGCTAGGCCAAATACGTTTTGGAGTTCTTTTCGTTGCTCGGTAGCCACTCTTTCAGCAGCCTTTATTAAACCGTCCAGCGCAGCATCTACGTTTTCTTCAATTAATACGGCTTCAGAGATATTTGAGGCTTTGTTAAATTGATTGGCCTGTAATTTAGAAAATAAGTTAACCAGTTCTGTGAGGTCGCCATTGTCAGCGGCCTCAAGTGCATCGATATAGTCATGTTTGATTTCACGGGTAACGATGAGTGGAAATAGTCCATCTTTAATCAATATGAGTGAGGCAATTGCTCTGGCAACGCGACCATTTCCATCCTGGAATGGATGAATCTGGGTAAATCGGTGGTGAAACCATGCGGCTTCCACTTCACTCTGGACGCCTTGTTCCAGGTGATTGAAATGCATTTCAACAAGCCGATCCATTTCCGAAGCGACCTGTTCAGGGGGGCAGTACATATAAGTTATCCCATCTCTGTTCGGGTAATTGGCTAAGCTTTTCCATTCACCTCTAATTAACGGGACCTCGGTAAATCGGCCTTGGGAATCAACCGCTTCGGTTGTTTGTTGGCTTCGAAGCAACGCAGAATGCAGTTCCTTGATATAGGATGTGGAAAGTGTGCGCTCGCTTTTTACAAAATCAAATATGCCTTCCAAGGCATCTTTCTGGTCGTTTAGAAGACGGATCACATACTCTCTGGGCTTATTTGTGCTCCCGTGGGTCAATAGTTGAGCTCGAAACCCATGCTCTATGAGAGTTTGTGTTACACCGCGTTCAATGTCATACAAATTTTCAATTAGGCCTGTCTCAATCGCCCATTCACGGCTTAGTTTTTCAGTAAAAGTTGATAATTGGTGGCTCCCTTGAAGGCGTCGCCTTTGTTCTGTCCAGATTGCTTTAATTCCTGGAATGCTTGATGAGCTAAGTTCCGCTGGAGGTTGCTCAAAATCTTTTATACCAGAAATGGGGTCCCAAATTGCAACTGTGGATTCCTGTGTCATTATTATTATTTCTCCGCAACTAGTAGCTTCTTTATTTATTAATTCTTAACAGTAATTGAAGATGGTGGTACGTCCATCATATCATAGGGAGTTCTGAATACATCAGAGCTCCCCGGGGGGTTAAAACCCATTTAACAGGGCTTGCCATGCCGCCCGCTCTCGCTTTGGTGTGAAGCGCTTTTTCCTTTCCTTGCAGTGTTGAGTGAGTTGGCGTAAAAACTGATCATCCCTCTCCGCTCTCTCCAGGCACTGCCGTAATGAGTCGGTATCTTCAACGGCATGGTAGCCGGGGTAATCCGCACCTAACAGGCCGACATTACCCTCGATATCAGAGGCGATCACGGGAACATCCGCAACGATAGCCTCGGATATCACATTCGCCCCGCCCTCCATGATGGAGCTCAGGACCATCACCTGTGTCCTGGCAAACTCCTGTCTGACACGATCCGATGCGACTTCCCCCAACCAATGATAGCGGGGATTGATCGCCATCTCTTCTCGGGCTACTCTCGCCCACTGATCATCATGCGCTTTGCCCAGATGGGTGAGCCTCAGCCGGGATGTCTTCGATAATCCCCGCGCCGCATAAGCGGCGCGCAAGGGGTCTTTCTCCGCACGTAAATGCCCGATAACACACACATCGAAGTGACGTACAGCGGCTTTGCGTCTGCTTTTCAATGGTTGCGCCGATTGATAGATAACATGCAATTTCCCATGATACTTATCTGGTATGGCTTTATAGACGAGGCCGTGCAAACCGATCAGTGCATCGGCTTGCTCCATGGAGCGCCGTGTCTCTATGGGCCGGGTTTGCTGGAAATGATACATATCGGTGCCGGTCAAGGCGATGAGCAAGGGATTAGATGGTTGTTTTCGGGCGAATTGATCGATGGATTGAGCGCTGCGAAAGGCGTTAAGCGCCACCATGATGTCCGCCCGTGAACCATCCCAGGTTTCCTGGATCATCACGCCATACCCCAGCTCTCGCAGCAAACGGGCCCAGCGCAGCGCCGTTCTGCGGTTGCCTGTTTTTGATCGTTTTGCTGCGGGGGTTATCAGGATAATCTTCACACCGGTACTCTAGGGGATAATCATCATGACGCAACCGCTAAGTCACCGTTACTTAAAAGCAATCATGCAAGACGCCCATGTCGGTGGCCTGCCCGGTGATGTACTGATCCCGGGTGGTGCGTTCATATTGGGCGCATCAGGGCAGACGCCGTTTGTGTTCGATAATGAGAAATGGGCGCACAAGGTCTCGGTTGAGCCCTTTCACATAGCGAGGGCGCCGATGACGAATAAAGAGGATCTGACATGGGCGACACGAAGCCGTATGCTCACCGGCAGGTATCGAAACTTCTACTCCCCGGACAGGCGTGACGTCCTGGCCGGTTTTAGAACCTGTGCGATTTAAGGCGGGTAGTAGAGCGGCGAAAAAGCGTTAAGAAATCGCCCGCCGCTCGCCGGGTCAATTATGCCGATGGGTCTTAATTCAAGTCGCTCAAGGTTATCCGTTGCCCGGGTGTTGAAGTGTATGCGGGATCTGATCGATGCTTGAACCAAATACGGCCTCTTCAACGGCGAGACACATTCTATGCAGTATGAATCAGAAGTTTAGAAGTTTAAGTGTGCTTGATAGAGACCCTGTGTATTGGTCAACTTGGCGGACGTGTTTTGAAGCCCTGTGCTGGCTTCCGGTTTTAAGCCCGGCGGGATCATCAATCCCGGAAATTGACATATTGCAATGGTAGCCCCAGGTTTTGCTCTTTGAGGTGGGTGATGATGGCCTGTAGCTCATCGCGTTTTTTCCCGCTCACGCGCACCTGCTCTCCCTGAACGCTGGCTTGCACCTTTAATTTTTTCCCTTTGATGATTTTTACGATGCGCCTCGCCAGCTCTTTGTCGATACCGGCCCTCACGGTCGCCTCCTGGCGTACCTCGTTCATCGTCTCGTTTGGTTTTCCATATTCAAGACATTGAATGTCAATACCTCTTTTTGACAGCTTTGTCTGTAATATGTCGTTGATCTGTTTTATTTGAAACTCGGCGGGGGCAATCAACGTGAGTATGTTGTCCGCCTGCTCGACTTTTGCGTTGCTGCCCTTAAAATCAAAGCGATTGGCGATTTCCCGGTTTGTTTGATCCAGGGCATTGACCAATTCATGTTTGTCAATCTCAGATACAACATCAAATGATGGCATAAGAACACTCCTTTTGCTGGATAATGAGCAGGATTGAAAGCCCGTGTAATCATGATATAAAAACGCCCTCAGTCAATAAAAAAGCGCGCAAATTGCGGGGTCGGTTTTTCCCTGTAGCCATTGTCGGTTTTCTCGATAAACAAAGCGGCGATGTTGTTGTTGACCGCCAAAGCCAATGCCCTCTCAGGGCCTAGAACCAACAAACCCGTGGCCAGCGCATCGGCTTTGGCTGAGGATGGATGCAATACGCTGACCGATACCAGCCCGTGGCTAACGGGTTTGCCGGTCAGGGGGCTCAGTGTGTGTGAGTAGCGTATGCCGTTTTCCTCATAGAAGTTTCGATAGTCCCCTGATGTCGCCATCGCCATATTCTCCAGTTTAATGATTCTCCGCACCGAGCGCCGATCAGCCATCGGCTTCTCAATGCCAATCCGCCAGGGGCGATTTTTATCGCCCATGCCCCGGGCCCGGAGCTCGCCGCCAATTTCCACCAGGAAGTGCTCAACGCCGAGGCCCTGAAGGTGCTCTGCAATCCTGTCAACGGCATAGCCTTTTGCGATTGCGGAGAGATCAATAAACACCTCGGGGTGGGATTTTTTAATGGCGTTTTTATCCCTATCTAGCTGGATCTTCTTATAACCGACATGCCGGCGTTCTTCTTCAACCCGTGCATCGGTGGGCGTGGTTGTCCTCTTCTCAGGGCCAAAACCCCAGAGGTTGACGACAGGCCCGATGGTCACATCAAAGGCCCCGTGCGTGATCTCGCTTATTTGCCCGGCAATATGCAATATGTCTACTAAAGAATCGCTTATCTTCAACCATGACGTTGTGTGCGCCTGGTTTATCTGCATCAACTCAGAGTCCTCAGTATAGGTGGACATCTGTTGATTGATATCATTTAAGATCGCATCAATGTTTCCATGCAGTGTTTGCCTGTCAAAAGAAGGGGCGGGCGGGCTGATAACGACAGAATAGGTGGTGCCCATAGCTAAACCGGATAATTCAATTTTTGCCGGCTTATCGGCCTCACAGGCGGTTAAACCGATAACCAGGACGCCGGCGAGAAGGGGGCGGGGCAGCCTGATTGCAGGTGACATGGGGCGATCAAAAAAGGCGGCTATAACATCGCTTGCCCTGCGTTATGCCGGGTTAAGGTCGGCCACAGGCAAGGTATGTCTGAAATAGGGAATGATGAGCTCAATATCACCGTTCAAGTGTCTGGCCTTGATCCTGTTCCAGAAATCGGCGCTCAACAAGTCCCCATGGACATCCATAAACAGCGCTCTTAGCCTCGCATCCATGGATAAAAACCTGATGAACTCCTCCGGGAAAATATCGTTTTTATTGACATGAAACCAGGGCTCAGGACGCATGATGTCGTCATGATCGTCACTCTTCGGCAGGTCCCGAAAATCACATTCCGTGATCAGGGCCACTTCATCATAATCATAGAAAACCACGCGTCTGTGTCTTGTGACGCCGAAGTTTTTTAATAACAGATCGCCGGGGAAAATATTGGTATTGGCGAGCTCCTTGATCGCCTGGCCATAATCAAGGATCGCCTGATCGGCGTCCGTCTGGTTCACTTCCTTGATATATAAGTTTAATGGACGAACCCGTCTCTCAATATACACATGATCGATCACCAGTTTATCGCCATCCACATGAACGATAGCCGATCCCTCACGCAATAACTCATCCAGCAAGTCATTATCGAAGCGATTGACTGGAAACTCCAAATGTCGAAACTCCTGTGTGTCGATGAGACGACCGGCCCGATCATGCTGGGAGACCAGTTTGTATTTATTTTTGACGTCTTCTTTGTTGATCGTTTTTGGGTAGCCAAATTTATCGCGAATGATCTTAAACACCAGATCATAGGACGGCAGTGTGAATACCAGCATCACCAGACCCTTATCACCCTCTGCAAGGATAAATTTGTCTTCTGTGTTGTTCATGTGGTGTGAGAAGATCCGATAACGCTCTGTTTTGCCCTGCCGCAATCGTCCCAGTACCGTGTAGAGCTCATCGATGGGTTTACGGGGCAGGATAGAATGCAGAAAATGCACGGCGCCGATCACGGAATGGGGGTTGGCGAAATAATAGGATCGGGTGTAGCTGAAGACGATACTGACTTCCTCCGCCGACAACAACACGGCGTCCACTTCTATGCCTGCATTGGTGTTCTTCAGGGCGATGACGATGGGGTTAATGTGATTTTGCTGGATTGTCCTGCCGATTAAATAGGCCCGTGCCGATTGAAAAAACGCCGAATCGATAAACTCAAACCTCAGGAACTCACCAAACTCATCCAGATATATTTTATAGTAACGATTGATCTGCTGGCTGATCAGCTTCACATCGGCTTGTATGTCCTTGTAGGGTATGCGAAATGAAAACTCTTCCAGCACGCTCTGAAATGTATTTTTTAATGAGCCCCAGTGGGGATAGCGGTTTAACGTCAACGTCTCAAAGGGGTTAAAGCCCTCGTCCGGGGCCGGTGAGACGAACTCCAGCTGCGGATCAATGCCAATGGTGCCGAATATCCGTCGGGTGGTGGAGTTGAAGAATGTTTTCATGAAACCAGCGTCCGGCACGTTTTCCAGGCGCTCGCCAAAATACCAGCGTATGTCATTCCAGAGCGTATGATCATTGACCCTGGGGCCGAGGTGCTTCCTCAGGGCGAGCACAATACGACGCACGGATTTTTCATAGAGATCAACCCGCTCGGAGATATCCTGCTGGTGTCCCTCCCAGTCCTGTTGCTCGAAACGGCGGCGCGCCCGTTCTGTTATGCGGGTAAAACTCTCATTGTATTTGCGAAAACCATCAAAGATCGTCTCGGCGCTTCGGGCAATGATCCGCTTACGCTGTGCCGACATGGCAAGGCCTACATGTTCTGGATCAGGGCCTGACCAAACTCACTGCACTTAACCTCGCTCGCCCCCGCCATTAGCCGGGCGAAGTCATAGGTGACGGTTTTATTGCCGATGGTTTTATCCATGCTGGAGATGATCAGATCGGCGGCCTCGACCCAGCCAAGATAACGCAACATCATCTCGCCCGAGAGGATCAATGAGCCGGGATTGACCTTATCCTGATTGGCGTATTTCGGCGCCGTACCGTGGGTCGCCTCAAAAATAGCGTGCCCGGTGTCGTAGTTAATATTCCCGCCCGGTGCGATGCCGATGCCGCCGACTTGTGCCGCCAGGGCGTCAGAGAGGTAATCCCCGTTGAGGTTCATGGTGGCTATCACATCAAACTCTTCAGGGCGGGTGAGTACCTGTTGCAGGGTGATGTCGGCGATGGCGTCTTTGATAAGAATTTTCCCGCCGGCCAGGGCTTCCTGCTGTTCTTGGTTAGCGGCGTCTGCGCCTTTTTCTGCGCGGGTACGTTCCCATTGATCCCAGGTGTAAGTGTGATCGGGAAAGGACTCCTCCGCCAGCTCATAACCCCAGTTGCGAAAGGCGCCCTCGGTAAACTTCATGATGTTGCCTTTGTGTACAAAGGTCACGCTTTTGCGCTGATTATCTATCGCATACTGAATGGCCGCCTTGACGAGACGCGCCGTCCCTTCCCGGGATACCGGCTTAATACCGATACCGGCAGTATCTGGAAAGCGGATCTTCTGGTAGTAGTGTGGGAAGGCCTCTTTGAATAGATCAAGAAACTTCCGGTTGTCCTCAGCGCCCTGTTCAAACTCGATGCCGGCGTAGATGTCCTCGGTGTTTTCCCTGAAGATCACCATATTCACATCCTGCGGGTTACGGGTGGGGGAGGGCACCCCGTTAAACCACCTCACCGGGCGCAGGCACACATACAGGTCCAGGATCTGCCGTAGCGCCACATTCAATGAGCGAATACCCCCACCGATGGGCGTGGTGAGCGGCCCCTTGATGGCGATCAGATATTCCCGACACATATCCAGGGTTTCATCCGGCAACCAGGCACCGGTCAATTCATTGGCCTTCTCACCGGCATGCACTTCCAGCCAGCTAATCGCTTTATTGCCGCCATAAGCCTTTTCAACGGCGGCATCCAGCACCTCATTGGCAGCACGCCATACGTCAGGCCCGATACCGTCACCTTCTATATAAGGGATAATCGGGTTATCCGGAACCTGTAATGCACCGTTTTTGATGGTGATGCTCGCCCCTTCAGGGTGAGATGAGGATGTTATCGCCACGTCTATTTCTCCTTTTCATTTCATTCATATCAGTCAGGTGGTCTAAGTTTTTCATAAATGAGTGATTTTTACTAATCACATCGGCATATTCATTGAATGAATTGACATATCCCACTGATTTAATTATTCTCATGATCTGTTGAGCGCCGATTTGATATTCAGCTTGCGGGCGCATTATAAGTACGGCTAAAGAGAGCTAACCTGCTTTAGCCACCAGGCTGAATGCGGGTTTTTTTATGTCTTGTTATGCGCTGGATTGTCATAGCGAACCTGCATTCAGTCACGGGCTGTCGATAAGCGGCCTTTTGTGAAGATAGCCGAGGGGGTGACAGGATGAAAATCGAGACAGAGACCTATCAGGCGAATACACTGGCGGTTCGTGCCGGCCAGGAACGCACCCTGGAAGGGGAGAACAGCGAGGCGCTGTTTTTAAGCTCCAGTTTTGTTTTCGAAAATGCAGCCCAGGCGGCGGCCCGGTTCTCGGGCGATGAGGCGGGAAACATCTATTCACGTTTTACCAACCCGACCGTGCGTATGTTTGAAGCACGTCTGGCGGCGATGGAGGGCGCTGAAAGGTGCATAGCGACGTCATCCGGCATGAGTGCAATCGTGAGTGTGTGTCTTGGGTTATTAAAAGCAGGCGATGAGATGGTCTCATCACGAAGCATCTTCGGCACAACGGTCAATGTATTTAGCCAGATCTTGAGTAAGTTCAACATCCACACCCGCTTTGTTTCCATCAATGATTATGCACAATGGCAGGCGGCCATCACGAGCAAAACCAGGCTGCTTTTCCTCGAAACCCCCTCTAATCCCTTAACCGAGCTGGCTGATATACAACGCCTCTCCGAGATAGCGCACAAAAGCGGCTGTTTGCTGGTGGTGGATAATTGTTTTTGTACCCCGGCCCTGCAACAACCGTTTGATTTTGGCGCCGATCTGGTGATCCATTCAGCGACAAAATACCTGGACGGGCAGGGGCGCTGTGTGGGTGGCGCCGTGCTCGGTAATGAGGCGTTAATAGGGCAAGAGCTCTTTCACATCCTCAAGCATACCGGGCCGACCATGAGCCCGTTCAATGCCTGGGTATTCCTAAAAGGACTTGAGACATTGGCGCTCAGAATGCAGGCCCACAGCCGTAATGCGGCGGAGCTGGCCCACTGGTTAAAGGCACAGGATGGCGTAGAGACAGTCTACTACCCCGGCCTTGCGGATCACCCGCAACACGATCTGGCGAGGCGACAACAGCGGGGCTTTGGTGGTATCGTCAGTTTCATTGTTCAAGGGGGGCGAGAAGCCGCCTGGCGGCTCATCGACAGGACGGAGTTATTCTCCATTACCGCCAATCTGGGTGATACCAAGAGCACCATTACCCATCCGGCTACGACCACCCACGCAAGGCTAACGGAGGAGGCGCGACAACAGGCGGGCATCGTGCCGGGTTTGATCAGGTTATCAGTGGGACATGAAGATGTATCCGATCTTAAAGCGGATCTGAAAGACGCACTGGCTAATGCCTTGAAATCCTGAGGGTTTTTATCTGATCTGCACTGGATTACTTGGGGTTTAGGCAAATTAGACCTGGCTATTTGCTCCGTGACTGTGGTAAAAGGCATTCCTCAGGGATGATCGCATACAGGCCGACGGGGAAGCCAATTTGGCCTGTTCTTCTGAGGGTGATCCCCTGGAGGTCCACGTATTGAGCAGTCAGGCGATTGCCGTGCTGTCTTTCTCCAAAGGCAAGAGGGGTGACGGGCCTGGACGTGATACCAGCGATCAGCCATCTTTAATTATAAACAGTAAAGAATACTATGCCTTGATTAAGGAGGATCATGTTGTTTTACCGATCGTCAACTTGCACCGGGGGATGCTCGGTGGCGTTAGCATTGGGGTGATCACAAGGGGATGAGCGCCGCTCTCCCCTGGCCGATGGGCGGGGCGCACACCTCGCCTGTCGAGACTTGTTGATTTAAGATAATTGGGAGGCTTAACCATGCCTGGTCGAAACTATTTACACATACCCGGGCCGACAATCGTACCGCAGCGTATTCGCAATGCGATGGCCATTGAGCAGGAAGATATGCGTGCCGCAGATTTTCCAGCATTCACGCTACCTTTATTTCAGGATTTGAAGAGGATATTCAAAACGAAAACCGGGCGCCCGTTTATTTTCCCGGCCTCCGGCACTGGTGGTTGGGAGGCGGGCATAACCAACACCCTGTCCCCGGGTGATAAGGTCTTGATGTCACACTTTGGCCAGTTTAGCTGGTTGTGGGTAGACATGTGTCAACGCCACGGGCTTGACGTGCAGGCCCTTGAGGTGGAATGGGGCAGGGGCGTGCCGGTGGAGCGGTACGCCGATATTCTCAAAGCCGATACCAACAAAGACATTAAAGCGGTATTTGCAACCCACAATGAAACGGCCACCGGTGTGATAAGTGATGTTGCTGCGGTGAGGGCCGCACTTGATGCTGCCGCCCATCCCGCCTTGTTTTTTGTCGATGCCGTGAGCTCGCTGGCCAGTGTGGATGTTCGCATGGACGAATGGGGTGTGGATGTGTGTGTCGGTGGTTCACAAAAAGGCTTTATGTTGCCCACCGGGCTGGCCATTATCTGTGTCAGCGAAAAGGCATTGGCCGCACGCGGATCAGCAACACTACCGCGCACGTTTTTCTCATTCGATGACATGATCGCAGCCAACGACAATGGTTATTTCCCCTACACACCCAACACCCTCTATCTGCGCGGCCTGCGTGAGTCCATAGACATGTTGCTGGAGGAGGGTCTTGATAATGTCTTTGCGCGCCATGCTCGCCTTGCGACTGCGGTACGCAAGGCGGTTTCGGCCTGGGGTTTGTCTTTGGTAGCCAGGGATGAGAAATGGTATTCCGACACCGTCAGCGCCGTGCTGGTGCCAGAGGGCATGGATGGCAATGAGGTAGCACGTCATTCCTATCGCTACTACAACGTCGCCCTGTCCATCAGTCTTGGCAAAATAGCGGGCCGGGCATTCCGTATCGGTCATCTTGGCGATCTTAACGAGATGATGGTGTTAACGCCGCTGAACAGCGCCGAGATGTCCATGAAAGACTTAGGCATGGATATTGAACTGGGCAGTGGCGTTGCCGCCGCACAGGAGTATCTGCGTAGCACCAAGGCGCCGAGAATATAAATCAGGAGCGTGAACATGGCCTGCTCTTCCATCATGCGACTCTTGCGCTGTTTTGCGTTATTTCAGCAAACCCCGGATGAAGTCAGGTTTTTCTTAAAGATCCGCCCGTGAGGAGTCGATTATGAGCTTTACCCAGTTTGAGCAAGCCCCCGCTCGATTACAACGCAGTGAGCTGGCTGTGCCCGGTTCAAACCCGGGTATGTTTGAAAAAGCGGCAAGCTCCTCTGCGGATTTTATTTTTCTCGATTGTGAAGATGCGGTTATCCCTGAGGATAAACCACAGGCGAGAGAGAACATCATTGCGGCGCTCAATGAGATCGACTGGCGGGGGAAAACCCTGTCGGTGCGGATTAATGCTCTTGACACACATTACATGTATCGGGATGTCGTCGACATTGTCGAGCAGGCGGGTGAGCGGCTGGATACCGTATTGATCCCAAAGGTAGGAACGGCTGCGGACGTCTATATGGTGGATTGCCTGTTGACCCAAATTGAGGATGCAACAGGTATCAGTAAGCGAATAGGCATTGAGTGTTTAATTGAAACCGCTCTCGGTGGCGCTAATGTGATGTCTATTGCACAGTCATCAACTCGGCTAGAGGCGTTGCATTTCGGGGTGGCGGATTATGCGGCCAGTATGCGCGCACGCACGGTGAATATCGGCGGTTTGAACCCGGACTATCAGTGTGACGGCGCCCTGGCCGATCAATGGCATGGCGCATTGGTCAATATCGTCACCGCTTGTCGGGCATACGGACTTCGCGCCATTGACGGGCCCTATGGGGATTTCAATGATCCAGAGGGTTATGTGGCGGCGGCAAAGCGTGTCGCCGCATTGGGTTATGAGGGCAAATGGGCGATACATCCCGCGCAGATTGAATTGGCCAATGGGATCATGTCGCCACCTGAGGCGGAGGTGAGCCGTGCAAGACGGGTATTGGAGGCATTGGAGCAGGCAGCGAAAGAAGGCAGAGGCGCCGCGCAACTGGACGGCAAGATGATCGATGCGGCCTCGGAGCGGATGGCGAGAAACATTGTCAGGCAAGCCGAACTCATAGCCATGAAAACTTAAAGTCTTTGCCTGCAACGCGAATTAACGCATTCTCATCTTACGGGGATCTCGGGTAAAAAGAACATCAATTTTATATGAGGTAGAGAAGTGTGGACATACACGAGTATCAGTCAAAAGAGATCCTCTCAGGCTTTGGTGTGCCGGTGCCGAGAGGTGGCCTCGCCTACAGTCCGGAGCAGGCGGTTTATCGCTTACATGAAATCGGTGGTGACGCCTGGGTTGTGAAGGCGCAGGTTCATTCAGGCGCCAGGGGCAAGGCGGGAGGCATTAAGTTTTGTAAAGACGATGAGGAAGTCTGGGCGGCGGCGGACGCCTTGCTCGGCAAACGGTTGATCACGCAACAGACGGGCGCTGCAGGCAAGATAGTGCACCGCTTGTACGTTGAGTCCGGCAGTGATATTGAAACCGAGTACTATGTGGGTTTTGTGCTCGACAGACAGATGGAGCGTGTTGTAATCATCGCCTCTTCTGAAGGCGGTATGGAGATCGAGGAGATAGCGGCCAAGAAACCTCAATCCATGATCCGCGTGGTGGTTGAGCCCGCCGTCGGCATGCAACCCTTCCAGGCAAGGGAGATTGCGTTTAAGTTAGGGATTGACAAGTCCCTGATCAGTCAGGCCGTCACCGCTTTGTTAGGTTGTTACCGCGCATTTCGTGATCTGGACGCCACCATGGTGGAGATCAACCCGCTGGTGGTAACCAAAGATGGTCGCCTTCTGGCGTTGGATGCGAAGATGGGGTTTGATGATAACGCCCTGTTTCGTCGGCCTAATATTTCCGAGTTGCGTGATAAATCCCAAGAAGACCCAAGAGAGATGAAGGCGGCGGATCGGGGGCTGAGCTATGTGGGTTTGGATGGTCATATCGGTTGCATTATCAATGGTGCGGGTCTGGCCATGGCCACCATGGACATGATCAAGCACGCAGGCGGTGAGCCGGCTAATTTTCTCGACATTGGCGGCGGCGCCTCGCCTGAGCGTGTGGCCAAGGCCTTCAATCTGGTGCTGGATGATAAACATGTCGAGACCCTGCTGGTGAATATTTTTGCCGGGATCAATCGTTGTGACTGGGTGGCGGAGGGGATTGTGCAGGCAGTGAGTAAAATCGATTTGAACATACCGCTCATCGTCCGATTATCCGGCACCAGGGTAGAAGAAGGTCGGCGGATTTTAACGGACAGTGGCCTGCCCATTATCATGGGGGAGACATTACAACAGGTTGCGGAGAAGGCCGTGGGCGCCTGGCGAGAACACAGGCAAAGGGCAAGCACAGGTAACTGAAGATGGCGATTTTAATCAACGAAAAATCAAAAGTGATCGTGCAGGGTTTCACCGGACAGATTGGCTCTTTCCATTCAGAAGATATGATCAAATACGGCACCCATGTTGTTGGCGGCGTCACCCCCGGAAAAGGCGGCGCACAACACCTGGGATTGCCCGTTTTTGACACGGTGAAAGAAGCCGTGGCTGAAACTGGCGCAGATAGTAGCATCCTGTTTGTGCCACCACCGTTTGCCGCTGATGGGATCATGGAGGCGGCGGACGCCGGGATTAAATACTGTGTGTGCATTACCGATGGCATACCCGCCCATGACATGATCCGCGTAAAACGTTATATGAGACGTTACCGGGCGAAAGACAAAATGATCCTCACCGGGCCGAATTGTGCAGGGACTATCAGTCCGGGCAAGGCCATGTTGGGGATCATGCCGGGGCATATTTACAGAGAAGGCCGGGTAGGGGTGATCGGGCGCTCAGGGACGCTGGGCTATGAGGCCGCCTCACAAATGCAGGCGAAAGGTATTGGCGTATCAACCAGTGTCGGCATAGGCGGTGACCCCATTAATGGCAGCTCATTTAAGGATCACCTGGTGAGGTTTGAGGAAGACCCCGATACCGACGCCATCGTCATGATTGGTGAGATTGGCGGCCCGCAAGAGGCGGAGGCCGCCGAGTTTTTCCGGGATAACATGAAAAAGCCGGTGATTGGATACATCGCCGGTCTCACCGCGCCTAAGGGCCGGCGCATGGGACATGCCGGCGCCATCATTTCCGCCTTTGGTGAGAGCGCCGCCGAGAAGGTGGAGATCCTGCAAGAGTGTGGTGTGACTATTGTGCCCAGACCCTCGGAATTCGGCTCTGTGGTAAAAAAGGTGCTAGGCTCCACTTAGTTTAAGCAACTGGGCATACGCCATCTTTCAATGTGTACACCGATCAGTTACCGGATCAAAACTCAAGGTTAAGCAAACATGAGTAAACCGAAAGTCGTCGTAAGTCGCAAATGGCCGCAGGAAGTCGAGGCCCGGATGCAGGCGCTCTTTGACGTCACGCTAAATGAAGATGATGTGCCTATGACGGAGGAGGAAATGCAAACAGCGCTACAACATGCAGACGCCTTTTGTCCCACCGTATCCGACAGCATCAACGCCGATGTATTGGCGGTTAAGGGCATAAAAACAACCATCATCGCCAGCTATGGCGTGGGTTTTAATCACATTGATCTTGAAGCTGCCAGGGCCTGTGAGCTGGTTGTCACCAACACACCGGATGTGCTCACCGATTGCACGGCGGATATTGCCATGACATTACTGCTGATGGTGGCGAGGCGTGCCGGTGAGGGTGAGCGCCATCTGCGAGACAGGCAATGGAGCGGTTGGCGCCCTACGCACATGATGGGCACGAAAGTGACCGGGAAGACATTGGGGCTGATCGGCATGGGGCGGATTGCACGGGCGATGGCGCATAGGGCGCACCACGGGTTTGACATGCAGATCCTGTTTGTCGATCCCTATCCACCGGCGGATGATGCCATCGCATCACTTAACGCCGAGCGCCGAGATACCATTGAAGAGGTCCTGGAGGATGCGGATTTTGTTTCATTGCATTGCCCCGGCGGTGAGCGAAACTACCACCTGATCAACAGGGAAAGACTGGCATTGATGAGAAACTCGGCCTTTCTTATCAACAGTGCAAGGGGTGATGTTGTTGATCAGTCTGCGCTCATTGCCGCATTGACGTCCGGGGGCATAGCCGGAGCGGGTCTGGATGTGTTTGAAGGGGAGCCAGCCGTGCCTGAGGCATTACTATCACTGGATAATGTCGTGCTCTTTCCGCATTTGGGCAGCGCATCCAGGGAAACCCGTGTTGCCATGGGCATGCGTGTGCTCGAGAACCTGGAATTATTTTTCAGCGGCAAAGAACCCCGCGACCGTGTGGTGTGAATAATCGAATACTATTTCCGTTTGATTTTCCCGAGCAAACGGATGTCGCCGAACTGGACCGGGCGGCGGCGGCCTATGCCTTAGCCCTGCTCACGCTCCTGTCAGAGACATTAAAACAGGTCATCGCACTGCGTTGCCCCGACGTACTACCGGTGTTTGAAGGCAAACAACCGGCGCCAAAGGATAACCCGGATCTATTATCGGCCAGCTTGCAGGCATGGGGGATCTGGTTTCAGTTACTCAATATTGCCGAAGAGAATACCGGCATGCGTCGTCGGCGCGTCACTGAAAAAGCACAGGGACTGGAACACGTACCGGGCACCTTCGCCAATGTGATCTGTGAGGCCAAAGCCGCCGGGTTCACTCATGGGCAAATACAGGACTTGCTTAAGAGGCTACAGGTCACCCCGACCATCACCGCCCATCCCACAGAAGCCAAGCGGGTCACCGTCTTGCAGATCCACAGACGCATATACGTGATCCTTTATCGGCTGGAAGCCACACGCTGGACTGCCAGGGAGCGGGAATACCTTGAAGAGCAGCTACGGGATGAGATCGATCTGCTCTGGTTGACGGGCGAGCTGCGTATAGAGAAGCCATCCGTTGATCAGGAGGTGTTATGGGGTTTGCACTTTTTTGAACAAACCCTGTATGACCGTGTCCCTGAGACCCTGGAGAGGCTTGACTGGGCCCTTGAGCGGTACTACCCGGGCGAGACATTCACCATCCCGCCTTTTTTTCGATTTGGATCATGGATAGGCGGGGACAGAGACGGCAACCCGTATGTCACCAACACGATAACCATGGACGCCTTGTTAACCAACAGAAGGGCGATATTGCAACATTATTCAACCAGGCTGGCGGAATTGATCTCTCAACTCAGCATCTCCCATCATGCCATAGATGTGTCGGATACGTTTTTGGAAAGTCTGGAGGATCTGCTGGAGAGTAGCGGCCATCGAAAGAAGATAGAAAAACGCAATCCCGGGGAGATTTTCAGGCAATTCGTTATATGTATGCTGGAGAAAATAGACAACACCAGCAGGAAATCCACACTTCGCTCTTTCCAATACCAAAGCGCCGAGCAGTTTATCGCTGATTTAGAGACTCTGGAAACCGCATTGATACAGGCAAATTGTGCACAGTTGGCGAAGTCCCGGGTGCGACCACTGCATCGGCAGGCGCAGGCATTTCGATTTTGTACCGCCCATCTGGATGTAAGGGAAAACTCAACCATTATCACCAACACACTGCTTGAGATCTGGCGCTTGCAACATCAGGACACGAAAGCGGTGGCTCCCGCCTCAGCCGAATGGCTTGAATGGATCCAGGCAGAGCTAGGCAGAGCGCTCAAGGAGCCACCACGTTTTTCATTTACAGATAGACAATGCGCTATGACCTACGGTCTATTCCAACTGATTGCCGAGGCGCAACACAGTCTCGATAAAGAGGCGGTGGGTGGTTTTGTATTAAGCATGACGCACTCTGTGGCCGATATACTGGGCGTGTATCTGCTGGCCAAATATGCCGGTTTATTTGCCGGCGGTGAGGCCATCGAGTATTGCACCCTGCCGGTGGTGCCGTTGTTTGAAACCATCGATGATTTGCGCGCAGCGCCCGGGATCATGGGCGAGCTACTGAATACGCCGCTGGTAAGGCGCAGTGTGAAAGAGCAGGGGGGCGCACAGGAAGTGATGATCGGCTATTCCGACTCCAACAAGGACGGCGGCTTCTTTACCGCCAACTATGAACTGAGCCGCGCCCAGGCGGAGCTGACGAGAACCAGCAGGGAAACCGGCATAGCGGTTGTTTTTTTTCATGGCCGAGGCGGTTCGGTAAGCCGCGGCGGCGCCCCCACCGGCAGGGCGATTGCCGCGCAGCCTGCGGGCTCAGTCAATGGCAAACTGCGTATAACGGAGCAGGGCGAGGTGGTGTCATCAAAATACGCAAACCACGGCACGGCGCAATATCAAATGGAGTTGCTGACGGCGAGCGTCATGGAGCACACGGTGAGATCCGCCAGCGATGATCCCCTAACACCAAACCATGAACATGAGCAGGCGCTGGATACCTTATCTAACCTCGCCTATAGCGCATACCGGCAGTTGGCCGAGGAGCCGGGTCTCATGGATTACTACAATACAGCGAGCCCGGTCAAGGAGTTGGGGAAACTCAAAATTGGCTCAAGACCCGCTCGGCGTTTTGGCAGCAAGAGCCTTGATGATCTCAGGGCCATCCCCTGGGTATTTGCCTGGACACAAAACCGCCACCATGTTCCCGCCTGGTTTGGTCTGGGTACGGCGATCAATGGTTTTATTAAGGCCAGGGGTGAAGAAGGCGAGGCGCTCCTGGCGGATATGTATGAACGCTCGCCACTGTTCAGGTTGATAGTGGATGAGGCGGAGAAATCACTGGCGTTTGTGGATCTGGACATTATCCAGGCCTACGCCAATTTACTCAGTCGGGAGAAGATCAGAGCGAAGATCCATGCGAGAGTCGTGGATGAGTACAGGCTATCGAGAGAACATATTCTCATGTTGACCGGTGAGAAGAAGCTGGCCGAGCGCTTCACCCGATTTACCAGAAAGATGGAGCGAAGAGGCGACATCCTGAAACAGGTCGGGCTGGTACAGGTTGAACTGGTAAAACGATTCAGGGAGGAAGGAAAGCATGAGGATCTGATCGCCCTGCTCCTCTCCATTAACTGCATTAGTGCGGGCCTCGGCTGGACCGGCTAGTATTGCCCCCACCGCCCCGGATCACGCCCGTCCCTTTGTTTGTGGTTGACGCCCCTTCGTTATCAACGTTTCCATGAAGCAGATAACGGACGGATAACGGCGATCAGGGCATTGGAGCTATTCTCTGGCATCAGGATGCAGGCGGTTTGATCGGTCGCGGCCCGTGCCTGGGGTTTTATCAAGTAGCGGTGGGGAGAGGATCAGGGCGAGGATAACCCCTGCGCCGAACAGGCTGTAACACAGGGTAAATACCCAGGGCTCGGCCTGATAAAAAATCAGTTTATGTAGCCAGTGTTGAATAAACGATCCGCCATAGCCTGGCTCTCCGGCGCTTGCTCTTAGCTTGTTCTCCCAGATGGTCAGGGGGCAAACAACACCGAGCCAGGCTTGTACTACCACCACACCCACTGCTCCCAGATGCAGAAAGCGAAAGCACGGGCCTCTTACCCATCGCCACTTTTTGATCACGCCCATGATGATAAGGAGCAAACCGAAAACAACAAAGGCGATGAATAAAGTGTGCAGCACTAATATGGCGTCTGCGGCGACCAGCAAGCGCGTGCGCTCATCCACGGGTTGAATGAATGCGCCTACCAGTTGTTTCTCAATTCCCTGAGTTTAAGAAATACGGACCTGTCATCCGGGCAAGCCGGTAAATCGGGAAACGCCTCTCTTAATTTTTCGATCACTTGAGGGCTCTTCAGGCGAAAGAAGATGTTGATGTTTTTCTCCATCTCAAGGGTGGTTACCAAGGCGTCTTCCGGGTCCTGATCGGTTAGTTTTTCCAGCCAGGATTTTGCATCTTCATTATTCGGCTCCCTGTCCAGGGTAAATTGCAGGTTGTTGATAATGTAGTCATGGCCGGGGTAGATCAGGGTATTATCGGGTAGCTTCGCTAACTGATCGGCAAACGTCATATACAACTCATCGGGATGGCCGCCATTATGGCAATTACCGGCGCCGGCGTTAAATAACGTATCGCCACAGAACAGCGCCGGTTGCTCTGTTTGTGAGAGCAGGCAAACATGACTCATGGTGTGACCCGGTGTATCCAGTGTTTCCAATTCAAGGGATTTTCCGACTTTAATCCTGTCTCCCGCCGACAGCCCCACATCCATACCGGCGATGGCATGTTTGGCATTGGCGTGGGCGAGCAATTTGGCCCCGGTGGCTGCGATCATGGCGCGATTACCGCCGGTGTGATCACCGTGCTCGTGGGTATTTAACACCTGGGTAATCTCCCAACCTTGAGATTTCGCATAAGCAAGGCATTTTTCGTGATCCAGGGGATCGATGGCCAGCGCCTCACCCGTATCCGGGCAGGCGATCAGATAGTTAAAGTTACGCCAGTGATTAGCGGTCCAGATCTGTTTGACGAGCATGGCGCCTCCCGTGTTCATGACAGTGATGATTATTCGTTGCTGGCTCTTAAAACTCAATCAATTTTCACCTTGAGCCGCATAATAATGAGAGCATGTAGCTTGCGATTTTCCTGAATAACACAGAAAAACAACATGGAGCATGATCACTGGCTAGATAAGTGGGAGCCAATGACATCGCCTTTGATCAGGCTGTCTACCATCCATCGATGATGTAGCATTGGGGTAGCCTGGCTATCTTTGTGCAAAAGCTATGTATTCGTGTCTCTACAGGTGCATTGCCCGACGGGTGGCGAGTGAGGTATGTGAATGCCATAAAGCGCCTGTTAAAACCTAAGGCGAAGATCATGCTGATCACGTTGACTTATGAAGATGGCGAGATTGATCTGCATCCCGGTAGCGTACATGAAGATGAGGTAAGGCGATTATATGAGCACGGGGATGTAGGTTTCATAGCGGTATCGACAACGGCGGTGAAAGGGGTGAAGCTGTCCTGGGTTTGTGTCTGATTTAGCCGTTTGTCAGGCGATGCAATAAGAGGGGACTAACGTGACTTAACGCTAACCCCCCTGTCTTTACCCTGAGAGAATTGATCAAACAGGGACATGGGGGAGTGATGGGAGGTCGCAATCCTGATCCCTTCACCATGCAAGGCGTCCTGTATGGCCGCCGAGATTGAGTGCAACGGTGCGCCACCGCCTTCACCCATACCTTTGGCGCCATGATAAGTGAATGGCGATGGTGATTCCCGATTGGCGCATTTTAGCTCAGGCATGGTGTTGATCGTTATCGGCGCATAATCGGTAAAGGAACCGGCAATGATGTTACCCGCCTCATCGTAGGAGATGTCTTCCACCAACGCCGCCCCGATCCCGTGGGCGGCGGCGCCATGGACTTGCCCTTCCACGATCATGGGGTTGATCACCTTGCCGCAATCATCAACGATGGCATAGTCCAGTATCCTCGTCTGGTAGGTGAGGGGGTCGATCTCAACAACACAGATATGCAGTTGCAAGGCGTAGGTCAGGGTGATATTGCCGAATTTCTTCTCTGCATCCGGCACCTTGAAGGGCGGTATATATAAATGGCGTGCATGTAAGGACAGATCACGCAACTCCTCCGGCAGGGTGGCGCTGTTTGAGTTGATAAGGTTCGCCAGCATCCAGTAATTAACCGCCCGCTCAGCGCCTTTCACACCGACCTGCGGGCCCGCATCGCCCATGCCATATTCCAGCTCATCCTCACCCGCTTGCAGTGCAAACGCCGCCAGTTTCGCTATTTCCGCCTTCAGTTTGACTGTGGCGCCGTGCACGGCGGAGAGACCGGTTACCGCAAATTGGCTGGCATAGGTGCCCGATTGGCCTGTGTGGTTGTTGTTGAGTGAATCAAAACCGGTTTTGACATGCACTGCATCGGGGTCGATACCGAGGGCCTCAGCCACCACCTGGGCGGCCGTGGTTTCATGCCCTTGCCCCTGTGGGAATGTACCCAAAGTGACGACAACGCTGCCGTCCAGGTCCAGTTTGACCGTGGCCCCGGTGGAGTTCCCGGAGAACGGGGCGTCCGGGTTGACGTACCTCGCCTGCCCCCAGTTATTGGTGCCGGAATCCAGGGTAGTGCCGATCCCGATCCCGAGCAGACGGCCCTGCTCTCGTGCCGCTTTTTGCCGCCTCTGCCAGTCATCCCAGCCAATGAGGGCTTTGGCTTTAGAGAGCATGGCCGGGAGATCGCCTGAATCATAGACACACCCGTTAGGCGTCTCATAGGGGAATGCCTCGATGTAGTTTCGAAGACGCATCTCATCGGCGGGAATACCCAACTCATGGCCACAAATATCCACTACCCGCTCCATAAACCAGATGTGGGGCAGGCGGGAATAACCACGGTTCGGTGCGGCAGGGCCTTTGTTGGTGGTAACCTGATTAAAATCAATCCGGATATTGCGTAACTTATATGCCGCAGGCAACACCTGCGACCAGATGGCGCAGCCCAACGGCTCGTAACGGGGATAGCCACCGATGTCATCAATGTGCCTTGAGCGTATCGCCGTGATCACACCCTCGCTATCTAACGCCACTTCCGTATCCAGGTA
>CBDAPU010000001.1:625000-2413925 GCA_965198875.1 Gammaproteobacteria bacterium | reverse complement strand
AGTATCTTAAAAATGACCAATTGAATTTCTCAAGATTTTCTTATTTCCATAGCGTAATGAAAATTAGTTTTCAAACCAAGTCAAAATACAACTGATGAGATTTCTTGAAACTGAACTGAGAATGTGTTGAGCGATGTCAATTTTTTTAGCTTGTGGCTACTTCGTTACGTGCACCTTAATATTCTTTTATCGGCTCGTAACAATTTAGCTGTAGTTACGATTTTGCAATTTCACAACCACAATGCAAATTTTCCGTTGTAAGCCAGTGCTGCCACCCCCAGTAATTTTTGATCTGATCTTGTGATTTTGAAACCCGATTGGTTTTGTCTGCTATCCTGGTGTAACTCGTATTTTGGCTCAATATTCAAGGAGGAATTCTATTTGTATTATCTTTGTCAAGTCAGTCTTGTATTTTTTGCCCAAACTTAGGTGGTTTGCAATAACATGAAAGATCTTCTTTACTGGACAATATTATTTTGTCTCGCTAGTATTTTTTAAAATCTAGTGACTCTTTTCAGCCTTGGTTTTAAAAAAGTATGTGGCAGCACTGGTATTTCATTATTTATTTTTTATTAATTGCCAAAATTTTCAGAGTGTCATATACTGTAATTTGAATCGATTCTACATCTCGTCTTGTATGGCCTTTTATTTCTTTGACTCATCGGAACTTTTAGAGCATTTTTTTGGGGGGATTTGTGAAGCATTGTTAATATTTTTGGGCTTTTGGGATGGTCAGGGCTTTGTTCGAATTATTTGGGCACAGAAAACAGCCTTTTTCAAGGCTACCGCTACCACGTTAAACAGCCTTTTTCAAGGCTACCACTTTCATTTCCTTGACAATGCGCCTTGTTTTCGGAACTTATCGAGATTTTTTGGGCATTGTTTACCTTTTTTGGGATTTTTGGATATTTAGGTCTTTCTTTGAATTATTTAAGCACTATATGCAGTATATTTTGGTTTGTTTTAATATTCAAATTCGTATTTTTTGGGCACAATTTTTCTATGTCTATTCCAATATTTAAAATTGCTCGGAATAATTTTTTTTTTCAATATCATGCAGTATCAATCGATTCTACGTTTCGTCTTGTATGGCCTTTCATTTTTTTTTTTTTTTTGGCAATGCGCCTTGTTTTCGAGACTTATCAAGATTTTTTAGTTTTTTTTGGATTTTTCGGGGCTTTTGAGATATTAAGGGCTTTGTTCAGATTATTTGGGAACAGAAAACAGCCAAATTTCTTAGGGTTTGATTAAATATTCCAAATTTATATTTCTTGGGCACAGTTTTGCTATGTCTATTCAAATATTTGAAATTGCTTAGAATAATTTTTCATTATCATGCACTATGAATCGATTCTACGTCTCGTATTGTACGGCCTTTATTTTCTTTGACAATGCGCCTTATCTACGGAGCTTATCAAAATTTTTTGGGCATTATTTTGGGATTTTTCGGGCATTGTTGATTTTTTTTGGCTTTTGGAATGTTTAGGGCTTTGAATTATTTAGGCTCAGAAAACAACCAAAATTCTTGTAATATATTTCAGTCCGTTTTAATATTCCAAGTTTATATGCAATATGAATCGATTCTACGTTTCGTTTTGTAATAGGCCTTTCATTTTTTTATAATGCGCCTTGTTTTCGGAACTTATCAAGATTTTTCAGACAATGTTGA
This sequence comes from Gammaproteobacteria bacterium, assembly GCA_965198875.1. Taxonomy (GTDB): domain Bacteria; phylum Pseudomonadota; class Gammaproteobacteria; order Eutrophobiales; family Eutrophobiaceae; genus CBDAPU01. The sequence continues at coordinate 2,412,256 of CBDAPU010000001.1, read as the reverse complement.
TTATTTGGGTTTGGGGAATATTTAGGGCTTTGTTTGAATTTTCTAGGCACAGAAAGCAGCCAAATTTTTGGTGGGTATTTCAATTTTTCTTTTGTAGTATATTATTCCAATTTTTTGCGGTATATTTTGGTCTGTTTAAATATTCCAAAATTCATGTTTCTTGGGCACATCTTTGCTATACCTATTCAAATCTTTAAAATTGCTTGGAATAATTTTTTTCATTATCATGCAGTTTGGACTACATCAAAGTTTTGTATGGCTTTTCATATTTGACGATTGATCTTTTTGGATTTTTTTGTGTACAGAAAACAACCAAAGTTTTTCTCTTATTTCGTTTCTTTTTTCAGCATTTAAAATTTTTTTTTAGTGAGTAGCATATTATGCAGTATCGAGTAATTGTGAAGCCATGTGGCATGGCCTTTCAGTTTGGCAGTGCTGGGGTTATTACCGATAAATGGTTGAGTGGATACAGCATCTGCTTCTAAAACGGTTAGGTCGGATTTGCTTCCCGTTCGGGTCCATCCAGTTTTTTGTTCTTCATATTTCGGTCTCCTTTAATATTTAAAATTCACCAAAATCAATTTTTTTTGTTTGATTCTACACTATTTTAATACAAAATCGAATATGATTTTTTGTTAATGCTGGGGCTGTTCGATTCGTTTTCATTGAATACAACCAATTTTTTTCTTGTTTCGGTCGATTAGAATATTCTCTATTTTCCAGTTGGCATGCAGTGTCTGAATTATTTTTGTTTTATTCATGCTAGAGCTTTTTTTTGATTAAATCAATTGAATTTTTTCTTGTCGGCATTTCATATTTTAGTTCACCATAACAAGTCAAAATTTTCCAAAGAGCGATATTTTTGATCGGTGTGAAGTATAGATTAGTTGATTTGTTTCTCTTTCAAATCATGCTGGTGCTACAGTTTTTTGGGGGGTTGCTATTGCGTTCAGTTTGCTACATTTCCATGTTTGCTGTGAATGTAATATAACGATTTTGTGTTCCCAATTCACCGATTTTTGACAGCGAATCAACGATTTGTTGAATCACAGCGTTAATTTATGGCGAAATAACAAGTTATAATTAATTAGACAAATCAACCAATTTGTTGAGAATTGACTTTTGTTGGTCTAGTCATGAATATCGGATAAGTTTGAAATTTTAAGTTTACAATTATTGAACACAATCATTTAAAAATATATGGTTTCCAGTACTTTCAGCCGGTTAGGAAAACAGTTGAGGGGACACTGTGTACTTTCTGATTTTTTGTTGGTGTGCCCTCAATCTTAAATTCGGTTGAATGCAACATCACATTGCGTATCGCCTCCCCCACTTCCGTGCCCCCCGGCTCCCTGGTCAGGAGAACATGACCCCCATTGCTTGATAATAATTCAAAGGTCTTTTTTATTTGTGTGGTTTTACCCACACCTTCTATTCCCTCAAAGGTAATGAACATGCCGGGCATTTTTACTCCCGCCTTAACTGATATGTTGCGACCGCCCTGTTGTGCTCTTCCAGTGTGTTGGAGAAGTGATGTCGACCATCCCCCATCGCCACAAAATAGAGCTCACTGCCCGCCTGTGGTTGCAATGCGGCCTGTATCGCTGCCCGTCCGGGAGCGGCTATCGGGGTCGGCGGCAATCCCCGGTAGCGATAGGTGTTAAACGGTGAATCAACCGACAGATCCCCTCTTCTGATATTACCGTCATAGGCGTCACCCAGTGCATATATCACCGTGGGATCGGTTTGCAGCTTCATGTTCTTCTCAAGCCGACGCACGAATACGCCGGCAATTTTTCCTCGCTCATCGGCAACGCCGGCCTCCTTTTCAATAATTGACGCCATAATCAACGCCTCATAGGGGGAATGATAGGGCAGATCGGCCGCACGCTTCTCCCATTCTTCCTGCAAGATGCTCTGCATCGTATCAAACGCCCGCCTGAGGAAGGCCACATCCGTGGCGCCGTTTGGGAAAATAATAGGTATCGGGGAAAAACCGCCCCTCAGGAAAATACCCGGGATAGCCGATCTGCCGCATGATCCACTTCGGATCGGTGGCATGCAACGTATTCCTGATAAAGGGGCTACCGTGAATGGCCGCCATGATCTGCTTAAACGTCCATCCTTCCAGCAGCGTCAGGGCGTGTTGCACCACCTCTCCTCTAACCAGCCTATCCAGCAGTGTTAAAGCCGTCTCCCCCGGCGAGATCAAATACTCTCCAGTTTTGATGGAGCCGGCCACACCTCTGCGCCTGCCTTCAATGTGTAAATACATTGAGTGCTCAAACCAGCCTTTTTCCGTGAGCGCATCGACTACTGAAGCAAAGGACATCCCCGGTTCTATGGACAACATCTGCGCTTTTTCGATATTTAAAGGTTTGTTTAGCTGCGAGCGCATATCATGAAACAGCCAGCCGCCGATCAGCACGCCCGCCAGCACAAAAAAACCGGAAAATAGCAGGGCTTTTCTCATCAGTATCGGGCGATGTTGTTTTCACAAAGTAGCCGTGATTGAATGTCAAACGTGACGGCATGGGCCTTAAACCGCTTCTCACCGAGACGCTTCACCGGCCAGATCCCGATCAGGCTGTTGCAATAAAAAAGCTCATCGGCCGAGTACAACTCATCGGTTTTGACTTCTCTTACAGTGACCTGTTCGGCGTTCATTTTTATTATCCGCTCTCTTATGACGCCGGCCACACCACAGCGGGTCAAATCGGGGGTGATCAATGTGCCGCCTTTGACCAGAAACAGATTGCTCATGGAGCCTTCAATCACGTTAGCAAACGGATCCAGCGCCACGCCCTCAGGAAAAGCCGCATCGGCCACTTCCTTACGCAAGAGCACCTGCTCAAGCCTGCTCAGGTGTTTAATACCGGCGAGCGCCGGATTATGCCCGATACGTCGCTTGCAGATAAATGAATGGATCCCCTCGGCCGGGTATTGGGCGGGATAGGCTGGCCAGTCGTAGGTGAGTAACACCCGGTTAGGGCGCTCACCGCTTACGGGCAAATAGCCACGCCCCCCTTCCCCCCTGGTCAGCATGATTTTTAAGACGGCGAGATCAAGCCCCCGGCAAAGCTGCGCTGCCTCTCTCGCCAGTTGCTCTTTCTCTGGGCAAGGCAGTGACAAACGCTCACAGCCTGTTTGCAGTCTCTGGAAATGTTCATCCCAGCAAAGCGCAAGCCCATTTTGTACCGCCAGGGTCTCAAAGACACCATCAGCAAATTGCAATCCCCGATCATGGATGGAGATGAGCTGCCCGGCCTTACCATTAACCAGGCATGAGCCGGGATCAGTCAAAACAGCAAAATAGGGCCATAAACTATTCCGCCCAGGTACATGGTTATATGCGCTTTAGCACAAGACTGCCATTCGTGCCGCCGAAACCGAAGGAGTTTGACAGGATGAGATCGAGCCTCATCTCGCGCGCTGCATTGGGAATATAATCCAGATCACAGGCGGGATCAGGGTTACTCAGATTCACAGTGGCGGGTGCAACCTGATCACGCAAGGCAAGGGCACAATAAACGGCCTCCACCCCCCCCGCCGCACCGAGCAGGTGGCCGGTCATGGATTTTGTCGAACTCATGGCGAGCGTCCTCGCATGGTCCCCAAACACGGCCTTGACGGCATCGCTCTCAACCACATCCCCCGCTGGCGTCGAGGTGCCATGGGCATTGATATAATCAATATCGCTTTTATCTACCCCGGCATTATTCAGCGCCTTTTCCATACAGCGTATGGCGCCGGCGCCATCCTCGGCCGGCGCCGTCATGTGGTGTGCATCCCCACCCATCCCATAGCCTGTGAGCTCGCCATAGATATTGGCGCCTCTCACCCTGGCATGTTCATACTCTTCCAGCACCATCACGCCTGCCCCGTCACTCAATACAAAACCGTCCCGTTCCAGGTCCCAGGGGCGACTGGCAGTCTCGGGTTCATCATTGCGCGTGGATAAGGCCTTGGCATTGGCGAAACCCGCAAGGCAAGTGGGTGAAGTGGCCATTTCCGCCCCGCCGGCCACCATCACATCCGCATCACCATATTCAATCATCCTGGCCGCATCACCAATGTTGTGCGTGCCCGTGGCACAGGCCGTGACGATAGCGAAGTTAGGCCCCTTAAATCCGTAGCGGATGGATAAATTACCCGAGATCATATTGATAATGTTGCTGGGCACATAAAAGGGCGAGACCCTTCTCGGGCCACTTTGCATGATGGTCTCGGTGGTTTTTTCTATCCCCGGCAGGCCGCCAATACCGGATCCAATCGCCACGCCGATGCGATGGGCATTCGCCTCCGTGGCCTCAATACCGGCGTCCTCCACCGCCTGGATCCCGGCTATCATCCCGTAGTGGATAAAGGGATCCATCTTCTTTTGCTCTTTTTTGGGGATGTACTGATCCAGGTTCAGATGTTTAATTGAACCGCCGAATTTCACCGGGAATTGCGATACATCGAAGTGCGAGATAGGGGCAATACCGGTTTTGCCCGCCAGTATGGCATCCCAGGAATCGGCCACTGTGTTGCCGACAGGGGTAACCAATCCAAGCCCGGTGATAACGATGCGCCGTCTACTCACTGATCTGATCCCCGTTGCCCGATCAAAAAAAAGGCCGCTAACAATAACTGCGCGGCCGCATCAGTACTGATACAAACGACTATTCCTGATGTGAATTGATATAGTCGATAGCCTGCTGAACAGTGGTGATCTTCTCCGCCTCTTCATCCGGTATTTCTGTTTTGAACTCCTCCTCCAGGGCCATCACCAATTCAACCGTATCCAGCGAATCAGCGCCCAGATCATCAACGAAGGAAGCCTCGCTTATGACGTCTTCCTCTTTAACCCCCAGTTGCTCTACCACGATTTTTTTAACGCGCTCTTCAATGCTACTCATGGATATAACCTCCTTATGCAGTACCTGGACCGAAAAGCGTGTGTAAGGTAAGTGAATTAGTGAAAACTTGCAAGCGACGTTGTTTTATTTTTAATAAAGTGTTATTAAACATAGATTTAAGATTCTTATTTAATTTGAAATATAGATAAGTTACGCCATGTACATACCACCGTTCACATGAATAACTTCGCCTGTGATGTAGCTGGCCGCGTTTGATGCGAGGAATAGCGCCACATGGGCGACCTCATCGGCAAGCCCCAGTCGACCCAGAGGGATTTGTTCAAGCAGCCTCTCATGCTGCTCTGCTGACAAGGCATCGGTCATATCCGTTTTTATAAAGCCGGGGGCGATACAATTCACCGTGATCCCCCTGCCGCCCACCTCCCGGGCCAGCGCACGGGCAAAGCCGATCATGCCGGCTTTGGTTGCGGCATAATTCGCCTGGCCCGGATTGCCGGACAATGCAACGACAGAGGCCATGTTGATAATGCGCCCATATCGGGCCTTTAGCATCGCCCGAAGACAGACCCGGGTCAGCCGGTAGACAGAGCCCAGGTTGGTGTTGATCACATCGTCCCATTCGTCCGCCTTCATTCGCATCATTAAATTATCACGGGTAATACCGGCGTTATTCACCAGGATGGATGGCCGCACATCATCTTCAGCCAATGTCTCTGATAAGTGCGCCACAGATTGGGGATCACTGACATTTAACACCAGCCCCCTGCCCTCAATTCCCGCTGATTTAAGCCCCGCCTCAATTTTTTTAGCGCCCCTGCCGGTCGTCGCCGTACCGATGATATAGGCGCCGGCCCGCCCTAACCGATCAGCCACGGCTTCGCCTATTCCTCTGCTGGCGCCCGTCACCAGTGCGATTTGCCCGTCCAGTTTATGCGTCATGGTATGCCTGTAATGCCGCTGTGATTGAGCTGGAGTTAGATAAACTGGTGCTGAGAATACCCCTGTCAATGCGCTTGCACAGTCCACTGAGCACTTTGCCGGGACCGCATTCTATTATGCTGGAAACACCCGATTGCACCATCGTGGAAATCGTCTTTGACCAAAGTACCGGCTCCTGCAACTGGGCTATCAAGGCACGCCGGATCGCCTCTGGATCAAAGCGAAGCCGGGCGTCAACATTCTGCACGACCGGTATCTTCGCCGGCTTAAAGCTGATCCCGCCTAATCGCTCAGTCAACTTCTCTGCTGCCGGGAGCATTAGCCGGCAGTGTGACGGCACGCTGATCGGCAACAACAGGGCGCGTTTCGCCCCGGCAGCTCTCGCCAGCGCTATCGCACGTTCAACTGCACCCACATGACCTGCTATGACCACTTGAGCGGGGGAATTAAAATTAGCGGCAGAGAGGATGTCAGATCCCGATCCCTCATTACATACTTCGATGACTTTTTGATCATCCAGCCCTAAAATCGCCGCCATCGCACCTTGCCCCTCCGGCGCCGCTGCCTGCATATAAAGCCCCCTGTCCCTAACCAGCGCTATCGCATCAGAGAACTCCAACACACCGGCACACACCAAAGCTGAATACTCCCCCAGGCTATGGCCGGCGAGCATATCAGGCGTCGTGCCGTTTTGCTCTTGCCAAACTTGCCAGATGGCGTAACTGCTTGCCAGCAGTGCAGGCTGGGTATTTTCGGTCCGATTTAATTTCTCTTGCGGGCCGTTTTCACACAGGGAAAGCAGATCGTATCCCAGTACATCAGAGGCTATCGAGAACACATCGCCCACGCCCGAGAACGTCTCGGCCAAGTCAGACAACATCCCCACAGATTGGGAACCCTGCCCGGGAAAAACAAAGGCTAATTTATCGCTCATGGCCTGCTCGTTTTACGGTTTAGTATTTCATCAACGCCGAGCCCCAGGTGAAACCGCCGCCGACAGCTTCTAACAACACCACATCGCCTTTTTGAATACGCCCGTCTCTGATCCCGGCGTCCAGGGCAAGGGGGATAGAGGCGGCGGAGGTGTTGCCCTGCTCGGCGACAGTTAAAATCACCTTATCCATGCTTATGTTGAGTTTCTTTGCCGTGGCGGAAATGATCCGGCGGTTCGCCTGATGTGGCACCAGCCAGTCAATGTCAGCTCTGCCAAGCCCGGTTCCTGAAAGAGTCTCATCTACGATCCTCTCCATTGTGTTGATGGCAAACTTAAACACGGCATTGCCGTTCATGCGAATAAAGGGATCAGCCGTTGGTCTGGAGACCCCGGATGGGACCTGCAAGTGCTCTGCGTAGGCGCCATCGGCATGTAGCCGTGTTTTATAGATGCCGGGTTCATCCCGGCTATCGAGAACAACCGCACCCGCACCATCACCAAACAGCACACAGGTCGTCCTGTCCGACCAGTCCAGTATTTTGGAGTTCATGTCAGCGCCGATAACCAGCACCCTTCTCGATGCACCGGACTTGATGAATTGATCGGCGATACTCAGGGCATAAACAAACCCGGAGCAAACGGCCTGCACATCAAAGGCGGCGGCGCCATTGTTGAGGTGCAGTTTTTTTTGTAGCAAACAGGCTGTGCTCGGATAGATCAGATCCGGTGTGGACGTCGCCACGATGATGAGATCGATGCTGCGGATCTCTATCTGCGCCATCTCAATCGCCTTCAGTGCCGCCGCATAGGCCATATCGGAGGTGGTTTCATCCTCTCTGGCGATATGCCGTTGTTTTATCCCCGTGCGTGTCTTTATCCACTCATCCGATGTGTCCACCAGCGCTTCCAGCTCCGAGTTTGGCATCACCCGCTCAGGTAAATAACCACCACAACCGATGATGTTGGCGTAATGCAACAATCAGATCTCTATGAGTAATGCTTCAAGGCGGGATGCAACGCGGTCGGTGACATTTTTTTTCACCTCAACAATGGCCTCTTCAATGGCATGGGTAAAAGAGAACTTATCCGCACTGCCGTGGCTCTTGATGACGATACCCCGTAATCCGAGCAGGCTGGCGCCGTTATATCGCCTGGGATCCACTTTCCTGCGTATGGCTTTTAATATGGGCAATGAGATGGTGGCGGCCAGTTTTCCATAGAGGGTTTTCTGAAACTCGAAAGTCGCATGATGGGTGAAAAGCTCGGCGACGCCTTCACTGGCTTTCAGTGCGATGTTACCGACGAAACCATCGCAGACAACCACATCTATCTTGCCGGAATAGATATCATTGCCCTCCACAAAGCCGATGTAGTTAAGATGGCTCTGGGATAACAATATCGCCGCTTGTTTGACGCAGTCGTTGCCTTTTATCTCTTCTGAGCCGACATTCAATAGACCCACTTCCGGCTCCGGTATGTTTTCAACCGCACTGGTTAATTCCGCACCCATCACGGCAAATTGGAATAACTGCTCGGCATTTGAGTCAACATTCGCCCCCAGATCGAGAATATGGGTATGGCCGTGGATCCCGGGCATGGTGGAGATGATGGCCGGTCGGTTTATGCCCGGCAGCATTTTCAGGATGTATCGGGATATGGCCATCAGTGCGCCGGTATTGCCGGCGCTCACGCAGGCCTGCACCTGCCCTTCCTTAACTTGCTCAATGGCCACACGCATTGAGGATTGCTTTTTATTTTTCAACGCCGAGGCGGGTAACTCGTGCATCTCAACAACCTCGGGGGCATGGACAACATGCAGACGTGATCGATCAACACCGTGTTGTTTTGCAACGACGTTACCCACGACATCTTCACGTCCGATCAGAGTCAACTCCAGATCAGGGTATTTTTTCAGGGCAAAAACCGCTGCCGGGATGATCTCATCAGGGCCATGATCCCCCCCCATGACATCGAGTGCGAGGCAGATTGTCATCTCGGCCTTGAAAGGCTATAACCTGGTGGTGATGTCCATGACGCCGACCCTATCCCGCTATTTTAGCTTATCATCGGTGTTGAGCACTTTTTTGCCCCGATAGTATCCATCGGCGCTGATATGATGTCGCCGGTGGATCTCGCCGCTAGTGGGCTCTACTGATAAAGATGCGGGTTTTAAGGCGTCATGTGCGCGGCGCATATCACGTCTTGATCTCGATTTTTTACGTTGTTGAACAGCCATGATTTAAGACCTCTTGTTGTTGATCGACTTTAAGTTTTTTAATACGGCGAACGGGTTCTCCCTGGTGTATCCGTATTGCTTGCTCATCTTCCCTGCCACACAGTTTCTCTCATCATGCACGGGTGAGAGCGGCAGAGCCAACAAAACCTCATCTTCTATGAATACCGATAACAGCACGGCATCCTCGCCCAGAAGCAGCGGCTCTAATGTGTCCGGCAACCTGTCAATCTCTGCCCGGTCAAACACCACACCAACGTTGATCGGGTGAGCTATCCTCCATTCAAACGGCTCCAGACACCTCTGACAGATGAGGCGCAAACATGCCTGGTATGTGCCGGTAATACAGATCCCCCCATTCTCATCCTGCCTGAACGCCAAGTGCACATCGACCAGCCCCCGGTTATCGTGCAAGACCTCTCCCAGCCGTGGCATGCTCTCTAATGCAATCTGCCCTTGCATTTCTACCGCTGCTTGGGCAAGACGCCTGGGGGCGATGGACAGGGGCAGATCTGCTGGCATCAGGTGCTAAAGTGTAACGATCAACTTCCCCACTGTCAAAAATTGACCTTAAACTCATTAGCTTAACCCATTGACTTGACAGTGTTTTATAGATCGTCATTATGATGTTGATGAGGGATCAGAGCGATATCATTCTGGCGTCTTCATCCCCCTATCGGCGGGCATTGATGGAACGCCTTAAACTGCCATTTCATGCTCAAGACCCGGGCATTGATGAAAGCCCGCTTGCGAACGAGCCGGCAGATGCGATGGTGGCACGTCTGGCACGGGAGAAAGCCATGGCGGTGGTTGAGGCGTATCCCGACTCGCTCATCATCGGCGCTGATCAAACTGCCGTTGTGAACGGGCACATATTCAATAAACCCGGAAATGAGAGACGCGCCTTTCAACAATTACAGGCCATGTCAGGGCAGAGAGCCCAGTTTCTCACTGGCCTTTATTTGTATGATGGCGCCACTGGAAGGGCCCAAGCTGAAACCGCTCGGGTTGAAGTTGAGTTCAGGGATTTAACAGACAAAGAAATAAGGCATTACCTGCGGGTTGATGCGCCCTACGATTGCGCTGGCAGCTTCAGATCAGAAGCGGGCGGGATCACCCTGGTAGAGCGGATCAGCAGTCATGATCCCACCGCCCTGCTGGGTTTGCCGCTCATCTCATTGCTTAAAATGCTCAGGAGAGCTGGCTATAGAAAACCTTGATCAACCTGGAGTTTTCTATGGCACAGGGATCCCCCATCCAGAATCAATGGCGCCAGGCGATTGATGTTGTGAACAAACTGACAAGGCGATTTTTTAGCTCTAACAATCTATCCTGCCCTTATAGTAGTTCATACCGCCGCAGCATCATCCAGCCAAGGCGCATTGATCACCCTCTCGGAGAAAGGCGTATGTGACTGCCGAGTACACGATCCCTGTTTCCGACACTTCACCAGCGAGGGCTTCTTCCGCCATGAACTACCGCATGAGGGCTCCGACCTCTTGTACCGGGCTTGCTCCATCTTGCCGCCATTTTCTCAGCCTCCTGAAACACGCCTTCAGATCATCGCGAACCTCGTAAACCCAAAACCTCATGACGTCGTAGCCAAGCTCGAAGAGACGCTGATTACGGATCTGATCTCTACGGCAAAGCTCGCCAGTCCAATTACGGTGATAACGTTCACCATCGATCTCGATCACCAGTTTCCGGTCATTATCCAGCATAAGAAAATCAACCATGTACTTCTCGACACTGTACTGGGGGATCAATCGGAAGCCGGCCTCATAGGCGGCGGCGTAGAAGTCGCGCTCCCAATCGGAAACCAGCTCTGGCTGTGCGATATTCGGATACGTCGGTCCGTACTCCTCCAGGTGTGTATCAATGTTTTCTCTCACCTGGCGCTCTATTGATGCCGCATAGGTGGCGAAACGGGAGAGATAACCGACTTCGCACGAGCTACACGCCGATATGTCCCCAACAACGATCAACTGCGCTTTTGCCCGGGTAATAGCCACGTTAAACAGGTTTCCGTTCGATTGAAGAAACCCAAGCGTGCTTTGAGGAAAGTCCGTCGACAGGACGGGCGAGAACACCATCACATCGCGCTCATCCCCCTGGAACTTGTGAACCGTGTCCGCCAGGAACCCCCGCTGCATCAATACTGATGATAATTGCTCGTCCCTGTGTACGGCCTGAGTTATGGCATTCGCCTGGGAACGAAATGGCGTGACCACACCCATACTCCCCTCATAGTTCTTGTTCAATACCAGGTCTTGCAGCACCGCTATCACGGCATCAACTTCATGAGCGTTCTGTGCGCCTCCTGTGCCGGGGCGGACTACCTTGCCTTTTACGTCTACCCATCGGATCCCCGGCTCGGAGCGATTGGGCGATCGGAGATTATCGTAGTTGGTCGCTACCCGTAGCCGCTTCTCATAGAACTCGTTGTTTGAGAATGTAATGACGTCAGCGTGAGAGCGATGATGATCAAGCAGACTGACGATGCCGGCGCCGCCCACCTGGGTTGATGCGAGCGCAAACAGGGATTGGTGTGAATACGACCAGTGAGGAAAATCCCGCAGAAGCTCGAAACGCTCAAGCAAGGTTTGGTCCTGGCCTCGATGAAGACGGCTGATGTGCGAGAGTTGCTTGGGATCTCCGATGATGACAACCGATTTGGCGCGATAGAGCAGCGGTAGCGCTGAGGCAATGTCGCACTGGCTCGCCTCATCGAAGACGACGATGTCAAAATGACTCGGCTCCAGAGGGATCCTGCCTTGTGCGGAGAGAGAAGTGACCGCCCAACACGGCAGGAGGTGGGAGATACTCCTCAGCATTGCGTTGTACTGGGCAAATGCCTGGCGGGAGAGTCGGCCCTCATCACCGGCCTCAATCACCATTTTCAGTAGCGCGATGTACTTGCCGAGCTTCTTGCGCTCCTCCGCCGACAACAAAGACGGTTTAAGACGCAACCAGAGCTTCCAAAGCTGCTGCGAGTGCTGCGCCATCTCTTCAAGCAGGAGCACTTCCTTGCGAGCAATCTCCTCAAGGGTTGGTGAGGCCTGGAGCTTTCTCAATGCCCTGAAGTATTGCCTCGCACTCTTGAGTGCGCCCAGGTTTATCTTCGCTGCCTTGAGGGCGTCACGCACAGAAGGGATGTCATCGTCTGTCGTCGGATTGCGAGGAGGTGGGATGTTGAGTGCCGCAAACGAGGACTTCGCACTCAATAGCTACGTGGTCAAAGCCGAGAGCCGCTGGTTTCGGATGAGTGGCCAGACCATACTCGCATGGCCCCCGGCCTTGTTCTTATCGGCCTTGTCCAATGCCAATTCAAGGTGTGCGAACACGTTGGTGATCGCAGTTACATCAAACTCCAAAACCCTGGCGAATATGGCCGCACCCAGTTGATCGCGCGCCACCTCGGCAACTTGTTCCAGGCGGTCAATCTCATTTCGGAGATCAATGAGTTTTTGTGTATCCGTGGCAAGTTGCTCATGCTGGGTCAATAGCCGTTCATGGACTGCTTTGGCGTGCGCGAACTCCTCCTTCTCGGCAGGGGTCGTTGTTGAGGACATTAATGAAAGGACGTACTCTGCAAGACGAATCTGGTAAGACTGCCCGCCGACGCGCAGAAGCACCGGTCGTGAGCCGAGCGCGTTGATACGCGTTTCGACGACATCGACAGCCCTGTTGTTTTTGCTGGCGAAGAGGATGCGCTTCCCCCTCCATGCGGCATTAATCAACAGATTCGTTACGACCTGAGACTTCCCCGTCCCGGGTGGCCCCGTGATGATGGTAACACGCTGGTTCAAAGCGATGGACACGGCCCTGCGCTGTTCGGAGTTCATCGGCAGGACTTCAAGAAGTGGTGGCAGATCGGCATCTGCCTGCCCCTGGTTCGGCTCTTCAGTCGATAGCCAACTCCCCAGGGCAGTTGCTGCATACCTCTCAGCGGGGATCCTGGCGAGGTCATGAAGTTCATTTTCCAGACCCTGCGTGAAAGGCGATTTCTCCACCATCAGGATCACAGCTCGATTGTAGATCCCCGCCTCATTCAGCTCATCAATGGGGATCCTCTTTGATGAGTTAAGAATATCCGGATCGATGTCCTCCTTCCAGGGCCATTCAGGACGAGTAGCTTGAAGTCGCATTGCGATTTCATCAATGTCCGGCCGCTCACCATCGACAGCAAATCCCAACTCGTTCTCAAGCTGAACAAGCTCGTTCATTAGCGTATCACGCTGCGCATTGGTGAAGCTCTGAAATGGCTTCTGATTGATGATGGGAAAGCCAGGATCGATGGTAAGTCGGTCCGTGCCTGTTTCCGCTTCAATGGGGAACAGGAATATCGGCTCGACCATGAAGCCTTGCCAGCCAGAACGCCGAGACTTCAGGTGTGCGATGTGGATCGGATAACCGTAATAGAGACCATACCGCCCCTGCTCCGTCCGTTTTCGTCCGAGAAGGTTTCTCACGCCCTCGCTTTCTGCAAGATCATGTGGCGAGCGGGGGATCACATTCACTTCGAGGTAGTCGGGAGCGCTGTATTTTGACCTCAGAAACGTCGATACCCCGGTGTCATCGAAACCCAGGCAGGCAAGATAGTATCGGCACAATCTGGCCAGATCGGTGTTGGCAAATTGCTCCGCAGTGTCTTCGCCGCTGATCGGAGCACGCCCGGACTCTGTGGCTACGAGAGACCACCTGTAAGCGCGATCCTGTTGAACCCTGTCTTTTAGCGGGCCATATAAGAGACGGTTGATCTCGGCTCGGGACGACCCCAGATGTCGCGCAAGCTCATCGGCTTTCCGCTCCGGCTTCTCCCTTAGCGATTGGAGGATATTCGCACTCAGATCATCACTCATGGCGTTCATCGATCCGGCAGTTGGAGAAGGCTTTCTGGATCGACTCGCCTGATACTACCATAATTTACTTTATATATGATCTGTAAATATTTATTTTAATTGAAGATTAAATTGACTTCTCAATGCTTGTAGCAGTGACGCCCCCAGCTCCTTTGCAAATTGATCGATGAAGGACTCACGGCGGGTAAAATCCACTATCTCTTCGGCCCCAATGACCTCCCGAGCAACGTAACCGGCACTGCCTAGCTCATCAATCAGCCCCAATTCCAGGGATTGCTCGCCAGTCCAGAGAAGCCCGGAGAAGATCGCCTCATCATCACCCGCCAGTCTATCTCCCCGCCCCTGTTTAACGATGTCGACAAATTGCCGGTAGACGTCATCGAGCAAACCATCTACATGTTCTATCTCGTCTTCTTTAAGTGGTGCAAACGGGTCCATGAAGGCCTTATTCTCACCGGCAGACCAGACACGTCGCTCCACCCCCAGTTTTTTAATGGCGTCAACAAAACCAAATCCCGCCATGATGACGCCGATGGAGCCCACAAGACTGGCTTTATCGGCGTATATTTTATCTGCCGCCGATGCGATGTAATAGCCGCCGGAGGCGCAGATATCGCCGATGACGGCGTAGATCGGGATATCCGGGTGCTCGGCTCGAAGGCGATGGATCTCATCATTGATGTACCCGGCCTGGACGGGACTGCCACCGGGGCTGTTTATGCGGATAATGACGCCGGCGGTGTTGCCATCTTCGTATGCCGCCCGAAGGCCGGAGGCGATATAATCGGCATTCGCCTCGGCGTGACTGGCGATAACACCATCTATATCGATCAAGGCAGTGTGCCTCTCGCCGCCCAGACCTGTCGGCGACATGTCCATCTGGTTGATCAGATAAACGATGAGAAAAAATAACAGGTAGGCGGCAATGAACACCTTGAAACCCACATTCCAACGTCTGGCGCGACGCTGCTCTGATAAAAACTCCCTCGCAAGCTGATTCACCAGCGCCTGTTCAAACTTTCCATCGCCCTGCCCAAGCGCTTCTGGGGCTTGCTCTGTCTCGCTCATATCACTGATCTGTCCCGTTGTATTTTTCTACTCTTAACGTAAGAGGCTCGGTAATTCCAGCAGGCTGTCGATACCGGCCATGGGGCCAAACGCTAACAAACGTTGCGCTGATTGTGAGCCATAATTCGCCGCAATAGCGGTGACGCCTGCATTGTGGGCCATTTTCATGTCATGCTCGGTATCGCCTATCATGACGGTATTTTTCGGGGAAATGCCGAGCGAGTCCATGATCTCCTGTAGCATTTGAGGGTGTGGTTTGGAGCAAGTCTCATCAGCACAGCGAGTGGCATGAAAAAAAGACATGAGCCCGGTCTCATGCAACGCCCGGTCCAGACCCCGTCGGCTTTTACCTGTGGCAATCGCCAGATAATAACCCTCCCTGTGCAAGGACGCAATGAGCTCGGCGGCCCCTGGAAATAAATCCGTTTTGCTGCTCGCCAGCCAGTGCGCCCGATATCGATCAGCTACCTGCTTAATCGTATCCTCACCCATCCGGGGATATAAGTGCAGGATCGCCTCCCGCATCCCCAGACCAATACTATTTTGTATCTGCTCATCGGCTCTTGCCTCTAACGACAGGCTATCTATGGCGTGCCGTATAGCGGCGAGAATGTGCCCCACTGAATCCGACAGGGTGCCATCCCAGTCAAACACGAGCAATTCGAAACGATTATCTCTGGGTCTTATCATAATGGATCAGGACATTTTCCAATTCTGCCGGTAACGGCGCCATAAACTCATGCTCGCCAATGTGCTTTAACCCCGGGATCCGTATATAGCTGGCATGCAAAAACAGGCGATGCAGACCTGAAGAGCGCAGACGTTTATTGCACTGCTTCTCACCATACTTGTTATCGCCTGCTATGGGATGCCCAATGTGCTTTGCATGGACCCGGATCTGATGGGTGCGCCCTGTGCCTGTCTTCACTTTTGTGTAGGTGAGGCCGTTATAATACTTCACTCTCTCAAAATCGGTTAAAGCGGTTTTACCTGATCTGTGTATCATCACCCAGCCTTCTCCGGTTTTCGTCCTCTGCCGTTGCAGGGGCTCATCAACACGGATCGTTTTTCCGCCCAGCTTGCCCTGTAGCAGTGCGAGATACTCCTTTTCAATCTGGCCGGTTTTAAGGGCCGCATTTAACTCCCGTAACACCACCCTGTTCTTCGCAATCAACAGACAGCCGGAGGTCTCTTTATCCAGCCTGTGTACCAGATGCAACGCCTGATGTGGGTTATAACACTCACGTAAAATCTCAATCACGCCAAAGGCGCTGCCAGTGCCGGCATGGACAGTTTGCCCGGCGGGTTTATTGATCACAATGAGCTGAGGGCCTTCATATATAACGCTCTCTTTTATCCGTTTGATCAGATCAGCGGGTGGTTTTTTATCCCCTTTGGGCGTGAGCGGGTAGAGCGGCGGGATCCGAAGCGCATCCCCCTGCTGTAGTCGATAGTCCGGTTTAATGCGCCCGCTGTTGATCCTCACCTCACCCCGCCTTAGCATCTGATAAACCCGGCCTTTGGGAATGGGCTTTAGGTAGCCGTGTAAAAAATTATCAATCCGCCTGCCGGCATGGTCTAAATCCACGATAAAACGGCGGGATTTGGTTTTTGTGTTATTTATCCGTGACATATAAAAGACATTTCACATTGCCTCAAGGTGAGAAGATTGTTATATTTAGCGCACTGTAGCGTAATGAGTCGGCCCCCGGGCAGAATAGGCGATACAGGCGCCGCTGTCTTCATTTGTGAGAACGGCGGCGAATGTAGCCTGAAATCAGTCAAAAACCTGTGAATGGTTTGCCAAAGGGATGTTTTCTCATACACCGCCTGCGCCTGGATGCAGCGATGCTTACACATCCGCCGGGGTGCTGTCAGCGGCATCAACAGGGGCTTTAGATAGCTATGGCGAGTTTAGCGGATAGTCTAAAGCTCAAGCATAATCGAGAGTCGTCAACATACAGCATAATTAAAAGATGAATGTAGCGCCAACCCGACAGGGGAGTGAAGTCACCGCCCAGGTTACGCTGTGCCGGGATGATTGGGCTATTAGAGAAGGACATGACAATGAAAAGAATGTTAATCAACGCAACTCAGCCGGAGGAGTTGCGGGTCGCACTAGTGGATGGTCAGCGCCTGTATGATCTGGACATTGAAGCAACCGGACGAGAGCAAAAAAAATCCAACATCTACCAATGCCGTATCGTCAGGATAGAGCCTAGCCTTGAAGCGGCGTTTGTGGATTTCGGCGCACAGCGCCATGGTTTTCTTCCGTTCAAGGAAATAGCCCGCTCCCTGTTCCGGGACAAACAGGCCGATGGCCTCAGCGGTCGCATCAATATCAAAGATGAGCTTGAAGTGGGGCAGGAGTTCATCATCCAGGTCGAGAAAGAAGAACGTGGCAACAAAGGCGCCGCCCTGACCACCTTCATCAGTCTGGCCGGACGCTACCTGGTTCTCATGCCGAATAACCCGCGGGCCGGTGGCGTCTCCCGACAAATTGAAGGCAGCGATCGGGTAGAAGCACGGGAGGCCATGAGCGCATTGCAAGCCCCCCAGGGAGTGGGGTTGATTTTACGTACAGCCGGTGTCGGCAAAAGTATCGAGGAGTTGCAGTGGGACCTGGATTACCTGCAAACCCTGTGGGCTTCCATCAAGACAGCGGCAAAAGAGAGGCGCGGTCCCTTTCTGATCTATCAGGAGAGCGAGGTCATTATCCGCGCTATCCGCGACTACCTGAGAAATGACATCGCCGAGATCTGGATAGACGACAATGATGTTTTCCATAAGGCCCGTGACTTCATGCAACAGGTCATGCCCCATAATCTGCAAAAACTGAAGTTGCATTCGGAGAGTGATCCCCTATTTAACCGCTACCAGATCGAGGGGCAAATAGAAACCGCCTTTTCCCGGGAAGTACAGCTATCTTCCGGCGGCGCATTGATCATTGATCACACCGAGGCGTTGACCTCCATCGACATTAACTCAGCCCGTGCGACCAAAGGCGAGGACATCGAAGAGACCGCACTCAATACCAACCTTGAAGCCGCAGATGAGATCTCAAGACAGCTACGCCTGCGTGATCTGGGCGGTCTGCTGGTGATCGATTTTATCGACATGGTGAACACAAAAAATCAGCGCGAGGTTGAAACCCGTCTGCGTGATGGGCTGAGGCTTGATCGGGCACGGGTGCAAATAGGCCGCATTTCCCGATTTGGCCTGCTGGAGATGTCCCGGCAACGACTAAGACCCTCATTGGGGGAGTCCAGCCACATACCCTGCCCGCGATGTGATGGTCAGGGCGCCATACGCGGGGTGAAATCGCTTTCATTAGCGGTGTTGAGAATTATTGAAGAGGAGTCCATGAAGGAGTTGACCGAACGTGTCATCGCCCAATTACCCGTTGACGCCGCCACGTTTTTATTAAACGAAAAGCGCCAGTCTATCCGTGACATTGAAGCGCGACTGGACGTGGAGATCATCGTGATCCCCAATGCAGCCATGGCGACGCCCCAGTATCAGGTGCAACGCACCCGCCTCTCTGAAAACGGCGGCGCACAAAAAGAAAGCTATAAACTGGCGCAGAGAAAACAACATGACTACCTGAGCGCACTTACCGGGCGGGGCCAGAAGAGAACGGAGAAACCGGCCTTAACCCAAGTTATTCCGAACAAACCGGCGCCTGCGAGAGCACAACATGCGGGCAAAAGTTTGCTCTCAAGGTTATTCGCCAGTTTATTCGGCGCCACAAAAGCGCAACCCGAACAACCCGCCCAGGATAGGAGGCCTCACTCCCCAGGCAACAGAAATAGAAACAGAAGGCCAAACAACAGCGCCAACCGACAACCACAACGTGGCAACGCTCGAAGACCCTATGCAGGCAATACCCGTCGCGGGCAGGGCAATCGAGAACAACATAAAAGCGCTCATAGACCATCCCGCTACGGCCAGCGAAACCGGGGCAACATGGATAGAGCACAGGAGAGGCCTGGATCACAAAACAGACGAGGACAACATCAACAGCAGAGCCAGCCGGTGGCAAATAAAACCGCAGCAGAGACCCAAAGCTCTGTACAGCCGGGCCTCCCTGAAAATACCGCCGAGAAGCCAATGGCGCCAGCGTCTCTGGGGCAGGATAAAGGCAACGAGCAACAACACACCTCTGCGGCTATAAAGACGCAAACCGCCCCTGTCGATAAACAGAAAAGCGAGCCGGGAGCCGGGAAAACATCAGTCGATCAAAACCCGATCTCTGAGGGGCGAAAACCGCAACAGCCCGACTAAAAAAGACGCGCTTAGGTGTTGACATTCATTCAACAGGTACACCGGCCAGGGGAGGTAAAATCAACCCTTGATCTTGATGCAACCCACCTGGTGTGAAGGTAGCCGGAGCAGGCCGGGCGAGACAAAAGCCAAGGAGCAAAATCGGCTATCAGGTTAGTTGATGTAGCTGGTGTGTTCCCGGGTTTGATGAAACTGTATTTCAGGGCAACGTTCTATCATCAGCTCCAGGTTCACCCTCGTTGGCGCCAGATAGGTGAGCTGCTCGGCGGCATCCAGGGCAAGCTGTAGTCCATGTTTGGCCTTGAGGTTATCAAGCGCATTTTTATCATCACTCAACACCCAGCGCACTGCTGCAACTTGCACATGTTCATAATTGCAATCGACGCCGTATTCGGTTTTCAGGCGCCAGATCACCACTTCGAATTGCAACACACCAATCGCCCCCAGGATCAAATCATTTGAGGAAAGCGGGCGAAATACCTGAATGGCCCCCTCCTCACCCAACTGCATCAACCCTTTTAATAGCGCCTTTGATTTCAAAGGCTCTTTTAGCCGCACCCGGCGAAACAGCTCCGGCGCAAAATGCGGGATCCCGGTAAAGGCCATCTTCTCCCCCAGGGTGAATGTATCGCCAACCTGAATGGCGCCATGATTATGCAGACCGATGATGTCCCCGGGCCAGGCCTGCTCAGCATGCTCGCGCTCGCCCGCCAGGAAAGTCAGGGCGTTCGTTACCTGGAACTTCCTGCCTGAGCGTACATGATGCAAACGCATCCCCCTGTGGAAACTCCCGGAGCAAACACGCACAAATGCAATTCTATCCCGGTGCGCCGGGTCCATGTTCGCCTGGATCTTGAAAACAAAACCGGAGAATTTATCTTCATCCGGTCTCACCACTCTTTGCAGTGTATCTCTTGGTTGAGGCGCTGGTGAGTGTCGGATCAAATACTCAAGGAATGCTTCAATGCCGAATTGATGCAGGGCCACCCCAAAGAAGACCGGCGTCTGTTTCGCAGCCCTGTATTTAGCCATATCAAACCGATGGGAGGCCTCGGCAATAAAGGCGATATCATGCTTTATCGCCGCATACTCCGGGTCCAGGTATTGCATTGCCTCAGGGCTTTCTATCCCTTCGATTATCCGCCCATGGCCGCCACCATTTGCCTTGCTATACAGGCTTAACTCATCTTTGGCGAGATGATATAACCCCTTTAACCCTCGCCCCATGCCGATGGGCCAGGTCACCGGCGCACATTCGATCCTTAGCTCTTTTTCTATTTCATCGAGCAATGCAAGTGGGTCCTTGCCCTCCCTGTCCAGCTTGTTGATGAATGTCAGGATGGGCGTATCACGCATACGGCAGATCTCCATCAGCTTGACGGTTCTCTCCTCAACGCCTTTAGCGACGTCGATCACCATCAACGCCGAATCCACCGCCGTTAAGGTCCTGTAGGTATCCTCGGAGAAATCAGCATGACCGGGCGTGTCAAGCAAGTTAATGATCTTGTCCTCATAAATAAACTGCATCACCGAGCTGGTGATAGAAATACCCCGTGCCTTTTCCATTTCCATCCAGTCTGAGGTGGCATGTCGCACTGATTTTCTCGCCTTAACCGTACCGGCCAGTTGCACCGCCCCGCCGTAGAGGAGCAACTGCTCAGTCACCGTGGTCTTGCCGGCGTCGGGATGGGAGATAATGGCGAATGTACGACGCCTTTCCATCTCTTTTTTTATTATCGACATAGCTGAAATAACTAAAACGCCAGATTATTTAACGGAAACGGGCTCTTGACAGGGCTCATTACTCAGTACTGTGATGACGCCGACGTGCATCTTCCATCAATGCCTTCATGTCACTGACGGCGTCTTTAAGGCCGGTGAACAGGGCCCTTGCGATGATGGCGTGGCCGATATTTAATTCGCTAATATCGTGCAGGGCGGCGATGGGCTGGACATTCTGATAATGCAGGCCATGTCCGGCATTGATCTGCAAGCCAGTGTCTCTTGCATGTGTAATGGCCAGTTTGATCCGGTCGAGCTCATCAAGCTGTGCATCCGCATCATGGCATTGTGCGTACTGGCCGGTATGGATCTCTATCATATCCGCATTCACGTGTACGGCGGCGTCAATTTGTCGGGAGTCCGCATCGATAAATAAAGACACCCGGATCCCATGTTGTTGTAACCGCTTGCAGGCATCGCTGATCTTCCCTTCCTGCCCAACCACGGCCAGGCCCCCCTCGGTTGTTAATTCCTCACGTCTCTCCGGCACCAGACAACAATAATCCGGTTTGATCCTCTCCGCTATCGCCAACATCTCATCGGTCACGGCCATTTCAAGATTCACAGGGAACATCAACGCATCCTTTAACAAGGCGACATCCTGATCCTGTATGTGCCTTCGGTCCTCACGAAGGTGCACGGTGATCGAGTCTGCACCGGCTTCCCGGGCAACGGAGCCCGCCTGTAGTGGATCGGGGTAGGTGGTGAGCCTCGCCTGCCTCAGTGTGGCGATATGATCGATATTCACGCCTAATTTTATAGGCCCCGTATTCATTTTATCTCCCGTTTTCAGCATGATGTTGGTATAAGGCCCTGCTGGTGAGGGTTTTATTGCCGAGTAATTTTTTAATAACCGCTCTCATCAGTTGCCTTGATTCGAGAAGCGCCCTGCTCTGGGTGAGAGCCTCTTTTGACAGTGCGATCAGGGTTTCACCGGAGATCCTGGTAGCCTGTCTTTGCGACCCGCCACAGGGCACAGGCCCGCTTTCAGTCAGGTAATGATAGCTGATCCCGGGGACTATCCGATCGCCATTGACGTCCGCATCGAGGATCAGGCCATAGCCCAGAGATGCCAGCATTCTTTTCTCGAATACTCTGAGGACGGGTTGCGCCTTCGCTTTTTCAAGCAGGCCATTCATGGCCTCATCGTAGGCATGGAAAAGGGACGGATGCGGTTCGTGTTGATGCAGCAATTTAACCAGCAACTCATTGACATAAAATATGTTGAATAGGCCGTTGCCTGTTAATACGGGATGACGCTGGCCTGGCTCTATGCTGGTGAGCGTGCCCATATCGCGCCTGATTATCCAGGCGATGTTGACTTTTCGAGCCGGTTGCATCAATGCCCGCTTGTGGTTTTTCTGCTTCCTGGCGCCTTTGGCTATTAAACTCAGGCGACCGTGTTTTTGTGAGAATACCTCTAATAGCAAGCTGGTCTCTCTGTATGGGCGCTGATGCAAAATATAGCATGGATGCAGCTCGACTCTCATGGGCGTGGAAACGGGTGGCGAATAAAATCGGCGTTAGCTGTAGCCCAGGGTCTTTAACGCTTTGATGTCTTCCGTCCAGTTCCTCTTCATCTTCACCCAGGTCTGCAAATACACTTTCTTGTTGAAAAAGCCCTCCAGTTCCCTGCGTGAGCCCTCCCCGATTAGCTTTAGCATGTTGCCGTTATCACCAATAATCATGGCTTTGTGTGTTTGCCGCTCTACCCAGATGGTAGCGAAAATAGACAACAACGCCTGCTTATCCTTAAACGCATCGATGCTCACAGCTATTTTATAGGGCAACTCATCCCCCAGTTTTCGCATGATCTTCTCTCGTATGTATTCGGCTGCGATGAACCTCTCGCTTCTGTCGGTGATCTGGTTATCGGGGAATAACGGCTCTCCCGGCGGCAACAGGCAAACCACTTTATCTCTCAGGACAGCTATGTCTTTTTGCCGCCTTGCACTCATTGGAAGCACGGCTGAGAAGGCCAGAGAGTTCTTCACCTCCTCTATGAAAGGCAACAACTCCCTCTTATCCGCCAGCCGATCCGTTTTATTGATCACCAGCACCACCGGTTGATTGACGTCTTCTAGTAACGCCAGGGCTTTATCATCTAACCCGTTCCACCTCAGCGCCTCAACAACAAACAACACGACATCCATGAAGGACAGCGCATTCATCACTTCTTTATTCATATAACCATTCATGGCATTGTTGTATACGTCCTGATAGCCGGGCGTGTCGGTAAACACAATCTGATAATCGGCCGCTGATTTTATCCCCCGGATCCGCCATCGGGTCGTCTGCGGTTTCCGGGAGACGATACTGACTTTCCGTGCAATCAGTTTATTTAATAACGTGGACTTGCCCACATTGGGCCTGCCGACGATAGAGACATAACCTGCGCGGTATTTTTTTTTATACGTTGATGTTGTTGTGTTATTCATGAGGGATTGAGCCCGAGGATCTTCAAGGCCTTTGCGGCCGCCAACTGCTCGGCGCTACGCTTGCTTTTGCCTTGCGCCACGACAGGCTCCTGAAAACCGGCAACCTCACACTGGATGATAAATAACGTATCGTGGGGCTCATTTTTTTTCGCTATCACCTTGTAACTTGGCAGTGCGTGTTTGTTGGCCTGCAGGTGTTCCTGTAGCCTTGTTTTCGGATCTGTGGCGATGTTACCGAGGGTCAGCGGCTCAAGCAGGGGTGAGTACAGTTTAAGGATGACGGCCCGACAATTCTGCAGATCCGAGTCCAGATAAATGGCGCCGATCAGGGCCTCCATTGCATTGGATAATATGGAGTCCTTTTGCCGACCCCCTTTTCGCTCCCCGGCGCCGAGTCGAATATGCTCGCCAAGCCGAATGTCTCTCGCCAGCCGTGCCAGGGACGCCCTGTTTACCAGCGTGGCGCGTAATCGGGTCAGCTCACCCTCAGTGGCCTTCGGGAATTGGGCATATAGCTGCTCGGCGATAAAAAAGCTGACGATTGCATCACCCAGATACTCCAGCCTTTCATTGTTGGTTTTGCCAAAACTTCGATGGGTTAATGCTGTGCTCAATAATGCCTCATCTCGAAAACTGTATCCCAGCGCCGCTCTAAAGTGTGCGGATAGGCCGCCCACATTATTGGGCCGGTCTCATCTCGAAGCTCTGATCGAATTGCAGGGTCAGCTGCAGATCAGCGAACAGTTTGTTGGATTGTGCATAGGCGAACTGTAACTTTTTAGGTCCGCCCTTTTTCGATCTGATTATTTTCACCCTTTTTTTGATCTCCTTGAACGGGATCACATTGACGTTATTTACCGAGAAATTTCTGCTCACCAAATCGTATACCTGTGCCTTTGACATCTTCTCAACACCGGGTTGGTTGACAACCGTCTTCAAGGACTGGATAACAGAGAACTTCTGCTGGTATAACGGGAAGGCCCTTAATCCGAATAAGGTAACAACCGCTATAGCGGCGAGCACGGCGCACAGCGTCCAGAATGTCATACCACGTTGTCTCGTCAGTTTGCTCTTCATCATCATCCCCCATAACTATTCACATATCTGGTATTTTAACACACCACTAGATAATGACGGAGCCTATCCGCTTCCAATCGATATCCCAACTGCTGAAGTCAAATAACCCGTCACTACTCCAATTCATCCATATGTAGAAGGCCCTGCCAACCAGATGCTGATCCGGCACCAGCCCCCAGTAACGGCTATCTTTGCTGTTATCACGATTATCACCCAAAACAAAGTAGTGCCCCTCGGGGATCCGCCTGTCCACCTCCAACTGTGGCGGTTGCATGGGGTTCACCAAAATATCGTGGGGCATATCGCCTAGCTGCTCTTTCAGTGCAAAAGAGCCGTTCATCATTTTGCCCACACCCTCCGTGTAGTAGATCCCCTGATGTTCCAGCTTCACCTCCATGCCATTGATAATGAGCCTTTTATTTTTATACTGCACATGATCACCGGGCACGGCGATAACCCGTTTTATATAGGGAATGCGGGGGTCTTCGGGGTAGCGAAAAACGATAATATCGCCACGCTCAGGGGTGTTGTTTTTGATGATTTTACTGTGCAAGACCGGCAGGCGAATACCATAGTCATATTTGTTCACCAGGATAAAGTCACCTCTTAGCAAGGTCGGCATCATGGATGCGGAAGGGATCCGAAACGGCTCTGCAACAAATGAGCGCAGGATCAACACAATCAAAAAAACAGGGAAAAAAGAACGGGCGTAGTCCACGATGAGCGGCTCGGGAGGGGGTTCCGGGCTCGCCGCCGCCCCTCTTTTTTTTGCAAACAACAGGCTATCAACACCCCAGATGACGCCGCTGATAAAAGTCAACAACACCAGCAAGGCGGAGAAATCAACATTCATTTCTCTTTCCCCACATGTAAAATCGCCATAAAAGCGGACTGGGGTATTTCAATGGAGCCAAATTGTTTCATGCGTTTTTTCCCCGCCTTTTGCCTCTCCAGCAATTTTCTTTTTCGACTGACATCGCCGCCGTAACACTTGGCGGTGACGTTTTTTCGTAATGCCTTCACCGCCTGGCGGGCGATAATTTTTGAACCGATCGCCGCCTGTATCACCACTTCGTACATCTGACGGGGAATAAACTCTTTCATTTTTTCCGTCAATTCTCTACCCCTTCTCAAGGCCAGGTCCCGATGCACGATGCAGGACAGGGGATCCACCCTCTCAGCGTTGATTAAAATATCCAACCTCACCAAAGGCGCATCGGCATAATGCAGAAAATGATAATCAAATGACGCATAACCTCTGCTCACCGATTTTAACCTGTCGAAAAAATCGAGCACGATTTCACTTAACGGGATGGCGAATGCGATAGCAATCTGCCTGCCGATATATTGCATCCTCTTCTGCTCGCCTCTTTTATCGATACACAGGGTGATGACGTTACCCAGGTATTCCTGCGGCACGAGTATGTCAGCATGGATGATCGGCTCCCTTATCACCCTGATTTTATCAACAGACGGTAGCGCCGCCGGGTTATCAATATAGATCCGCTCATTGCCCGTGGTCTCAACCTCATAGATAACCGTGGGCGCCGTGGTGATCAAGTTCAGATCATACTCCCGCTCCAGGCGCTCCTGCACTATTTCCATGTGCAACATGCCTAAAAAACCACAGCGAAACCCAAAGCCGAGCGCCCCTGAGGTCTCCGGCTCATAGTGCAAGGCGGCGTCATTGAGTCTTAATTTCGCCAGGGCCTCACGCAGGCCTTCAAAGTCACGGGAGTCCACCGGGTATAGGCCGGCAAAGACCCGGGGTTTGATTTTTTGAAATCCGGGCAGCGCCTCGCCAGCGGCGTTTTTGCTTGAGGTGATGGTATCGCCCACGGGCGCGCCCAGGATGTCTTTGATGCCGGCAATAACATAGCCCACTTCCCCGGGATTAAGAGAAGGTTTCGGGGATCGTTTAGGGGTGAATACCCCAACCTCATCAACAACATACTCCTGCCCGGTCGAGAGCATTTTTATTTTTTCTTTTACCTTCAGCTCCCCCGCCACGACCCGCACCAGAGATACCACCCCAAGATAATTATCAAACCATGAATCAATGATCAATGCCTGCAAAGCCGCCTCAGTGCGCCTTCCGGGACAGGGGATCCGTTCGATGATGCCGGCAAAGAGCGCCGCCACGCCCTCTCCTGTTTTTGCACTCACCCTCAACGCATCTTTCGCCTCAATGCCAATAATCTCCTCAATTTCCTGGATCACCCTATCGGGATCAGCGGCGGGCAGGTCGATCTTGTTCAACACCGGCAACACTTCCAGCCCATTATCAATGGCGGAAAAACAGTTGGCGACGGTTTGCGCTTCCACACCCTGGGAGCAGTCCACAACCAGCAATGCCCCTTCACAGGCGGATAGGGAGCGCGAGACCTCATAGCTGAAATCCACATGGCCGGGGGTGTCGATGATATTAAATTGATAGGCCCGCCCGTCACTGTGCTGATAATCAAGGCACACACTTTGGGACTTGATGGTGATCCCGCGCTCCTGCTCCAGGTCCATGGAATCGAGCACCTGGGTAGACATCTCGCGTTCACTCAAACCACCACAGAGCTGGATGAAACGATCCGCCAGCGTCGACTTGCCATGGTCAATGTGTGCGATAATGGAAAAGTTTCTGATCTGCTCCATAACAACTTATCTGCATGGTTTTCTGGTGAACGACCACAGTGATGTGATCCGGCGGCGGCGATTCTAGCCTATATCGGCGGGAATACCTATTTAAGATGATCGGATGCAAACGGCAGATGATGGCCGAGATTCAGTTATTATGGCGCCCATTCAAAATGCACAATACGGGATCTTGATGGATACTCACCTCACAAATAGCCTGCCCCCTGAGATACCAACAGGGGCAGTGGCGCAACAACATAGCGATGCGCCGGCTCAGCAAGCGACATCATCTGTTTTAACGAGATGACCTCCAGCGTCCTGCTCCGCTACCCAGGGCTGCATAAGCACAGTTGCCCGCCGAGCACATAACGGGCGATGCTCGCCACTGTATCAAGATGAGATGAGCCCCATCGTCATTTATCCGCCGATAACTTAAAGGCCAGGAACGTCGGCGCATTGCGCCTTTGTATGAGTAACGGGATGGATTTGTTCATCGGCAGATCTTCCAGTACTTTTTCAAAGTGCGCCACGTTTTTTATATCGACATTATTCATCATCAGGATAACATCACCATCACGTATCCCCGCTTCCCTGGCCGGGCCCTGCATCACCTTCTCCACGACAATGCCATCCTCAGGGAGATCGAGCTCTTCTCTTTGCGCATCAGTGAGCTCCCTGACGATAATCCTCATCGCATTCGTAGCCGATCCCCGGGGCCTGGCCGGTGTTGTTTTCGCCATCTTCTTATCTTCCGGCAGCTCGGCTATCAATATCTCGATTGTTTTATTTTCACCTCGGCGAATAACCTGCAGTGGCACTTTGCTGTTTATGCCGCTACTGCCCACCAGGGGTGGCAGCGCCGATGAAGAGCCCACTTCCCTGCCGTCGTATTTTATGATGACGTCTCCCACTTCTATGCCCGCCGCCGCTGCCGGGCTATCCGCCAGCACCTTGGCCACCAGGGCGCCCTGTATCTTTTTCATGTCAAAGGACTCCGCCAACTCCCGGGTGACGTCTTGTATCAATACCCCCAGCCAGCCACGGGTGACATAGCCCTTGTCTTTCAGTTGAAGATAAACATCTTTAACGACATCAACAGGCACGGCAAAAGACAAGCCCATAAATCCACCGGTACGGCTGTAGATCTGTGAGTTGACGCCGATCACCTCTCCTTTGAGATTAAATAAAGGGCCGCCGGAATTGCCGGGGTTGATGGCCACATCCGTTTGAATGAAGGGCACATAATTTTCATTGGGCAGGCTCCTGCCAATGGTACTGATGATCCCCTGGGTAACGGAATAGTCAAAACCAAACGGCGAGCCGATGGCAAATACCCATTCGCCCACTTTCAAATTTGCCGAGCTACCCAGTTTCGCCACGGCCAGATCATCCCCCTCGATCTTCAACAGGGCGATATCGCTTCGCTTGTCTTCGCCAATCACCTGGGCGGTGAACTCACGCCGATCATTTAATCGAACAGTGACTTCCTCAGCGTTGGCGATGACGTGGTGATTGGTGATCACATAGCCATCTTCAGAGATAATAAAACCCGATCCGAGGGGCGAAGGTTGCATGGACGGGCCACGCCTCTCCGGCATTTGCTCGAAGAATTTGCGGAAAAAATCCTGGAAAGGACTGTCCTCGGGGATATCGGGAACAGGCAACTCCTGCGGCAGGTTGGCGCCGATTTTTTTCGGGACAGCGCTGATATTCACGACCGCCGCCGAGTTCGCCTCCACCAGGGGCGTGAAGTCAGGTAATAGCCTGGCCTGTGTGAGAGCCGAGCAACACAAAGCGGCCATGCACAGCGCATATTTATAACACTGCATATAGGCGATATTGTTTTTTATCATGATCTGCTCCGTACCCTGGATGGGGTGATTACACAAGATCAATACCTGCCTCCTATTAACCTTGTCTTTAGTGTGGATATGAACTTCTCTTAATACCGGGAAACCACCGAATTCGCTATCTTTTGTACCGTGATCTGCGGGACTTCGCCAACCGCCGTTACCTGATGGCCGTTAGCGTAACGGGCGAATGTATTTAACGCACCCACATTGGAAGGCCCCGAACTCACACTGGTTCCCACCCCCATTTTTTCAATGAAGATCGACACCATCGCCAAACCATCCGTCAACAATAAATGCGCCATGTGAGCGTGCATTTGCCTCGGTTGGCTTTCATATTTACGCAGTATGAACCCATCCGGCATCCAGGCCACTTTCCAGTCTTGCGCCTTTTCTTTTGCATCTGATAAGGCGTTGGCATGGTGATGCCAGATCAGGTTTTTCCCGGAAACCGATGGCTCAAGCAATGTATCTGGAATGCTCTCATGGGTTTCAATTTTTGTGAACACAATCTCCTCTATGGGGAATCCGGTTTTGTTGATGAGCTGGGACTTCAGCAACAGATGATTTTCCTTATCAATCCAGAGTTGATAACCATAGCGATAATTATCTTTAGGGCGGATCCTCGCTACCCAGGCATGACGACCGGCAATTCTATCCCGGCCCGCCACAGCCAGTTTATAGGAATCAGAGATTCTCTCCAGCGATTTGGGTATGTGGTTCGACAGTAATTCCCTGGGGCGACTTCTCTCTACCAACACCAGTCCATTATCAGGAAAGATGCAGGTAACCACCTCATTGTTTCTTAGTACTTCCCTCATCTTGCCTGACAGGGATATCAGTCGCTCTTTCTCCCCGTTCTCATCCCGTTTATGCACCAGGCGAAGGGTGCTCATACTCTGCCCTCGCCGGTAGATAAAGATCCCATCATAGTTAAGGGTACGCACGGCATCGGACATATCCCGGATCAGCTTTTGTGCCCCGGGCCCGCCCCCCTCAGCGCCTGATCCCACACTGACGGCTAAAAACAGCAGGCAGAATGTGCACAGGTGCAAGTGGGGCTTATTCATGGTTGCCGTGCGCTACCATCCTCACGTAGGGGATAATGCCCTGCATCCCCAGATCGGCACGATTCTCGTTATAATTAACCAGATAACGGTTGAGTTGCCTGCTCTTATCTGCACTGCCATCCCCATAGGTGGACGTCTGCGAGCTGATCTGTCGAATGGGGATCGGCGGGGCTCCACTCACGGCAGTGTTTTGCACCCCCTGAATGGGCTGCTGCTGGGCAACAACACGCTGATCCGCCAGCCGTTGTTGTTGTATGCCTAAAATCGCCATGGCGGTCACCGAGGCGGCAAGGGCAAAACCAGCAACCGGCTTCATAAAGGCCGGGGCGAGCTTCGTTGGCGCCAGTATAGCGGGTTCGCTCTGGATGAGTTGAGCCACATCGGCGGACAGATGTCTGCCCATATAGCGGGGTAGCTGCTGATTTAGGCAATCCGATAGCAAGTGATACCTTGACCATGTGTCCAGCAACTCCTGATCTTTCAATAAATGATCAGCGATATGACGTTCGCTTTCAGTTATCTCGCCATCAACAAAACAGGACAGTCGCTCTCGTTTTAAGTCACTCATTTTCTATTCATCAAGTAAGGGTTTTAGTTGTTTATCAACGGCCTCTCTGGCACGAAAGATCCGTGAACGTACGGTCCCGATGGGACAGGCCATGACAGTGGCAATTTCCTCATAGCTCAAGCCTTCCACTTCTCGCAACGTAATGGCGATCTGTAAATCCTCCGGCAACCCTTCAACAGTGGAGAGCACCGTTTGTTGTATCTCGGCTGTTAGTAGCAGATGCTCCGGTGTTGCCTGCTCCCTTAGAGCGGTATTCGCCTCGATTTGTTCCATTTCCATAAAGTCCTGCTCCATTTCCGCTGGTCTTCTCGCCTGGACGGCGAGATAATTTTTCGCCGTGTTGATGGAAATGCGATACAACCAGGTATAGAAGGCGCTATCGCCACGAAACTTTGGCAAGGCCCGATACGCCTTTAAGAACGCCTCCTGGGTCACATCGTAAGCATCACTCTGGTTACGGACAAATCGAGACACCAGGTTCAGGATCCGCGCCTGATATTTCAGAACCAGTGCATCAAACGCCTTTTTATCACCCCGTTTTACCTTCTCGACAAGTATGTGATCAGTCTCGCTGCTACTCATATGCCATCTTCATGTTGCTTGCCCACACCCCCGGCGTGCCCGGTCAAAAGCCTGTTAAACCGCCGGCATGATCAGTTTTTACCTGGGATCTTGAGTTATCCAAACCCGGCGGCATGTAAAGATGAGAAAAACCATCCTGAAGTCAAGCGCAATCTACTCGCCCCGTCTGGCGTTCGCCCATCGGGCATTCACGCTTCAAAACTTGTTTTTTCAATAGCTTAGGATAAAAATTGGCTATAATATCCCAGTTATGAGAAACAACCAACATCACTCTGACGTGCTCGTTATCGGCAGTGGCGCCTCCGGGTTAAGCCTCGCCTTGCAACTAGCCGAACACGCACAGATAACCGTGTTATCCAAAGCCGCCTTAAAAGAAGGCGCCACCTTCTATGCACAGGGCGGTGTGTCCGCCGCCATCGATGTGGCGGATTCAGTTGCTTCTCATATCAACGATACCCTCAGGGTGGGCGGTGGTCTGTGTGATAAAGCGATCGTGACGTTCGTCGTTGAAAACGGCCAGGAAAGCATCCAGTGGTTGAGTGATATTGGCGTTAATTTTACCCGTCTGCCTGATCCCCATCAGCAGGCATTCCATCTGCACCGAGAAGGCGGCCACAGTCACAGACGGATCATACATGCAGCGGACTCAACGGGGAAGGCCATTGAAAGCACGCTGGAGAGTCGTGTTCGCGCCCACCCCAACATTGAGCTGTTTGAATTTCATACCGCCGTCGATCTGGTTATCCATGGGCGTCGCTGTATTGGCGCCTATGTTTATGTGCAACAAGACGAACTCGTCAGGGTATTTCAGGCAAAGTTTACCGTGCTGGCAACCGGCGGCGCCGGCAAAGTCTACCTCTACACCAGCAACCCGGATATCTGCACGGGTGATGGTATCGCCATGGCATGGCGAGCAGGGTGCAGGGTCGCCAACATGGAGTTTATCCAGTTCCATCCTACGTGCTTATACCACCAGGACGCCAAATCATTCCTCATCTCCGAGGCCCTGCGGGGAGAAGGCGCTAGATTGTTACTGCCAAACGGTGAGCGCTTTATGCAAAAGTTTGATCGCCGTGAAGAGCTGGCGCCCAGGGATATTATCGCCCGCGCCATCGATCACGAAATGAAACGACTTGGCAGTGATCATGTCTACCTGGATATCAGTCATAGAGACAAGGATTTCATCATCGATCATTTTCCGACTATCTATGCGCGCTGTATTCAGTATGGTTTTGACCTCACCCGTGAACCGGTGCCCGTCGTACCCGCCGCCCATTACACCTGTGGCGGGGTGATGATAGATAAAAACGGGCGCACGGATATTGACGCCCTGTATGCCATTGGGGAGGCGTCATGCTCGGGATTGCACGGCGCTAACCGCATGGCCAGTAACTCCTTGCTGGAATGTGTGGTCTTCGCCCATGCCGCCTGTAATCATATCAAACAACATCTTGGCGAGCCGATCACAGAGGCCGTTATCCCGGAATGGGATGAAAGCCAGGTGATCAACTCGGATGAGGCCGTCGTGGTCTCCCATAACTGGGATGAATTAAGAAGGTTCATGTGGGATTATGTGGGTATCGTGCGTACTGATAAACGACTGCAACGGGCGAGACATCGCATTGAACTTCTGCAAGATGAGATCCACGAGTATTATGGGAATTTTCGCCTGAGCGGCGATCTCATTGAATTGCGTAATTTATCACTGGTGGCGAGTTTGATCATAACATCCGCTTTGAGACGCAAAGAAAGCCGGGGTTTGCACTACAGCCTGGACTACCCGGTCTCCACTGTGACCGAGACCAGCCATGATACGATTCTACGACCCCGTCAACCTGCTCTTTCAATCAACCGAGCGGTGACGGCATGACGCCCTGCCTGCTGTTAGCATCCGCTGGCCTCAACACGCACATAACGCCAGAATAAGCAGTACGATAATTTAATTGCCATGACCGACATAAAAAACCCTGGTAGCGAGCCTGAAGTGCAGGATGAGCATATCACGCTTCATCACAGCGGTATCTTCGCTGATGATAAGAACAC
This sequence comes from Gammaproteobacteria bacterium, assembly GCA_965198875.1. Lineage (GTDB taxonomy): Bacteria > Pseudomonadota > Gammaproteobacteria > Eutrophobiales > Eutrophobiaceae > CBDAPU01. The sequence continues at coordinate 2,379,036 of CBDAPU010000001.1, read as the reverse complement.
GGCGCTACATTTATCGGCCATCCTGCAAAGCACCCTGGAAGTGGCCAAGATGCTTGAGTTATTTTATGAGCGTCTCTCAGCCGTGGTGCCCCATGCTGGCCTCTCCTATGCCTGTGCTGAGGATGATTACGAGACTCACTTCGGCACTGAGGCCACACATAAATGCACTTACAAACTGATGTTGCTGGATAGCAACATTGGCGAGCTGACATTCTCACGCAGTATGCCGTTTAATAAAGATGACATGCAGCAACTTCAAAGACTAACCGCTACCCTGCTCTACCCGTTAAACAACGCATTGCTTTACAGAAAAGCCCTGGAGCGCGCCCATAAAGACCCGTTGACCGGCATTGGCAATCGCGCCGCCATGGATAAGGCGATGGAGCAGGAAGTGGATCTGGCCAGTCGCCATGCAACACCGTTGTCCATCATTATGATGGACATCGATCATTTCAAGTCCATCAATGATACCCACGGTCACATCACCGGCGACATTGTGCTGAAAAATGTCGCCCAATGTATGGCACAGAGCATGCGGCGCAGTGACATCATCTACCGCTATGGTGGCGAGGAGTTTTTAATTCTGCTGAGGAACACCGTGCAATCCGGCGCGCAATTATTGGCCGAGCGTATCAGGCATTCAGTGGAGGCGATGCGTCTTCATGATGAAGGTGCGGATATTAAGGTCACGGTCAGCGCCGGCCTCACCTCATTTAAAGAAAATGAAGCTATTCACGCATTTTTCGACCGTTGCGATCAGGCGCTATTGCAGGCAAAACAGCAGGGCAGAAACCGGATCAAGATGGCCTAGCTGATGCACTGTCAGTATGGGCTTGAGGCTACTTGTATGATTTACTCGTACACTTTACCCCGGTGTTTTAGCCAGCCGCGGGCATGTTGATTATTTGCATCTCTGTGAGTCCAGTGAATGACGCCGCCTTGCTGATTCCACTCATATTCACCATAGAACTGCACGTTATCGCCAACACGCAAATCGGGGATCCGTGGCGCTAAATCAATGTTGTGGGCGATCAGTAAAGTCTGCTTGCTGCTCAGCATTAAAATAAACCTTTGATGGCGATGGCCTTCATTGTCATCGGCAAGCAGGCGGACAACCGTGCCTGCGCCTTTAATCTGCACATCACTTTGGCGGCTTTCATAAGCCTGTTGCAGTTGCAGATCATCAGCGGATATATCAGGTGATATTGTGCCGAACAGCACAGCCAGCAAGACTAAAACTTGTTTCAATTCCCTGACTCCTTGCCTGATCACATCTTGTCCGCGCTAAGCGGGCCCCGAAATCAATGGCAGCCGGAGTTCGCTCTCCTGATCTTTATCACAAACAGGCGCTATGAGGGGATACAAAAACGCTGTTTTCTCTGGATCGTCAACTTTTCAGATCTCAAAAACATAATTGACCATCATATATTGCCGAATGAAGGTTTGTCGGGGATATACAATTTGGGAGTTTCCTCAATTAAGTAAGTATGACCTTCTTAACCTGATCGCTCAAGATATGAATTCGACGTCACTATAAACGCTGATCAGGAAGTCAAAATAAATAGATCTTTAAATTTTGATAAACTAACCAGGCAAACAGATTATAAGCCAAAATCGTGGTAAGAATTGATCAGCGAAATGAAAAGATCCTAGCTCAAGATAAACCAATCATCAAAACGGCTTAAATTCTGATAAACGCGCTCATAACCGAAAGAGCTCAGCAACTTAAATATTTTTTCTCTGTTCTCTGTGTAATTATGTTCACATGTGATTATTTTTATCTGATGTTTACTGAAATCAAAGGCTTGCAAAATTTCAAGCTCACTACCCTCCGTATCAATGGACAAATAGTCTATTTCATAGGCCGCTCCATGCTCAGCTAACAGGTCATTCAAAGAAACTGTTTCTACAAAATATACATCTTTTGTTTTTCTTCTTCCTTCCCTGATATGTTGTCTCATATGTTTATCTGTCAAGGTCAATTCATCTATTGTAGAACGACTGCCGATAATGACCTCATTGAACTTTATCTTTTGGCCAGAATGAGACCAGACACATCTATTATCTATTTTGCATTTTCGGTTACTTTTTAGTTGTTTATGCCAGCCCCTGGCCGGCTCTACCAGGAGCCCATCCCAAGCAAAATGTTTTTCTAAAATATGGCTATTTGAAAAATGGAAACCGTCCGTCGCACCAAATTCAACAAAAAAACCTTCCCTTTTGAAATCAAGCTGCAATAGCACAAACAAATCTTGCCTAATTTGTGACTTGGACAGATGTAGCAAATCAAGAACTGTTCTTTCCTTGCCTGCATCTGCAATTTTCAGAAACTCTAAATCGCGTACATAACTTGCATTAGAAATAAAATTTCTCCATGTTTGCATCCTGACAACTTTGAGTTTGAATAAAGACAACAGCTTTTTCAGGAAATTTTTCATGTCTATACCGCTTGTTCTCGTGGCGTAGTGCCGCTTTATTTGCTACATGGGAGTTATATATCAGCTTGTCCCTAAAAACCACTCGCTACGATTTGTGCTCACAAGTTGAATTCACATAAATGAAAATATAAAAAATACTCGATTTCTCTCAAATGACGGGGTTTTCTGTTTAATGACCGCCTAACATCTTGAGCAACCCCGCCTCATCGATGATGTTCACCCCCAGCTCCCGGGCTTTATTATATTTGCTGCCGGGGTTCTCTCCGGCTACGACATGATCTGTTTTTCTGGACACACTGCCGCTCACTCTCGCCCCTTTCGCCATCAGCTTCTCTTTGGCTTCACTTCGTGTGAGTGTCGTCAATGTACCAGTGAGCACGAATGTTCTTCCCTGTAAATCATCTGATCTGTCGTTAGCGGTTATCTCCCATGCAATACCGGCGGCCATCAGCGCATCGATAACGGCGATGTTGTCTTGATCGGAGAAAAACGTAACCACATTATGGGCAACCACAGGCCCCACATCCTGAATCTCGCAGAGCGCATCCGCCGTTGCTTTTTTTAAGCTCTCAAGCCCGCCAAAATGGGCCGCCAGATGAGCCGCCGTGCTCTCCCCCACCTCCCTGATCCCCAGTGCATATAAAAACTTATCAAACCGGGTTTGTTTACTTCTCTCTATGGCCTCAAGTAAATTCGCTGTGGACTTCTCCCCCATCCTCTCAAGAGCAGCGACTTTCTCCTGCTCCAGCTTGTATAGATCAGCAACGTTTCCTATTAACCCGGCCTCAAATAGTTGCTCGACCAGCTTATCTCCAAGCCCATCGATGTCCATTGCCCGACGGGATGCGTAGTGAATGATGGACTGGATGGTTTGTGCTGAGCAATGAAGACCACCTGTACAGCGAACAACGGCCTCCCCCGCCAGCCGCTCGGCCGGTGAACCACACACGGGGCAGGCGCCCGGCATTTCAAAGCCCCTGGCTCTGCAAGGGCGTTTGTCTAGCACGACCCTGGCCACTTCCGGGATCACATCCCCCGCCCTTCTGACAACAACCGTATCGCCGACACGCACATCCTTACGCCGGACTTCATCGATATTATGCAAGGTGGCGTTCGTCACCGTCACCCCGCCCACATACACGGGTTTTAATCTGGCCACCGGTGTGAAGGCCCCGGTACGCCCCACCTGCACTTCAATATCCAGCACCTCGGTTAGCTCTTCCTCCGGTGGGAATTTATAGGCAATCGCCCATCTCGGCGCTTTTGAAACAAAGCCTGCTCGCCTTTGCAAGTCAGTATCATCGACCTTAAACACGACGCCATCAATCTCGTATGGCAGTGTCATGCGAATGGCCATTATCCGCCGATAAAAACGCAGACACGCCTTGACGCCGCCGAGACGTTTTATCTGCGCCGATACCGGTAGCCCCCATTTTTTCAATCGCTGCAACATATCGAAATGTGACCTCGGCATACTCCCCCCATCTACTACCCCCAGGCCATGGGCTAAAAACACAAGGGGGCGGGTTGCCGTGATCCTGGGATCTAGCTGTCGCAGACTGCCCGCCGCCGCATTTCTTGGGTTGGCGAATGGCCTCTCCTCCTCGGCCTTTCGATGTTCGTTTAATTCAGCAAAGCCCCGCTTCGTCATTAACACTTCCCCCCTCACCTCCAGCCGCGGCGGGTAGGCATTGGTACGTAATGACAAGGGAATGCTCTTAACCGTCCTGATGTTGGCGGTGACGTCTTCGCCTGTTGCGCCGTCACCCCGGGTGGCCGCCCTGACGAGTTCACCCTGTTCAAACAACAAGCTGATAGCCAGGCCATCCAGTTTGGTCTCCGCCGTGTAGGTGAGCTCATCCAGCGCCAGTCTGTCACAGAGGCGTTTATCAAACGCCATCATCTCCTCATCATCAAAGGCATTGTCTAAAGAGAGCATGGGTAATGGGTGCTTGACTTGAGTGAATGCGCTCAGCGGTTGCCCGCCAACACGCTGCGTGGGCGAGTCCCTGGTGATGAGCTCGGGGCGCCTCCTCTCCAGCTCGCACAGCGCCCGGTACAGACGATCATATTCTGCATCGGGCACAGTCGGCTCATCGAGCACATAGTACTGATAGCTGTATTCATTGAGCAGGCGCTTTAGCCCATCCACTTCCTCCCTGGCGGAGGTCATTTTATGTCCACCAGCCTGTGGCGGATCCTCTCCAGATAGGCGTCACTCAATGCAGTTTGAGTCTGATCACATACCCTGCCGTCTAATCGCTCCGCCAACTGCGATGCTATATCCAGCATCAAATCGAACACCGGCAAGGGATCTGTCTTTATCGGCAGAGTAAAAAACAATGCCAGCCCTGACGTGCTAAAGCGCTCGATGTTTTCCAGATCAAAGGCGCCCGGCTCGAGCATGTTGGCGATGCTGAACAGTGGTTGCTGCGATCTGGCAGGACCCATGCCGTAGTGATGAAAGATCGCCATCTCGCCAAAGCGCAAGCCCAGATCTGTGAGTGCATCCAGTAAAATCGGCCCGCTAAAAGCAGACCCCGGCCCCGCCATGACATACAAAACCACGACATCTTCAAAGCCCCCCTTCGCTTTTGATTCAACAGCATCAGCCCTGTGCGCCCTGGTGGACAGATCAGCTTCAATGGGCGCTTCCTCTCCTGATGATGCGCTGTTGCCGTCATGAGCGGGGGCGAGTGTGACAGCGTCATCAACAGGCTCATCTGCCCGTGTTGCTCGAAGCGACGCCAGCTCCGATATGATCCCCTCATCAATCTCATCTGGCCTTCCAGGCAACACAAAATCGATCCGATCATCAACATCGGCGGGCTTGATCAGGGTATGGCGCTGATGTTTTCGGGTGCGATGCACTTCCCAGAGATACAGCACGGCGATGAACAGCAACCCGACACCGAGAATGATCAAACGAAACTCACTCATCATGGATGCAAGGCCTTAGGATCTGAGCGCATCGCCAGGGATATGATCAAAAAAGAAACCCGACTGCCGAGAAGCAGTCATCGGCTGCCCCTAAGCGGTGGCCGCCATCTCAACCGCTTCATCCACATCCACAGACACCAGTCTGGAGACGCCCGCCTCATACATGGTGACGCCGAGAAGGTGGCGGGCGATTTCCATGGTAATTTTATTGTGGGTGATGATGATGAACTGGACGTCCCGGGACATCTTCAACACCATGTCACTGAATCGGCCGACGTTGTTGTCATCCAGTGGTGCGTCAACCTCATCGAGGATACAAAACGGGGCCGGGTTCAATTTGAATATCGAAAATACCAGGGCCACTGCCGTCAGCGCTTTCTCACCCCCAGACAACAAATGAATGGTGCTGTTCTTTTTCCCCGGCGGTCTCGCCATGATGCTCACCCCCGTTTCCAGTAGATCCTGCCCGGTCATTTTAAGGTAAGCGTGTCCGCCGCCAAATAATGCCGGAAAGCATTCTTTTAAGTGATCATTCAGCTTCTCGAAGGTCTCCTTGAAGCGGGTACGGGTCTCTTTATCGATTTTTCTAATGGCGCCCTCCAGCGTTGTCAGCGCCTCATTGAGATCGGCGTCCTGGCTATCCAGGTAGGTTTTCCGCTCGGATAATTGCCCATATTCATCGATGGCCGCAAGATTAATCGCCCCCAGACGCTGGATTTTACCGGCGGTACGCTTGAGCCTCTCCTGCCAGAGGGCTTTGCTTGCGGATTTATCCAGCGCCTGCAACAGCGAATCTAAAACCTGCCCCGTTGTGCTCAGTTGCTCTTCAACCGTTTGTAGCCGTACCGTGAGCTCCTGGCTATCGAGCCTCACCTCTTCAAGCTCTGCACGTAGCGCCTGGACTTGCTGCTCCGCCCCATGCCTGCTTTGCTCTTTATCACGCAGGGCGCTCTCCTGTAGCTGTACATTATCCCTTGCTGCAGATAGCCTGGCCTCGGCGAGGGCTTTATCGGTTAGCTTACCCTTCAGGGATTGTTGTAATGCCTGCATGGGTTGTTGTTGCTCATCTATCTGGGATTGCAGCGCACCAATGCGGGTCTGTGTGGTGGCGCGATGAATATCACTTCTTTTTATCGCCTGCTCGATGGCGCCCTTCTGTGAGCTCAGCGACTCCAGTTGCAAGGCAATCTCATGGCTGTGCTCATGGGTGCTTTGCCATTGCCTGCGTGCATTATCCAAGCTCCGTTTATGCTCCGCCCGCAGGCCCTCAAGCCGGTGCCGCTGTCGCTCCAGTTTTGCTGCGGTCGCTTTCGCCTGTGCTAACTGCTCGGTGAGTTTTCTCACCTCTTCCCGGTCATCGCGCTCTTGCAGGTCTAACTCCTGTAACGCATCGGCTATTTGCCCCACCCTCAGCTCTGATTGCTCAAAGCGGGTCTTAAACTCGGCATATTGCGCCCTGGCGGAGGTGGTCATCGCCTGTTGCTCGTTTAACTGCGCCTGCAATGCCTTGAGTGTTTGCTCGGCATCATCAATGTGTTTATTTTTATCCTCAGCGGCCCTCTCCAGGGCTTTCATCTCCAAAGCCAGTCTTCCCTGCTGCCTCCTCAGCGTCGATAAGCTCTGCTCCCTGGACAACATGCCGGGATCCTCATCCGCCCGCCTGTTGATTCTTATCCAGTTATTACTGAGCCAGCAGCCGTCTTTCGTCACAACGGACTCATCCTCATCCAGGATCTCGCCCAGCTTCTCTGCCGCCGTCAGATCCTCGGCCACATACACCCGTCCCAGAATCCCTTCCAGTGAAAACGGCGTGCTGACTTTATCGAGCAACCGAGGATAAGGTTTGGGTACGTACTGCCTGTCCGTGACGTTATTTAGCAACACCCCAACATGGCCCGATTGAAATGTCGGCGCCGCAGCGCGCACCTTATCCAGATCATCAACCCCGATATGCTGTAGGTACTGCCCGGCCACCGCCTCAAACGCCGCCTCCCAGCCTGCCTGCACATGCACATCTTCAATTAACCGAGGGGCGCTATCTAATTGCAACGATGTCAGCCATTGCCTCAGGGCTTGCTGATCTTCCATGGCGCCACCGTATTGCAACGCCTTTAATGAGGCTATGTTGTTTTCATTTTTTTGATAATCAACGCGCAGCTCCGATAGTTGCGAATTGATGTGCGATAATTCCCCTCTGCTTTGCCGCAAGCCCTCCAGGGTCTGCTCCTGGCTCCTTCTGCCGGCCTGCAAAGACATCTCGGTATCGGCGTGTGAGTTAGCCAGCCCTGCTATGCGTGCCTTCATATCCGCTAAGTCCAGCTCATCGGACTCCTTCATCAGGTTATGACGGCGGTATGTTGACTCTTCCAATCCCGATTGCAGCAACTCAAGACGAGTCCCATCCACCTCGATCTGTTTATGCCACTGTGACATGGCCTGGTTGATAGCATCCCATTCATTTTGCCAGCTTTGCATGGCCTCTTCGGACTGATTGAGGGCGTCATAGGCGTCATCGCTCCTGGAACGGGAGCCGCTTAGCTGTGGTTCCAGGGCCCGGGCTTTTTCAATGATCACCGCTAATGCACGTTTATCCTCATCTAGCTGTCGCTCAATCCCATGCTCGGCTTCCCTTGCCGTGGTGATGTCTGCATTGAAGGCCGCTACCCGTTCCTGATTATGCTGGATCTGTTGCTCCAGATGGGCGATCTCACTGCCGATCTGGTAGAAGTCCGACTGCGCCTGATTGAACTCCTCAGTCGCCCTGGTGTAGCTCTCACGCTGGCCTTCAATGTCCGCTTCTATCTGCCGAAGATGGGCGATACCCTGCTCAACCCTGTTTTCATGGGCGCCGACAATGCCCTGCTTCTCTTTGACTTGCGCCGACAGCGCTTGCCAGTCAAGGGCAAGCAATTCCGCTTTTAATTGCCTCTCTTCCCGCTTGAGCGCCTGAAACCGCTCCGCCGCCTTCGCCTGACGTTGCAGATGGGCCAGTTGTTTCTCCATCTCCTCGCGAATATCGGTAAGGCGATTGATGTTCTCCCGGGTGTGTCTGATCCGGTTCTCCGTCTCTCGGCGTCGCTCCCTGAATTTGGAGATCCCCGCCGCCTCTTCTATAAATGTGCGTAGCTCTTCCGGGCGGGCCTCAATGAGCCTTGAGATCATGCCCTGCTCAATGATGGCGTAACTGCGCGGCCCAAGCCCGGTGCCCAAAAACAGGCTCTGGATATCCTTGCGCCGACAGCGACCGCCGTTGAGATAATAAGTAGAAACGGCGTCTCTGTTGATCTGCCGCTTAATGGCGATCTCGTTATAGCTTGCATACTGCCCACCCACCTTGCCCACCGTGTTATCAAATACCAGCTCCACGGACGCCTGTCCTATGGGTTGGCGGGCGCCGGAGCCGTTAAAAATGACGTCAGTCAAGGCGTCACCACGCAGGTGTCTGGCGGAGCTCTCCCCCATGACCCAGGTCACCGCATCGATGATGTTGGACTTGCCGCAGCCATTGGGGCCGACGATGCCGACCAGGTTATCAGGCACAAGCAGGGTGGCGGGCTCAACGAAGGATTTAAAGCCGGCGAGTTTGATTTTGCGAAGACGCATGGAGCGTAACAATACCGTCTGCAAAAGTCGCATACAAGCTGGCCTGAATTTCATTAAATTTATTAACTTAAAAGTATAACTACTTATTTTTAATATGGATTTTTATGCTATTTGAAGTCCAGTATTAGCATTGTGTGAAAAAATAATCGCACTTTTATGGTATCTTTCCGGCGAGAAAGTCAAGGAGACATGTATATGACGACAGCACCATCAAAAAAACTGGCCACGTTTGAGAATCCAGAGCCGGCCCGTGATTACACCATCAGCCTGGACATACCGGAGTTTACCTGTCTATGCCCGATGAGCGGCCAGCCGGATTTCGCCACGCTACATATCCGCTACGTACCCGGGCAGTTATGCGTTGAATTAAAGTCCCTGAAACACTACATCGGTTCATTTCGTGATCAGGGCGCTTTCCATGAAGCGGTGACGAATCAGATCCTCTCGGATCTCATCGCTGTGCTTAATCCCCGTTATATCAAGCTCACCGCTGATTTTAACGTCCGCGGGGGGATTCATACTGCCGTGGTGGCGGAGCACCGGCAAGCTGGCTGGCGGGGCCCTGAGCCGATCACCCTGCCCTGATATGGGCGACCTTATCCTGGGCGCAAAACACCCCCCTGGCCTGACATGGGCGACTTCATTCTGGGAATAAAATACGCCCTGGCCGGGTTTGGGCTGATCACAAAACCGAAAATACGGCGTTTTGTCATTGTGCCGCTGTTGATCAATGTTGTGTTGTTTGCGCTCGTCATCGTACTTGGCGCACATCAACTGGCGGAGCTCATTGACTGGATCATGATCCGCTGGCCCTGGGCGCAATGGCTCACCTGGTTACTCTGGCCGCTGTTTCTGATCTTCATATTAGCCGTTGTCTATTTTGCTTTTTCGATCCTGGCCAACCTCATCGGGGCGCCGTTTAATGCCCTGCTATCGCAAGCCGTCGAAGTTTATCTCACCGACCGGTCGGACCATGCTGACGCCCGCATCAAGAACCTGCCGGCTGAGATCAAGGCGGTGATAACATCAGAAGCGAGAAAAATCCTGTATTTCCTCACCCGCGCCATACCCCTGCTGTTGCTGTTTATCATTCCTTTTGCCCTGCCCTTAGCGCCGGCGCTCTGGTTTTTATTCGGCGCCTGGATGTTATCACTGGAGTATCTGGACTATCCCTTGGGCAATAAAGGCAGACTGTTCCCGGCGGTAAGGGAGGCAGCGGCCGACAACCGCGCCGTCTCGCTGGGTTTTGGGGTGGGCGTGATGGGTATGACCTTAATTCCCGTGATCAATTTTATCGCTATGCCAGTGGCCGTTGCCGGGGCCACCAAACTCACGCTTGAGCGCCTGGGCGGCAGGTGACAAATCCCTTCAGATGGGTATGATCTGCGTTTATTTTTATGGCTGGTACGGCGTACAATCGCCGTAAAAACCGGAGCAGAGAGATGGTTGCAAAGAAGAAGACAACAAAGCGAGTAGCGGCGAGAAAGAAAGTGATGAGAAAAACTACCCGAAAAAAAGCGGTAGCAAAGAAGAAAGTGGCCAAAAAAGCCGCCCGCAAAAAAGCAGTGACGAAGAAGAAGGCTGTCCGGAAAAAAGTAGCGAGAAAGAAAATCACGAAAAAGAAAGTCACAAAAAAAACTGTCCGAAAAAAAGCGGCGGCAAAGAAGAAAGTCAGTAAAAAAACCACGGGCAGAGCGCCACGCAAGCAGATCGCGCCCTATCAAACGAGAAGGGGTGAGGACTATATGAATGCAACCCAAAGTGAGCATTTCCGAGAGTTGTTGCTACAGTGGAAACATACCCTGATGGAAGAGGTGGAACGCACTGTTCATCACATGCAGGATGAGGCCTCCAATTTCCCCGACCCCAATGATCGCGCCACCCAGGAAGAGGAGTTTGCACTGGAGCTAAGAACCCGTGACCGTGAACGTAAACTCATCAAGAAGATCAATGAGGCGCTACTCACCCTGGAGAGCGGTGATTACGGTTATTGCGAAGTCTGTGGTATAGAAATCGGGGTTAAGCGCCTTCAGGCAAGACCCACGGCCACATTATGTATTGACTGCAAAACCCTGGATGAAATAAAAGAACGCCAGCTTGGTTAGGTCTATCACTGCCCAACAAGCCCATGAGTGATGTTATCCCTCGTTAGGGCATCATCAGTGTGCTATGCCTGAGCCGATGGCAAATACCTATGCAGGACGCTTCGCCCCTACCCCCAGCGGCCCCCTGCACCCGGGCTCCATTGTCGCTGCACTGGCGAGCTATCTGGATGCGAAACACAATCAGGGGAGGTGGTTATTACGCATCGACGACATCGATACGCCGCGCGTTAAGGCCGGCGCCGCTGAGGCCATTATCAAAACACTGGAGGCCCTGGGGTTGCAATGGGATGGGCGGATCATCTATCAAAGTGACCGCCTTGAGGTATATGAAGAGAATATCGCTACATTGGACAGAGCCGGCCTGCTATACCGATGCTACTGCCCCAGAGGACTAACCAAAGGCATACCCTATCCCGGCACCTGCAGGGAAAAAAACAACAACCCTACGCAGCCCTTTTCCCTGCGAATAAAGACGGACGAGCACGCAATGCGGTTAGATGACATCATCCAGGGAGCCCATAGCGGGGAAATACCAGTGCTCAGCGGTGATTTTATTGTCCAAAGAGCCGATAGCCTGATCGCCTATCATCTGGCCACCGTGCTCGATGACGCCGAGCAGGGGATCACCCATGTCGTGCGAGGCGCCGATCTGCTGGACGCCACCTTTAACCAGATTTTCCTGCAAAACGCCCTGGGGCTGATCACACCTTCCTACGCCCACTACCCGCTCATTATTGATAAGATCGGCAAGAAGCTCAGCAAACAGGACGGCAAAACGGACGTCCTCTCCGGCAGCTCCCCGGAAACGGTGTTGATGCAGTCGTTGCGGTATCTGGGGCAGCGGCCCGAGCGGGGATTGGGCAGCTCATCAAAAGCGGACATATTGACCTGGGCGATAACAAACTGGAAGATCAGCGCCGTCCCAAAGGCAAAATCGATCCCTTTGGCGAGGTTTTATCAGCACGCCCACAGCAGATAGCCCGGGTTATAAAAACAGATGCTAAAGACAATCGGCCGCGCGGTATTGGTACTATGCCTACTCCACCCGGCTGTTGCATCCGGGGTGGATAGAGTCGCTGTGCAGGGCCTGTTCAAAGATAAGGCGGTGGTTGATATTGATGGAAAACTAAGACTGCTGGCTGTGGGGCAGACCTCCCCGGAAGGCGTGAGGTTGATCGCCTCTGATAGCAAAACCGCTATCCTGGAGATCAACGGCAGCCAGCAAGCCTATGGGTTGGGTTCAAAAATAGACAACACCTACAAGGGCTCCACAGATGCAGATATCGTCACCATCGCACCGAACTCGAACAACATGTACCACGTCAATGGCAGCATCAATGGCTTTCAGGTGAGTTTTCTCGTGGATACCGGCGCCTCATTGATCTCCATGAACAAAAATGTGGCCAAACGCATCGGGCTTAATTACAAGCTGGAGGGCGAGAAAGGTCTGTCCACTACCGCATCAGGCGTCGACCCGATCTACATCATGACGTTAAAGAAGGTCAAAGTCGGCGATATCGAATTGCGTGATGTCGACGCTGCAATCCATACGGGTGATTTCCCAAAAGCCATCCTCCTGGGTAATTCTTTTCTGAGCCGGGTCGATATGCAAAGAAAGGGACAACTGATGCAACTTTCAAAATAGGTCTTCTAGCACCGCCTGGTCTCGATAACCCTGGGGAGACGCTGATTGTCCCATCCCCAAGCCCGGTAGGCGCTGCACCACTTCTTAGCCTCTCCTGTGCCACAGCAATACGCCCCATCCATTGATAAACATCTAAGCCCGCATCTTCTGCGATCACAGGCCGAACTGTTCCCGGTGCATTTATTTTTTTGAAGTTTTTGCTTGATCTCTCATCCACGGATCAGCATACTGCCCACTGACCAAACAAATCAGTAGACAGCCTGCGTCGGGCTGCCTGCGAATACAATACATTTTGAAATAAGCAGGAACCTTTCCTTATGTCTACTGGTTGTTTGGTCACCGGCCCGACACCTTGTGTGCCGAGCCGGTGACCAGACATCAATTAAACCGAAAATGACATGGGAGGAAACGCAATGAAACGTTATCTTACGGGGTTTTTACTCGGCATGATTTCAACGACCATCCTGGCGGATGAGCATCGTCTCTCTGCCGGGGCGAACGTTGGTTTTACACATATCTCCAATCGGGACGTCAACGAAATAGAAGAGGTAACGGACGATAGCCTGTCCGGCGCAGGTTATGGGGGTACTTTTCGTTATACCCAGATCACAGACAGCGGCTTCCTGGTCGGGTTGCAATTCAATGGCGCCATAGAAACAGCCTCCACAGACGGTGGAGTGACAGAGGGGTTTCCCCTCTTGACGGAAGAGGATATAGCGCAGATCCAGCAACTTGCAATAGCGCCACAAGCATTAGCGGGGAGCTTGCAAGATCTCGGTCTCGTCTCAACACCAGAAGAGATCTCTTTGGCAGTCGACGCCCTGGGGCTCGGCGCCCTGGGGCCGGATGTTGAGCAGGTTACCAACGAGTTTACAGGCGAGCTGGAAAGGATCTGGCAGGGCGTTCCCCTGAATGCCCGAGAGGGTGTGCTGAGAACGCCCACGGCGGTGTCGGCAACCCTGAGGGGCGCCATCGAAAACAAATGGAGCGCGGATTTTCTGGCCCGCGTTGGCCGGGACTTTGGCCGGGTGTCCGCTTACATCGGCGGCGGGCCGTCCTTATCTTCCGTAAAACTAACCGCAGAGCTCACCGCCAGTGTGGATAATGCGGCAATACCCGATGACGTGGATACCAATCTCCTGATGCTCTCGGGCAGCTCGGAGAAAACATTGCTTGGCTTTAAGCTCATCGCCGGCCTCGATATTGACGTCACCGACAACACGCTGATCTTCCTGCAGGGCGAGTTTTCACAATACGGGAAGGAGACATTTCAACTCGCCGGGTTCGATCTGAATACCGGCAAGACTAAAAACTATAATGCGAGGGTGGGGTTTCTTTATCGTTTCTTTTGATCCGTTTATTTTGAATCTCGAACACAGGCCCGCCCAAGAATAAAGGGCATGTCTGCTGCTATGATGGCAGTGCGGGTTGCGCTTGCTCCCCCCAATCAGGCGTAGCCCGGATCTGTGCGACAGAGGTGATGAGTATTGCCTCAGTTCAAGATGATCAAACGCCAGCATAACCGGCCGGCGATGTTCTCTCCCCTCTTTGGGCGCCTATAAAACCGCTCCTGTGCTCATCAGTACCCATGCCTTTGAACAGCGAAGGATGGCCCAACGCTACCCGAGCATGACGATAATGCCTGCAAACACCTCCCATAGGCCACCGCAATAACGTAACGGCACCCTCCCTCCTGATATGAGTTCCCTTATCCATGAACCCCGACATGACGACTTTGCTCTCCTGCCGTCTTGAAGGGGCGCTTATAACGCCAAAGCGCCAAGACTGGCGCCGCCACAGATATACCAGGTCTGCCCGGTAATAAAATCACTTTCCTCTTCACATAAAAACTTGACCACCCGCCCGATATCTGCCGGTGTGCCCAGCCGTTTTACCGGTACGCTCTCAGCTATCCTGGTTTTCTGCTCGCTCTCTGTGGGGATCAGCTCATGGAACATATCCGTGGCCACCGGTCCGGGGGCGATGCAATTCACCGTGATCCCGTCTTTGGCCAGCTCCAGCGCCCAGGTGCGGGTGATACCGATCTGCCCTGCTTTTGTCGCCGCATAATTCGTGCGGGTGGCAAGCCCCAGCACACCACGGGATGAAATGAAGATGATGCGACCAAATCTCCCTTTACGCATGGCCGGGACAAATTGCTGCGCCATCGTAATGGCGCTACCCAGATGTAGCTGGGTGAGATAATCCAGGTCCCCCAGTTTGACGCTTGCCAGCAGATCAGGTCTGATCACACCGGCATTGTGGATAAAATCAGTGACGGCGTAATGTGCTGCAATCTCAATGGCCACCTTCTCACTCTCCCCTCTGTCCGCCAGGTCGGCCTCGTAGTGAATGAGGCGGGCATGATCACATTCCGGCGCCTGTCGGGATACATTGACAACCTGAAAATGATCATCCAGAAACCGCTTGCTGATATCGGCCCCAATCCCCCGATTGCCACCTGTGATCACGACCACCCTGTTATTGCCCATCGACTACTCCTGCATGATGTCTTTGAATTCCACTATGCAATCATCATCAAAAGGCACGGCGAAAAATGCCGCCTGCCCGGACTTATCCCGTCGGCTCAGCACCTTAACGGCGGTTCCGGTTTTTGCCGATGCCGCCGTTAAATGGGAGAAGATCGCCACTCCAACATCCAGCCTGATATAACCCACGTAGATGGGCAGATGAGGCTTAAAAAAATCATGGGCGCTGGCATACAGCCTTGTCCAGGACAACACCGTGCCTGTGTTATTCAGCGTCTCCCAGTTTAGCCTATGGCCGAGGCACTGATGACAGAGCTCCTGGGGTGGATAGTGTACTGTTTCACAGTCTGCACATACCTGAAGTCTGAGTCTATGCTGATCAGCGCCTGCGTTCACCTGCCGCCACAGATATGAGCGGCCGGCGGGGGGAGATAGGGGCCGGCTCATCGTCCACCTCGGGCCAGGATCAGGGCGCTGGTACACAGGCAACGATCATAATTGACCATGCCATAGCCCCCCACCATGCCAATGCGGGCGCCCTCAACCTGATTCGACAGATTGTTTTCGGTCAGTTGTCGAATGCCCTCCACTGTACCCAGAAAGCCACCGGCCGCCCCGGCCTGTCCGGCGGATAGTTGTCCACCGCAAGTGTTGTGGGGTAGTCCCTTGCCATTCCATGTCAGATCAGTGCTGCGGATGAACTCGGGCCCCTCGCCTTTCCCACAGAAACCCAAGTCTTCCATCTGCATCAGGGCGATCACCGGATAATCATCATAGGTTTGCAGAAAATCAATGTCTCTGGCGGTAATGCCCGCCATCTCATACATCTGCTCAGCATACCAACGCCAGCCACCCCGAAAATGCACATTATCTCTAAAATAGGCATTGTGCCGCTCGCCACTCGCCAGGATCAGGGCATAGGGCAAGCGCATCCGCTCGGCACGTTCGACCGACATCACCAGAAACCCTTCCGCACCGGCGAGCGGCATGACGCAATCAAACAGATGCAACGGCTCGCTGATCGGGCGGGCGTTCATATAGTCCAGCATACTCAGGGGTTGATTGAAAATCGCCGCGCCTGCCGCCAGGGCATTTTCCCTCTGGGCGATGCAGATCCGCCCGAAATCTTCTCTGGTGGCGCCATATTCTTCCATATAGTGACGGGTGATCATGGCGAATACGGTGTTGGGCCCGCCTGCGCCATAGGGGTAGACGGCATCCATTGAGAAGCGGCTGAAATTCTCAATCAAGTGCGTAAATGCTGTCGCACTCACGGTATCCGCACCGATACAGGCGATGATCTCCGCATCACCGCATTGCACTGCTCTGGCGGCGCGTCTTGCCGCCACTGGCCCGCTGGCCCCGCCCAGGGGGATTTGCTCTAACCACTTTGGCGAAACATCCAAGTATTCGCTCATGCTGGCGACTGTATCCGGCGCCAGTGTAAAGCTGGCGATGGCAAGGCCATCGATGTCGTCTTTTGCCAAGCCCGTGTTCTTCAGCAGGTTTGCGAAGGCGCTGGCGATGAACCAGACGGCGGTATGTTCACTCTGGCGCTGGTAAGGCAAACGGGTGGCGGCGATCAGCGCTACATCATCGTAAGGTTTGGGGTTGATTGTCATCCCGGTTTATCTTTTTCGCTTTCGCTCTCGCAAATCGATAGCCTCACCCTGCTCCAGCCGGTTCTTCGCCATCACCTTTACCTCGCCACGTTGTATTTTCTGTGATCCGGTCATGGGCAGATCAGATATGAATATATAATAGGCGGGGATCTTGTAGTAGGTGAGCTTCTCGGCACAAAAATCAAACAGGGACCCGGCAGTATCTTCACCGGCGATGGCGGCATCATTCAACACGAGACACACCCCCACCTCTTCACCACGGATCTCATCATATACGGGAGTGACGGCACAATTCGCCACAGCCGGATGCTGAAGCAGCACATTTTCCACTTCCACCGAGGCGATATTCTCACCGCTCCTGCGGATAATATTTTTGCGCCGATCAACAAAATGAAAAGAACCATCTTCACTGATCCGAAACACATCGCCGGTATGAAAATACCCCCCCTCCCAGGCCCTATCCGTCTCTTGCTGGTTTTTGTAGTAGCCTGAAAAAAAGCCCCTGCGGGGGTTCTCGCCTTTGGCGCGTATTAGTAATTCACCCGGCTCGCCTTCTCCCACATCCTGCCCTTCCTCATCAACAAGCCGGTATTCAACCACATCTGATGCCCTGCCGACCGAGCGTGTGCCGATATGACGGGGCTCTTTATTTGCCGTGATGCACACATGGGCGCCGGTTTCAGTCATCGCCCAGGCCTCCACCAGCGGAAAACCAAACCGCACTTCAAATCGCTGCAAATGTTTGGGATCAACACCTGCACCAAAACCAAACTTGATCTGCTCGCCCAGATCATCCTCAGGCGATGCAGGCTGACTCAACAACAGGGCCGGGATCACACCCAGATAATGCAGGCAGGTTGCTCTTGACTCACGCACCGTCTCCCACCATCTGCCGGGATGGAAGCGATCCAGTTGAATGATACAGCCACCGCTCATGATCATACCCATCATGGTACACAGGGCGTTCATGTGTACGACAGGCAGGGGGGTTAACATTCTCTCCTGCCCGAAGCTCAGCTCACAGTAGCCATCGATGCTCGCATACCATTGCCCCATGCAGAGAAAATACTCGTTGCTTAGCATACAGCCCTTAGGGACGCCCGTCGTGCCGGAGGTATAAAGTAGCGCCGCCTCTGTGCTCTCATCAGGCTCCACATCCGCAGCTTTCAACGGGCAGACCGGCAAGCTGTCCATAGATCCCGTATCAACAACCGCAACATCGGCGCCGCCCGAAGACAAGGCCTGCCTGATCTTCAGGGCATATTCCGGCAGACACACCACAAGGGCGGCGTCACTGTGCGCGATAATATAGTGAATGTCATTGGCTAGAAAAGCCGAATTAACGGGAACAAGGCTAACGCCTATCTTGTTCAGGGCGAGAAAGTGCAGAAAAAACTCGGCGCGGTTATCAAACATCACCGCCACCCGTTGACCATGGCCATAACCGGCGTCCGCATACTGCTCGCTCAAGCGCTGCACACCTATCAACGCCTCCGCATAGCTATAATCCACAGGCCCATCCCGATAGCCGATCGTCGCCTGTTTGGGAATATGCAAAAAGGCCTGCTCGGATACCTTCTTCTCAACCCTTAAAAACTCAGAATAGACCGTGATCATGGTGAGTCGAACTGCCGGGGGATCAGGCGGTAGAGAACATCGCCAGTGTATCATCAAACACACAGGCCATCCTCAAACCCACATCTGCAACGACGATGGGTGCGGTGTAACGCCGGGATAAGGACATGGACAGCCGCTTTGAAATCTGGCCCTATAGATAAATGAGGATGTTCTCCAATGGCGCTTCACAGCTCAGCAGATCCACCCGCTTTGACGCTATCTTAAAACGATGACCATCATAGATGAGCCGATGTGTATAACTGCCGCCAAAAACATCCTGCTTATCACGGCGATATTGCAACATGATAAACCGAGAGCAGACGATACATGTACCGGTATCGCCATCAAAACTATCCAGCATCACGTTACTGATGATATGGGCGCTGCGGGGTCTGGGTTGCAATGAAAAGGCATTCGGATGTTGATAACGCTTTATACGCACCGCCCGCAACAAGCCCGTCTCGTATATCAATGACAGGTGGTTTTTTGCATCGGGCTGCCCCGGTGTCGCCGGCACCCAGTACTCCCCTTCCGCCAGATACAGATCATGCCATTCTTCCCAGCGTTGCTCATCCAGCAATCGCCCTTCATGGAATAAAAACTGCTCCAGGTCTTCTCTGCCCGGTTGCTTTAATTGGGCAACAACACTCATGCGCTAATCTCTCCATTGAGCATATACTGTTTCCATGTTTGAAACTGATGTCGAAACACCATATCAGATGTGCCGGGGGCATTTTTCGTACCATCCTCTTCAACCTCATCCTTGCCCAGATAGCGGTGTTGGCTCACCCATTCGTTCTCATCCTGGGCTTGCAGGCCGGATTGCATACGGTGATAGGCTTCATGATCATCGGGGCCGACGAGATTGGCGTGTGAGTTGATCAAATTACAATAGGTAATAGAGCGCTGGAATAATTCCTCCGGCGCCCCTACTTGCCGAAAGACCCAGGATTCGATCACGGTTTTATTCACGGCGACAGGTTTGACGATGCGTATGGATGTAATCGCCCCTTTTAAGGTGAAGCTGGGGTAGACGACAGTGTTGTGACGGTTGACGGCGAGAATGTCTTTAGTGCGTTGCTCGCCATACCTTTCGGTTAAGGCTTCCATGTAACCGGGGATCGGTGAGTAACCGGAATGGATGCTGAATTTGCCCCCTGTGACGCTATGACCATTGTCCCAGGCAGTGAGACCCATTTTATCGAAAAAATCATAGTTGTTGGTAAACGGGGCGAGCATCTCCAACTCGAAAGGAATATCATCCCCGGCATGGATGTTCTCATCAAACACCCGCTTGGCCGTACCACTGGAGGACTGATGCACAACCATGGGGTGCATGGCGTCATTCAAGTTTTCCACAAACATCTTCCAGTTCGAGTCGTGCAGATAACGGAAACACCCGCCCGCTATCTCTATACGCCCCTCTGGTGATCGTTCAACGAGATTATCTATAGAGGCCGCCGCACCGCTCAGCCAGGTTTTTAAGCCCGGGCCCTGTGCGGACAAACTGGCGAATATCAAGCCGTGGTAGCTGTCCACCCGCGGCACTTGCCGTATGTTGTTTGCGGGATTGCCCTTGCCGAAGCTGCTGCCCTCATAACCGGCCTCTTCAGGGATGTGGATCAACGTGCCGTCGGTATCAAAGACATAGCCATGATAACTGCAACGCAGCTGTTGCGCCCGGCCGCAACGCTCTCCTGTGAGCTGGGCGCCCTTATGCCCACAGCGATTGAAGAGCACGTAAACCTTGCCGTCCCGGTGTCTCGTCATGAGGACAGGCTGTTTACCCATGCTGGTGGCGAAATAATCCCCCGGCTCTTTGATCTGGCTATCATGACCGATATAGATCCAGGCCTGCCCCCAGATCCGCTGCATTTCCAAATCGAAAATGTGCGGATCGGTATAAACATCCCGGTGTACACAGTCTTCCCTGATCAGATCCGCTAATTGTGCATGGGTATAACCCGCCATCTTCCCCTCCTCTATTGGGCTACTTTGGCCATTATACTACCCCGTCACGGTTGATAATGGCAAAATGAGAACCTGCCTTCATTACCTTTAGGGGCTAACCCAGATAGCCATTCCATTTGACGCTTAACCCATTGCTTTAATTGTGGTCATTGTAGCGCAGGGTTACTGTTATAAAACGCCATTCACGTGCCTTCAAAAATACCCCGAAACACCCTTCGGAACCCCCTTGAATTGTCGCAAGTGACATCTGACCGGGCACCAGAAGGTCTCAATGCCATTGATATGATGATGCCTGTCTGCAAACCCTTTTGAAGGGGTGATGCGATGGTGTTTGAATGCACTGACATCCAGCACCTTATCGCCTCGCCAACAATCACTGTAGATAAGGTTGTCGGGGAGCACCTTGTGTTCAATGAGCGGGGGTAAAGTGCCACTGCTGGCATCAGGAATAATCCTGGTGTAGGCACCCCGCCTCAACAGGGCCAGATACCTGCGTCCGACCAAGCCCATCAACTTCATTCTCACCATCAAAGGCACTCTCTGCCTCACGAGCCAGTTCATGCACGATACTCTCCCGAAGACAATGAAAGGAATAAGCCGATGTTTTGAAATGGACGCCCACCATACTGGCGGCTGTTCTCGCTGTACCGCCAAAAACAAAAGGATCAACCAGACGAGCTTGTTCATACCACTTAAACGACTGTCCCTCATCATCGCCATAATAACACCTAATCCTTGTTATCTGGTAAAGCCCCTTAATTAATGCTCATATATGTAGCGTGACTGCGTGACAGGCTATGAAATTGCCCGAATGTTTACACCTTCATCTTATCCTGTAAGACAGGCTACCGTGATGATTGTTTTTATTATATCCACACGGAAGCTTCAATTAAGCGCTTGATCTAGCGATGCAGGGCGCAAAGTGATGTAACCATCTTGTAGATTCACCTCAACATTAAACCATGGATCGCTGATATCATTCGCGGTAAATATCCGTCTCGACCCATCAGTTTTTGCAACAGATATGCTAACGTTTACAGTATTCTGAGGCAGTGATATTTGAATATCTTTACCCCAAAATAATTCCCTAATATCCAATTCCTGGCTGTTGATTTGTGTATTGCTTCTTACTTCTCGCCAGCTGACATTACCCCGGCAGCTTCCACGTCCATCCCTCCAGAAAGGTCCGCAGGTTCCATTATTTGCAATCGTACAACTATATCCAAAAGAAAAACTGGTGATGTTTACTGTACCGTTGCAGGAAGACTCTGATGAATGATTACAGGACGCTGAAACAGAGCTGGGTACTATTTGCCAACCATTCGTAGCATTAAATTGAAAAACTTTAGTATGCGCACCTTGGCAGTGAGCATTTCGATGATCAAATGGACTATTTCTTTGCTGGGACTGTAAGGTAGGGGTTTCTTGCCACACAGTAGTTTTAACTATACCCGCTAACTCAGGTACGACATTGATAGATAAATTATATTCGAATTTTTTGCCTTGGCCACCAAAGAGTCTTGCAAGGAAACCCTGTCGCTGAAAGACATGGAGCTTACCAGTGGTAGATTTGATAGTATCATATGCCAGAAATAAATTTCTGTTGCATGTGAATGTAAGCTTAGTATCAATTTTTGTAGATAAACTGCAATGTGTATCACCAAAGGTTAATGAAGGCTCACCAGAGCCTAACAAAACACCTTTAAAGCTAACATTTATAGTGTCTGAATTAGCGTCACCACCGTTTAGCGTGTATACAGGGTCGTAATCGAAAATCAGGGGAAAAGATTTTGCAAATGGCAGATTCGTAAAACCATTCGAGATATTAGTAGTGACTCGATTCACATCTTCCGCTGTTACTCTTTCTAGTTCTTTCAATGCGGTTATCTGATTATTTACATCCACAAAAAACTGTCGTTCTGCTCTATCAAGGCTATCAAATGTTGTGTCTAAAACACCATCAGTGACCACTTCTAGCTGTGTTAGCAAAAGTTCCAGGTGTTGCCTTGATTGAAATAACGCATTGCCAGTCAGTGAATCCAGTGACGCAATAACTCCTTGTACACTATCTCTCAAAGTGGTTACAACTTCTAAAACGGTCAGCCCTGTAAATGCATCAGTTTGGGAAGCTTTTAATGGTGCCGTTTCTAGTGGAATAACTAATGCTAATAACAGCGCACTGATTAAACTATGTCTGCAATTCATCTGTTCTCTCCTGATTTCAATATAATCAAAACTGTAGTGGAGTATAATTTTTGAATTTATCAGAGGTATCGCATGAGTATATTTAGGGGTTGCTCTGAATAACTAGCCCGTTTTCTGCTTAACCCATTAATTTAATCGCTTTAGATTGAATCCTGGGGCCGCTGTTTTTGCATCGCCACTCACAGGTTTTCAAATATAAATGGAAATGCGTTTCCACCATTTCATTAGAATTTCCGCAAATGACGCTTGGCTTGGTTTCAGAGAGTCTCGATCCCATTCATGGGATGAGGCTTCTCGACAAAGCGTTCAATTAAGCGTTCCTGTTGACTCTAAACTAAACGACTTTTCCTTATCAAACCAGTCTGGCTAAATTTACTTAATACATGGTAGTCTCTTTTTTAATTTTTCAAAGCGATATTTCTCTGATTCAAGGTTTTCAGACTGTCACTGTGGATTGGGTTCTCATTCCGGCCAATTTGCCCTTTGCCATGACACTCTTGGCATACCACGGTGGCCGTCATATCTGCGTATTCAATTTTCCATGGGGGTCGGTGTAGATAATCAGGATTGATTGCTTAGTTTAATCCAGTGTTTCACGTTGCTGTATGGGGCAACTTGAGACGCATCATAATTAGCCGATTTTGTGAGGCGCCCCTGTGTTTGTTAGTATCTCGGAAAAAGTCGGTCTGCATCATCCCACAGTCAAGCCGTTACATTACGCCCCCGTGTGGTTAGTCTGAGGAGTGGTCTGTTGTTGATTGAGGAAAAATAAGATGAAGCCCTATTTTGAGAACATGGACGCATTCGGCAAGGCGTTGAAAAAAGGCCGAATAAAACGTGCGACCGCCAGCATGGAAAAACTAAAAGCGGTTGAGTCCCAGCTTAAAGAACTGCGCCTTGATGTTGAAGGCGCCGGCCTCTCCACAGAGCAGATCAACCAGCGGGGGGGCATGACGGTCTGGCAGCGGATTGCGTATTTGGTCGACCCCGGCACATGGACGCCGTTGCACAGCCTCTATAATCCGGCGGGCAATGAGACAGGCGCCACCAATGTGGTCGATGGACTGGCGAGGGTCTGCGGTAAATGGGCGGTGGTGATCGGGTTTGATAATAAAGTCCTGGCCGGCGCCTGGCTGCCCGGGCAGTCCGAGAACATTTTGCGGGTGACCAATCTGGCCAGGCGCTTGAACATTCCCCTGATCTGGCTGGTAAATTGTAGCGGTGCGAAACTCGATGAGCAGGAGAAGTTCTACGCCAATCGGCGCGGCGCCGGTACGCCCTTCTTTCGACACGCTGAATTAAATCAGGCGGGGATCCCGGTATTGGCCGGCCTGTACGGCACCAATCCCGCCGGTGGCGGCTATCACGGGATCAGCCCCACCATACTCCTCGCCCACAAAGACGCCAATATTGCCGTTGGCGGTGTGGGTATCGTCTCCGGGATGTCGCCCAGGGGCGGGTTCGATACAGAGATGCTGGAGGAGCTGGTTGAGAAGAGCCGCGCGTTCACCGCCAAAGCGCCGGGGCGGGTGGAGATCCATTATGATGAGACCGGTTTTTTCTCGCAGGTCTATGAGGAGGAGACGGACGTGCTCGATGGCATTAAAGAGTACATGGACGCCATACCGGCGTATAAGCCACACTTCTTTCAGGTGGCGAGCCCCCAGGAGCCGTTATACGCACAGTCGGATCTGTACTACCTGCTGCCACATAATCAAAAAGAGGTGTACGGCTTTGATGAGGTGCTCTCAAGGCTGGTGGACGGCAGTGAGCAGATGGCGTTTCGCCCGGATTACGGCCCTGAGATCTACACCGGATTATGCCGGCTTGATGGGCAATTAGTGGCCTGCATCGGCAATCGCTCCGGTTACCTGGGCAAAGACTATCCGGACTATGGGGACTATCCCGGTATGGGCGGCAAGTTATATCGGCAGGGATTGATCAAGATGAGTGAGTTCGTCACCCACTGCGGGCGTGATCGTATTCCCGTGATCTGGTTTCAGGATACCTCCGGTATTGATGTGGGCGATATGGCGGAGAAAGCCGAATTACTGGGCCTGGGGCAGGCGTTGATCTATTCTATCCAGCAGACGGATCTGCCGATGATGCTGGTGGTGTTGCGAAAAGGCAGCGCCGCCGCCCATTATGTCATGGGCGGGCCAACGGCCAATCGTCACAACGCATTGACGCTGGGCACCGCGGCGACCGAGATCGCCGTGATGCACGGTGAGACGGCGGCGGTGGCCATGTACGCCCGCCGTGCGGTGAAGGAAAAAGCGGCGGGCAAGCCCCTGGATGGGGTTGCCGAGAAGATGAATGAACTGGCCGCAGCATATCAGCGGCATTCCGCCCCTGCATATTGTGCGCGTCATGGCCTGGTGGATGAAATCGTGGATTTGTCCGCATTACGGCATTACCTTCTCGCATTTGCAGGGGCAGCCTATCAAAACCCGCGCTCAATATGCCCTAAGCATCAGATGATCTTGCCCAGGATTATCAGGGGATAAGGGCCTGTTGATGGCGCAGGTTATGGGCGTTTTCGTTCATGGTATTCTCGGTGCGATCAGCCCGGTTATCACGGCCGGGATAGGTTTAATCATGCTGGAGTAGGAGATAAGAAAATGGCGGAAGCGATTTTAGCGCCACTGTCGGGAAACATCTGGAAGGTAGCGGTTGAGGTTGGCGATACCGTGGAAGAGGACGATGAGGTGATCATCATAGAAGCGTTAAAAATGGAAACGCCGGTGTATGCGCCTGTTGACGGCGTTATCACTAAAGTTCACGTAGAAGAAGGTGAGGTGGTGGAAGAGGATCAGGTGTTGATCAGCATTGCATAAGTTAAGAGATTAAATAGAAAAATCATGTTTTTTGAATTAACACAAGCCCAGCAGCTTGTTCAGGATACGGCGAGGCGCTTCGCCCTGGATGAGATCGCCCCGACCCTGGAGGCGGAAGAGAGAAATCACGAGTTCAACATTGAACGCATGAAGAGGATGGGGGAGCTGGGTTTCTTCTCCTGTGTGCTGGCGCAAGAGTTGGGCGGCAACGGCATGGGGTTTCTCGAGTCCGTGTTAATGGCGGAGCAGGTGGCCCGGGTATCCGCCTCATGGCGACTGCCTTTTAATATGCAAAACCTGGGGGCGCCGCTATCCGTGGCGAGGTTCGGCACCGATGAGCAAAAGGAGAAATACATCCCCGGATGGATAGCCGGTGAGAGTGTCGGCTTCTTCGCCATGACGGAACCCGATAGCGGCTCGGATGTGGCCAGCATGAAGACACGGGCTATCGACAGGGGTGATCATTATGAAGTACACGGCAGCAAAATATGGATCACCCATGCACACATCGGTGACGCCGGCCTGCTCTATGCCCGTACTGATCGGGAAGGTGGCGATAAAGGGATCACCTGTTTCTTAATTGAGCCCAAACACCTGGAGGGGTGTACCGCCAGAGCGATCGACACAAAACTGGGGCTACACTGCTCGCCCACCGGCGAGTTCATCTTTGAAGGCGCAAAAGTACCCAAAGAGGCCGTGCTGGGCGAGGTGAACAATGGCTTTAAGATGTGCATGTGGCAGTTGAACAATACCCGCATCGGCTGTGCCGCCGGGGCCCTGGGGGTGGCCGGCGGCGCTTTGCAGTTAGCGATTGATTACGCCAATCAGCGCACCCAGTTTGGCGGGCCGATATCCAAGCATCAGATGATACAGTCGCAAATTGCCGATATGGTGGTGGAACACCAGGCCGCCCGCTTGCTGGTCTACAGGGCCGCCTGGCTGCGAGATCAGGGCAAACCCAATCAGTATGAGACGTCCATCGCCAAACTGGCGGCGTCGGAGGCGGCGGTGCACGTAGCCAATGAGTGCATGAAGATTTTTGGCTCCTATGGCTATTCCACCGAGTATCCGGCGGAGCGCTTCTACCGGGACGCAAAATCCCTGCAGGTGGTTGAAGGCGCCTCCAACATACAAAAAATCATCATCGCCGGCATGGCCTGTGGTCATACACCGAACCGATGATCGCCGGGGCGGGAAAGCTCAGATCCCCTTAGCTTTCAGTTGATGTGGCTTGTCAGTTTATATTGAGAACTTCTCTCACAGGGGCGAGTTGCTGGGTCATCGTCATGGGTTTGAAAAAAACCTCGCCGGGATCAGCCTTGCCCGTGCTTTAGCATTGATCGGTCACGGCTTGTGCGGGTTATGGCCCTCTGCTGTTTATGCTGCCTGATCCCCATGGGCGTAATAGCAGACGCCGTTCACAAGCTGTTGTTGTAATCGCCCCCGGTTTGCCAGGTATGTGAGATGCGCCAAAGACTCGCCAAAGGCCAGTAGCGTATTTAATTCATCCATCTCTCGGGTAAATAATTTATGCGTCATATCCCATGCCGTCATCGGCACGGTGCAAAGCGCAAGCGTTTTATCTAGTTGTCGCTGGTGATTTTCATGGATGAACGCTATGCGGTTATGCAGGCCCTTGAAAACCTTGCCGTGTGAGGGCAGTACCAGGGCGTCTTCCGGTAGCGCTGAAAACCTGTCCATGGAGGCAAGATACTGCGCCAGGGCGTCTTCATCGGCATTATTGAAATGTATGCCCACATTGGTGGTGATTGCAGGTAAGACCTGATCGCCGGAGATGAGTATATTTAATTGCGGGTTATACAAAGACAGGTGATCCTCCGCATGCCCCCTGGCGACGATAGGGCGCCATTCAGAGCCCGCCAGGTTGATGGGCCTTTCATGATGTACAAACCCCACCTGCTCGGGAAGCGCCGATATGATCTGGCGATAGTTCTGCCCGGTAACGAAGTTCACATATAGATCTATCGCCTCAACACCATTTAACCGGCAAAACGCCGCCACCGCATCCCTGCAGTCATCAACACGACCGCTAAAAAGGAAGCGCGCACGTTCGGCGGTGATCTGCGTCATGGACAGATCGGTTTCATAGCGGTGATACAAATATCCGGCCAAACCGATATGATCGGGATGATAATGGGTCACAATAATACGCCCTATGGGTTTGCCTTTTAAGAGGGTCATCGACAAACTGTCCCATACCCCGCGGCACACAGCGGCGTTAAAACCGGTATCCACCAACGCCCAGCTCTCACCCTCATCGATTAACCAGAGGTTGATGTGATCCAGGGCGAGCGGCAGTGGCATACGTAACCAGATGATCCCGGGGATGACCTCCAGGTAAGCGCCCGGCCCGGGTTGATTGTTTAACGGGTATTGAATTGAAAACGCGCGCTCACTCATCGAAAACCTGTTATTTATTTAAGCGGTCTTTTTCCCAGAGGATCGCCGCACCGCCATCCTTGCGAGCCAGGATCCGGGCGATAACAAATAGAAGATCGGACAGGCGATTTAAGTAAACCGGGCCATGCCCATTGATATCTTCTTTGGTGGCCAGATCAGTAACCCCTCTCTCAGCCCGGCGGCAAACAGCCCGGGCCAGATGACATAAAGACGCCGCCCGGCCACCACCGGGCAAGATAAAATCTTTCAGTGGAGAGAGCGTGGCGTTATATTCATCAATGAGGCTTTCAAGCTGCTGGATGTGCTTCTCTTTCACCATAACATAACCCGGGATCGATAACTCGCCGCCCAGATCGAACAGGCCATGTTGTATATCGATGAGCCGGGAGCGAAGCGCATCATCCACCTCCCCCACCAGCAGGCCGATGAGGCAATTCAATTCATCGACGTCACCCAGCGCATGAACCCGGGCAGCGTTTTTAGGAACTCGCGCACCGTCACCCAAACCGGTTGTCCCGTCATCACCGGTGCGTGTGTATATCTTTGACAGTCTGTTTCCCATGGCGGGATTATACGCCGAACAGGCTCTCCGGCATGATGAATTTTTGGATCGTTTGCATGGGCGGCAAAAAAGGCATCGATCCTAAAAACCGGGCTTAAAGGTAACCCTCATACCCATATAGGCCGTGATCCCCTCTTTGCTAAACCCCAGCACTTCTTCGTAATCCTCATTGAGCAGATTTTCAAGCCTGCCGTAAAGACTCATGTTTTTATGGAGCTGATAGGAGCCGGCCAACGTCACCAACATGAAATCATCCAGCACTACCCGTTGTTCAGCAAATGACGGCGGTGGGAAAAACACATCAAGCTGATGACCGGTAAAATGAATATCCAGATTCACATTCGCCCTGTTATCTAAAAAAGCATAGTTCAGGTTCAGATTGCCGATGTGCCGTGGCCGACGCACTTCATCTATCTGTCTGCCTGAGGCGTCCGGCTCGGTTGCATCCAGGTAAGTGTAATGGCCATTTATATCGAGTGCGTCAGATAACAGCAGGCTTGCCGTTATCTCAATGCCATGGCGTTTGCTTCTACCGTCCGTATTAACGGCTGTCCGGGTTCGAGTGACGGGATCAAGCGTTGCGCCTTGTATTTCATTTTTTAGCTCCTCATCGAAATAATGCAGCCCGAGTTTTAACTTGCCCTCGAGAGAAGATTGCTCCAGGCCGATCTCCCAGGCGCGGGATGTTTCCGGTTTAAGCGCCGCATTTCCAAAAAAGGGAACGAGTGAACGGGCAAAAAAACCAAAGCGCTCGGTAAAGGTCGGGTTCTTGCTACCTGTGCCATGATTGGCATACAACCGTGTGCCCGCCTCCGGCTGAAAAAAAGCGCCGGTGATCCGGTATGTGGTGATAGGCTGAAAATCACTGTTATCGTCACGACGCACAGCGCCTGACAGGGCGATCTTCTCATTCAGCGTGAGGCGATACTCCCCAATATAAGCTGTTGAGTCGACCGCCTGATCCTGATTGGGATCGCCAAAGGCGCTGGCGATACCACGCTGGGTGAATTGCTCTTTTTCATATTCAATGGCAAACACAGCAGCATGGGTAGTATCAAACAACCCACTCGTCTTAAAAAACAAACTGGACTGATAGTCGATTTTATATTTTCTGCCCTGGGTACTGCTGGTTTCTACATCATCAGTGAAATTATCGTTTTCAGAGCCGGTTAGCGCGAGGGCAATTTGATGTTTCCATGCCCCTGCAAACGGGTCCAGCTCGGCGGCGATGCGCGCATAATCCTGGCTGGCCCGGGTTTTATTATTAGCGTCGGCGGGCAGGCCGGTGAGCGGGCTAATGCCGTCAAAATCGCTTCTACTGCCGGTATGTCGGCCGCTGAACCTCAAATGCAGGGCCTCATCAGGCTGATAGCCTAAAGAAAATGATAGCGTTGCATTGGCGTAGCCATCCTCTTCATCACCTGCCCGTGACAGATTGATCCCGCTTGCACCCAGGATGGCGCCGCCCAAGTGAAAGTCGTAGCGCTGCCCGCTACCGGAGATGCTGCCACCGCCGTAAGCGCTACCCAATGATCCGCCTTCCCCGTGCCCTTCAAGGCTCACCGGCCCCCGCCCTTTTGCGGTAAGGATGTTCACCACGCCGGTTAAGGCGTCACTACCCCACAGGGCGCTCTGGGGGCCGCGTATGACTTCAACCTTTTTGATGTTGTCTGTGAGTAAGTGGGCAAAATTGAACTCATCGCCCTGGGCCAGATCATTGGCTTGGACACCATCAATCAACACCATTACCTGATTGGCCTCACCCCCTCTTACCCTAAGCTGGGTGAGTGATCCCAATGGCCCGCCCCGATTGATTGAAAACCCCGGGACAGCCCGCAGGATCTCAGATAAAAAAGCCGTCTGCCGATTGCGGATTTTCCTATCGTCAATGATCGTGTAGGCGCCGCCCATCAGGTTTTTCTCAACGGGTATACGGGAAGCCCTCACCAGCATATTTTCAATCTCATCAGCAGCGATGGCATTGAAAGAGCAAAGAGAGAGGGCGCCAGTAAAGGCGATCTGTTTTGAAAAGCCAGCGCGAGACATAAAACCTCCTTAACATTTATACACACACCCGTGTAATAAATATGCCCGCAGGAGCCAATGGCTATCCTGCTATGGATTGCATGTCAGGCCGGTCTCCGGGCTCGTGGATATATCTTTAAGAGATGCTGGATGAATCGCCTTCCCGTCATTATGACAGTGGCGTGATGATTCACCCCTTTTCCACTTACCGTTGCGGGGGCAGCGCTGGCTTTGTTATGGAGCAACCATGAACGCACCAGCTTCCCGTTTCACTCTTTGGCCGAATGGCCTTCGAGCACCTGACACAGGTTATGGAAGTGTACCTGATTTCGAAGAGGAGCGTAGTATGAAAAATAACGGCGCTTAAACACAGCCGAGATCGGTCATGGCCTCATGGGTGCTGATATAGACTTTCCCCTCCTTCAGGGAAGTTAAAAAGCGGCTTCTCTCCAGCATCTTCATCACCGGGATCTTCACCTCAGATAAGTGCAGGACAACCCCTGCATCGTGAAATCTGGCCAGGGTGGCCTCAAGGCTCCTCAGTGCGCTCAAGTCAATAAAGTTTATGGCGCTACAGATAAGCACCACATGTTCCACCTCGGGTTGCTCGGCGATGATCTGCAACAACCTGTCCTCCAGCTCATGCACATTAGCGAAATACAGGCTCTCATCTATGCGTACGCCCACCACATGTCGGCATGTTGTGACCCTATAATTTTTAACATTGCGGTAGTGCTCGGTATTGCCCAGCCTGCCGACGATGGCGATATGGGGGCGTGTCGTACGCAATATATACAGGATGATCGAGATCCCCGCCCCGATTAAGAGTCCCTGCTCAATACCAAACAGTAAAACGGCGAAGAACGTGGCCAGTGAAGACAGGGCGTCCGCCCGGTTAAACCGCCATGCTTCTTTTATGTGTTTGACGTCGATCAACCTGAACACCGCCACACAGACAATGGCAGCGAGCACACTAACGGGAAGATAATAAAACAGCGGCGCAAAAAACAGGATCGTGAAAATGATGATCAGCGCAGTGATAACCGAAGACAGTCTAGTTTTAGCGCCGGATGAGTAGTTGACCCCTGAGCGGCTGACCCCGCCAGCTACGGGAAAGGCGCCGCTGAGCGACGCCGCCACATTGGCGCTGCCGATGGCCACTAACTCCCGATTGGGTTTGATCCGCTCTCGTCTTTTGCCAGCCAGTGATCGGGCGATGGATATGCTCTCAATAAAAGAGACCACGGCTATCAGCGCAGCCCCGGGCAGCAGTGAGAGCATCATCTCATGATCAAGTGCAGGCCAGGTGAGTGAGGGCAACCCCGCCGGGACCCTCCCCACTATCGCCACCTGATAGGTGGTATGCAGATCAAAACGCCATACTAAAACAGTGGCTAGAAGAACAACGCCTAATGCGCCTGTTCTGGCGATCATCGCCGCGATCTTCTCATCGATAGAGAACCTGGCGAATAACTGCGCCAGCGGCCTTCTGCTGAGATACAACAAACACAATGCGCCGGCGCTGATGATGATGGTGGCCGGATTGGCGTCATGGGAGCCTTGAGTGATGTTGCCGACAATGGAGAGGAACGAGTGCCCAGGCGGGATCTCTATGCCCAATAAATGCTTTAGCTGGCTGGCTGCAATGACCAGGGCGGCGGCATTGATAAAGCCATTTATGACCGGGTAACTCAGGAAGTTGACCAGACGACCAAAGCCCAGAAAGCCGAACAGGATCATAATAAAGCCCGACAGGGCGGCGAGCAGGATGGCGATGGATATATAGTCAGGCTCACCCGGTTGTGCATGTAGCCCTGCCGCTCCGGCGACCATCATGGCGATAATCGCCACCGGGCCAATCGCAAGATAATTCGACGTCCCAAGAGCGGCATAAATGAAAATGGGCAAGATACAGGCATACAGGCCCGTTTGCGCCGGCATGCCCGCCAGCAGGGCATAGGCCATCGCCTGGGGCACCAGCATGATGGCGACGACAATGCCGGCGATAAGGTCGTCCTGAAACAGTGATTTATTATAGTACACAGGTATGTTCAGTCACATGCTGGAAGGTGCAAGCTGCGGTTCTCTCGCCGTGATGTCAATAGTTAATTATCGCAAATGACAGTATAATGGATGCGATCAATAGCGATTTAACATCTCAACCTTATCTAAAGTGAGCGCAAAACCACATCCCTTCTTCGATGAGGACTCTGATACCTTCAGTTATATCGTTGCCGATGAAAACACCGGCGCCTGCGCCATCATCGATGCGGTAAAGCGTTTTGATTATATATCGGGAAGAACCGATACCGCCTGCGCCGATCAGATCATCGATTGTGTCGTCAGTCACGGCTATCACCTTGACTGGATTCTGGAGACGCACATACACGCTGATCATCTATCAGCGGCGCCGTACATCAAGGAAAAACTCGGCGGCAAAATTGGGATCGGCGAGAAAATCACGGATGTACAAACGATATTTAAAAAAATTTTTAATGCCGAGGATGGTTTCAAGGCCGATGGTCGCCAGTTTGACCACCTCTTCAAAGATGAAGAGGTGTTCCCTATCGGCGATATTACAGCGAGGGTCATGCACACGCCGGGGCATACGCCGGCATGCATCTCCTACTTAATCGACGATATGGTCTTTGTCGGCGATACCATCTTCATGCCGGATGTGGGCGCCGCCCGGGCCGACTTCCCCGGCGGTGACGCCCATGCGTTATATCGCTCCATCAAAAAGCTCCTGGCCCTGCCGGAGCAAACAAAAATCATGCTCTGCCATGACTACCCCCCTGACGGGCGTAAGGCGCATTTCAGGACCACGGTGCTGGAGCAAAGACAGGGCAATATACATATCAATGATAGCTTGTCTGAGGAGGAGTTCGTCAGGTTAAGGAAAGAGCGGGATCTGACCCTGGAGCTGCCGACTTTGATGATCCCCTCTGTGCAGATCAATATGCGCGGCGGCAGGCTGCCGCCAGTGGAGAGGAACGGTGTTCGCTATATCAAAGTGCCGCTGGATCTGTTGTGAGATGCTAAGACGTCCGCCCGGGCTCTGCAAACATCACTCAATGAGGTGTTAAACAGGCTCCACATAATCCGTATTGTGCCTGAAGAACCATTCCCGCCCCTTTAACATATAGCGCCAGTAAAAAACCGGCAGTGCGGAGGCCTTCATCCACCAATTCGCCCATCGCTCCTTGCGCGGGTCCAGGGGAAACGTCGGCGTCACCTTGCCGCCATAAATAAACTCAGCCATGATCACCTTGCCGTAGGCGGTGGTTAGCGGACAGGAACCATAACCATCATAACCCTCATCCAGCTCGCCGCCCTGCATCAGGGTGAGCACATTTCTCACCACAACCGGCGCCTGCTTCCTGACCGCTGCCGCCGTCTTGGAATTAGGCGTCGAGCAGGCGTCGCCGAGACTGAAGATGTTGTTGTATTTTGTGTGTTGCAGTGTGTGTTGGTGCACATCAACATAGCCCGCTGCGTTCACCAACTCGCTTGATTTAAGCTCGGAAGAGGTTGACTGTGGCGGGGTAACATGCAACAGATCAAACTCCATGGTGATTTTCTCACCTTTTCTATCACCATCAACGATCTCAAAGGCCGCTTTTTTGCCTTCGTGATCGATGGACGTTAAGTTATGCTGAAAATGCACGTTTATCCCGTACTTATCAGCCACCTTTTTTAACTCTTTCGCAAAAAACGGCACGCCAAACATCCCCGGCGCATGGGTTAAAAAATGGATCTCGCAGGCATCTAATATGCCCTTCTTTTTAAGATAATCGGCCGCCAGATAAGCAATTTTCTGTGGCGCCCCCGGGCACTTGAACGGCAGGGGGGGTTGCGTGAACAGCAGTTTTGCACCGGCGTGCATGGCCTGTAAAGCACTCCAGGTGTATTGTGCATAATCCGGGGAATAATTACTGCACACATGGTTTTTACCCAACGCAGCCAGGGCCCCATCGACGTCAGCCCAGTTCAAGGACAGGCCGGCACACACTATCAGGTAGTCGTATTTCACCCTCTTCCCTGAGCCCAGGATCACCCTGTTGTTGGCGGGATCGTATTTGATCACCGCCTCTTTATACCAGTTTACCTGTTTCGGGATCAGATCAATGATCGGGCGTTGCGTTTTCGATAAGGCATAACTGCCGGCGCCCACCAGGGTAAACGCCGGCTGGTAGTAATGAAACTCCGCCGGATCGATAATCGCAATATCTACTTTACCCCTGGCCTTTCGCCGCAAACTCGCAGCAGTGGTGATCCCCGCTGCGCCCGCCCCCACAATCACCACCTGATGGGTGATCTGCGGTGCTTTTTTTATCTCTTGGGCGCTATTGGCGACACCAGCGACATGATCGCCATCACCCTTCGCTGATACCTCTGATTGTGTAGCCGCTACCATAGTCTGTCTCCCCAACGCTTAACCTGGATAATAGATGGGTGTTCCTTAAAAGTGATACAGAATAATAGCATAAGAGGCGCCTTGCCAGTTGTAAATCCTGAGATCTATGCTAGTCTTCGTATCATTATTCTCGTTTGTCTGAGGAGCGTTGCGACGGGTTCCATCCGCCAGGCTCAGATAAATATCATAGATAACGGCGCTCGCTTAAATTGTTAAAACAAGATAAGCGAAGCGACCGGCACCCTCGCTTGCATAGTTCTTGTTCACCTATATGAACAACATCCAGGCTATGGCAAACACCACCGAGCGACAACTACGCACCCTGCTGGCGGAGCGTATTCTCCTTTTAGATGGCGCCATGGGCACCATGATCCAGTCCTACCGGTTACAGGAGAGGGACTTTCGTGGGGAGCGGTTTGCCCACCATGGCTGTGAGGTAAAGGGAAATCACGATCTGCTCACCCTGACGCGCCCTGATATCATTCGTGAGATACACGCCGCTTTCCTGGACGCCGGCACCGATATCATAGAGACGAATACGTTTAACGCCACGGCTATTGCGATGGCGGACTACCAGATGCAGGCGCTCGCTTATGAGTTGAACTATGCCGGTGCAAGGCTCGCCAGGGAAGTCGCCGATGCGAAGGCAAGCGAGGATAAACCCCGGTTCGTGGCCGGTGTGCTTGGGCCTACCAATCGCACCGCATCCATACCAGCGGATGTGAACAGGCCCGGCCTTCGCAATATCACCTTTGCAACGCTCGCCGACGCCTACACCGAGGCCATCGGCGGTTTGATCGAGGGCGGCAGTGATATATTACTGGTTGAGACCATCTTCGATACCTTAAACGCCAAGGCAGCCCTGTATGCGATCGATGAGTATTTTGAAAAAAACCGGATCAAACTGCCCGTTATCATTTCCGGGACGATAACCGATGCATCCGGGCGCACCCTCACCGGGCAGACGAATGCCGCATTCTGGGCCTCCGTGCGCCATGCAGAGCCTCTGGCAATCGGGCTGAATTGCGCCCTGGGTGCTGAAGAGCTGCGTGAGCACATTCAGGAGCTGGCCAGCATTGCCGATACACACACCAGCATCCACCCTAACGCCGGTTTGCCGAATGAGTTTGGCGGGTACGATGAGACGCCTGAGCACATGGCCGCTATCCTGGGAGAGTTTGCCGATAGCGGCTTTATCAATATCGTTGGCGGCTGTTGTGGTACAACCCCGGCGCATATCCGCAAGATTCACGAGAAGGTAGGCGACAAAACACCCAGAGCAATCCCCGAGCACTCGCCCTGTTGTCGCCTGAGTGGCCTGGAATCACTGACGATAACCCCCGCCGCCAACTTCATCAACGTGGGTGAGAGAACCAACGTGGCCGGCTCGCCGACATTTCTTAAACTGATCCGGGAAGACAAACTGGAGGCGGCCCTGGAAGTGGCGAGGCAACAGGTTGAAAACGGCGCCCAGATCATCGATGTGTGTATGGATGAGGGGATGCTGGACTGCGAACAACTCATGCAGGACTTTCTTCTACTGATAGCAAGCGAGCCGGATATCAGTCGGGTGCCCGTGATGATCGACTCATCAAGGTGGTCGGTGATTGAGGCGGGACTACGTTGCACCCAGGGTAGAAGTATCGTCAATTCAATCAGCCTCAAGGAGGGTGAAGAGAAGTTTAAGCAACAAGCAAGGCTGATAAGACGATACGGTGCAGCGGTGGTGGTGATGTGCTTTGATGAAAACGGCCAGGCGGACACCACAGCACATCGCTTTGAGGTGGCGAGACGCGCCTACGGGATCCTCGTCAATGAGCTTGACTTCCCACCGGAGGACATCATCTTTGATCCGAATATACTCACTGTCGCCACCGGGATGGATGAGCACAACAACTATGCCCTCTCCTTTTTTGAGGCCACAAAACTGATCAAGGAACATCTCCCCCACGCCCTGGTGAGCGGTGGTTTGAGCAATG
This sequence comes from Gammaproteobacteria bacterium, assembly GCA_965198875.1. Classification (GTDB taxonomy): domain Bacteria; phylum Pseudomonadota; class Gammaproteobacteria; order Eutrophobiales; family Eutrophobiaceae; genus CBDAPU01. The sequence goes on along the minus strand of CBDAPU010000001.1, from coordinate 2,342,160 downwards.
TGTCATTTTCCTTTCGTGGCAATGATCCGGTGCGTGAAGCCATGCATTCGGCCTTTCTGTATCATGCAATAAAATCGGGCATGGACATGGCCATCGTCAATGCCGGGCAACTGGGTATTTATGATGAAATACCGGTGGCGTTGCTCGAGCGTGTAGAAGATGTGCTGCTCAACAGAAGAGAAGATGCGACCGAGCGATTGGTTGAGTTTGCGGAGTCGATAAAAATAACCCCCGGCAGCAGGGAGAAGATAACGCAGAAAAAGTGGCGCGCCGGGACGGTGCAGGAGCGGCTATCCCATGCGCTGGTGAAGGGGCTGGACAGTGATATAGAGGCGGATACCGAGGAGGCCCGACAGCAATACGCCAGACCTATCGAGGTTATAGAAGGGCCGCTGATGGACGGCATGAATGTGGTTGGCGATCTGTTTGCTGCTGGAAAGATGTTTCTCCCGCAAGTGGTGAAAAGCGCCCGTGTGATGAAAAAGGCCGTCGCCTGCCTGTTGCCGTTTATTGAAGCGGAAAAAGGGATGAGCGGCAACATGGAGGCAAAGGGGAAGATCGTCATGGCCACGGTGAAAGGTGACGTGCATGATATTGGTAAAAATATCGTCGCCGTGGTATTGCAGTGTAATAATTTTGAGGTTATCGACCTGGGAGTGATGGCGCCCGCCGAGATGATACTGAATGCCGCCAGAGAGCAACAGGCCGACCTCATTGGCCTCAGTGGGCTTATCACACCTTCACTGGATGAGATGGTGCATGTCGCCCAGGAGATGCAACGCCAGGGTTTGCGCCTGCCCCTGCTGATTGGTGGGGCGACCACCTCGCGTGTGCATACCGCCGTTAAAATTGAACCACAATACGAGCAACCTGTTGTGCATGTGAAAGACGCATCCCGGGCGGTGGGCGTCGCCCAGAGCCTGATCAGCAAGACATTGAAAGCGGCGTTCACAAAAAAAATTAAAGCGGACTATGCCAAAGCCCGGGAGAGACACAAAGACAAACACGCAAAGATTAACTGGTTATCATTAGACGATGCACGGGCGAGTCGCATGAACATTGACTGGAGCGGTTATACCCCTCCTGCCCCGAGGCAGATGGGGATCCAAATCTTCAATGATTATCCCATCAGTGAATTAAAAGCATACATAGACTGGACGCCTTTTTTCATTGCCTGGGAGCTGGCCGGGAAATTCCCGCGGATCCTGAGCGATGCGGTAGTGGGAGAGGAGGCGAGGAGGCTCTATGAGGACGCCAGGGAGATGTTGGATAACATTATTCATGAGAGATGGCTGAGCGCCAGGGTCATCGTCGGTCTCTTCCCCGCCAATTCTGTTGATCACGACGATATTGAGGTCTACGCTGATAACAGGCGCAATGCGTTGCTCGCCAAGTTTCATACACTAAGGCAACAAACACAAAAACCATCCGCACAACCCCACCTCGCCCTTGCAGATTTTATCGCCCCCAAAGAGACTAAAATAGCCGATCACCTGGGTGTGTTTGCCGTGGCCGCCGGGTTTGGCATGGAAGATAAAATAAATCAATTTGAACAGGCCAATGATGATTACAGTGCGATCATGTTAAAAGCAATAGCCGATCGACTGGCCGAGGCATTGGCGGAGCGCATGCATGAACGGGTAAGAACAGAGATCTGGGGATACCAGAGGGAGGAATGTTTAGACAACGATGCCCTGATATCAGAGAAGTATCAGGGGATACGACCGGCTCCCGGCTACCCCGCCTGCCCGGATCACACCGAGAAATCACTGATATGGGCATTGCTGGATGTTGAAAAAAATACGGGGATCAGTCTGACGGATAGTTACGCCATGTTGCCGACTGCGGCGGTAAGTGGTCTTTATTTCTCCCATCCTGAGGCCCGCTATTTTGGCCTGGGTAAAATCAACCGTGATCAGGTATCTGATTATGCACGGCGAAAGGGAATGGAAAGACGGCAGGTGGAGAAATGGCTGGGGCCGGTGCTGGGCTATGAGCCTGGTGAGACTAGCCCAAGATGAGAAGTCGCAACGTTTATCGAATAATGAAATCAACCGCTGTCTAAATATAAAGACATGGGTTTTTGTTGTGATAGGCGATGAACTATTCAATACGGCCTTTGCTTATCTTTCACATTCACGCTGGGCAAAGGAGTGTTTCCAGCCATGAGCGGTTTTCAATTCGGTGTCGCCTGATTTGAAATAGAGATCAGTACTCACAGAAATTATTAATCGGGAAATGGGAGGTTAGCCATGGATAACGAAAAAATCAAACTTTTAACTTATAATGAGATTTTGCAGGAATTAAGTAAAAGTCAATCGGATAAGCATCTATTACTTGGAAATGGGTTTAATAATTCTTTGGGAATTGAGACAGACTACTCAGATATTTTTAATCGAATGAAAGAAGTATATTCTGGTTATAAAAATATTCAGGAATACATTGAGAAAGAGCATTTCGATATAGAAAAAATGATTGGGCATCTAAAAGAAAAAATTAAATCTGATGAGAAAAATTTTTTACCAAACTATATTGAAAGCAAAGTCAAATTTGACTTTATGAATGCGACTAATTCAATCGTACAAGAAAGTGTTAAAAATGTTTATCAAAATAATAACCAGGGCATTCATTTATTACTGAAAAACTTTACAAACTACTTTACGCTCAATTACGACCCATTTTTATATCTCCTTCTATTGAAGTTCAAAAAAGACGAAGACGGTAGTGGCACTGCTTTAGCCATTAAAAAAACATCTTTGTTTCAGAAAAATCACTTAAATGAAACTCAAAATAATATTTATTCGGAAATTCAACAGGCCAGAGAAAATGGAAGTGCAGAAGTATACTTTGGTGAAAACAATTCTAAAATTGACTTTAAAAACACCACAAAGGCCAATTTTCAAGCAATAACAAAAGAATACAGCAAGAAAGAAGGAAAAGACTGGAAGGCTAAAGACATAAAGAGAGTTTGCGATCAAATATGGAAAGAAGAAAATAGCCAGCCAGAATTAGAAGTTAATGATGGCTTTCAAGGGGATCTATTTAATAAAGATAATCAAAAGCAAAATCTTTATTTTTTGCATGGAGCTTTTCAAATTATTGAAAATCAAATAACTATTAAAAAAATAACTGCTAAACAGAATAAATCATTTGTTCAGAATTTGGAGGAAGCAATACACAGTGAAGATGAAAACATTGTTTGCGTACTAAAAAGCGAATCTCAAGAAAAGAAAAAACAAATAGAAGAGAGTCCGTATTTGAAAAAATGCTTTGAATATTTATCTAAAATTGATGGAGTTTTAGTTATCTTAGGCTGTTCTTTGTCGGAAAATGACAAGCATATTTTTGACCAAATCAATAAAAGCTCTGTAAGTAAAATTTATCTTTCTAGCTGTAAAGAGAAGTGTGATGCATATTTCAAGCGTGCTAAGGGTTTATTTAAAGACAAGGAAGTCGCCCTATTTGATCGCAGAACTATTTCTTATAGCGAAAAAAGTGAAAAATGACCCCCTTCCGCCACACCGAAAAATACCCCTCACAAAAATCCCTGCTCTGCAATGGCTGGATAACTGCGAGCAAAAGCGTGAGCGGATGCTGTCTGGTGAATGGCACTCCCGTCATTCCTGCGAAAGCACGAATCCAGAGATGGGATGAGTATTCCAAAATACAGTGACTATATCGTCTATGTGGATGAAAGTGGTGATCATGGGATGAAGTCCATTGACCCGCAATACCCCATATTTTCTCTCGCTTTCTGCATCTTCAAAAAATCGGATTACACCCACACTATTACACCCGCACTCAATACACTCAAATGCAAATACTGGGGGCATTGCGATCTGGTATTACATGTGCATGATATTCGTAAAAGTATGGCTGGTGACTGGTCGTTATTGAGTGATCAGGAAACACGGGAAGCCTTTCTTGCAGATATAACGAATCTTATCAAGGATATGCCTTTTCAGGTGATCGCCAGCGTTATCAGGAAGCAAAATCTGGCACAATACACCAGACCAAAAAGCCCCTATGAATTGGCAATGCTGTTTTGTATGGAACGTCTGAATAACTGGCTGATCCAGCATGATCAAAAAACATGTCGTGTTCAAATCCATTTTGAGGCCCGAGGCAAAAATGAAGATGATGAGCTGGAGCTTGAATTTCGCCGTATTTGCGATAATGCCCCCACCTCTGTTTCATCCGTAACAGATTTCAGCCAGGTATCCTATCGCATGCGCTTCCTGGATAAGAAAGCCAATTCCACAGGCTTGCAACTGGCTGATCTTGTGGCACGTCCCATCGGCTTACACGTTTTACGAACTCATCAACATAACCAGGCTTTTGATATTATCGAGAGCAGGCTCATCGCCCGCGAAAACGGCAGTTATGAGGGAAGGGGACTAAAGATATTTCCTTGAAAAGGCCAAAAAAACAAAAGCCCCGGTAACTACCGAGGCGTTTTGCCGACCGGGAACTCCCAATCCTGTCTTTTGATCCTAGAACGAAAAGGTAAATCAGTCAACAAGCGCTAAAAATGATGCAGGAACACGGTTTCAAATTCAATGAAAAACACCTCTCGCAAATCCCTGCGCTGCAAGTGCCGGCAAACTGTGGTTATCAAATCCTGATACCTCAGCAAGCCCTGTAACCGGAATGATATAATGAAGTCTTTACCTTCTGCCGAAGTTTGATTTAAGGACGATTGCATGAGCCGTAAAAAACAAAGGCTGGAACTTACCTGGATAGGTAAAGACAAGCGGCCTCGGCTGGAGCCGCGTATTCTGCTGGAAGATACGGAGAAGTCTTGCCACGCCAGACAGCGCGTTACTGAAAACGACATCTTTGATAACAAGCTGATATTCGGCGATAACCTGCTGGCCTTGAAGGCGTTGGAGCAGGAATATACCGGCAAGGTGAAGTGTATCTATATTGATCCGCCTTACAACACTGGAAATGCGTTTGAACACTATGAAGATGGATTGGAGCATTCCATCTGGCTGGGTTTGATGCGCGATAGACTTGAAATCTTAAATAATCTACTCGCCAAGGATGGGGTTATTTTTGTTCAAATTGATGATAGTGAAGCTGCATACCTTAAAGTGCTTATGGATGAGGTGTTCGGGAGGAATAATCAAGAAACAACTTTTTATATACAAGTCCGATATGGAGGAAAGACTTTATCAGAAAAAAACAACTACCAAAAACTTATTGAGCAAGTGTATTGCTATAGTAAAAGCTCCAAATACCTTCCAAATAAAGATTTTGAAGAATACTCTATTGATAAGTTTTGTTGGGATATACAAACACAAACTCCGAATCAAACGGTTACCCTAAAAGGACGGAAAGTAGAAATTTTTAAGGAAGGCGCATATCAGATAAGAAAAGTGCCTCCCAATAAAAAACTTCTTAAAGAAACATGGGCGAGTGGTACTGTGCTAAAAAATAATGCCTCAGGGAAGTTTTTTGAAAACTTCCTAACTCCGCGTGTTCGAGAAGATGGACTAAAAGTTTTATATAAAGTTTACGGTATTGGAGAAGATGGATTAGGGTATAGATTTTTTACAGGGCCTAAAAAAGAAGGGGCAACTAAGGGAAAATTTTATTCAGGCGTTCCACTCTTTCGCCTTGAAGAAATGAAATCTGGTTTATCAAAAAAAGAAAAAGTAATTGAAAATTTTATGGACTATGCTGGAAGTTTTGGCAACTGTCGTTTAGAGGGGGGCGTAGGTTTTAGAGGAGGGAAAAAACCAGAGGCTCTAATACAAAAAATTATTGAGTTAGCCACCAACCCCGGCGACCTTATCCTCGACTCCTTTGCCGGTTCCGGCACCACCGGCGCAGTGGCGCATAAGATGGGGCGGCGCTGGATTATGGTGGAGCTGGGCGAACATTGTCATACCCACATCATCCCCCGCCTGCAAAAAGTGATTGATGGCGATGATGCGGGCGGCATTTCTAAAGCCGTGAACTGGCAGGGCGGCGGCGGTTTCAGATACTACTCGCTTGCGCCCTCGCTCCTGCAAAAAGATAAATGGGACAACTGGGTTATCAACAAGGCATACAACGCCGAGATGCTGTCTCAAGCCGTCTGTAAGCTGGAAGGCTTCGAATACGCCCCCTCTGCACGCGAATGGTGGAACCACGGATTTTCGACAGAATCCGACCATATCTACGTCACCACCCAAACCCTCTCGGTGGAAAAACTTCAACACATCTGCAATGAAGTCGGCGGCGATAGAACGCTTTTAATCTGCTGCGGAGCCTTTCGCTGCGCATCAGACCGCTTCGATAACCTGACCATCAAGAAGCTGCCGAAAATGATTCTAAGCCGCTGCGAATGGGCCCATGACGATTACAGCCTGAACGTTAAAAACCTGCCGCAACTGAAAGCCGTCACCGCCTCGGGGCAGGATGATTTGTTCGGGGCTGGGGATGGCTGAGCGGCGTATTCTGATGATTGCCGGCCCTAACGGAGCCGGGAAAACCACGTTTTCCAGAGAGTTTTTGCCGGTGAATTGTCCGCACTTTATCAATGCCGATCTGATCGCCGCCGGTCTGTCGCCCTTTGCGCCGCAACGAGCGGCGATGCAGGCCGGGCGTTTAATGTTGCAGGGGATTGACGCTGCGGTTGAAAAACAGCTCAGCTTTGCATTTGAAACCACGCTTTCAGGGCGGGGTTACGCCAGGAAAATTCCTGTCTGGCAGGCGATGGGTTATCATGTCAGGCTGTATTTTTTAAGGCTGGAGACGGTCGATATTGCCATTGAGCGCGTGGCCGAGCGCGTTCGGCAGGGTGGGCATGATGTGCCGGAAGCGGTGATCCGGCGCAGGTATATCAGCGGCTGGACTAATTTTCGGGAAACCTATATGAATTTGGTCAATGACTGGGTTGTGTTTGACAATACGGACAGGAAGCCGAAGCCATTGAGCCGGAGTGATGAGCAGTGAAAGACGCTAAAGACGCTGTTGTCAGGCAGTCAAAAGATCCTTTTTTTGAAGAGGCTTTGCGGGCCCTTGAGCGGGCGGCGGAGCGGGCTAAAGCGCTGGCCATGCAGACCGGCACGGCGCTGGTGGTGCGGGAAAACGGCAGGCTCTGTCGCATTACGTTTGTCGATGGGCGTGAAGTCATAGAGCCGCTGGACTCGCAATAAACCACAGCACAATCCAGCATGAGTGAGCAGATTCTCAATACTATCTCGGGCCGCCTGAGTCTGCGTGCGCCGCAAAGAGCCTCGTTGGAGGCATTAAAATCAGCGATTGACGCCACGGCGGTCAACCACCAAAAAAGTGAGCTGCTCAACCCAGGGCATGACGTTCATGCCTTGCTGGAGATGCTCAAAGCACAGTTTCCAACGCTTGATAGTTTCGAGCGTGAATTTCCGTCCCTGTGTTTTGCCCTGGCGACCGGTGTCGGCAAAACCCGGCTGATGGGCGCATTTATCAGCTACCTGCATCTGGCGCATGGTGTTAATCATTATTTTGTGCTGGCACCCAACCTCACCATTTACGAAAAGCTGATTGCGGATTTCACGCCCAATACGCCCAAGTATGTGTTCAAAGGGGTTTCTGAATTTGCCGCCTACCCGCCCGCACTTGTCACTGGCGATAACTACGAGACAGTCGGTGCGAGCCTGGGCATGTTCAGCCATGTCACCATCAATATTTTTAATATCGCCAAGATAGTCTCGGAGATCAGAGGCGGCAAAGCCCCTCGAATTAAACGTTTATCTGAGTATCTGGGTGACAGCTACTTTAATGCGCTATCCGAACTGGACGACCTGGTTCTGCTCATGGACGAGTCGCACCGCTACCGAGCCAGCGCCGGTATGAAAGCGATCAACGAGCTAAACCCGATCCTCGGTCTGGAGCTGACGGCCACGCCTTTCACGGAAACAGGACGGGGCACAAAAGCATTTAAAAACATTGTTGTCCATTATCCCCTGGCGTGTGCGATGGAAGATGGCTTTGTGAAAGAACCTGCCGTGGTGACACAGCGCAACTTCAACGCCGGGGATCATAGTCCGCCGGAAATTGAACGCATCAAATTAATGGACGGCATCCGCCTGCATGAGCAAACCCGGGTCGAGTTGACGACCTATGCGAAACAAAACGGCGTTGCCCGGGTAAAGCCATTTATGCTGGTGATTGCCCATGATACTGATCATGCCCGGCAGTTACGTGAGTCACTGGAGTCAGATGACTTCTTTGCAGGGCATTACAAAGGCAAGGTGATTCAGGTGGACAGTAGCTGCACGGGTGCGGCGGAACAGGAGATGATCACGCGCCTGCTGGCGGTGGAGCATGTTGAGGAGCCCACGGAAATTGTGATCCACGTCAATATGCTGAAAGAAGGCTGGGACGTCACCAATCTTTATACGATTGTGCCACTACGCCCTGCCAAGGCCCGCGTGCTGATAGAACAATCCATTGGCCGTGGGCTGCGTTTGCCTTATGGCAGGCGCACGGGTGTTGACGCCGTGGATCGTTTAAGCATCATCGCCCATGATCGCTTCCAGGAGATCGTGGACGAAGCCAACAACCCGGATAATCCCTTGCGCCTGCAGAAGGTGTTCCTGGACGCGCCGCAAGATGACAAGCCGAAAGAAAGCCTTACGATCCTATCCAACCTGGAAGCCGCCGTGACGGGAGATGCTTCTGTGACAGGTATGGGTTACAAAAGGGGCGATGGGGAAACACTGGCGTTCAACAACGAAAGAGAGCGGCAGATCGCAGAGACTACCTGGAAAATTCTGAATGAGTTTCAACATAGGCCCATGCAGGCCCCGGTGTCCAGGGCCTTGTTGTCCGATGATTTGCAGGCGAGCATTGTGGACGCCGTATCGGCAGAGATGAGCAGCGGGCAAGAGCCCTTCCTGGCGGCAGTGCTGAGGACAACGACATTCATGGTGAGTCAGAGCATCGATATTCCCCGTATTGTGGTTGTGCCGATCGGTGAGGTATGCCATGGTTATCGTGATTTTACCCTGGACATGGACAGTCTGAGCCTGCAGCCTTCCGAGCGTGAATTAATATCGCAGAGCCTGCAAAGCAACCGGCAACTGGCCATTTGTGCCCGTCCGCAAAGAAAATATGACCGACTGGAAGATTATATTGTTGAGCATCTGCTGGACAAGGACGACATGGCCTACGATGAACATGCCGACATTATTTACCGAGCAGCCTCCGAGGCCCTTGCCTTTTTCAGAGACACAGGCGAATACTCCGAGGACGAATTGCACAATATCTTTTTTGACCACGGCAGGTTAATCGCAGAGCATATCCATGCACAGATGGCGGAGCATTATTGGGAAGAGGCCGCTGGTTATGAAGTCAAAGTCAATGCAGGCTTTACGCCGTTAAAACGAGCCGTCTATACGAAGGCGGCGGACACGCCCGTTCGGCATTATCGCCAGACCGTTAATGATGTCAGCAGGATAAGGGGAATGTTGTTTGATGGGTTTAAGAGATGTTTATATCCCTTGCAGAAATTTGATTCCGATACGGAAAGGCGATTTGCGATCATTCTCGAGCGGGATGCAATGAAATGGTTCAAGCCGGTCAGCGGACAGTTCCAGATCTTCTATAAGGATGGGCTGGTGCAGAAAGAATACCATCCGGATTTTGTCGCTGAGCTGGATGATCGTATTCTCATGGTGGAGACCAAAGCGGAGAAGGACATGCAAGACCCTGTCGTTTTAGCCAAGGCGGAAGCGGCCAGGGAATGGTGTGACAAAGCCAGTGAGTATCTGCTTGAGCATGATGGAAAGCCATGGCGCTACCTGCTGGTTCCCCATGCTGCCGTACTTGAGGCGAATGCATTGAAGAGTTTGATTGATAAATTTCAAACTCAATAAAACCCCCGTGACATGGCCGGCCATGAACCAGGTGCTGATGTCTCCGTACTGCAGAAGACACCGAGAAGCGGCGCATGGACGCACCGCTAACGATGACAAGGAAGCGCTTATATTAAGAATGTCCTGAAACACAGAATGCCTGACGGAACAGCCAGCCGGGGATCAGGAACCCAAACCGGCTCCGTGTCTCTTTGGACATTTAAGTGCCCATTAGAAACATTGATAAATATCCTCTGCCTTGTGTTATGCTGCCACTTCTCCCCGTTGCTCAAGAAGGCCGGTTTTCTATAGCCGCTCACTGAAACAACACCTGTCAACCGGAGGGGTAACAGAGGCCATCTCTAGTGTTTATTGCAGATCAGTAGCGCACGTTTGGGGGCGGGATAGCCTTCTATGGTCAGGTGAGGATCATCGGGATTAAGAAAATCAGACAACGACTCCGCCGATGACCATGCCGTCACCCGTTGCTCATTGGGTGTGGTTGTTGATATATCGACAACCCTGACATCAGCAAACCCTGAAGCCAGCAACCACTTCTGCAACACGGCTACCGAGGGGATCGCCCGAGCATTTTTCATTTTGGCGTAACGTCCCTTCGGTTTCAGTATATCGCCATAGTCTTCGTCAATGATCAATGACTCCAGTATCAATTCCCCACCAGGGCGCATCACCCTGGAGAGATCCTGGATGTGCGTTTGTGGTGTGCGTTGGTGATAAATCACCCCCATGGAGAAAACCGTATCGAAAGCGGTCGGCTCTTCTGCTATCTCTTCAAGCGTGAAGGGGAAAACATCAAAAGGCATACCTGGCAAGTATTCACTGATCGCACGGTGTTGCATGACATACCTCAGCGCCGGGTCGATACCAATGACCAGTTTCGCCCCCTCTCCCAACATCCGCCAGCCGTAGTAACCGTTGCCACAGCCCACATCAAGGACGGCCCGATCATCCAGTGGGGAGAGCCTGTCGGACAACCTCGCCCACTTCATGTCTGAGCGCCATTCACTGTCAATCTTCAATCCGAATAATGTGAACGGCCCCTTGCGCCACGGCCCTAGCTGCTTGAGTCCGGTTTGTATCGCTTGCCGCCGCCCATCATCACAGTCCGATGCCGTGCCTATGACTATCTCATCCGCATCCAGTCGAAACAAAGACGGCTCAATATCAGGCAGGTTTTTAATCACATGAAGCCAGGCTTGATAATGACCATCATGAACACTGGCGTAGTATGTTGTTAGCCGCCCGGAGAGATGCTCGGCGAACACAGCCATGCCATGTTCAATCAAACCCGGTTTAAGCGCTTCTGAGAGCATGGCCTTAAAGAAGCCTCAGCTTTTATCTCTCATCAAGCCTCACACCGATGTGTTTTTCACCCCGCTGCTCTGCGAGATCCACCTGGCGTTGGCGTTCCTGAAATCGTTCACGTTGCGCCGGGGAAAGCGTGTCATAGCAATGCGGGCAGGATACGCCTGGCTGATATTTCGCCGAGTTTATGTCGTCCTGCGTGATCGGTCTTCGACAGGCAAAGCACTGCTCATAACTCCCCTTCTCCAGATCATGATTGATGGCCACTCGAGCATCAAACACAAAACATTCCCCTTGCCACAGGCTGCTCTGTTTATCGACTTTATCAAGATAATTTTGAATGCCCCCCCGTAATTGCATGACCTCCTGAAAACCCTGATCCAGCAAATAGGAAGCGGCTTTTTCACAGCGGATCCCGCCTGTGCAGAACATCGCAATCTTTGTGTGTGTGTGCGGATGGAGATTTTTTTCAACATAATCCGGAAACTCCCTGAAGGATTGAGTTTTCGGTGATACGGCGTTTTTGAATGTGCCGATCTCACACTCATAGTGATTCCTGACGTCTAAAACCAGTGTATCGGGGTCATGAATAACATCGTTCCAGTTTTCAGGGTCGATATGCGTGCCGGTATTTTTCTCTGCACTGACGCCGTTCAGACCCATTGATACAACTTCATTTTTGAGCTTCACCTTCATCCGGTGAAAGGGATGATCCCCGGCGATGGATTCTTTATACTCAAGCCCCCTGAACCTTGCGTCAGATTGTAGATACTGCAACATCCCATCCACGCCAGGGCGATCCCCGGCAACGGTCCCATTGATCCCTTCACGGGCGATCAAAATAGTACCCTTGAGCCCTAAATCCAGGCAACGGTTTAAGAGCGGTGCCCTCAGATCGGCAAAATCGCTTAATGCCACGAACTTATACAGTGTCGCAACAATAATCCCCTTGCTGTTCGCCTGCACAGGCGGCGCCTCATTTTTCTGTTCGTGATACTTCATGAAATCCTGTCTGTCCGGTCATGTTCTCGGCAACATCAGTATTTCATCGGTCATGCCATCATGCAATGCGTTCAGCGCCTCGGGGTAAGAGTTTTTACTCCCTCAGGCTCATCTGCCAGCATAAAACCGAGCACATCTTGAGTGATCATCAGCGCTTTATCGCTGAGGTAGAATAACCAGCATGGATATTGAACAAGCAATGGGGCTAACCTCTCCCATGCAACAATTTCAACAGCCGGGTTTTTGCAGACCGGTGTAGAAAGTTGCCGTGGCGGGGTGAAGAGGTTTTTACAGTGCAAGTCACACCCAAAGCGTGTTAGTGTAGCCGCTCATTCCTGGTTTAAGCTCACATCATGGGGATCAGAGAAGCAGGCCCTGAGGATTTCCATGGGATCTGGCCCATATTCCATGAAATCGTCTCGGCCGGTGAGACATATGACTATCGACGGGATACCTCCAGGGAGGAAGCCGAACATCTGTGGATGGAATATCCGCGCAAGACTTACGTGTTCGAAGAAGAGGGCATAATTCTGGGCACCTACTATATCAAGACCAATCATGAAGGCCCGGGATCCCATGTGTGTAATTGTGGCTACATGGTTTCTTCTGCTGCAAGAGGCAGAGGGATAGCAACCAGCATGTGTGAACATTCTCAAGAACAAGCCATCAAACTCGGTTACAAGGCCATGCAGTTTAATTTTGTTGCTTCAAGCAATGCAGGTGCGGTGAGGTTGTGGAACAAACTTGGCCTCGAAACTGTGGGTCGGCTGCCCCGAGCATTTGCACATCCGACCCAGGGGTTTGTGGATGCATTTGTCATGTACAAGTGGCTGACTGAATAACCCGGACTTCATCGCAACACCCCCGCCGTAACAAACAACAGGGCCATAAAGAACAAGCGCCGATTGATCGCGGATATCAGGGAAGCCCGATTGTAAGCGTTCTTCCTCACCCCCTTGGAACCGTCATTCAACAAACCCCTGATGCTACTGGTCATAACAAACCCATGGTTGCTGGAGTGTATTATCATTGCCAAGGTGGCAAAGGTTCAGAGTTATCCCGTTGGCAAACTGCAAAAAGGTAAACACATAATCAAACCATTGATCAGATCGGAAAAAGACCGTTTTGTGTTTGTGCGGGAATATAAAAATATGGCGCAGGCGTAAGAAAACTGTCTTAACATGATATGAAACCTCAGTTGAAGCGGGTCAACCTTCTCGAAACCAAGATACTGATCGGACGATAAAGGCCGCTCGGAGTAATTGCCAGGCGCCAATACCGTCCATGCATGGACTATGGCTACTGCCGGAGATCAATAACAGTGTATTTCAAAGCATCTTTTATGGGTAACTGTTGTCCTGAATAGCAACCATGAATTTGTAATCGGAGATCCCTTATACCCGGTGGGCTTGCAAATAGTTCCCATCAGATCCTTAAACTATCTACCTTAAAGATGATCGCCAACCAACAACACAAGGCCGGGGCGTTCGGCATTTTGCCGGAGTCTAAGTCCAGCGCCTTTATGGTGAAGCCCTACTTCCTGGGTACATAAAGATCGGTAATCGTTCCCTCAAACATCTCCGCTGCAAAGGCCACGGTCTCCGACAGGGTGGGATGCGGGTGTATCGTGAGGCCAATGTCCCTTGCATCGCAACCCATCTCTATGGCGAGGGCCACCTCGGCGATCAGATCGCCGGCATGGGGGCCAACGATACCGGCGCCTATGACACGCTGGGTCTGCTCATCGAACAACAGTTTGCTCATCCCTTCATTGCGCCCCATAGCCAGTGCGCGGCCGCTGGCCGCCCAGGGAAACACCCCCTTGCCATAGTCTATGCCCTGCTCTTTCGCCTCGGTCTCCGTCACCCCGACCCAGGCCACTTCCGGATCGGTATAGGCCACGGAGGGGATCACTCGTGCATCGAAACGGCTTTTCAGGCCAGCAATGACCTCCGCCGCCACCTTGCCTTCATGGACGGCCTTGTGCGCCAGCATGGGCGGGCCAACAATATCGCCGATGGCGAAGATATGCGCCACATTGCTACGCTGCTGCCCATCAACGGGGATAAACCCCGGCTCAGTGACATGAACGCCGGCATGCTCTGCGCCGATGTCGTGACCATTGGGCCTGCGGCCAACAGCCACGAGGACACGCTCGAAGGTCGCCTCTTTCGGGGCTGCCTCGCCTTCAAAACGCACATGCAAGCCGCTCTCGTTGGCTTGAATGTCGGTGACCGCCGTCTTTAAGTAGATATGCCTGTATTGTTTCTCAATGCGTTTCTGTAATGGCTGGACGATGTCCGCATCGGCGCCGGCAATCAGGCTATCGAGCATTTCCACCACGGTGATCTCACTGCCGAGTTCATGGTACACGGCGGCCATCTCAAGGCCGATAATGCCGCCGCCAATCACCAGTAATCGCTTGGGGATCTCCGTTAATTGCAAAGCGCCGGTTGAGTCCATAATGCGCGGATCATCGGGAAAAGCGGCGAGCCTCGTTGCCTTCGAGCCGGCGGCAATGATGGCGTTGTCAAACTGGATCAGTCGCTCACCCTGCCCGGTCTCAACGGCAATGCGATGGGCGGCAACAAACCGGCCTGTGCCGTGGATGACGGTGACGTTTCTTTGCCTGGCGAGACCCTTCAGCCCGCGGGTTAGTTGCCCGACCACCCTGTCCTTCCAGATCGCCAGCTTCGTGTTATCGATCCTGGGCTCGCCAAAGTCAATCCCGTGCCCGGCCATCGCCCTGGCGTCACTGATCACGCCTGCCGCATGCAATAACGCCTTGGAGGGAATACAGCCCACATTCAGGCAAACACCGCCGAGCGCCTCATGGCGCTCGATCAACACGGTTGTCTTCCCCAGGTCCGCCGCCCGAAAGGCCGCCGTATAGCCACCCGGCCCGGAGCCGAGGACAACAACATCCGCTGTTATATCCGCCTGCCGTCCGCCGGCAGCCTGTGGTGGCGACCCCGGCTCGGTCTCGCCGGGCGCCTTATCATCCGTCACATCGGCGGTCGCATCGCTCGTCTCCAGAGTGAGCAGCGGCGCCCCTTCCGAGATGGCATCCCCGGTTTTCACCGCAACGGAGCGCACAATACCGGCCGTTTCCGCCGGGATTTCCATGGTGGCCTTGTCGCTTTCCAGGGTGAGGATGGGATCATCCACAGCAAGCTGATCGCCTGCTTTTACATGGACGTCGATGACCTCAATATCGGTAAAATCACCGATATTGGGCAGTGTTAGCTCAACTGGCATGGGCTTTTTCTCCTGTTGTTTTTGATGGAACAAATCTTACGAGATTACTTTATTTCTTTACATTATTTAGTCCAAAAGCTCAAAAGACCTATGTATAATCTAAAGCCATCAATAAATTGACGTCTTGCATAGGGTCGCCAAATTAACAAAAATGAAGGCAGTTGATCTATTTGCTGGTTGTGGGGGAATGAGCCTGGGTTTCAGTAAATCTGGCGTTCAAGTTGTCGCAGCTTATGAGAATTGGCGATCAGCGATTAATGTGTATTCTAAAAACTTTAAAAATCACAAGATATTTGATTATGATTTAAATGAAGTCGATAAAGTGAGCCGGATGATTAAAAAAATGGGGGTGGACGTTATTATTGGTGGTCCCCCATGTCAAGATTTCTCACATGCGGGTAAAAGACAAGAAAGTAATCGAGCGAACCTGACGGTCTCGTTCGCAGAGATAATTTTGCAGGTGGAACCTAAATATTTTGTGATGGAGAATGTGGATAGGATTAAAAATAGCTCCACATACAAAGTAGCGCGGCACATGTTGGTTAATGCTGGATATAAATTATCTGAGCACGTATTAGACTCAAGTTTTTTCAAAGTCCCGCAGAGACGAAAACGATTCTTTTGTTTCGGCTCAAGATATGAAGAAATAAATGATTATATTTCTGAATATATTGATATTAAAAAGTCTTCCGACCCTATGACGCTTAGAGAATATTTAGGTGATGAATTAGGCGTCACTACATACTATAGACATCCGAGAAATTATAATCGTCGAGGTATTTTCTCCATTGATGAGCCCGCCCCTACTATGAGGGGCGTAAACAGACCTGTACCTAAAGGGTATAAAGGACATCATGGAGATCCTGTAAAAGTATCAAAGGGATTAAGGCATCTTACGACAATGGAAAGAGGGCGTGTGCAGACTTTTCCTAAATGCTTTAAATGGGAAGGAAGTAAAACAGACTTGGAATTAATGATTGGAAATGCCGTTCCCGTCAATTTAGCGAGATTTGTTGCGCAAGCATTAGTCTCATTCGACGAAAGTTTATATGGAAATAGAAAAACTGCACGATTGGCAAAGCCGATTTTAGAGGATGGTTCAACAAGAACTATCAATACACAAATAAATATGTGAATGATCTGATAAGTGGATTAAACAGGCTTACCGTCTTTATCGATATTGATTCTAGTGATGACTTTGATTAATTAAATTTTATGCCGCTGAAAGGCGAAGATTTTCAAACATTACCTGTGGCGGTTAAATCACAATTAAGGAAAGCTTTAGGGTTTTACCTGGAATATGAGGGAAATTAGTTTTTCACATAAACAATTAAAATTGAAAATTTGATCTGCGCTAAGTATCTAAATATGTAACGAGCTTATTTTCAAGATGGTTTAGTCGCTTTTTCTTTATCTCACACTCCCATACGATAAAATGTTTCCATCCGCCTTTCCTGAGGTTTTTATAGTTATCTAAGTCTCTCGATTTGTTTCTTTCAATCTTGGCCATCCATTTCTCTTTATTTGATTCAGGCATGTTTTTCCCGCGTTTACAATTATGGCCATGCCAAAAACATCCATTGATGAATATCACTTTTTTTCTACCTGCAAAAACTATATCGGGCGACCCTGCAATGTCTTTTCTGTGCAACCGATACCTATATCCTAATTGAGTTAATACTTTTCTTACTAATAGTTCCGGTTTTGTGTTTTTGCTCTTGACGGAGCGCATAATGTTACTTCGTGTTGTTTTGTTAAACGTATCAATCATATTGAATCATGTCAGCTTTTATCGAAAAGCTGGTTGGCGGTGAAAAATATTGTTGCGTCGAATCTTCTTTCAGGGCTTAATAATTTTTCACCGCCATCTAAAATTATTTCTTTGAGTATCGTCTTATTTATCTTTGGATTAATTAACCTTTCACAGTTTAAATACTTATGTGTGTTTTTACCGCTTGCGGCGAATTCTTTATCAGTCTGTCTAGAATGAGCCATTTCGGTATAAATCGTGGCTATATTCACCTTGCGGGATATGGACGCAGTGTTCATGAATCTGGCGAATCTTGATGTACTACGAACAAACCTTGATATTTTTGGTGATTTTTTTGAAAGTTCATTTATTGTTTTATCTATAAATAACCTACACAAACTAAAATCACTCCATACAAATATATCAAAAGCGCTATCAGATAGTTCCGGCGTTTTCCCAATGGTTTTCCATATTGGTTGCATTAAGAGCGGTTTTTGAAAACTATAGTATTGTTCCTGGAACTCATTTAAACACTCGACAATATCGCTTAATCTGGCTAGAATTTCATGCTCATTATCCCATTGTCGAATATTATTCAATCTGGGCTCAAATATTCGCCGGATATCGCCCAGCTTTTCTTTGCATGAATCTGCAATGCCGAGGGCGCAATAAATAGTTGTCGCCGGCCTAATCACTAATTCAGGGGACCAGCTCTCTTCTTCAAGATCATGTGTGGACTCATCCGGGACGACCGTGAGTTTAACTTCCAGAGGCCGCAGAAACTCATCTTTGTACTTGATAACTAAATCAATATTCCCAATATCATCATAGGCGAACTCCTGATAAGGGGTATATTTTGTTTCAAACTCAAAACTTAATTCTTCATTAGGCGATGTGGAGTTAAATAAATCATCAACTGGAATGTTTTTTCTTGTGACTTCCAGTGAACCATCCAATTCAAGATATACAGGTTTTATATTGTTATCACGCATATAACAAGCCAGTGAGGCGGGGAACGTACTATTAAATTGGTTCTTTCCCCATAAGTTTCGACCTTCCCTATTGGATTGATATATCCCGTACAATCTCGAATCTACCATTTCTATAGCTCTAAGTTACTTGCATGCAAGTAGGTGTATGAGGTGTTATTTGCAAATATCATCCAAAAACCCGTTACTTTTTCCATGCGATAGCGACAAGATTAAGATAAATCACCCAAAAATTATGCCGGCGCCCTTACGCCAGCCTGTGGTCTCATCGAGTTACCCATGTGAAAGAGCAATAGACTTTAAGTTTCGCGTTAATTGTAATGACCCGACCATTGTACGAAATTGGCCTGCTGCGCCCAGAGAAAAACACGAAAAAATGTAACGCCCTATTTTTGTAGTATTTAAGTCTTGCAACGACTCTCGGCCAGTGCAGCATAGCTCCCCTGCCTTATCACCACCAGCCCGTGGGAGGGTGTTATCCCGGCGCCAGCAGGATAGCGGCGTCACGTTCACTGAGCTTATCACCACCAGCCCGTGGGAGGGTGTTATCCCGGCGCATTTGCTTTTTAACCCCTTGAAATGACTGTTTTTTTCTTTATCTCTGCCGTCTTGCTTCGGGCTTTTCCCCAGTTTATCCACATCTCATCCAGCCGAAAACCACCATACAATCCACAATATGTCGTGGTTGAAATGGCACTTGACCACAATTTCTGGTGGTGTTATAAATCTTCTCTTACGCAACAAACCTCATCCTGTTTCCAGGTTTTGCTTGCGGCCTTGAGACGATAACAAACCACACACAATCAAGCCACGGGGAGGGATTCATGCAGGTTGAAAAGAGCACTTTGGCGGGCTCGGTGGTTGATGGAAAGTCCGACACTGTCCATTCGAGCCATGAGTCAGCCCAGGAAAATAACGACAATACCAGCGCATTGAACGCCTATCAACCCGGCGAGTACAAGGTCATTCGCAGAAATGGCAAGGTCACCGGCTTTGACGCCACAAAGATCAGTGTTGCGCTCACCAAGGCATTTCTCGATGTGGAGGGCGGTACCGCCGCCGCCTCGACCCGTGTCCATGAAAAAGTAGCGGTACTCACCGCCCAGGTGGTCAGGGCGCTCACACGGCGTATGCCCAGCGGCGGCACCGTGCATATAGAAGACATCCAGGACCAGGTTGAGCTGGCCCTGATGCGTACCGCCGAGCAAAAAGTCGCCCGTGCCTATGTGATCTACCGGGAAGAGCGGGCGCGTGTGCGTGCTGATCAGGAAAAAGCGCTCAGGGAGAAGCTGGAAGAGAGCGGTGGCGGCGGCATGCTGCGTGTGAAAACGGCGACAGGTTCATTAAGGCAGTTAGACATGAACCGCCTCATTGGAATTGTGAATGAGGCCTGCGCCGGTCTTGAGCATGTTGAGGGAGAGCTGATCATCGATGACGCCCTGCGTAATGTGTTCGATGGGATCAACGAGGCCGACGTCAATCCGGCCCTGGTCATGAGCGCCCGCACCCTGATAGAAAAAGAGCCCAATTACACCTACGTTGCCGCCCGTCTTCTGCTGGACAAGCTGCGTAGAGAGGCGCTGAGTTATCTCAATGAACAAGACACGGAGGCCAGCCAGGCACAGATGGCCGAGCAATATCCATCTGCTTTTAAGACCTACATCGAAACGGCGGCGCGTCTGGATTTATTGGATCATGAGCTGGTGAAATACGATCTGGTGCATCTTGGCAAGGCATTGAGACCGAAGCGAGATCAGTTGTTTAGCTATCTGGGCTTGCAGACCCTGTACGATCGCTACTTTATCCACACCAGCGATAATATCCGCATTGAACTGCCCCAGGCTTTTTTTATGCGCGTGGCCATGGGGCTGGCCATCAATGAGCCGGAGCGAGAAGCGCGCGCCATTGAGTTTTATGAGCTGCTGTCATCCTTTGATTTCATGAGCTCAACCCCCACCCTGTTCAACGCCGGCACCTGTCGACCGCAGTTATCCAGTTGTTACCTGACCACCGTCCCGGACAACCTGGACGGGATCTTCAGCGCCATCAAAGACGACGCCCTGTTATCGAAGTTTGCCGGCGGGCTGGGTAACGACTGGAGCCGGGTACGTTCCATGGGCGCACATATCAAGGGCACGAACGGCAAGTCCCAGGGCGTGGTGCCTTTCCTTAAAGTGGCCAACGACACTGCCGTGGCGGTGAATCAGGGCGGTAAACGAAAAGGGGCCATGTGCGCTTATCTGGAGACCTGGCACCTGGATATTGAGGAGTTTCTGGATCTGCGAAAAAACACTGGCGATGATCGGCGGCGTACCCATGACATGAACACGGCCAACTGGGTGCCGGATCTGTTTATGCGGCGGGTGTGTGAAGAGGGTGACTGGACCTTGTTCTCGCCGGATGAGGTCCCGGACTTGCATGAGCTTTATGGTCAGGAGTTTGAAAGGCGCTATTGCGAGCATGAGGCGAGGGCCGCCCGTGGCGAGATAAAAAACCACAAGCGCATGAAGGCGCTGGTGCTGTGGCGCAAGATGTTGTCCATGCTCTATGAAACCGGTCATCCCTGGCTCACCTTCAAGGATCCCTGTAACCTGCGCTCACCTCAGCAACACGCCGGTGTGGTGCACTCCTCCAATCTGTGCACGGAGATCACGCTAAATACCGCCGATGATGAGATTGCCGTGTGCAATCTGGGCTCCATCAATCTCGCCCAGCACATTGACGGCAAGGCTCTCAATCGGGAGAAGCTGGAGGGAACCATTACCACGGCCATGCGTATGCTCGATAACGTCATCGACTACAATTACTACAGCGTCCCCCAGGCGCGGCGCTCCAACCTGCGTCATCGCCCGGTGGGCCTCGGGCTGATGGGATTTCAGGACGCCCTGTATCAATTACGCATCCCCTATGCCTCGGAGGCGGCCATCACCTTTGCAGATCAGAGCGTGGAGGCCATCAGTTATTATGCGATTAAGGCATCGACTGATCTGGCCGAGGAGCGCGGCGCCTATTCCAGTTTCCCGAACTCCCTTTGGGCACAGGGCGTCTTGCCCATTGATTCCATCGCACTGCTTGAGCAACACCGTGACGGTTATCTGGATACAGACAGATCACAGAGCATGGACTGGGGCGCATTGCGTGAGCGGGTGAAAGAGATCGGTATGCGTAACTCCAACTGCATGGCCATCGCACCGACCGCCACCATTTCCAATATCTGCGGGGTGAGTCAGTCCATTGAACCCACTTATCAAAATTTGTTTGTGAAATCGAACCTCTCCGGTGAGTTTACCGTTGTCAATCCTTACCTGGTGGACGACTTAAAAGACCAGGGTATATGGGATGAGGTGATGGTCAGCGATCTCAAATACTTTGACGGCAGTGTTCAGCAAATCGACCGTATCCCCGAGGCGCTGAAATCACTTTACGCCACGGCCTTTGAGATCGATCCGCGCTGGCTGGTGGAATGTGCATCACGGCGGCAGAAATGGATCGATCAGGCGCAATCGCTGAACCTGTATATGTCCGCACCCGATGGCAAGAAGATGGACAACCTCTACAAACTAGCCTGGATCCGTGGCCTTAAAACCACCTATTACCTGCGTAGCCTCGGCGCCAC
This sequence comes from Gammaproteobacteria bacterium, assembly GCA_965198875.1. Taxonomy (GTDB): domain Bacteria; phylum Pseudomonadota; class Gammaproteobacteria; order Eutrophobiales; family Eutrophobiaceae; genus CBDAPU01. Next base: position 2,320,389 of record CBDAPU010000001.1, on the reverse strand, counting down.
CCATGTCGAGAAGAGCACCTTGAGCGGTGGTCGTGAGAACAAGCTGGCGGCGGTGGCGCGCACCCTGTCCAGCGAGGGGCAAGCCACACTCTGTGCCGTTGATGATAAACAATGCGAAGCCTGTCAATGAACAACAACATAAGCATAAAGAACAAGGGGGATGTATGATAACAAGCTGGGACGATCCGATTGCCGGTGCGAAAGAGACAAAGACCAAAGCCCCGGCAACACCGCAGGCCGTGGTTGAGCAGAGCCTGAATGCGCTGGATGCAGCAGTCGACACCCTGGACACATTACCGGTGAGCCCTCCTGCTACTGCACTCCTCCCTGAGGAGAGATCAAACACCGATGATCAAAGCGGCGTCACCGGTCTTGAGGAAGTGGAATTTGGCGCCGGCAGGATCAGCGTCGATGATAAACAGATGATCAACTGCCGGGCGGATCTGAACCAACTGGTTCCGTTCAAGTATCAATGGGCCTGGCAGAAGTATCTGGACGCCTGTGCAAACCACTGGATGCCGCAGGAGATCAACATGAACGCCGACATCGCCCTGTGGAAAGATCCGGCGGGACTGAGCGATGATGAGCGTTTAATTATCAAGCGCAACCTGGGCTTCTTCGCCTCGGCGGACTCCCTGGTCGCCAACAATCTGGTACTGGCCGTGTACCGACACATCACCAACCCGGAGTGTCGTCAATACCTGCTGCGCCAGGCCTTTGAAGAGGCCCTGCACACGCATGCCTACCAGTATTGTGTCGAATCCCTGGGGCTGGATGAGGCCGAAGTGTTTAACATGTACCGTGAGGTTCCTTCCATTCACGATAAAGCCACATGGGCAATGCGCTTCACCCAAAGCCTCGGGGATCCAACATTCCATACCGGCACGCCAGAGGCCGATCAACGTCTGCTGCGGGATCTGATCGCCTTCTACATCGTCTTTGAAGGGATCTTTTTCTATGTGGGTTTTGTGCAGGTGCTCTCCATGGGGCGGCGTAACAAAATGACCGGTTGTGCCGAGCAGTTCCAGTACATCCTGCGCGATGAGTCCATGCACATGAACTTTGGCATTGACGTGATCAACCAGATCAAGATTGAGAACCCCTCCCTTTGGACAGCGGACTTTCAGGCGGAGATCACGACCATGATCCGGGAAGCGGTGGCCCTCGAAACCCGTTACGCCCATGACTCCATGCCGCGCGGCGTATTGGGCCTGAACGCCAACATGTTTGCCGATTATTTGCAGTTCATCGCCAACCGCCGCTGCCTGCAGATTGGTTTGCCGGAGCAATATCCGCGGGCGAGCAACCCGTTCCCGTGGATGAGTGAGCTCATGGACTTGAAGAAAGAGAAAAACTTCTTTGAAACCCGAGTGACCGAATACCAGACTGGCGGCACCCTGAGCTGGGATTGAACATGTGCAGATAAAACAGCTTGCCACTTTAGCGGGGCGGCAGGTAAGGAGCTTGGCTATTGTTGCCTGGTATCGCCAGCCTCTTTTATATCTCGGAACTCCTTATTTCAGGGCGCGGCACTGGCCATGGCAGGCGGGATGATTATTCATCCAGAATATCGCACATCTTGAACATAGATGGAGGTAATCAGTATGACGCAGAAAGCACTGAGTCGATTTGAGCGTAAAGGAATGTCGCTTATCCAACTTCTTCGGAAGTTTCCTGATGGCGCAACAGCGGAACGTTGGTTTGAAGAACAGCGTCGGGACAAATCTGGCCGGTATCCCTATGTCAATGAGTTCGCCACCCGCCACAACCTTCATCTGCAGGATACGAAGTCGATTATGACGGAAACAGTCGTACGGATGATCAGTAAGAGACTGACTTATGCTGACCCTGTAGCTGGTCGATAGGGGCGGGTATGAGCACTAAAATTGCACTGTCGTCTATCGAGGCAACGGGCGAAGACGTAACAAAGGCGTTGTTGCCGTTGCGCCCGATGACCTCGGATATTCTTGACAAGGCGTGCCAGGATCGTAACACGGAATGGGCGGGTAACCCATCCATCCCTGGTTGGGTAAAACCGGAAAACGTCGGGTTGGATCGTTTTTTCACGCGATCAGGTATCGCTCGCCAGTGCCACAGTGCGTTGCTGCAAGTGATGACTGATGATCATGCAGATCCAGACCAGTACAAGTTCGTTGATCCTTCTGCAGGTGAAGGTGTGTTCTACGATTTGTTACCTGAGAGTCGGCGGATCGGCATAGATATTGTTCCAGGCCGGCCGGATTTTGAGTGCAGGGACTTTCTCAGTTGGAAACCATGTGTCAACGGGCACCGATACGCCGTTATTGGCAATCCGCCTTTCGGGTATCGAGCGTGGCTCGCTCTTGCCTTCGTCAACCACGCCGCAACGTTCGCTGACTACATTGGTATGATCCTGCCTATGGGATTCCAGTCCAATGGCAAGGGAAGTCCAAAGTTTCGAGTGCAAGGTGCCCAGCTTGTCGGGACAATGCCGTTACCCGCCGATGCATTCATCTCGCCTGACGGCAAGACCGTTCAGGTCAATGCGCTTTGGCAAGTATGGCGGCGCGGTGTGAATAATCGTGCGCCAGTAGTGACGTGCGATGATTGGATAGACCTTTTCACTGTAGACCACCGCAAGGAACGCTTGTGTGGTCAGGATCGACTCCACGAAGCAGATTGGTTTTTGCAACGAACGTTCTATGGTGAGCCGCCGACGCTGGTAGCGGACTTTGCCAACGTAAAATACGGGTGCGGCTATGGAATTGTGATCAAGAAAGGTAAGCGGCGCGTGACGAGTGCTTTGCGGAAGGCCGATTGGAGGAACCACTCAAACCTTGCCGCCCATAATTGCCGCCATATCAGCATGGAGCACATCCGCGCTGCGCTTGTAGAGGCTGGATTCGTTGATGGTTGACGAGCACCAAATTCTGTTGGATATTCTCAGTCGTCATGAAGATGCCGACAAGTGGAACAATCAGCCGTTTGAACATATCAAGCGCATTTCTAACAGCAAAGTCGGAGACGTTGGGCAGGACTTCGTAGAGGTTCTTTGCGGCGAATACCGACTGGCTTGTGTGTTCCCTGAAAAAGACGGCGATATACGGATGAGGCAAAGCTCATGGGATATCGAGATTGAAGGGGTGAGGTTTGAGTTGAAAACGGCAAGCGAAGATGTATCTGGTTCGTTTCAATTCAACCATATTCGTTATCACCGCGACTATGATGCCTTGCTCTGCATTGGTATAGCGCCCGCCACTATCCATATTGGCGCGTGGTTCAAAGCTAACGTGGCAACGGGTAACGCAGGCCGTCTTGTGTCGATGGAAAAGTCCGCCAATGCATCTTACAAGCTTACCAAACGGCCTGATCAACTTAGGCCGATTGCGGAGTTTGAAACCTTGATTCTGGGGCTGGTGACGGCGCCGAATGCATAATCAAGCATATAACTCCCAAAATAAAATCATCCGTTTCACGGGCTGTTTAAGGCACTGAACATGGCCTCAACATCCGCATTGCCGTTTCGCTCTACATCGGAAAACAACCAGTTCCTGGTGGGGGATTGTGCTCTGCTCATGGAAGCGATGCCCGCAGAATGTATAGACCTGACAGTGACCTCACCGCCCTATGATGACTTGAGGAATTACGCTGGCTATACCTTTGACCTTGAGGGCATTGCCGCACAACTGTTGCGGCTGACAAAACCCGGGGGCGTGGTCGTCTGGGTGGTGGGCGATCGGATAAAAGGCGGCAGAACGCTCACCAGCTTCCGTCAGGCCATCCATTTTCAGGAGCTGGGTTTTACTGTGCATGACGTCATGATCTATCGCAAAAAAAATACCCCTTTCATGCGAAGTAACGCCTATACCAACTGCTATGAGTTCATGTTCGTATTTTCAAAGGGAAAACCAAAAACCTTCAATCCCCTGCTGACTAAAACGGTGCGCCATGGTTTTGAAATGTTGGTGCACAACAAAGGCGCAGATGGCGTCAATAAAAAAGTCAGAAAAGAACTGAAAAAAGAAAAAACGCTGTGCAACGTGTGGGAGTTCGCTGTGGGTCTGCATGGCTCCACATCGGATCGGATCGCATTTGAACACCCGGCGATTTTTCCGGAAAAACTAGCCGAGCAGCACATTCTCTCGTGGAGCAATCTTGGCGATCGAGTGCTCGACCCCATGTGCGGTAGCGGCACCACATGCAAGATGGCGCATATTCATGGACGCAACTTCATCGGCATGGATATATCACCTGAATACATCGACATCGCCAGAGAGCGATGCGCCAATGCCTGAGCGTTTTGTGATTTTCAGGGGCGATGCAATGCGAGGGATTGAACCGGACTCGATCTGCGTTGTGGTAGAGGATCGGCGGCGGGTCGGCAAAACAAAAGTGAGAGCGCTGCGCTATGGGCGGGAGTTCACCGTCGACAAATAAGGACTTATCGCCCATCGATCCACTGCAATACGCCACCTGTCAGAGGGGCGATGAGTTCACTCATAAGATCTGTAATCTCTGCCATCGCCTGCTGCCCAAAGAGGAGTTTTCACTCAATCAGAGGAACCAGCATGGGGAAATTCGCCGCCCGTCCTGTAAACGCTGTCGCAAAGAAACCGAGCACAAGAAAATGGACAACACGACAAGGGATGGGTTCCTCAGGACAAAACCCGCAAACGGCTCGCTGTTTAGCTGCCCGATCTGTCGCAAGCAGACTATTGTTGGCGTAATGGCGAAAATTGTGCTGGATCATGATCACGATACCGGTCGCCCCCGGGGATGGATCTGTGAGTCGTGCAATACCGGCCTGGGGAGGCTGAAAAACGGCGAGGACTTTTTGCAAAACGCCATGGATTATCTGGCGCAATTTCCAGGAGAATAACTTAACTCACAGGCTTGAAGATATAGCCACAGGTAAAACACCGGAAGGAACTCGCCAGTCATCTATGTCTTTCGAGCAGCGTACGTTAATGGAACATCATTAACAATGCCCGGCCATGACGATGACTGTCTCGTAAGGCCACGACCGTCCACCTCGCATCTGACCTATGACTTGACGGGATCTGTCTATCATGGCCTCCTCAGCTTCACCTCGCTCTCCCTGTCTCGTTGCCGGAAGAAGAAAGTGGAAGTTCAGAATATGATAAGCACATATTGACTTTATATATGCAGCCATGTTTCAGCAGGAAAATGAGCAGCAAGGTCGGTTGTTTGTTGCAAACAGACTAAATGCTCAGCGCAAACACTGATGATGCGTTTTATCTTTGTTTTTCTCATCATCTTGGGGAAATACCCATCTACATAACCTGCCCTGGCGAGTTCATTGATATTTGTCGTGTTATTCGGCACAGATTTAATCAGTATCAAGCCCATGGCGCCCAGGAGATCCGCAAACCACAGCCCCAGCGTGTCGGATGTAGCCTGCCAGTTCATTGGCATGTCGGTCTGCTGTTTGAGGAGGGTGACGGGAAACCAAACCGGTGTGCCTGAGCGCCTGTCGGGATCATTGATCTCGCTTATATTTTTTATCGGATAGAGCTTTGGGTTGCAATCGCATAAAACCCTTGCATACTGCTCCATCGCCTCAACGGCTTTGTGATGCGCCGTTGCATCGTCATATCCCAATGCCGCCTGCTCTTCTCTGACCTGATCGGCAAACCGGCCGCCACCGGGCACAACAACAACATCATTGCGTTGGGCAAGCGAAGCCAATAGCCCGGGTAGTTTTACCGAGCCCTGTAGACTCCCGCCAACCTTAACGACCCACATTTTGTGCAGTTGTATTCTTAAACAGGCGCATGATGGCTGAGCCCTTTTCAAAACACTCCTGGTACTCACTTTCAAGAACGGAATCGGCCACAATGCCGCCACCTGCCCAGAAGTAAATCGTCTCATCCACATGCACGATAGTGCGGATTGCAATACTGGTATCCATGTTGCCGTCAAAACCGATGTAACCCAGGGCGCCGCAATAGACGGAGCGGCGGTATGCTTCCAGCTCCTCAATGATCTCCATTGCCCGGAGTTTTGGCGCACCGGTAATCGACCCGCCAGGGAAGGCGCCTCGCAACAGATCGATACTGTGTCTCCCATTCGCCAGCCTGCCTGTCACCGTACTCACCAGATGATGCACGCTAGCGAAACTCTCCAGGGCAAATAGTTTCGGCACGCCTACACTGCCTACCTCACAGTTTTTGCCCATGTCATTTCTTAACAGATCAACAATCATCAGATTCTCGGCCCTGTCCTTCTCACTTTCCAATAATTGCTCCGCCAGGGCTTTATCTTCATAGGCGTAAGCAGAGCGTCTTGCCGTCCCCTTAATGGGCCTGCTCTCTACCTGTCCCCGGGCAACCGCAATAAACCGCTCCGGTGATGAGCTCAACACCGCCCCCTGTTCAAGCCTGAAAAAACCGGCAAAAGGCGCCGGGTTATTTTTTCGTAAGTGCTGGTATATATGCCACGGATCCCCTTGCACATGGACGCTAAAGCGTTGCGCCAAGTTCACCTGATAACAGTCACCATTGCGTATATATTGCTTTATCCTGTTAAATGACTCCGCATATTTTTCCATACTCATCTCACTGGTTACCGGAGAATTGACCGAATAGTGCGGTAGTTGGGTTGTATTCGTGCTGGAGAATACATCCTGCAACTCACGCCATTCATCACGGGTACGATCCGCCCTGTCTGCCGACACCAGCCAGGTCCTTCTTCTATGATGATCGGCAATCACCGCCCAATCATATAGACCGATGGCCATATCGGGCATGGTGACGTCATCTTTTGCGCTATCGGGCAGTTGCTCTATACGGCGTCCCAGATCATAGGCGAAGTAACCCAAGGCCCCGCCACAAAAAGGAAGGCCGGATAAATTGATCTGGATTGCGCCCAGATGCTGTTTTACCACCGAGAAGGGATCAGCATCCGTTCGCTGAACATCTCCCCCGGTACGGATCTCAGTCTCATTGGCCCGGGTGAGAAAGGTTTGATAGGGGCGAGCGGTCATGACGTCATAACGACCGCTGTCGATCATCGGATAGCCACTGTCTAAAAATAGGCTCCAAGGCTCCAGTGCGATATTATTAAATAGCGCTGCCGAGTTGCGTGAGTAATCAAGCTCAAGTAATTTCATGTCAATGCCAGCCTGGCTAGTTGTGCAACGGCTATGGCGGGCGCACAGTTATTTATCCGTTGCCTCTGCGCTGACGGGAGCAGGCTTTCGAAATGGATAACGGAGCAGCCCTGTTTTTCAGCCAGCTTATCGATAATAAAACGTCCCGCTCCGGCGGCAACGATAACATTGCTGAGTTGTTCCTTGTGTTGTCGTCTGATTTTTAGATACGCCGCTTCAATCATCTCGAACTGTTTATCGGCGATATAATCGGCCACCTTGAGCCAGGGCCGCCAATCCCCATGCTGATGATGATCAGCGCCCAACATCCTTGCCAGTCGCCTGGCGCTGCCATAGCGGGTTTTCTCTTTCCCGTCCGCAGAAGCCATGAGATCACATTGCTCATCCAGCTCTCCGGTTAACCGGTAAACATCCGCCATGGTCGCAAAACACTCTGCCGCCACAGATTGCCACACATGCTGGTAGGGCACACGCTGTACTATCGCCATAACCGGCGTTCTCACAATCCCCGTATAAACCAGCTCCCCCACCTGCATCCTGTGTTGATCCGAATAGCCGCTGTTGAGTACGTTGCCATCAGCAAACGGGATGATATCCGTTGTGGTCGTACCAATATCCATCAACACACCGGAGCCCAGATGATGTGCAACATAAGCTGCGCTCGCATGCCAATTTGCAGAGGCGATGTTATCACAATGAGGCTTCACCTCGGTCGGCTTGAGTAGCCCCTTATCCCCTGCATAGACATATACGGGGTTGCCTTCGCCAAGCCTGGACGAGATATAATCAACCAGTTGGATAACACCCTGGCGGCGATCAGGGAAATAATCCACCAACTCACCGGTCATGGTCAGGGCATGTATCGTATCGCCGGCATGGATAACATCAGCAAGATGAGCAACAGGCGGGCCCAATACATCAATACCCTGCCATAGCGGTGTTGCAAACTGATAAAGATCCATTAACCGCCCCTGATGATCTAACCGCGCAACTTTTAAGTGTGCGCCGCCCATATCCCAGCCTGTATAATCATTCAACAACATAAACCCCGGCTATTTATCAATCGATCTGGATGCAGATTATACCCGTCATTGACTTAAAAGATGGCCAGGTCGTGCTCGCCAGGCAAGGCAAACGGCATTTATACCGCCCGCTGGCGACACCGCTGTGCCCGGCCTCAGACATCATTGCCGTGGCTGACGCCTATTTTTCCGTCTTCCCCTTTAACACTGTTTATATCGCCGATCTCGATGCGATTGAAAATACCGGCGATAACCATGGGCTGATCAAAAAGCTGTTAGCACGCTACCCGCACATCCATCTGTGGATTGACTCGGGTCTTGCCCCCTTCATTGAGGGAAGATCAGATCCGCATTATCAGCGGGTAACAAATGTACTGGGCTCTGAGACGTATTTATCCAGCAAACAGTTGGCGAGTTTTATGCAACAATCCCGTTGCATTTTATCGCTGGACTACCACGATCATGGCTTTGCCGGTAATGATGAGTTACTCGCTGATCCTTCGCTGTTGCCAGCGAGACTGATCATGATGTCGCTGCCGCATGTGGGTAGAAATACCGGCCCGGATTTACAAAGGCTGGATGAGATAGGCGCGAGAGCGCCCGGCAAGGAAGTGTATGTAGCTGGCGGCATAGGCGGTGTTGATGATTTGATCCGACTAAAAAATAAAGGCGTAAACGGTGTACTGCTCGCCTCCGCACTGCACAATAAATCCATCCATTCAGCATCTTTGGAAAAAATACAAGGGATGTGAACATGGTGAAGAGACAACATCATGAGAGGGCTCTTGGGAAACATCTCCGGCGAAGTCATTTTTGTGCGGGCAAGGGCACGCCTGGCCATGCCTTAAAGCAAAACCCCGGCGCGGCACCGGGGTTATGTCATCGGTTGGATTAAAAGCGGTTATGAGTGCGCTTGAAACGGATGCTCCGCATCGCCACGCTTGCTCAACACCTCAGAGGCCTTGGGCTCTCGTGCCACGGCACGTTTGATCGACAGCTTTGTGGCCTCGTAGTTGTAGTCCTGTATTTTGGCGTCATCCTCGGCCAGCCAGTGGATGAACACACCAACACAGATATAAATATCATCCGCCTCATCGGCCGGGATGGTACCGTCTTCAACACAGTCCATAACCGCCATGGACACCGCCCGCTGTGCCGGGCCAAACATCTGCACGGCCTGTGTCGCACCTTTGATGGTGACCTTGTTAAACATCACGGTAGTCGGTTTGCAGGCCAGGTTCGGTGATACCACCGCCAATAAGGACGTAAAACCATCTTTGTTGTTGGTGAGCGCATTACAGGCAGCGGTTTCCGCTGCGCTTCCTCGGGGCCCCATGATCAAATCGATATGGGCGACTTCATTACCATCCCCAACCAATGCCTCACCAACCAGTACTTTATCAATGACTGCCATTACTCTCTCCTCCAGTTAACAATGTTTATGAATTTCAGGTCTATAGAATACCACTTCAAAGTTACCGCTCTCTTTGGGCTCGCCCACTCTTTTGGACAAGCCCGAAAAACACAACGTGCACCTGATTTATTCAAGGCCAAGCCTGTATAACAACAGGCTTGCAACGGTTAAATCAGCACACGTGCCCGGATTGATGTGTGCGTCTTTCAGCTCCTTATCAAACCCCATCAACATATCTACCGCCCTTTCAGGGTTATGATAATTATCCAGTTGTTTCAATATGGGAAGCGCTCCTCTTCGCACCCGCTCCGCCACATCATGACCGTGTTTTCTAACGATATGGGAGTCTGGAAAACGCATCATGTATGTAAGATAACAGGCAACGCTTGACCATTCTACACTTTTCCAGCGATTGTCATAGCGGCACAGGCATTTTACCCCAATATCCGTGATCTCCCTGTATCCATTCACATATTGCAACGCAATAAGATCGTCCTCTCCCGCCGCTTCCATGGCGGTGTAGACCCGCACCCCGGGGTTGCCTTTAACATCATATTCCTCAACCTCACCCAAACCGCCGGGATGGGCCAGGTTTATTGCGGTAAAAATGGCTTTGGACTGCATCAAATCAATGGCCTTTATTAGCGCCTGGATGAGAACCCTGAAATCCGCCAAAGAGGGGTTTTGCTCATAGAGTTTAAGGACTGGCGCCAGCAGTAATAACATCCCCAAATTGGTATTACACCCAACCCCCCTCTGGGTAACCCTGACGCCCTCTAAAATACGCTGGCCAATACCCAATCCCGGATCACACAGGACCGGGGTGACCAATTCGGCGCTTCTGACAAAATCCTGGTAACACATGCCATGCCCATCTGCATAGCGACTGACGTTTCCCGGTTTTAATGCGTTGATCTCGGTCATAAAGCAGTCATGAACAAGCGATAAAAGCCGTGGCTGCATGGGGTCTCATCCATATGGCTGGCTGATTAAAACCGGCCCGTTTGCTATGTGAATAGGGTAGTGAAGGACTGATTTAACAGGCTTAAACTTAACTCGCCTGCGTGAAATGAGCGCCCGGTTTTTATGGAGCTGACAGTCACCCTGGCGGGACTGAACAACATCGGGTCGACCCGGTAGAAGTCATGATCAACGGCCTTGAAGACCTCGGCAAAGGGCCTGCCGTAGTCTTTCGATGTGCTGCTGGGCAGGGCATTGGCCAGTGTCTTCGCCTCATCATTTTCCGCATCGACAAAAAGATGCACCTGCCCTGCAAACAAGATGGCGTCATTTGTACGGCTCATGGCGGTTAAAAAATCCGGTGCGGGCGGGCATACCGGTGCACTACCAAATCCATCCACAATCTTCTCCAGCGGGAAATGCAATTCGTGGGCTTTATGCAAGGCGGTTTCAAGAACCCGGGCGACAACCTGGACACTGCCCGCCAGACTGGCGGTCGGTGTGAGTATTAACGTCAAGTTCTCCGGCTTTACCTGGCATTGCTCGGCTACTTCACGGGCGATTTCAGCAGGTGGAATAGCGCCCACTTCCAGCACCAGGCAGGTCTCATCCGCCTGATCACGATAGCCGATCTCATCGAATAAGGGCTCCTTGCTACCTATCGCCCTGGCGGGGCCTGAACCCAGCCCATAGAAAGCCCCCTCACCCTCACCATGGGATAAACTCCAACCGGCATACTGGCTCGCCAGGCAAGCCATCACCGGATCAGCGCTATGTACATCCACATACCAGGACCAGCTCTCATAATCCGTCGAGGCGCGAAATGTTACCGTCCCTAACCCCCCCATGCAGATCTCCGCAATGTGCCGTCCGGCTTCCAGGCCGCCGGGGGCGTCTATCCCGGCATCGATAATCCGGCAATCGGCTACAGTGTGAACCTGCAAGCGTAACGGCTCGGCCTTATCGATCAAGGCCCTGACACGGGGGCGAGTAGCTTTATTGATGCTCACGGCGCTATGGGTTTTCATCATTATCTTCTCGAGGTTTTATTTATCGTTAATGGATCAAGCGCCAAAGCGGCGATAGCCTTACGGGTTTATCGTGATCTTCGCAGGTTTGTTGCTCGCCTTACAGATCAGCAACTCTATGTTGGCGTAGTGTTTCATGTCTTTATCAAACCGGTCGATCACGCTGCAGGCCATAGCCTCCTCTGGAAAAATGGCGAACCCGGTGGGCCCCCAGGATGTTTGACCAATACCCGTTGCGCCATTTTCAAATAAAAAAGCGGTGATCGTCTCAACATCGGAGCTGGTAAATCTGCCACCTTGTAGCGGCGCAAAATAATCGCCTGTTATGGCCTGGATGTTGCTGATGGCAGCGCCAAACCGAGTGCAGTCCGTCTCAACAAGGGCGGGCAGGGCCTGCATCAGCACTAAACGACACAGCTCAGCAGCATCGCTGGCGGGCATATCGGCAGGCTCCTTAAACACCTGCTCTTCCTTATCGCCGTTCATCCCCCTCTCGGAGTTGTCCAATACCAATACGAAGACCCAATCTGGCGGGAATGGCAAACATGCGATCAGCGGCGGCGGGTTTTCACGACCGCCTTTTCCACCATCTACGATAAAACCGCCCTGGGTAAAAGCGCCTATGCCAATCCCGGAGCGATGACCCCGCCCTAGCACATGCGCCACTTCATAAGCATCAAGGGCGCTGCCACAGAGGGTAACAACGCCCATGCCGATAGCCAGCGCCATCTGTGTGCCTGATCCCAGACCAACATGCTGTGGAATGTGCTGCTCGATATGGACCCTGATCCCTTTATCGATCTGCAAATGCGCCAGAATTTCTCTGAGGTAGTGTTCGGCCCGCACCGCATCTTCACCCGTGATGCTGGTTGAGCGGGAGTAGCTCATTGAAAGTTGTGTCGATAACCCGCTAATACCGACCCCAAGGCCACCAAAACGCCGACCGAGCTCACCGTTCAGGTCCAGAAAACCCAGATGCAACCTGGCGGGCGCATTGACGCTGACGGATCGAATAGGTGAAGAGGTGGGTGACGACATCGCAAATGTTCACTAAGGTTTGATGATCACCATGCAATAGTAACCGTTGCCGTCACAAACATACCAGCGATAAAGTTTGCATGGGTGCAGGCCAGTTTCTTAATTTGACGATATATCTGGAAAATGCTAATAGTGAACGTGGCAAGCGAGACCCTGGCGTTGGCATCTTCCTGGCCTTCTCATATCAGCACATTTTTCTAACATAACACCTCTGTTGCAGTGCAGTACAGGTATCTATCAAGGCGATACTCCTAAAATGGAAGAGACGATGACACTCATAGCCGGCCGTTCCAGTAAACAGGGCACATCCCTGAATAATGGTAAATTAAATGAAGCATATCAACGGATTACGTCCACCCTGGCAATGAACGAGAAAGACATGGCCAGGCTGGGGATAAATGAAGGGGATAAGTTGCGGATCAGTAACGAAGTGGGCGATACCATCGTCACCTGTGCAAAGAAGAAAGCGGCTGATCTGCCCGATGGCATGATCTTCATTCCCTACGGGCCCCATTCGAGTGAATTGATGGGCAGTGATACAGCCGGCTCCGGTATGCCCTTATCCAAAGTTTTCACGGTCAAGGTGGAAAAAGCCGAGGGTTAATGTATGGCGATTATTAAGGAGAACGAGCGGATGAGCGAGAACATCAAAACGGTCGAAAATGCAACATGCACTTTTTGTGGTTGTGTCTGCGATGACATGGTGTTGACGGTGGATCTGGACAAAAAGCGCATCACCAAAGCAAAGAACGCCTGTGTGCTCGGGCGAGCCTGGTATGCCGAGCACTATGTGGAGGCGGATGCCCCGGCCGCCATGATCGATGGTAAGAGCGTATCCGTAGAGGAGGCTATTGAAGAGGCCGCATTGACGCTGACCCGGGCTAAATTTCCCATCACCTATGGCCTGAGTGATACCACCTGTGAGGCGCAACGGGAAGCGGTGGCCATTTCCGACAAGATCCGGGGCAACATTGATACCACCACGTCCGTTTGTCATGGCCCCTCCGGTCTTGCTTTCCAGGGTGTGGGAGAGAGCACCATGACCCTGGGTGAGGTAAAGAACCGGGCGGATCTGGTCATTTACTGGGGTGGTAATCCCTCGGAGTCCCATCCCCGACATTTCACCCGCTATGCCGTCACGCCCAAAGGGATGTTTATACCGGGCGGTAAGAAAGACAGAACCGTGTATGTTGTTGACGTTAGAAAAACACCCAGTGCACCGGCGGCGAATCATTTCATCCAGGTGAAGCCCGGCAGGGATTTCGAGCTACTCTGGGCCTTGCGTGCCCTGGTGAAGAATCGAAGGGTTGCGCCCGATATTGAAGCCATCACCGGCGTATCGCAAGAGAAACTACAGGAGATGGCGAGCAACATGAAACAGTGCCGCTATGGCGTGTTGTTCTTTGGCATGGGGCTGACCATGACCCGGGGCCGGCATTTTAACTCCGGCGCCCTGCTGGCCCTGGCAAATGATCTGAATGAATATACCCACTTTGTCGCCAAACCGGTCAGGGGTCACGGTAACGTGACGGGGGCGGATAATGTGGTATCGTGGCAGACCGGATTTCCATTCGGGGTGAATTTCAGTCGCGGGTTCCCGAGGTTTAATCCGGGGGAGTTCACCACCGTCGATACCCTGTCACGAAAAGAGGCGGACGCCGCATTGATCATCGCCAGCGACCCGGCTTCCAATTTTCCCAAAGCGGCCATAGCGCACCTGCATGATATTCCGGTGATCTGTCTTGATACCAAAGAAACCCATACAAGCCAACTGGCGCACGTTGCATTTCGAACGGCCACCTATGGGATCAACACCACAGGAACAGTCTACAGAATGGACGACATCCCCATTACCTTACGCAAGGCCTTTGACTCGCCCTTCCCTACAGATGAAGCGATCTTAAAAGCAATAAAAAAACGGGTGCATGAATTGATCCTGGCAAAAGGATCAACCCACGGGGCTAACGTTGCAGCGCCGGTTCAGGCATCGGCCCTTTAATATGCTAAGCGGAATACATCTTGATCAGTAGAGATGACTGATTGTATTCATCTTAGCAACGGGCGGGTGTATGACCCGGCAAACGGCCTTGATGGGGAAGTGCGGGACATCTACATCGCAAACGGCCGTATCGTTGCATCAGCAACGGGGGAGAACATCAAAAAAATTGACGCCCATGGTATGGCGATCATGCCCGGCGGGGTGGACATTCACTGCCACATCGCCGGCCCGAAAGTGAACCTCGCCCGCAAGTTACAACCGGAAGATCACCGGCGCGACCCACATCCGGGCACATTACACACGCGCTCAGGAAGCGGCGGTACCGTCCCCTCCACGTTCGCCACCGGTTACCGCTACGCCACCCTGGGTTATACGACCGCTATGGAGGCGGCGGTCTCGCCTATCGGCGCCCGCCATGTGATAGAGGAGTTTCACGACACGCCCATACTGGATAAGGGCTTTTATGTCTTGCTCGGCAACAACATATTTCTGCAGCAGCTTCTAAGAGAGAAGCGCCATGAAGAATTCAAACACGCCGTCGCCTGGTGGGTGAATGCGACCAAGGCGTACACGACCAAATTGGTCAACCCCGGTGGCGATGAGCTCTGGAAGGGTAAAAAAAATGCCAACGTAGAGAACATCGATGAGAAAGACGCCACTTTTGAAGTCAGCCCACGGCAGATCATTGAAGCGTTCATCGACACGGTGAATGAACTGGGGCTGCCCCACCCGGTACACCTTCATTGCAACAATCTGGGTCACAGCGGCAACTACAACACAACGCTGGAAACCATGAAAACGGCCGGGGACAGACGCTTGCATCTCGCCCATATCCAGTTCCACAGCTATGGCGGCGAAGTGGGGAAAAACCCAAAATCCGCCTCCAGAGAGATCGCTGAATATATCAATGAACACCCCAATATTACCTGTGATGTGGGGCAGGTGATGTTTGGCAAATCCACCATCATGACCGCCGATGCGCCACTGGCCTATATGCTGCGTGGTTTTCAAAAAGGCAAGTGGGTCAATGCCGATACGGAATGTGAAAGCGGTTGCGGGATCCTGCCCTTCAGCTATCAGGAACATATCTATGTCCATGCGCTGCAATGGGCCATCGGCCTTGAGTTATTTTTATTATCGAAAGATCCCTGGCGCATTATTTTATCAACCGATCATCCCAATGGTGGCTCGTTCATGAGCTACCCCAAGCTGATCCGTCTGTTGATGGATAAAGAATTCAGAAAAGAAGAGATCAAGCGCATCAATCAAAAAGCGGTCAATCACACTATCTTAAATGAGCTGGATCGTGAATACACCTTAAATGAGATTGCCATTATTACCCGCGCCGGGCCGGCAAGGGCGTTGGGATTAAAAAACAAGGGACATCTGGGCGCAGGCGCCGATGCCGACCTCACGGTATACGATGAGCAGGACGATAAAGAAGCCATGTTCAATGCACCACGCTATGTGATCAAGTCCGGTCAGGTGATCATCGATAACCATGAGTTCCGCGCCGATCATACGGGCTGTTTCCTCCACACCGAACCGCAGTACGATGAGCGTATCGTCGATATTGTCAGGCCCTTTTTCGAGAACTACTATTCCATCGAATTCGATAATTATGCGGTGAACGATGCTTATCTGCATGATCATCAGATCATCCCCACGTCAACTTCATGAAGATAAACGCAACGGAGATTATCGATACCTTTGCCGAGGCATTCAGTATGTGGGGGTCCCGGGTGATCATTACCGCGGAGACCGCACAATGGGCGCTTGCGGCGGCGCAGGCCATGACGGGGTTTGCTACCTCGGTCATTGGTTGCAAATGTGAAGCGGGCATTGAAACGAAACTGGACGCATCACAAACCCCTGACGGCAGGGTTGGCGTCAGTGTGTTGTTGTTTGCGATGGACAAGACATCGCTCAGCAAACGCTTGGTGGAGCGCATCGGTCAATGCGTGATGACCTGCCCGTCCACCGCCTGTTTTAATGGGCTTGAGGCCGAGGAGTCCGTTTCAGTCGGGGGGCAATTACGGTACTTCGGCGATGGTCACCAGGCCAGCAAGAGACTCAATGGTCGGCGTTACTGGCGAGTGCCGGTCATGGACGGTGAGTTTCTGGTAGATGAGGTATTTGGCGTCCAACCCTCAGTGGGGGGCGGTAATCTTCTCATTCTCGCCACCGATAACCAAAAGGCATTAACCGCCGCTAAGGCCGCAACCGCATCGATGAGAGACATAGCAGGCGTCATACTGCCCTTCCCGGGTGGTGTGGTTCGTAGCGGCAGCAAGGTCGGCTCAAAATACAAGGCGCTGATGGCGTCCACTAACGATGCCTATTGCCCCACATTACGAGCGGTGACGGCCTCCAAACTGCCCGATGACGTCAACAGTGTGCTTGAAATCGTCATCGATGGTCTTGATGAAGACTCCGTGAAAGCCGCCATGCTGGCCGGAATCAAATCCGCCGCCACACCGGGGATAAAACACATCTCCGCCGGCAATTACGGTGGTGACCTGGGCCAGTACCAGATCCGTCTTCATGATCTATTATCCAGTTAATCAAAGTGGTTGACAGTGATATGAATAGCTTACCTGCGCCTGGCGATCTCGCCATGATTGTTGATACGAAAAGAGACTATTGTGTTGATTGTCGATATAGTTTGAGGATATGTCGCTCGGAAAAAGAAGCGGACGCCTGGCTGGGGAAGGTGGTGGAAGTCACAGATTGGCGATGTGATTGTTGTGTGCAAATTACAAGTGAATTTTTTGTTTTCGGGATTTTGCGAACGAACTTGATAAAGATTGGCGGATCAGCGGATAAGGAAACAGAGACAGCCATTCATGTTCTATATGAACAGCATTAAAACAAAAGAGTTCATAACAGCAACATAAGCGGAATAAGAGAAAAACATGTCACTGCAACTGATCCAGCATACAACGGCGGACGTGCCTTTAGAGGCGGAAAACTTATGTCCAGATCGGCTTGTCGGGCTATCCATAGCGGACATTGAAAAATTACCTGTGCAACATGGAAACCAGCCTGCGGTCATCGGTGATTTCTTTAACGTGGCCGGAGAGGCGGGCGAGCGCCTGATCATCGATGGCGATCTGATCCTGGTTAAATACATCGGCGCTGGCATGAGGCAGGGGCGGATCACGGTGAACGGTGATGTTGGCCCGCATCTCGGTGCCGGTATGTCGGGCGGCATTATTGAGATTAAGGGCAATGCCGGTGATTGGGTGGCGCCGGAAATGCGCGGCGGGCGAGTTGTGATCCGGGGTAATGCCGGGCACATGGTGGGTAGCGCCTATCGGGGCTCCCCTGTGGGCATACTGGGGGGGGAGATCATCATCCACGGCAATGTACGCAATGAAGTTGGCAATGCCATGCGTGCCGGCCTGATAGCCATTGGTGGCGACAGCGGCGATTTCACCGGCGTGAATATGCTGGCGGGCGCCATCTTTGTGCTGGGAGAGTTGGGGATCCGTGCCGGGGCGGGCATGAAGCGTG
Organism: Gammaproteobacteria bacterium; assembly: GCA_965198875.1. Taxonomy (GTDB): domain Bacteria; phylum Pseudomonadota; class Gammaproteobacteria; order Eutrophobiales; family Eutrophobiaceae; genus CBDAPU01. Next base: position 2,302,301 of record CBDAPU010000001.1, on the reverse strand, counting down.
GCTCTATCGTCAGCTTCAAAGAGGCCGAAATACTGCCCACGTTCAGCTATGCATGCACTTATCGGCCAGGCTATCTTTCGCTCTATCTTCGTTATTTAGCCGAGCTGGGGCTGGAAATCGGCGAGCAATATCTCAGCGGGCTTTTCAGGCGTTATTGCGGTGACGGTCTTGAGCTAAATCGTGGAGAAATAGTATTATACTCGGGATAACATTATCCGCTGATAGCGCCTGCTTTAAGAGGAGATAAAAGAATGACGACTATCGTCACTGATAACTGTACAGATTGCCGTTACACCGATTGTGTCGCTGTCTGTCCTGTTGAGTGTTTTCATTACGATGAGAAGATGTTGTACATCGATCCGGAGGTTTGCATCGACTGTAGCGCCTGCATACCCGAGTGCCCGGTTCAGGCCATTTATGAAGAAGACGATCTACCCGAAGACAAACAGGAATGGATCGCCATCAACGCCAAAAAGTCCATGGAACTGCCGGTCTGTACCGACACCCTGGATCCCTTGCCGGGGGCGGACGATAAAAAGGCCGCATTAGGTTTTTAGTTGCGGATGTCATAACCGGAAGACCGCCATAACGAGAGCGTGTCCTGGGGATTTATTTTATCTTTAACCCCAAAGAGGGGCTGATTTAAGTCAGCGTGGTATAGGCGGTATCGGCGGACGCCAACAACATCAGTGGCGTTTGCCCATTGACAAGTTAAGCACACTGAAAATCGTATTTGTGCGGCCTTCATAGTCGTCCTGAAAGCAGGATGGTTCAGAGGTTTGCCAAACACACATGAGAAGGGGAGAGGCGTGAGCCGGGCAGGATCAGAGACGAACCCATTGATCGTCGCTGTTGTTGGCAGTGGGCCCAGTGGATTCTATGCCGCTGAGGCGCTGATAAAATCCGATCTCCATGTCAAGGTCACGATGTTTGAACGGCTCCCTGTTCCCTATGGTCTGGTCAGGAGTGGCGTGGCGCCGGATCACCCTAAATTAAAACAGGCGATCAAGGTCTATGCGAAAATTGCCGAGGCGCAAGCGTTTCGTTATATCGGCAATGTCACTGTCGGCGCTGATATCAGTGTGGCTGAGTTAAAACAGACCCATCATGCGGTCATTTTTACCTGTGGCGCCGAGGCCGATCGAAAACTGGGTATTCCAGGGGAAGACCTGCCCGGCAGTTACACCGCCACGGAGTTTGTTGGTTGGTATAATGGTCATCCCGACTACCGTGATCGGTTATTCGATTTATCCCATGAAAGGGCGGTGATCATCGGACAGGGGAATGTTGCTGCGGACGTCAGTCGGATTTTGGCGAAAACCGTCGATGAGCTAAGACACACCGATATCGCAGCCCATGCACTGGATGTTCTCGCCACAAGCAAAATAAAAGAGATCCATGTTATTGGTAGACGCGGGCCGGCCCAGGCCAAATTCACCTCAAAGGAATTAAAAGAATTCGGCGAACTCGCCGATTGTGCCCCGATCATTGACCGGGAAGAGTTAAGACTCAATACAGCGAGTGAGACGGAACTCGCAGATAAAACCAATGCCGGCAGCAAAAAAGTGTATGACCTGTTTTCAGGCTTCTCCGGCAGAGAAACGGACAAGTGCAAAAAGTGCATTTTTACCTTTTTGAAAAGCCCGAAAGAAATCAAAGGAGGCCATAAAGTCGAGCAGTTAATCCTGGAAAAAAATGCACTGTCGGGGGAGCCCTTTGAACAATCAGCCCGCGGTACCGGGGATCTCTTAACCCTCGATACCGGGATTGTGTTTCGCAGTATTGGTTATCGCGGGACCCCCATGCCGGGTGTGCCCTTTGATGATGCGCGCGGGATATTCCCAAACACTGATGGCCGTATCATGAAAGAGGGCGCCATCGCCCACAACTCTATACCGCAGGATGGATAAAACGGGGGCCCACTGGTATTATCGGCACCAATCGCGCTGACAGTGTTGCGACAGTGGACGCCATCATCCGGGATGTTAAGAAACTGGATGCGGGCGAGAGCAAATCAGGCGCTGAAGGTTGTCTCAAGCTATTGAAAAGCAGGCGGGTCCGTTACATCAGTTTTATCGACTGGAAAAAAATCGACCACAGCGAAATAGAGCGAGGCGCCCCTAAGGGGAAACCCAGAGAGAAGTATACCTATATCAGCGAGATGTTTGAGTTACTGGACCAGGACCATCCTTAAACCAGATGTGCGTTTCTCTCCACATCTCATCACACCAAGCTGGCAGCGACTGGATTGCATAACCCCAGTGATCCCGCATAACCTTAAAACAACACCTGCCCGACGCCCATGAAAAAACACATCCATCGAATGCGCGGCCGTCAAGTCGATCCCAAAAGTCTGGATGAGTTGAAAACACTGATCGGTGCTGCGCCGATAAGACGTGATCTGTTAATAGAATACCTGCATTTGATACAAGATACATTTCATCATATCTCCGCCCGGCACATCACCGCATTGGCTGACTTGATGAGGTTATCCATGGCGGAGGTCTATGAAGTGGCCACTTTCTATCACCATTTTGATGTGATCAAAGAAGGCGAGCCGCCACCCCCCACTCTTACCGTGCGCGTATGTAACTCCATCACCTGTGAGATGTTTGGCGCTAAGGCGCTAATTGAAACATTGAAAAGACAAACGAGCAGTGACGTCAGAGTCCAACCCGTGCCCTGTGTCGGCCGTTGTCATGGTGCGCCTGTTGCCGTAGTAGGCACCAATCCGGTAGAGCAAGCAACCCCCAGGGTAGTAGCAGAGAAGATCAATGCCGGGCAAACAACCATTCAAATTGAGAATAATTACATCCACTTCGATCACTATGTAGCAACAGGTGGTTATAAATTGTTGCAGCAGTGTCATGGCGGTGAACGTCATGCCGTTGACGTCATCAACATCCTGAAAGACGCCAATCTACGCGGGCTCGGCGGCGCCGGATTCCCGGCAGGCGTGAAATGGGAGATCCTTTGCAAGCAAAAGAAACCCAGGCTAATTGCCGTGAATATAGATGAAGGTGAGCCGGGTACATTTAAGGATCGCTTTTATCTGGAGACGGATCCCCACCGATTTTTAGAAGGGATGCTGATTGCCGCATGGGCGATAGAAGCGAAGGGGTGTTATATTTATCTGCGTGATGAATACGCCGGCTGTAGAGAAATACTGCAACGTGAATTAGCGCAACTGGCGATATCACTACCAGCGCCCCTGCCGGAGATTGAATTACGTCGTGGCGCTGGTGCCTATATCTGTGGGGAGGAGTCGGCCATGATTGAATCCATAGAAGGCAAGCGCGGCATGCCCCGGCTACGCCCGCCCTTTGTCGCCGAGGTGGGTTTATTTGGACGCCCTACCCTTGAGCATAATATGGAAACCCTGCACTGGGTGAGGGAGATCATAGAAAAAGGCGCCGACTGGTTTACCGCCCAGGGCCGTCATGGTAGAAGGGGTTTGCGCTCTTTTTCCGTCAGCGGGCGCATAAAAAAACCGGGGGTGTATTTGGCGCCGGCAGGCATTACGCTGAACGATCTGATTGCAGAGTATTGCGATGGTATGCTCGATGGGCATGAACTATACGGCTACTTTCCCGGCGGCGCCTCAGGCGGCATTCTGCCCGGCGCCATGGCCGATACCCCCCTCGATTTCGACACGTTAAATGAACACGGCTCATTTATTGGCTCGGCGGCGATCATTGTCTTATCACAGAAAGACAATGCCCGAAAGCTGGCGCTGAATACCATGCGTTTCTTCTCCCATGAGTCCTGTGGCCAATGTACCCCTTGCCGGGTGGGTACGAGCAAGGCCATTAAACTCATGGAGAAGGATGAGTGGGATAAGCCCCTGCTGGAAGACATCGCCGCCGTCATGGGTGATGCATCCATCTGTGGGCTGGGTCAGGCAGCGTCCAATCCCTTACTCACAACGATGAGGTATTTTCCCCAGGAGTTCACTCGTGACGATTAAGGAAAATACCATTTCCTTTACTCTAAATGGCGAGAGTACCGAGGCCCTCCCGGGGGAGACGATACTGGATACGGCGAGACGATCCGGGATCCCGATCCCGCATTTATGTGCAAAAGACGGGTATCGGGCTGATGGTAACTGTCGTGCCTGTGTGGTTGAAATTAAAGGGGAGCGTGTGCTGGCGCCTTCCTGTTGCCGTTATCCCGCCCCTGATATGGAGGTCACGACAGATAGCCCGCGCTGCCGACAATCACAAAAACTGGTGCTCGAATTGCTCATCTCGGATATGCCAGAGCAGAGTAAATCGCCCTATACCCCTCGCTCTGAACTCGATATATGGGCCGATAAACTCAATGTTGCATCGCCCCGCTTTCCGGGTAGAGACCAACCTGAAGGCGACTCATCAAACCCCGCCATCAGCGTCAACCTGAACGCCTGTATTCAGTGTACCCGTTGTGTTCGGGCCTGCCGGGAGGAGCAGGTCAATGATGTGATCGGCTATGCCTTCCGGGGGGAGCAGTCAAAAATTGTTTTTGACCTGGATGATCCCATGGGTGAGAGTACCTGTGTGAGTTGTGGTGAATGTGTGCAGGCGTGCCCTACCGGCGCATTAATGCCGGCTGATGACGCCGCACTTTACGAAACGGCCAGGCAGGTAAACTCCGTGTGCCCTTATTGTGGTGTCGGCTGTTTGCTGACCTACCACATAGAAGACAACAAAATCAAGTATGTGGATGGACGAGACGGCCCTGCTAATAAAAGCCGTCTGTGTGTAAAAGGCCGCTATGGGTTTGATTATGTGCATCACCCTGAGCGCCTGACTAAGCCATTGATCCGCAAAGCTGGCGCCGATAAAACACCTGCGTTAATCCCACCGGCAGATATGTCGGATTATTTCAGGGAAGCAAGCTGGGATGAAGCGCTGGACTGTGCTGAAAAGGGTTTGCTTGCTATCAGGGAGAGAAACGGCCCGAAGGCGCTCGCTGGACTGGGTTCAGCAAAGGGGAGCAATGAAGAGGCCTATTTATTCCAAAAACTGATCAGGACCGGGTTTGGTTCAAACAACATTGATCACTGCACCCGCCTGTGTCACGCCTCCTCGGTCGCCGCCTTACTGGAAACCATTGGCTCAGGCGCTGTTTCCAACCCCGTGGCGGACGTCAGTAAAGCGGACGTGATTATCATCATCGGCGCAAAACCGACGGTGAACCACCCGGTCGCCGCCACTTTCATGAAAAATGCGACTAAAAACAATGCATCATTGATCCTGATGGATCCCTATCGCTCTGATTTGGCCCGCCATGCGGATCATTATCTGCAATTTAATGCCGATACGGATGTGCCCCTGCTGAACGCCATCATGTACACCATTATCGATGAAGATCTGCAGGATCAGGATTTCATTGACAAATACACCGACGGATTTGATCTCTTTCGAGAAGAGATCAAACCCTATCGCCCGGAGTCCGTTGCCGGAATTTGCGGCATTGATCCTGAGACCTTAAAAACGGTGGCGAGGTTATATGCCAGCTCTAAGAGCTCGATGATATTCTGGGGCATGGGCATATCGCAACATACTCATGGGACGGATAATGCACGTTGCCTGATCTCTCTGGCGCTACTCACCGGCCAGATTGGCAGGCCGGGCACGGGATTGCATCCCCTACGCGGGCAAAATAATGTACAGGGCGCATCCGATGTCGGCCTCATCCCCATGGTGTATCCGGATTATCGTCCGGTCAATGACCCCCGTGCACAGGAGAGCTTTGAGGTGCTATGGCAAACAAAACTGGACCCGGAGCCTGGCCTGACTGTCGTTGAGATCATGGAGGCCATTCACGATAATAAATTAAAAGGCATGTACATTATGGGTGAGAACCCGGCCATGTCCGATCCCAACTTAAATCACGCCCGGGCCGCATTGGCGAAACTGCAACACCTGGTTGTGCAGGACATCTTCTTTACGGAAACGGCCGGTTTCGCAGACGTGATCCTGCCGGCATCGGCAGCTCCGGAGAAAACCGGCACATTCACCAACACGGACAGACGTGTACAGCGAGGTCGTCAGGCGCTCGAACCACCGGGCGATGCAAAACAGGACTTGTGGATTATCCAGCAACTGGCGAAGAGAATGGGTTTGAACTGGGATTATGACTCGGTCAAGGCCGTTTTTAATGAGATAAGACAGGCAACGCCCAGTATGGCGGGAATGACCTGGGAGCGACTGGAGAGTGAGGATTCCCTGACCTATCCATTGGTTGCAGAGGGAGACCCGGGCGAGCCGGTGATATTCACCGATGGCTTTCCGACCACGGATAAACGTGGCAGATTTATCCCGGCCACTTACCAACAAGCCGATGAACTGCCCGATAAAGACTACCCCTTTATATTTACCACTGGCAGAGAGCTGGAGCATTGGCATACAGGCAGTATGACCCGCCGTGCCGGGGTGCTTGATAAACTGGAGCCGGATCCCACCGTGCATATGCATCCGCATGATTTAGCGGATCTGTCAGTTAGCGCTGGCGATGAAGTGAATCTGACGTCCCGAAGGGGAAAAATTACCGCTAGAACCCGCGCAGATGCAGGCATGCAACGTGGCAATATATTCATGGCGTTTTGCTACCATGAGGCAGCGGCGAACCTGTTGACTAACGAAGCCCTGGATCCTTACGGCAAGATCCCGGAGTTTAAATTCTGTGCTGTAACTGTTGAGGTTGCCGCGAATTCAGGGGGTCTATCAGCAAAAGGAAGTGACGCCCTTAACCCTTAAACTCAGCGTGCTGTAACGTCAACACCTCTTCAATCAAAGGTGATTTATTCGGCGCTACATCGGGTATGATGGTTTTGATTTGATACAGTTTGCCAGGCACGTGCTCTGAGAATACGAACTCATAGATCTTATTCGCAAATTGCTCAAACTGATCTCTTTTCGGGTCGTTCAAATAAGGCGTGATGGAGATCTTCTCGCCACTGACGTCTTTGCCGTTAAACGTGAAAGTCACCGGCTCGATCGTTGCGGCCTCGGAGAAGGCGAACTTCAGCCTTCTTTGAAAATAACGCCAACTGCCGCTGGTTAAACGGTTCATTTCATAAACATCACCTTGCATATACACAACCAGGACGGGATTACCCGTGATCCCCGTTAAATTATCCGCATTGGCGTTTTGTTTCCTGTCTGCGGTAAAAAACGCCAACTCGGCATTCTTGGTGCCATCCTGGTTAATTTGCAGGATATCCAGATAAATTGAATCACTAAAACCCGCTTCATAGGTACCACTTTTCACAAAATCATAATAAAGGCGCCCGGGTTTTTCGATATTCTGCAAGTGATCATCCAGCCACAGTTTGCTTTCCGCATCGGTAAAATGATAGTCATCGGCGTCAACGGCAACAGCATCTCCCATCCTGCCTATGGTGGCGCCTTTTACTTCTACATCATCATCGGCATAAGCTACGCTCATCATGCACACAAGCATGATCACGGCAGGATAATATTTCTCAATTTTAATCATCGTCTTCACGTTTGCTGGATTTTTTAAGGGGCAAAAGCGGAACACCATAGTCCCTCAAGATGGTGTTTATTTCATCTTTATTATCTGCGATTAACTGATTGACCTTGTCCTTCCACTCCTTCTCTCCATAGCGCACGGCCATCGCCATGCTAAATTCAAACTTTAACAAGGGTGAGCTCGGATCATCACGCAATGGAAGGATGACAATATCTTCACCGCCTTCCATGTGTTTGGCGAAATACCCTGCGGTAGGGCCCCAAGCTATGGTCGCATCAATTTTCCCTGAGATCAGATCCTTAATTAAGGTCTCACCGGGATTGATACGTATATCACCTGGATGACCCTGATAAGGCACCATACTGCCCATAAGCCCATGCCTTGACGCCCAGAATTGGGCCGGCCCCCGATCAGCCAAACCAAACTTTATCTTCAGCCCTTTTTCAACCAGCTCTCCCAACATCTGTGGTGATGTTATGGAGTCCATGCCCCGACCCTTCGCATAAACAAGCACATAGGAGGTGGTGTAATAAGGCGCTGTTGTTGCCGCCAGTTCAAAATGCTCCGGGACATTAATAACCAGATCGCATTTATACCCCGGCCCTGATTCGGACTCAGCACGCAGGGTATTGCGTATAAAACCCATCCTTTGCGGGAAAAACTCATACTGGACCGTCATCCCCAGCTTGTCGGCGAACAACTCGGCAATTTTGTTTTCGAAGCCTTGTTCATGGCGGTTAGAGAAAGGCAACATAAATGGATCGGCACACACTTTTAATGCCTGCATGTTGTCCGTCTCCTCAGCAATAGCCGCAAACGGCTGAGACAGAGAAGATAGCGCCAATATCAAAATCAGGTATTTTTTAATCATGACAATAACCACAAAACCGTATCTTATCCCTTTTTCGCCTGGCGTTGCACCTTGAGGAGTTTACCAATGAGTCGGCGATAGGGGCCCTCAAGATTAGCACGCGCATACGCCATGCGCTCATCAATATCCTTTGGCTCTCCAACAACAATAACGCCCACCATACCAAAGCCAATATGCGGCGTGCAGACATAGGCATACGTGCCTTCGACCGTGAGCTTCAGGGTGATATTATTACCGAGACCACTCTTCCAGTGCTCGGCCCCTTGAGGGATCAGCCCCTCAACGGAAACACTGTCGTGTGAGGTCATATTGACGAATTTAACCGTATCACCAGACTGGATATAAATAATATCAGGGGCGAATACCCGTGCCTGGGCGTTGATCACATGCTCTTCCTCAGCAAAAACCTGAGATGAGATCAAGACTAAAAGACCGATCACCACTGGCAGAGATGTTTTAATGTTCATTATTTTAGTCTCCTCACGACCTTATCCTCAGGGCGGGTCTAAAAATACCCCGACCAATGTCGCATTGATAACCTGGTATCTCGATTTTCAACAGCTCACCTTCAACAGCAGGAAATAAAGTGTTTTAAGACACATCTGATCTTGATTGATCTTGATCCCTTTATCAAACCACCAACACATAGCTGAAAGACAAACACATTTCAGTGAAGTTCGTGTTATTCCAATAGCGCTTCCTGACTATTGACATTACCAGCAACAAAAAAATCCCCGATATTATTCAATACCGGGGATTTATTACAAACCAAAAGGTCTGTCTTTCCTAAGGCTAGGGCAGGCTGAATACCATCAACACACCACTGTTACGCGCAGAGTTTAACAATGCACGATAACCACCTACAGCGCCCAGCGCTGCGGTATCAGGTGCAGCAGCGAGGCCGGGGATGGCCACAACAGCGCCAGCCCATCCGCCGATACCGGAGAGGATCCCGACATATTGCTTGCCCTTGTGTTGCCATGTGTTGAAGTTACCGATAATGCCTGATGGGGTCTTGAATTTCCAAAGCAACCTGCCGGTCTTGGCGTCAATCGCTTTAGCGTATGAATCAAGCGTACCGTAGAAGACAACATCACCAGCCGTCGCCAGGGCGCCGCTCCATACCGACCACTGCTCAGGGATAGACCAGACGATCTTGCCCTTATCGGCGTCCCAGGCGATGAAGTTACCCATGTTGTCGGTGCCGTTTTTCATCACCGCACCAGCCGGATACATGGTCAGGTTGGCATTCACATAGGCTTGACCTGAGACATACTGATTACCACCGGCTGCGTAGCTGACAGGCTCATAGGTCATACAAACGTGGTTTGTAGGAACGTAGAACAGGCCGGTACGCGGGGAGTAGGCGGCAGGTTGCTGGTCTTTGGTGCCTAAAGCAGCGGGACAGATGTCTTTGGAGACAACATCTTCGCCATTGTGGTGAGTGCTGTAGGAGTTCACAACCTGCGGATAACCCGTCTTCATGTCAATATGGGTCGCCCAGTTGACCGCCGGATCATACTTCTCGGCAACCAGTAACGCACCCGTCTTGCGATTCATGGTGTAGGCGAAACCGTTGCGATCAAAGTGAACCAGCGCCGGGGTTTGTTTGCCCTTCACTTTCATGTCAGCCAGGATCATCTCGTTGATGCCGTCATAATCCCACTCATCATGTGGCGTCATTTGATACACCCAGCGGGCAATACCGGTGTCGATGTCACGAGCAAAAATAGTCATAGACCATTTGTTATCGCCAGGACGGACGACCGGGTTCCATGTGCCCGGGTTACCGGAGCCATAATACAGCAGGTTCTCATCAAAGTCCGCAGGCCACCAGCCCCAGACGGAACCACCGCCTAACCGCCACTGATCAGAGCGCTTCTTGCAGGTACGGCCTTGCTGTGAGTTCTTACGCAGATCGCCCCAACGGCCTTCACCATCGTAAACACACCAGGTCTTCAGGGAAGAGTCTTTGCCGACTTTTTTACCTAAAGAGGTGGTATTCGCATCGAACAGGATATCTTCATCGGGCCCCATGCTAAATGCACGCCATGCCAGAGAACCATCTTTGGCGTTGTAGGCGGCTATCCAGCAACGCACACCAAACTCGGCGCCGGAGCAACCGGTGATGACCTTATCCTTCATAGGATGAGGCGCATTGGTGAAGGTGGCGCCTTGTTTGGGCGTGTAAGGACCGCCCAGTGAGGCAGGAATATCACCACCGTTGTGGGCATCCCAGATCTTCTTGCCGGTTTTGGCCGATAAAGCCACCAACATACCATCAGCCTGTTGCAGGTAGATCTGCCCCATGCTGTATCCCAGACCGCGGTTGACGATGTCACAACACATAACGGGAACCGTCTCGGCCTCGTTTTGTTGTGGCTCATAGGCCCAGGTGATGTTCAACGTATCAAGATCGATCGCAAAGACATCATTGGGGAATGAAGAATGGATGTATAAGTGATCCGTATCCAGACCTGTCGCACTTGGCGGCAGAACCAGGGGACCACCCTCGTGACCTTGCAGGCGTCCTGTTGAGAACGTCCACGCGGCCGTCAGCTTACTGGCGTTTTTGTTGTTAATCTGATCCAACTCAGAATAACGCCAGTTATTATAATCACCACCTGGATAAGCCCAGTAGTTAGGATTGTCTATCAGCTTTTGAACTTCAGGGTTCGCAGTAACAGACAAGGACATAACCAGGGCGACAGAGGCAATTATCAGCTTACTGAAGGATAATTTACTCATGACCTCCTCCTCTAATAGTTTGGTTAATGAGTTTGATCTCGGAATGTTAATGACCTCCCCACTATCTCGAGATCAAAAGATAGCTGAGAGTGAAAAGCGAGTGAAGTGATACATTCAATAAAATCGACGAGACGAGAGCGAGAGCTCGTGTGATATGTTTTCTTAACTTCGGAATGAACACGGCTGGTGTTGTTGAAACCTGATGGCAGGAGCAGTAAAGGCAAAGAGCGACGGGCTGAGCAAAGACAGCTCGGATACGCTACCGAAAAAACTTTATTGGTGAAAAACACCAGTGGCCCCATAGACCCCCCCCCTTAATCGTTTGTCACTGTGTGTCGTCTGAACCAGTGATGTTTTTATATGCTGTTTTTACTGCGTGCCGCCATTATACCGTGGCGGTGAGAAAAATCATAACGCTATAGACAAGCGGATTTTAGGAAAAGTTCATACAAGAAGCAAGTCATATTCCCTGGTGTATTTTGCAGGCTAAAATGCAACAACTGTTGCATCGATCATACTCTTTAATCATGAACGTGAGCGGCCATAAGACAGTCATTAACTTCTATGTACTTCATAGCTTATCCTTAAATCACGCCTCACAATCCCGTCATATCCAGTTGTTTTTTAACCCCAAAAGGCGATAATTCCTGTGGCCCCATGAACCCGGGGGCTGTCATCCAGTCGAAAACTCAGGTACCCTAAGACGCTTTAGAGCCCAAAGTTAATTTATCTTACACTAACTTCTTATTAGTTCCTAAGGGGGAATTATGGCAAACAAAAACATCGGCAGACTCTCGATTTTCTTTATTCTCGGCCTGGTTCTATCCATTTCCACCGTGTTGGCGGACGTGGCGCCCAGCGATTATCGCCAGCAAAAATCAGAAAAAGTCTGGCAGGAGAACCTCAGGGTCCCAACATTCCAGGACAGGGAGATCATAGATGGCGCCGAGCAAAACGTATTGGAGCTGAAAGCGCCCTATCGGGCTGAGGACGCCACCATCGTGCCCATCGCCATACACGCCAAAATCCCCCAAACCGCTGAATTGTATATCAAAAAAATCCATGTTTTCGTCGATAAAAACCCGGTGCCGCTGGTCGGGATCTTCAGCTTCAGCCCGGCAAGCGGCAGGGCTGATCTGGCCATGCGGATCCGGGTGGATGATTTCTCTTTCGTCAGGGCCATTGCAGAATTAAACACGGGCGAGCTGTATCAGGCAAAAAGTTTCGTCAGGGCCACCGGGGCCTGCTCAGCGCCACCACCGAAAAGCATTGATGATTCCATCGCCAATATAGGCAAGATGAAAATGAAAATAATAGGCGGTGTGGAGTTTGATCAACCCAACCTGATGCAACTAAAAATCAAACACCCCAATATCACAGGCCTACAGCCCATGCGGATTGGCTCGAGGGTACGGCCACCGGCGCATTTTATCAGCCAACTGAAAATCAGCTACGATGATGAGGTGATCATGACGGCGCAACTCACGTTTTCGGTCAGCATGGACCCCAGTTTGCGCTTCTTCTTTGTGCCCGGGCGTGAAGGGACGTTAACGGTAGATGCAGTGGATACCAAAAACGACACATGGTCATCGGCCTATGAAGTGAACCGGGCGTAGGCAATGACAAGCACAGCTATGGCGGATCTGTAGCTGTGGCTTCTCTTGATTGATCCTTAAAATAAGAAAGAAACAAGCACTACTCATCTTTGCAACATCCAGCGATTTTCCAGCCATGTTTGTACTTGGAAGCGATCTTTACTAACCTTTTCATGGCTACTCCCAAGCCGTCAAACTCGCCATGCCAAGTGGTGGTTTTAGTTTTCGTTCCTGGTTTGTAATGACGGCATGGTGTTTCATGAGTTTTTACTTCTGTAGGATCAAGCGGATCTTCAATAAATCACCCAGCCCATTCTTTTTTATCCCCCGGAAAATGCCTCGTTGAGGAAAGAATATCAGAAACATTACCTGGCCATATCCGCTATCAGGTTATTTCCCCGTTGGTTATTTCCCCGTTGTATCGCGGGTGATCTTCTTCACGATGACACAGCGCTCTGCCGCCTCTTCTCTGGCTTTTTTCAACTGCTTCACATAGTCCCGGCCTGAGCCACTATCACGGAATAAATTACCTCGTTTGCCCGGCATCCTCACATACCGTTCAAATAAACTGCCCTGCTCATATTCATCAAATGTTAATTCAGCCTCAAAAATATCCTGCTTGCAGGCACAGGTCAGCAGGTTCTCCTCATTTTGTGCGCCGAGCTCCGCCATACAGGCCACAACCATTCTGACTGTCTCTGCTGTGGGATATTCATTTGCGTAAGCAAACAGGGGAAAGAGGAAAAACAACATCAACATCTTCTTAAACATGGCTCATCTCCAAAGTGATCAATTCTAATACCAGGGCGGCGCTAAAAATGCTTTTTTTATCTGCCCACATCCCTGTCGCCTCTCGCTTGCCCGGCCTGCTCGGGATCATTCCCGGCGCTGTCGCCCCCTGCGCCACCTCACACTCACCGGCTTTTTAGCGGCGCCTTGAGATCCTTATATAAACAAAACGATAAACAAACACGGGCACACTTTCAATCTGATTTCATTAACCATCGCTAATGTATTTGCTGAGCAATACCATCACCCCATCAACGGCGCCTTTATTCGCCTCCACAACCCGCTTGCCTCTCTCGCCATAGCTGCGCCTTAAACTCGCATCGGTGAGGCATTGGTATACTGAGGCGGTAAGTTCATCAACATTAGCTACTATTATGACTGCATTCGCATCCTTTAATAAAGCCGTTATTTCCCTAAAATTAAACGTATGATCGCCCGTGATCAATGGCGTCCCCAGGCTAGCCGCCTCCAGCATGTTATGGCCACCGGCGGGTACCAGGCTACCGCCAATGAAGGCCACATCAGCACAGCCATAAAATACCGGCAGATCGCCCAGGGTATCAACAACATAAATATCAGTGTGCTGGTTACAGGCCTGATCCTCACTGCGCCTGATCGTAGAGAAACCGTTATCTCGACAAAGGTGGTAGACGTCATCAAAGCGTTCGGGATGTCTTGGCGCAATCATGAGCAAACAATCTGGCAACTTTCCCTTAATCTCCCTAAATGCGCGCAGAATCAATTTCTCCTCGCCCTCATGGGTGCTCGCCGCTATCCATATCGGCCTGTCCACAGATAAAAAGCTGCGTAACGATTGCGCCCGCTCGATAACACCAGGGGACACATGATTATCGAACTTGAGATTGCCGGACACCGATACCCTTTCTCTCATTGGCCCCCAGCGTGATAAACCGGCGAGCATCTTCATCGCTTTGTGCGGCAATGTGATCAAACATATTCAAAGACTCCGCCGAAAAGCGCCGTAACAGCCTATAGCCTTTATATGATTTATCCGACAACCTCCCATTGATCAACACCCTGGGCAAGCCGTGTTTTTTGCAGTAATGCAGTAAATTAGGCCAGATCTCGGTTTCCATGATGATCAAAATACCTGGGTTCACCGCCCTCAGAAACGCATTCACTGCACAGGGCAGATCATAGGGAAGATAAAGATGGATGACCTGCTCATTGAATGCCCGCCTCACATGCCGGGCGCCTGTGGGCGTGATTGTCGTTACCACGAGCTGATGGCCAGGGAAATGCCGCCGGAATTGCCTCATCAAGGGCCTTGCCGCCTGCACTTCTCCAACAGAGACCGCATGCAACCAGATGACGGGACGCCTCATCGAGAGCCTGGGTAGAAAACCAAATCTTTCCGGGATGCGGGCCAGATAATCCGGGTTTTTAAGCCCGTTTAACAGCAGTCTTAACAGCGCTACGGGCGCCAGCATATAAAGGAACATGCTGTAGATCATTCGCATCAGCAAATAATAGCCAAAGTATTGTATTGACAAGAAACGCCGGATGAGGTTATTGGTTCAACCAGTTTAGATATGTTTCAATCCCCTCCTCCAGTTCCATAAACTGCTGCTGATAGCCCGCTTCCCGTAATGCTGACAGATCAGCCTCAGTAAAACTTTGATAACGGGACGATAGTCCATCGGGAAAATCAATGTAGTTGATCGTGCCCTTTTTGTGCCAGTCCATGATCCCATTGGCGAGAGCATTAAAACTGCGGCTCTTGCCGGTACCAACATTGAAGATCCCGCAAACCCGGGGGTTTTCCATCAACCACAGGTTCACTGCTACTACATCATCAACATGAATAAAATCACGTCGCTGCTCCCCGTCTGCATAACCGCCGCTTCCCTTAAACAAATTTATCACGCCATTTGATAGTAGCTGCTGGTTTAACTGATACGCCATGCTGGCCATCTTTCGCTTGTGCGCCTCATAGGGGCCATAGACATTAAAATATCGCAAGCCCGCTATCTGTACACCGCCCTCACCCAGCCTTTTACGCACATACCGATCAAATAATAACTTGGAGAAGGCATACACGTTGACTGGCTTCTCATTCTCGGCACACGCTTTGAAGGCGTTACCCTCACCATAAACCGCAGCGCTGGAGGCATAAATGAACGGGATCCGCCTGTCGATGCAGACATCCAGCAGGTGTTTCGAATAGCGATAATTATTATCAAGCATGAACTTGCCGTCCCACTGCGTTGTATCCGAGCAGGCGCCCTGGTGAAATATAGTCTTAATATCTTTAAGGAACTTGCTCTCACCCATAAAAGTAGCGATAAACTCATCCTTATCCAGGTAATCACTGAAATGACAATCCAGCAGGTTTGAAAACTTTGCCCCATCGGACAAATCATCAACCGCAATAACGTCAGTATGACCGGCGGCATTTAACCTCCGGATCACATTACAACCGATGAAACCCGCAGCGCCTGTGACGACTATCATTGCTGGATCCCGGCTTTTTTTATCGTATCAACAATATGGCTTGTGGAAATATCCGCAACAAGGGGCAGCACCTTGACCTCCCCGCCCTGCCCTCTCACCTGCTCGGCGCCGGCTATTTCATGCTCTGCATAATCCCCACCTTTCACCAGCAGGTCCGGTTTTACCAATCCGATCAGCCTCTCCGGCGTGTCCTCAGAGAATGCGATCAACCAATCAACACAGGCCAGGGCAGACAGGACGGCGACACGCTGGTTTAGATCCTGTACTGGTCTGTTTTTACCCTTTAAGTTGCGAACGGATTGATCATCGTTGACGGCGATAAGCAGTTTACTCCCCAGCGCCCTGGCCTGATTTAAATAGGCCACATGACCGGCATGCAGGATATCAAAACAACCATTCGTCATGACGATTTTATCGCCGTTGTATCGGCTGATCCGGATGACGTCCAGCAAGTCATTCAGATGCAGATACTTATCATCGGCTGAGGGAACAGCGCCCAGCACCGCATTTAATTCACTCACCGTTACCGTTGCCGCACCCAATTTCTCGACAACAACACCGGCGGCCGCATTTGCGAAATAAACGGCGTCTTTATAGCCATAGCCGGAGGCCACCGCCGCTGAAAATGTGGCGATCACCGTATCACCGGCGCCGGTGACGTCAAAGACGTCATGGGCCCTGGCCGGTAAGCTCAGGGCCTCATTGCCCGCTTTATCTATCAAGGTCACGCCATCCTTGCCCCGCGTGATCAACAAGGCGTCCAGTGATAACCTCTCACAAAGGTTGGCGCCCTTCTCATGAACGTCACTTTCATGAAGAGACGGGCCGACAATGGTTTCAAATTCCCTGTAGTTGGGCGTCAATACGGTGGCGTCACGGTAGCGTGTGAAATCAGGGCCTTTCGGATCGATAAAGACCGGTAGTCCGCGCGCATTCGCCAGTTTGATAAAATCCTCGACCCTGTGCAGGCTCCCCTTTGCATAATCGGATAACACAACAACAGATACATCATCTATGTGCTCGGCATACATGTCGAATAATGCCGCACAGTCCGCATTTTCATAACTCGCCTCATAATCCATGCGTAATAATTGCTGGTTTTGACTGAGGACACGCAGTTTCGTTATGGAAGGAAACCCCTGTTGGTGAGAGAGGCGACAACAGACGCCCAAACCTGATAATCTCTCGCGCAAGGTTGTAGCGGGCTCATCATCGCCGATAATACCGACTAACCTCACCTGCATACCAAGACACTTGATATTAACCGCCACATTGGCCGCACCACCGGGCCGATCTTCAATGCGGGCGACTTTTACGACGGGAACGGGCGCCTCCGGTGAAATCCTGTCGGTATCACCATACACATAGCGATCAAGGATGAGATCCCCCACAACCAGAACACGACCGTCATTGGACGGGCGAAACATGTTATGCTTTTTCTGCACGGCCTCAGCGTCAATGTAATAAACTCAAAATCTTACCACACAGGTGTTATCCCAATACGCACAATGCACATATTTTTCACTTGCCTTATTATGGTTGCCGCCGCAGGCAGCAACACCCAGGAGCGCTTTCCACCGACACCTTTTGAGGCGGAATACGCCTTATATAGAAAAGGCGCAAAAATAGCCAAGGTAAACCGGCGGCTGATAAAGCTGGATAAGGCTCATTACGAATACCATTCCGAGACAAAAACAACCGGCCTTGTGTCTTTGTTTAGAAAAGATCACATTATTGAGAAAAGCCTGTCCCGTTTTGATGGCGGGATGCTACGACCGCAGCACTACAGCTACGCCTATTCCAATGGCAAGAAGAGGCGGGATGTTGAGGTGGAGTTTGACTGGGATGCAAAAAAGATAAAAAACATCATCAACGGCGATGTCTGGCAGATGCCGGTTGCGCCTGCGGTCATGGATAAGCTGTTGTACCAACTGGCGATCATGCACGATTTAAGAAACGGTCGCACTCCCGCCTCATATCAAATTGCAGATGGTGGAAAAATCAAGATCTACAACTTCGAGACACTGGGCGAGGAGCGGGTGAAGACGCCATTGGGCGATTACAACACCATCAAAATGATCCGCCACAGGCCCAACCATCACCGTAAATCCACATTCTGGTGTGCGATTGAACTTGAGTATTTGCCCATTAAAGTGGAACACATGGAGAAAGACGGCAGCACCACAAAGGCGGTGATCAAG
Organism: Gammaproteobacteria bacterium; assembly: GCA_965198875.1. Taxonomy (GTDB): domain Bacteria; phylum Pseudomonadota; class Gammaproteobacteria; order Eutrophobiales; family Eutrophobiaceae; genus CBDAPU01. Next base: position 2,284,143 of record CBDAPU010000001.1, on the reverse strand, counting down.
TCATTGCAAGGGATCAGCGACTAGATCTCCCCCAGCGCCTGCAACAACAACTCCGGGGGCAAATAGCCGGGCAAGTCCTCTCCGTTTTCGAGATAAATCGCCGGTGTTCCCCTGATCCCCATCAATTTCCCCAGCTCGTACTGCTCTTTGACCGGGTTATCACACCTCGCCGCTTTCACCGCCCCCCGCAGTTTGGCGGCGGTCATGGCGTCGAGTTTGTCTTCGGCGCACCAGATCGACTCCATATCTTTGAACGGCTGCGAGCCCATGCCCGCACGAGGATAGGCAAGATACCTGATCGCCACGCCGTTTTTATTTAACTCGGGCATGTCCCGGTGTAGCTGCCGACAATAGCCGCAGGTGATGTCGGTAAAAACATAAATGGTATGCCTGGCATTATCCGGTGAGAAATTGATGGTTTCATCTTCAGGGATGTTCTTCAGAATTTGCACCCTGGCGGCGGCACGTTCGACTTCGCTCATGTTGGTCCTGCTCTGAAGGTCGATAATATCGCCCTGTAACACGTAGCGGCCATTGTTGCTGATGTAGAGCACCTCAGGCCCGAGCATCACCTCATACAACCCCGCTATTTGAGATTTTTTAATGCGGGTCACTTCCAGATCAGGAAAAACGAGGCCAACGATGTGTTTGAGGGCTTTTTCCTGCTCCGTCTCCGCCGCCACTATGGGAGAAGACAAAGCCCCCATAAACACCATGATCATGGCAAGTCGCATTGAATGACCCCGTATCATCTTGCATATACTCACATTGACGGTGGGTGGCGCCTGTGCATCGTCTTTTGCTGCTGCCGATCGTTCGTCAATTCTTTCACTGGTAAACTGCACTGAAATTATTAAACTAAAACGCAAAAATGAACAGCCTCTCAACTATACCAGAAAACCGGAAATTGACATTGCAGTTTCTGCTGGAGCGATTGTTTGCCGATAAACTGATTGGCAAACAACAGTATGCACAATTCAATCACCGCCAACAAAGAGCCGATGACCCGGATGAGCACCCGCTGATCACCATTGCCGATGAAAACTGGCAAAGTCATACCAGGCCGAGCTATGCGCTAACCCTTGAGACACTGACAAAATGGCTGGCGGAGATAAGTGGCCAGAGCTATTTCCGGGTTGATCCCCTGAAAATTGACGCGCCCAAAGTGACCAGCCTTGTATCCCAGGCCTATGCCGGCAAATTAAAAATACTGCCATTGAGCGTCTCGGAGGCTGAATTGACGGTGGCGACCTGTGAGCCCTTCATCACCGACTGGGAGAGCGAACTTGCCCGGATCACAAAATTAACCATCAAGCGGGTGGTGATTAACCCCAGGGACATCGATCGCTACCTGATTGAGTTCTACGGCGTCAGCCGCACGATCATGGGGGCGGTATCGGACAGCAAGGGGCAGTCACTCAGCCAGCTACATAACTTCGAGCAACTTGTGGAAGTCGGCAAGGTGGGCGAGCCAGACGCCAATGACAGGCATATCGTCAGTCTGGTTGACTGGTTATTGCAGTTTGCATTTGAACAGCGCGCCAGCGACATTCACCTGGAACCACGCAGGGAAAAAGGCAATGTGCGCTTTCGTATTGACGGGTTGTTGCACCTGGTGCATGAGTTTCCCATCAAACTGATGGGAGCCATTACCAGCCGTCTGAAAGCATTGGGCAGAATGGACGTCACCGACAAACGCCGTCCACAGGATGGCCGGGTAAAGACCCTCACCCCTTCGGGCATGGAAGTGGAGATGCGTCTGTCGACCATGCCAACGGCATTCGGGGAAAAACTGGTATTGCGTATTTTTGATCCGGACATGCTAATGAAAGACTTTAGCGATCTGGGTTTCACCCGCCACGATCAATCTTGCTGGAATAAAATGATTGAAAATCCTCATGGCATTGTCCTGGTCACCGGCCCAACCGGTTCCGGAAAAACAACAACACTGTATTCCACACTCAAGCAACTGGCAAAACCGGATATCAACGTGTGTACCATCGAAGACCCGATTGAACTGGTTGATCAACAATTCAATCAAATGCAGGTACAACCCCTTATCAATGTCAATTTCGCCACAGGCGTCAGGACATTATTACGTCAAGACCCCGACATCATCATGGTAGGTGAGATCCGCGATAAAGAAACCGCCGATGTTGCTATACAGGCGGCGCTGACAGGCCATCTTGTCTTATCCAGCCTGCATACCAATGACGCCCCATCGACCATCATGCGCCTGATCGACATCGGCTCACAACCTTATCTGATCGCCGCATCATTACTGGGTATTGTCGCACAAAGACTGGTACGCACCCTGTGTCCCCATTGCAAGGAGCCGGCAAAATTAAACGCCGACGCCTGGCATGATTTACTTTATCCTGCCAAAGCCAGGCCGCCAAACACCGTCTACAAACCGGCAGGCTGTGATGAATGTCGCAACACAGGTTACATGGGCCGTATCGGTATTTATGAGGCGCTGATCATAGATAATACACTGCGCCAGCTTATTATGGAAAATGCGGGCCTGGCGAGGCTCCAGGAGGCCACCATCAAACAGGGCATGCACTCCCTTCGGATCAGTGGCGCCCATAAAATCGCCGAGGGCTATACGACGTTGGAAGAAGTCTACGCTGTCGTGCCCCCATTAAAAGAAGAAGGCAAATAGATCGCCAGTTTGCATGACGTCGCTGTCGATACGCCGAGCTTTGATCAGTCCAGATGTTGACAATTCATGGCTCACCACCGGCTGAAAAAGACACAGCCAGCGCCCATATCGGATAAAGGCGACTCATCACTGAGCCACCCTCCCCTGAGCGCCGTGCGTGCGATCTTCTCCACATGGTGACTTTAAGCCTCTACGGAGATCCAAAATCAACCCGATACCAGGAGGTGATCGGACGAGGGGTCATTTGTGTGACGCCAATTTATGGGCCTGCCGGGTTGTTTCAGGCAAACGGTATGTTGGTGTGCAGGCAAGCACGTAATCCATCGCACTCTTCAGGCTGATGCGATGACCCACAGAGACAAACACCGGCTTTACCCCTTTGCGCGTCCTCAACACAGCCCCTACCCGCTCTTTTTTGTAGATCAGTGGCGAGTATGCGCCTCTCTTTTCTGCAACAGATCCGTGTGTTCCCACCAGACGGGACTTGCCAACACCGATAGATGGCGTATCGGTCAGCAGTCCTAAATGACTGGCGATCCCCAATCCTCTCGGATGCGCTATGCCCTGTCCGTCACATAGAAACAGATCAGGAAAGCGCCGGATGTTTTTTAATCCCTCTAAAACCGCAGGCAACTCCCGAAACGACAACAAGCCGGGGATATAGGGCATGGTGGTGGGTTTTCGTACCAGTTTAGACTCAATTAAGGCCAGCGAAGGAAACGCTAACACAACGATAGCCGCTCGCATGACCCTGCCCTGCTCTTCAAAGCCAACATCCACCCCTGCGACCGAATTGATCCGCTCAAAACAGTCGCAAGTAATCACCTCAACACTTAATTGCTTTTGTATTTCAACCGCCCGTTTTGGGGGAATGTCCCAGGCATGTTCAACGTGTAACTTCACATTACAGCCCCTGGTTTTTTATTATGCCCATGTACACCTCTTACCATCGTAACCGGGCCTTGAGAGCGGCAAAGGCGTTCGGGCGATGATCGTTAGCGTGATGGTCTTAACAACAACATGATCAACGCTATCTTGTTGATAAAACCAGGAGCAGGCTGATCTGGCAATAGGGACGTTGACATTCATCATGCCAGCTATTGAAACAGCTCTGTATCAGTTGCCTGGCCTTTTTGCCTGTCGGTCGCCCCTGATATGCCCCCCGGTAATGTAGGCCACGCATCACATCATCCGTTAAGATAAACGGATCACAACCTGCCATGCGTAAAAAATAAGGGCCGAAATGACCACCTGATTGGGTGATTTTCAGATCATCCCACAGGCCAACTGCATCATCTAACGGCCAGTCAGCCAGATAACTGCCGAATGCAACATGATCCTCCAGTAACTCAAACATGGCCCGGGCATTGGCACGGACGGATCTGATCTTCCCCCAACGGCGAATGATGCGTTTATCTTGCATGATGCGCTCCAGCATTTCATCACTGAACATGCGTACTGCATTGATAGCAAATCGTGCGAACACCTCTTCAAATGCAGGCCATTTACCATCTACCATGCTGTGCTTGAGATCCGCTCTGAATATACGCCGCAACATTAACGATAAATACGCCTTATCCGCTCCGGCGCGTAATGCAACATCCGCCAGCGGTTCTATTAACCGTGCATCGACCTCATCTATCCCCCATATAGACTTTGCAGCGGCACATATCTCATCAAAAGATTTCATTATGCTGTTCACGCCGGGTGGTTGTATCGGCTAACATGGCATTTACCAAATTGACGAGCCATATTTGAGATGAAAGAGATAGAAGCCCACATCCGCAATGTCCCGGATTTTCCCAAACCCGGGATCCAGTTTAAGGATATTACCCCGTTATTAAAACGCAACGATTTACTTGATCACGCCGTAGCGCAATTATGTCGGCCATTTAAGGGCGATGCTATTACAGCGGTTGCGGGCCTGGAAGCGCGCGGGTTTATCTTTGGCTCGCTGGCGGCTCGCCATCTGGGGGTCGGTTTTATCCCTTTGAGGAAACCCGGCAAACTACCACTTACCACACAGCGTATCGCCTATGATCTGGAGTATGGCGGCGGCGCCCTGGAGATACATAACGATGCGGTAGGTGCTCATGATAAGGTGTTGCTCGTTGACGATGTGATAGCAACCGGGGGCACTGCCTGTGCCGGTTGCAGGCTCATAGAGCAGCTCGGCGCACACATAGCAGGCTGCGCCTTTTTAATTGAGCTCGATGAGTTGCAGGGACGTGATAAATTGAAAAACTATCCGCTCCATGCGCTGTTGCATTACTGAACGCTTCAGGAAACCACGCCGCCGCCAATGTTGATCACAGCGCCTGTCATATAGGCGGAGTCCTCTGCCGCCAGAAACACCGCAGCATCGGCTACCTCCTCCGGCGTGCCAAACCGTCTCATAGGGATCTCATGCAGGCGCTCGGCCAGATAAGTTTTATCCATCACCTCATTGGCGAAGGCCGTTGCAATCCAGCCGGGCGCCAATACATTGACCCTGATCTCAGGGGCGACCGTCCTCGCCAGCGACTTGCTAAATCCCTGCACACCGGCCTTCACCGCCGAGAACATCTGCGGATTGATCCCGGGATAGCCATGAATGGCCTGATCCCAGGACAGGTTGATGATAGCGCCGCCGCCCTGTTGTTGCATGACGGGCACAACAGACCAGCAGCTATAGATGGTTCCCTGCAAATCAACTGCGATGAGCCTGTTTAATTTCTCTTCATCCGCGAGCGCCGCACCCGCGCCGGTTAAAATATCCGCACCCGCATTGTTCACCCATATATCGATCCGACCAAAGCGCGACGTTGCCTCTGCGATCAACCGCGCAATCGCCGGCCTGCTGGCGATGTCCGCCTGTATTGCAATAGCCTCAGCGGAAAGGCGCCCTATCTCGGCCACAATCTCTTTTGCCTTGCCCTTTGAGTTGTTGTAATTGATCACAACACGGGCGCCTTCCCTTGCGTACGCCATAGCGATAGCACGCCCGATCCCTGAGCTGCTTCCGGTGATGACGGCCACTTTATCTTTTAATCGCAGCATGTTATTTGACTCTTAATACGGGGCTTGGTGAGCCTGATCTCAAAATGAGATACTTTTCCTCTGTGCAAGGCATGGGCCCTTTGATAAGCGCAGTTTACACGAAGTCAATGCACATTTAAGAGAAGTGAAAACCCGGCACGGGCAAACCTGTTGAGATCCGGTTCATATCACGGCACATGAATTCATTGCTACCATAGACCTGCCATGGCATTGATCAGCGTCATCATACCCAGTTACAACCGCGCGCATTATCTATCACGCTGCCTCGACTCGGTGCGCGCACAACACTACAAACCCGCTGAGGTTATTGTGGTGGATGATGGTTCCACAGATAACACCCGCCAGCTTGTATCTGCAAACTATCCTGACGTACATTTACTATCGCAACCCAACCAGGGCGTGAGCGCCGCAAGAAACGCCGGGATTCGTGCATCCAGGGGTGACTGGCTGGCTTTCCTGGACTCCGATGACGCCTGGTTCGCTGAAAAAATCCAGCGGCAAATCGAGGGATTAGCCAAAGCGCCCGCTATGCGTATTGTGCATACGGATGAGGTGTGGATCCGTGATGGTGTTCGCATAAATCAGATGAAAAAGCATAAAAAGTATGGCGGCGCCCTATTCCAATACTGCCTGCCGCTGTGTGTTATTTCCCCATCTTCGGTTATGATCCATCGATCCGTGTTCGCTGAGGTGGGGCTGTTCGATGAGTCGCTGCCTGTTTGTGAGGATTATGATCTGTGGCTACGAGTTTGTGCGCGTATGCCGGTGTTGTTTATTGATGAGGTGCTCGTGATCAAGTATGGCGGACATGCAGATCAATTATCAAAGAAATACCGGGGCATGGACCGCTATCGGATCCAGGCCATTCATAACATACTCAATGAAATCAATTTGCCGCCGCCGGACAAGGAAAAGGCCATAGCCACATTGGTTAAAAAATTAACTATCTACCTAAACGGCGCCAGGAAGCATAACAATACCCGTGCTCTTGGGCAGTTCGAATCCATGTTGGCCGAATATGAACCACAGCTAAGCGGTCAAATATGATACACATCATTTGCGCCTTGAAGTCCGAAGCCGCCCCTGTCGTTGAGTATTTCAATTTAGAGCGGAAAAAAACAACGGCGCCTTTCAGGATTTATCAAGGCGATGATGCTGATATGTCCTTAACCATTTCCGGTGTTGGCCGATCGGCGTCCGCTTCAGCGGTTCAATTCACATACGATTATTATCAGCGCGCCAAACCAGGCCCATGGATTAACTTAGGCGTTGCCGGCCATCTTGACTTGCCTGTCGGACAGGCGGTGCTGGTTAAAAAGATAACCGATGCGCTCACAGGGCGAACATGGTATCCCTCCATCGTCATCGATACGGCATTACCGTCTTGCGACATATTAACCCTGGAAAAACCGGGCGAGGACTACCAAAGCGCATTGTTTGACATGGAATGTGCGGGATTTTTCCAATGTGCCTGCCAGGTGACGGCATTGGAATTGATCCAGGTGATCAAAATTATTGCAGATAACGCCGAGCAACCCATGGACAACATCACCCCGGATCATATCAGCCGCCTGATCAGGCGCAACCTCACGGCCATCTACAACATCATCGAGCAGCTAAAATGCTTATCCGATGAGTGCAGGCGAACGCCCGCCACCTGCGCTGAATTTAACCGGCTCACGGCGCAACAACATTTTACCGTATACCAACAACATCAACTAAACGCACTACTGAAAAAATGGCAGGTTCTCTACCCTGACGGGGCTGATCTGCCGGAGAGATTATCAACGCTGGGATCGAGCCGGGCAGTGCTCGCCTATCTGTTGCAGGAATTAGAAAAAGCGCCGGTTCATATCACCCATAGACACCCGTGATCGAGCATATCTACATTGAAAAACCCCTCATCGACCATCCCCGTGTAGCGCGTATACTCCGGCGCTACCCAAACGCCACCATCACTGAATGTGAGCAGTACGGGGAGATCTTCAATCGCAAGGCACAAAACTTTCGCCTGCAAAAAATCAAACCGGCGCTGATATTGGCGAGCAAGTTCAAGCGCTTTATCTTGCCGGCGCCTCCTGCATACGCCATCGGCGGCGATGAAAATTACTACTTCTCGCACATGCTAAATTGTCTCTATGATTGCCGTTATTGCTTTCTACAGGGCATGTATCGATCAGCACATTATGTGGTTTTTATAAACTATGAAGATTTCATCGCAGCTATTATCGAGAAAATAACACAGAGAAAAAATCATTCGATCCACTTCTTCTCCGGCTATGACTGCGACAGCCTGGCGCTGGAGCCGGTGACGCATTTTCTCAGGGAATGCCTGCCGGTCTTTGGGCGATACCCCAACGCCCTGCTGGAATTGCGTACCAAGAGCACGCAGATCCGCTCGCTGCTATCCATAGAGCCCATAAAAAACGCCGTTATCGCCTACACTCTCACGCCTGATGAAGTGGCGAGAAAAATAGAGCATAAAGCGCCATCGGTATTGAAAAGACTCCATGCACTGAAACAGTTGCAATCACAGGGCTGGCAAATTGGACTGCGTTTCGACCCGCTGATTTATCATGAAGATGCGGTAGAGCAATACGCCATGCTTTTCAAACAGATCTTCAGGCAAATCGATCCTGGACGATTGCACTCGGTCAGTCTCGGCAGTTTTCGACTGCCAAAATCATTTTATCAAACTATGGTGCGTCTTTATCCTGAAGAGACCCTGTTCGCAGCGATGCTACATGAAACGAAAGACGGCATGATCACCTATAAAAAATCAAAGCGAGATGAGTTGCTCTCTTTTTGCAAGCGCGCCTTGCTCGCCTACATCCCGGAGGAGAAGCTCTTCCCCTGTGAGGCCATCCCCGATTAACACCGGCCATATTCAGAAGTCAGAAGACAGGCCATCGAGCCCGTCCTCGGCGCCCCGGAGCAAGGGCAATGAACCGCCGATATGAGGCCAGGCCGCCGCCCTCAGACTGTGCCTGTCTCTGGCAATTTCTGCCTGTTATAAGGTTGCGACAATCCGGGTGAATATCTCCCTGGTCTTTTTCGTTATCTGCAGATATTCACGCATCAATTCTTTGGTGTGATCTTCACCAAACCCCATGGCTCTGGATAAAACCACATTTTGTTTATGCGAAGATGAAATGGCGCTGATCGATTTCAGATCAATTAAACGCATGATCATCTCCATCTTCTTTAGAAAATCATAGGCCGTCAGCAAAAAGCTCGCATCCTCAAGATCCAGATAATGCCGATCCGATAATAGCCTTAACGCAGCCCGGGTGCTGGAGACCTGTAATTCACTGTGAGATTGACCCTTCGCCAGTTGCAGGAAGTGGGTGATAAAGTCAATATCCATCAGCCCTCCGGCGCCTCTTTTAATGTCATATCGATTCGCCGGCCTGCCCAGTTCCTTCTCAACTCGCTTGCGTATGCCCGCTATGTCCACTCTCAATTTTTCAATATCATATCCCCCATAAACAGATGTTGCGATCCGCTCCATGGCCTCATGGCCGATCCCCTGGGGGTCATAAATGGGTCGGCAACGAGTCATCATCTGTCTCTCCCATATCGCTCTCTCGGAGTTATGATATGCCAGAAAAGACGATACCGAGGTGATCAATGAGCCGGCGGTGCCATGGGGTCGTAGACGCATATCCACTTCATATAATAAGCCCGCAGGCGATACGCCAGCCAAACAACGCAGTAATCGCTGGATCTGGCCGAAAAGCGCGCCGGTCTCTTCCATTGATTGTGTCTTGCATAAAAAAATCAGATCCAGATCGGATCCGAATGTCATTTCATCGCCAGCCGTTCTGCCCATGGCCAATACGGCTACATCTCTAAACAAAGGCGTATCGGGATCCGCTATCAATTCCATCAACGCCGTAAAAACGCATTCGGCCAGGAGGGTCAGATTTTTTTCTAATTGGGCCTGGTTTATCTCATCCTGCAAGTATTGAATTAAAACCAACAACATCCATTGGTTCTTAACGGAAGAGAGAACTTTCAAACCCTGCTCCCGATCCTGTGCGAAATTACTCACCCTTAGACTTTCACTGATGGATTGTGCATCCAGGGATGTATCCCGGTAATGATCGATCAACTCGGTGATCTCATAGCCACGAAAAAATATATAACGTGTAAAATACCAACTGGCGCCAAAGATATTGATCAGCAGGTTTTTATCTCTGGGTCTGTCCCCCCATTTTTGTTTATCACAGAGTTCGAGCCAGCGGGTATAGCTGGCCTCCGCCTGCGCCCGATTCCAGGCCTGGTTAAAGGTAGTCGCTGTCTGCTCAGAGGGAGATGCGCTTTTCCCCTTTGGGGCCGGCAGGATCTGTGCAAAGTATTTCGCTGCGATTGCCCGATGGGTGGCTAACTGGTGTTCAAAATGCGCTAACACCTCATCATCTGAATGCCCGCCGATCTTTAAGGAACGGGCTATGATCAGCCTGCTTGGCGCATCATCCGGCAAGGTATGTGTTTGTTGTTCATCCACCATTTGCAAGCGGTTCTCCAGACGGCGCAAAAACAGATAGGCGCTGTTTATTTCCTCTTTTTCCTGTTGGCGAATAAAACCCAGTTGTTGCAATTCCCTTAAAATGGCTAACGTGTTGGTATGCCTTAACTCGGCGTGTTTGCCCGCATTGACGAGCTGCAGTATCTGCATAAAAAACTCAATATCCCGAATACCGCCCTGCCCCAGCTTCACATGCCATTGGCCTTCACATGCTCTTACCTTCGCCATCTCTTCCTTTATGACGATGAAACGCTCCAGATCGGTGGTGCTTAATGAGCGCATGAATATGAAAGGCTGCATCTGCGTCAACAACTGGGCGCCGATTTTCTCACTGCCGGCGAGGGCTCTCGCCCGTAACCAGGCCAGGCGATCCCAGGTCTCTTTACTGGTTGCATAATAATTCTCCGTCTCATCCACAGACAGGAATAAGGGCCCACTTCTCCCCCAGGGGCGCAGTTTTAAGTCCACCCGGTATAAAAACCCTGCATCCGTGCGCTCTTCCAGACATCGGGTTAAATGCCTGATCCCATTGAATAGCTGTTGCTGTAATGGGTGCGGCGCTGTTTTTATCTCATCATAATTTACCCCGGCGAATATCAAATCAACATCCGAGCTATAATTTAATTCGCAGGCTCCCAGCTTCCCCAGGGCAAACACACTGATGAGCTCATCTAACTTGTGTTGATTATCGCTTTTATCATACCGGGCGAATGCGATCTGGAATGCTTTTTTTATGATGCTATCGGCCAGCATACTGAGGCAATGCAGGACGGCGCCGTAGGGGTATGAATTGGATATATCCATCCAGGTGATCTTCAGCAACTGCTCATACTTATACCGACGTAACGGCGCAAACCCCTCCACAGGGCCGAGCGGCGCTTTTGCAGGGGAGAACGGCGAACCCAGCAGACGAAGCGCTGGCGGGCGCCGACACATAAAGTGAAATAAAAACCGCGAGTAGCCAATGATATGAATGAAATCGGTAGCGATATCCTCGGACAAGGCGTCGATTTCATGACGAAGCGCTGCATCTTCACGCATGTGCTCCAGTCTGCGCGCCGCCATCTCAGGGTTGGCTGATGAGGCAATTAAGCGATCAAAGTCGATCATGCAAAGCGCACATCCACAGAAAGACCCGCAAGCATGATCATGGCATGGGCATTGAACACGGCTTGCGGGCCTTGCGTTGACGGACAGGGTGATGAGCGGGGATGTTCCCTAGATCTTGTTATAGATCTCACTCCCCTGTTGCCTGAACTGCGCCGCCATGTCGTCCAGCCCTTTGCTCATCGCCTCATCCATGTCATGGATCCCCTGCTGCCTGGCGTAGTCGCGCACATCCTGGGTGATCTTCATTGAGCAGAAGTTAGGGCCGCACATAGAGCAAAAATGCGCCACCTTGTGGGCCTCCTTCGGCAAGGTTTGATCATGAAATGCCTTTGCCTTATCGGGGTCCAGCGCCAAGTTAAACTGATCTTCCCAGCGAAACTCAAACCGTGCCCTGGACAGGGCATTGTCCCTGAGCTGCGCGGCAGGATGGCCTTTGGCTAAATCGGCGGCATGGGCGGCGATTTTATAGGCCAGGATGCCATCTTTGACGTCATCCTTGTCAGGCAACCCCAGATGCTCTTTGGGCGTCACATAACACAACATGGCCGTTCCATACCAGCCTATCATGGCCGCACCGATGGCCGATGTGATGTGATCATAACCCGGTGCGATATCTGTCGTTAACGGGCCCAGGGTATAAAATGGCGCTCCCGAGCAGCTATCAAGCTCCTTGTCCATATTCTCCCGGATTAACTGCATCGGAACATGGCCAGGGCCTTCGATCATCACCTGCACATCCTCTCGCCAGGCGATTTTCGTCAGCTCGCCCAGTGTCTTGAGTTCGGCGAACTGGGCCGCATCATTGGCGTCAGCGATAGAGCCCGGTCTTAATCCATCACCCAGTGAGAAAGAGACGTCATAGGCGCGCATAATCTCGCAGATCTCTTCAAAATGGGTATAGAGAAAATTCTCCTGATGATGGGCCAGACACCATTTGGCGAGAATGGAACCGCCCCGTGATACGATCCCGGTGATCCTGTTTGCGGTTAGCGGGATATAGGCCAGGCGCACACCGGCATGTATGGTGAAATAATCCACGCCCTGCTCAGCCTGCTCGATTAACGTGTCTTTATATATTTCCCAGCTCAGCTCTTCGGCCTTGCCATTGACTTTTTCCAGGGCCTGATAAATGGGGACTGTGCCCACCGGCACCGGTGAGTTTCTCACTATCCATTCCCGGGTCTCATGGATGTGCTTGCCTGTAGAGAGGTCCATCACCGTATCGGCCCCCCAGCGAATGGCCCAGGTCATCTTCTCCACTTCCTCGGCAATCGAAGAGCTCACCGCTGAATTGCCGATATTGGCGTTGATTTTCACCAGGAAATTGCGCCCTATGATCATGGGCTCGGTTTCCGGATGATTGATGTTGGCCGGGATGATGGCTCTGCCTGCGGCCACTTCCGAGCGCACAAACTCAGGGGTGATGTGATCTGGAATATGTGCGCCAAACGGCGCGCCTTTGTGTCGCCTCAGTAGCCCGGGATCAGCACATTCATTCAAACGCTGGTTCTCGCGTAGGGCGATAAACTCCATCTCAGGTGTGATCACGCCTTTTTTTGCATAGTGCATTTGCGTCACATTCTGATCAGGCCGTGCCCTTCGGGGCGCCTTGCAGTTAAGAAAACGCAGGCCGGCCAAACCCGGATCCGTTAGCCGACCATGACCATAGGTTGACGTTAGCTCCGACAGTGGTTGCGTGTCACCTCTCTCTTCTATCCAGCCCCCTCTCAATGCCGATAAACCTTTGCGTATATCAATATCCGCCTCTGGGTCGGTATAGGCGCCGGAGGCGTCATACACGGTGATAGCCGGGTTTTTTTCCACCCCTGAGGATGTGACCGTGTTGTGACAGGTGATCTCCCGCATGGGCACCTGTATATCAGCACGGGAGCCGGCGATATAAACCTTCCTGGAACCCGGGAAGGGCTCTCTCGCCTTTGCGTCGACTTTTGCCTTGTCGCTTTGAAATGTATCAAAACTCATAAATCATCTCCTGTTGGTGTTGAGCGCACTAACGCCATGCTCCCTTAACCTCACCGCTATAAACCGGGGGAGGCTCTAAAAGGACACGCCGAGCCCATGCCCCTGGCTGCACTCATGAAGAGGATATGATAGCATTTTTATTCCACTACTTTATATTGCACTACTTTTATCCCGCCAGATAAGCAACCGGCTCCGCTTAACTTTGTAGTACAATCACGGCTATTTAACCGGCTTAAAATACAAACAGACGCCAAGTCGGCGCCGTCCAATATCGGCAAAATATAAGCCGCTGGATACTTGATTTTCCCTATCAACCTGATATTAACTGGCGGTGCAGAGCAGCATTCCTATGCGCTTTAAGATAAGCTGGCACAGAGATAGATGATGAAGATGATAGCGACAATGGACTTTGAAGCGGCCCGCCACACGATGATCGAGCAGCAGATCCGCACCTGGGAAGTGCTGGATCAACACACCCTGGATCTGATCGCCGCTATTCACAGAGAAGATTTTATCCCGGCGCAACACAGAAACATCGCTTTTGTTGATACCCAGATACCGCTGGGTCATGGGCAGTATACGTTTTCTCCTAAAATGGAGGCCCGCATCATCCAGAGTCTGGCCCTGAAACCCACTGATACGGTGTTGGAGATCGGTACTGGTTGCGCCTATTTAACCGCGTTGTTGGCGAGCGCATGCGCCTATGTCTATAGCGTTGATATCTTCCCGGACTTTAGCCAGTCCGCCCTATCGAAACTAAAAAGGCTGGGCATTGACAATGCCGAGATGCTGGTCGGTGACGGGATCAACGGCTGGGCGCAACAGGCCCCCTACGATGTGATCGTGGTTACCGGTTCCATGGCGGAGCTTGACGATAATCTAATCAGGCAACTGAACCCCGGCGGTCGCTTATTCAGCATCATCGGCGTATCACCGCTTATGCAGGCGAGACTGTCTATGCGAGAAGGTGAGAATGCGGTCAAAAAAGAGATATTATTCGAAACCGACGTGCTACCGCTTATCGGCGCCCCCTCAGCGGATAAGTTTGCGTTTTAATTTTAACTCGCTACAATGGAAAACATCAGCCCTGAGCAATTTAGTCCAGCATTACATCATCACGCACCAGGCCTGGTTCTCCTTAGATGTGCGCGAGCCTTCAGAGTTTGACATGTGCCGAATATCAGGTTCAATCCATATCCCCCGGGGGCGATCACAGCGCGGCGCCCCGAACTCGCCCCAGATCAAAGACGGCCCTCATCCGCCATCATGGCATGCGTAGCCTTCCGGTTGGCGGCTACCTGGAGCCAATCGGCTTTGGGGATCCGCCTAACCTGCAAGGCGGTATTGCCGCCCGGGGCGGGCGAGTAGATAACAACATGCCCCGATATTAAATATCTATCACAAGGGAAGCCTTAAAATTAATATGAACCCGTTACTGATCCGAAACACCCTCTCTTTGTTGTTCATTTCGCTATCCTTTCTTATCTCCCCCGCCCGTGCGGTTGACCTGTTGGACGTGTATGAACTGGCGCAAGGCCGCGACCCACAATACCGGCAGGTGGCGGCAGCACAGCGGGCGGTGCTGGAGCAACGACCCCAGGCCCTCTCACAACTGCTGCCTGCCGTTGCCTTCAGCGCCAATACATTCAGCAACGATCAGGACATTACAGCGGCAATGCTGGGTAGATCGGGGGAAGTGAGTTTTAATAGCCATAGCTACAGCCTGAATGTGTCACAACCCCTTTTCAGGGGAGAGCGAATTGTTCAATATCTGCAGTCAGGTAGCCGTATAAAACAGGCGGATGCAGAACTACTGGCGGCAGAGCAGGATTTAATCATCCGCACTACCGAGACCTATTTCGATGTACTCGCCGCCTATGACAATCTGAGTTTCGCGCAGGCGGAAAAAAAATCACTCAGCAGGCAACTTGAGCAGGCCAGGCAACGTTTTGATGTGGGGCTCACGGCGATCACCGATGTACAGGAAGCACAGGCAGGTTATGACCGCGCTTTTGCAGAAGAGATTGAAGCGAAAAACAACATCGACAATGCCCAGGAGGCATTACGGGAGATCACCGGTGAGTATATGACCGATCTCTCCATGCTGGGTGAGATGATGCCGTTGCTCAGCCCGCAACCGGCTGACATTGACGTCTGGACGCACACGGCGCTGGCGCAAAACTTAAGTATTCTCGCATCCCAACATGCTGTTGATACGGCGCGCAAGGAGATCAAACGGCAGCTTGCAGGGCATCTGCCCACGGTCGATGTTATCGCCCGTCATTCGTTTAATAAAACGGGGGGGCGTTTTGGTGCATTTGAAAGCACCGATACGGCTTTCGGCCTTGAGCTGAATGTGCCCATATTCCAGGGGGGACGGGTAAGCTCGCGCGTGCGGGAGAGCCATGAGCGGCTCAATGAGCAACTGGAGCGGCTGGAGCAGGCGCAGCGTAGCGCCCAGAGGCTAACACGCCAGGCCTACCTCGGCGTTCTCTCGGGGATCAGCCGTGTTAAGGCGCTGAAACAGGCCCTCATCTCCAGCGAGACCGCACTACAGGCCACAGAGGCGGGGTTTGAAGTTGGCACAAGGACGGCGGTTGATGTGGTTGGCGCCGAGCGGGTGACCTCCCAGGCGAGACGAGACTACGCCCGTGCCCGTTATGACTATCTGCTCAACACATTACGCTTAAAGCAATCATCCGGCGCCCTGTCAAAGGCAGATCTGTCCCACGTAAACGGCTGGCTTAACTGATCTCTTTTTCTCATCCCCAGGTAGAAACCCATGACGAAAACAAACGAAAGTAGCGGATCACTGTGCGATGCAAAGGACTCGGTGTTGCTGATTGTCGATATTCAAACCCGATTAACAGCAGCGATGCCGACAAAAGTGCTCGCCAGGTTGCAAAGAAACACGAGCCTGCTGATCAACGCCGCCAATAAACTGGGCGTGCCGGTCTTTGCCAGCGAACAATACCCAAAGGGTCTCGGTGATATAGAGCCGGATATTCAAAAAATCCTGCCCGCCGACGTCAGGCTCTATGAGAAAACCAGTTTCTCATGCGCCGGGGCCGATAACTTTATCCCTGATCTGGCCGCCACCGGCAAAAAGCAGATCATCATTGCCGGGGTGGAAGCCCATGTCTGTGTCCTGCAAACTGCCATCGATCTGTATCATCAGGGCTATACCATCTTCATCGCCGCCGATGGTGTGTGCTCACGCCATCGTGAAAACTATGAGATCGCATTACAGCGATTACGCCGGGCGGGGGTCATCGTCTGTGATGCGGAGTCCGTGCTGTTTGAATGGCTAGGAGACGCCAGCCATGAAAAGTTCAGGGAAGTGCAAGCGCTGATCCGATAAAAAAGCCGCCCAGGTGGCAAGCCAGTGATCCCTCGATCTTCCCAGGTGGGGATCAGGCGGCATGGGTTTTGATGGTTTCAATCAGGGTTAATTTTTTCACCGGCTTGCTGAGGTAAGCATTGCAACCTGCCTGAATACATTTATCCATCTCTTCCCTGAAGGCATGGGCGGTCAACGCCACAATGGGTGTCGCTTCCCGCCCCTGTTGGCGTTCCCATTTTCTCATTATTTTTGTTGCGGCATGGCCATCCATGATCGGCATTTGCACATCCATGAACACCAGATTGTAGCGTTGCTGCTGAAACTTCTGCACGGCAAGCTGACCGTTTTCCGCCTCCACCAATTCATAGGGCAACCTCTTCAAATACGCTTTTATCAACAAGCGGTTATCCGGATTGTCCTCCGCCAACAGGATTTTCAACGGCTTTACCTCCGCCACATCTGTCCTGGCCGAGGGGGTTTTGGCTGTTCTCTTCTTGCCCTGAACCAGGGTGTCTATCTGCCAGTCCAGTTCCCCTCGCTTGACGGGTTTCACCACGTAGGCGGCGATGCCGATGTGATTGAGGTGATCCATGTATTTATTCAGCTCGGCCGCATGTAGAATAAGGATCATCTTGTTATTTAATTCGGTCGAATTGATTCTCTCCAGCAACTCGATTGCGTATGCACTGTCCGGGGGGCAATTTAACAGGATGGCGTCATAATCACCCATGTTCTCTCTTAACGTATCCGCGAGATCATGATCACGGCTTAGCTGCTCGAGCAGTGCGCCGGCATGGGTCAAATACCGTGAGGTATTATGCCTGTGGGCGTCATTATCATCGATGAGCAGTATGCGCTTGCCTTTCAGGGTGAGCCTCGCATCGTCTCTCAGCGGCTCGCCAGTGACCTCAGGTAATGCCGCATTAAACATAAAGGCGCTGCCTTCACCGACGGTGCTTTCAACCCATATCTTGCCGCCCATCATCTCCACCAGGGCACGGCAAATGCTCAAACCCAGGCCAGTACCCCCATAATTGCGCGTGGTTGATGAGTCCACCTGGTTAAAACTGGCGAAGATATCATCGGTTTTTTCAGTGGGTATGCCGATCCCGGTATCTCGCACCACCACCCTGATATGATCGTCACTTGCCCCATCCAGGCCCATGGATACAACGATCTCCCCCTGCTCGGTGAACTTGAGGGCATTGCCGATCAGGTTGAGTATGATCTGTTTAAGGCGTGCGGGGTCGCCTTTTCTTAACGTGCTTAATTGCGGGTCGATGTGACACATCAACTCAACACCCTTCTCCGCTGCTTTGATTATATAGATCTCTACCGCCTCTTCTATGACGTCACCCACATCGAAATCAATCCCCTCCAGGGTTAAGTGGTTTGCTTCAATTTTCGACAGATCCAGAATATCGTCAACCAGGCTTAATAGCGTATCGCCTGCTTTCTTGAAAACATCGGTATATTTTTGCTGCTCATGGGTCAATCGGGTGTCCGCTAGTAATTCAGACATGCCGATGATTGCATTCAGTGGTGTGCGGATCTCATGGCTCATACTGGCGAGGAACCGGGATTTAATGCGCGATGCTTCAAGGGCACGGTCCCGGGCCAGGGCCAGCTCCCGGGTCTGCTCTTCAACCTTTTTCTCGATAACGCTATTGCGCGCTTTTAATTCCCGGGTTTGCAGGTCTTTAGCCCGCACCAGGGCGATCATCAGCAAGGTCACACCCAGGCCTATCAGCAGGGAGATATAAACCCAGTCTTTATCGATCTCATTCCAGTGTATGCCGCGGCGGGCCGACCAGCGGATCGAATACATCGGAAACAGTGCGAGCCCTTCGTCCTTGACCTCGCTAACCATCGGGCTTTCATTATCAAGCGGTAGGGCAGACTCATAGAGTAGCGCCTTGCCGCTCAAACTGGCCGCTTCATTTATCATCATCATCGACATATTGGAGATAGCGGCACTTGAACCCAGCATTTTACCCGCGTTCACGAGGACGGCGACCACGCCAAAAATATCGCCCTCGACTGGTTGGCCATCATCTGCGGACATCCTCCTAAGGGCCTTCAACATCCAGTAGTTTTTATTTTCAGGATCAGCGCTATCAACCACTGTCGTGACCACATAAGGCGTGGACAGCAGGGTGTTCATGACGTCTTCAAACAGCGCACCTGCAAACAGATCCTCATCTTCAGGGAAGCGGCTCCCGTCCCTGAAGTTTTGCTGGGTGGGATAAAAATACGCCTTACCGGCAGCAGGGGAAGCGCCCCCTTGCTTAAGATCTGAATGCGCTTGCGCGCTATCGGCTGGAGCAGCGGCTGGATATGAGGGCCTGAGTGTGGCGAATACGGCGCCTTCTATATAGGGGTGTTGTTGTAGGACCGAATGGGTGACGATGGAGAACTCATCGGCATCCAGCACCGGGTGGGCGACAAAAGACGCCGATAAACTGTTGATCGCAATATGCGCTATGCGTACATTTTTGAAAACCGCATTTTTAAGCGCAACCGATTTTGACGTAAACTCGCGTTTGTTGTTATCGATGGAATCATTCCATGCCAGAGAGACCAGCAACAAAGAAAAAGCCACGCCCAAAAGCACCGTGCATACATACAAAAACCATCTGGGCATGTGTTGTTTTTTATAGGACATTCGCTCGCACCTATTCGTAGGTGATCTCCACGCTCTCAAGATAACGGGACAGCGCTTTTATATGGGTGGCGATCATCTCCAGATCCCGGTCTTTGGCGGCCTGTTCAATGACCTCACCGATGTCGGAGAGGCCATGGAAACCATACCCCCCACCGAGGCCTTTAAGATTATGACCAATCCCCTTTATGATCTCGAAGCATTGCTGTTCATGGGCCGTTTTCAAGGTTTGCAGATCGGCCTCTCGATTGCTCAAAAAACCCGGGATTAGCGCTTCCAGATCCGCATCAACCGTGACGATTATTTTATCCCCAGTCATTGAACCCTCCTCATCGGTCAGGGCGCATCATCTTCGTCTCATCGCACATCGGCGCACTCACCGGCAGTCATGTCAGGAGAAGATGTTGTCCATCTTCAGGGTTCACGATAAACCTCATTCCACCGTCACTGACTTGGCCAGGTTCCTCGGCTGATCAACATCTGCGCCTTTTAATACCGCAACATGATAGGCCAATAATTGCAGGGGCACCGTGTAGATGATCGGTGCGATCACATCTTCAACAGGGGCGATGCTTATCGTCGTCACATGAGAAGCGTCCGTAATGGCGCTCTTTGCATCGGCAAAAACATATAATCTGCCGCCCCGGGCGCGCACTTCCTGTAAATTGGCCTTTAACTTCCCCAGCAACGCATTGTTGGGCGCAACGGCGATCACCGGCATCTCATCATCTATCAACGCCAGCGGGCCGTGTTTTAACTCACCGGCCGCGTAGGCCTCTGCGTGTATGTAGGAGATCTCTTTCAGCTTTAAGGCGCCTTCCATGGCAACGGGTAACATAGCGCCCCGGCCCAGGAACAGGGCATGGTGTTTATGCACAAAGTCCTCGGCCAGCGTTGCGATCGGGGCATGTAATTCAAGCACATGGTTAATTTGACCGGGCAGTTTTTCAAGTTGCCGGGCTATATCTGACTCCACCTCATCATTTACGCCACCTCTTCGGGCAAGCAACAGGGTCAACATCAACAGAGCCACCAGTTGTGTGGTAAAGGCCTTGGTGGAGGCGACGCCAACCTCCCTGCCGGCACGGGTGAGGAACACCCGATCCGACTCACGGGTGAGGGCGCTTTCAGGCACATTGCAGATCGCAAGGCGGGCGAGGTAGGGCCGGGTTTTAGCCAAACGTAATGCCTCCAGGGTATCTAAGGTCTCGCCGGATTGGGAGAGGGTTAAAAACAGCGTATTGCCCGCAATTACCGTCTTTCGGTATCGATATTCACTGGCAATCTCCACATGGCACTGAACCCCCGCAATCGACTCCATCCAGTATTTTGCAATCAACCCCGCATGGTAGCTGGTGCCGCAGGCAACGATGTGTATTGCATTGACCCGGGCAAATACATCATCCGCCTGCATGGCAAATACCGGATCGATGATTTTGCCATCCTCAAGCCTGCCCTCCAGGGTATCAGCAATGGCCAATGGCTGCGTCATGATCTCTTTTAACATGTAATGCCGATAACCGCCCTTATCCGCCCTGTCGGCGGACAGCGCTGAGGTAATGATGGGGCGCTCAACCTGATCGCCGTCCCTATCATAGACAAGCAGGGAGCCTTTGCGAATGTCGGCCATATCGCCCTCTTCCAATACGATAAATCGCTGTGTCACCGGCAATAGGGCAAAGACATCGGAGGCGAGAAAATACTCTGCAACGCCAATACCAATGACCAGCGGGCTGCCCCTTCTCACCGCTACTAACCGCTGTGGCCAGGTATTGCTGATAACGGCCAGTGCATAGGCGCCCTGCAGCTCGGCAACGGTATCTTTGACGGCGGCGAATACATCGCCGTCCTTTTGCAGATGGATATGGATCTGATTGACGATGACTTCGGTATCGGTGTCCGAGGTAAAGTCGTAACCCCTCTCTACCTGTCTGCTACGCAATGATTCATGGTTTTCAATGATGCCGTTATGGACAAGCGCCACTTCATCCCGGCAGAGGTGAGGATGGGCGTTATCGACACTGGGCCTGCCGTGGGTGGCCCAGCGGGTGTGCGCTATGCCGGTGTTGCCGCAGATGGGCGAGCGCGCGATACCCTGAGCAAGCTCATCCACTTTGCCCGACACCCGAACCCGCTCAAAGGCGGCGTCTTCATTGAGGACAACAACACCGGCGGAATCATACCCCCGGTATTCCAGGCGCCGTAATCCTTCCACAAGGATCGGGGTGACGTCTCTTTGTGCAACTGCGCCGACAATTCCACACATGGCGTTATGACGAATTAAAATTCCCGTTGCTGGCCACGAAACAGCTTGCTCTCAGAGACGTGCTCGGCGATGACTGGATTGACGATGTAGTGTTTTGCCTTTTGCCTGGCCAGGTTCATCTGGTTCGGGCTTAGCTTGTTTTCCGCCGCCAGGTAGTCCATATACCCCTTCGCTGTCGGATTGCCCTGCCGATAGGCGGCGTAATACCACATGTAGGCGGAAACGATATCCATGTTGGTGCCATAGCCATTGTGAAACATCATGCCGTAATTGCGTTGCGCTCTGGGCTCGCCCTGTTTCGCCGACTTCTCATACCACTTCAATGCCTGCTGCCAGTCACGGCGCACACCCAGGCCCATGTAGTATTGCACCCCAAGATAATTTTGCGCCTCGCTATCCCCTGCTTCGGCCCGGGGCTTGAATTTTGCAAAAGCGCGAGCATAGTCACCGGCGGCAAAATCCTCCTTCGCCGTCTTCTCGCCGCTGCAACCCCATAAACACAGGCAACAGCATAGGAACACCGCATTTCGTCTCATCTTTTAGCCTGAGCGCCGCTTCGTCATGGTTTGGGTGACGTCATGGGCAAGGTGGAGAGCTGCATGATAAGTCATATATTGATCGTTGCTGTGTGATGTGCACGGATCATGACGCTCGCTGCCCATAGGTTAGAAGATATAACAAGCACAGATGATTTTTAGCATACTGCTTGAGCACCTTCTTTTCAATAGCCCGCCCGGCAGGGGTTATCCCACTTACCGGCCCATCTTTGAAGTCACATGCTTGCGACCGGTGTTGTCCTGTCACCGCCCTCGAGGCGGCAGGGAGGGCAGGCCGGGGGAGCATTGGCCTGCCTGGGCGACAACATGCAGCGCCCGTCAGGGGATCATGGTGAAATGCAAGGCGGGCTTATCGCATCATCTGGTGGTCAGGGGCGTCCTGGATGAGGTCATCATGATTGGATATGAGGCGGGTTTATCGCATACCGACGATGAGGAGCACCATCATCACCCAGGCTGTCATGGGCTGTGTTGTTGGAAAGGCATGGGTGACTGATCAGGTCTCTGGCGCAAGACCTGGGTGATTTGGTCGGGGCGAGAGGATTCGAACCTCCGACCCCTGCAACCCCATTGCAGTGCGCTACCAGACTGCGCCACGCCCCGAGCCGTATTGGTGATCACCTGGAGAGAGCCATCCAGTATGTGTGCAAACACCGCAAACTAAAAATGTAATGTGCTTAATTTATCAATGGATCAACACCGTTGATCTGGATGGCTTCCCACACCACATTGCACAAAGGGAAGTTTCCTTGAGACGCTATAAAAAAGCAATACTTAATACCATGCCCAGGCGGAATAAACCCCATCGCCTAAGGGGAGCCTGAGATAAAGAACCAGTGCAATCTTCCCGGGGAAATAAGCGGATCGGAGAACATGGCCTGATTATCACGGTAGCCTGGCTAACGTCATACTCACAAAATGGCGAGGTATTAAGGGCAGTACGGGGGGCTTATCGCTTGCGATCCTTAAAGGGCGGAAGTATTGATCAGGGCGGTAAAGTTGAACTCAGCTAAGGTTAGCTGCGGGCGCTGCCGCCCCGCTTTGAAAAAACACCGGTTTTTAAGATGTGTCCTACCGTCGCAATAGATCCAGCACTTCTTCCAGTTCATTGCGTAGCTGACGGATGATCTGCTGGCTTTGATTGGAGTCTTCTTTTGCCTCCGAGCCGGACAATCTTTGCCGCGCACCACCAATGGTAAAGCCCTGCTCATACAACAAACTGCGGATCTGCCGGATCAGGATAACATCATGCCGTTGGTAGTAACGACGGTTGCCGCGGCGCTTCAGGGGTTTGAGCTGGGGAAATTCCTGCTCCCAGTAACGCAACACATGGGGTTTGACCGCACACAGGTCGCTCACTTCCCCTATCGTGAAGTAACGTTTTCCGGGAATGGCGGGTAATTCGCTATTGTGCGATGCTTCCAGCATAGGCCTCTACTCTTGCTTTTAATTTTTGTCCCGGACGAAAGGTCACCACACGGCGGGCGCTGATGGGGATCTCCTCGCCCGTCTTGGGGTTGCGGCCCGGGCGTTGGCTTTTATCCCTTAAATCAAAATTACCAAAGCCGGAAAGTTTTACCTGGTGACCTGTTTCCAATGCCGAGCGCACCTCTTCAAAAAACATCTCAACGATTTCCTTGGCTTCTCTTTTGTTCAGACCCAATTCTTCATAAAGCCTCTCCGCCATATCCGCCTTTGTCAATGCTGCCATAGTTATGCTCTCAATGTGGCGCCAAATTTCGAATGCAGGCTGTCCAGTACCCGTGCCATAATATCTTCAATCTCTGCATCTTTAAGAGTGCTGAAAGTTCCCTGAAACGTCAAGCCTAAAGTAAGACTTTTTTGCTTTATATCAATACCTTCCCCCTGATATACGTCAAATAACTCCAGGTTTTGCAAGCGCTCTGAGGCTGATCGCTCTATGCAGTTTACTACCCTGGTGACCGGGATCTCTTTATCGACCAACACCGATATATCACGCCTGATTGACGGGAATTTAGAGATCTTCGTGAACTTTGGCGACTTTTTTGGCGGAATGCCCGTTAAGTCTATTTCAAAGAGATACACATTCTGATCTATATTCAACCTGCCCCGAATAGCGGGATGAAGTGCGCCAATCAAGCCAAGCTGTTGATTATTATGCATTATCTCGGCTGACTGGCCATTTTGCATGGCGGCGCATTCGATCTTTCGGTAGTCAACGGTGATTGCCCCGGACAGGCTGGCGATAATCGCCTCCACATCGGACTTCATATCATAGAAACTACTTGTTGTATAGGGGTTATCCCACTGTTCCGGCGAGACTTTTCCACAGATCACCGCAGCCAGTTTGGGTGTTTGTTGAAGCTCCCCGTTGCGGGTGAAGGTTTTACCCAGCTCAAATAGGCGAACCCGCTGTTGTTGGCGGTTGATATTGTATTGCAATGCGCGCAAAAGCCCCGGCCAGAGGCTTATTCGCATGTGCGCCAGATCAGGGGAAATCGCATTCAGTAAAGGTAGCCCCTCGCTCTCGGGAAAGAGTAAAGATTGCAAGGCGTGATCAACAAAACTATACGTCATCGCTTCCTGATAGCCTCGGTGAACCAGCGCCTGGCGCAGGGCATTCAGGTGTGCCTGGCTTCCCGTTTTACGCATCACAAGGCCGACCGGTGGCCGGGCGCTGGCGATGTGCTGATAGCCGTGGATGCGGGCTATTTCTTCAATTAAATCCGCTTCGATTGAAATATCGAAACGGTGAGAAGGGACAGCAAACCGCCGAGTATTAACATTAGCATCAGCATCGGTCTGTTTCAGACCCAGGCGCGAGAGGACGTCACAACACTCGGCCATATCGATGTGTTTGCCGAGTAACCTCTCCACCGCACCTTCTCTTAATGCGACGGTGTGTCTATGCGGCAAGGCGTCCTCGGCCACGGCTTCGATCACGGGCCCCGGGGCGCCGCCGCATATATCAAGCACCAACCCCGTCGCCCTTTCTATGGCCTCATGCTGTAATGCGAAATCAACCCCGCGCTCAAAACGGTGCGCCGCATCGGTATGCAGGCCAAATTGCCGCGCCCGTCCGGCGAGGGCCTGTGCTGAGAAGAAGGCGCTTTCGAGAAAGAGATGTTGGGTGCTATCCGTGACGGATGATCCCAGGGCGCCCATAATACCGGCCATCGCCACGGCCTCTTTCTCATCGGCGATCACCAGCGTGGAGGCGGGCATAAGATGTGACCCGCCATCCAGCAGGGTGATTTTTTCATCTTCATCGGCATAGCGTACCGAAATCGCACCGTGCAGTTTGTCATTATCAAACGCATGCATGGGCTGGCCCAGCTCCAGCATCACAAAGTTGGTAATATCGACAACGGCATTGACGCCTCGCACCCCGGAGCGCCGTAGCTTCTCCCTCATCCATAAAGGGCTGGGGCGGGATATATCAATATGATTGATAATGCGGCCTACATACCGGGGGCAACCATCCGGCGCCGCTAAATGGACCGGGCGTTTTTGCCCATGGACCGGCAGAGCCGCTGGTATTTGCCTGGCCTTGAACGCCATCCTGTTCATGACGGCGACCTCTCTTGCAATCCCTTTGATACTCAAACAGTCTCCCCGATTAGGGGTGATCCCCACATCGAAAGTGTGATCATCGAGTTGCATGAATTCCGTCAACGCCATGCCCAAAGTAGCGTCATCCGGGAGCTGAAATAACCCATCGGCGTCATCTGAGAAGCCCAGCTCGGCGGCCGAGCAAAGCATACCGAAGGACCTCACTCCCCGAATGTCCGCCGCCTGAATAGCGGCTTGCCCGGGCAATGCACCGCCTGTGCCGATATACGGATAGCAAGCGCCGGCTTTAACATGGGTTGCGCCTGTGACCACCGCTACCGGCTCACCATCACCCTTATCAACGCAACAAATAATCAGCTTGTCCGCATTGGGGTGTTTGTCAATCTTCTCTATTCGAGCCACCACGACAGCCGACAGATCCGGGGCGAGGGCCCTGTGCGCTTCCACCTCCATCCCAAGCATCGTCAACTGCTCCGCCAATGTGGCGGAGGAGACAGGCGGGTTCACCCACTCACGTAACCACTGCTCAGAGAATTTCATTTGAGGCCCGCCATGCTTTAATTAAATTGGCTTAGAAAACGTAAGTCATTTTCAAAAAACAGCCGTATATCATCGATGCCGTACTTCAGCATGGCGATGCGCTCGACCCCCATGCCAAAGGCAAAGCCGGAATAGCGACTGCTATCAATACCGACATTCTCCAATACTGCAGGATGCACCATGCCGCAGCCCAGGATTTCCAGCCAACCATTCTCGCCCAGCATGTCCACCTCTGCCGATGGCTCGGTAAAAGGAAAATAGGACGGACGAAATCGGGTTCTCACATCTTCACCAAATATATGGTGCACGAACTCTTCGAGTATGCCCTTCAGATGGGCGAAGGTAATATGCTCATCGATCATGATCCCCTCAACCTGATGAAACATCGGGGTGTGCGTCATGTCTGAATCACAGCGATAAACCCGTCCCGGCGCAATAACACGCACAGGCGGCTCCGTTTCTTTCAGATAACGGATCTGCACGTTGGAGGTATGTGTGCGTAACAACAGATCCGCATCGAAATAAAACGTATCATGCATGGCCCGGGCCGGGTGGTGCTCGGGGATATTTAAGGCCTCAAAGTTGTGGTAGTTATCCTCGATCTCCGGCCCGTCCACCACGGTAAAGCCGATCTCCAGAAACAAGCGCTCAATCTCCTGCAGGATCAATGTCACCGGATGCAAGCCCCCGGGCTCCTGACCACGGCCCGGCAGGGTGATATCGATGGCCTCCCTTCGTAACTGCTCGGCTAACTGTGCATCTTCCAGCTCTTTTTTCCTTCGCATAACCAGCGCCTGCAATGCCTGTTTTGCCGCATTGATAAGCTGCCCCGCTTTGGGTCGCTGCTCAGCAGGTAGTTTGCCTAACTGTTTCAATCCCTGGGTCAGTCGCCCTTTTTTGCCCAGGTATTTCACCCGACAGGCGTCCAGCTCGGCCAGATCAGTGACCGCCCGGATCTCGGCACAGGCAACATCAGTGAGTTTTGTTATGTCTTCCATTGTCCGGGTATTCGAAGGCTACGGCGCCACTCTCGGGCATCAATACATCCTGTATAAAACAAAAAGAGGAAAGGGCGGGCGCCTTCTCCTCTGCAGATTGTGCTTGTTACCGGCTGGCTAACTTGCGAGGCAGGCCCTGGCCTGAGTGGCAAGCTGCTGAAAAGCCTGTTTATCTGATACCGCAAGTTCCGCCAACAGCTTTCGATCAATGTCTATATGAGCTTGATGCAGACCATTGATAAAGCGGCTATATGACAAACCCTGCTCTCTTGCGGCGGCATTGATGCGGACAATCCAGAGCGCGCGAAACTGCCGTTTACGTTGACGTCGGTCGCGATAGGCATATTGCCCGGCCTTGGTGACCGCCTGCTTGGCCACACGAAACACGTTTTTACGTCTGCCACGATAGCCCTTGGCCTGCTCGATAACCTTCCTGTGTCTGGCGCGGGCGGTGACGCCCCGTTTTACTCTTGGCATGGCGAGAACCTCTTAGCTGTATGGCAGCAACTGCGAGAGCGATTTCTCATCGTGTTTATCGATCAGCTGCATGGTGCGTAACTGGCGAATCCGTTTAGCGCTCTTCTTCGTTAATATGTGGCTACGGTAAGACTGTCGGTGTTTAATGCGTCCTGATCCCGTTCTCGCAAAACGCTTTGCCGCACCCCGGTTTGTTTTCATCTTTGGCATTTTCATCTCACTCCACAAATAGCCCTGTCTGCAAACAGGATCATCGCCTCGGCGCCAACACCATCACCATCTGACGGCTCTCCAGCCTGGGGTGTTGTTCCACAATCGCCAGATCTTCCAGGTCCGTCTCGATTCTGTTTAACATCCTGCTACCCAACTCCTGATGCGCCATTTCCCGACCACGAAAACGCAAGGTCACCTTCACCTTGTCGCCGTTACTTAAAAACCGAGTGATGTTGCGTAGTTTCACCTGGTAATCCCCGTCTTCCGTGCCGGGGCGAAACTTCACTTCCTTCACCTGGATCTGCTTTTGTTTTCTCTTTGCGGCGTGCTTTTTCTTGCTTTGTTCAAACAGGAATTTCCCATAATCCATAATGCGGCAAACGGGGGGGGCTGAATTCGGGACAATCTCGACCAGATCCAGCTCGGCCTCATCCGCCCTGTCCAGGGCGTCATTGAGCGCCACAATCCCCACCTGCTCACCATCTGTGCCGATCAACCTGACCTGTGCCGCAGTAATGTCACCATTCAGGCGATTCTGTTTTTCAAGTGCGATACGTGATCTCCTCCCCGTTATACCCGCCCCAGTCGCGCTGTATCCTCATCCAGACGATGGGCAAAATCGGATAATGGCATGGCTCCCAGGTCCTCGCCATCGCGCGTACGGACGGCGACCGTGTTGTTTTCCACCTCACGGGCGCCGATAATTAACTGATACGGCACACGTTGTATGGCATGCTCGCGGATTTTAAGGCTGATCGTCTCATTTCTCAAGTCAGTATCGACCCTGAATCCCCGGTTTCTCAAAGCTGCGGCAATTTTTTCTGAATAATCGGCCTGCTTTTCAGTGATGGAGGCGATGACCACCTGCACCGGCGCCAACCAGGCCGGAAAGGCGCCCGCATATTGCTCTATCAAGATCCCGATAAAACGCTCCAGCGAGCCCAAAATCGCCCGATGCAACATGATCGGCGCCTGCTTGTCGCTGCGCTCATCCACATAGTGGGCGCCAAGACGCCCCGGCATGGAAAAATCCGCCTGCAAGGTGCCGCACTGCCAGGTCCGCCCGATGCAATCCTTCAGGGAAAAATCGATCTTCGGCCCGTAAAACGCCCCTTCACCGGGCTGTAATGTCCACGCCATGCCAGTGTTTTTGACGGCCACCTCCAGCGCCGCCTCAGCCCTGTCCCAGACGGCGTCACTGCCGACACGGTCGGCCGGCCGCGTGGACAGCGCCATGAGCACCTCATCAAAACCAAAGTCCCGGTAGACCTCAAGCAACAGCGCAATAAACTCAGCGGCCTCAGCCTGGATCTGCGATTCCATACAGAAAATATGGGCGTCATCCTGGGTAAACCCCCTGACCCGCATCAGTCCGTGCAAGGTGCCGGACGCCTCGTTGCGGTGGCAGGAGCCAAACTCGGCGAAACGCAGCGGCAGATCACGGTAACTTTTCAAGCCCTGATTAAACACCTGGATATGGCCGGGGCAGTTCATGGGCTTGACGGCATATTCACGACTCTCGGAACGGGTGGTGAACATGTCGGCATGAAACTTCTCCCAATGCCCTGACTTCTCCCACAGGCGCCTGTCCACCATCTGCGGCGTGTTGATCTCCTGGTAGCCTCTGGCGGTGATTTTCCGGCGAATGTAGTCTTCTACAAGGCCATACAGCGTCCAGCCCTTAGGGTGCCAGAACACCATCCCGGGGGCCTCTTCCTGAAAGTGGAGCAGACCCTGTCTCTTCGCTAATTTGCGATGATCGCGCTTTTTTGCCTCTTCCAGCCGCTGTAAATGGTGTTTCAGCGCCTTTTGATCCGGCCAGGCGGTGCCGTAGATCCGTTGTAACATGGCATTGCTGGAATCGCCCCGCCAATAGGCGCCGGCCAGTCTGGTCAGCTTGAAAGCCTTGAGTTTGCCGGTGCCGGGCACATGGGGGCCGCGACAGAGATCGATAAAATCGCCCTGCTGATACAGTGATAATGTCTCATCGACCGGTATCGATTCAATGATCTGCGCCTTGTATTCCTCGCCCATATCCCGAAACAGGGCGATGGCCTCATCCCGGGCCATGACCGTCCGGGTCACGGGAAGATCCCGCCTCGCCAACTCCGCCATCTTCTCTTCAATCCTCTCCAGATCCTCCGGTGTAAACGCACGCTCATAGGCAAAGTCATAATAAAACCCGTCCTCAATCACCGGGCCGATAGTGACCTGCGCTTCTGGGAATAATGCTTTTACCGCCTGCGCCAGCAAATGGGCACAGGAATGGCGGATCACCTCCAGCCCTTCGGCGTCCCGGTCCGTGATGATCCGAAGGGACGTATCCTTATCAAGCATATGGGCGGCGTCCACCAATGCGCCTTCGATCTCGCCGGCCAGGGTCGCCCTGAAAAGGCCGGGGCCAATCTCCCGGGCAACATCTAAAACAGAGATGGCTTGTTCAAAAACACGCTGACTGCCGTCCGGCAGCGTAATAACAGGCATGTTATCTCCTCATGATCAGTGGTGATCCCCACAACAGATCACATGTCAAAGAGCATTGATGTTGTTGCCTTGATGTTGTGGTCTTGATGTTGTTGTCCTGTAGAGCTGGTTTCAAAATGACTGCCTTGACGCACCATCATCACCCCCCTCAAATACCGGGGAGCGAGGCGGCGGAGTGCGTTTCCCGAAAGGCCCTGATCCTGCCTTGAGCCAAGATGGTTGCTCTTGAAACTGCCCCTGAAAACTGGTAGGCGCGATTGGAGTTGAACCAACGACCTCTTGCGTGTCGAGCAAGCGCTCTAACCAACTGAGCTACGCGCCTTTCGCCTAAGGCAACACAGGATATAAGAAATGTGGATGATATGGAATAAGCCCATATCAGAATTATTCTTTCCCGCTCATGCAGGGCTCTCGCCCTTTCACAGTAACACCCACCGCATACCGCGACATCAAACAAACTGTGTCCGATAAGCGATCTGAATAGCTGAAGGCACCGCCAGCATCTGCAATATCACCCGGCGGGGAAGATGGAAAAGCCGTATCGGGCGCCGCTTAATATCAGGGCTTTTTCTGCTGTCCTGATGATGTTGCCGCATCATTTGCACCGGCACCGGGCCGGTTCCATGCCTCAAACAGGACAACGGCACCATGCCGTTGCAGACGGACGTTGCAAAATCGTTTTCTGAGCGCCTTTTCAAGTCCGGTTTGTGTGTCGCCGCTGTTGGAAAAAATGCCCTTGCGGTTATAAAAGTTCATCAGGGCCTGTGCCGCAGCAGAGCGCGGAGCATCGCCCTGGACAATTGTCGCGCCGAAGACACGCGCCTCCTCTGACATCAGCGGCCCTATATGGTCAAACACCACGCCCTTGTCGGTATAGTCCCCCGGCAGGCAGTGCAACAGATAATTCAGCCCGATCGAGTCAAACCGGCCGTCAATCGCCATCGGCTCAAGGGCATTGACCACAACGCATGCGGGCTGATAGCGGGCGATCCGGTTGGCGGCGGCAGTGAGAGCATTGGCGTTGAGGTCCGCCAGGGTGATGGCCGGACTGGCGACAGGCCAGGAGACCTTATCCAGGAAATAGCCGGTGCCGACGCCAATATCAAGATGACGGGCCGAGACGTTGCGCTGATACAGGGACTCAAGGTGCCGCGTCGGGCAACGCCACAGGAAGCGGTTGGAAAAGCCCAGCACCAGCAAGTCATAGAAGCGCAGGGCAAGCGGTGTGTAGGCGGCCTGCCCGGCCCTGATCTGCTCATCCGTCAACATGCTTCCCCCTTAAAAATCTGATCTTCTTGCGCGGTTTGACAACTCGCACGGGTTGATGTCATCTGTTTTGATTGCCGACTCGGGATCCGAGGATTTCGATGTAATGCACTGGCGGGACTATCGGCGATCTGAGTCCCAGGTTCAAGCTGGTTGCTGGCTCTTTATCATAAGGTATCGTATGCATATATTTTTAATGTATCAAAGCGATACTTCTCTGATTGTGAGGTTTTAAGAATACTAATCTGGAAGGGCTTACGCTGAAAAAACTTGCGTGCTTTTAATCTCTTGCGTCAAATCCTGACGATCCCCGGCAACAGACAACGGTACTGTATGCGCTGGAGGCAATCCTTCTCCTTACCCTGTAAGGAGTTATATCAGGTAGCGAGAGTTTTGTCGATATTGCGGAATATGGGGGAAGAAGGGCCTGCGTTTCTGCGCCAATTGTCCGGTTTCAGCTACGGTATTCCCTTCCATGATCCCCTGTCGACCGTATCTCCCATGCTTGATCCGAGCCGTTCCATAGGAGATCTGCAGCATGGGCAACAACACTGAGCGGCACTCTCGGCGACAGGACTGTTGCGGTAGACGGCAAGACGACCACGCAGAGATGCTGTCATATCTCATCCCTGCCGCCGAAGTTGAAACAGTTTACCCATGCCGTCCGATCTCACCGGGGTATTGAACCCCCCCTGCTGGACATGATCTTTCTCGCAACGATGGTCGCATGTGTCAAGGATCAGCCACCCAGGAATTGGGCTGTCATCAAGCACACGGCCATGAACCTGCCGGGCAAGGCTAAAGATAAAAAATCCCTCAGGGTCATCGGTAAAAAGGCAGGCTGGAACAACAGCTTCCTGCGTCAGGTCCTCACCGAATAATATACATGCGATACCCCGATGAGGGGATAAGCCCTCTCTGGATATTTCAGGAGCAGGTGATATAGTCAGTTCTCAGACCTTGAAAGATGCAAAAATATGGAGGGCTCTGTATGTCTGGACATGCCGATAGCAGGGATTTAGCGACGAGCCAATCCGGCATCCTTCCCCCGGTCTTTTTCCCATCTGCCGGCATTATTCTGGCGCTTGTTATGCTTGCATTGGCAGCGGGCGATGAGGCCGGTGCGCTCTTCAGCGGTATTCAAGCATGGGTCACAGAAACCATGGGCTGGGCCTATATGCTCGCTGTTAGTGGTTTTCTGATTTTCTGCCTGTATCTGGCCTTCAGCAGCCCCGGCGCCATTAAGCTGGGCCCTAACCAGTCTGAGCCGGCATACAGTTTTCTATCCTGGTTCGCCATGCTGTTCTCAGCGGGCATTGGTATCGGGCTGCTCTTCTTCGGGGTGGCGGAGCCCATCACCCATTTTCTTGCGCCGCCCGGGGCAACGCCCGGCACCATCGAGGCCGCCAAACAGGCGATGCAGATCACGTTTTTCCACTGGGGCATTAACGCTTGGTCTATCTATGCTGTGGTTGGTTTGATCCTCGCCTATTTCAGCTTTCGCCATAACCTGCCGCTGACCATTCGCTCGGCGTTATATCCACTGATAGGAGAGCGCATCCACGGCCCGCTCGGGCATATGGTCGATGTGCTCGCTGTTGTGAGCACGCTCTTTGGTGTGGCGACATCGCTTGGTTTTGGCGTGGCGCAGATGAACGCGGGTCTCAATCACCTGTTTGATGTGCCGCTTGACGCCAACACCCAGGTTATCCTCATCAGCATTATCACACTGTGCGCCACTGTATCTGTGGTATCGGGGCTTGATGCCGGGATCAAAAAGCTCTCAGAGGTCAACATGGTGCTGGCGGCGCTGCTGCTGGTATTTGTTATTATCGCCGGGCCAACGGTCTTATTCCTTAACAGCTTTGTGGAAAATATTGGCCTTTATCTGGAGACCATTGTCGCTCGCAGTTTCAGGCTTGATGTGTATGAGGATGATCAGGCCTGGATCGGTAACTGGACACTCTTTTACTGGGGATGGTGGATTAGCTGGTCACCGTTTGTGGGCATATTTATCGCCCGTATTTCAAGGGGGCGGACAATCCGCGAATTCATCTTTGGCGTTTTGCTGGTACCCACCACTTTTACCTTTATCTGGATGACCGCTTTCGGCAACAGCGCCTTAGCGCTGGAACTGGCGAGCGATGCCTCTGCCATTGCCGCCGCCGTGAAAGATAACCTGCCGCTCAGCATTTTTGCTTTCCTTGAGAGCCTGCCGTTCTCCAGCGTGGTGTCTTTCATTACCATTATTTTGATCACCACCTTCTTTGTCACCTCATCGGACTCTGGCTCGCTGGTGATTGACACCATCACCTCCGGTGGTCACCTGAACCCGCCCGTATGGCAACGGGTTTTCTGGGCGGTAACGGAAGGTTTGGTTGCCGCCGTATTGATGATGAGCGGCGGCCTTGGAGCCCTTCAAAGCGCCACGATTGCCACGGCGCTGCCATTTACCTTCGTGATTGTTTTCGCCTGTCTTGGCCTGCTCAAGGGTTTGCGCGTGGAAGCGGCAAAGCTCCAGGGCGCTGAGGTTGTCCCGGATGTGATCATCTCCGGCAGAGACGCCACCATCACGTCCTGGAAACAGCGGCTGGATGCACTGCTCTCCTATCCGGACAAAGACAGCATGAAGGCGTTCATCAAATCCACTGTGCGCCCGGCGATTAAGAAGGTGGCCGAAGAGATCCACACAAATGACGTCGAGGTTGAGATCAATGAGGAAGGCAACGAGTTGCGTATTCTTCACGGCTCAGAGATGGATTTTTTATATGCGGTGCATGTACGCAGCATGCTAAAACCCGATTTTGCCTATGCGCCGACAGGCAGGAAAAAAAATGAGACTGAGAAGTTCTACCGGGCGGAGGTGTATCTGCTTGAAGGGAGCCAGCACTATGATGTTTACGGCTTCTCACAGGAGCAGTTGATTCACGATATTCTGGGGCAATATAACAGGCATGTTCACTTCCTCAATATTGCAAGAACATAGTTTTTGGGCATTTTATCCATGAGAAAAGGCGCGCCTTTGCGAGACATTCTTGTATCTTCGATATAGTTTTGTCCAAACTCAAGGCACTGATCCGGGCTCAGGTTTTTAGGCCCGCAAGGGTCACCATCATCGGCACTGATATGTTTTCTGTCCCTTAACGTATTCGACAGAGCAATGATATTGGGTAGCCCCTGCCTGGCTGAATTTGATCAAGAAGCATTGAGCTGGCACGCAGCAGGCCGAACGACCCCAGCTTTTTTGCCCGGGGGTGGCGAGGTGATAACAGATGCGTCATGCCCCGGGGCACATACAGTGACGGCAATGCCCGGATGACAGGTATCTTCCCCCCAACCAGTTAATGCCGACAAAATGCGTACAGGATAACATCAACCGCTCACGAAATATCTAGAAGTTCGATGTCAGGCGCACATAATAACTGCCGCCGTTGAAGCCGGTCGGATGATTGATTGGATAAATCGCGCCCAGGAAACCGGCGATTCTAGCGCTGAAGTCTGTGCCCTCAACGGCCACTTCGTCGGGAAAAACAGCAAAGATATTCTTCGCACCAGCCGCAAGCCTGACATGCTCATTAAACTTCTGAATAATTGATCAGACTGGCAATCGCATCAGAGCCATACTGAGCGGCGGCCCCATTACGCAAGACCTCCACCTTCTCTATGGCGCTGCCAAACAGGGGGTTAATATCGACGCCCCGTGCGCCGCGGTTAACCCCGGATACGAATTCCCCAACAACCGCTCACCGGTACCGACGTTTGCCGTTCACCCGTACCAGCGTATGATCAGAGGGTAGCGCCCTTAGATTGACCGGAACCGGGCTAGTCAGTGCGGAACGCGACTGCGCTCGACGTGACCCGAGCACGACGGCCTCTTCGATAGTCTCTGTTATTACTCTGGTGTCCTGGGCAATGGATTGAGTGCCACACAGTGCGGCGGATAACAGAGATCACAAGCTGCCGTAAAGCAGACCTTTGTTGTATTTTTCTTTCATGGAATGTCTTTCCTCGCATTTTGTTTTCTCAAAACAGGCGGGCTTTGCCAAAATTCCAGCCAGAATTAATGGATGCTGAAATTGACTGTCCCCGGAATAAGCGCCACTGCGACTGCCCGGACATGGTTATAACTATGCTACCTGGGGCGAGCCATAAAGGGTTTAGTGATATAAGTGTTCTATGGTGTCCCGGATGCGCCCGGGAGGAGGTGGCCCTGGCATACTTGATCGGCGTTAGTCGACTCGCTGGCAGAGGCAGATACGGCCGACTGGCGGCGGCTTGCCTGTCGACTGACCAATACGCTCAGAGGCGTGGAGACGGCGCTGCTGTGCGCTCGCTCATGCTAATGTGGCGTTGTTTGGACATGGGAATAAAATCAACATCGACACCACCGCTCAACCGCACAGATGTTTGCCCATTGCCGACATAGCCATGTCGCGCATAAAAGCGAGCACCCGTCAGGGTCGCCATCAATTCATAGGCCCGAAAACCGGCCCTGGCGGCTTCCGTCTCGCAGCGGTCAAGTATAGCGGCCCCGATGTTATGACCAATGAAGTCCGGGTCGACAAAAAACGCACGAATTTTTGCAGGGTCTGATCCGGGATCAAGTTTGCTTGCGTCCCGCTGGTCGAAAGTATCGCCTCCAAACAATGTGGTACGCATGCTCCAGCCGCCGCATCCCACTATTTTGCCGCCCTTCTCGCAGACAAAATAGGTCTGATCTTCGATGAGCTGCGTATCCACAGCCCATGCCCCCTTGAGGGCGGCTTCCACTTGATCAGCGGAATAATCTTTACGGCACAAACTGCGGGCCGACTTCGCAATTAAATTGGTGAGCATTGGCATATCGGTCAGTTTGGCGAGGCGTATCCGCATGGGCACATGGTATCATCGCTTTGCCCGGATTTTGCGAGTTTGGGTCTTGCTGTTGATTTGGAAACAGGATTTACCGTTGCGCTTTGTGTCGCTAGTCTCTCACTGACAAGCAGCCCTTTTTGGTGATGCTAATGTTTTTGCACTCTGAGCGGGTGGCTTTGTCATTTGCCATAGACAGGGGCGGGGGCGTTCATTATTTCACTGGCCGAGGTGTGGAGAGAGCCGGTGAACAGTAGCGAATTAGGTCTGTGTATGAACCTGGAAGGCGCTTTGCTGGTGGCGGTGATTTTAGGGACAGGCCTGGTCGATGCCTTACCTAACAGGAGCGAAAAAGGCGATGACACTTTAAGAGAGCTCTGGATAGCGAAGAGTCAGGATAAACTACCGCAGTTGGTCTCCTGATTGAGATAGGCCTCAATCGCTGTGTTTATCTCGGCAATATTGAGATCTTTCATCCGATATTGGATATGCCCAATCAATTGACCTTGATAGGTTATCGAAGTAACCATGAATCGAGCTAATTCCTCGCTCAATGTATGGATATCCATGTCGCCTTTATTCAGCTCTTGAAGGATTTTATCAGTCGCTTCCTCGTAGATTCCTTCATTATTAGTAATAGCGTCAAGCGTCTGTTGATCCAACTCATCAAGCCTGGTCTTGAAGGAGTCGAATATTGGCCTGTCAAAACCAATGAATGAGGGTATTTCCCGCGCCTGTTTTACTCGATCAGTATCGTCCAGATTGGGTTTCTGAATTTCCCGGACAACTTCCTCAATTTGACCTGTTTTCAAGTTTAATTCGCGGGTAATAAGATGTTTCGCTTGACACTGATAGTGCCTTTTTTGCTATTTTTTCTTACTTTCAGCAAATGTTCTTTCTCTAATCACTCTTATCAACCTCTTAACATGGCGTAGATATTGCCAGCAAGGATTTTGCGATACAGCTACGGGGTAATCGGGGGGAAAGTGAGTGACAAACGGGTAAATTTCTGAGTCGCTCTCCTTTCATTGATTGTTTTTCAAGGAGTGTGATGATGCCTTTTGCGATAACTGACTTTAATGCTGTTGTGGAAACGACAGTTTTTCTGGTTCATCTCAAGGATTTGCCGGACCTTCGGCGAATGGGCAAGATTGTCTGTCCTTTGAAAGAGCCGCTGCTGTCGCTGCTTGCGGCGCGGAAACCTTCAAGGACATCGCCCGGTTCGGGGAGCGCAAGCTGGTTCTCCTGCGCCAGTTCCTTGCCGTTTGTGAATGGGGCGCGCCCGATGACAGTACAGAGAAATCTTTGCTGCGCTTGATGCCCGGGTTCCAACACTGTTTGGCAAAGGTCTGGTAGGCCGACAGGGCCGGAAACCAGCCTCGCCCGTGGCTGTTAAAGTAGCGCCAGATGGCCCGGTCGCCATGGCGACCCTCACTCTCGCCTATGATTTCCATGGTCAGAAGCTCACTATCAGTGAGGGCAGGTGGAAAGCCGCCCTGGCGCACAGGCCAGCCTACGGTCAGCTCCTTGTAGACGGTTTCCATCATCAGATAGACGGTAATGATACGCTCTTCCTGATCCATAGGGGGCCTCCTTCGGGCGGGTTGATATAACTCCCCCTATGGAATCACCCTTGGGGCTCAATGCAAAAGGCTAAAAAGAGTTGAGAGTCGGCTCCCTGACATAAACAATCTTTACAAAACTCACGATCTGTCATTGCCATAAACTGTTATAGTTAAAAGGAAAATTATGTGCCAAGGATTTATTTTCCACCTTGCGCCACATTCTCAACTAAACAGTCAGGAATAAATAACTCATGGTGCGGACAGGAATTAGGGGCGGGTATGCCGGATGGGTTTGAAAAAGGGCCACCATCTTGTGGTCTGTCAGCGGAAGATATCGAAGCCAGTTTCGATGATCTCCATAAACCGCTGAACTCGATCAAGGCGATCACGGCGGCGGAGCATTGTATCTATTGCTACGACGCCCCCTGCGTTCAGGCCTGCCCCACCGGCATTGATATTCCAACCTTCATCCATCAGATCCGAACGGGCAACACCGATGGCGCTGCCCGAACAATCCTCAGTGAAAACATTATGGGCGGCACCTGCGCCCGCGCCTGCCCTACCGAGGTTTTGTGTGAGCAGGCTTGCGTTCGAAACCACAGCGGAGAGAACCCGGTTGAGATTGGCCTTTTGCAGCGCTTTGCAACCGATCATTTGATGGAGGCTGGCGGGGCGCATCCCTTCAGGAGAGGTGATGAAACCGGCAAAACCGTTGCAGTTGTTGGTGCAGGCCCGGCGGGTCTAGCCTGCGCGCACAGGCTGTCGATGCTCGGCCATTCGGTAAAGGTGTACGAAGCCAAATCAAAACCGGGCGGCCTGAATGAATATGGTCTGGCGGCCTACAAAATGGTGGATAATTTCGCCCAAAAAGAAGCGGACTTCCTGCTTAAGATTGGCGGCATTGAGGTTTTCCATAACCATCCCATCGACCAAGACCCTGGGCTCAAAGACTTGCTAAAAACACATGACGCAGTTTTTATCGGCGTAGGCCTTGGCGGCACGAACAAGTTAGGTCTCGACAAAGAAGACCTGAACGGCGTTGAAGACGCCATTGATTTCATCGAACGTTTACGACAAGCGGACGACAAATCGACCGTCGAGGTTGGCGACGATGTTGTTGTCATCGGCGGCGGTAACACTGCCATCGACGCCGCAGTGCAAAGCAGGAAACTTGGCGCCGAGAATGTGACGCTTGTGTATCGCCGCGGTGAAGACGCCATGAGCGCCACCCCATACGAGGTGGCGCTCGCGCGAAAAAATGGCGTGACTATACGGCTGTGGGCCAAGCCGCAATCCATCAAAGGGGATACGCATGTCAAAGCCATGAAGTTCGAACGCACCCGCATGATGAACGGCAAGCTGGCTGGCACGGGCGAGAGTTTCAAAGTACCGGCAGACATGGTACTGAAGGCTATCGGTCAACAACTGAGCCTTGACGCCCTGTCAGGGCTTGAAATTGCTGGCGGTAAAATCGCGGCTTCCGCTGACTATTCAACCAACCTCAAGGGCGTGTTTGCGGGTGGCGATTGTATTCGCTCCGGTGAAGACCTCACCGTGCAGGCCGTTGAAGACGGCAAGCAAGCCGCGCACGCCATCGATACCTTTTTGAAAGGAGACGCCAATGGCTGATCCTGGATGCACCATTGCCGGTATCGACAGCATCAATCCATTCTGGCTCGCATCCGCGCCACCAACCGACAAATACTATAATGTCGTGAGGGCATTTGAAGCGGGTTGGGGCGGCGTGGTCTGGAAAACCCTGGGTGAAGACCCGCCAGTTGTGAACGTGTCCAGTCGCTACGGCGTGCACCATGACAGTGGCAGGGGCGTCATCGGGATCAATAATATCGAGCTGATTTCCGACCGCCCGCTTGATGTAAACCTCAAGGAAATTGAGCAGTGCCGAAAGGAGTGGCCGGACCGCGTGATCATTGGCTCCATGATGGCGCCCATCGACGAGCAGGCCTGGAAGGACCTCGCGATCAAAATTGCGGGCTCGGGCGTGCATGGGATTGAGCTCAATCTTGGCTGCCCCCACGGCATGTGCGAGCGCGGCATGGGCAGCGCCATCGGCCAGGTGCCGGAGATGGTCGAGCAAACCACACGCTGGGTGCGTGAGGCCGTTGATATTCCGGTATTCACCAAACTCACGCCCAACATCACCAACATCCTGTGGCCTGCTGAAGCCGCCAAGCAAGGCGGCGCGCATGCGGTCTCTCTAATTAACACTGTAAACTCGATTGTATCGGTCGACCTGGACGCTATGGCGCCCAATCCGGTTGTGGGCGACAAGGGCACGCACGGCGGGTATTGCGGGCCGGCGGTGAAACCCATTGCGCTGAACATGGTCGCGGAAATTGCGCGCGCACAGGAAACCCAGGGCGTCGACATCTCAGCCATTGGCGGGATCGAAACCTGGAAAGACGCGGCCGAGTTTATCGCGCTGGGCGCCAACGCATTGCAGGTGTGCACCGCCGCCATGCTCTATGGCTTTCGGATTGTCGATGACATGATCGATGGCCTGTCCGCCTTCATGGATGAAAAAGGCTACAGGTCGATTGAGGATTTTCGCGGCATGGCGGTCAAGAACACCGTCGATTGGAACGAACTCAATATGAATTTCGACACCAGGGCCTTTATCGACCGGGATAAATGCATTGAGTGTGGCCGCTGCCATATCGCTTGTGAGGACGCCTCCCATCAGGCGATTGAGTTTGCTATCGCAGCAGACGGCCAGCGCCGCTTTACGGTGATTGATGACGAATGTGTGGGCTGCAACCTGTGCCAGATGGTGTGCCCGGTGCCGGATTGCATTGAGATGCGTCCTGTTGAAGACGACAAACCCTATCTAACCTGGCCCGAGCATCCGCTCAATCCAATGAAGGCGGTGGCCGAATAGGGGTAAGATACATAGATTGCACAAATCAGAAGGGTGGAGGCTGAGATGAGTGCATAAGCTGGAGACCAAAAGGCGAACGACCTTGAGGCATATTGGATCCCGTTTACCGTCAACCGGCAGTTTAAGGCGAACTCGCCCATGGTAGTGGGTGCAGACGGCATGTTTTTCAAACTATCTGATGGGCGCGATCTGATGGACGGCATTGCTGGTCTTTGGTGCTGTAACGAAGGCCGCGACAGCCCACGCATCGCTGAAGCAATCCAGAAGCAGGCGGCAGAGCTTAACCCTGCGTTGGCCAAACGGGCGTTTGATCCCTTCCCGCAGGCTTATGATAAAGGGCTCTTGATCCGCACTACAGGCGACACCGCTGATCATTGAAAACTCTCACATTGATTTCACGTTTGATACCATATGCGACATCCTCAAAACACTGAATTGAGCTCTATGGACACCATTTAGCATATCATCGGCGGGGGAGATTTGTTTGCCGTTTTCAACCCTGCGATAGGTAAGCAGATCGCTTCGGTGGCAATGGCCGAAAAAGATCAAGTCGACACTGCGG
This sequence comes from Gammaproteobacteria bacterium, assembly GCA_965198875.1. GTDB lineage: Bacteria > Pseudomonadota > Gammaproteobacteria > Eutrophobiales > Eutrophobiaceae > CBDAPU01. The sequence continues at coordinate 2,242,577 of CBDAPU010000001.1, read as the reverse complement.
TTACAGCGGCCGCATTCAAATAGGCATAGTGGGTGTTAATATACCCATTCCGGTGCCGGTCGCCTACCCTGGTTTTGGTGGCTGGAAGCGCTCGATATTCGGCGTGCATGGCATCTATAGGCCAGAGGCCGTGCATTTTTACACGCGTTTGAAACCCGTTACCTCGCGCTGGCCGACGGGCATTCGTGCCGGAGCAGCATTTACATTTCCCAGCTTGAGATAATAAAGGGAGGAACCATGAGTATTAGTTCAACAGCGACCCTTCGCGGCGGCCTTATCCAGATGGCGCTCAAGGCATCGACGGATAATGACCCGGAGACCATCCGCCAGGCGATGATTGAAGCGCATATTCCCCTTATCGAGGAGGCAGGCGAAAAAGGCGTTCAGGTGCTCTGTTTCCAGGAGGTATTTACCCAGCCCTACTTCTGTCCGAGCCAGGACGCCAAATGGTATGAAAGTGCTGAACCGATTCCCGGCGGCCCAACCACCACCCTGATGCAGGAATATGCCGCCAAATATAAAATGGTTATTGTGGTGCCGATCTATGAACGGGACCAAGTAACCGGCATTTACTACAACACGGCGGCTGTGATTGATGCAGATGGCAGCTATCTGGGTAAATACCGCAAGACGCATATCCCTCAGGTCGCGGGTTTTTGGGAAAAGTTCTTCTTCAAGCCCGGTGCGTCCGGTTGGCCGGTGTTTGAAACCCAATACTGCAAACTGGGTGTTTACATTTGCTACGACCGGCACTTCCCGGAAGGCTGGCGCGCACTGGCGCTCAATGGTGCTGAATATATCGTAAACCCGTCTGCTACTGTTGCAGGGCTTTCAGAATATCTGTGGAAACTTGAGCAACCGGCGTCCGCCGCTGCCAACGGTTGCTGGATCGGTGCCATCAACCGCGTTGGCACGGAAGGCCCGTGGGATATCGGTGAGTTTTATGGTCAGAGCTATTTCGTCAATCCACGCGGCCAGATTGAAGCGGAGGCCAGCCGCGACCAGGATGAACTGATCATCCACGATATGGACATGGGTCTGGTAGAAGACGTCAGGAACACCTGGCAATTTTTCCGCGACCGCAGGCCGAGCACCTATGCCAGGCTGACGGACGGCGAATAACCTGATCTGGGGTAATCAAAAACCGGGGGGACTTTATGGCAGAATTTGACAGCGATCTCTGGAACGAAGATCTGGCGCCCACAACCGCAGAAACCCGCACCTGGGACTGGAAATCCTATGCCGCCCTTTGGGTTGCCATGGTGGTCTGTGTGCCGACTTATATGCTGGCGGCTGGTCTGGTTTCCGAGGGCATGAACTGGTGGCAGGCGGTGCTGACGGTGCTGCTCGGCAACATGATTGTGCTGCTGCCCATGATCTTGATCGGTCAGGCCGGAGCGACCCACGGCATTCCTTTCCCGGTGTTACTGCGATCGGCGTTCGGCACCAAAGGGGCGCGCATCCCGGCACTTGCGCGCGGGCTTGTCGCCTGTGGCTGGTTCGGCATCAATACCTGGGTGGGCGGCTCGGCGATCTATGTGATCGTAAATGCCCTGACCGGTGAGGCCATCGCGGGCGAAGCCCTGCCCTTTTTTGGCATCGATTTGGGCCAGTTCCTGTGCTTTATCGGTTTTTGGGCGCTGCACCTTTATTTCATCAAGCACGGCACCGAGAGCATCCGTTGGCTGGAGACCTACGCCGCGCCCTTTCTCATCTTGATGGGGCTGGTGTTGCTGGCCTGGGCCTATGTGAGCGCAGGCGGGTTTGGCGAAATGCTCGCCGCACCCTCTCAGTTTGGCGAGGGTGGCATCCGCGAAGGTCAGTTCTGGCCGGTGTTTATCGCCAGCCTGACCGCCATGGTGGGCTTCTGGGCGACCATGGCGCTCAATATCCCGGACTTCACGCGGTTCGCCAAATCGCAAAAAGACCAAATGCTTGGCCAGGCTCTTGGCCTGCCGCTGCCGATGGCCTTGTTTGCTTTTATCAGCGTCGCGGTAACATCGGCGACGGTCAGCATTTTTGGCGAAGCCATTTGGGACCCTGTCGCGCTCGCCGGCCGGATGGGCGGCATGGGCGTGGTTGTGGCGCTCGCCGTCCTGGTTGTGGCGACGCTAACCACCAACCTCGCCGCCAATGTGGTTGCCCCCGCCTACGGGTTTTCGAACCTCAGCCCAAACAAAATCACTTTTACCATGGGCGGCTATATTACGGCGGGGATCGGAATCGCCATTTTCCCGTGGAAGCTGCTGGAAACGGCGGGTGATTATTTGTTTGTCTGGCTGGTGGGTTATTCGGCGCTCCTGGGGCCTATTGCGGGCATACTTATCGTCGACTATTTTCTGGTGCGCGCCCGTCAACTGGATAGCGCGAGCCTGTTCAAGCACGGCGGCGCGTACCCCGAATGGCAATCAGCCGGACTGATTGCGCTCGTGATCGGCATATTGCCCAACCTGCCGGGCTTCCTGCATGCAGCCGGCCTCATCGGTGCCGTTGCCCCTGTTTTTGATATGCTCTACAGTTACGCTTGGTTTGTCGGTCTCGCGATCGCAGGTGCGCTGTATTATCTGCTCGCAAAACGCCAGGGCCTGTTGACACTGTGTTGACCCCCCCCTGTTGTGACTAAAAAGCGGCCAATCCAGGCGCGAGGAGAGAGTTGAGTGGTTCTATGAGTGATTCTAAACGAACGAAAGCTTGCCCCGCGAACGAAGTGAGTGCTTTGGGTCTGCGAGTACGTCGCCAACGATGCTATCGCAGAAAAAGCGCATTTTTAGAGGTGCTTTTATGTCACTTTTGATCAAACACGGAACAGTTGTTAACGCAGACGCCCGTCAGCGTGCGGATGTGCTGATCACCGACGGGATGATTGTCGCGGTCCGGCAAGACCTTGACGCCCCAACGGGCGCGGAAGTGATCGATGCGGGCGGCCAGTATGTGATGCCGGGCGGCATCGACCCCCATACCCATATGCAACTGCCGTTTATGGGAACAGTCGCCAGCGAGGATTTTTACACCGGCACCGCTGCGGGGCTTGCGGGCGGCACCACCATGATCATCGATTTTGTGATCCCGGACCCGCAGCAACCCCTGATGGAAGCCTATCGCACCTGGCGCGGCTGGGCGGAGAAAGCCTGTGCTGATTATAGCTTCCACGTTGCCGTGACCTGGTGGGATGACAGCGTGCACGCGGATATGGGCACCCTGGTGCGCGAAGAAGGGGTGAACAGCTTCAAGCACTTTATGGCCTACAAAGGGGCCATCATGGCTGAAGATGAGGTGCTGTATAACAGCTTTACCCGTGCCCGCGAGCTGGGTGCGATTGTTACTGCTCATGCCGAAAATGGCGAGTTGGTGTTCCAGTTGCAGAAGAAGCTGCTGGAGGCTGGCATGACAGGCCCGCAGGCGCATCCGCTTTCGCGCCCGCCAGCGGTGGAAGGGGAAGCCGCTAACCGCGCTGCGCGGCTTGCCGAGGTGATTGATGTGCCGCTTTATCTGGTGCACGTATCCACCAGGGATGCGCTGGATGAGATTATCCGCTCCCGCCTTGCCGGGCAGCGCGTATACGGCGAAGCCCTGGCGGGGCATCTGCTCATTGATGACAGCGTCTACAAGCATCCCGATTTTGAGTATGCAGCGGCACATGTGATGTCGCCGCCGTTTCGGGAAAAATCCCATCAGGACGCCCTATGGAAGGGCCTGCAATCCGGAAACCTGCAAACGACAGCGACAGATCACTGCTGTTTTTGTGCGGATCAGAAGGCGATGGGTAAGGACGACTTTACCCAGATCCCGAACGGTACCGCAGGCGTTGAAGACCGTATGGCGGTGTTGTGGACGCACGGTGTTCGAACTGGTCGACTGACGCCGGAAGAGTTTGTCGCCGCGACAAGCGCCAATGCGGCTCGCATCTTCAATATTTACCCCCGGAAAGGCCGGGTCGCAGAAGGGGCTGATGCTGATATTGTGGTCTGGGACCCGGAAGCCAGCAAAACCATCTCGGCAAAAACGCACAAACAGAACGTGGATTTTAATATTTTTGAGGGTATGGAAGTCAAAGGCTTGCCCTCGCACACCATCGCAAACGGCAAGCTTCGCTACAAAGAGGGCGAGCTCCGCACTGAAAAAGGCGATGGCTGCTATGTGAAGCGCCCGGCTTTTAAGGGCAACTACGCTTAGGGCATCCCCTTAGTTTTTGGTCGCACACTCAGATTTTCATAGCGGCTTATATTCAGCAATCTCGTCTAAAATCAAAAAACTCATTTGAGGAGTTCGTATCATGTCAACCCAGTCTCCCTATCAGCAGCATAGTGGCCTTTCCAGTCATCCTTTTTCCAAACGCCCCTGCTGCTCCCGTGAAACCCGTCACAGGGCACGTCTCGTTGCCCCGGCCCCTCTTGTGCTGATTGGCAGCCTGATGGCTGCTCTGATGACAGGGACACTCCATGCCTCTGCTGCCACCACCGAAACTATCAATGCCGGAGCCACCTCTATTCAGCCGTCATCCCCTGAGCAGCAGGCTCCGGAACAGCAACCGCAACAACAGTCCGGGCAGGCAGGCCAGGATACCCGCGATGTCACCGATATTATTGAAGAGATCATGATCACCGGGTCGCGGCGTGCGCGTGGGTCAGCGGCGGACACGCCGGCACCGGTGGATGTGATCTCCGGTCAGGAGTTTACAGATCAGGCTGGTGCGAACCTGTCGAGCCTGCTGCGCACGCTGGTGCCATCCTATAACGTTGCTGTCCAGCCCATCAGCGACGGCGGCACCTTTGTGCGGCCAGCCAACCTGCGGGGGCTGGCGCCGGACCAGACGCTTGTGTTGCTGAATGGCAAACGGAGGCACCGGTCGGCGGTGATTGTTTTTTTTGGTGGCAACGGGGTTTCTGACGGATCCCAGGGCCCGGACATAGCCACCATCCCGGCACTGGCGCTCAAGCGGGTGGAGGTGCTGCGGGACGGGGCGGCAGCCCAGTATGGGTCTGATGCTATAGCGGGTGTGATGAACTTTGTGCTCAAGGATGCCCCTGAAGGTGGCACCATAGAGGCGAAATATGGTTCGACCTATGAAGGCGACGGCGACCTGATGCAGATAGCAGCCAATGTGGGCCTGCCGCTCACTGACGCGGGGTTTGTGAACATCACCGCTGAATGGCGTCAGGAGGACCCCACAGTCCGCAGTGTACAGCGTGCAGACGCGGCAGCCCTCATTGCTGCCGGCAATCAGGCTGTTCGGCAACCTTTTGCCCAGATATGGGGCAATCCCAGTCTGCATGATGACAGCAAGATTTTCCTCAACCTGGGGCTTGACCTCGGAGGCGGGCGTGAAGTCTATGCCTTTGGTAACTATGCACAACGGCATAGCTCGGGCGGCTTTTATTTCCGGAATCCGAACAACCGCGGGGGAGTCAACAGCATTGACGACGGTGAAACCCGGCTGGTCGGGGATCTCACACCCTTTGACGGCCAGGACTGCCCGGGCGGCATCAACTTCGACCCGAACGATACGGGTTTCGGAACCATTCCCAGTCCGCATGTTGTAGGCGGCCCTGACGATGTGGCCCGGCTGGCGGCGCTGGGTGAGGACCCCAACTGCTTTGTCTTTAACGAACTGTTTCCCGGCGGCTTTATCCCGGAGTTCGGTGGCCACCTCAATGATATTGCCGGCACCATGGGTACCCGTGGCAGCTTCGATAGCGGCTTCAGCTATGACGTCAGTCTGCAGGCTGGACGCAACCAGATCGACTACTATATTGATGACAGCATCAATCCGAGCTTGGGGCCCCTGACGCCGAACTTTTTCGAGCTTGGCAGCTATATCCAGCTTGAGAAAACCATCAATGCAGACTTTTCCTGGCCGCTGGAGGTTGGTCTGTACAGCCCCCTGAATGTGGCGTTCGGGGCCGAATGGCGGGAGGAACAGTTTGAAATACTGATCGGTGAGCCGGCCTCCTGGGAAGCGGGCATCCTCGCCCGGCCCCTGACGTTTGTTGCTGATGACGGCACCCGGATGACAGCCAGTCAGGGGTTTGGCGTCGGTTCCAACGGCTTTAACGGTTTCAGCCCCCAGGTTGTGGGGAACTGGGATCGCGACAATATCGCGCTCTATCTGGATCTGGAGGGGGACATGACAGACAGATGGGTTCTCGGCGCGGCTGTGCGCTATGAGGATTTTTCTGACTTCGGGTCCACAACCAACTTTAAACTGTCAAGCCTTTACCGGCTGACCGAGGCGCTGAGCCTGCGCGGGACTGTCAGCAGCGGCTTCAGGGCACCCACACCGGGCCAGCAGCAGGTGCTCAATGTCACCACCGCCGTCGAACCCAGGGACGGGCGGACGCGGATCGTCCAGCGCGCGACCCTGCCGCCCACCAACCCGGTATCATTGCGCTTTGGTGGCGAGGCACTGGGGCCGGAGGAATCCACAGCCTTGACACTGGGGCTGTCTGCCGAGATCGGTGCCCTCAGCCTGACCCTGGATTATTTCAACATCGAGCTCCAGGACCGGATCACCCAAAGCGCCAACATCGAGCTCACAGATCAGGACCGGGCGGACCTGCTGGCATCGGGGGTCGGTTTTGCGGCCGATCTGCAATCCTTCCGGTTTTTCGTCAATGATTTTGAGACCGAAACGGAAGGGCTTGATCTGGTGGCCAGCCTGCCGCTGTCTTTCAGCAGCAGCGGTAGCAGCCTGCTGACCTTCAGTGGCAATCACACCAAAACAAAGGTGGCGCGCTTCAATCCGGCAACCCTGAGTGCCTGTCGGGTTCGTCAACTCCAGGAAGCCTTGCCCCGTAACCGTTTCAGCGCCGGTCTGTCCCATACGGAACCCGGCTGGCGCATGCTGGCGCGCGTCAACCATCACGGCCGTTATTTCGAGAGCCATGCCGGGGATGGCTGCGGCCTGCCCATTACCGGAGACAGTGCCCTGACCCTTGACCTGGAAATAGCCTGGACAGCGAGAGAGGGCATGGAACTGGCCGTCGGGGCAGAAAATCTCTTTGACAATGACCCGTACTGGAACCCTCATGCCCTTATCACCGGGGCCCGCTATCCCGAAACAGCCCCCTTCGGTCTGGACGGGGGTCGCTGGTATGCCCGGGCCAGAGTGCATTTCTAGCTGGAGTGCATTGCTGGCCAGAGTCCATTTTAAGAAAGATGGGCAGGGCGCCTCTAAAAAGAGTGATTTTTCTCTGGCCTAGAAGTTGTAAGCCAGAGACACACCCCACAGACGCGGCGCGTTGGCGTATGCGTTCACGGTTCCATCCTGAATAACCCCGGGGAAGGCGCTCAGGAAGTGCTCATCGTTGAAGAGGTTGCGCGCAAATACTGAAACACCCCATCCGCCTTTGAATTCAATGCCTGCAGAGGCGTTGAACTGGTTCACTTCCCGATTGACGCCCAGGATGTTGTTCGAGATCTGAACATCACTCTCGTGAATATAGTCAGCACGGATAAAGCCGTATGCACCGCTTGCAAACGGGTGGTTATAGGTCGCAGACGTTGTGATGCTAAATTTATGGATGTCCGCAGGGCGGTTGCCCGATGCGTCAATCACCGTACCACCTGGCCCGGGTGCGTTCTGGAAGTCGTCATAAACTGGATCCAGATATGTACCAGCGAACGTCAGCGTGAGCTCATCAATCGGCGTCCAGGTTGCATCAAGCTCAACACCTTTTGTGGACTGCTTACCCGCATTACCCAGCACGAAGCCAGAGCCCTGGAAGATGTTTGACTGGAAGCCCTTAATTGTCTGATCAAAGAGCGCGATGTTGAAGGCGCCGCGCGGGAAGCGCGCTTTCAGGCCAATCTCATAGACCGTCGCTTCTTCCGGCCCCGCAAAGCGCGTACCGAAGTTGATGGATGTCGAAAGCGAAGACCCAGGGCGATAGTTGTTCGGCAACAATCCGGCCGCCTGTAGCGCAGAGCCGTCAGCAAAGAATGGGCGCGAGTCACGGGACAGGTTCCATGATGTTGCCTTAAAGCCCGTGGCCGCACTGAAATAGACATTAGTATTATCTGTCCAGTCATACGCAAGGCGCGCAGTCCAGGTGAGCTGCTCATCCATTGACCGCCCTGCTTCCACAGAATTGGGGAACGCAAGGAACTGCGGCTGGAATTGAAGTGGACGCAACGGTGCGGCGGAGGATTCAGCAAAAGCGTTCAGGGCGGCTGTTGTACCAGGCGCCATCGATTCGATAGCCGCAATGTTCTCTGGCGTCGGCGCAAGAGCTGTTTGCATGAAAAAAGCAGCGTTGAAGAACGCCTGGTTGAAGTCAACATTACCAAATGCATCGTTATTCAGCGTTGAGCCAGTCACTGTCTTGCGATCTTCGGTGTAGTTCAATCCACCTGTCAATGTCAGGCGATCATTGACGTGAAGATCAACTGTCGCGAACACAGACCAGGCTTCGTTGTCTTGAGTGAATGTCTCTGTCGTGGAGGTATCGGCTGAGAAGAACGAACCAGTTGGCGCACCAGAGACGGCTTCCAGTCTCGCCAATGTACCAGGCCCGCCCGCCAGAAAGTCGATGTAAGGGCGGATCTGCAAGCCATACTCAAGGCCCTGCACCTGTAAAATATCCTCTTTGAAATAGAAGCCGCCGATCATCCAGTCAACCTCATTATCACCAGTCGATGTTAAGCGAATTTCCTGCGTGTAGGTTTCAATCTCCGCCCTGTTATTCGCGCTGTTCACAATTTCGGCGCCGGTGTAGTCAGCCTCACTGTCATTGAAGCTGTCGTTGGCACGGAACGCAGAAATGGTCGTCAGCGTGAAGCCTTCAAAGTCGACATCACCCTGGAGCGAAATGCCGCGGTCTTCGATCTCGTTAATGGGCGGGAATGTGATCGGTGAGACGTAATCGAATGCCTGGCTCGGCTCCAAAATGCGCTCACCCAGCCGGCCCGAGATGATCCCTGCGGTTGGTCCGTTAATTTCATTCACAACGCCACAGCACAATTCGTCGATTTCGCTATAGTCTGCGATCAAACGAAAGGTCATGTCTTCCCCTGGCTCCCAAAGGGCTTGCGTGCGGATATTCCAACGATCCCGATCATTGATATCCGACAGGTTGGTATCCAGCGTTTCAATGTAACCATCGCGCTTGTTGATGCCGCCAGAGATGCTCATGGCAAGTGTTTCGGACAAACCAGCGGCAAAATAACCCCGTAGAAGACGTTGCTCATGGTTGCCATACTGAACCTCAATGCGGCCTTCCTGGCCGTAGGAAGGCGGTGCGGTGACGATGTTGATCACACCTGCGGATGCGTTTTTACCAAAAAGCGTACTTTGCGGTCCACGCAGTACCTCGATGCGTTGCAAGCGCGGGAGATCACCAATCGCAGCGGCGGAACGAGAGCGGTAAACCCCATCAATGAACACACCAACTGAAAGCTCGATACCGGCGTTGTTGGCGCCGTTACCAAAGCCACGGATCAAGAAGTTGGTGCTGGCTGAGGTTTGCAGCGTGGTCACCCGCAAGGATGGCGCCAGCGATTGCAGATCAGCGATATCAAGCACACGGGCATTTTCAATGGTGTCGGCGCCGATCACAGAAATCGCAATGGGCGTCTCCTGCAGTGTTTGCTGGCGCTTGGACGCCGTTACGATAATCTCTTCGATTGTAAAGCCATCTTCATTGCCCGGATCCTGGGCTGATACGGCTGCGGTCGCCATGAGTGTTGCTGCCACTGAGGTTAATAGATGCTTGCATAACGCGCGTTGCAAAATGGACGTCATAAAACCCTCCCCAAACTGCTATATAAAAAAACACGGCGCCCGATTTATGGGCTAACTGAACCGGTAAGAACCATTTAGCGCTTGATTCTTGTTTCAGCAAAATGCTCACATACGATATCTGTTTTAGGAGCCGCCATCAATATCCCCCGAGATTTTGAAAACGTCAAGCTCTTCATACAGTGAGAGGGTGCGGTTGTTAGAAAAGCATCACTCGGCAACAACAGTTTTTGGCGCCTGGCTGAAAAAAATGGCGGCCAGAGCCACCCTTTTGAAACATTATTTCAATATCGCCTAGAAGCGAGTTTGGATGCGGGCGTAAACCATGCGGCCACGAGGGTCGTGGGTACGCGCTTCAAAACCGCCGTTCGTAGCGACTTGTGGTGGGCGCTTGTCAAACAGGTTGATTGCACCGGCCTGCAGGCTTGAGCCATCCATGCCCGCAAACACACTGGCAAGGTTCAGTGTGTATTGAACATCCACAGTTGTCATGCTGTCGATATCACCATTCTCAACACCGTTAACCACCTGATCGTCATCGAGACCACCGATATGGCGTATATAGAAGCGCGCATCGTGGGTTTGATTGCTGAAGGCCATGCCGGCATTCCAGCGCCACTTCGGTGTCGGCGCACCAAAGTTCGTGAAGTTTCGGCGACCCGCGCCATCGATTTTGGTGTTTGAGTCAGGATCAAGCCGGAGCTCATAGTCCACCACCCAGGTACCTTCAAAGAACGGCATGAAGGCGCCATAGTCACTGTCGATGGATTGGCTGAGAGAGTAGTCAAAGCCACGCGTTTTCAAAGACGAGGCGTTGAGGAAATTCGCCAGTACAATCAGGATGTTACCTGTTGGCAGACCGCCTGCACGAACGACCTTTGCGCCCTGCGGGTCTGCATCGACAACCGCCTGGAAGTTCTCCTGGATGATCACATCCGTGAAGTCATAGCGCCAGTGATCCAGATCAAACTTGAAGCCGCTATCGTTCTCAAATGACATGCCGAGGTTGATGGCCTCGCCTTGCTCAGGTGACAAATCCCGACTTGCCGCAGGTGGCGTACGAATAGCGGCAAAAGCAGTGCCATTGGTAATGGGATCGCTAACCTGGTTCAAAGAGGTATTCACACCCGACTCCTGGAACACGCTGGGAGCACGGAAACTGGTTGAATAGCTACCGCGGAACGAGAGCGTATCCGTTGGCCGCCACAGGAGCGAGAACTTCGGATCAAGGGTGTCGCCGATGTTGCCGCCATAGTCTTCAAAACGCACTGCCGCAGAGAAGTCGATGGTGTCGGTAAGTGGCGCCAATGCTTCTGTGAACAAGGCATAGGCCATTCGGCTGTCTGAGAAGTCAGGGCCGCCAATCAGGAAGGCGAAGCCATCCGCATTCGAAATATCATCCAGATCAGAGCCAAAACCCTCATCACGGTACTGGAAGCCAAAGGCAACGCCGATGTCGCCGCCACCCGTAGAGCCGAGCGTACCCGATACAACCGCATCGATCACAGTCAGCGCCGCATCATTATCAAGAACCTGGGTCCCGATAATCGAGTCCAGGACATTCCGGCTGTTCGGCAGCACGCTAAAACTGGTTGCAAATGGGTTGTAGTACTCACAAGGCCCGACACCCGACGCGCCTGTTGCTGGATCACAGCCGACGCCACCCAGACCATTCAGCGCGTTTTGGAAGTTGGTCGTGATGGTATCTTCCGTGCGTATGATGCTGGAAGACTCACCGCGCGTGAACGCCAGATCATAGGACCAGAGATCATTGATGGAACCCTTTAAGCTCGCACTGATCCGCCAGGTTTGCCGATCCTGACTTGCTGGAGAGCGGCTACCCCCATTACCAATGGCCCGACCAAAGAACAGGATTGGACCCAGTGTGGGCGGGAATACGTTTGCCGGGTGATCAGCCGGAACCACTGCGTTGCCCAGTTGCAAGAATGGAAATGTCGGCGAGTTGCCACGAACCACTGACTGTTCGGTATAAGCGCCTTCAAGCCGGAGCACATGGTCACCCCCCAGCTCCCGGGTGATGACGCCAAACGCCTGGGTACGCTCCTCTTCCGCAACCAGGTTGAAGAACTCACCAAAGTCAAAGCGGCAAAACCCTGCTGTGAAAGGCAAGCCGGCGCCATCAACGGTGGGTTGCAAGTCATCTCGTGTTAGCGGCAGGCCGCCCTGATCCGCACAACCTGTGGGGTCAATAACCGGCAGGGCGCCAAACAGGAAGAAGGCGCCGGGGTTACCCAGCGAGGATGTGTCATCGATGGGGTTACTGAGGCGATGCTCAGCGGTCGTCAAAGCAGTGCGATCAAAGTGACTGGCCGCCAGCATAATGTGGGTGGCGTCACCAGCCCGACCGACTTTACCTTCAATAAGCGTATCAGCCTGGCTACCTTCATCTGTGAGGGTTTGATACTTCGCGCCAATTTCGACGCCTTCAAAATCATCATCGGTGATGAAGTTGACCACACCGGCCACGGCATCCGTACCGTAAATCGCAGCGGCGCCGTCTTTCACGATCTCAAGGCGCTGGATCGCAATTTGTGGCGCCAGCGAGCTGGTATCAACAAAGGCGATACCATCGTTTGTTGTGCCTGGTGAGACAACCTGACGGCGGCCATTCATGAGTACCAAAGTGGAGGAAACGCCAAGACCGCGAAGGTTAATGTTTGAGGTACCGGTAGTCGTTAAGCCCTGCGTGAAGGCGTCCGGGTTGTTTTGCGAACCATTGTTAATGGTGAGGGTTTGCACAAGGTCCGCCACCTGGCTTGCGCCAATCTGGTTTAGATTATCAGCGCCAAACACCGCAATGGGCGATGGGCTGTTGGCCTGTGTTTTACCCTTGATGTAGGTGCCGGTGACGACAACCTCTTCGATTGCAACGTCTGTATCTGCCTCCCGTGCCTGCACATTAGCTGTGCCGAGCATAGCCAGGTAACCAGCGGTAAGCGCCGTTGCCCGGTAGAGAAGATTCTGGCGCATGTCTCTCTCCTGAGTATTGAAAGCGTGATATTTTTAGTCTTTCCCACCTGCGCTGGATAAGTCGAAACGCTTTGGCGCCGGGAGATTATGGGCATTATCCTGCCCTGGGGCAACTGGCATGGAACAAAACCGCAACAGTAATCATTGATCAGCTTTAGCGGGATTGGATGATGGTGGTGGTTTTATACGAGCTTACGTTTCGTGCACGTCAGCTTTGTGCTTATCTAATCGATAGTCCAGATACTGCATGAGGTCAGCACGCACGATCTCCAGATCGATTTGGTTTGTTCACATCCAATCGCTGGCGTGAAAAGGTGATCAGCACCGCCAAAAAATCAGAGCGAATTTGTGGCTTCTGGAGTCGGGTGAGCTTTGAGTCTCGCTGCTCTTGAATAACAAGAGTGAGCGTCATGGAAGCACGCCCCACCATTCACCCTCTATTGAACACGGGTAGATCAAACGAATCCATATCAATGGCGAGCTTGCCTCGTCGGCTACCTGCGCTACGGCAAGTATCACCGCCATCGCCGCCATGAACAACATCGAAAAAGCAAACAGTGTCCGCATTGGCCAAAATTATTGCAACATCAAGCCTGTTTCAAAATAGTTTGATTTGTGCGAGCTTTAAAGGGAGTGGGTGATTACTTTTGGGAGTAGACCCTGACTGTATATAAAATACGGCGGCGTCCCGATCTATTTTTTCGTTTGTCCGAAATTGAGATTGCACAGTTTGATGATCTGGTATCGACCCTGTATCGGCATTGGCTTAAAGAGCAGAGACAACATCTGTCGTGCAGGGGATAACAACGGGGCATCGGCGGCGGCATGGAGTAACGCCTCGCCTTTGCCGAGTACCATCTCTTGTGCCCGATCTATTATCGCACCTATGGCAGTCAGGCTTTCATGGAGTGGGTTTTCTGTGTTTCCTCTTCCACGGTATGCCGCCGGGTGCAGGTAATGACGGCGCCGATGGCCAGTCATTGCCTGAGTCCAGAGAACAGTTCCTGATCTCAAGGCTAATCTTCCGACCCCGGTGATTATTTTTTCAGGAACCGCCCCAGCAAGGTTTTCTTCGGCACACTCGGCGGTGGCGGCGGCTCCGCTATACGCGCGCGATTTTTCGCCGCCTCTTTTTTGAGTTTTTCTCGAATCTCGGTGCGAGCGTCGTCAGATAGAACATTGCCGATGATCGCATTATAGTCATCTTCCTCTCGCATCACATGTCGGGTGAGCGCATCGAGCAATGCCTGTGTTATCTGCGCCGTACTGAAGCGGTTTTTCTGTCTCCATAAACTCTTGTAGTTAATGATTTGCAACGCAATTTGTTCATTGTCAATATCGGCACTGAAGTGATATCTGCTACGCACGAAGGGCTGAATGGCAAACTGGAATGCCTCCCCATCCCTGATCGCCAACCTGGTGTGGCGGATCCCGTTGTTGATCAGCGTATCCGCCAGCTTGTCCCCCAGGGCCTTTGGAACCTGAAAGCGTTGCTCACGCCCCCCCCCCCCCCCCCCCCCCCCCCCCCCCCGCGATTCTCAAACTGAAAAATCAACTCCTGGTAGTGGTTTTCCGGCCGGGGATGGATGATCTGAAAATTCCTGGCTTTAAGATTGGCCAGGGTGATCTCGGTATTGATCTTAAAATCAACCGTCAACTCCTTGCCAAGAAAGTTCAGCGTCTCCGCCAGCTCTTTGAAATGCGCATCCAGCCGTTGCATCACCGGCTCCAGCCGCGCCCATGTTTGCTGCGCTGAGGAGGCTGACGCCTGCGCCTGTTGCCGTGCCTGCTCGGCCTGTTTTTTCAGTTCTTCAAGTGTAGACATACCCCTACCCCCTCAAGGTGATGCTGGTAACAAATGGCTAACTCGGGCCTGTGCCTCTCGCCCGAAGGTAGCAAAGAATATAGCAAATGGGGATGATTTTAAATCATCCTCCACTGATCAAGTCAAGCTGTTCAACATCTTCCGCCTTGTCCTGGGCCTCAACCACCGCCAGGGCGGTCATGTTGACGATACCCCGTACTGTCGATGCGTTCGTTAAGATATGGGCGGGTTTGTCGGTGCCGATCAACAGGGGGCCGATGGTAACGCCGCCGCCCAGCATCTTTAAGAGATTATAAGCAATATTGGCCGCATCGATATTGGGCAAGATCAATGTGTTTGCCCGACCACGTAGTTTTGAATTGGGGAATACGTGGGCACGGATGGACTCTGAAAGCGCCGCATCGGCATGCATCTCGCCATCGATAACCAGGTGTGGTGCGCTCTGCTGAAGGGTCTCAACTGCTTTTCGCATTTTCCTGGAGGAGTCGTTCTCCCGTGTGCCAAAGTTCGAATGGGATAACAGGGCGATGCGCGGCTTGATCCCAAACCGTTGCACCACCTCGGCGGCGAGCAGGGTCATCTCCACGATTTCATCCGCATCCGGCAGGGGCATGACATGGGTGTCACAGAGAAAAAACGTCCCCGCCGGTAACACCAACACCGTCACCGATGAGAAGTTCCTCACACCCGCACGCATACCGATAATATCGCGCACATGGAGCAGATGATTGATCAACGGCCCTACGCTACCGCATAACATGGCGTCCACATCACCCCTCTTTAATAACAAGGCGGCCAATGCGGAGGACTGGGTACGCACAATGCGCCGCGCCTCATCCGGCGAGATCCCTTTGCGGCCTTGTATATCGTGATAGCGCTCCGCCAGCTCGATACAACGTCTGTCCTTTATCGGGTTGATCACGGCGAAATCTTTGTCCTTGAGCATGGATAAACCCAGCTCTTTAATACGGCGGTTGATCACTTCCGTGCGCCCCACCAGCAATGGTTTCGCCAACCCCTCATCGATGACCTGTTGCGCCGCCTGCAATATGCGCCGCTCTTCTCCCTCGGCGTAAACAATACGTTTTGCATCATCACTGGCCTGATCAAATACCGGGTTCATGATCGTCCCCGTCTGGAATACAAACTGGATCAGGCGTTGACGATACATCTTAAAATCCGCAATCGGCCGGCTCGCCACACCGCTTTCCATGGCCGCCCTGGCCACCGCCGGGGCGACACGCACGATCAAACGGGGATCAAAGGGCTTGGGGATAATATACTCCGGGCCAAAGGTCAGGTTGCGCCCACCGTAGGCGCGCATCACCACCTCCGATGACTCCGCCATGGCCAGATCGGCAATGGCATTCACACAGGCGATCTTCATCTCCTCATTAATCGTGGTTGCCCCCACATCCAGCGCCCCCCGAAAGATATAGGGAAAACACAAGACGTTATTCACCTGATTGGGATAGTCTGATCTCCCCGTTGCGATAATGGCGTCAGGGCGTGCTTCTCTCGCAACTTCAGGCAGGATCTCCGGCCTGGGGTTGGCCAGGGCCATGATGATCGGCTTATCCGCCATGCGTCTGGCCATGTCCGGCTTCAACACATTCGGCGCTGATAAGCCCAAAAAGATATCCGCCCCATCGATCACATCATCCAGCGTCCTTAATTGCGTCTCTCTGGCATAGCGGGATTTATAGGGATCCATCTGCTCCTTGCGCCCTGCATAAACGACGCCGGCGATGTCGGTGACCGTGATGTTCTCTTTTTTAAGACCCATGATCACCAGCAGATCCAGACAGGCCAGGGCCGCCGCCCCACCGCCGGAGGAAATCAGCTTGACCTCACTCATCTCCTTACCCACAACACGCAGGGCGTTCTTCACTGCGGCGGCAACAATAATGGCGGTGCCGTGCTGATCATCGTGAAACACCGGGATGGCCAGACGCTCTTTTAGTTTTTGCTCAACGATAAAACATTCCGGCGCCTTGATGTCTTCTAAGTTAATGCCGCCGAAGGTGGGCTCAAGACTGGCGATAATATCCACCAGCTTGTCCGCATCGGTCTCGTTGATCTCCAGATCGAAGACGTCAATGCCGGAGAATTTCTTAAACAGCACCGCCTTGCCTTCCATCACCGGTTTGGAGGCCAGCGGCCCGATAGGGCCAAGCCCCAGCACCGCCGTGCCGTTGGAGACCACCGCCACCAGGTTGCCTCTTGCGGTCAGCAGGGGCGCCTGGGCCGGGTCTTCGGCAATCTCTTCACAGGCGGCGGCCACGCCAGGGGAGTAGGCCAGCGCCAGATCATGCTGGTTGGCCAGGGGTTTGGTCGTGAAGATCGCCAGTTTCCCGGGCGGGTATTTGCGATGATAGGCCAGCGCCGCATCACGCAGATCATCGGCTTTTTGCCGACTGCTTTTAACCGGCTTTCTGCGCATGTATTTGCAGTCCAAATTCTTTTATACGGGTGATTTCATCACGGAGCTCAGCGGCCTGTTCAAACTCCAGATCGCGGGCATGTTGATACATGCGCTCCTCCAGTTGCGTGATCTTCCGCATCAACAACTCCGGCGTGAGCTCGGCGTAATCCGCTTTTTCCCGAGTTACTTTCGCCCGTTTTCGCCTGCCGGTGTTTGCCGCCTCATATACGCCCTCCATGATATCCGTCACCGCTTTTTGAATCCCCTGGGGGGTGATCCCATGCGCCTGATTGAATGTTTGCTGCCTTGTGCGACGTCTGTCGGTCTCCTGCACAGCGCGCTCAATCGAGCCGGTGATGACGTCCGCATACATAATCGCCTTGCCATGAATATTGCGCGCCGCCCGTCCAATGGTTTGAATGAGTGTGGTCTCCGAGCGCAAAAAGCCCTCCTTGTCCGCATCGAGAATGGCCACCAGGGAGACTTCCGGCATATCCAGCCCTTCGCGCAAAAGGTTAATGCCCACCAGCACATCAAAGGTCCCAAGGCGCAGGTCACGGATGATCTCCACCCGCTCCACGGTATCCACATCCGAATGCAAATAGCGCACCTTGACATCGTGCTCGGCCAGGTAATCGGTCAGATCCTCGGCCATGCGTTTCGTTAAGGTGGTCACCAGGATGCGTTCATTTTCAGCGACTCTGAGATGGATCTCGGAGAGCAAGTCATCCACCTGTGTCGCCACCGGCCGGATCTCCACCTGCGGGTCAACCAGCCCCGTTGGCCGAACAAGTTGCTCGACAATCTGATCGGAATGCTCACGCTCATAGGGCCCGGGGGTGGCGGAGACGTAGATCGTCTGTGGCGCTAAGTGCTCGAACTCATCAAAGCGCAGGGGTCGATTATCCAGCGCACAGGGCAGGCGAAAACCATATTCCACCAGGTTTTCCTTGCGCGAGCGATCCCCTCGATACATGGCCCCCAGTTGCGGGATGGTGACATGACTTTCATCCACCACCAGCAGGGCGTTGTGGGGCAGATAGTCGAACAGGGTAGGCGGCGGCTCGCCGGGCTCTCGCCCCGACAGATGGCGGGAATAATTCTCTATGCCGGAGCAGTAACCAATCTCCATCATCATCTCGATATCAAAGCGAGTGCGCTGCTCCAGGCGCTGGTATTCCACCAGCTTGTTCGCCTCCTTGAACTCGGCCAGTCGCGCCTGTAATTCCACCTTGATCACCTCAATGGCGTCTAAAATAATCTGCCGCTCGGTCACATAATGGCTCTTGGGATGGATGGTGATCCGCGGCAACGATTGATGTATTGCGCCGGTTAGGGGATCAAACAGGGTGATGGATTCAATCTCATCATCGAACAACACCACCCGCACCCCTTCCCGCTCCGACTCCGCCGGATAGATATCGATCAGATCACCGCGCACACGGTAGGTGCCGCGCTGTAATTCGACTTCATTGCGGGTGTACTGCATGTCGGCCAGGCGGCGCAACAGCGCACGTTGCGCCATACGCTCGCCGCGGTCCAGGTGCAGCACCATTTTCAGGTAAGACTGTGGATCGCCGAGGCCATAGATGGCCGAGACCGTGGCCACAATCACTGTGTCCGGCCGCTCCAGCAGGGCCTTGGTGGCCGATAAGCGCATCTGCTCAATATGGGCGTTGATGGAGGCGTCCTTCTCGATGTAGGTGTCCGAGGACGGCACATAGGCCTCCGGCTGGTAGTAGTCATAATA
Source organism: Gammaproteobacteria bacterium (assembly GCA_965198875.1). GTDB lineage: Bacteria > Pseudomonadota > Gammaproteobacteria > Eutrophobiales > Eutrophobiaceae > CBDAPU01. The sequence goes on along the minus strand of CBDAPU010000001.1, from coordinate 2,223,850 downwards.
GGAAACAAAATACTCCACGGCATTGTCGGGGAAAAACCCGCGCATCTCCCCGTATAATTGCGCGGCCAGGGTTTTATTCGGCGCCAGCACCAATGTGGGACGCTGTAACTTCTCAATGAGGTTGGCGATGGTGAAGGTCTTGCCGGAGCCGGTAACGCCCAGTAGGGTCTGATGGGCGAGGCCATCCTGTATTGATTGGTACAGTTGCGAGATGGCCCCGGGCTGATCCCCCGATGGGGAAAAACCGCTCTGTAGTTTCAATTCTTTTCCCATTGCTTAACTGTTGAGGATTGCCCAATCGCCTGAAAACGCTAACCCAGGGGGGCCGACGCTCATGGCGAGACTGTCCTGTTCTATTTACCGCCAAGTTGAAAAGGCACGATAAATCATGTCTTTGTTTGTGGCGCCCGGCGCATTCATGGATGAATTATTCTGGGCTTGCGGTTATATTACACGGCCTCCAGGGTATAACACAGTGTTTTTAAGGAGGATGTCGATTTGGCGATCCGCATTGCAAACCGTACCACCAACATCAAACCCTCTCCCACGCTGGCCATCACCGCAAGAGCCGCCGAGCTGAGGGCGAGAGGCCATGACGTCATTGCACTGGGGGCGGGTGAGCCCGACTTTGATACCCCGGCGCACATCAAGGATGCGGCCATTAGAGCCATCAACAGTGGCAAGACAAAGTACACGGCGGTTGGCGGCCTGCCTGAGTTAAAGCAGGCGATCATCAATAAGTTCCAGCGGGAGAATGCGCTGACTTACGGAGCGGAGCAGATCCTGGTGTCCTGCGGGGCGAAACACAGCATCTATAACCTGATGCAGGGGCTACTCAACCCGGAAGACGAGGTGCTCATCCCGGCGCCTTACTGGGTATCTTATCCGGACATGGCGAGATTAGCGGGGGCGACACCGGTGATCATTAACACCGGCATTGATAGTCGTTTTAAGGCGTCAAAAGAGCAGCTACGGGCAGCGATCACGGATAAAACCCGCCTGTTCATTATCAACAGTCCGGCGAACCCCACCGGGGTGAGTTACAGCAGGGAGGAATTAACGGAGCTCGCCTCCGTGTTGGTGGCGCATCCACGGATCATCATCTTAACGGATGATATTTATGAACATATCCTGTGGGGAGAAGAGCGCTTTCAGAATATCGTGAATGTGTGCCCTGAGCTACATGATCGCACCGTTGTCGTCAATGGGCTCTCCAAGGCCTATTCCATGACCGGCTGGCGTATTGGTTATCTGGGCGGACCGCCATCACTGGTAGCGGCGATGCAAAAAATCCAGTCGCAGAGCACCTCCAATCCGGCATCGATTTCACAACACGCCGCTATTGCCGCGCTGCAGGGCCCGCGCACTTATATTGAACAGAGCACGGCGATATTCAAAGAGCGGCATGATTTTGTTCATGCGAGCTTAAACAACATTGCCGGTGTAGCGTGTATCCCCGCAGACGGCACCTTCTACAGCTTCCCCCATATGCAAGGCGTCATCGACAGGCTGGACGGGGTAGCCGATGATGTTGAGCTGGGTGAGTACCTGCTGGAGCGGGCGGGGGTGGCGCTGGTGCCGGGCTCGGCCTTCGGCGCTGCCGGTTATATGCGCCTGTCCTACGCCACCAGTATGGAAAACCTTCAGATGGCGATAGATCGGCTTAAAAAAGCGCTGGATTGAAATGTACTTGACGGGGTATCACTCCCCGGGACGGGCTCGATAATTTCCTCAAAAGTGATACTGGACGGGTGCAAAGCTAAAGAAGGTTCCCATCCGCCGCCGAGGCAATGGGGGCGGGCGATCACCGCACAGTCGATGGAGTGTGCTGGATTGGTCAAAAAGAATTGAGCAACCTATGGCTCCCCGGGACGGGCTCGAACCGCCGACCTAGTGATTAACAGTCACCCGCTCTACCAACTGAGCTACCGGGGAATTATTCATCTCATCGTTACCCACGAGCTTGTGACCATCCCTGGCGGGGGCTACCGGCTCGGCCATCCACGGCCTTGCGCTCGGCGGGAAAAAGACGCCTTGAGTGTCTTTTTCTAACTTCCGCCTCACCCAACTGAGCTACCGGGGAATAGATGACCTGCCTATGGTACAAATGCATCAGAGGAAGGTCAACCATAGGCATGGCGGCGTCGCCTTATTACTTGCCATCAAGCTGCCTTAGAAAGTCACGAAAATCCGCCCCTATGCCCTCATGCCTCAGGGCATATTCAACGTTTGCCTGCATGTAGCCCAGGATCGAGCCGCAATCACTTCTGCGGCCTTCAAACTCGCATACATACACATCCTCATCTGACAGGAGCTCTGCGATAGCATCGGTGAGTTGTATCTCATTACCGGCTCCCCGTGGGGTGTGTGCCAGCAACGCCATGATCTGCGGCGTCAATATATATCGACCGACTATCGCCAGTGTGGATGGCGCCGCCCCGGGCTGTGGTTTCTCGATGACGGATCGCATCTTAATGTTGTCGGCATTATCCGTTTGCACAATCCCGTATTTGCCCGTGTCTTCCCGCGCCACATTCTGAACGGCGATCACACTGGCGCCATGCTCTGTGTACATGTCCATCATCTGTTGCAAACAGGATCTACCCTCATTAAAGACAAGATCATCCGCCAGTAAAACCGCAAACGGCTCGCCTGCAACCAGTGATTGTGCACACAACACGGCATGCCCCAGACCCAATGGCGCCTCCTGAACAACATACTGACACGACACACCCTCGGGCAGGACATTACGGATGATGGATAGCAACTTGCTCTCCCCACGCTCTTTGAGTTCGCATTCAAGCGGTATGTCCCGACTGAAGTGCTGCCTTAGTATTTTTTTAGATGCTGCAGTGATAAAAATCATCTCCTTGATCCCCGCACTGATCGCCTCTTCAACGGCATATTGAATGACGGGCTTATCAACCAGCGGCAACATCTCTTTGGCCAGGGCTTTTGTCGCCGGCAAGGTGCGCGTGCCAAGCCCGGCCACGGGGAAGAGCGCTTTGGTGATTTTCATTTCAGATGTTCAGTCAGGAAAAGGCTATTGATTTAACCCTCGGCATCACAGGGTCGAGCGAACTGGCTTTCTGGCACGCCGCCCAAGTCCTGCCCGATCAGGCAGGAACAAGCCTGCGGTTACCTGTGTTCACCCGGCGCTCTCGTGCGAGGTCGGCGCCCGTTTCAGATAGACTAACTGTATCACCGACCAGACAGTCATCATAATCACAACGCTTGCGATGAGCATATAAGTAGACAACGATGGCATGGTGTATGCCACCAGTGCCATAGGCCACAAGATAACCACATTAAACGCCAGGGCCCAAAGTGCCAGAGTAGAGTGATTCATCCCCATTTGCATCAATCTATGGAAAGCAAATGTCCTGTGGGCAGCGTACCAGCACTCGCCCAAAACAAGCCGCTTGAGTAACGTCAATGTTGCATCCCAGATAAACAGCGCCAGTAAAATACACCATATCGATACTGGCACCGAATCGGTACGCTCACCGGCAAGCATCAGCATGCCGAACATAAACCCCAGCATACAACTGCCGACATCGCCCATGAATATCCTGGCAGGCGACCAGTTCCAGAATAAAAAACCAAGACAGGAAGCCATCATTGCAAAACATATTAGCGCCAGATCATATTGGCGAGACGACCAGAAAAAAAGACCGCCTATGAGACTGGCGGTGATCGATTGCATGGCGGCAAACCCATCGGCGCCATCCATAAAATTATAAAGATTGATCAGCCAGGACAAGGCAAGAATGATGAGCACATCCTCGACAAACCCCATGCTGGCAAAAAATCCGCTATCCAGGCCAGTCACATCCACGCCGCCGATCAGATACACACTCAATGCCGGTGCGGCCAGATAACATACACCACGCCAGCGTATTGCGACATCGCCATGATCATCAATCCAGGCCACGAGTACCACCAGCATACAGCCGGCCAACATGCCGCCACCCAGATTCAACGGCAGCGACCCAAACCACATCAGCGCCACAATGCACAGCAGGACCATGATAACAATGGCGAGACCGCCGCCCCGGGGTGTAGGGGTGGCATGTGAGCTACGATCACTGGGATGATCGATGAGGCCGTTTTGCAGGCAATATCGTCTTACCCGTCCAGTCAGGAAAAAACTGATCGCTGTGATCAGACCCATCAGCAATACAATAAATAGCGTATTTGAAAATGTATCCATAATTGTTCCGTAGCTTCTCGCCAAGCGTCTCTAATCTAACATGGCGAACATGATCACCTCATTTGATCAACTTCTCTGAACGTCCTGCACAGGCAGAAGCGCAGTCTTGAGCCTCTTCGATGTGATAGCAAAGCATCTTCTCACGCCTGCCATTTCCAGCACCGAGCCACAGGTTTGAAAAACCGACAATGCCCCGCCGATCAACCCTGTAGCGCATAGCCACCCGGGCGCCGACATCTCATAATACCGCCCGCTTGCACATTCATGGCAGGATTATGCCCCATCTGCCCGAGCAGGGATGAATTGATGGAGCTTGCGTAGCGGCTTTGCGAAAAAAGCATAATCAATGATCCCGGCGCTGAGCCATGTTTGCCTTGAGCGCAGGGCCTCGACATTTTGAATCAGGCTCGATGATACGCCGATTGCAGAATTACCACCAGGCGTCATATCCACCATGACATGATCGATAAAGTACTCACTGAAATTGTGCATCTCGTAGGCGCGTAGCATCCAGTCATAATCAGCAGCGATTCTATAGTCGATGTTGTAGGCGCCCACGGTATCGATAACCCGCCGACGGGCATAAAAGGTTGGATGGGCCGGCATCCAGCCACGCCGAAACGCCTGTTTTCGGTAAGCCCCGACCCGCCAACGGCGCACTATGCGCCGGCTTTCGTGATCCTTAACGTAGTCAAGATGACCGGAGATCATGTCCGCTTCATGAAGACCCTCGGCAATGCGGGTGAGGATGAAGCCATCGTGAAAGCGATCATCCGCATTCAGCATACCCACAGCATCACCGGAGAAGAGGGCAAGGCCCTTGTTCATTGCATCAAAGATCCCCTGATCGGGCTCTGATATCAGGGTGATCCTCTCGGATAAAAACCCTTGCACGACATCGACCGTGCCATCAGTCGAGCCGCCATCGATAACAATCAGTTCCTTGTCGGCATAATCCTGCATAAAGAAAGACTCCAGCGTATGGCGGATCGTCCCGGCGGCATTAAAGCAGACGGTAATGACGGAGATTTTCACGATGGGGTGTTGTTATCCTGGCGTGCAGACGATGGGGCGCTTAACGATACCGCCCGCCGGGTTGCAGGCAGTTTGCCGGCCAGTTGCAAGGCCGGGATGGACGGCGCCGCCCTGCCGAGACGCCAACATCACGAGACGCCAACATCAACAGCCGGGGCCCTCGCTGGCCACGGCAAGAAAACGCCTGGCGGCCTCCGGCCAGTCTCTGGGAAATCGACTGAGACAATCTGTCCAGTCGGGCGCCCATCCCTTATCCAGCCTTGCTTTAAGCTCGACAAGCGCCGCAATGAGGGACTCGGGCTTATCCACAGTGAAGTAGATGGCCGTGTCCTGGCATAACTCCCTGGCGTAAGGCAGATCCGGGCAGATGATCGGCTTGCCAAGATACATCGCCTCCACCAGTGGAAGCCCGTAACTTTCCGCATGGGAGAGAAACAGCAGCCCATCGGATTGATGATAGACTTTTATCAACTCATCCAGGCTTATCTCCCCAAGACACTGAATAGCGCTCAGGCGGGCATTCGGGTTATCCTGCTCATCAATGGTCAATGTGAGACCTTCTAACAAACCGCTCGGCAACATCTCTTGAGAGAGGCCGCCCAGAAGGGCATGGTTCTTATGACTGTAACTCTTGGCCGGGTAAAACAGGCGCAACCCCCTTGCCGATATGTTCGATGGCCTGTTGTTTCCTCGTGACTCATCAAGTGCCCAAGTTGGCGGCGGGTGCGGGATGATCACGATTTTCTCCTGCGGTATGCCGTATACAGACTGTAGCGCAAGCGCTATGTGCTCGGTTTGCACAATGAAGGCCCGCGCCCAGCCGGCATTCATGCGAAAGACAGCCCGCATCAGGCGGTTTTTGATCCGCTCTGCAAATGGCTGTTTTTCGAAGCCGCCGAAGAGAAACGGCGTATGCACCAGCACCGTCTGGTTTTGCACGCCCCGAAGCGGCAGATCGCCCAGCACCAGCAAGCCCCCATCGCCGCCAAACCTTCTTGAGAACACCAGCACCTCAAATGCCCGGGACAGGGCCTTCGGCAGATAGCGGCGCCGGGTTTGCAAGTCAACACCATAGCCTGATAACAAACGCTGGAAATGACCCCCGCCGAGCAGGTAAATGCGGGCGATACCCGCCTCGGCCTCATCCAGCATGGCGGGCACGAGCGAACTCATCAGAACTATTGCGCCCCGTCCGTGGATATTGGTCATGTGGATGGCGATGGGTTTCATTTTTTAAGCTGTTTTTGGGAGCGTATAAAGGCCGTCAAGTGTTTAAGTTTAATTTTTTCCAGGCGCCGGAACAAGTTGCCTTGTCTTGCCAGTTTGCGCCCAGCCGGTAACGATACCCGCCAGCGCAATGAAAGTAGGCGAGTACAATATATACGCTTCCGTGTTGGCGATCAGCAAATACGCCCGACACATCCATGGGATGTCCTGACGCCATCCAGGCATAATCAACCATCCCGTCAATATATCCTGAACGACCCCGGCCACAAACTCGCATCCTTAGATAAAGCGATCTACAGGGCCTGCTCAACTGCCGAGATGAAATGGCTACGCCATAAAGAGACGGGTGTGTTGCAGCTTTGTGCCGGGTCAATTTTATTTGAGCCTGATGCAGTGATGGCGCTGATCCTGGTCGCCGCCTCATTGACCGCACCGTAAGTAACAGGGATGATGTCGACCCCATAACGCTGTGCAAATTGCTGGAGCAGCGAACCCTCGCGCAGGATAACTGGCACTTTGTATTGTATTGCTCTGCCGAAAATCCCGGACGCCTGATCATAGTCCGGTGCATAGCAGGCCCACATTACACTTGAAATAGCATAAAGACTGAATAATTCCTCTTCCGTCAGATAACGGTCAATAACCAGGGCGCCCGCCCTGGTCAATCTTTCTACCCACTGGCGTTCGGCCTTTGGTGCGTGCCCTGCCCACACCCACAGCAACTCCTCGCCGAGCAACGGATTGTGCCTCAGGATATCCACCATAAAGGCCACTCCTTTGCTTGAGTCAATCCTGCCCAATGCACAGATGAGGGGTCTGCCGGCAGCCATTTCCCTCACATTGCGCGACAGCTCTGTCTGTGGCGACTGCCTCAACTCATGCTCGGTCAGGTCCCAATACTGGGGATCGTAAGAGCCGACATGGGCGATGCAGGCGTATTCGGGCCTGATATTAAAAGGCGTGAGCGTGATAAGGGTGAGATTCGGCAACCGCTTTAGTGAGACAAAGAGCCAACGTTTTACCGTAGCGCGCAAGGTGTCGCCAAAACAGGCATGCGGTCGCAGAAACAGGGCAACCGTTCGCTTGCCGCACACCGCTCTTGTCAGTGCAAGGCAGGCAAATGCGATCACATTATCATCCAGCGTGGAGATAAGCAGACGCCTCACCCGTACCAGGCGTATGAATAACAGGCTGCATAAGGACCCATAGACTTTTTCGCCAGCAAAGAGCTTGCCGAGGTGATCCCTGTTTCTCTGCCGATGACCATCTGGACAGGAGGCGTGGACAATGGCCTCTGCTCGGCTCTCTTGCAAGCTACTCACTCCTTATAATACCAGCGCTGAGGGGGCGACATCAAATCCGCATCAACGGAGTTGATGGCTTGCATAAACCGCTCCGCCATGTCAGCCACATTAAAACTCTGCTCAGTGGTGGCGACGGCGGCGAGAGACATGCGCTCAAGATTCATCTCATCCGTGAGCAGCGTGGCGATCTTGCGGGCCAGGTCCCGGGCATCGCCCTTACGAAACACCACACCATTTTCCCCGGGCCGTAGCGCTGCAATTTCCGGGTACTGCTCCCGGTAATCATCATGGACGATGGCGGGCAGTCCATAGGCAAGGCCATGAATAAGAGACAGGCCAACGCTACCGGGGTAGACGAAGACCTTGTAGCGGTTCGCTACCTGGGCAATGTCCGCCTCATTAACACTCCCGGCATGCCAGGTAATGCGCCTGGAAACACCAAGTTCCAGGGCTTGCCGCCTTAAAGCCGGGCGCATCGGGCCATCACCAATGATACCAAGGGTAGTCGTGGCGCATTCACGCTGGGCCAAAGCGGCCAACAACAGATCGAGGCGGGCTTTCTTTGTGATGCGCCCGATAAACAGCAGATCTACAGGGCGCCCGGGCAAGGAGAAGGCGGTGCGCCGCTTTTTGATCTCGCTGGTTTCAATACCGTTGTTCAGTGCGTATACCGGTTGACTGCCATATCGCCCCTGCCGGGCACGGTATTGCATCACCTCAAGGTCGGTATAAAAAATAATCGCATCGGCGAGCAGGCGCATGATGATGAGGCGCAGTGCAGCACGCCAGGGCTTGCTTATCGCCGACCAGTAATGCCCCCACCAGAATGTGCGGGCGCCTGTCCATCTTGCCTTGATGAGCAGTATCAAGCTGGAAAGCACCCGTGGCTCGCCGCAGACAATCAGCACATCGCCTTTTGCAATCGGCAACGTCAAAACCCCTGCTTGCCATCCAATGCCAGGAACAAGCGAGCGCACAGGACCCAGCTCATGCTCCCAGGCAGCTTGCCCCTGTTCGCTTTCCAGTACACCCATCTCCTGAGATCTGCCTGCATAAACGGCAAATCCGGGGCCGACCAGGTCCGCCAGGCGTGAGAACAGCGCTCTCCTGTAATGCGGCAGGGCGGGCTGAGTGATGATGATTCTGCTCATGTCAATTTCAGGGTTTCAGTTGAGAACGGGGTGGGTGCGTCCGGGTGGTTGATGTATTCCGGCTCGCATTGCAACAGCGCCAGTTTGTATTCGCCACCAAGCGTAGCTGCGCCTTCGTCCATGCCAGATTGCAATCACCAGAAATGACGTGATCCAGAAGCCGGGAATCCCCCAAATCGAGAAACTCGCCGCCGCGCCTATGGCCTCGCGAAAAAACATGAGGGCGATAAATGCCCATAGCCAGTTGGTGTTATTTGACCACAGAATGGAAAACGCCGCCGTAGATGCAAAAAACAGATGCAGGAAAAAGGGTATGGAGCCGATAAAACCCACCGCCATCAGGGATTCCAGATAGATGTTATGCGGATAAAAGCCCGTGTTTAGCTCGTTTACATAACGTCCAAACAGGGGATCAGCCAGGAATTGCTCGAATGCGCCACGAAAAAGCAGGACGCGGATTGCAGTTGATCGATCGTTCACGGGGTCAATCCGTTGCAGTGCCGCAAGTGCTGTTTCAAAATAGTGATAATCAATGGTCAGCATAACCATGACGAGCAATAAACCCATCATGCCCAATGTCACAAACAGATGTTTTCCCCGGCGAGTTGCGATGTAAATCATCAGGCAAACGGCGCTGCTTATCATCATCCCTCGTGATTGCGCCTGCGCTGCAATCATGATCAGAAAGGGGATCATAATGACGGCCTCAATGCCAGCACGCCAGCTTTTTTGAGCGATGAGCAGGTAGTAGAATATAAATGAAGAACACACATAGGCCAGCGAGATGGGATTGACTTTTGTGAATGCAAGACGCAGCATCCCGGAATTATCCATGCTAAACAAGGCGCCTGCAGTAAAAAAAACAGCCATGAAAGAGAAAATAATACGGCAGTCCCTTGACGATAACCCGCGCCAGATGATCGATAGCGCCAGCGATGTTAGAATTGAGCTGAAAATGAAGATAAGAAACGCTTTGCCGTTACCGTAAGCAATACTCACGCCCTGCAACCCGATATTCTCCAGCATTCGCAAAAGGTAAATACCCACAAACAAAAGCCCGGGGATCAGGCGGGCAGGCAGGGGAGTGCGATATCGCCAGGCCGAGAAAAAGGCGGCGCCCAGTACCAACAGGGCGCTGGCGCGTGTGGCGATTGCCGCTACACTTCCCTCCATGCCTGCGCCGGACAAGCTCGCATAGGTGGCGAAGGTATAGTAGCCAATGCTGGGGAAACCAAGCGCCAATGCCATTGAAGGGCTGATCGGCAATGTCCACAGGGAAGAACCACGCCCGGAAAAGTTCATGCCAGCATCGCCTTCAAGAGCGCCCCCGGCATATTTTCAGACGCAGATCGCCCGCCATTCCCGCACCGATTTTAGAGGCGTTCGGAAACACTCACGCCCCTGAATGCTGTTTCAGACTTCATCGACAGGATCGCCCACAAGCCATCCATTGAACCATCATTGACAATAATCACTTCAAAATACGGATAGGACTGATTCAGCACGCTTGAAATACACCTCTCAAGATATTGCCTGGTGTTATAAACCGGTATAATCACGCTGATTAAAGTATGGCTTTGCGTCATCGTTATGGTCTTTTCGGTTAATCGTTTTGCAAGATGGAGTGCTGATGATGATCTTTCCCTTTTCCTGATTATTTGCTTCCCTTTTCCCCTGGATTATATTGAATTTCCAATCCAATGACAAAGCGCCATCCAGAACCAGAAACAAGCAAGGCGCAGGTAACCACAGCGCACTCGCCTCCCCGCCGCTATGTGCGCTGTGTTTTTATCTGATACGGCACTGTGGTAGCATTTCAGTTAATTTGATTTTCCTTTAGATGCACTGATGCCAGCTCCCATCGAATCCGTTGCCATTTGCATTCCCACCTTCAGGCGACCTGAACCTCTGCATCGCTGCCTTGCCTCAATCGGGCGGATGAACATGCCTGCCGGCATTCGGATCATCGTGATTGTTGTGGATAATGACGCCCAACAATCCGCGCACGCCGCCTTTCAACAGGCTATCACCGAGCTACCTGTGCCGGCTTATTATTATGTGCAACCGGAGCGCGGCCTCAGCGCCGTTAGAAACGCCCTGCTGGAGAGGGCGCTGGCACATAAAGCAACCCATATCGCCTTTATTGATGATGATGAACACGCACCGCCGATGTGGCTCACAAGCATGCTGGATGGTCTTCGCTTCTATCAGGCGGACATTATTGCCGGGCCAGTGCTCCCCATCAGGGACGGCAGGATCGTGCCCACTCTGAACACACGTCCATCGGGCAGCAGGCTTCAATACCCCAGTAGCGGCAATGTGGTATTTGACTTAAGGCTGGCGTCCGAGCTGGATCTGCGCTTTGATCGCCGTTTTGATTTTACCGGCGGCGAGGATACTGATTTTTTCAACCGCGCCACGAAACAGGGCGCTACGGCGGTGTGGCTGGCGGATGGAATACTCTACACAGTAGTGACTCCGGAAAGGGCAAGGCTCCCTTACCGGCTCTACTATCCACTCAGATGTGGGATCAGTCACGCTCTGGTCTACAAACAGCAGTATTCTCCGCCGCTTTCCTGGCTGCGTTGCCTTATCGGGGCTGCGCTGACCTATGCTCGAACCTTACGCTTTCTGTTGCAGGCGCTTTATCGCTCGCCTTTGCAGAACATAAAGAAGGCTGTGAGCAACTGCTTGCGGGCTTCCGGCATCTTGCTGGGTCTTGTCGGTATCACTGTGGAGCCTTATCGCTAGCTACGACTAACCAGCCGTTTACCCGCCATCACGGCATGATCACAGATTGCGCGGCCGACAGTATTAACGCATTTCCATCAGGCGTGTAACGGGGCTCGGAGCGGCCTGTCTTCCTTAACCAGCCCGCCCGCCTGAAGGCGATAGTGCTGATCGCAGTGTTCTATCGCTGATGGGCGATGGGCGACAATAATGGTGGTTTTTTTTCCCTGCAGGGCGATAACAGCCTGCATCACCTCGCGCTCGGTGGTCATATCCAGGGCATTCGTGGCCTCATCGAGCACCAGCACGGCAGGCTTATAATACAGGGCCCTGGCGATGCCGATCCGCTGACGTTGCCCGCCGGAAAGCCGTATGCCGTGCTCGCCGACAGGCGTCTGAACCCCTTCTGGCAGGGTGGCGATAAACCTATCAAGCCGTGCCGCCCGTAGCGCATAGATGAGCGCATCCTCATCAATGTCCTTATCGGGCAGGCCAAAGGCAATGTTGCGCCGCAGGCTGTCATCAGTCAGGAAGATCGATTGCGGCACATAGCCGATCTGGCGCTGCCATTCTCGCAACACCGTGTGCATATCCCTGCCGTCAATGTTTATCGTGCCCGCATCGGGAGACAACAGCCCCAGCAGGACGTCAAGCAGGGTGCTCTTGCCGGCGCCGCTCTCGCCACAGATCCCCACCGCCTCCCCGGGCCTTATCAGCAGGGAGATACCCTGTAAGGCCGGGGCGGCCGCCCCCGGGTAGGTATAGGAAACGCCTTCTACCTCCAACGCCGTGGAGAAGATATCCCCGCCCCTGGTCTGCTCGGCAGTGCAGGTGGGCGCAGCCCGCCGGCCAAGCTCGGCATATATCTTCTCGATCACCGGCAGGCTATAACGGAAACCGTTTGCTGTGGCGATGAGCCGATTAACGGACGGCATGGCGCGCAAGGCGATGGCGGCGAACAGGCCTGTTACCGGCAACACCTCGGCGGCAGATCTGCCCTGCAACAGCATGACTATGACCATCAGGCTTAGACTGGTGATGGTCAGTAATTCCAGCCCGAGACGCGGCAACTGTTGCAAGATAAATTGTCTTTTTGCCATCGCCACACTCATCACGGTATGTCTTTGGTATGCCGCAATAAAGTCCGCCTCATGGCCACCGAGTTTTATTGCCTTCACGCCCCCTAAGCCCTGTTGCATGTGTTGCATTCGCAAGCCTTCGTGGTGTTGGCGCGCCTGCCCCCATGCAGTGATCCGCCTGCGGAGCAGGTAATGATAACAGGCGCCGACAATCCCGAATAAACCCGCCACGGCCAGTGTCAATCCCGGTTCAATCATGAGTATGAAACCGCCCAGGATGAGCAGTACCAGCGCCTCCGTGCACCAGATTATGAGCGCCATCAATCCTTCCCGGAAGGTACTGGTTTCGTTGATATTTCGCATCAGGCGGGCGGAGTGATGTTGCAGATGGAAGGTGTAGGGCTGTTGCAGATAGATGCTGAACAGACGCTCTGAGATGTGCGCCTGAACCGCAAAGGAAAAACGCCCCTGCTGGCGGATGAGCAATGCCAGAAACAGCGCCTTGATACAGTAGATGCAGAGCAACAGCAACATGGCGCCGATGATCAACGTTGCTCGGCTCGGCTCACCCAGGCTGTGCATCAGCGGTGCGACCCAGGGAAAGTGCTGCGCCGGATCATTGTGCGAGAACAAGGCGATCAGCGGCAGTATCAGACCAACGCCCAGCATCTCCAGCAGGGCGCCAATCAGCATGAGGCCGAGTAAAGCCAGGGCGGCTCGACGCTGTTTCGGGGTGAGCATGCGCCATATTTCTCGCCCCCAGGGATGTTCACGGCTGTCGCCCGTCATGTTAGCCGTCTCTCGCCCTCGATGGGTTTTTCACGCTGGCAGCCCTCACCATGCTGTCTTTGAGGGCGATTTTGATTTTTTTGAATGAAGCATAAGAAATATGTATCAGGCCACAACACAGCACTCGACCGGCAAACGCCAGGAAGGTCGCCCCCAGTTGGGCGCAGAAATCCGGGCAGTCCCTTCTCAGGGCCGCGTGGAAAGAGCGCAATGCCGCTATTTTATTTTGCCCTGAGCGCAATACGCCAATAAATAGCGTGCTATGGAAACAGTATGAAAATCGGGCGGGAAATACATGCTCCCGGGCATATTTATTCCTCACGTAGCTCATATCCAGCAGATGCTGGCGGACATTTTTATCAGGCGAGCGATTCTTGGAGTTCGGATTTTGCCGTAGCTGCACATCATAGGCGTCAACATAAACAAACCCCGTCTTGCTCGCTATGCGTAACCATAGATCAAAGTCCTCATCATAGCTGATGCGCTCGTCAAACAAACCCGCTTCCTGCAAAAGAAAGTCCCGCTCCACGATGACCGATGAGGCCGAGCCCATGATAGCAGTGCGTCCATATAACAAGGCTCTAAAAAGCCCCTCACCGTTATGCGGCGCACCCCATATAGCATCCCAGACATTGGCCACGGGGCGCCCCTGCTCATCGATCGATGAGGCCAGGCTGTAACAGGCCCTGGCCTTGTGTTGTTGCAGACAGGCCAGCTGCCGTTCCAGTTTCTTCGCCAGCCACCGATCATCGGCGTCCAGAAACGCCACATAATCCGCTGTCGATCTCTTGACGCCGATATTGCGGGCACGGGAGACACCGCCATGTTCCACCGACAGCAGCTCAATCCGAGCCGAGCCCACCCCCCGAACACGCTCTGCCGTGTCGTCCGTGGAGCCATCATCCACCACGATGATCCTGTCCGGCAACCAGCTTTGCTGCAAAACACTGTGCAGCGCATCTTCAATAAAGCGGGCGGCATTGAAGGCCGGTATGATCACATCTACCACCGCCGCCGGGGACGAGCCCGCATCGACGCCGCCTGCGTTCACGAATGAGGATCCTTTGCGCTACCGTCAGTATGCGCCTGCAAGCATCTGAGCCACAGCATAACGGGCAGGCACTTGTCGTCCGATAGGGGATCAACCTGCACTGTGGTTTTACTCGGTATTGTGGGGGGGGGGGGGGGGGGGGGAACATAGCACTCGATTACGACCACCCGAATGGCATAAAGGCTGGCGATCAAGGTACGGGATACCCTCATGAGCGCTACATGGAATAGATATTTATACAAAGACCTGGCTACCCCATGCAGGCCGCTCTCGCCCTTGCGCTGATAACAGAAGACCGCCAGCGCCAGATGGAGCGGGACGGGTACAATGGATGTCGGTCGGTATGGCGTATCAAACATGTTGTTGTCCCTCAAAAGCGGCGTATTTGGCGTCACGGCAACGGGTTTCAGGTTAAAGACTTTGCACAACCTGATGAGCACCACCGTGACAAAGCCCGCTATGCTGACTTGTTCCCGATCAGTGGTCAAGCGCCAGCGATTATTTTTTCGGCTCATAGGCCAGTGTAAGTCTCACGGCATGATAAACAACTCGGAGAAAACTTCCCCGCCTGACAAGTGAGGGCATCGCCCGTAACAGAAACCTGAACAGGACAACATAGCCGAATGCGCCGAACATTCTCTTAAACACCGGCCCTCTCCATGTCATGAGATCAACATCGAAACGAGCGCCCGATGAGGGGTGGGGATGGGACACGGCATGATAGGGATAACGCATTATTTTTAATTTCGCCCTCAGGCAATCCAGCAGCCAGATACTCTCCTCGGCGATTTCATATTGCCCAGAGCCGAGGCCGAACCGCTCATCAAAATCAATGCCTTTGTCGATGACGCCGGCTCGTCGAAAACTGATCTCCACACTCGATATGCTCAGCAGATCACGCACTTTGCAGTAATACAAACTGCGCTTGATTTCCCTCTCCTTCCGGTAAAACGCACAGATCGCCACATCCAGGGATGAGTAGACGTCCTCTATCACCTTGAGGCAGTCCGGCGCATAGATAACATCATCATCGGCAAGAATACAGACATCGCCCCTCGCCTCTCGCAGCAATCGGTTTCTGCTCCTGGAGAGCCCCTCATCCTGCAAGGAGATGACGCGGATTTTATCTGTGCATGGGGCCAGGTGCCCGGGGGCGGCAATGCTTGTGCACTGATTGACAATCAGGGCGTTGATCTGCTCTAATCCGACTTGCTCAAACATGGGAATGAGAAAGTCCAGGTTGTCCCTGTTCATGGTGGAGATCAGAAACTCAATGTGCATGGTGTTAAGGCAAACCTAAGTAAACGTGAGCGTGGCGCAACATGATACAGCACTTTTGCGAGATGACCCTGAGCAATCAAGATCTCAAGGGTTCAGGGGTGCGTCGGATTGGACGGGCCTTAGGTTCGATAGACAGTGAAACATCAATGAAACGGGTGGTGCGGACAGGTTCACTTGCAGCTACAAGGCAGGGTGGTGATGAGTGCAGGCAAAAGCACTGATCTGTGCGAATGCAACGGGAAGTTCGAGAAGGGCATGAGATGAGTTCGGTGATTTTTGACACCTTGAGATTTACCCGTCGCCTGAAAGATGCGGGCGTGCCTGAGCAACAGGCCGAGGCGGAAGCCGAAGCCATCAGGCAGGCGTTCAGTGAAGTATTGGACTCACAGGTGGCGACCAGGGCTGATATTCACGGATTGGGAGCGGACATTCACACATTGAAAGCGGATATCCACAGACTGGAAGCGGAGCAGCGTCTGATGAAATGGATGTTAGGCTTCAACCTGGCCTTTACTCTGGCCATGTTCTGGAAGATGTTCATTGCCCAGGCTTGATGTATCGGCCGCCGGGAAGCCTGATACAGCGTTTTGAGGAGGATGAGATGAGCATGACGACCACGTTGATAATTACGATTGCTGCTACCGGTGTGTCCCTGGCCGGTTTAATGGTGGGTCTTGTCGCCTGGTTGCGGGTAGACATGCGGCGTATGGAAGAGAGGATTGAAAACAGGTTATCAAATATGGAAGACGGAGTTGACAGCAGGCCGTCAAGCATGGAAGAGAAGACTGAAAACAGGTTATCAAACATGGAAGACGGAGTTGACAGCAGGTTGTCAAGCATGGAAGGCAAGGTTGACAACAGATTATCAAACATGGAAGAGAAGATTGAAAAAAGGTTGTCAAGCATGGAAGAGAAGGTTGACGACAGCTTATCGAAAATGGAAGAGAAGATTGAAAAAAGGTTGTCAAGTATCGAGGGGAGATTGTCGGCGCTTGAACACAGTCAGGCTGAACTCGAGGGCCTCCTCGAAGGCTTGCGGGAGGCGATTGTCTCAAGGGCTACGGCCTAGTGTCAGACGCATCCGCCACAGGGGGCATGAATATCGTGAGCGCCAGATTGGTACGGACAGTGAAACACCCACGAAGCGGGTGGTGCGGTCAGGTTCACTTACAGCTGCAAGGCGGGGCGGCGATGAATGTGTTTGGCCTGTGAAACCGGAAGGCTTACAGACCGAAGCTATCAGCGTCCTGATCCGGTGTTGGTCAGGGCAACTGGCAAGTTGGAGGATAAAAATACATGAGCACAGATCTGGTTATTGCCGTTCTCTCTTTGGCCAGTCTTCAGATTGGCCTTGTCGCGTGGCTAAGAATGGACATGAAAGAACTACGACAAGAGATGAATGCCCTGCGTAAAGATACATCTCAAATACGTGAACGTATGGCGCACCTCGAAGGCCTCCTCGAAGGCTTGCGGGAGGCGATTGTCTCAAGAGCTACGGCCTAGTGTTGGGCTCATCCGCCACAGGGGTCATGAATATCGTGAGCACCAGATTGGACAGACAGTGAAACACCCACGAAGCGGGTGGTGGGGTCAGGTTCACTTGAAGCTGCAAGGCGGGGTAGCGATGAATGTGTTTGGCCTGTGAAACCCGCAGGCCCACAGACCGAAGTTATCAGCGTCCTGATCCGGTGTGTGTCAGGAACTGGCAAGTTGGAGGATAAAAATACATGAGCACAGATCTGGTTATTGCCGTTCTCTCTTTGGCCAGTCTTCAGATTGGTCTTGTCGCCTGGTTGCGGGCAGACATGCGGCGTATGGAAGAGAGGATTGACAACAGGTTATCAAACATGGAAGAGAAGACTGAAAAAAGGTTATCAGATATGGAAGAGAGGATTGACAGCAGGTTGTCAAACATCGAGGGGAGAGTGTCGGCGCTTGAACACAGTCAGGCTAAACTCGAGGGCCTCCTCGAAGGCTTGCGGGAGGCGATTGTCTCCAGGGCGGCGGCCTAGTGTCAGGCTCATCGGCCACAGGGGTATCGCAATCAGCCAGACCACAGGATTATCCCCTGGCGTTTTCATGCTCCTAACGAGGGCGGCGACTACAAAAACCCCTATCTCTCCTGTGATAAACACAACAATCTCCCCTTTTCCCCTTATGCAGGATAAAGCGGAACGCACATCGCCACACCAGGATTGGCAGGAAAGACACGTGAGCATACCCCCCGATTTTAAGAAACATCACCACGCCCGTGATGGGCGTCCATTAACATCAAAGGTTGAGACGGATTAAATGGCGTCCCGTGTTCACACCACATTCAGGCTCAAAGGCCTGAGCTTACCAGGCTTCAAAAACCTGTGGCGCTGGACAGACCCCCTAAAAAACCAGCTAAAAGCGCATTTGCCGGGGCCGATAGTTGATATCCTGAGATCAATATACGGCCTTTATCGAGGCACTTATCTCTTCCAAGCCCCCTACTGCCTCCTCGACAGCCGTCGCAAACTCATCTACATCACCATGCCGAAGGTGGCCTGCACCTCCATCAAGGCGAGCTTCTATGAGCGGGAGTTTGCAGATAACTATTCAGTTAAAGATGGCCACCCGGTGCACACCATCATCACAGCGGATGAGCCACACATCACGAGGGAAAACCGGTCGCTTCATGCCCGCCAGGATGTGGACGGGTACTTCAGGTTCACCTTTGTTCGCAATCCCTTTTCCAGGCTATACGCCTGCTACAGGGACAAATGCGTCAACGGCGCCCTTTATCAGCATTACCTGTTTGGCTATCTGCGCCATGAGCGGGTGAGGGACTTTGACGGGTTTGCAAGACGGGTATGCCGAGTGCCGGACTTCTACGCCGAGATACATTTCAGGGGGCAATACTTTCATATCCACGAGCACCACAAGGGAGCGCTTGATTTTATTGGCCGCTATGAAACCCTGGCCGAGGACTTTGAACCCATCCGAGAGAAATACGGCCTGAAACCCCTGCCGCACTTTAATCAAACGCAACGCCATCCGGATGAATGGATGGCGCACTACACCCGGCAGACGGCGGCCCTCGTCTACAGGCGATACCGGCGGGATTTCGATACCTGGTACCCGCAGGCCTATGATGAGTTGCTGGCATATTTGGACAGGGCATAGCCACTGCGGGGATACGAAGCCGGCCACACATGGGCGCCTTGTTTGAACCCCATCAACCATCAAACCCGGCGAGAAACCCCGACCCATCTCTGCGATCAACACACAAGGGGAGATGAGCGCCCGACCATGTCCGTCAAAATTCGCTTCGTTGATAACCCGAAACACCGCCTTTTTTTTCAGCGGAAGTTCCTGAAACTGCTTCGCTGTTGCGGCTACGATATCCTCATGAGGCAGGGGATGATTACGATGTGCTGGTGCATGGCTGGGGCAGCCTCGCCCTTGTCAAGGGCCGTTTCTATCTTCACGGGATGAAGGCTGACCTGGCGAGCATGCCCGGTAAAACCCTGCTGTTTACCGGGGAAAACGCCGAGGGAGTGCATTTTATACCAGCCGTCATCGCTCGCCTGTGCTGGCTTTTCTGTCGCTGTTTTATACCCATCGCAAAGTACCGGGAGATAGCCTTCTACAGATCCATGGGATGGGTCTTCAACATGCCATGGCGAATGAGAGCCGCCAGCGTATCGCCAGGTCGGGATGGAGGGGTTTACGCCCGGCCCGCGTTCAGCCAGTACGTAAAAAATCTGCCCGGCGCCAACAACCACGCCATACTGACGAACAAAACCACATCCGTGCGGGCGGAAAATATGATCAGCCTGCCGCTGTTCTTCTACTCTCATTTTGATGAGATGGAGAGGTTTCTTGAAGTCCGGCAAAAAAGACTCTACGAGGATAAAACAAAGTTTTGCGCCTTTTCTGTGAGCCGCGCTGCTCGCTCTTCCATGCTGGCCAATGCGAGGGGCTGGTTTTGTCTTGAGCTTGGTAGATATAAACCGGTGGACTGTTATGGTGCGATACTCAACAATGCGGCAATCCCCCTCAGCCTGCTTGAGAGGCACTGTGAGAATAAAGCCGCACTGTCACATCTCACCGAGGAAGACACAGCAAAGGCGTGTCGCAACAAACATCACCCGGATTGTGGCTATGTTGATCGCGATGCGCTCAATCAGGAGCTCTTTCGAGATTACAAGTTCGTCCTGTGTTTTGAGAACAGCAGCGCGCCGGACTACATCACTGAGAAGCTGCCGAACGCAATGCTCGCCAACAGCATCCCTATCTACCACGGCGCCCCCAATGTGGGCGAGTATTTTAATACAAAATCCTTTATCAACTGCGCCGACTACCCCAACTATGAAGCGGTCATTGAGCGCATTATCGAGCTGGATCAGGATGATGAGCAATACCGGCAGATCCTAAGAGCGCCTTTTTTCGTGAATAACCAGCTCCCAAAGGCCGTACTCAACAAGAGAAGAGACGTAAAGCGGTTTCTTGATACGCTCTTTGTGCAGGCGGGCAGGCAGGGCGAATAAGCCCATCCCAGAGCCCGCAAGTGGGGGACTTGCCTGGCCGGCCCGCCCCTGTCAGAATCCGCAAATGACAACCACACCTCGCCAACCACCACATCGCCCATGAGCAAAAAAACAGCCCTGATCACCGGCATTACCGGGCAGGACGGCGCATATCTCGCCGAGCTCCTGCTCGCTAAAGGCTATGTCGTCCACGGGATCAAACGCCGATCATCATCCTTTAACACCTGGCGGGTCGATCATTTGTATACAGACCCGCACCACGCCGATGCACAATTTTTTATGCACCACGGTGATCTGACGGACGCCACCAATCTGCTCCGCATCGTGCAGCAAGTACGCCCCCATGAAATTTACAATCTCGCCGCGCAAAGCCATGTTCAGGTGAGCTTCGAGACGCCGGAGTACACCGCCAATGCCGATGCGCTGGGCGCCTTGCGCCTGCTGGAGGCCATCCGCATCCTCGGGCTGGAAGACCACAGCCGCTTCTATCAGGCCTCCACCTCCGAGCTCTTTGGCGCCACAGCGCCGCCGCAAAATGAACACACGCCGTTTTATCCCCGCAGCCCCTATGCGGCCGCCAAGCTCTACGGCTACTGGATGGCGGTAAATTACCGCGAGGCCTACGGGATCCACGCCACAAACGGGATCCTGTTTAACCATGAGAGCCCCATTCGCGGCGAGACATTCGTCACCCGCAAGATCACTCGGGCGGTGGCGAGAATCGCCGCCGGTGATCCAGAAACCCTGTATCTGGGCAACCTTAACGCCCGCCGTGACTGGGGCCATGCCCGCGATTATGTGGAGGGCATGTGGCGCATGGTGCAGCAGGATGAGGCCGAGGACTACGTGCTGGCCACCGGGGAGTCCCACTCGGTGCGCGAGTTTGTCGAGCTGGCCTTCGCCCATATCGGCCGACTCATCCGCTGGCAGGGCGAAGGTGTTGGGGAAACCGGTATTGACCCCTCCAGCGGCGCTACCCTGGTCGCTGTCGACCCCCGCTATTTTCGCCCGACAGAAGTCCACCACCTGCAAGGCGATGCTGGCAAGGCCAAAGCGAAACTGGGCTGGACACACAAGACCCCGTTCAAGACCCTGGTGCAGGAGATGGTGGACGCCGATCGGGCGGCCATAAGTGGAACAAAGGCAGGAAGACAACAATCACGGCCGTGACTGCGCCCCGCTACGACATTAACGGCAAGCGGATCTGGGTGGCCGGACACCTCGGCATGGTGGGCAGCGCCATCGTGCGCCGCCTGGCCGCTGAGCCGTGCATCCTGGTTGACAGCGGCCCGGCGCGCATCGACCTGCGGCGCCAGGATGTGGTTGAGGCATTCCTGGCCGATACCAAACCCCATGCCGTGATCATCGCCGCCGCCCGTGTGGGCGGCATTCTTGCCAACGAGCGCTACGCCGCCGACTTCATCTACGATAACCTGGCGATCAACACCAACATCATTGCCGCCGCCTTCAAGGCCGGTGTGGAGAAGCTGCTGTTGCTGGGCTCATCCTGCATCTACCCGCGCCTGGCGGCACAGCCTATGCCGGAGGAGGCGTTGCTGAGCGGCCCCCTTGAGCCCACCAATCAGTGGTACGCCACGGCCAAAATTGCCGGCGTCATGCTCTGCCGTGCCTATAGAAAACAACACGGCGCCGACTTCATCGCCTGTATGCCCACCAATCTTTATGGCCCGGGGGATAATTTCGCTCTTGAGGCGAGCCATGTAATCCCGGCCCTGATCCGAAAGCTCCACGAGGCGAGGCAAGGCGGTGAGGGCTCGGTCAGGATCTGGGGCAGCGGCACGCCCCGGCGTGAGTTTCTGCATGTGGACGACCTGGCCGATGCCGTGGTGTTTCTTTTGCGACACTACTCCGGCGAGTGGCACCTGAATGTGGGCGCCGGGGTGGATATCGCCATAGCGGAGCTGGCCGAGTTGCTGGCCGATGTGGTGGGTTTCCATGGCCGTCTTGATTATGACGCCTCAAAGCCCGATGGCGCCCCGCGCAAGCTGCTGGATGTCTCCCGCCTCACCGCCCTGGGCTGGCAGGCCCGGATCCCGCTGGCGGAGGGGCTTGCCGGCACCTACCGCTGGTTCACCGCCCAAGAGCGCAAGAACCTGCGCCTGTAGCGCCGGGGCGAACAACACCGGGGGCTCGCCCATCATCTCCGCCTGCATACAGAGAGGCAAAACCACAAGTGGCCATGATGAGATGCGTTTCACGCCGTGCGCCCATGAGGGACGGCATCGCCGAAGGGTTCATCCCGCTGTCTGTGACCCCATGGCGTTCACCCTTCTTTCTGCCTCAAGGATAAGGGTTTCGATATGCTCCGCCATGGCGGCTTTCGGCAGGAATAATGATGACCAAACCCATTCCTTACGATCAGGTACGATGATACGCATCTTCATAGCGTACAATATCATCCTCGCCCAGGTAACTGCCGAACTGCACCTCGATCAAAAAGGCCGGCGCCTGGCCGGGATTTTCCAGCCGGTGTCTGGCGCCAGGGGGAATGTAGGTGGATTCGTTTTCGCTCATCAAGCTGATCTTATCTGCAATGCTCACCTGCGCCGTGCCTGAGACCACCACCCAATGCTCGGCACGGTGCACATGACTTTGCAGGGACAAGCGCCCGCCAGGTTTGACCATCAGGCACTTCACCTGAAACCGCTCGCCCTGACTTAAGCGTTCATACCACCCCCAGGGGCGGTAAACCCGCTGGTGCCTCGCTCGCCCATCATCTCCGCCTGCATACAGAGAGGCAAAACCACAAGTGGCCATGATGAGATGCGTTTCACGCCGTGCGCCCATGAGGGACGGCATCGCCGCAGGGTTCATCCCGCTGTCTGTGACCCCATGGCGTTCACCCTTCTTTCTGCCTCAAGGATAAGGGTTTCGATATGCTCCGCCATGGCGGCTTTCGGCAGGAATAATGATGACCAAACCCATTGCTTAGGATCAGGTACGATGATACGCATCTTCATAGCGCACAATATCATCCTCGCCCAGGTAACTGCCGAACTGCACCTCGATCAAAAAGGCCGGCACTGAACGGCAGGCACTTGATGGACTGAGCCCGCTCCATCACGGCATAGTCCAGGGAAATGTTCCGGTACTTGCCATCGGCGGCCTCATCAAGCCAGGTGAAATCCGCCGCCTGTCACCAAACCCGCTACCCTCGCCTCACGCGCACCGCATCCAGCACACCCTCATCAAAACACACCGAAAACAACACCTTCTACCCTGCCCGCATGCGGATTTTTGTCTGCTCGATGAAGTGCCACAGCAAGGCGACCAGCACGCCTAACATCACCCCGCCCATCAGACCCAACAACAGGATCAGCGTGCGTTTAGTTTTCGCCCTGGGCGCTACGGCATATTGCTCAATGGTGATGGCGCGGATAGTCTCATCATCAGCCAACCGTTGAAGCCGAACGCCAATGCCATCGTATTCTTTTTCGAGATCGCGCAAGTTGCCAATATACGGATCATCGGATTGACGATTCTGAAGGCCAATCACTTCCGGGTTCTCCTCCAGCAGGGAAAGCGCAGCCTGCAATTCCCTAAGGCCGGTGACAAACTCCTCGCGACTCGCTCTGCCCTCAAGCGCCGCAATTTCCGCCGCCAGCGCCTGCTTCCCCCTTGTGTAGTCGGGTAGCCCCTGCACATTCGCCCTCAAGTCCAGCAAATCGGGCGCACTGCCCTCAGCTTGGCCTCCCAAGCCCGCGCCCCGCCATATTTGCATGAAGTTCTCGATGTTTAATCTCTCGGCAACCCCCATCGCCTCCATAAGCCTCGCCCTCTGATCGCTATTCTCCCTGGCAAACTTGCCTTTTAGCGTCTGGATCTGATTTTCGATATCGCGGCGTTTGATCTCATCGGCTTCCTGTAATCGGATAATGCTATCCCCGCGCACTTTCTCGGCACGACCTCGCCACCCCGCTATATCATCCTCAATGGATTGCCGCCTTTGTTGCAGGCTTGAAGCAATATCCCGCTTCAGGGAGGCAACGGTTTCCTCATTCACATAATCGACAAAACCGTTCAGCCAGGCAGCGGCGAGTGTCGCCTCCCGGGCCTGCAAGGTGGCGCTCGCCCGAATGATGCTTTTCTTGCCTCCGCCCGCTTTTTTCTCTTCCGGTATGAAAAGCAACTTGTTATTGAACATGCCCTCAAACACCGCATTCGTATTGATGGGATCAACATCATCCCCCCGTAGCGCTGTGAGCAGATCATTATCTTCAAAGTACCGCCAGCGCAGGGCACGGGATTGAAAGTTATCAAGAAACTGCTCGAACACGGCCTGGGGCGGCGGCGGGTTATTGCCGGCGCGGGCCAGCCCGACAACATCATGGGCCTCAGGCGGGGACAGCCAGGCCCTGGCTTCATATACCGGCGGCTGAAGCAAGGCGTACAACAGGGCGATAGCGGCGCACAATGCGGTGACTACCGCAATGTGGGTGCGGTAGCCGAGCAACAACAGGGCGACGTCATACAGGCTAAACTCATCCTCCTGCAGCGGATAATTGGCCGGGATCAACTGGAAGCTGGGTGGCGGGGTGCTGTCAGTGGGGGGGCGATCCGGCATGTTTGAGTCCGATTCTCAATCCTGGGTTTGTTGTCTTTGCGCCCGATGCGATGGCCCCGGCAGGCCCCTCGCCATAGGTGCGATGAGGCAGGCACTATACAGCATAGCCACGGGTTTTTCTTGCTTGATTTTTCTTGCTTTAGATAATGATGATGGTGAAGCATGTATTCTACCCAAAATAAACTCAGCTTAAAACACCGGCAGTGGAACGAGCCTTAATTCTTAAAGTCATCGGCGGGATTGCAAGGATAACGAGGGAACATCGGCCCGGCTTTGGTGTTGAAGTCATCGGTGGTATTGCTAAAGCTAACTAAGGGAGCAATCAACCCGGCTTTGGTGTTGCTGTGTTCATGTCTTCTCCCGCTAACCGGCGTCAGATCCGCACTGCCCGTCACCTCGGATATTCTTTATACTGGCGTATTGCCGGCTTGATTGGGTTCATTAAACACGTTATCTCGGCTCGTCTGTTGCCGGGTTTGGTCATGTATGAGAACGCATCCAGATCAGCAGTGACGACCTGCGCTGATCGTCTGTTGCCGGGGTTGGCCATGTATGAGAACGCATCCAGATCAGCAGTGACGACCTGCGCTGATCATCTTTTGCCGGGTTTGGCCATGTATGAGGGGCGGCTCTCTACGCCCTGCCGACGCTGAAGTAGGCAAAGCCGGCGTCTTCCATGAGCGCAGGTTCATAGACATTACGCAGATCAATAAAAACATTCCCCGCCATGAGTGCATGAACCTTGCGTAGATCCAGCCCCCGATAGACGTTCCACTCCGTCAACAACACCACCGCATCAGCATCGGTGACGGCGGCGTAGATGTCATCGGCATATTGCACTGTCGGCGGCAACACGGCGCTCGCCGCGGCCATGCCCTTTGGATCATGCGCCTGAACCCTCGCCCCCTTGTCTATCAACCTCGGCAAGATGGACAGGGACGGGGCCTCGCGCATATCATCGGTCTCCGGCTTGAAGGTCAGACCTAAAACGCCGATGGTCTTGCCGGCCTCATCACCGCCAAGCGCATGGCGGATCTTCTCTACCATGCGGGCTTTTTGCGCCTCATTAACTTCAATCACCGCCTCCACAATGCGGCTCGACACACACCGCTCCTGGGCCATGCGTACCAGCGCCCTGGCGTCTTTAGGAAAACAGGAGCCGCCGTAACCGGGCCCCGGATGGAGGAATTTTCGGCCAATTCTGCCGTCCAGCCCCATGCCTTTGGCCAGCGCATGGACATCGGCGCCCACCGCCTCACAGAGTGTTGACATCTCATTGATAAAACTGATCTTGGTGGCCAGATAGGCATTGGTTGCGTATTTGATCAGCTCCGCACTCTCCAGATCGGTGATCAGGATCGGCGCTTCAATCAGGTTAAGGGGGCGATACAGCTCGCACAGCCTGTCCTCGGCACGCTCGCTCTCAACGCCCAGCACGACCCTGTCCGGGCGCATGAAATCGGCAATGGCGGCGCCTTCTCGCAGAAACTCCGGATTGGCGGCCACATCAAAATCCGCCTTTGGGTTTTCTGCTTTTATAATCCGCTTAACTTCTCGCGCCGTACCCACGGGCACGGTGGATTTATCGACAACAACAGTATAATCACTGAGGAGGGGCGCGACGTCACGCACCGCCTGATAGACATAGGACAGATCGGCATGACCATCGCCTCGCCTTGAAGGCGTACCGACGGCGAGAAACACCAGCTCGCTGCCCCCAACCGCAGCGGCGAGATCACCTGTGAAACATAATCGACCCTCGGCGAGGTTCTTCTGCACCAGGGCTTTAAGGCCGGGTTCATAGAAAGGCAACCGACCCTTTTGCAGGCCTTCTATCTTCCCCGGCGCGATATCGACACAGCTAACCTCGGCGCCAAACTCGGCGAAACAGGCGGCGGAGACCAGTCCCACATAGCCGGCCCCTATCATGGTGATGTTCATGGAAACGCCCTCCCCGTCAAAGTCGTTTTAGCAGGATGTTAGCCGGTTGTTTGTCCCGGTCCAGCGCACCCTTGACATCGAACACAAGCCCCTCGGCATTGGCTAACAAGCTGGCAGTGACGGCAAGATGGCGTCCCCTAGGGGATTCGAACCCCTGTTGCCGCCGTGAAAGGGCGGTGTCCTCGGCCTCTAGACGAAGGGGACGGATGCGGTTGCAAGGTAATCTGGTGGAGCCAGGCGGGATCGAACCGCCGACCTCTTGCATGCCATGCAAGCGCTCTCCCGGCTGAGCTATGGCCCCCTGTTTTTGCCTGATCCCAACGCCAGGAAAAAAGTTGGCGGACTTTACTGCACACCCCCTGGGCTGTCAAGCCGGCGCCCGCCGGTTGATATAATCGAGGGCCTGTTTGATCCGTAAGAGCGCTTTCTCTCTACCCAACAACGCCAATGTGACATCGATGGCAGGGGAGATGGCGCCGCCGCTCACGGCGACTCTTAGCGGTTGTGCGACTTTACCCAGTTTCATCCCGTGCCGCTCGGCCACAGCGTTGATGGCCCCATGGATTGCGACTCTCTCCCAGCTCGTGAGCTCCGACAGCGCATCTTTAGCGCACTGCATGACCTCAAGCACGGCCGGGCGCAGGTGTTTTTTTGCGGCCGCCTCATCATAAGTGAGAGAGTCCGCATAGAAAAAACCGCTTTGCTCGGCCATCTCGGCAATGGTTTTCACCCGTTCTTTCTGTACGCCCGCCAGTTGCACGATGTTTGGCGAGCGGCAGGGGCGGATATTTTTCTCAAGCAGCTTCAGTTTCAGCAGCTTTGCTATGTCCTCCGGCTCACTCTCCTTGAGATAATGTTGATTCAACCACAGCAACTTGTCGGGATTGATGGCGGCGGCGGATCGATTGACGGCGGCTATGTCGAATAATGCGATCATCTCATCCATGGAGAAGATCTCCTGATCGCCATGGGACCAACCCAGACGCAGCAGATAATTCAGCAGCGCCTGGGGCAGATAGCCTTTATCCCGATATGCCAGCACGCTGGCGGCGCCGTGGCGTTTGGATAGTTTTCTCCCATCTTCACCGAGGATCAGCGGTATATGGGCGTATTGAGGTGCAGGCACGCCCAGGGCATGGAAGATATTGATCTGCCGTGGCGTGTTGTTGAGATGATCATCACCCCGTATGACATGGGTGATCCCCAGTTCCGCATCATCGACCACAGCAGTGAGGTTATAAGTCGGCGCCCCATCGGCACGGGCGATGATAACATCATCCAGCTCACGATTATGGATGGTGACTTCGCCCTGGATCAGATCCGCTACCACCACCTCTCCATGCAAAGGGTTCTTAAAGCGGACGACCGGTGAGCGATCAGCGGCGATGGACGGCGCCCCATCCCGGCATTTGCCATTGTATTTCGGCTTCTCTCCCCTGGCCCTGGCCTCGGCACGGACCCGCTCCAGCTCCGCCTTGCTGCAATAGCAGTAATAGGCCTTATCATCATCGAGTAACTGGTCGATGGCCTTCTTATACAGCGCCATGCGCTTTGATTGATAAACAACGCTCTGATCATAATTCAACCCCAGCCAGCCCATGCTATCGAGTATGAGCTTAATCGCCGCATCCGTCGATCTCGCCCGATCAGTATCCTCAATCCGAAGGACAAACTCGCCACCATAACGCCGGGCGTATAACCAGGCGAACAGGGCCGTGCGCGCACCACCGATGTGCAGATAGCCCGTGGGACTGGGGGCAAAACGGGTTTTTACCTTAGCGCTCAAATGATGTGCTTGCCTTTAAGGTAAGCCATCACCTGCGCTACGGACTGCGCCACCGATTGCTCGCCGGTTTTAAGACACAGCTCCGGATGATCTGGCGCTTCGTAGGGGGCGGAGATCCCGGTAAACTCGGCTATCTCGCCGGTGCGTGCTTTTTGATACAGCCCCTTTACGTCCCGGCTTTCACACACCGCCAGAGGGGCGTCCACATACACCTCTATAAAGCCACCTTCAGGATGACGCTGACGCACCTTCTCCCGATCTGCCCGATAAGGTGAGATAAAAGCAGAGAGCACAACCAGTCCGGCGTCAGTGAATAATTTACACACCTCACCGATGCGGCGTATATTTTCCGTCCTGTCATCAGGGGAGAACCCCAGGTTGGCGTTGAGCCCATGGCGGACATTATCGCCATCGAGAATGAACGCCTTGATCCCGCTATCGATAAGCCTTGCCTCCATTGCCTGTGCGATGGTCGATTTGCCCGCACCGGATAAGCCGGTAAACCAGACCGTGACGGCTTTGTGCCCCATCAGCGATGCACCCATCTCCCGGGTAATGTGGCTCTCGCTCCAGGTGATGTTTTGGCTTTTTTGCGTTGTCATGTTTCAGTTTATCTCCATAGTCGATTTTAAACTCTGCTGGCTTCCTCGGTTAATAATGACTGTCCCAACTGTACGCGGCGGCGCAACCAGGGGTTCAAGCGATAACGCGGATCGTGGGTCAGATCAAACAGCCTGGTCAAAACCCCGGCCACCCTGTCGGCGCCGATCTTATCACCCCAGGTGAAGGGGCCGAGCGGATAGCCCAGGCCCAATGTCACCGCATCTTCAATATCGGCCACGCTGGCGATGCCTCGCTGGGCGATATGACAGGCGATGTTCACCATCATCGCCAGTATTCTCTGGCTCACAAACCCGGGGCTGTCATTGATCACGGTGACGGGCGCCCCGTCCGCCGCCAGCAAGCCATGTATGCCCTCACGCACCGCCACACGGGTCACGGGTGATATCATCAGGGTGCGGCGCAAATGCAGATCAGGCAACGGGTCGATAGCGACAGAGCGGTCGGGCGCAAGACCCAGTCTTGCACAGGCGCTACTGACGTCATCCCCCCAAAACTGCAAGACAATGATCGTCTCATCCTCATCAGGCGTCTTAACGAGGGTGGCGCCGGCGGCTGTTAATAACCCGGCCAATTCCTCAGAAGTATCCGCCCCAATCCACACTTTATTTAAGGTGATCCCCGGCGCTGGAGGCGGGGCAGGCGTGATTTTTTGATTATCCTGATACTGATAAAACCCGGCATCGGTTTTTTTGCCGAATAAACCCGCCGCCATCCTCGGTGGTATGAGTGATGAGGGGCGAAACAACGGGTCCTGTTGGAACTGATCATAGAGCGACTGCATCACCTTGCCGGAGACATCAAGGCCGGTGAGATCGAGCAATTCAAAGGGCCCCATCGGAAAACCCATGGCCTCACGCATGATGTTGTCCACATCCGCAGCGGCGGCGACTCCCTCTTCCAGCAGACGCAACGCCTCCGTGATAAACCCGCGGCCGGCATGGTTCACCAGGAAACCGGGTTGATCCTGGGCGATCACGGCACGATGGCCTGTCGTTGCGATTAATGCGACAAGCCCGTCAACAACGCGCTGCGCCGTTCTCACCGCCGGTATCACCTCAACCAACCTCATCAACGGCACCGGATTAAAAAAATGCAGGCCCGCCACCCTGGATGGCCGCGCACAGGCAGAGGCAATATCGGAGATCAGCAAAGACGAGGTGTTGCTCACCAGAATGGCCGATGCACGAACGTGTTTTTCCAGCTCCGCAAACAACCGCTTTTTCACATCAAGGCTCTCAACCACCGCCTCAACCAGCACATCACATAAAGCAAGCTGCGCCAGTTTGTTGCATATGCGGATATTGGCGAGGATCCGCTCGACCTCAGCGCTTGCGTATTTTCCCCTCTCAACCTGCCTTTCGAGCATGCCGTGAATAAAATCCCTGGCCTCAGTTGCAACCTCGGCATTAGCGTCATATAAATGCACTTTATAACCGCACTGGGCAAACAACTGGGCGATGCCGCGCCCCATGATCCCGGCGCCGACAATACCAATTTGAGTGTTGTTGTTTTCGCTGTTTGACATACTTATCCTGCCGCGATAGTGGGTGATATGAGCGCCTTGATCTGAAAGCAACCTTGTAGAACATGGGCATTATACCGATAGCCATTGAATAAAAAAACGATGCAGATGATGACGGCCCCAGCCCCATGCCGGTTTCTTCGCCTGATCCGGGCGGTGAGCTGGAATGCTCATAATCGGTTATGAGCGGCGCGGTACACATGCAGCCGCTCACCGGGCTCCCCCGGGTTGAACCCGGTGATGATCTGACCGCATTATTGCTGCCGCGGCTACGGGAGTGGAATGTCGATAACCATGACATACTGGTGATCGCACAGAAGATCGTATCGAAGGCCGAGCGGCGCTTCGTTAATTTAAGTGACGTCACACCATCACACAGGGCCGAACAACTGGCCCGTGAAGTGGATAAGGATCCGCGCCTGGTGGAATTGATCCTGTCACAATCCCGGCGTGTCGTCAGATACAGAAAAGGGACGCTGATCGTTGAGCACAAGCTGGGATTCATCCATGCCAATGCCGGTATCGATCACTCCAACATCCCGCAAAACCAACGATCCGAAATGGTGTTGTTGTTGCCCGAAGACCCGGACGCCAGCGCAAGGCAGATCCATCTCGCCATTAAAAAAACACTGGCCATTAACGTCGGGGTGATCATCAATGACAGCGCCGGGCGGGCATGGCGCTATGGTGTGGTGGGCATGGCCATTGGTGCGGCCGGTCTGCCCTGTCTCGTAGACCTGCGTGGTGAGAGAGATCTGTATGGCAATGCACTGACGACCACCGAGGCGGGCATTGCCGATGAGCTGGCCGCGGCTGCTTCACTTCTCATGGGCCAGGCGGCGCAAGGTATTCCCGCCGTACTCATCAAAGGTGTTGAGCTCAATGGCCCGGATCAAAACAGTAGCGCCCTGATCCGGGCCGCTGAGAAAGACCTATTCCGCTAGGCGCTGCCCGTGAGCTACTCGATACTGGCCCTTTGCGGCGGCGTTGGCGGTGCAAAACTCATCCAGGGGCTAAGTGAGATCATCGCCCCTGAGGAGCTATGCATCGTGGTGAACACGGGCGATGATTTTCAACACCTGGGGCTACACATCTCGCCGGATCTGGATACCGTCATGTACACGCTGGCGGGCGTGGCGGATAAAGACAAAGGCTGGGGGGTCGCCGATGAGTCGTGGCATGTGATGGCGGCTCTCTCGGATTTTGCCGGGCTCACCTGGTTTAATCTGGGGGATAAGGATCTCGGCACGCATTTATTCAGGACAAAGGCCCGTCATAACGGTATGCCGTTAGATGCGATCACCACCGCCTTACTGCGCGCTTTTGGCCTCGCCCATCGTGTTATTCCCATGACCAACGGGCCGTTACGCACGCAGGTCAATACCACGGACGGCCAATTATCTTTTCAGGATTATTTTGTTCGCCTCGGCTGCCTGCCCAAGGTCAAATCCATCGAGTTCAGCGGGCGTGATGATGCCCCGCCTCACCCCGCATTCCTCTCTTTAGTGACCGCCGAGACTCCACAGGCGATAATATTGTGCCCTTCCAATCCCTTCGTCAGCATCGATCCGATCCTCTCCTTGCCGGGGATACGCCGGGGCCTGGGGCATACTCTCGCACCTGTTGTCGCCGTCTCACCCATCATCGGCGGTCGAGCGCTGAGAGGGCCGGCGGCGAAGATCATGGGGGAGATGGGCCTGCCCGTGAACAACGTATCCATCGCAAGGCATTATCAGGATTTTCTCGATGGCCTCGTGATCGATCATAGTGATAGTCATGAGCTTGATGACATTGAGCGTTTAGGGATGGGTGTACACATCACAAAGACCCGCATGCAATCCATCGAAGATAAAATCGAGCTGGCGAGAACAACCATCGCATTTGCGAACGCCTTGTAGAGGCCGGCCTGGCCTTAGCCGCTTTAACCATCGCCTAGCCTTCTCTCCCATGCCGCCTGATTGCGTCTGGCGTCCTGGATAAACGGTGATAAGCGGATCAGTTGCAATACCGCTTTATTTAACAATGAGCCTGGAAATCTTAGCGGCCGCACAATATCAAGAAACAGCACCACCCGTACACCCTCTGTGTTGTTTTCAACGCGGTGCTTATAGGTATCATCGAACACAAGGCATTTGCCCTCTTCCCATGTAGCCGTCTCTTTATCCACTTCGATGAAGCACTCCCTGGACGGCTCCGGCACCATCAGCGCCAGGTGACACCGTAACAGCCCCTTGTAGGGGCCCCGGTGGCGGGGTATGTGTTTGCCCGGCGCCAGCACGGAGAAAAAAGCGGTGAACATGCCGGGGATGTTTTCGATGATGGCGGTGGTTTTCGGGCAGGCATGGCAATTATTTTCCATCTTGTAGCCATAGCCATAGAGAAAATAAGATCGCCATTTATCATCCCGGGTGATGTTGGTTTGATCCCGTGAAATATCCTGGAAGTTGGGGATCCGCTCCGGGGTCTTGAGCAAGCCGTCCAGCTCCTCCCGAATGGCGCGCCAATCTAATTCCAGGCGCCTCACCCAGGGAAACTGATGTGCATCAAGAAAAGGCGTGTTCTCAACCGCAGAATACCTCACCACGATTCTCTCGATTCGTTTAATGACCCACAACCCCACCGCCACAGTCAAGCGGTGTTTCTTCTTCCTGGGTGCAGGCTCGGTTCTCCCGATCAAGTCTGTCTGCTTCATGATGTTAAGCGCTAGTGTAAAATACCTCGCCTTGCGAGTTGCCAGAGCACCCGCCAGCCGAACAGCAGCGGATAGCGCCTGAGCGCGGGCGTCACATCGATCATCACGCCGGTGTGCTTGTTGATTTTCCATGCCGCATAATCGACGCTGTTTTTGAAAGTGAATGAGGCCTTCATCAGCCGCAATATGGATAACAGCCGTCCCTGCCAACGGCGTAAGCGCCACTGCAACAGGGCTTTGCCCCTGGCCCGCCCATCAGCAAGACAGACATAAACATCTCCTTCACGTTGTAGAAGCGACCCGAGCATGGGCAGGGCCGCCAGGGTCAACTGATGATAATAAGCCATATTTAACTTGATCAACTGGCCGGCCCTGGATTGTGACTCCGGTCTGTATTCAGCGGAGTAAGACAGGCAAAGCGCCTGGCTCCAGATTGCCTCCACATCAGCACAAGTGGCGCCCAGAGCAGGCAATGTCGCCCGCAGCAGGGACAACACCGCCTGGGCGAGCGCTGCATTGATCTGCGATCTGATCGTATCATCACGGACATAGAGCATACGCACCGGCTGTGAGAACCGCCCCCAGAGATAGGAATGAAACCAGTGGCTAACGCCATCGTTAAAATCATCCAGGGTGATGATCGCCGATTTGATACGCACCAGGGCCCCATCAGCGGTTATTTCCTGATAGAACACATTGGGCGGTAGCCAGGCATTCAGGCGGGCCTCGCGCTTTTTATCATATACATTGCCATAATCATCAACGATCACATAGATATCAACGATGTTGTTTTCAACATCTGCACCCCGCAAACAGGAACCATAAAGGAGGACGCCGATCACGGCATCACCATAGTCATGTCGGATTGTCTCGGCGATAAGGCGATACACCTTTGGCGCCGCCTTTGAGCACTGCCCGGCGATGACATCAACCAGGGCTTTATCGGGGGCCTTGAGTGTACTCACTGAACACCGCCTTAAATTATATGGAGAGAACCTGGATTGGCCCATCGGCACTGATCCTCACAGGCCCGTCATCAATGGATGCGGAATAGACCTCACCATCAATAATATAATCATCACTGAAGCTGAAGGCTAATTGCGAGACATTATGGCTGATATAGCCCTGCTCGGCACGCAACCCCTTGCCAGAGAATAGCCGGATGAGCGCCAACGGCAAGCCCTTTGGCGAGCGTCTGATGATGGTTGCATGGATGGGGGCGACTTCCCGCCCCCAATAAGGGCGCAGGCCCAGCAGCAACCTCTCCAGGGCGCTCGCAAAAACAAGCAACTGCTCGCCGCCCACCTCATGACCATCCTGCCCCGGGTATGCTACCGAGACCGATGAGCAAAGTGCGCCCTGGTCGCCGAGCAGCGCCCGGATCAGGAAACGGGCCATGACGATGGCGGAGGCGCCCTCGCCGATCATGCCTATTTTTTTGACCTGCGTGTTGAAATACACCACCCCCCGGGCAATGGCGCCGACGCCAAAAAACATCCCGTAGCGGGTCCTCGCCCGGCCTTGTTCTACCCTTAAAACCGGACGCTGAATTAAATAGTTTTCAACATTCGAAGCGCCCAGGAGGCGATGTAATGCCCTTAATTTTTTCACCGGATCGCCCTTGATGGCGAAATCCAGGGCCGTCATATTGGTGGTGCCCGAAGGGATGATGCTGATCAGCGGCATGATGGAAAACGGCTTTTGTGCAAATAGACAGGTCAATACCCCGTGTACAGTGCCGTCCCCGCCCATGATGATCAATAGATCAATACCCTGTTTTGCGAACCCATTCAGGGTGATCTCCATCTCGAGCGCATGGCATTGATCTCTTTATAATGCACATCACCCATGCAACGGACGGCCTCCCGCACTTCTAGCAGGCGTTTTTTTTTAAGTTGCCCGCTCGCTGGATTGCAGATGATCCCGGTGCTTAACACCTGCCTCATGTGAATACTCTTACCGCGAGTTTATTCGCATGGGATGTGGGATCCTCACCAGCCAACCAGCTTGCCATCTCCCCCTGCTCCCGCTTTGTCTTCCAGGCCTGTATCAGCCTGAGGGTTAAAAATAACGTGGACAGAAGGTGCCATACAATCACGAGGAGTAGCCCCAGCTCGGGTTTTGATAAACAAAGACACATCGTCAGGATCACCATGTTGGGGTTACGGCGCGCCGTGATCAAACGGTTCAGGGAGTCGACGGGTCGCCATAAAAATATCGAAAAAGGCGCTATCCAGATCTCGAAGATCCCTTCACAACACCTGCCCCCCAGGTAGCCGATAAACATCAGGATGATGAGCAAGGATAATGGCGGAGGCAACGGGGCATGTGTTGTTAGACCCACCCCCCAGGCGATGTACCAGAGCGGTGGGTGGATGAGATCAAGGCCGTGGTCCATCACATCACCGATACGACTTGAAGTGAGCGTCACCCTGGCCAGTTTGCCATCCACCGTGTCCAGAAACGTCATCACCCAGCCCAGGACTAAACCCGCTCCAAACTGGCCATGCCAGAATGCATAACCGGCCAGCACTGCGAGCGCCACACTGAAGGCCGTCAGGTGATTGGGTTTTAGGCCCATATTTACACAGGCCCTGGTCGCAAGGCGGGCTGGCAAAGGCCATAACCACTTGGTCACACAATCCGTCACGCCTTTGTATGAAGCGCTGAACAACGCCCGCTCAAGAAGGTCCCGGTTATCGGGTGTGATCGCCCGGGCCCTGGGCGGCTCAAATTTTTTTAACTGGTTATCATAAGGGCTAACCAATCCATCAATGGTGATTTTCCTGTACTCGCCCAGCCTCTGCGCCTGATTGAATATGTCCGCTTCATAACTAGCTGTGCTCACGGCTAACGGTGTTTTACCATCCTCGCCGTAGAGGACGAACTCACCGGCTTCATCAACCACGGCATCAATTAGACGCACATCATAGATATAATCGCCCCGCAAACACAGCAAGCCTGTTTCAGGCGGCAGCTCAGAGGGCGCATTGATGATGTTGATACCGCCTGCGGCGTTTAGCATCTTCACCAATCGCGCCGGGCCCGTCATCCCCCAGAGTGTTGTTTCACCGCCGCCGATTATGTGCACGTATCTGCTCATCTACCATTTTCATAGGCTAAACATCAGAGGTGATGTTATATATACTGTGTCATTCATTACCACCACTGGCACTTCGAGCTTGAAAATAGCGCATATCTCCGATCCCCACATGACGTCACTGGTCGATATCCGCCGGCGTGAGTTGTTAAATCAGCGACTGATTGGGTATGTATCCTGGAAATTAAAGCGTCGTCATGCCCATAGCAACGAGGTTTTATCTCGCATAATCCAGGACCTGGGAAGCCAACAACCCGATCACATCATCATCAGTGGTGATCTCACCCATTTAGGCACCACACATGAATGCACGCAGGCCAGAAACTGGTTAGACAGCCTGGGCAAAGCGGGTGATGTCTCCGTGGTGCCGGGTAACCATGACGCCTATGTAGCCACCGATTTTACCCACTCTATCGGACAATGGCTACCTTACATGCAAAGCGACGCCGGTATCGAGGCGAACGACAAAGCCCCCTTTCCCTATCTGCGTATACGGGAGCATGTGGCCATTATTGGTCTTTCCACCGCCATTCCCAGCGCAGCGTTTCTCGCCACGGGGAAACTCGGCCACGCACAATTACAACGGCTGGCCGATTTACTTAAAACCACCGCACAACAAGATCTGTATCGCATCGTGGTATTACACCATAGCCCGCAACCGGGGGTGTCGAGTTTCAGACGGCGCCTGATCGATGCGGCACAATTTATTTCCATCATCAAGCACAGGGGCGCTGAGCTAATCCTGCATGGGCATGGCCACCGGCAGATCCATCACCGGCTTAACTCGAACAAGCAGTTACCCCCGGTCTTTGGCGTACCCTCAGCATCGGCGAATGACGGCAATGCCGAGAAAACCCCGGGATACAACATCTACCAGATCCACCCCCCTGATCAGGGCTGGTCAACATGCGCCCAATCCTATGTGATGGATAACAACAGCCGGGAATGTAAAATGCGTTTTTCACGGGACTTTAGATAGATAAAACAGACACACGGGCGCCTCTAAAAATAGTGACTTTTCTGTGGTAGTGAGGCGGCGGCGCACGCAGCACCGCAGTGTATAAGACCATACATTAAGGATGCGAGTACGACGATGCCAACGAGGCTATCGGAGGCTATCGGAGGCTATCGCGAAAAAAGGACATTTTTAGAGGCGCCCTCAGGCTATGCGTTGCAACCAGACCGCAGCAATCCAGATCAGTATAAACCCCGGCGCCAGGGCGATGAGCCCATAGTTCAAATCCAACAACAGGCCGACATTCGATACTATCTGATCGAGCAGATAAACACCGATCCCGGTGATCCCCGCTAACACCAGACGGTTGGTCACACCCGAGCGGATAGCGCCAAACACAAACGGCACCGAGAGCAACAGCATGGCGATCATCATAAAACCGGCGCCCAGTTTTCTCCATAGGGCCAGTGAAATGGCGTCGTATTGTTGCCCGGTCTTTTGCAGATAACGCATGTAGTGGTATAGATCCGTTGGCGAGAGGCTCTCCGGCGGTTTTGTTAGCGTTGCGATCTGCTCCGGCGCTAGAGACGATCGCCACTGCATTTGCGAGAGCTTCCGTGTCTTTGCCTTGAGGCCGTTTAATTCTTTTTTAGTGACGTTGTTCAAATACCATAATGTATCATCCACCACCTCGGCATTATCCGCATAGATGTATTCAGACAGAAGACCGGCCTCATCCATGATAAATATCTCGATCTCCTGCATATAAGCGGAATGCACCGACTTGCCGATCCGCAATATATGCCGCTCATCCCGGGTCCATATGCCGAGATCTTCACCCAGCTCCGCACTTTGAACCAATGCCCGGGAGCGAGACGCCATCGCTTTTTGCTGCAATAACGGCGCGATGAATTGCTCCAAAACCACCCCCAGCGCCAACAAACACAAGCCCACCTTGAGCGGCGCCAGGCTTAGCCTCAATGGCGATAACCCTGCAGCGCGCATGGAGATAATCTCTGAGTGCATCGCCAGCCTGCCCAAAGCAATGACGTTACCGATCAAGGCAATGAACGGCAGCAGCTGAACAAGCCGCCGGGGCAGCAACAACAACACAAAATAAAACGCATCCTGTGTGCGATAATCCCCCTGGCCGACATCATCCAGTTGTTCGATCAGATCCAGGAAAGCGAACAGCGGCAGCAAAATGGCGGCGGCAATCACGACCCCCAGGGCAATGTGCCGCATTAAATATCGCTCAAGCGTATTCATCCCCTCGTGTTTGCCTTAAATCCGGGTTTTAAGAGAAGCAACACGACAATGAGCATGAGGAAATGCAACCACCATATGCCGGGAAACTTATCCACAACACCCTGCTCCACCCAGTTTCGCGCCACACCGCTGAGGTTATAATAAACCGCAAAAACCAGCGCCGCCGTGAACGCCTTCTCGTTTTTGCCCTGCCGTGGAGAGGAACGGCTCAACGGGATGGCGATCAACGCCAGTAATATTGTCGCCACAGGACGGGATAATCGCCACTGCACCTCGGCGATATCAGCGGGCCTGTCAGAGACTAGCAAGCCGCTTGTTGCGGCGGCTTTGCGCTTATAGCCGATGGTGGATTCAGGGTCTTCGAGAGACTTCACCAAGCGGTCAAATTGGCTCAATTCATCATCGGCGCCGGTTTGTCTTAACGCATAAAGATAGCCGTCATTGAGATGCACCTGGAGTTTTTGCGTATTCGCATCTTCATGTTGCCTGCCCGAAGCAGCCAGCGTCACCTCGCTGATATGCCCATTACGGGTATAATAAAACACCCGGGAGAGCTCGCCGCTCGCCTCATCCTTATCGTGGATATATATGACCGTGCCGTTGTCCTCATTACCATAAAATCGCTTCGCCTGAAAGCGATCCATATTCAGATCCGCATTTGCCCTGGCGTCCAGGATATAACTGCTCTCATAGGCCCAGGGTCTGCCATGCAGCGAGAGCAGGCCAACGGCGATGGCAACAGGTATGGCAATGATAAAAATGGCGTTGACCAGGTGTTGATTGCT
This sequence comes from Gammaproteobacteria bacterium, assembly GCA_965198875.1. Lineage (GTDB taxonomy): Bacteria > Pseudomonadota > Gammaproteobacteria > Eutrophobiales > Eutrophobiaceae > CBDAPU01. The sequence goes on along the minus strand of CBDAPU010000001.1, from coordinate 2,184,214 downwards.
AACGCCAGCGGCTTGCAGGGCGATGATCTCCTGATCCCGATGCAACCGGCCCAAACCAATCACCACCGAGACATATAACGCAATGGGAATTAAGACTTCAAGGGCGATGAACGTCTTTAAGAAAATCAGCTTGAACATAAAATAAACGCCCAGGGTTTGCGTGACGGCCTCCGCCAGGAAGCGGGCGCCACTGAAACAGGCGAACATGGCGACCAGAATGAGGAGCACAAAGCCAAGTGGCTTTAGTACTTCGAAAATAATATAACGCTCAATACGCCCCATAACCTGAACAAGCTAAACTTCGCCGACGCCAGCTTTCCCCGTGTTGTCTATGATAGGTGATGGTATTATACACCTTGCCCGGGCCTCACCCGGGTTCCAGAGAGAAGAAGTTGACCTGCCCAGGCAGTCAAGGTCAAGTAACGATTCTAAAAAAAATAGCGATATTATTTCCATGACTAATGCGGTGATATTAAGTGCAGGACAGGGCAAAAGGTTGCTCCCGCTTACGGCGAGCCGGCCCAAGTGTATGCTGGCGGTGGCCGGGAAAACCATACTGCAATGGCAGCTCGACTCATTATGCAAGGCAAACATAGAGCGCATATTTATTGTCACCGGTTTTAATTCTGATCTCGTCGAGGAGAGCGTGCCTGGCCAATATCGCGACTGCCAATCCCGGATCCATATCGTCTTTAATCCGTTTTACCGAGTGTGTGATAATCTCGCCAGTTGCTGGCTGGCGCGTCATGCCATGGAAGAGGATTTTCTCCTCATAAACGGCGACACCCTGTTTGAGACGGCCTTATTAGAGCATGTTCTTAAATCCCCGACAGCGCCCATCACCCTGACGGTGGATCAAAAAGAGCACTACGATGGGGATGATATGAAGGTAGAGCTGGCGGGTAGCCGGGTCAAGTCCGTCAGCAAGGCATTAACCGAAAGCCAGACCCAGGCCGAGTCTATCGGGTTGCTTTATTTTCGCGAGAATGGGCCGGCCCTGTTCAGGCAGCAACTACATAAACAGATAAAACAGGATGATGCACTAACACGCTGGTTCCTGAGCGTCATTGATGCACTGGCGAGACAATCTTTCGTTCATGCCTGCTCGATCAACGGTCATCGCTGGTGTGAAATAGATTTTATTCATGATCTAAAGATAGCCGAGAGGTTGTTCTCGAAGTAGCGCTATTTCCTGTGGGAGAGAATGCGCTCAACCAGCTCTTTATCTTCTATTGTGTCAACATCAATGCCGGCATGGGCGAAGGGTAGCTCAATAAACGCTACTTTGATGTTGGTCCGCTCAAAAATGGATTGCTGCGCTTGCTCAAGGCTTAAAAACCCGCATAGCTTTTTAAGCAACGCCTTAAATCCCAGCACTTTTATCGCCATCTGCAAGGGCTTTTTCCGCTCCGCCTCAACCCTTCGCCAATGCGAGATCATATCCCTGCCGGATTGGCTGGAGACAACATATAGATTACAGCCACAGTACGCACCGTCTGAAAAACGATGTACGGTGCGTCTCACTTGGGGGTAACGTGCTTTTATCAGGCTATAGCTAACAAGCCCGACACTGACGTCAGCGTCATTGGCGAAGGCCTCATCCAGAAAATAATTGAGCACATCGGCGTCCAGCAGGGCATGATCGGCGGTGGTGATGAGTGTTGTTGAATGCGCTTCGATACTATCCAGCCCGGCCAGCACACTGGCGGGGAGATCTTCACGATGGGAAAGCCAGGTGATGTGATCCTGCTGGATGAGCTGTTGTAATGCCACGCACTCATTCATCGCTAACTCGGACGGGCCGCACAACACATAGCGCCTGATCCGATCACAGGCCTGTAGCGCATGAATGACGCGCATGATGACCGGTATGCCCAGCAGAGAAATCAATGCCTTACTGCGAGAGGGGGAGGTTGCCGTGAGCGGGTCGTTGCCGGTGCGATCGCCTGCGAGTAATAATGCCGTCACCTGCCGCGCAGATCCAGTATTCACGGAAGGCTACTTCAGCGCTTTTTGGTAGATGCGGTAGGTTTTATATAGCGTGCCGCCGATTTTCTCTAAAATACTACGCATACCCCGGTTATCTTCCAATATCCATGACATCTCCACCTCTTCGATGCCGCCGTCATACACACGCCTTTTCACCTCGTTGATCAAAAGAAAAGCGAGCGCGGCCCCCGTGGGCGTATTTTGCCATGCTTTTTTCACCCCCATCAACGCCACCCTGCCGGTTTTGATCTCTCGCCGCTTAATCGCGCGGAGCAACTTAACAATCCCAAACGGGAATAAACTGCCGTTTAACCCCTTGAGCGCCTCGTTCAAATTAGGCAGTGCGGCTATGAATGCGGCAGGTCTGCCCCTACACTCCGCAATATAGACAAAATCCTTCGGCACAAACCAACGCAGGCTACTGCCGAGCTCAGCAAACTCGGTGTCGGTCATAGGCACAAACCCCCAGTTATCACACCAGGCGTCATTAAATATCGCCCTGATCACCTCCAGCTCCTGCCGGAACTTCCTGCGATTGAGCACACGCAGACTTATCTCTGCGCCATAGCGTCTAACCAGGCTCAGCATGGTCCCGGGCGGGTTGAAATCAGACCTTATCCAGTAGGCATACAGATCCCGGGCCTTCTCATAGCCGGCACGCTCCAACAATTCCCCATACCATCTGTGGTTATGGGGCATCATCACCATGGGGGGGGTATCGAACCCCTCCACCAGTAGACCACATTCCTGGTTCATGGATAAATTAAGCGGGCCGGTGATGATGTTAGTCTGTCTCTCCCCTAGCCACTTCTCTGCAGCGGCCAGCAACGCCCTGGCGATATCCGGATTGTTCTCACACTCAAAGGAGCCGAAGTGACCGGAGCTCACGTTATGTTGCCGGCGGTGCAGCTCATCCACCTGGGCGCTGATCCGGCCAACGGCCCTGCCCCCCCGATAAGCCACCCATGCCTGCCACTGGCTGTGTTTAAGGTAGGGGTTAAGCGATGAGAAATGCATGCTACGCTCCAACTTCAGTGGCGCCACCCAATTCGGCTCATCCCGATACAGCTCCCAGGGAAGCCGTATAAATGTGCGCCGTTGTTGTCTGTTATTAACAGCCTGCACCTCAATCTTTGCAGAATGAATAGCCAAGAGTGTTCTCTAAGACCCGCTGTTTTAATTGAACTTGAGTGATTTCTCCGCACCCTGAAACGGATTGAATGTACTGGAAAAATGATTTTTATGATATAAAATCCGCTTTTTATCTTAGCTTTATCAGCGATATGGTAGAAGATCCCGGCGCCCTCAACGAGACCATGCGAAGGTTTGGCGCCCCGAAAACCTGTATTCGCTCCTATGCTAACTGGATGGTATTGCTGCGCCCTGCCCAGACCACCCTGGGGGCGCTGGTGTTGATTGCCAGGGAGAAGGCGAGTGCGTTCTCGCAGCTTGGCCCGGCGAGTTTTGCAGAGCTCCATCAAGTTATAGAAGATGTTGAAGCGGTGTTATCCAGGCAATTTGACTATGACAAATTGAACTACCTGATGCTGATGATGGTTGATCCAGATGTGCATTTTCATGTACTGCCCCGGTATGCGAGCGAGCGGCAGTATGCCGGACAGACATTTTCTGATTTTGGCTGGCCGGGCCCTCCGGATCTGGGCAGAGAAAATGAGATGGATGAGGAAGTGTTCAGGAAATTGCATGGGGAATTACAGCGAAGCTGGCCAGCATAAGTTCATGATTAGAAAAAAGAAAAGATGCATGCTTTTGCAAAGTCATGTAAGATGCACGGCTTTGTGTGCCTGATCGGGGGATATTAAGGGGCAAAGAAGCCAAAAGCAGTAAACTAACCGCCTTAATAGATACTCTTTTACGACATCTTGTTGTTTATTAGAATAAATTGTTTATTGAAATAAAACGCGAGGCCATGGGACGTTTGAACTTCGCTAGGGCGAAACAAACCGCCTGGGGCGTAAAAATACCAGTGAAACATCATATGAATTAAAGCGTGACTTCAGGAGTTTACCCACCGTGGAACAAGACGCAACGATTACGAATAACACACTTGCACAAAACTTAGCGGACTTCTCGAGTTTATCAGCAGCGCTGGATTATGCGGCCGCAGGCGTCACCGGATGTAATTTTTATGATCCCCGTGGCGGATTGAGTGGCGTTTTAACCTATTGCGATCTGCAACAACGTGCGAAAGTCGCTGCCCGGCGGCTACTTCAACTGGGCGTCAAGCGCGGCGACCACGTTGCCCTGATCGCCGATACCCACCCGGACTTCATCGTCCTGTTCTTTGCCTGCCAGTACGCCGGTCTCGTGCCTTTCGCCATGCCCGTGCCCACCAATCTGGGCAGTCACGATATCTATGTGCAGCAATTAAAGGGATTGTTAGTCGGCGGCGATGCCAAAGTCGCCATCGCCCACAAAGCGTTTATCGGCTTCCTTGAGGAAGCCGCCGCTGATAATAAAACCCTTAAATGGCTGGGCACGCCGGAGCAATTAGCCGACGTCACCGCCACAGACGCCCCCCTTCACCCAAACAAACCTGAAGAGGCGGCCTACTTGCAATTTACCTCCGGCAGCACCCGCTTTCCCCAGGGCGTCATCATCACGGGCAAGGCGGTGATGAGCAATCTACAGGGGATCGTAAAGGACGGACTGCAAATACGCCAGGGCGACCGTTGCGCTTCCTGGTTGCCTTTTTATCATGACATGGGTTTGGTGGGATTTGTATTAGGCCCCATCGTCTCGCAATTATCAGTTGATTATCTGCCTACCCGTGATTTCGCCATTCGCCCACTACAGTGGTTACGCCTTATCAGCAAAAACCAATGCACGATAGCGTTTTCCCCGCCATTTGGTTATGCCCTTTGTGCACGTCGCATACGTCATGCGGACATGGAACAGCTTGATCTCCGTAGCTGGCGCATTGCCGGCGTCGGTGCGGAGATGATCCGTCCTGATGTTATGGCGCATTTTGCTGAAAAAATGGCGGCGGCCGGTTTTAACGAAAATGCCTTCCTGCCCTGCTACGGCCTTGCCGAGACGTCTCTGGCGGCGACATTTTCCCGGCTGGATCAGGGCCTGGACGTCATGTCCGTCGATGCGCTGGCGATGGCCGAACGTGGCGTGGCGGTTCGTGTCACCTCTGCCGGCAGAGCAGTCAATGAAATAGTGAACTGCGGTAAGGCGATACCGGGTCATAACATCATGATTGTCGACGCCCATGGTCAACCCCGGGCTGACTTGCGTGTAGGCCGGGTACTCATAAAAGGCCCCAGCCTCATGCGCGCCTATCTCAATGATCAAAAATCAACGAGCAAGGTGTTGTTGGAAGACGGCTGGCTGGATACGGGCGACTTGGGCTACCTCTATGAAGATAACCTGTATCTGATAGGCAGACGTAAAGACATGATCATCGTCAATGGGCGAAATATCCGCGCCCAGGACCTGGAAGAGCTTGCCGAGAAGCAGGTGGAGATCAGGATGGGCGAGGCTTCGGCCTTTGGGGTCGAAGACGCCGATGGCGAGCAGACTGTCGTCGTGGTCGTAGAATGTCGACTTGTGCAGAGTAACGCAAGACAATCCCTCATTAAACGTCTACAGCGAAGGGTATATGAAGGTTTCGGGGTCCATTGCTATGTTGATCTGGTTGCCCCGCATACCTTACCCCGCACTTCATCGGGAAAATTATCACGGGTTGTAGCCCGTCAGGGTTTCCTTAAAAGGGTCGACTTACAAGCCCCGCAGTCCACTCAACTGGGTATCGGATAACGGGGGTCTTTTAAGAGTGCGCTTTTTTGCGATGGCATCACTGGTTCGTGCCTGAGTTCACATGTGGCGTCTATGCGCTTTTGCCCTGCGTGCATCGCCCCACAAAAAAACGGCTATTTTTAGCGGCGCCCTGATCCCCTGAGATGTCGGAGCGGGTGGCACTGACGGGAGCCACAGGCTTCATCGGCACAAACCTGCTTTCAGCATTTGCACAAGCTCACATTCCCATCCGGGCATTAACACGCAGTCCCCGCAAGAATGCAGGCGGTATCACCTGGATAGGTGGCGATTTAGAAAACCCATCTGCATTACATCATCTAGTCAATGATTGTACGGCGATTATTCACTGCGCCGGTGTGGTTAGGGGAAACTCCCTTGAGGACTTTGAACATGTCAATGTGAAGGGCACGGAAAATCTGCTCAATGCCGTGCGGGAGAAACCCGTTAAACCAAAGCTACTGCTCATCTCTTCCCTGGCCGCCAGACACCCGCAATACTCCTGGTATGCAAAAAGCAAGGCAACAGCGGAAGAGCTGTTGATGTCTGCGCCTTATGCTGATATTCCCCGGACGATTTTCCGTCCAACCGCCGTTTACGGGCCGGGCGATAAAGAAATGCAACCCGTGTTCAGCCTTATGCGCCGTGGTTTTTTACTCGCCCCCAAGGTGAAAAATGCCAGGATCAGTTTGTTGCATGTGCATGATTTAACCTGCGCCATCATGGCATGGACAAGGCATAAAAAAATGAGCGGGATTTTCGAGATGGATGACGGGAAGAAAGATGGCTATAAATGGGGAGAGATTGCCGATATTGGCGAGCAAGTCTGGCGTCGCCCCATCAGAAGGCTTGAGGTGCCTGTGCCGGTGATGAACACGGTTGCCCATGTTAATCTTCTCCTTGCCAGGGTGTTTCGTTATTCGGCCATGTTCACGCCCGGCAAAATCAATGAGATTACCCATAAAGACTGGGTGTGCGATAATACCCCTTTGATGGATCATCTCAAATGGGAGCCAAAGATAAAACTCCGTGATGGCATTCACGAGGCGTCATTGGGTGGGAGGTTGAGCGATGTCAAGCTATGAAGACATTCTGGCAAAAATTATCGAGGAGCTGTCAAAGCTGACTGCCGGGGATATGCAGTTGACGGCGGACGCCGATCTGATCACGGATCTGGGGCTTGATTCATTTAAGGTGCTGGATCTGTTAATGGACATTGAAGATGAGTTTGATATTTCCATGCCGATGAGTCTGCTTGTCGATGTGCATACCATAGCGGATCTGGCCAAAAAAATTCACGATACGATCCATTCAAGATGAGCCTGTTTAATAAGTTTAAGCCGCTGGCGGAGGATCGGGGATCATTATTGTCACAGGGCATTGATCCATTCGGCGCACCCATAGAGGAGATGTATTCCCCAACGGAAGCAAAAATAAATGGCAAGCGGGTGATACTGGCCGGCACCAACAATTATTTAGGACTCACTTTTGATAAACAGTGCCTTAAAGCGGCCCATGCCGCCATGGATGAGCAAGGCACGGGCACCACAGGCTCAAGAATGGCCAATGGCAGTTTTGCCGATCACCTTGCATTAGAAGAGGAGATCGCCGATTTTTTCGGCTGCGAAAAAGCCATTGTCTTCACGACCGGTTATCAGGCTAACCTGGCGGTGATTTCCGCATTAACCGCTAACGAGGACACCATCATTATCGACGCCGATAGCCATGCCAGTATTTATGATGGTTGCCTGCTCAGCGGCGCTGACGTCATGCGTTTTCGTCACAACAACCCGGATGATCTGAATAGAAGATTAAACCGCCTGGGCGAGCGGGCGAGCAACACCCTGATCATCATTGAAGGCATATACAGCATGCTGGGGGATAAGGCGCGCATCCAGGAGATTGTCGAGATAAAAAAGGCGTATGGCGCATTCCTGCTGGTGGATGAGGCCCATTCTCTTGGTGTGCTTGGAGAGAGGGGTGGCGGCCTTGTAGAGGAGGCCGATGTGATTGCCGATACCGATTTTATTGTCGGCACCTTCAGCAAAAGCCTGGCCAGTATCGGCGGCTACTGTGTCAGCAATCATCCGCAGCTGGAGTACATACGTTACGCCAGCCGCCCTTATATCTTCACCGCCTCATCGTCACCCTCGATCATCGCCTCAACGCGCGCGGCGTTAAAACGCCTGGAGGCCGGCCAGGATCTACGCAACACCCTGTGGCGACATGCTCAGCATTTGTATCAACATCTACAGCAATCAGGCTATGAATTGGGGCCGGAGCCATGCCCGGTTATCGCCGCATTACTGGACACCCGAGCACAGGCGCTGACGTTGTGGCGAGGACTATATGAACACGGCATTTACGTCAATTTAATCTTCCCGCCGGCCACACCCGATGGCAAGTCACTGGTACGGATCAGCGTGAGCGCCGCCCATACGGATGAGCAAATAGCAAAGATCTGTCAGGCGTTTTCAGCGCTGTCCGACAAGGCGCTGCAATCCACTGCATAGAGGCGCATTGATCATCCTGTCTTGCTATCATGTCGGTCATCTCTGAAGGCATTGACAAACTCAAGTTACTAAAGAGAGACGGCTTGTTCCGGCGCATTTTTAAGAACTCCGCCATGCTCACCGGCGGGAAAATCTACACGGCCATCGTTGGCTTGATCTACCTTGCGCTGGCCACCCACTCACTGGGTGTGCATGGCTTTGGGATCTTGATGTTGCTCCATGCCTATGTTGCCGCCATACGCAACTTTACAGCATTCAAAAGCGCACAAAGTATCGTCAGATACGGCGCTATTTATCTTGAAAACGATGACAAAGACCGTCTCCAAAGGCTGATCAAATTCACCACACTGCTGGACCTCGCCTCCTGTCTGTGTGGGACGGTGATCAGTATTCTGGCCATCTCAACGGTCGGCCCCTGGTTTAACATCACGGTCGATTTGATCCCAATGGCGACACTCTACTGCTGCGTCATCTTATTTAACTTTAAATCAACCCCACTTGGCATATTGCGCCTGTTTAACCGCTTTGACCTGATTGCCATCATGTTGATGGTGATCCCCTCTATTCGACTCATCGGCGCAGGGATCGCCTTTCTCATGTATCGAGACATCATGGCGTTTGTCTTCGTCTGGTTTATCGCCAGCGTCATTGACGCCCTGACGACCACCTGGTTCGGCTGGAGAGAATTGAGACAACAACAACTGACAACAGGGATGAATATCAGTTTGCATGCCCTCGCCAGGCCCCATGATGCGATCTGGTCATTTACCGGGGCAAGTTATATCCACACCATGTTAGGCTCGGCCAATACCCATATTTCAACCCTTGCAGTGGGCTTTTTCCTGGGGCCTGTTGGCGCCGGCTTATTCAAGGTCGCCCAGGAATTGGCGACCATACTACGAGCGCCGACACAATTATTCACCGAAACCATTTATCCGGAGATGACTAAAATCGTATCAAGCCATCGCTATCGCAAGCTGTGGAAAGTCATTAAACGTGCCGCCATGGTTGCTGCCACGGTTGCCGGTGGCGTTTATCTGATCATCGCTTTATCTGGCAAACCCCTTTTAGGGTGGGTCTTTGGTGTTGAGTTTATCGCCGCTTATTCGATGATGTTGTTGCTCATGCTCGGTGCGGCTATCAGCATGGCGACATTTGCGTTTGATCCGGCCATGTATGCCATTGGCAGACCGGGCGTGGCCATGAAGATCAGGATCATTACATCCACCCTGCATGTCCTGTTACTCATCATCCTGCTGATAAACATCGGCCTGCCGGGCGCTGGTATCGCCAGCATCATCAGCAGTTTTGCCACGGCAATGTTGCTGTTCCTGTTTGCCAGGCGCTTGATCAGAGACGCTGAGGTTGTTGCCCCTTAAACAGCATTTCGTAGCTTCTCCGTCATTTGGGCGATGATGGAAACCGCAATTTCAGCAGGCGACTGAGCGCCGATATCAAGGCCAATGGGCGCATGAATTCGCGCTATACTCTCCCGGGTAAACCCCGCCTCTTTAAGGCGCCTTATACGCGCCGCCCGGGTTTTCCGACCACCCAATGCACCAATGTAAAATGCCCGAGAGCGCAACGCCACATCCAGTGCCGGATCATCGAGTTTAGAATCATGGGTCAAGGTCACAACGGCGGTGCGTGTATCGATCCTTAAATCCGTCAATGCGGCGTCCGGCCAATCCGTATGGATAGAAACATGGGGAAAGCGCGCCGCATTAGCGAAAGCCTGCCTGGGATCAACCACGATCACCTGATAACCACAGGCACTCGCATTGGCCGAGAGAAATTGTGCAATATGTACGGCGCCGATAATGATCAATCGCAACGGCGGGTTAAATGGCTGAATAAAATAACTATGATCACCCACCTGTTCACGCAAACATTGATCGCTACTCAAGGCCCGCATGGCAAGTGCGTATAACCTGTCCGTTGGCTCGGCCATGTCAGGCCCCGGTGTGATCAGCAGATCCCCATGGGTATCGAGATCCCTGATGAGTACACAGGGTGTATTTTGAGCATGATGCTCATTTAACTGCTTTAAGATCCCCTGGCGCACCGCTTAATCCACCTCAATCACCTCAACATAGACCTGGATGTTGCCACCACAGGCGAGACCCACTGCAAAGGCCATGTCATTGGTCACGCCAAACTCAAGCAGGCGCGGTGTTTTGGTTTTGATGACGGCCAGGGCCTCGCTGATCACAGCGGTTTCCACACAGCCACCGGAGACCGAGCCTACAAAGTTGGCGTCCATATCGACAAGCAACTGACTGCCACGGGGACAAGGCGATGAACCCCAGGTATCGATGACCGTAGCCAGCGCCATATCCCGCCCCTCTTCCAGCCAGCGATTCGCCGTCGAGATAATGCTCTCTTCCGTTATGCCCATATCTCTTCTACCCTTGATGATCTGTTATTCGAATCTATCTCATAAATACAGAGTTTTCATCTCTCCCGCCCGGGCGCACTTTTTGTTGTGGTGGATAAGGCAGGGCCCGTGATTCGGCGGCTCGCCCCTGTTTGAGGATGTTATCCCGAACCTGGCCCGTTATCCCCAGAGAGAAGGCATTGTCAAGACACCCCGGAGCTGCTTGATAATCAGTCGCCAACATCTCTACCGAGGCCAGCTTGTCTATTCTTTCTTTGCCCTGGATACATGCAATAAAAACATGACAACGCCACAGTGGCTACGCTAGACTGAAACGGAAATTTGGAGCAACAAGCCATGAACGTACTGCAACAACCTGCCCCCGCCACCTATCAGGATGTGCTGGATGCACCGCCCCACAAGGTGGCCGAAGTCATCAACGGCGCCCTCTACACACACCCTCGGCCTGCGGCACGCCATACCTGGGCCAGCTCCCGTTTAGGTGGCTCCCTCGACAACCCGTTTAATTCAGGCAACGGCGGCCCGGGTGGCTGGTGGATCATTGATGAGCCGGAACTGCATCTTGGCGGTGATATTCTCGTGCCCGATCTCGCTGGCTGGCGCCGTGAGCGGATGCCGGTGTATCCGGATACCGCCTTCTTTGATATTGCCCCGGACTGGGTCTGTGAGGTGTTATCACCTTCCACCCGCCGACTTGATTTAACGGACAAGCGCGACGTCTATGCCCGTGAGCGAGTGGCCCATCTGTGGTTTGTCGACCCCGACGCCAGAACGTTAGAAGCATTCCAGCTTAAAGATACTCACTGGGTGTTGATTGCCTCACTGGCCGGTGATGCCCCCGTCTCCCTTCCCCCCTTTGACGCCATCAGCTTCTCGCTCAGTGTGCTGTGGCCAGATGTGGCGAAGGGTGAACAGGCGGAGCAGGACGCCCCCTGATCGTTCAACAATAAACCATACCGAGCGCCTGCAAGGGGAGTTGATCGATGAGCTTTATGCTTAAACGCATTCAGCTATTATTCTTTGGGGTTGTTCGGGGCTCTCTTATCCCTCGCCGAGAGATGGAGTAAAACCACAGCACGGGCGAAAAAGAGCCACTTTGAGAGCGGTTGCCGTCATCATTCACACACACCTTAAATACCACTCATAATCACGGTTGCTGATCTGTGCATGGAAAGCATCACATTCACTTCGGCGCATCATCTCGAATGCACCACAGAACTCTTCACCTAGATACTTTGGTAGAACCCGGGCCTCTCTAAACAACTTTAACGCCTGCTCCCAGCGCACGGGCAGTGAGATCGCCTGCTCTTCGAACAGGGTCTTTTCCCGGATCATGTCACCGGCCTCTAATTGGTTGGCGATGCCGTGGTGAATACCGGCCAGGATGGCGGCCAACACCAGATAAGGGTTTGCATCGGCGCCGGCAAGCCGATGTTCAAAGCGCATGTTTTTCTTATCACAAACCGGGACCCGCAGAGACACGGCTCTATGGTTATAGCCCCAGTTTGCTGATAATGGCACGAAGGATCCGGGTTGCAGACGGCGGTAAGAGTTTGCATTGGGCGAGAAGATCGCCATGGACTGCGCCATTGTCGCCTGTAGGCCCCCTATCGCCTGTCTCAATACATCCGATATGGCCGGCACATCACTGGATGATGGGCTGGCGAACACATTATCACCGCTCTCATCATACAGACTCACATGAACATGCAGACCGCTACCGGCATATTCAGCAAAAGGCTTGGCCATAAAGCAGGCGCCACCGCCCTGTTGCATGGCGGCGCCTTTGATCAGGCGTTTTAGCAAGACGCCCTGATCACAGGCGAGCACCGGATCGGCGGCAGGCTGTAGATTGATTTCAAACTGCCCCGGTGATAATTCTGATAATGCGGTGGTCGCTGGAATGTCCTGTAGCGCACAGTGGGCCTGGATAGCGCTCAATAGCGCATCGTTCTCCCACAGCTCTTCTATTGTGGCGTATTGCAACCCCCCCTGCTTGAGGTTGGTGCCGGGGATCTTGCCCAGTTTCGGTTTGGGCTCTGCATCATCATTATCCTCTAGTAGATAAAACTCCCACTCCATCGCCACCACCGCGTTGTAGCCCATCGCCTGCAATGGTTGATAGGCGCGCTCCAGCACATGTCTTGAATCGGCAAAATAAGGCGAACCATCCACATTGGCGAGGCGCGTAACAACCTGGGCGGTATTGGATCCCAGCCAGGGAACGGGAGCCAGTGTATTGGCAACGGGATAGGCCATGACATCGGGAGCGCCATCTCGTGTGCCCATACCGACGGCAAAAGGAATATCACCACGGCTATCGCTGAGCACTGTGGATGCACAGCTCTTAAGACCCTCATGGAATAATGTTTTACATTCATCCCGGCTGATCCGTCGCCCACGGACAATGCCATTGATATCGGTCAACAACATCTCCAACATCTGTGTGTGCGGATACCGCCTTAAAAAACCCTGTAGCGCTTTTATCGGCCCTCGCTTTGACAGACCCATGTCGTCATTTGATGTAAGGTGTTTATCATTATCCATATCGCTATTTTCCCATAATCGCCAGGCAACTTGTGATATTAATCCGTCCCGTATACGCTTTGCCGTCTTTAAACGTGTTCAGGGGAGCGATATGTCCAAATTAAAATACTTGGGTTTTGATACCCTGGGCCTGCATGGTGGGCAGCGACCGGATCCGGCGACCGGGGCACGGGCAGCGCCGATTTATCAGACCACTTCTTTTGTCTTCAAGGGAGCAGAGCACGCCTCATCCCTGTTTGATCTGGCCAGATCAGGACATGTTTACTCACGTATTTCCAATCCGACTGTGGGGGTGTTGGAAGAGCGCATCGCCGCCCTGGAAGGCGGTGTCGGTGCAGTTGCCACGGCCAGCGGCATGGCTGCCATTCATCTCGCCATTTGCACCATCATGGACGGCGGTAGCCATATCGTCGCCTCCCATGCCCTGTATGGCGGGACGCATAATTTGCTCACCTACACCCTGCCCCGCTTTGGCGTCAACACCACCTTCGTCAACCCCCGAAAGCCGGAGGCGTTCAAAGAGGCCATCACCCCGGAAACACGCATGATCTACGCAGAGACAGTGGGCAATCCCGGATGTGAAGTGCTCGATATTGAGGCCATTGCAAACATCGCACACGCAGCGCAAATACCCCTGGTGCTGGATTCAACACTGACCACCCCTTATCTGCTAAAGCCCTTTGATCACGGCGCTGATATCAGCATACATTCATTGACGAAGTTCATCGGTGGTCACGGTATTGCCATCGGCGGCGTCGTGGTCGACTCCGGGCGATTCGACTGGGATCAGTCCAGCAAATTTGACGCCATGACGGAGCCCTGTGCAGGCATTTTAAATATCGACTTTGCCGAGGATTTCGGCCCCACTGCTTTCCTGTTGCGGGCCCGTCGAGAGGGCCTGAGGGATTTTGGCGCCGCCTTGAGCCCAACGAATGCTTTTTATATCTTGCAGGGAGCGGAAACCCTCTCCGTCAGAATGGATAAACACATCGCCAATACGCGAGAAATCGTGTCGTACCTGTGTGCTCATGACGCCGTTGACTATGTGACCTATCCCGAATTGCCAGGGCATCCGGATCACGACCTCGCCAGGCGGTTACTGCCCAAAGGCTGTGGTTCAGTCCTCAGCTTTGAATTAAAAGGTGGCCGTGAAGCCGGAGAGAAGTTTATTGAATCATTGCGGATCTTCTCGCACCTCGCCAATGTTGGTGATGCAAAGTCACTGGTCATTCACCCGGCTTCCACCACCCACAGCAGAATGGGTGATGTTGCACTACGGGAGGCCGGCATTACCCAGGGGCTGGTAAGGCTATCCGTGGGCATAGAAGACGCCGACGATTTGATCAATGATCTGGACCGCGCCCTGTATCGCTCACAAAAATAGGGGCGCAGACATGGAGATCAACATAAACGGCCAGGTGGCCTTTACTGCAACTGGCGCCGAGGTTTTCGACCCGGCATTGCCGTGCATTATTTTTCTCCATGGGGCCGGCCAGGACCACACAGTCTGGACGTTATTCAACCGCTATTATGCAAAAAAACAGTTTAATTCCCTGGCTGTGGACTTGCCCGGGCATAATCGCTCGGCGGGTGAGCCCTTGACCTCCATTGAGGATATGTCCCGCTGGTTGATTGAATTAGTACAGGTTCTTGACATTGAAAAAACCGCGCTGGTAGGCCATAGCATGGGGGCGCTCATTGCCCTTGAGGCGGCGTCACAGTTGCTAACAAAGGTAACAACGCTCATTCTACTGGGTGTTGCCGTACCCATGCCGGTAGGCGAGCCGTTGCTGGCCGCGGCAAAAGAGCATAACCCCGTCGCTGTGGATATGATCATGTTATATGCCCACTCCCAGGCGTCACAAATTGGCGGTAACCCGGTGGCGGGGATCCATATCCTGAACAGCAACCGGCGTTTAATGGAGCGTTATCTTAAAAACAATATACTGTATACCGACCTCAATGCCTGTAATGCCTATAGCCGCGGGCTGGATGCGGCAAGCTCGGTCACTGCGCCGGTGACACTTGTTTTAGGAGAAGAGGATAAAATGACGCCGCCAGGGGGGAGCGGAGAGTTGCGCGCGGCATTAAAACAACCCCGGATCGATATACTGGATGAGTGCGGCCATCTGATGCTCTCAGAGAAGCCGGAAGCCGTGCACCAATCCATACTGGCGGCATTGATCAATACAAACCCGCCGCCGCCTGTTTGAGGATACCCTGAACCGGAGTGTGTTGAGATTGTCCTCGTTCCAGGGAGACGATCCGGCGTGTTGCTGGACTGACGATACCCTCCCCGCCCCTGCAACAAACGGGATCAACAAAGCATAATGATGAGACGATTAAACCAACTCGAACGTACACTTGATGAGGGCGAGTTCTGTTTCACCGCCGAACTTGTGCCGCCATTATCAACCGACACAGACAAAGTGCTTGTAGCGGCAAACTCGATTAAAGAGAAGGTTCACGCTATTAACGTCACCGACGGCGCCGGCGCTAAAACCACCCTGTCCGCTCTTGCCGCTGCCAGCGTGCTGGCGCTGAATGACATCGAGCCGGTGCTGCAACTGACCTGCCGTGACCGAAACAGAATCGCCCTGAGCGCCGAGCTGCTCGGTGCATCCGCCTACGGGATTTGCAACTTGCTGCCATTAACAGGCGATACGCCGGCCAATGGCGATCAACCCGACGCCAAGGCCGTCAATGATATAAACACGGTGGCATTGATTGAGCTCGCCAGGGGCATGTGTGAGGATCGGGCCTTACCTAATGGTCGCAAGATTGATCCGCCGCCCTATTTCTTTATCGGCGCCGCAGATGTTCCCCAAAGAATCAACCGGGACGAAGGACATCCTGGCCTGATCAGAAAAATTGACGCTGGCGCCCGTTTTGTGCAGACACAGCTATGTTATGACATCGATTTGATCGCAGCTTATATGGATGGTTTGGCGCAATGGGATCTCATCGGTAGCGTAAAAGTCCTGATCGGGCTAGGCCCTGTCGCCTCAGCACGTTCGGCTAAATGGATGAGAGAGAACCTCTGGGGTGTGGCAATACCCGATCCCGTATTACAAAGGCTGGCGGATAGCGCCGATCCGATGGGGGAAAGCCAGCGTATTTGTATTGAATTGATAGAAAAAATGCAACAGATCGATGGCGTTGCCGGCGTTCATCTCATGGCGCCGGGGCAGTCCATTCAGTCGATCGCCGAGCTGTTATCAGCGTTAAGCGGGTGAATTGAATGTTGCGCTGTTGATGGGTGAGGTTCGAAAAACATCTACCCCCACAACCCCATCAGGGACGGCAGAAAAATAACAATCCACCATCTTCTCTTTTTTCGAGATCCGCCAAAGCAGATGATGCGACAGGGGCGCGGCCTGGCTGATCCTGATCAGAGGTAAGCAGGTCAAAAATAACTGTTTGCGAGCCGCCCTAATCCGTTGCTTTTAATGCGTTACGGACAATATCATACCCCTGTTCAAACAGGGCCGGCGTCATCGTGAAAAACGGTGAGAACTGGAGTATGTCCATGGTATTTCTTACCATCAACCCATCGGCGAAGCATTTTTGATGCACCTCAAATCCCCGTGCTCCCGGGGCACCCGCTCTCGGGGCTAACTCTATCGCCCCCATCATGCCAAAGTTTCTGATATCGATAACATGCCTGGCGTCTCTCATGGCATGGATATACGCTTCAAAGACCGTCTCGTTTTCACGAGCGCGCGCAAATATCCCCTCCTCTTCATACACGGCCATGGCCGCCAAACCTGCTGCCGCCGCCAGCGGATGACCGGAGCAGGTATAACCATGAAAGAACTCTATGGCGGCATCGGCGCCCTGCATAAACGCATCGTGGATGGTGTCGCTCACCAACACCGCACCCATAGGTATGACGCCGTTCGTCAGGCCCTTCGCCGTAGTGATGATATCGGGTTTCACGGCAAAGCGCTCGGCGGCAAAAGCCGCGCCCACCCGACCAAACGCCGTGATCACCTCATCGAAGATCAACAAAATACCATGGCCGGTGCAGAGCTCACGCAGTCGTTCCAGATAACCCACCGGTGGCGCCAACACCCCCGTTGAGCCGGCCACCGGTTCAACCATCACTGCAGCAATACTGGAGGCATCATGCAATGCCACCAGACGTTCCAATTCATCGGCCAGGTGCGCGCCCCATTGCGGTTGCCCCTTGCTGAACGCCTGATGCGCCAGATCATGTGTGTGCGGCAAATGATCAACAGGGCCTGACAGCGCCGAGGCGAACATTTTTCGATTGCGCCCTATCCCGCCTACGGACATGCCGCCAAACCCGACCCCATGATAACCCCGCTCGCGGCCAATGAACCGGGTTCGAGCGCCATCACCCCTTGCCCGATGGTAACCCAAAGCGATCTTCATGGCCGTATCGGCAGCCTCTGATCCGGAGTTCACGAAGAAGCAATGATCAATACCTTCCGGGGCCAGGTTGACGAGGCGCTCGGCCAACTCAAACACCCCCGGATGCCCAACCTGAAACGCCATCGCATAATCGAGCTTCGCCACCTGTTTTTGTACCGCCTCAACGATGCGCGGGTGACAATGACCCAGCCCAGACGTCCACAGACCCGAGAAGAAATCCAGCACCCTGGCGCCGTCATGGGTCGTGTAGTAGAAACCATCCGCAGATGTAATCATGCGAGGGCTGTGTTTGAATACGCGATTAGCCGTAAACGGCATCCAGTAGGGACGCAGGTTCAGCGGGCGATCAGCTTCGCTATCATCATGGGAAACAGTTTCAGTCGCCACGTTCTTCTCTCCGGATCAGCCTGGGTGTTTATGGTGAGGTGTTTATTTGGCGCTGGACATCTTAGGATATGCGGTTATATTTAACAATCTATCGACGCTGGATAAATGTAGCTCATAGCAATCAACACCCCTACCACGAACATGAGAGAATTATTTGCTTCTTTAGCGCTTCTGGCCTTTGCCACGGCCTCCATGGCGGACTTCAATGACGGTGTTTTTGCCTTTGCAAAAGGCGACTATAACAAGGCCTACAATACCATGCGCTCCCTGGCGGAAACCTCGAACCACGCCATCGCCCAGTATTATGTGGCGAGGATGTACCATGAGGGCAAGGGCGTGGGGCAAAATGACGAAGCGGCGGCAAAGTGGTTTAGAAGGGCGGCGGAGCAACGAGTAAGCCAGGCCCAATATCACCTGGGGGATCTGTATTTCAAGGGCAAAGGTCTGCCTAAGGATTATGAATATGCCTACGCCTGGTATCGTGTTGGCGCAGAGCATAGGCATAAAAAATCCCTGGCGGCGCTGGATGCAACGAGGTCTTATCTCTCGGAAGAGGAGTTTACAGAGGCGGAAAAACTTGCCAGGGAATTGATCAGGAAATACGGGCCTCTGCCTGATGAAGATGGGAAAAACCTGAAAGCAGGAGAAAAATAACAAAGGGGAATAGCTAAAACAGCCATCATCACGCCCACATACACTGGATAATCCGGCAGACTTTCAGGGAATTAAACGGCGGGGATGTGTGCGCTGTTTCCCTCATGGAAAAAACCCACTGCTATTTTTAAGCAACGCCTGCTGTGTTGCTCACTTTTTGTGTTGTTCACTTTTTAAGGGATGGCTTTTTATGGAAGAGCCCCTGTTGGGTGCTGATTGATTTCATCTTGATCCATCGTGAGACCCGCCTGTTATTGCACTGACTCAATCGAGGTTAATCTCTTCCAGCCCCTCCTCATCGTCCTCCAGCAGGTCATCCTCATCCTCATAAACCCGGTACTGATTGAGTATCTTCTCCGCCGAGCTGATCGTCCTTATCCCAAAGATATCCTCATCACCGAGCCCATCCTCCAGCACCTCCTCAAACTGCTCCGGCGATATCACCTTGATACGCGCAAGATAACCATTAAACGCCTCCCGCTCATCCACATAGGTCACTAAAATGTCCTCAAGGTCGCTCTCCTGAGCCGCCTCATAGCGTTGCGTCAACACCCTCACCCGGTTATCTATGGCGTCAATCAACTGCCCCACCTCCTGGTGATGCACGTTACCCAGGCATGACTCCTCTCCCTCACACTGTGTTATCGACAGCAATATCCCCTGGCGAATTGTCTGAAACAACCCCAGCTCCCCTCGCAACGCCGCCGCCTCAACCGACAACGCCTCCTCATCGCTCAAAAACGCACCATAACCGGGCGCACTCAGCCCCAGCAATAACAACAGGCAACTCCGTCTAATGATAGCGCGCACAGTCCGTCAACACCTTCTCGTTCATCTCTAATAGGCCCGGGCCAGACGCCGACGGTCTATCGTCCCCGCATTAAGTGGCGCTAACTCATGTAAACGGGCTTCCGTGCCTTGTAGCAATAACTTGATCTGCCTGTCGATGAAATCGGCCGCCTGGCGGGTGGCGTCGATAATGGCGTCCAGCGATTCTATGGTCAGATCGATACCCGTCTTCTCACTCAAACCGGCACGGGCGCCCGGGTCGGCTTTCAGATCATCCAGCCATTCGATACGTTGCTGGTTGACCGCCAGCACATCACGCAGTTGCTGAACCTGCGTGGACAGATCACCTTCACCTCCTTCATCTGCAAACTGGGCGAAGAAATCATCATCCAGATCCTCATCGAGCTCCGCCTCTGATGCGTAGTAGTCTTCAAGCTGTTCTCTGTAGGACTGGAAATTATCTAACTCGTCCTGATAACCGGCCAGTAGCCCGGCGATCTCAACCTCATCGCCTGAGGGGCCTTGCTCCTGCAAACGGGTTTCCAGTTCCTGGATCCGGGCTTGTAGATTAGCAATGAGTTCATTTAGCTCGGTTTCCGTCACATCCGGGGCACAGCCTTCCACTTCCTCACATTGGGCGAGTGAAAGTGCAATACCGCCACCGATGCTCCCGAACAGGTTCAAATCCACCTGGAACAGGCTGGCGTCAATAAAGGAAAGTTGCTCAAGACCTAAAAAACTCCCCGCCGGGTTAGCCTGGGCGGCGTCCTGCCCCACTGACAGCAGGTTCAAATCGGGAAAAGCCACCTCGATAAAGTTCCGTGTGGGGTCATCCAGTTCAATCGCCGTTGCATCCAGCAAGAGAAACAGTGGCGCATCGTTGCCTTGCCCCAGGGATATTTGCAAATTGCCACCGCCCAATCGGATCTCAATATTGCCCGGGTCGATGACATCATTCACTGCGATCAGGGTGAGGGAACCACCTTGTATATTCGTCGGCAGACTGCCGCCAACGATGTCACCACTGCCACTGCCTCCCTCGGTCTCACCCACAGCAATAATGAGAATATCATCGCCGCCAAGACCACCTGCATCGATAGCCGGCCGGGCACGATCGGTCGGCGCCAGGTTCACCTCGGCCCCCAGTAATACGACATCACCACTTGTGATCACCGGATCACTGACGGTGAGCAGATCCGTATTCACTGTGATTGCCGAGGCGCCATCAACAGGCAGTGACGGCGGGGTTAATGTCCCGCCGATGATCAGCGCCCCGTTAAACCCGGTCATGGTGGGCAGGCGCAGATCAAGGCTGCCAACGGTCAAATCACTGCCAGGGGCGCCGGGCGCCGTCAGTGACGTATCGGCGCCGCCAACCACAGCGCTCCCTAACGGAACGCCACTTGCATGCACCCAGGTATCATCACCGGCAATGGTAAAGACCCCTGTTGCCGTGCCGCCGGTGAACATGTAGGTGTTGTTGCCCACCCCGGCCGATACATTTCCGCTTAACGAGCCGCCGATAAAATTGATCACATCATCGCCCCCGGCCCCGTTAATATTGCCGCCATAGGTGGCATTTATGTTAAACGTGTCCGCCCCATCGGCGCCGAGAAGATTTTCGATTGCGCTGAAGGTTAGCGTATTTGTGCTGGTATACGCACCGCCGTTTGCCGCTACCGTAAACGCCCCGCCCGTAGCGAAATCACCGATCAGCGTATCCACTGCCCCGCTTCCACTGACGTCATCGATATTATCAAAAGCATCCACATTGCTCGCTGTGCCGGCAAAACCATCGGTTGTGCCCAGGGCATTGAGTGTAGTGGTTGATCCCGCAGCAAATGTGAGGGAGTCCACACCCGCCTGCCCGTCAATGTCGCCCGTCACCCTGCCGCCGTTGAAATCAAAGCGATCATCACCACCCCCCCCGTCAATACTGCCCGTCAGCACGGCGTTGATGGCAAAGACATCATCGCCTCCGGCCCCCAGGAGGCTGCCGGTATGATCCCCGGTTATGTTGAAGCGATCATCCCCACCCCCACCGCTGAGATCCTCAAAGGCGGCGAACAACAAGGTGTTGGTGCTCTCATAACTTGCCCCGCCGCCGCTCACTTCCCAGACCGCCGCCGCATCAAGACCAATCAAGGCGTCGACCCCGGCGCTGCCAGTGAGGGCGCTCACATCAGAGAAGGTACCGCTCACTGTGGACTCGCCGGTGAAACCATTGGCGCCCAGGCCCGTCAATCTCACGGTAACTGACTCGGCATTACTAAAATCCAGCCGGGTCGTCCCGCCCGTATTCGCCACATCCCCCGTCACCCGCCCGCCGAGGTTAAACCGAAAGGTATTCAGCCCGGTTTGCCCGTCAATGTCGCCCGTCAGCACGGCGTTGATGGCAAAGACGTCATCGCCCCCCGCCCCAAAGAGGTTGCCGCTGTGATCGCCTGCTATGTTGAAGCGATCATCCCCATCGCCACCGCTGAGATCCTCAAAGGCGGAGAGAAGCAAGGTGTTAGTGCTGATATATTCATAGACCGCCCCATCACCCCTCACTTCCCAACTCGCCGCCGCATCAAGGCCAGTCAAGGCGTCAACTCCGGCGCTACCCACCAGGGTATTCACATTCTCAAAGCCGCCGTCCACACCGCCGGCACGGCCTGAAAAACCATCTATCGCCCCCAGACTTTCCAGGATCACACCGGCCGGCGTTGACAGACGGGTATAATCCAGCACATCGCTACCACCCCGCCCGTCAATGCTACCCGTCACCCTGCCGCCGTTGAAATCAAAGCGGTCATTATCCGCCCCCCCGTCAATGTTGCCCGTCAGCACGGCGTTGATGGCAAAGACGTCATCGCCACCCGCCCCAAAGAGGTTGCCCCCGTGATCGCCTGCTATGTTGAAGCGATCATCCCCATCGCCACCGCTGAGATCCTCAAAGGCGGAGAGAAGCAAGGTGTTGGTGCTGATATATTCATAGACCGCCCCATCACCCCTCACCTCCCAACTCGCCGCCGCATCAAGGCCAGTCAAAGCGTCAACTCCGGCACTACCCACCAGGGTATTCACATTCTCAAAGCCGCCGTCCACACCGCTGGCACGGCCTGAAAAACCATCTATCGCCCCCAGACTTTCCAGGATCACACTGGCCGGTGTTGGCAGACGGGTATAATCCAGCACATCGCTACCACCCCGCCCGTCAATGCTACCCATTACCCTGCCGCCGTTGAAATCAAAGCGGTCATTATCCGCCCCCCCGTCAATGTCGCCCGTCAGCACGGCGTTAATAGCAAAGACGTCATCGCCCCCGGCCCCAGAGAGGTTGCCGCTGTGATCGCCGGTTATGTTGAAGCGATCATCCCCATCGCCACCGCTGAGATCCTCAAAGGCGGAGAGAAGCAAGGTGTTGGTGCTGATATATTCATAGACCGCCCCATCACCCCTCACTTCCCAACTCGCCGCCGCATCAAGGCCAGTCAAGGCGTCAACTCCGGCACTGCCCACCAGGGTATTCACATTCTCAAAGCCGCCGTCCACACCGCTGGCACGGCCTGAAAAACCATCTATCGCCCCCAGACTTTCCAGGATCACACTGGCCGGTGTTGGCAGACGGGTATAATCCAGCACATCGCTACCACCCTGCCCGTCAATGCTACCGATCACCCTGCCGCCGTTGAAATCAAAGCGGTCATTATCCGCCCCCCCGTCAATGTCGCCCGTCAACACGGCGTTGATGGCAAAGACATCATCGCCCCCCGCCCCCAAGAGGTTGCCCCCGTGATCGCCCGTTATGTTGAAGGTGTCATTGCCCGTGCCGGCGATAAGGTTCTCAATATTAGCGAAACTCAAGTCCCGCCCCGATGAGCGATAGGTGTCCGCCGCCGCCGTCAGGGCAAACGTGGCATCGGCATTGATGGCGTCCACCAGGGTATCCTCACCAGGCGCCCCGTCAATGGCGCTGATATTGTCAAAGGCAGGCAGGGTGATCACATTGCCGTTGACGGCCTCACCGGTAAAGCCATCCACGCCGCCCAGCGCCGTAATCGTGATACGCTGCCCCTGACCATTGAAGTCCAGGGTATCACTGCCCGCCAGCCCGTCCACCTTGCCCGAGAGACGAGCGCCGGCCTCGAAGGTGAAGACATCGGTATTCAGATTACCGATCAGAATAGCCAGATCGCCAAAGCGATAATCCGTGCCCCCGGCATCGATAGCGCCTGCATCTGCGCCCGTGATCGTCCAGGCATTCGCCGTGTTTGTGATGCGAAGCGCATCATTCGCACCATTACCATTGACAAACACCGTGCCACCGGCGGTCACTGTCGCCGCGGCCAGATCCAGTGTTGCGGCGCCGCCCCCGCGGTCAAAGTTCAAGCGCAGATCATTACCCGCCATCGCCATGCCAATCGTGAGGCTGTTGACGTCATGAATGATGACGTCATTTGCGCCGCTGTTGCTCACGCTCACCTCGCCGATAAAATCATTGGCCGCATTATCCAGCGTAATATCGTTACCACCAGCAGCGAGGGTGGTCGTGCCGGTCACCGATAGCATTCCGCCGTTGTCGCTAATCGCCCCGCCGCCCGGGTTGTTGGCCGTGGCATCAACATCCAGCGCCCCGCCGATGCTCACCGCATCGCTAAAGCGCACCACCCCGCCGGTATCCACATCCGCATTGCCGGTAATGCTCACCGCCCCCAGGGTGAGGGCGCTGGCATCAGCCAGAGTGAGATTGGCGGCGCTGCTCACGCCTACCACATCCATGAAGTCGTTGGCGGCATTGCCCAGGGTGATGTTGTCCGTATCCTCTGCCGCCAGGGTGGTGGCGCCGGCTACCATCAGAGCCCCACTTATCTGGGTGATGTCGCCCGCCCCGCCACTGGCGTCAAAGTCCAGCGCATTGGCCATGACGTTGGCGTTCAGATCAATGGCCGCCGCCCTCACCGCCAGCATCCCGCCGATGACCGCCGCACCGCTAAAGCGCACCGCCCCGCCAGCATCCACATCCGCATCGCCGGTAATGCTCAACGCCCCCAGGATCAGGGCATTGGTATCAACCAGGGTGAGATTGTTGGCGCTGCTCACCGTCACCGCACCAGTAAAATCATTGGCGGCATTGCCCAAGGTGATGTTGTCCGTATCCTCTGCCGCCAGGGTGGTGATACCAGCTACCGTCAGGCGGCCACTGCTCTGGATGATGTTGCCCGCCCCGCCACTGGCGTCAAAGGCCAAAGAGCCGGCCATGACGTCAGTATTCAGTTCAATGGCGGGTGCTATCACCTCCAGCAGACCACCGATGGTGGTGAGGGCGGTAAAGGCAACTCCGTCTCCGGCGGTGATGCTGGCGCCGCCGGAGCTCCTGATATCAGCAACGATCAGGGCGTCGGCTTCGTGAATAGCGATGCTGTCGGCGTCAATAGTCATGCTCGCCACCTGGGTCTCAAGCCCATTGCCCGCACCCACGCCGCCGGCAGCATTGATAGCTAACCCGCCTGCCGCCGCCTGCACATCCGCCCCGCCCGTATCCCCGCCATCGACAATGCCCCCTTCTCGGGAGCTGAGGCTCACGGCGGCGTCAGTGGCGTTGGTGGTCATGAGAAGGCCGAGGGTCAGGTCTTCATCTGCGCTCAGGGTAATGGCGCCGCCGCCGGCATTGATGAGGGCGCCATCGGCCATCATCAGGGCGCCGCTGGCCAGGCCGCCATCACCGCTGTCGGCACGGATGACTACAGTACCATCTTGCGAGTTAATGCGAGCGGCAGCGGTGAGGCTGACATCATTGCCGGCAAGGATAGTGATGGCGTTGCCGGCGCTTTGAAGGGCGCCATCGATGATGATGTTGGCGGCGGCGTTAGTCGCCATCAGGTCTACGGCGCCGTTTGCATTGATCTCGGCGATCATCATGTTATTGCTCGTCTTCGCAAGGCTAACTGCGCCCACGGCGATGTTGGCGCTGCCGATGTTGTAGGTGGTGGCGCCAGCGCCCATGTCCTGCACCGTCACCGCATTGCCGGCGGTGCTGATGATCTCAAGGGCGCCCACATCCAGCGTCAGCGGGTTGGCGGTGCCGCCAATCGCCCCGCCTGCGGTCAGCCTCAAGGCGCCGCCAACCTGGGTAAAGGCCACACCCGTGTTGTTGTCGTTGATGGCGCCGCTGCTGATAATGCTCAGCAACCCGCCCGCAAAAGGCACGGCCATATCCAGGATGACCGCCCCTATGGGCATGGCTTCCGTGCCCAGGGTAATATTCCCGAAGGCGTTCAGCGCCGCATCATTGAGGGTGGGCGTGCCGCCTTGTGCTACCGCCTCATCGCCCAGCCTCACCAGTGCATCGCCCGGCGTCAGCACAACCCCCCGCGCCGAGTTTATCTGCAATGCGTTGCTCGTATCATTGTCCTCTACCACCAGGCTCATGACATTGCCCACATTGATCCCCCCCACCCGGCTCACCAGGCGGGTGCGCCGATTGCCATTTGTCCCGCCGGTGGCGTCCTCAAGGGTGATCACACCGCCGGCGTCGATGTCAATATCGCCAGTCAGGGCGTCAATGTCCTGATCCAGATCGGCAATATCCTGAATCACGGCGGTGAAATCATTCTGCGCCCTGATGTCGATGATATTGGCGCGCATGCTGGTCATCTGAACATCGCTGGCGTTGCTGATGGTGAAGACCTCAAGAGCGGTCATTGCGCCGTTTTCGGCCGACTGCAGGGCTATATCGCCCGCATTACCGGCATTTAACGTCAGCGCATGGTCGCCATTTAAGGGACCTGCAAAGGTGAGGTCGCCGCCACTGCTGCTGAGTACCACATCAGCGGTCAAGGTGGTGGCGGAGTGGAAGGTGATGGCAGCGTTACTGGTGGTGATGTCGCCCGCCGTGTTGATCCCGCCAGTGTTGGCGGTCAGCGCCACGGCGCCATCGGCGGTGATGGCGCCGGCGGCGGCGATGATCAGGCTGCCGGTCGTGGCCGTCAGGGTGACGGCGCCGTTGCCGGTGGTGGTGATCGCATTGTTGATGGCGATGGCATGGGCGGTGATCCCCACGCCGGCGGCCGCACTCGTCCGAAGGGCGCCATTAAGGCGGGTCGTGCCAGTACCGGCCGTCTGTCGGAAGCTGGCGGCATTGAAGGCCATGCTGATGTTGACGTTGCCCGCATTGGTGATGGAGACCGCATCCAGCGAGGTCGTGCCGCCAACAACACCGGTGAAGGTGATGTCACCAGTGCTGGTGGCCAGGGTCAGATCATGATCGCCATCGAGGGTGGAGCCGAAGGTGATGTCGCCCGTGGTGTTGATGTTCGCCGCGCTGGTGATCCTCACCGCCCCGCTGAGGGTGGTGTCGCCCGTGCCCATTGTCTGGCTCAGGCTGGCGGCATTGAAGGCCATGCTGATGTTGACGTTGCCCGCATTGGTGATGGATACCGCATCCAGTGGGGTCGTGCCGCCCACAACACCCATGAAGGTGATGTCGCCGCCGGCATCCAGGGTGAGATCATAGTCGCCATCGAGGGCGGTGCTAAAGGTGATGTCACCGGTGGCGCTGATGTCCGCTGAGGTGGTAACCCCCAGCGCCCCCAGGGTGAGGGCGTTGGCGTCAACCAGGGTGAGATCGGCGGTGCTGCTCACACTCACCGCACCGATAAAGTCATTGGCCGGGTTATCCAATGTGATGTCGTTGCCGCCGGCGGCCAGCGTGGTCGTGCCGCCTACCATCAGGCTACCGCCGGTCTGGGTGATGTCGCCCGTGGTGTTGATGTCCACTGCGCCAGTGATCTCCACCGCCCCGCCGAGGGTGGTGTCGCCCGTGCCCGTTGTCTGGCTCAGGCTGGCGGCATTGAAGGCGCTGTTGATGTTGACGTTGCCCGCATTGGTGATGGATACCGCATCCAGCGGGGTGGTGCCACCCACAACACCGGTGAAGGTGATGTCGCCAGTGCTGGTGGCCAGGGTCAGATCATGATCGCCATCGAGGGTGGAGCCGAAGGTGATGTCGCCCGTGGTGTTGATGTTCGCCGCGCTGCTGATCCTCACCGCCCCACCGAAGGTGGTGTCGCCCGTGCCCGTTGTCTGGCTCAGGCTGGCGGCACTGAAGGCCATGTTGATGTTGACGTTCCCGGCATTGGTGATGGATACCGCATCCAGCGGGGTCGTGCCGCCAACAACACCCATGAAGGTGATCTCGCCAGTGCTGGTGGCCAGGGTCAGATCATGATCGCCATCGAGGGTTGAGCCGAAGGTGATGTCGCCCGTGGTGTTGATGTCCACTGCGCCAGTGATCTCCACCGCCCCGCCGAGGGTGGTGTCGCCCGTGCCCATTGTCTGCCTCAGGCTAACCGCATTGAAGGCCATGCTGATGTTGACGTCCCCGGCATTGGTGATGGAGACCGCATCCAGAGAGGTCGTGCCGCCCACAACACCAGTGAAGGTGATGTCGCCAGTGCTGCTGACCAGGGTCAGATCATGATCGCCATCGAGGGTGGAGCCGAAGGTGATGTCGCCCGTGGTGTTGATGTTCGCCGCGCTGCTGATCCTCACCGCCCCACCGAAGGTGGTGTCGCCCGTGCCCGTTGTCTGGCTCAGGCTGGCGGCACTGAAGGCCATGTTGATGTTGACGTTCCCGGCATTGGTGATGGATACCGCATCCAGCGGGGTCGTGCCGCCAACAACACCCATGAAGATGATGTTGCCGCCGGCATCCAGGGTGAGATCATAGTCGCCATCTAGGGCGGCGCTGAAGGTGATGTCGCCAGCGGCGCGGATGTCCGCCGAGGTGGTCACCCCCAGCGCCCCCAGGGTGAGGGCGTTGGCGTCAGCCAGGGTGAGATTGGCGACACTGCTCACACTCACCGCACCGATAAAGTCATTGGCGGGGTTATCCAATGTGATGTCGGCGGGACCGGCGGCGAGGGTGGTCGTGCCGGTCACCGACAAGCGCCCGCCGTTGTCGCTAATCGCCCCGCCGCCAGCGTTATTGACTGTGGTGTTGACGTCCAGCGTCCCGCCGATGGCCGCCACACCGCTAAAGCGCACTACCCCGCGGCTGTCAATATCGGCATTGCCGGTGACGCTCACCGCCCCCAGTTGCAGGGTATTCTCATCAACCAGGGTGAGATCGGCGGCGCTGCCCACGTTCACTGCACCGGTGAAGTCATTGGTGAAGTTATCTAATGTGATGTCGTTGCCGCCGGCAGTCAGGGTGGTGGCGCCGGTCACCGCCAGCCGCCCCTTGACGCTGTCGGTAATCGCCCCGCCGCCAGCGTTGTTGGCCGTGGTGTTCACGTCCAGCGTCCCGCCGATGGCCGCCAACTCGATAAAGTCCACCAACCCGCCGGCGTCCACATCCGCATTGACGGTGACGCTCACCGCATCCAGGGTGAGGGCATTGGCGTCAGAGAGGGTGAGATTGGCGGCGCTGCTTACCTTCACACTGCCGGTGAAGTTATTGCCGGCGCTGCCGAGAGCAATGTCGTCCGTGTCCTGTGCCGCCAGGGTGGTGGCGCCGGTCACGGTCAGAGCCCCGCTCATCTGAGTGATGTCGCCCGCCCCGCCACTGGCGTCAAAGACCAGCGTGGCGGCCGTGACGTTGGCGTCCAGTTCAATACCCGCCGCCGTCACCTCCAGCGTCCCGCCGATGTTCGTGGCATCAGCAAAGCGCACTGCCCCGCCGGTAGTCAGCCCCGCATCATTGGTGATCTCCACCGCCCCGCCGAGGGTGGTGTCGCCCGTGCCCGCCGTCTGGCTCAGGCTGGCCGCATTGAAGGCGCTGTTGATGTTGACATCCCCGGCATTAGTGATGGATACCGCATCCAGAGAGGTCGTGCCACCCACAACACCAGTGAAGGTGATGTCGCCAGTGCTGGTGGCCAGGGTCAGATCATGATCGCCGTCGAGGGTGGAGCCGAAGGTAATGTCGCCACGGGTGTTGATGTCCACTGCGCCGGTGATCTCCACCGCCCCGCTGAGGGTGGTGTCGCCCGTGCCCGTTGTCTGGCTCAGGCTGGCGGCATTGAAGGCGCTGTTGATGTTGACGTTGCCCGCATTGGTGATGGAGACCGCATCCAGAGAGGTCGTGCCACCCACAACACCGGTGAAGGTGATGTCGCCAGTGCTGCTAGCCAGGGTCAGATCATGATCGCCATCGAGGGTGGAGCCGAAGCTGATGTCGCCCGTGGTGTTGATGTTCGCCGCGCTGGTGATCCTCACCGCCCCGCCGAAGGTGGTGTCGCCCGTGCCCATTTGCTGGGTCAATGTGTCCGCATTGAGGGCGCTGTTGATGTTGACGTTCCCCGCATTCATGATTAAAACCCGCCTTAGCGAGGTGTTTGCGTTACCAACGGCGCCCATGAAGGTGATGTCGCCGCCAGCGCCCAGGACCAGGGTAATGCGGTTGTCGAGGGCGGTGCTGAAGGTAATGTCGCCGGCGACGCGGATGACCGCCGAGCCGGTGACCCCCACCGCCCCCAGGGTGAGGTCATTGGCGTCAGAGAGGTTTACGTTGGCGACAGAGGTGATGTTGATCTGAGCGCCGTTGCCATCGGCGTCGAAATCGTTGGCCGGGTTGGTATCCAGTTGAATGTCATTAAAGTCCCCTGCCGCCAGGGTGGTGGCGCCGGCCACCCTCAGGCGACCACTTCTCTGGAAAATACCACCCATCCCGACATCCAGCATCAGTGCGCCGACATCAATATCCGCACCCAAATCAATGTTGGTGGCCGTCACATTCAGCAGGCCACCGGCGCTGATCCCGCCTGTTGCATCGCCTAGTTGCAGGGCGTTGGCCTCACGGATATGGATGGCGCCGCCGGCCCTCGCCCGCAGAACGCCCACATCCGTTGGCAGGGGCAATGCCGCCGTGCCGATGTCCGTCCCCGCCGTCAATACCAGGGTACTCGTACTGCCCACAGCGCCGAGGCGCGCCATGCCATTGACCGCGGTGATGGCGGCGCCGGTCGCCGTGACGTTGATCATGGCGTTGGCGGTGGACTGCACCTGGTTCACGGTTATACCGCCCGCCGCCGAGGCCAGGCTTATCGCCCCGCTCGCCGTCTGGATCAGGGAGCCTGCGCCCTGGTTGATGGCGCCCGCCCCCATCAGGCTGATCGTGCCCATAGCGGTGGCGCTAATATCGCCATTCAGTTGCATGGCGTTGCCCGCACCGATGCTCTGTAGACGGATATTGCCGCCGCTTGAAGTAAGGGCGGTGTTGGCATGCAGGCTGAGGCCGGCCGCACGGATGCTGAGGTCGCCGGCGCTGCCGACATCATCCGTGCCGAACGAAACCTGTATGCCATCTCCCAGGGTCAAAAGGCCGCCGGCCTCGATGCTAATATCGCCAGTGACGGCCTGCAGTGACTCCACAGTGAGCGCGTCCGTCTCATCGATCACGATATCGCCGCCCCCGGCTCTCGCAATAAATCTAACGAGGGCGGTTTCAATATCCCCTCCGGGTGAGGATGTACCGATACCGCCGCTTGCATCAATGCGGGCTGTTCGAGCGGAAATATCAACCACATCATCGTTATCGTAATCGAGGAGCATGCCCGCTCGCACATCGATGTTTACAAGACGACCTGCTGTTGATATTGACTCGATCAGCATGTTGTTTTGTCGTTGCACAATGGTGATTTCATCGCGGCTGTTAATCCGGTAGCGCGTATCTCCCCTGCTACCCTCACTGGTAATATTAACAAGAATAATTTCCGGCCCCATGACTGTGACGGCGGCGACATCGAGCGTTAAGGAAATCGCGCCAAAGCCAGTGCTGATCAGGCTGAGGGAGTTGGCGCTGGCAAATTCGACCCCCGCTTCACGACCCCTTATCGAGCCACCGCTCATCAGGGCGAGGCTGCGATCAGGGAAGGGATTGCCGCGACGGCGGCTTAGCCTTATCTCCCCTGACTGGGCATCGCCAATGACCAGCTCCCCCTGTGTATCCCGGGCAAGCGCATCCATGTCAGCATCACGCAGGTTCAGCTCCAGCGGCAGCGGCGGCGGCGGCTGCGCCATCGCCGCCGCATCCACCTGCATCGCATATGCATTGACAGCGAAATCGACGGCGACATCGCCGAGGTTAATGCGCCAGCCCGGCGGCGGCGCCAGCGCCAGCTTGCCGCCGGCGATGATCTGGGGCTTATGAGCAGGGTCATTATCCTCGATGGATACATCACCAGTAATACGGATATCACCACTGCCCCGAGTTTCCAGCAGGGCTATCTGCCCGCCGGCCTCATCTCTCAATTCCAGGCCGGCATTGAAGCCGCTGTCGCTATCAATCTCCAGGTCGCCCGCCCCCGTGGTGGCGATGGTGACGTTGTGCGCCCCGCCTGCTCTCGTATCCACACGGATCCTCATATCAGCCCGCAGGCTGACGTCACCGCCGCCACTGCTTTGTATATCCCGCTCAATCACTAATCCGGGGGCGGAGCTATTGGGTCGGCCCGCCGTGATGCTGATGTCGCCGACGGCGCTGATCCCATCCACCCCGTCCACACTCCCCACCACCAGGACATCGCTGTCGCGCAGGCGGATGGAGGCCGTGGCGGCGGTGCCGCTTATCTCGGCGGCAACGACGTCAAAATCATGGGCTGTCCGGGCAAGATCAACGGCGCCCGCCCGGATCACCAGGCCCCTTGGATCCGGCGGGTTCATTGGGCCAAATGATGGCCCGACGGGGATGAGCCCACCACCTCCATCTCGCCTGCTACCCAGGTCGATGGTGCTGTTGGCCGCATCCGAAACGGCGCCGCCGTCGCTCTGCAGGGCCAGTATCTCGCTGGCGAATGCAGCGTCCGCCTCAAAGGCGCCGGTGAAGGTAATATCGCCCGTGGTCATCCCGTTGCCGATGCGAATGGTTGCGGCCTCCAGGCTGTTTAATTCGCCCGCATCCAGCGCCAGCCCGCCGCTGTTGTTAGCGCTCCCGCCCAGGTTGATCGCCCTTGCCGGGGTATTCGCCGCTATGACGAGCTCGCCGGCCCCGCTTCGAATAAGGCCGGCCAGGCTCATGTTATCCGCCGTCAGGCTAATGTCGGCGTCTGTCCGCACGCTGGTCTGCGCCATCGTAGGGTTTGCCTGCGCCGTCATAGTGAAAACCCCTGCCCTCAGCGTGACGGCGCCCTCGGCGGCAATACCCGCGCCAGCGTCCAGAAGGAGCACGCCTGCAATGAGCCCGCCGGATAAGCCCATCGCCCCCATCATGGGATCGGCGTGCAGGTTGACCGGGCCCATGTTCCTGGTGGTGACGTCGCCCTCGATGCGGATGTTACGGGTACGGACGGCAACGCCCTCGGCGGCGCTCGTCTGAAGGTCGCCGCTCAGCGTGATCAGCCCGCTGCCGGCCGTCTGCCGAAAGCTGGCCACATCGATGGCCATGCCGATGTCGACGTTATTTGCATTGGCGATGGTGAGCGCCCCCAGCCGGGTCGCACCGCCCACAACACCCATGAAGGTGACATCGCCCGTACCGGCCTCAAGCATTAAGCCGTGGCCGCCGTCCACCGTGCCCCGAAAGGTGATGGCGCCGCCACTGCTGTCGTTGGTCGCCAGAGAGGTATTGCCAGTGAGGGTGGTGTTGGAGCGGAAGGTGATGTCGCTGCCGCTGGTGAGGATGTTGCCGGTGATCTGAATGCCGCCAGTGCTGGCGGTCAACATCACGGCGCCATCGGCGTTAATCCTGCCGCCGCCGGTGATCATCAGACGACCACTGCTTGCGGTCAGGGCAACGGCGCCACTGGCGCTGATGTTGTTTTCCAGCGTGAAGGCGTCGGCCGTGACAGTCAAATCGGCGGCGGTGATGTCCCCGGCGAAGGTGACGCTGCCCGCCGCTACCTGCAAACTGCGGCGCATGGTCGTCGTGTATATGCGCTCATCAAAGCGCACTGTGCCGCTGCCCGCCGTCAAGGAAATGTTCCCGGTCAGCCTCGTTGAGCCCTCAAAGGTAATATTATCATCCGTGGTGCTGATATCCCCGGCGATGCGAATATCGCCGTCCACTGTTGTGCCGGCGCTACCGAGTGCGGTGAGCGTGACGGCGCCATCGGCACTGATAGGAGAGGAGTCACGGATGCGGATGGTGCCTGATGTGCTCTCCGTCTCCATCAGGGGATCGGCGTACAGGGTAAGCGTACCGCCGCCCTCGGTGGTGACGCCGCCCCTGAGATGGATGTAACTGGTGCGAACGTCAATGCCGGCGGCGGCGCTCGTCTCAAGGGCGCCTTCAAATCTCGTCTCACCGGTGCCGGCCGTCTGTTCAAAGCGGGCGGCGGTGACGTCCCTACTTGCCGTCACATCGGCGGCGCTGGTGATGGTGAGCGCCGCCAGCGGGGTTGTACCGCCGACTGCGCCGGTGAAGATGATGTTGCCCGTGCCGGCGGTGAGCGTCAGATCGTGGCCGCCGTTCAGGGTGGCGCCGAATCTGATGTTGCCGCCGCCCGTGTCGGTGGACAGGGACACGTCAGCAGTGAGGGTGGTGGCGGAGTTGAAGCGGATAGCGTCATTGCTGGTGCTGATGTCGCCGGCCGTGCGGATCCCGTTGCTGGCGGTCAGCGTCACGGCGCCGCCGGCAGTGATGTCGCCGCCGCCGGTGATCCTCAGGCGACCACTGCTTGACCGTCAGGGTAACGTCACCCGTGGCGTTGATGTTGTTTTCCAGCCTGAAGGCATTGGCCGTGATGGCCACGGCCGTGGCGGTGATGTTTGCGCCTGCGCCGTCACATCGGGCGGCGTTGGTGATGGTGAGTTCACCCAGCCGGGCCGTGCCGCCGATGGCGCCGGTGAAGGTGACATCGCCCGTGCCGGCGGTCGAGGGTCAGATCGTGATTGCCGTTAAGGGTTGCAGCCAAAGGTAATGTCACCGCCGCCGGCATGCCGGTGGACAGGGTACACATCAGCGGTGAGGGTGGTGGCGGAGTTGAAGGTGATGTCGCCGCCGCTGGTGGTGATGTCGCCGGCGGTCTGAATGCCACC
Organism: Gammaproteobacteria bacterium; assembly: GCA_965198875.1. Lineage (GTDB taxonomy): Bacteria > Pseudomonadota > Gammaproteobacteria > Eutrophobiales > Eutrophobiaceae > CBDAPU01. The sequence goes on along the minus strand of CBDAPU010000001.1, from coordinate 2,149,795 downwards.
GGTGTTGGCGGTCAGCGTCACGGCGCCGCTGGCGTTAATCCTGCCGCCGCCGGTGATCGTCAGGCGACCACTGCTTGCCGTCAGGGAGACGTTGCGAGCAACAACCCTGTTTTCGAGTGTGAAGGCATTGGCCGTGATGGCCACGGCGGTGGCGGCGATGTTTGCGCTTGCGCTCACACGGGCGGCGCTGTTGATGGTAAGCGCCCCCAAGGGGGATGCGAACGTGCCGACGGCGCCGGTGAAGGTGACATCGCCCGTGCCGGCGGTGAGGGTCAGATCCTGGTTGCCGTTAAGGGTTGCACCAAAGGCAATATCGCCGCCGCCCATGCCAGTGGACAGGGTAACGGCATCGGTGAGGGTGGCGGCGGAGTTGAAGCTGATGTCGCCGCCGCTGGTGGTGATGTCGCCTGCCGTGCGGATCCCGTTGCTGGCGGTCAATATCACTGCGCCGCGGGCGTTAATCCTGCCGCCGCCGGTGACCGTCAGGCGACCACTGCTTGCCGTCAGGGAGACGTTGCGAGCAAAAACCCGGTTTTCGAGCGTGAAGGCGTTGGCCGTGATGGTCACGGCCGTGGCGGCGATGGCCGCACTCGCCGTCACATCGGCGGCGCTGTTGATGGTGAGCGCCCCCAGCGGGGAGGCGAACGTGCCGACGGCGCCGGTGAAGGTGACATCGCCCGTGCCGGCGGTGAGGGTCAGATCCTGGTTGCCGTTAAGGGTTGCACCAAAGGCAATATCGCCGCCGCCCATGCCAGTGGACAGGGTAACGGCATCGGTGAGGGTGGCGGCGGAGTTGAAGCTGATGTCGCCGCCATCTGTGCTGACGTCAGCGGCGAGCTCCAGATTGCCGAAGACCGTCAGGGCGCCGCCGCCAGTGCTGATCCCGCCCAGGGTGACGCTCGCAGCACGGATACTCACAGCACCGCCGGCGGTGGTGATCGTATCGCTGCTGTCCATCATGAACTCACCCATGCCATCACTATCGGCATCAGCGGTGAAGGTGACCGAGTTAGCGCTGGTTTGCGCCAGGTTCAGATTATTATCACTGAGGTCTTCCAGGATGATGTCATTGGTGGCCGAGAGGGCGATGTTGGTGGTGGCCGCAATGCCTTCCAGCTCGGATTCATACAGGGTGAAGTCGGCGGGCATGTCGGCTGCCGCCAGGGTGCCGGCGGCACTGGCGCCGCCCATGACAATGAAGGAGGTATCCAGCAGATCATTATCATCCGTGCTGTCGCCCGTGCCGTCCCGAATGGTGATGTTCTCCGGGTCAAGCAGCAGGGTGCCGGTGTTGCCGTTGGCGGCGGTGGTATCTACCCGGCCGACAAAGTGGCCCGCCAGTGAGCGCCCGGCGGAGATCTCCACGAAGCCGCCGTCACCGGCGCGCTCCCCGCCAGTGGCGCTGATCTCGCCATAATAGCGGGTCGCCCCGTCCGCCCAGATAATGACCTTGCCGCCGTCACCCTGAGTGCGGGCGTTTGCCAGGATGCTGACCTCTTCACCCACGGCCACCCTTTGTGCGTTTTTAATCTCGGGGTTGGCGCCCTGATAATCCCCCCCCACCAGGACAGTGCCGCCGCCAGTGGCGCCGGATGCCTTGATGGCGGTGTGATCGAGCAGGGCGACCTGCTCGCCCAGCACCTCGGCCGTGCCGCCGCCGCCCTTTCGAGAGCCCACATTGAGCACACCATCGCCGGCGAGGATGGCCGCATCATCGGCGTGGATGGCTATTCTGCCGCCATCACCGCCACGGCCTTCGGCATCGAGTGTGCCGGTGTTGATGAGGGAATTGGCCGGGCCTTCGGCAACGAGCCTGATCTGACCGCCTTCATTTTCGATGCGCCCGGCCCTGATCACGCCCTGGTTATTGACGACATTGCTGAACACGTCCTTTGCCGCACTGCCCTTGAGCAACACTGCACCGCCATCCGCCTGTATCTCGCCAGTGTTGGAGATGGCGTCATCCAGGTCGTGGGCGTTTTGCAGCACCTCTTTATCGACAGTGAACTGGATCAGGCCATCGCCGTCAAAATCCATGGTGATCCTGTTGCCGGCGAGCAGATTCACCTGCCCGGCGCTGGCCAGGATCACCCCTTCATTACGCACAGCGCCACCGAGCAGGCTGATCGCACCCCCGGTGGCCGCCTGCAACATCCCCTGATTGACGACCATCCCGCCCGCTGTGCCCGGCGGCGCCTGAAAGCGCTGGCGTCCGGCCATGAAGTCCGCCGTGCTGATGTCAAGGCCGGAGGCGATCAGGGCGTTGACGTTGACCCTGGCGGTGGGGCCGAAGAACACGCCGTTGGGGTTCACCAGCAACACCTGGCCGTTGGCCTTGAGGGCGCCGAAGATCTGGCTGGGGTTTTGATCGTGAATGCGGTTTAAGGCGGCGGCCTGGGCGGAGGGCTGATTGAACTGAACTGTCTCATGGCGGGCGATGTTGAAGCTGCTCCAATCCACGCTGAGGTGCGAGGACATCTGATTGATGAGCGTGGTGTTGGGATCCGGGCGGGCGATGCTGCCCTGACCACCCACAACCTGCCCGCCCTCGGGGCCGGCGACGGCGGTGCTTGCGCCAAACAACAGGGCGGAAAGGGAGATGCAACGGGTAATCTTGATCAGCGCTTTCAGCCATGACTGAAGCAAGCCGGGCCCTGTCCACCTGCCCTGCGCGCCTCTTCGCAGGCTCTGGCGGTTGATTTCTCTCTTATCTGCTGGCCGAGTCGATTTCATCATCGCGCGCCTTGATTGCACATGCACTTCGCCTGGCTTTACTTGCCTCACCGATTTTATCTGTGAGCCGCCAGGTGCGGCTTGGCATTTATCATTGAAAGTATCATCAGCCGATTGTACAGGACTCTCAAAACAAGCCATCCCGTTTTGCTTATCTCGCATTCGTTTTCCCTGGATTTTTCGCATCTCACTCCAACACATACCCCCGATCAACAGGCAGGATAGCCAGCCATTTGTTGGTTCAGTCAGAAACGGTAAGTCAGATCACTCCAAAACTGCGGCCGTCTGCCGTTATCCGGCGGGAAGCGTTTGCTGTCCGTGACCGGCCAGGCGAGCATCAACCTCGCCTCGAGTTTGCCGGGCAGGGTGAACCGGGTCTGCACCCCGGCGCCAGCAAAATTGATATAGCCCTGCGGATCGGATGACAGGGGCTTTTCCAGGCGACCGTTGGCATGGTCATAGAACAGGGAAAACTGCACCAGCTCCCCCCAGGTGCGGTTATCCAATGCCTGCACATCGGTGATTAACGGCATGTTGTGGATCAGCTCCGCTGAGAAGAACGCCGCCCGGTCCAGCAGGAATTGCGCCTGCGGGTAGGCACGCACATGATCAGGCCCGCCTACGGAATACTGCTCGGTTGAAACCAGAAAGTTATCTGTCCATTGATATTCCGCACGGAGCAGTAATTGTGCTTCTGAGTAGATGGTTTGCAGGCGTGAGGCGGTCAGTAGTACTTTGGAGAACTGCCCTGCCGCAAAACGCCGATCAGCGCCTCCCGCCGAACGGGAAGGACGCAATCCCACAGGCAGGTTGACCGCCGCCGCATTGCTGCCCATCGCCCCGAACAGATCATTGAAACCACGGCTGAACTCCAGCGTGGCGAAGTTGATCCCCCTGAAGCGGGTATCAACATAATCCATTGTCGCCTCCAAAGACAACACGCCCAGGCGATCACGGTTGGCCTGACGGCCACGGGTAAAGGAGTCCGACTCCTTGCGCGTCAAACCAGCACGGGCCAACAAATTGAACGTTCTTGAGCGAAAAATTGATTTATCAAACCAGAACCCGACCTGTTTCGTCTTGCCGGAGATCCGCTGCCCGGCCAGCTCGCCACCCACATCAAAGCGGTTTTTGTTCCAGAACACCCCGGCCTTAAAACCACGGCCCAGGTAGCGTTCATAGTCCAGGGATAGAAAGATATTATTCTTGGGGTTATAGGTCTGCTGGGTTGTGATGCTGAGCTTGTCCGCACCACTGGTGAGGTTATTCCAGTCGATGGTGGTGCGCCAGCGCATTCGGCCTGTTTGCTGCAAGCCGTGATTATCCGCCCGAAAGGCCACATCCAGGCGATCCTCTTCCTGCACTTTCAGCACAATATCCGCCGCACCAACCTGCTTGCCCGGCTGAAACACCCCAAACACAGTCAACCCTGGGAAGTCCGTGAGTTGCAACAGCGCCGATTCGATCCCCTCTTTCGTCACCGGCTGGCCAATCAGCGCTTTGAAGGGCTGCTTGAGTATGTTTTCATTATAAGCACGGTTACTCTCAGTAATGACATTCCCCAGCTTGCCCGTGTAGATCTCAAAATCCACAATGCCCCCCTGTACGGTTTGCACCGGAACGACGGCCTGCGCCAGGATGAGGCCGTTTTCCCGATAATACTCGGTGATCACATCCGCCGCTTGCTGTAGCTGCCCTATGGTGAAACCCTGGGGATGTTTCCTCTTCTCCTCGGCCAGCCGTGCCTGAATCTCGGCCAGGCTAATCCCAAACTCCGGCATGTCCTCAGCATCGAGCAGGCGGAAGGACTGGACTACAACGGTGGGGCCTTCATCTATTTCGAAGGGTCTGTCGATGACGGCGGGCACTTCCAGCATCTCGGCGGCGGGGGTGGGTGGGGGCGTGGCATCCTCCAGCGCTTGCGGGCGTACCGCACCCGGTCTTGCCGCATCGGGCAACACTAACGGGGCTGCCGGCGCCGGCGTCAGATAACAAAGCGCATTGAGTAGCCATGCCCCGTGCAGGAGCCTTCGGCGTATGTCCTCCCGTGTCTTTCGCACTGTTATCTGATCAGTTCTCTTTCAAACTCAATTCACTGCACTCAACTGCTGCAAGGCTCCCCGGCGTGTCACCGGCGCTCGGAAGGCGAGCGTTACGCCTATCTCCCCAAAGAGCCGATCATATCAGCAAGCGAGTTAGAAGGTAAAGAAATTGATTGAACATTTTGCAGGAAAAAGCCCACGTTATGGTTTGAAAAATCAAGCCTTTTTTACTGCGCTTCTGCCCGGAAACATGACCTTGTGTTGCAACACAGCCTAAGTGATTTATGGCGTATCGCCCCTGAGCGGGATTTGATGAAAACAACATCGGGGCATATCGGCGCTCACAAAAATGCGGTGGCAGTGACAGGGCGATGTCTCGCCGATAGTCAAGACCGAAATGTTGCGGATACACAGCGGGGCGCCAGGCTGTTATTGTTAAGGCTAGATGAAGATCGCACAAATAGGCCAATCCTGATGGCGTCTATTTATGCTATTGAATAGCATGTCAGCTTATCAACTTGATACACTTGTCTCTAAAGGCGGATCAGCGGGGGTGTTTGTGATCAGGTATATAAAACTATGGCTAAAAGTGATGCTCATGGGCTATTGGCTCACTGGCGTGTCGGTTCCGGCCATCGATCAAACCGATGTGCTGAGGCGTGATTTTAATACCATGATGGGCTGGCTTGAGGGGGAATTCGATAACATCGAGCAGGTTTACTTTAGCGGGGTTCTCGGTGTGGATGAGGCGAGCCGGCCTGATCGATTGCACAGGATTATTCAACGTGTGGCGGTTCCCGTTTTGGGGGATATGGTATTTTATGTGACGCAGTATCGAGACAATGACCCCGACAAGATCACATCTCGTCACCTTTATCACTTTACGCCCGATTTTGAGCAGTTTTTGATCGTTCAAAAGCGCTATGACCTTGATGCAGGGGTGAATGTGCCCATCTCTGATGAGGACTTCGCCGCACTCACTCTCAATGACTTGAAAGACCGGCCGGATGGCTGTGATATTCTCTGGCGAAGGCGAGCTGATCAGTTTATCGGGGCCGAACGCGCTGGGCCCTGTGCGCCACAGGCTGGCTCTTCGATAGCCGATGACGCCGATAGGGTTGATCTCATCCTCTCGGAAGATGAAATGTGGATGGACGGTCGCCTGATGGGGCGGGACGGGAAAGCCTCGAAGGGATACAACATCGGTGTTACCTACAAGTTCATGAAACAGCAAACCTTCACCTGCTGGGTTTTTGCAAGGGATGAGGGATCAGAGCGGGGCGGTGTCTTCAAAGATGGCCTCAAGATCAGTGATCAGGGGGGCGAGATATGGGTGCCGTTGTCGGAGCAGGGCAAGAAGGTGGGCATAAAAATGCGTCATGTCCGCTGGCCCTACGGCAACAACCGAAACTCCCTTGTTCTCTATGCCCATAATGATGACAGTGGCAACGCCGTCGCCTACGCCTGGACAGAGCCCGATGGTGAGCGCATCGCCCTTAATCTTCGCTGGATACAGGCCAGTTGCAGCAAAAACAACTGAGCCTGAAGATCAAACCGTCTCCAACATATCTATCTCCGGCATATCCAAAAGGCGCATCAATGGCCCGGGGCGACATCTCCATGAGAGACAGCCGACATTTTTTAATCTCAAAAACCTTAAAGTCTTTCCCGAATGATGTGCGCCGGATGATTTTATTCGGCCGCTGTCGTCTCCGTGTTTGAGGATTGGGCGCCGGTGCTCAAGCGTAAGCGCCACTCCTCGACCGTTAATTCCGTTAATGTTTGTGGGTAGGTCTCTTGCGCCTGCTCAAAGATGGCTTTACGTAATTGTGCGCGTGCCTGTTTGATCAGTAGCTGGCGTATTTGTGCGTTGATCTGATCGAATGCAACATCCTGCTCCACAAGACGGGCGCCGCGTTTGAAGATATGAAAACCCGCATCGCCCTGCACGGCCTGGCTGGTCTTGCCCTCCGAGAGGTTGAGGATGGACTCACGCAGCGCCGGTTTTAATTCCGACACGCTCAGCAAACCCATGTAGCCGCCATTGACCTTGCTCTGTGCATGTTCTGAATACTGCTTCACCGCAGCGTCAAAATCCAGCTCACCTGAGGCAAGCTCCCTGGCGATGCGCTCGGCCTGTTTTCGTATCTGCGCCTGGGCTGCTTCATCGGCGCCCTCCGTTGATAAAAACACCTGCCACACATGCACGCGCTCACCGATGACGAATTGTGATTCGTTCTGCTCATAGTATTCCTTAACCTGCTCATCGGTGGGGAAGTCGGCGGGCAGTTTGCTGTTGATCAGATCGCCGACATAGGACTCGCGTAAAATACTTTGCGCGCCGCGTTGCATGAGAAACCGCGTGTTCACATTCTCATCCATCTTATCGCTAATGGCGGCGGTTAATACCGATAAATTATTCGCCTCCTGGTTGATGAAGTTTTGAAACGCCTCCTGGCTGGTGAGCAATGCCGTGCGCTGGTTTACATCCAGGTTGGCTAAAATCCTCTGAATATCGGAGAAATTAACGCCCGCCGCCGATAACAGATTGATCGGCTTGCCCGGATTAAACCCGGTGGACTTAACTGGCTGGCCGCCGGTTGCCGTGCGGCTGGCTTTTTCATTTGCCGCCAGTCCATCTTCACCCTCCCCCAGACCCAATATCTCTTTTATTGAAAAAGCATTAACCTGCACTGCAACAAAGCCGGCAAAAGACATAACGATTAACATACCGGCAACAAACTTTTTATGCTTCATTTTGGATTCCCGTGATAGTTGGCGATTAAAAACATGGTCAAGCGATGACTTTATCCAATCCTACACCTTTCCCCCAATGCCGACAATGTGTTTCATATCAAGGAAAAACAGGCTTTCCCCTTTCGGGAATAATGGCGTATTGATGATGACTCACCGCCATACACAGGCTATGATGATGGTGGAGATGCGCTCAAGTTTTGCGCCATTTCCGACCGCAAACCAGGGCTTGGGGGCCCGGCATTATCCTCAAGGTGATGGCGGCCGGTTTGATTGCGTGTGGTTAGCTGATTTTTTATCGCCTCATCATCTCGTTAAACGTGAAGCGGTGAGTTGAGAGGTTAAGGGAAAACAACCGTAGATGGCTAAAAAAACAACCGATCTGGCTATTTTATTCGCTGACATCAGTGGCAGCACACGCCTGTTTGAGATCCTGGGCGATGCCGTTGCCAGAGTGAAGATAGCCGAGTGCCTTGAGGTGCTGACCGCCGTAACCAAAGATCACAGCGGCACGGTGATAAAGACCATTGGCGATGAGATCATGTGCACCTTCGAGACAGCCGATGTGGCTACTGAGGCCGCCATCGCCATGCACGAGGCCGTTGACGAAGACAGGGGCGAGATACAGACACAGATCAAGATTCGTATCGGCATGCACTTTGGTTCAGCGATTATGGAAGGCGGTGATGTGTTCGGCGATGCGGTGAATGTGGCGGCACGGATGACGGCCCAGGCCAAGGGCGGGCAGATCATCATCCCGCAGAGCACGGTCGATAAACTCAGCCCGCTTCTGCGCGCCAGCAGTCGTTTTGTGGATCGGGCGCCCATTAAGGGCAAGAAAGAAGAAATCGATATATACGAGATCATCTGGCAGGAAGATGACGTCACCACAATGGCGGCCGATATCCTCACTGAGAAGCCAAAGGAAGAAGTCCGATTACGCATTCGCTATCACGACAGGGAAATCGAGCTGAACAAGGCGCGTAACCGTCTTATCATGGGTCGCAGCCAAAGCTGTGACTTGCCCGTCAATGAGAAGCTCGCCTCCAGACAACATGTGATCATCGAATTGAGAAAAGATAAGTTTTTTATCGTTGATCAAAGCACAAACGGCACCCACATACTGTTTGACGGCGCTCAAGGGGCGTTTCTAAGGCGTGAAGAGATCCCCATTGACGGTAATGGGCGGATTAGCCTCGGGCGTGCTTTTAATGAAGCGCCCACCGAAGTGGTGGTATTCACCCAGGTTTCCTGCAAGGATGGGCAGGGGTAGTGGCGCTTCTCACGCTTTTGGGTGTTGGGCTATGATGGACACATTTTGACCCACCATGCACATTGGCCGTCAATAAAAACACAGGGGCTATTATTAGAGAATGTCGATGCGGACACCTGCAAATCATGAGCCAAGCTGGTCTTCTCTTGGCATGACCAATACCGGCCGGGTGCGAAGACATAATGAGGACGCCTTGCTGGAGCGGCCGGAGATAGGTCTGTGGGTGGTGGCCGATGGCATGGGCGGTCATGACAAAGGCGATGTGGCCAGCCAGATGATCTGCCAGTCCTTAAAAGAAATCGGCGAAGGGATCAGCCTGCCCGGGTTTATCGATGACATCGAAGATAAAATGGCGGACGTCAACACAAGGCTTATCGACAAGGCCAGTCAATATAGAAAACAGGTGACCATTGGCAGTACCATCGTGGCCATGGTCGCTTATCAGCATTACTGTGTTTACATCTGGGCGGGAGACAGTCGTCTTTATCGACTTCGGGATAATGCGATCAGACAGCTCACCACCGACCACTCGCAAGTAGAGGTTTATGTGGAACAGGGCCTGATCACCCGAGAAGAGGCGGCGGTACACCCCCACGGCAACATGATCACCCGAGCGGTGGGGGCGACCGATCCCCTGTTCCTGGATATGGATATACAGGAAATGAACGCCGGAGACCGATTTTGCCTTTGTAGCGATGGCTTGACGAAACACATGGCGGATCTGGAAATAGGCGAGTTTATGAAAACCGGCACGGTCGAGGACTGTTGTCAAAAACTGATCAATACCACTTTGGAACGCGGCGCCGGAGATAACGTCACCGCTATCATTATTGATATTACATAATATGTTTGATTCTAAGAGGTGAAACCGTGGCTGATCTTAAAACCGCTATAGAAGCGCTCGGAACAGGTCAATTACAAATTGACGCCCTGTCAAAACAGCTCCAGACGATCCTGGAAGACAACCCCCATTACGCCAATCGGATCCTGTTGCAACTGGATGAGGTGTTTGAGGCGGATAACCTTGATGCGACCTACTACACCCGCCTAAAGCGTCAGATCAATGATTTTCGACGTGAACACGCCGCCCAAACTGAAGCGCAAAGCGGTGGCGCTGACGCCACGGTGTTTGATCAGGGCGCTATGCCGGAAGGCGCCGCAGAACCTCGGGATATCTCTGAGGATATCACTGTGCGACCTGAAGCCGAAGCACAGGCCGATGAGGACGCCACAGTGCAAATCGCGACAGATGATGTAACCCAGGTGATGGATGCAGCAGGCGGTGATGGTGATGCAACCCAGGTGATAGATGCAGCGGGCGGTGATGGTGATGCAACCCAGGTGATGGATGTAGCGGGCGGTGATGGCGATGCAACCCAGGTAATGGATGTCGCAGGCGGTGATGGTGATGCAACCCAGGTCATGGATGCGACAGAGGGCGATACTGGTGTTGATTTTGACTTGATGACGGGCAGCCTCACCGAGCCATCCGGTGCGCCGTCCATTCCCCAGGGCACCGGCCCCACCGGGACAAACTGGCAACAGCCAGTTGCGGGCGGTTATGTTCCCGGCAAGGAATTTGGCCCGGGCGACATCATCAAACAACGCTTCAAACTGCTCAAGGTGCTGGGGATCGGCGGTATGGGCAAGGTCTACATGGCCACCGATCTGTTAAAGGAAGAGGCGCGCGATAAAAAACCCAATGTCGCCATCAAGCTGTTAAATGATGATTTCAAGGATCACCCGGAAGCGTTTATCTCCCTGCAACGGGAATCCAGCCGCCAGCAAAAACTGGCGCACCCGAACATCGCCACCATCTATGACTTTGACCGCGTTGGTGGTCCGGGCACGCCGGTCTTCATCACCATGGAGCTCATGGAGGGCATGGAGTTAAAGGACTTCATCAAGAAGAAGGTGAGAAAACAGGGCGGGCTGCCGTTCGCAGAGGCATTCGATATCGTCAAGCAACTTGGCGATGGCCTGATCTACGCCCACGATCGGCGCCTGGTGCATTCCGACTTCAAACCCGGCAATGCGTTTTTATGTAATGACGGCACGGTGAAGACGCTTGATTTCGGCATTGCCCGGGCGGTGAAAAACCCGGTCACCGGGGAGGCGGAAAAGACCCTGTTTGATCCCGGCAAGCTCGGCGCCTTGACGCCCGCTTACGCCAGCCTGGAGATGCTGGAGGGTGAGGAGCCGGACACCCGTGATGATACCTATGCCCTGGGTTGTGTCGCCTACGAGCTGGTTACCGGCAAGCATCCTTTTAATAAACTGCCGGCAACAAAAGCGCGTGATAACGGCCTGGCGCCAGCGCCGGTCAAAGGGCTCAACAAGAAACAAAACCGTGCCCTCAGGCGTGCTGTCGCCTTCAAACGTGCGGACAGAAGCCCAACGGTTGAACACTTCATCGATGAGTTCGAAGGCAAACCCACCTGGCATAAAAACCCGCTGACCATCGCCGCCGGTATTCTTCTGCTAGTCGGCGTCATCATGATCAACCCCGCTTTGGATTATTTCCATGAAAAAAGCATAAATCGCCTGATTGCCGATCTGAATACCGGCGACAGACCGCTCATCGTCGACACCCTGGACGGGCTCGATGAAATGGACAGGGCCGATCAAAGTCGGATCACCGATGAGGCCAGGGACGTGATTGAAAAATACTTCGCCAAGGAGATAGCGCGGCAAATTGACACCAGTGGTGACGCCTACAGTTTCCCCACAGCCGAGAACATCCTCGCCCATGTGGGCCGGCTTTATCCTGACACCCGCTTTTATCTGGATCAGCAGGCCAACATTGCATCCAGCCGCAAGCTCAAAGAGGCGGAGTTGTATCAGCAATATATCGCTGCGGTGGACCCGGAGGCGGTAAAACAGGACCCCAACATCATCAACAACACCCGCAACATTCTGGACCTATTAAAAACACGCATCGATCCCAATCACCCTTTGCTTGATGATCCGCGTCCGTCCAATGCCTATCGGCTGGCCGCACAGCAGGCATTTGATGAGCAGGATCTCACCAAAGCCGCCGAGTTGGTGGGCAGCGGCCTGCAAACTGCGCCGGATGATGCGCGCCTTAAGGACTTGAACACCCGGATCAGCAACGCCATCCGTATCGCTGAGTTAAATGAGCGCCTGGGCGGCCAACAAATCGTCTCACTGGATGCATTCAAGGAGAACCAGGCGGATATTGAAGAGTTGGCGAGATTAAGCACGCCGGCTAACTCCGCTGTCCTCGATACCTTATCCATCGATTTGAAAAAATCCATCGCCGAGGAATTCAGGGCGGTGCTGGATGAAGGCGAGCGTGAAGATGCGCTCACCCTGGCAAGCGAGTATGGCAGTTTGCTTAGCGCTTTACAGTTAAGTGATGAGTTGATAGAAGTTAAACTCGCCCACTTGAGTGGTGATGAACGCGCCGCTGAAATTGAAAACATCATCACCACGGAGAAGGCGGCGATCGATGAGAGGCTGGGCAATGCACAAATTGACAGCAGTGAATGGGAGACGCAACTGCTGGCCAGTGTGTTGCAGTTAGATGCACTGGCGCAGGAAGACGAGGCGCTCGTCGCTGATCTCACCGCCCTTCGAGATACCATCGCAAAGCTGTATGTGGATGGGGCCGGCTCCACCCTGAGCGCTAATCGCTTTGACGCCGCCAACAGCTTGCTGGATCGGGCGGAACGATTCGCGCCGGGTCTTGCGCTGTTGCAGAGCACCAGAGAGCGGGTTACCGAGAGCAGGGATGCGTTTGAAAGACAGGAGCGCATAGGGGATCTGAAAGAGCAGTTCAGGGTGCAGTCCGAAGCGGACAACATCACCGATGCGATAGCGATTTTTGATAAGTTAAAACAGGAAATGCCCGCCGATGATCCCTATATCAAAACAACGGCGCCGAATACGCTTGCGGATAGCTATTACCGATTGGCGCTAAATCGCGCAGAAAGTGGCGATACGTTGAATGCTTACAAGCTGGTCAACGCCGGCCTTGAGTTAAACCCCAAGAACTTCGACTTGCAGGATTTGAAGCAAACCTATCAGGTTGAAGTCAATATCGCTGAGTTATCAGAGGCATTTGCGAGTGCAACGGTGTTCACCGATGAAGAGGCGCTCAATCTCACCCGCAAAATCAACGAGATCTCAAGGGGCGCCCCGGCACGTTATTCAGCATTCATTGAACGCTCCGAGCAGACCCTCTCAGGGCGTATTGAAACACTTGCACAATCCGACAAAAACGCCGCCGCCGCCCTGGCCTCATCGGCGTCCTATCTGTTTCCGGCGAGCAGTCGGCTGGCGGATCTGTCCAGGCAATTTGAGCTTGAGCCCTGGCCGGGTGTAGCCGAGGCGCAAACCACGGTGAGTAATGGCGAGTTAAGCCGGGCCGGGGTGTTGCTACAGGAGGCATTGAACAGCGAGTATGCCGGCCATCCACAGGTGCTCAGTTTCCAAAAGGCCCTGGAGGATAAAATCAACGCCGCCAATGCAGCCTATGATCGTTACCTCGCAGCAAAAGAGGCGGCCGGGGAGAGCTACGGCAAACTTCGGCAAACCCGAAAGTTACTGGCGCGGGCACAGGCGGAATGGATAGACAACCCCGATTACGATACGGCGGAGAGTGACATCGATAATTTGATAGCCAATGCGCCTGATAACCCCACTAAAAAAGTGATCCAGAGGGAGCAGGTTGATATTGCACAGGCAACCCGGGAGGACTTGCTAAAAGCCCAGGAACAATGGAAGCCCATATCCAGTGGCCGTGAATGCCAGTCTGGCCTCGCCGGTCATGGAAAACGTGCCCGCGCTATCTGTTTCGACCTGGTGAATACCGGCTGGCGCGGCCCGTTGATGGTGGTTATCCCCTCGGATGATAATGGCGCCTCCCAGTTCGCTATCGGCAAGTACGAGGTCTCTATTGGCGACTACAGCAAATACTGTGCATTAACCGGCAACTGTAAGCCCGAAACAAGCAAGGATAAACTCAACGATCCCATCACCGGGATCAATCTCGCCGATGCACAGCAATACATTGACTGGTTATCGGCACGGACCGGCAAGACCTATCGCCTGCCGACCCGCACTGAATGGGAATATGCCGCCAATGCGGCGGGAGAGCAGCCAAAGAAAGACGTGAATTGCCGCATTACCCTGGGCGATAAGATATTAAAAGGCACCGGTATCGTCAGCATTAAATCAGGCCGATCCAATGGCTGGGGCCTGAAGAATTACCTGGGCAATGTGCAGGAATGGATCATCGATGACAGTGGCACAATGGCGGCCGGGGGCTCTTATTCAGACGCCCACTCCAAGTGCGATATCAGCTTGCAACGCCCACATGACGGCGGCAGTGACAAGACCACGGGTTTCCGGGTTGTCCTGGAAGAGGTGGGGTAAGTCGGCCTGATGAAGCAAAAAACACTGCGTGAGCTGGCGAGGGATTTCGCCGACGGGCGCTTAAACAAGGGCGCCTACCGAAAGGCCAGGGCCGAGTTGCTGAGCGCCGTCATATCGGGGGAGATAAAACTTGAGGTTATCGATTTTCCACCGCCTGTTGTTCCGCCGACCCCTCAATCACTGGATAAAAAACAGCGATCCGGTGTCGCCCAGGCCGCCGCCATCACCCAGATGGGTTATAAGCCGGAGCCCCGAAAGAGCCCTGTCCCGACAGAGAAACCCAAACAGACCCCCCAAAATAAGCAAGGCTCCGGTTTAATCCGCTACGGGGCTGTTGCCGGGGTCGTCATTTTGGCAGTGGTCGTTGTTCTTCTGTTCACTCTTTCGGAAACGGATAAAAAACCAAGCGCTGATAACGCCATCCTCACCCCTTCCGCCACTGACGCCACAGGGCCTCGGCCTGGTGTGAATGCCGATACGGCTGCAACAGAGACGCCCGGGATCACGGCTGTTGCCGGCGAGTTGATCGACGCCTTCCTTGAGAGAAGGAACTGGTCTACATCCAGTCTGGATGAGTTCGTATCCCAATGGCAGTCACTATCCCGGGCAGATCGAGCCTCTGTTAGCGGCTCGGGTGAGCTAAGTCAGCTAAGCAACGCCATTTATAAACAGATCCAGGGCGAGCGCGCCTTATCCGCCATTGATCCCGAATCGGCAAAGGAAAAACAGATGCAACTGGTGGAGTTTGCACAACAACTCGGGATCCATGACGCCCGCATCACCTTCCCCTAAACCGCCAAAGCCGCACCCTGGAAGAGGTTCCGCCCGGTAGAGGACATTTTGTCGTATTCCTCAAGATTGGTTATGCTCAGCCTTGCCATGAACCCAAACAATACTAACCCGGATGAGATTGACAAATTCACCAGACTGGCCCGTGACTGGTGGGACCCAAAAGGCAAGCTGCGAACCCTGCATGACGTCAATCCGCTGCGGTTAGGTTATATCGATAAGCGCATTACCCTGAAGGGCAAGAACGTCCTGGACGTTGGCTGTGGCGGCGGGATATTGACCGAGGCCATGGCGCATAAAGGCGCTAATGTGTCGGGGCTTGACGCCAGTCACGCCGTTATCCAGGTGGCGGTTGAACATGCCCGCAAAAACGCACTGGATATCCACTATATGACCGACACGGTAGAGGCATTGGCCGATCGGGGTGAAAGTCGGTTTGATGTTATTACCTGCATGGAGCTATTGGAGCATGTGCCTCGCCCCGATTGGCTGATCCGCTCATGTGCAAAACTACTTAACCACAACGGGCATTTAATACTGGCGAGCATCAACAGAAACATGCAATCCTACCTCTTAGGCATTCTTGGCGCAGAGTACATACTCGGACTATTGCCCAAAGGCACCCATGACTATGCCCGTTTTATCCGCCCATCGGAGCTTGGCCGCTGGTTAAGAGATGCTGACTTTAGCGTGCTGGATATCAGCGGTATGCGTTATCTGCCGGGCATTCAATACTGTGCGTTGATAAGTGATCCCGCTGTGAATTATCTGCTCCATGCGAGGTTAGCCGACTGACATGCCGGCTGCCGGCAAACACGTGTTGTTCGATCTGGATGGCACGCTCATTGATAGCGCACCGGACCTTGCCAACGCCTTAAATCAGACCCTCATCAACCACGGAAAACAAACCTTGCCATTTGCACAAATTCGCCCATCCGTATCCCTGGGTGGCACAGGGATGATTCGGCTTGGGTTTAATATCACAGCCGATGCGCCCGGATTCGAGGCGTTGCGAGGTGAGTTTCTTGAGATCTACAGCAACAACATCGCCCGCCATAGCCGTCTTTTCCCCGGCATGGAGGAAGTCCTGGCGGAGCTGGAAAACAACGGCTCCCTGTGGGGCATTGTGACCAACAAACCCGGTTGGCTTACCGCCCCGCTCATGGAGGAGATGGGTTTAGGCGACCGTGCCGATTGCATCGTATCGGGTGACACACTGGAGATGCGAAAACCACACCCGGCGCCGATCCTTCACGCCTGTGAATTGCTCAACTGCTCGCCGGAAGAGGCGATTTACATCGGCGATACTATGGGGGACATCGCAGCCGGTACGGGCGCCGGCATGAAAACGCTAATCGCCGCCTACGGCTATATCAGTGAACACGCCACACCTGAGACCTGGGGCGCAGATGGGATCATCCACCAGCCCTTGCAGATTTTAGACTGGCTGAGCACACACGGCTAAAGCCCACAGAAAGTGACGCCGCAAGCATATTGTCAAAACCGGGGCTCGCCAGCCGGTTCGAATTTTTATTACGGCACGTTATTTCACCCGCCACAGGGCAGAAGGGCGTTAAACGCAATCCTCGCACTGTATAATGAACTCACCGGGGTTGTTTATCACGCCTCGGATATGGGCGCCGCCAGGGTAACATTACACTGGTGGGCAACGGAGATTGAACGACTTTTCCTAAGCCAGGCGAGACACCCGATCACCCAGGAGCTGGCGACACTCAAGGCACAGGATTTCACAACCGAAGCGCAATTATTAAACTGCATTGCAACCATCGCCGGCACCCTCGACTATGCAACCCGTCCTGATTATGATGCCTGGTTAGGCCAGCATGCAACGGGCGGCGGTTATCTCTGGCAGGCAGCGGGCATGGCCTGTGATCACCATGCCCCAAAAACACTGGATGCGTTGGTGAGGGCCGGCTGTTGTTACAGCGCATTTGAGCAGCTTCATCATATCAGGCGCCTGGCGAGACTGGGCCTTGATATCCTGCCCGGTGAGTTATTAAATCAACATCATATTGATAGCGAGATGATCATCAACCAGCAGGGCCACCCTGCTGTTGTTGCCTGCTTCACTGATCTGTTCAATCGACTGCAAAACGATCTGCATCACTGCCTGACTGATTTACGCAAAGATAAAGCCGGCAGCCCGTTATTTGCCGTGATCCTGTTACACATCATGCGGGTGTTGTGTGTGAAATACCGCACCAGGGACTATCACATCGCCCATGCCCCGGCCTCATTAACGCCGCTTCGTAAATTGTGGATCGCATGGCGGGCAAAACGAACGTTAGCCTGAGCTCGAAAAAAGGCTGGGATCTAGCCATTGTTGAGCAATGGCCCTGGATCTCCCCTCTGAGTTAAGAAAACCGTAACCTCACCCGTAGCCGTCGTAGCGTCTGCCGATCAACATTGTCTGTGGTCAATACATAGGTATAAACCCGCTTGCATTCATCCTTAAATCGCAGAATGACCATGCAGGGATGGGTGAATGTGCCCGGCAACCGATCCAGCCCTCTTATTTCATCATTCGGGCCTATCCACTGCCACTGATTTTCCCTGTCGAGTTTAAGCATGGTCTGACAACGAACAAGGTGAAGGTATCGCCTGATAGTATGCAGTAAATGCAACAGGACACAGCCCGTGAGCAACACGCTGACACTCACGGGAATAGCTGCCAGAAACACACTGCCTGCTGCGCCCAAGTGTATGAAGGCATTGAAGATGGCCACGTTAAATGAGGGTTGGTATGCCATATACATCGGCGTCTCAAACGGGAAATCCTTATCAAGGACAGAGACTTGGCTCATCGCTTGCAATCCACAGCAATTCTTTACATACTCACTGTTCACTCAATGGAAAATTTAAGCGATATCAGAAAGTTGACGCCCGGGAGCATAACATAAGTGGAGGATAAACATGGACAATAAAAAACCCGTAGACCGAGAAGATAAGCCCCGACAAACCGGGCGGGGGGAGAGAGAAGATACACCCGATGAAAAAGGCGGGCCGGCGGGGTTGGAGCCGACCCGTTATGGGGACTGGGAGAGAAAAGGGCGTTGTATCGATTTTTAAGCGCCACCGAATAGATCAGGTTTAACTCAGGATTGAAACTGAAAGCCACAACAACATGACTGTCATTCATTCAGGTTAGCGGATCAATATGGCATCGACACAAACGCCATTGTCGCCTTTCATGCACTATAAGCCGCAGCTAACATCAGTGCTGTCCATCACCCATCGTGGCACGGGTGTGTTGTTGAGCCTCGGCGCTGTGCTGTTGTGTTACTGGCTCATATCCGTTGCGGCGGGTGCGGCGATATACGCTCAGGCGAAAACGCATATCTCGGCCTGGTACGGTCAGCTCATGTTGATCGGTTTTCTCTTCTCCCTTTACTACCATCTGTGTAACGGCATTCGTCATCTATTTTGGGATATCGGCATGGGTCTGGATCTGGGGAGCACCTACCGCAGTGGCTATGCGGTCGTTGTTGTATCGCTACTGCTCACCCTCATCACCTTCTACATAAGGCACACGATATGAGCTTGCAAACACCACTCGCCAAAGTCCGGGGGCTGGGCTCAGCGAAACAGGGAACCCATCACTGGTGGTACCAACGATTAACCGCTATCGCACTGACGCCGCTTTCATTGTGGTTCATCTATGAATTAACCACGCTCTCATCATTCGAGTATGCCAACGTGAGAGCATGGATAGCGACCCCCTCAACGGCGATCATGTTTGTGTTGTTTATCCCCGCTTTATTTCATCATGCCCAGTTGGGTATGCAGGTGGTGATCGAAGACTATATCGAGCCCGAGTGGCAAAAGATCGCCGCGCTTGTTTTAATGAAATTTCTTGCGACCCTTTGCGCCGTTATCTCTGTGCTTGCCATCATTAAAATTTACATGGGCCTCTAGCCAATGGGCAGGGCATACGACATCATCGAACACAAGTATGATGTGGTGGTGGTTGGCGCCGGTGGCGCTGGTCTGCGCGCCACCTTTGGCATGGCGGAGAAGAACCTGAAGACCGCCTGTATCAGCAAGGTCTTTCCCACCCGCAGTCATACGGTGGCCGCCCAGGGCGGGATGAGTGCGGCGTTAGGCAATATGGGTGAGGATGACTGGCGTTGGCACATGTATGACACCATCAAGGGATCAGATTGGCTGGGCGATCAGGACGCCATTGAGTATATGTGTCGTGAAGCGGCCCCGGCGGTGATTGAACTTGAGCACTATGGCGTTCCCTTCTCCCGCACCGAGGATGGAAAAATCTATCAGCGTCCATTTGGCGGCATGACCACCCATTACGGTGAAGGTACAGCACAGCGTACCTGCGCCGCCGCTGATCGAACCGGCCACGCCATTTTACACACCCTCTACCAACAATCCCTGAAACACGATGCGGAATTTTTTATTGAGTATTTCGCCATTGATCTGATCATGGACGATGAAGGCGCATGCCGTGGCGTGCTGGCCTGGAACCTGGCGGACGGCACGCTACACAGTTTTCGCGCCCATAGTGTGGTGCTGGCCACCGGGGGTTATGGCCGCGCCTATTTCTCCTGCACCTCCGCCCATACGTGTACAGGTGATGGCAATGCCATGGTATTACGGGCAGGGCTACCCTTGCAGGACATGGAGTTCATTCAATTTCATCCTACCGGTGTTTATGGCGCTGGCGTCTTGATCACCGAGGGGGTGCGTGGTGAGGGCGGGTATTTAACAAATTCACAGGGCGAGCGATTCATGGAACGTTACGCCCCATCGGCAAAGGACCTGGCCTCACGGGATGTGGTCAGCCGCTCCATGACCCTGGAGATCCGGGAGGGCCGGGGCACAGGCCCTGAAAAAGATCACATCCATCTACACCTGGAACATCTCGGCCCTGAGGTGATCAACGAAAGACTGCCCGGGATTGCCGAATCAGCAAGGATTTTTGCCGGTGTTGATGTGACGAGGGCCCCTATCCCGGTGTTACCGACCGTGCATTACAATATGGGGGGGATCCCGACCAACTACCACGGCCAGGTCGTCACCCTGAAAGATGGCGACCCCGACACCATTGTGCCCGGCCTCATGGCCATCGGCGAGGCGGCCTGTGTATCGGTACACGGGGCGAACCGGCTGGGTTCCAACAGCCTGCTTGATCTGGTGGTGTTTGGCCGTGCCGCGGCCCTCTGTGCCGCCGATGAAATCAAACCTGATATGCCCCATAAACCGTTGGCCGCCTCAGTAACCGAGGCGCCATTAAGCAAACTGGATAAATTGCGAAACGCCGGTGGTTCCCTGAAAACATCTGCAATTCGAAACAACATGCAACGCACCATGCAGAGGAATGCCGCCGTCTTTCGTAGCGGCGAAGTCCTTATCGAAGGGATCGCTAAAATGAACGACATCTACTCATCGCTGGACGATGTGCAGGTGTCTGATCGGTCCATGATCTGGAATACCGATCTGGTTGAGACCTTAGAGCTGGAAAACCTGTTGCAATGTGCTCAAGTGAGCATACAGTCCGCCGAGAACAGAAAAGAAAGCCGCGGGGCCCATGCGCGGGAGGATTATCCCGACAGAGATGATGATAACTGGATGAAGCATACATTGTCGTCACTGGAGATTGACTCAGGAGAGGTCAGCTTTGCATACCGTCCGGTACACATGCACACACTGACGGACGATGTGGATGTCGTGCCACCTAAAAAACGCGTTTATTGATATGAGAGAGAACCCATGGCGCAACTGACACTACCGAAAAACGCTAAAGTAAAACCGGGGAGGACGTTCTCATCGGCCAACGGCGCCAACCGGAAGAAGACATTTTACGTCTATCGCTGGGACCCTGATGCGGGAGAGAACCCCAGTATGGACAGCTATGAGGTGGATCTCGATAAATGCGGGCCGATGGTGCTGGACGCACTGATGTATATCAAAAATGACATTGACCCGACATTAACATTTCGGCGTTCCTGCCGTGAGGGGATCTGTGGTTCCTGTGCAATGAACATCGACGGCGCCAATACCCTGGCCTGCACCAAAGACATAGCGGATATCAAACGTGAGGTAAGGATTTACCCGTTGCCCCACATGCAGGTGGTGAAAGACCTGGTGGCGGATTTAACCCATTTCTACGCCCAATACGCATCCATTAAACCCTGGATGCAAACCCAGTCCGTAGCGCCGCCGGACAGAGAACGACTGCAATCCAGAGCAGATCGGGAAAAACTCGATGGCCTGTACGAGTGCATCCTCTGTGCCTGTTGTTCAACATCCTGTCCCAGTTACTGGTGGAATGGTGATCGCTATCTGGGGCCGGCTGTTTTACTACAGGCCTATCGCTGGATTATCGACAGTCGTGATGAGAATACCGGTGAGCGCCTGGATGAGCTGGAAGACCCGTTCCGTCTGTACCGCTGTCACACGATCATGAACTGCACCAACACCTGCCCTAAGGGTTTAAATCCGGCCAAAGCCATAGCTGAAATTAAAAAGTTACTTGTCCTAAGAGCCATGTAATGATCGCTGAAGCCAACACCAGCGCACGGTTGCGATGGCGTTGCCGACGCGGGATCAGGGAGATGGACTTGTTGCTGGAGCGGTTTCTTTTAGATCACTACCCCCACCTGAGCGCCGATCACAGATCATCATTTGAAGCAATGCTCGATGAGGCGGATCTGGATATCTACGCCTGGATTGTGGGCACGACTGAGCCGGACAACCCAAGTTATATCGCCATCGTTAAACAGCTACAGGCGATGGGCCGGGAATAACCAGCAATAATGCAGGACTTTCGATCTTCTCTTCTGCAAATCGATCCCGGGTTTCGTGGTGAGTGGCGGTTTACATGGGATGATGAGCAGGCTATCTCGGCGCCGTATCCTTTAGCGATGATAAAAATCGAAGGCACGGACGCCGCCCAATTCCTGCATGGTCAGTTTATCAGCGATGTCGCCGCCATGGGTTCGCCTGGGGTCACATTCAGCGCCTGGTGCGATCCCAAAGGCCGGGTGATCAGTACATTTATCCTCGCCTTAACGAGAGGCGTCTTCTGGCTCCTCCCGCCTGCATCCTTAAAGTCGGTGTTTTTACAACGCCTTAAAATGTATGTGCTTCGGGCCGATGTGCACATCACGGATCTGACCGAAACATCAAACAACATTGGCATCGATAAGTTACACATGGTGGAAAAAGGACTGCCGCTTCTTGAGGAGAAGACAAGCGCCCGGTTCCTGCCCCAGGAGCTGAACCTGGATATGCTGGCATGTCTCAGCTACGAGAAAGGCTGCTATCCCGGACAGGAGATCATCGCCCGATTGCGTTTTCGTGGTGAAGTGAAACATCGCTTATACCTTGCATCCACACATAACCCGACAAGCCTGGAAGCGAGTACGAAACTGCTCACCAAAGGCGGCGATAAACATATTGGTACTATTATCAATGCCGCAATGGCGAAGGAGCAGAAGTTACTTATCGTATTAGATAAGAGGCATGCCCAGTCCAACAACATCATCGTTCAGGGAGATCCGGATCACAGGGTGAGTGTGCAACAGGAAGTCGCCGGACAGGGCGCTCATAACACATAACCTTATCTCGTGCGTCAGAGAAAGATCCGATCAGGGCGATTTAAGCCGGCATGGTGGTTGCCGGGCGGACACCTGCAAACGCTTTGGCCGCATTTCTTTCGTTGCCGACCTGACGTCCATCTCACTGATGAACGGCTGGAGCTGGACGATGGCGACTTTGTTGATCTTTGCTTGACGAAAAAAACAACCGGGCCGGTGGTCGTTATTTTCCACGGGCTTGAAGGCTGTATCGACTCTCAATATGTCAAACCCATGTTGTCCGCCATAGCGCAGCAGGGCTGGCAAGGTGTATTTATGCACTTTAGGGGCTGTAGCGGCGTACACAATCGGCTGGCGCGCAGTTATCATTCCGGTGATACGGGTGATATCGCCTTCCTGATCGATCACCTTCAGGCCAGGTTTCAGCACGCCCCGATTGCGGCCATCGGCTATTCATTAGGGGGGAATGCACTGTTAAAGTATTTGGGTGAATCAAAGCGAGGCGGAAAAGTCAACGGCGCAGTGGCGGTTTCCGTGCCCTATCTGCTTGCCGTCGGGGCGAGGAAGCTGGACAGTGGTCTGTCGAAAATATATCAATGGTATTTGCTTGGCCGATTGCAAAAGAAGATCGCCGATAAGTTCGGATCAGGAGACAGCCCCATAGATCTTGATCAACTGGCACAGTTCAATACCTTTTTCCGCTTTGATGATAACATCACCGCACCCCTGCATGGTTTTGACGGTGTGGACGACTACTACCGGCGCAGTAGTTCACGGCAATACTTACAGTCCATTGACGTGCCCACGTTGCTGATACAGGCCAGAGATGATCCCTTCATGACTGAGGAGGCCATACCCCATGAAGAGGAGCTATCCCGGCATGTGCTCATGGAGCTCTCCGATCACGGCGGTCATGTGGGCTTTGTCGGCGGCAGGTTGCCGTGGCGGCCTCTCTACTGGCTGGAGCAGCGCATTACTGACTTTTTAGGAGCGGTATTTAATTGAGCATGAACAAGTTGATGCAAAACGCCAGGGGCTTCTATTTTCTTATCCTTGTAACCTGCTCGCTGTTACTGGGCTTTGGCTATTACCTGGAGTTTTATCAGGCCCTTACGCCCTGCCCTTTATGTGTTTTTCAAAGGGTGGCCTATATGGTTGTGGGCGGCATTTGTCTGCTTGGCTTTGTGCATAGGCCACAACATATCGGTAAAAAAATCTACAGTGGCCTCGCTTTTATTGCGGCGATAACCGGCGCCGGCATAGCAGCCCGGCAAGTGTGGTTACAGCATTTGCCGCCGGAGTTAGTGCCGGAATGCGGCCCGGATCTGAGTTTTATGTTAGCGGTGTTGCCCCTCTCAGAAACCATTAAACTGGTCTTTTCAGGCTCCGGGGAGTGCGCCGAGGTGGCCTGGTCTTTCCTGTCACTGAGTATCGCACAGTGGAGCCTGCTCTGGTTTTCGGTATTATCGATTTTATTCATTATCCATTTTTTTAAGTCGCAGCCGATCAAAGATTAAGCGCCTTCAATGAGACGGGAATGGCGAATGCCGGAGCCCGCGACTTGCCTTTATATGGCAGGTGAATGCCGCCAGGTCATCCATACTGATCAGACAGCGCAAAGACGCCCTATAAATGCACAGGGCTTGAAGGGCGCAAGCTGACTGATCGGCTCTTGCTGTTTATGGCCTAAATTCCGAAGCGCCCCCCAGGCCACGCATCATCCTCGCCATGCCGCCCTTTTTGCTCAGTTTCTTCATCATTTTTTGCATCTGGTTAAACTGCTTCAACAAACGGTTCACATCCTGAACTCGCCTGCCTGAGCCGGATGCGATGCGCTTTTTTCTGGAGCCATTGATGAGCGTTGGAAACTGGCGTTCCTTCGGCGTCATGGAATTGATGATCGCTTCAATTTTGACCAGCTCATCATCATTAGCCTGGTGTACTGCTCCTTGCGGTAGTGCTTGCATACCGGGCATTTTATCGAGCAAGCCGGCCAGCCCTCCCATACTTTGCATCTGCCTTATCTGCCCCTGAAAATCATCCAGATCAAAGCCTTTTCCTTTTTTCAGTTTCCTGGCGATCTTCTGTGCTTTTTCCCTGTCCGCTTTCTCTTCCACTTCCTCGATCAGGCTCAGCACATCCCCCATGCCCAGGATCCGGGAGGCCATCCTGTCGGGATAAAACAAAGACAGCTCCGTTGACTTCTCGCCCGTGCCCATAAATACAATCGGTTTACCGGTTATCTGGCGCACGGACAAAGCGGCGCCACCTCGGGCATCGCCATCGATCTTGGTCAACACAACGCCGGTCAGGTCCAATGCCTCGTCAAAGGCCCTCGCCGCATTCACCGCATCCTGCCCCATCATGCTATCCACAACGAATAATGTATCGGAGGGATGAACCGCATGATGGATGGCCTTGATCTCCGACATCATCTCTTCATCGACATGCAACCGGCCGGCGGCGTCAATGATCAGGGCGTCCATAAACTTTGCCCTGGCCTGCTTTAGTGCACCCCGGGCGATGTCTACCGGCCGCTGCTGCTCTGTCGAGGGAAAATGCTCAATGCGGTTATCCTCTGCGAGCAGCCTTAACTGCTCGATTGCCGCCGGCCTGTACACATCACAACTGGCCACCATGACGGTTTTGTTTTCCTTCTCCCGAAGCCAGCGGCCTAACTTCGCCACCGTTGTCGTCTTGCCCGCCCCCTGCAAACCCGCCATCAAAATAATCGCCGGAGGCGGGGTGTTTAAATTCAAGGACGTGTTCGCTCCCCCCATCAGTTCAATGAGTTCATCCTGGACGATCTTGATGAGCGCCTGCCCGGGTGTGAGGCTGGTCGATACTTCCCGCCCCGGGGCCTTGTTTTTTATCCGCTCAATAAACCCCGTCACAACAGGTAGCGCCACATCCGCCTCCAACAGGGCCATACGCACTTCCCTTAAAGCGCCCGCAATATTCTCCTCCGTCAGACGTGCCTGCCCTTTTAAGCCTTTTACGATCTGGCTAAATCTGGCTGTCAGGTTATCAAGCATATTTTTTCCGATTTGGTGATGAAGTGTTCAAAAACAGCGCCGAGACTCTAGCAGGAATCGGCCATTGCGGCAGTTTTTGTGCGGTTTCAACTCATCGCAGGTTCTCTGATCTTTCAGCGTCCACTTAAATATGACACTATATGCAGGGTTACTTTTAAGCATATGCTCCCCCATGTTCACCATTATCAG
This sequence comes from Gammaproteobacteria bacterium, assembly GCA_965198875.1. Taxonomy (GTDB): domain Bacteria; phylum Pseudomonadota; class Gammaproteobacteria; order Eutrophobiales; family Eutrophobiaceae; genus CBDAPU01. Next base: position 2,124,003 of record CBDAPU010000001.1, on the reverse strand, counting down.
TGTTGTTACCATATTGCTCTATTTGATCGCCGCCTGCTGGTTGGGGGTAAGGATATTTCGCCTGGGTTTGGCGGCGGAGCCATTTAACATAGCGACAGGCGCACTTGCCCTGCTCACCATCGCCGCCCACGGGCTCATCCTCTACCAACACATCATCACCCGGGAGGGCATGAACTTAGGGTTTTATCATGCCTTCTCGTTGATGAGCTGGGTGGTAGCGGTGATCATCATCCTGATCGGCTCATTCAGGCCGATGGGTAATCTGGCGATTATTTTCTTTCCACTGGCCGCCCTCTCCCTGTTACTTGAGAGCACCTTGCCCGGCGCCTACATCATCTCAGATCCCGCCTCTGTCGGCCTGAGAATGCACATCTTACTATCGGTAAGCGCTTACGGCTTGCTCGCCATCGCTACGGTGCAGTCGATCATCCTGGCTTTTCAGGAAAGGCAGCTAAGAGAAAGACAGGCCATGAAGGTCATGAACATTCTCCCCCCCATGCAAACCATGGAGGCATTTCTGATCCAGGTTTTGAGTATCGGTTTTTTCCTGTTGAGCCTTAGCCTGGCCACGGGTTTGATGTTTATACATGACATATTTGAACAACACCTATCCCACAAAGTGGTCTTCTCTATACTGGCCTGGCTCATCTTTGCGGTGGTTCTCTGGGGGCGATGGAGTAGAGGTTGGCGAGGCAGAAAACTGATCCATTGGACACTGGGTGGTTTTATTTCGCTGTTGCTGGCCTACTTCGGCTCAAAACTGGTCCTTGAGATCATATTGAACAGGGTGTAGATAATGAAGATAACCTGATCACCAGTAGCGCATCATCTTATATATTTTTTATCCCTACAAGGTACGAGGTTCTTGAGGACAGGCCGGTTGCACCGGGGGCGAATAAATAAGGGCGATGATGGGATTTAAGCGCTTGCATCATCGCCTCAATTAAGCGGAAAATACCAGCTCATTTTAGCCTTGAGGCAAGTTTTTACTTGGACGATATTCCCCTGCACCTGCTATTGGGCGGCCTGTTGCTGCTGATTTTTTTATCCGCTTTTATCTCCATCTCAGGGGCCGCCATGATGGCCTTGAACCGCTATCCACTTAAGCGTCCGGCTGGCGAGAAGCGCCGGAGCGCCATACTCACCACAGCGCTGTTAAAACACCCGGAGCATCTGCCGGGTTTGATTTTACTCGCCAATCATGTTGTTTATTTCTACGCCGCCCTCCTGGGCGCCTTCATCGCAGTGCGATTGATAGGCGATCCGGGCTATGTTCTCGGCCCTTTTATTTTAGCGTTTATCTTTCTGGTTTTTGCCGAGGTGACGCCAAAAACGCTGGCGGTCTCCCGCCCTGAGCGCATTGCATCTCTCGCCGCCTATATCCTGAAGCCACTGTCGATTGTGTGTTATCCCCTCACATGGTTAGCCAACAACATGGCCAATGGCCTGTTGTTGGCTCTTGGCATAAAACCCGAAGCGCAAGATGACGCCGCTCTTTTAAGGGATAAGCTCAGGGCGGGACAGCGGGCCCCGGATCAACATCAGGACTGGTTGCTGAGTATCTTTGAGCTTGAGAGCACAACAGTTGAAGAGGTCATGGTGCCTCGAGCCGACATCACCGGGATCGATATCAGCGAAGACTTAAACGAGACGATGCACGCCATCACGCAGAGCTCACATACCCGCTTGCCACTTTATAATGAAACCCTGGACGCCATAATAGGCGTTATTCACGCAAGACGGCTGCCGAGGATATTAAAAGGCCATGATGAGCTCTCCAGATCAGCCCTTAAAGACATTGCCCTGGAGCCTTATTTTGTTCCCCTCGGCACCCCGCTGCACAGGCAATTACTGAATTTCCAGAGATTAAAAAAACGACTGGCCTTTGTGGTGGATGAGTACGGCGTGATACAGGGTCTGATCACGCTTGAAGATATTCTGGAGGAGATCGTCGGTGAGTTCACCACCGATGTGCAAACGTATCATGTTGATATCCTGGCGCAGGAGGACGGCACCTATCTCATTGACGGCAGCGCCACCATCCGTGACATTAACCGCCGGCTTCACTGGGCATTGCCATCGGGGGGAGCGAAGACCTTAAACGGCTTGATCCTGGAGAGACTTGAAGCTATTCCCGAACCGGGAACGAGTTTGAGGATAGATAATCTCACCATGGAGATCCGCCAGGTGATCGATAATGCAGTAAAGTCAGTGCAGGTTAAGGTGTTGGAGAGCCGGGAATAAACCGGCCTGGCATGCGGACGTCATGGCATAATTGACCGAGAGTAGCGATAAATAAGCGAACAGGCTGAAATAAATAAAAGATGATGAGCGGCGAATGAGTAAACCCAAAACAACACTGCTGATCAGCATTGCCATCCTGATCGGGTTGTTTTTTATGTTTGATTTGGGTCACTATTTTCATCTCCCTTACCTGAAAGAAAAACAACACGCACTCAGCGCATTTTACGTAGAAAACAGATCAGCGACGATCCTGTCGTATTTTTCTCTTTACATTCTCATCACCGGACTGTCCCTGCCCGGCGCTGCAATCCTGACCCTGGCCGGTGGCGCCATATTCGGCCTCCTCTGGGGCACCGTCATTGTCTCCTTTGCCTCGACAATAGGGGCGACACTGGCTTTTCTGCTATCCCGCTATCTTTTCAGAGAGTGGGTTCAGAGACGTTTCGCCGACAAATTAACTGCGATCAATAAAGGCATGGATGAGGAAGGTGCGTTTTATCTTTTCACCTTGCGCTTGGTGCCTTTGTTTCCCTTTTTTATTATCAATCTGCTGATGGGTTTAACCACGATCAGGGCGGTGCGCTTTTTTCTTGTTAGCCAGGCAGGTATGTTGGCCGGCACGGTGGTGTATGTGAATGCCGGCACACAACTGGCAAAAATCCAACAGGTGAGCGATATTTTATCAGCGGAGTTGTTGCTGTCATTTATCCTGCTGGGCTTGTTTCCATTGATTGCAAAGAAAGCCGTGGCTTACTTCAAAAGGCGAAGACGCTCAAGATCAACCATGAAACAGTTTGCCAAACCAGGGAAATTCGATCGCAACATCATCGTCATCGGCGCCGGCTCCGCCGGCTTGGTGGCCGCTTATATTGCCGCAGCGCTGAAGGCCAACGTGACCTTGATCGAAAGAGAGAAGATGGGCGGCGATTGCCTGAACACCGGCTGCGTCCCCTCAAAGGCCCTGATCCGCTCCGCCAAGCTGATCGCACAGGCCAGACGAGCGCCATCCTATGGGATAAAGAAGATGGCTGTGGAATTTGATTTTGCCGACATCATGGAACGGGTACGGCGGGTCATTAAGACCATCGAACCACACGACTCCATTGAGCGCTATACCTCACTGGGTGTTGAGTGTATTACCGGCGATGCGAGGATCGCCTCCCCCTATCACGTTGAGGTTGACGGTAAAACCTTAACCACAAAAAACATCATCATCGCTACCGGTGCAAGACCGTTTGTGCCGCCCATCCCCGGGCTCACCGAGATCAACTACCTCACCTCAGATACACTGTGGGATATGCGTAAACTGCCGAAGCGGCTGGTGGTCCTGGGCGGCGGGCCCATAGGCTCGGAGCTGACGCAATGTTTTGCCCGTCTAGGCAGTCATGTCACACAGGTGGAGATGTTGCCTCGCATACTCGCAAGAGAAGATGCGGAGATCTCTCAGCTCATAGAAACACGATTTAGAGAAGAAGGCGTGCGCGTGCTCACCGATCATCGGGCGATAAATATAAAACGGGAAAAGGGCGGCAAGACCCTGGTTTGCGAGCACAGGGGCAAAGAGGTTGAAATCGAATTCGATGAGATGGTGGTTGCAGTGGGACGAAAAGCCAATACGCAAGGCCTGGGGCTTGATGAGCTCGGCATACCGCTTGCGGGCGATGGCACCGTTGAAAAAAACGCATGCCTGCAAACCATCTATCCCAATATCTATGTTTGTGGTGATGTGGCGGGGCCCTATCAATTCACCCATACCGCATCCCATCAGGCCTGGTACGCCTCGGTCAATGCGCTCCTCTCGCCTTTGAAACAATTCAAAGCCGATTATTCCGTTATTCCCTGGGCCACATTTACCGATCCGGAAGTGGCCCGTGTCGGCCTAAATGAACTTCAAGCAAAACAGAGCAATACTCCCTATGAGGTCACCACCTATGACATTGGCGAGCTGGATCGGGCGATTGCCGATGAGGCCGCCCATGGGCTCATTAAAGTGCTGACCGTTCCCGGTAAGGATACAATCCTGGGGGCGACGATCGTCAGCGCCCATGCCGGAGATCTGATCATCGAGTTCATCACCGCAATGAAACACGGCATTGGATTAAATAAAATACTCGGCGCCATCCATATTTACCCGACCCTGGTTGAGGCAAATAAATTTGTCGCCGGTAACTGGAAAAAAGCCCATGCCCCAGAGAGCGTTCTTACATTACTGAAGCGGTTTCACGCCTTTCGATTAGGTTAAACCATGCCCTGTTAAGGGTAGCGCTTGATGAGGTTGCCCTCGATACCGAAACCCACTATTCACATCAATGCTGTCTGGCCGTTGAGAAGTCAAACAAGCTGAAGAGCGCATTTTGAGTACGGACTTCTGCAAAGGTTCGATCCGTGTTGTTATTGCCGTACAATAAACCGCTCTACCATTGCCATAAAATGCCTTAACAATCATGTCTGCATTTGATTACGATTTATTTGTCATCGGCGCCGGCTCAGGCGGTGTTCGCGCCGCTCGCATGTCCGCCGGATTCGGCGCCACAGTGGCCATCGCTGAGGAGCGCTACCTGGGTGGCACCTGCGTCAACGTGGGCTGTGTCCCGAAAAAATTATTCACCTATGCCGCCCACTTTCACGAAGATTTTAATGACGCCGCGGGGTTTGGCTGGCAAGCCCATCACTGCGCCTTTAACTGGGATACGCTGCTCACCAACAAGAACAGGGAGATTGAAAGGCTAAACGGCGTTTATAAAAACCTGCTTGAGCAGGCCGGTGCTATGCTAATAGATGGCAGGGCCGTGATAACGGGACCCCATTCGGTTCTCATTGACGATAGAACCATTACCGCCGAGCGGATCCTGGTGGCGACCGGTGGCTGGCCCCACATACCGGCTATTCCGGGCAAAGAGCATGTCATCTCATCGAACGAGGCTTTTTTTCTGCCTGCATTGCCGAGAAGTATTATCGTTGTCGGCGGTGGTTATATTGCCGTTGAGTTTGCCGGGATATTCAACGGTCTGGGGGTTGATACCACACTGATTTATCGCGGCGAGCTATTTCTCAGGGGCTTTGATACTGAGGCGCGCAAATTTCTTGCCGGGGAAATGGCGAAAAAAGGCGTCCGGCTTTTGTTTAACACCACTATCAAGAGTATTGAGAAGAGGGGCTCGAAGTTCATGGCCAACCTTGCCGAGGGCGGCTCCCTGGAAACCGATCTGATCCTGTACGCCACCGGTCGTCGGCCTAACACCAGCGGGCTGGGGCTTGAGTTAGCAAATGTCAAATTAAACGACAAGGGCGCCGTGTTAGTCAATGATAACTATCAAAGCTCAACGCCTTCTATTTATGCCATCGGTGACGTCACCGATCGGGCGAACCTCACCCCGGTGGCTACGGCTGAGGGAGAAGCATTGGCGAGTAACCTGTATAACCATCAGGATAAAATCATCGATTATCACGACATTCCCACCTGTGTATTCAGTCAACCTCATCTTGGCACGGTGGGATTAACCGAAGAGCAGGCGCGGGAGAAATCAAATAACATAGACATATACACATCGACATTTACCCATCTCAAACATACTTTATCAGGCAGTGAGGAGAAGACATTTATGAAATTAATCGTCGATAAAGAGACTGATCGGGTGATGGGTGTGCACATGGTCGGCGCCGATGCCGGTGAGGTAGTCCAGGGGCTCGGGATCGCATTAAAAGCCGGCGCCACCAAGTCTGTCTTTGACGCCACCATAGGCATACACCCCACTGCGGCGGAGGAGTTTGTCAGTATGCGAGAGCCGAGGGATGAGGCCGTCAGTGCATCGCCCATGTAGGCGCTTTCCATTTGCACGCTACGGGTAGGTGTTGTTTGTCTTCTGACTCTAATGACACACATAATAAGCGCTTTCCATTTGCACGCTATGGGCAGGGGTGTTGTATGCAGGTATGCAGGCGAATAAAGACCGCGCATGTCAAGCTCCGTTTGTTATTGGCCCGGGGGTTAAGTTTGATATAGTCCGCCCCATGCGAACCCTATGTTGCCTTATGCTTTTATTTTTTATGATCGGGGCGCGGGCGGATGCAACCTTTGTGGCTGTTGCATCGAACCTCACCCAGGCGGTGGATGAGATCAACACCGCCTTCTACCTCGACAAAGGCATGAAGATCGAGTTGACCTTTGGCTCATCGGGTAATTTTGCCAGACAAATTATCCAGGGTGCGCCTTTCAAGGTGTTTATATCCGCCGATAAAAAATACATCGACTTTATAGAACGCCATGGTGTTCATCCCGGTGTCGTCAAGGAATGGGCCCTCGGGCGCATCGGTCTTTATATACCGGATGAATCGCAAATACCGCCAACGACATTGGCAGGCGTATTAAGACATCTGCAATACGGTGATTTTCGTAAAATGGTGATCGCCAACCCGGAGCATGCGCCCTATGGTTTGGCGGCGGCGCAGGCGTTAAAAAGCGCCGGCCTATGGGCGATAGGGCAAAATAAATTGCTGCTGGGTGAGAATGCAGCCCAGGCCATGCAATTTTGCACATCCGGCAATGTGGATCTGTGTATTATCCCCACCTCTTTCCTCGCACTGGATCCATTCTTAAATAACGGCAACAGCTATGTCATACCTGAGGCATGGCACCGGCCCGTCAGACACTATGTCGCCCTGCTCGCCCATGCCGATCCTGCCAGCGCTGAGTTTTTAGATTATCTTCTCTCAAGGCCCGCCAACATGATCCTGACAAAATACGGCTACCGCCTGCCCGAGACATGGACTGGCCGGCCTTAAAGCTCTCATTGCTGCTTGGCGTCTTCACGGCCATGATTTTGTTGCCTGCGGCTATTTTATTAGCGCGAAAACTGGCCTGGTCTCGGTTTTTCGCTCGCAACCTCGTACAGGCCCTGATAGCCCTGCCTTTGCTCCTGCCCCCTACCGTACTGGGCTTTTATCTATTGCTATTGCTCGGCAATCAATCACCCATTGGCAGAAGCTATGCGGGTGTTTTCGGGCAAACCCTGGTGTTCTCTTTTGAAGGGATCCTGCTTGCATCGATCATTTTTAATATCCCATTTGCCGTTCAACCTATCCAACGCGGATTTGAGTCTATCCCCACAACTGTCCGCGAGGCCGCCTGGTGTAGCGGTTTGTCCGCCTGGCAGACCTTTTGGAAAATAGAGTTGCCGCTGGCCTGGCCCGGGATCCTCTCCGCCGCTGTTTTGACAATCGCCCACACACTGGGCGAGTTTGGCGTCGTCCTGATGGTGGGCGGCAACTTGACCGGAGAGACCCGCACGCTGGCCATCGCCATTTATGATCGTGTCCAGGCCTTTGATAATACCGCTGCGGCGACTATGTCGGCCGTGTTGCTTGGCATATCACTGCTGGCTATCACCCTGATCTACATTTTCACGGACAAACTGGGGAAACAACGTGTCTGGTAGGCAGATTAGCATCCGCCTGGAGCAGGATAGGCCCATTCCCCTGGATGTATCTTTGAGTTGTGCTGCGGGCGAGATGCTGGTGATTGTCGGCCCCTCAGGGAGCGGCAAGACGACGATATTGCGATCCATCAGTGGATTATACACACCGAAGTCCGGTGTTGTTCGCTGTCATGGTGAGCAATGGCTCAACACCCGGGCCGACATTAATCTGCCTGTGCAAAAAAGACGTATCGGCATGGTCTTCCAGCACTATGCGTTATTTCCCCACATGAGTGCACTTGAAAATATCATGGTCTCATTAAGGCAAGTCGGCATTAAACAAAAAACAGCGATTGCAGAGCAATGGTTAAAGACGATGCACATGGAGGGTTTGGGTGCGCGTTATCCCGCTGAGTTATCGGGTGGACAACAACAGCGCATAGCGCTAGCCAGGGCATTGGCGAGAGATCCGGACGTCTTGTTGCTGGACGAGCCATTCTCGGCGGTTGATCAACAAACCAAGAGGAAACTAACACGGGAACTTGTAACCTTGAAGGGTCAATTCAATCTCCCCATTATTCATGTCACCCATGATTTGAATGAAGCAAGACGAATCGCAGATAAGATGTGTATTATTCACCGTGGCAGGACATTACAACTGGATAGTCCCGAGCAAGTCATGAACCATCCTGTTGATAGCAATGTCGCTCATTTAATCGGTCACTACAATGTATTTAGCGGCAAGGTCCTAAAACACGACCATGATACGGAAAAGACGCATATTCACTGGCATGGGTATGATTTAGAAGCGGCTTATCGTCCCCAGATTGCCGTTGATACTGAAATAGACTGGCTTATCCCGGACGAGCATATTATTCTCCACCGCCGTGATCGGCCATCCAGAGGCGAGCGTGAAAACCCCGTCAGCGGAAGCGTAGAAGAGCTCATCCCCCTGGGCGCCTCATCGGCCATCACGATGAAAGTCCACGCAACTGATCGCGATTTATCCCTGTCTATCCCCACCCATGTCGCACATAGAAATCATATAAAAAAAGACAGTGAAATAACGGTGTCTTTATTGTGCGAAGGCATTCATTTAATGGAAAAAGGCCAAGGATAGCCAGCGGTAGAATACACCTGAGGACGGGCGATGAGGTATTGAAAACCCCATGCGCCGGCGATGGCCATTGGCCACGCACTCTAAGACCCTGCCATGGGCGATACGGCAAGTGCCCGGGCAAAGGGGGTGTGATTTGCCTGTTGGTATTAATACTGGCTTTTTCGTATACTGGCGAAGAAGTCGGCCCCTGTTTAACGACAGATCCGTTCAATCCGTAAGAGCAAAACCATGAGCAGCGTTGCCTTTGACACCTTGAAGTTCACCGAGACCCTGAAAGAGGCGGGCGTGCCCGACAAGCAGGCCCGAGCCGAGGCCATGGCCATGAATGAGGCATTTGCTCAGGCGCTCGATACTCGGATAGCCACCAAAGCCGATATCAAGGAACTGGACACCAAGATCGACAAGTCTATCAAGGCGCTGGACACCAAGATCGATAAATCTATCAAGGCGCTGGATACCAAGATCGACAAATCCATCAAGGCCCTGGACACCAAGATCGACAAGTCTATCAAGGCGCTGGATACGAAGATCGATTTTATCGCCCAGGAACTCAGATCCGAGCAACGGCTGATGAAATGGATGCTGGCCTTCAACCTGGTACTGTCCTTTGCCATGCTGTCCATGATCGCCGCCTTGCTTTTGAAAACCCCTTAAACAAATCAGCGCTTGATTAACACCGACATGACTGAAAACATCGACCTCAGCGAGGAGAGGAGAGTGATATGAAAACACCCCGCCTGCCCCTGACACAAGCGCTGAAAAACCTCACAAGGCGTTATCTATCCCGCATCATGATCCCGTTATCACTTAAATATCGACGCCTGTCTTATCTCAGGCACCGCCGATAATAATGCCCGTGTATATTCATGTTGTGGCGCAGTCAATATGCGATCAACTTTACCCTGCTCGACAAACTTACCCTGATACATAACCGCCACATAGTCGGCGAAATACGCCACCACACCGATATTGTGGGTGATGAACAAATAGGCCAGTTGTAACTGTTTTTGTAGTTTTTTTAATAACGTCAGGATCTGTGCCTGCACCGTCACATCCAGTGCGCTGGTTGGCTCATCGCAGATGAGCAGTTTTGGATTGACCGCCAGGGCCCTGGCAATACAGATCCGTTGCCTCTGCCCACCGGAGAATTCATGGGGATAGCGGTATTTGCATTCAGGCCCTAAACCGACTTGCACCAGTAACTGATCGATATATTTCAATCTGTGGTTTTTTTTCCTGATGTTGTTTTGTATCAGCATCCCCTCTTCGATGATGTCTTTTATCATCATCCTCGGATCCATCGATGAGAAGGGATCCTGAAACACCATTTGCATGTCAGCGCGCCTTTTTCGCAGATCCTGTGGCGTCATCTCGCCCAGGTTCTCGCCTGAGAATGCCACCGTGCCGCCTGTTGGTTTTAATAATTGTAAAACGGCCTTGCCGAATGTGGTTTTCCCGGAGCCGGACTCGCCCACAATAGCCATGGTTTGTCCCGGCCCAAGTTCCAGCGATACGCCATCAACGGCCTTGACGTAACCCACTGTGCGATTGAAAAATCCTTTTTTTATGGGAAAGTAAACCTGACACGCCGACACCGTCAATAAAGGATCGCCCGACACCGCTATCTCCTCACTTTTCATTTCATCCCTTTTTATGTTGGCGGGTAGCGCATCGAATAATTTTCTCGAGTAGGGGTGGTTTGCCTGTTTGAAGAATTGCGCGCTCAATGCCTGCTCGATGATCTTGCCATCCCGCATAACGGCGATCTGATCGGCCATCGCCGAGGCCACCGCCAGATCATGGGTAATAAACAGCATACCCATGCCGGTATCTTTCTGTAGCTGTTTCAATAAAGATAAAACCTGTGCCTGGGTTGTGACGTCCAGTGCAGTGGTCGGCTCATCTGCGATCAGCAGTTCGGGCTCTCCCGCCAATGCGATGGCAATCATCACGCGCTGTTTCATCCCGCCGGAGAGCTGATGGGGGTATTCAGTCAAGCGTCTTTCAGGGTCAAAAATACCGACAGCATCCAGCAGTTCAACAACCCTGTCCCGCTGTGCCCGAGCGCTTATTTTTTTATGTTGTTTGAGCACCTCACCAATCTGCATGCCAATGGTTAATACCGGATTCAATGAAGTGTGCGGCTCCTGAAAAATCATTGCGATATGCCTGCCACGCATAGGACGCATGTGTTTTTCAGATAAGGTAACAACATCTTCGCCCTTAAACAGAACCTTGCCGCCAGCAATTCTCGCCGCCTTCGGCAACAACCTGTTGATTGTCAAGGCGGTAATGGATTTACCGCTACCGGACTCACCCAGCAAGACCGACGTCTTGCCCTGCTCTATTTGGAGATCAATACCATCAACGGCCTTGATGAGATGGTTATCCGTCTTAAACTCAACTGTCAGCTCCGCCACATCCAGCAACATCGTCATCTTAAATTGATTTTTTCAAAGTGACGGCAGATCAAAGGCGCCGCTTAAAGGAAAAAACAACATGAAGATGGGTGCAATGGCCTTATTTCATTCATGTGTTAAAGTATGTTGCTTGCAGGGCAATATGATCTGCTCACCACCCGTTTCATTCTTCCCCGCCAAGCTCGCCCCAGTAACTATCCGCTGTGAAGCGCTCTCCGAAGGAAGATTGTAATGCGGTTAAATCCCTTACGATGTTCCCAATGCCCCGTTGCCTCGCATAATACATTGGCCCGCCGCGAAAAGGCGCAAAACCGGCGCCAAATATCATGCCGGCGTCCAGCATATCCATATCATCAACAATGCCTTCCCTTAACGTTCCCGCACATTCATTCAATAGCCTCAACACCAGTCTGTTCTCGATCTGCAACGCCTGATCTTTGGCGAGAGACACCCCTCGCTTTTGCGGCTTGCCTTTTTTATATTGATAAAACCCGCGCCCCGCCTTCTTGCCCGTGTGCCCCTTGTCAACCTTCTCTTTTAATATATCAGGAATACCAAGCCCTATTTTTTCGGACATGATCTCACTGACCGATAAACCGATATCCAGACCGATGGTATCGGCAAGCTCCACCGGCCCCATGGGCATCCCAAAATCCGTAGCGACCTGATCAATGGCCTCAGCCTGTATACCCTCTTCCATCATCAGCATGGTTTCCATTAAATAGGGGGCGAGGATCCGGTTCACCAAAAACCCCGGGGCGCTCTTGACCACAAGCGGTAGTTTGTTGATTTTTTTGCAGAAGATTTTTGCCTTATCGACCCACTCCCGACGCGTTTCCTCTGCATGGACGATCTCCACCAACTGCATACGGGCCACCGGGTTAAAAAAATGTATGCCGACCAATTTGCCCGGATCAGCCAAAGCCCCGCCCAACGCTTCCAGGGCGATACTGGATGTGTTGGTGGCCAGGATGGCGTCCGCCTTTAAGTGTGTTTCCACCGCCTTAAAGAGGTTACTTTTTCTATCCACATGCTCACTGATAGCCTCGATGAAGACATCAGCATGACGGGCGCCCTCCCCCGGCATATCGGGGGATAGCCGATCCATCGCCGCCCTGACATGCCGCGGCGCTTTTAATCGCCGCCTAAACAGGCTCGCTGCACGTTTAATGGCCGGCCCAATCAATGTTGCTTCCCTGTCCTGCAGGGTCACTCGCATCCCTTGACTTGCACACCAGGCGGAAATATCACCGCCCATCACGCCGGCCCCAACCACATGGATATGTTGTGGTTCGAAATCGACATCGCCGGGCGCTGTTTTTAATCTCTCCTGTAACAAATAGGCGCGCACCAAACTCCTGGACGTCGCCGTTGTGATAAGATGGGCAACGGATCTCGCCTCCTCCTGCATCATCCGTTTTTCGTTATCGCCATATTTTTCCCAAAGTTCAAGCAGGGCGAACGGTGCGGGATAATGGGCCTGTTTGATGCGCTTTCGTAATTGCTTTCGTATGTAGTTTGCAAGCAAGGCGCGAAATGGCGCGCGACTTAAAACACGCTGCTCAAATTTGGCGATGTGTTTTTTGGGGCGTTTTCTTATTAGTTGCGTTGCCGCAATTCTGAATTGGCGCAATGGGACACAGTGCTCCGCCAGTCCCAGCCGTTTGGCCTTACGGGCGTCCACGGCTTTACCCGCCAGCATTAACTCCAGGCCCTGTAATGCTCCCGCCAATCTGATGAACCTCACCGAGCCGGCAAACCCGGGGTGAATGCCCAGCAACACTTCCGGCAAACCCAAGCGGGTTGCAGGCTCATCGAGCACGATGCGGTAGTCGAAGGCCATCGCCAATTCCAATCCGCCGCCTAAACACACCCCCCTGATCATCGCCAAGGTCGGGCAGCTTAACGATTCTATCCGATTAAACAGGGCATGAACCTGGTTGATGTATCCCAACGCCTCTTCGCTGGTGTTAATCCGGGTAAACTCATTGATGTCGGCGCCGGCAATAAAACCGCTCTCTTTCCCTGACAACAACACAAACCCTTTGGGTGTATCGCACTCAAGATCGGTGATGATGTGTTCCAGCTCCGAGAACACATCTTTGGTGAGGATGTTCAAAGACCTGTCGATCACATCGATTGAACACCAGAGAATACCCTCTTCGTCTTTTTCCAGCTTCCAGTTTATGTACTCACCCATTCTTAATTCCCTGTCATCGACAGCAGTATGTGATTGGTTTTAAGGATATGCCGGGGCGCAAATGTTCATCCATCCCGTTCAATCAACATGGCGCCACCTTGCCCGCCGCCGATACAGATCGAGGCCATGCCCATCTTCGCCTTCTTTTGCTCGAGTACATGGCAAAGATGCAATACGATACGTGCGCCACTGGCGCCCACGGGATGACCCAATGCAATGGCGCCGCCATCGACATTTAATTTATCAGCGGGGATCTCTCCCATCGCCCCATGCAGATTGAATACATCTCGGCAATACCGATCTTCATTCCAGGCCTTGATGCAAGCCAACACCTGTGCGGCGAAGGCCTCATTGATCTCCCAGTAGTCGATATGATCGATGCTGAGTTGTTGTCGCTGCATGATCGGCGTCATCGCATGCACGGGCCCTAACCCCATCTGCCCCGGCGAGAGCCCGGCCCATTGACTATCGACAATACGCCCCATCACCGGTAGATTGTGCTCGGCTAGTGCTTTTTCACTGGCCAGTATGACCCAGGCCGCACCATCGCTGATCTGTGAGCTGTTGCCGGCGCTCACCATGCCGAATTCCCGATCAAACGCCGGACGTAGTATCGCCAGTCTCTCGACACTGCTATTGGCCCTGGCCCCATCATCATGGGCATAATGATTTCCCTCGTTATCATAGATCCCGGTCATCTCAGTGAGTCTTTTCTCATCCTGTGCGGCAACCAGGCGCAGATGACTGGATACGGCGTATTCATCCATTTGCCTGCGCGCAATAGCAAAGCGATAGGCCAACTCTTCCGCCGTCTGCCCCATATTCAGACCAACAACCGGATCGGTCAACCCCCTTAACAAGGCGATGACCGGTTTAAGGAATGCCGGCCGGAATTGAACTAGTCTTTTAACTTTACCGGGCACGTCTTTGGCGCCCCAAAGCCGGCCCAGCCAGGTGACCATGGCCTGACTGAATAATAATGGCGCATGGCTCATGGCCTCGGCGCCACCGGCTAATACCAGATCCGCTCGTCCAGACAGGATCTCACGGGCGCCGCTATCAATGGCCTGCATACCCGATGCACAGTTTCGCTGGACGCTCCAGGCCGGTACATGCTCACCACACCCCAGGCGCAACGCCGCTATCCTGGCGATATTCGCCTCATCAGGCGATGGCATCGTCGCCCCTAATACAACGCTATCAAATGCCGTGGCTGGAAACGGCTGTCGTTGTATGAGGGGCCGCGCAGCATAGACGGCCAGATCCGAGGCGGTGAAAGGCCCGGGCACCCCCCGGGCTTTTAGAAATGGCGTGCGGTTGCCGTCTACTATAAAGACGGCTTGCGTTTGCTTATCCTCTGACATTGGCTCACCTTTGCTATGTGAAGCATATTAAGATAACCACAACTATGGCGCCTATTCTACGTATTTAACGTGACTTTGGCCCATTCATTTTATAGAAAATCCGCCGCATAATGACAGGCGAGACGGCGTAGACGCCCGTTCGCCAGCTTTATGCCGTTTAATTTCGGCGGCTCACTTCTACATCGCTCACGAACATGTGGACAGCGAGTATGAAAATAACATCCTGAAGGGGGGTTCATCGGCGATGGCACCTCTCCCTGCAAGGCGTTAAATTGCGACTTTGCAGCAGGATCAGGCGCCGGAATAGAGCGTATGAGCGCCCTGGTATAGGGGTGTATCGGCTGTTCATAAAGCCCCTCAGCATCACCTATCTCAACGATTTTACCCAGATACATCACGGCGATCCGATCAGAGACGTGTTTGACCACCGCCAGGTTATGGGCGATGAAGATCACCGTTAAATCCAGCTCGCATTGTAAGTCATGCAATAAATTCAGGATCTGCGACTGGATGGAAACATCCAGGGCCGACACCGGCTCATCACAGATGAGCAATTTCGGTTTTAAGGCAATGGCCCGGGCGATACCAATACGCTGACGCTGACCACCGGAGAACTCATGGGGATAGCGGTTGATCGCATCCGCCTGTAAACCCACCTGCTCGAGCAGCTCCCGTACCCATTTTCTCCTCTCTGCAAGCGTACCGATAGCATGAATAATAAACGGCTCCTCCAGGATGGCGCCCACCGTTTGTCTTGAGTTCAAGGACTCGGCCGGATCCTGAAACACGATTTGTATTTCTCTACGCACACTTCTTAAAGCCGCCCTGTCCATGCCAAGCAGATCCGCTCCATTGAAGATAACCCTGCCGGAAGTGGGTTCATGCAGGCGCAATAGTGTTTTCGCAATAGTGCTTTTGCCGCAACCTGACTCCCCCACAAGACCCAATGTCTCGCCGGGGAGCACATCAAAAGAGACGTCATCAACGGCAAAAGTCTGTGCAATTTGACGAAATAAAATACCGCCTCGGATGGGGTAGTATTTTTTCAGGTTTTGCACACTGAGCAGCGGCTGTTTCATTTAGTCCTTCCAGTGCAGACAGGCCACCTGATGCTGGCTGGATACCCTCTTAAGAGGCGGCGCATGCGCCTTGCAATCGGCCTGCACATATTCGCACCTGTCCTGAAACCGACACCCATCCGGGAAATGCCCCGGGCTTGGCACCACCCCCTCGATCACATTCAGTCTGGATTTCGCAACGCCGTCAAGATGGGGAATAGCATTTAACAGGCCCTTTGTGTAAGGGTGTGACGGCGATCGAAACAGCTCTTCCGTTCGCGCCCTCTCCACAACCCTGCCTGCATACATCACCATCACCTCATCACATAAATTGGCGACAACACCCAGATCATGGGTGATGAAGATAATGGACATGCCGGATTCTTTTTGCAACGCTTTCAACAACTCCAGTATCTGCCCCTGTATGGTGACGTCCAATGCGGTGGTGGGTTCATCCGCTATCAGGATCTGCGGCTGCGGCGCCAGCGCCATGGCGATCATAATACGTTGGCGCATACCGCCCGATAGCTGATGGGGATAGTCATGGATCCTTCTATCCGCCGCCGGGATCCCGACCCTGATCAACATCTCTATCGCCGCATCGGTGATCCGCTCATCGCTCATACGGGGAAAATGCAATTTGTAGACTTCCGATAATTGCTTGCCGACCCGCTGCACCGGATTGAGAGCGGTCATCGGCTCCTGGAAGATCATGGAGATGTGACGGCCACGGATTTTATACATCTCCTCGGACGGCTGTTTTAACAAATCAACATCATTAAATATGATCTTGCCTGAGACGATCTTCCCCGCAGGTTGGGGTAATAACCGCAAAATCGCAAGGGCCGTCACACTCTTGCCACATCCGGACTCACCTACCACACCCAGTATCTGATTTCGGCGCAGGGTGAGGCAAACCCGATCCAGCACTGCATCTTCACCTTCATCCGAGGTGAAACTGACGATCAGATCTTGAACGCTCAGAATAGGCCCATCCGCCATCGCCATTAAAAAACCTGATAGGTGGTATCTTTGATAACGACGGGGGCAAATCTCTCTCCGGACTTCCTCGCCTTCTCCATGGATCCCCGCTTCACCTCATCGAGCCAGAATAAACCGCCACTGCCACTGGCGCCAAAGGGATTAAACAGCGATAGTGACGATTTTGTGCCGTAGAACTCTGGCAAAATGACCCAGGCCCAAAAAGCAGAGCGTGCATACGGCGCCATGTAGGTGGGAACATACATCCCCTGCTCATCGATCATCTGCTGGATGTCCCTGGCCAGGCGAATGCGATCGGCCTCATCAACGGCGCTGCGATAGGCCATGATCATCGCGTCCAACTCAGGCAGATCTGTATTGGTGATGTTGTTCGTCTGGGTTTTATGGGCATTGTCCGAATGGAAGTGTTGCCAGTATGCCGGCCTTAAACCGGTGCTCCACCCCATCCAGGCAATGTCATGTTTTTTCTCCAGGATCTTCTTGAATGCCGCCGAGCTGTCCAGTAATTCCAGCTTAAACTCTATGCCGGCTTTTTTCGCCTCTTCTTTTAGCAGGATTAAACGATCAGTATGATCAGGCACGCCATAGGTGATGGTAAACGACAGGCTTGCGCCATCCCGCACACGGATCCCGTCGGCGCCACGTTCTCGCCAGCCTGCGGCGGTTAAATACGCATCCACTTTATCCAGATCAAATGCCCGCGCCCGGATAGCGGTATTGGTGTACTCGCCATAACCGGTATGGATATTGTGCAAGCGCAAATAATCACCGCGCAGAACATGGTTCAGCAATTTATCCATGTTCACGGCATGGGCAATGGCATAACGAATATTTCTATCCGCCAGCAAGGCGTTGTCCTGGTTTAGGAATAAACCATAAGAAGGCTGCGGCGCATCATTGTAGAACCAGATCCGATGAATATAGCCATCCTCAAACAGGTGATGTTTGCTGCGTTCATGCCAGAACTTGGGATCAACCATGCCAAACGTATCCAGCTCGCCTTTGAGGAAATGCCTGAATGCCGTTTCCAGATCACGGATAACGGTAAACCTGACTTTATCAACATTAAAACGATGCTTGAAGTACTTACGATCCCGCGCCCACCAGTCCTGCTTGCGCTCGAACTCGATAGACTTGCCCTTATTCACCCGGCTGATCTGATATGGCCCCACATTCGGTTGCACCCGCCAGTTGTAATCCGTTACCCAGCTCTCATCGAGTGTATGAAAATGCCGGGGGATGGGTGACAGGCCATAGTAATAGTGCATGTCGGTTTTGGGCTTTGGATTTGCGCCGGTGACGCTGATGGTGTAGTCGTCATATTTTTTCACATCAATGATTTCGTTGCTGTAGTGGTTGTTATACCAGGGCGCAACGATATGTTCAGAGCGCATGAACTCCAGCGCAAACAGATAATCATCCGCCGTGACTCCTCCGCCATCGGACCAGCGTGCAGCCGGGTCCAGCCGGTAATAAATGGTTTTGCCGTCCTCGCCATAGGCCCAGTGAGTTGCAAGCTGTGGAATGATGTTGAGTGTATTGGGATGGAATGCGGTCAACGACAGTTGGTTGCCGTCGATGTTGCTGCGAAAAGAGCCGTTTGAGTCCGGTCCCACATTGCGTAAGGTCAGCGGGAAACTCAGCATGAACGTGCGTAACGTGCCGCCTTTTATCGCCTTCTCTGAGGCGAAAATCGGATCGGCATTGTTCGTCTCCCACACCAGCCCCTCCGGCAAGGGCGAGACAGGGTAAGGTGCAAGCGCTTGCTCGGTAGCCGCATCGCCCTGTTGGGGCTTGTCTTTATCACCATCATCTGAACCACATGCGCCTAACAGCAACAGTGAAGCGGCGATAAAGGGAAATAACGGGCGGGTTTTTTTTCTCATCTTCATACCTCTATACGTAAGTGGTGTGTTTTTTCGGATCAAATGCCTCACGGATGGCCTCACCAATGAAGGTGACCATAGTCAACAACACGCATAATGCCGTCACAACGGAGGTGACGATCCAATGGGCATGGATATTGGCCGTGCCTTGCTGTAATAACTCTCCCCAACTCGGCGTCGGTGGCGGCAGGCCAAAGCCCAAATAGTCCAGCGCGGTCAATGCCGTGATCCCGCCGGCGATAGAGAAGGGAATAAAGGTGATCATAATCGAGACCGAGTTCGGCAGGATATGATGAAAAATAATACGGCCGGTGGAGGCCCCTGTGGCTTTCGCCGCCAGCACATAATCCCGTTCTTTTTCCCTGTAGGTGGCGGTACGCATATACCAGGTCATACCCATCCAGCCGAAGAATACCATCACCGCTATCAGCGTCCAGAAGTTGGGCAGGATGATGGAGGAGATGATCATGATCACATAGAGAAACGGGATGTTTGACCAGATCTCGATAATGCGCTGAAACAGCAGATCAAACCAGCCGCCCCAATAACCCATCAGACAACCCAACGTGACGCCGATGGTGTAATTGCACAGCAATAAAATCAGCGAGAATACAATCGCAATGCGAAACCCGTATGCCAGCCGCGCCAGGACATCCCGTCCGGTGGTATCCGTGCCCAGGTAGTGTTGCCTGGCGATAGACGGCGGGTAAGGCGGATAGGCGCCCTCTATCAGGTTATTTTCATAGGGGCTGTAAGGCACCGGTGGCAGTATCACCCAGTTACCGGCGCCTTGCCGTGCGTAGTGTTGTTTTAACTCCCGATAGTTGGTTTCATATTGATAGCCAAGACCCAGGGCCTGCCCCGGCATAATGGCGCCGTAGGTGGGGAAGTAATACTCACCCTCATAATGCACCAGCAAGGCGCGATTATTCACCAGGAGCTCCGTGAACAACGATAGCGACAACAACACAAACAGGATAATCGCCGACCAGTAACCACGGCGGATGGATTGAAAGCGTTTGAGTTTCTTCACCGTCAACGGGTTGAGCGGCGTCATCATCAGGCCCCAAACTTTACCCGCGGATCAACCAGCGCCACACAAATATCGGAGAGGATGTTACCCAGTAAATACAGCATCGATGAGATCACCAATATCCCCATCACCACGGGATAATCTCTTTCAACCAGCGATTCAAAACCCAGCAGGCCAATGCCGTTTATATTAAATACTTTTTCAATCAGAAAAGAGCCGGTGATAAAAAGACCGATGGTCTGGCCGAAATTGGTCGCTATCGGGATAAGGCTGTTACGAAATGCGTGTTTGAATACCGCCTGCTTAAACGCCAGGCCTTTTGCCATAGCGGTACGCACGTAATCCGCCGCCAGGTTATCCATCAGGGCGTTTTTCATCATAAACGTCATCACCGCAAAACTGCCGGCCAGATAGGCGATCAGAGGCAAGATGGCATGGTGGGCGATGTCTAAAACCTTATCCGCCGTACTTAAATCATCAAAATCATCACTGACGAACCCGCCCAGTGGAAAGATCTCCCAGACAGAGGCAAAGAGGATCAACATGATGATGGCGACGATGTAATTGGGTATGGCATAGCCGATAAACACCATGATCGATGACGCATTATCGATCGCCGTGTTATGTTTTACGGCCTTCACCATCCCTAAGGGAATACACACGGCATAGGTGATGATCACGGTCCAGACGCCGTAGAAAATGGACACGGGCAGCCGCTCTTTTATGGTCTGCCAGACCGGCTCGCTGTAGCGGGTGGATTTACCCAGGTTCAGTTGCGCCACTTCTCCAAGCCAGGTGAGGTAACTGATGAGCACCGGTTTATCAAACCCGTAGTATTCCCGTAGCTGCGCCAGTTGTGCCTCGGACAAGGTGCTGCCGGCGATGACGCCACCTGCCGAACCTGTAGCGCGCTGCTCGCCGCCGGCTATCTGGATATCGGTCAAGATCCGCTCAACCGGACCACCAGGCACCATGCGGGTGATCACAAACACCAGCATGGTGACGCCAATAAAAGTGGGTATAATCAATAAAAAGCGCCGTATAAAATACGTTGTCATGATCTATCTTGTTATGCTGATCGGGCTATGGGTTGTTGGAGTAGACATCTGTGGATGAATTATATGTCATTGAGGTGATTGTGTTTAGTTCAGCCTGCACCGCCTCGCCCCGATGACGCACTTCACCACATCCGGGGCACGTTATTTATGTATCTTCTTTATACTCATCCTGCTTCTCTGTGGCTGTGGCGTTGATGTTGATACGCATGTTGAATCCGGCACCCGGGGGCAGATCCTGCATCTGGGCAACGGCACCGAGCCCCAGGATCTAGACCCGCATATCGTCACCGGCGTCCCTGAGCATCGTATCATCAGCGCATTAAGCGAGGGGTTGGTTGGAAAGCGCCCGGTTGATCTGCGTATTGAGCCGGCGGTAGCCACATCATGGACTGTCTCGGAGGACGGCAGGCGCTATGTCTTCCATATCCGGGAAGAGGCCAGGTGGTCGAACGGCGATAAGCTCACCGCCCAGGATTTCGTCAACTCCTGGCGCCGCGCCCTGTTACCGGCGCTTGCAAACCAATATGCCTACATGTTGTTTTACATAGAAAACGCCGAGGCATTTTTCAACGGTAACATCAAGGACTTCGCAGAAGTGGGTGTTAAGGCGCTCGATGAGCGAACACTGCAAGTGCGTCTAACCCGGCCCACACCGTTCTTTTTACAGCTCCTGGATCACTACAGTTATTTCCCCGTCCACATTAGCACGATTAAACAATTCGGGAGAATAGATGAAAGAGGCACGAAATGGACGCGCCCTGGAAACTTCATCGGTAACGGCCCCTTCGTGCTGGATGAATGGACAATGAACCGAATCATATCGGTTAAAAAGAACCCCCTTTATTGGGATGCGGATCAAGTCAAACTAAGAAAAATCAATTTCTATCCCATCGAGAATGTTAATACGGAAGAGCATATGTTTCGGGCAAAACAACTACACATCACCAACAGCATCCCCTCAGAGAAAATCGCCACATATAAAAGCAAAGGCACGAATGAGTATGTGAGCGCACCTTACCTGGGCTCTTATTATTATTGTTTGAACGTGACGGCGCCGCCCCTGGACGATGTGCGGGTGAGGAAAGCGCTGGCCATGTCCATCAACCGTGAAGACATCGTGAGCAAAATAACGAAAGGCGGGCAGCTCGCCGCTTACAACTTCACACCGCCGAACATCAACGGCTATACCGCCGAGGCGAAGGTGTCTTATGATATTGAAAAAGCGCGGCGCTTACTGGCCGAGGCGGGTTATCCCAATGGGGATGGCTTTCCCACACTCACACTGCTCTACAATACCAGCGAAGGCCATAGAAAGATCGCCATCGCCATACAGGAGATGTGGAAAAAAGCGCTCAACATTCACATCGCCCTGGAAAATCAGGACTGGAAAGTCTATCTGGACAGCCAGAGAACATTGAACTACCAGATAGCCAGGGCGGCCTGGATTGGGGACTATCTCGATCCCAATACCTTCCTGGAGCTGTTTATGTCAGATAACGGCAACAACCGCACGGGCTGGAGCAATGCCCGATATGATGCGCTGTTAAGGGCGGCGGCCAGCACGCAAGATCAGCCATCCCGTTTTGCTATTTTTCAGCAGGCCGAGGCGTTATTGATGGAAGAGTTGCCGTTGATCCCCATCTATATTTATACGAGAAACTTTCTGCTATCGCCCGATGTGAAAGGCTGGCACGCAAACATCCTGGATCATCACCCTTATCAATACCTCTCGCTATCTTCCGGGGCGGATCAATAACACCATCCATGTTTAAGTTTATTCTAAAACGGATCCTGCAAGCGATACCGACCCTGTTCATCGTCACCGCCATCACCTTTGCCCTCATCCACGCCGCGCCCGGCGGGCCTTTCGATGAGGAAAAAGCCGTTCCGCCGGAGATTTTGCAACAGCTCAACGAGCGATACAAACTGGATCAACCGATCTACATGCAGTTTTATGATTATATCAAAAACGCCCTGCAGGGGGATCTGGGGCCTTCTTTCAAATACCCGGGCAGATCGGTGAATGAGATCATCGCCGCCGGCTTTCCCGTTACCTTTGAGTTGGGTTGTTATGCCCTTGCCTTTGCACTGCTCGTTGGGATCGGTAGCGGTGTTATCGCCGCACTCAAACCCAATACCGCCCAGGACTACATCCCCATGTCGTTTGCCATGATCGGGATCTGCCTGCCGTCTTATGTGCTCGGCCCGTTACTGGTATTGATGTTTGCTATCACGCTTGAATGGCTGCCGGTTGCCGGTTGGGGACTCATTTTTGGGGACAAGGTATTGCCCTCCGTCACATTGGGCGCAATCTATGCCGCCTATCTTGCTCGTCTCAGCCGTGCAGGCATGATCGAGACCCTGTCCCGGGATTTCATTCGCACGGCCAGGGCCAAAGGTCTCGCAGAGCATATTATTATTTTTCGTCATGGGATGCGGATTGGCCTGTTGCCCGTGGTCTCGTTTATGGGGCCGGCCCTGGCCGGGCTACTCAGCGGCTCTTTCGTGGTGGAGAGCATTTTTCAAATACCGGGCCTCGGGCGGTATTTCGTACAGGGCGCATTTAACAGAGACTACACCTTGATCCTGGGGACGACCCTGTTTTTCGCCACCTTGATCATCACCTTCAACCTCATCGCCGATGTTGTTATCGCCTCTCTCAATCCGAAGGTCCGTGATGAGACGGTCAATGGATAACACCTTCAGCACGGCGAACACATCCACCTGGCATGACGCCTGGCGGCGTTTGAGAAAAAATAAAGCCGCCATGTCGGGTTTAGTCGTGCTATCGCTCATCATTCTCATCTCACTTGGCGCACCCTTTCTAAGTCCCTATTCATACGCCGAGCAAAATCTTGATGTGGGCGCCACCCCGCCATCGTCTCAACATTGGCTGGGCAGTGATCTGTTTGGCCGCGATATGCTGACGAGGATCATCTATGGTAGCCGGATCTCATTGGCGGTGGGTTTTATCGCCACCTCGGTGTCCCTGATCATTGGTGTGCTCTGGGGGGCGAGCGCCGGTTATTTCGGCGGTCGTATCGATAATACAATGATGCGTATCGTCGATATCCTCTACGCATTGCCTTTCACCATCTTCATCATTCTCCTGATGGTGGCCTTCGGTCGGAATATATGGTTGTTATTCCTGGCCATCGGTGCGGTTGAGTGGCTGGTCATGGCCCGTATTGTGCGCGGCCAGGTGCTGCATGTAAAACAACAGGACTTTGTTGAAGCCGCCAGGGGTTTTGGTCTGTCAAAATTTCACATCATTTTCAAACATATCATCCCGAATATCACCGGCCCGGTGATCGTCTACGCCACCTTGACCGTGCCGAATGTGATTTTACTGGAGTCCTTTTTGAGTTTTTTAGGGCTGGGGGTTCAACCGCCGCAGAGTTCCTGGGGGGTGTTAATTGCCTACGGGGTTGAGACCATGGAAGAGTATCCGTGGTTGCTGTTGTTTCCTGCATGCATACTTTCCCTGACCCTCTTCTCACTTAACTTTCTGGGTGATGGCCTACGGGACGCCTTTGATGTGAGAGATTAGGTAGCTCTCAATCCACGCAAGGCTGAACAGGAACCTGCCTTAACATGGCGGTTTTCCGCCGCCCAGAAGCGCCCGGGCTTCCTGGAAGCTGCCGCCCATCAAAAAGAGCGACGCCCTGCAAAGAAGAAGGCTCTCATCTTGAGACAGGTGCAAGCGCCATGACAAACATCATAACCCATGTCAGAATAGCCGTTTGCACAGATGGGAGTAAATCATGGGTTTATTGTCGGGTAAGCGCGCCTTGATTGTCGGCGTGGCCAGCAATCGTTCCATAGCATGGGGGATTGCAAAATCCATGTATCGTGAAGGCGCCGAGCTCGCCTTTACTTACCAGAGCGATAAATTACGCGAGCGCGTGGAGAGGTTCGCCGCCGATGTGGGATCAGACATCGCCCTGCCCTGTGATGTGGCCGATGATAACGCCATACAGGGGGTGTTCGATCATCTGCGTGATGATTGGGATCATCTGGACATCCTCGTTCACTCCGTCGCCTATGCCCCCAGAGAACAACTGGAAGGGAATTATCTGCAGGGCGTCACGAGAGCGGGTTTTCTTATGGCCCATGATATTAGCGCCTATAGTTTTTCCGCCCTGGGCGCTGCGGCACGTCCCATGATGCAGGGTCGTGATGCGGCTATGCTCACCCTCACCTATATTGGCGCCGTCAGGGCCATGCCCAATTACAACATCATGGGTGTGGCCAAAGCGAGCCTGGAGGCCAATGTGCGTTATATGGCCTCCAGTCTGGGGCCGGAGGGGATCCGGGTTAACGCCATTTCAGCAGGCCCCGTGAGGACGCTTGCTGCATCGGGTATTAAGGGGCTGAAGGGTTTTCTTAACCACGTGGAGGCGGTCTCGCCGTTGAGAAGAAACATCACCATTGAAGAGGTCGGAGATGTGGCGGCATTTTTGTGCTCAGATCTCGCCTCTGCCGTTACCGGGGAGATCACCTATGTGGACTGCGGCTATAACACCGTTGGCGTGACGTGATCCGCATCTAGCCCAGGCCCATGCATAAAGAGAACTGGCTGATGTTATCCATCCTGGTTGCGGCATTGGCCGGGATGTTCTGTGGCTGGTTTTTTGGCGATGCCATGGCGTCCATAGGATGGCTGGGGGATTTTTTCCTGGACGCCCTGAAAATGCTCATCGTCCCGTTAATTATCGCCGCGGTGATCACCGGAATAGCCTCAATCGGCGACCCACGCCAGTTAAAGAAGGTGGGGGGGTTCACCGTTTTTTACTACTTCTGCACAACGGGCATCGCCGTCTTTTTAGGTCTTGTCGTTGTTAATCTCATAGAACCCGGCGCCGGCATACAGGAAGTCAGTGATGTTATTCCCGAGACGGTGGCGAACAAGCAGGAGACCGGTTTTGTGGAGATCATTCGCTCATTAATCGGCTCGAACATCATCGCCTCCGCTGCAAACAACAAGCTCCTGGAGGTGATCGTCTTTTCATTGTTGTTCGCCGTTGCCCTGAGCACGCTTGGCGAGCGAGGTCGACCGGTACTGCATTTTTTTGACGGGTTAAATGAGATCATGATGAAGCTGGTTATCTGGGTTATGTACTTTGCACCCATAGGCATTTTTGCCCTCATCGCCGCCAAGCTGGGTAGCACCGGTGGCGGGGAGGCATTCTGGGGGGAGATCAAGGCGGTAGGGAAATATATGCTGGCCGTGATCGTGGGATTGACTGTTCATTTCTGCGTTTTGCTTGGCATTTTGTTTGTTGTGACAAAACGGGGGCGGGCGTTTTTTCTCAGCATCTCCAAAGCCCTGGTTACCGCCTTTGGCACCGCCAGCTCTTCCGCCACCTTGCCCCTCACTATGGAATGCGCTATCAACGCCGGGGTCGATAAACGCTCAGTGAAGTTTGTGTTGCCGCTGGGCGCAACGGTGAACATGGACGGTACCGCCCTCTATGAAGCCATTGCCGTGATGTTCATCGCCCAGGCCTACGGCATGAGCATGTCGGCCAGCGATCAGATCGTTATCTTCATCACCGCCACCCTGGCGGCCATTGGCGCCGCGGGCATTCCCTCGGCGGGGCTGGTGACCATGGTGATTGTCCTGACCGCTGTGAACCTGCCCCTTGAAGGTATTGGTTTGTTGTTGGCCGTTGACTGGTTCCTGGACAGGATAAGAACGACCATCAATGTCTGGGGCGACAGTGTGGGCACGGCCGTCATTGACAAACTCTGCTTCAGGTAATCTCACCGGCCATTTCATTGCCCGATATACCCGATAAGGAGAAGTGTCCTGTTTAAGAAGGGGGTTACTTAACTAGAGGGCTTCATCGTAGATCTTCACAGTGGCATGCTCTTGCAGATCTTCAGTAAACTCGGCCCAGTTGATCTCGGAATTCGCGCTTAGTAGCTGGTTCTTAACCGCATCCCGTTCTTCTTTTTCGATGTTTGTCGGGTCTGCTTCATGCACACTGGTGACGATGGCGATGGCATAATCCCCCGTACCCAACGATCCGCCATTAAATCTCACCTGCCCGGGCGCAGGTTTGCCGGCCTTGAATGCGGTGCGAATGACCGCGCGATTAGTTTGTGCATCATCGCGTTTAATGCCAGCCACCTCTTTCCAGGCGATAGAGAACTCGGCCGCAACCTCTTCTTTAGAGACGCCTTCTTTTAATTTTGACAGTATCGACTCGCCTTTTTCTCTGGTCTCATCCCGCGCCTGCTCATACTTGATCCGGGTGATGATTTGTTCACGCACTTTATCCAGTGGTTTTTTATGGGCGGGCTGATGATCTATTAACCGTAACACCACATAGCGCTCATCATCCAGTTCAATCAGATCACTGTTGTTGCCCTGCAAGACCGGCTCACTAAATGCAGATGAGATGATTTTTTGATCAGATACAATCCCGCCCCCCGGCTCCTCTTTGCTCAGGTAATCACTCTCGAGAATGGCTATGCCCATCTCATCACTGGCCACTTCGAGGGTATCAGGATGTTCATAGGTCAGGCTCGCCAGCCTGTCCGTTAATTCATATATCGCTTTGCCTGCCTTGTCATCTTTGAGATCCTGCTCAACCTCCGCTCTCACACTCTCGAAGGTCACATCAGGGCCGCCTTTTATCTCATCTACCGCCATAATATGAAAGCCGTATTTCGACTGAATGGGTTCACTCACTTCACCCGCCTGCATGGCAAAGACCACTTCATCCACCTCCGGCTCCAGAACGCCTTTGGCAAGAAAACCAAACTCGCTAAACTCAATGTTGCTGTCAGTGTCTTTAACCACGATCTCTTCAAGTCGCTTGCCGGACAACACCCGATCATATAATTCATTCGCCCTGGATCGCATGTTATCTAAAATCTCATCGCCTGCCCCTTCAGGCAGTTTGATCAGGATCTGTTTCACATTGCGGGTTTCAGCCACCTCATAATTTTCCCTGTTTTCATTGAAATAGGTCTCAGCCTCCCCCGCCTGCAGAAAAACATCCTCGGCGACTTTTGCCGTTGATACGACCAGGTAGGCGATTTTGACTTTTGCAGGCTCGATATAACGATGGACATCCTGTTCGTAGTAGGCGTTTATTTGCTCATCGCTAACCTCAATGGTCTCTTTCAATGGATCGGATGATAAAAGCACATAGGAGAAATCACGCAGTTGATGCTGAAACCTCAAGAAGTCATCCACTTCCGATTGCATCACAAAGGCGCTTTCAAGCACTGCACCTCGGAGTTGCTCAGATGACATGCCCTCTTTAAGTTGCGCCTTCAAGCCCGCCGGCGTCATGCCAGCTTGATTGGCCGCACTTACAAATAATGTCATATTAAAACCATTACCATCGTTAAATGCCGGGATTTGCCGTATGGTATCCCACACCTCCTCATCGCTGATCTGCAGGCCCAGTGCCGCAGTTGTTTGCCTGAATAATTCAGCCTGTATCAGACTCTTGATCGCCTGCTCTTTTAACAGGGGTTCGATTTGCTCATTGACCGTTCCCTGGGAGAGAGCTTGCCAGCGTTCCCGTACATTTTGATAGGCACGTTGGTAATCGCCCTGGGTGATCTTCTCCCCATTGACTTTAATAGCCACCACCCCGCCTGACTGCTCGAAATAATAATTCACCCCCCAAAATGCAAAAGGAATGATCAGCAGGGTGAAGATAACAGCCGCTATCCAGCCTTTCAGTCTGTCTCTAATCGCTTGTAACATAGTATTTTTACCCGTGATGTTCAGTTAAAAAGTGGCGCTCACAGTTGTAAAACAGGCTTCACATCAACCACCGGCTGCCCCTTAAAAAATACACGCTCCTGCCCGGGAGTGGATTGTGGAGGATGCGAGGGAGGTAACGGCAGAGCCGGACACAGTGAGGATCTGCCGTTACACGGGGATTACCGATAGTGCGAGGGGGTAGAAGCAGATCAGGATGTTGGCATAGCATTGAACTTCATGGAAATAAGTTGGCGGAGTGGACGGGACTCGAACCCGCGACCCCCGGCGTGACAGGCCGGTATTCTAACCAACTGAACTACCACTCCGGAAGCTGGTGGGTGCTGAGGGGCTTGAACCCCCGACCTCCGCCTTGTAAGGGCGGCGCTCTCCCAACTGAGCTAAGCACCCTGAAGGAGCGCGCTAGTTTATGGCGTCCTTGAGCGCTTTTCCAGGCTTGAACCCCGGTACTTTTGACGCCTTAATTTTTATCTCCTCGCCCGTCTTTGGATTGCGACCTGTTCGGCTTTACGCTTGCGAACCGAGAATGTGCCAAAACCAACCAGTGTGACCGAGTCGCCTTTTTTTAATGATTTTGTGATTGTTGTGATGACGCCGTCGAGCACACGTCCTGCTGACGCCTTGGGTATATCAGCGGATGCCGCAATAGCGTCAATTAATTCGGCTTTATTCATGAGTCATTCCCCTTAATTGGATTGTTATGCTAAAGGTTTTAAGGATATATTCCGTGCAGAAAAATCTACCGCAGGCTTTATACCAACTGCATATAATTGCGTCAAGCAAGCATTTAAGAGAACATTACGGACTACTTGGAGATGGCCTAATCTCGCCCCTAACCCATTGAGTTCATTGCCCTGGTTTAATTCACTCCTGCGCTCATGGGCTGTTCAATCGCCACCCACACGCCTTCAAAGGCGGGTGAGAATGATCCCGGGGCGCTCGGTTGGATCGGCGCAAATGACGCCCGACCTGATCCCAAAAATGCTCAATTTCGTTAATGCGGGCGAATAACGTCTTTGCCTTTATCCGTTTTCGGCTCTTCTTTTTTCGCCATGTCCGCTTTTTCTTCTTTAGCCTGTGAGGGTTGCGGCATGTGTTGTAAGGCGATCTCCAGCACTTCATCGATCCAGCGAACCGCCCGGATATGAAGATGCTGTTTTATGTTCCTCGGGATCTCGATCAACTCCCTTTCATTCTCGGCCGGGATCAACACGCTCTCAATGCCACCTCGTAAAGCCGCCAGTAGTTTTTCTTTCAAACCCCCGATGGGGAGCACTTCTCCTCTCAATGTGATCTCGCCGGTCATGGCCACATTTGAACGCACCGGGATCCCCGTCAGGGCGGACACCAGGGCGGTACACATCGCCACGCCCGCACTTGGGCCGTCCTTTGGCGTCGCCCCTTCCGGTACGTGAACATGGAAATCGTGTTCCTTATAGAAGTCGGCGTCAATGCCTAAAACCTCACTACGGCTACGAACCACTGTGCGTGCCGCCTCAATGGACTCCTTCATCACATCACCCAGATGACCGGTACGAATGGCCTCACCTTTCCCGGGGAGCACGGTGGCCTCAATGGTCAGCAGATCCCCCCCCACTTCGGTCCAGGCCAAACCCGTCACCTGGCCTATCCTGTCCTCTTCCTCAGCACGCCCGTAACGGAATTTTTTCACGCCGATTAACTTCTCAAGTTTCGCCGGGGTAATTGACAGGCGTTTTAGGTCCGGTTTTTGCAACAAATGCGTGACGACTTTGCGACAAATGTTGGCGATCTCTCTTTCCAGGTTACGTACACCGGCTTCCCTTGTGTAGTATCGAATGATCTCCCTGACGGGGGATTCGGTGAGGGTCATTTCCTCTTGCCTTAAACCGTTTCGCTCTCGTTGCTTTGGGATCAGGTATTTTTTTGCGATGTTTAATTTTTCATCTTCCGTGTAGCCGGAGATGCGGATAACCTCCATGCGATCCAGAAGGGGGGCGGGGATATTCATGCTGTTGGCCGTGGTCACAAACATGACTTCCGAGAGATCATAGTCCACCTCCAGGTAATGATCGGCAAAGGTGTTATTTTGCTCCGGGTCGAGCACTTCCAGTAGCGCAGATGCCGGGTCGCCGCGAAAATCCATAGCCATTTTATCCACTTCGTCCAACAACAACAGCGGGTTTTTCGTGCCCACTTTCGCCATGCTTTGCAATATCTTGCCGGGCATGGAGCCGATATAGGTGCGCCGATGACCTCTGATCTCGGCCTCATCACGCACCCCGCCCAAAGACATACGCACGAACTTGCGATTTGTCGCACGGGCAATAGAACGGCCCAGGGATGTTTTACCGACGCCCGGCGGCCCCACCAGGCAGAGAATTGGCCCTTTTGGTTTTTTCACTCGCTGTTGAACCGCCAGATACTCCAGTATGCGTTGCTTGACCTTATCCAGCCCGTAATGATCTTCCTCGAGTATTTGCTCGGCTTTTTTGAGATCTCTTGAGATCTTGCTGCGTTTTTTCCAGGGCACATTCACCAGCCAGTCCACATAGTTCCTGACCACTGTCGCCTCAGCCGACATGGGCGACATCATCTTTAACTTGTTGAGCTCGGCCCCGGCCTTTTTCCTGGTGTCTTTGGGCATGCCTGCTTTT
Organism: Gammaproteobacteria bacterium; assembly: GCA_965198875.1. Classification (GTDB taxonomy): domain Bacteria; phylum Pseudomonadota; class Gammaproteobacteria; order Eutrophobiales; family Eutrophobiaceae; genus CBDAPU01. The sequence continues at coordinate 2,092,818 of CBDAPU010000001.1, read as the reverse complement.
GCGATCTTCTCGCCCAGCTCTTCCAGCTCATTAGGGACTTCATCCATCTCTCCGAGCTCTTTCTGGATGGCCTTCATCTGCTCGTTCAGATAATACTCTCGCTGACTTTTTTCCATCTGCGATTTGACACGGCCGCGTATGCGTTTCTCAACCTGCAAGAGATCAATTTCAGTCTCCATGAGCTCGATCAAAAACTCCAGTCGACTATGCACATCTACCAGCTCAAGTACCGCCTGCTTCTCATCAATCTTGATGGACATGTGAGCGGCAATGGTATCGGCAAGACGAGAAGCATCATCGATGCTGATCAGTGAGGATAGTATCTCAGGGGGGACTTTTTTATTTAACTTCACATATTGCTCGAACTGATTCATCGCCGAACGTGACAGAATATCCATTTCACGCTCATCCGCTCCTTCACCTTCAAGTATTTCCGTGCTCGCAGAGAACATGCGATCGGTTTCGATAAAATCCACAATGCGGGCGCGCTCGGCGCCTTCCACCAGCACTTTAATCGTGCCATCGGGCAGTTTCAGCAGTTGCAGGATATTCGATAATGTGCCGATTTCATAAATCTCATCAACATAGGGGTCGTCCTCAGCGGCGCTTTTTTGTGCAACCAACAGGATCTGCTTGTTCCCCTCCATGGCGGTATCGAGGGCCTTGATGGACTTCTCCCGGCCCACAAATAGCGGGATCACCATGTGTGGATACACCACCACATCACGCAGTGGCAATACGGGGAAATGTTGAAATGGGCTCTCCGCTATGGCTGACATAAACTTAAATCCCGATTGAGATGAATGCTTCATAGTGAGGGCGAATTCAGTGTATTTCAAGTGCATTGATACACAAACCGCCACAAAAAGACCCAAAACACGCAAGCGTGATTCAGCGGTGTGTTATTTTTTTAACTCGCCGCATTCTCGCCCGATGGGGCCTGGAATGAAATGACGGGGGTCTCCTCTCAAGGCAGGTGAGGATAGGCCGGGCGAGGCCAGGAACCCTTTATAAGGCGGAGCCTTGCTTATTCGGCGTCCGAGGCGGCTCTTTGTAGCTCTGCGCCTTCGTAGATCGTCAGTGGCGTCGACTCCCCGGTGATCACACCCTCATCGATCACGACCTTGGTGATCCCGTCAGTGGACGGTAGATCATACATCGTATCCAACAACACATTCTCTAAAATTGAGCGCAAACCCCGTGCTCCGGTTTTTCTTTCCATGGATTTTCGCGCAATGCGGCGCAGTGCATCTTCACGAAACTCGATCTCACAGCCTTCCATCTCAAACAAGCGCATGTACTGTTTGGTGATGGCGTTTCTGGGTTCTATGAGAATCTTCACCATCTGTCTCTCATCTAACTCATCCAATATCGCCAGCACCGGCAGGCGCCCGACAAACTCCGGGATCAGTCCATAGCGGATCAGGTCTTCCGGCTCGACGGTGCGAATTAGATCACCCATAATCTTCTTGTCCGTCATGCTCTTCACATCCGCCGAGAATCCTATGCCGGCCTTCTCTGAGCGTTCATGGATGATCTTGTCGAGCCCGGCAAAGGCGCCGCCGCATATAAACAGAATATCGCTGGTGTCTACTTGCAGGAATTCCTGTTGCGGATGTTTACGGCCACCCTGCGGTGGAACCGATGCAAACGTACCTTCAATTAACTTGAGCAGGGCCTGTTGGACGCCTTCACCCGAGACATCCCGCGTTATTGACGGGTTATCGGATTTGCGCGAGATTTTATCGATCTCATCGATATACACTATCGCCGTTTGCGCCTTCTCCACATCATAATCGCACTTCTGCAACAGTTTCTGAATGATGTTTTCAACATCTTCACCCACATACCCGGCCTCAGTCAGTGTCGTGGCGTCGGCGATAGTGAAGGGAACATTGAGCAGTCTTGCCAAGGTCTCCGCCAATAAGGTTTTACCACTGCCGGTCGGGCCGATGAGCAACACATTGCTTTTCGCCAATTCCACATCGGACTTTCTAATGCCCTGCTCAAGACGTTTGTAATGATTATAAACAGCCACTGACAGGATCTTCTTGGCGGTATCCTGACCGATGACATATTCATCCAGGATCGCATTAATCTCGTGGGGGGTCGGTAGATGACTGCCTTCACCCTTGAAGGACTTCTCCTGGATCTCCTCGCGGATAATATCATTACATAGCTCCACGCATTCATCGCAGATAAACACCGATGGCCCGGCGATGAGCTTGCGCACTTCATGCTGACTCTTGCCACAAAAGGAGCAATAAAGCAGTCGGTCGCCTTCCCCTGATCGACCCCGTCTGTTCTCGCTCATACCCTGCCCCGGCCCATAAGGCGTGCTCCGCTAGGGATCCGCCGCCGCATTCTTTTTATCATCATCCTCTTTCAGCCTTGCCGATAAAACCGCATCAATCAGTCCATAGCTTCTGGCCTCTTTCGCACTCATGAACTTATCCCTTTCCGTGTCCTGTTGTATTTTATCAATAGACTGGGCTGTGTGTTTGACGAGGATGTGGTTCAGTCTCTCACGCGCTTTTAAGATCTCCCTGGCATGAATATCAATATCGCTCGCCTGCCCCTGAAAACCGCCCAGCGGCTGATGGATCATGACGCGGGAGTGGGGCAGGCAAAAACGCTTATCCTTTGCACCGCCCGCCAATAACAGCGCCCCCATACTAGCCGCCTGCCCTACACACATGGTGCTCACATCGGGTTTTATAAACTGCATGGTGTCATAAACCGCCAGTCCCGCACTCACCGAGCCACCGGGAGAGTTAATATAAAAATGAATATCCTTGTCCGGATTCTCCGATTCGAGAAACAGAAGTTGGGCGACAATTAAATTGGCAACGTGATCTTCCACCGCGCCCACTAAAAACACCACTCGCTCCTTCAACAGGCGGGAGTAAATATCATAGGCACGCTCACCACGGGAGGTCTGCTCGACCACCATGGGCACCAGATTAAGCGCTTTTATCTGGTTATTTTCCATTGCTTTTTTGAAATATCGGCCTTTGTGCATCTGGCTTTAATCCGATGCAGTCTGCCCTTTATTCATTAACTCGTCAAACGAGAGGTGTAATTCTCTTGCCTTCGCCTTACTGGTTACCCAGTCAATGACTTCATCCTCCAATGCCACGGCCTCGATTTCCGCCAGCCGTCCTTTATCACTGTAATACCAGTTGATCATGGCGGCGGGGTCTTCATAACTCTGGGCGTTTTTCTCGATGATTGCCCGTACTTTTTCCGGGCTGGCTTTCAACTCATGCTCACGAACAAGCTCACCCACCAATAACTGGAGTGCGACACGCCGCCGAGCCTGCTCTTCAAATACGCCCGCCTCAGGCATGTTATGTGGCTCTTCCAGGGCAATACCCCGGGACTTTAACTTCTCGGTAAACTCATGTTGCATACGATGGGCTTCACTGTCCACCAGGGTTTTGGGCAAGTCGATTTCATGGGCGTCATGTAATGCCTGCATCACGGCGTCACGGCGTCGGGAGCGGATGGCGACCGCCAGTTCTCGCTGCATATGCTCGCTGATCGCCTCTCTAAACGCCGCCTCACCCCCTTCCGATACCCCAAAGTCCTGGAAAAACGCATCATCCAATTCAGGCTTGACCAGCTCGGAGACAGCATTGACCTTGACGTCAAACGTCACGGGTTTATCCGCTAATGCCGCCTTGTGATAGTTATCTGGAAACTTGAGCTCCAAATGCAGGGTATCGCCCTTTAACGCCCCCACCAACCCCTCTTCAAAGCCTTCAATCACCTGTTTTTTGCCAATCTCAATCTGCACGGCCTCACCACTGCCCCCCGCAAATGCCTCCCCCTCTACCCACCCCTTGAAATCAACGCTCACCAGGTCACCCGCTTTTGCGCTACGCTCGACCTCTTGCGGTTGACGGCGCTGCTCACGTAAAACCTCGATCATCCTGTTGACGTCTTCATCGTTAATATCACAAACGGGCTGATCAAACTCCATCTCTTCAACGGGGCCGAGTTTGACCTCCGGCATGATCTCAAACCTGGCGGTATAAGAGAGACCCTGATCGGGGCCGGCATTGAGGGGATCGATCAGGGGGCTGCCGGCAGGTTTTAAGTTTTCCTGGGTTATCGCCTCATAAAATGAAGCCTGTACAACCTCACCGACCACCTCCCGGCGCACCTTGCTCTCGAAGCGTTGTTTGATCACCCGTAGCGGCGCCTTGCCCGGGCGAAAACCCTGCAGGCGTGTGGTCTTTGTCATTGATCTAAGACGAGCATCCACTTCTGTGGCAATGCGCTCTTCCGGCACCGCCACCGTCATGCGCCGCTCAAGGGAGCCTGTTGCCTCTACCGATACCTGCATGGTCTCTACCCAATCAAGATGAAGTGAATGATAAAAATGATAGTTATGTCAAAGCCTGGTGCAAACTGGTGCGAAAGGAGAGACTCGAACTCTCACGCCTTGCGGCACTGGAACCTAAATCCAGCGCGTCTACCAATTCCGCCACTTTCGCATTTAACCCCTCAACCATCGATGCCCCTCGAACAGCGCAGTCCCATGGGATGTGCTTAAATAGTGCCCGGCCAGGGTGATGACCGCCCTCAGACCATCCACCTCGCATCCAGCCATCATGACTTGATGACCTCCCCCGCCGACAGGTCGCTGGCCTCCTTTGACCCTCCTGCCTCGTTGAATGGACGGCCTGGGTTCACATGGCGGACAACATCATGACACCCACTCGCCTATGTTGGCAAATCCGTGGGCAGTCAGGGTAGGGCAGGCTCTACGTTAAATGCAGGCAAGCGTTAAGAATGACGATAAAAACGGCATGAGCAGGCATAGCCTGTCTATCAAAAACATTCCTCAGCGAAGGACTTGCAGGCACGCCGACACTTTTTCGAGGTGCCGCCGGCACCACGGTTGATGAACATGCACTCCTCTCCCCAACGGGAACACACCGTCATACACTTCTTCTCTTCTCTCTCATCTTCACTTGCTGCTGGCAGGAGCAGGCTACCTGCCTCGGGCGCAGGGGTGGCCTTGATCTCCTGCTCATCGGCCGCCAGCATGATGGGGGTGGCGAATGAATATGAGTAAACGGGAACGGGTTGTATGGCAGGCAGGACGGCCAATGCGCCCGGGCCGAATAGAAAACCGGCCAGAGCAAAGAGAGAAATGACGGGACGTCTCATGTGGGCATTAAAGCGCATACAGATTAGACTAACAACTGTAAAGAGGTTCAATGGGGTTATTCCTTATGAAGTACGCCTGTTAAGGCTATGCCCTGTTGTTCTTTAAGGGCGCTGTCAGGGTGCCGGGGAGGCGGTGCGTGTAGCAACTATTCGCATCACTTATCGCCAAACAACAGCCATAACTCTCTGGCACGCTCTCGCGCTTTTTCTAATTGATAATCCGTCATCCTGGCTTCAATGCGATCCCGCAACTCCTGTGCCTGCCCATAACCGCCCGCCGTAGCGACACTGAGCCAGGCATAGGCCTGTAAATCACTCTTGGGGACGGCATAACCCTTAAAGTACATCACGCCCAGATTATATTGAGCAAGCAGGTCTTTTTGTTTTGCGGCCTTAAAATACCATTCCGCCACTTCAATATAATCCCGCTCAACCCCGTATCCCATCTCATACATATAACCCATGCTGTATTGTGCTTCCGAGAGACCCTGCTCAGCCGCTCTTCGATACCATCTCACCGCTTCAAAATAATTTTGCCCGGCGCCCAGCCCTTCACGATAGGCATGGCCCAGACTCAGCTGCGCCTCGGCCAGCCCCTGCCCGGCCGCCTTTTGATACCATTCAAAGGCCTCGGCATAATTCTGCTCCACACCGACGCCATGGTGATACATAAAACCTAAATTATTCTGTGACTTGACGTCACCCGATCTGGCGAGTGGATAGAGGATCTCAAGGGCCGCCTCATAATCACCGCTCTCATAAGCCGCGCGCGCCATATTAAAATCCGGCTGCTCACAGGCGCTGATCAGAGGCAACATTAAGATGAATAACAGTCGCATCATAACGGCTTATGCCGCCTGCCCCTGCAGTCAATATCTTTTCGGTACAAATGTTTGTGTGTGCATTGCTGAGCGTTTATAGGTTTTGCCTTCTTTCAGTGCAGGGAGTTTCGGGACAGCAGGTTTCAGGTCCTTATAGGGGATCATGCTCAACAGATGTGATATGCAATTTAGCCGCGCCCGTTTTTTATCATCTGAGGGAACAACATACCAGGGCGCCTGTGGAATATCGGTATGGAAGAACATGTCATCCTTGCACCTGGAGTAATCTTTCCAGCGTGATCTGGACTCCATGTCCATGGGACTGAGTTTCCAGAATTTATGCCGCTCCAGGGCGCGGGCGTTAAAACGCCTCTCCTGCTCCACATTACTGACGGAAAACCAGTATTTGATAAGGATAATCCCGGCACGTACCAGGCTGCATTCAAATTCCGGGCAGAAACGTAAAAACTCCTGATATTCATCCTGGGTGCAAAAACCCATTACCTTCTCAACACCCGCACGGTTATACCAGCTCCTGTCAAACAGGGCGATCTCACCCGCTGCGGGCAGATGGGCGATGTAACGCTGAAAGTACCACTGTGTCCTCTCTCGCTCTGTAGGAGCAGGCAGGGCAACGATGTTATAGATGCGGGGATTCATATGCTCAATGATACGCTTGATGACGCCACCTTTACCGGCAGCATCACGCCCCTCGAATATGACGATGATTCTCAGTCCTTTTTCCTTCACCCATTCCTGGAGCTTCACCAGCTCAACCTGGAGTCGAAACAACTCCTGCTCGTAGAACTTGCTGGGCAGTTTTTCCTCTTTCTCACCCCTCAGTCTTGGATCATTCTCATAATAAGCATCCACAATACCGGTTTTTATTTTTCCGTCTCGTCTGGTTTTTTTCCTGGTCATGATTTTTTTCCGTGTTGACTTAATTGGCAACTGTACTACACCTCAGGGCGGTGATCACCAGGATGAATTCTCAAGTCATGATTTCAAGGCAACCTGCGAGAAACCCCTGGCTGAATTTAAGTTACAAGGTTTCCTGAATTTTAGGGGCGGCAAATCGACGATACGTTGCGTGAACGGAGTAGCTTCACATGAGGCGATCAGTAGGGTTTGTTTTGCTCTCGTCATGCCGACATACAACAGTTTTACCTGATTCGGCAACATATTGTATTTTTCTATTACAGCCATCATCTATGACTATCCCGTTAGCAGGTTGACCATCACGCAACCATGTTTTAACACATTTCGTGATATAAATTAGCTCTTCATCTTTATGCCCACACTGCCTGAACATGGGCAGATTCAGGTGCAACAACTGGAATAGGATCATCATCTGAAATAAACTCTTTTGCTAATTGATGGGCAAATTCGCCCCGCTTGCAACCGTTCTTTTCTCACCAATGAGGGCACGCACCAATTCGCCTGATGAGGCAAAAAGCACGCTGTCACCGGATTGTTTTCGACAAACTCAATGAGGCGAGACTATGGCGATTATCATGAAAGCGGCAGTCCCTGGATCCCGGTTTTTCGCTTGCCACTTCTCATGGACAGCAAATGTCTATGGGCTTTTGCCTGTCACTCCCTGGAAGATGTGGAGTGGGCCGTGAAGGGATCGAACCTTCGACCTTGGGATTAAGAGTCCCCTGCTCTACCAGCTAAGCTAACGGCCCACGGGCAAGAAGAATACGGCAAACCCGTCCCCGGCGTCTTGTCGTTTGATAAAATGGGGTGAGTGATGGGGATTGAACCCACGACCACTGGAACCACAATCCAGCGCTCTACCGCTGAGCTACACTCACCATGGGAGATTAACCTTATCTGCGTACATGGGCGCAGAGGCAACATGGCGCGCCTGAGAGGACTTGAACCCCTAACCCCCGGCTTAGCATACCCGCTACTACTTTCGTAGCCTACCTTCGTAGTTTGTGGTCTGGACTATCTCTTCACCATCACAGGCGCCGCACGTATAGTCTCTACGGAACCCCCGCCTGTACAGGGCGCCGGACTTGCTTACATGGGCGCGCAGACAGATCACAGGTTTCCACGGGATTGCCATCAGCCCAAAGCTACCGCCCTGGCCGTTAAGGTTTCCCCGTTACAGTGCGGTGCACTCTACAGGTTCTCTTCCCCATAAAGGCTCCACTTTTACGTAAAGGCCGGTGCTCTATCCAGTTGAGCTACAGGCGCAACTCTTGGTCGGGGCAGAGGGATTTGAACCCCCGACCCTCTGCTCCCAAAGCAGATGCGCTACCAGGCTGCGCTATGCCCCGACAACTTAATCTATCCATACAACATTCATCGCCCTGACGGCTTCGCCAGGCAACCCCATCATGTGCGTCCTCTACCCGACGTTCAACACACGACGTCCGCCTTTCCCTCGGCGGTTAAATCTGCCCCCAAAGCAGGCCCGCTATGCCGGATGGGGGTGCGATAATACGCTGAGGGGCTGTTAGCGTCAATGAGGCGATTAACTGGAGAAGAGATTTATCTTTGCAGGGCTGCCTACTTCATTCGCCAAGTGGTGCCATCCGCCCTGTCTTCAAGTAACACCCCTTTTTCAGTCAGTGCATCTCGGATCCGATCAGCGGCGGCATAATGTTTATGTTGTTTAGCCTGGGCTCGCTCATGGATCAACCGCTCGATTTCCTCAGGGCTCATCCCCGTGGCGACCGTATGGCCACGCAAATACTCATCTGCCGTTACCTGCATAATACCAAGCACACCGCCCAGTTTGCGTAAAGTGCCGGCAAGGCTCAATGCCCGCTCACCGGAGCTATCGGTCAACTTATTCAGCTCACCGGCAATTTCATGCAATATTGTGATGGCCTCACGGGTATTAAAATCATCATCCATGGCCCTCTCGAACCGCTCCTGGTATTCAGCAATTACCTCTCCCCGCCCCGGGCCGACGCCACGAATTGCCGTATAGAGCCGCATCAATCCGGCTTTTGCCTCAGCCAGATGTTCATCAGAATAATTCAACGGGCTACGATAATGGCTTGAGAGTATAAAAAAGCGGATCACCTCAGGGTGGTATCGCCCCATCACCTCACGGATAGTGAAGAAGTTGCCCAGGGATTTGGACATCTTCTCATCATCCACCCTGACAAACCCGTTATGCATCCATATATTCACAAACCTCTCACTACCGGCGCCAATGCTCTGGGCAATTTCATTCTCATGGTGTGGAAATTGTAGATCCTGTCCGCCTCCGTGTATGTCAAAGTCACGACCGAGACAATGTCTGGACATGGCTGAGCATTCTATATGCCAACCGGGACGACCCCGTCCCCAGGGCGCATCCCAGGCGGGTTCACCCGGTTTTCCTTTTTTCCACAACACAAAGTCAACCGGATCATCTTTTACCTCCTGCACATCAACACGTATTCCCGCTCGCAATTCGGCTATGTTCTTCCCCGATAGCTTTCCGTACTCAGAAAATGCGCTGACGTCATAGAACACATCACCATTCTGCGCCCGATAGGCATAGCCATTTTCCATTAACTCGGAAATCATGGTGATGATCTGATCGATATGGGTTGTCGCTCTTGGCTCGGCATCCGGCCTGACAACATTCAATGCCATGAAGTCCTCATCCATCGCCCTGATAAACCACTCGGTCAGTGCATCGAAGGCCTCACCCTTTTCCTTTGAACGGGCGATGATCTTGTCATCGATGTCGGTAATATTGCGTACATACGTCACATCGTAACCCCGAAAACGCAAATAGCGCACCACCATGTCAAACACCAGGATCATGCGGGCATGACCCATATGGCAATAGTCATAGACGGTGACGCCACAGACATACAGACGCACCTTGCCAGGCTCGATAGGCTCGAACGTCTCTTTCCGCCGCGTAAGTGAGTTATATATAGTCAGCATCTGCTCGATGGCGCCGCCTGGTGTGAAGCGCGCATGGTATCAAAAGAACGACATACAAAGAAAACTGTTATGCTCCGTATCTTTTGCTCAAGATAGGGGGAGCAACCATGAAAGTACGGCTAACTACCAGCCTCGGTAGTATTTTATTGGAACTCGATGCAAGCCGGGCGCCTGAAACCGTCGCCAACTTCAAACGCCATGTTGAGAGCGGGCATTATGAGGGCACGATATTTCACCGGGTGATCGAAGACTTCATGATCCAGGGCGGCGGTCTGGATGCAACACTCAATGAGCGAGCTACGAAGGTAGCAATAGAAAATGAGGCGGATAACGGCTTGAGCAACCTGCTCGGCACTGTGGCCATGGCCAGAACCGGCGAGCCCCATTCCGCCCGTGCACAATTTTTTATTAACACCGCCGATAATGCCTTTTTGGATCACCAGGGAAAAACGGCGGATGAATGGGGTTATTGCGTATTCGGCAAAGTGATTGCGGGCATGGAGGTGGTGGAGGAAATAGAGGCGTGCGCCACCACGACAAAAGGCGTCCATCAGGACGTGCCCGAGGAGACGATCACCATCGAGAAAGCCGGGATCGTTTGTTAGCAACATGACGCTTTCCATGCGCCTTTGGCCAGCCTCCCATCTGTTCAACATCACCCCCGGCGATGTTCTTGCCATCGCGCAATTCTTGCCTCTACCGTGAACGGGGCTTTAAGGCGACAGGCTTCACGCTAACGGCACGGAGCAAAAAAGCCCATGCCTGAGAGAGATGAGAAACGCTTTATTTTAAGGCTGATTTCAAATACAGCATGCTTTGAAAAATAGCGCTCGCCCATGGACACCCTTTTTATCTCCGATCTGCATTTATCCAGCGAGCGCCCGCATAAAATTGCATTGTTTAAGCAGTTTTTTAACGGCCCTGCCCGTTCGGCAAAAGCGGTCTATATTCTTGGCGATCTGTTCGAGCACTTCTGGGTTGGCAATGATGATCGCACGCCACCTGTAGATGAGATCATCACTGCATTAAAAAACTGCTCTTTAGTCAACGAGCGGATCTATATCGTTCGCGGTAACCGGGATCTAATGCTGGGGAAGTCCTTTACCTCATTGAGCGGCTGCCGGGTGCTTGATGATGAGACCGTCATCCAGGTTGACGGGCAAGCGGTGTTGATCATGCATGGCGATCTGCTTTGCACCCAGGATAAGGCATACCAGCGCTTTCGCCGTTTCCTGGAGCGCCCTTTCATCCGCTGGTTGTATCTCACCTGCCCTTATCCGTTACGCCTCTTCCTATCACATGGCCTTCGCCCTGCCCTGAAAACATCATCGGCGAGAAAACCGCCTGAGATCATGGATGTTGAGCAGATCACCGTTGAGAAGTTGATGAGGAAACACGGTGTGGATGAACTCATTCACGGGCACACCCACAGGCCCGGATTTCATGATTTCAAACTCAATGGACAAGCTGCCAGGCGTATCGTGCTCGGTGACTGGTACGATACGGACTCAGTGCTGGTTTGCCGGCAGGGCGAGAAGAGACTGATGCGTGTTCAGGCATATATCGACGGTGTTTGATTTGAAAAACTCAGCGCCATCTAGGCTATCCAGCCACCTATGGTCATGATCCCGGCCACAATTAACCACACCACTAAAGTGCGCTTTATGAGCGCCTGGGTCTCCCCGAGCCAGTCGATGCAGGTAGCGTTCCCGACCTCGCTTTGCGGGGTGTATTGAAGCGCCCCCAGTCCTGCTTTTGTGATCACCTTGCCATTCACATCCAGCGTATGGCCGGATACGGCGTGCCAACCTTCAAAGGCATGGACCAGGCTGCCCCCCAGGGCAAAGCCCAGCGCATATAAACGGGCGGACGGCCACATCAACAGAGCCTGTAGATCCCTTACTGCATCGGCATAGCCACCCTCAATGTCAGCGTATTGGGTGATGAGTTCCCGCACCAGGCAACAGAGCAACGCCCCAATCGGCCCCAACAGGAAAAACCAGCATATCACGGCAAAGAGAGCCTCATGGGCCCTGATCAAAACGGCGCTCAACACCTGCTCTTCACTGTGCCGGGCAGGCCTGTCTCCATCGGGCAGTACATCCAGCAACCCAGGCAGGCCCGCCTCTTCGGGTTTGATCAAGCGATCCATCTCATCATTCAGTAACGAGTTGATATTACGGCCAAGACTGTATATCAACACCACCAGAGCAAACACAAAGGCAGGAAGAAGGTGCGCCCTCACCAGCAGATACATCACCAGCCCCAGTAGCAATAACGGGATGAACAATGTGATCAACACGCCGACTGCCCCATCCCAGAAGGCCGTGCGCCGCAAACGTGGCCCCAGCCAGGCATGGTAGCGCGCAAACCAGCCCAGGTTTGCCTGTTTATGGACCCCGCCCAGGTAAGCCTCAACCGCCAGCGCCAGCAATACCGTGATCAGATTCATAGGGGTAATGATACTTGATTGATGATGGATAGATAAGGCTATTGCAGTAAATACGCCAACCTCTTCCAGTTAAAAGCCGGGCCCGGATCGGTCTTGCGATGCGGTGCGATATGGCAATGGCCTTTTATATTATTATTTACAATCATTGGCCAGGCCGATTGCAAGGCTTTTATGACCGCAGCTAACATGTCATATTGCGCGGGCTCATAAGGCACATCATCCGTGCCCTCCAGCTCAATGCCGATGGAGAAATCATTGCAATTCTGACGACCGTTAAACTCAGATCGGCCAGCATGCCAGGCGCGCCTTGCAAAAGGCACGTATTGGGTGATCTCACCACCACGGTTGATGAATAAATGTGACGATACGGCCTGATCTTCTATCTCCCTGAAATAAGGGTGTGAGCTCACAGCCAGCGTATTTGTGAACAACTGATCGATATAAGGCGTGCCGAACTCGCCGGGCGGCAGGCTGATCCCGTGTATTACGATAAGGCAGATCTCGCATCCATGGGGCCTGTCATCCTGGTTAGGCGAGATGATCCGCCGTACCGGTTGTAGCCAGTTTTTACCGCCATCGAGTCTTATCATCGTGGTATCACGCATCGAAAGCCGGATCAGTCAGGGGCAACAGGCAGACACATGCCGTTAATATAGGCGGATTCAATCCCTGTGTCGATGAGTGCGCTGTCGATGGGATGAACAATCCCCACATCAAATGATCCAGGATGAGCTTATAGCCCGAGCATATAATCCCGGTCGATAAAAACATCAACAGCCGCGGCCAATACCTAAGCGTTGATTGACAACAACATGGCGTAACGGGCAGATGGATGAGGTTTTACGGTCGCTCATTTAACATGACTGTGAGTCATTTTCCGTTATCATACCAGGTACGCTGTTATTTAAGGGACTGATGAGATGAGTCGCGGTAGCAACAACTTTGAAGAGGATACAAAACGCATAGGCAGTGTGATGGTGATCAGCGCCTGGCTTGTGTTTCTGGGGTTATTAACGCTTTATTTCGGCCAGTTCCTCGACAGCCAGGAAAACCCCAATCAACAGGTTATTAGCCAGCGGGATGCGGAAAAAACCGAGATCACGCTACGCAGAAATCGTCAGGGGCATTACGTCGCCTCCGGGGAGATCAATAACCGCGCGGTGGTGTTTATGCTGGATACCGGCGCAACAAGCGTGAGCGTCCCCGGCGCCCTGTCAAAACAGCTTGATCTTCGCCCCGGTACTCCCGTCACTGTTCAAACAGCCAATGGCGCCATTACGGTGGCCATGACGGAGCTGGCGCAAGTGAGGCTCGGTGATATTGTCATTGAAGATGTGCAGGCCACCATCAACCCATACATGGACGGCGATATCGTGTTGCTGGGTATGTCATTCCTAAAACAACTGGAATTCACGCAACGGGGTGATGAGCTCATATTAAGGCAATACTGATCCGCCCTTAACAACACCTTAAATCAGCGATGCTAAAACGAGACTTGCCGGCCGATATTCAGCGCATTGTGCGATGCGCTCTCAGTGAAGACTTAGGTAGCGGCGACCTCAGCGCAGCATTACTCCGGGAGGGCGCCATATCCAGCGCTATCGTCATCAGTCGCGAGCCGGCTGTTCTATGTGGCGCCGCCTGGTTCGATGAGGTATTCAGACAACTGGATGAGAACGTTGCCATCAACTGGCGCTACGGCGATGGCGATGAGATCCGGTGCGGGCAGACGGTGTGCAGTTTGTCGGGGCAGACAAAGGCGATTTTAAGCGGTGAGCGCACGGCGCTGAATTTCATCCAAACGCTCTCTGGTACCGCCACCACGACCCGTGGATACGCTGAGTTGATCAAGGGGGCCAGTGTGCAGTTACTCGATACGCGAAAAACCATTCCCGGCTTGCGTAGCGCACAGAAATATGCCGTCCTCTGTGGTGGCGGGAGGAACCATCGTATGGGCTTATATGATGCAATATTGCTTAAAGACAATCATATCAAGGCGGCCGGCTCGGTCACAGCGGCCATTGGCAAGGCCAGATCACTGCATAGGCGAATAGAAATTGAGGTTTCAGATCTCAACGAGCTGCAGGAAGCCATAGTAGCCCGTGCTGATATTATCTTGCTTGATAATTTCACCCTGGAGCAGATCAGGCAGGCGGTGGCAATGAACAACGGGGCGGTAGAGCTGGAGGTGTCCGGCAATGTTGATCGGCAGTCCATATCCGACATCGCCGACACCGGCGTCGACTTCATCTCCCTCGGCCTTCTGACAAAAAACGTTAAGGCCATTGATTTCTCGCTATCCATTATCGAGCCTTGAATGTCGGCCATCTCTGCGGGGTATTTTCCTTTGGCCACGGGCAGGCCAACCGTAACGCTATGTGAAATGTCTGATCATGTCCCGGCGCCCTTTGATCCGATCAGATCGGCATTGAAAACGTTAAGGGACACGAATGATGTTTAAGAGCCACCTTAAAGAGGGATGGTCTGAGCGAGTTCAGATCAGTGTGAAGAGACTGGAATATGCGCTTAAAGTATTGCTTGAAAACGTGCCCATCCCTTATGAAGATAAAGGATATAAAGATATTTAGCACGGCGCTGAAGCCCGTCACAGCCTCAATAAAAAAGCAAGGCTATTTCTGCAGCTTGCTCTTAACCAGATCATATACCTCTTCGGTTAAATCGCCGGTCTGTGCCAGTATGCCGTCCAGTTCCCGCTGGCGCTCAGCGGTGAAATCCTCATCGTGAATACCGCCGATGTTGATGTACACATTCAATGCCGCGCTTTTAAGCGCCGCCTGTGCCGCCAATACCGCCACACCGGCGTCACTGATCACATTGACGTTACCCTTCTCAGCCGCAGGCAGACAAAGCGCAATAACATCAGCACAAAGACGGGCACAGGCGAGCGGCACATCCGTGGCCCCCTTCAATGCAGCCTGTATGGCATGGGTGCGTGTGCGTGTTTCCTCAGCGGTCTCCTTTGGCATGGCATAGGCCGCCATGACCTTGTTAAATACATCCACATCCTGCTGGATCATATCCGTCAACTGTGCACAGGCCGTCTCTGATCTATCCAGCAAATGCTGCATCTCGGCCTCAACAGCTTCGTCATGTTTTTTGCCCACCGTCAGGTTCGCCACCATACTCACCAACGCCGCCCCCATAGCCCCCATGATGGCGGCGACACTCCCCCCGCCCGGCGTTGACGCCCTGGAGGCAAGCTGCTCAAGAAACATGTCTACGGATTGCTCTTTTATCATGGATAGCCCTCTTTATGTCACTTTAGATCCGGCGCATGGGTTTTACGATCAGCCCTGACTTTACAATAATCCTGATCAGGATGCGCCCATGATGATAGCGGTTTCATGGATAAACTTCCCGATTTTTGTTGTTCGACATACCCGCATCGGTTAAGTTATACATACCAGAGCCGATAGAGCCAGTGCGGATGGATGATCAACAGCGCATCTTGCAGGCATAAAAGTATGCGAGTATCTGATTTCGAGCGCCTGATTTTAAGGAACCCGAAATTGTAAGTCAGTGTCTCCGTGACAAGAGAAACACCGCCCAAATCAATGCCATTACGCCGTTGGTTTTTGAACAAATTGAAAATCATATTTTTAGTTTGCCCGGCCTTTAAGAGAAGCCCCGGGATGGACTGATCAGTAGCGCCTTAAACACGCACTCCTCAGGAGAAATTGATGAGAAAATTATTATTCCAACTGGACACCGACCCCCATGCCTCGGTGTTTGACACGGTTGTCGCCTATGACGGCGGCGCCGATCACGTCATAGGTCATGGGGGTTGCACGCCGGATAATATTCGCCCACTGGTTGACGGCGCCATCTTCACACGCAGTCCGGCTGAGAAAAAAAACACCGCCCTGTTTGTCGGCGGCAGCAACATGGTGGCCGGGGAAGCGTTGCTCGAGGCCATCAAAGCGGTTTTCTTCGCCAACTTTCGTGTTTCAGTCATGCTGGACAGTAACGGCAGCAACACCACGGCGGCGGCAACCGTGACCCAATTGATGCGTAGCGGCACGGTGACGGGCAAAAAAGCCGTCATTTTGGGCGGCACCGGCCCGGTAGGACAACGGGCGGCGATCATGTTGAAAAACGAAGGCGCTGATGTGGTGTTATGCTCTCGCGATCAAGGGCGCGCTCAAAAGGCCTGTGATGCAATAAAAAACCGCTTTGATGTAGACGTCCTGGCGGCCGGGGCCGCAACCAGTGAGGAGAGATCGCAAGCGCTCGCAGATGCACAAATCGTCATCGCAACCGGGGCTGCGGGGGTGCCGCTTCTTGCGAAGGAACACTGGCGGGATAATCCCGGTATTGAGATGCTCGCCGATGCAAATGCAACACCGCCATTGGGCATTGAAGGCGCCGACATGATGGATAAGGGCGAAGACCGGCACGGTAAAATCGTCTGGGGGGCGATCGGTGTTGGCGTCTTGAAACTGGCCCTACACCGAGCTTGTATCGCAAAGCTGTTTGACCGGCATGATCAGATCCTCGATGCAGAAGAGATATTTGCGCTGGCAAAAAAAATGCCATAATTTCCTCACCCGGTCGCTCTTGCCCGTCCCCGGTTTATGGCAAAATCCACCGATGTCATTCAAGGCCGTTATCACCTCGCTGGCGCTTTTATTGCCGGCCCATGCCCTCTTCTCTCAAACCTACGAGGAGGGCCGCCAGGCCTACGTGAATGGAGAATACAAACGGGCCTATGCAATCCTGAAACCCCTGGCCGAGCAGGGCGATGCAGAAGCGCAGAAAATGCTGGGGATCCTCTATGACTATGGGCATGGGATCAGGGCGGACGCCGATGAGGCCATGCGCTGGTACTTGCTGGCCGCCAATCAGGGGCACCCTGCCGTGCAATATCAGGTCGGGGCAAAATACTTTCATGGTGACGGCGTCAACAAGGATATCGAAGCAGCCGCCAGGTGGTGGGAGCTGGCCGCATCCGGCGGGCAGGTGGACGCCCAGTTCAACTTGGGGATCCTGTATTTTCGCGGCACGCACATGCCGAAAGATGATGAAAAAGCCAGGCGATTATTTGAGCAGGCGGCCGCACAGGGACACGGTCAGGCACAATATAGCCTGGCGGTTATGTACGCCTTTGGTCGGGGTGTTAAGAAAAATTATGCCACGGCTCTGATCTGGTTCGAGCGGGCCGCCGCCCAGGGCGTTGCTCAGGCCCAGTTTAATCTCGGCGTGTTCTATGAAAACGGCTATGCGGTAGAGAAAAACAGGGAGGTGGCCAGAGAGTGGTATGGACGTGCGGCAACGCAGGGGCTACCCCGGGCTAAGGAAAAACTGGCGCTACTCAACGATAACATAACCAATAACATAGCCAATAACATCGGCGGCATAAAACACCCGGATGATGTTGCCTTAAATAAGGCGATAACGAGACAACATCAGCAGGCTTACTCCCCAGAGGCAACAACCGTCCGTAGCGCCGATGAAAAGCCGAGACCCACAGGCAATACATCCGGCATCAAAGGCGGTAATTGGGTCAAAAACCAGTCGCCCGAGCACTACACATTGCAACTGATCAGTGTTCTTGAGGAGCGGGATGTAATCACATTTATACAGAGAAACGGTATCGCCCCCCAGGCCGCCTACATTGAAATTGTCATTGACGGGACAACCCGTTATAACGCACTTTATGGCGTTTTTAACGACTATGACAAGGCAAAACAGGCCGCCGAGCGCTTGTCGGGTAAACTGAAAAACACCACCCCCTGGGTGCGGAACTTCGGAATACTGCACAAGCTGATGAGATAACGCCACGCATACATCACACACATGTCAGATTTTAATGCGCTATTGAACGCACCGGAGGAGATGTTGCTACAGCGATTTTATCAATACAAAGACGGGCCTGGTGATCAGCTCGCCGATATCGCCAAACACAATCGCCTGAGAGCCGAGCAACTCATCTGTGCGGTCGGCTTTAACCTGTCTTCAAGGCATTTGCCGGAGATATTGCCGGTTTTGGGGTATGCGAGCTTTGATGCGTTATCCCAAAGCCGAAACGCTATTTTCATAGCGGATGTGTATAGAACCTTGCCCCTTGATGATGTGCTCAGCATCTATGCAACGGTTAAAGGCGAGGATGAGGCGCTGGAGATCATGCAGTATCTGCTCGGTCGGCGGCTGGAAAAAGTCGAAAGCCGTATTGAGGAGACGGTCAACTCATCCATCATCGATAAATACAAAACCGAGATCCGCTTCATATACAATAACCACATCGCCGGTATTGATTTTGTGGAGGCGCGATTAAACCGCCAAGACAGCGGCTTCAGGGCGCTTTTGAATGAAGTTAGCATGATTATTGAAAGCAAACTCATTCCGGCAGGTGATATTTTTTTTCGCGATAGTATATTACCGGAGGAAAAACGTCGGCTCCTGGATAAGGGGCGAATACCAGAAGAGCTGGTGCAGGCCCGGCTGGATGATGAGACAACAACAGCAGATGAGAAGAGAGTCTTGCAGGAATACCTGATCAACACAAAGCACAGCAAGGTTAATAACCCATGATCAGTTTTACAGAGCTTCTAACCGCATCCGATGCTGAGCTGGTAAAGGTGTTCTATAAGGTTAAGTCTAATCCAGATGAGGATTTCATCGTCCGCATCAACAAGATCGCCAGTCAACTGGATCTCAACCACTCCCAGCTAGTCTGTGCATTGGGGTTCAATAAATACATTCGTGAGCTCGAGGATATCTATTCCACCCTGGGGTTTCGCTCTTACAAGCTGCTCTCTTACCGCTGTAATGAGTTATACAGGACCGATACCTACAACCAACTGGGGATCGATAATATCCTCGATATTTATTCCGAACGGCTTGAAGATGAGCAGATCCTCGGATCCCTGAGGGAGATGCTCGGGTCGCGGCTTGAACACATAGAAGCGGGGATCGAAAAGAACGATGATCCCGGGCATATCATCAGCTACAAGATGGAGATCCATTCCATATACACCGCCGGTATTGTCGATCAGACCTTTGCCGAGAAGCGCATCGATAAAGACATCGGCAAATTCCGCATCATGAGCGATGAGACCCACGTCATCATTGAGGCGGGTTTCATCCCGCCGAGTAATCTCTTCTTTAAGGACAGCCTATCGCCTGATGAGAAGAGAATACTGATTGAACAAAAACACATCCATGGCGACATGATAAAAAACCGCATGCAAAACTCATCCATAAGCGATGCGGAGCGGGAAATGCTGGAGGATTTCATCTAATTCGCACGGCTTGACGGCAGGCAGTCCGCCTGGCAAGGGAGGCGCCAGGGAAAATCTCCCAGGTATTTCTTCCCCTTTGCCCATTTCCGCATAAAGAGCACAGTACTATCCTTAACTGTTGCGCCAAATGAAGGCACATAGTAAGCATTTTCGTGCCTCATATCAGCCGCTGAAATACAACACACACTTGAAAGAGGACAATGCACGATGCGTACTACCTTATTCACCACTTTACTCACGGGGGTGTTGTTGAGCACTGCCGCCCATTCACAGGACGCCGATGAGGAGATCCTCGTCATCGGGATCACCCCGGCACAGACGACGGGGCTACCGGAGGCCAAGATCCCCTATAACGTGCAATCGGCCACAAGCGAAGAGTTAGAACGCGCACACAGCCTGAGTATCTCGGATTTCCTCAATCAGAACTTCGGCAGCATCTCCATAAACGACGCCCAGAACAACCCATTGCAAGCGGATGTGCAATACCGTGGCTACACGGTCTCTCCCCTGCTGGGGCTGGCGCAGGGTTTGGCGGTCTATCAAAACGGCGTCCGCATTAACGAGCCATTAGGCGATGCGGTCAACTGGGACCTGCTGCCGGAGTCGGCCATACACAGCATCAACCTGATCGGTGGCGCCAATCCCCTGTTCGGCTTAAATACCTTAGGCGGCGCCCTGGCGATACGGAT
Organism: Gammaproteobacteria bacterium; assembly: GCA_965198875.1. Taxonomy (GTDB): domain Bacteria; phylum Pseudomonadota; class Gammaproteobacteria; order Eutrophobiales; family Eutrophobiaceae; genus CBDAPU01. Next base: position 2,072,510 of record CBDAPU010000001.1, on the reverse strand, counting down.
GAAAGATGGTTTCAATAGCGAAGGCCATCATGCGGACGTATACGGCGGCTCCTTTGATCGTGTTGTAGGCTCTATCGAGAGCGGCGGCAACAACGGCGTCTGGGGTTATTATGGCCATGTCAATTATTTTGACGAGAAAGGCTGGCGTGACTTGTCGGCGTCCGATGCGATTAACTTCTACGGCAGCATCGGCATGCGTACCGGGTTATCCACACTCAATCTGAACATGCAACACGGTGACAGCGAATTGACCGGCAACGGCGCCATCCCGGTTGAATTGCTTGAACTTGACCGGAGCGCCATTTTTACTGCCCCTGACGTCACGGAAAACAACCTGTTTATGCTCAGCGTTGATGGCGCCCACCAGCTCACCGACAACATACAGGTTTCCATAAACGGCTTTTATCGCAGCAACGATACGGATTCATTTAACGGGGACGCCACCGAGTTTGAAGAGTGCCTGATCACCGACGTCAACAACACCGAGGCAGTACTGATCGAAGTCAATGAAGATGCGCTGGATAATACAGCCCTGGATTGTGAGACGGGTTTTACCGAGAATGAGCTGAAAAAAGACCTCAATGGTGAGGTCGTCGAAGACCTGGACGGTAACCCGGTGCTGGCTGAGTTTGATGATGATGAAAGAAACGCCCTTAACAACATCAGTAACCGCAAACAGAAAAGCTATGGCACGGACATGAACCTCACCTTCCTGCATGATCTGTTTGGAAATAATAATCAACTGGTCATGGGGTTCGCCTATTTTCGCGGTGATTCCACATTCATATCGAATACCGAAGTGACTACTCTGGATCCGATCACCCGCACGACCGCAAACAGCCCGGATCGGGGCGTCTTTGTTGAAGAGGCGGCGACACACATCGATACCGAAACGCAATCCATGAGCGTTTATTTCACCAACACCCTGGATCTCACCGAGCAGTTATCACTCACGCTTTCCGGGCGCTTGAATAACACCATCGTTGAGCTGGCGGATCAATCCGGCAAGCGCCCTGAGCTCAACGGCGAGCATGATTTCCTGCGTTTTAATCCGGCCCTGGGGGTGACCTGGCAGGCCACTGAAAATATCAACATCTACGGCAGTTACAGCCAGTCTTCACGGGCGCCCACCCCCATTGAGCTGGCCTGTAATGATCGGGTGGCGGCGATAGCCCAGGCGGCGGGGGATGACTTTGAAGAATGTCGGCTTCCCAACGCTTTTCTCGCTGATCCGCCACTGGAAGATGTGGTATCAAAAAGCATTGAGGCCGGCATAAGAGGCGCTATCAACAACATCAACTATCATCTTGGGTTTTTCCGCACGAGAAACAAAGACGACATCATTTTCCAGTCAACCGGACGCGCCACCGGTTTATTCGCCAATGTCGATGAAACCAGACGGCTTGGGATTGAGACCAGCCTTGACGGCCAGTGGGGTAAATTGGGCTGGGGGCTCGCCTACAGTTATATCGAAGCGAGCTTTGAGGATAACTTGCGGGTATTAAACCCGAACCACCCTGATGCCGACGATGAGGATGAGATTGAAGTCACATCTGGTGATCGGATCCCCGGCGTCCCTGAAAATCAGCTAAAACTACGCGCAGATTATGCGCTCACCGAGGGCTTGTCAGTGGGCATTGAAGCGCTACACCACTCCGCTCAGGTGTTAAGAGCCGATGAGTCAAACCAGCTACCAAAAGTCGGCGGCTACACCGTGGTCAATCTGCGTGGTCGCTATCGCTTCAATGAGCACGTCGAGCTCTATGCAAAAATCAACAACCTGTTCGATAACGACTATGAAACATTTGGCCTGATCGGAGAAGAGCCCGATGAGCTGGACGTCCCCGTCATCAACGATTTCGACAACCCGAGGTTCCTCGGCCCTGCCGCGCCCATATCGGTGTTTGTCGGCGTCAAAGCCAGTTTGTAACACCTCCTCTGGTAAAACCTGTGGGGGCTTTATGCCCCCTTTTTGATTCAGGAGCCCGCTAAAAATGCCTTGTGAGAGGCCAGGCTGGGCTGTTTCTTCCCGTCACCATCCTGCACCACTTAAGAAGACAAGGGGGAGAGAACATGAAGTGGACAGCACCGGGTGGATGCGGTTAAGTCATGACTGAAATGGGTTATGACCTCGCCACTGGCATGGTAAGGGCTGGCCTCGGCGCTCACAGGGCCATCATCTGAAATGGTGGCGAGAGAAGTGGTGCCGGAAAGAGGATTCGAACCTCCGACCTACGCATTACGAATGCGCCGCTCTACCAACTGAGCTATTCCGGCAGTATCACTATTTTGACAGTGTAGTATACATCAGCCCTACTATCGCTTCGCCTTCGCCCTCCCCGCCGCATCGGATGCGCTGTTCCCATGCGCTCAATCCCAAATTGAGTCTTATAGCGTATCTTCAAGAAATCCGCATAATGGGCTTATCAAGCACAAAAAATAACACTACAATTATGGCTTATCTATTCTAGCTATATAAACTGGCTTTAGCCCCTTATCCGCTCAATATGGGAATACGATCATGAGAAATATCCGATACAGCACAGGTTTCACACTCGTTGAATTGATGATAGTCGTCGCTATTATCGGCGTGCTGGTAGGTATCGCCATACCTAACTATACGCAATATGTGAACAAGGCGAAAATAGCCGAAGGCAAAAGAACCCTGCTGGACGCCGCCGCCAGGCTGGAGCGATACTATTCCGACAACAATGCCTACGCCAAACAGGATAATACCGTCCCCCAGGCAGGCGGTAGTGACATCTTCCCTGATACCAGTGAGGGTGGGGAATACAGGATCACTTTTGAAAGTGGCGGTGCGGATAGTTATCAGACCTTTACCCTGACGGCGGTGCCCACCTTTGATGAGTCCCGCTGTCGTTGCCTGACCTACAGCAGCACCGGGGTAAAAGGCAATGAGGCCTGTAGCACGGCGCCCAATAACACCGCCCCGTCCCGCGACACCTGTTGGTAGCCATACCTGCCTGGGCGTGTTATCATCTCCACCTGTATGCGGTACTGGCTGAGCACATGGGCCCTCATCGGCTCCGTGGGCACACTCATTGTGATCTCTGGCTGTCAAAAAGCGCAACAGACGTTGGATCCCCAGTCAACCCCGGCAACGGCGCAGACAACACCCATCCCCGAGAAGCCTCCCCTGCCACGTCATCAATACGATAACCTGCAATTAAGGCTGGCCGCCGGTGGCGTTGATATGTCCGAGCTAAGATGGGCGCTGACCGACCCGGACGTCACCGCCCTGACAAAAACAACCCATCTCCTGCCGGCCATGGCCTGGCATCGAAGCGCTCTATATCTCATTGACGATCTCTGGGCATTAAAGAGCGAGAAATACCCCGAATTAAACTGGCGGCTGATAGCCGAGCCGCCTGTGCGTATCGCCCTCGCCAGCACCCTGGCCCGATTGCAAAAAGAAGATAAGAAGACGGAATACATTGATTATATCAACCGCTTCAGGGACGACCCGGACCCATTCAATCAACTACAGGTTATCATTGCGATGGGTTATATGCGTGATAGCGGCAACACTGACTACCTGGCATCCAGGCTTAACAGCGCCTCACCCCTGATCGTAAAAAATGCGATCAGCGCCCTGGCGTCCCTGGGTGAGGGGCCTGCGCGCAATATCGTTGTCGAACTGGGCAAGACCCACCATGATGAGACCATGCGTTTGTTCATCAATAAAGTACTTGCAGAAACACAAAGGTAAGCGGTGATTTCAAGGCGCAATATGATCTGCCTTAATGAACCTGCGCTTAATGAACCTTCTCTTAAAACCAGGCGTTTTCCCGTTTGTGTTAAGAGACGCACTTCTTTAACAAGCGCAGTTTACGTAAATGTTATCACGGGGATTATGGAAGATAAGAGAAAAATAACCGCGCAGGTGCAATGTTCAACAGCGCTTTCCGACCACTTATCGGGGCATTCAGACCGCTCATCATTTTTCCGTGACATTCCCTGTTTCAACCGTCAGGATCATCTACACTTCCCTAAACTTGATGCTTATTAGCAGCTCCACAAGGCTCCCATGTTCATGAAGAAAAACACGGGTTTTACCATGATCGAACTCATGCTCGTTATCGCCATCGCCGCTGTTTTAATGTCCATTGCGATACCCGCTTTCAAGACGGCGACACGCAATAGCTGCATGACCACCTCGGTTAATCTGCTTGTCACCGCCGTGCAACTCGCCCGAAGTGAGGCGGTGAAACGCCGTCAGGATGTGCGCTTAAAGGCCGGCGCCCCCGGTGAGCCCGCAGGTGGTAGCGCCAATCAATGGGGCGGTGGCTGGCATGTGTGGTTTGACGCCAACGACAACGATAGCTGGGATCCCAATGAAGAGTTGCGCGTATTTACCCCGACCTGTGAACTTGAGATGAATGCAACGATAGCCAACCTTGAAGAGTTTATCTACAACCCCCGGGGTTTCGTCAATATCAGCGGCGGAGAGGTGAACGTGTGCAAGTACGAGGCCGATGGCACAGGCGAGCAACACCGGGGCAGACAGCTATCCGTCAAGCGAACAGGCCGACCCACCGTCAGCGATTTCAACTGTCCGGCACGAGAATAATGCCCCCCATCAGCAGAAAAAGCATCAGCAGAGGAAGCATCGCCGGTTTCGGTTTGATTGAGGTGTTGATCACCTTGCTGATCCTGGCTATCGGCCTGCTGGGGATCGCCGCATTGCAGTACCGGGGCCTGCAATACAGTCATGACGCTTATTTACGCAGTCAGGTGAATGTGCTCGCCTATGCGATTATCGACAAGATTCGCATGGGCGGGGGCAGCGCCAATGCTAAAGAATATGCCGACGCCATTACCGACTGGCAGGTGCCCGTCCAACGGCCCGACTGCAACCTCGCTTTGGGCGCCGAGATCACCGGTGACGCCGTGGTGAATAACGAGGTAGCCTGTTGGCAACAACAGGTATTCGACGCCCTGCCGCCGGGCAGCACGGCGAATATCACCCGTAGCGATGAGGATAATTCAGTCTACACCGTCACCTTGACCTGGTGGGATCGCGAGCGCATTGCCCGCGAGGTCGCCTACAGCTTCATACCCTGACGATGGCGATGAAACACAGCATGAGAAGCCATCGCCCCCACCTACCGGCGCAACGGGGGTTTTCCATCATCGAGCTCATGGTGGCGATGGTCATCGCCACCATGTTGCTGGCCGGCACGGCCGGGCTGTTCGTGAGCAACAAGCGGATCTATAAAGAGCAGGATGAATCGGCCATATTGCAGGAAAACGGTCGCTTTGCCATTGGCATGTTGTATGAGAACCTGCGTATGGCGGGTTTTGTTGGTTGCAACAACGACCCCTTGCAGATCTTCAACCAGGTCGCCCCGGTAGGGCAAAGCTCTCACATCGGTAAGGTGTTTAATGGCTATGCAGGCGGCGCCGCCGCCTACGACAGAGGCCACACGCTGGAAGGCTTTGAAAAAGGCGTCACCACAAACTGGGCGCCCTCAGGTAGCAATGATCGGGCAGGGGCTATCCGGAATGGCACGGACGCGGTGACCGTGCGTTATTTTCGCGACATGGGGGTAGCCCTTGAACAACCCATGCGTAATCCCAACGACGATATTGATCTGCCGGATAAGGATAAAATCGATCTGGCGGAGAGAAATATCGGGCCAGGCTCAAAGGTCGCCATCTCTAATTGTGTCCGGGGCGATGTATTTGAGATCAACACGATCGGCTCTCCCACGAATACCATAACCCCTAACGCGAGGCTAGGTGCGGCCTATAGCCAAAAAGCCCGCTTCTCGGAAGTGTACTCCCGCCGCTTTTATATCGGTGATCATGAGGGTGAACCGACGCTGTTTTGCGCCGGCGGCGATGGCCTGTGTCAGGGCAATGTGCCCCTGGTGGAAGGCGTGGAAGACATGCAGATCCTCTATGAGATCGCCGCTGGCGATGGCGATGAGCGGGAAAGTATCACATACCGGGCGGGGGACTCCTTCGACTGGGATCGGGTCACCGGCGTTAAAGTGGCCATACTGGTACGCACACCCACCACAGACCCCAACTACCGCAACACCAACCCGTATTATCTTCTCGATAAGAACATACCGGCGGCCAACGATACCTATCGCCGCCGCGTCTTCACCACCTACGCCTTGATCCGTAACCGCGCCTTATAAACCGCCCCGGGAGAGAACCATGCCTTTGAACATGAGCAGAGAAAAACAAAGCGGGGTCGCCCTGGTCACGGCCCTGATGTTCCTGGTGATTTTGACCATGCTCGCCCTCTCATCCATGACCAACACCACCCTGGAGGAGAAAATGGCCGCCAATTCAGTGGAGATCAACCGCATCTTCCAGGCCGCCGAGTCGGGCGTCGTCATCGCCAGCGCCGAAGGCGCCGACTACAAGACCACCCATTCCGAGGAGAACCCCCATGTGGTGGAAGTGGCGCAGAGGCTGGGTAATGCCGCGGTGAAATACGAGGTGACGTATCTGCAAAAAACCAAACCACCCCGCACGACAGAGCGAGAGGCCATGTTTGACGTCAACGCCAACGCCTATCACTACAACATCCGCGCCACCGCCACCGGCGTCTCCGGCGCCCGCATTGAACTCGAATCGGGGATCTACAATATCCGCGGCAATTAGGCCGAAACATCATTCCCCCATGAATTAAAAACCTAACGGAGATCACTATGCCAACTCACATCACCCCGGTCGTTTTTATATCCCTGCTGCTCGGCGCCTTTTTCCTGTTGCCGACCACCGCCGGCGAGGTCACCCGTGTGCGAAGCATCGGCGTTGACGGCGAGCAGGGGATCTACACAGTCGCCTGCGCCAGCGGCTACAGAACCACCGTCAACGTCTTCTTCAGGGAAGAGCCCGTCAGACGTTGCACCTATGCCTACAACGGCCACGGCAAAGCCACCTGCCGAACCACCTGGAACGTGGACGAGGCGGCCGCCTGGGCCTGCAGAAAATATCGTTAAGACCCCATGAAACCGGCACGAGCACACTTCCATAACCCAATATCAACAAACCCGTTAAGACAAACCTCATAAGGCATAAACCCATGACATTATCCCTCTGTAGCATGCGATACACCCTTGCCCTTTTCCTGCTGGTTTTCACCTGCGGGGTAAGCCAGGCCGATGACACCGATATTTTCTTTAATGACGGTGGCCTGGGTTCATCCTCATTAACGCCCAATCTGCTGCTGATCCTGGATACCTCGGCTAGTATGACAAATCCGATAGAAGACGACGATAATGCTAACCCGCCATCTCGGATCAGTGTGTTGAGAGAAGCGGTGAAGGACATTATCGCTGGCGTGCCCAATATCAATGTCGGCCTGATGCGCTTCACCGGCGGGGAAGGCGGCCCGGTGTTGTTTCCCATCACCGCCATTGACGCCCCGGTCGGCGATCTGCCCAGCGAGTTCGACGGCGCCTCCAGCGCCGTCATCAACGACCCCCTCAACGATGCAGTGCAGGAGCTAAAAGAGAACGCCGTGCGTCTGAATGACGCCGCCTTGCCGGCGGGGCTGGTGAGCATTCCCGGCGATGTCGTCTCAGGCGGCGGCGTGAGTGTTGATGTCGGGCGAGACTCCGAGGAGGTCGTAAAAAGTGGAGGAATCGGGGGGAACTCTGGACCAGTCGGGCGAAACATTCTCGGTTCCTCAGACCTGGATTTTAATGCAGACGTCCATTCAGCCATCTCGTTCAACAATACCGGAATCCCCCGAAACGCCAACATCACCCTGGCGGAGCTGGACCTGTACGTGAGTAGCGCTGACGGCGGCGCGGTCACGATGGCCATCTGCGCCGTCGATGAGGATGACCCTTTCCCGCTGCCTGGCCAGTCCTTTCGTATTACCAGTGCCCTGGCCAACTGCACGGACAACACCGTTGAGTGGGCCCTCCCCGCATACAGCTCCGGCGCCCAGAGGAAGATCACCCATTCAATACTCCCTATTATTGAGGAACTGGTGCAGCGCGGTTGCGATGAGCCCGGCGTGTCCACCAATACCGCCGGTTGTACGCTTGGAACCCCTAATTTTGGCAGCAATAACAGCGGCCTTTCACGGACAATAGTGTTGCTGTTCAGGCATGTGAGCGGCAATGGTAACCGTGCAATATGCACCGAAGAGGCGGCGATGAATCAGAATCAGCAGAAATGCAGGGACAGGGGAGCCGTACTGCGGGTCAACTGGGACGGCGCCGCCGAGGAGGCTGAAGATGTTGACCACATTGTCGGCCTGCGTTTCGAGAACGTCAGGATCCCCCAGAGCGCAGCCGTCAATGCCGCCAACCTCATCTTCACACCCAGCTCGGATCAGTCCGAGCCGGCGCGCATTCGCATCCGCGCCGAGAATGCGAGTAACTCAGCGGGGTTCAACAACAACATAAACAACATCAGCGGGCGCCCCTTGACGGCGGCGGAAGTGATCTGGGATAACCCCGTCTGGACTGATAACGAGCCCGCCAGCATCGATTTAAGGGCGCTCGTGCAGGAAGTGGTCAACCAGGCTGACTGGTGTGGCGGCAACGCCATGACCTTCGTCATAGAGGCCGAAGGGGGCGCCCGGGAGTTTGTCTCGGCGGATACGTCCCCGGCGCAGTCCGCGCGCCTTGATTATGACTATGATCCCTCCAGCACTGGATGTCGGGGTGAGGTGGAATACACCCATATCGCCGAGCCCAATGACGATGCACGCCTGGATGAGAGTAATTCCAATACCAGGGTCAGGCTGAGCGGCCCGTTGAATGTGGATAGAGATAACACTCTCGCCCTGCGTTTCCAGGAGGTCGGGATACCGGCGGACGCCATCGTCGAATCCGCCAACATCACCTTCAAATCCAATGCCATTAGCCCGGGCCTTGCGGGCAGTCTGAACGTAGCCGGTGAATTGAGCAGTGATGCGGCCGCATATACCAACACGCCCAACAGCATTCGGTTCCGTACCGAAACCCAGGCGCAGGTGACCTGGCAGCCGGGCACCTGGTTAAAAGGCAACACCTACGAGACGGAAGACTTATCCGCCATCGTCCAGGAAATCGTCGATCAGGGCGGATGGGAGGCAGGCAATACCATGGGTTTTCTCATTACCGCAAGCGGCCCCATCCAACGGGTAGCGGAATCCTACGAATCTGACTTCGCCGGCCGTCCCCGTCTTCATATCCGTTATACCACGAGGGAGGCGACAACACCTAAAACAGTGCGTACGCGCCTGCTGGAGATCGTCGATGAGCTGTCTGCGGCCGACAGCACACCGATTGTCGAAACCCTGTTTGAGGCGGCCCGTTACTGGCGCGGCGGTGCGGTCAAATACGGCAGGGAAAAAAGCTCGGATCGGGCCAGGACCCATCTCAGCCACCCGGCCAGTTATTGTGATGCGCCGGGCAGTTGCAATGGCGCCAACATCAACGCAACCAATCCCTTTCCCACTGATGAGTTTGGCGTAGAGAGAGAGCCCGGTTGCATGGGCGACAGGCGCACCTGTGGCCGGCGGATACTTGGCGCACCCCGCTACATCAGCCCGTTCTCATCCAGCCTGGATTGCCAGAAGAACTATCAGGTGTTGCTGACGGATGGCTTCGCCAATGATTTAGGCACCCCCCTGGGCAACTTGAATAATTTAAATGTGCTCGATGAGATCAAGTATGAGTTCCTGGATGGCGTCGACTGCGCCACTGAAAATGGTGCGGGCGATGCTTATAGCCCGGCAGATCAATGTGGTGTTGACCTGGCCGGGGCCCTGTTCGAAAACGATCAGGTCGATACCCTGGCCAATGATCAGAACGTCACCACCTACACTGTGGCCTTCAACCTGGACAGCCCCGCTCCGGTGCAGTTCCTCAGAGACATGGCGGAAAAAGGCAGCGGCAGTACCCAGGGTTTCCGCTCGGCCAACACCGCCACTGAATTATTGCAGGTATTTAGTGAGATTTTCGCCGAGGTGGTGGATGAGCCCACCGCCTTCGTGGCGCCGGCCCTGGCGACCAACCAGTTTGCAAGCCTTGAGACCCGTGATGTGCTCTACTTCGGGATGTTTACACCGGCATTCTCACAGCGCTGGTTTGGTAACGTGAAAAAATACCGGCTATGTGTTGATCCGGATGCGGACGGCGAGCCGGACAGCGGTGATGAATGCACCCTGGGGGATGTGCTCGACGCCACCGGCAACAGTGCGCTTGACGCCAGGGGGCAAATTAGAGAGACGGCCCGAAGCCTCTGGAGCGTTGGCGAGGATGGCGCCGAGACCACGGAAGGCGGGGCGGGACAACGGCTGGATGATTACCGGGACCGGGTGATCTACACCGAGACGACCGCCAACAATGCGCCCCCGCCTGTCGATACCAATCTCGCCACTGCCCCCGGATTCAGGATCACGCACAATAACTGGGGTAGCGGGAATCTCGCCCCGGTGCGCCAGCGGGTATGCCCGACGCCCTCTACCCAGGCCGACTCCGATTGTGCGGAGCGTATGCTCTGGATGCTGGGCAAAGTGAGCGATACGGACGGCGCTACCGATCCCAGTGATACCACCCACTGGTCTATCTTCGATGTGCTGCACAGCCAGCCGGTTGTCGTCACTTACGGTGGCGCCGATTTGCGAGATGCAACCGGCAATGAGGGCACGGACGGCGTTATCGAGACCTTCTATGACAAGATCTTCTTCGGCACCAACGATGGCGGGCTACACATGCTAAATGCAGAAACCGGCGAGGAAGAATGGGTCTTCATGCCGGCCGCCATGCTGGATCAGCAACCGGATATATTCGACAATGCCTCCGGCCCGCATATCTATGGCCTGGATTTGACCGCCACGTTGCGCGTGTTTGATGCAAACAATGACGGCATTATTGATCCCAACCCCGAGGACGACGCCTTGAGTGATTTCGTCCATATCTATATCGGTAACCGTCGCGGCGGGCGGTTCCTCTACGCCCTGGATATCACCCCAAACAGCGTGATTACCAATAACCGAGGCGGCGCCGGGGAGCCGAGCCTTATCCAGCCCAAGTTCCTCTGGCGCATAGATGGCGGTAGCGAGGGTTATGAGCGCCTGGGGCAGACCTGGTCAGAGCCCAGGCTGGCGACAATCCGGCTAAGGAGCGCAGGCACCGGCCCGGGCGGCGCTGATGAGTTCATCTCGAAGGAGGTGCTGATCATGGGCGGCGGCTATGATCCCGACCTGGATGAGCGCTTCGGTGGCGCAACCAATGAAGGCAACGGCATTTTTATCGTTGATGCTGATACGGGTGAGAAACTGCTGGTGATCAGCGGCACCGATGTGGACAGCACCGATATCCACATACCGGACATGCGACACGCCTTCGCCGCCTCGCTGATCGTCTTTGATAATGACGGCGATGGATTCGATGATCGCATCTACGCAGCGGATACGGGCGGGCAGATCTTTCGAGTGGATCTGGGGCTCGATATTGCAGCGGATGGCGGTATAGCGACTAATGCGTCTATCAACGAGGGCAAAACCGTGATTGGCAGGCTGGCCGCTATTTCCGATGCGGCCAATGTGGCCGATCAACGCCGTTTCATGACCGAGCCGGTGGTGGTGCAGGTTCGGGATCAGGCGTTCTCCGATGCCTCCAATGGTGAGTATGATTATGTCTTTATCGGTAGCGGTGATGTGACCAACCCATTGGATCTCGCCCCCTCAATACCGGCGGGCGCCCATGTGCGAGATCGCTTCTATGCCTTTCGCGACAGGACGGTCGGCAGAATGTCGGCCCGTGACGAGGATCACCTTGCCGTCGGCTACCCGGCCAAATCCGGCGGCGGGAGCGACGGAAACAACCTCACCAGCGGCGAGCCGATCAATCATGATGATGTAGGCGATTTAATTGATGTCTCAAACGAGGTGTTAGACTCCGAGAATACAACGCATCTCTCATCCACCGGTTGGTATATTGACCTGACCGAGGCCGATGGCGCAAACGGCGAGAAGGTGGTGAGGGAAGCGCGCGTCATCGCCGGGCAACTGCTGTTCAGCAGCTACCAGCCCTATAGCGGTGAGCCTGCCGATTCCTGTGCGGCGAACATCGGGCGAAGCAGGGGTTTTCGCATGGATATTTTATCCGCCGCCGCGGTAACCGATGAGGATGAAGACGGCGCCCTGGAGCCAGTGGCCGATCGTAGCTATATTGCGGGGGCCGGGATCGTATCTGAAAGCGGCGCCATCTTCTCGGAGCACGGCATTGTCGTACTGCAATCCTCCGGCGCAGGTTTTACGGGGGAGATGATATCCGCTGGAAACCAGACCTTCAAATCATACTGGACGGACTAGCGATAAGGGCGCCGAAATGCTTTTTTATACTCATCACGTCCTTAATCAGGCCAGTGTTCAACATCACTCCCGATGTTCTTGTAGCGCTTATCTCGCATCACCGTGTTTGGTGACGGCTTTTAAGGGATGGATGACAGTGCATGGAAGAAGTCGGCTTTCAGGCATGGGCAGGAGGCGCTATGTTTAAGAGAGAAAAAGGCGAGACGATGAGGCGTGTTGTCTGTGGCGGTGTTGTTTTACTGGCCTGTCTCTCTGCGCCGGTGATGGCTGAGATCTATAAATGGGTCGACGCCGAGGGCAATGTTCACTACACGCAAAACCCGCCCCCCGATGGTGTGGAGGCGGCGCTGATTAAACCACCGCCCCGGGTGGACGCCGCCGCTGCCGAGGAGGCGTTGAAGGAGAAACTCGAGGGCATAGATAGCCGTGCGGATGCGCGCAGGAAGCAGGCGGCGGAACAACAACAGGCCGATGCGAAGATGAAGGCCAGAGAAAGACGCTGTGCGGATGCGAAGCGGCGTCGCGACAGCTACCGGGCGCCGCGGGTGAATGCGATAGCGAAAGACGGCACATACACCAGACTGCCCGAGGAGCAACGGCTTTCGGAGCTTAAAAAAACAAACGATTACATCAGCGAGCATTGCAAGTGATTGAATGGTCAACAACAGGAGGAAAAGCGCGATGAATGATTTGACACTGAGGCTGTGTTACCTGTGTTTGGCGGTTATGTTGTTTCAAGCCGCTCAGGCGGTGACGGTGGTTCAATGCGAGGATGAGCAGGGCAACGTCACATTTCAGGATCGTTGCCCGCCCGGCGCAGAAGAGGTGGGGTCAAAAAAATACCATACCCGTGGTAGTAGCGCCCAGGGTCGAGCCGTTTTCACCGGCCCCGTCATCTTGTATCGTATTGCCGAATGCGATGGCTGTGATGAGATAAAAGAACTCATGAGCGCCAGAAACATACGGATCACGGAAAAAGACGTTAATGAGAACACCGAATATCAAAATGAGCTAAAGGAAAAAGTGGGTGCGCTCAAAGTCCCCACTGTGATCATCGGTGATCAGGCCATCGTCGGTTATAATCGGGATAAGTTGTTAGCGGGCTTAAATGCGCTCGGCGTGCCCACCCCTGAAACGGGTGCGGGTAACTGAAAGACTTTAGCGCCCGATCAGCAATGGCGTTTAAGCGTGTTCCTACAAACCCTCTTGTGAGAGCGGGGCATAAGCGCACGGAGAGCCGCAGTATTAAAGACAACACACAAGGATGCGAGTGCGAGACCAACAGGGTTGTCGCTAAGAAAAGAGTCTTGACAGAAGGCGCTATTTAAGCCTGCTCTACCAGTAATTCTTTGGGCAAAGAGAAGACCACACTTTCACGGATCCCCGGCGCTTCGGTGACGGTGTTGGCGCCCCAGTCTTTTAACTTCTCTATGACCTCTTCCACCAGCACCTCCGGGGCGGAGGCCCCGGCCGTGAGGCCAATATTGGCTTTACCCTCCAGCCATTGCAGTTGGATCTCCGCTGCGTTATCTATGAGATAGGCCGGCACCCCCTTCTTCTGGGAGATCTCCATCAAGCGGGTGGAATTGGAGCTGTTCTGCGAGCCGACAACCAGGATCAGATCGCAATCGGCGGTTAATTTTTTCACCGCATCCTGGCGGTTTTGTGTGGCGTAACAGATATCTTCTTTTTTCGGTCCCACTATGGTGGGAAAGCGTTTACGTAATGCATCGATGACCTCGGCCGTATCATCCATCGACAGGGTAGTTTGCGTCACAAAGGCAAGGAACTGCGGGTTCTTCACCTTCAGGCTGTCAACATCTTTGACCGACTCGACTAAATACATACCACCATCACCGTTTGCCGGACGATACTGACCCAGGGTTCCCTCCACTTCCGGGTGACCGGCATGGCCGATCAGGATACATTCCCTGCCCTCGTCCTGATAGCGATCCACTTCCATGTGCACTTTTGTGACCAGTGGGCAGATGGCGTCATAAACCCGCAACTTTCGTTGGCTGGCCACCGCCCTGACCTTCTTCGATACCCCGTGTGCGCTGAATATGACGGTGGACTCATCCGGGACTTCATCCAGTTCCTCTACAAACACGGCGCCCTTATCGCGCAATGTGTTGACCACATACTTGTTATGCACGACCTCATGGCGCACATAGACCGGGGCGCCGAACAACTCCAGCGCCCGTTCGACTATCTCAATCGCACGATCAACACCAGCGCAAAAACCGCGGGGATTGGCTAATGTAATTTGCATCATAAACTCACCTTGAATATCAGAATGGGCGACATCTTATACTGAGTGGCGGGCGGTGACTATTGCCATTGTTCTCTTAAATCATCTCTCACTAACCCCCCCTGTGCAGACAGACAACCTCGGGGATATTTAAGGGGTTAATCCTACATGGATAATTCACCATCTTGCCTTGCTTTGCTCATGCAACAGCTAGTCCGCTTTACCGGAATGGGTGCTCACTTGGGCCTCATCCAGCCAGAGGGCGTCGATGATCATCATCAGCGCACCGATGGTAATAGCAGAGTCGGCGACATTAAACACCGGCCACGACCATTTATCGTAGTAGATCTCAATAAAATCCACCACATAACCAAAGCGGATCCTGTCCACGAGATTGCCGAGGGCGCCGCCCATGATCAGCGCCAGGGCGCAGGGAAGCCAGGCGCGATTGGCCGGCAAGCGACTGAGCCACACTAACAGGGCGATGATGATCCCGGTAGTTAAGGCAATAAAAAAGTACACCTGCCAGCCACCTGCATCACGAAGAAAACTAAATGCGGCGCCGCTATTATGCACCAGGGTGAGATTAAACCCGGCAAACACCGGCAGCGGGTTATGGTATTCCAGCCAATGGGTGGCCGCATGTTTTGTCGACTGATCCAGGATCAGCGCCAGCAAGACCAGCCAAAGCCATCTTAAGTTTCCTGTTTTCAAGCCGTGTCCAGGATCAGGCATAATGGCGACTCTCACCCTCACCATCCACATTCACGACACAACGCCCGCAAAGCTCGGGGTGTGTATCATGGCTGCCGACATCTTCTCTTCGATGCCAGCAACGCACACACCTGGCATGTTCAGAGGCCGCCACTTTCAACCAAACCCCATCCAGTGCCGTCCGCTTTGCATCTTGAGGACGATCACCGTCGGCGTGGACGCTCGCACAGGAGGTGATAAAAACAAACCGCAGCTCATCTTCCAATGCCTGCAGTGCGCCTTTGATTTCACCATGGCAGTAGACCTTGACCTTAGCGTCCAGGCCCGCACCGATCTTGCCGGCAACACGTAATTGCTCTAGTTCCTTGCTCACTTCCTCACGCACGCAGATCACTGTTTGCCAATGTACATCCGCATCAACAACAGGAAAACCCGCATACCACTCCTCAAGGAACACCGAATCACTGCGCTCCCCCGGCATGTAACGCCAGATCTCATCGGCGGTAAAACTCAATATGGGGGCCAGCCAGCGCACAAACCCCTCAAGGATATGATACATCACCGTGCAGGCGGAACGTCTGGCCAGGCTGTCGCGTTGCAGGGTATAGATGCGATCCTTGATGATGTCGAGATACAGACTGCCCAACGTGACGACACAGTAATGATGCAGTTTTTGATAAATCAGATGAAATTGATAATCGGCATAGGCGGTGATGATCTCATCCTGTAGCTTTATCGTCTCCGCCAGTACCCATTTATCCAGATCGATCAGCGCATCGGCCCCCACACTGTCTTTATGGGGATCAAAGTGGTTGAGGTTGGCCAGCAAATAACGGGCGGTGTTGCGGATCCGGCGATAGGCGTCCGCCATACGTTTTAAGATCTCATCAGAGACATGCATCTCACTTCGGTAGTCGGTGGCCGCCACCCAAAGCCGCAATATGTCCGCCCCCAGTGTATTCATCACCTTCTGCGGGGCGATCACATTGCCCCTGGACTTGGACATCTTCATGCCCTGGGCATCGACGGTGAACCCGTGCGTGAGCACACTTCGATACGGCGCCGTATTTTTCATCCCCACCGCCGTTAATAATGAAGACTGAAACCAGCCACGGTGTTGATCGGCGCCTTCCAGATATAAGTCCGCCGGAAAGGCAAGCCGCTCATCCCTGTCCAGCACGGCAGCATGGGTGACGCCCGAGTCAAACCACACATCCAGGGTGTCCGTGACTTTTTCATATCGCCCCCCATCGGCACCGAGTAAATCTTCTACTTCCAGATCAAACCAGGCGTCAATGCCGGTCTCCTCGACTCTCCCGGCAACATCTTCAATTAGTGCCGCCGTGTGCGGATGCAATTCACCGGATGTTTTATCCACCAGTACCGCTATCGGCACACCCCAGGTACGTTGCCGTGAAATACACCAGTCCATGCGCTCGGCGATCATTGCCTTTATCCGTCCCTTGCCCCAGTCAGGCAGCCATTTCACATTATCGATTTCCCGCAATGCTTCTCTTCGTAAGCCATGCTCATCCATACTGAAAAACCATTGGGGCGTTGCGCGAAAAATAACCGGCGATTTATGTCTCCAGCAATGGGGGTAGCTGTGGTTGATCGGGCTCTTTGCCAGCAGGTTGTTCCTATCCATGAGCACCTGGGCGATATGTGCATTCGCCTTGAACACATGCTCACCGGCAAACAGCTCGGTGTTATCATGAAAACAACCGTTATCCGCCACGGGATTATCCATGGGCAGGTGATAGCGTTTGCCCACATTAAAATCATCAACACCATGGGCCGGTGCGGTATGCACTGCACCGGTGCCCGCCTCAAGGGTGACATGTCCGGCCAGGACAACCGGCACCTGGCGCTCATAGAACGGATGCAGGAGTTCTACGCCCTCCAGCGCCTTGCCGCTGATGATCGCCAAAGTGCTGTGCTCCGCCACACCATAGCGATGCAATGCGGCGGCCGCTAACTTCTCAGCCAGTATGAATCGCTCCTTGCCACGTTGCGAGCTGCATTGCACAAGCACATAATCAAATTCAGGATTGAGGGCCACCGCCTGGTTTGCCGGCAATGTCCAGGGAGTTGTTGTCCAGATCACCACCGAGAGCCTGCCCTCGCCTTTGTCCTGCACTTTCAGTCTGTGTAGAAGGGGGCCCGCATCAACGACCGGGAAACACACGTCCACCGCCGGGGAGTGTTTATCCTGGTATTCCACTTCCGCCTCGGCCAGGGCGGAGCCACAGTCGATACACCAATATACCGGCTTATACCCCTTCAGCAAATGCCCGGCGTCGATCATCTTCCCCAGGGCACGGACGATATTCGCCTCAGTTTGATGATCCATGGTCAGGTAAGGTGCATCCCAGTCACCCAACACCCCCAGGCGCTGAAAATCGACTGTCTGTTTGTCGATCTGCTGTTGTGCATATTCACGGCAGGCATGGCGAAAAGCACGGGCGTCTACTTTGGCGCCCGCCTTGCCGATTTTTTTCTCTACCTGATGCTCAATGGGCAGGCCATGACAATCCCAACCCGGCACATAAGGGCAATCATAGCCATCCAGACTATGGGATTTGATAATGATGTCTTTAAGGATTTTATTCACCGCATGGCCGATATGAATATCGCCATTTGCATAAGGAGGGCCATCGTGCAAAATATATCTCTCCCTGCCCGATCTGCGTTTTCTGATCTGACCGTAAACGTCCTGCGTTTGCCAACGCTTCAACATCTCAGGCTCGCGCCGCACCAGGTTGCCTTTCATGGGAAAGGCGGTCCTGGGCAGGTTCAGTGTCTCTTTATAATCGGCCATTATGTGGATAGATTGATTTCGCTAAAAAAAGCCCTGGCATGTTTCGTATCGGTCGCTATTTGGGAAACCAGATCATCAATGGAGGCAAAGCGGGTTTCATCTCTTAGACGTTTGAAGAACTCTACACTGATATGACGACCGTAGATCATTTTATTGAAATCGAATATGTGGGTCTCCAGCAACAATTTTTTCTCAGCAAACACCGGGCGCGTACCCAGGTTCGCCACACCCAGATGGGTTGACGTATCGGCGCCCCGGATGCTGACCGCAAAGACGCCCCTAAGCGGCACATGGCGCTTGCTTAAATCAATGTTCGCCGTGGGGAAGCCCAATTCACGCCCGCGTTTTGCGCCATGCACAACACGCCCACTGATACTAAAATAACGGCCCAATAATAACTGCGCCTCTTCAAACTGGCTGTTGCTCAATCTTTGACGAATGCTGCTACTACTGACCCGATCGCCGTCAAACAGGTGGCTCTCTGTCGGGATCACATCGAATCCCAGATCCCGACCGTAGTCCTGCAACATGCCAAAATCCCCCTGTCTGTCCTTGCCAAACCTGAAATCATCGCCAATGATCAACCGCTTAACACCGAGATCCGCCACCAGTATTTGTTGTATGAACGCCGTAGCGGTTAGATCGGCAATGGTTTGCTGGAAACGAAGACACAGCACCCGATCAATATCCTGTTGTTTGAGTATTTCCAGCTTCTCCCTGAAGCTGGTGATGCGGGCAGGTGCATTATCGGCCTTGAGGAATTCCTGGGGATGTGGCTCAAAGGTGATCACCAACGCCGGTAGATCCATGACCTCAGCATGCCTTTTCAGTTGCCTGAGCACCGCCTGGTGCCCCAGATGCACACCATCATAGTTACCAATGGTGGCGACACAACCACGATGGCGTGATCTCAGATTATATGAATAGCGGATCAGCTCCATCGCTCAATCGGTTTCAGGCAGGGGTTTGCTCATTTCATGGAAACGCAAACCCGTCAACCACAACACTGAAAAATAAACGATCACCCCCACCATCACCCACAGGCATGCATGCAACACCCGCTCATAGACATGCCAACCCAACCAGATCACCTGATCAGGCACATAATACAGCAAACACATTGTCATCGCCGATGCGCCAACGGTGAGTTTAGCCAGATAGAACAACCAGCCTCCTTGCAGTGCGAAGCCCTTGTCCGCCCGCAAGGCGCTATAGAGCAGGATCGCATGAATACAGGCCGATAACGAGGTCGCCAAAGCAAGACCAGCGTGGGCCAGCGGAAAAACCAGCAGGATATTTAACACAACATTGCAGAGCATGGCTATCACAGCGATTTTAACCGGCGTGCGCGTATCTTGCCGCGAGAAAAAACCCGAGGATAACACCTTGATCAAAATGAATGCGGGCAAACCGGCGGCGTAGGCGATAAGGCTATGGCTGGTCTTCTCTACGTCATAAGCGGAGAAGGCGTTGTAGTGAAAGATGGTCGCCAATAGCGGCGCTGAAAGGATGGCCAGACCCAGAGCGGCGGGCACCGAGATCAGCAATACCCAGCGGATGGCCCAATCCAGGGTTTTGCTGTAGGCGCTGTTATCACGATTGACATGCTGCACCGACAGGCTTGGCAAAATCACCGTCGCCAGGGCAATGCCAAAGACGCCCAGTGGAAACTCAACAAGCCGATCAGAAAAATACAGCCAGGAAATACTGCCCGTCTGCAGAAATGAGGCGATCAGGGTATCGATGAGCAAATTAATTTGCGTGATGGAAACCGCGAACAATGTGGGGATCATCAAGGTAATAATGCGGCTAACCCCCGCTTTATCCCGATTTAACCGTGGCACAGGAAGCAGCCTTAATTTGATCAGGGAAGGAAACTGGAACAGCAACTGTGCGATGCCGGCGATCAACACCCCAAAGGCCAAAGCGGTGATCATCCTCTCCTTAGGGAAGGAGGGCGCCAGGTAGATGGCGCAACCGATAAGGGAGAGATTCAGCAATACCGGGGTAAAAGCCGGCACGGCAAACTTTTGATAGGTGTTCAGGATCCCGCCGGCCATGGCGGTTAGCGAAATAAAGAGGATATACGGGAATGTTATCCTGAGCATATCTGTTGCCAACATCTGTTTTTCCATATCGCCGCTGAATCCGGGGGCAAAGATGGTGATCAGCACTGGCGCCGCCAGCACACCGATGACGGTCGTGGCCAGCAAGGCGATACTCAACACCGCCACAGTATGATCAAGCAATGCCTTCACATCAGCGTGCCGACGTTGGGTCTTATATTCCGATAACACCGGCACAAAGGCCTGGGAGAAACCCCCTTCAGCGAACAGGCGGCGCAAAAAATTAGGCAGACGAAAGGCAACGATAAAGGCGTCCAGACTGGCGCCCGCACCAAAGATGGCGGCGATAACCACATCCCGGAGCAGTCCTGATAGCCGAGAGATCCCCGTCATCAGCGCAACGATCAGCGTTGATTTCAACAGCTTCTCTTTCATTGTGCTACGCCTTGCCGGGCATATAAAAAAACATCACTGTCCTGTTGGTTTTGCTGGATGAGTTTCTGCGCTGGCGAGCATAGCATACTGCCGATAAAGATTGACAACATGCCCTCAGATCCGCATAGTGAGACGCCTTCGAGTAAACGACCATCAGGAGTGGTGCTTTGGCCAATATCGCCTCTGCAAAAAAACGTATAAGGCAGACAACAAGGCGCCGTCTGCATAATCATGCCCGACGTTCCCTGTTACGCTCATCCATGAGAAAGGTAGCCGATGCCATTGAGAAGGGCGACAGGGACAAAGCCACAGCCGCCTATCAGGCCGCCGTTCCCATCATCGATAAAATGGCCGGTAATGGTTTGATACACAAAAACAAGGCGGCCCGACACAAAAGCCGCCTGAACGCCCGGATCCGCGCTTTGTAAAAATCTGTTGGCGGGGCGCTTCTGAAAATAGTCATTTTTTTATGAGAGTAGGCGGCGGCGCATGCAGAGCCGTAGTGTATAGACAATACATGAGGATGTGAGCACGAGGCCAACGAGGCATTGCGAGAAAAAGACATGTTTAGCGGCGCCCTAAAGGACTATCAGGTTATCACGATGGATCAGCTCCGCCTCATCCACATAACCTAAGCGGGTTTGTATGTCACTGCTGGGTCGCCCCATGATCTTTCTGGTTTCCTGTGCATTGTAGTTCACCAGCCCCCTGGCGATTTCCTTACCGCTTGGGTCCATACAACTCACTATCTCGCCGCGGTTAAATGTCCCTTTAACGGCAGTGACGCCCACAGCAAGCAGGCTCCTGCCTTTTTGCAATAAAACCTCAGATGCGCCGGCATCCAGCGTCAATTCGCCATGGACGTGCCTCTGTCCGGCCAGCCATTGTTTTCTTGCCGCCAGGGGTGTTTGCCGGGCGCCAAGCCAGGTGCCTGTTTTCTCGTTTGCCGCAATTTTTAATAATATATTCTCCTCAAGACCGGAGCCGATGACGGTGTCCGCACCGGATTTTGCGGCGACCCCGGCGGCCCTGAGTTTGGTCAACATGCCACCCCGCCCCCATGCCCCCCCCTCACCGGCACAGGCCTCCAAGGCAACATCACCGGCATGGCCGGTTTCGATTAATGCTGCATCCGGGTGATGACGGGGGTCGCGCTCGTACAAACCGGCCTGATCGGTGAGAATAATCAGGCGCTCCGCCTCAACCAGATTGGTCACTAACCCCGCCAGGGCGTCATTATCACCAAAGCGGATCTCATCGGTAGCCACGCTGTCATTTTCATTCACAACAGGCACAACCTCCAGCCCAAGTAATGTGCGTAGAGTAGAGCGGGCGTTTAGGTAGCGTTCCCGTGCTGCAATATCTTCATGGGTCAGCAGGATCTGTGCGGTACGTATGCCGTGTTTCTGGAAACAGCGCTCATAGGCATTGATTAAACCGGTTTGACCCACCGCAGCGGCCGCCTGTTGTTCATGCAGTGATACCGGTCTTCTATCCCAGCCCAGGCGCATGACCCCCTCCGCCATGGCGCCGGATGAGACGATCACAAAGTGATAGCCGTTGTCTTTCAGCCGGATCATCTGCGCTACCCAGTTGGCGATGGCGTCAACGCGCAGACTACAGCCATCATCCGTCAGCAGTGCGCTACCGATTTTGATCACCCAGCATCGCCTGTTTTGATACTGTGTTTGCATCTTTATCGCAGGCTATGTCTGCATCTTTGCTCTCGTCCCCATCCAGGCGAACAGGGCCTTTATTAAATCATCACAGCCTTGACCGGTCGCCGCAGAAATACAAAAGGCCGGTTGTTGCCATCCTGTTTTTTTGATCACCCCGGTATGAATTGCCCGCACTCTCTGAGGCGGCACAATATCTATCTTGTTAAACACCAGCCATCGTCTTCTCATATAGAGATCCTGATCGTATGTTTTCAATTCGTTTTCAATCTGTTTAATCCCCTCTATGATATCCTCTTCATATCGCCCCTCGCCAATATCCACCAAGTGTAATAACAAGCCGGTGCGGGAGAGATGACGCAAAAACCGTATCCCCAAACCAACACCCTGCGCCGCACCTTCAACCAGACCCGGTATGTCTGCAATAACCAGGTGTTCATCCACCCCCAGGCGCACAACACCCAGATGCGGATGCAGGGTTGTAAAGGGGTAGTCGGCCACTTTCGGTGTTGCCGCCGATACCTGCCGTACAAACGTGGATTTGCCGGCATTGGGCAAGCCGAGCAGGCCCACATCGGCTAACACCTGTAACTCCAGACGCAGGTTTCTTATCTCACCACCCGTCCCTTTTGTGGTTTTCCGGGGCGCCCGATTGGCGCTGCTCTTAAAACGGGCATTCCCCAGGCCATGTGCGCCCCCCCTCGCTACCAGTAACACATCATCCTCTGCTACCAGGTCCCCAATCAGCTCATCGGCGTCATCGTTGTATACCAATGTGCCGAGCGGCACACTGATGTGAATATCCTCTCCGCTCTTGCCGATACGGTCACGACCACTGCCGGGTCGACCGTTCTCGGCCCGGTAGTGCCGTGCATGGCGAAAATCCACCAGTGTGTTCAAGCCGCCATCAACAATGAGATACACACTGCCGCCATCACCGCCATCGCCGCCGTCAGGCCCGCCCCTGGGGATATATTTCTCCCTGCGGAAACTTAAACAACCATCACCGCCTTTGCCCGCCTCGACACGGATCCTCGCCTCGTCAACAAATCTCATGATGCATTAGCTATAAAAATCCAAACGCTCATTGGCCCTTATATTATCGATTATTATCGATACACATTCTCATCACTCCCCGCCCGTCATCTGTGTCTTTCAAGTAGCGAAGGGTCATGGGATTTTAAGGCTATCTGCCCATGAGGATAACGCTCGCGCAAGGTCGAGCAGCCATCTCGGCTCTGGCCATCATCACTTAACGGCATCTCCCTGCTTGCCCGTGCCGCACAAAGGCGGGCG
This sequence comes from Gammaproteobacteria bacterium, assembly GCA_965198875.1. Lineage (GTDB taxonomy): Bacteria > Pseudomonadota > Gammaproteobacteria > Eutrophobiales > Eutrophobiaceae > CBDAPU01. Next base: position 2,048,947 of record CBDAPU010000001.1, on the reverse strand, counting down.
ACTTCCCGTTCGCTTTCCCTGCCTTGTCCCATGAGCTAGGACTTTCAGCAACATCCGCGCATACCGCTCTGGCATAGGCTATCCGTGAACAAAAAACCCCGCTCGTAGCGGGGTTTCGCGGGCTGGATAAGTCTTAAATATCAGCTTGCCAGGACGCTGACAAACGTCCTTCTCTTCGCCCCCTTTTTTTGAAAGAGCACCTTGCCATCGGCCCTGGCGAAGAGGGTGTGATCCTTGCCACATCCCACGTTTACGCCAGCATGAAACCTCGTGCCTCGTTGGCGGACAATAATATTCCCTGCTTTTACGCTCTCATCGCCATAGCGCTTTATACCCAACCGTTTGGATTGGGAGTCACGACCGTTACGGGTGCTGCCACCTGCTTTTTTATGCGCCATTGTTCATGCCCTCCCGGCGGTTATTGGGTTTTAATTGCGGTGATCTTGAGTTCAGTATACGCTTGGCGATGCCCCATCTGTTTTCGATGGTGCTTACGGCGTCTGAATTTAACTACCTTGATCTTCGGCCCCCGTCCGTGGGTTTTAACAGTGGCGTCCACTGCAGCGTCTTTAACCAGCGGGGCGCCGATCAAGATCGCCTCACCATCGGCAACCATCAATACATCAGCGAGTTTAATGCTCTCCCCTTCTTCAGCGTCCAACCTCTCCACCCGGATGCTATCGCCTTCCTGCACTTTATATTGCTTGCCACCGGATTTTACCACCGCATACATGAGAACTACCCCGTAATGAGTTAATTTAGGCCATAAAGTGTGGCGGATTTTAAGGAATTGAACCTCGACATACAAGCCCTGATCCCGCAAGCATGGATTGGCAATCCCCCGAAGGCTTGGCAAAATACCCTTAAACCCCCCAGGGCACAATGAGATATTAACCATAATGAACAGGGCCGAAGAGCAGGAAACAGGGATCGCATCTATCCGCACCCTCATCAAGGAGGATATGCAGAGAGTGGATCACCTGATCCATGAAAAACTGCATTCCAACATCGGCCTGATCGATCGGCTAGGCCATTATATCGTCAACAGCGGCGGCAAACGGCTACGGCCTGCACTGGTGTTGCTCAGTACCCACTGCTTTGCCTACAGGGAAAACCAGCATATCGCCCTGGCGGCGATCATTGAGTTCATCCACACGGCGACCCTGCTTCATGATGACGTGGTCGATGCTTCTTTACTACGCCGGGGCAAGGCCACGGTGAACCAACGTTGGGGCAATGAAGCCAGCGTGCTCGTGGGTGATTTCCTCTACTCCCGCGCCTTCCAAATCATGGTGGAGGTGGGTTCCATGGAGATCATGGGGATCATGGCGGATGCCACCAATACCATCGCCGAAGGCGAAGTACAGCAGCTCATCAACCGCCGTGACCCGCAGACAACCGAGCAACGCTATCTACAGGTCATTCACAATAAAACCGCAAAACTCTTTGAGGCGGCCGCCCAGTTAGGTGCGGTTGTTGCTGGACAAGATCAGCAAACCGAGCAGGCCATGGCGATGTACGGCAGGCATTTGGGCATTGCCTATCAGCTAATTGACGATGTTCTGGACTACAGCGCCTCCAGTGATGCCCTGGGGAAAAATATCGGCGCTGATCTGGCGGAGGGCAAACCCACCCTGCCCCTGTTACATGCACTGTGGCATGGTTCACCATCACAATCGGCCATCATAAAAAACGCCATTGAAAATGGCGGGCTTCATGACATGGAGCAGATCAGTGCGGCAATCGCATCAACCGGCGCCATTGAATACACCGCCGAGCGAGCCCATAAGGAAGCAAATATCGCCACTGCGGCACTTCAGTCATTGCCCTGCTCTGAATACCTGGACGCCTTGTATGCCCTGGCCCGCTTCGCCACAGAACGCACACATTAAACAACTAGCCTTGAGCTGCATGAGAAGGAAGCGGTTTTTTAGCGCCGGTGGGTTAATCAGCGCATTATGACGGGGGCGGTGATGGGTAGTTATATGAAGCGGTTTTCTGTCCTGTTGTTCATGATCATCGCCTTGCATATCAATGCCTATGCCGATGGTTTGCCTGGTCAAATACGCCTTGTCATTGACGGATACAACATCCCGAACAATGCATTTAGTCTTTATGTGAAGGAAATCGGCGCTGTCGAGCCTCTGCTTGATATAAACCCTGATCAAGCCCTAAACCCCGCCTCGGCGATCAAGATCATCCCCACACTCGCAGCGCTTGAATTGTTAGGGCCTGCCTATAGATGGAAGACAGCGGTCTATACATTGGGAGAAGTACGACAGGGCACACTGCACGGTGATATGTTGTTTAAGGGATATGGCGATCCTCACTTTGTCACCGAGGAGTTCTGGAAATTACTGCGGGAGTTAAAACGTCGGGGCATAAAGCATATCAAAGGGGATTTTCTTATTGATGATTCCTATTTTCAGCCCCCCCATGAAGACCCCGGCGCCTTCGATAATCGCCCCCATCGTACCTATAATGTGTTGCCCGATGCCTTTCTCGTCAACTTCAAGAGCGCTTATTTTCACTTCTATCCTGCAAAGAACGGCGAAGGCGTTGTAATCAGCGCCGATCCGGAATTAGCTAACTTAAAAATAGACAACCGTTTGCGTCTGCGAAAAAGACGCTGTGGTGGTTTTCAACGCGGGATCGCCGTCACCATAGCCGATAGCCACGTTGCCGATCAGATCATGTTTGATGGGCGCTTCCCCTCAGCCTGTGATCATTACATCATACCCCGAAGCGTGTTGACTCACAGGACATTTGCCTTTGGTGTATTCAAATCATTATGGGCGGAATTGGGCGGCACGATATCCGGGCAGGTAAAATCAGCGACAGCGCCGGAGCGAGACGCCCCCTTTCTGACATGGGATTCAAAATCATTATCGGATGTAGTAAAACTGATCAACAAATACAGCAACAACGTCATGACACGGCAATTATTGCTGACATTGGGGGCCGAGCTGGCGGGACAGCCGGGCACGGTTGATAAGGGCGTCAATGTGATAGCGGATTACTTAAATAATCTTGGGATCAATACGGCTTCTCTGAACATGGTAAACGGCGCCGGGCTGTCAAGGCAGACACGTACTTCAACCCGGTTGCTCGCAAAAGTCCTTGAGCACGGCTACTCACTGCCATTGATGCCGGAGTTTATCTCTTCCTTCTCGATTATCGGCATGGACGGCACCGCCAGGAGTCGTTTTCGCCATGCCAAAGCCACGGGCGCAGCGCATGTTAAAACGGGCACCATCGATCATGTATCGGCGATAGCCGGATATGTACACGCTCGCTCGGGGAGAAAACTCATCGTTAGCGGCATGATCAACCACCCTGAGGTGCATCGCGGCCCGGGGGATGAACTCATGGGCGCCATGGTGAGATGGGCATATGATCAATAACCATTGAACAGACCCGGCAACATCTCCCGGCCTGTTTTCGCCGCCGCCATCGTATCTGCAACCAGTGTTATTTTGTTTAATTCCCTGCCGATCTTCATCGGCAGCGCCGTGGACTCATTGAGCCTGAGTTATTTTCAAGTGGCGGCGCTGGTGTCTTCCTATCTTGCCGGACACACGTTAATGACGCTGATATTACCCTTTCTGATCCGCCGCATGAATTGGCGGTTCAATGCGGTTTTATTCTCTTTTGCCGGTGCGGCGGGGTTTACCTTCATTACACTTCTCGCCGACCCATCCCTGCTCGCCAGCGCTTTTTTTCTGGTGGGGATCTGCGGTGGTGTGTTGTTTGTTACGGCGGTATCGGCGGTGACTGACTTCCATGAACCTGCGATCAGCACAGGTTGGGCCGTAGCCTGGCAATTAGGGCTGGGCGCAGTAGTCGCTGTGGGTTTCCCGCTGTTGATCATCCCCCACTGGGGGTTTGCCGGGATCACATCCGGGTATGCGGTGGTTTTTCTTTGTGGTGCATTCGCTGGCTTTATGATGTCGGATAAAGGCGATAAGGATGCAAACCGGGCGCAGGGCTCACAGTTCAATGGTACACTGTGCCTGTTGCTGTTAGCTTCACTGATCTATTTTACCGGCTCATCAGGCAGTTGGGCGTTCGTTGAACGGCTGGGCGACTCCCGTGGTTATGCCGCCGAGTTTATCGGTGTTGTCCTGGCCTTCTCCCTTATCGCCGGCGGCGGCGCCGGTCTTGTCGTATCACTGATCGGCGATGGGTATGGACACATCAAACCACTCCTGTCCCTTTTCTTTATTTTGCTCATCGCCCTGTCCCTGGTGTATTTAATAGAAGATAGCCGCTGCTACGCCATCGGCATGATCGCCTATCAATTCTCCTGGGCTTTTATGACCACACTTAAAATATCAATGATTGCCAGCGCCGACCCGACCGGTCGGGTCGGGCCTTTTATTCCGGCCATGATGGGGATGGGCGGCGTCCTCGGCCCGCCCCTGGCCGGACAGCTCATCAGCGATAGCTTTATCCCGCTTTATATTCTGCTCATCACAACAACCTTGATCAGCGTGAGTATTTTTTCTCTGGCAAAAAAAGCGCAGGGCGACCCATCTCCCAGGTCAACGTAATGCTGGGCAAACCAGCGGCAGGGTGAGTTTATCTATGCCTTCCATAGTCTGATCCGACAATCGGGGCGATCAATGGCCAGAGCGGCGACATAATCTTCATTGACCGGTATATCCTGCATTGACCATGTCATTGCCTCCCGCCCCTGCCGACGTGTGTTTAATAATCGTGCGGGTTCTTCCGGATCAACACTGACGTCAAACTCTTTGAGTCCATAGGCGATGCCATCACCGAGGGCCTTTACGAACGCCTCCTTGCGTGCCCAACAGGTAAAAAATGATCTCATGCGGTTATCCTCGGGTTGTTCACTGAGCGCCCTGTACTCGAACGCTGATAGAAATCGTCTGGCCAATGGCTCCCATGCCACTTCCCGGCTGATTTTCTCCAGATCAATGCCGAGCCTGTCTCCCAGGGTTATCGCCACCAAAGCCAGTCCCTGAGAGTGGGACACATTAAAGGCCACCTTCTTCCCACAGATCAGCTCGTCCGTATAGGGTTTATTGTGCTCGCCCCTCTTCAATTCAAGCGCATCTGCCTTGATCCCCGTTAAAATGGATAACCGACTCTTCAACAAACCGCGGCTCACCACAAACTCGTTGTATTTGGATGTGACGGAAAACCGCTCCGCCCGGGCTATTTCATTGGCGGAGAGGAAGCCCCTATAAAAAGCGATCTGCCCATCACCCAGCTCGGTTGAGGTTAACCAGACGTCAACATCCTCAGCGCTGATGGGAAGACCTGCCGGTGCGGCTCGCCAGATATTCATCATTTCGCCAGCGCATCGGTAAGTTGTTTTAAGCCCTGCTCTGTGGTGATCACAGGTACATAGCCCAGATCACGCCTGGCAGCGCTTAAATCATACCAGTGAGAGCAGGACAGTTGCTTGGCGAGAAAACGGGTCATGATCGGCTCCTGTTTTATCCTGAGCGCCGTATACATCCATTCAAGGGCCGCACCGATAAAATAGATCCGCCACGGGGAGATCCTTTTATTAACGGGCGCCAATCCAGCGGCGCCGAGGAAACCATTGATCAACACCGCCACACTCATCGGCTCGCCATTACCGATGAAATAGGTCTTACCCGCACAGGCGGCGCCAGGGGAGACTTTATCCGCCGCAAGCAAATGTGCCTTCACCGCATTATCGATATGGGTTGCATCGATTAGCTTGTCTTTCACATTGACCAGGCGTAATTTCCCTAATTTTGCCCTCTCGATAATACGGGGAATGACTTGCGTATCGCCCGGCCCCCACATCAAGTGGGGCCTCAAGGACACCGTTGCCAGTGAATCACCGTTTGCCTGCATGATCATTTGCTCCGCCTTCGCTTTTGTTCGCTGGTAATGATTGAACATGTTCCTTGAATAGGGTATGGACTCATCCACGCCTTCTTCATCTTCCCCGTCGAATACCACACTGGGTGAACTCGTATAGACCAGTTTTTTTATAGACAATAATTTGCAGGCGTCGATGATATTTCCTGTGCCGATCACGTTGCTCTCATAATACTCATTACGCCCCCCCCATATCCCGGCCCTGGCGGCAACATGGAAGATGATCTCACACCCCGCCGCTGCCTTGAGCACCCTGCCCCTATCGGCAACGCTGCCGGTGAAGACCGTGATCCCCGGTTGCTCCAAAGCGGGGTACTGCCCACGTTGCAATGTGTGGATTTCATCGCCACGACCGAGTAGCGCCCGGACCAATGCACCGCCCAGAAATCCGCCGGCCCCGGTCACCAGTGCGCGCATAATTCTCTCGCCGCCCAGATCGCCAGTTTTTCCCGCCCGATCTTGGCGTTATGGCGAATATCAACGGGAAACCTGCTATGAAACAAGAAATGTTCAATGCCCTTTGTTTGCTCATACCGCTGACCCAGCATACGCAATTCCCTGATAATGTTTTTTGATCGGCTTGTGCGCGCCTGCAGCTCAACACATATCACCGGCAGGGTCTGATCGTTTTGTTTTACGCCAACCAAAGCCGTCCTCGACACAGCATGATGGGCATTAAAGATCCCCTCACAACATGCGGTAAACAACGTCTCATGCCCGACAACCACACGCTGGCTTAATCTTCCACAAAACCAGAGCCTGCCTTTCTCATCCAGATACCCCACATCACCCATGCGATGATAAAACCTGCCGCTATTATCCCGGATCTTTGCCAATGTGTTGGCGACAGGACGATTATAATAACGACCCGTCACCTGGGGGCCCTGCACAACGATCTCGCCAATCTCGCCGGCATGTAATTCAAGGCCATCGTCCCAGTGATGAAAAGGCGCATCACTGATTTTAATGATCTTCAAATGAATACTTTCCACAGGATAACCCACACAAACCCCCTTCCCCCGCTCGGTCAATACCCCGGTCTCATTCAACACCGTATCACTACCGACAGAGGCCACCGGCAATGCCTCCGTGGCCCCATAGGGGGTATAAATGTGTACGTCCGGCGCCAGGAACTGCGTAAACCTCTCCTGTATGGCCTTTGATACCGGCGCACCTGCAGATAGAACCCGTCTCACGCTATGGATCCTCTTCTGCTCCCTCAAACCCCATTTTGCCATGCGATCTAGTAACGCCGGAGAGCCAAACATGGTTGTGGGTTTGAACCGCTCAATCGCTGCAAATAGCCGCCCCGGGTTCACTGCGCCGGGTTTGGCAAAGTCCATGTCGGGAATAATGCTACTCATGCCCAGGGCCGGTGCAAACAGCGCAAACAACGGAAACGTAGCCAGATCGATCTCCCCCGGCTCGATAGCGTAAAGGCGTTTTATCTCCTCAACCTGGGCGGTGAAATTCCCGTGGGTGTAACATACCCCTTTGGGCACACCGGTGCTGCCGCTGGTAAAGAGGATGGCGGCCTGATCGTGCCTATCCGTCTCAGGCAAACGGCGTGCCGATGTCCGCCCCAGGGAGAGGATTGCCCGGCGTCCCGTTAAGAACCATGCAAACAAAGGGTAAGGCTCGATGACGATGTTGCATGTCACTGTGCCTCTGCCCCAGCCGAGAAGCAGACGTGCCAGATGCGCGGCCCTTACACCAATAAAAGCCTGTGGCTCGGACTCGGCCAGACACTTGCCGAGGTTTCTTATACCCATGCCGGGATCAACGATAACCATCACCGCACCGATTTTAAATAACGCAAACACCATGGCGAAAAACGCCAGCCCGGGCCCTACCATCAACACAGTGCGTGTGCCCTTGATGAGACCTACTTCCATCAACCCCCTGGCATACAGCTCGCTGATCTCATCCAGTTCTTTATAGGTGTAGCGGGGAAAGTCACTGCCGTTTGCCTGCACGGCAACGGCCAGGGTATCGGGCTGGCGTTTCGCCATCAGCGATAAATGCGATGCGATATTACTGTGGTGCATATCTCATCTCGCCGTCAAAAATGCGCTGATTAAAGGGATGATCTCATCTGCCGCATCTTCCAGCACATAGTGACCGGCGTCTTCGAACCAGTGGGTTTGTGCCCCGGGAAAACGTTTAATCCATTCATTTAAGAAGTCGCCATCGAAGACAAAATCCAGCATGCCCCAGCAGATCAGCACCGGGATGCTACAGAGGCGCGATAAACTCGCATCCACATCGGCAACAACATCATAACCGCTATCACCTTCTCGCAACGGGATATCTTCAACAAACTTGCGTACCGCCAGACGATTGCGCCAACTGTCATAGGGAAATAAATAGGCCGCCGCAACCGCTTCAGGCATGGGCTTTCGGGTAACGCCATATCTAACGGCGCCACGACAAAATACATTTAGACCCTGGTTCAACAACTGGTTGATCAGCGGTATGCGACTCACTTTTAATTGCCAGGGTATGGATTTATTCCCGGGCGGATGAAATGCCGCTGTGTTCAAGATCACAAGTCGCCTGATCCGCTCCGGATAACGACTGGCATAGACCATGCCAATCATCCCGCCCCAGTCGTGAAGCACAAGGGTGACGTCATCGGTCACACCCAGCGCCGCCAACAACGCCTCCAGATCATTTGCCCGCCGCTTTAGCGTGAAACTGTATTTGCCGCCACCCGGCTTATCGGATAAACCCATGCCGATATGATCGGGCACAATACAGCGATGGGTATCTCGCAAGGCGCTCACCAGCTTTCGATAATAAAAAGACCAACCGGGATTGCCGTGTAACATGACGATGGCGGCGGCATGTTCATCACCCTCATCCAGGTAATGCAGACGTAGGCCATTGACGTGAAAGTAGTGACTGGCGAACGGATAGTCAGGAAAATCCATCTTCACACCTGCGGCAATTCAGTGAGGCGCCTGATAACCCGCTTATGATTGAGATACTACCACTCCCAACCCATCATCAGGCAATTAAGACCGCTGCCTATTCCCAGAAAGCCCACCCGGTCTCCGGGCATGAGAAAACGCCGTTGCTCGGCAATCGCCGCCGTCATCGGCAGGGAAACCGTGCCCATGTTGCCGAGGTACTTAAAGGTGCTGAAATCCTTCTCCGGGGCAATCCCCAGCTCTCGTAAAATGGTATCTCTGTGCCCTTCCCCAACCTGATGGCAAATGACTTTATCCACCTGCTCCTTCGCCCAGCCCATTTTTTTAAGAAAGGCGCCCCAGGTACCCACACCCAGTTTCGCCCCATGCTTGAGGACGGAGACGGAATCGGTGGACATAAACTCCGTCATCGCAGCCGATAAGGTATCAGCGGGCACAAGGTTGGCGATCACGGGCGGGATTTTTTCGCTGTCCATGATCTCCTTCATGGCGGTGGGTATGGCCTCCGGGCCCATGACCTCATCAATGGCCGTCATCAGTTTATCCGGTGAGAGCATCAATTTACCCAGCTCAGCCGGGGTAAACGTGATCCCCCAGCGACATAGCCGGTGATGCTCCGGCGCCGCCTTTGTGGTCTCGCCTATGAGACGATGGGCATTGTCGTTACCGAAGGAGCCATCGCTCAACAACACCGCCGCCGCCCCGGAGCCCCCGGTCAAGGTGGCCAAAGAGGAACTGAACAGGGCCATGGACTTCTCCCGGATCATGCGCTCGATCATGGTATCGACGATCTCCCGGGCGGACTCACAGGAGACCACCATGCCAGCGCGAATTTGCTTTAACTCAATGCGATTGGCGATGTCGATAATGCCGTTGAGGGTGCCGAGACAGGCATTGGAAATATCATAGATATAGGCGTTTGCGGTAATGCCGATTTTATCGGCGACGGCGCAGGCCGTGGCCGGTTCATAATTCTCCCGACAGACGCCGGAATAGATGAGCACGCCAATATCTTCCGCCCGTACATTGGATCTCTCCAGGGCCTGTTTCGCCGCCACAGTGGCGCCATCGGACAGGGCATAGTTTTTATCCCACCAGCGCCGCTCGGTAATGCCGGTCAGTGTTTCTAATTGGCCTGGTGCAATATGCAGGGCTTCATACATGGGCGCAAGGCGCTCTTCAAGGTCATCGGAGGTCACCACCTCAGGCGGCAACTCATAGCCAATGGACTCCATCTTCACATGGCGATAATTCATGGGAGCATCATTCTAAGTGTAAAATCGTTCATCTGATAGATAATTCTACCATCAACGGTCAAAAACCCGTCCGCCCTGAGGCGCATCTCTTCATCATCACGCCCGCTAATGACCGCTTCGATAGTGACCGTCTTGTCCGCCGGTGTGATTTGACCACGATATACCCAGGAATGGGTATGCCCCGGCGCCATGGATTCAAACTCGATAGCCTGTGCATTCTCTCCCCTCCCCCAACGATCACAGGCGATAAACTTCAACAACTGGATGAAGGACTCCAGACCCAGTGAACCCGGCCAGACGGGGTCCTGGAAAAAATGCGCCTTGAAGAACCAGGCCTTCGGGTCCACATGGGCTATGCCGCTGATATAGCCCAACCCGTGAGGTCCGCCCGTCGGCGCATAACACGCTATCTGATCGAGCATACGCATCATGCGGGACGGATAAGGGGGGCAGTGCGGATAATCAAAGGCCGAAGTGGCGGCGGACTCCTCTGCCGTTGGAGTATAAGGCGTAACGTCCTGTAGCCCGATCTGGTTTGCCAACGCCGACTTTGAGAAAAAGCCGAAATAGGTATCACCGGCAAAGACTTCGCCTTTGCTTGAAAACACCGCCATGTCGTAGTTCTGAATAATCATGCCGGCGGAAGTGGCCACATCGGTGAGCTTGATTTTTGTGGTCAATGTGCCCGCATCCGCTGTGACGCTGAAGCGTTGCGTCGCCGTTCCGCCGAGATTACGAAAAGACAGATCAACATCACTTGTGAGCGCCGAGCCCAGATAGGCGGCCAACCAGCCGCAGGGTTGTAGCGCCACCTCCAACAACACCGCATAAGGCATATATCGCTGGCGGCTCTCAGCGAAATACCAGGCGTCTTTTGGGACATCATACTGCGCCTCTATCACCCCGCCGGCGGCCAACTCCCAGGGCCGGCAATCTGCAATCGAAGTAATACGATCTAAAAACTGATAAGGCGGCCCGGGCAGTCTTGCAATAACACGCTCCTCATCAAACACCCGGTATTTCTCACCAAAGGCGTCAGAGGGCCTGCCCACCGCAAAGGCATGGATGGACTGATAGTCGAACAGGGGGGCATGGGCTTTACGGCTATCCGCACGCCCCCAGATCCGTTCAATACGCTGCTTTGTTAAACCGCTCAGGCACAACGACATATCCGTCATTTGCACAATGGCCTTGCCATCTGCATACATCAGGGCATCAGCAATCACATAGGGGACGCCATCATCAAGGTAGCCCAATTCTTTTAATGTGATCTCATATTGGACCTTCTCAGTGCTATGGATCACCTGCCCTCGGCATTTTAATTTACCCGTCACTCCCGGCAGCGGCTCATAAACCATCTCATCCACATCACCCACCCAGCCGATGCGTAATAAATATACCCTGAGGGTATGCAGAGAACATTCATACATCAACGTGCCCGGCATCACCTGATCATCAACAAAGTGGCAGGTTAAAAACCAGTCATCGGGATGGACGTCCATCTCACCGGTGATCATACCGATCCCATAGCGACCACCTTGCGGGTGCAGATCCAGTATGCGGTGCACCAATGTCATGGGCCCGCCCGGCAAACCCACCGGGTTTTTCAGATCAAGATGGGCGAATGGCTCCCCAAAACAGCCCCTGAGATCACCTGCCCGCAGAGCGGCGAGTTGTTTATCGCCATAGGATGCACGTTGTGGGGTTAAAGGCGTAACGACATTGGCTGTTTTCCTGCCAGTTAAGGGTTGCTTCTCCAACGTGGTGAGCACAATGCCCTGTCCTGCATCCAGCTCCGCTTGAGTGAAAAAACCGGCGCAACCATGACGCATGGTGATCAGCGGCTTGCCCTCTACCGTGCCGTCAAAATGAAAACGGAATAACCAGGTATCGCCCTGGCGAAAAAAATGCTCGATATGAATATCGTAGCGGATGGTTTTGCCCGCACCAGGTAGCGGGCCATGAAATGTGACTTCGGCGTCCAGCAAACGATACACGGCCAGCCCTCGGGTTTTCAAATCCACCCCCAGGTAAGCTGCGAGAAAAAGATCCGCCTGCCCTGCTTCAACGGCGATGCAGGTAGGAATACGACCGCCATCCAGATACCAGGCGCCGGGCGACACATCGTGTTCAGTGACGACCCGCCCGGGGCTCATGGAGCGCGCCTGCCCATCTATTCGCAAAATCCTGTCCACCAGCATCAGCGGCTCATCGGGCAACCGCACACGGGCAGGAAACCCGTCTACTTCGGCAAATGCCGGCCCCAGTACTTTGCCTATGCCGCCGCGGGCAAACTCCATACAGGCGTTACGATCGAATGCAATCGATGTAGCTTCGTTTTTTATCCCATGCAGCTCGACCGGCTCCACATCTGACGCCTTACTCACCTTAATGGGCGAACGCCTCATCAAGGCTATTTGCCATGACGCCGCCTCACTGATGCTCTCATGGATGCCATGTGATACGTCCAGGAACGCCGCCTGTGCCTGTGCATGGGCCGTCTCGGTCAACATCATTTGCTCAATGATCCGCCCCATCGCCTGCGAGCTGTTTTATCAACCCCCGATGGGGGATGATCTCGGTCGATGGGCTCTGCTGACTATCTTCTTTAACCCCTTGCTCAGATCCTGTACGGACAGCCCGGCGCCGTTTTCCCGGTAGCGGCACAACCAGGGGGGCGCTACGAACCGGAACCGATATATGTTGCTCATCTTGCATATCGGTCAACCGGTTTGGCGCGCCCATACAAACCGCTCAAATCCACCTCTATGCCCTCAGAGATCAGCAGGGCCAGCGCCTTGAGGATATTCTCGACTTCACTTTGCCCGTTAATACAGATCGCCGTTGCAACATGTTCTCGATCACCCAAAATCCGCTCGATCATACGGGTACAGCTCATGCCCGGCCCCATTTCAATGAACAGCCTGACGCCATCTTCATAAGCCTGATTGATGAGCTTTGTGTAATCGAAATGCTGCAACGCCTGGCCGAGGATAGCATCAGCGGCACTGTCAGCGGTGAGCTCATAGGCCTTGCCCCACAGGCCGCTATAAAACCTGAGGCCTGGCGGCGGGGTGGTATCAAACAGGTGCAAGTCCCGATATTCCCGGGCAACGGACATGACCACTTCGTTGTGCACCGTGGTGATCCCATCTAGCGGATGAAAATAACAATCCAGGGCGCCCACCAACTGCGCTACCGCTTCTCGATCACCACCGATCACACATTCCTCAGGGGTATTCACGATCAGCAAATAGACCCTGGAGCGCCCGGTCAGGGCAAATTGCACCTCCGATGCGGAGCGATTAACAACACCCGTGCACCAGTCGACCTCATCCTCAGCCGTCATACCCCAGACCTGCCTGGCGGCATCACAGGGGCCGGCCAGTTGTTGGGTAAATAATGTTGTCTGCCGCATTCGTTTTAACATGCGATCACGCCCCGTCCAGGCCCGTGTTGCAAACAGCCCTGCCGTCTCCCCCAGGCTGTAACCGATAACGGCGTCGGCTTTAACGCCAAAGCTACTGATCACATCGCTGATCATGGCTCCCACCCACACCTGGCCAAATATCATGTCTTCATGGGTTAATTCTCTATCCGCCGGATCCCAAAACTTCCCATCGGCAAATTGAGCGCGCAGATCTGCATTCTCGCTGTGGAGCCGATTTAACACATGCGGAAAATAGCGTGCGCTCTCCAGCCCCATGCCTCGAAAATGGTTGCCGGAGCCGGGAAAAACATAGGCCAGTTTTCGCCGCCTCAACCAAAGGTGCAGGGTTATAAAAGAGATCGCCATCAGCAATGGCTTTATCCTCTTGCACAACCACACAGGCGCGGCTCGTCAGCTCGGCAAGGTGTGGTTTATCGCGACACAACATTGCTATCGACAAAGGGCCTTCGGTGGTGTGTTGCTCCCACCACGCCATAGCACCATCGCGAAAATCATCATATTGCGTTGAAAATGTATTCAGCCTATGCAGTTTTTCGAGCAACCCTTCTTTACTGTCGGCCCTGATTGAAAACAGTTGCCGGGGCAAAGACAAAAACACGGTTTCAGGATCGCTCTGATCCGGCCCTGCTTCCTGCATCAGCAAACTCAGGCAATTCCCGTCCATGCTGACACGGCTCACCATGGCGGATCTCATGCCGGCGGATCGATCGTGCAACCAGTAGCGGGGCTGATGGTTGAGCCGATGTGATGGCTCATCCCGCCCCATGGCGCTTTGCTCGCCCCGCCCCCCCGGCAATAATTGGTGGTGCAGACACAGGCCTGCCTTGATGAATGCGGCCAATCCACCGACCGCCCCAACATAGCCGATATCCGTTTCGGTGCTCCTGAGGGCCGGCGGGGTTTGATTTTGCCCGCCATCAGCATTGGCCATATTGTGGATCTGTGCCAGTGCCGCACTGCCCATGCCATCCTCCATGGTCATCTGGCTTGCATGGGTTTCAACATATCCCACTGAGGTTAGATCAACACCAGCGTCAACAACACAACGCTCCATTGCCAGGATACGGGCTTTATCCGAAGGGGCTTCGCTGGCGGCGCCCACCCCTTTAATGACGGCATAAACCCGCCCCCCGTCCTTCAGCGCATCACTGTGACGCTTTAACACCACGGCGCCTGCGCCTTCACCCGGGAGCGCCTCTTGTGCACGCTGCCGCCCCTCAAGCTGGCTTAATGCGGCATGACTGTCTGCAGCTAGATCCACAGCGCCCACGATGGCCATGTCGATATCGCCCCTTTGCAGCGCCTTAACGCCCATCGCCAGCGCCCGCAATCCAGAGCCCTCTTCATTTGATAATGTAAAAGCGGGGCCACCCACCTTAAAAGCACGGGCAATACGGCTGGCGACAATCCCGCCTAATGCGCCCATCGTGCGATTTGCAGTCAGCGGCGGGCTACAGGCGTCTCGTAATTGCAAGACCCATTGTGTGAGCTCGGTTTCAGTCAACTCATAACCCGACTTATCCGCCCATTCTCTGGCCCTGTTGAGTACATCCCAGCGCAGGTGAAAACGGGTCGTATTCAGATCAAGACCAACACCTATAAATACCCCGGCATGCAAAAATAAATCGGCATGTTCACTGTCCAGCCCGGCGTCATCAATGGCATTGGCGGCCACCTGCAACATCAAAAGCTGTTGCGGTAACATCTCTTCCATCTCATTCGGCGGTATGCGAAAGCGCCCGACCGGCACCGATACCGCATCCAGTGACCAGGCCTCTACGGCATGATCGGCTCCCCACCCGCTATGGCGCTGCTCGGGGGTCCTGTTCGCATCATCGCCAAAGATCCGTTTTCGAAAAGCATCTAAACTACCCCACGGGCCAAAACAGGCGTCCATTCCCACCACGGCGATGTCTTCTGTTTGTGGCCTGTTCAATGAAACAGACGGCTGCAAAGCGGGGCGAGGTTTCGCCGTTAGCCATTCCTCAAGCAACAGATGGGCATTGATCCCGCCAAAACCAAAGGCGCTGACGGCGGCACGTCTTGGCGTCCGCCCATCACGTCGGCGCCAGGCCCTCGCCTCGCTCAGGACGTTAAATGGGCTTTTTTTAAGGTCAATGGATGTGGCCGCCGATGCAAAATTGGCCGTGGGCGGCAATACCCCCGCTTGCATCGCCAGCAGGGTTTTTATCAAACCCGCTGAACCGGCCGCCGTTAATAAATGACCGATATTGCTTTTTACCGAGCCAATGATACAGTCGCCAGGGTTTCTATCTTCTCCCCATAATGCGCTCAGGCTATTAAACTCAACCGCATCCCCCACCGGCGTGCCGGTGCCGTGGCACTCGATCAGATCCACATCGGCAGGCCGCCAGCCGGCCACCCCATAGGCATGACGCATTGCCCGCAGTTGCCCTTCCGATGCAGGTGACATGAGATTGCCCGCTATGTCATTGGAAAGACCGATCCCGGCAATGGTGGCGTAGATGTGATCACCGTGCTCCAATGCCTCGGGCAGACGTTTCAGCAACAACATGCCTGCGCCCTCACCGACAACCAACCCATCGCTTTTTTTATCAAACGGTGAGCATCGACCGGAGGCCGAGAGCGCATGCAGGGCGGAAAAGCCCATTTGCGTGTAGAGTGAATCCGGCCTTGACACACCACCGCACAACATGGCATCCGCCCGGCCTGAGCGCAACTCATCAACGGCATATTTCAGCGCATACAGGGACGCCGCACAGGCCGCATCCAATGTGTAACTGCCACCGCCCAGCCCCAGCGCTCTCGCTAGTATACCGGCGGGCAGGCCGGTGACATGGCGGTTCAGCCGATGGGTGTGACTGTGTGTATTTTTCCGGTTTAGTATTTGCGACTCAAACACCGGCAGCAGCAATTCATCGGTGATTTTCGATGATGATGTTGTTGGTAAGACGATGTTGCCCACTATGACGCCCACACGGGATTTATCGAGCGGATCAACAACACCATCTCGCCATGCCCCATGGCCGGCATGGAGTAACAGATGAAACAGGGGATCGAGCGCATTGACCAACGCCGGATCAATATCAAGACCCTCGAGATGTAGAGCGATGCCTTCCACGAAGCAGGCCCGCTTTGAATAGACTTTATCAAGAGCCGGGGGGGCGGGCGCATACACATCCTCTAAGGGCAACACCCAGCGACCCGCCGGCGGCTCACTGGCACAATCCTTTGCCGCCAGGATATTTTGCCAGAACTCAGCGAGGCTCTGCGCGCCGGGGAAGACCCCGCCGATCCCAACAATGGCAATGGGTTCTCTCTCATGCATAATTTTCTTTATTTACCGTAAAATAAGCCAAATAATACAAGCTCCCCCGGGAGCATCGCCGGCAGAAATTGTTTGTCTGTTGTTTTAACCAGTGTGAAATGCCTTTACTATAGGGCCTGTACTCTATGTCAAGGTTAGTTGGGAAACAAAACTAAAATTAAGGGGAATAGGCCATCGGTTTCATAGACGCATTTAACGCCGGCACCGCCGCGCTCAATGTCTTCCTGTTTCAGGACGCCTTCTTATTCACACTGCTTGGAGCCGGTGTGCTGTTCACGATCTGGTCCGGCTTTTGTCAGTATCGGGCCTTGACCCACGGTACGGCGGTGCTAAGAGGCCTGTATGATGATCCCAATGATCCGGGCGCCATCAACCATTTTCAGGCGCTATCGGCGGCCCTATCCGCAACGGTGGGTCTGGGGAACATCGGCGGCGTTGCCCTTGCGGTCGCCCTGGGCGGTCCGGGCGCCATCTTCTGGATGTGGATGGTGGGGATCTTCGGCATGGCCATAAAGCTGACCGAGGTGACCCTGTCCATGATGTATCGCAACACCGATGATCCGGACAACCCCCATGGCGGGCCCATGTGGGTGGTCTCAAAAGGGCTGGCCGAATTAAACCCTGACTATGCCGGCATCGGCAAGGTCATCGGCTGGGTCTTCTGCGTGACCTTGCTGGCTTACACGATAACCGGCGGGGTGATGTTTCAGGCCTGGAACGTGGGTGACGTCACCCAGGTCTATTTTGGCGTCCCCTCATGGCTGACAGGGCTGATCCTGGCTTTTGTCGTTGGCCTCGTGATCGTCGGCGGGATCAAGCGCATTGGTGCAGTGGCGAGCCGCCTGGTGCCTTTTATGGTGGTGATCTATCTGCTCGCCGGCACGTTTGTGTTGGTGATAAACATCGAGCAGATCCCCGGCATTATCAAACTGATCTTTGTCTCGGCGTTTAACCCACATGAGGCCACCGGCGCATTTATCGGTGGTAGCATGGGATATGTGATCTTGATCGGTATGAAGCGCGCGTTATTCTCATCCGAGGTGGGCGCCGGCTCCTCACCCATTGCCCATGCAGCGGCAAAAACCGGTGAACCCGTGCGTGAGGGTGTAGTGGGCGGGCTTGAACCGTTCATCGATACCATTGTCGTCTGCACGTTTACCGCCCTGGTGATCCTGGCGTCCGGCATTTGGCAACGAGGCGGTACGGCCGATTATGCCTCCACCCCTGAAATTGTTCAGGCGCAAACCCCCGGGCACTGGACGCTGCACACTGATGAGACCCCATCCCCCAACTCAAAAACCCACTGGCGGCATGGCGAGAAAGTATTCGTCATTCTGGTGGGTGATGAAAATGCCAACACCGGTAATCACCTGCACCGTTTAGGTGGCACAGTGAATATGGATGAAAATGAAACCCCCCGCATAGATTACTCCCATATTGCCATGAGCGTAAAACCGGTTTTATATGACAATGCGATTTATACCAGCTATACGGGCGCCACGCTGACCGCCAAGGCCTTTGATGTGGCCTGGCCCGGTTTGGGTAAATGGTTGGTGAGCCTGGCGTCCTGGTTATTTGCGATTTCCACCATGATTTCCTGGAGTTACTATGGCGAGCAGGGGGTGGTGTTTATGTTTAACGAACGGGCGGTCACGGCATACCGTTACCTGCTCTGTCTGCTTATCATTGTGGCCACACTGGGATTTCTGGACACAGCCCAGGATCTGGATAATTTCTCCAGTCTGGGCAGTGGCCTCATGCTGTGGGTGAATTTACCTATCACCCTGTTTTTTTGGATATAAAGCCATGGGCGTCTATAAGGCCTACATAAATCGACTAAAATCGGGCGAGATAAAACGCAACCCGCAGGCCCCTTCTTTCTTCAAGGAAGTGCTGACGGGCAAAGACGTTGAATAAGCTATATTGAGAGGGCGCAGAGACTATTATGATCAGACTGTTTAGTTATCCCGGCACCCGTGGTTTGCGTGTTACCTGGATGCTGGAAGAGCTGGGGCTAGACTATGAATATCACCTGGTTCCTTTTGGGGAACGCGGGTTTTCCTCAGATGAGTTCCTGAAGATCAGCCCGAGCGGAAAAGTACCGGCGCTTGAAGATGATAATGGCGTTCTCACCGAATCAGCAGCCATCGTGACGTATCTGGGCGATCAACACCCGCAGAAAAAACTCATCCCGCCCCCCGGCGGCATCGCCCGCGGCAGACACGATCAATGGTGTTATTTTGCCATGACGGAACTCGAACAACCTCTATGGACAAAAGGAAAACACACCTTCGCATTGCCGGAAAACAAACGTGTGCCGGATGTGATCGAGACCGCCGCCTGGGAGTTTCAAAAAGCCTTGAAAGCGCTCGCTCAGGGGCTTAACGGCAATGCGTTTATCCTCGGGGATAGTTTTACGGCGGCAGATGTGCTCATCGGCTACACCTTGTCATGGGCGAGAAAGGCCAGACAACCCATAGAGATCGATAACGTAAAAGACTATGCCGAGCGGGTATTGGGCCGGGAAGCGCTGGCACGGGCAAGGGAAAAAGAAGAATCGTCCAGGGATAAATGAGGTTTTAATAACGGGCGCCGCTAATCAATAATCCGTAAATCCTAGGCGGCGCATAGAGAACAACACCTGGCAAAGATAGCCTTTACCCCCAAACAGCTTGCCCCGTCAGTCCCTCTCCGGCACGGCATCGGCGCTCCCCGGGTTCGCCCTGAGGGCAAATAGCGCGCTACAGTCATGGATCAGAAGATCCTGTTTAAGGTCATAAAGCCAGTCCACCGTGCCTCTCCCCCGGCAAAGAACTGGGTTCCGTAAATACCGATATTGTAACGCACCTCATCGCCCGATCAGGCCCATAAAGACGGGGGATGAACACGGATTGCAACGGGATGAACATTCGCCGTTAGCCGGCCCGATCAGGAAAGGCGCCCTTGAGATGGCACGATGCAGAGTAAAAAGGAGAGGGCATCGTCAGCCTCGGAAGCGGTATTGATGAGATAAGGAGCCCTGTCGTCATCGCTATGAATCACAGATAAGGCCTCAAAGATGAGCAGGGCAAAAATAATCATCTCACCGACCGATAGCCGTGGGGGCTACGCCGTTGTTTGTCCCAACCCCGGCCATTGCGCCCCCCCTACACGGCATTGGAGCCTGGCGCCATTGATGTTGTTTGCCCCGACCGTTGCCCCTACCGGGCGGGAGGATGTTGCTGGCAAATCATTTCACCACCTGCCTGGAGGTCTCGCTTTTAGTTGCTCTCATCCAAAGCCGGGGTTGATTCGTCATTGGCGCTGATAGTGGTATTTGGCGAGTCACCCCATGGGCTCGATGTCACGTTGCGCCAACGTTTCAATCAAGGGGGGGGGGTCGCATTGCCTCGGCCGTTAGAGGGGTATTTGTTTTTGATGATGATAAAAACCGACTCTGGTTGTATCTTATTTTAACCAGGACTTATGGCCTGGATGCGGTTAAAATAAGAGTAGCGATAAAAACAGCATGCAGGACTGCGAATATGATCAAGCGCATTTTCAAATTATTCATTCTTCTTGGTTTCACATATCCCGTTTTCTCTGAATTACCCAGGGATGAATTGGGTCAAGTGGCAACCTTGCCTTTCCCATACCCCGATGACTGGGTCATCGTCCATGATGTCGCCTTCGATCACATGAGCATGGGTAAGTTCATCGTCATGGATATTAACGGCAAGAAGATTACCGAGTTCTATAAGGGGAGTTTTGATGGCGCCTATATCGCTGCCTTTACCCAGGCATTAAAAAAGCCGGAAATGTATGTGCTTGAGCATTATTATGCTCGAGGGACTCGCGGCAAGCGCACGGACGTGGTGACGATTTATGACAAGAGAACATTGGCGCCTGTCGATGAAATCGTCTTAACCGGCCCAAAACGGGCGGAAATGCTGGTGAGCAAGTTTGTTATCTCGCTTATCGATAATGAGCGGTTTTTATTGCTCTACAACTTCACCCCGGCCACATTCGTTACCGTTATTGATCTGGAGAGCCGCAAGGTGGTGAATGAGATCCAGCTACCTACCTGCTCAGGGGTTTACCCGACGGGTAAAAGAGGTTTTAGTTCCATATGCAGTGACGCCTCATTCATTACCTATCAGCTTGATGCTGAAGGCCAGGTGATCAGTCATTCTAAAATTAAACCTTTTTCTGATATAGAAAAAGACGCCATGTTTGAGCGACCGGCCATTATAGAAGGCATAGGATATTTCCCCACGTTCACCGGCCATGTTCAGGAAATAAACTTGCAAGACAGTGAAGCCAGGCTGGGTGATAAATGGAGTTTATTAACGCCTGAGGATAAAAAGAAAAACTGGCGACCGGGCGGCGCCTGGTTGGCGGCGAGCGACAGCACCAGGCGCTTGTATGTCTTGATGCATGAAAATGGTCAGGAAGGCTCCCATGATGATCCCGGCACGGAGATCTGGGTATTTGATACGGTAAGGCAAGTGCGAGTAAAACGTATACCGCTTGCGTTACCGGCTATCGCTTTCGATATAACCGCTGGCAATGCACCGAAAATTGTCGCAACGAGTATTGAAATGAGCCTGGATATCTATGATGCTAAAACCGGCAGGCACATCAATACGATCTCGGACTTCTATCATTCCTGGCCATTGCTGGTTTACGCATCACAATAAATGATCATGATCGGGAGAAGATGACGATGAACTGGCTAGATAAATTAACGGAGAACGTCTCAAGGGCTGTAGCGAAAACATCCTCACGCAGGAGTTTCCTCGGCGGTTTGGGGACGATGATGGCGGGCGGTTCACTGATCCCTTTACTGCCGGTGGCGCGTGCTCATGCCGCCGAGCAACCTGCGCCACCTTCAGCGGACCCGGGCGATCCAACCACCTGTGAGTATTGGCGCAACTGTGCTGTTGACGGTTATTTATGCTCCTGCTGCGGTGGGACTGTTACCACTTGCCCGCCCGGGACGGAAATGTCGGCCATCACCTGGATCGGCACCTGCAAGAATCCCGGCGATGGCAAGGACTACATCATCTCCTACAACGATTGCTGCGGCAAGGGATCCTGCGGTAATTGCTTCTGTAATCGCAATGAAGGCGACAGGCCCACATACCGCCCCCATACCTCAAATGACTATAACTGGTGTATCGGCACTGAAAGCCAAGCCTATCACTGCACCGTGAATATTATCCTGGGCGTCGCCATAAAATAGATCAGTTATTCATGGGGCTGTCTTAAAAACATGCCCTTTGTCGTTGAGGCAAGAGCCGGCCCCCTCGAAAAGCGGGGTTTGCAAGAGAGTAAATACGCATTTGAGAGAAGCGAGAACGTTGCATGAGAGGAAAAGAGCGATTTTGAGACAGGTTCATGGTGAGAGAACGTATTATTCTATCCTTGTTTTTGCTGTGCGCTTCAGTCTCACAGGCCGATGAGATCCGGGCGAGACAAAACTATATCCTGAACTGCCAGGGATGCCATCTCCCGGATGGCTCAGGCTCCAGGGGTAATGTCCCCAGGATGACTGGTTTTGTCGGCTATTTTTTACATGTGCCCGGCGGCAGGGAGTTTATCATCCGGGTGCCGGGCGTCGCCCACGCCCCCATGAGTGATGAAGCGCTGGCCGATGTCATGAACTGGGTGTTACTGCATTTTAGCAAGCAGGAACTGCCGGACCCGTTCACGCCCTATTCAGCGAAAGAGATAGGGTTGCTCAGAGATGCGCCGCTGATCGATGTGAACAGACGCCGGGAAAAACTAATCGCCCAAATTAAGGCCAGGCTGGGCGTCACGGAAGATGGATTGTGAGCATAACACCGCTACCACCCTCAAGCCGTGCAAGCTGGCTTCTTGAAAACCTGCACCGACAGGCTGAATATGCGCTTCCGTATGTTTTCCACCTTCTGATCCAGGGAGTCGTTCCTCGTTCAGGATGGCAAAATGGATACGCAAACAACCTGTCACTGCCGCCTGTCGATGACCCGTTTGGCCTTTCCCTCAGATCGGGCAACCGCACCTTCATCCAGTATCTTCACTTCTGCGGACACACCAATGATCTCTTTGATATGTTTTTGCAATTCCCTGGCGGCGGGTTCTTTCGCTGCATCATCCGCCCCGGGTGATAACTCAACGTGTATCAGCATGTCATCCATATTGCCGGCGCGGCTGATCTCGATTTGATAGTGTGGTGCGAGACCCTCTGTTTTTAGAATTTGCTCTTCAATTTGTGTAGGGAACACATTCACGCCACGTATGATCAGCATGTCATCACTACGGCCGGTGATTTTGTCCATGCGCCGCATGGTACGCGCCGTGCCCGGCAACAAGCGTGTTAGATCCCGTGTCCGGTAGCGAATGACCGGCAGGGCTTCTTTCGTTAAACTGGTGAACACCAGTTCTCCCTGTTCACCATCCGGCAGGACATCGCCTGTTTTCGGATCAATGATCTCAGGGTAGAAGTGATCTTCCCAGATTGTCGGCCCGTCTTTGGTTTCTACACATTCCTGCGCCACGCCCGGGCCGATCACTTCGGATAGCCCGTAAATATCCACCGCATCGATGGCCATTCGTTGCTCCAGGTTCTCGCGCATAGACCCCGTCCAGGGCTCTGCGCCGAATATGCCGACACGTAATTTCAGCTTTTGACAATCCACCCCTTGCCGCTCCAGCTCATCGGCAATACTCAGCATATAGGAAGGCGTCACCATGATGATATCGGGGTCGAAGTCCTGGATGAGTTGCGCCTGTTTTTCCGTTTGACCGCCGGACATGGGGATGACGGTACAGCCCAGGTATTCACCGCCATAATGTGCGCCAAGACCGCCGGTAAACAGCCCATAGCCGTAGGCGACATGCACTTTGTCTTTGTGGGTGCCGCCCGCCGCCCGGATAGAGCGGGCGACGACCTCACTCCAGATGGCAATATCACCCCTGGTGTAGCCGACAACAGTGGGTTTGCCGGTGGTGCCGCTGGATGCGTGAATTCTCACCACCTCATCCATGGCCACGGCAAACATACCAAAGGGGTAGTTATCCCGCAGATCCCCTTTGGTTGTGAAAGGAAAGCCGGCTAAATCACCCAGCTCTTTGAGATCGGATGGATGCACACCGGCCTGATCAAACTTTTGCCGGTAACATCCGATGTTGTCGTAAGCGTGTTGCAAGCTCCACCTAAGACGGATCAGTTGTAGATCCTGTAATTCATCCCGACTGGCCGTTTCGATAGGCTCTAATGCATCGAACTTCCCTAGCTCGCTCATGGCTGGCATCTTTAATTAGCGGTTTAATGTGCTACAAAAATACCATTTTTTATCATTTTTTGTATCATATTCTATGCTTTCAAAACAAATCCATATTTTGGGATTGGCTTTGGGAAGGGTGATGGGGGCGCAACAACATCGGGGCTGTCTTATTAACATAAAGCGCACATAAGCGGGGTTCGGTTTTGAATATTCAAAGTTACGTAAGCGGTCAGTGGGTAGGTGGCGAAAGTGATGGTATAGAGCTCGTCAATGCGATCAATGGCGATGCAATAGGACGGGTATCCAGCGAGGGGATTGATTTTGCCCGTGCATTGAACCATGCCAGAGAAACAGGTGGTCCTGCACTCAGAAACATGACGTTTCATGAGCGTGCCTCGGCGTTAAAAGCCCTGGCAATGCACTTAATGGAAAGAAAAGAGCGGTTTTATGGGGTGTCCACCTGGACGGGGGCGATGCGCTCAGATAGCTGGATAGATATCGAAGGCGGTATCGGGACGTTGTTTAGTTACAGTAGCCTGGTCAGACGTGAGTTTCCCAATGAGTCTTTCCTCACGGAAGGTCAGGCAGAGCCATTATCCAAACAGGGGGCATTTATCGCCCGGCATATCCTGGTGCCCAAAGAAGGTGTGGCCGTTCACATCAATGCCTTTAATTTTCCCTGTTGGGGCATGTTGGAGAAGATGGCGCCCTGCTTGTGTGCCGGCATGCCGGTGATTGTCAAACCGGCCACGGTCTCGTCCTATGTGACCGCCACAATGGCGAAGGAGATCATCGATGCCAAGATCCTGCCGGAAGGCGCCTTTCAGTTGATTTGCGGCAGTGTCGGTGATTTATTCGAACACCTCATGGAGCAGGATGTGGTGACCTTCACCGGCTCCGCCACCACCGGTCAAAAGCTGAGATCCCATCCTCATATTATCGCCCACTCCATACCGTTTAATATGGAGGCCGACTCCCTCAATCTGTGCCTGCTGGGGGAGACGGTGGAACCCGGCGCCGATGAGTTTGATCTGTTTATCCAGGAAGTCGCAAGGGAAATGACGGTGAAGGCAGGGCAGAAATGCACGGCCATCCGCCGTGTGATTGTGCCAGCGGCAAAAGTAGAGGCGGTATCGGCGGCGCTTAAAAAAAAGCTGGATCAAGTCACCCTGGGCGACCCGTCTTTAGAAGGCGTAAAAATGGGGCCCCTGGTGGGGCGAGAGCAGATGCAGGGTGTGTGGGAGAATGTAAACGCATTGCTGGACTCGTGTGAAATTATCTATGGCGGGAATCGGGATTTTCAGATCCAGGGCGGGGACAAAGAGAAAGGCGCATTTTTCCCCTCGACCCTACTGTACTGCGATAAACCCCTGAATGCTGATGGGCCCCATTCCATAGAGGCGTTCGGCCCGGTGAGCACGCTCATGCCATACGACCACATTGACGAGGCTATTCTGCTGGCAAAAAAAGGCAAGGGGAGTTTGGCCGGCTCCATCTTCACCGCCGATGATGATGAAGCCAGGCGCCTTATACTGGGCACGGCCGCCTACCACGGACGCATGCTGGTGATAAATCGCCATTGTGCGGGCGAATCCACCGGTCATGGCTCGCCCATGCCAACACTGGTTCACGGTGGCCCGGGCAGAGCAGGTGGCGGTGAAGAGCTGGGGGGCGAGAGGGCGATTAAACATTATATGCAACGCACGGCCATACAGGGCTCACCGACCACACTCATGCGCCTGACCAACGAATATCACCGGGGCGCTGTGCCGATCACTGATCCGGTGCATCCATTTCGTAAATACTTCGAGGCGTTACAAATCGGTGAGACCTACACCACTCATCGACGCACTGTTACCGAGGCGGACATTGTGAATTTCGGTTGCCTGACGGGCGATCATTTCTATGCCCATTTCGATGAGTTGGCCGCCGCAGATTCTTTATTTGGCAGGCGGGTTGCCCATGGTTATTTTTTAATCTCCGTTGCCGCCGGTCTCTTTGTGGACCCGGCGCCCGGGCCGGTGTTGGCCAATTATGGCCTTGAAAATCTCCGCTTCATTGAGCCGGTGGGAATTGGCGATACCATCCAGGCCAGGCTGGTGGTGAAGCAGAAGATCAAAAAAGACAAACGCCCCGATGAGGAGCGGCAAACCGGTGTTGTCAGATGGGCCGTGGAGATCATGAACCAGGCCGATGAGCCGGTGGCTTTATATGACGTGATGACCCTGGTTGAGGTTAAGTGAAGGGGGCAAAATCAATAAAAGACTCACATTCCAAATCACCTGCCATGAAATTAAAGGGAATAGTCTCGATTAACATATAAACCCGATAACACTCGCGTATTGTTTCCTGCCGGGGCCTTGCAAAGAATAACGGCAAAGAATAACCATCGGGATGGAATATGAACGGCAGCCTGGTGCGGGGCGCCCTAAGATCATCGCCACTAACATCATGACATGCAGAGTAAACAAAATTTAGCGGGTATTTCACATAACCGTCATTTGACTGGACTTGCAACTCACCCAGACCGTCTTGCCTGGCTGTAACGCCAGCTCCTCAAGCGCTGCTGGTGTGATCACCACATGAAATGCCACATCGGCATGGATATGTATGTGGACTTCACCATCTATCGCACTCATGGAGAGAATTTTTCCCTGAAAATTATTACGCATGCTCGATGATAACTTCTCTTTGGATAGCACCAGGTGTTTGGGATCGATAAACAGCCTATGGCCACGGGTAATCGTTGAGGGGATTTGAAATCTGGCCTTGCCCGTATCGAACGTATGCGTGCTTTTGTCGATATGCCCCGTATACAGATTATCCGCCGGGAACGGACAGACCTGCCCGTTCATTAAACTGATCACCCTGTCTGACAGAGATTGGGCGCGCAGTCTATCGTGAGTGCTGAAAATCAGCGTTCGCGATCGTTCCTCTCTTTGGGAGCCCATCCATTGTTCCATCTCGCCACGGGTTGTCCCGTCCAGGTAAGTGAAAGGCTCATCCATGATGATCACCTCCGGTTTCAACACCAGCGCCCTGGCCAGGGCGACTTTCTGGGCCTCACCACCGGATAGCTTTTTTGCATCACGCCCGAGAAGAGATGATAGCCTGAGCTCCTCGGCAATGTGGTTGACCGCTTTGTTGATATTATCTTGTGGCAACCCCCTGAATGTAAGGCCAAGACCGATATTATCCCGCACGGACATGTTCATTAAATAGGGCTTTTGCTGAACATAACCGACCTGCCTACGCAATGATGAGATGTCGTTATCAGAGGGATCCCTGTCGCCAAACCTGAGCTCGCCGCTGTGTTGTTTTTTTAAGAAGGCGAGGATATCAAACAACGTGCTTTTACCGGCGCCATTGGGCCCGACAACTGCGGTGACCTGATTTTCCTTGATGTGCAGCGCATCTATATCCAGTATTTTTCGCCCTGATAAGGAAAACGACAGACCGCTCAATGCGTATTGGTTGCTCATGGCTGTATTCTCTGGAAGCGCTGCACGATAACATTGGTTAAAAAGGCGGTTGTCAGTAAAAGGACGCCTAAGGCCAGGGCGAACTCGAACTCCCCCTTGCTGGTTTCAAGGGCGATGGCGGTGGTCATGGTGCGGGTGAAACCCTCAATGTTACCGCCTATCATCATGGCAATGCCCACCTCGCCTATGGCACGTCCAAAACCCGCCACCAGCGCTGCGAGCAGAGAGAACCTGATCTCATAGCAGTACATCTTTGCCTGTTGCAGGGTGGATGCGCCTAATGCCTGGCTGGTAGGCAACAAACGCACATCGGCGCTGTTGGCCGCAGCAATGGACAGGTTCCAGATCACCGGGATGATCAATATCGTCTGGCCAATAATGATAGCGGTGGTGGTATACAACAGACCTAAATCACCCAACGGCCCCTGCCTGGTTAGCAAACCGTATAGAAGCAAACCCACCACGACGGTGGGCAATGCCATTAGCGTGTTGAGGCTCTGTTGCAGCAGTGGCTTGCCGGGAAAGTGTTTTAACACCGTCAGTATTCCCAATGGCACACCGATAAGGGCAGCGAGCAATACCGCAATCAATGAAATATATAACGATGTCCAGACGATGAAATATATTTCCGGATCAAAACTCAATATCAGCGCAAATGCCGCAACGATGGCGTCAGTAAAATAATTCATGGTGGCTTTCCGCTACGGGATGACGTCCGGGATAAATAATGGCTCGCCAGATCTTTGGTAGTCTCGAATAATCCGCTGGCCCCTCTCGCCCCTGATAAATGCGACATATTTCTCCGCAAGCTCGGTTTTTACATGGGGGTGTTTATCCGGGTTGACGATCATGATGTGATAGGGGTTAAACAGATCCACACCGCCTTCATTGAGGACAAGCAGTTCAATTTTATCTTTATAGGCGAGATAGGTGCCGCGATCAGAGAGGGTATAGGCCTGTTTATCATCGGCAATTTTGATCGCCGCCCCCATCCCCTGCCCGACAGACAGATACCATGCCCCTCTGGGCCTTATGCCCGCATCTCGCCAAAGGGATTTCTCTCTCTTGTGTGTGCCGGAGTCATCACCACGGGAAATAAATGCGGCTTTTTTATTGGCGATAGCGGTTAATGCCTTACTCACGGGCTCCGTTTTCATCACGTTGGCGGGATTATTCGGCGGGCCTAATAAAACAAAATCATTATGCATCACCGCCAGCCTCGCCACGCCATAGCCTTCCTCAATAAATTTCACCTCTTCGGCCGGGGCATGGACCATCAACACATCCACATCACCGTTCTCGCCCAGTTTCAGGGCTTTCCCCGTGCCCACGGCAATGACGTCGACTTTTACGTTAAAGGCCTTCTCAAACGGCGGGTGTAATACGGCGAGCAGGCCGGAATTATCGGTGCTGGTCGTGGTCGCCAGCCGTAGCCTCTCCTGGGCCTGCGATGAGATCGGGACAGCGATGAATAGAAAAAAGATAAAAAATGGTTTCATGAACAGCGTTTATTGATTTCATCATAACGGATCGGGTTTATGTAAGGATAAATGAGTTACCGGTTTGATCAAACAAGGAGATGAAATGGATCAAAAAATGGATCAAAAAATGGATCAAAAAATCGAACGACACCGATCTGATCTCACACGCCCGATTTAAGTAGCCATCATCCATTGATTTCATGTGGGTGTTGTTATGGTTGTTGAGGCGATCACGGACTTCCCGATGGGCTTCAACATCCGGGGATCAAGGCGCATTGGTGAGTACCCGCCAGGTACGAGATATGAGAAAATGATCGCATTGATGGGGTCTTGCCTTGACGTCCTGTTCTGCGCTTGCACAATGTGATACACGAATATAGAATATCGCAAAGTTTCTGTATCATTAAAATGAAATCTGAGGCGCTACCATGACTGATACAACGCAAATAACCGCTGAGTTTCAGCGCCGTGTTGATATGGAGGAGAAGATCGAACCCAGGGACTGGATGCCGGATCCTTACAGGCAGACATTGATCAGGCAGATCTCGCAACATGCCCATTCCGAAGTCGTCGGGCAGTTGCCTGAGGGAAACTGGATCACCCGCGCGCCGACATTAAGACGCAAGGCTATCTTGCTGGCTAAAGTGCAGGACGAGGCAGGTCATGGTCTGTATCTCTACAGTGCAGCGGAGACGTTGGGCGTCTCCCGGGAGCAGATGATTGACCAACTGCACGCCGGCAAGGCGAAGTATTCCAGCATCTTCAATTATCCCACTTTGACCTGGGCGGATGTGGGGGCGATCGGCTGGCTGGTAGACGGCGCCGCCATCATGAACCAGGTGCCATTATGCCGTTGCTCTTACGGGCCCTATGCGCGGGCGATGGTACGGATCTGCAAGGAGGAGAGTTTTCACATGCGCCAGGGTTTTGAGCTGTTGATGGCGCTTTGTCGTGGTTCGGCGGAGCAAAAAGCCATGGCCCAGGATGCGTTGAACCGATGGTGGTGGCCTTCGTTGATGATGTTTGGGCCGAGTGACGCTGAATCCAAACATTCGGCCCAATCCATGAAATGGAAAATCAAGCGCGCCAGTAATGATGAATTGCGGCAGAGGTTTGTCGATCAATCCGTACCCCAGGCCGATCATCTCGGTTTGGCGATCCCGGACCCGGCGCTGAAATGGAATGAGGCGCGGGGGCATTATGATTTTGGTGAGATTAACTGGGATGAGTTTTTTCAGGTGATAGCCGGTAATGGCCCCTGTAATCATGAAAGACTGGGGGCGCGGATCAAGGCCCATGAAGATGGTGCATGGGTGCGGGAAGCGGCCATCGCCTATGGGGAGAAACAACAACACAGCGATAAAGCGGCGGCATGAGGTGAGGCCATGTCAGAGAAGCTGAAACCGCTACCACTTTGGGAAGTGTTTGTGCGAAGCAAAAGAGGGCTGGATCATAAACATGCGGGTAGTATCCATGCTGGCGATGGCGCCCAGGCCCTGCAATATGCCCGTGATACCTACACACGCCGTAGCGAAGGTTGCAGCATCTGGGTGGTGAGATCGGAGGACATCATAGCCAGTCAACCTGAGGACAGTGGCAGCTTTTTTGATCCCATGGATGACAAGGTCTACCGCCACCCTACTTTTTATGATGTGCCTGAGGATCTGAAGTTATAGCGTCAATGACTAAAAATAATTTATTCGAATACGTGCTGAGACTGGGTGATAACGCCCTGATTAATGGGCAACGTCTATCACAGTGGTGTGGTCACGGGCCATTTTTGGAAGAAGACGTGGCTGTGGCCAATACCGCCCTGGATTTAATCGGGCGAGCGCGCATGTTATTGACCTATGCCGGTGAGGTGGAAGGCAGGGGCAGGACTGAGGATGATTTGGCCTATCTTCGTTGCGAGCGGGAGTTTCGAAACTTTCTCATCATGGAATTGCCCATTGGGGATTTTGGCGCTACCACAGCACGACAGTTTTTTATCGATGTGTACGACTTCTTCTATTATCAGGCATTACAAAACTCATCCGATGCAACGCTCTCGGCCATTGCCGGGAAAACAGTAAAAGAGTGCGCCTATCACCTGCGCCACAGTAGCGAATGGATGGTGCGACTTGGTGATGGTACTGCCGAGAGTCATGGCAGGATAAGCAGGGCCATCGCCGAGGTGATCCCTTTTACCTTTGAGTTGTTCGATGCGGATGAGGTGGATCGGAAGATGCAGGAAACCGGGACAGGTGTTGATCTGCACCTCATCAAGGAGAAGTGGAACGAGAAAGTCGACAGTGTGCTCAATGAGGCGACATTGACCCGCCCTGAGCCAACGTTTAGGCGCACGGGTGGTCGTCGGGGCGTGCATTCAGAACACATGGGTTATTTGCTGGCGGAGATGCAATCGGTACAAAGGGTGCATCCGGGGCTTGAGTGGTAGTCATCGAATGCGATGAACTCGGCAAGAGAAAGATCACCGACTTTATCCCCTGATGATCCGGTAGCGGCGGTGAGGCGTTTGCTTGGGCGGATCGCCGATCCTGAAATACCCGTATTAACCATTGCGGACTTGGGCGTTTTACAGGACGTCAGTTATCACGATGGTGAGCTACAGGTGATCATCACGCCCACTTACAGCGCTTGTCCGGCCATCAAGACCATAGAGCAGGACATACTTGCCACCCTGGGTGAGAGAGGTTATGAACATGTACAGGTGAAGACCCGGCTCTCCCCGGCCTGGAGCACAGACTGGCTGAGCGATGCGGGTCGGGAGAAGTTGTTGCGATACGGTATCGCCCCGCCGGTTGGCGCTGCCAGTCAATGCCCTCTGCATACACCTCATATAAAGGTGCAGTGTCCCCAATGTCAATCTTCAAATACCCGCATCATCAGCGCCTTTGGTTCCACACCCTGCAAGGCGTTATACCAGTGTCATGATTGTCTGGAGCCTTTCGATTATTTCAAATGTATTTAGGTGCAGGGTGATGTTCAGCGGCAACACGATATGAGTGATTTCTACCCTTTAAGGATCTCGCAGATCAGGCGGGAAACGGATAACGCGGTTTGCTTGAGCTTTGATGTGCCTGATGCGCTGGCGGATAGGTTTACATTTATTCAGGGCCAATACCTGACGCTCAGATCCGATATAGATGGGCGTGATGTCAGGCGTTCTTATTCGATTTGCTCCGGCGTGGATGAGGGGCTCTTGCAGGTGGCGGTGAAGCGAGTCCAGGGCGGTGTCTTCTCAACCTTTGCCAATGAAAGCCTAGGCATTGGCGGCAGCATTGATGTGATGCCGCCCATGGGGACTTTTTTTACCCGACTTCATGAGAATAACGAGCATAATTACCTATGTATTGCGGCAGGTAGCGGGATCACACCCATCCTGTCGATCATAAAAACCATTTTAAGCCAGGAGCCAAAAGGCCATGTCACCTTGTTATATGGTAATCAGCGGGTGGCGACAATCATGTTTAAGGAAGAGCTGGCGGCGATAAAAAATAAACATCTACCCCGTTTCCAGTGGATCAACATACTGAGCCGGGAGCGCCAGGATATTGAGATCTTAAATGGCCGTATCAATAACAAAAAAGGCGGCGAGCTGATCCGGCACTTGCTTGATTTGCATTCTGTTCATGCGTTCTTTCTGTGTGGCCCGGAGGCGATGATCTCGGAAGTATCGCGGGGGTTGCGCGCAGAAGGGGTTGATGAGGGTAGAATCCATTATGAATTGTTTGCGGCGTCAGCCGATGATGCGGCGGCGAGAGTAGCGAGACACCATGAACGTGCGATGAAAATGGCGGGCATGGTATCAGCGGTCACTGTTGTTGCCGATGGGCGAGAGACACAGTTTGAGTTGACGGCGGACGGGGAGAATATACTCGATGGCGCATTGGATAATGGCGTTGACCTGCCGTTTGCCTGTAAAGGCGGGGTTTGTGCAACCTGCAAGGCAAAACTCATCGACGGCGAAGTAGATATGGATCTCAATCACGCCCTGCAACAGGATGAGCTGGACGCCGGTTATGTGTTGACCTGCCAGGCCCACCCGATGACGGATAAAGTGGTGATTGATTTCGATCACTAATTCATGGCCAGACTTAAACTTGTTGATGATCTCATTCACGAGTTTAATCAGCGCACCCCTGTTCGCACAGGCTCGTTGATCATCAGTGTATTCGGTGACGCCATCTCACAACATGGTAATTCTGTGTGGCTGGGTAGTTTGATCAATACCCTGGGATCGTTTGGTCTTAATCCACGACAGATCCGAACCGCCGTATTCAGGCTGGTTAAAGAAGACTGGTTAGTGGCCAGGCAAGTGGGCAGGCGAAGTTATTATGGCTTCACCGGCTCAGGCCGACGGCATTATGAAAAAGCAGCCGCACGGATCTACTCCTCCAGGCGCACATCCTGGGATGGAAAGTGGACATTGGTGTTGCCGGTTTCAATGAGCAGTGATGAGAAAGAGCGGCTCGGTAAGGCATTATCATGGCTGGGTTATGGCACACTCACAACAGGCCTGTTGGCGCATCCGTCCGGTGACAGGCAATCGCTGGATGAGACGTTAATGGCATTAAAACTGGCGGATAAGGTGGTCGTGCTCATGGCCGGTAATGAGAATCCGGCATCGAGGCAAGCGCTCAAAGCCCTGTCGCATCATTGCTGGAACCTTGAAGAGATAGCAGCAAGATACCATCAGTTCATTGAGCGATTTCAGGGGGTCTATGATGGGATAAATCAGTCGAAAAGGCTGGATAACCTGCAGTGTTTTCAGATCCGCACCTTGCTCATCCACGAATACCGCCGCATTCACTTGCAGGATGCTGATCTGCCGCAGGAGTTGTTGCCATCCGCCTGGTCAGGGACCACAGCCTATCAGTTAACAAAAAACATCTATCGTGCGGTGCAGGAAAACGCCACGGCTTATTTGATGGAGAACATGGAGACGGTAGCGGGCAATCTGGGTAAACCTGTGCGCGGGTTTTATTTAAGGTTTGATGGGGCGGGTGTATAAGCTGAGTTATTTTCTCTACAATACCCTGTATGATAGAAGCCTAAAGCCAATGAAACTACTGACAAGCGGGCATGTTTAGATACGCTTGGGAATTAAGAGAGGGTCGATCATGCTGGGTATGATAATGGACAGACAGCTTACCATTACCTCCATAATGGAACATGCTGATCATAACCATCCCGATACTGAAATCGTATCGGTCACCTGTGATGAACCCCGGCACAGGACAACCTATGCCGAGACGTTTAAGCGCACCCGTCAACTGGCGAGAGCCTTATGCGATTACGGGATCCAAAGCGGTGACAGGATCGCCACCCTTGCCTTTAATGATTATCGCCACTTCGAGCTGTATTACGGCATTGCCGGGATCGGTGCGGTTACCCATACCGTCAACCCGCGCCTGTTTCCAGAGCAGATCATCTACATTGTCAACCATGCTGAGGACCGGCTCATCTTTGTTGATCCGCTGATTGTACCTGTGCTGGAGAAGGTGGCGACACACTTGGCGGGCGTAGAGTTATTCATCGTGCTCACCGATGATAAGCGCTTACCCAGGACAACCTTAAAGAACACATGCTCATATGAGTCGTTTATCAGCGGACAGCCGGATACATTTGACTGGCCTTACCTGGATGAGAAGGCGGCCTGCTCCATGTGCTATACCTCGGGAACAACAGGCAATCCTAAAGGTGTGCTCTATCATCACAGAGCCATGCTCATACATGCCATGACCTCGATATCAGCGGATGTATTTGGTTTCTCCGTCCGCGATGTGGTCATGCCGGTTGTGCCCATGTTCCATGTCAATGCCTGGGGGATGGCCTATGCAGCGCCCATGGCCGGGACGAAACTGGTTTTCCCGGGCCCGAAGATGGGCGATGGTGAAACCTTGCAGGCATTGATAGAAGAGGAGCAGGTGACGTTCTCTGCCGGCGTCCCGACTGTTTGGTTAAACTTGCTTCAATACCTGGCCGATGCGGATAAAAAAGTAGGCACGCTTAAACGGCTCATCATTGGTGGCTCATCCTGCCCGTTGTCAATGATGCAGGAGTTCGAAGAGAAGTATGGCGTCTATGTGCGTCATGCCTGGGGCATGACGGAGATGAGCCCTTTAGGGACGGTCAACACATTAAAGCCGCACATGCTGGCCCTCTCCAGGGAAGAACAACTGGCGATACGGCAAAAACAGGGGCGTGCCGCCTATGGTGTAGAGATGAAGATCGTCGATGACGATAATAATCCCCTGCCCCGGGATGGTCGCTCAGCCGGTGTGTTGAAAGTGCGGGGGCCGTTTATCTGTGATGATTATTATAAACTGGATGAGCCTGACGATGCCCATGAGGCCGATGGCTGGTTTAATACCGGTGATGTTGGGCATATTGATCCTGAGGGCTACTTACAGATAACGGACAGAGCCAAAGATGTGATCAAATCAGGGGGTGAATGGATCAGCTCTATCGATTTGGAAAATGCGGCGGTCGCACACCCTGACATTGCCGAGGCCGCTGTTATCGGTATTCCTCACCCAAAATGGGCGGAACGTCCCCTGTTAATTATTGTAAATAAAGCGGACAAGGCGGTGAGCAGGGATGCGATGATGGCGTGGTTGCAAGATAAAGTAGCGAAATGGTGGTTGCCTGATGATATCGTCTGTGTTGATGAAATACCGCATACCGCCACGGGAAAAATCCAGAAAACAGCGTTGAGAGAGCAGTTTAAGGACTACCCATTACCGACGGTTTGATCGCGCTTCCAGGAGCAATATCCGTATCGGCACATCAATAAGCGCCTACACCATCATCAACCACAGCATGATCTATGCCTGCAAGGTGCGAGGCCGTGCATTTTTAGCCAGTGTAAGAGGCGAAGGTTAAGAGCCTGTCTTTGCTGTCTGTAGTGGCCGATTTGAGCTGCCCGGGCAAGTGATTGGGAGATTCAACAGCCGCTGTTTTCATGAGCGCTGATCAGGATCTGAGCGCATTAAAAACTCTCCGCGGCCAGCGCCATAATGGATGCGCTGCCGGCGGTGATGGCCGCAAGATAACCACTGCTTCGGGGCAGGTAATGCTCTGCATAAAACCTTGCGCTAACGATTTTGTTTTTGTAGAAATCATCATCCGTTGAGCTGGCTTTTTCTGCGGCGATGATGGCCGCCCGGGCCATTTGCCAGCCACCACAGAGCACCCCCGTCAACATGAGAAAATTCACGGCGGCAGAGCCCGGCGCATTGGCGTCGTGCTGGTAGTTTTGCAACAGCCAGTCCGTTGCCCGAGAGAGGTTTGCCGTACCTTCACGCAGGTGTTCCCTGATGATTGTCTGGTTTACATCATCAGTGTCCAATGATGCGATGGTCTGCTCCATCTCTGAGATCAGCACCCTCATCGCCCTGCCGTTGTCTCGAATAACTTTTCGTCCAACCAGGTCCTGCGCCTGGATCCCTGTGGTGCCTTCATAAATGGTTGTGATCCGCGCATCACGGTAGTGTTGTGCAACGCCGGTTTCCTCAATATAACCCATGCCCCCATGTATCTGCATACCGAGATACGTGACCTCCTGCGCCAGCTCTGTACACCAGGCCTTCACAACCGGCGTCAGCAAAGCAAATCTCTCCCCATGGGATTGTCTGCTCGCCGCATCGGTGGCGCGGCACATATAATCCAATGAACCAGCGGTGACATAGGCGATGGCGCGCATGGCCTCAATGCCCGATCTCATCAACATCAACATGCGGCGCACATCGGCGTGCTCGATGATCTTCGCCCGCCCTTCCCGGCCCGGGGTTTTGCCCTGCTCGCGTTCTTTTGCGTAAGTCAACGCCTGTTGGTAGGCACGCTCACTGATACTCAAACCCTCGATACCCACGGCGATGCGGGCATGGTTCATCATGGTAAACATGCAGGCGATACCATCGTTTTCCTCGCCAACCAGATAACCCACCGCACCGCCGTTATCACCGTAACTCATCACACAGGTGGGGCTGGCGTGTATGCCCAGTTTATGCTCTATGGAGACGGGATAAACATCGTTACGCTCACCCATTGAGCCATCCTGGCTAATGAGAAACTTCGGCACTAAAAACAGTGAGATCCCTTTAATGCCCGGGGGGGCGTCGGGCAGACGGGCGAGCACAAGGTGGAGCGTATTCTCGGTGAGGTCGTGATCGCCCCAGGTAATGAATATCTTTTGACCGAATAGCCGATAATGATCGCCCTCCGGCACGGCTTTCGTCTTCACGACCGCCAGGTCCGAGCCAGCCTGTGATTCGGTCAGGTTCATGGTGCCGGTCCATTCACCTGAGACGAGTTTGGACAGGCATGTTGCTTTTAGCTGCTCTGAGCCATGTGCTTTAAGGGCAACCGCACAACCCTCGGTCAACATGGGACACAGCGAAAACGCCATGTTCGCTGCCTGCCAGATCTCGTTGGTGGCGGCGGCGACGAGCTCCGGCAGACCCTGTCCGCCTACGTCATGGGGAAAAGGCAGGGCAGGCCATCCCCCGGCCACAAAGGCCTGATACGCTTGCTTGAAGCCTGCTGGCGAGGTCACCGCATTATCCTTAAATGTGGCGCCGGCCATATCGCCGGAGTGATTAACGGGTGCGAGCGCTTCGCCGGCAAACTTTGCCGCCTCTTCCAGTACCGCGCTGACGATGTCATCGGTGGCGTCCTCTAACCCCGGCAACTGGTTAATGCTGGATAGACCAGCTAACTCATTTAATGCAAAGCGCATATCACGGATTGGGGCTGTGTAATCACTCATAAAACCTCCTTATCGTTCATATTTTTATACATATAGTCTGGCGGCGTATTTTTCTCTGAACTGGTTAGCGCGATGCAGAAAAGCCTGGGTCGTGTTGGGCATGGGGATCCGATAGTTGGTTAAATCTTCAATCAATGTTCCACATACATGAAATAGCTGGATGCCGCGTTTACCCAATGCATGTTCACGGCGTGTGGCCTCATCATTGAAGGTGGGTTTGCAATCGGCTACCTGCTCGGATGCACTGACGAAACAGGGCCAGATCTCTATCATCGCCGGATCGCTGCGTAATGTTTCCATGGCCTTCTTGCCATTGATAGCCAACTCATCAATTAACCTGACCTGTTCACGAAACATCGGCGCTGTTGAGAAGACTTCTGCCATTTTATCGCCCAGCTGATCAATCTCCTGCATGGTGATGGCGACCTTGATATAGCGACTTTCAAGAAACTGATTCACGGGCGTGGTGAATGCCTTAAACGGCTCACCCCATAATTCTTCCAGACCCTCCCGGCCGTGTTTCACGCGGATATATTTACCGTACTCAAGGGCGCCCATAAAACAATGACCGCATTCTTTTAAAAGTGCGTTATCGGGTTTGACGGCGACGCCGATCTCTTCCAGCTCCACGATATGTGTGAGGATGTCGGAGCCACGATTGAGCAGGGCGCCCGCCAACATGGCCGCGAGCACGCGCTTTTTAGATACATTCTCTTCAGCTTCATAGCGTCCCCTGACCTCCTCAAGTTTGTTGCCCGGCGTGTTGATCCCCGTTTCCACATGATGAAAAACCCGACGGGTTAATTGATCGATAAGGGACTTCTTGTAGGCAAGATTATTTGGAACATCGTAATGCCTGATCCAGTAACCATCATAATAAATGCGGGACTGCCCGTTTATGATCTTGATTGTGCCATTTTCAACTGCTTTAAGCATGTGCGAGAGCCAACCCGGACAGCAACCTCAATCTAATGAAGGCAGATAAAAAGTGCATAGGGCGATCAGCATAGCGCAAAGCTAACACTTAACTGTTGCATTTAATCCGCCTTACTAAATCGTCTCTGGTAGTGTTTATTATGAAGGATCGGCAATACACCGAGATCGATGGGCTCGCCACGGGTGAGTGCATCCTGGCGTGTTTGCAGGCCCTGCCTGTAGCGGCGATAGACCCCCAATGCCCAGACCGGAAAATAGTGACTATAACCATGATAACGCAGGTAAAACACGCGCGGGAAACCCGTGCCGGTGTAGGCCACCTCCTTCCAGCCGCCCTCGCCTTCGTAATGACGGGTGAGGAAATGCACGCCTTTTTCAACCTCACTGGATTTGATTTCACCGACGGCCATCAGGCCGAGTAACGCCCATGCCGTTTGCGATGCCGTGCTCACGCCGTTGCCTTTTAATTGCGGATCATCATAGGCACGACAATCCTCACCCCAGCCACCATCGCTGTTTTGAATGCGTTTAAGCCATGCAATCGCTTTGCGGATATAAGGTTGATTGGGAGCCTCACCCAAGGCCCCCAGGCCCACCAACACAGCCCAGGTGCCGTAGATATAATTCACCCCCCAGCGGCCAAACCAGGCGCCGCTTTGCTCCTGCTCTTGCTTTAGGAACGCAATCGCCCGGGCAATCGGCGGGAAATGGCGCTCATAACCAAGCATGGCCAGCATTTCAATACAACGGCCGGTGAGATCAGCCGTGCTGGGATCAACCAGTGCACCGTGATCGGCAAAGGGAATGTTGTTCAAATACGCATCATCATTATCAATATCAAACGCACCCCAGCCACCATCGGTATTTTGCATGCCCAGCACCCAATTTACCGCCTGGGCGAGACGCTTCTTTTTGTTGGCGCAGTGATGTGCGCCCGCCCGCAATAACGCCATGACCACCATGCTGGTGTCATCCACATCGGGGTAGAAGTCATTCTCAAACTGGAATGCCCAACCCCCGCCCTCAAGGAAAGGCGCCTTCAGAGCCCAGTCGCCACGGGTAAAAACCTGTTTGTCAAACAACCAGTCTATGGCAGGGTTCATGGCTTCGTGATCCGCTTGCAGACCGGCCTCGGATAATGCGCTTAAACTCAGGCATGTATCCCATACCGGTGACACACAGGGCTGCACATAGGTCACATCGTCCTCTTCTATAACCAGCGCCTCAATGGCCTTCATGCCACGCCGCATATCCGGATCAGAACCATCATAACCAAGCAACTTGAGTGCATAGACCGCATTCGCCATAGCCGGATAAATGGCGCCGATGCCACCTTCACCACGCATGTGCTCACGCATCCAGGACTCCAGCTTTTGGATGGAGAGCCGTCTTACAAACCCGGGCACCCATGGCTCCAGCAATTTGAGTGTGCGATCAAGGAAGATAAAAACGTTCTTGAGGGCATTATCCTTGACGTATTTATCGATGTGTTTTAAGGAGCCGGGATCTTGAGCAAATAACTCTTCTACACCTCTACCGGCAGGGGGTTTGTGCACCGGTCTGTGGGCGAAAATCAGCAACAGGGGAATGATGACGCAACGGGACCAATAGGACACCTTGCTTAAATTAAATACCCACCATTTTGGTAACCAGATGATCTCGGCGAGCATAGCCGGTACGGTACGCCAGGGGATCTGCCCGAATGTCGCCAGCAAGATGCGGGTAAACACATTCGCCCTCTCAGCGCCACCCGATCCATGTATCCAGATCCGCGCCTGTTTCATTATCGGTGAGGCGGGATCATGTCCGGCCATCTTCAGTGCGAAATACGCCTTGACCGTTGCGCTGATGTTGCCCGGACCAGCCTCATACAGTGGCCAGCTTCCATCGGCTAATTGTCGGCTGATGATGTAATCACACAGACGTTTTTCCCGATCCTGATTAACCCGGCCCAGCAGGTGTTGCAGCAGCAAATACTCAGCCGGGATGGTCGTGTCCGCTTCAAGATCAAAACGCCAGTAGCCTGCTTTGTATTGGCGCGCAATTAAAGCTGCGCCGGATTGTGCGAGTGTTCTCGTCACCGCATCCCCCTGCGGCACGGGCGCATCAAGCTGATCTTGTTGGCATAGGGTTGTTGCGACTAATTCATCCAGTGCCCCTCCAGCCAGGGTCGTCGGGTTTTGCTCGGTGATCATTATGTTAGTAGCATTGCTGGCGGGTGAATTAAGAGCGATATCCGATTCTGTCAATGAGTCCTGATCTTTGATGAGCAAGTGACAAGTGACGGACACCAGCGCTCGCCCTCTTTATCGTTAGTTTTTATCACAATCACTCTGGCCGATTTTTTAAGTAGCGACTGCCTGCCCCACGGACAACAGACATAGCCGATATATTCTATGCTATATCATTAAATTGACAAGTTTAAGCATAAAATCGGAGATCATTCACCGTTAAAAAATGCTTTATTTGGCGATGTTCAATGAAGAAGACATGAAAGATTTATCCGGGCGGGGCTGAAATAATATGGCGCTTACATCACAGGCATCAGCGATAGTCCCAATGTTTATTTTGTCTTCATCACACTGCCTAATTGTGCGGGCATAGGCAGTGAGCCATGACTTTGTTGTATTTCAGTTAATCTGTCGATTATTTCTGTCGGGATCAGCCCCACTCGCCTGACGCTCATATCCATGTAAAGGCTCAACATCTCAGTGGTTGCAGCCAGGTAATGTTCTCCCCCGTGGTACATGCTGTGAAAGAAGTGAATGCGCTTCTGATCAAAGCCGATCAAGCGGGTAGTGATATACACCTCATCCGCCTCCTTCACTTCCCTTAGATAATTAACATGGATTTCAGCGGCGAAGGTTGAGGCATGCCGGCGCGCCCTGAAGGCCTCCGTCAGGCCAATATAGTCAAGAAATTTATCCGTGGCATGATCAAAAACAAGCACATAATAGGCCAGATTCAGATGGCCATTGTAATCGATCCACTGCGGGCGGATCTTCTCCTGGTGTAGCTGTAATGGCGCAGCAACGGGCACGGCGGTGAAATCAACGCAGACCCAGGACGTCCTGCATATCGTATAAACCGCATTGTTTCTCTTCCAGCCATTGTGCGGCGCGAACGGCGCCACTGGCAAAGGTCTTCCGACTGCTGGCAACATGTTTGATCTCGACACGCTCGCCCGCACCCGCAAACATGACCGTATGTTCACCAACGATATCACCGGCGCGTATGGTGTGAAACCCTATCGTCTCTGGATCTCCGGGATCGGCAGCCATACCTTCACGCCCATACACCGCACATTCTCTCAGATCACGATGAAGTGTGTCTGCAACTATCTCGCCCAATCTCACTGCGGTGCCTGAGGGTGCATCTTTTTTCTGGTTATGATGGGCCTCGATGATCTCTATATCCGCACTGTCGCCAACAACCTGTGCGGCAAACTCAGTCAACTTGAAACAAAGATTAACGCCGATACTCATGTTCGGTGAAAAAACAATGGCAATATCATCACTTGCGGCCTGTATCGCCTTTTTCTTATCGTCAGCCAAACCGGTCGTGCCGATGACCAGTTTTTTCCCTCTCGTACGACATTGCCCGAGATTTTCTATCACGGCATCAGCCGAGGTGAAATCGATCAATACATCGAAGTGATCGGCAACCTCACCCACATCAGCAACAACATGAATACCCTGCTTGCCCATCCCGGCAAGCTCTCCGGCATCGGTGCCGATAGCCGCAGAGCCTTTGCGCTCAATGGCTGCACCCAGGGTGACGCCATCAGTCTCTGCGATGACTTCCTGTATGGTTTTACCCATTCTACCGGCAGCGCCACACACGCCAATTCTAATCACTGCTCTACCTCAGGGTTACGGATTGGTCATGTCATCAAAAAACCGCTTCACCCCATCAAACCAGCCGTTTGCCCTCGGGCGATGTTGCTTGCCATCTTCAGTCATGGACTCTTCGAATTGCCGCAACAAGTCCTTTTGCCGCTTGCTGAGATTGACCGGCGTTTCAACCACAGCGCGGCAGAGTAAATCACCCTTGGATGATGAGCGAACCGAGCTGACGCCCCGGCCACGCAGACGAAATAATTTCCCGCTTTGGGTCTCCGCAGGGATTTTGAGTTTCACCTTGCCATCCAAAGTGGGGATCTCAAGATCGCCACCCAGGGTCGCCATCGCAAAACCGATGGGGACCTCGCAAAAAAGATCCGAGCCTTCCCGTGTGAACAGGCTATGTTCTTTAACGATGACATGCACATAAAGATCGCCGGCAGGGCCGCCTTGCTCCCCGGCTTCACCTTCACCGGATAAGCGGATCCGGTCGCCGGTATCCACACCCGGGGGCACTTTGACCGAGATGGTTTTGCTATCGCGCACACGACCCTGGCCACTGCATCTACCACATGGGTTATTGATGATCTTGCCGTTACCGCGGCATTGCGAGCAGGTCTGTTGTACCGAGAAGAACCCCTGTTGCATACGAACTTGCCCCACCCCGTTACAGCCAGGGCAGGTAACCGGTTTGGAGCCTTTTTGTGCGCCGCTGCCCTCGCAGGTCTCACAGGTAACCCGTTTCGGCACCCGTATTTTAATGGTGGTGCCGGCCACCGCCTCCTCCAGAGCGAGATCCAGATCGTAACGCAGATCTGCGCCCCGATACACACGCTGGCCATCCCGTCCCTGCTGACCAAAAATATCCCCAAAAACATTATCAAAAATATCCCCAAAACCACTGAATCCCTGAGCGCCGGCGCCACCAGCAGTGGCCTCAACACCAGCGTGGCCAAATTGATCGTAAGCGGCACGTTTTTGATTATCAGAGAGCACATCATGGGCTTCTTTGGCTTCTTTGAATTTCTCCTCAGCATCACTGCTGTCGGGATTACGATCGGGGTGATATTTCATGGCCAATCGGCGAAATGCCTTTTTGATATCGGCATCTGTGGCATGTCTGCCCACGCCCAGCACCTGATAATAATCACGCTTTGTGCTCATCATTCAATCGGCTCGCCCATCTTTAGATCGTAAACAGGCCCGGCAAGAGCTCTCCCTCTTCCGGGCCGTGGTATTTATCAACATCGCACCTTGCGTTATGTCGTTATGCGACACCGCTTCAGAAGCATTGAACAGACGCTATTTTTTCTCATCATCCACTTCTTCAAACTCTGCATCGACAACATTCTGATCAGCCGGGCCGTCATTTTTATCAGCAGCACCCGCTTTCCCATCACCTGGCGCTGGGTCCTGATACGCCTTCTCGGCCAACTTGCCGGCAACCACCGTCAGCTTTTGTGTTTTCTCATCAATGCTCGCTTTATCATCGCCTTTTAGCGCCTCTTCAACATCGGTGATCGCCGCCTCAATATCGGCCTTGTCCTGCCCATCGATTTTATCACCTAGCTCTTCCATGGATTTTTTAGTTGCATGCACCATGTTCTCCGCCTGGTTGCGGGATTCAACCAGTTCTCGGGCCTTTTGATCTTCCTCTGCATGGGCCTCGGCGTCTTTCACCATGTTATCTATCTCTTCATCGGACAGACCACTTGAGGCCTTGATGATGATGGATTGCTCCTTGCCCGTCGCCTTGTCCTTTGCGGAGACGTTCAATATGCCATTGGCGTCAATATCAAACGTCACCTCAATCTGCGGCACACCGCGGGGCGCAGGTGGGATCTCCGAGAGATCAAACCGCCCTAATGATTTATTGCCGGCGACCATTTCACGCTCGCCCTGGAGCACATGAACGGTTACCGCAGTCTGATTATCATCCGCCGTGGAGAAGACCTGTTGTGCCTTGGTGGGTATGGTGGTGTTTTTCTCAATCAGCCGGGTCATCA
Organism: Gammaproteobacteria bacterium; assembly: GCA_965198875.1. Lineage (GTDB taxonomy): Bacteria > Pseudomonadota > Gammaproteobacteria > Eutrophobiales > Eutrophobiaceae > CBDAPU01. The sequence continues at coordinate 2,004,341 of CBDAPU010000001.1, read as the reverse complement.
CCCCCCCTAAGGTTTCGATCCCTAAGGACAGGGGCGTGACGTCAAGCAGTAAAACATCTTTCACATCACCGCCGAGCACGCCGGCCTGTATGGCGGCGCCGGCAGCGACCGCCTCATCAGGATTGACGTCTTTACGTGGCTCCCGGCCAAAGAAACCCTGGGCTTTCTCCTGCACCTTGGGCATACGGGTTTGACCGCCGACCAGGATCACATCGGTGATGTCCGTAGCGGACAACCCCGCATCCTCCAGCGCAAGCCGACAGGGGGCTATGGTGCGCTCGATGAGGTCCTCAACGAGGGATTCGAGTTTCGCTCGACTCATTTTCAAGTTAAGGTGCTTGGGGCCCCCTGAGTCGGCGGTAATGTAGGGAAGATTCACGTCCGTCTGCTGGCTGGAGGATAATTCTATCTTGGCCTTCTCCGCCGCTTCTTTCAAACGTTGCAACGCTAATGGATCATTGTGCAGATCAATGCCCTGATCCTTCTTAAACTCATCGCAAAGAAAATCAATAATACGCAAGTCAAAGTCCTCACCGCCCAGGAAGGTATCGCCATTGGTGGACAACACCTCGAATTGATGTTCACCATCGACTTCTGCGATTTCAATGATGGAGATATCAAAGGTGCCGCCACCCAGGTCATACACGGCAATGCGGGCATCGCCATGTTTTTTATCCATGCCGTAGGCCAGGGCCGCTGCGGTCGGCTCATTGATAATACGGCGAACCTCAAGGCCGGCTATCTTGCCGGCGTCTTTGGTTGCCTGACGTTGTGAATCATTGAAATAAGCCGGCACGGTGATCACCGCCTCAGTCACGTCCTCGCCAAGATAATCCTCCGCCGTCTGCTTCATTTTCATCAATACCCGGGCAGATACCTCAGGCGGCGCCATTTTCTTGCCTTTCGCCTCCACCCAGGCATCGCCATTATCGGCCTTGACAATGCTATAGGGCACCATGTTGATGTCTTTTTGTACGACGTCATCTTCAAAGCGCCGGCCAATTAACCGCTTGACGGCGAATAACGTGTTGCCGGGATTGGTGACCGCCTGACGTTTGGCGGATTGACCCACCAATACTTCATCATCACCGGAAAATGCAACAATAGACGGCGTCGTGCGCCCACCCTCGCTATTTTCTATGATCCTGGCCTGCCCGCCTTCCAGTACCGCCACACAGGAATTGGTCGTGCCGAGATCAATACCGATTATTTTGCCCATTTTTGAATGTCTCCAGAGTCTCTAACTGTTTGCTTTACGTGAACTGATGATCATGCCCGTTGGTGGGGGTATATGTGGGTCTTGCGCCTTGAATTCAAGCCCTGGCCATCCACTATTTCGCCACCATCACCCTGGCCGGCCTCACCAGACGCCCATTCAATTCATAACCTTTTTGCATCACCGTGATGATGGTATTCGTCTGCATCCCCTCGGCTTCCTGCATGGATACCGCCTCATGGCGCTCTGGGTTAAATCTCTCACCAGCGGGATCGATTGCGGTCACACCACATTTATTAAGACAATCGAAAAACTTCTTCAACGTGAGGTCCATGCCCTCCCGCAGGCTTTCCACATCATCCACCGCTTGTGAGGCATGAACACCCAGCTCCATGCTGTCGATCACCGGCAACAACTCGGCGATGAACTTATCCAGCGCATATTTATGGGCGTTTTCGATATCACGGGCTGTGCGCTTGCGAACATTATCCAGCTCGGCTGTGGCGCGCAACGCTTTATCACGACTCTCCTGCGCCTCGATTTTCAAGCGTTCTATTTCCTCTAATAACTGATCTATATCGGCTTCGGCCTCATCTTCCCCGGCTTGCGGCGTTTCACTGTCGGTATCAATGGATGTCTCGGCAGTAGCGATGTCCTCGGTATCGGCAACATCTTCAGGTTCGGCAGGTATATCTTGCGCTTGCGTGTCTTTTTGCTTCTCTTCCTGGGTCATGGTCATCTCATAACAATAGCATAATCAATCCCTTAGGCTCTTTTCGGGGGTAGACGGTCAAGTTAAGGTAAGGGCTAATGGGTGGAATTCAAGGCCGAGCCCAGCATTTTGGCGGTAATATCGACAATGGGGATGACCCGTTCATAATCCATGCGAGTGGGGCCTATGACGCCCAACACGCCCAGGATCTGACCGTCCACTTCATAGGGTGAGGTGACCACACTGCATTCATCCAGCACATCATAACCGGACTCCTCACCAATGAAGATCTGCACGCCCTTGGCATTGATCGCACTCTCCAGGATATGCAAAATATCCCGTTTCTCATTAAAACTCTCAAACAAGCGTTTTAACTTATCCAGATCCCCAAGTTCAGCCACATCCATTAAATTGGTATGGCCCGACATCACATAATCATCACTGCCATCGGTGGCCGTAAATGCTTTTTGCGCCATTTCTATGGCCGTCTGCATTAGCTCGTTTACATCTTCTTTTACCTCTTCAAGCTCCTTTAACACCTGCTCCCTGATCTTGCTGAGATCCTTGCCCCGACAAGCTGAATTAAGGTAATTTGCGCTCTGCTGTAACTGTGACGGGCTGTAGGATCTCGCGGTATGGATTATCCGGTTTTGTATTTCCTTGTTGCTCATCACCAAGATGACGAGGATGCGATTTTCAGACAGCGTCACGAATTCAATCTGCTCGAGGGTGTGTTGTTGTGTCTTGGGCAACATGACGACGCCAGCGAGCCGGGTGACCTCGGATAACATACTGGAGGTGCGCTCAAGAAGGTGCTGTACGCCATCTTCCATCACCATCTCCCTGGCGATACGTTCCACTTCCCGATCTCCCAGTTCACCGATACGCAGCAGACTATCTACAAAGAAACGATACCCGCGTACAGTCGGTACACGCCCGGCCGAGATATGGGGAGAGTGCAGCAAACCCATGTCTTCGAGATCCGCCATGACATTACGGATAGTCGCCGGGCTCAATTCGAGGTTGGTGTCCCTGGCCAGGGTGCGTGAGCCGACCGGTTGCCCATCGTGGATAAAGTGTTCAACCAGGGATTTAAATAACAATAAACTGCGATCATTCAGTTCAAAAACGCTTTGCTGATGTTTCGGCATGGGTTAATTTTCGTTCAATTCGATGGAGCCGGCGCCTTCTACCGGTGAAAATCTAGCACTCTCTTAGCCCAAGTGCAAAACCATATTGGCGAGGCGCTCAGGGCATGCTAACTTGCCCCCACATCAACCCGTTATGGCGCCATGTTCAAAAAAATCGCCTTAATTACAAATAATCGGGCTGCGGAGATCATTGATACCCTGCAAGCCGTTGTAGAATACCTGCGAGGGCGTGATGTGGACATCATTCTCGATGCGCTTTGCACGGCATTGCTGGCGGATCCGGGCACTGGTAGTGGCGATGCGGGCAAGTTCGCTGAGGGCTGTGACCTTGCCATTGCCATCGGCGGGGATGGCACCATGTTGCGTGCCGCCCACCTGTTAGCGGATCATGATATTCCCCTGCTGGGTATTAACCGGGGGCGGCTGGGTTTTTTAGCGGACATCCCGGCCGATTCCGTATCGCAACACCTGGATCAGATCCTCGCTGGTCATTACGTTGAAGATGAACGCTTCCAACTGCATTGCGAGATCCGGAGAGAAAATGACATTTTGCTGGAAAGTCACGCCTTCAATGACGTCATCATCCAGAAAGGCAATGTCGCCAAGCTCATTGAACTTAAGACCTATGTCAATGAAAACTTTCTTCACAGTCAACGTGCCGATGGGATGATTGTCTCATCCCCCACCGGCTCAACCGCCTATGCGTTATCCGGTGGCGGGCCGATATTACACCCGGCATTAAACGCACTGGTGTTAGTGCCTATCTGCCCGCACACACTCAGCAACCGCCCGGTTGTCATAGATGGCAACAGCGTGGTGGAGATCATCGTCGGCACACCCCATATCGATCAGGGAAAATTAACCTGTGATGGCGAGATCATCTGCGATCTGGCTACCGGGGATAAGGTCACCGTGCAGAAGAAAAATAAAAAAATACGCCTCATCCATCCGCCAGATCACGATCACTTCAAGATCTTAAGAGGCAAGCTCGATTGGGGATGATCAATGATACATGACCATGCTAAAGCGCCTGCATATCAAGAACCTGGCTATCATCGATAACATTGAAATGACCTTCCGGGAAGGTCTGACTGTGTTGACCGGTGAAACCGGCGCCGGGAAATCCATCCTCATCGACGCCCTGGGTTTGATATTGGGCGGGCGCGCAGACTCATCGGTGATCCGTACTCACGCAAGGCGCACGGAGGTAAGCGCCGAGTTTGATCTTCCGTCCTCCGAGGAATTAGCCGCAATACTGGAGGGGCAATCGCTCACGATTGAAAACAATCAATTACTCATCCGTCGCCTTATCAGTAGAGACGGACGTTCTCGCGCCTATATCAATACGACATCCGTGCCCGTTCAACTACTGCGAGAGGTTGGCGAGCACCTGATCGACATACACGGACAACACGCCCATCAGTCGCTGTTAAAGCGCGACAAACAACGGGATCTGCTGGATGGTTACGGTGATTATGACGATGCGCTCACCCAGGTTCATGACGCCTTTGATCAATGGGATACCGTCACAAAAGCGTTGCAATCGATTGCCCGGGCGGACGGGGAGTTTGCCGCACAACTGTCTTTATTGAAATATCAGGTTGAAGAGCTGGAGCAATTAGCGCTGACGGAAAATGAATTGGCGAGCCTGGATAAGGAACACCGGCGCCTGGCGAATGCAAACCACCTGATTGAATTAACCCAACGCGCACTGGACGACTTATACGATAACGATACGTCAATAAGCCATAAAATAAGCGCGGTAAAAAGAGAAATCGCCAGCCTCGAGCGCATTGACCCCGCACTCACAGCGGTGACTGAATTGCTGGAAAACGCAACAATCCAAATTGCAGAGGCCGTCAATGAATTAAGGGCCTGCCACGACAAACTGGAGCAGGACCCCGCCGAGTTAGACAAAGTAGAGCAGCGCTTGAACATCTTGCACGCTATGGGGCGCAAGCACCACATCCAGCCACAACAATTATATGAACATTTCCTGTCTATTTCCGAGAAGCTGGCGCAAATGGAGCAAAATCAACAGCAGGTAGTGGCGCTACAGAGACAACAAGCCCGGGCATTAGAAGAATATGGGCAGGCATCGATGAGGCTCGATGCGCTTCGGCGCACATGGGCGAAGAACATGGCGGAGAAGATCACCCACGAGATCCGCACATTGGGCATGCCGGAGAGCGAGTTCAGCATCCTGGTGGAGGCAATGGCGGACTCAAAGCCGCAGCGGCATGGTAACAACCAGGTCGAGTTTCACGTCTCGACCAATCCCGGCCAGGCATTACAACCCTTACGCAAAGTGGCCTCCGGCGGTGAGCTCTCGCGTATCAGCCTGGCTATCCAGGTGATCGCCAACCAGGAGCGCAACATTGCGGCGATGATATTTGACGAAGTGGACGCCGGTATTGGCGGCGGCATTGCGGAAATTGTCGGCAACCTGTTGCGGGGCCTTGCAAAAAATCGCCAGATCTTCTGTGTTACCCACTTACCTCAAGTGGCCGCACAGGGCGACAATCACTTCCAGGTACAAAAAGCCACCGATAAAAAGACAACCGAAACCCATATCCATGAGCTGGGCGAGAAGGCAAGAATAGATGAGCTCGCGCGCATGCTGGGAGGCGTCAACATATCCACGCAAACCCGAAACCACGCCAAAGAAATGCTGGCGCTAAAAGGCACAACCCACTGATAAACCCATTGATATGTGAAAAGTCATATGCTGATCTCACATCACTGGCTTGCCGGGTGCGATGCCTTGACATGAGCCCTGATCACGCCAACAGGGGCAAGTCCGCCCTGACATCCCGATCAGCGATGGCTTCGATGATTACTCCTTTGGCTTTACGTAGAGCACCAGGCTATGTCCTTCCAGCTCATAGCCATGGGCCTCAGCGATCTGCTCCTGTAGTTTTTCTATCTCTTCGTTTTCGAATTCGATGACCTTGCCGGTTTGCGTGCAGATCATGTGATCATGGTGCCCACCCCGGTCCAGCTCAAAGACGGAATGCCCGGAATCAAAATTATGGCGGATCACGAGGCCAGCATCTTCGAACTGCGTTAGCACCCGGTAGACCGTGGCCAGACCCACATCTTCTCCGGCATCGAGCAGGGCCTTATACAGATCCTCGGCGCTGACGTGCTTCTCCTCCACTGATTCGAGGATCTCCAATATGCGAATGCGAGGCAGTGTGGCCTTTAAGCCGACTTTTTTGAGATCGCTACTTTCTATCATAAGTTATGTTGATACAATGTGAGATGAGGTGACTTATTTACCGTTGATACCAAGTATACTGCATGTGGGCCGTGATGTCGCAGGCGATGGGTTTATCATCATTGACAACCAAGTCATTGTTTATACTAATCTTCACATCTGAAAACTCATGATAAGACTGCTCTGCCTGTTGATCATTGTTATCCACTTAACCGCCTGTGCTCGTGAGGGGGGGTTGAAGCTGCCCGGCGTCTACCGGGTGGATGTGCAGCAGGGCAATGTGATTGAGGAGGAGATGTTATTGAGGCTTAAACCCGGCATGGATAAAAACCAGGTGAGGTTCATCATGGGCACGCCGACAATGATTGATCCCTTTCACACAGGCCGATGGGAATACATCTATACCTTCTCCAAAGGCGGCGCCCGGCGTGATCAACGCCACATTACCTTACACTTTAAGGATGAAAAACTGGCCTATGTTGATGGTGATGTTGTCCCCGGTCTGGCAAGAGTCGATGAGATACTGAACAAGACCGCCAACACCGTTGATGTGCCGCTACGCAATAAGAAAAAAAGGGGTTTTTTAAGGAGAATGCTGAGTGCCATCCCTTTTATTGGTTCAGACGATGAACCCACCGCTGAGCACAAAGATACATCCAAACAGGCCACGAAACCGGATACCAAGGTCGATGGCGGCTTATCCACCCCTTAACGCATTCCTCTTCTCCGGCCATTGCATCGCTTTGTGATCTTTTTATTATCGGCGCTGCTTGTCGCCTCTCCCGGTTACGCCGATATTGTTGTCATTGATGATGATAACCGGCAAGTCATCCTGCAAAAACCGGCGAATAACATCATCAGTCTCGCACCCCATGTAACCGAATTATTATTCTCTGCCGGGGCCGGCGAGAAAGTAATCGCCGTGGTGAGAGGCGGTGATCACCCACCCGACGGGAAACAGATCGAACAAGTGGGGGACGCCTTCGGTATTGATCTTGAAAGAATCGCCGTATTAAACCCGGATTTGATCGTCGCCTGGAAGAGCGGCAACGGGCAGGCCACCCTTAATTTGTTATCAAAACTGTCAATACCGATATACTTATCCGAGCCCCGTCGCCTGGAAGATGTGGCGAGAACGATAAGGCGCCTGGGCGAGCTGGCGGGCACGGCTGATGTCGCCTCGCACAATGCAGCACAGTATTTATCCGCCCTGCAATCGCTACGCCAGTCAAACCGGGGCAAACCTCCGTTGAGCGTTTTCTACCAGACATGGGCAGAGCCCATCTTCACCATCAACAGTGAGCATTTGATCAGCAAAGTCATTACGCTTTGCAGTGGCGTAAATATCTTCTCGGCGCTCCCATCGCTCTCGCCACAGGTTAGCGAGGAGGCCGTGGTCTTAAAGAACCCGGATGTGATTTTCACCAGCGGCGATCAACACGCCGATCAACACCTGCTGGCGCGCTGGCGAGACTGGCCTGAGATAGGCGCCGTTCGCAACCATCATCTGTACTTCATCCCATCTGCACTGATCGCAAGGAGCTCAACCGGGATCCTCCAGGGCGCAAACCGGCTGTGTGATCACCTGGATAAGGCGAGAGACGGGCATTAGCGCCTGTCTTACAATCCGACATTTCTCATCCAGGCAAGGCGGGCTTTTTCGGCCATGCCCACGCTTTAAGATAAGACAAAAACACAGCGCCGACGAAAAAGAGCTTGACCCTATGCGGGAAAATACCATCTCCCCTGCTTCTCATCCACCAACTCCGTTACCGGGTGTTGGTATAATAACTCGAGGCTGGTTTTATTGATCACCTCCGTGATGGGGCCGCTGATGGTTTTGTTTTTCGGCAACATCAACACGGCATGGGTGCAATAGCGATTGATCAGGTTAACATCGTGCAAGACCATCAACAACACCCCGTTCTTTTGCTTGATGCGTGTGTGGATTAGATCAAGCGTGCGGATCTGATGATGCGGATCCAGGTGATTTGTCGGCTCATCCAATAACCAGATCTCCGGATCCTGTAAAAACAAGGTGGCGATGGCCAGCCTGCGTCTTTCTCCTCCAGAGAGGGTATCAACCTGTCGATATTGCATTTCCAGCAACTGTAACTGCTCCAGCGCCGTCTCAGCCATCAGGCGATCCGCTGACCGGCCCCATGACCAGAAACCCTGGTGTGGATGCCGACCGGTTAAGACCGTCTCCCTCACGGTGGATGGAAAGCTATCGACACTGTCCTGGAACAAGACGCCCAGTTTCCTTGCCAGATCAAAACGCGTGAAGTGTTTTAGATCCTGCTGCTCTAATTGAATCTCACCCCGGTCCGGTTCTCTTAATCCGGCAAGCGTGTGCAGGAGCGTGGTCTTACCGGCGCCATTTCCGCCCAATACACCCCAGTGCTCACCGGCTCTCATCTCCAGATCAAAATCCTCGCACACCAGGTGATCGCCAATCGCTATGGTGAGCTGTTTAACGCGCAATGCCGTCATGGTCTTTCTCCGGCCGATATGGATTGCAGTAATATGAGAAAAACCGGCACACCGATTATTGCCGTCAACACGCCCACCGGCAGTTGTTGAGGGGCCAGTATCGTACGTGACAAGGTATCGGCGAGCATGAGCAAGGTGCCGCCCAACAACACCGAGACGGGCAATACGAGCCGATGATCACTGCCAATGAGCAATCTCACCCCATGGGGGATGATCAGCCCGATAAAACCAATACCGCCCGCCTGCATAACGGCAGTGGCCGTTAAGATGGAGGCTAAAAAATAAACATGAATACGCAGTCGCTCAACAGACACACCCAAAGCCGCCGCTTGCAGATCGCCAGTGGCGAGCAGGTTCAATGCCCTGGCAAACATCATGGCCAACACCAGCGCCATGATCAGGACCGCCAGATAGCCGATATGATACTGGCTGAAACTCAGATCGCCCATTAACCAGAACAACATGCCGTGAACCATCCTGGACGGACTCATCGCCAGCAGCAAGCTGATCACCGCCCCCCAGCCGGCTGCGATGACAACGCCGGTTAGCAGTACCTTCAAAGGATTCCAGGCGGCTCCCGAGCCTGAGAGGACGAACACCATGACCATGGTGATCAAAGCGCCGAAGCAGGCGCTCACGTTCACCCACAACCCGGCAACACCGGTGATGATCGCCAGCAACGCAAACACCGCCGAGCCCCCGGATATACCGAGAATATACGGCTCGGCCAGGGGGTTTCTTAACAACACCTGCATCAAGGCGCCGGCCAGGGCCAACATGCCACCGACAATGAAAGCGGACATGATCCTGGGAAGGCGGATCTCCAGAACGATGCGTGCATGGATATGCTCCGAGCCCTGAAGAAGAATGGCTAACATCTCAGATCCGGATATGGAAACAGAGCCGCTGGCGAGTGAGATCAAGCTAACCGCTATCGCTAGGGAAAACAACACCAGGTATAACAACGCCATGCCGGCAAACGAGGAAGGACGCCAATGCCGATTGAATAATGACATCACCGCCCCATGATGTGTTTTTTCGCTCGCCTTCTTCTCGCCTCTTTGGGATCAACGAGCAGTGGCGTGTAGATCTCGATGCGATCGCCTGATCTCACCACATCCTGCAACTGCTTTTTTTGACTGAATATGCCGACCGCATTTTTTGCAAGACTGATCTCAGGGTTACGTTGCAAAATACCCGATCCTTCAATCGCCTCCCTTATTGTGGTGCCGGCCTCTACCTTTCTTTTAAGCCGTTGTACGACAGATGATTTGGCGTAGATAATCTCAATCTCAAGCAATGGGGGCGGGTTGTTTTCCATATACCTCAATCGCGCGTGTTCTAAAGGCGTCAATGAAAGAGCACACTGTCTGCTCGAATGCCTTATTAAGCGCAAGAGAGAGGATCTTATTCTTAAATTGAAAGCGCAAGCCGAATTGCACTTCGCAGGCCCCATCGCCGGTAGCCTCGAAGCGCCAATAACCGCTTAACTGCTTAAACGGGCCTCGAACCAGGTTCATATCGATCCGCCTCCCCGGTTGCAGTGTGTTTCTTGTCGTGAATGATTGTTTTATTCTCCCCAGGCTCAGCGATACCGTTGCAAGCAGCGCCTGATCGGTTGCCTGTTCTACTTCTGCATCACTGCACCAGGGCAGGAATTGAGGATAGGACTCGATGTCATTGACCAGTGCATACATCTGCTCGGCGCTATAGGGAGTGATAATCGTCTTTTGTATGGAGCGCATGCTGATCAGCGGTTTATCAGCCAAACACGCCAAATGCTTCTTGCAAGAGGATCAAGACCACGCCCACAGGGGCGATGTATCTCGCCCCTGCTCGCCAGGCGAGATAACCCAGCTTATTTAACCTTAACTCATCAAACGTTGAGGCCCTGGACATCAGCCAGGCGGCAAAAATTGAAATGAACAAACCACCAATCGGAAGCATGATATTAACGGACAGGTACTCGATCAGGGCAAAGAAGGTTTTTCCAAACAGGGTCGCATCAGACCACAGGTTCAAGGATAATAATGATCCTAAACCCAAGGCCCAGGCCACCGCCCCTGCATACATGGCGGCACGCATCCGTGTATAGCCTTTTCGCTCAACAAGCCAGGCCGAGACCGGCTCCAACAGTGATATGGCTGACGTCCAGGCGGCGAACATCAATAACACAAAAAAGATCACGGCGAAAAAATTACCGTAGGGCATTTGCCCGAAAGCAATGGGTAATATCTTAAAGATAAGCCCGGGGCCACCCTCTTCGGGTTGCAAACCATAGGTGAACATGATGGGGAAAATGGCGATCCCCGCCAGCAAGGCGACAGCCGTATCCATGATGGCGATGGTGGCCGTCGTCTCTGGTATTGATGAACGATCCGGCAAATACGCCCCATAGGTCATAATCGCACCCATGCCCAGACTCAAACTGAAAAACGCCTGACCCAAAGCGACCAACACCGTGTTAGTGGTTATCTGGCTGAAATCCGGCTTAAACAAATACGCCATGGCCTCGGAAAATCCGGCTGTGCTCAGGGAATAACCCGCCATGGCGATCAGCAGAAAAAACAGTGTCGGCATAAGAAAGCGCACGGCTTTTTCAAGACCGCTTCTCACCCCTCTTGACACCACGAATACCGTCATCGCCATAAAGAGGGTGTGCCAGGCGAGCAAGCGTTCGGGATCGGCGATCAGGGAGATGAATATGTCTTCTATTTGCTTGGCCGTGGCGCCGGCAAACATGCCCGAAGCCGCCCGAAATACATAAGCCAACGTCCAGCCGGCAACGGTGCTGTAGAAGGTGAGGATCAAAAAACCGGCTATGACGCCCATCATCCCAAGCAAATACCAATGCTTGCTCTGGCGCTCTTCCTCAGACAGGGTCTTCATGGTGTTAATCGGGCTTTGTCTTCCACGTCTTCCCATGAGGATCTCGGCCATCATAATGGGCAAACCGACCAGTAAAACGCAGATCAGATAAATCATGACGAAAGCGCCGCCACCGTTCTCGGCGGTGGTGTAGGGAAACCGCCAGATATTACCCAAACCAACGGCAGAGCCCGTCGCCGCCAGAATAAAGACCCATTTCGATGTCCACTGACCGTGTATAGAAGTGCGATGAGTTGCCATTTTGCGCCACCTTTTTCCCAACAATTCTGCGGGAAATTCCGGGCTGACACAACTTAAATACAGGATAAATAACATCCCGGGGCGGCGATAACTGATATAGTCTTTAATCTGCAATCCGATGGACAGATGAGATGGCGAGACCTAAAAAGAAGCCCGAAGGCCATACCATCGCTTTCAATAAAAAAGCCCGCTACGATTATTTTATCGAGGACCGGTTTGAGGCGGGCATGGCGCTACAAGGATGGGAAGTGAAAAGTTTGCGTGCAGGGAAAATACAGATCAGGGAAAGTTATATTCTGCTAAAGGGGGGCGAGGCCTTTTTATTCGGCGCATTGATCACACCCCTGCCCGCCGCCTCGACACATATTAAAGCAGAGCCACAAAGGATGAGAAAATTATTATTGCACCGGGATGAAATAGACAAGCTGATCGGCGCCGTGGAGCGCAAAGGCTATGCCGTCATTCCAACGGCGATGTACTGGAAGCAAGGCAGGGCCAAACTGGAGATTGCCCTGGCCAGGGGCAAAAAAACACATGACAAACGGCAAGTGGAAAAAGATCGGAGCTGGCGATTACAGAAACAAAGGCTGATCAGAAACAACCCATCAGGGGCAAATTAATCTGTCATTCAGTGCCGTCATTGACTATACTTGCCAAAGTTTTAATCCTTGAGGGTGGTTTTACCCGATGATTTCGGGGGTGTATTGGCTTCGACGAGGACACCAAAACCCAAGGGGCATGCCGAGGCGCAGATCACCTCGTAAATACAGCTGCAAACAACATAGTTGCCAACGACGACAACTACGCCCTGGCCGCATAATAGCCGGCTAGCCCCTGACTGATTTGTGCTTGTGCTTTCTACTCAGGGGTCACTGACGCAAGCTCGCGATGACATTGGTCCGGGATGGATTCGCTAAAACTTTAACGGACTCGTTATCTGTTTTCCCTGCCGCTCGGGTAGCGGATAATTAAATTAAAGAGTCGGCTAAGCATGTAGAACCGAGGGCAATGGGTTCGCGGACGCCGGTTCGACTCCGGCCACCTCCACCAAACCCGGGCAGGGCCTGAGTTTAAGGCCCTGTTATTCAATCCGGCACATTTGCCGTTCCAGTTTTTTGCAACCCATGAAATGCAAACAGGTTGGGATCCAGCAAGTGTGATGGCGTCACATTTTGTAATGCAGTAAAAATCGTCTCAACACGACCGGGATGTTGACGGTTCCATTCATGTAGCATTTTTTTGATGGCCTGTCTTTGCAAGTGCGCCTGGGAGCCGCATAAATCGCAGGGGATGATCGGAAACCCCCGGCGGGCGGCATAGTGTTTGATGTCTTTTTCCTTGCAGTACGCCAATGGCCGTATGACGATATGCTCGCCATCATCACTCAGCAATGTTGTCGGCATGGCTTTTAACTTGCCGCCATAGAACATATTCAGGAACAATGTTTCTATGATGTCATCGCGGTGATGACCCAGCGCTATTTTGCTGAAGCCCTCTTCTTTGGCGAGGCGATAGAGAATGCCGCGCCGCAACCTTGAACACAGACCGCACATCGTCTTGCCCTCTGGAATAACTCGTTTAACGATGCTATACGTATCTTCACTGATAATATGATAAGGGATCCCGATGTTGTCCAGGTACTGTGGTAGCGTCTGCTGCGGGAAGTGGGGTTGCTTTTGATCAAGGTTGACTGCCATCAGATCAAAATGAATGGGCGCATTGCATCGAAGCCTCATCAGGAGATCCAGCATGGTGTGGGAGTCGGCCCCTCCGGATAGGCACACCATCACCTTGTCACCCTCCTCTATCATGTGAAATCTGCAATGGCGCGGCCAACGTTATGCCTTAGTCGCCTCTGCAACTTGCCGGGATCATCGCCCTCTTCGCCTGTTAAAACCCGCATTGCAATAGTCAAATAAGGCGCTGTGCGCCCGGCCAGTGCGGGCTCATGCCTGATCCCCGATCTGCATTAAAAAGCCGAGCCGGGTTGTGTCAGAAAGGCCATCTCCTCGTCCGTCGATCCCCGTCCCAGGATCTGGTTTCGATGTGGAAATCGATTGAACCGTTTGATGACGTCAGCATGTTTCACTGCGAAATTGAGGTACTCCTTAAATTTCGCTTTATCGCCGTCAGCCGCCGCAACCACAAGCCGGGTGAACAGGCTAATCGATCTCTCCTGCATCTTCGCCGATTCAGCATGTTCAAACGGCATGTAAAAAAACACCCGCTCCACCGGTCTTAATTCTCTATCCATGCCCAGATCAACACCACGGACAGCCAGTTGCAATGCCGTTTCATCCTGGCTAAAGGATTTTGCGCTACCACGGTACATACTCCTTGAGAGCTGATCTAATAAAATGATCATGGCCAGATACCCTTCTGGCGTATTCAACCAATGATCCAAAAGCCCTTCCAGCGCCTCGGAAAGCACGCCGGAGAAGTGTCTTTTTATGGCCCTGTCGGTCTCGTCCTTCTTATCCCACCACAGGGGCGATTGCGCCTCTATGACCTCACCGTCACGTTCATGCTCCCCAAACCAGAATGTAAGCAATGCCGAATAATCCGCCACAGAATTAATGCCTGGCGATCAGGACAAGCAACACAATAAACAAAACAACGGCGCCGATGGGTACCAACGCCCCCATCCAGTCCGGATTTTCCGCATCCTGACTCCTCTTCAGCGCCGCTTTGACGCCCGGCCAGAAGAGAAATGCGATCCCGACACCCAGGATCCCAACCAGTATTTGCTCAAATAGCACCATGTTTTCCGCCTTGTTATCTTTGAGAGAGGTTTACTTGATGCAGGCTGTCAAACACCATTGATTCTACCAGGCAACATCATTACGCCGCATCAATACATCTTGCACAAAAAAACCCCGCATCGGCGAGGTTTTCTGCCCGGGGCTGCCGCCCGCTTAACCGACAATAACCACCTCGGTGGCGTGGAATCCTTTCGGCCCCTGCTCAGCGACATAGGTGACGTTCTGCCCTTCATTCAATGTTTTGTAGCCCTCGGTCTTTATGGATGAATAATGCACGAAAATATCATCCCCTCCCCCGGATGGCTCAATAAAGCCAAAGCCTTTCGCATTATTAAACCACTTCACAGTACCACTCGTACTCATACAACCTCTCCCCTTAACTTTTTATGGATTATTTAAGTCTCAGCCAGCCCGTGTACGGCAAAGACAAAAGAGAACTTCTAATACTACCCGCACCAGATGAGGACACGGGATCAGCATAGTCAATTTTTTTTCCATTGCCAAACTTATATTCGGCCTTTTTTTATGTTTTTCTCCACCGCTCCCCTTGATACCATCCATAGCCTCGCCACGACATTTACGTATAATGCGCGGCTTTTTGACAACTTGCCCTTAGATGATCCAGCACATCAGAAACATCGCCATCATCGCCCATGTGGATCATGGCAAGACCACATTGGTGGATCAGCTATTGCAGCAATCGGGCACGTTGGCGTCTCGCTCGACACTGCCCGAGCGGATCATGGACTCAACTGATCTGGAGCGCGAGAGAGGGATCACCATTCTGGCGAAGAATACCGCCCTCACCTGGTGCGACTACCGCATTAACATTATTGACACACCGGGACATGCGGATTTTGGCGGAGAGGTTGAACGGGTTCTATCGATGGCCGACTCGGTGTTGTTGCTGGTTGATGCGGTTGAAGGCCCCATGCCGCAAACACGGTTTGTGACGCAAAAAGCGCTCGCGCAAAGGTTAAACCCCATCGTTGTGATCAACAAAATTGACCGCGATAACGCGAGACCCGACTGGGCGCTGGACCGCACATTTGATCTGTTCGACCGCCTGGGCGCCAGCGATGAACAACTGGACTTCCCCATCATCTATACATCGGCAAAGGCCGGTTACAGCGGTCAGGACAGGGATAACATGGGTGAGGACATGAGCACTTTGTTCCATGCCATTGTCGAACACGTGCCCTGTCCTGACGTTGATGAAACCGGGCATTTCCAATTACAGATCAGCGCATTGGATTACGATAACTATATCGGCGTGATCGGCATCGGTCGCATCGCCCGGGGACGGATCAAGGCGAATTCAGCGGTTGTCATCGTCAATGAGCGACATCCACAAAGAGCGGGGCGCATACTGCAACTCTTTCGCCTCTCCGGCCTTGAAAGGCTCGAGATCGGCTCGGCCACGGCGGGGGATATTATCGCTGTCTCCGGCGTCGATGAGCTTGGTATATCCGATACATTGTGCTCGCCGGACCACCCTCAGGGACTACCGCCATTGGTCGTCGATGAACCCACGGTGAACATGACTTTTCAAATCAATAACTCACCGTTCAGCGGCCGTGAAGGCAGGCTTGTCACCTCCCGGCAAATTCTCGCAAGGCTGCAACGTGAGCTAAAATACAATGTGTCTTTGCGGATCGAAGAGGCGGACGATGCGGAGAAGTTTCTCGTATCGGGCAGAGGCGAGTTGCATCTGTCCATCCTCATAGAGAACATGCGCCGGGAGGGATATGAGCTCAGTGTATCCCGCCCTGAGGTCATTACAAAAGAGATGAACGGCAACACGTTGGAGCCCTATGAGCAGCTTACGGTGGATATGGAAGATGGCTGCCAGGGCGCGGTCATGGAACTACTGGGAAGACGAGGCGGTGATTTACAGGACATTATCCCTGACGGCAGGGGCCGGGTGAGGCTGGATTATTCCATCCCCTCCAGGGGGATCATTGGTCTGCGTACCGAGTACCTGACCGCCACGGCGGGGACGGGCCTGCTCTACCATGTCTTTGATAAATACGCACCACTGAAGAGAGGTGTTCTCAATGAAAGGCGAAATGGGGTGTTGATCGCCAATTCCGAGGGCGGAGCCCTGGCCTATGCCCTATTCAACTTGCAGGAAAGAGGCCAGCTCCTGATCGCCCCGGGAACGCAAGTTTATGAAGGCATGATCGTCGGTATTCACTGCAGAGGTAATGATCTGGTTGTGAACCCGTTAAAGGCGAAGCAGCTCACCAATATCCGTGCCGCCGGAAAAGACGATAACGTTTTGCTAACACCGCCGGTGAGGTTATCCCTGGAGCAGGCGTTGGAGTTTATAAATGACGATGAGCTGGTTGAAGTCACACCCAAATCCATTCGCCTTAGAAAGAAGTGGCTGAAAGAGCATGAGCGAAAACGGGAGGCACGCCTGCCATAACCCATGCCGGTCAATGACTTTGACTCGACAGCCACATCTTGGCCAGGGTTGCATAACATGACAATGGCCCTGGTAGAAGGTCGAGCCTGCAAGCACCTGTCGATCCCCAGATATGCACTGGAGAGCCAGCGCCAAGCAAGTAGCTTGACACGCTGCATCAGTCTGTATAACCACGCCCCCAAGCGGTCATGATGGTTGTCTGCTACAAGATTTAGGAGCGCCACGTTGAGGAAGTTTTGTGTTTTTGAAAGCCGAGGGGTCGGGTTTGGCTCGGAGATAAACAATCTTTTGTATTTTTTGTACTATTGTCAAAGCAATAATGTAGCGCTTTATCTTTCAAGATCGCACTTTATACGCTCAAATAGCTGGATGAGAAGCACCTCTTTGGGGTGGGAATATTATTTCCCCTACATGGAAAATTATACCCCCCCCCCCCCCCCCCCCGAATTCAATGCCGCTGTTCATTTTAGCTCCGCCAGAAATTCAAACGATGTCGTGAAAATCGGGTTGGATAATTTTTTCACCTCAGATCAGAAGATTGCGAGCTTTTTCAAGACTAAAAATTCAAATTATCCCCTTTTTCTGACTGCGAGAGTAAAAAAGTACAGGCGTGAGGACTTCCGCAGGGTACGCAGATTCTGTTTTATTGAGCGCGCCAAAAATCCAAAAGGGTTTTATCGCTCAATGGCGAACATATTGAAATACTTCTGGAAATTGAGCCCCGATATTTCCCGGGAAATGCAGCCACAGCTAATCAACTTCAAGAACTGGGTATGTGGAGAGTCATATGCCGCAATTCATGTCAGGCGAGGAGATAAACTAAGAGAAAAACGGGACAGAATGTATGCATCAGAGGAATACATGTCGGTTTTGTTGAATAATTGTGGCGACATAAAACATGTTTTTGTCATGACGGATGACTATGCGGCATACAGGGAAATAGAGAAAGGACTGGAAGATAACAACATCAACGTATTTTCTTTTGTGACCGAATATAAACAGGGTTACGACCAAAAATCATGGATGGGTATGCCTGTAGAGGAGAAACATAAGTCATTTCTGGATTTTTTGATTGACATAGAAATCGCTAAAAATTCGGTTTTTTTTATGGGCAGTCAGAAATCAAATATATTCAGGCTGGTACATTATCTCAAGCGGGGTAGCCATTGCTTTGATGTGAGCGGCACTTTTGCCAGTGCTGAAAAAAACAGGGGACCCTTGAGCAAGGCAGCCGCAGATATGTGGCCGCTGGGCAAAGGGAAGCCGCCGATCAGGCTGGAATTGTGATGTTGAGATGAACGGGCAATGACCGCAGATGAGGGACATGAAGACTAGGGACGCAACTGAAAAGGCGCTATCTGCATGCCGTATTTATCTGGCATAGTTTGACCGAAACCGAGGAGGCTCTGATCGGTCGTCCGACGGGCCAGGCCTTAACAGCGTGAGCGCCGGTACAACAGCATGTTTTAATCACGCATTTCTCTCATCATCGCCATTCAAACATCTCGATACTCTGTCCTTGCCCATGCCGGGGATGAACTTGCACGAGGCGACATCCCCATGGGCGGCATTGTAAGGGCATGGCAAAGGGGCAGGTTCAAGGGGCTGGCAAAACCCGCATCCCACCCACACTGGGAAAACCCGGGGTCTCAACCATCGCCATTCCAACAGTGCTGAAATCCTGCTACAGTGCTTCAGGGAAAACCCGCTCCGCCACCTAACTTTTCAGGAGAGGACATGAGGCTACAATTCAATTTGGCCGGCGCTCAAATAGATGGGGCAAGAGACTATCAGGAAGACGCCTTTCTGATCACACACATGACCGACGCTAACGGCGACCCAGGCGCCCTGATTATCGTTGCGGACGGCATGGGCGGTCACGCTGCCGGCAATGTCGCCAGCAATATGGCGGTGCAGGGTTTTAACACCCATGTGTCCGCCAACTACCCCACCGATAACCCGGCGAAGATCCTCAGGGAGTGCGTCATCAAGGCCAATGACGCCATTAAAAAAACAACGGCTGAAACACCGGCTCTTTCCGGCATGGGTTGTACGATGGTGGCCGCCATACTGGAAGGCAGAAAATTATGGTGGGCGAGTGTGGGTGACAGTCACCTGTATTTGTTGCGTAATAAAGAACTAAGCAAAAAGAATGCAGATCACAGCTATGGTGGTTTCCTTGCCCGAATGGAGGCGGCGGGCACCCCTGTTACGCCGGATCCCGGTCTTGCCAGAAACATGCTCATGAGTGCGATCATGGGCGATAAGATCGATGAGATAGATGTGCCGGAGAGACCCCTGCTACTGCAAGCCGGTGATCGGATATTGCTTTGCAGTGATGGTATGGACACGCTCGGTAGCGGAAAAATTATCCAGTATTCTGAATGGTCAGACTCCCCAAAGGAATACGCCGAGGCGTTGCTCGACGCCGTTAAGGAAGTGGGTATGCCCAAACAGGATAACACCACCGCAGTCGTCGTGGATGTGACGGAAAAACAGGAGGCCGTAACGGAGACCACCGCCGCCGATATATCGCTAAAACTGCAGGAACGCACTCAAATCAATATACCGGCCAGATCGCCCGTGCAGGCGCCCCGAAAAAAGAGCAGGGCCGGTTTGTTTATGAGCATCACAGCGGCGCTTCTTCTCGGGATCGGGGTCGCCGTGTTCATGATGATGGATGGCAAACTGCCAATACCTGTTAGTAGCGATCTATCTACTGAGGATGTTGCAACCGATGAGGTGTTCGTGGATGACGAGGAACCCGAAGTAGCAGAGGCTATCAGCGAGACAACCACGGAAACATCAACGCAAACAACCACAGAGACGGCGCCTGTCGATAGCGCGCAAACAACACCGAAACCGGCTGTTGTGACGACCCGGACTGACGGCGTCTTCAACGACAAGCTAAAAGACGGCGGCAAAGGGCCGGATATGATCTGGATCCCGGCCGGTGAGTTTGCCATGGGTAGCTCGGGTGCTTCACGGTATGCGGAAGAGCGTCCAAGACACAACGTGAAAGTGACGCAGTTTGCGATCAGCGTGAAAGAGATCACCTTCGCTGAATACGATAAATACGCAAGGGCGAGGGGTGTTGATCGTCCCGACTCCCTTTCCTTGGACCGAGACACTCACCCGGTGTTCTTTGTGCGCTGGGATGACGCTTATCATTACGCCCAATGGCTCTCGGAAGAAACCGGGGTTAGCTACCGTCTACCCAGTGAAGCGGAGTGGGAGTACGCCGCCGGCACAGGCAAAAGATCGCCGCACTGGTGGGGCTTTAAGATGGAGCCAAACCGCGCCCATTGCCAGTTAGGCTGTGCATCCAGATTCAATACCCAAAAGCCGACGGCAGTGGGCAGTTTTGCGCCCAATAAATTCGGCGTCTACGACACCGCAGGCAATGTTGCTGAGTGGGTAGAAGATTGCTGGCATCCCAACTACAACGGCGCACCGGCTGACGGCAGGGTATGGGCTGGTGGTGATTGCGTATTTCGCATCGCCAGGGGCGGTTCTTTCCTCAGCCCTGAGGATTCGATCAGACACGCTAAGAGAGATAGACTCAAGTCTGATCAAACCTATGATCATATCGGGATCAGGGTAGTACGAGAAGTGGGTCAGGCGCTAAAGACGTTACCTTGAACCACCCGCCTCTGCAAGCGCCCATGTATGGAGCAGGCAACGCTGATTGATGATGCCTCTCTGGCGCAGGGATCACAGCCAGGTTCAATGACTTATCAGGTAATTGAAGATAGGAGGCGAGCAAACATCACATTAAAACAAAACCCATCTTGGCCCGTATCAGGCTTGAGAGAATATAACCTTAGGATGAGATGAAAAATAAAGTCACCCCCCCCCCCCAATCAGGGCCGCCAGGATGTGGCTGAAATACCTGTACGTGAAAGCCAATCCCCGCAATCGAAAGAAACCGGCTGTTGTGGTGGCCGGGATCGGCCGCTCCGGCACGATGTTGATGATGCGCTCCCTGGGTGCAAACCACGGGCTACGTATGGATAGCAGGCATACAAACGCCAGTGGCGTCATGTTCTTAAATGAGCACAAGACAAAGCATTATTTGCGGGGCTGCCTCTACAAGACCCATAGTTTTCCGGCGATGGAGAAACTGCCCGAGCACGTCAAGGTGCTGTGGCTATTTTCCAATCCCTATGACTGCATCCTCTCCTCGGCCAGAAAATTTACCGGGCTCAACCACTATGTGAATTGCCAGTCTCCCCATGCCGATGAACATGACGACATCTTCTCAAAGGATACCCTGCTGATAGGGGAGCACTTCAGGCAGTGGTATCGCCCGCAACGCTTTGCCTTCGCCAGCATCCGCTATGAAAGCCTCTATGAGCGGAAGAGCCTGGATGAGATCAGCCGCTATCTGGGCTTTGAATTAACACTGCTCCCTTACCGGCCGAGGGCAAGCAATGTGCAGGCGCACCCTGAAAAAGAGACCATCATCCGCACTTATCGCCCCGTCTATGAACGCTATCTGGCGATGGAGGATGTGAAAATATGGCCGGCGAAGGCATAGAAAAATAGTCGCCTACCCCGCCCCTATATCTCTTAAAGTCCCACGCGAGCAACAGAGATTGCCCCGCCCGCCGTGGCATGATCTTCAGCGCAAGATACCGACAAAAATCCATCGCCGGCGGATCACATACCACCTTCACCGGCGCCTGTCTTAAAACCCTGTCGGGCAGGCAATGAGGTTACTCACACCTCTACCCTTCTCATCAGATAGATGATGATCAAGATGGCGGGGAGCCCCAGGGCCCCGGCATAAAGAAAGAAACAGGCATAGCCGACCGACTCCACCATGATCCCGGAGAGGCCGCCTATCGTTTTTGCCGGCAGCGTCATCAGGGATGAGAACAAGGCATATTGGGTTGCCGTGTAGGCGGTATTGGTAAGGCTGGACAGGTAAGCGATAAATACGGAGCCTGCAAACCCGCCGCTTAAATTATCCATGCTGATGACGAGCGCCAAACTGCCGAGCCCCGCATCGCT
The DNA here is from genome assembly GCA_965198875.1 of Gammaproteobacteria bacterium. Classification (GTDB taxonomy): domain Bacteria; phylum Pseudomonadota; class Gammaproteobacteria; order Eutrophobiales; family Eutrophobiaceae; genus CBDAPU01. The sequence continues at coordinate 1,982,211 of CBDAPU010000001.1, read as the reverse complement.
CATCGCCAGCCATATAAAAAACAGGTTGGTGACGGGCACCAGGATCGCCGCTAGTAGCAAAGGCTTGTATAGCCCGTAGCGTAGCACAACCACACCGCCCAACGCCGCCCCCAGGATGGTCATAAAAAAGCCATAGATTTTCGACACATTGGCAATGTCCGTCTTGCTAAACCCCAGGTCCAGATAAAAAGGATTGGCCATCACCCCCATTGTGATATCACTCATCCTGAAGGTGCCGATAAGCGACAAAATAACGAAGGCCAACAAACCATTTCTCTTAAAGAACTCAACAAAGGGGCTGATAACCGCACTCACGAACCAGGCGCCTGCTTTTCTCAGCGCCGTATCCTTTTTCACTACCCCCGCTTTTCTCTCCAGCTCGCTCTCCAGGTTCTCTGTCGCCTCCCGGGTGTGATGGAGCGGCTCATCAATGAGCAAAGTCGTGACCACCCCTACCCCCATTAGGCAGGCCATGGCGATATAGGCGAACTGCCAGCCCCAGGCGGCGGCAAGATAGAAAGCGCCGGCGCCGGCAACCAGCAAGGCAAGCCGGTAGCCGAATACATAACTCGCCGCCATAGCGCCTTGCAACAACTTATCCGCCGCCTCAATTCTGTAGGCGTCGATAGTGATATCCTGTGTTGCCGAGGCAAACGCAACGAGCAGGGCGAACAGCGCGATGTGTTGTAGCTGGGAATGGGGATCGCTGAACGCCATGCCAGCAAGACCTGTTGCGACTAATACCTGCGCCAACAACATCCATGCGCGTCTTTTGCCCATTTTTGCCGTGATGAGATACAGCGGCGTCCTGTCCACCACGGGCGCCCAGAACACCTTGATTGAGTAGGTGATCCCGATCCAGCTAAAAAAACCGATGGTCGATAAGGCCAGGCCCGCATCTCTCAGCCAGGCTGATAGGGTTGAGAAAACCAGCAGGAAAGGCAACCCCGCCGAGAACCCCAGGAAAGACATGGCCAGCGCTTGCGGTTTGCCGTAAACCAGCAAGGCGTTTTTCCAGTTGTTGTTCATCAAATGGGCCGGGCCTTCAATGCAGTGTGAATGTAATCGTGACCGGCTTGCCTTATTGCCGTGCCGTTCAGTATCGCAAAAACGAGCAAGGAAAGGGCGCACAGATGTTTGCCTGCCATCGCCCACATGGTGTTGGGCGAGGTGTCTTTGGGCGACCTCATATGGATTTAACGGCTTTCTTCTCTTATTACGACCGGTGATCACCAAGCCTCTTATCATATCCGTCTGATCGCCGATCTGTTAAGTGTTCTTCAATTCCTCCGCCGTCATATGATGTTTTGCATCCACCGGCCCCATGAACGCATTGCTGATCAGGGCTATCGCCAGTAGCAAGGCCATCAGATACATGGTGGTGTTATACAGGTTTGGAGTGGGATCAATGGTGCCGACAGGGGCAATGTCCATGAGTTTTGCAATGGTCACCGTCTTTGCCTGCACCAGCGCTGATAGTTGCTCTACACCGGCGCCGAAGGTCGCCTGAAAAGTGGCGGGCTCGATTTTTCTCACCAGATCGTTGATGGCCTGATTAACCGCATTCTCCCTGAGGGACGTAATGGCCAGTGGCCCCAAGACCCCTGCCGTACTCCATGCCGTTAGCAGGCGGCCATGAATACCCCCGACATATTTTGTGCCGAAAATATCCGCCAGATAGGCAGGTATGGTGGCGAAGCCGCCACCGTACATGGTGAAAATGATCATCGTCGCCGCATAAAAATAGACCAGCCATAGCACCGCCGGATTCACACTCACCTGCTGTGCCGTATAGGGTATCGAGCAGTAGAGCACGATACCCAAAGCAAAGAAAATCCAGTAGGTATTGCGCCGACCGATATAATCCGACGTGCTCGCCCAGATGAAACGACCGATCATGTTGAACACGCTGATCATCACCACATAGGTCGCCGCAAACGCACCGTCTACCATATCGGGCAGTGTGGTACCGAAGATCTCCGTCATCATGGTTTTCGCCACACCCAATACCCCGATACCGGCGGTGACATTAAAACAAAGCACGATCCACAGTTGATAAAACTGCCGGGTTTTTAACGCCTGATCGATGTCTACATGATGTTGGGTCATCATCTTCTTTTGTGCGTGGGCGGGATCCGGTGGCGTCCAGCCCTCAGGTCGCCAGCCATCGGGCGGAAGCCGATAGGAGAACGCGGCCATCACCATGATCAGGAAATAAATCACCCCCATGCTAAAGAAGGTCTGCGCCACCCCCACAGAGCCGCTACCAACCAGATACACCCCTTCCGGGCCGGGCGACACCATGTTGGCTATCTCATTGGCGCTCACCACCACCACTTCTTTTAACTCATCCCCCATCTCGAGGAAACGTCTGCCTGCTTGTGTGACTAACTCAACATCCCCAACCGCACCGAGATAGTCGGGGGCCTGGTAGTAGAGCTTAATAAAAAACTCTTTCATGGGCGCACCGATCATGGCCCCGCCGCCAAAGCCCATGATGGCCATGCCGGTGGCCATGCCGCGTCTGTCGGGAAACCAGCGAATTAACGTGCCCACAGGTGAGACATAACCCAGGCCCAAACCACATCCACCGATCACACCGTAACCTAAATACAGCAACCATAGCTGATGGGTGATGATCCCTAAACCACCGATAATAAACCCACCGCCCCAACAGCAGGCGGAGACCACACCGACCTTGCGCGGGCCCACCCTCTCCAGCCACCTGCCACCGATAGCCGCCGCCAGACCCAAACAAACGATGGAAACGGTAAATATCCACACAACGCTCCTCAGCGTCCAGTCATCGGCCGCACTGGTGACGATACCGATATGTTTGATTAAGGCCGGGTTAAAGATACTCCAGGCATAGACCGAACCAATGCAGAGATGGATCCCCAAAGCCGCAGGCACGATCAACCAGCGGTTAAACCCCGGTTTGGCAATGATACGTTGTTTCGACAAGATGCCAGACATATCTCCCCCTTGCACTGATCTTCTCTACGAGACAGGTTCCCATGGCGGCCACCCGCTCGCTACCCCCATCTTAAATGTGGGTGAATATGTCTTATGCTTAACTTTGAGTCAAGGCAGGGCTATACTGTCATTGATATATAGAACATTCTATTGTCCCGGTAATGGTTGATGCTTTTGTTGATGTTTTAACTCAAGATAACCAATTTGGCTACCCGGCATTTTGACCCTGGTATTCATCACCACGTAGAATGATTGGGCAGGGTGATTACCTGCTGATGAAATCAGCCGTAAAACGACATGATAAAGACATGCAATCAGTCACTCAAACAACACGGTTAGTGGATAATTTTGATCGCACGGTGAACTACCTGCGTATGTCTGTGACCGACCGCTGTGATTTTCGCTGTGTGTATTGCATGGATGAAGAGATGCAATTTGTCCGCCGCGCAAAACTCCTCTCACTGGAGGAGTTGTCCACCATCGCCGAGGCATTTACCGAGCTGGGCGTCTCCAAGATCCGCATCACTGGCGGCGAGCCCTTGATCAGACGCAACATCATCAAGCTGTTTCATGATCTGGGGAGACTGGATGGGCTCGATGAGCTGGTACTGACCACCAACGGTTCACAGTTACCCCGGTTAGCCCCTGCGCTTAAAGACGCCGGCGTCAAACGCATCAACATCAGCCTGGATTCACTGGATCCGCAGAAGTTTAGACGGCTAACCCGGGTCGGTGATCTGGGCAAGGTGCTGGCCGGTATTGACGCCGCATTGAACAGCGGTTTTCATAGACTCAAGATCAACGCCGTCATCCTGAAAAACCGCAATGATGATGAGATCATTGATTTGGTCACTTTTGCCGGCGAGCGTGATATGGACATCAGTTTCATTGAGGAGATGCCCCTTGGGATCATCGGCGAGCATGATCGGGCGGAGGCCTACTACTCCAGTGATGCGATAAAGGCCGATTTGAACAAGCAATTTACCCTGATCCCCAGCACGGAGAAAACTGGCGGCCCCTCACGTTATTTTAACATCGCAGAAACTGGCGCCAGGGTCGGCTTTATTTCACCCCACAGCCATAACTTCTGCGCTGATTGCAACCGCGTCAGATTGACCTGTGAGGGCAGGTTGTTGTTGTGTCTGGGGCAGGAACACTCTGTCGATCTGCGCCATGTGATCAGGGCTTATCCGGGGGATAAGGAAAAACTCAAGCAGGCGATCTGTGAGGCCATGTCAATAAAGCCGAAGGGACATGAGTTTGATCTCCAAGCCAAGCCGGTTATTTTCCGCCATATGAATGTCACCGGGGGCTAATATGTCCTCCTTGCCCTGTAGGCCGGCGCTGACTGACGCCGGGGTTGAACCCACCATTGCCGTTGAAGCCGTTGATGAGTATCAAAACGTGCGCGAGATGTTGATTGCCGATGAGCGCCCGTTGACCATTTATGTTGATAGCTATGAAATCGTCACCCTGATGACCCTGGGGAAGACCCCGGAAATACTGACGCTGGGCTACCTTAAAAACCAGGGCATTATTGATCACGTCAGTGAGATAAAATCCGTTCAGGTGGACTGGGAGACCCATGCCGCCGCTGTTAGTACATACTCTGAGAGGAAAGACTGGCAGGTGCGATTGGGGCCACGCATCGTCACCACCGGCTGCGGCCAGGGCACCGTTTACGGCAACATCATGGAGAGGTTAAATGAGATCCGGCTACAGCCTGTACGGGTAAAACAATCGCACATCTATACGCTACTTAAAAACCTGAGTCGGCATAATGATGTGTATAAAAGTGCGGGGGCCGTCCATGGTTGCGCCCTGTGCTCCGATACCGAGGCGATCATCTTCATCGAAGATGTCGGCAGACATAATGCGGTAGACGCCATTGCCGGCAAGATGTGGCTTGAAGCGATCCCCGGCCATGACAAGTTATTTTATACCACCGGCAGGCTCACCTCCGAGATGGTCATGAAAGTGGCGCAGATGGGCATTACCACCCTGCTCTCCCGCTCCGGTATCACCCAGATGGGTCTCAAGCTGGCCAGGGATTTTGGCGTGACGTTGTTCTCCAGGGCCAACGGTCAACATTTTCTGGTTTATAACGGCGCTGAGAATATTGAGTTCGACGCCCCGTTAAAGCGAAAAAAACACCTCGCCAATGTGAAACCCGTCTCTGAATCAATGCGTTGATACCACACTTGCGATCACCTCAATGAACAATGCCGAGATAACAGGCGTTATCCTCGCTGGCGGGCAGGCCAGGCGCATGGGCGGTGGAGATAAGGGCCTGCTGAGGCTTTCGGGAAAGCCCCTGATTGAATATGTCCTGGAGAGACTGGCGCCACAGGTCAATGCCATCATCATCAATGCAAATCGTCATCAAACCCGCTACGGATCCTATGGGTATCCGGTTGTCGCCGACAAGCTGCATGACTACCAGGGGCCCTTGGCGGGCATGATGAGCTCTATGCAGGAGGTGGAAACGGAGTACATGGTATCGGCGCCTTGCGACTCCCCTTTTATTCCCGAAGAGCTGGTATCCAGGTTGTTGGATGGGCTAAAGATACAGAAGGCGCAGATCAGTGTCGCCCACAGTGGCGAGCGCATGCAACCGGTATTTGCCTTAATGAAGACCGATCTGCTTGATTCAATGCGGCATTTCCTGGATGACGGGCAAAGGAAAATAGATCGGTGGTTTGCCCAACACAAACTGGCGGTAACGGATTTCTCCGATAAGCCGCTGGCCTTCAGCAACATCAATCACCCCCATGAGCTGGCACAGATGGAGGCGCATTTACATGCCTGATCTAGTCGGGCGCATTGCCGTGCCACTGGTTGGCTTCGCCGCATACAGCGGCACCGGCAAAACCACCTTGCTAACCCGTCTGCTCGGGATTTTTATATCCAAACACCTTCGAGTCGGTATCGTAAAACATGCACACCACACCTTTGAGATTGATCACCCCGGCAAAGACAGCTTCGAGTTACGAAAAGCCGGGGCAAGCCAGGTCTTAATTGGCTCAAAAAAACGTTGGGCGTTGCTGGTGGAGAATCCCCGAGAGGACGAGCGAGCACTGGAGGATCACATCAGGCGCCTTGATCTGGACAATCTGGATCTGATTTTAGTCGAGGGATTTAAGCCGGAGGCCATGCCGAAAATTGAGTTGCACCGCCCAGACCTGGGTCATGATTTATTATATCCCCATGATGAGAGCATCATCGCCATCGCCACAGACTCAGCGCTCTCAATCAGCAACACCTTACCCGTACTGGATCTGAATAACGCAGAGCAGATCGCCCGATTTATCATTGACCGTTATGCACTCAATGAGCAAACTGCCAGAACCGCTATGAGCACAATAAAAAAAGACATCAGTTGCAGGGATGACTTCGATCCAGCGTCACTGTCAGCGGCCCTTGCCCTTGAAAAAATCAGATCCGCTGTCGCAGCGGTAAAAGGAACTGAAAAAATCGCTATCCGCAGTGCGCTTAATCGGATCCTGGCGGAAGATATGCACTCACAGATCAATGTGCCTGCCGGGACAAACTCGGCCATGGACGGCTATGCCGTGAGAAGTGAAGACATACCCGCTAAGGGGGTTGCAACGCTGAAAATCGCAGGCACATCCTGGGCGGGAAACCCGTACAAAGGTGAATTGCCCCCGGGCAGTTGTATTCGCATCATGACCGGCGGGATCATGCCGACGGGGACCGATACGGTGATCATTCAGGAAGATGTTGAGGTCATGGATGATGGGATCAGCATCGATAACGGGACTCAAAAAGGCGATAACGTCCGCCAGGCGGGTGAGGATCTGGCTATCGGTGATCGGATCCTTGCGAGAGGCCGACGCCTTAATCCTGCGGATATCGGGCTCATCGCTTCACTCGGCGTCGGCGAGGTCAATGTCATGCGTCAGCTTCGTGTCGCCTTCTTCTCCACCGGCGATGAATTACGCTCAATCGGTGAAGTAGTAACCGATGGCAATATCTACGACAGCAACCGTTACACACTGCATGGGATGTTAAGCAAGATGGGCGCCCAGATTATCGATATGGGCGTTATCAAAGATGATCGGCAGGCGCTGGAAGCGGCATTTGAAAACGCAACGGATAATGCCGATGTGCTGATCACATCCGGCGGGGTGTCGGTGGGTGAGGCGGATTACATTAAAGACATTCTGGCCCGGCTCGGCCAGGTAGATTTCTGGAAAGTGGCCATCAAACCGGGTCGACCCCTCGCCTTTGGGCATGTCAATGACACGGTTTTCTTTGGCCTACCCGGTAATCCCGTGTCGGTCATGGTCACCTTTTATGAGTTCGTGCAACCGGCATTGAGGAAGATGTCCGGGGAAGATGACGCCGACATGTTCACCCTGAAAGTGCGCTGTGACTCCAGGTTGAAAAAACGCCCGGGGCGGGTGGAATATCAAAGGGGTGTTTTACAAAAAGATGACGCCGGCGATCTGAAAGTGGTGAAAACCGGGGCGCAGGGATCGGGTATATTAAGCTCCATGTCACAGGCGAATTGTTTTATTATTCTATCCATGGACTGCGAGGGCGTTGAACCGGGCTCTGTTGTTGACGTGCAACCGTTTTTCGGCTTGATGTGAAGTGAAAAACGGGAACAGGGTTCCTTAACATCAATTCGTGACTGAGGACGGTGTGGCGCACATCATGCTAATGGCGAGATGCGATCTTCATCTCATAGAAGGCTCCCGATCATAACTCAATCGCCATCCCGTCCCAGGACACCTCCCACCCCGCCGCTTCAACGTCTTTTCGCTCCTCACTGTTTTCAAAAAGAATGGGATTGGTCGTGTTGATGTGGATAAATACTTTTCTTTTAATAGCCAGCCCCTTGAGAGCGGCGAGCGTACCATCTTCACCTGATACGCTCATGTGCCCCATGCGCTTTCCGGTTTTAACGCCGACACCTTCTCGGATCATTTCATCATCCACCCACAGTGTGCCATCAAAAAAAACCAGCTCGGCCCCTGTTATTCTCTCGGCAAGTTCATCGGTCATGGCCGCACATGCCGGCATATAATAGAAAGACTGATCAGTATTTTTATCTTCTACATACAAGGCGATGGTATCTTCATCAACAGAGCCGAAATCATCCCCTTTGCTCTCATCCTCAAGCCAAAGCGCCACTTTACCGGGGACGGCAAAGGGCGTGATGTGAATAGCCATGCTGCTATTATCCGGCCTCATCAACGCCAGAGGCTGATCCAGCACCATGGACTCACGGCTGACGAACCTCGGGTTTAGCACATTGAAAATAGAATTGGCCTCAAGCACGTCCAATACTCTTTGCGTGGCGTAAATCCGTAGCGGCTGTGATTCACGTAGATTCAACAATCCGGCGACATGATCAACATCCGCATTAGTCAACACCGCCCCCATGATGGGGCTGTGTCTCATGCCTGCTCGAGGATGCAAGATAGCGTTGTCATTGATCTGCTGGCGTAGATCCGGTGATGCATTGAACAAAAACCAGTCCTCACCATCAGGGCTTACGGCAATAGATGATTGCGTGCGTTGTGGCGCCGCCGGATCCCCTTGCCGTGCACGCCGGCTGTTAGGGTGATTACAGTTCCACTGGGGATAACCCCCGCCTGCCGCCGCCCCCAATACCCTGATGTGCATGATGCTCTCTCCTCTCGATTAGCCTCAGATCAGTTTGCATAACCCGATGTGTTTTTTTCAACCCAGCGCTCACCAGCGGCCCCTGTCTCTTTCTTCCAGAATGGCGCTTTGTGTTTTAAGTCTTCGATGATAAACCCTGTGGCGTCCAGGGCGTCACCACGGTGAGCGGACCACACTGCGATCAAGACGATATCATCACTTATCTCAATGTGGCCAATACGATGCAACACCAACACATCGAGAACTGACCATCGCTTCATTGCCTGCCCGGCGATCTCTTTCAGGTGTTTCTCGGTCATGCCGGGATAGTGCTCCAGGGTCATCTGCCGTACCTTCGCATCATCATTAAAATCCCGCATGGCGCCGATGAATATGCCGGTGGCGCCAAACTTGCCGGGGATATTGAGCGAGGCCTGGTATCGCTTTACCTCGGCTAGGCCATCAAACGCCTCCGCCCTTAATTCAATGTGCATACTCTTCACCCACCTGTGACAGGGGGGAAAAAGGCGACTTCATCACCATCACTTAACGCCGGATCACCCCTTCGATGCTCCATATTGATGGCCACAAGCAACGCATCCGGCATTGCCCGTCCGGCCGACATTTCCTGCCAGACATCGGATACTTTAAGACCAGCCCGGTATGGCATTTCATCCTCGGCACGCCCTAATTCTTCCCGCATGCGGGCAAAAAACTTCACTTTAATCGACATGGCGCATCACCCTTCCTGTAACCTGATCAGCAATGGCGTATTATAGACGTTTAATCCTCCTGGAGATAATCACTTTTCATGTCAAAACTCACGCATTTCAATGAAGATGGCGAGGCGTATATGGTGGATGTGAGCGCCAAGCAGGCCACTCACCGTGTGGCGATAGCTGAAGGCATTATCTCCATGGCGCCGACAACCCTTGCTTTAATCGCAGAAGGCGGGCATAAAAAAGGCGATGTCCTGGGTATTGCCAGGGTAGCCGGGATCATGGCCGCCAAGAGAACATCGGAGTTCATTCCGCTTTGTCATCCCTTATCCATCACCCATATCGATATTGCGCTGACGTTACGAGAACATGACGGCGGTGTTCATTGCCGGGCGCAGGTCGAGGCCATAGATCAAACCGGTGTGGAAATGGAGGCGCTAAACGCAACACAGATCACCCTGCTGACGATCTACGATATGTGCAAAGCCGTTGATCGTGGCATGACCATTGAATACGTCAGGTTGCTTAAGAAAACAGGCGGCAAGTCCGGCGCCTGGAGCAGGGATAATGAGAGATAACGAGAGATAATCAAGGCAACGGAACATCGCATTTTGCAACCTTAAACCCGATCTGCCATCCGCCATTCATCTCTTTCGAGCAATGCCGGTTTATGGGGCACGATCACGCCGCCCGTCATGACGCTACTCCTTATCTCTGAGACTTACCTTATATCCAACCTGATGACATCTCCCTGGCGAGTCGCATCGCTCCGCCCTCACTGCCCGGTCGTTCAGAGCCCCTGACGTCAATCATACTTGATGTACTTGAACCGCTGATCATCCGGCGTTCCCTCCAGAGCGCTGTTATCATCTGCCCCTGGCTGCCACATCAGCACATCCTCAATCTTTTTCGCCAGCTCGAAATCTTTGTCCGTCACGCCTTTTGCCGCATGGTTCATCAGCTTGACGATGACAAACCCGTAGCTGGCGCTCAGATCGGGATGATGCCAGGCCGCCTCCGCCAGATGTCCCACCGTGTTGATCACCATCAAGGTGCCTTTCCAGCCACTGGTTTTGTACTTGCGCCTGATCCAGCCGTCCTCGTAATACCAGTTGGGCAGTTCATCTTCCAATCGCCGCTCTATGTCCGCTACCCCATAGGTTGGTGTATCTTTGCCTCGCTTCGCCATAAGTCCTCCTCAATAGTGAATCGCTCTGTCGATATGAAGGCGCTCGGGAATAAGCCCTCTTATTCTTGAGACCTCACCCATATCCAGTTGTTGATCGCGTTGATATGCTTTGCATAAAGCGCCACGAAAGCCGAGATAATCCGGGGCCAGTAATAGCAGATCCGCTATGTCATCATGTGACAGTGAACCGGCCAAACCGCAGAGCAGGCCGGCTTCTCTGGCAGAGGATACAAATCCGGCTAATACATCATCATCTAATTTATCTCGCAAACCGCCATTGCCTTTCTCACACGTATCCAGCATCACGCCTTTAACCCCGGATTGTTTAATCTGCCTATAATGCACATTGTGATGGAAAAACTCCGCAAAAAAAACCAGCATGATATTGATTTTCCTGTCGGCCAGCTCTCCCAACAGGCCAAGCACCTGATCGGAGATCTGCTCACCGAATACGCCCACTTTGATGATCCCCACCCCTGCGCCGGACATCGCAAGTATAGCGGGTTCGATTTCATCAACTCGCAGCGGTAGATCGCCGATGGTGGCGCTGATGGTGGCCACCGATCCAAGGGCCTGTACAACCTGCTCCGCCACCGTGATATTCACTGCGCCCAATGCGCCTCTGGCAGGGTCTTTGAGGTCGATAATATCCGCCCCGGCTGCATGAACCTGCCGGGCCTGTGTTTCTGTCGCCACACTGGCGAGGAATTGCGTCATGGGTGAGCCGCCTCGTGCTGGTAGTAATCCGCTACCGCATCCATTAACCATCGCCATGCTTTAAGCTCTTTATCCCCGGCGGTTTTATCAATCGCAATGTGCAAATAGTCAAGTTCAGCACGTATCTTCTCTTGCGGCAACATCGGCAACCTGCTCACTAAAATGGCCGCTTCAATGACGGCGGCCTGTGCACGATTAAACCCCCTGAACGGGGCATGCGTACCTTCATGCACTTTCCTGCAAAAAAACACCGGTCGCAATGGATCATCCTGGCGGGATCCCACTTCAACCTCAATATGCGCCAGCGTGTTTTTAAGCCGATGGCAGTCGATGGCCTTAGCTTCTACTGTGGGCCAGTCTTGCCGTCCGCGTATACAGCCTGCAAATACCAGCACGTCATCGGTCATGTTGATGACGGCGACGCCTGAGCTAAGCAGATTATCCCGTGTTGTTGATGGCTTGAATGGTGCGATCCGGTATTTCCCGCTCTCAATGCCAATGCCCATGGGGGCGATATGCACATCTCCGCTTGCATTCATGGTGGTGATGATGGTCTCGTAGATCACCGGTTTTTCTGCTTCCTCCTGCTTGCGGTCAAGGTCACCCCCGCGGGTGGATATGCGCTGTTCTCACTGCTGTTTTTGAGCCCATGCAGGGCGCGGCGACGGGTGGCGATATTAGTCTCCCGCTCAGGGGCCACCGCCACCCCCCAGTCCAGGTTCTCATCCTGGGTGTAGCGCTTGCCGAGCTTTAGGGCTATTTCCGCCTTCGCCAGTTCCACGCCCATATAAAATGCGTGCGGCGCATCATCCTGCAATAACGCAAGCTCAGGGAATAGCTGGTATGGATCGGCCCCCGTGCTCATGCCATCTCGATTAAACACATGGATGCCCCGCTCGGTCACGGCCACCCTGTAGCTGGGGTCTTTGATCTGCCCGGCCAATTCCGAGACTTCCATAAAACCATAAGGAAAGGGTTTGCGCCCATGGGTCGTCAACAAAGAGCCGTCAATCCCCTTGGGTAGGGCCTCTTCCTGTTTTGCGGCGAACATCATGCGCCGGGCTATGTCCGCTTCCCGCACCGCCGAGCACGCATGGGGACTCACCTCCGTGGTCAAAACGCTGTTGATCCCGAGCTCGGAGATGATACCAAATAAAACCGCATTAATGCCGCTGGTGTCGGCCTCCGTTAATTCGGTCACATTACCCACGCCCATCATGATCTCGATGTCGGCGAACATCCGCCTCAGCTCATAGTAGCGCAAAAGAGAGTCGGTAAAACCGAAATGAATCGGATCTAAAATACTATCGGCGATAAACGGCCTGTTGTTGGCCTCGAACATCTCTATTAAATCACACAGGGATGTTAGGTCTGTATGGTGCTCCGGGATGAGTATGGGTATCGAGCCCACCTCTTCGGCTATCCAGGCCGTGCTGCCCTTCAGACTCAATAAATAATCCGCACCGGCCCGACCGCCCCGAAGCAACTCATCGGTTTGTAGCGAATCAACACTGACTGCATAGCCGGCCCCCTTTAGTTCGCAGATCGCATCTTCGAGATGGGGAAACGGCGTATCCGGCAAACAACCCAGATCGATGACATCGGCGCCGTCGCATCTATAGCGCGCAGCGCGACTGAGTATGTCCGCTATCCCTATCAGGGGGGCGTCGACGATCTCCGCAAATAGCCTGACGTTGTGTTTGTCCAGGTTCACCGGCCTGCTTTCACGTCCAAAAAACACCGGCAGATCCTTCACATCCACGCTACCACGGCGCACCGGTATACCCAATGCCTCACTTAGTTCATGCAAATCACCCCGACACAGACCCGGCACGATGATTTTATCCACCCCGGCAATATCCTTGAGCCTGCGCTTGATCATGGCCGCCGTCATCAACGCCGCCACGCTCACACCAATCTCTTTTATTTCATAAGTAAACTCTGTCGGTTGCATGGCCTCAAGAACACGGGCCAGGCGCGTTTTCGCTAATTTACCGGTGAGAAACAGGATATGCTCCGTCATGCTCGTTATCAGGCTAAAATTCCCATACAGTGGTCGGTTAGCATACTATAACCCAGCCTGAAGAGGGTTGGTTTATATGAACCAAGCTGGTTTTAGTTGCCCAGGTTTTGCCTGGAGCATATGGATGTCTCAATGCGGAAACAACATAATTAAAAATACATAACTTTTTGTAATCCAGGTTTTTTATGATTATATTGAATCATGAATATTCAACGTAACAGGCTGGCATATTTTTAGCTTATATTCACTGCTTGAGGTAAATTCGGATCTGAAAATAGCGCTGGCAGTGATGTTGCTGGCCTGATCAGAGAAGGCGGGACAGGTTTTATACAAGGCAGGCAAAGGATCAATTAAGAGAGCAATATCAATGGATATAAAAGAAGAGACAACGCCGTGGTCAAGGGAAGAGTTTGAGCGACGTTTGCGAGAGAAGGAGAAGTACTACCACATCAATCATCCTTTTCATGTGCTCATGAACACGGGCAAACTGGAAAAACCCGCAATCCAGGGTTGGGTGGCCAACCGTTTTTATTATCAAACGAGTATTCCGGTAAAAGATGCGGCCATCATGGCCAACTGCCGTGACCGTGATGTGCGTCGGCAATGGGTACAAAGAATCATCGATCACGACGGGCAGGAAGGAGAAGATGGCGGTATAGAGGCCTGGTTGCAACTGGGTGAAGCGGTAGGTTTAAGCCGGGATGCACTTACCTCGGAGAAACAAGTCCTCCCGGGGGTGCGGTTCGCCATCGACGCCTACTACCACTTCGCCCGCACCGCCACCTGGCAAGAGGCCGCCTGTTCATCGTTGACCGAGTTATTCGCCCCCAAAATACACCAGAAGCGGTTAGATAACTGGCCCCGGCATTACACCTGGATAGATGAGAAAGGCTATCACTACTTCCGCAAGCGTCTTGGCGAAGCCCGCCGTGATGTACAACATGGCCTTAACGTCACCCTGGATTATTTCAAAACCCGTGCGGATCAGGAACGCGCCCTTAATATCCTGCAATTAAAACTGGATATACTCTGGAGTATGCTGGACGCCATGTGGATGGCCTATATCGAAAACAAACCGCCTTTTTACTGTTGCTGACGATGACCGATACCATCCCGGAAATAGCGCCTATGTTTCGTTTCCAATGGGAAGATGCACAGCAGTGCTATGTCATCCTCTATCCTGAGGGCATGGTGAAACTCAGTCAAAGCGCCGGCGAGATCATGAAACGCTGCGATGGCGAGAAAGACACAAAGGCGATTATCTGCGATCTGGAAACCACCTTCCCGGGCGCTGATCTCAAAGACGATGTGCAACAATTTCTAAAGCAGGCAAAAGAAAATGGCTGGATTGAATTCAAATCAAAGTAAACCGCTGTGGTTGCTGGCGGAGCTCACCTATCGCTGCCCCCTGCAGTGTCCTTACTGCTCGAACCCGGTTGACATCGCCAAATACAATAACGAGCTCAGCACCGATGACTGGATCCGCGTGCTGCGACAGGCACGTAAAATGGGGGCGACGCAGTTGGGTCTCTCCGGTGGCGAGCCCCTGGTGAGACAAGACCTGGAGGCGTTGATCACCGAGGCCAGGGCACTCGGCTATTACACCAACCTCATCACGTCCGGGGTAGGCATGGATGAGGTCAGAGTGCGGGCCTTCAAAGAGGCAGGGCTCGATCACATTCAGATCAGTTTTCAGGCCAGTAGCGAGGAGTTAAACAATTTTTTGGGCGGCACCCGGAGTTTTCAGCACAAGCGGGACATGGCTCGGGTGGTGAAAAAATATGCCTACCCTATGGTGCTGAACATCGTTTTACATCGCAAAAACATTGATCATATACGTGACGTCCTGGACATGACGGTAGAGCTAAACGCCGATTATGTGGAATTGGCCAGCACCCAGTATTACGGCTGGTCCCGTGTCAATATCGAACAACTGCTACCAACACGCGCACAGCTACTTAATGCCGAGAAAATCGCCAGGGACTATCAGGAGAAGATGAAGGATAACATGAAGATCATCTATGTGATCCCGGATTATTTTGAAAACAGACCCAAGGCCTGTATGAATGGCTGGGGTTCAATATTTCTTACCATTGCCCCCGACGGCAGCGCCTTACCCTGCCATGCCGCCGCCCAGTTGCCGGGTCTTGACTTTCCCAATGTGAAAGATCACAGTATTGAGGCGATCTGGAACGAATCCGATGCGTTTAATCGATTCCGCGGGTTTGACTGGATGCAGGAGCCCTGTCGAAGCTGCCCGGAGAAAGAGAAAGACTTCGGTGGTTGCCGCTGTCAGGCTTATATGCTCACCGGTGATGCACGCAATGCCGATCCGGTGTGCGATAAATCACCCTATCACAGGCAACTTCATGATGCTGTAGAGCGCATAGGCAAGTTATCGGCGAGCACGGAATGTGAAGAGAAACCCCTGCTCTTTCGTAACATGAAAAACTCGAAACAACTCAGTGAAGAGGCGATCTAGCCGGCATCAAGTTCAGCTATTCCAAGCCAGGTTCTAAATGCTGTTCTTAATAGCCCATGCCACATCCAGGGCCTGACGGTTCTCCTTTATATCATGCACGCGAAAGAGTTTTACCCCCGATAACACACCGAAAGCAGTGGTAGCACAGGTGGCGCCCACCAGTTCGCTGTGGTTTTCAATGGGACAAATAGCGCCCATGAAACGTTTGCGACTTGCGCCTAACAACACCGGATAACCGGTGTCCGTCAGGTCTTGAAGATGGGCGATGATGTCAAGATTATCTTGCCTTGATTTACCAAAGCCAATGCCCGGATCGATGATAATGCTCTCTTTCTTAACGCCCGCCGCTTGGGCTGCCTGCGCCCTGTCCAGCAAAAACGATGTTATCTCATCTACCACATCGTCATACTGCGGATCATCCTGCATGGTCTGGGGAACACCCTGCATGTGCATCAGAACATAAGGCACACGCCTCTCGGCAACCAGTTTGAACAGCGCATCATCCCTTCCCGCCGAGACGTCATTCACCATCCTCGCACCGCTATTGAGGGCGGCTTCGGCCACGCTGTGTGAAGTGGTATCGATACTGATGGGTATGTGCGCCGGTATTTCCTGTTTAAGCTGTTTGATAACCGGGATAACCCGCTGTAATTGTTGCTCAGCGCAGACCCTCTGCGCCCCCGGCCGGGTTGATTCACCGCCCACATCAATAATATCAGCCCCCTGCTCTATCATGTGATGGGCATGGGATAGCGCGGCCTCAAGGCTTAAATGCAGGCCGCCATCGGAAAAACTGTCCGGGGTAACATTGAGGATCCCCATGAGCAGGGGCCTGGATATGGCCTCAAGATTCACGATAATTGCTCGGCGATATCGTCCGTTGCGCTAATTAAGGCGTCCACCATAACGGGCTCGCCGGCCAGATGCCCGCCCTCTTTGACGATGATCAATTCCGCTCCAGCTATATATTGTTTCAGTGACCAGGATGCTTCCAGCGTGCAGGTGAGGTCTCTACGGCCGTGGATTATCTTTGTCGGGACAGGCGGAAGTCGTGCGCTTCTTTCCAGGATGTGATTGTCTTCAATGAAATAGTTATGCCTGGCGTAATGGGTTTCAATAAGCACCTCATTGATGGTTTTCTCAATGTCGCCGGGTTGGTAGTGATAAGGATCCACCCCCGATAATGACCAGGTCACTATCCGCCCGGCCCATGTCGACCAGGCTATCGCCGCTTCCTGTTGTGTTTTTTTATCATTGCCATGCACACGCAAATAATAGGCGAAGACCAGGTCGTCTCTTTCATTTTCCGGGATCAGTCCCGCAAACTCCTCCCAGAAGTCCGGAAATATGTGTGAGGCGCCTGCTTTGGCAAACCAGTGCAGATCGGCTTGTCTGGCCAGAAACGTCCCCCTCAGAACTAACGCCAATACCCGGCGCGGATGCATTTCCGCATACACCAATCCCAGTGTCGCCCCCCAGGAGCCACCGAATATCACCCATTGCTCGATATTGAAATGCGTTCGGATCACTTCCATATCGGCAATGAGCGCCTGTGTTGTATTATTTCGGGTCTCACCCGCCGGGGTTGAGCGCTGACAACCCCGTTGATCGAAAATAATGATCCGGTATCGCTTTGGGTTAAAATAACGGCGGTGGTTTTCATTGCTCCCGGAGCCCGGCCCACCATGCAGAAACAGCACCGGGATCCCATCTGTATTGCCTGTTTCCTCCACATAAAGCGTGTGGATTGCATCAACCGGCAATCTGTAACGATTTAATGTATCAATTTCGGGGTATAACTCTCGCATTATGCCGCCGCGGGGTTTTATGGGATGTTGATCTCAAAACGGCGCTGTTAAGATGGCCACATCCCTGGTGAGCCTGATCTTCGGGCTGATCACTCACCTATCTATGGAGAAGCGCAGATCCTTGAGCGTTGCCCGGCCATGATGATGGCCGTCTTGCCGGGACTGTGACCATCGTATCGAACCATAATGACTTTATCATACCCGCACACCAAGCCTTGCGTCCCCTGTCCCGGCCCATTGAGGATGCGGGTTATATGTCGCTTAAAATCTGCTTTCTCTTTAGCTGATATTCTTCCTCACTGATCAGCTTTTTGTCCCTGAGATCGTCCAGGGTTGTTAATCTCTCCTCTACCGATAAAGCAGAACTCCTGCTGGCCGCTCCCTTCATCTCTTTTCGCATGCGCGCTAATTCTAATCGCATCTCGCGGCGCTCGCGGGCGAGACTGGCCGCCTCCATCTGTAATGCCCCATTGCTCAAGGGGTCCGGCTTTGGTTGCCTTGATTTTCTATCGGCGATATAAGCGGTCGATGCCGTCGATAAATCGATGACAACCCAGTCACCTCTTTCTTTGGCGCCTTCTGTATAGGCTTGTACGCCTGATCGGCTGACGATGGTCTGTTTGAACTTCGAGTGTTTTGAGCGTCTACCAACAGCAAAATAATGTGAAACATCGGTGATACCGGAGCTGGAATAAGCCCGCTCCTTGAACTTGTCCGGGAGTGCTCTGTAGTCACCTATAATCAGATGCAGCCGGTTATTCAGATAAAACACACGCCCGGCGGTAAAATAGGTCTCCTGTAATATTCGATACTTCTTCTCTGCATTTGCCAGGGTAAAGGTGATGTCCTGGTTTGGGCGTGCTTTAGCGAGACCCGCAGCAACATATTCCCCCAGCAACCTCGCCTGCGATACGGAAAAGAGTTTTAATAATTCCTTTTTCCTGAACAGGCCATCATCCCAGACATCAATGGAGTTTAAGGCGTTGCTTATTTCATCTGCATTGAGCCTTACAGGATGCTGGTTTGGCGGTGTCGCTTCATGCTTGGATTTATCCTGCTCTACCAGTTTGATAAATAACGAGCCGCCGGATCGCCATAGCACCTCATCGGCAGAGACCGTGATGTTGATCCCGAGAATCATCAACAGAGAAAAAAAACGCATTGTGTATCCGGGCCGGGTCATAGGCGGGTGTGGACGGCGGTTGTCAGGTAGCTCTATCACTTGATGCGAGGTGGTTTCCTTCAAAATAAAAAGGCACGCAATTTGCGCGTGCCTTTATCTGAAAACCTTTCGCCGTTTCTACCAGAGCAGGAAACCACCGATAGAGAAGGTATCCGCATCAGCTAAACCAAGCTGGGTGCTTTCATAGTTGCTGTATTCAGCGATCACCTTCAACCAGGAATTAACGTCATGGTAGACGCCCACCGTCCACAGCTCGTTTTCCACTCTACCATCACCGGCGTCATTATAGGCGTCTTGCTCGGATTTACCGTAGGTTACGCCCAACAGAGTGGTGCCGTTGAATTTGTAGCCGGTCTGGATGTAATAGCCATCGTTATCGTGTTCACTACACATGGTGGCGTCACAGGTAAAACCATTGCCGCCGCCAACATTGAATAACAAGGTGCCCAGCGCTTCGCCAGTGTAGTAGTGGCCTGACACATTAAACCCCCCGGCATTGACCTCGGCGCCGAAGTTCACGCCCACCGATTCGATATCGCCGCCTATAATGTTGTCATCTGCTTCCATCATTCCCGTTACTGGTGTTATCTCCTGCTCCTGCCACAGGAAGCTGGCCCACATACCGAAACTGCCGCCGTCAAAATCCGACTTGTAGGTGGCCTCGGCCTGAAACTGTGGCGTGTCGGTTTCTGCAGCGAGCCCATCTGGCCCTATCGGCTCTTGCGGGTCAAAGATCCCGACGGACAGTTGAAAGCCGTTCACGTCCGGGGTCTGATAGACAAAGCGGGTGCGGAAGTCCGGATAGACATACCCAAAGCCGATACGCCCCAGGGCGGTGCCGCCGCCATCCGGCCCGGCCAGGGCGCCGACGCCGAACAGGGTGTAGTCTTTGAGGATGTCCTGGCGCATAAACAGGGCCAGGGTGCGGCCGACACTGATGGTGCCGAAGTCCCCTTCGACGTTGAAGAACACCTCACGCATATCAATGTTGGAAGTCGTGCCGAACAAACCAGATTTATTCAGGCGGCTGGATTTCTCGCTGGAAGAGTCCACCGCAAAGGTGATCTGGCTGGTGCCTTTCAGGCCGTTCACCTCCGGGGTTTTCACGGTCATGGTGTGAAAGCCAGGCAGCAGACCTTCGTTCAAATGGGCGCTGTCCTCAGTGCGATCGCCATAGTCAAAGTCGCTCTGGGTATAGAACAAATTAACAAAGCCCCCATAGCTGACTTCCCATCCATCCTCCCCGCCAAGAACAATCGCCGCATTGACAGGGGCGATGAAGACCCCAAGCAGCGCATATATACCCAGCGTTGTGGTTAGCTTGCTTATGTGTGTTTTCATTATCTCCTCCTCAGGTTAAGGATAACAAAGTTAAAAGATGTTGTTTATCAGACGCCGATACCGCAAAGAAAAGCATTTCAGTTCGGTCTCCCCAGCCAAAAACCTGCAAAAAGCAGTGTATTTTTTCTACCAATACCGCACGCCCCGGCAGACGGCGTTCTGTCCGCTATCTCTTCTGCATAGTCGGCGAGGAAACTACTACAAAATCAAGGTGATTTCAACACAAAAGGCGATTTTGCAACAGGTGTTTTATGGGCTGAAATAGGCTGAAATAGTGTGTTTTTTATGCAACAGCCGGTATTTTCGCTGTGCGAGCCGCCTGGCTCAGGCAGGGCGAGGACTTATCTTTGGCATTCTATCATGGCTGGCTTCGCCCCATCACCTTGAAATCAACACATTACCCCCCTCCCCTCTGATAGGCGAGGTCGAATCTGGCTAGAAATTTAGCGCGTTTATCTTCCGTTACGCCATTGAATTTCATGGTGATTTTAGTGACGGGTAGTCGAATTGAAGCGATTTTTCTAAAAGACTCGGCCGCCAGGCTGATAGTCACACGGCCTTCATTCGTCTCTATGTTGATCTCGTTTTGTTGTGTGGAAAATGGCGCATTGGCAATGGCTTTGGGCAATAGTCGAAAAAAATCCGCATGTGTGATGGACATCTCCCGTGTTAAAGAGAACTCCTGCATTCTTTTAAGACTTACCCCCCCATGACAGGCGGCCAAAGCGCCAGGGTATCCCCATCATTAAAAACAGTGTGATCACGGTCTTCGGGTTTGACATATACCCCGTTTAAGAGCACCAGATGTGCCTGCTCTCTTGGAACCTTGCACTGATCGATCACCGCATTTGCAGTCATTCCCCCGGAGACTTCCAGGACAAATTGATGGTTTTGTGCATCGGCTGGAAGGTAGTCACTCAAGCCGGCATAGAACTTTACTGTGAGTTTCATAACAAGCTGGCGATTGAGGTTGACGGCAAGCTAAAGAGGCATACGCAGATCACGCACATGATCTTTGAAGATCAGGAAAATGGGTTGATTTACAGGACTCCCGCGTTATGCCCGACCGACTGCGTCGCACCAAGATAGGCTTCCATCACTCTGGTGGGATCCTGTAACAGGTGATCTTTCCATTTCCCCAGCTTTAACTTGGTCTGTATCAATCCTCTTAATACGCCGACATGATGGGTCAACCCCAACGCTTGTGCGCCCACCAGCACATCATCTTCGAATTGCAGGCAGGTATACCGATAACGCCCTGCATCGGTCAGCTCAGTAGATTCACTATTCTCAGTGCCCATCCATAGGCCATAGGAAGTGGAGATCAATCCCATCGTATCCAGTACATTCATGTTCACACTGCCTTGATGACGGATGTCCTTACCCAGCATGTTCATGGCGGCAATCCTGCCGTGATCGGCAGCCGTTGGTTGAATAGCCTGCACATTAAACTCATCAGTGGAGAAATCCTTCCCCTGGCACACATCACCGGCGGCATAAATATCAGCATGACTGCTCTGCAATCTGTCATTGACCAGTACGCCGAAATCGGTATCTATACCACTGCCCTGTAAAAACCCGGTATTCGCTTTCACCCCGGTCGCCGATATGATCATATCCGCCGTCAATGCCTCACCACTATCCAGTTTCACGGACAGCGCCTCGCCATTTTGCTCTATCCCTTCCACCCTGGTTGAAGTCAGTACGTTGACGCCTTTTTCAAGGCACCACTTCTTAATCAGGTTGCCTGCCGTCTGGTTCATCATCCGGGGCACCATGCGATCTTCCATTTCGATGACGGTCAAGTTCACTTCACGCAAGGCAAGGGCTTCGAGGATGATACATCCGATAAAACCGGCCCCCATGAGGATCACATTTGCGCCTTTGTTCGCCTTGTCGGCGATATTTCTCCCATCTTCCAACGTCCAGCATGAATGGATATCGGGGAGATCAAGCCCGGGTATGGGTGGGCGAATGGGATGGGAGCCAGTTGCTATCAGCAATTTGTCGAAATTAACTGCACCGCCGCTTTTCAAGGTCAAGGTGTGGGGATCTGGCGCAACTGATTCAACCCTATCCTGAATTATCTCGATCTTGTTATCGTTGTAATGGGCGGCTGACTTGCGAAGATGGGTTCCTGCTTCATCAATATGATCAGTGAGATAATAAGGCAACGCCATACGGGAATAAGGCGCTTCCGGCTCATCGCCAATGATTTTAATCGAACAGGCCGGGTCATACTTTCGCAATGTCTCCGCCGCGATAACGCCCGCCGGCCCAGCCCCGATAATGACATGTTCCATGTTGCTACACCTGTGTTCTCTTTATGAAATGGTATTAGCCCAAACCAAGGCGCTGACGCGTCTCATGCGTCGGTACGCCATTTTTATCCCAGCCACGAATTTCATAATACCGGGGCAACATGTCATGCAGGTTATTGACCTTGCCTTTGGCGGGACCGGTTTTTGCAGCGTCTTTTAACAAACGCTCAGGCAAGGTGTCCTGATCGCCACCAATGCCTGCGGAAATATTGAAATCACGCTCCATGTTCCAGATCCTCTCCCCAGCCTCAAGCATGGTCTCGGGCGTCCATTCACCTTCACACGCTGCGTTGACCTGTGGCGCGATATCTTCAAGAGACCAGCCAAACGTGGTGAAGACGCACAGGCCGCTGGAGTCCACGGCGGAAGTGGCGTCCTGAAATGCCTTGACCAATTCCGCCTTTCCTTCCGTGACCAGAGGATCGGTCTTCTCCGGGATCCCCGCCACCTCGGAGGCGACAGTATAACCTCGAAGATGACAGGCGCCGCGATTTGAAGTGGCATAAGCCAGACCCATGCCCTGGATCCCCCTCGGATCATAGGCGGGAAACTCCTGCCCTTTGACCGTCATGGATAATTCAGGATGACCGTATTTCTCACAAAGCCGTTTTGAACCCAGGCCCAACTCAACACCAAACCCCTCTCCTTTGCAGGTCACTTCACAGGCCCAGGACAGGGCCTCAGCAGAGCCGAAACTGAGCGCCACACCGCCGGTATGCTCTTTGGTAATCACGCCCATGTCATACAATTCCATGGCCGCCGCAACCGTGGCGCCAAACGAAATCGGATCGATACCATCCTCATTGCACAGGAAATTAGCGTAGGTCAGTGCATCGAGATCATCTATACCGGTATCTGAACCCAACGCCCATGCAGCCTCGTACTCCAGACCACCGGAAGCGCCCCAGTACTGCGGTTTGTTCTCAACAGAGAAATGGCCTTTATCGATGGTTGAGATCCGCCCACAAGCGATGGTGCAGGCAAAACAGCCGGCATTGGTCACAAGGTTGGGTTTTCCATCACTCTCCCTGGGCTCACGCATGGCTTCGCCGGAGATCTTATGTGCGCCTTCAAACTGCACCTCACGCATGTTGCGGGTCGGCATGGCGCCCACTTCATTGATGACATTCATCAAGGCCTGTGTCCCGTAAGCAGGCAGGGCCTCGCCGGTCATCGCATTTTCCGCCAGCACCTTCTTGCCCTCGCTGACGGCTTGCATAAATGCTTCCGGGTCATGAATATTGCCCACGCCTTTTGTGCCCCGTATCGCCACCGCTTTCAGATTTTTCGAGGCCATAACAGTACCCACACCTGAGCGGCCTGCCGCCCGATGCATATCGTTCACAATCGATGAATAGAGGTTGCCTTTCTCCGCCGCCCGGCCTACCGCCGCAATCCTGAGCAGTGGGTCCTGGTGCTTTTTATGCAGCCATTCATCGGCTTCCCAAACCGACTTGCCCCAAATATCGCCCGCATCGACCAACTCGGCTTTGTCGTTTTCAAGGTAGAGATAGACCGGCCTCGCCGCCCTGCCTTCGAAAATAATCATGTCCCAACCGGCCGCCTTCATTTCAGCGCCGATGTAGCCGCCGGAGTTTGAGCAGGCGACACAACCGGTCAGGGGACTCTTGGTGACCACTGAATAACGTCCCGCAGTGGACGCATTGGTGCCGGTAAGTGGGCCGGTGGTCATGATCAGTTTGTTATCCGGGCCCAGGGCGTCACATTTCGGATCGATCTCATCGGTTAGGTATTTTGTCGCCAAGCCACGCTGTCCGAGATACTGCATGGCCCATTCCATATTCAGCGGCTCTTCCTGACAGACGCCGGCAGTCAGATTGATTCGTAATACTTTTCTAGTCCAGGCCATGTTTACTCCCCCCTATGGATTTGCATCGAATTCAGCGCTTTTGGCTGCGTGAGCACGCATACGCGCAAGGCCGGTGTGCTCTGCGTCAACATAAGTGATGGCCGCAGTTGGGCAAGCCCTGGCGCATTCCGGATCACCACCGCATAAATCGCATTTATAGACAACCTTGGCGTCCTGATCGTAATTCACCGTGCCGAAAGGGCAGGCGATAGTACACACCTTGCAACCCACGCAAACATCGGCCAACACGTCTTTTGAACCGGTCTCCTCATTTAATACGATGGCTTCTACCGGGCAGGCATGCATACACCAGGCCTCACTGCATTGGGTACAGGTATACGGCACAAAACGGCCTTCATCATGGAAAGTAAATATCTTGATCCGGGATTTGGCCGGATTAAATACGCCTTCGGCCTGGTAGGAACAGGCCATCTCACATTGAAGACAACCCGTGCATTTCTCTGGTTCAATCTGAAGCGATCTCAGCATCACTTAAATCCCCCTCATATTGCTATTGCCGCATTAAATTATAAAGATAAAATTGCAAAAATCCACAGGGATCATCAGGAAACATTCCTGGCGCATTCTCCCGGGTTTTCTGTTATTTTTATGTTGTTTGCTCTCTCAAGTATACACGAGTTACGCACAGGGGATCAAAATAGATCATGTTTGATATAGTTGATTTTAAGTTTCTCCTGACATAATTACTATTAAGACCTGCTCTTAACTATATTGAAATACTGAAAAAATAAATACCCCATGCTAGATATCAATTCGGAACTGTTGCGCCCAATTAACCTCATACCTATTGACCGCTAACCCTGATTTTTATATGGCATTACAGATGAAAATACGGATCATCACAGCGACAATACTCCTGTTTATCGCTCACCATTCGACTGTGGCTTCACAGCAGGTGGAAATTCAGTATGCCTTTATAGGCGATGCGAAAAGTAGCGCCTACAAAGGCGTTGAGCAGGGGATCATCGAGGCAAATTTACAGGGGCGATTTCTAGGCCAGACCTATTCCCTGAGGCGATTTGACGACAGCGACCTATCCCATATCAAGGCGGATGAGTATATCGCCATCATCGCCGCCTTAAATGCTGATACGCTCCGGCGGTTAAGTAGCGCATTTCCAAACCATCCCGTCCTCAACATCTCGATACACGATGATGCACTCAGGCAAACCTGCACGGCGAATATGCTGCATGTCATCCCCGGTAACAAGATGTTAAATGACGCAAAACAACAGTGGTTGCAAAAAAACCCGGGGGAGCCGGTGCATTCATCAGGCTGGCATGATGACTTCAAGAAGTTTGCGGCCAGGGACTTAAACAAACGCTACAGGAAGCGATTTTCTGTGTCCATGGATCAATATGCGTGGGCCGGCTGGGCGGCGGTTAAAATGACCTCGGACTCAGTGGCGAGAGAGGGCATCACCTCGGCTAACGCCCTGCTCAAGTATCTGAGATCAGAGGAGATGGCGTTTGATGGTCAAAAGGGCTTGAACATGACCTTTCGGGATACCGGGCAACTGAGGCAACTGATCCTGCTCTCAGATGCAGAAGGAGAACTCATTGGCGAGGCGCCGGTACGTGGCATCGCCAAGCCCGGCGATGTGGATAGTCTTGGTATCGTTAGCTGTTTGAATTAACTGTTTGCAAATAAACCTGGAGTTATACATGAAAAAAGTTATTTTGGCCGTTTTGTCATCCCTTTGCATGATCCACCTTGCACATGCCGCCAGCAACCGGATCTTCGTCACCAATGAGCGCAGTCATGATGTTTCCGTGATCAACGGCAGCACATTGGAAGTGGAAGAGACCATCCGTGTTGGCGACAGGCCCAGAGGCATCGGGATCTCCCCTGACGGCGCGGAGCTTTATGTGGCGGTCAGTGAAGAGAACGCCATTGCGGTGGTGGATCTGACGTCCCTTAAAGTCATCCGAAAGTTCCAATCCGGCTCCGACCCGGAAACCTTCGCCGTCCACCCAAACGGTAATATTTATATCTCCAATGAAGATGACGCCAAAGCATCCGTCTTCGATCCCAAAACAGGCCGGCAACTGGCCGAGATCCAGGTCGGCCTGGAACCGGAAGGCGTCGCCGTATCGCCCGATGGCAAACACGTTATCATCACCAGCGAATCAACAAACATGCTGCACGTGATTGACGTGCCCGGGCATAACATCATCGCCAACATTCTCGTTGGCGCCAGACCACGGGCCGCCGTTTTTAACAGAAAAGGTGATCTGGCTTATTCCACATCCGAGATCAGCGGTGAGGTGAAGAAGATCGACATGATCAATCACCAGGTCATTGCCGTTAAGAAGATCGCCAATGAAAAAGCGAAACCCAAAGACGTGCTCTTGAGTAAAGACGAAACAAAACTCTATGTGGCCGGCGGGCGCGCCAATCAAGTGCTCGTATTGCATGCCGATGATCTGGCGTTGATAAAAGGGATCCCGGTCGGTCAGCGGGTGTGGGGGCTGGCCATGTCAAAAGACGGCAAGCGGATTGTCTCCACCAACGGCGTCAGTGGTGATGTGTCCGTTATCAACACAGAAACCGATGAGGTGGTGAAAACCATAAAAGTGGGGGAGTTTCCCTGGGGCGTCGTCATAGACGATTGAAGAGATGTTCAGTGGGCTCAGGCCTGTAGAATATTATAACGGATGGCCAGCCGCGCAAGTTCGGCAACGGTGTTCACGTCCAGTTTATTTTTTATTTGCGTGCTGTAGTTGGCCACCGTTTTATAGCTTATTGACAAGCGCCCGGCTATTTCATTCGTGCTAAACCCCTCAGCAAGCAAACAGAAGATCTCAAACTCCCGGGTGGACAGACTGGAAAACGGGCTATCCTCATCGCGCCTTCTCTGAAAAGCCAGGTGCTGGGCTATCTCGGCGTCAATGTAAGTGCCGCCTTTTGCGATTGCTTCGATGGCCGTGATGAGTGTCTCGGGGGCGCTGTTTTTTGTCAAATACCCTTTTGCGCCGGCCCTGATTGCCTGATCAACGAAGACCGGATCTTCGTGCATACTGAACACGAGGACTTTCGCATTGGCGTCTCTGAAAATAACCCTGCGGATCGCCTCCAGCCCGCCCATGCCCGGGAGAGACAAGTCCATCACCACGATGTCCGGGGACAGATCAGTAAACAACTTACAGGCCATCTCCCCATCCGCTGCCTCGGCAATGATCTCGATGCTGTGCGCCTGCTTTAACAACATCTGATAGCCGGCCCGCACGACCGCATGATCATCAACCAGTAAAACACGAATTTTATTATTTATCGCCATCCTGTATTTCTATTGCCCGCAGCGGTAAGGTGATAGTGACGCCCAGGCCCTTATCTTCACCTGTTTCAATGCGCCATTTCCCCTGCATGGTATCGACCCGCTCCTGTATGCCTGAAAGCCCCATGCCTTTTTTTATTTTCTGTGGATTAAAGCCAACGCCATCATCATGAATCTGCAAAACATATTCCGCTCCGATGGTCTCTAAAGTAACATGAACGGATCGCGCCTTAGCGTGCCTGGATACATTGGTCAGGCTCTCCTGAATCATTCTGTAGATGTTGATTTTTGCATTGTTATCCAATGTCGGACAATCTTTCACAAGCAGGTGGCAAAACACATCGGCGTTGAGAGAGTTCCAGTCATCCACCAGGTGTTGCACCGCCAGAACAAGACCTAATTCGTCCAATACAGTGGGTCTTAGCTGGCGTATCAGTCGACGGGTTGCGCCGTACATATCATCCGATATGTTCTTTATGATCTGCGTGCTCTCCAGCGTAGCAGATGGCCCATTGGACTGCTCAATGGATATCGCCACCGCCTTGATGGCGCTGATGGACTGCCCCATCTCATCATGTAATTCCTGCGCCAGTTGGCGCCTTTCCTTCTCCTGAATCTCCAGAGAGTGTCGGGTCAGGCGGCGGTTTTCCTCTTTGCTATTCAGCAATACCTCGGCCATGTGGTTAAAACGCGCCGAGATCCTGGAAAACTCCGGGGTCGAAAACTCAGGCAGGCGCAATTTGTAATCA
This sequence comes from Gammaproteobacteria bacterium, assembly GCA_965198875.1. Classification (GTDB taxonomy): domain Bacteria; phylum Pseudomonadota; class Gammaproteobacteria; order Eutrophobiales; family Eutrophobiaceae; genus CBDAPU01. The sequence continues at coordinate 1,953,901 of CBDAPU010000001.1, read as the reverse complement.
CCCTGCTCTATGCGCTCAAGCCCTGAAAGAATCGCCTCGATGGGCGCCAGATCCCGGCCCAGGATGAAATAGATCAGCACATTCGAAGCCCCCGTGAACAGGAAAAGCAAGAGCAGGAAGTCGCGAGTTTCATGCCAGGCCTCTGTTATCTCATCCGATGGGTCGGCGCGGACAATGATCTCAATGCCGGGCACATTCACATTGGTGATGATTTTCCTGAACTCAAGGGGCTCCGGTTTAATAAACCGCACAAACCAGGCCGGGGCATTGGCATGGATGGGCACAACCGCTTGTGGCGCTATGGCAGCGCCGCCACGATCATGGATGATCACCTGCAAATGCCGTGTTTGATTCATCTCTTCGATCTTAACCAGCAACCTGCCATATAAACTCATCTCGCCTGCGCCGTGAATCGTCGACAGGATCACCTCGATTAAGCTCGACGTCAGTCTCGCCACTGAGTGCATCTCCTGATCCACGGCTTGCCGCGCAGAATGAACGGCATAGACGCTGCCGGTAACCAGAATCAAGACGAACAACAGGGTGATGAAGATATTAAGCCGAACTCGCAGACTCATGATCAGCGCAAGTCAAACCGGTATAAGGCATTTATTTGGACGGATGGCATTACGGACATTCCCTCTCCGCCTGCTCAAGGACATGGATAAACTCCCTGGCGGTCTGATAGCGGTGATCTGGTTTTTTTGCCAGCGCTTTATCGATCATGTCCTGATAGCGGTCTAATTCTCTGGGCAATTTAGGGATAGCGCCATGCACATGCTGATAAATCACCGCAGCGGGGGTTTGTGCCGTATACGGTTTGCAGCTCGTTAGCAACTCATAGAGCATAACGCCGGCGCTGTATATGTCTGAGCGCAGATCAACGCTACTGCCTTCACCCTGCTCAGGGCTCATATAATGCGGCGTGCCCACTATCTGACCGCTGGTGGTTAAATCAACGCCGCTCTGCATTTTTTTCGATATGCCGAAGTCAGCCAGCGCCAGGCTGTCATCCCCGCGAAACATGATGTTCGCCGGCTTCAGATCTCTGTGCACAACACCTATCTCATGTATGGCGTCGAGCCCGTAAATCACATGGGTCATATAGTTGAATACCACCTCAGGGGTGAGTTTCAGCTCCATGCGCTGCTTTAAGTCTCCGCGCGAGAAAAACTCCATGGCGATGAAACCATAGCCATCGGTCAATCCGTATTCGTATATCTTCACCACAAACGGCGAGTTTAATTCCGCTATGAGCTCGGCTTCCTGTATAAAGCGCCTGATCAGGGTTTCATCGCCTGCTTTGGTCAGATCAAGGATCTTGATAACCAACGATAGACGGTCCTGCTTTCTCTCCGCCAGATAGACATGTGACATGGCGCCCCGCCCGATGATACGGACAAACTTATAACCCATATTCTCGCTGCCCTCCGGCAGTGGCGCCTTCTCCTTATGCAGACCTTTTATGATCTGGGTGACGTCATTGATGCTATGTTTCTCAGAATTGCCCTTAATCGGAGAGCCGTCCGCCGCATCCAGCACCATCTCCTTTAATCTTCTCGGCGATATGTCTTTTTTGTTGATGTAGTCTGCCGCACCGAGCTTGACCGCTTTTACCGCAACATACTCATCGCCCTCAGCGGTGAGGATAATTGTTGCCGGGAAACCCGGGGATCTGCCGTATGTTTTCAGCCACTCCAACCCGTCTTCCGTTTCGCTGAGCTGATAATCCAGCAATAACACATCGTATTTGGACCAGTCATAGTTATCCGGCGGCCTGCCAATTTTTTCCACCACATATTCATCGATTTGCGATTCGGGCAACGCCTTTGACAGGTACAGGCGTACCACGGCCCGAAAATCTATGGAATCATCGATGATGAGGATCTTCATATGTTTTCTCTATGCGCCTGTAGCCGGGGTTATGCCGTCAAATCAACCAGTCAGTGTCGTGTTGTTAACGTGGACTCAGGGGATGATCAGTCCTTAATTAAAGCAGATTCTGAAAATTTTTACGGGTGTGATTCTACCGTAGTTGCACCTGATTGCAGGAATTTTCATCGAACCTGATCCGCCCAATCAGACACACCCTGGCAACGGGCAATGAACAGGCCGGGGCTTGTAATCCGGGGAATGATCTTATACTTTGCCCACCGCACTCATGGGAGTTGGCGTGCCCATATAACCAAAGCCGGAATAGCTCAGTTGGTAGAGCGCCCGCCTTGTAAGCGGATGGTCGGGAGTTCGAGCCTCTCTTCCGGCACCAACATCGCCCCTCACGGATCCTTAGCCGCTGATCATCTCCCCCTGTCCACAGCTCAATCTGATCGCCACCTGTACGACTCCGCTGACATGGCGGTGGCGGCAAGCCAGGTCTCATGTATGTGAAACCATGTTATTCCGTTTGGCGCTGCCGCATCATCAAGGAAAATAGCCGATGATATTCGGCCGTTGTTTGCAGGTTCGGAGTTTTTCGCATTTCTCTGCCATTCTTCATAGGTGACTAAATGGAACGTATCAGAGGTGTTTGTCCTTTCCTTGACGTCTCGTATGCTGATCTGAAAATCAGGGTTGCTACCGTGCATTCTCTTCAATTCAGAGCAAAAATGACGGCCTTCCAGCATCACCCCGCCGGGCATGACAAGAGTGAAGGCGTCATGGACTCTGCACAGCAGTCTCTCTGCAAACACCTGATCGCTCATCTTGCAAGTACCGCCGAACCAGTCTTCAAAAAACCGGTGCAGGGCAATGATCTCTACAGCAAATTTATCGGTATAGTCTTTATCGGTGTGCATGATCCCCCCTAACTCACATAGAACCAGTTGCTCTCCAATGCCTTATCTTGGCTATCCCGAAAGGCCGGAAGCGGTTAAAATTGGCCTGTATACATTGTCTTCTCATCATATAGAAATGAAACCGGATCTTGAATGTTTATCGCCCTATTTTCTCGGCCCGGCGGCTGAGAATGCGGATTATTTTGAAGAGATGGTCCTGGAGTTTCTCCGTGATCACCTGTACTGGAGACGTAACTTCCATCCTGAGGATGGACAAAGAATATCAACACGCATGAGAAGTCGCCCCGAGTTTGAGGAGTTTAAGGCGAAAGTCAGGGCTGAGTTGTACGCATTAAGCGCCGAGTTAAAGCGAGCGGTGCCGGCCTTCCATCCAAGATATATCGGCCACATGACCACTGATCTCTTCCTGCCGGCATTGATCACCAAACTGGTGACCACCCTGTACAACCCCAATAATGTCGCCGAAGAGGTGGCACCGGTGACGGTGGAGCACGAGATCCACGTCGGTGAGCAACTGGCGAAGATGTTTGGGTTTAATACCGATCCTGAGTTATCCCCCTATGCCTGGGGGCATCTTACCAGCGGCGGCACTGTGGCCAACTACGAGGCGCTGTGGAGCTTTCGCGCCATCGAATACTACCCCCTCGCCCTGCAGGCGGGCGCACTGCAATTCGGTGAGGACGTCATCTCGGTGGGCCCCTTCAATAAAAACCTTAAAGATTATACCGAATGGGAGCTGTTGAACCTCTCCATTGATGAGGCCATCGAGTTGAACAAGCAGGTCTATCAACAGTTATCCGAGGGTCGAACTGCGGCGCAGTTAGAAGCATTTCATCAGCTCATCTACAAACAACGAATCGAATACCTGGGGGTGGTTGAGTTTTTCAAACAACACCCCGCCATCCAAGCCCCTGTCGTGATGGTGGCCTCATCGGCCCATTACTCTTGGGAGAAGGGCCTGAAACTGCTCGGATTTGGGGCAAAAAATCTGATCAGAATACAGGTTGATGATCACATGCGGCTGGACAGCCAACATCTGCAAGACAGCCTGGCCACGGCATTTGCCGAGGAGCGAAAAGTCCTTGCGGTGATCGGTATATTAGGGAGCACGGAATTTGGCACCTTTGATCCCATTCATGAGATTGTCGGGCTACGTGATCAGCATAGAGCAAACAGGCAGGATTTCAGTATCCATGTTGATGCGGCATGGGGTGGCTATTTGACCTCGGTTTTCCGCCGTGCAAACGGCGCCTTTGTGCCCAGAGAGGAAATAGCAAAGGAGTTTCACTATTTCCCGACAGAGCGCATTTATCAGGCATTCCATGCCCTTGAGGCGGTTGACTCAATCACGGTCGACCCCCACAAGCTCGGCTATGTGCCCTATAGCGCCGGCGCTTTCATTGCAAGGAATAGCGAGATAACGGACTTTATCTCACAAAAAGCCGCCTATGTCTTTGATATTGACGACAACAGTAAACAACCATCCAGAAGAGAAGCATTGCATAACCTGGGGCAATATATCCTCGAGGGCTCCAAGTCCGGGGCGTCCGCCGCCACCGTGTATGTTACGCATAAACTCCTGCCGCTACATTGTGAGGGGTTTGGGAAGCTGCTTAAACAAACCATCAAAACCGCCGAGTATTTCTGGGACATAGCCCGCTTTCAGAAGGGCAAATTAGGAGATGACGTCCTTTTTTGCGCCCCGTTTGAACCCGACAGTAACCTGATCTGCCTGGCGCTCAATCCCGTCAATAATAGCAGTCTCGCTGAAATGAACCGATTCAGCCGGGCGGTGTTTAAGCATATGAAAGTTGATCCCGAGCAACCGGTACAGCTCAAGGCATTTATCGGCTCTTATACCTCGTTGTCCAGGGAGACGTTGTCGGGCTCACAAATGGACGCCATTTTAAGTGCGTTAAAGGTCGACCCGACCACATTCCGCTCACCCCCCAACGGGGCGGATGAAGCCGATCATATATTCATCCTGCGCCACACATTGATGAATCCCTGGCTTATGGCGCCGGTCAACAACAGCCAGAACTATATCGATCTTTACTGGGATTTCCTCGCCGAGACGGTAGCAAAGGTGCTTGGGTCATTCCAGGGGAGAAGATAATCACCTCGTCATTGGGGTTTTATAAACTTCATTGTCATTCTGTCACTCTCACCAATGGCCATATACTTCGCCCGGTCTTTATCACCCAGCCTGAGAGACGGCGGTAAGGCCCACACGCCCTCAGGATGATCCCGGGTGTCTTTGGGGTTGGCGTTGATCTGTGTTTTACCGACAAACTGAAAACCCGCCTTCTCCGCTATACGAATAACCTCCGCCTCAGCGACATAACCCCTCTGCGCCCACTTCTTGCCGACCATGTGCTCATCTCCCCTGTGGGCGACCAGGCCCAGTGCGCCACCGGGTTTTAATACCCGATAGATGGCAAAAAACACCGGCTCGACCGTGTCATTGTTGATCCAGTTATGCAGATTACGAAAGGTCAGAACCATGTCCGCCTTGCCTTCAGGTTGCAATGTGGGTTTGCCCGGCGGGGCAAACTCAAACACCTTGATCCTGTCGTATATCTTCGGATCTGAGGCCAACTTATCCTGATATTTTTTATGATTGCGGCGAAAATACTCGACCTCGGACTGGCTATCATAGCTGGCCACATACAGCGCGCCATTTTCCCTGAGATAGGGCGCCAGTATTTCCGAATACCAGCCACCGCCGCCCGGGGAGATCTCAACCACCGTCATGTTATTTTTAATGCCGAACCAGTCCAGTGTCCTGGCCGGGTTACGATAAGGATTGCGTGCCTTATGGGCGTCTGAACGGTGTGCGCCGTTGGCGATGGCATCGAGTTGCTGAACATTCTCGTTTGCCAAAACACCGCCCTCCATAGAAGCAAACAACATCATAATAAATATAACATAGCTACTGTATTTCATCATTGGCGCCCCCCTTCCGTTCACGCCTTTCGTTTATTGTCTTTGTTGCGCTTACGCATCCGATAGCGGATTAAAAAAAACGGAAAGCCCAGCAGGTACAACCATACCACGGGCTTCAGTAACATGCGCCCCAAGGCCGACAGCACATCATCAGGGCTCACATAAACCCGGGTCTGCATGGCCTGATCCGGGTGGCTGTGAATGATCAAATGATCTTTTTTATACTCAAACTCACCAAACTGAAATTCAACATCGGCCAGTTTGCTTCGCACTCTCATGGTCGCTCTCTCCTGCTTGTGATCCGGGTCTGTGAGGAATAAACACCCGCTTCGTCACCTTAGCAAATTTCCCAGGTGCCTGCTTGTAACCCGGACCTGTGACGAATAAACACCTGCTTCAAGTCGCCAAAGAACATCCAGCGACCTGCTTGCGGCCCGGGTCTGTGACGAGCAAACACCTGCCCGATCGCCAGGCAGGGCCATCTCACCCGCCCGTCAGTTTCTCTTCAGGCGTCCGCTCTTTTGGGCATATTCGATGCGCTCCGCCAGCAGCTTCACTGCGCCCTCTTTGGTATAACCGCCCGGCGGGGTGAACTGCCCGCGCCCATAGAGATCGGCGAACACCTCCTCGCATAATGCAATCTTGTCGGCCAGGGTTCTCGGCGGCCTGCCGGCAGGAAAGCGATTGGGCGGATACAGGGATTTTTCGTAGATCTGCCGAAAACCCTCGGTACGCACATCTATCCAGGTGTTGTGATTGGCCACGGTGCGGTGCCGACGTAGGGCGTCAATGTCGATGGTCACGGCCAATACCTGCTCCTCAGGATAGGGCGCCTGGCGCAACAACATGCCGGTATAGTCTATGGCGAAGGAGTGGCCCGGGCAAAAGGCGCGGGGATAATAATCATAGTTGACCGAGCCCCAGTTAGCGCCCAGCAGATAGCACATGTTGTCGTGGGCGCGGGCGCGGCGCGTGAAGATCCAGAAGTCCCAGGGCGGCGATACGCCTTCTACCTCCTGGATGGCGCCGGGGTGGCAAATGACCTCAACGCCGTTGTAACCCAGGGCGCGGGAGACTTCCGGGGTACAACCATCATGGCAGGTCATGGCGCCCAGTTTGCCAATCGGCGTATCTATCACCGGAAATAATGTCCTGATGTCGCCGCCTATCTTCTCACAATACTCAGCAAACATATCGTGTGGACTGGTGCCGAGGCCCAGGGTGGCCGGGATGTGCCACTTGTGGTATTTCAAAACAACATCACCGCTCGGGCCGACGATAAAATTGGTATTGAACCAGCGATCCGGGAATGCCGCCAGCGACTCCACCACCCCACCGGCAACGATGTATAAATCGTATTGCCTTGCGATCTCGCCTAGCTGATCTACCTCCGGCCCGGGGATGCTCACCGCCTTCTTCATCTGATCGGCGATAGTACTTTCACCCTTGCCCGGTGTGCCCACGCCCTGCATAAAATACTCCGGCAACACCACCAGGCGCACTGGCACTTCCCAGAAGTAGCCGACGCCAAAGTGGATCATGTTGCAGACCCGGTCCAAGTTCTTTTTGATATCCTCACGGGTTTTGACAACCGTGACCTGCGGCTGGATGATGAGCGCCGTGTAGGGCTCAATTCTCTCGTAAGTTTTTGACATGGGCCTTACCTCGCTCATTGTATTTTACCCACAGCGGGCAGTCTAAAAATCAACATCATCATCTTCCTCTCTTAAACCCAGATCCAGCAGGATCTCATTGGCGGCGATGGTGCCCATGCCACAGATCCCCCCGCCGGGATGACAGGAGGGGCCGGTCATGTACAGTTTCCTGATCGGGCCGCGATAATTGGCATAGCCGGGAAACGGGCGAAAGGCGCCCATCTGCGCCAGGGTGCGCTCACCGCCAGTGGTGACGCCACGATGAAAGCACAGATTGGCGCGCGAGAGAGACGGGCCGGTGTCCACATACTGGGCGAGTATGTTCTCATCGCTCATATTGCTTGTGTAGTGACGCAACTGCCCAAGCAGTTTGTTGCGGATATAATCCTCGGCAATGTCTTCCCAGTCTTCGCCGGAGGCCAGCGTCACCGGCACGAAGGTATCCATGATCAGCGTGTGTTTGCCGTCCGGCGCCCGACTTGGATCCATCCGCGTCCAGGCCGCCGTCCACAAAAACGGATCGCTCGGCGCCAGCCCCATCGCCATTTCATGGTACTGTTTATCAATGTCCGCCACGGTGCCGAAAATGCGCTGGAAGGCGGTCTGATCCATGTCTTTGCCGTTGTTGAATGTGGGCGCCTCGTTGAGGGCATAGTGCACACGGGCGATGCTCACTTCACCAAAGCTGAAATCACGCACCATTTTCAGGAAGCCCTCCGGCAACACGCCCGCATCAAAGCCGTGCAGATAGGTCTGGTAGGGGTCCAGCTCAGATACAACGCCTTCTTTGGCGGTGATTTCAGTGCCGTCCTGCAGGCGAAAACCAACACACTCGTTGTTCTCCACTATGAATTTTCGCACTGTCGCCCCGGTCATGACGGTACTGCCGTTCGCCTCAATGTAGCGTTGCATGGCTACCGACAACATGCCGCTGCCGCCTTTGGGTATGGATTGCCCGTAGTAATGAATGCTGGGGATCATCACGTAGAAACCGGCGGCAGTGCCCAGCTGATCCGGCAGGGTCTGTGGCGCCATCGCCCAGCCCAGGATGAAGGCGCGCACATGGTCATTTTCAAAGTTCTCCAGGGTGAATTGTCGCGAGCTCAACTGGTAATCACGCAGGCGCTTTAAGCCCTGCGGGCTATTCTCCATCGCCTGGTACAGATAACTCGGTGGGGCGGGCGGGGCGAACATGCCCTTAATGACGCCGTCCTGAATGTCACCGAACTCCTCATAGATCTCGCGATAACGCATGGCATCACTCTTTGAATACGCAGCGATGGTGTCGCAGGTCTTGTCCACATCCTTATAGACAATGATCCCCGGCCCCTCGTACTTGTTCGGATGGCCGGTAATGTGATCCTCCGACCAGATATATTCAAGGCCGTGCTTTTCAAACTCCGGTTGCAGGGCCTTGAAATCCGGGTTGAGATGGATCCACACATGGGATGAGCCGAACAGATCATGCTTGAAGCCGGGCAAGGTCACCTCTCGGGTAATGACGCCGCCGCCCACCCAGTCATTGCGCTCGGCCACCAACACCTTCAAGCCGTTCTTCACCAGCACGGCAGCGCAGATCAGGGCATTGTGACCGCCGCCGGCAATGATGACGTCATAATCCGCCATGTACTCTTTTCACCTCAGTTATGTCTGTAAACATGCTCAGAGACCGCCGGCACCATCCCTGACTTGAAATCCGGGCTTCCTGCGGTATTTAAGGATGCGCCACGGCGAGCAAGCTAAACATCGTATTTTAAGTCGGCAACCTCTCGGCAGGTCACGGATGAACTTGCCAAGCGCCTGCCTGCATTTACCAGTGCCACATGGTGCCATCTTCAAGACGATTGACCGGCAGGGAGGCGCGTTTGTAGGGGAATTTTTCCGCCAGCACCTCATCCATATCCACACCATGCCCCGCCCCCTCCCCCGGATATAAAAAACCATCCTTGAAGGTATAGGCATGGGGGAACACCGCATCGGTCTCTTCCGTGTGGCGCATGTATTCCTGAATGCCGAAATTAGGCGCCCAGGTATCGAAATGCAGGGCCGCCCCCAAGCAGACGGGGGATAGATCCGTTGCCCCGTGACAGCCTGTGCGAACGTGATACAGAGCGGCCAGATCGGCAATTCGGCGCAGATGGGTGATCCCGCCAGCATGTACCAGCGTTGCGCGAATATAATCAATCAGCTGCCCCTCGATCAAATCCTTGCAATCCCAGATGGTGTTAAAAACCTCACCGACGGCCAGCGGCGTAGTCGTATGTTGACGGATCAGGCGAAAGCCCTGCTGATTTTCCGCCGGTACGGCGTCTTCCAGCCAAAACAGGCGATACTCTTCCAGCGACTTGCCCAGTCTCGCCGCCTCTATGGGCGTGAGGCGATGATGTACATCATGCAGAAGATGCGGGCCGAAACCAAACTTCTCCCTGAGCGTCTCGAAAAGCCCGGGCAGATGGGTCAGATACTTCTCCGTCGACCAGGTGTGCTCGATCGGCAGATCAGCATTGGCCGGCTCGTAGAAGAGCTTGTCCTTGGCCACCCCGTAGGTGGAGGCGAGCCCGGGCACACCGCATTGTGCGCGTATGGCCTTGTAGCCGAGATCAATATATCGGGCCACCTCATCGACCGTCTCATCGATATCCTGACCATTGGCATGGCCATAGACCATCACGCCATGACGGCTCTTGCCGCCCAATAGCTGATACAAAGGCATATTCGCCAGCTTCGCCTTGATATCCCACAGCGCCACATCCACTGCCGCTATGGCGCACATGGTCACCGGGCCCCGGCGCCAGTACGCCCCCCGATAAAGATACTGCCAGATGTCCTCTGTTTGCTGCGGGTCGCGCTGGAGCAGGCAGGGGAGCACATGCTCTTTGAGGTAGGCCACCACGGCCAGCTCACGCCCGTTTAATGTGGCGTCCCCCAGTCCGTACACGCCCTCATCGGTTTCTATTTTCAAGGTGACGAAATTGCGCCCGGGGCAGGTGACGATGACTTTGGCGTGGGTGATGATCATAATAAATGGTCTTTAATGTGCCTGATTATCCTGAGTGAGTTGGGATATTTTCCACCGCAGGAAAATTAGTTTAAGTGTAAACTATATTATCCCCCTATGGTTTTTATGTCAAAAGAAACAGGCGGGTTAGGCTGTTTGCCAGGCCACTTCAACACGAGGCAACACTCAAGCATCTCCTTGATGCATATCAGAAAAAAGGGCGGGTTCACGGGCGATATTAGTGATAGCGGCGGCAAGCTCTCTCGCCTTCAGGCATCCACATATCAGCATAACCGGCAGGGCCAATGTATAGCGTGCGAGAAATCGCCATGCTTCAATGGTTATCAACAACACAGCCAGTGAAAGGATGATGTTGGAAACTGCTAATATTATCTTTCTATCGCTACTGGCCAAATGGCCTCGGTGGGTGATGGCTTGAACCTTGTGGTTATGATGGTTCAGGTGTTTTGAAATCCTGTATTCACAAAATGGATTCGATGATGATCATCTTATAATTTTACGGGCAGGGCAAAAAGGGTGAAGGACAACAACTTGTGGGAACTTCAATCACTCAAATCTTGAGAGAGGGCCAATTCACATTCCCGACCCGGGTTCCGGCTCGACATCGGGTGTAGCAGAGGGATTGTCCGGCCACAGCGCACTGAGGGGGAAGCTGATGGCGTCAAAGGGGGGAAGGGAGACAGGGGCATCATCGGCGAGCGAGGCAATCAACACCCACTGTGCCTCTTTAAGCTGGAATGCTTCTAAGGTGCGGGCATCCGGGTCAACGAACCACAGATGGGCAACCCCCTCACGGGCATAGATATCGCGCTTGTCCGTTAAATCAAGTCGGCGGGTGGAAGGTGATAACACCTCACACACCCAGTCCGGGGCAAGCGTGCAGTAAGCCGTCTCCGGATAGACGGGCATCCGCTCCCGTCGCCAGCCAGCAAGGTCGGGCACGAGAATATCCTCGCCCAGGTGCAACTCCGGCTCAAACACAATCCACCAGCCACCTGGGCCGCCTCGGCCACGGCCAAAAGGGCCGCCCACTTCCATGCCCAATGTCGAACTCGCCCAGGCATGAGGCATTGCAGGTCTTGGTTGCATCTGCAGGACGCCATAGATGACTTCCGCCACCTTGTGCGGCGGCGCATCCAGTACGTCCTGGTAGCTGGCTTGACGGGGTTTAAGGGCGGGGGCGGACATGGGTCACAATCTTAACGATATTTAAGGGGAAAAACCACGGGCATCAAAGAGTGGCCTGCTGGCCAGAGTGTCTGGCTGCAAGTCCCGGGATTTCTCTGGCACAAGAATACTGAAGCACAGTCAGTACGGACTAACAGACAGGGTTTATGCAATACAATCGTCAGCAGCCATTGCCGCCATTGGTTTGTAAGCTTGAGAACAAGTCAGGGATAGACTTGTGCAAAGCCCCCCTAAAGATAAGACCCCTTCACATCTTCGATTCCGGCTCAGTAGCGGGATTGTCCGGCCACAATGCACTGAGGGGAAAGCTGATGGCATCAAAGGGGGGGATGGACACCGGTGCATCATCAGCGAGTGAGGCAGTCAAGACCCAATGCTTATCTTTAAGTTCAAAGGCTTCCAGGGTACGGGCATCGGGGTCAACAAACCACAGATGGGCAACGCCCTCACGGGCGTAGATGTCGCGCTTGTCGGTCAAGTCAAGCTGGCGAGTGGAAGGCGATAACACTTCACATACCCAGTCCGGGGCAAGCGTGCAGTAAGCCGTTGCCGGATACACTGGCATCCGCTCACGTCGCCAACCAGCGAGATCGGGCACGAGGATGTCCTCGCCCAGGTGTAACTCCGGTTCATCAATAATCCACCAGCCACCCGGGCCGCCACGGCCACGGCCAAAAGGGCTGCCCACCTCCATGCCCAATGTCGAACTCGCCCAGGCATGAGGCATCGCAGGCCGTGGCTGCATCTGCAGAACGCCATGGACGACTTCCGCTACCTTATGCGGCGGGGCATCGAGTACATCCTGATAGGTGGCTTTGCGGAGTTTATAAGCAGGGGCGGACATAGGCGACAATGTTAGCGATATTCAGGGGAAAAACCAATGTACAGTCTTATAGTTCCGTGTTTTATTGTATAGCCAAGAACAAGGCTGCTCTACAGCGTCCACGTTTTAACTGCTATTTAACTCTAAGTACTGATCGTGCATTTGAACATTGTCACTCCCTTAATTTGGCAAACTCCAAGAGAAGCCTTGAGGCAATCAGGCTTTCACAAACTATAATGACATCCTTAATCACAGCACGCATGAACCTGTGCCTTACGGCATAAGCGCTTGCTGGGCAACATCTGTGCTCTTGCACAAGTGATGCACATTCATGCAAATAAAAACCCAGGTGGCTTTTGAGGCGACCGCATCAAGCGATGTGCATTACCTCCATATAAATAAAAAACCCTTAACTCCGCGTAGAAGTTAAGGGTTCCCGTCAATGACCGGGTCTGGCAAATAGCGTATGCCGACAATCATCAAGGAACGATTGCGGTGTTAGTTTGCGTCCCTCCGTCAGGTACTGGGTGGACTTGTCGGGGCTTCCATGAGTATCGACACAGGCATAAAAAAACCCAAGCCCCCAAAGAGCCTGGGTTCAGTAACGTCCACTAGGGATTTTAAGGTTAATCAAATCCCGCCGAAGCTGTAGCTGACACTGCCGCCGAAGACCCGCGGATGTGGTCGCAGGCGGATCCCGGAGACGCCGAAATTCTCCTGGGTTCCAGTGTAGTACTCCTCATCAAACAGGTTTTGTATGTAGACACTGACGGACCACTGCGCCATGTCAAGGCCGGCGCGCACGTTCACCACATCATAATCCGGGCTACGGTAAGGGAATTCACCCACCAGAGGACGACTGGCCAAAATGGCGGTTTGCTGGTTGGTTAAGCCCTCAATATCCGAGTATTGACCATCTCGGTGGATGTACTCGCCCCGTATCCAGACCTCACTGGCGGCAATAGGCCAGCGATACTCCGCCGCCAGGTTAAAGGTGAACTTCGGCGCCTTGGGCAATTCCAGCCCGACCAGATCAACCACATGGCGCCCCGTGAGTTCGACCGGGCGGCTCTTCTTGATCTCGCTATCCATATACCCCCCCCCCCCCGACAGGGTGAAACCGTCCGTCAAGGCCGCCAGGAATTCCACTTCAAAGCCGGTGGCCTGCGCCCGATTGACGTTGATCGTCTGCTCAAAGTTTGACGTCAAATCCCCCGGTACGATCAGGCGAAAGGCCTCCATTTGCAGATCGCTCCAGATCAGGTGAAACACCGAGGCGTTGATACGCACACGCCGGTCCAGCAATTCGGCCTTGAAACCGCCTTCGATGTTAAAGACCTCTTCCTGATCAAATCCAGACGTCAGATCATCCCGAACATCGCTCACCGAGGTGCCGCCGTTTTTATAGCCCTTGGACAGGGTAGCGAACAGGTTGAACTCGTCATTCAGGCGATACAGCGCACCTATGCGCCCGGACAGGTCGTCAAAATTCGGATTACCGGACGAGCCGCCGCGATCAAAGTTCACATAACTCGGGAAGAAATCCGGACAGCCGGGATTGTTACAAGCCGGATCATCGGGCATGGGCCTGTTGCCGAACGAGCGAAACTCATTGAGCACCTTATCGTGTGTGTAGCGCAGGCCGATGAAGGTCTCCAGCCGCTCAGTCCAGCGCCAGGTGAGATCTGAGAATACGGCGGCGCTTTTCAACTCGAAGTTTTTGCTGTTCAGGGCCAGACCCAGACCTTCCGGGAAAGGCGGCAGTACGCCCACGCCATCCACCGCAGCGGTGGTGGCGGTCGGCTGGGTGGAGACAGCGACATTGTTTTGCTGCTCCTGATCATCCCTGGCATATAGGGCGCCCAGCACAAAATCATAGCGCTCCCTGGTGAGCTCCATGCGTAACTCGGTACTCCAGGACTTGCCATCGTAGTCATTCGTGCGTTGCAGGGCGTCATAGCCCCCCAGCAGATCGTTATCGAAAAGACGTTTCTGCTCAGCATCAATAATGCCGCTGATCCATTTCAGGGTTAGATCATCCCCCAGATCATGGGCGATATTGACAATGGCGATGAGGGTCTCAAGCTGGTTTCTCTCGGCGAGATCATGGCTGATTTTATTGCGGTTATCAGGATAAAAACCCGTGCCCGGATCAACCGAGCCGGTGCGCCCAAAGGTATCGATGCTGTCCAGGTCCAGCACACCGGAAGGCACATTCTCATCGGCGCCCTGGTCCTGATCGGAGTAGACCAGAGTGGTCTTTACCGTGGTGCTTTCAGTCGGCTCCCACACCGCCTTGATCCGAAGGTCAAGCCATTCATGACCGCTGTCAGGGGCGCCGTTGGGGGTGAAATTGTTCACGGCGGCAAACGGGCACTCTGCAGCGCTTGCCCCGGTTCGACAGAGATTGTCCACCAGGCCGCCACTGTCTTCATAGTAGGCCACCGCCCGCAGGCCCAGGCTCTCGGTGACAGGCAGATTAACCACGCCGGTAAGATTGAACATTTCATTGGCGCTTTCGTACTTCTCGCCGCCGACCGTGAGTTTTGCGCCAAACTCCTCAGTCGGATCGTTCGTGCTCAGGTTCAGGGCGCCGCCCACGGCGTTACGACCGAAATAGGTGCCCTGCGGCCCGCGCAGCACCTCAACCCGTTGCATATCCGGCAGGAAGGGATTGGCGACCCCATTCGGCACGGAGGAGATACTGAACTCATCCATGTAGATACCGATGGATGGCGTAAAGGCATTTTCGCCGGAGACCAGGTTATTGACCCCCCGTATCGCCAGACCCAGACCACGCGCACCGGCCTGACCATCCTCAGTGAAACTGACGTTGGGGGTTAAGCTAAGATAATCGGTCGCACCCCTTATATTGCTCCGCTCAAGGGCCGCACCGGTGAAAGCGGTGACGCTGACCGGGACTTCCTGAAGCGATTGCTCCCGGCGTTGCGCGGTTACAACAACCTCTTCCAGCACGGTCTGTGCGTAGGTGGGAAACGCCACAGTGACGGACAGCAACGTCAATAATAGAGTCTTGATTTTCATCTGAAACCTCCCTCCAGGATTCATGGTTTGTAGGCGTGTTGTCGCCGTATGATAAAACCCAATGATCGTGATTGTAAACCTTGATTTTTCATAGCGACATGGCAACTATAACCTGAAATAGTTTAAGTTTAAATTATTTTATCTCAACTGGCTTTATCAGCTAGTTTAGATGCAAACTTCTCTTACACTCATCTGGCTTGCATTCTGCGTGGCGACCTTCATTGCTTGTTGTATAAATGTGGCGGGTGGGTCGGCCCGCTGTATCATGAGGGCCCATACCCGCCTGCTTTTAACAACCGGGCCATGATGGCGGTATAATGACCTATCCGATCCTTAAACGGCCCGACAATCATTGATGTTATATGTCTACCCTCACAGATAGCGAAAACACAGGCGCAGATATTATCCAGATCCAGGGGCTGAATAAATGGTTTGCGGCATTTCACGTACTCAAAGACATTCATCTCACCGTTAAAACCGGGGAGAAGATCGTGATCTGCGGGCCCTCAGGCTCCGGGAAATCCACCCTGATCCGCTGTATCAACGCCCTGGAAGAGCATCAGTCCGGCTCATTGATGATCGGGGATATTACCCTCACCGGCGCTAAAGACATCCGCGCGATACGTGAAGAGGTCGGCATGGTATTTCAACAATTCAACCTGTTTCCCCATTTGACTGTTTTAGAGAACCTGACGCTCGCACCGATCAGGGTACGTAACATCAGTCAAGAAGAGGCGGAAGAGGTCGCCATGCACTATCTGGAGAAGGTGAAAATGCTGGCGCACCGAGATAAATTCCCGGCGCGGCTCTCAGGTGGCCAGCAACAACGCATCGCCATTGCCCGCGCCCTTTGTATGCAACCGAAGATCATGTTGTTTGATGAGCCCACATCGGCCCTTGATCCGGAGATGATCGGTGAGGTGCTCGATACCATGACGGGTCTCGCCAACTCCGGCATGACCATGCTGTGTGTGACCCACGAAATGGGTTTTGCCCGGCAAGTGGCCAATCGCATTATTTTCATGGATGAGGGGCGGATCATAGAAGAGAATGATCCTGACAATTTCTTCCAGCACCCATCCTCCGACAGGCTGAAATCGTTTTTAAGTCAAATACTGAGCCACTGAACCTGGCTTTACGCTTATCTTCCTCCTGATCACCACGGGCGTATCATTGAGGTCACGATGCGGGGTTGTTGCACTTCATATCTCTATGCTACGAACTGGCCTGCAGCGTGCCCGACTTTCTCTTAATCCTTCTCTCGCGGGATAACAACATCTTCATCTGTATGCCCTGATCAGTCACTGGCAGTGGATCATTACCCCAGGGCGGCGAGGATCATTTTAAGGAAACGTTAGATTTATTCAGAGCTTCCTAGCTTGCAAACAAGACCGATGATCGCATAGCGATCATTTTTGGGTATGATGGATAACAACACCAGCATGGAGAATGCAAGACATGACCAGGATGACGGGCGCCGAGGCGATCATAAAAACACTCTGCCAGCATGAGTTTGACACCTTGTTTGGTCTGCCGGGCGGGCAGACCTACCACCTCTTTGATGCAATGTACGGCAATGCTGACAGGCTCCAGGTCTTCAACGCCCGACATGAGCAAGGCGTTGCCTATATGGCCTATGGTTATGCCCGCTCGACAGGAAAAGTCGGGGTGTATTCGGTGGTGCCCGGCCCGGGTGTATTGAACACCACCGCCGCCCTGTGTACCGCCTATGCGGCCAATGAGCGTGTGCTCTGTCTGGCAGGGCAGATCCCCTCACAGTGGATAGACAAGGGGCTGGGTTTTTTACATGAAATTCCCGATCAGCTAGGCATGCTCAAACACCTGACGAAATGGGCGGAACGAATAGCGCACCCGGCCGATGCGCCGCATCTTGTTCATCGGGCTTTTAAGGAGATGTATTCGGGGCGCCCTCGTCCGGTCGCATTGGAGATGGCGCCGGATATTATGGCCCTGGAGGCGGAAGTGACAGTACCGCCAGCTACGCCCTGGCCGCCAACACCCGCTGTTGATACAGATTTGATAGACAAAGCGGCGTCACTGCTCGGCAAGGCAAAAAGCCCATTGATGGTGATCGGGCATGGCTGTGTGGATGCGGCGGCGGAATTGTTAGAAGTGGCGCAAACCTTACAGGCGCCCTGCACCACACTGTGGAGCGGCAAAGGGATCATGGATGATCGCCATTATCTGAGCCAACCCTATGCAGCGGGACACACCCTGTGGGGCAAGGCGGACGTCATCATCGCCATCGGCACGAGAATGGATCTCCCCCAGCTTTATTGGGGTGTTGATGATGGTTTGAAGATCATCCGCATTGATATTGACGCCGAGCAGATCAACAATTTTATCAAACCCGAAATAGGGATTGTGGCCGACGCCAGGGCGGCCCTATCCGAGCTCATCACGGCGCTTGGCAGGCACAACATCTCACGGCCATCTCGCAAAGCGGAATTAAGCGAGCTGAAAGCCGCCACGATGAAGACATTCACAGAGCATGTGGGCGCCCAGATGGAAATACTGAAAGTCATACGGGAGGAGCTGCCGGATGATGGTTACTTTGTGGATGAAGTGACCCAGGTGGGTTATGCCTCATGGTACGGATTTCCTGTTTATCAGCCAAGACACTTCATTACCAGCAGCTACCAGGGGAACCTCGGCTACGGTTACTCAACGGCATTGGGCGTGCAGATAGCGCATCCCGATAAAAAAGTTATCGCGCTCGGTGGCGACGGCGGTTTTATGTACCAGGCCACAGAGATGGCGACGGCGGTGAAATATAACTTAAATCTGGTGAACATCGTCTTTAATAATCATGCCTATGGGAATGTACAGCGGGACCAACAGGAAGGCTTTGACGGCCGGCTCATCGGCTCTGATCTGTATAATCCGGATTTTGTCAAACTCGCCGAGAGTTTTGGTGTGCGGGGCTGGTATGTTAAGACGCCGGCGCAATTACGAGGCGCGTTGCAAAGCGCATTTAAGGAAACGGGCCCAAGTCTAATTGAAATGCCAAGCACCGGGATGCCAAGCCCCTGGCCCTATATCATGTTGCCCAATGCACGCTAGTTATCCATCATCCCCCCCTCATCCCGAACTGTCCCAACCCGTTCTTTCACTTTCGCCAGGATCCCGGCGAACACATCGCTGTCATCCAGGGTGACTTCCTCAAATAAGGTATCGAGCAATTTTTCATACGCCATCTCCATCGCTGCAAACGCTTGTTTCCCTTTGTCCGTGAGCGTCACCACGAACGAGCGGCGATCTGTCGGTGTTGGCTGACGCCGGATGAGGCCATCCTCGGATAGTCTTTCGGCGATACCGGTGACGTTTCCTTTCGTTACCATCAACCAGCGTGATAATTCCCCCATGGTTAATCCCTCCGGCACCCTGTCCAGGGCCGAGAGTAATTCGAATCGGGGCAGCGTCATATCATGCTCATCCCGCAACATGGTGCGTATTTCCTGCTCTACCATCTGTGTGCAGGACACAATGCGTAACCATAGCCTGAGCCCTTCCTTATCGTGGGGTATGTGTTCGAGCTTTTGCTCGACAATGTGTAGCCGATCGACCATATTCACTCCAGGTAATGGGTTGTTGAGAAACCGATAGTAAATAGTTTAGACTTAAATTATATAGGATCAAAGCGACCCTCACCCGGGATTGGAAGATAAGACGGCAATGAGCAAAAAAATGTCTCGCCTTGTGCACAGCGCCCTGTTTTTCGCTGGATGGTCTCTCACACTACACCCTGCCCTCGCCGGCACCCTGGAAGACGTCCGGGAGCGAGGGGTGTTACGTTGCGGGATCATTGAGAGCAGCCCCGGCTTTAGCAGCATTGATGATGACGGCAGGCGGGTCGGTTTTGACATCGATCATTGCAAGACCATCTCCGCCGCCATATTTGGTGCGATCAAAATTGACTATGTGCCGATAACGCCGCACACCGTCTTCACGCTATTGCAATCAGGCGGGATTGATATTTTCCCCGGCGGCGCCACCTGGTCTTTCGTGCGTGACGTCTCATTGGGGCTGGACTACGCCGGTGTTTATCTGTATGCGGGACAGGGTTTTGTGGTACGCAAAGACTCCGGCGTGCGATCAGTCAAAGACCTGGACGGCGCCACCATTTGTATCGCCCAAGGCACCACCCTTGAGCAGAACATCGCCGATTATTTTGATCACCACGGCATGGCCTACACGCCGATCACATTCGCCGATATCGACAAGGGCCTGCAAGCCTATTATGCGGGCCGATGTGATACCTTTACCAATGAGCGACTGACAACCGCCGGACGGATTGCCAACTGGCCGGACCGGGGTGAACATCTCATACTAGATGAGGTGATCTCCAAAGAGCCCTTCGGCGCCCTGGTAAGACAGGGCGACCCCCGTTGGCGCGACATCGCCTTGTGGTCATTTAACGTACGCTTTGCCGCCGAGGAATTAGGCGTCACCCAAAGCAACGTCGATGAGATGAGGGCGATGAGTGAAAATGCCGAAGTGCAACGCCTGCTGGGTGTGCATGGGGGCTTTGGTGAGAAACTGGGGCTCGCTAATGACTGGGCCTATCAGGTGATCAAACTGGTGGGTAACTACAATGACATGTGGGAGCGAAACTTCGCCCCCCTGGGTCTTGAACGTGGCTTAAATGCAAGCTGGAAAGAGGGCGGATTGCATTCTGCCCTGCCCTTCAGATAAACCCATCATGCCGACATGAAACGGGAACTTCTCTATCAAATCATCCTGTTGTTTATCATTGCCGCTGTCGCTTACCTGATCATTGCCGCCACCCAAAGCAATCTTGCCCGGCTGGGTGTGGACTCCAGTATTGACTTTCTATGGAAAAGGGCGGGGTTTGAAATTGGACAAAAACTGATCCCCTACAGCGCCAACTCCACCATCGCCCATGCCTTTATCGTGGCTTTACTCAATACCCTGTTGTTAGCGGTGCTCGCCATCATCTGCGCCAGCATACTGGGATTGCTGATTGGCCTGGCACGGCTATCTGATAACTGGTTAGTCGCACGCCTGGCCACGGTTTATATCGAGATCTTCCGTAACATTCCCTCTCTTTTACAGATCTTTTTCTGGTATTTCGTGGTGTTGCGCGCACTGCCGTCCACTGATGGCAGTTACCGTTTTTTAGATTATCTCTTCCTGAACAATCGTGGTCTTTTTATGCCGGCAATCACCACCGAACACCCGTGGCTTTGGCTGATGAGCACCTTATTGATCGCCGGCATCATGACGTACCTTCTCACCAAGTGGCTACGAGAGAAAGTGGTGCGATCCGGTATGGTTATATTAGCGGGTGTTTTGCTTTTCACAGGCAGTGTGATCGTGAGTGTTCTCCTCTTTGATGTGACATTGCAAATACCCCAACCCAGCCGCTTTGGCTATAGCGGCGGCATAGTGATGATGCCTGAGTTTATATCCCTGGTGGTGGGGCTCTCCATGTACAATGCAACCTACATCGGCGAGATTGTACGCTCCGGCTTTACCGCCATTCCCAAAGGTCAGACAGAAGCCGCTAACTCACTGGGCCTGCCTTATCACCTTACCATCACACTGGTGTTGTTCCCCCAAGCACTGCGGATCATCATCCCGCCACTGTCAAACGTCTATTTAAATCTATTTAAAAGCACATCACTGGCCGCCGCTATCGCCTATCCGGAAGTGGTATCGGTATTTGTCGGCACAGTGAATAACCTGGTAGGGCAACCTGTTTTTATTATGACGATTACCATGCTGGTCTATGCGTTCATCTCTTTGTGTATCGCCCTGTTCTTAAATTGGTATCACCATAAAATAGCCCTGTCAGCCCCATGATCATGCCGCCCCGTTCAACACAACATGCCCGCCTTGAATGGATCCGGGGAAATCTTCTCTCATCGCCTTTTAATACGGCGCTGACACTGATCAGCCTCTCTATCATCTTCGCTGTCTTTGTGCCCCTGTTAAACTGGTTAGTCATAGACGCCTACTGGTTCGGGACAACACCCGAGGATTGCCCGGATAAAACCGCCGCTTGCTGGCCATTTATTTGGGCCAGGTTTGATCAGTTCATCTACGGCCTTTACCCGGCCAGCGAACGCTGGCGTGTTCATGTTGGATTTGGCGTGGCCATTTTGCTGACGCTGCCCCTTTTTATACCCCGCATGCCCTATAAAAATCGCCTGCTCGCCATGCTGATCATCATCTATCCGATCATTGGTGTGGTTTTATTTTTAGGCGGTCAATTCGGACTGAGCTATGTGGATACCGGCAAATGGGGCGGTTTTTTCCTTACCCTGATCACGGCCGTGTTTGTGCTCTGCACCTCCCTGCCGTTTGCAATACTACTGGCCCTGGGACGCAGCTCATCCATACCGCTGATCCGGATCGCTTGCACCACCTGGATTGAATTGTGGCGTAGCCTGCCGGCGCTGGTGGTGTTGTTTGTCGCCATCATCATGTTCCCGTTATTCATGCCGGCAGGCGTGGAAATCGATAAGCTACTCAGGGCGCTGATCGCCTTGACCATCTTGATGTCATGTTACATGGCCGAGGCGATACGCGGCGCCTTACAGTCTATCCCGGCAGGGCAGTATGAGGCCGCAGAGGCGTTGGGGCTCGGCTACTGGCAACGCACCCATCTTGTGATATTGCCCCAGGCGCTCCCGGTCGCATTACCCCAGATCACCAGTAACTTTATCAGCCTGTTCAAGGAGACCACGGTGTTATTGATCATCGGTTTATTTGATCTGTTAGGCATGGTACAAAATGCGGCGGCTGATCCCGCCTGGCTAAGCCCGGGCGTGAGCGCCACCGGTTACCTCTTCGCTGCGCTGTTTTTCTGGGTGTGTTGTTTTAGCCTGTCCCGATACAGCGCCCACCTGGAGAAAAAATCACCCATGTATGAAAGGTAGATAACGTGAAAAACCATCACCGCCCCAGACCTCAACAAGACGTCTCATCCATACAACCCTACCAACAGGGCAAAAGCGTGTTGGAAGATGGCGCCCGGCCCATAAAGCTATCCAGCAACGAATCCGCCTACGGCCCCAGCCCAAAGGCTATCGAGGCCTACCATGCAAGCGAGAGTACATTGCATCGCTATCCCGATGGTTCCCAGCAGGCGTTACGTGAGGCTATCGCCGAAGTCTACGGCCTTGATATGAATAACATTATCTGCGGAAACGGCTCTGAGGAATTACTGGGATTGCTGATCCGCACCTATGTCGGCCCATCTGATGAGTTGCTGATCACCGAGAATCATTTTGTTATGTGCCCCATATATGGAAAGCTCCAGGGTGCCAAAGTGGTATTTGCGCCGGAGGAAAACCATACTGTGCATGTGGATCATGTTCTCAATGCTATCTCCAGCAAGACCCGCATGGTCATCATCGCCAACCCCAACAACCCCACCGGCACGTATATCAGTGCAGATGAAATGAGGCGATTGCATCATGCCCTCCCCCCTGATGTTTTGCTGATCATCGATGCGGCATACGCTGAATACGTGACGAAAGAAGACTATGAAACCGGTCTTGACATGGTGGGCGAGTATGAGAATGTCGTCATCACCCGGACATTTTCAAAGATCCATGGTTTAGCGGCATTGCGAATTGGCTGGGCCTATTGCCCGGATCACATTATCGAGGCCTTGCAACGGGCCAGAACCCCATTTAACGCCAATGCGGCGGCGATGGCGGCGGCAACCGCCGCCGTGCGGGACACCGATTATGTGAGCCGGGTTAAAGAGAGAAATGCACACTCACTGAAACACATGAGCGAGGCGTTAGATGAACTGGGCCTGCGTGTCATACCCAGCGTCGCTAATTTCTATCTGCTGATCTTTGATGGCATACCATCAAAAGACGCCGCCGGCGCCGCCCGATTTCTTGAAGCAAACAACATCATCCCACGGCCGGTGAGCACCGGCGAGGCCGAGGATGTGCTACGGATCACCGTTGGCACTGACGATGAGAACCGGGCGGTGATCAGCGCATTGAGGCAGTACCTTTTATCAAACTGAGTCTGCCTGAGTTCCCTCCCTCTGGCGCGCAGCATAGGCCTCGGCCTGCTCCTGTGTCGCCTCTTTTTGGTGCTGACTTTTCCATTCACTGTAGGGCATGCCATAGATGATCTCACGCGCCTGTTCATAGTCCATCTCTACGCCGCGCTCATCGGCCGCCGCTTTATACCATTTCGACAGGCAATTACGACAAAAACCGGCGAGGTTCATCAGCTCGATATTTTGTACTTCCGTGTGCTCCCGAAGATAGGCGACCAGACGCTGAAATGTCGCCGCTTGCAACTCTTTTTTTATGTCATCGTGCATCTCTCACCCCATGTAAAATGGATACATCATCTAACCCCACACCATAACCTGCGCCGTCAAAAGCCCCTGCCATGTTCATCCATACATGTTCATCCATAAACGCCAATAATTCAACTGTGCATGACGCTCCGCTCAGCGACGGCCCTGCGCCAAATCAACAAACCGAAAGATGGCCGGGCAAAAACAAGCCGTGACAAACCTGCCATCCTTGCCCTTTGAGTAGCAGGGGCCTTGAGTTCACCAACACCTTTGAGGCTGGTGATACAAGCGGACGTCACGGGATCCTCAGGCGTCATTCACGTTAAGGCGGTGTTTTTTGATCCGGTAGCGTAGCGCCATTCTGGTGATCCCTAATTCCCTGGCGGCTTTTGAGACATTGCCGTTGCTCTTCTCAAGGGCACGCTTGATCAGGATCAACTCGGCGCCGTCAAGCGTTAAACCCTCATCCAGTGTTGTGCTCGCTGGCCGATTGCCTCTCAACGCCAAAGCGCCGGCTGATAACTCCCCCTCGCCATTTAATAACACCGCCCTTTCTATCACGTGTTTTAATTCCCGCACATTGCCCGGCCAGTGGTATGACCTCATAGCCTGCTCGGCTTCCCTGGAAATACCGATCGAGTTGATCCCGTATCTTTTGGCGCTTTGCGCTACAAAATGCCGGGCGAGCAACATGACGTCATCGCCCCTTTCCCTTAATGGCGAGATTGAGATGCTCAACACGTTTAATCTGTAGTACAGATCGGAGCGAAACTCCCCTTGCCTGACCAGCTCTTCAATATTGCGGTTGGTGGCGGCCACAATCCAGGCGGCCACCGCTCGCTCCCTGGTCGCCCCGACTTTTCGTAATGTGCGCCGCTCAAGGACCGCAAGCAGTTTAGACTGCAAACCCATTGGTAACTCGCCGATCTCATCCATGAACAACACCCCGTCTTCGGCGGCTTCAATCAGGCCGGTTCTCTCAACATGGGCGCTGGTAAAGGCGCCTTTTTCATGGCCGAATAATTCGGCTTCAATCAAGTCCCCCGGCAAGCTGGCGCAATCAACATGCACAAACGGTCTTTGCGAACGTGCGCTGCCGGCATGTAAAAGCCGAGCGACCACATCTTTGCCGGTGCCGGTCTCACCCAGAATCAATACGGTAGGGGGAATGCTCTCGCTGTTTAAGGTGAGGTTCTCTAGGCGCTCGACCTGCCCTCTGATAGCATCAATCGCATCGCTTTTCCCTAAAAAGGCGACCTCTTCATGGGCGTGTTGTTCACGTTTACTGGAATAGGTGAGTTTTTGTGATAAGGCGTCCCGCTCCAGCGTCCGCTCCACCATCATCATTAACTCATCGAGATCGACGGGTTTTTTAAGGTAGTCCGCCGCACCGGACTTCATGGCCGAGACCGCATCTTCAATTTCACCATAGGCGGACATCACCAACACCGGGCAGGCGCCGTCATGCTCACTGCTCATCTCCGATAACAGATCAAGACCGGAGCCATCCGGCAGACGCATGTCCAGCAAGATCAAATCCGGGGGGCTGTGTTTTATTTTCTCTCTGGCGAGCGCCAGGTTCCCGGCAACATCACTTTGGTAGCCGGAATAGGTCAGTTTTTTCCTCACCGCCGATGCAAACACGGTTTCATCTTCAACAATCAGCACCGTTTTTTTCAATAGCGGTACCTCCGCCGTGCTTGCCAATGGACGAGCGTCAGTTGCCATTGTTAGCCGCCTTGCCGGTGTTCCCGGGGACGATAATGCTCACCAATGTGCCCGCATCCTCGATGGCCTCAAAGGCCAGTTCCCAACCGTGGCTTTGGCAGATCTTAAAGGCAATCGGTATGCCTAAGCCGGTGCCAAATCGTTTGGTGGACGGGCCCGGTTCCAAATTGCCCGGTTTCGGCTCGAACGGTAATCCGGGACCGTTATCCTCTATGCAGATGGTGATCTGCTCCTCATCATTGTCTATGGTGATGGAGAGCGTGCCCCTCTGCTCTGAGGCGTCGATGGCATTCGCCAACAGGCCATAGAGCGCCTGCTCCATCAGGTCCGGATCAACACGCACTTTCTCTGACAGCTCCCAGCCATTTCGCTCTATACGGATCTGTTTCTCATCAATACGGGTGCGTAACGGCGCTAATGCCGCATCGATAAGTTGCGATACCTGGATGCTCCTGAGACTGGGTTTTAATGGGTGCAAATACGAGACCAGGGCATTCACCCAACGTCCCAGGCGATCAGTGGTATCAATGATGGCGCGCTTACTTTCTGCCAACTCAGCCGGGCTTTCGATGTCTTCGAGCACCTGGGCCGTCGCCCTGATGCTGGCAAGAGGATTGCGAATGTTATGTGCAACAACCGGTACTAAAGCGCCCAGCGCCGCCTGCCTTTCGTGTTCCACCAGGGCGTCACGGCTGATTTTTAGCTCGCCGGCCATCTTGTTGATGGAGCCGGCAATCTCGGATACTTCATTGACGCCCTGCTCGGGAATTCTGTGCGCCAGCTCACCACGGCTGATCTCCGCCGCACCATCCATGATCGTGGCCACCGGTTTCACAAAACCATTGCGAATGATCTGACTGGTATAGATCACGATGATCACCGCCACTAAAAATAAAAACGGGATCAAAACCGGGGCGTACTGCGTCCACAGGGCAATGGTCTGTTCCAGATCCCGGTGCGCCTCGCCATACACGGACTTCAGCTCTTCATACCTCTCCTCAAAGCGGTTAAACATCTGCTCGGCAATCAGCGGCTCCAGGATCTTCATCCTCAGTGCGCTGTCCGCATGGTAGGGATCATCAAAGATGATGTTCATATCGAATTGAATCTCACTGTATACCTGTTGCAGGCCCTGAATGACTGTATCCTCTTCTCTATTGACCGAGGTCTGACGGAGTTGATTAAAATGGGTATCGATGCGTTTCGTGTAGTCGGCATACACCACCAGGGCCTGATCATCCTCCAGTAATCGCGCCCTGACGACCTCTTGGATCTGGCGATATAATTCGCCCCTGATCTGCTCGCCCAGATAAATTGAATTGTTTATCCGGATTGACTCAGAGGAGGTCTTCTGCCAGAAATAAGCGGACAGGCCACTTAATAATCCGGTGACGGCCACCAAAAACAAAAAGGCGATCTCATGCACCAGGAGCAGGTGGCTCAAAGAACGCTTGGGGTGCATATCCATACAACTAGTATAACTGAAACTGGTTCATATCAACCATTTATCCTGATCCTGTGTTGAACCCAGGTTTTATCGCCCGACTCTTTTCCGTGATCTGTGCCCATTAAAGAAGGTAACGATTTCTCTTAAAACAGGGTTATCCTTAAAGTTATCCATTTTAATCTGAATGATGAGCTACACTAAACCACCCCGGGCTGTCTCATCCACTGTTTCATCAATCGGATAGCGCCGCTGTCTAAGGGCTGTACGCCCCGGTAGCCCAAAGAACTGAATGAATAAACATCTGTTAAAATGCCATAACATGAGAGCGCTAAAAATACATCAGCAAGCGGATAAATAATGAAAGCAGATCTAAAAGGGAGCGCTCGTAACTTGGGAAAATGTGTGTGTTTTTTTCTTTTATGGGGTTTATGCCCGCCCGTTTTCGCCACCCCCTACAGCATCGAAATCTCCAAAACCCATCGTCTGCTTATCGTCAAACGGGAGCAGGAAACGGTGAAAGAGTTTCGTATTGCCCATGGCAAGGGTGGAGAGGGCGCCAAACGGCAACGGGGTGATAATAAAACGCCCACAGGCATATACGCTGTTGTTGATTTCAAGGCAGACAGCCAGTTCCATTTTTTTATGCAGTTAAATTACCCCAACCTCATCGACGCCTGGTATGGGTATCAAAACGAGATCATCAACGCCACCGAATTCAAGCAAATTGCATCTGCTTATAAAAACAAAACCCTGCCGCCACAGACGACTGCACTCGGTGGCTATATCGGGCTCCACGGTATTGGACAGATGAACGAGAAGAAACGGCTGATCCACGAGGCTGAGAACTGGACTGAGGGCTGTATTGCACTTAAAAATGAAGAGATGAATGATTTGCGACAATACATCACTATCGGCACAAAAGTGCTAATACGAGAATAATCACTCACTTTCATATAAACTCTCGAAAACATCAGACTTGGAATACCCATGCACAAAGGCGAACATCACTTGCTACTGATCTGGTTAATGCTGATCAGCGTTATCAGCTTTGCGTTATTTATCGCCTGGCATGAGAATGTGATGTTGTTGCTGTATCTGGGTGACAGCAGCAAGTTATCATGGGCTATCACCTTGCTGTTTATCATCATCACCATTTATTGCGCCCGGCGCATCTGTTTTCTCTCATCTGAGCTAAACCTGTCGAAGACGGTCGAGGCGCTGGTGAGAAACAGTCAGGCGCCCAGGATCACGGTAGAAGACGGGGAAGTCTTCATCGCACAAAACACACCACTGCCCGGGTGTTTGCTAACAACCTATTTGCGTGATCTGTCCTATCAGCTCAAACCGGCCCCGGTAGATCAAAAAGGCGAGATGATCATCAACGGCTCGGAGCTCATGGAGGTCTATGAGGGCAAGCTGAAAAACCCCCACAACATCGGCTGGTTCTTCACCGACATGATGATAAAGCTGGGTCTTCTAGGCACCATCATCGGCTTTGTGCTCATGCTGGGATCCGTGGTCAATGTGAATGACTTTGACGTCAGTACCATGCAGAGCATACTACAGCAGATGAGCGCCGGCATGGGTACTGCGCTTTACACCACATTCGCCGGACTGGTTTGCAGCATACTGACGGCATCGCAATGTTATTTACTCGATCAAGCCGCTGATGAGTTGCTGGATATCAGCAAACACCTGATCCAGGTACACATTCTACCCAGGCTATAGCGGAGCGAACATGTCCAGTCATAACAGGCGATATCGCTCTGATCCGTTCACCGATCTGCTATTTAACGCCTTGCTGGGTTTTACGTTTTTATTCCTGGTGGCGATCATGTTTATGAACCCGGAGGCGAAATCCGGGATCATCGATCCGAAAGCCGAATATATCATGACGGTCACCTGGGAGGATAACAGCCCGGATGATATTGACGTGTGGGTGGAAGACCCGGACGGTCGGGTGATCTGGTTTCGCAATCCCGAGGCGGGTCTTTTACACCTGGACCGGGATGACAGAGGCCTGCTCAACGACACCATAATCATCAATGGTGAAGAGGTTGAGAACCCGCTGAACCAGGAAGTGGTCACCATAAGAGGCGTTGTTAAAGGTGAGTATGTGGTCAACCTGCATTATTATGCCTCAGAGACGGACAGGCCGGTGGACGTGAACGTCAGGTTGGTGAAAGTCAATCCGGCACTTGAAGTGGTGTACTACAACACCATAAAACTGAAAAAACCCGGCGATGAAGTCACGGCCTTCAGGTTTCGCATCAACAGGGACGGCGGCGTATCCAATATTAATTTTCTACCAAAACAACTCGTCTTTCTTGGCGAGTAGAGGGGGATTCAAGTGTATACACTGGGCATTGCCGGATTAGTCGCCGCATACGTGGCGGTTGCGTTATTGCTATTGAGCGTCAATTTGTACTCTAACTGGTCATGGAAAATAAAAGCGGCGTCCATTATCGCAACAACATTATTATATGTCGTCAGCTATCTCTCGTTCCCGCCTTTGCTCGGATGGCCAATAGATGATACGCCGCCGGAGAGGTTTCGCCTGATTGCCGCCGATGTGGTACAACCGGATAAGGCCAGCGGCGAGGGTGGCATGGTGTATCTCTGGCTCAAAGGCCTGGATGATCTCTCAGGGCGAAGCAGGCCCCGGGCCTACGCATTCGCCTATTCCGATCAGCTCCATGAGCGGCTCATCAATGCAAAATCCAAATTAAACAAAGGCATGGCCCAGCTCGGTGAGTTCAAGATCCCTGACGACCCCGATGTAAGAGAGATTGACGCATTCAATCGCACAGGACAAAAAGCCGCCAACATCGAGTTCTATGATCTCCCCGATCCGCTTATTCCCGATAAATAGCGCCATTTATTCAATTCAATCCACAGCAAAGCTGCTACTGCTGCTCGCTATCACATCGGATGTTATCGCCTGGTCTTCGCTAACCCGGGACATGGATATCACCTGCACTCAGACAGGATCGGTTGAAGTAAACTGTGCATATCGTTTTCTCTCTGCCTTTAAGAGCGAGACTATTATCGCAACCCTTAAAGGCGCCCCTGTTGCCGTTGATGAGCATGAGCGATACCCCTGGCCCGGGGCAACCACCGGGGTGCTGATCCTGATCGACACCAGCGATCCTAAAAGACAGGATGCGCTAGGCAGAAGCATCGCCCATGTTCAGACACTGCTCGATCTGGCTGGCGATAGGTATGCAATCGGGCTGGCGACATTTGATAAAGATCTCATCATTCAGGCGCCGACAGGTTCATCAAAAACCAGCCTAGCCGCCTCACTGGCTGATCTAAAAGCCCTGGGTCTGACGACCGAGCTCTATCGAAACCTGCTGGCGGCCATTGCGTATTTATCGATGTTTGACTATGCGCGTAAAGTCATTCTGGTGCTGTCCGATGGTCAGGCCGAAGATAAGGCGTACTTTCATACCGATGTGATCAAGGCCGCAAGAGAGCGTGGCGTGATCATCAATGCCATCGGCTATCCCCGCTCCGTTTCCCTGTCTGTGGCGCTGCAAACCCTGCGGCGATTGAGCGAGGAGAGCGGCGGTCATTTCATTGAAACGGATACCAGTTACGACTTGGCCGAAGATCGGATCAGTGAGTTGTATGCGAACGTGGATACGGGCGGGCGGTTCTCTTTGGATCTATCATCAGTGGAACTCAGCGCGCTCACAGAGCCTGCCATATCCATCCGTTTTTTAAGTGAAGATAAACACATCGATATCACCATTCCACTAACAAGAGAAAAGCAGGCCCTTGAAACTGACCTGCCGGAGCCGGCTGAAACGGGGGTTATCCCGCCCACCGCCAGCTTAACCACCACAAAAACCGATAACGAGAAACCACGCATCGCATTATTAGTATGGTACGGGGTGCCCGTGGCATTGGTCGTGCTCATTTTATTGACCCTGATGATGATATACCTGCTGTATCGAAAACCCGCTCTGGAAGCTGGGAGAGTAACGCCTGTCGACCCAGTAAAACCCTATGCCTACCTGGTGGGACAGGACGAGAGAAGAGAGCGATACGCCATAACCCATACCACCTGGCGCATAGGCAGAAGCAAGGATAATGAAATGCCCCTGGATGATCATTCCATTTCCAGGAAACACGCAGCAATTCACCGCAATGATGATGGTAAGTTTGTCCTCATAGACATGGACTCATTAAATGGTGTGTTTATCAATGACAGGCAGATCAGCAAACAAACCTTACATGAAGGCGATATCATTGAAATCGGCGATATTGTTTTGCGCTTTACCGAGCATGCGCAGGCCTACCCGTTTGAGGAGAAGACCGCCGTACTGAAAACCAAAAATCCTTTCATATAATGAACATTCAAAACTGGCGATCCATGCTCATCCATCCATAGCAGGCCCGACCATCTCTTGATTTTCGGTTGTTGCCTTGGGGCATGAACATCAATCTTCTCATGCCCTGTTTGGGTTTCATGCTACCCCCAAGATGTTCTCTCCTGTTAAATGGTGGGGCTTGAAGATCATACATTGAAGGCTAATACATCCGCCGCCCGTGTCCAGTGAATGATCCAGGCGTCCTCATCATCGGCGGCGAGAAAAGCCGCATCAATCCAGAGCCCCGCCACCATAGCCAGCCTGTCATTGATGTAGATGAAAGGCACCTGCTCTCTGAGCCAGTGGGGTATGCCCCTGCCCTGAAACAGCTTTTTGATCTTATGGTGGTGTTGATGGCCGGGTAACCTGATCCGCTCTCCGCCCCTTCGGTATCGAATCTCCACTAGTGAATTGGCGCAGCAGTCTTTCCTCAGACCACCGCCCTTGCCCTCCCTGGCGGTTAATTCCCCATACTGCAATACACAGGGCCTATTAAAACGCCAGGGCAGGATAACCGAGCTGTCAAAATCATCCAGGGCAGGGCCGATATGCAAATAACCCCTGTATCGACGTGCCTCGGCGCCCCTCCACTTCACACAGGCAATAGAGTAGCGCCTTGAAGCCAGAATATCAGACATAATATGTGAGAGATGATCGCTACCGGGGATGGGCAACGCCAGGGTACGAATAAAATAACGCAGTACATTTCTCTGTCGCTGTGGTGTGAGCCGCTGTAGTTCGCTGATCACCAGGATGTTTTTGTTGCCGCCCTGGCATGAGGCGAGATCTTGCCTTGCCACATCATCCAGCAACACCTGCACATCGGCATGGATTGAAATTGTCCTGGCGACAGGCGTCGATACATCCGGCCATCTGCTTTTTATCGTCGGCATGATCTCATGTCTTAGAAAGTTCCTGTCCATTTGTCTGCTCTCATTTGATGGATCTTCCACCCATGTGAGGTTGTTCTCATGGGCGTAGTGATACAGGGCGGAACGGGGAAAGCCCAATAAGGGACGCCCATGCCATCCGGGGTCAAACCGTCTCAGCGGCGGCATGGATGCGAGCCCGAGCACACCGGCGCCTCGAAATAGCTGCAATAAAAAGGTCTCTAATTGATCGTCCTGATGGTGTGCGGTGAGCAAAATATCCGCTTTGCCTAAACATTGCTGAATGGCGGCGTATCTTAGTCTTCTCGCCCGGCCCTCAAGGCCCTCCTTGCCGGGATTGGAGGCATCCACTGTTTTAATGCTCAGGCTCACATCCAGTGAACGGCATGTTCTCCGGCAATGCAGCGCCCAGTCTTCATTTTGCTTTTGCAGATGATGATTGATATGAATCGCGTCCATTCTCCATGGATAACGTGGGCGCATGCGGGCCATTACATGGAGCAATACGTGGGAGTCCATCCCCCCGCTGTAGGCAATCACAATGCGACTGCTTGCAGGCAACGCACTTAAAAATGAACTAACACGCTCCGCTGTAATACGCATGCCGGGGGAAACGCCCAAATCACATGGGGCGGTTGTCTGTTACTGAAAATAACCGTAGGTGCGAAGCCGCCGCTGACGCAACGCCAATAGCTCA
Organism: Gammaproteobacteria bacterium; assembly: GCA_965198875.1. Lineage (GTDB taxonomy): Bacteria > Pseudomonadota > Gammaproteobacteria > Eutrophobiales > Eutrophobiaceae > CBDAPU01. Next base: position 1,920,969 of record CBDAPU010000001.1, on the reverse strand, counting down.
TCTGTGTTGAGTTGACCCAGCTCATCTAGCTGCGCCGCCATCTCGGCGCTGAGCCCGGCGGCAATGCTATCATAATCCCGGTGTGCGCCCCCTAAGGGCTCATCAATGACGGCGTCCACTACGTCTAGCCTCTGTAGCCGCTCGGCGGTCATGCCCAATGCCTCGGCGGCGTCTTCGGCTTTCTCCGGATCCTTCCACAGGATAGAGGCGCAACCCTCCGGTGAGATAACGGAATACGTGCTGTACTGTAGCATATTCAGTTTATCCCCTGCGCCAATGGCAAGCGCGCCCCCTGATCCGCCCTCGCCGATGATAGTGGAAATAATGGGCGTGCGAAGCTCAGACATGATCATTAAATTACGGGCAATGGCCTCACTTTGCCCGCGTTCCTCAGCGCCGATCCCGGGATAGGCGCCGGGTGTGTCGATGAATGTCAATACCGGCAGCTTGAATTTCTCGGCAAGGCGCATAATTCGCATCGCCTTGCGATACCCCTCCGGTCTTGGCATCCCGTAATTTCTGTGTATCCTCTCTTTTATATCACGGCCTTTCTGATGTCCGATCACCGCCACCGCCCTGCCCTCAAACCTTGCAATGCCGGCTAATATAGCCGGATCATCCGCAAAGTTACGATCGCCATGCAGTTCATTGAAGTCGGTGAATATTTTATTGATATAATCCAGCGTGTAGGGCCTGAGGGGATGGCGGGCTACCTGCGAGACCTGCCAGGCTGTGAGTGAAGAGAAGATGGACTTCGTCAGCTCCATGCTACGTTTTTGCAATTTGCTGATCTCATCATTGATATTGACGTTGCTGTCATCACCCACATAACGCAACTCTTCGATCTTGGCCTCCAGCTCGGCAACAGGTTGTTCAAAATCGAGAAAGTTGATCAGTTGATTGTGTTTTTCCATATCAATACCAGTTTACAAATGTATTCTTCCGGGAAACTCCAGGTGAATATGGCCAACGTCAATAATTTGCGTTAATTCCGTCACCAGCTCATCGCTTATTTTCACCGTCCAGGCATCGCCAAAGTGCAAGACTGTTGATGCATAACCATTATCATATGCTATCAACACCTGATTTGTCCCGGATTGATGATGCGCCAGGATCGCTTTCAAGTTCGAAACAAACCCGTTGTTCATCATACGCTTATGCAGGCTGAGTTGCAGTATACCGAAATGCGCCCTGAGTTGCGCCAGCGTATAGGCCTCTTTGGCGACGATTGCGATCCCTGACTCAAAATAATCATCGGCAATCGCTTCTCCTTTTATGATGATCAGCTGATCTTTTAATAGCAGTTGACGATAACGCTGGAATGTCTCGGCGTGGACAGTGACATGCGCCCGAGCGGTTTTATCATCCAGTCTCAGCTCAGCCATGCGTCCCCCGCCCATCCCGGTGCGGGTGCGAATACTATCAATATAGCCCGCCACCGTTACAGTGGCCTCTGGCTTGACATGGCATAATCGGGTGGAAATGACCTGGGAGAGTTCTCTCTCATAGTGCGTGATGGGATGGCCTTGAAGGTAGAAACCCAGCGTTTCTTTCTCTCCTCGCAGTCTCTCATGATCGCCCCGGTCTTCAACAACAACATAAGGTAAAGCCCCCCTGTGTTGAGATTGGCTGTTTCCCGTTTTCGATGAGACTTCAAGGCCGAACATATCATCCTGTCCGCTATCGGAATTATGCTTGTATTGATCGGCAAACTTTAAGGCTTTCTCCAGACTCGCCATCAATATGCTTCTGCTTTGCCCCAGGTCATCCAGCGCCCCCGAACGAATTAACGCCTCAAGGACGGGTTTATTCATCTTGCGTACATCCACCCGTCGGCAGAGTTGAAACAGATCCGTAAACACGCCGTTTTCATCTCTGTCATGGATCAAACTGAGCGCCGCCGACTCGCCCACCCCTTTAATAGCCCCCAGGCCAAACAGGATCGTTTCATGATCGATGACCTTAAATTTATACTCACTTTCATTCACGGCGGGCGGCTTTAAGATGATCCCCATCTTGCTGACTTCTTCCCTGAGCATGACGACCTTGTCGGCATTTTTCATGTCCGATGACAATACCGCCGCCATGAATGCGGCGGGATAATGGGCCTTTAACCAGGCGGTTTGATAGGCAAGCAGGGCATAGGCGGCGGAATGGGATTTATTAAATCCATATTCTCCAAACTTCTCCATGAGATTAAAAATGAATGTGGCCACCTTCTCACTCACATTATTTGCTAGCGCACCATTGACGAAAACACTTCTTTGCTGCGCCATCTCTTCGGCTTTTTTCTTGCCCATGGCATATCTCAGTACATCCGCCTCTCCCAGTGTGTATCCCGCCAGGAGTTGCGCTATCTGCATCACCTGTTCCTGATATAAAATAACGCCATAGGTGGGTTTTAACAGCGGCTCCAGATCAGCGTGGATGTATTCAACCCGTGCCCTGCCGTGTTTTCTGTCCACGTAATCATCCACCATGCCCGACTGCAAGGGCCCCGGTCTGAACAGGGCCACCAGGGCGATCAGATCATCGAACTTGTCCGGCTCAAGACGTTTAATGAGTTTTTTAATGCCGTCGGATTCAAGCTGGAAAATAGCGGTGGTATCCATTTTGCGGATCAACTCATAGGTGCTTTTATCATCCAGGGGGATGTGCCTGATATCCAGTTTTTTTTCATTCTTGCCGATCAGCAGATCATTGACGTCTCGCACCGCCCAATGAATGATGGTCAATGTGCGTAGCCCTAAAAAATCAAACTTGACCAGGCCCAGGGCCTGTACGTCATCCATATCCAGTTGCGTCGACGTCACCGCGCTGCCTTTTTCACAGTACAGCGGCATGAACTCGGTTAAGGGCTTTGGCGCAATGACGATGCCGCCGGCATGTTTACCTGCGTTTCTGCACAGACCCTCCAGTTTTCTCGCCAGATCGATCAACATCCTCACTTCATCTTCATCCTGATAGCGTTGTTTCAGGACTTCCTCATCCATCAGCGCCTTCTTAAGGGTCATCTCCAGATCAAACGGTATGAGCTTTGCAATCTGATCGACAAAACCATAGGGATGCCCCAGCACCCGGCCCGCATCCCGCACCACGGCCTTCGCCGCCATGCTACCGAAGGTGATGATCTGCGAGACATGATCACGACCGTATTTTTGCGCCACATAGTCGATCACCTCATCCCGTCTATCCATGCAAAAATCCACGTCAAAATCAGGCAATGACACCCTCTCCGGATTCAAAAACCGCTCGAACAGCAATTCATAGTCGATGGGATCCAGATCAGTAATACCCAGTGCAAAGGCGACCAGTGAGCCTGCACCGGAGCCCCGCCCCGGCCCGACCGGTATGCCCTGCTCTTTCGCCCAATGTATGAAATCGGCCACGATCAAAAAGTAACCGGGAAACCCCATATCCATAATGACGTTAAGCTCAAGGTGTAATCTTTCCCTGTACAGGGCGAGATCACACACCTGACCGGCGTCCTTTTTATTGCTGATTATCACATCGAGACCGGACTGTGCCTTATCACGCAGCCAGGTATTCTGATCGTAACCGTCGGGGACGGGAAACTCGGGCAGGCAGGGCCTGCCAAAATCCAGGGTCACATTACACCGCTTGGCTATGCGCTCGGTATTCTCTATGGCCTCGGGTATGTCTTCAAACAGGGCGAACATCTGCTCAGGTGTTTTTAGATATTGCTCGTTACTGTAAAGGCGCGGTCGCCCGGGGTCGTTGAGGGTATATCGGCTTTGTATACAAACACGGGCCTCATGGGCGTCAAAATCATCTTGCCGTAAAAACCTGACGTCATTCGTGGCCACGACCGGCAATCCAGACTCAGCGGCGAGTGTGAGCGCCCCGTCAATGTATTTATCCTCCAACTGCCGATTGGTGCGTTGTAACTCAATATAAAATCGCCCTGCAAATAGATGCTGATAAAACGCCAGTCGGGCTTTGGCCAATTCAGGGTTATCATGAATAATGGCCTGGCCAATGTCGCCTTCTCTGGCGGCCGATAAGGCGATCAGCCCGCCGCTACGCCCTTCTAACCACTGCTTGTGGACAACAGGCAGGTGATGTGTTTGGCCTTCAGTAAAACTTTTTGTGAGCAATTCGGCAAGATGATGAAACCCGGAATTATCCTGGCAGAGCAAAACAAGCCTGGCATGTTTATTCTCATCATCTTCATCCAGTATATTTATCTCAGCGCCGATGATCGGTTTAACCCCATGTTGAAAACAGGTTTGATAAAATTTCACCATGGAGAACACATTGCCCATTTCCGTTACCGCCGAGGCAGGCATGCCCATATCGGCAAGGGCGCTCACATAATCATGAATGCGTAACAGGCCATCTGACAGGGAGTATTCCGTGTGGACATGCAAGTGGACAAAATGACGGCGGGTTGTTTGCATCACCAGGGCGCACTCAAATAGCGTCGTACCGGAGAGAAGCTGCGCCTGTGAATGGGCGAGGCGCCCATCTCCCTGAGGGCTTCAATATGCCCCCGGGTGGGATAGCCTTTATGCCTGGCAAAACCATAACCGGGGTATGTCTGCGCCATCTCAATCATCTCCCTGTCCCTGATCACTTTGGCGATAATGGCGGCGGCGCTGATACAGGGCTCGCTTTGATCGCCCTTAATCATCGCCCGTGTCGGATAATCCAGTTGCGGGCAGTGAGGGCCGTCTATTAAGACCTGATCCGGTTTTATCTGCAAGCGGTTGACGGCACGTTGCATCGCCAGCAGGGTGGCACGCAAAATGTTGATGGCGTCAATTTCATGGTGCTCGGCGCGCCCCCAGGAGCAGCCGAGTGCGCTCTGCCGTATACGATGAAAAAGATGATCCCTCTGCTTTTCACTGAGTGTTTTAGAATCAGCCAATCCGGGGAGCGGTTTATCTAAAATGACGGCGGCGGCAATGACCGGGCCCGCCAGAGGCCCTCTGCCGGCCTCATCCACACCGGCATAGAGTACAGGGTGTCTTTGCACCGGGTTCATTGGCTATCCACAACTTCCAGCAATATACATCTTCATACCTTGATGGTGTCTTTGCGCCGGGTTCATTTTGAATCCACAACTTCCAGCACTGCCCGGGCCGCCGACTCACCGGCATTGATTTTTAATGTTTCATGCAACTGCTTGAATGTCTCGCACAGGGAGGCGACAGCATCCGGGCTATCTATCCAGTGCTGTATCGCCGGGCCGAGATTATCCCCATGACAGTCGAACTGCAGATATTCCGGCACGAGCTCCTGATCAGCCAGGAGATTGGGCAGGGAGGCGAACTTCACTTTAACAAGCATGCGAAGGAGCCAGTACGTCAGCAGGTTCACCTTATAGGCCACCACCATCGGCGCCTTGTATAACATGGCCTCCAGGGTAATCGTCCCGGAGGCCAGGAGCGCCACATCACAGGCCGCCAGGACATCGGGCATGCTGTTTTTGTATACCTTGATGCTTAAATCACGATCCCTGTGTTTTGCAACCTGCGCTAATAATTCTCTCTCGGCGATCCCATCCAGCACATTGCTGACAAACTGAATGTTGTTGTTGTGCCTTAATAACCAGCGTGCCGTCTCAATGAAAGGGGGGATGAGCCGCTTGTATTCAGAGCGCCTGCTTCCCGGCAAAATGGCGATAGTGAGACAACTCTGCGCAACGCCCAGGGCTCGACGGGCGCCCTGTTTATCCGCCGCTCTCCCTACCTGCCGGGCCAGGGGGTGCCCAACACACCTGGCGGTAATGCCCTGTTTTTTGAAGATGTCCACTTCAAAGGGAAACAGGCACAGCATGAGATCCACGGCTTTTTTTATTTTAGCGACCCGGTAAGCCCGCCACGCCCATACGGACGGGCTGACATAATGCACCGTCTTGATCCCGTTTTCCCTTAGACTTCTCTCCAGGGCGAGATTGAAATCCGGTGCGTCCACACCGATGAACACATCCGGTGGATTGCTCAGAAAATAGCGTTTTAGCCTTTGTCGGATTCTTAATAATTCAACCACCCGACCACAGACCTCCAGCAACCCCATCACGGATAGGCGCTCCATAGGAAAGAGGATTCGACAGCCGGCCTCGCGCAATTTATCGCCGCCTATGCCTTCCACGATGAGTTCGGGTTGCTGTTGTTTGATAGACTGGATCAGCTCCGCCGCCAAAAAATCCCCGGACGGCTCTCCGGCCACTATGCCAATCCGTAGCATGTCCAGCCTTCTACAACCATTTAGCGCACGATCCCGCGCTCTGATCTACTCAGAAATTCAATGAACCTGGCTATCTCGCCATGATGATCCGGCAGTGTTTTCAGTTTTTCGAGTACGTCCTTCAACAACAGGCCTTCACGATAAATAATGCGATACGCCTGCCTGATTGCATCAACTGAATCAGCGGAGAAACCATGACGTCTGAAACCCTCTTTATTCAGGCCATTGGGTTTTGCGGTGTTGCCTGACACCATCAGATAGGGCGGCACATCCTTGACGATCACCGAAGAGATGGCCGAGATGGCGTAACGCCCCACCCTGCAAAACTGATGTACACCGGTAAAACCGCCGAGTATGACGAAATCATCAATGAGCACATGACCGGCCAATGTTGTGTTGTTTGCAAAGACAGTGTGGTTGCCAATCCGGCAATCATGGGCGATATGCACATAGGCCATGATCCAGTTATGATCGCCGACTTTGGTGATCCCGCCGCCCCCGGCGGTGCCTCTGTTTATAGTGCAATACTCCCGGATCACATTGTTATCGCCGATCTGAAGATGCGAGTCGGGCTCGCCCTGGTATTTTTTATCTTGCGGATCATCACCAATGGATGAGAAGGGGAACACTTTATTGCCCTTGCCAATGCGGGTGGGGCCCTTGATGACGACATGCGGGCCGATGATGGATCTATCGGCAATGGCGACATCGGCTCCTATAATCGAATAGGCGCCGATTTCAACATCATCACCGATATCAGCATCGGGATGCACTTTCGCTGTGGGGTCAATCAACTCTCCGGATCCGCAATGGTCGTCAGCAATATGGCGTCGGCGACATGGTTATCATCCACTTTGGCCACACAGGAGAAACGCCAGATATTGCGCCTGACAGTCATAAAATCAGTTTCTATGATCAGCTGATCACCCGGGCCCACCGTCTTTCGAAACCGCGCCTTATCCACGCCGACTAAGTAATAGAGTTTATTGCCGTGATCGATTTTTGCCCCGGACAATAATCCCAGCATGGCTGACGCCTGGGCCATCGCCTCGACAATCAACACGCCCGGCATAATCGGCTGCTGCGGGAAATGCCCCTGAAAAAACGGCTCGTTGATGGTGACGTTTTTAATGGCTTTCAGTGATGCCCCGGGCTCATATTCCAGAACCTTATCCAGCAATATAAACGGATAGCGATGCGGCAAGACCTGTTTAATCTGGTTGACGTTCAGCTTGGGCATGCTTTATCTGCGGCAAGTTATTTTTTTATGCGTCTTTCCAGATCGAAGAGTCGTCTTACTATTTTATCCAAATGCTTAAAGCGAACAACATTCCTGCGCCAGGTTTTATTATCCACAACCGGCACGCCCGCCGAGTACACGCCCGCCTCTTTTATGGAGTTTGTCACGCCGGACATTCCGGTTATCACCACATCATCGGCGATCTCAAGGTGTCCATTGATGGCCGAGGCGCCGCCGATCATACAGCGCTTGCCCACCGTCACACTACCGGCAATGCCGGTTGCCCCTGCAATGGCCGTGTGGGCGCCAACCCTGACATTATGACCTATCTGCACCTGATTATCGATTTTCACCCCATCTTCAATAATCGTATTCTGAAGAGCGCCCTTATCGATGGTGGTATTCGCCCCTATTTCAACATCATCGCCAATCACAACACCGCCAAGCTGGGGGATTTTTAACCATCGTCCGCCATCATTGGCGATGCCAAAACCATCGGCGCCGATAACAACACCGGGATGAATGAGTACTCTTTCGCCGATTGCTGTTCCGGCGCACAGGGTGACGTTGGCATGTAAATAGGACGAGGCGCCCACCACTACATTCTCATCAATCACCGAACCTGCGCCAATATGGACATGCTCACCGATGCTGACGTTCCTGCCGACTACTGCATGGGCGCCGATATAACAGCCGGGGGGAATAGGCGAGCTGTCATCCACGACAGCGGTGGGATGTCTATGGGGTTGAAAACCCTCTGGTGGACGTAAATACCTGACCGCTTTTACGTACGCCAGGTAAGGATCATCGGTGATGAGTTTTGCAACCGGGCAATTTGCCGCATCCGCTTCTGCTAGAACAACAACCGATGCCTTGGTGATCTTCAGATAAGGGTGGTATTTCCTGTTGGCCAGAAAAGATAAGTCACCTGATTTGGCGGTATGTAAAGGGGCGACATGGGTAACCTCACCATCCGGGTCGCCTTGTAGTCGTGCGCCGATGTGCTCGGCAATTTCCCTGAATGTCACGGCCATGGGTAGCGGGCCCCATGGTTAGCTCATTGCCCGCCGCCGCTTTTCTTTTTCAAATGATCGATAATGAGCTGGGAGATGTCCATTTTCGGGCTGGCATAGATGACGCCTTCGTTGAGCACCATATCAAAGTTGTTGGCTTTGGCCACGGCATTGATGGCATCCACTATTTCCTTTTGTATCTTGGCGATTTCTTCATTTCTACGGAAGGTGAGATCCTCGCGAAACTCATCCTGGCTACGTTTCAGATCACGCCTTTTGTTGATGATGTCTCTTTCCAGTTTGCTGCGTTCAGACTCGCTCATGATGGGGGCGTCTTTTGTTAGTCTGTCCTCCATCTCCTTTAATGATTTTTGTGCGCTCACCAGCTCTCTGTCCCTGGGCGCAAACTCTTTTTCAATCTGGGCGCGCATTTTCTCCGCCTGGGGGGATTGTTCCAGTATGCGAATCGCATTCACCGCACCGATTTTGTAGTCCTCTGCAATGACGTGGCTGGTAAAACCCATGACACAAATTAAACAATAGGCAAGTCTCATAAACCTTAAACTCCGAAATAGTTAAAACGATGTCCCAAAGGTGAACTGAAAGGGTTGCACTTCATCTCCTGTTTTATCGCCAATGGTTCTGGCTATACTAACACTTACCAGCCCAAAAGGTGAGACCCATATTGCACTGAGGCCGGTAGAGGCCCTGATCTCGCCCAGATCGAAAGCATCATTTCTGCCATAGACATTGCCCGCATCAAAAAAGCCGGAGAACCTCACCTGCTTGAACTCTTTGAGAAACGGCACGGGAAATATCACCTCGGCGCCGCCTAGAATTTTAATATTACCACCCAGGGGCCGGTTTCGGGAGTCCCGGGGGCCGAGGGTATTTTCCTCATAACCCCTCACTGAACGGGGCCCGCCGGCATAGAAGTTTTCAAAAAACGGCAGTTCATCGGTGCCCAGAAAACCCTCGCCATAACCGACTTCACCCTTAACGGCGAAGATGAAGTCACGAAAGAGGGGGTAGAACCATTGGGTGCGATAGCCAATTTTGTAGAACTCAATGGACTGGCCAAAAAACGGGATGGACACTTCGGCGCTGATCCGATGTTGCACCCCCCGGGTGGGCAGGATCGCCCGGTTACGGGTATCGTAGGCAAAGGCGGCGGAGAGTCTTAAAATATCAAACTCGTTGCCCTCACGATCGATAAACGCCTGCACTTCCCGGGCAAAAAAGCCATCCTCAGAGAGGCGGGTGTTTTCATAGCCGATGGCCGTGCTGATAAAATTATACTCGCTTATCGGGATCCCAAAGCTGGCGCCAAGACCAATCACTCTGCTGTCAAACGCCGTCACGTTGGCGTCGAAGGCCTGCGTCTGCTGATAATTCACATTAAAGCCCCGGCTGATCCCGTCCTTTGTCCAGTAGGGATTCAAATAACCCAACGCAAACCGGCGATTCACACGGCTGTTATTGAATGCAAACTGAATACGGTTGCCCGAGCCGAAAAAATTATCCTGGGTAATGCTGGTCTGAATAATTAAACCCTGGCTTTGTGAAAACCCCAATCCCGCCAGGAAGTTCCCAAAGGGTTTTTCCGTGACCGAATAATTCACGTCCACCTGATCGGCGGAGCCCGATACGGCCGGCGTTTCAACATTCACCTCTTCAAAGTAACCCAGCCTTTGCAGCCTGATTTTGCCGCGCTCCACTTTTGGTGTTGAGACCCAGCCACCTTCCTGCTGTCGCATTTCCCGGCGCAGGATCTCATCTTTCGTTTTGGCGTTACCGGCAAAACTCACCCGCCTGACATACACCCTTTTACCGGGATCAACAAAAAAGGTGATGTTCACCGTGTTCTCATCGGCGTTAAGATCGGGGATGGCGTTCACATTGGCGAAGGCATAACCTTCACTGCCCAGACGCTCGGTCATCCACTCGCTGCTGTCCGTGATCTGTTTGCGTGAAAACAAACTGCCCCGGGTCACTGTGATGAATCGGAACAGCTCTTCAGCAGGCAGAATAAACTCCCCGGCCAGTTTCACCCCCGACACCGTATACTGCTCGCCCTCTGTGATATTGATCGTGATGTATATATCTTTCTTGTCCGGCGTGATGGACACCTGGGTCGAGTCAATATTGAAGTTCACATATCCCCTGTCCAGATAAAACGATCTCAGCGTCTCCAAGTCGCCGGATAACTTCTGCCGTGAGTATTGATTATCTTTGGTAAAAAATGAGAATAAAGTCGGTGGTGAGAGCTCGAATGATTTTAATAACGCTTTTTCAGAGTAGGTGCGATTACCGACGATATTGATCTGTTTGATCCTCGCCGCCTTGCCTTCGGAGACCTCAATGGAGACGGCGACACGGTTATTTGCAAGGGGTGTGACCTCGGAGTCTACCTTCACCCCGTACTTGCCCTGGGAGAAATACTGTCTTCTCAGCTCACGTTCCAGACCATCGAGTTGCGACTGATCAAACACCCGCCCGACGGCAAAGCCCACCTGGCTTAAACCTTCCAGCAGATCGTCGGTTTTGATGTCCTTGTTGCCACTGATATCGATACTGCCGATGGCCGCTCTTTCCTTTAACAGGATGACCAGCACGTCACCATCACGTTCCAGCTTGACGTCATCAAAAAAACCGGTCTTAAACAAGGCGCCGACCGCCTCCACGGATGTCCCCGAGCTGAACACGTCCCCCACCTCCACAGGCAGGTAGTTGAACACCGTACCGGCGGTTAATCGTTGCAGTCCTTGTACACGAATATCCCGGATAACAAACTCCTCGACAGAGAAGACGTTAAGACTTAAAACCGTCAGAGACAGCATATAAACCAGTTTATGAAAACTCTTTTTCAACATGATGAAAAACGGCGTTTTATTGTATGCAGTTATCTATCCAATGAGGCGAAGAATATCATTATAAAGCGCTAAACTCATCAAGCCGAGCAACAGCACGACGCCCACCTGGTGGAAGAGAAGTTGCGCCGATTCCGATACCGGGCTGCCCTTAAAGAACTCAACCACATAATAGGCCAGGTGCCCGCCATCGAGCAAAGGGATGGGCAATAAATTCAAAATGCCCAAACTGATACTGACTATCGCTAAAAAACCTAAAAAGGCGACGATGCCGAGTTGCGCCGTCCGTCCTGCATATTGCGCTATGGTAATGGGACCGCTTAGATTCTTCAGCGAGGCCTGGCCTGTTATCATTTTACCCAGGATCTGCAATGTCATAGACGACATCTCACCCGTCTTCATCACGGCCTTCATCAAGGCACTATGCACGGGGTAGGATTCAATGGCGATGATCGATCCGTCTATTTTTGCATCCATCTCTGTGGCGGCGCCGATATAACCGATCCTCTCCCCATCGGGGGTCATTTTCGCCTGCGGCGTTAAGGAAACCGTCATGATGCGCTCATCTCGTTTTATTGTCACCGAAACGGCAACATCCGGATTGGCGCGTATCAGATCAACCCAGTCTCTCCAGCCGCTCACTGCTATCCCGTTCACCGATAAAATCTGATCGCCGGCCGATAACCCGGCACGCATGGCGGCCTCACCCTCTACAATACTGGTGATGATCGCTGGCACATCGGGTCTTTCCGGGGCGATCCCCAACAGGCTCATCAAATTACCCGAGGCCATGTCATCTATCGATACTAACGCAAGATTAACCTCGATATCGCGCACATAGCCTCCCCCACCCTTCACATTGACGATGCGCCTTCTCCCCATCGACTACTTTCGCCACCAGCGCCTCCATCACCGAATTCCAGGTGGCGGTTCTTTTGTTGTCGATATACATGATCTCATCATTCACCTGAAAGCCGGCTTGGCTCGCGATCGAGCCCGCTTCAACCTCGCCGATAACCGGCTTCAAACCGGTCACACCGATCAGATACACCAGCCAGTACGCCAGGATAGCGAAGATAAAATTAAACACCGGCCCGGCGAGAACAATAGCGAACCTTTGCCCCAGGGGTTTGGCGTTGAAAGCGCGGTGCCGCTCCGCTTCCCTCACAGCCCCCTCCCGTTCATCCAGCATCTTGACGTAACCACCAAGCGGGATGGCGGCAATCACAAACTCACTGTTATCGGCGCCGAACTGTCTTTGCCAGATCGGCCTGCCAAAGCCGATTGAAAAGCGCAGTATTTTGACGTTGCATTTTCTCGCCACCCAGTAATGGCCGAACTCATGGAAGGTGATCAAGATACCCAGGGCGATAACAAACCCGGCGCCTGTCTGCAACATCTCGATCATGCCGCCATCTCCCGGCAACAGGCCATGGCTACGTGGCGCGCCTGATCATCGGCGCTCAGCACACAGTCCAGTGATTGCACCTCTTTGTGAGTCACATCTGCGAGGGTCTTCTCCACAATCCTCGCTATCCGGGCAAATTGAATCTGACCGGCAAGAAACGCCTCAACGGCAATTTCATTTGCCGCATTTAAGACGGCGGTCGCCGTACCCCCTGCCTCCAGGGCCTGCCTCGCCAGACCTAAACACGGAAACCGTTTCAGTTCAGGGATCTCAAAGCTGAGTTTTTCCATATCGAACAGGTTGAGTTTTTTAACCCCCGACTCCATACGCCCGGGCCAGGCCATAGCGTGGGCGATGGGAATACGCATGTCCGGATTGCCGAGTTGGGCGATCACCGAGCCATCTGCATATTCAACCAGTGAGTGGATCACGCTCTGCGGGTGGATCACCACGTCAATCTGATCAGCCGCGGCATTAAACAACCAGCGGGCCTCGATAATTTCCAGTCCTTTGTTCATCATGGTGGCGGAGTCAACCGATATTTTCCTGCCCATGTTCCAGTTAGGGTGCGCGCAGGCCTCATCGGGGGTGACATCCTCCAGATCATCAAGCGCCCTGGTCCTGAATGGGCCACCGGAGGCGGTCAGTAGTATTCGCCTTACCCCGGATTGTTGCAGGCCATTTTGAAAGTCGGCGGGCATACACTGAAACACGGCATTGTGTTCGCTATCAACGGGCAGCAATTCAGCGCCATTTTCCCTGACCGCATCCATAAACAGCCCTCCCGACATCACCAGTGATTCTTTATTGGCGAGCAACACCCGTTTGCCTTTTTGAGCGGCGGTGAGCGTCGGCAACAAGCCGGCGCCCCCAACAATCGCCGCCATCACATAATCCGTCTCATCACTGCCGGCCACCGCCTGTAACCCCTCCTCGCCTGAGAGCACCGTCACATCCGGCGCATCCTGCTTGAGAGCCGCTTGCAGTTTCTCGGCGGAGGGCACATCGGCCATGACCGCATATCTGGGTTGCCAGATAAGGCATTGCTCGAGCAAACCGCTGATATTTTTGTTTGCCGTGATGGCGATAAGTTCAAACCGGCCCGGGTGTTGCGCCATCACCGCCAGGGTATTCACGCCGATGCTCCCGGTCGAGCCCAATATGGTGAGACCGATCACCGCCAGCGCTCCAGGAACCAGACGCCGACAAAAAATACGGGCGCCGCGGCCGTCAGGCTGTCAATCCTGTCGAGAACACCGCCATGCCCGGGAAAGAGCGTGCCGCTGTCTTTCACGCCGGCACGCCTTTTCAGCAAACTTTCCGTCAAATCGCCGATGACGGAGGCATGGATGGTCATAAAGCTGATCAGCAAAAAGAACATGATCTTATCAACGGGCATCGCCATGAACCATGCGTAGAGAAGGCTGACCAGCAAGCCTGAGGCAATAGCGCCACATAACCCCTCCCAGGTTTTACCCGGACTGATATTGCTGGCCAGTTTATATCTTCCCCATTTTCGACCTGTGTAGTATGCGCCAATATCGGCAGACCAGACGAGCACGAACAAAAACAGAACGGGCCCTGATGAGGGGTTATTGTGGAGCGCAACCAGTGATACCCATGCCGGGATCAGGGTAACCGGACACATCAGTGTTTTTACCATCACCGTATTACCCCTATCCCGTCCCCGTTGTTTATCGTATAGCATAACGAATGCGAAAAACCACCAGAGCACGGCTATACAGGCGATAACCACGGACAGGCTCTCATTCATAATAAAATAATATGATCCCGCAGCTAAGGATATGCCAAGCACAAAAAAACAGTTATGAGCGGTTGATGGAAACCCGATTAAACCGCCCCATTCCCATGCGCCCAATAGGAGAAGCAAGGCACATAAGCCGGCAAAAAGATGTGTGCTCCCATATGCAGTAACGGCGACTACCGGGGGGATCAGGACGAACGCCGTGATGATCCTCACATTATGCACTGTGGCTTTCAGTCATTTGCCCGGGGGTGCGCCCGAAGCGACGTTCCCTGCCGGTATACCAGCGCAACGCCTTGTCCAGTTCATCATGATCAAAGTCCGGCCAGTAAACATCGGTAAAGTACAATTCCGTATATGCCAGTTGCCATAGCAAAAAGTTACTGATCCGTCTCTCACCGCCAGTACGTATAAACAGATCAGGCTCCGGGTGCTCAGACATCCCCAGGCACTCACTCAACATGCTCTCGGACAGGTGAGCGGCGGTTTTGTTGTCAGATAAGGCTTTATCGAGAAGCCGCCTGCAGGCGATGACGATTTCCCAACGACCGCCGTAATTAGCCGCTATGAAAAGATGCAAGCCGGTGTTGGCGCGGGTTTTATCTTCCGCTGCGATGATTGAGGCCTGCAACGTATCCGGAAAAACAGACATATCGCCCATAAAAGAGAGCTTGACGTTATTGCTCACCAGCTCCTCGACTTCTTCTTTGAGCGCCTTCATAAACAACTCGAGCAACAGGGCGACTTCCCTGCCCGGCCTTCGCCAGTTCTCGCTGCTAAAGGCATAGACGGTAAGAAACTCGATACCGACGCGGGCACTGTGCTTTACGATCTCACGTAACGCGGTGACGCCGGCCTTATGCCCGGCAGCACGAGGCAGGCCCTTCTCCGTCGCCCATCTGCCATTGCCGTCCATGATAATCGCAACATGCCCAGGGATAGTCCTGGCGAGATGGTTATCCATGGGCTTTTATATGCACTTAAAATGAAGGCGACTTTAAGCCAGCCCGTTGGCAAACCCATGGCCAGAACCATCCATAATTATATCTCCATGAGCTCTGATTCTTTCTCTGCCAGCATGGTATCGATGTCTTTTATGTGGGCATCGGTTAATTTTTGAATCCGCTCCGCCTGCCTTCGATCTTCATCTTCGGTGATCATCTTCTCCTTCAACTCATCCTTTAGATGATGATTGGCGTCACGGCGGATATTGCGTACCGCAACCCGTGCCTTCTCGGCTTCCGCCCTCACCACCCGGGTCAATTCTCCTCTGCGCTCCTCGGTCAGCGGTGGCAGGGGAACCCGCATGACGTCCCCGGTCGTCACCGGATTTAAGCCCAGATCGGAGTTTAATATCGCCTTTTCGATATCCAGGGCGGCGCTTTTATCCCACGGCGAGACAACCAGGGTGCGGGCGTCCATGACACTGATGTTGGCGGCCTGGTTCAGTGGAACCTCGCTACCATAATACCGCACCATGATATGCTCGAGTAAACCGGGATGCGCCCGACCGGTGCGAATGCGGGAGAACTCATCGCCTAATGTATCCAGCGTTTTACCCATCCGTATGTCGGCGTCTTTGATTACGTCCTCAGTCATCATCATCTCCCATAGTCGCTATTCACTGATCAAGGTGCCCTCATCCATGCCCCTGGCCGCCCTCAACAATGCCCCCGGTTGCATCATATCCAACACCCGCAACGGCATGTTGTTTTCACGACATAGCACAACGGATGTGACGTCCATCACCGCGAGTTTTTGTCCTATCACCTCATCGTAGTTTAAGGTTGCAAAGCGCTTTGCTGATCTGTCCTTGAGCGGGTCGGCGGAATACACGCCATCGACTTTCGTGGCCTTGATCAACAGATCGGCGTTGATCTCAACGGCGCGCAGACTGGCGGCGGAGTCCGTGGTGAAAAAGGGATTGCCGGTACCGGCGGCGAAGATCACCACCCGGCCTTTTTCTATATGGCGAACCGCTCTGCGTCTGATGTAATCCTCGCACACCTCATTGATCTTGATTGCCGACATAACCCGTGCGTATGATCCCCGCTGCTCCAGGGCGTCCTGTAACGCCAGGGAGTTCATGATAGTCGCCAACATGCCCATGTGATCAGCCGTCACCCGATCAATGCCGGCGGCGGCAAGACCGGAGCCGCGAAAGAAGTTTCCAGCACCGATGACAACGGCGATTTCGGCTCCATGTTGACCTAGCTCACAGATCTCTGCGGCCAGTCTTTTAATGATCTCAGGGTCGATGCCATATTCAGCATCGCCCATTAAGGCCTCGCCGCTCAGTTTTATCAGGACTCGTCGATAGTGTAGTTCCCGGGTTTCAGACAAGGCGTTGTTGACCCCGGGTTAGGTTACGCATCGTCCTGTTTATCATCCCCGGCCATCCCCGCCTGTTGCATGACCTCGGCGGCAAAGTTATCGGCTTTTTTCTCGATCCCCTCACCCACTTCATATCGGAGAAAACGCTGCACCACCGCATTGTTCTCTTTTAGCAGATCGGCCACCTTCATGTCCGGGTCCTTGACGAAGCCCTGGCCCGATAATGTGTTCTCCTGTAGAAACTTCCTCATCCTCCCGGCGACCATTTTCTGAACAATATCATCCGGCTTTCCAGAGGCCCTTGCCTTGGCGGCCTGGATCTCTCTTTCCTGCTCCAGTACGGCTTCGGGCATGTCTTCCTCGTTGATACACAGGGGGTTGGTGGCGGCGATGTGCATGGCCAGGTCTTTGGCCAGGGCCGGATTATCTACCGACAGGGCGAGAACTACGCCGATACGGCCACCATGCAAATAGACCCCCAGGGCGCCTGCATCGGGCCGCTTTACGGCATCGAAACGGCGGATATGGATGTTCTCTCCCAGCTTCAAGACCATTTCCAGCCTGGCTTGCTCGACAGTGGCGCCGGTATCGCATAACGTATCTTTCATCGCCTCCATATCGGCGGGCGCATGTGCCAGTATGGCCTCGCCAAGCTGGCGGCAGAAACCCTGAAAACTCGCATCTTTGGCGACAAAATCCGTTTCACAGTTGACCTCTAATAAAACTGCTTTACTACCACTGTCGTTTGTCTTGACGACAATCGCCCCCTCAGCGGCGATACGTCCGGCTTTTTTTACCGCTTTGGCAATGCCGGATTGACGCATGGCCTTAACCGCCGCTTCAATATCCCCCGCCGTCTCCTGCAACGCTTTTTTGCAATCCATCATGCCGGCGCCCGTCATCTCGCGTAACTCTTTTACCAATGCCGCCGTGATCTGCATAAACCTGTTATCCTCAATCCGCCTTTATTTCGGTGATGTCATCGGCGCCAACCTTGTCTGTCGGCGCATCCGTCTCTGTATCATTATCATCCCGACCGGCTGTTTTTTTAAGGCTCCTCTTCGGCGTGGTTTTTCTCGTCACTTTCTTCTTATCCGCAACAACATCCTTATCCGCAACAACACTCTCAGTCTCCTCGCTACGCTCGCCATCGTTGGCGTTCGCCTCACTTCTCTCACTCACTGTTTGGGCTGATGTTTTCTTTGTTTTTTTCCTGGCGGTTTTCTTCCTCGCCTGCACTTTTTTCTTTTTCTTGCTGATCACCGGCGCACCCTCTGCATCCAGCTCGATGAACTCGTCCTTATCATGACCTTCACCGAGATGGGCCACAGAGCCGCGACCGGCGATAATGGCGTCGGCCATTTCTTTTGCATATAACTTAATCGAGCGGATGGCGTCATCATTACCCGGAATAACATAATCCACACCATCGGGGCTGTTGTTGCTGTCGACCACGCCGATGACCGGGATCTTCAGTTTCACCGCTTCACTCACGGCAATGTTTTCATAACCCACATCGATAATAAACAACGCATCGGGAGCGCCATTCATGGCCTTGATACCGGAGAGGTTACGCTCCAGTTTTTCCAGCTCCCGGGTAAATTGCAAGGCCTCCTTTTTGCTCATTCTCTGCAAAGAGCCATCGGTTTTCATCTCTTCCAAGTCATGCAAGCGATTGATGGATTGCCTGACGGTTTTATAGTTCGTCAGCAGACCGCCCAACCAGCGCAGGTTGACGTAGGGCATCTCACAACGCTGCGCCTCTTCCTTGATTATCTGTTGTGCCGCCCGCTTAGTGCCGACAAACAGGATGGCGCCCTTGTTGGCCGATAATTTACTGGCGAAGTTCAGGGCGTCCTCAAACAGGGGCAGGGTTTTCTCGAGATTGATAATATGGATGTTGTTGCGGTGACCGAATAAATACCCGGCCATCTTCGGGTTCCAATAGCGGGTCTGGTGACCAAAATGCACACCCGCCTCCAGCATATCGCGCATGCTGACGTTAGACATAAGTTATACTCCTGATCAGGGTTAAGCCCGCGCACACCGACCGGGGCTCCCGGCAGTACTCACTGCCTGAGAGGGACGCCCGGCACCCCAATATACGTATGCAATGTGCGTGTGTAGTTGAGTGAAATTATCTGTAGCGGTAAACATAAAGGCAACAGGCCATTTACACCGCCACCACGTTTGCCATAATAGCGGGCGCTTTATACCATAGAAGCCATCAGGCAACAAATAATGTTATAAAAACAAGCGGATATTGGCTATTTATGTCGGTGTCGATAAAAACAGACGACGAGATTGAGAAAATGCGGATTGCCGGCTCCCTGGCCTCTTCCGTGCTCACCATGATAGCGCCCCATGTCAAAGCCGGGGCCACCACCGGCGAGCTGGATGCGATCTGTCATGACTACATCACCAACGATCTTAACGCCATACCGGCGCCTTTGCATTATCGCGGCTTCCCGAAATCCATATGCACCTCCATCAATCATGTCGTCTGTCACGGGATCCCGGGCGATAAGAAGTTAAAAGGCGGGGATATTATCAACATTGACGTCACCGTCATTAAAGATGGCTTCCATGGGGACACCAGCAAGATGTTCCTTGTCGGTGAGCCCTCTATCCGCGCCAGACGTCTGGTGGACATCACCTATGAATGTATGGCAATCGGCATAGAGCTGATCAAGCCCGGAACACGACTAGGTGATATTGGTCATGCCATACAGTCCCATGCTGAGGCCAGTCAATTTTCTGTTGTCCGTGAGTACTGTGGTCATGGTATCGGCAGGGCGTTTCATGAAGAGCCGCAGGTGTTGCATTACGGCGAAAAAGACACCGGCCTTGCGCTGGAGCCCGGCATGATATTTACCATTGAACCCATGATCAATGCCGGCAAACGTGACGTTAAGTTACTTTCGGATAACTGGACTGTGGTGACCAGGGATCGCGCTTTATCGGCCCAATGGGAGCACACCATCCTCGTTACCGAGGATGGTTTCGATGTGCTGACGAGGCGTCCTGAGGAGGCATTCTAAAGCGATGTGGCCTGTTGAAGTGGACGATCCGCAGTTATTTGACAAGCATGCCTTCTTAAATGACACCACCGAGAACCCATCGGCTATCACCCATTATAAAGCCGCATTAGCACGGGGCAGTCAATACCTGGCGGATAAGTTTGAACGCGGCGCCCCGGTTAAAGAACTGGTCTACAAACGCGCATGGCTGATAGATCAACTGCTGATCAGCGCATGGGCGGAGCACATCAACAGTGATGATATGGCGCTGGTGGCGGTGGGCGGCTACGGTCGTGGCGATCTGCTACCGGCCTCAGACATCGATTTGATGTTGTTGATTGAAACCCGCAAACAAAAGGAGCTAAAGCCGAAAATAGAACGCTTCCTGGCCTTTCTCTGGGATATGGGTCTTGAAGTCGGACACAGCGTCAGAGGCGTGAAAGACTGTATCACCCAGGCAAAGGCCGACATCACCATCGCCACCAACATCATGGAGTCAAGGCTGATCAGCGGCAATGAGAGGTTATATGAATCCATGTGCAGGCGAACCGGCTCCAGGAAGATCTGGCCGTCGAAAAAATTCTTCGCCGCAAAATGGGCCGAACAAACCCGGCGTCATAACAAGTATGAGAACAGCAAAAACAACCTGGAGCCGAATGTTAAGGAAGGGCCGGGCGGTTTACGCGACATTCAAACCATAGACTGGGTGGCGAAACGGCATTTCGGCGCAACGAGATTAAGCGAGCTCGTTAGCTATGATTTTCTCACCGAAGAAGAGTATGACACCTTAGATAAGGGCCGCAGTTTTTTATGGCGGGTGCGCTATGCGTTGCATCTCATATCGGGAAGACGTGAGGATAAACTGCTGTTTGATCACCAAAAGAACATCGCCCGAAAATTCGGTTACGACTCCGAGGATAATACTGCAGTCGAGCAATTCATGAAGCGGTACTACCGAACGGTCAAAGAGCTCAGTTGGCTAAATGAGATCCTCCTGCAACACCTTCACGATGAAATCCTCTATGCGCGCAGACGGGAGAAGATCAAGCCCCTGAACAATCGATTTCACATCAGGAATGATTTTATTGAAGTGAAAGACAGGCAGGTCTTCAAGCGCCACCCCCTGGCCTTGCTGGAAGTCTTTCTGCTGTTGCAACAACACCCGCATATCAAAGGCGTGAAAGCCGGCACTATCCGATTTATCCGCGAATCATTGGGCTTGATCGATGGGCGTTTCAGAGACGATATAAAGAGCCAGAGTTTGTTCCTGGAGATCATCCGACAACCACATCGTGTCGGTCATGAATTAAGCCGTATGCATAAATACGGCGTGCTCGGCGCATACCTGCCGGAGTTTGCGAAAATCGAGGGGTTAATGCAATTTGATCTATTCCATATCTATACGGTGGATGAGCATATTCTTTTTGTCGTCAGGCACCTTAGGCGGTTTGGTTTAGATGAATACAAAGAGAAGTTCCCGCTGTGCTATCGGGTGCTACAGCAAATACCAAAACGGGAATTGCTGTATTTTGCCGGCCTGTTCCATGACATGGGGAAAGGCCGTAGCGGGGATCATTCATCACTGGGGGCAAAAGACGCCCTGGCGTTTTGTCGACGCCACCACTTGAGTGAATATGATGCAAAACTTGTCGCCTGGCTGGTGGAGCAACATCTTCTCATGTCGAAAACCGC
This sequence comes from Gammaproteobacteria bacterium, assembly GCA_965198875.1. Lineage (GTDB taxonomy): Bacteria > Pseudomonadota > Gammaproteobacteria > Eutrophobiales > Eutrophobiaceae > CBDAPU01. The sequence continues at coordinate 1,899,414 of CBDAPU010000001.1, read as the reverse complement.
GCAAAGAGAAGATATCAATGATCCGAACGTCATCAACCGGTTCGCCCAAAAGGTGGGGGATACGGTGCATTTAAACCACCTTTATTTATTGACGGTGGCCGATATCAATGGCACCAGCCCGCAACTGTGGAATAGCTGGAAAGACGCCTTGATGGCGGATCTGTATACAAAAACACTGCTGGCGTTGCGCCGGGGGCTGGAGGATCCGATCAATAAAAATGAGCGCATTAACGAGACAAAATCCCATGCCCTTGATCTTATCCGCAGTAAAATACGCGGCGGCATTGACGCCCGCTCGGTCTGGTCGCACCTGAGTGATGATTATTTTATCCACTACTCCGCCGATGAGATTGCCTGGCACACGCGCGCGATGAGTAAGAGCCGTGAGGCCCGCCTGCCGCTGATCCTCATTCGTGAGAAAACCGACCGCGGGGCAACGGAAATTTTCATCTACACCCATGATCACGACAACCTCTTCTCAAGAATGACCGGGGCATTGGATCTATTGAACCTGAACATTGTCGATGCGCGGATCATGAGCTCCAATCACGGCTACACCCTGGACACCTTCATTGTGCTGGAGAAGGACGGCTCCAACGTCAAGGGCCGGGAGCGCAGGAAAGAGATCAAAAACGCCCTGAGACAGGGGCTTCTATCCCTGGACAAACCGGCCAAGGTTGTGAACAAAATCAAACCACGGCAGATGAGGCATTTCTCCGTGCCCACGAGAGTGTATTTCAGCACGGATGAGAAAAACCGGCGCACTATTATGGAAGTGAGCGCAAACGACAGGCCCGGGGTCCTCTCATCCATCGGTATGGCGTTGGCGTGTTGTGGCGCAAGACTACAGGGCGCAAAAATTGCAACTTACGGTGAGCGCATTGAAGATATTTTTTTTATCACCGACACAAACAATGACGTCATTGAAGATAAGATAAAACTCGAATGCCTGATCAACACCATCACCCAATCCTTAGACGTGAATTGAAGATCGCTTGGCTACAGCTAAACCCACAGCGCCCGCCTCCGAGCCTGAGCTCCTGTCTCGCTGCGCTGATCTGTCCGGCATGTCATTACGACAGATCGCCAATGAGATGGATATCATCATTCCTGATAATCAAACAAGGGCCAAAGGTTGGGCCGGCCAGCTCATCGAATACTATCTTGGCGCAACGGCAGCCTCCCTCCCCGCCCCGGATTTCCAACATCTGGGAATAGAGCTCAAGACCATCCCGATCAACAAACAGGGCAAGGCAAAAGAAACCACCTTTGTCTGCACAGCACCGATGACGGTCTCCCCGGGTGTTTGCTGGGAAAACTCCAATGTGAAAAATAAACTCGCGCGTGTTCTTTGGGTGCCCATCGAAGCCGACGCCAATATCAAGCTGGAAAACAGACGCATTGGCAATGGGTTTCTGTGGAGCCCTGATCGGGTCCAGGAGAAAATACTAAAACAGGACTGGCGGGAATTGATGGACATGATCTGCTTTGGAGAGCATGACGCCATCAGCACCGGTCACGGCGCCTATTTGCAGATAAGACCCAAAGCCGCTGATTCAAGAAGCCTGGTCAAAGCCACCCTGTCCTCAGGTGAACCCGGCCTGACGTTGCCCAGGGGGTTTTATCTACGCACGCTATTTACCAATATGCTGCTTCAGGCGTATTTAAGCAATACATATCGCTAGTGCCGGGTGATCTTAAAAAAACAGCATCATCCCTGATGGGCCCTGGCCTTGCCAAATAACCGAAATGGGAGCCCGCCCCCATCATCTCATAATATATTTCAAGGATAAGTTTGCGGTTTTTCTTAATAGCCCGATTAGCTTATGATGAGACGCTTCTCGCCAGCGCGAATTATTCTTCAAGAACGCAAGTAATAATAAAAAAATGCTTTTAGATAGCCCATCATGTTAGAGAAAATGAAACAGCTTTTCGCCGTGTTGCTACTGGCAGGCATGGCGACACAACCCACTCTGGCCGAAAGCCTCAATCAAGACGATATGGCTTTTGCCTTTGGCGCCGCGGAGGACAATGATCTTGGCGAGTTCGCCCTGCTCTTTGATCAGTAAATGAGGGAGACGGAAGGGGAATGGGCTTGGTTTAGTTACATCCCTCGGACATTTAGTTATATCCCTCGGGCATGGAGATATACAAGACACCCTATAGGGCCGGCTGGTGCGTGGTTTAGAGTAGGGACAAGCTATAGCAGGGCAGGCGGATTTGATACTCAGGCCATTCGGTAGGGTTCTAACCCACATTGGAGGGCTAAAATAGGCAACCCTCGTCTCAGGAATTTGAACGAAAGATTACACAATACCAGAATTCCAATAGGTAACTGGAGAACCCGTGACCCGGGTCATTTCCATTTATGGTGGAAATAAAGCTCTAACTCGCACCCTTCCTCTCTTGCATTTTCCTTAATACAGGGGAGGCAAGGGCTATAAAATCACATTCTTCAATGAAAAAAAGTGTTAGCTCATATACCTGCAAGCATTATTTTCGTGAAACTACTTTTTTAAGAAGTATCAGGATACTACAGTATCTCTCAAATTATGATAACAATATGAATGCTTGCGTCTATGCCAGGGGAAATACCTTTAAGTCCAGACATGGGATTGAATTACTAAGCAAAGATTTTCCAGTTGAAATTAAAGCAGTGGCATCAGCTAGAATGGGTATATGGCGAGTGATACCTATACCAGCACCAAATTATTTTCTGATAAAAATAAATAACATTCAATTACTAAAAGATTTCTATAGCTCAATAAACAATATTTCAATAATCACCTTTTATATTTTTAACAGGGAACTTGAATCTATATTTTTAGAGGAAATGACAAAAGAAAAAGGACTCGCATACATAGAGCCTGTAACACGAGACAGTCGTTATTTTGTATATGGTATAGATACAGACTCCCAAGACACAGATTCTGGCTTCCAGGAATATGTGTCATACGGCATAAACGCCCCGAAAGAACTAGTCAACTTTCTGTAATGAAACAGCTTTTCGCCGTGCTAATGCTTGCAGGCTTGGCGACACACTGGACGGATCGCTTGAGCAGGGCGATAACCACCTCCTGTAAACCAGTTTGAACAGCAACATGCGCTATAGCCTTGTCTTTATCACATGCCTGATGTTGCCTGCCTGTCTTCACGCAAAAGATGCTTCCATACATCTTTCTTATCAAACCGCCACCGGCAACCTTCCCATAAGAACCTGGAAAGATTTAAGGGATAGCAATATTGAAAAACAGGATGAGGATTTCTCTTGTGGCTCTGCCTCTGTCGCTACAATTTTGCGTTCTTTTTACGGGCAAGCGGTGTACGAGAAAGACATTCTCGATGAGGTGATCAAAGCAGGCGATGATGGCACGGCCTCTTTTGCAGACCTTGAACAGGCCGTGAAGAGGTTTGGCTTCAAAGCCGTTGGCCTGACACTGGACTTTGAAAAACTCAAAAGCATTAAAATCCCGGCGATTGTTTATCTCCGTTACCGGGATAAAGATCATTTTTCTGTTATCCGTGGCGTCAACGAGCATGGCCTGGTATGGCTGGGCGATCCCTCATGGGGAAACCGAACATTTTCAGCAAGCCGTTTTAAGTCCATGTGGGAAATGCGCGATGATGAGAACTTAAAAGGCAAAATCCTGCTGATTATTCCCGAAAATAAATCACTGGCAAAGCTCAATAAAGATTTTTTCAAACCACCCAAGATAAACTCAACCGCTACGCATCTGCTAACACTGCGTAGATCGTTCTGATCTCAGGGCAAGTGCGACCCATCACCGGGGACAGGGAATGCTCTCCATATCAGCGCTTCCCTGTGGCCGGATTGTGATCAACTCTCAAGTTTGGAATGATTTAAGTTTTGCCGGCTCATTTATGAAGATGAAGATAGCGGCTATCCTTAACATTGCTGATTGTTAAGTGGATGAAAAAATGTATCCGGGCGCCACGGCATAGCGAGAAGTGATCATGAAGGCATTAAATCACAGATTATGTGTCGCTCCCATGATGTCCCACACGGACAGACATTTTCGTTTCCTGTTACGGCTGTTGTCAAAACACACCCTGCTCTACACGGAAATGGTGACGACAGGCGCGTTGCTATATGGCGATACGGATAAACACCTGCGATTTAATGAAGAAGAACATCCGCTGGGTATTCAACTGGGCGGGAATGATCCGCAGGACTTAACGGCATGTGCAAAATTGGCGATGCAATATGGCTACGATGAGGTCAATCTGAACATCGGCTGTCCCAGCGATCGGGTAAAGAAAGGGCGGTTCGGCGCCTGTCTGATGGCCGAGCCGGAGCTGGTGGCAGAATGTGTCCATGCCATGTCAGCAGCGGTGGCTATTCCCGTCACTGTGAAAACACGGATCGGTATTGATCGCCGGGACAGCTATGAACATCTGCTGCATTTTATCAAAACGGTATCGGCGGCGGGTTGCCAGTCGTTTATGATCCACGCCCGCAAAGCCTGGTTACAGGGTTTGAGCCCACGGCAAAATCGTGAAGTGCCGCCACTGCGATATGATGTTGTCTATCGCTTAAAACAGGACCTGCCCCATCTGCAGATCATCATCAACGGCGGCATTAACAGGCTTGTTGATGCACAGGCGCATCTTCAATATGTCGACGGCGTCATGATGGGGCGGGCGATCTATCATAACCCCTGTCTATTGGCCCGGGCGGATCAGTCTCTATTCGGCGGGGATGATGCGGTGATCTGTCGCTCTGAGGCGCTTAGCCGGTATATGCAGTACATGGAGAGGCAGATGGCCAGAGGTGAGAGCCTGTATGCCATGGCGCGGCATATTTTGCCGATGTGCCGGGGACAACATGGCGCCAGGGCCTGTCGGCGTTATCTGAGTGAACATGTCGGCCAGAAAGGAGCGGGCCTCGGGGTGGTTGAACAGGCCCTGTCTTATCTCAGGACGGCTTAGCATACACCAGGCACAGTAACATGTAGATGGGTGAGGCATGCGCTAATGATCCGCCCTGATTGACGGTGGTATCGGATCGAGCAAGATCGCCCCCCAATCACTGCTGCTGTGCTGTTATCAACGCATTCAAGGGCTGCATTCATTAAGTGAGCTGGCTTAATCGTTCTCTCTCCCGCCGAGAAGGAATGGGAATGATCGCTCGCCAATAAAATTATCCGTTGAATAACTAGCGTGAACGATGAATACTGATCGTTATGAAATACGTATTACTGTCCTTGTGTTTACTTCTCTTATCCTGTGGCAAACAGGGGGAATTACCGCCCCTATCCCGCGGCGATGTGATCCTCGCCTTCGGCAACAGCCTCACCTACGGCACCGGCGCCGGGGAAGGCGAAAGCTATCCGTCGGTATTGCAAACGCTGTCCGGGATCACAGTGATCAACGCCGGTGTGCCGGGGGAAGTCTCCCAAGCGGGGTTAAAACGACTGCCCAGGTTTTTAGATGAACACCAACCCGCCATCTTGATCCTCTGCCACGGTGGCAACGATATCCTGAGGAAACAGAGCATCAATGCCGCGGCGGAGAACATCAAGGCGATGATAGCGATGGCCCGGGAAAAAGACATTGCCGTGATTTTGCTGGGCGTGCCTGAACTCGGGCTTATTTTATCCGCCGCCGAGATCTATCCGAGAATCGCCAAAGAAACCGGGGTCATCTACATGGGTGATTTAATAGCGGATATTCTATCTGAGCGCTCGCTTAAATCAGATACGGTGCATCCCAACAAGCATGGCTATCGTCTGATGGCCGAAGAAATACACGAACTTTTGCAGGATTATGACGTCATTTAACCACGCACTTTCCATCCCCAAACAGGAAACAACATGAGCAAACACATCATCATGGGCATCGCCCTGATTTCACATTTAACGCTGGTGGGCGCCGAGGATACGGCGATGACCGATCGGCAGAAATTGAGTTACGCATTGGGTGTTTTTTTCTCACAGAGCGTCATGCAACAGACGATAGATCTGGATAATGATTATTTTTTAATGGCCGTTGAAGATCAACTCAAAGGCAATAAAACCAAATTAACCCCGGAAGAGATACAAACCCTGTTTGCCGAGTTCCGACAACAGGCGCAGCAAAAGAGGACGTCACAAGCGAGCGAAAACAGGCGGGCGGGCAAGGCGTTTCTTGAGGGCAACAAATCAAACCCGGGCGTTGTCGTGCTCGATAACGGCTTGCAATATGAAATCCTGAGGGCAGGTGAAGGTAAGAGCCCCTCGGCCAATAGCGAGGTCACCGTGCACTACAGGGGCACGCATATCAATGGTGAGGAGTTCGACAGCTCCTACTCACGCAATGAACCCGCCCGTCTGTCACTCAACCGTGTCATTAAAGGCTGGCAATCAGGCGTGCCCTTAATGAGAGCAGGTGCAAAATGGCGGCTTTATATTCCACCGGAGCTGGCCTATGGCGGTAACGGACAGGGCACGATTGGTCCGAATGAGACACTGATCTTCGATATTGAATTGATTGACGTTCACTGATCAAAACAGGGCCGGCTCCTAACCGAACCATGAAACTTATCGATGCGTTCTTTAAGCTGGCCCTGGGCTGGTGTGCGCTATTGCCTGGTGTTTGTGTATCTGCCGAGGCGCCGCCCAATCCATTGTTAAATGAGGGCGTCTTTGCCTATGAAAACGGCGATTATGAAGATGCCGTTAATCGCTTCAAAGGCGTCCTGCTGGCCTCACCAGCGGATCCGGTGTTACACCATTGGTTAGGAAAAAGTTATGGCCGTCTGGCCGAGAGCAGCCGCTTCCTGAAGGCCCTGGCCTATTCCAGAGAAACCCTGAAATACTTGCAACGTGCCGTTGAACTGGACGAGCACAACCATGACGCCATGCGTGATCTGATCACCTACTACAACACCGCACCAGGCATAGTGGGCGGCAATAAAAAAGAGGCCGAACGCCTGTCGGCCCGGTTGCAGGCTGTGGAGAATGTGGCCCATCACACAGCGGATGATCAGGAAAGCGAGCCGTGATGTTAAATAGATCACGGCCTCTTTTAATGGTTATAATGTGCGCCATGAGAGCCCCGGCCATGATGAGAAGACTACTGCCGCTGTTTGTGTTGTTTTACATGATGCGGGCGTCGGCTATACCGCCTGTTATCTCTGATGAGACGTTGCATGCGGGATCCAAACATGAACGGGCAACCGAGATCATCCTGCACATTATCGATACCTATCATTACAAGAAGAAACCCCTGGACGATGAATTATCCAGTGAAATTCTGGATAACTATTTAGCCAGCCTGGATCCCAACCGCAGCTTTTTCCTGCAATCGGACATAACCAGCTTTGATACCTATCGCTATCTGTTTGATGATGCGCTGGAAGAGGCCAATCTTGATCTGGCCTTTGAGATTTTCAAGATCTACCGCCAGCGTGTGCACGAGCGAGTTGATCAGGCGTTGCAATTATTGAAAACAGAATTTGACTTATCGCTGGCGGAGGACTACCAATTCGACCGGCGTGATGAGCCCTGGGCGGCGAGCGAGGAGGCATTAAATGAAACCTGGCGAAAGCGGGTTAAAAACGATTATCTCAACTTGAAACTGGCGAATAAAGCGGCGGATGAAATCGCCTCCACCTTGAAGAGGCGTTATCAAAGGCTGAAAACCAGTACCTTTCAGCTAGACTCAAACGATGTCTTTCAAACCTTTATCAATGCGTATACGACTTCCATAGAGCCCCATACCCGTTATTTCTCTCCCCGCTCCTCTGAAAACTTCGACATCAGCATGCGTCTTTCCCTGCAAGGCATTGGCGCCGTTCTGCGCGCGGATCAGGATCATACCCTGGTGCAGAAAGTAGTCCCCGGAGGGCCGGCGGAGCTTGGTGGTGAGTTAAAAGCAGAGGATAAAATCATCGGTGTCGGCCAGGATAAGGAAGGTGACATTGTCGATGTCATCGGTTGGCGGCTGGATGACGTCGTCGATTTGATCCGTGGCCCCAAGGGCTCCATCGTCAGGCTGGAGATTTTATCGGAGGATGTGGGTATTGAAGGGCCGAGCCGGGTGATCACCATTACCCGGGATGAAATCAAGCTGGAAGAGCAGGCCGCCAAATCGGACGTCATAGAGATCAAAGGCGGCGGGATCATCGGTGTTATTGAGGTGCCGACTTTCTACAGCGATTTCGCAGCGCAAGCCAGAGGCGAGAGAGACTATCGCAGTACCAGCCGTGACGTCAGGGAGATCCTGGCAGCAATTAAAGGATGAAGACGTGGACGGCCTGATCATCGATCTGCGCGGCAACGGCGGCGGCTCACTGGCGGAGGCGCTGGAGTTTACCGGTCTGTTTATCGAGACCGGCCCTATCGTTCAAACCAAAGACTCATCGGGCAAGATCGAAATCAATCACGACCCGGACCCGGACATCGCCTACGGCGGGCCAATAGCCGTCCTGGTGGATCGAAACAGTGCGTCCGCCTCAGAGATTTTCGCCGCCGCTATTCAGGATTATCGGCGAGGCGTCATCATAGGCGAGCCCACCTTCGGCAAGGGCACGGTGCAGAACATTGTTGATCTCAATCGATTCGTTCGCTCATCTGATGATGAACATGGCAGATTAAAAACCACCATCGCACAGTTTTTTCGGATCAGTGGCGGCAGTAATCAACACCGGGGCGTGGCGCCTGATATCATCTTCCCCACAGCCCGGCATGGCGATGAACACGGTGAGAGAGCCCTGGATAACGCCCTGCCCTGGGACAGGGTGAAGCCGGCGCGCTATCTCCCCGCCAGTGCGCCGGTAGAGCGTTTTGTCTATGCAAGGCAGTCACATGAGCGGCGGATCAAAGACCATCGCCTGATCCAGTTGTTGCTTGCCGACCTTGAGAGAACCCACGAGAACAACAACAGGAAAACCATCTCGCTGCTTGAAAGCCAACGTAAATCAGAGCGTGAAGCGCTCATGGACGCCAGGAAGCGCCTGCGTAATCAATTTCGTCTTGCACAGGGGCTGGCCCCCATCCCGGAAGACGCCGACATGGAAGCAGACGGCAGATACGATAAAGAGGAAGAAGAACTCGAACCAATGGATATGTTGCTTGAAGAGGCCGCACACATCCTCTTTGATCTGATCGCCCCTCAGCAAAAAACCGCAGTGCGTCTGCCCACCACTTGAGCGCCGCCATGGCGGCGTAAACACAGGCAGATGATCAAGTATCCTTCGCTAAGGCCGTGAATGGCTGATCTGATCTCACGTACAGGACACATTCATACTCGCCGGCGCAGGCGATCCCGATGTTTGATCCCATGTTTGACCGTCGGCCTACGCGAATGAGACTGCCCGGATTGAGATCATGCCCGCCTACCCTTATGCTGCCCTCAATGAGGACGATGTCCGCCGCTTCGGCTTGAAGTTCAATGCGATCTCTAAACCTGAGCATGGACCCGCTCACCCGGCCGGTCTTGTTTTTCCAGAGCGAGGCAATTTCCACATGGCCATGCTGATCCCAGATTATGTCCTCAGCATGGGTATTAAACGGCCTCTCGCCATTATCAAACGCACGCTTCTGCGGGAGCACCAGATAAGGGCCGCTATCGATTTCGATAAAGGCGATATTATGCTCTCCCCTGGCGGCGGTGATATGCACCCCCCCTGCCGGTTGCATCCAGTATGAGCGCTTAGGGATCCATAAACTGACCGCTCCTGGATCACCATTGTGAATCAAACCAGCCATCACAATACCCCTGTATGAGACATTATGAACATGCGCCGGTGATGAGAAACCATCGACAAACCTGACTAAAAAACCCGTGGCGGCCGTGCCTGCTCTATCGCCCCAAAGCGTGGCCGCCTGTGGCCCTTTATCGCCTCGCGCTGGATTTAATGGCTCCCAGTGTAGCCGGGATACGGGCAGTATTGTTACATGCCCCTCGCCTGCTTCATTTGCAATAGGAGCGCACCCTGAAAGCAGGGCGATGGCAAGGATCATCTGTAACACTCGCTTCATGTCATTTTCCTATTGTTAAGATACAGCGACACGGGCGTCATGCAATCGCCCCCCTTCGTGTAATGCCCCGCCCCTATTCAATATACCACAGCAGTCTGCCTGTACGCAGGTTGCATTGCCAAAGCGATGATAACGCAGTGACCGCCGAGGGGCTATCCTCTTTATTAATCAGTGCCGGCCAAAATCATCTTCAAACCGCACGATGTCATCTTCACCCACATACGCCCCAACCTGCACCTCGATGATCTCCAACACCGAGGCGGCACGGTTCTCAAGCCTGTGCTTCATGCCCAGTGGGATAAAGGTGGATCCGTTGACGCCCAGTTCAAAGACGGCGTCATCTTTGGTCACAGTCGCCCTGCCCTTTATCACCACCCAGTGCTCTGAGCGTTGATGATGTAGCTGCAAGGATATGCGCCTGCCCGGATGGATGCTTAACCGCTTCACCTGATAACCGGCGCCCGTCTCGATGGTTGCATATCCGCCCCATGGGCGCCTCACATATTGATGCTGCTCTAGCTCATCCCGGCCCTGCTCGGCCAGCCTGTTCACCAGCATTTTAACATCCTGGGCTCGGTCTTTATTCAACACCATGACCGCATCCGCCGTTTCAATGACCGCAATACTCTCACACCCGACTGTGGCCACCAGTCTGCTCTCCGAGAAGATGAGCGAGTTGGCGGTGGCAACCGTTACCACATCCCCTGTGCAGGCGTTATTATGCTCATCTGTGGCGCTTCTCTCCCACACCTTATTCCAGTCGCCAATATCTGACCAGCCAACATCCGCTGAAACAACCACAGCAGGAATGTGTTCTATGCCGGCGATCTTCTCCATCACGGCATAATCAATGGAGTCACTCGGACAATCAGCAAACGCCTGCTCATCCAGCCTGAAAAAATCATCATCGAGACGGCCCTTTTTATACGCCGCCTCGCATGCCTCGTAGATCGCCCCATGTAATGACTTGATAGCGGTTATCCAGGTGGACGCCTGCATCATGAAGATCCCGCTGTTGTAGAGATAACCGCCGTTACTGATATATTCCTGCGCCAAGGCGATATCCGGCTTCTCGGTGAACCCGGCCAGTTTAAATACCGCATCCGCCGCGCTCAATACCTGGCCTTTTTGAATATAACCGTAACCCGTCTCCGCCGCACTCGCCTGCATGCCAAAGGTGACGATAAAGCCCTGCTTCGCCAATTCAAAACCGGCTTCAACGGCCCTTTGAAAGCCGTCCCTATCTTCAATCAGGTGATCAGCCGGCAGCATGATCAACACCGGATCCGCTTCCTGCTCCGACAGCGCCAGTGACGCCACCGTTAAAGCCGGGGCGGTATTGCGTCCAACCGGCTCTAAAATAATCGGCTTGATGACGGCGTTGATCTCCCTCGCCTGCTCCAGGGCAATAAAGCGGTGGGCCTGATTGCAGATGATCAACGGGGGCGCTACATCCACACCGGGCGCTATTTTCTGAAAACGCAATAACGTCTCCTGTAGCAAGGCGTGATCGCCAAGCAAACGGGTGAATTGCTTGGGAAAATCTCGACGTGATAAGGGCCACAGCCGGGCGCCTTCACCCCCTGCCAGGATAACGGGACATAATGTCATCTTCTGCTCTGCCATGGACCCATTGTTTGTGGATGGATAAAAAATACACTATAAACTGAAATGTATCATTTCTTATCAGGAAAGATGACATTGACGAGCGGTTTTGTATTCAGTGATACATTCTTATCGCACAACACAGATGTCGGCGCCCAACATGCCTTCAAGGCCCGTCCATCGGTGTTGTATATCAGCACTCATCAATACCCCTACGGGGCCTATTCAGAAACCGGGATTGGCAAGGGCGCAATGTTGAATTGTCCCCTGTCGGCGGGCAGCGCTGATGGCGATTACGAAAACATCTTCTTAGCAAAGATCATTCCAAAAATACAGGCGTTCAAACCGCAGTTTATTATTATCTCGGCGGGTTTTGATCCCCATATTGATGACCCCCTGGGGCAGATGAACCTGTCAACCGGGTGTTATGGCTGGATGAGGAGCGCATGATGGACATGGCGGATAAACACGCAAAAGGAAACCTCTTATCTGCCCTTGAAGGTGGTTATAACCTGACGGCGCTGCCATTGTGTATTGGCGAGGATCTGCAAGTCTTAACGCAACACCCGGGCCACAGTTGATGCGGGTTGCATTGGCTTCTTTGGGTTGCAGATTAAATGAAGCCGAGCTTGAGCATTGGGGAGCGGGTTTTATCGCCGATGGGCATCAACTTGTCCGCTCCCCTGAAGATGCCGATTTAATCGTGATCAATACCTGCGCGGTAACGCAGGAGGCGGTGAGGAAATCACGGCGGCTTATTCGTCGCTCCCAGCGGCAAAATGCAAAAGCAAAACTCATCGTCAGTGGTTGTTACGCCAGCCTTGATGCGAACTTGGAAAACGATATAGCCGGGATTGATCTGCTCATTGATAACGCCGAGAAAGACCGGCTGGTTGACATCGTTAAACAGAAGCTGGCCATTCACTCCATGCCGGCGATCGCAACGGAGCCCGGAGAGATTGCCCTGTTCGCCCGCGGTAGAAACCGTGCCTTTGTGAAACTGCAAGATGGCTGTCGGCATAAATGCACCTTCTGCATCGTCACCGTGGCCCGTGGTGAAGAGAGAAGCCGTACCATCAAGGATATCGTGACCGAGATTAACACCCTGCATGGGCAAAATATTCTCGAGGTGATCTTGACCGGCGTGCATATTGGCGGTTATGGACGTGATCTCAATACCGATCTCACCGTTTTACTGAAAACCATACTTGCGGAGACGGCTATAGCGCGCATAAGACTTGGGTCGCTGGAGCCCTGGGACTTACATGATGGGTTTTTCAGTTTATTTGATAACCCAAGACTCATGCCCCATCTGCACCTGCCATTGCAAAGCGGCAGCGATACAACGCTAAAACGTATGGCCAGACGATGCAAAACCGCTGACTTTGCAAAATTAGTCGAAAAAGCAAGGCGGTCCGCACCACAGATGAACATCACAACGGACGTCATTGTCGGCTTCCCGGGTGAGACGGATGGGGAATGGCGCGATACCCTGGCGTTTTGCCAGCAGATGGCATTCTCACACATTCACATCTTCCCGTACTCTCCCCGTAAAGGCACCTATGCTGAAACGCTGCCGGGGCACATCAGCAGTGAAATAAAAAAATCCCGCAGCCGGGAATTGCATAACCTGACACGAGAACTGAAACACCATTTTGCCAGGGCGCATATAGGACATACATTACCCGTGTTGATAGAAAATGATACGGGCCATGTTGATGGGCAAACGGCTCAGTTCGGCTACTCACCTAACTACTTGCGTGTAGCGGTGCCAGTGGCCATTCCCAATCAACATGTCAATAACATAAAACCGGTGCGTATTAACTCTTATGATGAAGGCCGGGCCCTGCTCGTTGCTGACGGGATCCATCAATAGATGGGGATTTTAAGAATAATACTCAAAGACGGCTAAACGGCGGTCATTGGTTTTTCCGCTTAAATATCGTTAAGATTGTGACCCATGCCCGCCCCTGCTTATAAACCCCGCAAAGCCACCTATCAGGATGTGCTCGATGCCCCGCCGCATAAGGTGGCGGAGGTCATCTATGGCGTGTTGCAGATGACCCCACGCCCGGCTATCCCCCATGCCAGGGCAAGTTCCAGCATGGGCGGCAAGCTATTTGACCCTTTCGATGGTGGTCGTGGCGGCCCGGGTGGCTGGTGGATTATCGATGAGCCGGAATTGCATCTGGGTGAAGATATCCTCGTTCCCGACCTGGCCGGCTGGCGGCGGGAGCGGTTACCCAATCTGCCCAATGCAGCCTTCTTCGAGCTTGCCCCGGACTGGGTGTGCGAAGTACTCTCACCTTCCACCCGGCAGATGGACTTGACCGACAAACGCGATATCTATGCCCGTGAGGGGGTCTCGCACCCGTGGTTTGTTGATCCGGACGCCCGCACGTTAGAAGCCTTTGAACTCAAAGAAGCACAGTGGGTGTTGATTGCCTCACTGGCCGATGATGCCCCTGTTTCTCTTCCTCCCTTTGACGCCGTCAGCTTCCCTCTCAGTGCGCTGTGGCCGGATACGGCATAAAAACCCTGATGCCCGCCCCTGCTTATAAACCCCGAAAAGCCAGCTATCAGGATGTGCTCGATGCACCGCCGCACAAGGTGGCGGAGGTCGTCTATGGGGTATTGCAGATGAACCCACGCCCGGCTATCCCCCATGCTTTGGCAAGTTCCGGGATAGGGGCTAAAATCTCGCCGCCCTTTGGATATGGCGATGGCGGCCCGGGTGGCTGGTGGATTATCGATGAACCGGAGCTACATCTAGGGGAGGATATTCTCGTTCCTGATCTTGCCGGCTGGCGGCGGGAGCGGTTGCCCACGCTGCCCAATGCGGCCTTCTTCGAACTCGCCCCGGACTGGGTATGTGAGGTGCTCTCGCCTTCCACTCGTCAACTTGACTTGACGGATAAACGCGATATCTATGCCCGTGAGGGGGTTTCACATCTGTGGTTTGTTGATCCGGACGCCCACACGTTAGAAGCCTTTGAACTCAAAGAGGATCACTGGGTTTTGCATGCCTCACTGGCCGGTGATGCCCCCGTCTCCCTGCCCCCCTTTGACGCCATCAGCTTCCCTCTCAGTGCGCTGTGGCCGGATAATCCATCGCCCCCGGCATCCTAGAAGTATGAAGGGAGAGAACCCTGCGATCTTGCTTTAGACACTCACCATCTCGCCCGCCTCGTGTTGCCTTTCATAAACCGCTCAAGCGAGCGATGCCGCTGATGGGCTATAAAACCACTCCCACGCCGTATATCCCAACCGCAAATAGAACCCGGCAGGGTCTTTAACTACCCTTGGTTTAACAGCCTTGCACGTCTATTGACGGTCCTGAGCTTCATGCCAACGGTAGCATACCGGAACAAAGTGGGTTGTCTGGAAATAGCAAGTACGGCTTATCCGCCCTTTACGGCAAAAGCGGCGATAACTGGAATATAACGGCGGCCGTTGACTACGAGCATCGAAACCCACTATCTTTTGAGGAGAGCGAATCCATTAACGAGTGCAATGAGCAGCGCCTTGAGGATGAACAGGGCAACATCATCACGCCGAACCTGGGCGCTGAGTTTCCGGGCGCCTCGGAAAGTCCTTGCCTTATAGACGCCATTAACTTTGTGGATATTCCCACGGGGTTTTGCCTGTTAGCACTGTGTGGGCAACGCCGGGCACCAGTAATATCGGCAGCCCGGGCTGATCGGCGGGTTTTGGTGGTATTGACCCTCGTTATTTAGACTTTGCTGTTCAATCGGGCATGGTTCCACCAGAGGCCATCAGTCGGTTGGGGTCTGATATCAGTACCAGGCTTGGTATCGATATTGACGGTGATGGCATGCCGGACCCCTTCGTTGACGGCAACCAGGACGGTATTCCGGATATTGATGGGCAATCACCTTTGTATAATTTTAACCGCTCTGCTCATTCACGGCAGGGGCATATATACCCGTAGCTAAAACGTATAAACTTCGTTGGGCTTGGCAGTTACAATCTACAAGACGCCAATGATACCGAGTTGTATTTTGAGGCGATGTACGGGCGGCGTGATAACCGTTATTTTTCCCCGCAGCGACCGACCCAGATATTGGTGCCGCATGGCAATCCGTTTAATCTTCTCTCTCCCGGACGTAGCTCCGGTGGACTGAGTTTATTTGGACAGGATTTATTCGGACCAAATGTGCCTTTCGCACTTCCCCGTCCGACGATGGCGCCGGATTTGCCCGAGCGAAGCATCATCGACTCACATCTTTGGCGGCGCCGCTAAAATGATCGACTCCGCCTCTAAAAGCCCGGCGCTGATATTTTCTACTTTCTCAATCTCTCTGCGTATGTCATCGGTGCTGTGGAAAGCCCCTAACAGCAATGGATCTTTTAGAGCAGCATGGCCTTGCTGCATCCTCTCGGTCACTTCATTTGCCTGCTCAACGGGCAACGTAAGACCCCAGAGCCGGGCCTTTAGTTTTCCTAATTGCTTCCTTACGCTATCACGCACCATCTCCAGCCTGGCATATTCAGCACGCATTCTCTCAATACGTCTCTCCTCCTCCGCTAGACGGTCGCTCCGCTCGTCAACCTGGTGGTACTGCTGAACCCGATCAGTCTCATCGGTTATCGATAAATCAGAGGTTGAATCCGAATCGCTCACCCCGCCCGGCCGAAACAACATAAGGCCGAACGCGATAAATATGAATATGAACAAACCCGCCAGTAATTGCGTTTTCATGCAGACCCGCCTGTTGTTGCCGAACAAGACAATAACGCCGATCTCACCTGCTGTGTTTTCGATAATGCGCCAGTATCCATCCAGAGACTTACTGCGCCAAGTGAGAATGGCACTTTGGGTATAACCAACTGTGTACCCGGCAAATAACCCGCTGATCTAGCTAAAAAGGCCGATGTGATGATGTTTCCTTGAACCTCGAAGGCTGAACTCCTCGACCGTCACCTGGACAGGCCCTCCCTGCCATTTCTTATTTATCGGCAGTTTATATGATCTCTCCAGCGAATTTAGCTAAAAATTAACTTTATATATGTGAAATAACTATCCGATTTATATCATTTTTTGCTTGATTTTTTCTACAACAGCCTGAAAATATCCTAACGGTTATGAAAATGGGACGGGGATAATCAATGGGACATCAAAGACTTAACAGGATAAAAAAGAAATACCATCAAGATGGGGACGGGATCCACTATAACGGTGTCGGCGCTGACAAACCCATTACAGATCCCCAGACAGGGTTTATCCATCACCCCCGTGGCTTTCCCCTCAAGTACAAACGCCTCTGGTTTGCAGGAAAAATGCCCCATCCCGGTGAGACCCAAAGCGATATGGGTTTGATATTTCAATCAGACAAATACCTAAAACCGGGGGCGATGGTGGAGCTCACCATCCCCGTGCGTCATGGGATGGAAAAGTTTCGCGGTAAAGTCGTGATGGTTCGAAATAAAGGTGATTATTTTGAGATTGGGCTATGGCTAGGGCGCCATGAAGACGCCAGCCGCGCCCGGATTGTGGAGCAACTCTGCCACATTGAGGCTTACCTGAAAGAGAAAAAGTTTCGCGACGGGCCTTATGTGTTAAACCCGGAGCGCGCGGCGGCGGAGTGGATCAGCAAAAACGCAAGCCATGTGCCTGATCTGTAAACTCCCCCTAACCGTAACTAACCCCCGTCCCACCCAATCCACAGTACCCGCCGGGGTTCCTGGCGAGATATTGCTGGTGATAATCCTCTGCGTAATAAAACTCCGGCGCATCGAGTAATTCAGTGGTTATCCTGCCGTAGCCGTTAGCGGACAAGTCGGCCTGATAGCGCTGGTATGACGCCTCGGCCAGTTCTCTTTGCGCCCCATTAAAGACGTAAATACCAGAGCGATATTGTGTCCCTGCATCATTACCCTGACGCATACCCTGGGTGGGGTTGTGTGCTTCCCAAAACACCTTGAGCAACGCTTCATAGCTGATCGCATCCGGCTCATACACAACCAGAACCACCTCATTATGGCCTGTCATACCGGTACAGACCTCCTGATAAGTCGGGTTGGGGGTATATCCGCCCGCATAGCCCACAGCGGTGACATAAACACCGTCCAGTTGCCAGAATGCTCGTTCAGCGCCCCAAAAGCAACCCAGACCAAACAGCGCTTTTTCCATGGCCTCAGGAAATGGCCCCACCAGTGAATGACCATTAACGAAGTGTGCTTCCGGTACCGGCATGGCCATAGCACGACCAGGCAGGGCCTGTTCCGGTGTCGGCATTGGGTTATTCTTAAAAGCGAACATCATCTCACCATTTAGATCGATATGACGGGTCTCACCTGGATCCACCCGTGGTTATGGGAATCGGTGAAATATCATTGCCTTATGCGACATTTACATAAATCACTATCAACACCCGCCAGCTCTTAAACTCAACAGAGTTTGAATTAAATATTATTTATAAATCATAGCATTATAGTATATTTCTTATTCACCTTCTTAGGTTAAAGGTTCCAGAGAAACGGCGTTTTTGCTATGATCCCAAGTCCGGAGTAGATAACAAAAACAACCCGCAACCGCCCCGTCAAGGATAACACCTTGCCCACACACATTACCGGGAGAGAATAATTGAATTATACCGCCTCTGTGCAACGACCTGAGATCGTATCGAATCCTAAATTCAAGGTCTACACACAAAAACACATTGAGCACATACCCCATCTGCAATACCTGCCGGAGCAACTGAAATTCGATATCCGGGTGGTCGCACAGATCCTGCCCTTTCGGGTAAACCAGTATTTCCTTGATGAACTTATCGATTGGGATAATGCCGAGACCGATCCCATGTTTATCCTCACCTTCCCACAAAAAGACATGATAAGCACTGAGTCCTTCACGCAGATAGCCGAGCTATTGCGGGCAAACGCCGATCAAAAAACCATAGCGCACATGGCAGGCCAGGCCCGTCAACAACTCAACCCGCATCCGGCCGGACAAATGGAATTAAACGTGCCGCAACTGGGCGCCCAGAAACTGGCCGGCATGCAACACAAATACCGCGAGACGGTGTTATTTTTTCCATCCCAAGGCCAGGTGTGTCATGCCTATTGCACGTTCTGTTTTCGTTGGGCGCAGTTTGTTGGCGATAAATCATGGCGTTTCGCCAGCCATGACGTGGGTAGCCTGTATGCGTATCTGAAAGAACACAAAGAAGTCTCCGATCTGTTGATCACCGGTGGCGACCCCATGGTCATGAAGAGTAGCAATCTGAAGTATTATCTGGAACCACTAACCGATCCGGCATTGCAACATGTACAAACACTGCGGATCGGCAGCAAGGCGCTCACCTATTGGCCGCACCGTTTTGTCACCGATGAAGACGCCGGTGCATTACTCAAGTTATTGGAAAAACTGGTTAATGCGGGCAAACACGTCTCTTTTATGGCCCACTTGAACCACTGGCGGGAGCTGGCGCCACGCATGACCCAAAAAGCCATTCAACAGATCCGTAATACCGGCGTTGAAATACGTTGCCAAGGCCCGCTACTGGCCAACATCAATGACGACCATGCCGTCTGGTCACGTATGTGGCGTGAACAGGTCAAACTGGGCATGATCCCCTACTACATGTTTGTAGAACGAGACACTGGCGCACGCCGCTATTTTGAAGTCCCGCTGGTGGCGGCCTGGGAGATATACCAGGAAGCGATCCAGTCAGTATCGGGGCTGGCGCGCACCGCCAGGGGGCCATCCATGAGCGCCGGCCCGGGCAAAGTGGAAGTACAGGGTGTGACACAAATCAAGGGTGAAAAAGTATTTGTGCTACGCTTCCTGCAAGGCCGTAATAAAAACTGGACGCAACGGCCATTCTTTGCAAAATACGACGAAAAAGCCACATGGCTGGACGATTTAACGCCCGCCTTTGGTGAAGAGCAGTTCTTCTTTGAAGAAGAGTACACGCAGATCCTGGCTGGCAACCGCATCGAGCATCTACCCCCTAACCGAAGTGCTGATTAAGTCAGCGGTACAGGGAGCACCGCCAGAACTGATGGCACCTGGCTGTGGAAACCCTCAGCTTCGGATCAAGAAGAACCCAACCCTTTATTTCGTATCATGACATCAACAAATTATCGAGCCAATCCCGATCCCCCGGCCCCAAGATTGATTGACCCTAAAGCAACCCTGCCGACTTAATGTTAAGGCCAGGATCACCTCCAACATTGACGCCACTCACCCCATCCCTGATGTTAATGCGGGTATCCTTAAACCCGTTCAGGCACCCTGCAGGGTCTTTGCGAGAAAGCCTGCTCGGTGATATTGCCCGGTGTCGTAGACAGAGATCAGGAGAAGGACACAGAAGACAACGATAAAGAACATCACCCTGCGGAAGGCTCAGGAGGGCGAATGCCTTTCCCTCATCATGTAGAAGCGGTCAGGTGATGATGGTCAAGGGCGCAGCAACTCGGGAAAGGGATCAGATCATGAAGATCAGGGCAGAATTCTTTCCGCCCCTCAACGGGCACAACGGATAAAACCTGACTGGTGATATTGCCCCGTACCACAGACAGGCGTCAGGAGAAAGGCAAAGAGGAAAAAGGATGATCAGAAATACATGCCCTGCGATGATGGCCTTGCGAGCACAACATCCATCTCGTTCCGCCTATGACCCAGCAACAGCGCCCTGTTCATCCTCATGCTGAAACCTTATCCAGAGTTGGAAGAGAAATCTTAGCGCACAAGCGAATTACTTGGAGTGCTGTAAAAGCATGAGTGCTGATAAGGCGAACTAGCAGTTTTTCATGTGTGTCGCAAAAAATACTCCTGTCATTGTCCCAGCTGACATGTCCACTTACAGATTGATCATTTTCTGCTATGTTTGGCATTGAACCATTATGCACCACAGAGAACCAATGAGAACCGAAGCCTTTACCATTCGTGCTGATAGCAAGAAGGTTAAAAAACTTGATCAACTGGCGAATAAACTGGATCGTTCGCGAAATTACCTTGTCAATCAGGCCATTGAACAATACCTGGATCTTAATGCCTGGCAAATTCAACAAATCAAAAATGGGATCAAGGCCGCTGATGAAGGCCGGTTTGTAGGCGATGCAGAAATGGAACGCATCTTCAACAAGTACAAAAAGTAACCATGCGGATCATCTGGACGGAACCAGCGGCAAAAGCATTAGAACAGACTTAGGATTATATCGCTCAAGATAACCCGGTCGCAGCTTATGATGTTAGCAATCAAGCCGCCGTGCGAAACCTGATAACATATCCAAAGATGGGGCGTACAGGCCGGGTCAAAAATTCCTGTGAATTGGTGATCTCAGACATTCCTTATATCATCCCTTACAGGATCAAAGGTGACGAGATCCCCACATACTCAGTGTTTTTCATACTGCACGAAAATGGCCGGGACATTTGTGATTTGGCTGTGGAATAATCAAGAAGTTTAAGCATTCAGTGAAAAGGAGATGGGCTTCTGAAATGAGCAGACAAGGCTGTCATTTTTGTAAACCTGGGCAAACTATGAAGGCGGAAATTTCACTCGCCCCGCCCGCCAAATTTTGGCGAGTATCGCCGTGTTGCGGCAAGATTACGATATTGTCCGCAGACAGCGCTTACGTTTTCTTATCAGAATTTTTTAAGATCGTAACCGACTATTTTGCTGCCTTCGACGGCGTGGCTATTGTGCTATTCATTTTCATAAAATAATAGTTAAACTCACGGAGGGTACTTTGCGTAGTTGTCGTGGTGTGCTTTGTTACGCACCGTCCGCTATTTTATCAGCCACTTTATTCGGAGCCCCCCTAATTAGACGCCACAACATTGCTCCTGCTAATAAGGACGATGTGAAAACCAACATAGAATAGATAGATATTACCCATTTCAATTATCGCTGTCTCATCGACAATATCCAACTCAAATGCCCCGGTGGATGATGCCGCGTCACTTAACATAATACTAGGACTAAGAAATGCCGTATTGATTATGTTGATTCCGAACGTTATCCCAGAAAGTGTAGCCTGCGATCTGAAGGAAATCAGCGCAAAAATGCTGCAAAGCATAGCTAAGAAAACGCCCAACACCGGAATGAAAAGAGAAAGAGCAACAAACACGAGAGCGACAATTGCTAAGGCCTTCATACCTGGTTCTCCTGCGTGTTACTTGAGTATGCCATTGCTTACTATAGCAGCATTACTATGGGTTTAATAACTGCTTTTGATACAAAAGAGAAGTGTGCAAGATAGTTTTGCAAAGAATTTCTTGGGCAGTTAGTTTCAAACACTCACACAACATTCACTTTTATTTTCTAAACGTCTTTATCATTCATTAATGATACGGGGTGAAGAATTGCCTTTTATTATGGTTGATCATTTACTGTACAGACTTTGTCGTCTTCGCCCCCAGTCCAGACTATTTAAAAACTCCCCTCCCCACCCTCATACGCCTTGATCGGTACGCCGGACAAGGGCTCGCCGCCGTCTTTGCCCACGCGGTAGGTTTCCTGAAAATATAACGAGTGCGTGCGCTCCTGATTCATAAAGTGCGGGTGCATGGAGCAGATCATATTCTCCGGCAAGACGAAATCAAAGCCCTCGCCGATGCGGGGCATTTCGATCATGGTCATGCCGATGGAATGCCCGCACACATGGCCGGAGCGATAGCCACGATCAAAGATGGGTTTCATGCAGGCAGTGGCCGCCGCCTCGGCAGTGTTGCCGGCCCGCATGTGCTCCTTGGCCAGCTCATGGAATTCCTGATAGGCCGTCATCATCTCGGTGGTGGTGGCGTCCATGCCAGCGGGAAACATGGGGCGCGAGAACTCCACCCAGTGGCCGCCCTCACCGGATATTTCCAAGCCGTACATGAGCCCGTCTGAGTCCTCAACCGGTCGGTTCGTGGGGAAGACCATCTGCGGCGCCAGCGAGCCATTGGCGCCGATCTGCACCATGTCCATGGTGTTGCGGGCGCAACCGGCGGCGGCAAAGGTGTGCTCGGCAACACCCATTAACTCGGCTTCTGTTTTGCCGGGCTCATAGGCCCTGATCACATCGAGCACGCCCTGTTTGTTGATGGCCATGGAATGCCTGACGGAGGCCAGCTCTTCCTCACTCTTCTGGGCACGGGCGTAGTCAAACTCGGTTTCAAAGTCGATGATGTCAAAATCCCGGGCCGCCAACGCCGAGTAGTCGCGCACGTTGATGATGTACTGCAAGCCATAGACTCCCAGCTTTTTAACGCCCCGGGCTTTTAGATAGTCGGCCATCCATTCACCGCAATGGGCGGGCAACTCGCGGTTCTCAATGAAGGTGGCGGCGTGATCGCCAACCCAGGTGGCCTCGCGCGGGAAGACGCAGACCGGATCAGCATCGGCCGGGATCACGACATAGGCATAGCGGTGCAAAATAACGAAGCCGCACAGATAACGTACCGCCCCTTCAAAACCGGTGTATTCACTGCCGCTGACGATGAGCGCATCCAGCCCGGCTTTTGCCATGGCGGCGCGGATGTTGGTATAACGGCGGTCAATTTCAGCCTGGGTTGGGCGAAAACGATTGGTATGATCGGTCATGGTTATTTCCTCTTTATTTAAGTATCGATGGATTTCAGGGAGAAGCTGACTTCATCAGCGACCATTATGCCGGTTTATAGAGCACTCTGATTAACCCTCCGGGTATTGCAAAGACCAGGACGCCTCCAGACCCTTGATGATGGCCACACAGGCCTCATTCATGGGACAGGGGACACCGAGCTCTTTGCCCAGCCCGGCGATACCGCCGTTCAGCGCGTCCACTTCTGTGAGCCGTTCCGCCCACACATCCTGAAGCATACTCGGCGGGTGGTAGTAGGCCTTCTCCCGACCGTAATCGAGCAGTGCCTCCGGATCGCTATCTAAGGTGATCCCCAAGGCATCGGCCACCGCCACACCCTCGGCCACCAGTACCGACATCAGCTTGCGTACGCCCGCCTGATCACAGGCCACGCCATGGGGCAGTCGGGTTAAGGCGGCCATCGCATTGGAGGCGGAATTAAAGATCAGCTTGGTCCACTGGGCGCCGCGGGCGTCCGCCATCGCCAGACACTCCAGACCACTGCGGTTGAGGGCGTCGGCTAATTTTTTCACTTCCGCCATGGTGGCCGGGTGGGTGGCGAAAGGGCCGATCCAGGTCTTGCCGCCGGCATCATGGTTGACCACGCCGGGGGCGGTGATGTGCCCGGCCGGGAAGATCGTCCCCTGAATGACACGGGGCGCATATTCGGCCACGATCTCCTCACTGCCGATGCCGTTTTGTATGGAGCAAACGGCGCCATCCTTGAATACCGCCGCTATGGCCGCCATGGCCGGGCGGGTAGACAGGGTCTTTGTGGCAATGATCCCCAGCTCGCATTTCGGTATGTCACCCGGATGCGTGCGGGCATGTAATCGGGCGGTAAAATCGCTTAAACCGGTGAGGCGCAGGCCATGTTGATTGATCGCATCCACATGCGCTTGGGAGAGATCATAGGCCCACACTTCAACATCATCCAGCTTCGCCAGATGTGCGGCGTACAAACTGCCAATGGCGCCGCAACCCACAATACACACCTTCATTGATGGCCTCTGTTTTTTTAGGGAATTATATACTTAAACTTGGCGGCATGGGCTTTGATGGCGCTCATAACTCGTCATGTTTGGGTTAGAAGTATTCTGTATCCATGCGTTCAGCCCTGTTAGATATTAACTTCTACGCTGGTCGATTTCGTTAATATCAGGTTTGCTATCATTGAGGCCATTTCTATCGAGTAACTTTTTATATGGCTCCTTTTCAAGCGATGTCGTTACTTTATTACACATTGCATCGAATTCTGAAACAACCCAGCTATTTGCTTTCTGCACAAGCAATTTCAGATTTGAGTAGTTTTCCGGCTCCAGAGTAACCGCACGATCTGACAGGCAAACCACTTTTCAATCTTATAGCTCTTTGACCCATCGTTAAGAATGGCCCCCGGAATACCTTGAGAGTATGAGTTTATTTCGAGTAACGTTGAAATACTCAAAGGCTTGTTTAGCCCCAAGTGGATCATCTTTTTAAATCTTATTCCATGATATGTTCATGGCAATTCTTTATATGGGTTGGTTTTGGGCTGCTGTATCCGCTTTTTGCCCATGCGGGGTAATTCAATATTAAACCTAGCATGCAGAAAATGCCTTTGATCAAGTGATGCTGTTTGGGCGTCAAATGGTCATGATCAGAGCGGTATCATTCAAAGTCAAAGGCTGACTGTGGTTCATGCCTGCTGATTCGCTCTCTCGCTAACTCACAATACTCATGACTTATATCAATGCCGATGTATTTTCTTTCTAGCTGGAGGGCAGATTTGCAAGTCGTCCCACTACCACACATGGGATCAAACACAATGTCGCCCTTATTGGTCCATGACTTGATGTGGTCTCTGGCAAGAGCGCAGGGGAATGGCGCAGAATGTCTTTTTGCTTCCTGGTCTTCCGCCTTTTTGCCAACCACATACTCCCAGATGTTGCCTTTGATTTTTTCCTTTTTGACCGGGTTTGCCATCTTCTCACGCCTCTGATCTCCCTTTGAATAATTTTTATATGTTGTACCACTTAACTCAAGTCCTGCGTGGAGACAGCCAACTTTAATGGGGTTATGGGTTTTAACCTCTCCTTTGCTAAACACAAACATGTACTCGAAGATGTTGTTGTAGCGTTTGCGATAAATCTGCGGAATGGGGTTTGTCTTTTGGAAAATCATGGTGTCGTGAAGATTGAGACCAAGCTCATGGAAATAAAGGGCTTGTCTAAAACTCGTTCCTGTTTCGCTGCCGTTAATGGTCGCATCCGCTACTACCCAAACAACAATACCGCCGTCTTTTGTCACCCGAACGAGCTCTTTGGCAATGGCCTCAAAGGGAAATTCAAAACCTTTGTAACTCCTTAGATTATCATATGGCGGCGAGGTAACAGTCAGGTCTATTGAGTCGGGTTCAAACCTTCTCATAACCTCAACACAATCGCCTTCAATAATCCGGTTGATGTATTTTTTCATTACTTGAACGCTCTATTGTATGGCGAAAAGTCCATTATCATGGATTGATTTAATGGTTTTAATTTTGCCCTCTATCCGGTTAATCGTAATCAGCTCCTGTAGTGCTTGCTCATGGTTCATTTCCATAATCCTTTCCCTCTCTGCTGCCAGGCATTTTAACCCTTCCCGTTTCGCTACTTCGATTGATTCTGTTGCGGCAATTTTTTCAGTGTTCCAGATATCCTGAATGATTTTTGAAAAGTTCAATATGGTTTTATTGACGGCCATCCAATAGTCGGCTGCACTTTTTGAAGGGTTCAAGGCTGAAATAGTCCGAAACACCTCATGTAAAAGATTTTGAGATTTTTCATGGCCTTCTGCTTGTGCATAATTGACCAAAAGGGATAAGTGAGAGTATGTGAATATGCAAACATTTCTTGTCGACGCTTGCTTGTAAATCTGACTTTCACGACTTGGCAGTTGGTAGATAGGGCAAACAACCATAGCGTATGGTTTGCCATGCTTCCAGTTGTCCATCGCTTGAACCTTGAAGTCTTTTTGATATTATTTTCGGCATTGCTGAATATTACTTTTGGCGACAAAACAAAAGATAATTGCAATATCTCATCGCTTCAAACGGATAGTGTATTATGCTTGTATTTTCATCCTGTCACTGCTCAAGCATAACTATATCAAACAAATATTCAAACCGGACTATTCCCTGACAAATAGTAGTGTTTCAAGGCGAGCTGTGTTCCTTCTGAGTATTCGGAAGAAGCAACCTTTGGAGAATTATGCAATGGTTAAGCATATAATTCCCTTATCCCTTAGGACACACTGATTAAACCAGCATGTGCTTTTTTTTCAGCAGCGCATATCTTTTTGTGCCCATGAGGACTCATGGGCCTTCACCAGTCGATACATGGTCTCGTGATACGGGGCGGGCAGTCCCGCCTTCCTCGCCTCCCGTACTATCGCACCGGTTATCCAGTCGATTTCGGTTAACCGCTGATTACGCACATCATCGAGCATGGACGGGATGTGGGCGTAGTCTTCACCTCCGGTTATCCCCTGCCCCACGGCGCGACAATTCATCTCCCAGGGGTCGTCCGCCAGAGTGACGCCGCGCGCCTTGGCAATACCCTTCGCCTCATCCATCATGGCATAGACCAGATGCCCCAGGTCTTCGAGCTTATCCTGTATCGCATATGCTTTGACGTGAGGAAGATCGGTAAGGGCGGCAATGCTGTTGACGGCGGAGTTGAAGATCAGTTTTGACCATTGCTGTGGTAACAAATCTTCATACGCCTCCGCTTTCAATCCCGCCCTGCTCAGCAACGCCGCCACTTGCTTAACGTATTCATACGTTGCATGGCGCCCGGCCCAGGGGCCCATCCAGGTGGCGGTATCCAACTCATATTCCACATGGGTATCGGAGCGCCTGGTGCCGCTCATAAAGGTGACGGCGGAGATGATCGGCCAATCCCCGTAACGGCCAAGCACCTCCTCACAACCCAGGCCGTTTTGCATCATCAGCAGATGGGCGCCGGGGAAATGGCCGGCGATGGTTTTGGCGCTGGCCTCAACCGCCAAGGCCTTGGTGGCGATAATGACTAAATCCATATCACCCAAGGCCGCCGGCTCAACAGAGGCGCTAAGACGAACGTGCCGCTCAGACTTGCCGCTCACGCTCAGGCCATGTTCATTTAAGGCTTTTGCATGGGCCTCTCTTCGTGTCAACACGGTCGTCTCCACTACCCCGCCCAGATGACCGGCCAGCAAACTGCCGATGGCGCCGGCGCCAACCACACAGACCCGCTTGATCGCTTTCATTCTTTATGCCAACTTCATTTATCACCGAGGATATATCCGCCTCATCCCAAACAAGCAGAATAATATTCCCTCACAATGGCGGGGTTCTTATCTCTGCCGGCTCTCTCGCAGTTCTCGTAATCATTAAACGACCTGCTGGACGATATGCCTGAACTCCTCATCGCTGAGAAGGCGCGCATGTCTCGTGCCCATCGCTTTGACCTCGGCGAGCACCTCGGCGCATTTGTCCGCCGGGATAGTGAGCCCTAATTCCTCACCCTTGAGTTTGATATTGGACAGACCGCTCTTCTTGCCCAGCACGATTTTGCGCTCGGCCTGTACGATGTCGGCGGAATAGGGCTCGATGGCCGAGGGCATGTGAAACTGATTGGCCACGGCGCCGCTCTCTCTGGTATAGAGGAACTCGCCGACGACCGGCTTCCAGCCATCAACGGTGTAGCCGCCCGCCTCTTGCACCAGCTTTGAGACCTCGCGTGCATAGCTCAAGTCCAACTCAACGGGCATGTCGTACAGGCATTGCAGGGCCAGCGCCACCTCGCAGATGTCGGCATTGCCGGCACGCTCACCCATGCCGTTGATGGTGCCCTGGATCCAGCGGGCGCCGCCCCTGACGGCCGCCACTGCAGATGCGGTGGCCAGACCAAAGTCATTGTGCCCGTGCCAGTGGATGGGGATGTTCGGCCCCACCCAACCGGCCACTTCAGCGATCAACCACTGCACGGCCTCCGGCGAGCACACGCCAATGGTATCCACTACGGAGACCTCATCGGCGCCCTGTTCAAGCGCCGTGAGATACACGTCTTTCAGGAACGCCAGGTCGCTGCGTGTTGAGTCCACGGCAAAAAAGTTCACGGTTTTTACGCCCTTGTCTTTGGCGTGCTGAATAGCCTCCGTCACCCGTTGCAGGACTTTATCCCGAGTGAAACCATAAGCGTCCATCTTCAAGTCGCTGGTGGCGATCTCGAT
This sequence comes from Gammaproteobacteria bacterium, assembly GCA_965198875.1. Lineage (GTDB taxonomy): Bacteria > Pseudomonadota > Gammaproteobacteria > Eutrophobiales > Eutrophobiaceae > CBDAPU01. The sequence goes on along the minus strand of CBDAPU010000001.1, from coordinate 1,871,014 downwards.
CAACACCTGCTCCGTACCCAGTTCAATATGGGCGTCGATGTCGGCCTGCACTGCCCGTGAGAAACCCCAGATCTCCGCATCCAGTCCGGCACTCAGGATCCGTTTTACCGCCTCTGTGTCATCTGCGGAGACCCGTGGAAAACCGGACTCAATCCTGCCAACGCCCAGCTCGCTCAGCTTGCAGGCGATGTTGAATTTCTCCTCCGGCGTGAAGCACACGCCAACGGACTGCTCGCCATCTCGCAATGTGGTGTCATAAAAACGTACCGGTATTGTGCGATCAAAACCGGACAGGATCTCATCCCTTCGGTTTAACGCACTGGTCCAGATCTGATCCGGGGACAGGGTTTTGTTCATTATCTTCACTCACTTGTTACATCAACATGGTTATGTTCCGCCTATGCTGCGCCCTCGCCTTCTCTCAAATGCTTATTTACTTTCATGCAAGCTCCGATCATCGAAAGGCTACGGCCCTGCCTGGGCGAAAACGTCTCATTTTGCGGTTATTTTAGAGAACTTTCATCACTGCTGACTAAACCAGTCGTATAACTCATCGGCAGTGGCGAACCACACATCATTTTTTGCCATCATGTAATCATAGGCGGCTTCAAAGTATTGTATTCTGTGGGGCACGCCCATGATATAGGGATGCACACTCAGGGACATCACCCGGGGTTGTCTCGCCCCTTCTTCATAGAGCCGGTCAAACTGCGCCATGGCCCGCTTTAACCAGACCTCGGATTCATGCTGATGCACGACCATCAAAGGCAAGTCGCTGAGCTCAAGGGAATAAGGCATCGCCATCATCGTCCCGGTGCGGGTGTTCATCGCTACCGGGTGCTCATCCATAGGCCAGTCGCAGACATACTTAAAACCCGTTTGCGCCAGATGATCGAGCGTGTCCAGGGTTTCATGCAGGCCGGGCCCCAGCCAGCCTTTGGGCGCCTTGCCAGTGTACTGTTTTAATACCGAAAAGGACTGCTGGATCACGGCCTGCTGATCTTCCACAACGTGCATGGCCGCCTGGGCGTAGCCATGTCCCATGAAATGCCAGCCGGCCTGCAGCATCGCCCGGGCGACCGGCTCGCCCGCCCCTTCACACACTCGGGCATTGAGCGCAGCGCTGGCTTTTATCCTGCGCTTCTCCAGGGCGTCCATAATCCGCCAGATGCCCACCCGCATGCCGTATTCATGCCAGGCCCAGTTGGGAATGTTCGGCACTGTCTTAACACCGGCAGGCGAGGTAACGTATTCCCTGGCAAGGGGTTTTTCAATGTCCCACTCCTCGATATTGACGATGAGGTACACGGCCAGCCTCTCACCATGGGGAAATGTAATCGGCGCCCGCTCCGGCATGGCGGAGAAGGCAAACCGTTCATGGGGAAGTGGCATGGTTGGGGTCGCTAGTTTCGATTCAGCCCGCCCTCCTCGACACGGCTTCTGAGCACCTCCTTCCAATGGTTTTCTCGGGCTATAATCTCATCATCTGAGGTATTGAAGGGCCAGTGCTCCAGCAGGGCAATTTGAAAATTCTCCCGAAAATAATTCGGGTCTTTGTCTTTAAGCAGCGCTTTCATTCCTTTATTGCCGCCGCCGTCTCCGTTGGCATACTCCCCCCAGCGCTTCCAGACCCCATCCTCACCATACGCAGCGCCGACGTAGCGTTTATTGGACTTTTTATCAGTCAGCAGGTAGATCCCCTTCACGTTTTCCAGCGCCGCTTTCCAGTCAAGTTTGTCTTTTTTAATCAGCCCTGCCAGCTCAGCGAACGGTAGATTGATTTTTCTAAACCCGGGGAATGTTTGGCCTGAATAGCGCTCAGGCAATATTTCCCTGACTTCAAACCCATCGTATAGCCCTTCCATCTTTAAGTAGGTCTGGCGGGACTTATAAGGTGAGTGAATTTTCAGACGGCCAATGAAGTCTTGCCCAAATTCGGTCAGTTCGACATCGTAGTGGACCTTGCCTGGATTGTGAGTTCGGTGCAGCACCTTGAATATGCCGCCGAACAGCCACAGCCCGGCATTGGCTTGATGGTAACAGTCCATTAGTGCAAAAATATACGGGCGATTAAAGACATCCTTTGAAAATGTGTCTTCCTGACATGCTCGCCATTTATCTGCGCTTTCTACCCAGACATCCAGGGGTTCAAACCCGGTTCTGCCGGATTTTTGTGCCAGATGGACTTTGTATTCTTTCTGCTTATCAACCGGCCACGGCCAGATGTCTTTTAGCATGATCATGCCAATCCCTCCTTATATCTGAAAAATTAAATTTGCCTGTTCATCAACACCATAAATCAAACAGACATAAACGACAACGCTGTCTCGCTATCTGCTGTGGTGAAGGCGGCGGCCGGAGCAAGGGCTTCATAAAGCGTGGTTCGCTGCTGCGGCACTTTGTTCACCGAATGAATCAGCGCCTGCATGGCCGCTGCGGTGAATTCCTGCCCGTGGGCGGCGCCGGCGGCACGGCTGATGCTCTCGTTCATCAAGGTGCCGCCCAGATCATTCACCCCCGATTGCAGGCATACCTTGACGCCCTCAATCCCCATCTTCACCCAGGACGCCTGGATGTTGCTAATGTGCGGATAGAGCACCAGCCTGGCGATGGCGTGCATGAGAATCGCCTCTCGAAAAGTAGGCCCCCGGCGCGCCCTGCCCTGGCGATAGATCGGCGCCTCCATGTGCACAAACGGCAGGGGGACAAACTCGGTAAAGCCACCAGTGCGCTCCTGCAGATCACGCACATGCAAGAGGTGCCTGGCCCAATGCACGGGCTGCTCTACATGGCCATACATGATGGTGGCGGTGGTTTTTAATCCCGCCTGATGGGCGCTGCCGATGACATGCAGCCATTCCCGGGTGTTGAGTTTGTCAGCGCACAGTACATCCCGCACCTCATCGTCCAGGATCTCCGCCGCCGTGCCGGGCAGCGTGCCGAGCCCCGCCTGTTTTAATTGCGCCAGATACGTCGCCACCGACAGGCCCAGTGTTTCTGCGCCGTGCCTGATCTCCAGTGGCGAGAAGGCATGGACATGTATGTCCGGCGCCGCCTGTTTCACCGCCCGCACAATGGCCAGATAGGTCTCGCCCGTGTACTCAGGATGAATGCCCCCTTGCAGGCATACTTCCGTGGCCCCGCCTTCCCAGGCCTCACGGCTGCGTTGCCCTATCTCATCCAGCGACAGCTTATAGCCGCGCGCCCTCAAGCGCTCCGCCACCCGCCCCTTTGAAAAGGCGCAAAAGCCACAGCCGAAGTGGCAGATGTTGGTGTAGTTGATGTTGCGATTGACGACATAACTCACCACATCGCCGTTTATTTGTGCGCGCAGGGCATCGGCGGCCTGACGGATCCGCTCATAGTCCCGGCCGCGCGCAAGGAATAACGCGGCAATCTCCCGCTCCTGTAGTCGGCGCCCGCTCGCCGCCTTGTCAATGAACACCGATAGCGGACTTTTCACCAGGGGCAGGGCCGGGCTTTGCGGCCTGATCAGCGGCGGGGGTGCAGAGACGCCGGGCGACCAGGGATCGTCTCTGGCGTAGCCACCCGCATCGATGCGGCGCAGTACGTGTTGTTGCAACTCCGGCTCAAGCCAGGTATCCATGGCATGGATGTACTGCGGGTACAGGGGCAGGCGCGCCAGCAGTTGCTTACCGGTTAATGCAGTGGCCTCGGTCAGGCTGGCAAGGCTTGGCCAGGGCGCCTCCGGGTTCACATGATCCGCCGTCACTGGCGAGATCCCGCCCCAGTCGTTGATCCCCGCCTGAATCAACTGCGGCAGGGCGGTGGGAGAGAGATTCGGCGGCGCCTGAAGGTTCATGCCGGCGCCGAAGATGATCCGCGCTATGGCAATCGTCCACAACAACTCATCCAGGGTCGGCTCCGGCGCGCTGTGCATTTTCGTATCCGCCTTGCGGCGAAAGCGCTGAATGATGATCTCCTGTATATGGCCGTGGGTCTCATGCAGTTCGCGCAGGGTGAGCAGGGATGCAATGCGCTCGCGTCGGCTCTCGCCGATGCCGATTAAAATCCCGGAGGTAAAAGGAACCTGTGCCCTGCCGGCGTCATGAATGCTCTGGATTCTAACTGCCGGCGCCTTATCGGGCGAGCCGTAATGCACCTGTCCCTTATCGCACAGGCGCGATGCACTGCTCTCCAGCATCAGCCCCTGGGAGACGGACGCCTTGCGAAGCGCACGCAGCTCATCGGCCGCCACAACACCCGCATTCAGATGCGGCAATAAACCGGTTTCATCCAACACCCGCTGCGCCATCTCGGCCAGATAGGACAGGGTGCTCTTATGCCCCAGGGCCTGTAACGCATCACGCGCCGCCTGATAACGCCGCTCCGGCCTATCGCCCAGGGTAAACAACGCCTCATGGCAGCCGGCATCGGCGCCGGCACGGGCGATGGCGAGCACCTCATCGGCAGTGAGATACGCCTTCCCACCCTTTGCCGGGGGGCGGGCGAAGGTGCAGTAATGACAGACGTCACGACAGAGCCGAGTGAGGGGAATAAAGACCTTGGGCGAGTAGCTGATCAAAGCGCCATGACCACAGTCGCGGATTGCTGCGGCCGCCGCCGTCAGAGACGGGAGATCAGCATACCCCGCCAGCGAGAGGGCCTCCTCGGCGCTCGGACAGGCGCCCTGCCTTGCCCTGTCGATGATGGCCTCCGGCGGCTCCATCGGTGCAGCGGGGCTCATTGCACCACGCCGCAGATCTGCACGATGCACTGAATATAGACCTTGATGATGTCGAGCATATCGCCAATGTGCGCCGCCTCGCCCTGGTGGGTGGAGAAGCCGCCGCCGCCCGTTCGAATACGACCGGCGGAGCCATAATTGACCGTCGGTATGCCGTAGCGGTTCATGTGCGCCGCATCCGACATCCACACCTCCGTGCCCATCTTCGGCGCCTCGCCCAGCTGCTCGGTGTGCGCCTGCACGATGTGTTTGATGAGCGCATGATCATCGGCAATAGAGGCGCCCGGCGTGGTCATGAAGGTCTCCACCTTTGTCCCCTGCAACGCCGGCTCCCGGGCGATGAGGGCGGCGATCATCTCGCGTACCTCGTTATAGGCCAGCAGCGGCAGCGCATCCGGCAGGGTGCGGACATCCATGTAGATCACGCAGTTATCCGGCGTGCGCGCCCCGCGCCAGGACCAGCCGCCTTCAATGGCCGAGAGATTGACCTTCGGCTGAAAACCATCGGCAAGGGTGTTGCGCTCACAATACCCCGGGATCCAGTCATGGATGGCGTCCAGCACCTTGCGCGCTTTATGGATGGCGTTTCTCTCCACCTCCGACCAGGCGGTGTGGATCAGGTGGCCGGGCACTGTGATCTTGATCCAGCAACTGCCGCAATGGCGCGGGATGAGCATTAAATTGGTCGGCTCCCCCAGAATGCAATAGTCCGCAATGGCGCCGTGGGTGATGGCGTATTTCGTGCCCACGCCATAGCCCTGGTATTGTCGGCCTTCGTGTTCATTGACCGGTGATTTCTCAATCTCACCGGCGACAGCGGCAATCACGACATCGCCCCCCAGTGTGATCCCGGCCTTTTGAATGGCCTCAACGGCGAGGATATAGGTGCCCATGGCGCTCTTCATGTTGAACGAGCCCATGCCGTAGATCCATTCATCATCGATCAAGGTGGCCTTGCACTGATAGCCGAGCCCGCGATGCGCCTGCTCCGGGCCGAAGGAGGTGTCCAGATGGCCATTGAACATCAGCGACTTGCCGCCGCCCGCACCTTGCAGACGGCCAACGGCATTGTAACGCTCATCACCGATCGGCTGTAAGGTGGCGTCAAAGCCGGCTTCCTGCAGCAGGCTGTGAACGGCACGGGCGCAATCGCCCTCATAGCCGGTCGGGCTGGGAATATCCACCAGGTCCATCACCAGTTTTACCAGTCTGTCGCGATCGATCCCGGCAATGGCCTTGTCGATGAGTTGTTTGTTTATGTTGTTTGTCATCTTCGCCTTCAATCGGAAATTTCTGTATTGCCCGAGGTTGGATTAAGATTATATTTATGAAACTGATCGTGCCTGGCAATGAGATTTTTTAGAATCCGCTCGGCGGGCATGCTGTATAAATCATAGGTTCTTTCATATTGTTTCAGCAAAGCGATAAGTCTTAGAAAGTCGTCTTCTATGCCTGTTTTTATTTTTTTATTCTCCTCATCGTAAAAAAGGCTTCTGCTCGCCTGAATAAAATTTTCATTTTTCATTATGTCCTGACGCTTTACGGTTTCTAAAAACAGCCGCCCGGATTCATTCACCGGGTTCAATAACAAAAAGTCGATCGGCGTTTGTTTGTCGTGATAAAAACGGTATACATCAAATACCGGTTTTAACAGGTGCGTAAAAGGGTAATATGGCTTTTGCGGGTCAATATAAAATCGATCAGTCTGCCCTATTTTCCCGTTCTTCAGCAATTGCCTGTGGTAGACAATGACCAGAAAATGCCAGACCTCATTGTCCACCGATGATACGCCGCCTAATTTCTCATAAAGATAAGCGCCCAGTTGCAGTTTATTGTCAAATTCCCTGTCCGGGTCAATTTCTATGTCGGCTAAAATCTCCCCGCTTGCAAAATCCCCCGCATCCAGATTGCAGGCTAACAGCGCATCCTCTTTACACAGACTCTGAAACTGCACACTTTCTTTCGCTGTCAGCTTTCTTAATTTAACCATCCGCCCGGTACTCCCTGATCAGCGTTTTTATCAGTTTGTTTTTCTCCGCAAATGCACATAAAACCCGGTTTATCCAGTCTGAGTTGTAGCCATCATCATGCTGTTTTTCAGTCTCATCGTAGGGATGAAGCCTGTTTGCAAAATGAAACCATTTGTTGTCTTCCAGGGCTTCATCTTGATCTGATGCGAGCAGGTGGGTCAATATGTCTTTCAAGGCCATTTCAGCCAGCAGCGGCTTTAATTGCTCGGCAACGGGTTTCAGTTGCGGGTTAAGATGGAAAACGGGATGTTGCAGATTATCGAGATCGATTTTATAGATGTTTTTGACACGCTCATTATCGGTATCAATCTCCAGCATTGATGTGGCGTACTTTTCTTCTTTTAAGTTTTCGGCATACCCCAATAGCTTGAAGCTGTGCGGGTCGATAATCTTTAACCTGAAATTTATTTTCGATCTGAGCGGTGTCGCAAAAGGCAGCTTATGAGACCGCTCTTCTTCTTGATAATCCGCCACATTTCCCAGTTGCAGCCGTTCAATATCGACTCTGTTATAGGCTTCCAGAATGATGTTTGAATTGCCCGGATAATTTTGCTGGCGAACATTATGTAACAGCACCTTAACCGATAGTTGGTCATTCACTTCCTCTATGTTTAGAACAATATTCTTTTGCAAAAATTTTCGCCTCTGCTCGGGCGCCATTGTCCGCTTCATTATTCGGCTTCCTCTTTAGCGTCTATCTTCAATTCCCGGTCTGGATCAAAACCCGATAGGGTCACCTTGAAATCATCTTTATCCTTAATGTGACACAGCAGGCGATTTGCCTGCTTTTCTATTTGCTGGCCGCCTTTGAGGTCTATTTTTATATTTTCCCGCAAGTCAAAATCCCGGGTATCGTAGTTTTTGAATGAATTACCTCTATTCGTCCCGTAGGCAATGGTGATGCTTATTTTGGCAAAATCGTTCCGCTTGCCTTTATCGGACAGGGATAAAATAAAGCCGTTGTTTTTCCGATTCTCGCGATAATAAAAGTTGGAGTTGGCCTTAATATCGGCAGGCGTTTTATCGTCCGTATTGCCGGAGGGCTGACCCTGATCTGATGCTCTTCCGTCGGCGGATGTATCCGGAAAGAAATCGCTAAAGAAATTACTGTCCAGAGTAACCCCCGCCTGCATAACGGAACGTATAACCTTGCTCGGCAGTTGGGTAATAAAGGGGACTAATTGCAGTATATTCCGGTACCGATTTTTAACTTCATCGTTTGGATTACGGTATTCCCACCGGGTATGAGAGGGGTTTTCCAGTTCGCGCAGCAGATGGCTCAACGCATTGTCTTGGCCGTGGATGAGTACGATGGCGTTGTAGTCTGATGAGCCTTTGTTCCGCCCGGCAGCGTCTTTGATCAGTAAATTTTCCCGCCAAAAATCGAAATGGCTGTCTTTATCTTTCTCGTCCTTTTTCCTGGACAGTGCCAGGTCCAAATAGCCCTCTTCGCGCTGCCGACTTTTAAGTTTTACGGAAAGCGCAAATCGAATGACGACCCCTTCCTCATCATTTTCAAGCCTTGAGATGATGTCTTGTTTTTGTTGCGGGTTTAGAGGTTCGTCCCTGCCCGGGCTTGTATAGGCTTCCCCAATGCTTACCTGTAGATATTTTTCCGACGATAAAGCGTGGTAATGGGATATTAATTCTCGCTTTGCTGTTTCCTGTTCAAGGATATAGTTTGAGTCAATTTTTATAGCTTTCTTGGTATCTCCAAGCGCAACAACCAATTTTTCATTGATCAAGGGGTAGTAATACTCATTGGTAATGGCCTGTTCCAAACCTTTCGTGCTTAACTCTGTATCGGGCAAGGGAATGGCAATAGATAATCCTTTTTGTTGCCTGGTTCTGACAAAAAGCGTCTGCATAAAACCGGCATCGTTTTCAGGACACAGTGCCAGTCGCCCATCTTCCTTAAACGCTGTTCCTGCAATCTCATGCGTCTTAAAGTCACAGCATGCTTTGAAGACGCTGCCGTTGTCATAGACAGAAAAAGCAACAAAAGTACGGATCCGGCTTGCCCGATAAAACACAATTTTACCGATGCCATGACTGCCGCCGCTGGAACGGTTACTGTCACTTCTTATATTGTCTTTCAGGAAAAAGTCATCTTGTTTCTTTCCCTTAAGACCCGTTGTATTAAAGTCCTCTAAAACTAGAAACCTTAGCTTCTCAGCTATTTTCAGAGGTTGCCCGAAGCTCGCCTTATAGTGCGGTTCCAGATCTTGAAAATACCGCGCACAGTCGTTTTTGCCTGACTCCGTAAAGCGTATTTTAATTTCAACAGGCTTACTGCTATCACTGACAGCATCCAGAGAGTTCTGGATCAATTCCCTGATCAGGCTGGCGTGTATATCCAAATCCCTGAAGTTTTTCTCACTGCCTGAATCCCGTCGCGTTTCTCCCTCTTGATATTCAAAGAACGTCCATTTTTTGCAATCTGTGTTGTTCATTGGCATAAAGCTGTTTCAAAATTGACTTAAAAGAAGTATCTGATCATCTCAAGTTGGGTAAAGCCTGACAAGGCTGTCCGACTTTTACCTTAATGAAAGTTTCCTACACAATCCTCGTCACCAGCGTGCCGAGCTCCGCCACATTGGCCTCGATGACATTCTTTCATCTGACAAATCAAGGATGTAATTCCCACCTATGCACAAGTCTATCCGTATTTCAAAAATCAGCCTGCTCAAGCATATAAACTACAACATCTCTATCTGACCGGAACTCATCGAAGCAGTATCAACGTCAATGCCATATTTCTCCTTGACAGCTTTCTGGAATACTTCCAAGGCATTTTCATGATTGTGCAAGAACCATTTAACATGATTTTCCAGATATTCATCTCTGATCTCAGGTTTTCGTAAGTCGTTTGGCACCCTTTCCATTCTTGAGTCAATACTGTCAAATCCAATAAACCTGTCAGAAAGGCGTGCACGGGTTATTTCCATATAAGTGGGGTTCAGTTCAAACCCTATAGCCATTCGTTTGGCTTGTTGGCATACCCTCAAAGTTGTCCCACTGCCAGAAAAAGGATCAAGCACCACTCCGCCCTCATTGCTGGATGCCAATGCCATTCTTTCTATCAGACCTTCCGGTTTTTGAGTAGGATGATTTTGCCTGTTAGAATTACAGTAATGAACATGAGAAAATTTCCAGACATCACCGGGATTAGCGCCACGCATGTTATTCCTTGCGCGGTAGTATTTCTGCGGGACACGAACGTCATCCAGGTTAAATATAAACTTATCTGATTTTGTAAACATTAAAATATCATCATGCCTGGGTGAGAACCCCCTTGTTTTCCCCAATCCCTGCGTGTAGTGCCATACTATCCAGCTGTTAAAGAACATGCCCAGTTCTTTATCGAGAATGTCATAGAGATATGATATAAACCTGACGCCCATAAAGACATATATAGTACCAGTGGGTTTTAATGTTCTTTTGGCTTCGGACAGCCATTTTCTCGTGAACTTCAAATAATCTTCAAACGCTTTTGAGTCATGGTTGTTGCCATAGTCCTTTCCCAGATTATATGGCGGGTCCGCAATAACCACATCAACTGATTCGCCTTCTATTTCCTGAAACAATTCCAGTGCATCACCACAGCGCAGGTCGATTTTTTTCATTTACTTAATCCACCCATTTTGTTCTGCATATTCAGCCCATTGCTCATAACCTTTTTTTGATGCAATAAACTTTCTATCGAGTAGTCTGCAAAACTCCCAGGCACTCCTTTTTTGTACTGAAATATAATGAATATCACGTACTTGAATTTGCCCGGTTCCCAATGCAGGATTGTAGTTAATATCGAAATCGGATAAGTACTTCAGATCATAAGCATTAAGTCGACTACTTCCATAACGCCCATCATCATTGCAGTTGCATTATCCCTGGTGCTGAATACTCTGTGTTTAATAGATAAGATGATGAATATATAATCCGGATCAGTCACATAGGCCGAGCGGATACGAGCGAATGAAGTAATATTTGGAGACTTTCCACTATTCTCAATGTCCTTTGAAGTGGCCTTAACATCAACATGGCCAGTGACGCTGGAATTTCTTTTTCTGGTTTTCTTAAACTGCAAAATGACGTCTGCCATATTCAGACGTTCACCAGCTTCAACATTAATCAGTTGATATTTATTACTTTTATCTTCAAGACACCCTGTAAATATCTCATATACCCATGCCTCGACAAAAGGCCCGGCAATTTTATTTATATTTTCCATTGGGATGCCGTATTTGAGATTCGTGTTAATGACAATCCTGTTCCCCCCGCTATCCATAGCATTTTGCATAATGCCCTCAATAGAACTTATGACGAAATCCGAGCATTCTTCATAGTCTTCGGATTCTATTGGTTTTTTCAAATTCAGGTTTTCATAGCTCATTAGTAGTATTTCCTCTGGTTTTAACCTGAGCACCCTATCTACCCCCTACACAATCCTCGTCACCAGCGTACCCAGCTCCGCCACATTGGCCTCGATGACATCGCCCGCTTGCAACCAGCGCGGGTTTTCCATACCGGCGATGACGCCGGGCGGGCTGCCGCTGGTGATCACATCGCCGGGTTGCAGCCCCATCAATGACCACCAGGACACCAGCTCGGCGGTTTTGTAATGCATCATCTTCGTATTGGAGTCCTGGCGCAGCTCGCCATTCACCTTGAGCCGCATGGCCAGATCATGCGGATCGGATAACTCATCCGGCGTGATCAACCAGGGCCCCAGAGGACAGGAGTTCTTAAAGCTCTTGCCCATCAGGATCACCTTGTTCGAATGCTCGCGCCCCTGAATATCCCGCGCCGAGAGATCGTTGAAGATCGTATAGCCGGCCACGTAGTGAGGCGCCTCATCAACGCTGACCTCATACGCCTCCCTGCCGATCACGATGGCAATTTCGATTTCATAATCGAGTTGTCTGGTGAATTTCGGCACCGCCACACCAGCATTGTGGGCGCAAACGGAAGACGGCGCCTGCAAAAAGCCGGTGGGGTGTTCAAAATGAAAATCGCCCCAGTTGTGCGACTCCCACTCCGGGTCTTTCCAGGTGGTGAGCTCATCCAGGTGGGCGTCAAAGTTACAGGCGGTGTGGATGATCTTGCCCGGCATCGGCACTGGCGCCATGAGTTCAATCTCATCGGCATGGTAGGCGTAACGCCTGCCGTCGGCCTCAAGCGAGGCGGGCTCCCGCCCCTGAAGTGCGGCTTTCGCATCGGCCAGCAGGTCCCTCGCCCGGTCCTGCTCGCCAGCGCTCAAAAAGGCCGACATTGCATTCGGCAACGCACCGCCCGATAAGCCGTGCAGGTCGATGTAGGTCTCAGCAACCAGGCCGCCGATGGTGGGCGCAGCCTGCCCGTTTATCTTAAAGGTGGCTAATTTCATGGTTTTCGTTCCTCACACGGTGGCGGGTTTAAGATGGGGCGTCACTTCTTCACCCATCAGGCGGATGGTCTCCAGGTTGTCTTCCTCGCTGGCGCCCACCACTTCCAGCAGCGGCAGGTTCAGCCCGGCATCGATCAGCTCCTGGGTGATCTCAAGACACTCCTCCGGCGTGCCGGAGATGACGGTAAACTTACGCATCATCTCATCAGTGACCAGATGGGTGACGTTATCCTGAGTACCCGCCTCGATCGCTGCTCGAAACGGCGCCCAGGCGGAGTCGGGCAAGCCGGAGCCGGCGAGGATGACGTCATTTTTGATGTTGCGGATCTTGTTGACGATGTAGGTGCCAGTGTAAGAGCGGGTGGCGTCACGGGCTTTATCACCCTGCCTGGCGCAGGCGCAAAGTATCACCCCGCCTACGGGAAAATCAGCGGGCAGGCTGCGCCCCGCCTTCTCGGCGCCGGCATTCATGTTCTTGCGGGCATACTTGACAAAGGCCGGTGACGTCAACCCGGCCAGTAACATGCCGTCACTTGCCCGACCACTGAGCTTTTGCATAAAGGGCCCGGTGGCGCCCACATAAATGGGAATGTCGGTACGCAGGCCATCGGCCGCCCGATCATAGGCGGGCATGGTGGATTCATAGAATTTACCCTGATAGCGATACGCCTCACCACTGAAAATTCTACGCATGATGTCCATGGACTCGGCATGGACAGGCACCGGTTTCATCACATCAATGTCGTATTCCAGATATTCAATGCCGACCTTGCCCACACCAAGACCCATGATAAAACGCCCGCCGCATAACTCATCGATGGCGGCCGCTTCGGAGCCCTGTATGGTGGGATGACGCATATAGGGCGAGGTGATCCCAAGGCCAATGGGGATGGTATCAGTGGCCATGCTGATCGCCGCCAGGGTGGTGAAACAACCGCGGGCCTCGAGGCCATACTGGCGAAACCAGTGATAGGCCTCGGCGACCCAGAAGCCGCCGGTCATGTTGACCGCCTCGGCCTGGCGGGCGTAGCGTTGCATGGCGGATAAGGGCTCGTAGGATTTGAAAATAACCCCGACTTTGGGGGTGACTGGTGTGTTCATTTTATGGCTTCTCCGATGTGTTCACGGGATGGTCTGTAAGGGCGGGCAATCGCCCCTTGTTCATGTATAGATGATAGTAGCCGGATGGCGATCTGTCTTGTCTTTTAACGCCAAAGGTATTGACTGGAAGCGCATGAAAATCATTGGCCGGGAGATGAGATGATGGGCAATGAAAAGAAGCCAATTCACTTGAGAAGAATCAATGCGTGTTGACGGTGCGGGCCCTTAATTGGGTGGGCGTGATCCCAAAGCGCTTACGAAAGGTGCGGCTGAAATGGGCGGGGGCGCTAAACCCCTCGCTTCGCGTTGCTTTAAGACGCCGCTCCCAGAGCCATTTGAACACGGTCGTGCCGGATTGCCTGAACAGGCTGTGCAGGTAACGGGTGGATATCCCGTGAGCGGCAGCGATCTTGCCCGGATTGAGATCGCTGTCCATAAAATGCGCTTCCAGATAATTGAGAATGCGCTTCAACAGATCAGCGTGTCTGGGCGCAGGATGAACCAGCTTCAATGATGAGCGGGTCAAGGCAGCCGTTAATTCCAGCAGGCTTTGCACCAGCGTGTACTGATCGGTCGACGGTAAGGCCGAAGCCTCAAAGGCCACCGACTTCAACAGCTCATTCACAATCCTGCCCAGACCATCTCTGGGCAATGTACCGGTTATCACTATCTGCTCACTATGAATCAGCCGCTCCCTGAACACCTGATTGGGAATGCGCACTATCAGGCGGCGACTGGGCTCTTCATATTCCGTGGTGTAGGGCAAGCCACTGGCGATGAGGGCCAGATCGCCCCGCTTTAAGGTGTGTTTTCTGCCCGCCTGTTCAATGTGTGCCGTGCCTTCCAGCAGCGTGGAGAGAAAATAATCATGCACGGAATCTTCAACAATATGGTTGGCATGGCGTTTTATGATCACCGGGTCGATGATGATGTCGTAAATGATCAAACCACCGGGCAATTCAATCTGTTTGCATTGGAAGTGGGCGCATTGCCGGCCCGCATAATGCTCGGCATCAACGCGGACGATGGCCTCATTAAGTGAATTATCGAAGTGCGTGTTGTCTTTAGCGGCTATGCTCATCAGCTAATCCACGGGGTTATGGTTATTAGTTTAATTTATAGATGGGGGATTATCCATCTGCGTTTGTTTAGCACAGCCTGATGAGATGATTTTTCTCTACCTCTTCTACAAACAAGGCAGTTCTGTTCACCAAGGTTGTCGTTGTTTATTCACTGCTATCAACCTCGCCATAGAGGAAGAGCAAAATCCATTCTTCCCCTGCCCCTTTAGGACGCACCCGGTCGGATGGTCATCATCATCATCACGGTGGGTTTTCAGGTATGCTGCTTCCGCCTGGTGGGGTTTTTTGATATCGAGATTGTCACCGCTGGCCTTGATGGCTTCGATATCCATCTGCGATACCATGTCGTTGACTTTCCCAACGTTCATGCGATGGTCTTTCTTGCCACCACGTCTGGATCCGGGTTGTTTAAGGCGGTCAATAAAGCCGTCTGTTCCTCAGGATGGCTTGAGCACAGTTTTGCCCTGTTTTAGCTCGGTCAATTCAGTCATCACTTCCGTCAAGATGCGGGGTGCGCTAAATGTAACCAGGTTCCCGCGCTTTGCCGTTTGCCGAGGCATGTTTCATAAATCTCTCCATTGTGATTGCTACTTTAGAGCATTGATTTTATTGCTAAGAAGGTTGACGTCAGAATTACGAGGGGGACGACAAAAATCTTTGCAACGATGACAGGCATACAGCAAAAACAACCAGGACATGGAATAGCATCCCGCCAGTTTTTCTGCTGGTTTTTCAAAATCGGCTACTGCATACCAGTTAAAGCCGATGCGTTTTCAACGGGACTGCCTATGAGCAGGGAGAGCGAACGCGAAGCTGGGGAGCTGAAACGCACGGAAAATCATGGTAGCGGGGGCAGGATTCGAACCTGCGACCTTCGGGTTATGAGCCCGACGAGCTGCCAGACTGCTCCACCCCGCAACAAGTCGGCGCATACTACAGCGCCCCATAATGATTTTCAAGTGCATGGACTGATCAATTTTTTCAGCATTACCATGTCACCATGGCATCGATTTCTTTGCTGTTATGATTTTCACCAAGGATCAACAAGTTGCTCATCTCGAACCACACTGTTGTCTCTTTTTTGAGATATAACACTGCTCCCAAAGCAGACCCACCGGTAACATGCCTTTAGCACTTTATCCATAGATGCCTTGTGATCCGCATTTGCAACGTCCATGTGCTGGAAAAATCCCTGCCAGTGTGCTTTGCAGATGCAGTCCGCCGTCACTACCACCGCTTTCACATCATGCACACAGCAGGCTCGGGCGATAGTTATAACCTTCAAAAATAGACGAGAGATGACGTGGGTGTATGAGTACATCACCCCTTGCTGAAAGCGTGATAGACGGCGCCTGCAAGGCTGCATTTCAAGATCCATGTTTCAAACCACTGATGGAAGATGAATACCCGCAGGCACATTTGCGTCTTTCCCTGCTCTCGCCCCGCACAGAAATACCATTCGAACCTGAAGAAGATTAGTTGGCACAAGTGCGAGTGGATCTCGACGAGTTAATCATTGAGGATGGGATCGCAAGGCAACGTTTCTGCCTGCAATCCGGGAGAGCCTGCTCTTAAAAAAATGCCTCTCTACAGCAACTGGAATTAAAGTCGGGCATGAAGAAAGCAGGCCTCCTAGCAAAGGCTTGGCAGTACCATGCAGAGTCATTTTAGCCTGTCATCACCCCACTCTTGGGATCCATAAATCGCTATTTGCCTGGCTTTTAAGGGCCAGGTTTGCCGTTGTCGTGATCGTCTGCCCCTGTGACATGCTCGAATAAATCGGGCTACTGATAAACCGCCATGACCTGAAAGGCCGCAAATATATGGCATCATCAAAGCGTCGAACGTTTAAGCAGGGAAGCCCGTTGAAACCATCAGCATTGGCGATATTGCCTTGTCTTTAGTGACCGAGAACCAATGCTTCACTTTCAACATCGCCTTTTTTATTGGATCGGCATTGGCCTTTTGCAAGTGTGCGATATTGGCCGCCAGCGAAGTTGATTCTTTTGCCAGCACTATGGCCTGCTACCACTGTTGTTTTGTAAAGCGTATCACTGCCAGACGATGTAATGGCGCATGATAAATTCTGCCTCAGAACGTGATAAATAGAGGTCTGTGATTTTCAGGCATTTGAAAATCGTTTCAGCATGTCGAGAGTTACATCTCTACTTTGGCGTGTGCTTGAGCGAGTAGAGCGCTGAACGCATACGTTGCCGCCAGGCTACAAACCCGGTTACCGGCGAGTTAGGATCTGCCCATCCGAAAGGCCGGCCCATCATGGCTTCAAGGAATTGCGGGTTTAAGGCCTGGACATTGGCGTAGTGTCTGTTGCCATCGTTTAAGGTCAAACGGAGCGGGCGGGAACAGTCATTGCTCCTCGGCCTGGCATGGGTCTGAGTCCTGTTGTTCTCATCAGTTTCTACAGCAACGCCCAGACCTCCACGGCGCTTTGTATGCCGTATTGACTCGTCAATGCGCCGAACCTGGGGTGTGCCTGTCTGCACCACGGTGGGTACAGGCCAATAGGAACAGGCGTTTGCGTAGATGCGTTGCCGACCTCAGCCACTGCAAAGAGTCCCGCCTCAATGTGGTAACCCATGCTTCGTAAGTCGCCTGCGACCTGCTCGAAGCCGATGTGGATATGGCCTTCGACATTTCAAGGAAGACGAGGGGCGCTTTGACTTGCCGGATGATGCGCCCGATATCGGGCCACAGGTGGCGGGGGTCTCGCTCGCCGAGCCCTTTATCAGCAGAAGAAAAGGGCTGACAGGGGTATCCGTACGTTAAGAAGGATATGAATTTTCTTACGCCACGGGCGGCCGTTGAAGGTCTTAACATTATACTGGACAGGCGTCCTGTCCGGGGTCTCATCTGCCATCCTAGCCACGAGAGTGACCGCCACCCTCGCTACCCAGCCAAGTGACTACCAGCAATGGGTGCTGCCGCCCTTGAAGCAATCCATACAAAGAACCCTGCATAATTTAAAGCAAGCCGCTAGCACTGCAGGTGATGCGGGCCTGGAAGCTCAGTTGCTCCAGGGGTGGCGCCGGGGTGTAGTCGTAGTTCAGCCACAGCTTGCCCGCTTGCAGTGCGCTCTGGCTGTTGAGCTCCGGGTCGAGGCTGCACTCGGCGCCCACGATAGCGCCCTGGGCTTTGAGCTCGCGGAATGTGGCGTTCACCCCTTCCATCAGGTCTTCGATTAAGGTGTTGGACATGGGTTTGTCCACCGCCCACAGATGCGAGCGGGCAATGGTCTCGGCGAGGACATCGCCCGTGCGTACCGCACTCTCAAAGGCGAACTTGGGATCACTTGAGCAGGTGCGCGAGCCCCAGAAGCGATGTCCTTGGTGATTAATCAGCGTGGTGACCTCATTGGCATTGAGATAACCGGCTTTGGTGGCCGGGTTTTGCAGGTCCCAGTCCACATCATGGGTTAAGCCGGCGACCCCGTTTATGGGAATGTTGCTGAGGGTCTTATGCCAGCCGATGTCGTTATCGAGCTTGGCTCTCAGTCCCAGTGCTCTTGCTGATGCTGGTTGGTTGACATAGCGGGCGCTGCTGACGTCAAAGACGGTAAACCCCGGCCAGATCAGCATCAGGCGTTGATGGCCAAACTGCGCTCGATAGGTAACGGCCGCATCAGAGGTCGCGGCATTCACATCGGCATAGGCGAAGCCCTTCAGTTTCTCGGCAATGGCCGCCAGTTCGGTGGCCACGGCCGGACGATGTGAGAAGCCGGGGCAGCCTAAGATACGGGGTTTGACCCCCAGTTGGCTCTGGGTGGCCAGCAGCGCCTGCAAGCCGGTGTAGCGTCCGGCGGCATCGACTGTGCCGATAAGGTTGGACTGCTGGGTGTCGACATCCTCAGAACCCTCTACCCGCACCACCACCATCAGTGGGGCGATCTGATCGAAGATGGCGTCCATGACGGCCGGCAGAGTGCCCTGGCCGTTACCCGCCGTGTCCAGTTTGGCGGCTTTCGTGCGGGAACCGGCAATCAGTACCGGTTCGTTTAAGGGAAAGGCCGTCTCATCGGCGTCCGGGGCGGTGCCGACCACGCCGCCTGGCATAGCCTCATCTTAGCCCTTGATGACCCCTTCTGGGATACCCACTACCCCCCGAATGGCTTCGGCTGTCGCTGCACAGTACGCACCCTAAGCGACAGGCAGCTAGAACGGGAAGGCAGGCAGGTCGGTAAAGCCCCACCTCTGCATAGGACGGAGCGCATCAATGCCCGCACCGGGGAAGTCTATGGCGCTGTGCCCAAAGGCATCGGTGTGGGCTGGGATTACAACGTCGGCAAAGCCTGGCTGGCCCCGGAAAGCGTGTTCGGGCAAAGGCTCGCCAGCTTGCCCAAGGCCCTGCGTGACGCCGCCCTGGAACAGTTACCTGGCTTCACCCGCCATCTGCATCGACCCTATAGAAGCTGGGCACAGGATGTGCTGGCTGAGGACTATCAGGTACAAAACAAACAGGTGGTGGTGGGCTACCTGGATAAGACCGTGGTGGATGCCCTTGAGCAGAGGGGTATGAAACCTGAGAATCTCGCCATTACCATGACCGATATTGGCTTGCGACACATGAATAGAGTTCCTAAGCAAAAGCGAGGCCAAGCCATCCCTAAAGCCGATATACTAAAGCTATCTGAATACATCGAACACCCGCAAGCCGTGCTGTTCGATAAAACTGATCCGGCATTGCTCTATGTCTTTGATGCGGGGGAGAAGGATCGTCTCGGCAAAATTGTGATTCGGGTGAATTATGAGAGGAAGGGAAAGCACACTAACAGTGTCCGTACCGGCGGGATGGTGTCGCTAGTGGAAAATCTACAAAACAATAAACAGCTAGAACTTATCCACGGCAAGCTGTAAAGAATTATGCCGCATGGCGGGACGCCATCCAGGTCACAATGCCTGGCACCCCCGCATACGGCTTCACTATTGCCAGGATAGGATAGCCCCGTTGGCCGCGACGATTTTCCAAACTATTACGCAGCAGGTATCTTTAGTATAGCCTTAAAACCCAATTAAATCCCCTTTAACCAGCATTAAAATGATCATTTTCAGGGTATTTTTGGGCATAAAGTGATCATTTTCAGATGATTTTTTGCACATTTTTGTGACATAAAAGTGCATTTTTGTCGCAAAATGATAGATGCCCTGCACAACATGATCAACAACCAGCCTGAGTGGACGGGGATACCATAATGGACAATCAGGAAACCGCTATGGGTGTGGCTTTTCGTTCCCATCTTCCAGCTATCAGCAAGCACTTGCCCGCAGTTAAGCGAGTATCGCAAGTCAATCTGTCTTTGCATAGCGCGGTCGAACAGGTCGTTTTTGAAACCGCTCGTGATGCAATCCTGAGGTTCGTTGAAAACCGTCCGGGAGTAGGCAAACTGCCGGACAAGGCATGGGCAGGAGAATCATTCTCCACGGATGAGATCGGCACACGGCGTGTTGAGGGCATCGCGCTTGATACCCCATGTTACTGGAGCCTGCGCTTTGATGATGAGGATAACCAGGTCGCAAGACGATCATGGATAATGGAAACAGCACTTGGCGTCCCGCAAGACGGTGGCTGTGTGTTATTCGGTAGCCGGATACAGTGCGCCATTGGTGGCGAAAATCCTCCTTATAATCGCTCAATACCGGGTTTTGTCCGAGGGGTGATTCGGCAATGCGATGCACGACTGGACAGGCGCCGAACGACATTAAAACCATGGACTATCAATACGGAAACAGGGGTTAAGCGGTTAGTCGAATTATTGCGTTTGCCGGACAGAGAAGCCGATGTCGTTGTTATATCGCTACCGGAGGACTCCAGCGACCCCGCCAGTGAATTGGTTTCAAGCGAAAAACTTGCCCACGATCTTGCTGGAGCGGCCTATGTGGTCTTGATCTCCGGGCCCGAATTTGATCCCGATGCAGATCAGCGTTTTGCACATCCGCTTAGTATTGCTGAGCGCATTCGGAACTGGCCGAATGGCGGTCCGGCAGCATTCCAGTATTTTATTGTCAATGAAGTACTCCGGCGCACGGTTGCAGGCAGTGGTGTACTCCAAAGACTGCCGGGATTTGTGCAGGTTAAACAGATGGCTGCCGAACTCCGGCGCCGCCAGACCCAAGAATCCGGCTCATCTGATGATGATCTGCCGGTGCTTTTCGAGAAAGAAATCGAACAACTCAAACACGCTCTGACATCTCAAAAGAAAGAATATGACGCATTGCTAGAGTCCGGTGAGGATGAAAATAATCATTTGGCGGACTGTCTTCTGTGTCCCATTCCCAGCCAACATCGGTGTTGTTTTTATGTAGCGATTTTGAGTATTTTCCGGCGGTTGAGTTAAATACCACATAAAAAATACTCGAAAGTGTGGAGAACCTGGATAGGGCATTGAAAGATGACAACATACGCTGTCCGAGGTATGATCACCAGCAGTCTCATCTACAACCGCCCTGGGGGAGAATGCCATGCGTCATCATCCATCCGCTTTTTTCATGTTCAGCCTGCTACTGGTTTTGACAGCGCCCGCCAATGCCGCGAAAACCATTGATTTTGCTACCGGCGAGGGCGCCATGCAGGCGCAGCGCAAGCTGCTGTGTTCGCTGAAAGACAACGAGCATGTGACCTATATGTGGAAAGGCCGCGCTTATTCGCGGGTGCCCGGAGAGCGCGACAAGCTGCTGTTTGGGGTGCTTGGCATGAATGTGCGCCAATGTGTCACGGTCAGGGATGAGAAGCGGGGCGAGGGATTTCGCAAGGTCTCCCGCGAGATCATGCTCTACCTTGACCCGCAGAGCGGCGAGATCCTCAGGCAATGGGACAACCCGTGGACGGGCGAGCGCGTCAAGGTGGTCCATGTGGCCAATGATCCGGTGAACATGTCGCCGCAATTTCCCATCGGCAAGGATGGTAAGGAGCGCACGTTTCAGTTTGAGGTGATCGATGGTACTGCGTTTATCAATTATGAAGTGCCGTTGTTCTACACCAATGCGCTGGGCGGCGATTATCAGAGCTATGTCGGCGGCACTTATCACGCCACTGAGATTTTTGATTTCACCACCCAGCTTGATGACTTTGCCGATCTGTCGAAAGATACCGCATCCATGAATATCGCCTGGGTGAGGATAGCGCAATGGCTACCGTGGATGAAGATGGGCAGTCGCCCCGGCTTGATGTATGTGAACGCCACCGGTAAAAACCTGGATAGCTGGGATGATCTGCCGACATTGATCAAGCAGGAGATCAAGACCAACTACCCTGAATATACCAGGCCGCCGCCCGGTGATGATGATCGTAAAAACGAAACAAGCTGGACGTACTTCAAAAAACTCATTGATAAACAACGGGCAGTAGCGAGATGACCAGTCCGATGCGAAAAACGCTGTGGCGCATCCTGCTGTGTGCCATTCTGGCTGGTGGTCAGGCATTGAGTGTGGCGGGCGTCCAGGCGGCGCCGGTAGCGGAGGCCGAGCGCATTGATATTGATCTGCGGCGTACCACGCTGGTGGTCCGGGACATAGATAAATCGCTGGCGTTTTATCGCGATGCGCTGGGGCTAAAGGTGATCTACGATAGGGAGATCCGCACCCCGCGCGATGCGAAAGATGTTGCCGCCGCCGAGCGCGCCCTGCGTCTGGTGTTCTTGCAGGCCAACGATGATTACATCGGCGTTATCGGCCTGTTGCAATATCTCAAGCCTGCCAAGCGGCCCATAAACCAGGGGGCCGAGCCCTTTTCTATCGGCAGTATCGTGCTGGTGTTCAATGCCGATAACCTTGAGGCGCGTTTTCAGGCGGCACGCAATACCCTCGGGGTGAAAGTCCTGAGTGAGCCCAGTGAGACGCAATATCCGGACTATCAGGGTAAAGGCATGATCCGGGTCAGGATCAGCGTGCTGCTCGACCCGGATGGGTATGTCGTGGAGTTGAATCAGTTGCTTTCCGAGTTGAAATAGGCGCGGCAATAGGGCGGGCTGATTTACCCGTCAGCATTATGGATGTCGGCGGCGCCAAACCCTTTCGAGCCAAACAGGGCGCCAACGGCGTCTTCTACTGAAAACTATTTTTTACTGCTATTACTCTTATCAAGTGACAGGGTCATTTGATATTGAAAGCGATCGGGGTTGTAGACGGCATTCAGGTGATCGAGTTGCTTGCCTTTTCTGTCATAGGAACGGCGAATGAGTTTCAATAAGGGTTTGCCGGGCATAATACCCAAGGCGTCGGCGGCTGTCGGCGAAGCCGCTTCAGCGCTTAACGTCTGCTCGGCCCGCGCAATTCTCACACCCGATTTTCGTAGCAACTGCAGACGCGGATACCTCTCCAGGGATTGCTTTGTGATGGATTTATCCAATCCCAACGACCAGCTTTCATAATAAGCGAAAGGCATGCTTTTGTTACTCCTGATCCGAATCATATGGCAGGGTTGTTGTTCGTCATCGATTTCAAATTCATCAAGGATATAAGAGGGCGGGCGGGAGAAACGTAAGCTGAGCACTTTAATTTTAGTCTCCCTGCCCATGTGTTCGAGACTCTCAAGCGTACCAATCAGAGGGGCGTTGAGTAGTTCCGGTTGATAACGATAATTAACGAAAGTACCGCGGCCACGGTGACGCGCCACCAGGTTCTCTGCAGCAAGATCATGCAACGCCCGTCTTGCAGTTATGCGGGAGACGGTAAAGCAGGCGGATAATTCTTTTTCAGAAGGCATTTTGGAGCCATCTTCCAAAACCCCGCCAATAATACAATCCCTTAGCATGGTATAGAGTTGATGATAGAGGGGCGTAGGTGAGTCCGGATCTAGTACCTCGTGATTGTATTTTCGCAGTAATTTTTGCGTAGATGCGCTCATTGATTTAAGTTTTATTTAATTATGTAAGCGGTTTAATCTCTCAATAAACGCGCATTCATCTCGCTGGTGCAACAGATAGAACAGATGATTTGATACCTGAAAATACCTGATCGGGGGTTTTAATACCAGGACATTTTCCTGGGTTGAGTGTGGTCATAACCTGTTTGCCCTTCTTGTCGGTCAGGGTTGTAACGCCTCCGCTTTCAGGGAAGCACGGGCAAATGAGGGCACTGGTGTTTTCATTGAAGCCACGTTCCTATGGGGGTAAGGATGGGCAGGGTAACATTCGGTGTTCAGTCTGTCAGCAACGATGCTGTTCTCGGCAAACGCTTTACTGCTATCTGACGTCAGGGTAAGTATAAAGGCGATAGCAGATTGATAATGGTATCGGGTTCCCGATCACCGCATCGGGAGCGAGCATTGATGATGGCAGGACAGTTCCTCCATGCTGATAAAAAGCGCATTCACATTTGCTCACAAAAGTATCATAGCCATTATTTTTTCTGTCATGCTATTGAAAGACGGATGTCATTTTTCTCCGGCACAGTTAAAGTGTCATGATGAGCTATAAAGTCCAATTCCATGATCGGTTGCTGGCGTTGCAAGAGCGACAACCGAAAACTTTCCCGCAACATGTGTTGCCTGAAAAATATGCCAGCGCCGCCGTGTTACTGTTGTTCTGGCCCGGGGATGACGACAGCGTGAAAGTGGTGTTGACCCGGCGTACGGAAACCGTATCAAATCACCGGGGGCAAGTGTGTTTCCCCGGTGGCGGTTATCAAGCTGGTGATGTAGATCTGATGGCCACAGCTTTACGGGAGACAGAAGAGGAGCTAGGCGTCAAGCCAGCTCTCATCACCATCATGGGGCGGTTAGATGATGCGTTCAGTATTGCCGGTCATCATGTTATTCCCTATGTGGGTTGGGCCCATGCAGCGCCTCAGATCACCCCGGATAGATCAGAAGTAGCTGAAGTCATTATCGGTGATGTAGCGTTCCTTTCAAGACCTGAGGTAAACACCACCCATGAAGTTGAACATGCAGGGATGCGCCGCACTACCCATGCGTTTGATTGGGAGGGTGGGCATATCTGGGGTTTGACCGCCGATATCCTGCTGGAGTTTTTTCTGTGGTTAAGAGATGAACCCTCAGATCAGTTTCAGCGGCGCCTGCATAAAATGAATGAGCTTGATCAGTTAAAAGTATAAACGCTATCCCGGCGATTCGCTGACAACAGGTCCCCGGGTTCTCCCCCTCCTGCATCCATGTCATCGTTCACTCAAGATGACGATGATCTATTAGTGATCGCTATGGGATAAGAAGAGGGTCTTAATCCGCCGCCGCCAGCACAGGCGTTACATGCAGGATCACATGCCACATGATATCGGTCTCATCCATCTTTGGCGCTTCCATGAACCTGAAGTAAACGAATAGATGAAATCGCAACAATGGATGCGGCCACGTTCAGCTCTAATGTGATCGCCATTTTGGTGAATATCTGTGATGGGTTAAAACTCAACTGGCGCCAACGCATTCATTTTTCATTAACGCATTTAATATACCTTCATACATACTGGATAACCTGTCAAGGTCTTCAATTCGCACACATTCATTGACCTTATGGATGGTGGCGTTGACAGGCCCTAACTCGACTATCTCAGCGCCGGTGGGTGCGATAAAGCGGCCATCTGAAGTACCGCCTGCGGTGGATAGTTGCGGGTCGATGTTTGCTATGTTGTTGACGACAGTTGTCACTGCCGCCAGTAGCTTCCCCGGCCTCGTTAAAAATGGTTGGCTGCAAGGACGCCAGATAAGCCGGTAGTCCAGCTCATGTCGTATCAATGTTCGCTCTATTTCATCTTTTAATTGTCGCTCCGTCCATGCGCTGGAAAAACGCAGATTGAAGTTGATCCGTACCGAGCCGGGTATGACGTTCTCAGCGCCAGCGCCAGCGTGAATGTTGGAGATCTGAAAACTGGAAGCGGGATAGCGCTCATCACCCTCATCCCATACCCGCCCCGTCAGCTCGGTCAGCGCCGGGCTAACAAGATGGACCGGGTTTTTGGCCAACTGGGGATAGGCCGTGTGCCCTTGTACCCCATTGACAGTGAGGACCCCGGACAGTGAACCCCGTCTGCCATTTTTTATTACATCGCCCAGGGTATCGCAACTGGAGGGCTCACCCACCAGGCACCAGTCAATCTGGATATGATGCGCCTGCAAGTACGCCACAACCCGCCTGGCGCCGTTGACGGCAACGCCTTCTTCATCGCTGGTCAGTAACAGGGCAAGCGTGCCTTTGTGCAGATCGTTCCCGGCAACAAAACGCTCCATGGCGGTTATCATGGCGGCGATACTGCCTTTCATGTCGGCGGCGCCACGACCGTATAAATAACCATCCCGCTCTTCCCCCTGAAACGGATCTGAATCCCAGTCTGTCGCCTCCCCGCTCGGCACCACATCGGTATGACCAACAAAGGCAAACACCGGGGCGCCTTCACCGCGGGTGAGCCAGAGGTTGTCCACATCGTCATAGCGAAGATGCCTGGCGGTAAACCCGACCTCTTCCAGGCGCTCGGCAATGAGTTGCTGACAACCGGCATCGTCCGGCGTCACAGATGCCCTGGCGATGAGTTCCTTTGTGAGTGCAAGGGTCATGGCGGTATTGAACAATAATCAGTGGTTGATCACAAATCTATAAGGGCGCTCTGATTGAGTCAGGGTTTGTGTGATAGAATTAAAACACATCATTTCTTTAATGCCGGGAGATTTTAAGAAAATGCAACGATTTAAGAAGATTTTATTCATCGCCGACGGCGGCGCAAGCCAGGGACTAGCCTTCAAACGGGCGCTAAGGCTCGCTGAGGTCAACGGCGCAAAATTGATGGTTATGGATGTTGTGGATGATACGGCGTCTCTGCCGCAACATCCGTTTCTGATCGAAAGCATACAAACTCATCAAGACACCATGCTGGGAAAGTCTCGGCAGGGCATTGAGCAACTCATAGCGCAACAGGTGCAGGATCATCCTGACGTATCGGTTGATATGGATGTGAGAGCCGGGCGGTTATTCATAGAAGTGATTGACGCCGTGATAAAAAACGGCTACGACCTGGTGATGAAAGCGGCCAATGGTGGGGTGGGTCGTATACAGATGGTGTTTGGCAGCGCCGATCTTAAATTGTTGCGTAAATGCCCTTGCCCTGTGTGGGTTTTCAAGCATTCAGAGGAACCCCATTTCGCCCGTATTCTGGCCGCCGTTGATCCGGATCCGACTAATCCTTCATCTGCCTCACTCAACAAGCTGATACTCGATCTGGCGACATCCCTGGCCCGGGAAGAGAAAAGCAAACTCGATATCGTCCATGCCTGGGAGATCCCTAATGAGGCGGCGTTAAAAACAGGCCAAATACCCAAGGCGAGATTGGATCAGATGTTCGAAGAGATCCAGCAAACCCATGAGAGAGAAATCAACGAGCTGCTGGCGCCTTACTCTGCAATAGAGAAAAACGTGCACGTTATAAAAGGGCATGCCGGTGATGTTATCGCTCATATGGCCATAAACAATAACGTTGATCTGATCGTCATGGGCACAATCGGTCGATCAGGCATTCCCGGTTTCATCATTGGTAATACCGCCGAGAAGGTGATTGGCAGTATTGATTGCTCAGTATTGGCCGTCAAACCCGAAGGGTTTAATACGCCTGTTCAGGTTTAGGGTGCAAATGAGAGGGGCGTGATCACGGCCTGGGCAGCCTCATCTCTTTTGTTGTTCACTCCCATCACTCTCTCGGGATGATGAGAGGCCATCTCAGTTTGAGGGGGACTGCTCAAACAACAGGCTATAAATGTCATTGAGGTCTTCTTTGCCTGCCTTTATTTCATCCCGTGTCAGACCAGAGAGTTCATGGGGGAAGACCAGCCATTTATCGGTTTCGTGGAGGTAGTAGTGCGGCACGATATCGGTTTTATTGTTGGCGGGTTTGTACCAGGGGCAGGCGATACGCAGATCGTGCGGCATGTTTTTGCCGGTCTTCTCCTGCATCTCTTTGAGCACCGCCTTGATACTCCTGCCGGAGTCGAAGACGTCATCCACGATTAACAATGCATCATCCGCATTGACGTTTTCGATGATGTAATGCAAGCCATGAACACGGATGGTTCTCGCCTGCTCACCGATACCGGTATAAGAGGAAGTGCGGATGGCGATATGATCGGTTTGCACACCACGAAACTCAAAGTACTCCTGCACGGCGATACCAACCGGTGAGCCGCCACGCCATATCCCAACAATAAAATGCGGCCGAAAACCATTGGTGAAAACCGTTGCGGCCAGCTTAAAGGAATCGATCAATAGTTGCTGTGAGCGGATGTAGGTTTTGTCCATGGGGTATATTGGAATGGTGAGCGTTGAATTGATGATGGTTTACCCATTACAGCAAATGTGAAAGCCGACTGTCCAGTGCGGCGTTATGATAATCGCAGGTCTTATCAAACCAGCGTCCATCGCACTTTCATCGGGTCAACAACAATGCAATCCGCTTCCTGTTATAACGCCATCAGCCGCTGGCGCCGGAGCCCATGCCGATAATGCACCCCTTGCATAAGCCCGGAAACACATTGCACTGCCCAAAGGGGAAGGCGAGCGCCATATCAGCACAGCGGTTATCGAATTAAAGGCCTCTACCCAACAGGCAGTGATGCGATAACAGCAGGCATAAATAATACGATTGCCCAACCAGTGTGCTTATCTTTACTTAATCCCTGTCCGAACCACCCATGTGGGCAAAGCTCTTAGATCACAGATGATAAAAGCATGGGCTGGAATCACCTGGCATTTCACTGACGTTCCATGGCTCTTTGGTGGCCAACTTCTAGCCTCCTGGTTCTCTCTCACCTGAAAAGCCGGTGAGTGATAAGCGCCGCGTCCTTCTGTCCTTCTCTGTTTCTAAGGGAAGGTTATAATGCGCCACAGAGAACGCTGACGTGATCTGTCTGTGCCTAGTTATTGACCGCCTCGGCAAACTGCTCCTCTTCTGTCGAACCACTCAGCGCGGTGACGGAAGATACCCCGCCCTGCACAACCGTGGTGACGTCATCAAAATAACCGGCGCCCACTTCCTGTTGATGAGAGGCGAAGGTATAACCACGACCGGCAGCGGCAAACTCCTTCTCCTGCACCATCTCCACATAGGCCGTCATGCCTTTTTTTGTGTACTGATGGGCCAGATCAAACATGTTGTACCACATGTTATGAATACCGGCCAGGGTAATGAACTGATACTGATAACCCATTGCGCCGAGCTCACGTTGAAATTTCGCAATGGTCAGATCATCGAGGTTCTTCTTCCAGTTAAATGATGGCGAGCAGTTGTACGCCAGCAACTGCTGCGGAAATGCCTGCTTGATGGCTTCGGCAAAACGTCTGGCTTCATCCAGGTCCGGCACCGCCGTCTCGCACCAGAGCAGATCCGCATAAGGCGCATAGGACAAACCGCGGTCGATGGCTTGCTCAAGCCCTGCCCTGGTCACATAGAACCCTTCCGCCGTGCGCTCACCGGTGACGAAGCGTTTATCACGCTCATCCACATCAGAGGTTAATAAGTTTGCTGCATTGGCGTCGGTGCGTGCCAGAACAATGGTCGGCGTCCCCATGGTATCAGCCGCTAAACGCGCCGCCACCAATTTTTGTACCGCATCCCGGGTCGGCACCAACACCTTGCCACCCATGTGCCCACACTTTTTCACAGCGGCGAGCTGATCTTCAAAATGCACGCCGGCCGCACCGGCTTCGATCATGGCCTTCATCAATTCAAATGCATTTAAGACGCCGCCAAAACCCGCTTCGGCGTCTGCGATAATGGGGGCGAAGAAATCAATATCACCATCACCTCTCGCACACTGGATCTCATCGGCACGTTTGAACGCGTTGTTGATCCGGCGTACCATCGCCGGCACGGAGTCCACGCATAGAGGGATTGATCCGGATACATGGTCTCGGAGGTATTGCCATCGGCGGCCACCTGCCAGCCGGACAGGTAAATGGCTTTGACCCCGGCCTTCACCTGCTGCACTGCCTGACCACCGGTCACCGCACCCAGACAATGAATATACTCTTCATCATTGACGAGCCGCCATAACTTCTCCGCACCCCGTCTCGCCAGTGTGTGTTCAATGTGTACGGAGCCGCGCAGTCGCACCACGTCTTCGGCGCTATAGTCCCGCTGAACACTTCTCCAGCGCGGATTTTCCGCCCAGTCCTGCTGCAGTTGTTTCACATCGGCACGCATTCGCTACCCTCCCGTCAAGTCAAAAACAACACCCAAACCTTACATTGAGGCATGTCGTCATATTCAGTTGATAATACATGGGGACGGTTGATGACACACAGCTTCATGCACATAATACTCCCCGGACCATTCCCGCCGATCTTTAGCACAATCGGTAGGGAAGAGCGCACACACTAAGACAGCGTGTATCATTTGACAAGTTAATATTTTCAAATATTGCCTGTTGGTTTTGTGGCGGCCGGGAAGTCATCAAAAAACACCTGGAAACGGGCCTGGGGGTCGTCATCGTTAGCCGTATCCGTTTGACTTAAAAGGAAAAACTCGCCCGCATCCCGTTACTCGGCTATGTCCTGGCGATGCGCTCTGCCTGATGCCCGACCGGCGGTACGATGATCACATTGAATTAGTCCACTGCTCGAGGGATTTTATGAAGATACGGAAAATCCCTCATCACCCACATTTGCAATAACAATAGTATAAAATCTGGCATAAACACGCCGTATTGGCGGTTATGCCCATAACATTATATTATTCGTTAAACTGAGTGAAACGAAAGCACACGTAAATAAGCAATGTCCGAGAAAACCAGCGAGCGTTATGATGAGGGGCTGGCGTTACAGGAAGCCAGGCCCAAATTAAAACGGCCGCCGCTATATAAAGTCATCCTCATCAATGACGACTACACTCCCATGGAGTTTGTTGTGCATATTCTTGAGGCCTTCTTTGTGATGGACAGAGAGACGGCAACACGGATCATGTTGGAGGTACACACCCATGGCAAAGGCGTATGCGGCATATTCACCCATGAAATTGCAGAAACAAAAGTCTCACAGGTAAATCATTACTCCCGTGAGCATGAACATCCATTGATGTGTACGATGGAGAAGGCTTAACTAACTGGAAGGCGATTATTATGCTCGATAAAGATCTGGAACAGACATTAAACAATGCGTTTCGAAGAGCACGGGATGAACGCTATGAGTTCATGACAGTAGAGCATTTACTGCTGGCGTTGCTCGATAACCCCTCCGCCGCAAAGGTGTTACGCGCCTGTGGCGCCAACTTGAATGAATTGCACAGTGAACTCACCCGCTTCATTGAAGAGAACTCACCGGTATTGGTCGATGACGATGAAAGGGAAACCCAGCCCACCTTAGGTTTCCAACGTGTACTGCAACGCGCCGTATTTCACGTGCAGTCATCCGGCAGGAAAGAAGTCAGCGGTGCGAACGTGCTTGTCGCCATCTTCGGCGAGCGCGAATCCCATGCGGTCTTTTTCCTGGGCCAGCAGGATGTCGCACGTCTCGATGTCGTTAATTACATCTCCCACGGCATCGCCAAGATCCCGGAAGATGAGGCCGATGAAGCCACCGATCCATCAACAGAAGACGAGCTAAAACAGGATGAAGGTGGCTCCACTCCATTGGAAGCCTACACGGTTAACCTCAATGAGCAGGCGGAGAACGGCAGGATCGATCCACTCATCGGTAGAGAACACGAAGTACGACGCACCATCCAGATCCTCTGTCGAAGACGCAAGAACAACCCGCTTTTTGTGGGTGAGGCCGGTGTCGGCAAAACCGCCATCGCCGAGGGGATAGCCAAACAGATCGTGGATGAAGACGTGCCGGAGGTATTGCTCGACTGCACCATCTACTCATTGGACATGGGCGCCTTGCTCGCCGGCACCAAATACCGAGGCGATTTTGAAAAACGTTTAAAAGGCGTTATCGCCGATCTGCAACGCCAGCAAGGGGCGATCCTCTTCATCGATGAGATCCACACCATCATCGGCGCCGGCGCCGCATCAGGTGGCGCTATGGACGCCTCCAACATCATCAAACCGGTGCTCGCCAACGGCGACATCAAATGTATCGGCTCCACCACCTATCAGGAGTTCCGCGGGATCTTTGAGAAAGATCGGGCGCTGGCGAGGCGCTTTCAGAAAATTGATGTGGCCGAGCCCAGCATTGAAGAGACGGTGAAGATCTTGCAGGGCTTAAAGTTACGCTTTGAAGAATATCACCATGTGCGTTATACCAACCAGTCACTGAGGACAGCGGCGGAATTAACCGACCGCTACCTGACGGACAGACATCTGCCTGACAAAGCCATCGATATGATAGACGAGGCCGGCGCATCGCAACAGTTACTGCCGCCGTCAAAACGCAAGAAGACCATCGGTGTGCACGACATAGAAAACATCATCGCCAAAGTGGCGCGCATCCCGGCAAAAACCGTCAACTCATCGGAAAAAGACGTGATGAAGAACCTGGAACGTAACTTGAAGATGGTGGTCTTTGGTCAAGACCCGGCTATTGAGAAACTGGCCACCACCATAAAGCTGTCCCGCTCCGGATTAGGCGAGCCCGATCACCCTGTTGGTTCCTTTCTCTTTGCCGGGCCGACGGGCGTGGGTAAAACCGAGGTCAGCAAACAACTGGCCAATGTCCTGGGTATAGAGCTGGTCAGGTTCGATATGTCCGAATACATGGAACGCCATACCGTCTCCCGATTGATCGGCGCCCCGCCCGGTTATGTGGGATTTGATCAAGGCGGCCTCTTAACCGACGCCATCAACAAACATCCCCATGCGGTGTTGCTATTCGATGAAATGGAAAAAGCCCATCCCGATGTGTTCAACCTGTTGTTGCAGGTGATGGATCACGGCGCCTTGACGGACACGAACGGCAGGGTTAGTGACTTCCGTAATGTGGTGATCATCATGACCACCAACGCCGGCGCTGAGCGGATCAGCCGATCTTCCGTGGGCTTCACCACACAGGATCACAGCTCTGACGCCATGGAGGTGATCAACAAAATGTTCAACCCGGAATTCAGAAACAGACTGGATGGGATCATCGAATTCGGCGCGCTGAACGAGAAGACCATCCTCAATGTGGTGGACAAATTCCTGGTGGAACTCCAGGCGCAACTGGACGAGAAGAAAGTCATCATGGACGTGGACGAGACCGCCAGGGCATGGCTGGGTGAGCATGGCTACGACAAGGTCATGGGCGCGCGCCCGATGGCGAGACTGATCCAGGAGAAGATCAAGAAAGAACTCGCCGAAGAGTTGCTGTTCGGCAAACTGCTGCACGGCGGTCACGTCATCGTCACCGAAACAGATGGCGAACTCAACATCGAGATCCAGGAGAAAGAAACGGCAGGGGTGACACATTAGCCCCTTGCATTATCCTGTTAGTTGGGCGGATCAGCGTCGGCACGGGATCCGATAACAGAGGTAGCGCAAGGCATGGGCGAGGCTAAGTCAGGCAGATCAGCGCCGGCACACCCTGTTTGATGGTCATGCGGATCTGCCGAAAAAACAACAGCCTCTCCAGTGTTGATAGCCCGATGGGCAGTCTTAAATCCAATCGACTACTTAGAAGATGTTATGTGTTCGCCTGGTTAGGCGTCCTGGCTCGACACAAACAGTTGCGCTTGCCTCATCCTGATAGTCTTGCAGAGGCGTGCCCGTTGCATCGACAACATGTGGCGAGGCATTGTAATGTGGCGCTGATGGCTGGCGGGTCTTCGGGTGCGGTACATCCGCTTCGTTTATGATAAAGAGGAGAGGGATCATGACAAGCATCACAGGTTTATCTCAGCGCTATGCGATAGCCCTGATCACACTTTCATGCTTGTTTGGCTATTCGTCGGTTCAAGGATCAGATCCCGAGCTCAAGTCTCTGGTGAAAGCGGTCAACCCCAAAGTGATCGACTGGCGCCGGGATATTCATCAACATCCGGAGTTGGGTAACAGGGAGTTTCGCACAGCAAAACTTGTCGCGGAACATCTGCACAAACTGGGCATGGAAGTGAAAACGAAAGTCGCCCATACCGGTGTTGTGGGTTTACTCAAGGGCGGAAAACCCGGGCCGGTGGTGGCATTACGGGCGGACATGGACGCCCTGCCCGTCACGGAATTGGTTGATCTGCCCTTTGCCTCAAAAGTCAGGACCACTTACAACGGTCAGGAGGTGGGCGTCATGCATGCCTGTGGTCATGATGTGCATACGGCCATCCTCATGGGCGTTGCCGAGGTGCTCCATGGAATGCGACAGGCCCTCCCCGGTCAGGTGAAGTTCATTTTTCAGCCTGCCGAAGAGGGCCCGCCGGAGGGTGAGGAAGGGGGCGCGAAGTTAATGATCCAGGAAGGCGTATTAACAGACCCGGCGCCGGAAGTGATTTTTGGTTTACATACCATCCCTGCACCGCCTGGTCTCATCGGTTATCGCGCCGGTGGCATCTTGGCCGGGGCAGACGCCTTTTCGATAATCGTGCAAGGCAAACAGACCCATGGCGCTCTCCCCTGGGCTGGCGTTGACCCCATCATCGTTGCTTCCCGGATCGTGCTTGCACTACAGTTGATCCCAAGCCGCCAACTTAACTCAACGATCGCACCGACCGTGATCTCTGTGGGCAGCATCCATGGCGGCGTGCGCTCTAATATTATCCCGGACTCTGTTGAGATGAGCGGCACGATACGGCTCCTGGAGCCCGGTTTTCGAGACGATGTGTTACAACGCATTCATAGCACAGCCACCCACATTGCCGAAAGCGCCGGGGCCAGCGCAGAATTAAAAATACAACCCTATGCGCCGGTGACGTTTAACGACCCTGAGTTAATGGCGAAAATGTTGCCCACCTTGAGACGGGTTGCCACGAATGGCCTGGTGGAGGTACCGCCACTCACGGCCTCTGAGGATTTTGCCTTCTTTCAAAAAGCGATCCCCGGCCTTTATCTTCTCCTGGGGGTCAATGCCCAAGGAGTGGGCGCCGATGAGGCTGCTCCGAATCACTCCCCCTATTTTTATGTCAATGAAGACGCCCTGCCGTTGGGTGTGACGACACTTGCAGCGCTTGTTATTGATTATCTGCATGATCCCCTATGAATTAAGCGATGCAGATCGCTGATCAGCATTAGCTTTTGCCCGGTCTTCAAGTCCGCCCAGTCTCTGCCGTTCGTGATGTAAATACCGCCTGCCTACACTGCAATAGGTTCAAGCCGGCGGGATTGGCAATGAAGAGGATGGCAATCAGCAAGGGATGATCCGTGATCTGCAACATGTTGCTTTATCCGTTTTCGATTCACGGGCGAGTTGAACAGGGTTAGTCGGCCTTAACATACCTGCCCCTGAATCAACATCGTGATAGATCAAATAGCAATAACGGCTAAGGTAAAAACAATACTCGCCCATCCGCCTTCAAAGACGGTGTTAAGGGCGCCCCATGCACCTCGGCTACTCAACAAACACAGGATGCGTGGCAAACACCGGCCCGCTTGCAATCCGGCCTTATGCTTGCCCGTCACTTCCCGTGGTTTGTGGCGCCAGTTTATCTTGCGTTCGGATCTTAAAATCAGCGGCATCGTGACGTTCATGGAGTTGCCCTTCCGGCTCTCCCCACTTTCGGTTCACCATGCGACCTCGTCGTACCGCAGGTCGCGCCTCGATTTCTGCCGCCCAGCGATTTAAGTGTTGGTAGGATGCGGCATCGAGAAACTCGGCGGCGGCATAAACCCGGTTCAATACCAGTCCGCCATACCAGGGCCATATGGCCATGATCAGCGATAGTGTATTGCTCCGCACAAAAGTAGTGATGATCCGCCAGGTGGCGGTCCAGCACATCCATCTGACGTTTCACCTCCATAGCAAAGCGGTTGATGGGGTATGCGTATTTTTCCGGTGCGTAGGCGTAGAAATGCCCAAATCCACCGCCCAGATAAGGTGCGCTCCCCATTTGCCAGAAAACCCAGGACAGACATTCAGCGCGCATGGCCGGATCTTGGGGGATGAAGGCGCCGAATTTTTCCGCTAAATAGAGCAGGATGGAGCCGGATTCGAATAAGCGTATGGGTTTATCCGCACTGCGATCCACCATAGCGGGGATCCGGGAATTGGGATTTATCTCAACGAAACCACTGCCAAACTGATCACCTTCATTTATGTCAATCAGGTGGGCGTCGTACTCGGCGCCTTCAAGCCCCATGGCCAACAGCTCCTCGAGCATCATGGTCACCTTCACCCCGTTGGGTGTGGCAAGGGAGTAGAGCTGAAGCGGGTGTTTGCCCACAGGCAAGGCCCTCTTATGGGTGGCCCCGGCGATGGGTCGATTGATCCGCTCAAACTTGCCGCCATTGGGGGCGTCCCAGGCCCAGACCTTTGGCGGGACGTATGCTGTGTCATGGCTCATTGTGTCGTCCTTCAATTAGCATTGAGAATACTGGCTCGCCCATTCTATCAGGAATGAGAAGGGCCAAAATCCTTAAATTTATGTTTGCGGTCATTAAAAAACAGCATTGATAACGGTGATCACCCTCCAGCATGGGGGTCTTTATGGGGTGTTCAGATCCCTCTCTTATCAAGGTTTATCGCCGGGCCTGCCGCCTTTGCATCGAGCAGGTTTAAGCGCCCGCACGGTTTATGTTTTTTTGATATTGGAGAATGTGGTTAAATACCCCCTGTTAGCTGTTCATGTATATTTGAGGAGAGCGGTGATGAGTCAAATGTATGGCGAGCAACACAGGGCATTTCAGGATACCTTTGAAACACGTAAACTGGCGGATACAGTTGAGGGCATTATCGTTCATTCTGAGGTCATTGATGAGGATAAGGCTTTCATAGAAAGCCGCGACATGTTCTTTCTCAGCACCATTGATTATCAAGGCCGTCCATCGGTGTCTTACAAGGGGGGTGAGAAAGGATTCGTCAGGGTTATCGACAACACGACCCTGGCCTTCCCCAGCTATGATGGTAACGGCATGTTCTTATCCATGGGCAACATCAAAGGCAACCATAACATCGGGCTGTTATTCATCGATTTTGAGAACCCGCATCGCCTGAGGGCCTACGGTGAGGCCAGCGTCACCGCCGATGACCCACTGCTTAACGCCTATCATGAGGCGCAGTTGATCGTGCGCGTCCGGGTAACGCAAATGTGGAAGAACTGCCCGCGCTATATACACAGACACCAACGGCTTGAGACCTCGAAGTATGTACCCCGGGCGAATTGTGATACGCCCATGCCGGATTGGAAGAGGCTGGATAAGATACAACCGGCCCTGGCGCCTTGTGATCAGGGCAAAGCCGAAGCGCAAGGTGGCGTCATCACCATTGATGCGTTACAAAAAATAGAGCGGCGGGATGATTAACAAGGGCTGGCTCTACTCCATCGTGCCCTGGGCTTTATTTTTAAGCAGGACGCTGATAGCGATTTGATTTTTTGATCATTGACTGTCTTTATGATCGGGCGGGGTGCAAGGCTATCCTATGGGTCTTCGCCGCCTTCGGAAAGACGTGGATGAGCGCAACCTTGAAAATAGAACTCATCTTGATGTTGGCATTGCCACTGCGTGTTGCTCATGCAGAACTTTTCCCCATCACGCTGGTCTATCTGCATTAAAATTAAGAAACATCATCACGCTATTCAAGGCGCCCCAATGGCCAAATTTAACTTCAAAAAACTGCTCTCCTCGGCGTATATGCTGGTTGTGTTACTCGGTATCGGCGTCTACGGGATCACCTACTACCTCGGCAATTCACTCACCAGGAACTCCAACGCACTGCTCGATAAGGAGATCCCCCTTCTAAGTGAGATCCATCGTCTGAATGCCTTCGCCCATCAATCAGAGCCCATTCTCTATGAGTATTACGCCACCGCCGATCAGGCGCAATTTATGAAGCGTTATGAGGCCAATAATCAGGCCATTGAAAAGAGCTACAAAGCGGTGAGTGAGGGTTTTAAGGACGCCCCCGAGTTAGTCGGGATCAGCCGGTATTTCGAGAACCTGAGCTCCCTGTCTTTGCAACTGGATGAGACCATGTCGGCGGAGCGCATCGATTGGGATCGGGCACGGGATATTTTAATTGAAATAAGCCTGGTGGCCCGTGAGAGTGACGCCTTGTTGAAAGAGTTTATCACCAAGATTGAAGCAAAAGTCGATACCACAAAAGAAGTCACCGCCCGGAAGATCAAGATGATGATCAATGCCGTGCTGTTTTTCAGCGTCATCATCTCTATTCTGGCCCTGTTGCTGATCCGCAGTATCCTGAAGCGTTTAGGCACCGATCCCGCCCAGCTTGAGAAGATCGCCAAACACCTGGAGCAGGGCACGCTGGATATCAGCGCCGAGCGGAACCTGTCCGGCGTCCATGCCTCTATCAACGGCACGGTGATCAAACTCAAAGAAGTGATCAGCGGGATCAAGACCACTTCCGAGCAGGTCAGTGTTGCCGCCGGGCAGATCTCGAAAAGCAATATGGCGTTAAATGAGCGCACCCAATCCCAGGCCTCCAGCCTGGAAGAGGTGGCGTCCAGCATGGAAGAGATGACGGCGTCCGTCAGGCAGAATGTCGATAACACCCAGGAGACAAACCATCTGGCGATTGCGGCAAAGGAGCAGGCCGGTCATGGTGAGGCCGTCGTCGAGAGGGCGGTCTCGGCTATGGGTGAGATCAACGGTGCGAGTAAGGAGATTGCGGAGATCATCGGCGTCATTGAAGACATTGCCTTTCAGACCAATTTGTTGTCACTGAATGCGGCTGTGGAAGCCGCCCGTGCCGGTGAGCAGGGACGTGGATTCGCCGTTGTCGCCAATGAGGTGCGTGCCCTTGCCGGGCGTACCGCCACCGCCTCGAAAAACATCAAGACCCTGATCAGCGACAGTGTGCGGAAAATCGAGGATGGCACCGGGCTTGTCAATGAAACCGGAGAGGCCCTGGGGGAGATTGCCGATTCGGTGAAGAAGGTCAGCGATCTCATTGGGGAGGTCACCACGGCAAGTCGTGAGCAGTCCGAGGGGATCTCGCAGGTAAACCGCACCCTGATCCAGATGGAAGAGATGACCCAGCAAAATGCCGGCATGGTAGAGCAGGCCGCCACAGCCACGGAGGCGATGAGCAGGCAGGCGGATAAATTAAACCGCTTGATCGCTTATTTTAAGTTAGACAGCGTGCAAGCTGATGGTAGCACTGATGAAGGTGCACCTGATCTCGAAAGAGATGATGCGGTGATTGACCTGGAACACGCCGCCCGGCAGGTGAAGGGACGTGACAGGACGAGCCCATTAGCGCAACCTCATTTGCATAAAGCCGTTGCAAAATGAGGATTGGTAAAATGATAGCTGGTAGAGGGTTAATCATTTTTACTCTTCCCGTTTTTGCTTTTTCGTAGCTCTCGTCTTCGCCAAAACCGCCGTGCCAGTTCCTGCATGTCCCTGGTACGGTCGTCTTCATCGACTAGTTCAACCCCCAGTATGGTTTCAATCACATCCTCCAGGGTCAGGATCCCCTCCATGGCGCCATACTCATTGACGATGAGCAGGATATTGGCCCTTTGTTCCAACAACAGGTTAAAGGTCTGCGACAATGGCATGGTGATCATGATCGCGGTGAGCTCGCGAGCTGTAAGCCGATACCGGGCGAGTGATCTCCCCCCGCGCCTGGGCGAGCAATAGATCGCTGCGGATGACAAAACCGGTGATGTGATCCTGATCCCCGGCATAAACCGGTATGCGGGTAAAAGGCTCGGTGTCATGCCGTGTAAAATACGCCTCCACCGTCATGGACTCCGGGATGGAGAACACAACGGTACGCGGCGTCATCGCCTCTTTTGCCTGGACCTTATGCAAGGACAGCAGGTTCATCACGACCCGGGATTCCTGCTGCCTGATGGCGCCTTCTTTCCAGCTAAGCTCCGCCATGGAGGCCAGCTCTTCCCGATTAAACCCTTTTAAGCCCGGACTATGGGTCATGGTTCGGGTTAAATACTCGGATAACTTGACGAAAGGATACATGATCCACACCAGCACCCGCAGGCAATAGGCGGTGGGGGGCGCCAATACCTGCCAATAGTGTGCGCCCAGGGTTTTGGGAATGATCTCGGAGAAGATCAGGATCAGTAAAGTCAATATGGCTGAGGCCACACCCAAATACGCGCTGCCGAAAACAACTGACGCCTGAGCGCCCGCTCCTGCGGCGCCCACCGTGTGGGCAATGGTATTTAAGGTGAGTATGGCGGCCAGGGGTTGGTTAATATCTTCTTTGAGCTCGCGCAGAATTCCCCCCGCCGGCTTGCCCTCACCCTCTTCTACGGCAATATAGCCGACCGTGACGCTCAGCAACACGGCCTCGGCGATGGAGCACAGGAAGGAGAAGACCAGGGCGATGAAGACGTAGGTGAGCAACAGGAACATCAGGGGAGCATTATATAATTAAAAGAGATCCTGTCAGTGGTTTTTTGGCGATGACGGAGATCCTGCTCCCCGCCCGCCCCGATACCGACTTATTGTATAGTCTCACTGACTGATCCCCCTTAATTTAATATCACGACCTTTCGCCAGGGTGTACAATATCAGGCATGGGAATGAGGAGAGATTAGAGAAATGAAATTAAAGACCAAAGTGATCGGCGTCATACTGATGATGATAGTGATGATGTCCGTCACAGCATTGCTCGCCTATTACGGCGTGAGGAATGTGAACACGTTGCTGCATGTCATCATCGAAGAGGATAGCCTGTTATATGAGGCCATCAACAAGCTAAACAACAGCTATCTAAAACAGGCCACCTGGCTGGAACGATCACTGCTGGCCGCCGAGATCAATGACGTCGAGGTGCTGGAGACGGCGATAGGCGAGTTTGAAAGTCTATCGATAGTGGCTTTTTCAGAGCTACAGGTGGCCACCAAAATAACCGCATTAAAACTCAACAACGCATCTGAAGATGACTTGCTGACCATGCTGGACGCCTTGCAAAATCAGCTCACCCTCGCAGGGAATGAATATGAAACCTTCTACGGTAGCTGTAATGATCTATTGGATCTGATGCGCTCGGGCCATATCGCCGAGGCGGAGTTCCGCCTGCAACAGCAACAACACCAGATAGAAGAGCTTGGCCTGTATCTGGAGGAGATCAAGAATCAGATCGACAGGGTGACTACATTCGACGCCGAGACATTAAAACAAAGCAGCAATGACATCCTGGTTAAAATTACTGTGATCACAATTATTACGATCCTGGCGTCATTGGTGATCGGCGTCCTGGTGATCCGTAGCATTCTTTCCCAGCTTGGGGCTGAACCCGGCGACCTGGCGGAGCTGGCTGAAACGCTGGCTGATGGTAATTTGCGTATTGATATCGATCATTCCGCCAGTGGCGTGTCGGCCTCCATCAATCGCACCATTGATAAACTCAAAGAGGTGTTAAGCGGTATTCAAAGCGGCGCCGATGAAGTGGCGCTGGCCGCCGATCAGGTCTCCACGGGCAACATGAATCTAAGCCAGCGCACACAGGAACAGGCGTCCAGTCTGGAAGAGGTGGCCTCCAGCATGGAGGAGATGATGGGCACCGTGAACCAGAACAGTGAAAATGCACAGCAGGCGAGCCAGATGGCGAAGGCGGCCCGTGAACAGGCCGAGCAGGGAGGGGAAGTCGTCAGCAACGCCGTCAACGCCATGGAGAAGATCAACACGGCGAGCACCCGCATCGCCGATATTATCAGTGTGATCGATGACATCGCCTTCCAGACCAATCTGCTGGCGCTCAATGCCGCAGTCGAGGCCGCGCGGGCCGGCGAGCAGGGCAGGGGGTTTGCCGTTGTCGCCAACGAGGTGAGAACCCTGGCCAGCCGTTGCGCCACCGCCGCAAAGGAGATTAAAGGCCTGATTGAAGACAGTGTTGATAAGGTCTCCGAGGGTAGCCGACTGGTCGGTCGATCAGGGGATGTGCTAGATGAGATCATGACCTCGATCAAGAAGGTCAGTGATATTGTTGCGGAGATAGCAGCCGCCAGTCATGAACAGTCGCAAGGGATCGGGCAGGTGAATAGAGCGGTGTTGCAGATGGATGATACGACTCAGCAAAATGCGTCATTGGTGGAAGAGGCCGCCGCCGCCAGCGCCGCTATGGGCGTGCAGGCAAAACAGCTAAAGGCGCTGATCGACTTCTTCAAAATCCATGATAAAAGCCATGGCGCTGAGCAGCGCATATTGGAAAACCCGGTGCCTTTCGTGCAAGCATCCGCACCACCCCCCCCGGTAGAGAAAAAGGCGATGCCAAAACAAACCAGCGGCTCTTTGCCGAAACCAGAAGACGATGCGGAGTGGAAAGAGTTTTAATGCCGTGAGTATCCGAGAAGGCTTTGATAAGGCAGAGAGAGTGAATGCAGAGCCGGGCAGCGCGTAAACAGGGCAACGGCGCAAGATGAAGGTCATCAAGTTATATGGCGAGATATGAGACCGTCGGTGGCGGTGTTGGCGAGGCCATCATCGCCACGACCGGGGAGTGGAAAGCGTTTTAATGGCGAGTATCCGAGAAGGCTTTGATAAGGCAGAGAGAGTGAATGCAGAGCCGGTCAGCGCGTAAACAGGGCAACCGCCCAAGACGAAGGCCGTCAAGTCATTATGGTGAGATATGAGACCGTCGGTAGCGGTGCTGGCGAGGCCGTCATCGCCATGACCGGGCAGTGGAAAGCGTTTTAATGTCGGCCATTCGAGAAGGTTTCGAGAAGGCAGAGAGAGTGAATGCAGAGCCGGTCAGCGCGTAAACAGGGCAACGGCCCAAGATGAAGGCCGTCAAGTCATTATGGTGAGATATGAGGCCGTCGGTGGCGGTGTTGACGAGGAAGTTATCCCCATGACCAGGCGGTGCAAAGGGTTTTAATGTCGTCGGGCATTTGAGAAGGTTTCGAGAAGACAGGGAGAGCGAAGGCAAAGCCGGGCAGCGCGTAAACAGGGCAAGGTAGAGGGAATGCAAAGTTGGATAGGAAGAGTGAACGTAAAGTCGGATCACTAAAGAGCCATCGTCCAGTAGTTGCCCGCACCTGGACAGGCACATCGCCCGGGCAGGCATAAATAACTGCGTTACGTTCTCTACCGCCCCAGGGAGAAATTGAAGACCTGCTCAACATTGCTCACCTCTATGGGCGCGCCATCGACCATACACGGCGTGAATTTATATTTGCTGATTGAGCGAACGGCGGATCGGTCAAAAATACCCTTAGGCTCTGATTCAATGACGACAATGTCTTCCACAATGCCTTGCGTTGAAATCGTGAATCTGAATTTAACATAGCCTTCTATGCCCCGTGCTTCTGCCCGGCGAGGATAATTAAGCTGCGCTGTTTCGAGCAGTTTCAAACCATCTTCGTTTTCACACTTGCTGGCGTGCGCCGAAATGGAAAATACCGCAAGAGTGAATACAGTGAAAATAAACCGATTGAGTGCTTTTAACATGACGATCTCAATTTCGTTTTCTATTGCCTTAATCAGGTATGTTACCACTGTTTTCGGTTTTACGTGTTCAATAGCCACCTTGAAGATGCACTTTTATTCGTGATCTGGCGGGGAGATAACATCTCCGGCAGGCGAGATCGGCCCGTCTCTCATATACGCATCTGAAACAGTACAATGTCTATCGCGCACCTTCATGCTGCCCGGTCATGATGTTGAGCGCATCCAGGCGCCACGACCGGGCCTCTCACCCTGATGATCTGACGGCCTTCGCCCGAAGGCCAGGCGACTTTGCCCCCGCTCTCCCTGTCCCTGTCGAGTGAAGATGATGTTTATGAGGATGGCGTGTTCTTATGGGCGTGTTAGCGGGTCTCTATCACTTCATGACGGCCTGGATCTCTTTTGCCGCATCACGGCAACGCTGTGCAAGCGATCTGATCTCCGATGCAATGACCCCAAAGCCCTTGCCCTCTGCGCCGGCATGGGCCGCCTCAACCGCTGCATTGATGGCCAGTATATTGGTTTGAAAGGCTATTGCATCGATCATTTCACTTATCTCATTAACCCGACCGGCCCGGGACTCATTTAACAGGTAATCCGTCGCATACCACCACTCGATTGCATACCCCGACTGATGACCGCTCTCATTGTGACTCTCATAGACCGTGATATGCACTTTCTCTTTACCCACATCGAGAAACCTGGAAAAGCCCCGTTTTGCTTTTTCTTTACATCTCTCCAATGCCTGGTGCGGAATTGCGGGAATATCATAGAGCGACAGGCCGATGATACTGTCGTGATCAAGCGAAGAGTAGACTTTTTTCACTTCCCTTTGATGTTCCGCCAATAGATTGATCGAGCCTTTATTGGTGTAGGTCACATTCAGATCAGGGTCCAGCAGAATAATCGCCGTGCCGGCCTTGTCCAAAATTTCACTGAATTCTATTCTCTCCTGTTGAGATACAGGATGAAGCGCTGTATTCATGACGTCCCCCCCAATGGCTATTTCATGATTACGATTAAGTATAATACAAAATCGCCGAGATATTACCCTGGATGGTGAGATCAACGGAGGCAATGAAGGCGGGCGTCGCCGGATTGCCGGGAGAAGTGTGGCAGATCAGGTGGTTGATGAGTCCACCGCTGCGATCTGCTGCATATAATCCACGATTTGCATCACATCTTCGGTGGTGAACGGCTCCTGGCTTTCCCGCTTGCGTGTGACGGCTTTTTTATAGACCGCCTGGTTTGCCTCGCTCAGCGCCTGTTTGCCCCATTTCTCAACGAGCTTCTCGTTGATGGCGAAGGAAAGCTGAAACAGCTCCGCCGCATTCACCTCGCCCGCTGGTCGCTCTTCAAGGGCGCGTAAATGGAACTTTATCGCTACCAGGCGATAGGTCTCAAACAACACCCGGTAAACGTCCGCCGCCGTCACGGATCGCCCC
This sequence comes from Gammaproteobacteria bacterium, assembly GCA_965198875.1. Lineage (GTDB taxonomy): Bacteria > Pseudomonadota > Gammaproteobacteria > Eutrophobiales > Eutrophobiaceae > CBDAPU01. The sequence continues at coordinate 1,826,882 of CBDAPU010000001.1, read as the reverse complement.
GTTTCCTGCAATTTAAGTTGTGCATTTTCCATACCCTGCAAGCGACACAAATGCTCAAATGCCGGCACGTTCTCATTAAAATTAAACGCAAAGACGTCCCCTGGCGTGACCGCATTTTCCCTGAACACACCAAGCTCCTCGACGCTGAGGATATATCGTATGTCCAACAGGCTTACAAGACCCTGTGATGATTTGATCATCCCGTAGAAATAGGCATTGCCCACCTTGTCATGTAAGTCATCCTGCCCATCGCCGGTTTGCAGCTCCTCAATGTCCAGTACTTCGTCAATGGCGATGGCGAGCACCCCCTGGTGAGTATTAAAGGTGAGAAAAATCTCTCGCTCCTGCCTCGCCCCGCCGGTATTTAATCGGGCGGCAAAATCGAGCACGCCGATAACAAGACCTCGGTCATTGAATACCCCTAAAAAATCCCGAATGCGCCCCGACATGGCTCGACACGGCTCGCTGGACAGCACCCCCCGGACAGATAAAACCGGGGTGGCGAATAACAGGGCGTCACACTTAAACAGCAGGCAGTTAATTTTGCTATGGGGTTTGATCTCTTTCATGTCTCTCTCCAGCCTCCGGTGCAGTTTGCAGGCGGCGCTTTTCCCACTCCCGCTCGCTGTGACTGTCATCACTCACCATTTCAGATCCGCTCTTATCCTTATCACAGTGCTGATCTCAGTTTTCAACCATCACTGGCGATAACACAAGCCATGATGCTCTCGCGCCAGCGGCGAGCAATATCTTCCCAAGTGTTGCGCTTCTTCCCATGGGGCGTTTTCTTTATCCCGGGTAGCACGTCATACGGTTTTGAGCAGGGCTTTGGCGTTGCGCCGGTAGTTATACAGACGTTGTTTTTTAACCGGTAGCTTGTCTATGGACGTCTCGGTAAAACCGTGCTCTAAAAACCAGTGATCGGTCTGGGTCGTTAAGACGAATAAACGCTCAATGCCCTGATCCTTCGCTTCTTTTTCTATCTCGCCCAGCAACTGCTTGCCGTGGCCATGGTTATGATAGTCCGCATGTATGGCAAGGCAGACAACCTCGGCAATGTTTTCCTCAGGATAGGGATACAGGGCGACACTGCCGATGATGACCCCGTCCCTTATCAACAAGGTGAAGCGGTTCACTTCCAGCTCCAGCTTTTCCCTGGAACGTTCTATCAGTATGCCCTGTTGCTCCAGGGGCTGGATGAGATCCAGAATACCACCTATGTCCTCTGTTGTGGCTTTGCGAATGACGTCATAGGCCGTGGTCGTGATCATGGCCCCTGAACCATCCCGGGTAAACAACTCATTTAACAGGGCGCCATCTTCTTCCTGGTTAAGCAGATGCACCCGCTCTACCCCGTTCACACAGGCCTTCATGCCATATTTTAAGTAACGATAACTTCTTGAATGCTCATCAACCCGGCTGATGAGCCGTTGCGCCTCCATCTGGTTCATCTGATTGACGGGCTTATTATCCATGAACACCGCCAGGTGTTTCTCTTCCATCACATAAATCAGCTTCTGTGCCCGCAAGGCTATGGCGACATTTGCCGCCAGGGTGGCGGCGGATAAATTATATGCCTCGCCGGAAATAGAATAGCCCAGGGGCGGCAGCACGACTATTTCGCCGTTAGCCAGTTTATTTTCGATAGCCGCAACATCTATGCGTCTGATTTTGCCGCTGAACTCATAATCCCTGCCATCGATGACGCCTAATGGCCTTGCCGAGACATGGTTACCGCTACTCACCCTGATCGTTGCGTTGGACATGGGTGTGTTACCCAGCCCCATGGACAGCCTGGCCTGTATATGCACCAGCAGTTTGCCCGCGGTGGTTTTCACGTGCTCCATCGTGTCGGCATCGGTAATACGTACGCCCTTGTGATAGTGCGAATTGATATGCCTGTCATTGAGATAGGATTCGATGGTGTCCCGGGCGCCAAAAATCAACACCGGTTTTATCCCTAAACTGATCAGTAGCGCAAGATCATGGACAAAATGATTGAAGTGATCATGGGTGATTAACCTGTCGTTGATCTGGATGACGAACGTCTTGCCTCGGTGTACGTGAATATACGGCGATGTGGCTCGAAACCAGTTTACAAATTGTGCTCTGTCCATCGCCATCGCTCACATGCAAAAGTGTGTGATCAGTCGCTTTAATATGGCCTGCATGGGCTGGATCCGGGCCTGCTCAATGTATTCATTGGCTTGATGGGCCTGCTCGATATCGCCAGGCCCCAGCACGACCGTATTCATGCCCATGGCGTTTAGCAACGGGCCTTCTGTAGCGAAACTCACCGTGGCGGATGATTGCCCGGTCAGCGCTTCAACCACCTTGACTATTTCGCTGTTTGCATCGGTCGCCATGGGCGGGACGCCGGGAAACAGCCCATCAAACTCAAGCTGCAATCCACTCCCGGCAACCGCCCGGGTGGCGGCGTCCCGTAATCCCTGACGGATGGCATGATCATTCATTCCCGGCAGAACCCTGAGATCGACTCTCAATTCGCATTCGGCACATATGCGGTTGGGGTTGTCGCCGCCGTGGATAGCGCCAAAGTTCATGGTCGGCACCGGCACCTTAAAGTTATTATTCACATGGCGTTTTTGTAACGCATCCCGCCATGTCATCAAGGCCGAGATAACCCCGTGCATGCCTTCCATGGCGTTGTTGCCGAGGGCCGGATCGCTGGCATGTCCTGCCTGGCCTTTCAAGGTGATGCTCTCCAGCATCACGCCCTTGTGCATGTTCACAGGCGTCAAGCCCGTTGGCTCGCCTATCAGGGCATGTCTGCCCAGGTTGTTGTTTGCATCAGCCAGCGCCCTGGCTCCCGCCATGGTGCTTTCCTCATCACAGGTGGCCAGCAAGACAATGGGTTGCCTCACTTTTTTCAGCTCCAAAGATTGCAATGCCTCCATGACGATGGGGAAAAAACATTTCATGTCCGATGTGCCGAGGCCATAGTAACGGCCATCTTTATGCGTTAATTTGAAGGGATCCTGTCGCCAGTCCGCTGCGGTGAAAGGCACGGTGTCGGTATGACCCGACAACACCAGGCCGCCATCACCTTGCCCCAAGCTGGCTATGACATTTACTTTTTCCGGGGCGTCATTGACCGCCAGCATCTCTACCTTAAACCCCAGATCAGCAAACCAGTTGGCGAGCAGATCGGCGATGGGGCGATTGCTTTGATCATGGAGAGGATCAGCGCTGCTAACCGACGGGGCGGCGATCAAAGCCGAAAATGATTCCTCAAATGCAGGTAGGGTCGCCATAATCATCGTCAATCGATAAGCCGGACAGGATGTTGTATGCTATCGCTCCTTTTAACATACAAATCCACCGGTTGAAAAGAAATGAGTGAGCGAACCAATCGTTATAGCGCAAAGGTGACCCAGCCGAAATCACAGGGGGGATCACAGGCCATGCTATATGCGACCGGGCTGACTGATGAGGATATGGATAAGGCCCAGGTCGGTATCGCCAGCCTCTGGTATGAAGGTAATCCCTGCAACATGCATCTCTTATCATTGGCCGATGCGGTAAAAGAAGGGGTTCAGAGAGCCGGCCTGGTGGGTATGCGCTTTAACACGGTGGGCGTGAGTGATGGCATTTCCATGGGGACGGAGGGCATGAGTTTCTCCCTGCAATCCCGTGATTTGATCGCCGACTCCATTGAGACGGTGATGTCTGGGCAATGGTATGACGCCAACATTTCCATTCCCGGGTGCGATAAGAACATGCCCGGTTGCCTAATCGCCATGGGCCGTCTTAACCGGCCATCCCTGATGATCTATGGCGGGACGATTAAACCCGGTTACTACCGGGAAAACAAAGTCGATATTATTTCCGCATTCCAGAGTTACGGCGAGTTTATCGCCGGGCGCATAGATGAGAAGGAGCGTAGCGGCATCGTCCGCGCCGCCTGCCCCGGCCCGGGCGCCTGTGGCGGGATGTACACGGCCAACACCATGGCCTCGGCCATTGAGGCAATGGGCATGTCGCTGCCCTACAGCGCATCAACACCAGCGATGGATGCGGGCAAACGGGATGAGTGCATAAGGGCCGGCGCCGCCATCAAGACCTTGCTGGAGATGGATATAAAACCCCGCGACATCATGACCCGTCAGGCATTTGAAAATGCCATGGTGATCGTTACCGTACTGGGCGGCTCAACCAATGCCGTGTTGCATTTGCTGGCGATGGCGCGCGCTGTGGGCGTCACACTGGACATGGATGATTTTCAAAACGTCAGTGATCGCACCCCCCTGCTGGCCGATCTCAAGCCCAGCGGTCAATATGTAATGGAAGACCTGCACCAGGTCGGTGGCGTCCCGGCGCTCATGCAGTTTTTACTGGCGCACGACATGATAGATGGCGAGTGCATGAGTGTGACCGGAAAAACCATCCGGGAAAACCTGCAACACCTTCCCCCTTTGAGTGAGGGGCAAGACGTGATACGCCCGTTGGATAATCCCATTAAAGCAAGCGGGCATATTCGTATATTGAAAGGCAACCTCGCCCCGGGGGGCGCCGTCGCCAAGATCACGGGCAAAGAAGGAGAGCATTTTTCTGGCCCGGCAAAGGTATTTGACTCAGAAGAGGGGATGTTAAAGGCGTTGGAAGAGCGGCGAATTGCAAAAGGTGATGCGGTTGTTATTCGTTATGAAGGCCCGAAAGGCGGCCCGGGGATGCCGGAGATGCTGACCCCGACTTCCGCCATTATGGGAGCAGGACTGGGTGCGGACGTCGCCATGATCACCGATGGGCGTTTCTCCGGCGGCTCCCATGGTTTTATTATCGGTCATGTGGTGCCCGAGGCCCAGGAAGGTGGCCCCATAGGGTTAATTAAAGATGGCGACATCATCACCATCGATGCTAAAAGCAACCGGATCAACGTCAATATCAGTGATGATGCAATGGCGAAGCGCAAGGCCGACTGGATCATGCCAAAGTACAAGGCCCATCGCGGCACATTATATAAGTACATCAAGAACGTGCGATCTGCATCGGAGGGTTGTGTGACTGACGAGTAAGACGATAGCCTCATCAGCCATCTATACCTCTGCCCTCGCACACGTGCATAGAACGGCCTTGTGCAGACCGTGCATGTTGTTGGCGGCGTGGGTAGCGGGAAGGGGTGTTGATCCGCCCATTTTAATGGCGGTGTTATCCAGCCTGCCTGACCGCAGGCTTTACCTGGTGCTCCGATTGCTCTACCTGCTTTGCCAGAATTGTTTTAGCTTCCTGAACCGCTCCATACGCGCATTGATTTTTAGTATTTCCTTTGGGTAGAAATCCAACAAGTGATCGCACATTTCAATCATCCAGCCTTTACGTTCATTGTCCGCTTTCATCACTATGTTGTTTGCATTTGCGATCTGAGTCTGCCCCCAGCCAAGTGCGCCAAGTGTCAGACAATCCCAGGAGAGAAACTCCAATGGCACGAATGTTACTTTCTCTACCATGACGGTTTCTTCATCCTGCACGCTGTAATCAATTTTCAGTATGACGAAATAGTTTCTGTCGTCTTCATAAAACCTTGACAACCTTTCCACCGAGGTCAAATTCGGCATATTAAACTTCGTATCAAGCCGATGAGTTTTTACGTCAACAATGTAGTAAAAATCTTGCCAATCGGTAAAAGCCAGGTCCGCCATGGCCCGACGTGCAAACTGAGATGAGTATTCTTTAGCCAGCTCCCCCAAAACAATGCCGAAGTTTTCAGCTATGATGTTTTCCATCGCATCACCCACCGCCCGGGGGCTATCGATTGTTCTGCTCGAAAGAAAACTTCTCTGTCCATTGAGAATGTGTTTGATCTTCTTTTCGAGTGTTTTATATGTGCCGGTGTAGAAAATGTCGCTCTTTGCAGTCATATTCATTTACCGCCAAATAGTGGCGCCTGATTTTCCGAGCAATCCTGTTTGCTGTGGTTATTCGCCTGATCTTTTAGGGTATTGCGCTCCCAAAAAATACCGTCACTGTAACCCTGAATGGTCTTGTCTGTTTCGGCCATGGCCAGACGCTTTTCGGCAAGACAGGCGTAGTACTCATCTATCTCTACGCCGATATATTTTCTGCCCAGTTTTTTCGCCACCACCGAAGTAGTGCCGGAGCCGAGAAAAGGATCGAACACAACGTCACCTGACATTGAGCTTGCCAGAATAATTTTAGCAATGAGTTTCTCCGGTTTTTGCGTTGGATGATCGGTGTTTTCCGGCATGGACCAGAAGGGGATGGTAATATCGTTCCAGATGTTGGAAGGGTATGTCAGGCGGTATCTGCCACGCCCATCTTCACGCCAGTCTTTGGCGTTGCCTGCCGTGTCACGGTATGGCGCCAATACTTTTCTTTTTATTTTGACTGCATCAACGTCAAAGTGATAGCGCTTTGACATGCTGCAAAACCAGATGTCTTCCGAGCTGTTTTTCCAGTTTGCTTTTGCGCCCCGGCCTTTTTCTCTTTCAAAGGTAATGCGATTTTGGATCTGGAAGTATTTTTTTGCAGTATTAAAAATCGCCCCTGATGATTTCCAGTCTCCGCAGATGTAAATGGAGGCCGTCGGCTTCAAAATCCGCACCATCTTGCACAGCCATAAATCCAGCCACTGCTCGTATTGCTCCACATCCATCCGCCTGAAGACGGTGTCATTGAACGCCTTGTTCAAATTGTAAGGCGGATCGGCAACCAGCAGATCAACCCATTGATCGGGCAAATAGTCCAGCACGGCAAACACATCCTGCCGTATGGTCTTGTTCAAAATCTCATCTACAGTGACGGGTTTGTCGATACTAAGCAGCCTCGCCTTGTATTGTTCTCTTTCGCGCACAGTTAAGTCGATGGTGCGGTTACGGGGGGCGCGGGGTTTGTGTGCCTTTATAGCCATGTCATTAAATAGCGCATTTTTCTATGCCGATTGATCTTTTCAGTGCAACGTCAGGATTAAAGAAGACCCCCTGGGGCGTTTTCAAGCCGGGCCTTTTTCCGGGGTGAGGTTTGAGTTTTTTATCGATGAGAAGAGCAATATCAGATCATCGTCTTGCGGTATTTTTTATAAAAAGCGATGACCTTCCTGACGTAGTTTTGTGTCTCTTTATAGGGGGGGACCTGATTGCCGTAACGTCTCACTGCCCCTTCGCCGGCGTTATAGGCGGCCAGCGCCAGCACCAGGTTGTTGTTGAAGAGATGAAGCAGGTCGCGCAGATAATGGGCGCCGCCGTTCATATTATCTTCAGGGTTACGGCGGTTACGCACGCCGTAGCGTTTCGCTGTCTCCGGCATTAACTGCATCAGGCCCACGGCGCCGGCCCTTGAGACGGCATTGGCGTCATAAGCGGACTCGGCGCTCACCACGGCGTGCAATAACGAGCGGGGAATGCCATAGCGTTTTGCGTAGTGATCAATGGTGAGCGAGTATTTGATTTTGTTTTTATCGAAATCCTTCAGGGCGAGCTGACTCCGCTCCTCTTCCCAGCCCTTCCAGGTTTTCACCAGGCGTTTGTATTGATTATTCAGGGGCCTATCAGTGAGGATGACATGCCCGTGTTTATCCACGTATCGATAAATATCAGCCTTCGCTACGGGCAAGCAGATCAGTAAAAAAAGGCAAAGAATGTGTTGGCTACCTCGAAACATGCGCTCAGATTAAAGTGACTTCTTAACAGCATACCTGACTTTATAACAAACAGGCAATGATCCCTGAAAAGTTCTGCATGGAATTGTTCAAAGGCGCATAAATTATATAGGATGGCCTCATGTCTGCATTGAAAAACTACCACATGTCGATGGATGATTTTCGCCGTTATGGAAAAGACATGATCGACTGGATAGCCGATTATTATGAAAAAGTAGAGCAATATCCGGTGCTCTCCCAGGTTCAGCCGGGCGATGTGCGTGCAAAACTTCCCGATGTAGCGCCGCTCACGGGCGAGGACTTCAGCAACATCATGGACGACCTGGAAGATAAAATCATGCCCGGCATTACCCATTGGCAATCTCCCCATTTTTACGCCTATTTCCCGGCGAATACCTCAGGGCCGGCTATCCTGGGTGATTTATTATCCTCAGGTCTTGGTGTTCAGGGCATGTTGTGGTCAACCAGCCCGGCCTGTACGGAGGTAGAGACCCAGGTGCTGGACTGGTTGGTTAGTGTGCTTGGCCTGCCGAACGCCTATCATTCCACCAGCACCGGCGGCGGCGTCATTCAGGACTCTGCATCCAGCGCTGTGCTCTGCGCTTTGCTGGCGGCGAGAGAGAAAAACTCCGCCTTGCAGTCAAATAAAACCGGCTGTGATGGCAAGCAAGTGGCTTATGGCTCAACCCAGGCCCACTCCTCCCTTGAAAAGGCCATGGGCGTGGCCGGCCTCGGCCGTGATAATTTAAGACAAATTGACGTCGATAAAAACTTCGCACTGGATCCCGACAAATTAAAAGCGCAAATAAAGGAGGATAACGTTGCCGGGCTGCAGCCCCTTCTCGTCTGCGCCACATTGGGCACCACCTCATCCAACGCCACCGATCCCATCGCCGCCATCGGCCGGATCTGCGCTGAGGAGGGTTTATGGTTTCATGTGGACAGCGCCATGTCCGGCACCGCCGCAATATGCCCTGAATATCACTATCTGCATGAGGGCATTGAATACGCTGACAGCTATTGTTTTAATCCGCACAAGTGGATGTTCACCAATTTCGACTGTAGTTGCTTTTGGGTAGCCGACAGGGAGAGGTTAATCAGTGCGCTCAGTATTTTGCCGGAGTATCTTCGTAATCAGGCCACAGAAAGTGGTGCGGTGTTTGATTACCGTGACTGGCATGTGCCAATGGGGCGCCGCTTCCGTGCGCTCAAGCTCTGGTTTGTGTTGCGCTATTATGGCATTGAAGGGTTGCAATATCATATCCGCCGCCATATTGCGCTGACCAGGCAGTTTGTTGAATGGATAGAAGCGGATAAGAGTTTCGACATTGTGGCGCCGGCGCCTTTTAATCTGGTTTGTTTTCGCCATCGTGGCACAGATGAGATCAATAAAAAAATCATGGATGAACTCAACGCCAGCGGGAAAATCTACCTCACCCACACCCGGCTGAACGACCAGTTTGTTTTAAGGATCTGCATTGGCCAGTCGAGAACGGAAGAGGAGCATATCAAACATGCCTGGGATCTCATTACTGAAACAGCAACGCGGATACGGGCAACATCATGAGGGATTTCATCTGCCAGCGCGATGAAGATGATGCCAATGAAGAGCCGCTGTACATGCCTGACTGGCTATCAGCGGGGGCAAGACTAAATGGATGATCAGGGCGATGCCTATTACGCCGTTATCTTTACCGCCGAGATGACGGGCGATATGACGGGCTATGCCGACACGGCCGGGGCGATGGCCAGGCTGGTTGAAAAACAGGCCGGTTATATCGGTATGTATCACAGCATTGAAGATAACCGCGAGATCACGATCTCCTACTGGGATGATCTGGCTTCGATCAATGCCTGGAGACAACACCCTGAGCACCGGAAGGCACAGGAATTGGGTAAGTCAAAATGGTATTCAAAATACGCGGTGCAGATTGCTAAAATTGACAAACTCTACAAATCACACCAGGGCAAACCTGACTTTGGTTGATTAAAAAAAGCAACGTGAACCACGTCTATTAAAAGCAAAATTGCTCGCAGGTTTATTATCTATTCATGAAAAACTTGGCCAGGCAAGCACTGATTGATTATGTCCGCTCATCGGTGATCGGTGAGGAGCAACACATCAATACGCCGTTTGGCGACAGGCCGTTAGTCTACGCAGACTACACGGCTTCCGGCAGATCACTGAGTTTTATTGAAGACTTCATTCGAGAGGCGGTCTTGCCGTTCTACGCCAATACCCATACGGAAACATCCTTCACCGGCGCCCAGACCACGGCCTATCGGGAGCAGGCGCGGGCGATCATAAGAGAAGCGGTCAATGCGGGCGATGATGATCGCATCATATTTTGTGCAACCGGCACCACAGGGGTGATTAACAAAGTCCTGGCGCTCCTGGGGCTGGCTCGCATGGAAAAACAGCAGGACAAGCTCTCCCCAGCAGACAGACCCGTGGTATTCATCGGCCCCTATGAGCATCACTCCAACGAGTTACCCTGGAGAGAGAGCATTGCCGAGGTGGTGACAATATCGTTGAATGACGATGGTCAGGTTAATGTTGATGAGCTGGAAGAGTTATTAGCCTGCTACGAACAACGGCCTTTAATCATAGGCAGCTTTTCCGCCGCATCCAATGTGACCGGTATAAAAACCGATGTTGATAACATTTCCACGCTGTTGCATCGCTATGGCGCCTTGTCATTTTGGGATTATGCGGCGGCGGCGCCCTATTGCAAGGTGGATATGAATCCGGGCGATGACGGCAGCCACAAAGATGCGGTGTTCATCTCGCCACATAAGTTCATCGGCGGCCCCGGCACGCCGGGGGTGCTCATCATTAAAAACACACTCCTGGCCAATCCCGTTCCCACCACTACGGGTGGTGGTACGGTGTTATATGTCACGCCGGAGGATCACATCTACCTTGATGAACCGGAACGCCGAGAGGAAGGCGGCACGCCCGGTATTATTGAATCAATCCGCGCCGGGCTTGTCTTTCAGCTACAGGAGGCCGTTGGCACCGATGTGATTGAGGACAGGGAGGCGACCTTTATAAAAAGGGCGATAGCACGATTAAGAGATAATCCCGCCATCCATATACTGGGCAACCTTGATGCGGACAGATTAGCCATTCTGTCGTTTCAAATCAGGGCTCGTGAAAAAATGCTGCATTACGGGTTTGTTGTGGCCCTGTTGAATGATCTATTCGGCATTCAGGCGAGAGGGGGGTGCTCCTGCGCCGGACCCTATGCCCATGCCCTGCTCGGCATGGACATGCCCTACAGTAAATTATTAGAGGCGCAGATAGTCAAGGGCAACCGGATCTTGCGCCCAGGCTGGGTGCGCCTGAGTTTTAATTATTTCCTCGCTGAAGAGACCTTTGAGTACATTTTGTGCGCTATCGAGTTAATCGCAAAAGAGGGCTGGCGAATGCTGCCTGACTACGAATACAACAATGCTTTGGGCATTTGGGCGTATCAAGGGGAGAGGATGACACTCAACATGAGTCTTGCGGATATTTCCTATGCGGACGGGCAGTTCAAAATCCCGAAAACGGATGCAGGGAAAGAGCCGTTAGCGTTTGACACCTGCCTGCTGGAGGCGGAAAAGATTTTACTCAATGTCAGGGGCAGGCGTGGCAAACCCATTAAACTCTCACCAGAGGCTGAAGGCTTGCGCTGGTTTGCCTTACCGCAAGAGCATGATGTTGTCGAGGATGCTATTTGATCTTCAAGTGTGAGCCGGTAGTCGCAGGCACGGACAAAGACATCGCTTTCACCATCATGCAGGGCGAGTTCCTTCGCTTCGTTCGGGGTAACGGTAGGGGCGGATATTGGATCATCTACTTTTTCCTGTAACAGGACTCAAAGTATTGTAATTTGTTTTTATCCAGCCAATAGTAGAGAGCACGTTATAAAGGGGTAAAAAATTATCGCCCTGAAAAAGATCACAGAAATTTTCTTTACAGAGAATATCTGAAAATCATCGCACGATTTCAGCCAATCATGTTCATTATGGAAAACGTAAAAGGAATGCTTTGTGCCAGAATAAATGGTTCTTCTATATACGATACTATTTTCAATGATCTACAAGATCCCTGTAAGTCAGTCAGGATAAAACCGAATAGAAATTTTCATAAACACAAGTATAAAATTTTGTCATTGCAATAAAAGACTTGCCTTCATTGCGAAGTGGATTATCAAAAGAAAATAATACGGATGACAACTGGAAAAAAGTCGTAAAAACACAAGCCGATAACACAATAAACGCCTTACGAAAAAACTCCGGGAGAGACATTGCTGAAGAAATTGAAAAGCTATTCAACAATATTTCTGTTCCCAAATCAGGACAGGGGAAAAACCTGGGTTTAAAGCGTACAGGAAAAATCAGGGACGCTAAATTACAGGAGTGGTTTTATGACGACAAACCAGGCTTATATATATGCAATCACGAAACCAGAGATCACATGTCATCCGATATAGGAAGGTACATCTTTTGTAGTGTTTGGGCCAAAGTCGGCGAGAAAAATAAATGGTATTCTTTAAGCCCTAAATCCCGGGATTATCCTGAACAGTTGATGCCCAAGCATAAAAACTTTCCTTCTGGTGATTTTGCTTTCATCATGGCCACAATAGCCACTGCCTTGTTGAGAAGTCAGTTTAATCGCTTAATTTTCTAAGGCTATAAAATAATATATTCACTGCTTTAACCAATTTTCGAATACGTTTTCTCGGTGATAATCAAGGCATTCTGAATCGGGTTGAAACTTCTTTGGCAAAAGAATTTTTTTGCTATTGCAGGATCTGATTGACGTATCGAAATAATCATCATTATGCATATCTGTTTTTTCTGATCCGCACACAATCAGATCTTTATCAATAGTAATTATGCCAAGATCAAAGGCTTTATCATGCAACATTGATAGAGACAGTCCATTTCTCGGGTTTAATCGACTCTTCTCGTTATCACTCCAGGGCATAATATGGCTGGCGACTAAAAGGCGAGGGATTGAAAGACCAGTGATACAGCATTTATCGTTGTAGGCGCTCAAACCCACTTTCTAAAAAAACTTTGTCCTACTCTGCCTGTAGCTTGAATTTGCCTATTTTTACCAACATGATCAGATAGTGGTTCCTGTTGGTTGTCGTTTTCCAAATTTCCTTTACTCGACAAATCAGACATATTTTTTCAAATGCTATGGCGAAAGACTCCCAGTCGTTCGTCATTTCTTCCCACATTAAGCGGTCGGCTTGGGATGCTTTTAGCAGTCCTTTTCGACCAGTTGAGGTGATTGCCGGATCAAGGCTGGCGATGTTTGATAGTTTCATGGCTAACGCAGATGGGGTTCTTCCTATTAATGTGGAGTATTGAATTATTTCGGGATTATGTGCATGCATTTTCCCGAAAGGGATTTTGCAATAAAGATCAAACGCAACAAGAAGTTGCTCTCTCGTCCAGCGTTCTCTAGTTGACATAGTTTAAGGAAGCAATTTTTCTCATCTGCCCACAAAAGAAGAAGGCGCCACAAAGGCATTTATACTCATTTCGTTACCCTACTTGATACATGAGTTTGCCTCACAACATAGCATACGCCATCAAAGCCTTGTATTCACGACGATGCTTAAACTCTCTTCTACCCGTCATTTTAATCCATTATCAAGCCGCACAAGGTTGTAATAGGGTGACTCCCCTGGCTCCGTATCCCGGATGGGAGGCGGCTTAATGACATCGCCTTTCTTATTGACAGGTTGAGATTCTAATTTATTCTCGCCATCATCCTGTGGATTGAAAAAATATCAGCCAGCATTGCTGGATCCGGCACATCATCCTCAAAGTGTTAAGGTTAATGTTACCTGGACAGCCTGAGGGACCTGGCGTAGCGCCAGGCTAATCCACCTTCGGTCTTCTCCGTCAGTGATATCAGGTCTTCCAGCCGGTCGATGTCGCAGGCGAGGCCGGCGCAATGCTGAATGCGTGTCGGGACATTATGTCGCTCCGCTTCCTGTTGAAAGGCAGTGAGGCTACTCTCACCGTACATCAGCCGAATGCTCAAGGGGGGCGTGAACACCAAGGCATTGGTACCACCATCATTGGCGGCGGGGCACAGGGTAATACCGCCATTGTGTGTCTTGTTTAATTGCGTTAAATCCTCATTGCTCAATGCCGGAACATCGGCGGGGATAATCATGATCTTGTCGATACCCACATCACCTATATGCTGTATGCCTTTTAAGGTATCTTCTGCATAGCCGTGATCGCCGCCAGTGTCTAATGCCTCCACCTGATTGTTTGCCGCCAGCGCCAGGATGGATCTGTCACAACTGATGACGGTGGCGCCCTCTATTACCGCCGATGAATTCAGTGTGGTGAGGATATCTTCCACCATGCGGTAACTGAGTTGCCGGCGTTGCGCCATTGTCAAGTGCTCGGCCAGTCGCAGTTTGCATCTGCTTAGGTGTTTAACCGGCAGGAGCGCCCACATCGTATTCTTCACAAGATCATATTGCCGAGCCAAAGCTGACCTTATGTGAGCGACTGAACCCCCGCCTCGGGGAATGACAATTTAACGTTCCGTAAAAACCTGATCATCGCATCCCCCAGCCCGGTTCTCCTCTCCTGAGCCATGTTCACATCATGTCTGTTTCATTTTTGATCGCTCGCCCATAAACCCGGTGTAGCGCGGTATGGCGAGATATGCAATTTTAACTTCGCAAAAAACTGACCACGTCATTGGGATCAGGGCGGGGGTGCGTTGCTCAAGCGGCCGGTGTTCGGTTAGAGGTCGCCTCATCTATACCGCTCAGGCGGGTTCAAGGTGCGAGATAACCGCATGTCTTATTAAGATGATCGAAAACCGCAATGGTTTCGTTATCCTGACAAAGCTACCGATACTTCTATATCTGCAGGGCGTATTCCTTTTCCTCGACAGGCGCTCATACACCGGGTAGCCCTGTACCGGCGGATCCGTCATCTATGCCTGTCCTCCACAGCGAACGTACATGGCGCATTCTTACGCCGTTCAGTTATGCTCATGATGCTCTCGCCGCTCCTGCTAATCCCTTAATCACCGGGCATGATGATGCTATCACCAGCTCATAACCACTCATCTCACCTCTGATCATCATGATATAAAGGGATCCGCGTCTGCCTGTGCGGGGACGCATAGACAAGCGCAGGTGGGTCGGTTTCATGCCCGTTATCTCTGTTGAGGTTTTTATCTTCCCCCTTTGCGGATTCTAATGCCCGTTCCGATATATCGGCAACGATCACGCTAACCTTCGGGCAACTCGCATCCATTCGTGCCTGTGCTACCCGTTCCCCAGGTGATGGCAGAAGTGACGTCATCAGCATCCCGCCATTTTAACCCCTTCACCGCAAAGGGTTGTTTCATACCTCACCCCCGAGGTTGTTATTTATATGCCCGTTATTCTAATACCCGAATGGGGTGTTTTGTATGTCTTATTGATATGAATTAGTAAACTGGTGAGCGCCTCCGTGGCGGCGGCGTTGGCTAACTTGCCTGCATTGACGGGCCGACAGCCGCTGTCTTGAACCAGTTGCATGACTGCTTTGCGTGTATCTGGATCATCTCCGGTCACCAGGACGTCACATTCAATCTTAACGTCCTGCTCCAGTAGATTGGCTGCGATATTATGAAATGCGGCCGCCACTCTGGCCCTCTCCCCCAGGGTATTTTGGGCGATGACCGCGGCGCTACCTTCTTCCAGCAAATTAACCACAGTAACTCTGGGCGGTTTTAACGGCACCGTGGTATCGAGCAAGATCTGTCCGCACAAAACGGGCTTGATACTTTCCAGTATTGCGGTATGGGCGGAAAACGGGATGGTCAATACGACCACATCCGCATCTTGTGTTGCTGTTGGATTATCAGCGCCCCTGATCAGATCGCTACCCAATCGCCTGTTCAGGGCATCTGCCGCCTGCTCGGCCCTGTCGGCCTGTCGGGAGCCGATAGTAACGTCATGCCCTGCCCTCGCCCAGCGCCATGCCAATGCGTAACCTAAATTGCCCGTGCCACCCAGAGTAGCTATCTTTTTGACCTCACTCATACTTTGCCCTCCCCCATTAGCATCGGTGAAAACATACTAACACCAGATGAGACGACTGGCTCGCTTATCAGGGCGTCATCCATTGATTGAGGATGCACTGCATCTTTGATCATCTTTAATCATCGGTATGTTAGTCATGCTACCCATGCGCTGAGTGTTTGTGATGTGGCGATCAGCATACCCCCGCCTCGCCAGTGGCTAACGATACGGCTAACCCAGGCTACTCAGATGATCGAGCACGTTGGAGGAACTCACAACATCACCATACTTGGCGTTAAAATCGAAAAGATTGGCTTCATGGGCACGGAGATTACGATCAGCCACGGCATCTTCGGGAATAACGACCCGAAAATCATGCTGCAAACCATCCACCGCCGTGGCCCTGACACAACCGCTGGTGGTCAAACCCGTCACCACTAATGAATCAACCTGTTGCCTGCGCAGGCGATCTATCAGATCTGTGGCGAAAAAAGCGCTGGCCCAACACTTCTCTAACAGGGGCTCATGCTCCTGGCGCGCTAAAGCCGGATCCAACTCCACCCAATGGCAGCCGGGTTCTAATACATTCAGCGCCGGGACCTTCTCTCGGAATACGCGGGCCTGATCAGGGGTGTGATAAATCACCGTGGTGAAATAGACGGGCAGCGTTTTTTCTCTGAACCCATCGAGTAATGCTTTATTGGTTTTGATGACTTGCGGACAATCAGAGCCTAGATCACATGCCGGATCGGTAAAACCATTGATCATATCCACCACCACAATAGCCGGTCTTATCCCTAAACCCAGCCCTGTTTTCTGCAGATCCATGGTCTGCATGATCAATGATTAAAACCGGGGGATGCGGGGGCGGGCAGGTGGGTCTCTTCCAAAGCCCGGGCCTTGATCTGCGCTATGCTGCCACCGAAATCAAACATCTTCATCTCGCCGCGTTTTGCTGACAGTTCCTCCCGCAATGTGGTTGTCGCTCCCTCATCAACACTGCCGTCATCTTCCATGACTACGCCAAAGCGCCTTGCCCCTTCCTGCGAGATAATGCCACGCATCACGTCCATACGAACCAACTCAGGATCACGCTGATAAGGATCGCCCCAGCCACCCCCGCCCCAGGTATTGAAATACAAGAGATCACCTTTTTTCACCTCAATATCCTCACACTTTGACGGCAACCATTGATCGCTACCATCAGCACGCACCAGGTGTTTACTGGAACGTTGCCCGGGCTCACCGCCGTTTACCCCCCAAGGGTAGGTGAGCCAGCGTTCATCGTGGATTGCAATGAGGCCGTCACAGAGAAACCGATAAGCCACACATAAACCATTGCCGCCTCGGTGCAGGCCCGCACCCCCCGAATCAGCAATGGGTTCGTACTTCTCTATGCGTAGGGGAAAGTAGGCCTCGATAAACTCATTGGGTACGTTGGTAAAACCAGGCCAGAGGGAATGCCCATCGGGGCCGTCACCACATGGCCGCCCGGGGATACCGCCAAAACCAATCTGGAACAACTGAAACCATTCACCGTTATCATCGTAACCGGAATAAAACAGATGCGGGCTATCGGAGAAGCCGGCCGCATTTAAGGCTTCCGGGGCGCCTTGCCCTAACAATCCACCCATCACATCGAAGATCCTGCCCAAAGCATGGGTACGGCCTGATAATGCGGCGGGGTAGTCGGGTTTTAACAGTGAACCCGGCGGGATGCGTACTTCAACCAGATCATAGAAGCCATCATTGAAGAGGATGTGAGGATCAAACAGGTTAATGGTGAAGGCGCCAAAGAACATCTTGAACATCTCTTCACTGAGGAAGAAATTGATCGAGCTCTTTGCCTGTGGATCGGTGCCGTCAAAATCGAAGATGGCCCTGGAGCCTTGCCGCCATAAAGTGCATTTGATCTTGTAAGGGCCCCTACCCACACCATCATCACAAAGATAATCCTCAAAGGTACGCGGCGCCTCCGGCACCATCATCTCAATGATGTGTTTCATGGCGGCGTGGTTTCTCTCCAGCATGATCTCCATCGTGGAATAAAACACATCATCACCGAAACGACCCGCCAATTCATGACAGCGTTTCGCTGCGGTATTACAGGCCGCCACCAGTGCATTCAGATCAAAGCGGTTCCATTGCGGTGTGCGCACATTGTGCAGGATCAACGCCAGCAGGTCCGATTGCAACGCGCCTTTTTTATACAGCTTTGTCGGCGGAATACGAATGCCTTCCTGAAAAATGGTTGTCGCCCGAATGGGGATACTGCCCGGCACCATGCCACCGTTATCGGACATGTGACCGAACATGGCCGACCAGGCGATATGCCGATTATCCTTGAAGATCGGCACTAACACGATCCAGTCGGGCAAATGCGAGACCGCCGCATTACACATGTATGGATCATTGGTGAGAATAATATCGCCTTCTTCAATTTCCTCATCATACGCCTGCATGAAGCCGTGGATGAAAGAGCCAAATTGGCCAACCACCATCTTGCCGTCTTTGTTCGCCACCATGGGGAAACAATCTCCCTGCTCGCGAATACCTGGCGACATGGCGGTTCGAAACAACACCGCATCCATTTCAACCCGCACATTTCGCAGTGCGTTCTCAATGATATCCACAGTCACCGTATCCACCTTAACCCGTTGCAGTGGTGTGTTGTTTCTCTCAATAATGCGTGCCGTCATCTCTGCGCCCCTCAACTCACTGGATTGATGATCAGGTTACCGAGCGCGTCAACCTGCGCCTCATAAGCGGGCAAAATCACCGTGGTGGAGTCCATCTCACTGATGATCGACGGGCCCGGCACCAACAATCCCTCATGGAGCCGGCCGCGCTCGTAAATCGCCGCATCGTGCCACTTGCCCCCATAATAATACCGGCTATCATGGAGTTTACACTCATGAAGGGGGGTGTCCGCCCCGCCCACCTGTAACTCGGAAATGGCGGTCGCCCTGACCTTGACAATCGCCCTGATCATGACGATTTCATGTCCCTCACCCAAATCGAAAGTAAATAACTGCCTGTGCTCCGCATCAAACCGTGCCGTCAAAGAGGCGATCCCTGCTGCTCTCAATTCGGCTTCAGTGAAATCCAGGGTGATCTGATACGCCTGACCGGCATAACGCAAGTCCGCCTGGTAGCACACCTCCAGATCACGCTCATCCACACCATCGGCAATGAGGGATGCAGAGGCTCGTTGTTGCAGGGATTGAAGATCCGATAACAACTGCGCCTCGTTACTATCCGTAGCCAGGGTGACGTAGGTGCGCGCCGCCTCATCCTGGATCTGTGTGGTGGCGTCACCGTAGGCGCAGAGCACACCGGGGCCCGGCGGAATGATCACCGGCCAGGCGCCGGTCAGGATCCCCAGTGCGTTGGCATGCAACGGCCCGGCCCCGCCAAATCCGACCAGTGAAAAATCCCTGGGATCATAGCCCTGTTCCACTGAGACCAAACGCAAGGCGCCGAACATGGATTCATTGACGATTTTGATGATCCCCTCCGCCGCTTCCATCAATGTTATCCCCATGGCGTCGGCCACCTTTTGCACCGCCTTCTCCGCCGCCGCTTTATCGATGGCCATGGCGCCGCCCAGTTGCACATCGGACGGCAGATAACCCAACACAACATTGGCGTCACATACGGTCGGCTCCTCGCCACCTTTCATGTAGGCCGCCGGGCCGGGCACGGCGCCGGCCGATTGAGGGCCGACACGCAGCGCTTTCGTTAATTCCGGCACAAAGGCAATGGAGCCGCCACCGGCGCCGACGGTACGCACATCCACAGACGGGGCGCGTACACGCACATCACCGACGATGGTCTCTCTTCTCACCTGCGCCTTGCCATTCTGGATCAGCGCAACGTCCGTGGAGGTGCCCCCCATATCAAAGGTTAAAATACTCTCATAGCCGGCGCGGCTACAAAAATACAACGCCCCGGTGACGCCGCCCGCCGGGCCTGACATCAGCATATTCACCGGTGATTGTGCAGATCCCCGCCCCGATGCAAGCCCGCCATCTGAGCGCAAGATAGACAACACCACATCATCGCCCATTTGTCTCGCCAGGGCCGCCTCCAGGTTAGTGATGTAGTTAGCCACTTCGGGCCGCACGTAAGCGTTCACCACCGTGGTTTCCGTGCGTTCATATTCCTGCATCTCCGGCACCACTTCACTGGAAATGGAAATGGGTATATCCGTGAAGATCGCTTTGGCTATGTCCGCCACTCGCCGCTCATTCTCACCATTGATGTAGGCGTTGATCAAACAGATGGTCAGGGACTCCACCTCGCCCCGTGCATGCAGTGATTGCAGATCTGTTTTTAATCTCTCAACATCGAGTTCTCTCACCACATGACCCTTGGCGTCCATGCGTTCGTCCGCTTCAATGGTCAGCTCCAGAGGGGCTAACAGGGGTTTTTTGACATAACTCACCCAGCCGCCTAAACCACCGGGGCAAAATGAACGGGCCACCTGCAATACCTGTTTGTAGCCTTTGGTGGTCACCAAACCCACTTTTGCGCCCCGTCCGGTGAGCACGGCATTGGTCGCCACTGTCGTCCCGTGCATGACCCTGGAGATCTCATCTGGCTTAATGGCCGATGTCGTGCAGATCCGCTCAATCCCGTTTAGCACACCGACAGAGGCATCGTCCGGTGTTGAGGGCACTTTGGCGGTGAAGGTCTCACCGCTTTGTTCATTGATCAGTAACAAGTCCGTGAATGTGCCGCCAACATCGACACCCAATCTGTAGCTCATCAATCACACTCCCGCTTTTTTATCTTCATGCCCCGTTTATACCGAAGACTGTTGTGGAAACACACCCGCCCTGGTCAGCATGGCCGGCATGGACGTCGCCAGCGGCCCCTCCAGCCATTTTGCCGTGTCAATGATTTTGTTGATATTAACCCCGGTCTCCATACCCATTCTATCAAGCATGTACAAGATGTCCTCCGTACCCACATTGCCGGTCGCCGCCGGGGCGAAAGGACAACCGCCCACACCCCCACAGCTTGCATCAAATATCCTGACGCCCGCCTGAATGGCCGCATAGACATTAGCCACAGCGGTGTTTCTGGTGTTATGAAAATGACAACGTAATGTGAGGCCCGGCTCCAGCTTGTTAATCCGCGCGATCATATCGGCAACATCAGAGGGCGCTGCCGCACCGATGGTATCGGCCAGGGCGATCTCCTCATAACCCATGGCCCTTAGCCGTTGCACAAGCCCAGTCACCTTCTCCAAAGGCATGTCACCTTCGAACGGGCAACCAAAGGCAGCGCTCACGGTGACGCCTTTATTCATACCGGTGGACTTGATCTCTTTCGCTACTTCAGCGATAACCGCCATGGTCTCCTCGGTGCTCACCCCCTGGTTGCGCCGATTAAACGTATCAGAGGCAACGACCGCACAGTTGATCTCATCGATACCACTTTCAACCGCACGCTCAAAACCGCGCATGTTCAATACCAGGCCGATATAGGTCACATCCTCACGTTGCGGCAATCCCGCTATGACCTGCTCCGCATCGGCCATTTGTGGCACCCGTTTGGGGTTCACAAAACTCACCACCTCCATGCGCCGAATGCCGGCGTCGATCAGGCGCTTGATCAACTCCAGCTTGTTCTCAGCGCTCAACAGCGTGGCCTGGCTTTGCAGTCCATCCCTGGGGGCGACATCAATGATCTCTATGGACTCTGGCATGGTCTTCCTCGTTAGTGCATTATTGTATACAATCGGCTGGACTTTGGCGTTTATTATCCTTAATATCGGCCTTAATGTATACAATCAAGATGGTTTAATCATGGCCATGGCTTGCCAGCTTCGCTTAACTTTATACGCTACCAACAAGCCGATCATGAACCCGGACTTATCGCTATATTAACCTCATCTCCCGCATCGCCTTGCATGAATGATAAAGCTAAAAAATTGCTGAATGAAGGCGCCCTGGCTGATATGCGCGTCATTGAAATGGGCGTACTCCTTGCCGGCCCGTTTTGCGGTCAGCTATTAGGTGATCAGGGGGCGGAGGTCATTAAAATTGAACAGCCCGGGGTGGGCGATCCCATGCGTGACTGGGGTCAGGAAAAGCGCCATGGAAAATCACTATGGTGGCCTGTCATCGCCCGCAATAAAAAATCCATTACCTTAAACGCCAGAGAACCCGAAGGCCAGCAGATCATTAAAGACCTCATCGCTCAATCGGACGTGCTTATAGAGAACTTTCGCCCGGGCACCATGGAACGTTGGGGGCTGGGTTATGAGGCGCTCAGTGACATTAACCCCGGCTTGATCATGGTCAGGGTCACCGGCTTTGGTCAAACAGGGCCCTATGCCCCACAGGCGGGTTACGGCGCTATTGGCGAGGCGATGGGTGGGCTACGGCATATCGTTGGTGAGCCCGACAGCCCGCCGAGCCGGGTGGGGATCAGTATTGGTGACGCCCTTGCCGCCACCCATGCCTGCCTGGGCGCCTTGTGTGCATTACATGCACGGGAGATAACAGGACGTGGCCAGGTGGTTGACGCCGCCATTTATGAGGCGGTATTAGCCATGATGGAGTCACTGATTTCAGAGTACCAGCATGGCGGTTACATCAGACAACGACACGGCCCTGTTCTACCGAATGTCGCCCCGTCCAATGCCTATCCATGCAAGGACGGCGATTATTTGATCGCCGCCAATCAGGACACCGTCTTCAGACGACTGGCGCAAGCAATGGGCAGAGCCGAGCTGGCTGAGGATCCCCGTTACGCCACGCATACCGCTCGTGGCCAACATCAGCAGGAGCTGGATGCGTTGATCAGTGAGTGGACTAAAACGTTAGATGCCGCCGAGTTGCGTGAGCGGCTAAACGAACAGGGCGTGCCAAACGGGAAAATCTATACGGCGCCGGATATGCTGGCGGATGAACACTTTGCCGCCCGTGAGGCCATCACCTGCGTTGCCCATGAGAAGTTCGGTGATATTAAAATGCAAAACGTGACGCCGAAAATGTCCGCCACGCCGGGCAAGATAAAATGGCCGGGGCCGGAGCTGGGTCAACATAATGAAGAGGTGTATGAGACACTGCTGGGGATAGATAAAGACACCATAGCGCTCCTCAAAGACAAAGGCGTGATTTGAAGGGGCGCTGATCTCCTGGGCGGATCTTTGTATCGCAATCACATTCAGCTATCAGACCCGCTAGTGGCCTTGAAGGCCACCGCTGTTTGAGGAGAGCTTCATTAGCAACGGCTACACCAGGGGATTGGCGCCACTCATGTAGATGTAGACTTCCTGAAACCTCCCATCCCGTACACGCCAGAAGTTGGTGTTCTCAAGCAACGTGGTATTGCCATCGGCGTCGATCAACTCCGCAACAAAACTGGCCGCAATACGGGCATTGTCCACATCAACCGTGCAGGTAAAATCACGATGGATGATGCGCTCATAAGCGCCCATAAAATCGGTGAACATGCGTTTGATGTTCTCCTTGCCCGCATGGGTGGTGAAAGCCGTTTGCACTGTGATCATCGCGTTATCATGAAAACAAGCCAGTACCGCATCCAGGTCTTTTTTATCAACATTGGCGAAGTATTTATTTAAGGCCAGATCGATCAAGGCGTCTCTGTCCAGATCAGATTGATATTGCATTGCTCCCATCCTCCTCAGGTCTTGACTACTTCAACAGGTTCTCACCACTCATGTACACGAAAACACGCCTGTATTTACCGGCTTCAAGATAAAAGCGGTTACAGTTTTCATAACGCCTTAACTCGCCGCTTTCTTTCTCGGTGATTTCAACGGAGAACTGCGAGCAGATCGCCTGCTCCCGGACATCCACAGTGTGCACAAAATTGCCATGCCAGATCCGTGAATGATAATCGAACAAACCGATGAACATGTTTTTAATGGCCTCATATCCATCATGCACCGTGTTGCTGGTCATCTCCCGTAACACCGCATCTTCATGGAAACAGCCCATCACCCTGTCCATGTCAAAATTATCCACGCCATGAAAATAACGCTTGCTGACGATGTCCACATAATACTCATAGTTATGCTCGTTCATGTTCAGTACCTTTTATTAAAATAACGGTGTTCTCACTTACCTGGCGAGGATCATGGCGTCATCAGGTCTCTCGGGTGGGGCAAAGGCTACTTTGCTGTGGGATAAACCGAGCTGCAAAAAAACCTCACAGAGTTTATAGGCGACTTGCCCGGGGTTGATCACCGGCGCCGGTAGTTTCTCCGCAAGATAACCGTGAGACTGGTGCATGGTGGTGGAACCCAGCACGATAACATCGGCGCCGTCTTCATCGAGCGCCTTGAGACTCTCCGCTTCCAGCTTCTGAAATATCACTTCCTCCTTGCCTTCCAGCAATTCTTTCAGATCAGGCCGTGTCTTAATGGAGCGTAATGAAGCACAGCGATGCGACAGGCCATACTCTTTTAAGGTCTTCGTATACAGATGAAACCATTCATCCCACATGGTGATGATGGAGAACTTGTGACCAAGACAGCAGGCTATATGAAATGATGTCTGTCCCGGGCCGATCACCGGGATAGTTAATCTGGAACGCAAGGCATACATGCCCGAATCACTGACCGTATCTATACAGATGGCGTCATAACCCTCTTCCTGCGCCTTCAGGCCCGCCTCAAAGACACTCATGTCCATCAACATGGCGTCATAATAGCTGTCCCCCAATGCGGCGCCCCACTTCACCGCAACAAAGTCGACTTCCATACCGGGCATGATCAGCGGCTCCGGTAGCTGGGCTGCTCGGTTGGCGACGCTGGCCTCATCCATGGGGATCGGCACAATGATCTGAACTCTTCTCGTCACTTTATTGGGTCTCGGCGCCTATCATCGGGTTACTATATCACCTTGCTTTATCTATTGTATACAATGGCGTGAAGCAGGGGTACTGTTAAGGAGATCAAACAAAAGTATGGGGGGAGAAACATCAGCTTATTTTCAAACCTGATCGGCTCTCGCAAATGAAGATCGGTTTAATCATGCTGGCGAGGCGGTTTGGCGGGGCCGAGCGCTATTATGTTGATCTGGCGAGAGCATTGGCACAGCGTCAACATGATGTGCTCGCCATATCACATACCGGCTCGGAGTCGGAGCGCATGCTAGAAGATGCGCCCGGTTTAAGGCACGCCTCGATCACCGTGTTGGCGACCTGGGATCCGTTTGCCCCAAATAAACTGAAAAAACTCATTCAACAACATAACCCGGACGTGGTGCAGACACTTCTGGGTCGCGCCACTTACCTTGCAGGCAAGGCCCTTAAAAAAACGACTATCCCGCTGATAGCCCATACCCATGATTTTGTCTCGTTAAAGTACTTCAAATATGTGGATAGGTTCATTCCCGCCACCAGGGCGCAACGGGACTACCTGATAGCGAACGGGGTCGATCCCGGGCGCATCGAGATCATCCATAACTTCTCGGCATTTCAGCCCGCTCAGAAAATAATACTGCGAGATGACGTCAACAACATCATCGCCCACGGCCGCTTTGTCCATAAAAAGGGGTTTGATGTTTTAATCAAGGCATTCAAACAGTTGCCTGATCACATCCACCTTCATATCGCCGGTGACGGGCCTGAAAAAAACCACTACCTCGCCCTGGTGAAGGCATTAAAACTGGGCGAGCGCGTGCACCTCTCGGGTTGGGAAAACAACATCAGGGGCTTCCTTATGCAAGGTGATCTGTTTGTCCTGCCCTCCCGGGAGGAGCCCTTTGGCATCGCCCTGTTAGAGGCCATGGCCTCGGGCATTCCCATTATCACCACAAAATGCCACGGCCCGTTGGACATTCTCAATGATGATACGGCTTATTTTTGTAATGCTGGCAGCACTGAGTCATTGGCTGAAGCCCTGCTCAAGGCAATGAATGATACACCGGGGCGTCTACATCGCGCCCATAATGCCTTGGCGCTATATCAGAGTCGGTACTGCATCGAGAAAGTCATCCACCGCTTCGAGGACTTATATGCAAAGGCGCTATCCTGAAGAGCGGATCCCGCCTTTGCCTTGAGCAATCACCGCAATACTGCAAGCGAGCAGCAACCACATAAAGCCACTCCAGTAAGAGCCGTAGAGGGCCATGTGTGCATTAAATGGAAACATCGCCGCCAATAATGACGCCGTCCAGGCAACCACCTTTGTATCATGCCGGCCCCGCCACCAGAGACGAAGCGCCGCCCAATAGAAGAGCATAAAACCGGCGACGCCCATCACACCGGTCTCTGCGGCGACCTCCAGGATAAACAAATGTGGATGGGTTGAGCCTTCTCGCCCATGCTGCATAAAATAATTATCAGCCGCCGCATACTCATGATACACATGCCGAAACCCCCGAGGCCCAACGCCATTGAACCAGTTCCGCTTAAACATCTCATAGCCCGTATCCCAAAGCGGCACTCTCCGGGATGTCGCCAGCCCGGTTTGCGTACCACCAGCGAATATGCCGGACAGGGTAGTGATGCGATATTGAATACTCTCATCATGCAGGGAGACATAAGTCACGGCGGCGGCGGCGAGACAGGCTGAGGCCAATAGTGTGTGTTTCGCCCGCCGGGTTAATGTGTGGAAAATGATCGGAATATACGCCAGCAAGCCAATGACAAGCATGATCCACGCACTTCGCCGGCCGCTTAAAAATATGACCAGTACAAACGGGATAAGGATCAGCCAGGGAAAGAGCTTATCCCTGTAGCTGCTCCTGAATACCTCCAACAACACCGGCGCCAGCACGGCCAATATCAAACCCAGCCTGATCTTGGGATAAAACATGCCGCTCAGGCTGGCCTCAACGGCGGGATAACCCAGCAAGTTCGTGCCCGTGCCGTACTGTATTAAAGCGTCAATACACCAGAAGAATGCGATGAGAAAAAAAGCGACGGACACTCCTCTCAGGTTATCGCCCCGCATTAATTCCTGGACGATAAAGATCCCGCAAAAGAGGTAGAGCGAACGGGAGGTCACTGTTTTCAGGGAATGCTCGATATTCACCGCATCGAAAAGAGAGATGAGCTGGGGCAGCCATAAACACAGGAACAACAGCAAAACAAGGCGACAGGCCGGGTCTTCATAGAGAACCGCCGGGTGTCTCATGACCCGGTAGATACCGATAGCCGACATCACCAACATCGGCGCCACCGAGAGTGTATCGGTACACATGAGAAGCAGGGCCGAGGCGATGAGACACCAGGCGTAATGGCTGATCAGAAGCCTGGAGCAGGCGTTGGCCATCTGTTTTGCCAGGGGTTTTATCATGGGGACATCATCCACTGATCTTTTTACGCTTTGCATAAAACTCGCCCACAAATGCAGTGAGATACCGCCCTGCTATGGCTGCCCGCAGCTCCCTCAGCAAGGTGTGATAATAATGCAGGTTGTGCCAGGTGTTCAGGCGGGCGCCGAGCATTTCACCGGTTTTATCCAGGTGATGTAAATAGGCGCGGCTGTAATGCCTGCAAGTATAACAACCACACGCCTCATCCAGGGGGGCGTCACTGTTTCGATGTTTGGCGTTACGTATTTTGATATCGCCCCGGCTCGTGAACAGGTGCCCGTTACGGGCGTTGCGTGTCGGCATGACGCAATCAAACATGTCTATACCCCGCAATACGCACTCAACCATATCTTCCGGTCTGCCCACCCCCATCAAATAGCGCGGCTTGTCCTTTGGCATGAAAGCTGTTGTATGCGCCGTCACTTCCATCATCATCTCCACCGGCTCGCCCACGGATAACCCGCCAATGGCATAACCATCAAACCCCATCGCCACCAGTTCTTTTGCGGACTCCTCTCTCAGCGCTGCAAACATCCCCCCCTGGACAATGGCGAACAACGCCGAGGGATGATCGCCGTGCATCTCCCTGCAACGCATCGCCCAGCGCAATGACAGTTCCATGGATTTTTTTGCCTGCGCCTCGGTTGCCGGATAAGGCGTGCAGTCATCAAAGATCATCATGATGTCCGAGCTCAGGCTATGCTGGATCTGTATTGATTGCTCCGGGCCCAGAAACACGTTATCACCGTTCACTGGTGAGCGAAAATGCACGCCTTCATCTGTGATCTTGCGTGAACTCGCCAGGCTGAACACCTGAAACCCGCCTGAGTCGGTTAATATCGGCCCTGGCCAGTGCATGAAGCCGTGCAGGCCGCCGTGTCGTTCGATCACTTCCGTGCTTGGGCGCAACATCAAATGAAAGGCATTGCCAAGTATGATCTGGCTGCCTAACCCCAGTAATTCCTCCGGCGTCATGCCTTTGACCGCACCGTAGGTGCCCACAGGCATAAACACCGGTGTTTCAATCGTGCCGCGCGAGAGTGTAATACGACCACGACGTGCCGCTGCATCGGTGTTTAATAATTCGAACTTCACCTAAGGATAAATTGTGTTGTTATGATCTCCTAAATCACCGCTTCCCTGGTGATGAACATGGCGTCACCATAGCTGAAAAAGCGGTATTTCTCGGCAATGGCATGTTCGTATGCGCGCATCGTCTTCTCATAACCGGCAAAGGCACAAACGAGAATGAACAATGTTGACGCCGGCAGATGGAAATTCGTGATCATCGCATCCACCGTTTGAAATTGAAATCCCGGATAAATATAAATATCGGTCTCCCCCCGGAAGGGTTCGATGTCGCCGGTAACGGAGGCCGCCTCCAGACTCCTTACTGATGTGGTCCCAACTGCGATGATGCGGTTACCTGCTTTTTTTGTCTTGCGTATGTGCTCACAAACCTGCTCACTCACCTCACATCTCTCACTGTGGATCTGGTGGTTTTCAATCACCTCATCCCGGACAGGCCGAAATGTGCCCGCCCCCACATGCAACGTGACGTAAACACATCTCGCCCCTTTTCT
The DNA here is from genome assembly GCA_965198875.1 of Gammaproteobacteria bacterium. Taxonomy (GTDB): domain Bacteria; phylum Pseudomonadota; class Gammaproteobacteria; order Eutrophobiales; family Eutrophobiaceae; genus CBDAPU01. Next base: position 1,798,309 of record CBDAPU010000001.1, on the reverse strand, counting down.
CTCAATCTCGGCAATGAGCGCATCGGTGAAATGCAAACCCGCCGTCGGCGCCGCCACTGCGCCGTCTTCTCTGGCATAGACAGTCTGATACCGATGGGCGTCAAGCGGCTCGCCAGGGCGCTTGATGTACGGCGGCAAAGGCGTATGACCCTGCGCTTGCAATATGTCGGTTAGCGCTTGATCAGGTAACGATCTTAAAACAAAAAACCCCTGACATCGCCCCGTCACCTCAAGCTCGGTCTTATCGGCGATCACTATCCTGCTGCCTTCCTTCGGGGCTTTACCCGCACGGATCTGCGCCAAACAGTGCCTGTCATCCAGCAGGCGTTCAATGACTATCTCAACCCGCCCCCCGGTTGGTTTACGCCCGAATAATCTCGCCGGTATGACGCGGGTATCATTGAAGATGAGCAGATCACCCGGGTTGATCAGCCCCACTAATTGGGTGAATGTTTGATCAACATACTCGCCGGTGGCGCCATCGAGCATGAGCAAACGGCTTTGATCCCGCCGGGGAGATGGATACTGGGCGATCAGCTCCTCCGGCAGATCAAAACGAAAATCATCAAGCAACATGCAGGCGAGTTTAACAAATCCAGGGCATCGTGGAGAGAGGGTTCAGGGCCGGCCTTAAAATGAGGCCGGTTCTACCTCGTGCAAGGCGTGGACTTTTTGAAGCGCCTGGTTTGCACAAAGCCTGCCGCTTCATGGGCGGCCTTTGAGATAAGGATGAAGCGTTGTGGTGGCCGTCTGGCGATGCCATCATCCATTTTCAAGAAATTGACTTTTTTCTAAACTCACATCGTCTTGTCAACCCATTGTTTTGCAAATGCCCGCCGCATCTCATCGGTATAAAAAGCGTTGTAAAACCTGGACTCGCAAACCGCATCATATTCTTTTTGAGTAAACTTTATATGCTCTTTGAAATACCTGTACAGATGCTTGGTCACCTTCTTCTCACCCACATTGCATCTTGTCTTTATCTTGAATTGAGGGAGCGCCAGGAAATCCCCAATGACGTTTTCTTTTACCGCATCGGCCAGATCATATTGCATAAATAAAAGACTGACGTTTGGAAGATGCTCCGGGTCTATTTGAATATAGCCCCTGGACAGATCGGATTTTTCAAATACCTCACTGATATCCAAACCAAAATACTGAGAGACAACCACATCCACCCATACTTTACCGAGAATACTTCTCTCCGGATTGTCCTCCGCCTGCTTTAGCTGAAAGCGCATAAATTGATTAAACTTCTCTCTGAGCTCAGCAGCCGTGGCGGAGGATATGTGTCGATCATTTACAAGACATTGTTGATAGAGTGTCTCACCCAGGCGCTCATCCGGCACTTGAAAAAAATAGGCCACCAGATGGCTAAACGGATCCCTGAGAGGAATGAGCACTTTTAAGGTTGCTCGGGGGGGGGGGGGGGGGGGGGTGATGTCGTATCAAAGAAAACCGATCGGATCAGCTTGCCCAGATCATGGGTGCTGGAGAAGGTATATCCAAACCTGTATAGCCCCCCATAATCCACAGAAAACCCACCTTCCTTGATGGCGAAACAACGTTTATTTGGCTGAAAATATCGTCTAATTTCCCTTTTCAAAGTCGTTGATCCCACCTTGCCCTGTGAAAACAAAAAACGAAAACATGTATTATTTGCGTTGATTTTCATAAAACTTGCTCTTTTCAGGGCGAAAGGCGTTAATCTCATTAAAAATGATGCTATTTTTATCTTAGCCCATGTTTTCATTTGGCTGAGCCTCTCTAATATGATGTTCATTGAAAAATATGCTTACTATGCGTTTTTAAGGCGAGGTAGCTTACGGGAATACAAACGTTTTGCAAACCACTGACGGCAACCATTTGAAAAAGCAATAAAGCGATGGTTTTAGGGTGGAACATGCCTGATTGACTTGCTGGAGATCATCAAAAATACTTCGGTGAGGCCGATTAGGAAAAGATCGAAGCATCTCGTCTGCAATATGAACAGGCGGTCGCTCAAGCCCAATCATTCGGTGCATCTCATAACTGATAGTCGATTTATGTCGACTCCATATTATCGCTTCTCAGATGGGTGATCCCTGCTTTCATCAGCGCATCAATCGGCTATCGTTATTCCCGGGCAAGCTGTCTGTGTTGTTCCATGGCGCCCCTCTTGCCTACCGAAAGGGTTTTTCCGGTACAGGCCCATTAGTGACCACTGTGCCCAACATGAACAAAGCATGGGGTCTTTATGATCAGCTATCAGGGTTGCCGAATTGTGAGTCTTTTTATTCGCCGACCCTGAAATAGAAAATGGCTGATCTGCCTGGGGGTGCTGGCCTTTTATGCCTGTACCAGGAGAGCCCGATAATGGGTTTGATCGCATTGAACTGGTGGAATACCGGAGGGCTGTCGGCAATGATCGCTATCCTGATCCCATGGCCCCGGCATTAGGTACACTGCATGTAGTCTATTCCGTCAATGATACCGATCAGCTTCAACCACAGGCCGAAGAATTCAATGACGAGATGGTGCCCCTGGCCTTGATCGACAGTCAGACTCCCAAGATGAAAATTATCCAGATAACAACACCAGCGGGCTTGCGGTTCGGGCACGGTTGTTACAGGTTTTAATAAGGCCGGCTTAAATACCGACCCCTGGGCTCGCCAACGACATGGCCATCGTAGATCAACTGGCCGCGCAAATACGTCTGTTTTATTTTTGCAGATAACTCTATTCCCTCAAAAGGCGTATAACCCTGCATGGACTCAGAGCCCTGCGCCTGTATCACCCAACTATCATTGGGATCGATTAAAACAACATCGGCATCGTAACCGGGCGCTATATCGCCCTTGTTATTTAAGCCATAACGTTTGGCTGGATTGTAACTCACCAGCTCGGCAATATGATTGAGACTCATGCCTCTTTTTGTGCCTTCACTGACAAGCGCCGGCAGTAAATACTCTGTCCCGCCAAAACCGGATTTGGCCAGGAAAACATTCTCCGGTGTTTGCGGGTTCACTTTCATCTCATGTTTGCAACAGGCATGATCACTCACCACCCAGTCCAGTTTTCTGTCCAATAACATCTGCCAGAGATATTCAACATCTTCACGAGGACGAATAGGCGGGTTCACTTTGGCCAGGTTGCCACACTCGGCATTGATATCCAGCATGAGATGGCCGATGGTCACCTCACGGCGAAAACTAATATGCGGGAATACCTCAGCCATTAACAGGGCCGCTTCAACCGCCTTGCGTGAAGATAAATGCAATAAATTGATATTCACGCAATGCGTCTCATGGGCAAGATACGATGCGATAAAAATGGCCAGTCCCTCAGAATGGGGCGGCCGGCAAGCATGGTATGCCGGCAATCCCTTTAACTTACCTTCCGCCTCCACAATCTGCGTATAGGCGCGCATGATTTCCGCCGTCTCGCAGTGCATACTCAGACTAATTTGTTCGGCTTTATCGGGAAACCGCTCCATGGCCTTGTGTATGCCTCGCATAACAAACTCAAAATGGGCGAAGTCATAACGCTCATCTTTACCGATCATCAGAAAATCACTTTGCTCATCGGATCTCCCATGCAACCCATGAGAGCCATAAAACATAAAAATCTTAAAAGACATGATCCCATGTTTCTCGATCAGATCTTCGATCTCATCAATATGCTCTGCGCTCATAGGCGCCAGGTGATAGGCATAGTCAACATGAAAACGGCCCGATGATATGGACAACACTTCAGGGAAAAATGCGCGATAAGGCCCGCCTTTGTTAAGGTAGTACATACCAGTACGCATATAGTTCAGGCTTGAGGTGACCCCGCCCATGGCCGCCGCACGGCTCTCACTGAGGGCGTCCTCAGCCAAAGGCGCATAAATCCCGGTGTGCATATGGGCGTCCACGGCGCCGGGAAACGCCAGCAGACCTCTCCCATCGACCACCTGCTTTGCCGTTGACGGATCAATGTTTGCTGAAACATCCACAAACTTACCCCCGGCAACAGCAATATCACAGCTATCTACCGTGCCATTATTCGGCCTCACCAGCTTTATGTCTTTAATGATTAAATCAATTTCACCCGCCACGATGTTCTCCGTGCCTTCTATTAAAGCTATAATGATATACTTTTATAGCATAATTATCTGGAATATACAGTCTTGATCACGACCGCTATGGCACAACACTGTTTCTCGGGAAATGCCAAAAACACTGTTTGACAAAATCTGGGACGCTCATCTGATCAGGGAATTAGACGATGGCTCCGCCCTGTTGCACATAGACAGGATTTTCCTGCATGAACGTACAGGCAGCATTGCCCTCGCCAGTATGGCCTCCTCAAAACGTGCGGTGAGAAATCCCGGGCATGTCTTTTGTACGATGGATCATATCATCGATACGTTTCCAGGCCGTACAGATGACACCACCATGCCCGGTGGCGAACAGTTTATTATCAGCACACGTCAGGCGACAAGGGAGGCCGGCATTACCCTGTTTGATATTCACGACCCACGCCAGGGGATCTCCCATGTCATCTCGGCAGAGCAGGGTATTTCTCTACCCGGACTCACCATCGTCTGTCCGGATAGCCATACCTGCACCTTAGGCGCGCTGGGCGCAATGGCCTGGGGGATCGGCTCCAGTGATTGCGAACATGCCCTGGCCACCGAAACATTAAAAGTCCTCAAACCTCAGCAGATGTGCGTTCACTTAAATGGAAAATTAGCTGTCGGCGTCACCGCCAAGGACATTATCCTGCATTTGATCCGCATGCACTCAGCTACCGGTGGCGCTGGTTATGCCATCGAGTTTCGTGGCGATGTGGTGCAAACCCTTGCCGTTGAGAGCAGAATGACGTTGTGCAATATGGCCGTTGAGTTCTCCGCATTCACCGGCCTGATCGCCGCCGATGAGAAAACCCTGGCCTATGTTGCGGGTAGGCCCTATACCCCAAAGGATGATAACTGGGAGAGGGCAATTACATACTGGCGGCAATTACACACTGATAAAGAAGCGAAATACGACAAAGCGCTTTATGTTGACTGCTCTGATGTGGAGCCCACTGTGACCTGGGGCACAAGCCCACAACATGCCCTGGGCATTTCCGAGTCTGTTCCGGATCCTGAGCAGGCAGATGATCAAAACACCCGTCTCGCCATGCAACGGGCGCTGGATTACATGGGCCTTAATCCCGGCATCGCAATGAACAGCATCGCCGTTGACGCCGCATTTATTGGCTCATGCACAAATAGCCGTTTAAGCGATTTGCGAGATGCGGCCAGGATCTTAAAAGGCAACAAAATAGCCGCAGGGATGAAAGCAATCTGTGTCCCCGGCTCCAGCCAGATTAAACGGGAAGCCGAGCAGGAAGGCATTGATCAAATATTCTTAAATGCCGGATTTGAGTGGCGTGAGTCCGGTTGCTCCATGTGTTTTTATGCGGGCGGTGAAGGCTTCGCCAAAGGTGAGCGCATCATCACCAGCACTAACCGTAACTTCGAAGGAAGACAGGGCAGAGGGGCACGCTCACACCTGGCCAGCCCGGCCACGGTGGCGGCCTCTTCACTGACCGGTTTTATCACGGACCCACGTCATCTTTAGCAGATAGCATGAAAGCATTGACCCACCACAGTGGCATTGCCGCACCTTTACTGCGGATCAATATTGATACCGACACCATTATTCCATCAACGGAAATGAAACGGGTATCAAAACAGGGCCTGGGTAAGGGGCTGTTTGCGGGTTGGCGATATCGCTATGACAAGCATAATGAAAAGCAGGGGGATAATCCTGACTTTATCCTCAACAAACCGGAGCACCTCGGCGCCAGTATTTTGCTAACCGGCCGTAATTTTGGATGTGGCTCTTCCAGGGAGCATGCGGTCTGGGCATTAACCGAATATGGTTTCAGGGTGATCATTGCCCCCAGCTTCGGCGCCATCTTCTACAACAATGCGATACGTAACGGTTTGTTGCCTGTCGAATTACCCGAGGAGAGTATTACCGAGCTGGCTGAGTACTGCATGGAAGAGCCCGCAGTGAATCACATCAACATCAACCTGGTGAATACGACGGTAAGTCACCCTGCCGGGGATGGGTTTCATTTCGATATTGAGCCCCTGCATAAAGAGATGCTGCTGCAAGGTTTGGACTGCATCGATATGACCTTAAAACACATCGATGAGATAGAAAGGTTCCAGTGCAGGGACAAACAACAACGTAGCTGGGCTTACCTGTAGTCACTCAGACATCACGACATTCTTCTCAACCAGGCTGTCTATTTCAGCATCGTTAAAGCCAAGTTCATGCAACACCTCTCGGCTATGCTCACCCTGTCTCGGCACATTGCATCTGACGCCGAAACGCTTCCCGTCCATCTGCAAGGGGAGCGCCGGTAACTGGGTTTGCCCTCCTCTCATAGTATTGATATTCAACAATCCGCCTGACGCCAGTAAATGCGGGTCATCAAACAAGTCCTCGGGTTTGGAAATGGGTGCGAAAGGCAATCCACACTGCTCCAGACTGGACATCAGCTCATCTTTAGTAAATGTTTCAAAGAGCCCCTGCACACGGGGGATAATCCTCTCCCGCTGTGCAACCCGCTCGGCATTTGTGTTAAAACTCTCCTCTTTTTGAAAATCGATTAAAGAGAAATGCCGACAGAATGTTTGCCACTGCGTGTCGCTGACCACGGCGACAAACACCTGCTCATCATTTTTGGTATTGAAGACATCATAAACGGCCCATGCCGATATACGCACCGGCATTGGCCGTGCCGGCTCACCAGTAACGGCAAACTGCGCCATATGCTGGCCGACCAGAAATGCCGTGCTTTCAAACAAAGCGCTGTTCACCCGTTGACCTCTACCCGTTCGCCGCCGCATCTCAAGGGCGGACAAAATCCCGATCACACCAAACATGCCCCCCAGCACATCAATGACGGACGCCCCCGCACGTAAGGGTTGTCCAGGCGGACCCGTCATATAAGCCAGCCCACCCATCATTTGTGCGACCTCATCCAGCGCCGTGCGATGCTCATAGGGCCCGGATAAAAATCCACGGGCGGAGCAATAGATCAACTCTGCATTGTCCTTTGATAAGGCGTCATAGCTGTAGCCCAGTTTATCCATTGCCCCGGGGCGGAAATTTTCAATCAATACATCGGCCTCATCGACCAGGCGTTTGGCGATAGCGTGACCTTGCCCTGATTTCAGATCGAGACAGATACTGCGTTTGTTTCGGTTATACATGGAAAAGTATCCGGCGCCTGAGCCGCCGAGCCGCCGTGTGTTATCGCCAGTCAAGGGTTCAACCTTGATCACATCAGCGCCCAGATCGGCCAGCAGCAGACCGCAACTCGGCCCCATCACCATATGGGAGAATTCGATTGCCCTGATCCCTGAAAGGGGTAATGCCTGGTTCGTCATATGTCGTTCACCTGTGTTTGATAAGTCCTTATTTTATCAGTGTCATGTGCGCTCTATTCGTGTTTTTCGGCTAAATTGTTATATAATTATAACAATTAAATGGGAAATGGGCGCTGCCTGAGTTCTTCTTTATTTGAGCAACATGATGGGTGAGGTGTTATGGGTGAGGTTGATGTTTTGATCAGTGAGGTCGGGCTTCGGGATGGCCTGCAAAATACCGCCTCAATCATGCCGACCCGGGTAAAGCAGGAATGGATCGCCGCTGAGGCCGCTGCCGGCGTCAATGAGATTGAGGTCGGCTCATTCGTGCCGGCAAAGATTTTACCTCAGCTTGCAGATACAGCCGAGCTCGTGACATTCGCCAAACAGATTGAGGGGCTGACTGTCGCTGTATTGGCGCCAAACTTAAAAGGGGCTGAACGTGCCATCCAGTCCGGGGCCCATAAGCTATCCATTCCTTTCTCCGTGAGCGAGACACACAGCCTGAAAAATGTACGTAAAACCCACGATGAGATGATGACTGAGATACAACGCATCAACCAGCTAATCAAACAACAAGCGGACGATCAACGCCCGCATTTTGAGGTGAGTTTGTCAACGGCGTTTGGGTGTACCCTGGAAGGCAGGATCGATGAGAATAAAGTGGCCCGGTTCGCTGAGAAACTCATGCAATCCGGTTGTGATGAAGTTGGCCTGTCCGATACCAGCGGTTATGCCAATCCGGCCCAGGTAAAACGCCTAATCAAGATGATTAAAAATGCCGTTGGCGATGAGAGTTTAACCGGGATCCATCTACACAATACACGGGGGCTTGGCCTGGCGAACGTCATCGCTGCCCTGGAATGTGGGATCACCACCATAGACAGCTCATTAGGTGGTCTGGGCGGTTGCCCCTTTGCGCCCGGCGCCAGTGGTAATATCGTCACGGAAGACCTGGTCTTTATGCTGGAGGCCATGGGCCTTAAAACCGGCATCGCCTTAAACAAGCTACTCCCAATCAGGGAGATTATCCAAAAGGCATTGCCCGATGAACCCCTATACGGTTTTACCGCCCATGCCGGACTGCCCAAAGGTTTTACGCAAAGTAGTTAGGCAAACGCTGATTTAAGTGGGGGCTTATCTGGATATAACCAATTACTCTGGCTTTCTAAACTTCAAAGTCATGCGGTTAGACTCACCGATCACCGTATACGTCGCTTTCAGCTCAGGGTTATCTCTACTCGTAGCAAATGAGGGCGGCAAACGCCAGACCACATCCTGCTCACCTGGCCGGTCTTTATCATTCGCATTGATATCACTCTCGGCGACATAGTCAAAGCCGGCTTGTTCAATGCTTGTTATGAGATAGCCTTTTTTCAGGTAGCCTTTCGATCCGTCTGCCCAGGCGTCCGCCATGTTATCCGGCGCCTGGTGCTGTACTACCCCAAGCATACCACCCGGCCTTAAAACATCATGGGCGTCTTTCAGGGCGTCAGTGAGAAAACCGCCATCGACCTCAAAACGATTAAGGTTATGCAACGCACGAATAAACAGCACGGCATCGGCTGTGCCTTTCAGCTTATCCGGCATTGATCCCAATACAAATGCCGACACCTGGGCGCCGTCATGATCACGCCATGTTTTTGCTTCATCCGTCCATGTTGTTGTCCAGGTTTTCTTCTCTTCCAGCATTTCAGGGGTAGCAAAACTGAACTTTGGGTACATGTCGAGTGAATAATCTGCGCCAATCAAGGCCCCATTTTTACCCAGATAAGACATCAGGATTTTTGAATACCAGCCAACACGACCCGGCAGGACTTCCACAACACTCATCCCCGGGGCGATACCAAAAAACGTCAGTGTTTCCTGTGGATGGCGGTATGGATACCTCGCTTTCGTATCCTGCGGTTGTCTCTCCAGCACAGAGGCAAGACGTTTGCCGTCAGCCCCTTCTGCGTATACATCCATTAGAAACAGTTGAGAAAACACTAAGACGCTAATGGGCAATATCATTTTTTTCATGGCTGTCCTCACAGTCTTTTGATGGTCGTTAGTGTGAACCGGCGTGTTGTTTTCATCAAGTGATCATACGATATTTTACGCCCCTGTTCACTGCCGGGTGTTTTCCCGCTATACCAACCCATGCCGGGTTTTACAGAGGAAACAATCATTGCGGAGATTGTTACACCCCGGTTCGAATCGGTACATTGCAGGGCTTGATCATAATGCGACTAGCTGGCCTCTATTAGCTCAATGTGTTCATCATCCGGGCCGACCAGTGTCGCCACTCGAGAACCTGCGTATGGCGCCTCATCACAGGTTATCGCCAATTCAGATAAGCCTTGTGAAATAGGACGAATGTCATCCACTGCAAAGGTGATCATAGAGACCCCGGGAACAAGTTGCCCAGGCAGAGATCCCCGGCGTGTTGTTGTTTCAGGAAACTGATCGACTTCCAGCAGATAGCCCGGGCTTAATACAAGCGCAGAAATTTTATGCCGGTGCTCCCGTGGTAAACCCGATGCGCCAGATAAGACCGTTAATCGTGCATCCATCACTGGTGAGGTCTCCACCGCCATGTTGTCATGATAAAAATCTATCGTCGCGCTTATATTGGCTGAGCCCAGGATCACGACAAAACAATGACCCACCTTGCGGGTTATCCGGGGGAGATCAAAACCCGGCGCCTCACCCTTAATCTCGGTTAAATACAACACCTCCTTCGATGGCCCCATCACCTGACAGGCACGGATCATATTGGTGAATGATAAATCATCGGGCGGGCCAATTATTTCAAATGGCGAGCCCTTCAGGCTGGCGGCTAACCCATCTACATTTTCAACGGCAATCTCTATGGCATTCCAGCCAAAGGTCGTAAACGGTTTGTAATCGAAGGGGGCGACAAGCTGTACCAATCTGAGCAGATGTTGTCCGTCTGCTTCGGGGGAGAGCAAAACATACTCTCTACCGGCCATCTCCGCCCGCCTCCAGGCCTTCGCTAATTCGGCGCTGATCCGGCCCTCTCCAAGCACTTCATAATACAAATGACGGCAGTACGCTTCCCGACTTGCTTTTATATCAGCACAGCTTATGGTCACCATAGTAATGTTGTTTAATAAACTCAAGCATCTGTCTCCAGGTTTTATAGAACGTAAAAAGCGACTTGTCTTTTTGTTATAGCATTCATTTCATGGTAATTAAGAGAGATCCTCGCCTTAGAATATTAAATAATATCAATGGCGAGATAAATCGCAGAACGAGCGCCGTTTTGCCTCGACCGTATAGAGCTGTTTCTCACGACACTTGCCTTCGTTATTCTTATCGCCACCCTGTTTCCTGATCTCCCTGGCCGCAAGACCACCGGGACAGGATTACAACGTGTCATGTTTTATGGCGGATGTTGATCGGGCTTTTAACAGTGCGCTTTGTGCCAGCGCCGTCATTGATATTATTGCATTAACACAATGTGCGGCGATGTTAAAGAACTGCTGGCAAATCCTCGCTGATTGCTTTATAAAACTGATCATCCATCCAATATAAAAAACGGAGATACATGTGAGCAGCGCCATCAAGGCAATAGATGCTGTCGTCAACATCTGGACAGCAGAGGCATTGTCCGTTCGCCCTGGCTGGGGCGCTGATTTTTTTGTGGGGAAAATGAAAGCCGATGATGCGCTGATGAGGGGGCTTTCACTGGAGAGAATGATCGAGCGGATGCAGGGAGCAAATATTGAACATGCTTTTTTAATTGCCGCTAAAACCGGCCGGCCCGGTTTACCCGGTTGTTATCATATGCCAGCCAGCATCGTTGCGGATGCGGTAGACAAATATCCTGAGCATTTTTCCGCTTTAATCGGTATTGATCCGTTTATGGGCATGGAAGGCGTGAGAGAACTGGAAGATGCGGTAAAAAATATGGGGTTTATCGGCGCCCATCTCTATCCGCACTGGTTTGAGCTGGCGCCGGACCATGCAAAGTATTATCCCTTCTACAGTAAATGTTGTGAGCTGGAGATCCCCATTCAAATGCAGGTGGGGCAATCCATGGTGTATGCGAAAGAGTTTCCGTGCAGGAGTGTCGGTCAACCGATCACTCTGGACGCCGTTGCCTGTGATTTTCCTGAATTGAAAATTATCGGCATACATGTCGGTATACCCTGGGTTGATGAGATGATCGCCATGGCCTGGAAACATGAAAACGTGTATATCGGCTCCGATGCCCATAGCCCGAAATACTGGCCGGAAAGTTTCATCAGGTATTTGAACAGCTATGGTCAGGATAAAGTCCTCTTTGGCACAGACTTCCCAGTGCTTGATTTCAAACGGACAATGGCCGAGATCGAGGCCCTCGATTTAAAACCGCAGGTCATGCAAAAACTCCTGCGCGATAACGTCCAGCGCATCTACAATCTGAAGTAATGCTTATCGGCAATGAACCTGGCTTCCATTCTTCAAGGTTACGCCACTGCCGAGCCTGATAAAACCGCCGTAGAATGCCATGGGCAGCGGCTGGACTACGCCGAGCTGTGGCAATGGATAGAGTCCTGTGCCGGACATCTTCATAGCCAGGGCATAACACCGGGGGATCGCATAGGGCTTGCATTAAAAGAACATCCGTCCCATTTAATTTTACATTACGCTATTGCCCGTCTCGGTGCTGTTATCCTGCCTCTCGATCACCGCTGGAGCGTACCTGAGAAAATCGCTGTCGCATCGGCATTTCAGGCGAAACGGATCATCGTCGAAGAGCATGAAGGATCACTGGGACAACATCAATCACTGACACTGAGTGACGCCTGGTTCAGACGTGATGCGAAGCCACCACCCATGCCCGACGACACAGATCTCCCCTTGCTGATCTCCTTATCATCCGGCACCACGGGAAAACCCAAAGGCGCATTACTCACCCATGAGCACATGTATCAACGGTTTGTGAGCCAATGGAAAACGATGGGTTTTAATTCGCAGGATCGATTTATTGGACTAACGCCACTTTACTTTGGCGCCGGTCGTTCTTTCGCTATGGCTTTTCTGGCCGCCGGCGCGACTGTGATTCTTGATCCGCCTCCCCATAAACCACAACAACTGATAGCGGCCATTAACCATTCAGAGGCAACCGCCACCTTTCTCGTGCCCACTCAATTACGCGGGCTTCTGCCGCTTTATGAAAATACATTACTGCTGCCAACACTGAAAAAGTTACTCATCAGTGGCGCGGCGCTTTATCCGCATGAAGCTGTGGCGATCCGGGAGAAGATAAACCCGCATCTCATTGCTTATTATGCCTCAAGTGAAGGCGGCGGGATCTCCGTGCTTGATACCGATGAGTTTCCTGACTACGCCCACACAGTGGGACGTCCAGCATACAAAACTGAAGTACAGATTGTCGATGACAATCATGCACAAATGAAGCCCGGGGAGACAGGGCGTCTGCGGTATCGAGGCCCCGGGGTCGCCGCCCGTTTTATCGATAGCGATGGAAAACCGGAACCAGTTGATAAAGAAGGCTGGTTTTATCCCGGCGACCTGGCCTGCATACTCGATAGCGGTCATGTTGTCCTGCGCGGTCGTGATAAAGACATCATCAATCGTGGTGGGGTGAACATATATCCGGCAGAAATTGAGGCCATACTGATACAGATCGCATCTATCAGGGAAGTCGCCGTGCTTGGCGAGCCATCTAAAAAATACGGCGAGACGGTTGTTGCATGCATTGTCTGCGATGAACCGGTTGCAGAGGCGATACTGGATCAACACTGCAAAAATAACCTGGCCCCGTATAAAGTCCCGTCCCGTTACCTGTTGACCGACAACCTGCCCAAAAAACCCTCCGGTAAACTGGATAAAGAGAGGTTGCTGACATTGTTGTCCCAATAGCGCTAAAGCCCGGAGAGCACAAAAACACCACTCAAACCCAGCGCCGCCCCAAAACCGATCCCGGCATATTTCTCTATATGAACATCACTGAGTGTTGTTGATCCCAGATAAGTCAGGGATACCAGGATCAGCATCGTTAGCGATGTTGCCAGGATAAAAGCCAATACCACCAGGATCACCCCAACAGCATTTTGCTGACTGGCCGGATACATCAACACCGGGATTAATGCCTCGCAAGGGCCTAATATAAAAATCATCAACAGCAGATAAGAGGGTATGCCGGCCCTGGATGGATGTACATGTATATGCTGGCCATGATGAGAATGGGGATGGCTGTGCATAGTGCCATCGGCATGGGTGTGTTCGTGCACATGCGGTTTTCCCCGGCGCAGAGCCCGGATGCTATAAATCAGGTAAGCGATACCCGCCCCCGCCAACACATAGCCGGCTACGGCGCCACGGCCTGCCTCAATCACATGGATTAACTCCAGGCTATAACCCAGCGCTATTCCCAGGGCGCCTAGCAGTACTGAACCTGCGGTGTGCGCCAATGCAAATATGACGGTCATGGATAATGTCGTTGACAATGTCCATGATTTCGACCTCGCCAATGCCGCTATGGGCAAATAATGATCCGGCCCGATCAAGGTATGGAGCACACCGATCCCGACTGCCGTGAGAAGAAGCGCTGCTATCTCCGGGGTTATTGGCATAGTTAAACAGTCAGCTACGGGGCGTTAATGATAATCAGGCAAAATTGTACTAAAGTTATAGTATTATAACAAAGAAACCAGCGATAGCGGGAGAGAATTGTGATACACCTTAAAAAGAATAAGGGCATTTACATGCGCGTTTGTGACATTATTAAGTGAAGGTGAGCAGATAATGGCGCCGCTGTCGCTATGTCGTGGTATTGATCTGGATTATTCTCCTTCTCAATGCTGCTATCGGGATACATTTCTATTGATTTTTTTTGCAGGGAGCGGCTGGATGTTGTTTCATGAAAACCATGCACAGTGCGAGATGTTTAGCGTGCGTGATGGACGGGGTTTCACAACGGCTGGATATAAATAAACGCATCCGCCGGCCAGGCCCCCACCCGATGATGGGTGACGGTATGTGTTTTGCGCTTTATGATGGTGATAAAGGCCCCGGTAGAACATTTTTTCCCGACATGATGGTGAGGTCACCGGATCATCGTGGCGCCACCGGGTTTCGGGCTTGAATATATTGGTGAAGATGAAGTGACCGTTGTCGCCGGTAGATTCAATGCCCACCATTTTCAATACGTCGATACCGCTGGAGAGTTACCTGCAGAGCATCCGCCCTGTGAACTCTGCTGCAGCGCCGATGATGATTGCTTATTTCCTAAAGGCCAGGTTTATGGTGATCTGCAAACTCATTATGAACTGAACGATAGGTAAGGAGAGAAACAGATGCCCGCTTACATGATAGTACAGGCAACCGTAACCAAGCCGGAGCAGTTTGCCGAATATGCTGAACGCACTCCTGGCGTAGTCGAACAATATGGCGGCCGCTACCTGGCGCTCGGCCGGGATATTGATAAACTGGAAGGGGACTGGGACTATCAATCCCTGGTCATTTCTGAATGGCCGTCTATGGATGCCGCCCGGGCATTCTGGCGCTCTTCTGAATATGCGGAGCTGAGGAAGGTCAGGGAAGGCACGGTTGACGTCAATGTGTTATTGGTAGAGGGCCTATAAAACAACAGATAGATTGCATGTCCAGAGAACCCGAGCACTATTATGCCCTGGCATTACAAACCCGTTGTCATGCCATCAATCAGTTAAGCGTGGCAGACGCCCGCCTGGCCATGAATACCGCCATTCAGCGAATAGCCGAACACATTGCGGCAAGCAAGGCCTTTATCGGTGCAGATAGCGCATTGGTTGTCCTGCCCGAATACTGTCTCACCGGTTTTCCTATGGGTGAGGGCATCGAGGGCTGGATCGAAAAAGGCTGCATTGAAGTTGACGGGGCGGAGTACGAAGCCTTAGGCCAGATCTGCCAGGATAATGGTATTTTTCTGTCCGGGAACGTGTACGAACTGGATAGTCATTTTAACGGCCTTTATTTCCAGGCCAGTTTTGTCATTGACCCAGCGGGAAACACCATCCACCGCTACCGCCGTTTGATCTCCCTGTTTGCGCCCACACCACATGATGTTTGGGATCGTTATCTCGACATCTATGGCATCGACGGCGTATTCCCCGTCACCGATACCGATATAGGCAAACTGGCCACAATCGCCTCTGAGGAGATCCTCTATCCCGAGATCACCCGCGCCATGGCATTACGTGGCGCCGAACTCATCCTCCACTCCACCAGTGAAGTCAGCAGCCCGGCATTAACACCAAAGGATATCGCTAAACGGGCGCGCGCCATAGAGAACCAGGCCTATGTTATTTCCGCCAACAGCGGTGGCATTTCCGGGATCGGTATTCCTGCCTCTTCTACCGATGGCATGTCGAAGATCATTGATTTTCATGGACATGTGCTGGCCGCCGCTGATGTGGGCGAGAGCATGGTGGCGCATCATGAGATCGATCTGGCGGCGTTACGCCGCTGTCGTCGACGTTTGGGCATGGGCAATCTACTCTCAAGGCAACGGCTGGAACTCTATGCCCATGTCGCCCAAGCTCACAATCGTTATCCCGCCAATACGTTATTAAACGATGCGGGTGATATATCGGCGCCGGATCGCAGTCATTTTATCGACACCCAACGCGCCGTCATTGACGAGTTGATCAAGCAAAACCTGATTTAATCATGCAAACGATTGCTGTTCGTAATCCCCGCACTGGCGCTCACGATTACGAGTTTCAACAAATTGACGCTGCTACCCTGCAACAACTTGCCGGGAAGATGCGTGATGCACAACATAACTGGCAAGCATTCGGGGCAGAGCGACGTTGTGCTGCATTACTCAAGTTAGCCGATGCCATAGAAGAAAATTGCGATAGCCTTTATCAGGCGGTTTGTATCGATACGGGGCGCTCGAGAGAGTCTGATTTGGAAGTCTCCGTTGTTATTTCCAGTATCCGCCGCTGGTGCCGGATGGCGCCTGAGTTATTAGCAACCCAGCCAGCCAAAACCACCAGCATCCCCTTTATTGATGTTGGCAAACAGTTAGTGCCTTATCCTCTGGTAGCGGCGATCACACCGTGGAATTTTCCGTTGCTTTTATCGTTTATCGATGTCATACCGGCATTGCTGGCCGGTTGTGCCGTCATTGTGAAACCCAGCGAAGTCACGCCAGGGTTTATCGAGCCTCTGAATAAATGTATTAAAACGATCCCTGAGCTGGAGGCGGTATTGCGTTTTCTACCGGGCGATGGCTTCCTCGGCAGTGAGATCATTAATCAGGTGGATTTAGTGTGTTTCACGGGCAGCGTTGCGACCGGAAAAAAAGTGGCGCTGGCGGCGGCGGCCAGGTTTATCCCCTGTGAGCTTGAGTTGGGGGGTAAAGATCCGGCCATCGTTACCGCCAATACGGATATTGAACGTGCCGCTGCCGCCCTGTGCTGGGGTGGCATGGCGAACGCTGGACAATCCTGTTTATCCATAGAGCGGATTTATGTTGAATCCCCTGTGTATGATGATTTCATCAGCGCCATTGTGGAGAGGGCCGGCGCACTGAAACTCAATACGGACAATATAGATGAAGGTGAAATAGGCCCGGTTATTTTTGCAAAACAGTGTGAGATTATTAACAGACACCTGATGGACGCCAAAGAGAAGGGGGCGAAAGCGGAATGCGGTGGCGCACTGGTTGAGCACAATGGCGGGACATGGTGCCAGCCAACCATTTTATCCCATGTCGACCATAGCATGCTGGTGTTAACCGAAGAGACCTTTGCGCCGATATTGCCGGTGATGTCGTTTGACACGGAAGAGCAGGCAATCGAGCTGGCCAACGATACGATATACGGTCTGTCAGCAGCCGTGTTCTCATCGGATACAGCACAAGCACGGCGCATTGCGAGCGATCTTGATGCCGGCGGGATCAGCATTAATGACGCCGCCCTTACCGCCATGATGCATGAAGGTGAAAAACAGGCGTTTAAGTTATCCGGTATGGGTGGCTCAAGAATGGGGCCATCGTCCATTCAACGATTCTTGAGATCCAAGGCCTTGATTGAAAACACCGGGCAGGTTTGGGATCCCTGGTGGTTTGAGCGGAACTGACCACGGTGGATACCGAGAACCCGGTTCGATAACAAACAAATGCCATCATCATGTCAGTTTTGTGCATTTCAACTTTTCCAAATGAAATAACACGTCAATTTTAATCACACGGGAGCAAACGCACCCCTGTCATGAAGGTGTATTATCACAACTTGCTCAACGGAATAGTCGAAAAACATCAACAATCTGATCAGAGATAAGCGAGTTTCATTTTAAGCAGGGGCTTGAGGTGACTACCAGGTTTTTCCGCCAACCCAGCTACCCGCCACGATTTTATATTCCTGTATATTCACCTCCCGCCAGACACCCGCTTGATAATACGGATCGGAGCGCATAATCGTCTCGGCCTCCTCAACACCATCTACTTCCAGCACCAGTAAACTCCCCGCTTGTGTATCGCCACCAGGGCCAACGACCGGCCCGGCCGCTTTGAGCTTACCCAAAATTGTCTCTATATATTGCAGGTGCTCGGCTAATTTAGCTTCTCTGGGTGCAGCGCTGCCATCCGCATCTTTACAATAAACTGATACAAACATGTTGATCTCCCATGATCGAATAATGTATTGCCATGAATGACTCTTAACTATTTTCTTTTGACTGCCCTGGGCTCTGTCCGCTATCTCAACTGCCAAGAGAGCGACACATGCTCAATGCCGGGGAGGAAAGAGACAGGGACAATCTCCGTAGAGGGGGTGTTATTAAACCGGGCGAAACATGAACATGTGCAACCGTCATGCCAGCCCTGTCATTATCGATCCCAGCGGCTTCGTCAGCGAATACGTCTTTGCAGAGGCTATCCACGGATGGCATGTATGCAGGGTGATCACAAGCTACGATGGCGGCGTTAGTTTGCTTATCCCAGGACAAGCCCTGGATGGACTTGCCCGGAGGTGGCCTGAATGGGTATTGCCCTGCCACTGTGGCGAGGACCGGGGCTCGGGCTAATCGTGATCATGGTAGTGGTGTTGATGCGTATGCCAATGACTATGATGATGACCATCGGTATCGGGTTCATTGTCAGGGAAGTCTTCACCGCGCACTTCTGCGGTTTGCTCAAAGTCTTCCGGCCCATGGGGATGATTGTGTGCTTTACTCACCATCCATTTATACAACAACGGATCACGTTGATACAACCGTGCCGCGGCGCGGCTCTGATTTTGTACAGGCGTAGACCAGGGATTGTAATGGAAATAATTAAACAGTTTTGAATCCACCCGGCCCAGGGCAATACAACCGAACTCCGAGGCAAAGGCCCCGTGATTGATATAAGCCGGCCGCCAGAAATAGCCGCCAGTGGGGATCTCGCCAAACTGCATCATCCACGAGGTACCCCATAAGTGGTAGGACTCCTCGGCGCAATCATGATAGGAGATGTTGTCCTGATAAAAGGCCGGCGTCATGCAATACAAAAACGTCATGGCATGGGAGATGGGATTGTAATTCAGCAGCTTTATCAAACAGCCGGACGCCACTGAGGGTTTCGTGACATTGCCCACCGCCCAGGGAATATCCAGGTAGGAGTCCACATCATGATACAAGTCTTTCTGCGCCAGGGCATGGTGCTCGGTGGATTCAACCAGACTGGGCTCACCGGTGTTATACATCATCAATACCAGGGCGCCATCTTTGGCGCCGATGGCCGGCATGGCATAGCCCGCCGGCACATAAAAATAATGACCTTTACGAACTGCTCTGCCCGCTAATTGTAATTCCCCCTCAATGACGATCATCTCCCACTCCGACCATGAGAAACCGGGGGGCTGGCTGTAACCACCATCGAGTTGCACCGTCATACTACAAGCGCCAGTGTCGGTGTCCATGCTGAGCATTTTATAATGCATCCCCCGAGCAAAGCCGGGCAAGGCCATGTTCTTAAAAGAAACATCTCTATCAACAAACGGTTCTATGTGCGGACGTGCCATTTATCTCTCCAACATATGTGAAATAATTTTTCTGCCAATACCCTGACTATATACCATCGCTATCGACGCCGTGCTTCCAGAGTACCCTGTCCTCGCAGCCTTCCGGCTTCACCGGCAGGTCTTCACGTTTTATCTTGACCTTCATATCGCCATCGGCGTTAAAGCCGTTACGACCGATGCGATCAAAAAACTCCGCATACCACTTCACTCGTGTAGGAGCGAGCTCCTGCATCTGCTGTTCAATTTTTGCAAACCGCGCCTCCTGATCGGCCAGCTCTTCCTTGAGCCATTGCGCTTCCTCTTTCGAGCGTTCATGTTCTATAAACAAATTCTTAAATGTCATTTAAGGCATCCTCCCGGTGTTGGTTTGCATTACTCAAAATCCGCCACATCCGCATACGCTGGCTCTTGATCATCATAACTCTGCCATTCATGGCTGATGCGTTGCTCATCGACCAAAGTCCGCTGAAACAGGCGGCCCTCACGAAACCATTGCCAGACCCTGGCGCGGTAACGCCCACAGTCGCTTATCTGGATCATCTCATATAAGCACATGCCCGGCTCATTGATACGCGTCCAATATAACATGATGGTTCTCTTATTCTCATCCAGTGGCACCTCGGCCGCCCAGCCATCAATGTCGGTGTAAAACCACAGGCGATTGTCCTTCACATGTGCCGGAAAATCCCGGACCTCTTTTTTACCGTCTTCCCAGAAGTAATGATTGGTCTGATGATAATCCTCTGCACCAATCATGCGGCAGATTAAACGGGACTTGTGCTCATCAATTTTATTACCGTGTCTATCAAAGTAACGATAGAACCCGTCCCATACGCCTTCGTGTCTCGCCAGTAAGGGCATATCTTCTCTTAATGACATCACCTACACTCCCGCTAATCAATAAAAATGACCTTAATGTATCATCTCACATTTCTCAACATTCAAACTACGCATCGCCACCGTCGTCAATGGATCGTCCTCTATCATGTTAATGTTAAGCGAACAATCCAGTCGATCCATCCGTTCCGATAAGGGATAAGTCAAAATCTGCGGCCATAAATCATGCAATGCCGCCCGTGCAATCCAGTACTCCTTAAAACGCTCCATTAAGTAATCGGTGCTCAGGTTCGCCTTGCCGGTTAATGCGTGATCCGGTGCAGTCCTATACCAGGGCCAGAACAGTTGTTTATCACGCAACATATACCAGCTTTGCAGAAAGTGCGTACCTTCGGCATTGATCGGGAAATGCGATTGTTCCTTCTCCATCACCCACTCATCTTTTAATACGAAATAATCAACCGGGTTAGTCAGGGTTAATGTCCGCACAGATCTCTCTAAGACTTTAGCGAGTTCCACACCAATGGCGGCGCTGCCCTTTAAGCACCAGATCTGAAAGGCATTGCAGGGCAAGGCCATGACAAACTCCTGTAAAACAGCAACCATCGCATCAACACCAGCGCCTTTGCATTGAGAGGACAGGCCATGGCCAGGCAGATCAGGCGCAACGATGAAATGTTCCTTTGACAAGGTGTCGATTAAATCAAACAGTGAACGATGGGAGCTGCCCGGATCATGCAACAACAACATGAGCGGTGATTGCAGAGCGCCCGCCGCTACATAATGGAGCTGCCCTGATTCCAGGTCTATAAAGCCTTTGCCCGGCCGAACATTGCGAGCGCTGGTTTCACGACTTATCTTTGGCTCCGGTGACGAGCGCTGTTGCATGAGAATGCTTTTGAACCCTTGTAATCTTTCTTCCCGACCCAGGCCACAGTGCACCATGGTAAAGTTATGCGGCCATTGCACTGCATCAAACTGATCGGTATAGGGCTTTAAGATACTGCCTTGCCAGCGTAGTATGAATGTCGGCGCCGTCAATGCTTGCACACGCTCCCTCTTTTCATTGGCGAAGGCCGCACGATAAGCCAAGTCGTAGTCTTCGCCCGCCTGTAAATACGCCAGGGCCATCATGTGTACAAAATCCGTATTGATCGCACTTGCCGGCAAACGGGTAGCGACTGTTCTTTGATGCCAGGGAAAAAATACGCCCTGATCTCTGGCCATGGACCAGGCTTTGATCAAATGACTGCCCGTCTCATCAGGGGTGAGATCAGGGAAATAACCGGCCACGATCCCATCTCGCTGCTCATCAGTAAAATGGGCCAGGTTATCCAGGATCAGATAGCTGATCCGCTCGGGATAGGTCTTACTGTACTCAATGGCGATCTGTGCGCCAGTGGCCGTGCCGTATAAAGCAAATCTCTCAAGCCCCAGTCTTTGCGTAAACATATGTAATGCCACGACATAGGCGTGTAAATCACCCGTGGCTTGCGTCAATGGATCAGAGTAGCCATAGCCGGGTGTATCCGGTGCAATCACAGTGGCGTAGTCTTTCGCAACTTGAATAAACGGGTTTAAGGCCGCTGATGACATGGGCGAGGCATGCAACATCACCAATGGGTATCCTTCTCCGGCAGTCCGATAATGAATCACCTGCGGCCGCTCGCAGCTACCCACATTGACGTAATCCTGTCTCATCGCAACATTCGCTCCAGTAGTATTACAAACCCAGTGAGCCCGGGTTGATACGATTGTCGGGGTCGACTAACTGCTTTAATTGCCGTACCAGCGCCCAGTTTGATGGATTGATCCCGTCCTTATACGGATAGGTCCTGGCGATCTGTAAATGCACAGCGCCAATGTCACAGAAGAAATCCAGTAACTTTGCTCGAAGTTCCCCCACCGCCTTGCGCGCCTCCAGGTTCTCATCAAAGCCGGGCAGTCTCTTCAGCACAGCGGACTCCACCGTGTCCCGGTGTATCTCTTCCATGGCGTCAGGCCAGAAAAACACGGGCTCCACCACGAAACAACTGGTCGATACCGTGGCGAATAAAAAGCCTGCGCCGATGCCATGTTCTTCCATGACCGGCTCGCATTCAGAGAATATTTTTTTAACGCCCGCTATCGTAGCAATCGATTTTGAATGGGGAACCAGGGCATGAATGGGCGCCCAACGCTCACCGTTTGGCCCCAATACATTATTCATCGGCGTGAACGGATTAGCCCGCAGGATTTTGGGAATGCTGTTTTCGATTTCCTGCCCACCACTCTCAAGGCATATTTCTTTAATGCGCTTTAGGTTATCCTCGGCCAACGACTCGGAGCGCTCTTCCACCATCACATGTAATGAATAAGCCACATCATCCATAAACCCCCTGCCGGACACCGCCACTTTAGCACCGTCTTTAATGGCCTGTACCACACCGCCACTGGCCTTCATGACGCCGGCCAGGACCTTGACGTCCGTCATCAGGCTTTCCCGCTGCAGGCGTTGTTTTTGTAGAAACGGATCAAAGGCAAAACATTCCATGGCCAAATCCGCCCTGGCAATCGCACTCATCGCCCCGGCCAGCCCTGGGTAGTCAGCAAAGTCAAAAGAAGCAAATCGCCTTGCGGTTAATTGCGGGATTAACTGAAACGTCGCTTTGGTCTTAACGCCCAAAGCGCCCGTATCACAGCAAAAGAGGCCGGTTAAGTCCGGGCCGTAGTGTCTGAAAAAAGGCGCACTTCTCACCTTTGCGTTAGCGCCAGTGTTGATGATGGCGCCATCGGCCAATATCACTTCCAAACCGATCACACAATCCACGGCACTGCCATAGCGACCGGAGCCCCAGAAGATACTGTTTTGCGACAGACTACCGCCCACGGTGGCCTTGATACCGGAGAGCGTTCCCCAATAAGGGGTACGGTAACCTGTACCTGCCAATGCCTCATGCAATGCCTTCCAGGTACAACCACATTCCACTGTGACATACATGTCTTCCGTGTTGATCTCGATGATCTGGCTCAGCTTATGTAAATCGATCAAGATGGAACCCGGCTCGCTGGGTACATAACCGCCACTGTAGGACATGCCGCCACCACGGGCGAGCACGGCATGACCGTATCGAGTAGCGACAGCGATAACATCGGCCAGTTTATCAGATGAGTCCGGCTGTATTACTGCTAGGGCAGGCAGGGTTTTTGTGTAAATATCCTGGGTATAAAACGCACAACTTTGTGGATCGGTTAAAATGCAATCCGCACCGATAATTGCCGTAATCTCATCGATAACGGTTGCCGGTTTTGTCGCTGCATCTGCCATGATATTTGCCTGTGACTCTTTGAAGATTTAAGGATTGGTGAGGTTCATTTACAGGTTGTATTTATATTATAACATTATATCATTTTATATAAAAAGGTGCTTGCCCACAGACAAGCATAGGCACAATACATGATAAATAACACTCGGGTTTTATTGAAAAAGCAGTCTCAAGGCATACCCGAGGAGCGGGATTTTGAGGTCGTGACGACAGATGCAGGGCTGCCCGGTGCAGATGAATTGCTTTGTGAGACCTTATATTTATCAGTCGATCCCTATCTGCGCGGAAAAATCAGCGCTCGCCATTTATCCGGCGCCATCCGAGAAGGCGAGTTGATGGCTGGCGAGACCATCAGCAGAGTTATTGCATCACATGCCAGTGAGTTTCAACAGGGTGACCTCATCGCCGCCCACAGTGGCTGGCAAAGCCACCCTGTCCTGCGCGCAGAGACAGCAAGAAAGGTGAGTCCCTGCCCGGGCTCGCTATCTATCCTGCTGGGCATACTCGGCATGCCGGGGCTGACCGCTTATGCCGGCATAATGCGCCTGGCCGAGCTGAAGGGCTCCGATACGGTTGTAGTCTCCGCCGCATCCGGCGCAGTGGGTTCCATGGCGGGGCAAATTGCCAGGCGCCACGGTTGTCGTGTCGTGGGTATTGCCGGTTCAAAAGAGAAATGTAGCTGGGTAGTGGAAAACGCCGGGTTTGATGAGTGCATTAACTATAAGGAAGAGGCATTACGAGACGGATTAAAACGTACCTGCCCCGATGGCATTGACGTCTACTTCGATAATGTTGGTGGCGATGTCTTGCAGGCCAGCATGGAGCAGCTGGCGCTGGGGGCCAGGGTCATCCTTTGTGGCCTCATGGCCCAATACAACGCCAACGACATACCGCCCGGCCCTAATCCGGCCTTCATCATTAAGGCAAGAGCAACGGTACGCGGCCTGGTCGTGTATGATCATGAAGACCTGAGAGCTGAATTCGAACAACAGGCTGGCAGATGGTTAGAGCAGGGAAAGATACGCTACAAAGAAGACTTGGTAGAAGGGCTCGAAGCAGCGCCCGGGCTTTTTTGCAGACTGATGCGGGGTGAGAACTTTGGCAAGGCCATCGTCAAGGTCAATTAACCGCATCCATGATGTGTAATGATGAAACCCCGGATGGCCTGATAGCGCATTATCCTGATCCAGCTTCAGATAGCTTGTAAGAATGTTCACTTCACCCAAACCGGTTCGCCATGAAATATCTAAGGTAAAATGAATCGACTCCGTTTCATTGCCTGATCCAAAATTCTTTTTATCGCCTGCAGCAATTCCAGCAAAGGGTACTCCATCTTTTGTTAGCCCGGTAGCGCCGGTGCGTTCATTATCTACTTCATTATTGAGAAGGCTCGCAAGGTCATGCTTGATATAGGTGATTGATACATCCCAGGTCACTTGATCGGTCATATCCCATTGGAAGGCGCCGCGCACACCGGCGTTTTCTTCCGAGTTTATGTCATCCTCTTTGCGTAGTCGTATTCTCTACAAAACCATCATCGTCTATCAGATAGACAGAAATTTTAGTCCTGAATGTATCAGACGCCGGCAGATCCTGTAGACCCTCCGAGCGGCGCTGTGCGCTCACCACCACCTCCTCAGTAGCTTGCGATAGGGCAACTGAGAGGAAAAACTAAGGATAAGGCGCAAGCGGCGATAACTGAAAAATGCAATTTATTGAACTGGCGCACGGCTAAACCCTCCCTTAGAATAGCAATGCTATCTTTAAATAAAACTATAATGTTATACTAATATAACATATATAGATGCAATCATCTTGTAGAGATAACTTAAAATCCAGCCAGGACAACAACATCGCCTATCCGCAACGGCATCACTATGATCGATAAAACTCAAGAGAAATCAGATAGTAACATCGAGCAATACCCTGAGGGCTGGTACTCCTGGTATGTGGTGAGTATTCTCACACTGGCCTATATTGTCTCTTTCATCGACCGCCAGATCTTAAATCTGCTGGTGGAGCCCATCAAGGCGGACATGCATTTATCCGATACCCAGATCAGTCTGTTGATGGGCCTCGCCTTCGGCATTTTTTATACCTTCATGGCCATTCCCTTAGGACGGCTTGCAGATCGAAAAAGCCGACGGATGATCATCGCCTGCGGGATCACGGTCTGGTGTTTTATGACGGCGGCCTGTGGTCTTGCGCGCAATTATCTACAGCTTTTTATCGCCCGTATCGGTGTGGGTGTGGGCGAGGCGGCGCTGACCCCCAGCGCATTGTCATTGATCACCGACTACTTCCCGAAAGACAAACGCGGGCGTGCTATTGGTTTTTACAACATGGGGATCTCACTGGGTGTGGGTATCGCCATGATCTTCGGTGGTTATGTGATCCACTATGTTCAACATGCCTCGCCCTGGGTGCTGCCTGTGGTGGGTGAATTATATCAATGGCAGAGTGTGTTTATTATCGTTGGCCTGCCCGGTTTATTGATCGCCGCCCTGATGCTGACGGTGAAAGAACCAAGCCGAAAAGGTCTGCTAAAAACAGGGGAGAACAGCAGTGCGCTGTCTATCAGGTATATCCTCAATTACCTGCTCGAGCGCAGGCGGGTATTTATTTCACTTTTTGTCGGTATGTCGGTCGTCACGATACTGGGTTATGCCTATTTTTCCTGGGTGCCCACCATGTTTATTCGCACATTCGCCTGGTCCATCAAGGATGTTGGCTTAACCTACGGACTCATCTTGCTGGTGTTCGGCCCCATAGGCGTGAACTTTGCCGGCTGGTTGGCGGATAAACTCCATAAAAAAGGTTACACAGATGCGCATCTGCGTACAGTGCTGTGTGGTGTCTTGATCAGTTTGCCCGGTGCGACCTTAATGCCGCTTATGCCAACAGAAACACTCGCTGTCGTGATGTTAATACCGGCGAACCTGGGGCCGGCGATAGCGACTGCCGCCGGTGCATCATCACTCATGATGATCATACCCAACCAGATGCGGGGGCAGGTCTCTGCACTGTATCTGTTCGTTATTTCCATCCTGGGTTTGACCCTGGGCCCAACCGCTGTTGCCCTGGTAACCGATTATGTCTTTGCCGATGAGAGTGCGCTGCGCTACAGCATCGCTGTTGTCTCCTTTATCTCAGCCTGTGTCTCCTCGGTGTTGCTGTATTATTGTCTGCGTTATTATCGAGAAGCGTTTATTGAGGCGCAGGAATGGATGGAATAGAGCACATTCCCTGCTGGTTTTATTGAACAATGTTATCTCGCCCAACTAACAACGGCAACACCGCACCACCAACACTCGAACCCATGAGTTAAGATCCCCGAGACAACATTCCCCCGGGGTTTTATTCAAAATCGGGCGGCCCGAGTGCAACCGACCCTTCTATCCGGCTTGATAATGGCCCACACACATCTGATCCCCACTGAACCACCCTGCCCTGTTATTGCTTCGATCATCCGCCCTGCCCCATGTAGAACTCAACATCGTTGTTTTTTTACAAAGCAGTTTTTACAATACAAAGTTGACACTGCCGCCGCTTATGTTACTTTGGATAAGAATGTTATAAAGTTATAACAAACCCCGAACCTTAAAAGGAGGATGATCACAATGTGTGTTGAAAATACAACAACCACAGGCGTGGCTGGCCAACATCAGTCGGCGAAGCGAGCCGAATCACAGGCAGGCCGACGACCCACCACGGGCGCATTGCCTGTACTTGCCCTGTTCATGATGACCTCGTTTTTTCCGCAATACAGTTATGCTCAGGTTGTACTTGAGGAAATTATCGTCACGGCGCGCAAGCGTGAGGAGAGCCTGCAAAACATCCCGCTCACCGTGAATGCCTTCACCGAGTCCGTGCTGGAAGAGCGCGGGATCACCTCCCTGAACAACATTGCCGACGCCACGCCGGGTTTTGACTTCGCCCAGGGTTTCGGCAGACAGGACTTTCGCCCGGCCATCCGCGGCCAGTCCACTATCCAGGGGCGCGCCAACGCCGGCCTGTTTATTGACGGGATCATCGTTGAGCGCAGCGCGGCCACAGTGCCCCTCTCCGCATTGCAACGGGTGGAAGTGGTCAAAGGCCCGCAAAGCGCCCTGTATGGCCGCTCCACTCTGGCCGGGGCGATCAACTACGTGCTGAAAAAGCCCACCGAGGATTTTGCCGGTGATGTGTCCGTGGAATACGGCCAGCGTGATTATCTGCGAGCGGAAGCCCACATCAGCGGCCCCATCACGGAGGCGGCCGGTTTCGCCCTCACCCTTGCCCGCTACCAGCGCAATGGCGAGTATGACAACCTCTACCCCGCTAACAGCTTGGGCACAGAGGCGATCAATGATAGAGTAGGCGCCGAGGAGACCAGCAGCGCCGTGGCCGTGTTCACCTTCAACCCCACTGAGCAACTGGGGATCACCGCCCATGCCATCTATGAAAGAACCGATGACGATCAGTACGCCATCGGCTTGCAGCCCGCCAGTTTTAACAACTGCTTCATCACCGGTGCGAGAAACCCGAACCGTAGCACCGGCGCGGACGGCATGCCGCTGATGCAACCCCCCCCCCCCCCAGGCACACCGGAGGCCAGTGCGAATAATATCTTTAATATGAGTGGTGTCCCCATAGCTGGTTATAACGGCAGCGGTTATTACTGCGGGCGTGTGGATGTGGATGATGTGCTGGCGGAAAACGATGGTGCAGCCAGTCTGGAGACCAGCTTTTTTGATGATCCCGGGGTGGCGAACAGAAGCCTGCGCCTGGGTTTGAAGCTGGAATATGACCTCACTGATACCTTCACCTTCACCTCCATCACCGGCTACAGCGACTATGATAACAAAACGCGTGAGGATCAGAACTTTGGCGGTGGCGATACGCGCTTCCCGGTGGTGGGGGTAGGCAATCCCTTTGCCGTACAGGGCTTTGGAGCGCCGCTCAGTGTTGAGGCGAGAGTCGGTTTCATCACGGCCGGGCGCAGGGAGTTTGACGATTTCTCCCAGGAGTTGCGGTTGCAATATGATGGCGATGCGATGCGCCACATGATCGGTGGCTATTATTACACCTCGGATACTGAGAGTACGCAGATCACCTCATCGGAGACGACCACGTCCATGTCGGCCACTGGCGTGAATGTTTTTACCCCCTTTAATCCGAGATTCATGCCAGCGAGCATCTCCATCAGCCCCCGTTACGAGGGCGCACCGGCTGTGAGTCAGGGCAGAAACGATATTGAGAGCTGGTCGGTATTCGGCTCTATGGAGTTTGACTTTACCGAGGCCGTTACCCTGGGCGCCAAGTTCCGCTACAATAAGGACACATTCCAGTTCTCCCGCGCGGCCACCGACACCACCCCCGCCGTGGATGTCGGCGGCTCTTTCAGCAATTTCCTGCCCAAATTCATCGTCAGCTATCAGCCTAACGATAACCTGAATGTGTATGCCAATATGGCGCGCGGCAACAAGCCCGGTGGACTGAATACCGATGAGGGCACGCCTGCCGCCGATATCCCCTATGACGAGGAGACCGCCTGGAGCTACGAGCTGGGGATGAAATCCCGCTGGCTGAATAATCAGGTGCGTGTCAACGTGGCCGCCTATCACATAGACTGGGAAGATCAGCAACTGACCACGGTGCGCGCCGCCACGGTCAGAGGTCAGGATCGCACGTTTACCATCCTGCAAAACATCGGCAGATCCAGCATTAACGGCGTTGAACTGGAGCTGGGCATTGATGTGACGGACTTCTGGAACGTCTACCTGGCCTATGCGCTCACCGACAGCAACATTGATTCATTCATCCAGTCGGTCGATGCGGGCGCCGATGCCGGCAGCGCATTCAGGGAGGCCGCCCTGATCTTTGGCTACCAGCCCGGCGGCGATGTGCTGATCTCCGGTACGCAACTGCCGCAGGTCTCCAGGCATCAACTGAACCTGTCCAGTACCTTGAGAGGCGACCTCACTGCCGATCTGGACTGGTTCGCCCGTGCCGATTTCAATTATAACTCCAGGCGCTACGCACAGGTGTATAACCTCGCCCACACCGGTGCCCGCGAGATCGTCAACCTGCGCGGCGGGATCCGCTCCGAGCACTTCGATATCGAACTGTGGGTCAACAACCTCTTTGAGAACGATACATCCCCGGCGCTGATCCGTTATATTGAAGGGAATGACGGCACCTTCAATCCGTTCAACAGGGCCATCGGCTTAACGCTACCGGAGAAACGCCGCATCGGCGTCACTGCAAGGTATCGTTTTTAACGGCAGCATGAACCACCTTGCTTGCTCAAAGCCGACGGATCAGAAATGAGCGTCGGCTTTTTTATTGGGGAAACGATCAGACAGCCCTCGATATATTTGCGCTGAAAAACTGACGTTGCTTATGAATAAAATTGTCTGGCGGTGGGTGTTGATTTAAGCAGATTTAATCAAGTAGTGGTCATAATATAGAGAAGAGGTAAAAAGATGTCCGAATATATCAAAATCGCAATAGGCTCTATAGGTACCACTTTTATAGCTATCGTAGTTGGCGCGTTTGCTTTGGGCGGAGAATGGAAGCAATGGGTAGAAATACGGGACAACCACATGCACCCAATTAAAGGGGATGTGGTGCCGTCCGGAACAATCACTTTTTATAACGCTGGGGAATGCGCTGATGGTTGGTCTAAGGTAGATCTCGCAAGAGGACGGGTGCTGATCGGAGCCGGGACGTATAATAGCGACGAGGATGCAGACGGTATTAATCAGGCGTTCACTTACAATACAGGAAAGTATGGCGGGAACATAAATTACTCGTTGAGCGTAAAGCAGATGCCGAAGCACCAACATGGCACTTCATGGGGAGAAGCCTCTAGAGGCAACTATGGGTATCGCGGCGGCCCGAGAAACAATTTCGGAAGTGCTAGTAGTGATTTTGACAATTATGAGTTTCTTTCCCAGCCAGTGGGTGCCGGTGAGCCTTTCGATAACCGCATGCCGTACATTGCTTATACGGTCTGTAAAAAGGATTGATATGATCAGATACATAATGTCAAAACATTCTCAAACACAGCAAGCTGTTACGTTGACATCCATGAAAAATATGATCCGTGCCGTATCAATATAGCATTGCTTGTCTGGCTTAACAGTGGTTGCACATCAGCAAAATGGAATTCCATCTATCGGTCGCATGATTTGACAACCGATTCGATGCTGACGGATGCCAAGCAACGTCTGGTGTTAACTAAACCACGAGCGATGCCTGATTCTGATAATGGTAAAAATATTGTCTGCGCTGAACCCAGCCCGGATGTGGCTCAAGCTGTATCCTCGACTATCGATCTCGCTTTTAAGAAAGTGGGCAGTGCTGATAAAAGCTTGGGCATCAATGCGGCCTTTAATCTCAGTGAAGCGGTTGTGCAGTTAGGCGAACGATTGGCTGTCATCCAGTTGTTCCGAGACCGCATGTATAGGGCCTGTGAAGCCTACGCCAATGGCGCAATAGACGAGGTCGCCTACACGCTCATGTTGGCACGTAACGACAAGACAGTGACAACCCTGCTGTCTCAGGAAATGGCTGCTGGTGCCTTCGGGCGACCTCCCGCCAAACTGGGCGGTTCGGCGAGCAGCGTAGATCCCAAGAGACGGGCTGAACTGGAATCTGAGATCACGAAACTGGCGAAAGAACTCGAAGACATTGCCGCCACCCCTGATGGCGAGATAGAGAATACGTTCGGCAAAGAGGAAAATAGGGGAAAGCTTGCATCTGAAGCGGCGAGTAAGCTAAACGAGAAGCATACCGAGTTACTCATCCTTGAGTTAAGCACGGTACGTAGCACGGCATCAAGCGTAATCCAGCGAAAAGGGATGCTAACCAGCGGGATGGAAAACATACATCGCGCCTACCTTGATGATCCGGGCCTTGAACCACTGTTTGATGCCTGCCTGACAGCGGTGACCACAATCAAGCTAACAAATACACAAGCCAAGGAGGTTGCAAAAGCGGAAATTGAGCGGGCTGAAAGCATCAAATAGCTTGATCAGAATACCATCGATTTCCTTGAAGAGTTGTTAGACCAAGACCCGGAAGATCGCACAGAAAAAGACAAAAATACCGCTATAAGTCTCGGCGTTGAGGATCCGAATGATAATCAATCCCTGCCTGAGGCTATTGAAAAATCGCGCCAGTCGAAGTCAAACGCATCTTCACGTATTAAGGACGCCGAAGTTACGATTGCCGCCGTAATGCTGGAGCAAGGTAACCCATTCGCCACTTTCTGCGTAACACAAGTGTTCGGTGAGCAGTCCGAGCATGGCTTTATATCGACCATGATCAAAGCACGTAAGGAATTGCGTGATCTTGATCATCGCTCGGAGAAGAGCGAGATTCGAATCCAACACCTGCAAACCTGCCGCAATATGCTTGAGGGAGAACTCACTGAGGAGCAGCGAACTGAAGCGATTAAATTCTGTGCATCGGAATCGACTTAGGATTGATGGATTTCTTACCGAGTTTATCGCAAATGTCCAGATCACGATTGGCCATTTGCCTAAAGGCGGCTTAGAGTTTTTTTACCTTCTTTACCCTAGTGCCACGAAAACACCCGGTTTTATGCCGTATCCGGCCACAGCGCACTGAGCGGGAAGCTGATGGCGTCAAAGGGGGGCAGGGAGACGGGGGCATCATCAGCGAGTGAAGCAGTCAACACCCACTGTGCCTCTTTAAGCTCAAAGGCTTCCAGGGTGCGGGCGTCCGGGTCCACAAACCACAGATGGGCAACGCCCTCACGGGCGTAGATGTTGCGCTTGTCCGTCAAGTCAAGCTGACGGGTGGAAGGCGAGAGTACTTCACAGACCCAGTCCGGGGCAAGCTCGAAGAAGGCTGCATTGGGCAGATTGGGTAACCGCTGCCGTCGCCAACCGGCCAGATCGGGAACAAGAATATCCTCACCCAAGTGCAGTTCTGGTTCAAACACAATCCACCAGCCACCCGGACCGCCAC
Organism: Gammaproteobacteria bacterium; assembly: GCA_965198875.1. Taxonomy (GTDB): domain Bacteria; phylum Pseudomonadota; class Gammaproteobacteria; order Eutrophobiales; family Eutrophobiaceae; genus CBDAPU01. The sequence goes on along the minus strand of CBDAPU010000001.1, from coordinate 1,765,781 downwards.
GACCACGGCCAAAAGGGCTAACCAGCTCGCCACCCATGATCGAACTCGCCCAAGCATGAGGGATAGCGGGCCTAGGATGCATCTGTAGCACACCATAGACGACTTCCGCCACCTTGTGCGGCGGTGCATCGAGCACATCCTGATAGCTGGCTTGACGGGTTTTATGAGCAGGGATAGACACTAGATTAAGTCAGCAAGGGTATCACTACTCGAGTATACAACATTACTCGGTGAACTATATACCTATAGTACTGCTACAAATCCGTAGTGCAACCCGTCCGTTTACCTAGTTTGATAATGGCTCATACACATTTAAGACCCAGTTAAAACAGTTTCCGAAGGTGCTACCTTAGTAATGTTTTGCACATCCTCGCATCAACCTTCAAATTCCGACAACACTTCCGATGCTTCAGAACGCACTGTCGAAACTTCGGCCTGCCAGTCCTGATTCATTGCAACAGCGACATAATTCATGAGAGGTCGTTGACGCACTGCATGACGACCAAACATCCCGTTAGGTCCAATATACAGGGCAAAACCAGGATCGATCTCAAATCCATTTAACTTAATCAATATTGATCAAACATCGCTACGCTACATAACAGGTAAACTCTGGCGGTTCATTGGAAAATATACTTTCTCTGACGACTACTTTAAGTCCATCACCACTACTCTCAGAGGCACCATTGACAAAATGACATATGACATGATCAGCCGTTTGTTTTACATGTGTTAGCTGATGACCAAGCCTTAATTCAACTCTATGATCATTAGCTAATACATCTAATAAATCTACTCTGTGAATATGTCAAAAAGACGAGCCGAATTTCGATAAATAATTATCATCCCGTAAAGTATTAAGAGATATTCTTTCCGACTTTAAATTACAATATACCTATATGGCATGATGTCCATGTATGCGGCAACAGTTTTTCCTTCAAACCCAATGTGACTAACATCCGTGAGACATTCGGTGCGATGGTAATACCAGCGCCAACATCACCACATTGCACAGTCTGCTGAAATAACACAACGGGATAGCCGTAATGCCCGAGAAAAATTGCGGCCATTAGCCCGCCTGTACCACTACCAACAATACTCATTTTAATTCTGTTGGAAAAACTCAAGCATGACACCGCCGGAGCCCGCACTGCAAATAATGTGACATCATCGTAAGGAGGTATATGCATCTTCTTTGGTTTAAATGTAATGGGCCAACCCTGTTTACTGAAGGACTGTAATTGATCGTTTAAATCAGAAAACAGGAAAACCAGTTGAGTTAATCTTTCAAGCTCCGGTCATGTAATCAGTGGTGAACTAACCCACTCATAAACCGCTATGTTGATACCGTGCCGATCCTTCAGCACTACATTCTTCGCTTTAATCGTTCCAAAATTGAACTGCTCTGATTCACTTTCAGCCAACCAGCCCATTTCCAGTGCTTGTTTTAATCGCCGTTTGCTCAAGACTGGATACAGAGACTAAGGCCTCCTGCCATGGCCCATTTTCTTTTCACTTAAAGGGATATAGTGATGAGACGAAATAACACAAGCATACAAACAGATAATGTTTTTAGCGCATTAGTTTAATAAACATGCCAACGAATATGTGATGGAACTTCGATCTCTCCGTGCAAGGCATCTATCATTTTGAGACAGGGGGAAATGGGCAAAAAACGGCGGAAAGCCATTGTGGGTAAGGGTTTCGGGGGATAGGAGGTGGAAATGAAAGAATCATTCATTTTGCGACAAAAATATACTTTTTTGTCACAAAAATGTGCAAAAAATGATCACTTTATCACCCTTAAATCCCCCAAAATGATCATTTTAATGGCGGTTAAAGGGGGGGGGTAATTGGGTATTAAGATGGGTTTAAGGTTATACTGAAACTATGTCGCATGAGGGCGTGAGGCTGAAAAATGGTCGGGGCAGCGGGCTGTCCTATCTTGGCGATAGTGAAGCCCAATGCAGGGTGCCAGGCATTGACCCGGATGGCGTCCCGCCATGCGGCTACTTCCTATCTGTCTGTTATAGCTTCCCATCAATCAGTTCGTATCTGGCATTGCCCTGCAGATTCCTAACTGACGCCATGCCTGCGGTGCGAACATTGTTCGCCGAGCCTGCTTTTCTCCTTATAGTTCACACGCACCACAAACTTGCCGAGGCGCTCTAACGCGCTGGCTGTGTCAGAGTTCAGGCATCATCGCATTCATCACAGCAAGTGCTTAATGACCACATCAACGGGGTTGAGGATGTCTGAAGCCAGGCGAGACGACATCTGCGGAAATTGAATGGCATTCCCAAGACATATTTCCCCTGTATCTGAAGGAATGCGAGCGGTGATTTAACTACAGTGACCCTGCCGTTCAATTAAACCCATTCAAACAACGGATCAAAGAAAAAACAGAGCGTTTACCCGGATCAGTCCCTATATGTATTCTTATCTTCCCGATCTTCTCGTGTACCTGCTTCATGCCGTGGGCATCTACGATACCTTCTATTTTTGCGAGAAAATGGTTTTCTTCATCCGGCATTTCAATCGATGACATGCTTGCGTGTTTTTTATTGTTTCAATCCTGATTGCATTGGTCTGAATGGCGGAGAGAGAGGGATTCGAACCCTCGATGGGCGTTTAACCCATACTCCCTTAGCAGGGGAGCGCCTTCAGCCACTCGGCCACCTCTCCACATGAAATCGCTTTAAACCTTACTGCTCGCCGCTCTTTAACAAGGCCCCTTAGGGGATATGCCTTTAGCCATTGGCCGGGCGCTACGCAGCATTTTCGCTTCACTCCAGTGTCAAAATTGATCGACCAGCTTGCACATCAGTTTATTTATAATGACAGATCATTTTATAGATATTATCACGACCTTAGCCGACACCTGATCGGGTGTAAGGTTTTTATCTCTTTACGAGCGGTGATGTGAGTTGGGATGTTTTAAGGCGGGGTTATTCTGCATTTCCTCTATTGTCCTCAATATCCTCCTCATCTGCATATTCCTGTACCAGTTGCGCCTTCCCCTGCCTCACCTTTTCCAACTGGATCCGCTCATAGATCTCCTCTCGATGAACGGCGATTTCCTTTGGTGCATTCACCCCGATCCGCACCTGATTTCCACGGATCCCCAGCACCGTCACATTGACGTCATCCCCTATCATCAAAGACTCGCCAATCCTGCGTGTTAATATCAACATCTCATCTCTCCTGTTTTTCTCCCTTCAAGCATTAACTATCTATTCTAACCGGAATTTGAAAAACCTGTGTACACTTCGCAAAACCCGTCATCTCTTTGCACGATCATCATGGCGTCAATCCACCTCATCGCTCGCATCATCCAGGCCAAAGGCAGAGTGTAACGCCCTGACGCCCAATTCCAAATACTTTTCGGCAACGACAACGGAGATCTTGATCTCCGAGGTGGAGATCATCTGTATGTTGATCCCCTCCTCAGCCAATGCGGCGAACATACGACTGGCAATGCCGGCATGTGAGCGCATACCCACCCCCACGACTGAGATCTTGACGATGCGATCATCCCCGGAAATATCCGCCGCATTTAATTGCGCGGCGGTTCGCTTCAATAACGCCAAGGCCTTATCGTAATCATCTCTATGCACGGTAAAGGTGAAGTCGGCGGTGTTATCGACCCCGACATTCTGCACGATCATATCCACCTCTATATTGGCCTCAGCAATGGGGCCGAGGATGGCTTTGGCGATCCCCGGGGTATCCGCTATGCCGATGATGGTGAGTTTCGCCTCATCTCGATTATGGGCGATACCGGAGATCAGCGCCTTTTCCATATTCTCATCCTCATCTGTGATCAGTGTGCCCGAGCCCTCTTCAAAAGAAGATAACACACGCAGCGGTACTTTATATTTATTTGCAAACTCCACAGAGCGGATCTGCAACACCCTGGAGCCCAGGCTCGCCATCTCCAGCATCTCTTCATAGGAAATGTTATCCAGTCGATTGGCCTGGGGAACAATACGCGGATCGGCAGTGTAGACGCCATCAACATCGGTGTATATCCGGCACTCCTCAGCATGTAAGGCAAAGGCCATGGCCACGGCCGTGGTATCTGTTCCACCACGACCCAGGGTGGTAATATTGCCGTTCTCATCAACGCCCTGAAAACCGGCGATGACCACGACTTTACGTGCCGACAGGTCTTTCTTCACCCGCGCGGCCTCGATGTCAACAATGCGCGCTTTGTTGTGCACATTATCAGTGAGGATATGCACCTGCCCGCCGGTATAGGAAACGGCGGGGTAGCCTTTCTCTTGCAGCGCCATGCTTAACAGGGCGATGGTGATCTGCTCACCAGTGGACAAGAGCACGTCCAGCTCGCGCATATTCGGCTCCCCCGCCACCCGTTTGGCCAGCGCAATGAGTCGGTCGGTCTCGCCGGCCATGGCCGAGACCACCACCACCACCTGATCGCCCCGCTTTCGTGTGTCGATGACAATGTCAGCGACGGCCTGTATACGTTCTATGGAGCCGACCGAGGTACCGCCGAATTTTTGTACGATCAATGCCACTTATGTTTTATTGAATTTTTTCTATAAGAATATATTCACTAAACACTGCTTACATGACATAAAAATCCTTATTATTTACTCAGGCTTGCACTTAGCGCACAATTTAGAAAATTTCCCATCCGCCCGGATATGGCCTTTTATCCAACTGACCAGGTCTGAGATAGTATTGGCGCACACCTTACGATACCCCCTTTCGGTAAAGCCCCCCTTCTCGGCTTTCCCTTTAAGCTCTGTTATCAGATTACACGATGCCCTGTGTAGTATGACGTAGCTGGGAGATATACCCTTTCTTGTGTTGATCACGAAACCATCATGACGGTTAGCTTTAATCCAGGCAAGATATGCCTGATCATTATTTTTAAATTCCCCAACCATATTTCTTAGCCTTGTTTTTTTGTCTTATTTAAATTGAATAACACTGGTTTTGGCAACACATCCTTGTAGCGAAGATAACTTTGACTCAACCCGGGTTTCTCGACATCAACCGCGCCTCTACCCAGTCGGCAACACTTGCCAGCGCAGCGGGCAATGCGTCCGGGTCATTCCCGCCCGCCTGGGCCATATCGGCGCGCCCGCCGCCCCTGCCGCCCACCTGCCGGGCGATGTCATTCACCAGCTCACCTGCATTCATCCTCTCGGTCTTGTCTTTCGTCACGCCCGCCACCAGGCTCACCTTGCCATTTTTTACCGTTGCCAGAACAATCACCGCCGTGCCTAATTTATTTTTTAATTGATCCACGGTATCACGCAGGGTTTTCGGATCCGCCCCTGGCATATCACGCGCCAGAACCGCTATGCCGTTGACGATCACCGCTTGCCCGGCCATGTCATCGCCCGCATGGCTGGCCAGCTTCGCTTTTATTTGTTGCAGCTCTTTTTCCATTTCCCTGGAACGTGCCAGTAGCTGCTCCAGCCTGCCCGATAAGCCGTCCCGATCGGATTTTAATACACCGGCCAACCTGTCCAACAACACCTGCTGCCCCTGAACATGGCGTAAGGCCCGTGTGCCGGTGATGGCTTCAATACGTCTTACACCGGCGGCAATACTGCTTGTGGCGATGATCTGAAACAGACCAATATCACCGGCACGCCCGACATGGGTGCCGCCACATAACTCCACGGAATACCCATCAGCGATGCTGAGCACGCGCACCTCTTCAGCGTATTTCTCGCCGAACAGCGACATGGCCCCGGACTGTAACGCATCATCCAGGGCCATGCTCTCAACTCTCGTCTCGGCATTTTCAAGCACTTTATCATTGACTATGCGCTCGATGTCTAACAGCTGCCCCTTCTCAACGGGCACAGGGTGTGAGAAATCGAAACGCAGATGATCCGCCGCCACCTGCGAGCCCTTTTGGGTGACGTGCTCGCCCAACACCTGACGAAGGGCGGCATGGAGCAGGTGTGTGGCGGAGTGGTTGCGTACCGTCTGTGCCCGTGCATGGGCGTCAACCTGGGCGGACAGCCCCTGCCCTGTTTGAAAATACCCGCCACTGACCTTGCCCAGATGAATGTGTGCGCCGCCCTGTTTTTGCGTGTCACTGACGACAAACACACCGCCATCCCAGCGCAATTCCCCCCGATCCCCCACCTGACCGCCCGCCTCGGCATAAAACGGCGTGCTATCTAAGATAATACCGCCGGCCTCACCCGCCTGAAGTTGCCTCACCGTTGCGCCATCTTTTAGCATCAGCGTGATCACGGCGTCTTGCTGTAGCGACTCATAACCGACAAATGTTGAACTATAGGCTTGCAGTCCCGCTATGTTTGACAGGTCCATTGCAAATGGATGTGCGCCCTGTGATCGTTGCCGTTGTGCCGCCATCAATGTATCAAAGGCTCCCATGTCCAGTTGCAGCCCCTGTTCACGGGCAATATCGGCGGTCAGATCCGCCGGAAAACCGTAGGTGTCGTAGAGCTTGAACACCACCTCGCCCGGGATGAGGGGAGAGGACAGCGATGCGATATTGGCTTGCAGGTGTTTCAGCCCCTGGGCAAGTGTCTCGGCAAACTTCTTCTCCTCCCCTCTTAACGTGCTGGCGATAAAGCCCTTTGCCTGCCGCAACTCCGGGTAAGCATCGCCCATTACTGCATCCAGGGGATCCACCAGCTTATAGAAAAAAGGCTCGTTGAATCCGAGCTTTACGCCATGGCGGATGGCGCGCCTGATAATACGCCGCAGCACATAACCCCGGCCTTCATTGGCCGGCAGCACGCCATCGGCGATTAAAAAGGCGCAGGAGCGGATATGATCGCAAATGACACGGGTGGCGGTGAGCTCCCCGACATCATCACCCGCCAGGGAATGCACGGCGTCCACCAGGGAGCGGAACAGATCGATATCGTAGTTATTGTGCACGCCCTGAAGCACAGATGCGATCCGCTCCAGCCCCATGCCCGTATCAACGGAGGGCTCAGGGAGCGGTGACAGATTGCCCTGCGTATCCCGATTAAACTGCATAAACACCAGGTTCCAGATCTCCACAAAGCGATCACCGCCCTCGCCAGCGCTGCCGGGCGGGGCGCCTTCTATGGCCTCACCGTGATCGTAGAAGATCTCACTACAGGGCCCGCAGGGGCCGGTACTCGCCCATAGACCAGAAGTTCTCCTCCTTGCCACAACGGCTGAAACGATGCTTGTCAATGCCGATCTCATCCAGCCAGATAGCCGCCGCCTCATCATCCTCTTCAAACACCGTGACCCATAATTTCTCTGCGGGCAACTGCATCACATTGGTCAAGAAATCCCAGGCATAACCTATCGCCTCGCGCTTGAAGTAATCACCAAAACTGAAATTCCCCAGCATCTCAAAAAACGTGTGGTGACGGGCGGTATAGCCGACGTTTTCCAGATCATTGTGTTTGCCGCCGGCACGCACACAGCGCTGGGCGCTGACCGCACGGGAGCAGGAACGCCTGTCCAGCCCCAGGAACACCTCTTTGAACTGCACCATGCCGGCATTGGTAAACAGCAGGGTCGGATCGTTGCCCGGCACCAGTGGGCTGCTGGCTACGATCTCATGCCCCTTGCCCTTGAAATAACCAAGAAAGGACTGGCGAATGTCATGGCTGCTGAACATGTTGAATTATCGAAATGCGTGGCTGATCTGCTCTGTTGTGAAACCGCGATAGTGCAAAAACCGGGCTTGCCGGGCCTGCTCTTTGTCATCCGCTGGCAGCCGCTCACCAAACCTCTTGCTGCGAGCCGCTTCCAAGCGCTCCCGCCAATCGATATCCGCTGCAGCCATAGACAGCTCCACCAGGTCCCCGGCTATGCCCCGCTGGCGCAATTCCTGAGCGATGCGAACGGGGCCATAGCCTTTGCTGATGCGGGCATGGATATAGGCCGCCGTATAACGGGCGTCGTCCTGCAGGCCCTCCGCCTTCAAGCCTGCGATAACATCTTCAACATCCTCCCTGCCATACCCCCGCAACAGCAGTTTGTGCTTTATTTCCCTCTCGGCATGCTCTCTTCGGGCGAGTAACCCAAGCGCCCGCATTTTGATCTCGGCAACAGGACTACTCAGCCTCGGTCTCCTCAGGGTCGGCCTGCCCGGTCACTTTGGGCAACACTGCATCCCTTACCTGTCGCTCTATCTCTGAAGCCATAGACGGGTTTTCCTTCAGATAAATACGCACATTATCCTTGCCCTGACCAATGCGCTCGCCGTTATAGCTGTACCAGGCGCCGGTCTTTTGAATGATCTCGTGTTTCACGCCGAGGACAATCATCTCGCTTTCACGGGAGATCCCCTGACCGTAGAGAATGTCAAAGATCACTTCCTTGAACGGCGGTGCAATTTTGTTTTTAACGACCTTCACCCGCGTCTCATTGCCGATGATCTCATCGGCCTTCTTGATGGCGCCGATACGGCGAATGTCCATACGCACTGAGGCATAGAACTTGAGGGCATTGCCGCCAGTGGTGGTCTCGGGATTGCCGAACGGAATGCCGATCTTCATGCGGATCTGATTGATGAAGATCACCAGCGTGTTTGAGCGCTTGATATTGCCGGTTAATTTTCTCAACGCCTGGGACATCAGGCGCGCCTGCAGACCCATGTGGCTGTCGCCCATGTCCCCTTCTATTTCCGCCTTGGGCGTCAGCGCCGCTACCGAGTCGATAATGATCAAGTCCACGGCACTGGAGCGCACCAGCATATCGGTGATCTCCAAAGCCTGCTCGCCGGTATCGGGCTGGGATAACAGCAGCTCCTCGATCTCCACGCCCAGCTTCTCCGCATACTGCGGGTCCAGGGCGTGCTCGGCGTCCACAAAGGCGGCTGTTCCGCCGGTCTTCTGTATCTCGGCAACCACATGCAGGGCCAGGGTGGTTTTGCCCGAGGACTCCGGCCCGTAAATCTCCACCACCCGCCCCCTGGGCAGGCCACCGATGCCGAGCGCAATATCGAGGCCCAGTGAGCCTGTAGGAACGGCGCTCACATCGTGGACAACGGACTCATCGCCCATACGCATAATGGAGCCCTTGCCGAATTGTTTTTCAATCTGCCCCAGGGCGACCGTCAAAGCCTGTTGTTTTTTATCGTCCATCTTGCCTGATCTCGCTAATTTTGGTTGAGTGAAGGAGACCCTGAATAGATCGGAGTTTCCTTGAAAGCGTTCAGGATTATCCCACAAATCCGCCCGGATGACAGGGGCAGGTTCAACCGGTTCACAGGGCAAAGAACAAGCGGGGCATTTTCAATGGCAGGGGAAAATAATCCGTTGAGATCCTTGCATGAGCCGGGATTTTGCTCTTCGGCAAAGCAAACATACACGCCGTGAGGGAGTTTAGGCAGGATAAATGACCGAATGAGTGCATTTTTAAGGCCGTCGTTAAGAGGACAAAAGATGAACTGTGCAAAGGTCTCTACTTATCTGTGGCGTCCAACAGACCCTGCACCGCCCTAAACACAGCCTGCTCCCTCACCTGTTGTCTGTCTCCGGTAAATACCAGACGGGTCGTCTTTGCCTCATGGCCGCGCACCGCCCAGCCAAAACAGACCGTACCCACCGGCTTCTCCGCCGTGCCGCCGTCCGGCCCGGCAATACCGGTGACGGAGACGCTGACGTCTGCATCACTGTTTTCCAATGCGCCAGTCGCCATCTCGGCGGCGACCGCCTCGCTGACGGCGCCCTGTTTTGACAAGGTCTGTGCCGACACACCGAGCAGCTCTTCTTTGGCCTTGTTGGAATAGGTCACAAATCCGCGCTCAAACCACTGCGAACTCCCCGGCACACTGGTGAGCAGGGAGGCAATGCCGCCGCCAGTGCAGGACTCGGCGCTGACGACTGATCGCCCTGCCAGTACCAGCAAGCGCGCCAATTTTGTCACGAGGGTGTGTGCTGTTTTTTCGACCATAGCTAAAAATGCCAAAGTGCCCGACTAGCTGTGACTGTCGGCCAGAATACGGCCATGAGATTGCCCGAACATCACCATGACGACCTCGCCGGCACCGCAACCGTCCACCTTGTGCCTGACCATCATGCGCTGACAACACTCGCCTGGTGCGCGCATCCCCGCATGCCCGACAGACAGACGCAAGCGAGTCGCATCGTGCGCGGCCTCATCTTCGGATGAACCTGCTTGAGCGATCCGCCGGTATTAGCGCCTTTTTTCAAAGAAGGTCTTTAATAGTGTCGAACACTTCTCCTCCATCAGGCCGGCTTCAACGACTACACGATGGTTTAATTTGTGTGTTCCCAATAGGGGAAAGACGCTGTCCGCTGCGCCTGCTTTGGGATCATAAGCCCCGAACACCACACGAGCAATCCTGGCGTGGAGAATGGCGCCGGCGCACATGGCGCAGGGCTCCAGGGTGACGTAAAGCGTGGTATCAGGGAGTCTATAATTTTGAAGTCTTTCGGCTGCTTCCCGAAGCGCGATGATCTCGGCATGGGCGGAAGGATCACATTGACGGATGGACTGATTCCAGCCTTCGCCAACACACTCACCACTCATCACGACCACCGCCCCGACCGGCACCTCTCCCTGCGCCTCGGCCTTGTACGCCAGGGTGATCGCCTCACACATCCAGTGCTCGTCATTCATTAAATATGGCTTGGGGGCTACTCATCCAGAAATGTGTGTATTCATCCAGTGGACGGGATCCGGGGTTGTAGTACAGAAGATGGACGGAGACCTCATGTTTTCCGTGTTTGAATCGGCGGACTTTGCCGTTTTCAACAAACAGTTTTTTGTAGCCATCAATTTTACGATAAGCATCGCTATGGGCATCGCCCTTAGGGTCAACAAACACAATGCGATAGGTATCCTCCCGACACATCCAGAACACAAAATCCGGCAGGAAGCGGCGGTAGGTGTTTTTATCCTCATCATAGTAAGGCATGTGCACATCATCCAATGACTCATCAATCTTGCTGAACATCCAGCCGTCCCACCGTGGCTTGTTTTGTTGTAAGCATGCTTCCAGTGCTTGCAGAAAACGCACTTCGCTTTTAATGTTGATGATGTGCTGTATGTAGTTGGCCTTCTCATCGCCCAGCACAACCGGCAGATAGTAATGGCTGGCCAGCTTTTTGATGGTCAAATCTTTGAACATATCCTCGTTTTTGCCAGTGGATCTCCTGTCAAACTCCTCTCGTGTTATCTCTTTTGCGGCAAGCTGGTCGGCCAGTCGGCTTATGTCGTCATCGGATGGCCTGCCCTGCTTCACCTGATCAATGATCTGCTGAAGTCTATCGGCATGATCGGATTGCACGCGAATCTGTCGAAAATGCACAATGTCATCATCGACAATGCTGCGTACGCCTCTGGCCTGTTTCGCCGTTTTGTCAAGGTGGGAGGTAAGACGCGCCTGCAAAAAAGGCAGCGATGCGTACTCTTTATCCGGCTCAATTTTTATGCCCTTGTTATTGCCGACCACAGCCATAGCACGCAACTCGCTCACCCGGGATAAGTCCAGCCCGTCCCTGATCACAAGCACCGCATCCGATGTTCGCTGAAACCATGCCCGAAGCCGATCCTTTGTGTTTTGGCTCATGGTAAAGGGGTGCTTGTTGACGGCTCGTCCGGCATCCTTATATTCAGGGATCAAAAGTGGCATGGCCTTCTCGCCGATAAGCGGTGCGTCTGCTTTCTCAAAGCCTTCCAGAGTGATCAAGGCCGCTGTTTTTTCCCCTTCCAATCCCGCCAGCACGGCCTTGATGGCCTTGCGGTTGGTGGCGAACAGAAACAGGGTTTCCACCGGTTGGACCGGCAGATCGATTTTCTTAATCAGGGCTTGTTGCTCGGCGTTCAACTGGGTATCGAGAGAAGCAAGGCGGCGGCGCTTGCCCGGCAAGGGCTCAATACGTACGCCTCGCCCCACCGACTGCACCACAAACTTTTCTGCGTCTATTCCGCCGATATTGATAAAGTTAATGACGTTAGGGCGATTTGAATCCCAGCTTTCAAAAAATGAGCGCGAGCCCATGAGAATTTTGATCGGACTGCTCTCCAGTGCGTCAAAGAATGCGGTTTCCTGCAATGCCCGGGTCTCTTCATAGCCGGCGAGAATATCCTTTCGCCATTTTGATGTATCGCCGATGCGGATCAGCGCAAAGGGCGCATCGGCATTTTTGATCTGCAAGGCCAGCTCTCTTTTGTCGGTACTGCGTATCACTTCGATGGCGCCTTGTTTGCTACCGGCGAATACCGCCCGGCGTAAATCGCTGATGGTGATTGTCCGAATCCGTGCTGTATCATCTGCATCGATACCGGCGTCATGTTCCCCGAACAGGAGCGTTCCATCTCGCCAGTTATTGATCAGCCGTTGTTTTACCTCGGCAAAAAACTGCTGATCAATCTCACCGCCGGCAATCTCGCGCAGGGTTTGGAAAAATGCCAGCAGATCGTTTTCCACGGTGTTGACCGAATTGACCAGGGTCAGCATCAGCGGCGCATGATATAACTCGGCCAGGCCGGTTTGCCGGCGTAGACAGTCCACCCGACGGGACAGGAAGGCAAGGGTGATCAGGGACTGCAATACAATCTCCTGTCGGTCCTTCAGGTTTATCTCTTCGTTATTGCTTTTAAAGGCGGTGTATTCGCTTTGATTGAGATAAATATTTTTGCCATGGCCGTTTTTTATGAACGCTTCCAGGTTGTACTTTTTGACGGTCGTGGCAATGTCTTCGGCATCGGTGAAGGTGGCGGAAAAATTAAACAGAAACCCCTGCCGCGCCATCACGGCATAATAGGCCTGGCGCTTGGAGTTTTCCTTGCCGCCCTTGTGCGCCTCATCCAGCAGCACATACCACTTGCCATCGTTCTCATAGATGCGGTAATCGGTCAGCGCATCTTTTTGCACATCGGCAATGTTGTCGCTGCGGTGATAGTACACCCTGATGGTCTCCCCCAGTTGGCCCTGTCTTGGGCGATGAATATCGCGCAAGGGTACAAGCTCAATATGCAGAGAGCGACGATTAAATTCATTCACAGTGTGTCGGATCTGCCTGAGCAGCGTATCGCTCGGCGCCAGCACAAGCAGGTTATGCGGTGGAATTTCCCGGTGTTTGATCAGGCCATGCAGATACTCAATCAGCTTCACCATGACCAGCGTTTTACCACTGCCGGTGGCCATCCAGAAACACATGCGGTTGATGAGGTGATGATAGGGGATGGCCTCGTTAAATGAGGGAAAGTAACGGTCGAGAATGCGGAACACCGGCTGTTGTGTATGGTTATTTTTATCGGCTCGGGTTTCGTATTTTTTTATGTCGGTAAAATCGGCACGGTCATACAAGCCATATAAATGTTGCTTGCGATTGTGGTTTATCGATGCAGGCTCATGCAAACACCAGTCATGCGCTTTGCCGTAATACAGATACAGCGCACGGGCGGCATTTCTCAAAGCGTCCGTTTGATAGTCGTACAGCGTTTTTTCAGGGGAGAAGTGTTCTATTTCAGGAACACGCCAGGTTTCCGGCAGCTCGCCGTAGTTGAGGGATTGGGTTAGGGATTCAAGGCTTGGGGTCATTGAAAACCGTTTTTATCAGCAGTTTTTTAGTTTGTTTCTGACATAGTTCTGTTCTCCAAAACCCGATGTGGCAAAAGATTTATATTCCTGTTTTCTTAATAGGCCCCGAGACTTAAGATCATCAATTTTATTTTGCACCTCTTTAGCCCTTTCAATACGCTTGGGTTCAATAGAACTTTCCGCCTCATCTATAGCTTTTTTATATTTGTCAGTCATGTCTTTTTACTTTAGAGGTGCCCTTTATAATCTTTTAAGCCTAAAAACTGGCAACGAGCAGCTCTACACTATTTTTAGCACGGTTTTCGATTCCTGAATTTTTAAGTACCGTCTTAGCCTTTGTCCGAAGTTTTTTATCGCCAGTTATTAAGTAAGCACGTCTTAAATAGTCAATTGCTAAAATAGGGTTTCTGTCAAGCTGCTCTGCTACTAGCTCGTAATGTTCAGCTTGGCTACAGAGGCCGTTTAAGTAAGTAGAAAATTTTGAGTTGAATTGGCCATTAAATTCAATATATTCTGTTCTAACAAGATCAGAAGGAACCTTCGCTTTTGGACTTTTAACGATTACTGTTTCTTTTCCCAGAGCTTGAGCGATTCCTAATTCATAATAGATATTTGCTTGAGTAGAAGCTGGAATATCTTCATGCACGATACCCGCCACAAGCGGAGAAGCTGCAATTTGCTTCCAAATTTTGATCAGGAAGTCCCTACCTGTAATTTTAGTAGCTGCATCTACAATTGTATAATCGATGTTTTTACAACAATTAGTTATCTCTGTTCGCATCGCTTTAACCATCTTTGGCACAGGCTGCCCTAAACGAGTCATGAGAAAACAATGTTTTGGGTTGCTACGTATTGACGTAGTGAGTGCGTCCCCATCCATAGGGCTGTAGATGATCATTTTTTCTTGCGTGCTACCGGAATACCTTTGTATGGCCCCGTTGTTTTTTTATGGGATACAATTCGGCCATTGGAACGATCAATTTTTACATATCTATTCGAACGAGGGTTTTTAACTTGGACAACATCTCTGTTTTTGTCTATATTCATGCTTCTCTCTCCTCTCTGTAAAATTTATTTTACCATTGTAGGTGAAATCTTCAAAAAATCATGCTCAAGTCTACTGACTCATCTCCTCTCACTCCCCCCACCAAAGGTAAGGTTTTATCAAGGATATAAAATGCTGTTTTTCTTTTTCGGTCATGTTGGCGGGGTTGGTTTTCTCCGTTGTGTTGTCGCTGAAGGTGACGCTGTCCGCCGTGCGTTTGCGGATGGTTTTGCCGAGGATGTTGGCGAGTGACTCGCCAATGTCGATGTCTTTATAAAGCCCTTGCAGGTTGATTTTCAGCTTGCCGTTTTTCTGCGCCTTGACGGCTCCGCCAAGTTTGTCATCGGCGAAAAAAACATATTGCTCAAACGGGGATTTTGTGCTGTCCAACTCCAGTTGCTCACCATCTTCATAATGGGATTTCCTCAATGTTTCTTCGTATTGCTCTAAAGTGTAGTACTTTAGAAAATGGCTGCTACCTTCATGGGAGACTGGCCTGCCGTCTTTCCAGTCTTTTGAATAGATGATTTTTTTAATGCGCGGCAGTAGCACGGTATGAAAATACTCGCCCATTTCTATCAGCAGGTATTTTCGCCTGCCGCCGTCTTCCCGATTAAGATTGATCACCGCATGGGCGGTGGTGCCGGAACCGGCGAAGTAGTCGAGGATTATGCCTTTGTAGTCACATGCACACGCAATAATTTTTTTCAAAAAAATGACTGGTTTTGGATAATGCATCATACTTTCATGAAATAGATCATTACCTTCCTTTGTGGCAGCTTGATTCATATAGATATTTTCTATTGAAAATAAGCTGTTTACTTGATGGTGATCACTTTTTACTTCTGATAAATACCTTTTGTAAATAAATCCTCTCTCTTTTTCACCATGCTCTTGTTTAAATTTTATTTTTCCACTTTCTACGTGTTTCTTATAACTTTCTTTGGAAAACCCCCAACAACGTCCTTTGGGCGGATAATCTATTCTGCCTGTATAAGGGTTTTCTATAGGAAAGCGAACATTTCCTGTGCGGGCGCTTGGATCAGTGATAATCCAAGCGCCCGCAGTGTCATTGTCTGGGTTTGTGTATTTTGAAAAATCTTTTTTATCGTCTTGCAACAAAACATTTTTCTTGTCTTTTCCATAAATTAAACAGCTTTCGTGTTGTATGTTAAAACCACTCTTTGCGTCATTTGTTGTTGATTTTGTTTTTCTGATAATGTCGCCGACATAGTTATTCTGATCAAAAATACTATCGCATAACATCTTTAATTTCGCTTGTTCATTGTCATCAATAGAAATAAAGATTACCCCATCATTATTTAATGTTGTTTTAGCTTGAATTAGCCGACTGTTTAACATTGCCAACCAGCCACTATGTTGGTAGCCATCTTTATAAATAAATCCATCGCTGCCGGTATTATAAGGCGGATCAATATAGATACACTTCACCTTTTCCCGATAGCGTCTCTGAAGAGTATTCAGCGCCTGCCAGTTTTCGCTGTGTACCAGCTCGCCGTCCAGCGCCTCATCCAGATTGCCCAGGTCGTTCAGGATGTCCGGCTCCAGAGATTTGAAGTGTTTTGTATCCAGCGGCAGATATTTATAATCATCGCCCGTGCCGTTTTTTCTGTACAAGTTTCCTTGCCCGTTGAAGAGGCTCTGCATGGAAAACGCATCATCCACCATGCCGAGTGCGCGCCACTCTTTAATCTGTGCCTTCACGCCTTTGTGCCTGGCAATGTTGTCCAGGGTGTTGTCGCCCAGTTTATCCAGCGTGACGACGTAGTGGACGTTGCGGACAAACTTGGGTTTTTCCCACACCCGCCTGAGCTCATCTTCAAACTGGGCGATGAAGTCAATAATGTCATAGGCGGTGTGCTTTATCGCCTGCAGTTGTTTGATGCGCTTCTCTTCAAAGAGTGTCTCTTCGGAGAAGATGTATTGATAGGCCCACAAGTCAAACTGCTCGCGCAGAAAGACCTTGGCGTCTTTGTTGATGAAAAAGTCGGCTTCGGTCTGACGGCGGAACACGGCGATGGCCTTGTCCAGCGCCTCTTCGGTTAAGCGTCAAAATAAAACCGTCTGGTGTTGTACGGCTTGCCCTCTTCGCTCAATTCGACCGGCATGGAGCGCACCAGCACATCGGATTTGACGTAATAGAGCATCCGGGTTTTCCATGACAGGGTGACATCCTGGCCGTCTGCATACACCCGCTCGTAGGTTTTGGCGAACGCCGGCAGGTGGCGGAAGTAGATCGAGCCGCTTTCGCAGAAATAGCGGTGGAAGAAGGTGTAGAGTTTGCCGAAAAGCTCTTCACGGAAGGCGGTGTGTTTTTCCGCCCACCGGTCAATCCGTGCCATCAGTTGCGGGCGAATGGAGCGGAAATACGCGCGCTTCATGCGCATGAGATTGACAAAGCCGGAATCACCTTCCACGTCAGCGCCGGTGAACAGGGTTTCCAACTCGTTCAGGAAACGTTTTTCTTTTGCGCCTTCGTGCATGGCGTCAGTCTCTCAGTTTGTGATGGGAATGGCGTGAGAGTAACACAATCATCCCTTGCAGACAGCCTGCCCTGTGAGATCACTCACTCCCACTCGATTACAAATAAGACATTTTTTCTTTTTATTTTCAATGAGTTAAAAATCACAATATGGATAATACCATGAAAATACCATAACCAGACAAACTCTAAAAAAAGTTACATTTATTTTTAACCTTTTACAGAAATCAGGTTCATTTCGGCAAAATCGAAGGCTTTATTTTTCAAGCACGCGAGCGCTCTTTGTAGAGCTATTGCTCATTAGCCACACACCTATATTTGATGAACCCTAAACGAAACACTAACCAAAGTTCTACTGGGCTTCTGAGCCCACCACATATCTATCATTTTTCTTCGCTCCGCTAATAATGAATGAGCCCCAGATCAACAAGGAGCGCTATATCTCTGCGTGCTGTGGCCACACCTATATCCCAATAGCGGGCATGACTATGGGCCGTAGGCTCATCCCCTTTGTGCACTTCTGTGTAAAACCAGACCTGTCGCTGATTGAGGCTTTGCAGCCCAGTCAGCCCGCCCCTGATCTTTTTAGTATCAAAAATGATCCCATAAAAGCAGAATTCCATATCTCCCACAGGGGGAACTTCACCTTCCGTTTTGAGTTCTAGCCGTCGCGCCAAATCGACATAACCAGTTATTCGAAGAAACCAACACATCAATGATGGCGAAATACTTGCCAAGCTAATGAAATGCGATAGATTTGGGACCGCTTCTCCTTGATACCAGTTTTTCACACCCCTTGGGTTTGTATGAATTCGTTTAGCAATAATTCTCATCGCAGAGCTCGTAGCCGGGAATTCATCCTGTAGAATGTGAGCGATTGAGAGGCGAATTTTTCATCCCTTTGGAATGGAAAAACTTGGTCCTTGAACAATTTGAGGATGATGGTAGTCCTATCTCAGCGATAGTCAAAGGCGTTAAGTGCGAGATGTCCGGCGAATACAGCCGCGGCTATCGAATAAGGTATTTGCCGGTCAATGTCGGCTCATTGAGAAAGGCTTGCGGCAAGGTGGCCAGCAGAATATGGAATCCGGCGTATGCTGATTGATGAGCATGGCAACGCAAAGAGTATACTCAAACAAGGCGAACATAAGCCCCTGAAAACCGATAGAGTCATTCTTGCTTGTCCCTGGCCCCGAAGACGAAATCAAGGTCGTACATGCTATCTACAGACACTTTGTAGAAGATCAAATGTGCAAACGTGAGATAGCTGATACTCTCAACCTGCAAGGTTTAACTACGGATTTAGGGCGCAAATGGACTAGGGGTATAGTGCACCAGATTCTCACCAATGAAAAATATATCGGTAACAACGTTTTTAACCGCACATCAAACAAACTGAAAAAGTAGCGGGTCAGGAATCATCCAGACCAATGGGTACGTGCAGACGCTGTATTCGAGCCAATCATAGACCCTCGCTATTTCTACATGGCGCAAGGCGTCATTACCGAGAGAAGTCGAAAACTCTCGGATGAAGCACTACTCGCAAAGCTCTGCGACCTTCATTCGCAAAAAGGCTGGCTGTCAGGTGTCCTGATTGACGAAAGCGATGACATGCCCTCTAGCAGCGCGTACCGCTATCGTTTTGGCAACCTGGTACGGGTGTATACTCTTATTGGCTACACACCGGATCGTGACTATCGGTTTATTGAGATTAACCGCCTCAATTACGACACTAACGAGTTGGCGCATAAGATTGCGTTTGTTTAATCGAGGATATTCCTGGCCGTTGATAGAAAGGATGAATTTCGAAAAATCCCTATTAGACGATCTAGCTTGTTGCTCTTTCTGCTTCTTCTGACGAACCTGAACCTGGAACTGCTCAGTTTCCGGAAGCGGAATTACTTGCTGAATATCCAGGAGAATCCTTTGCCCGTCATAGAAAGGCTCCATTTTGATGCAGCGAATATCAATTCCCTTATCGTTGAGCCATACACTGCACTGGTCAATTCTTTTGAAAACTCGGTCGACGCCAGAACAATTCGAACATTCTGCGCAAAAGAATCTTCATCTGGTTCGTCCTACTCAAGGAAATCAAGGATCCTCTGCTGTGCATCATCGTGCGATTCAATAGCATTTAGAAACGATTTACGGGCTTCGACAACCCGGTCAAATGTCATCGTGGATATCATAGCGCTGTATCGAATGGCCTGTAGCTCCAGGTGGCCGCCATCTTCCGTACGCTTCAGCTCAACCACAACCAGGTTGGCCTCTTTATCGATACAAAGCAGATCGCCCCGCCTGCGGCTGGCGTCCCAATCACCAAACTCCTCGGCGATCAGCATCGTCTTTTCCGAAATGATTTCGATCGGATCCCTCAGCAAACGCTGTATATCCTGTCGTTCTCGAATCCCTTGATCGGCAAAGGTCGTCTTTTGCAGACGCTCAATACCTGAGTCATTAAGGTCGTATATGGGCATCAGTCTACGCCCAGAGCTTTTACAACCGCATCAACCGGATCTGCATAAAAGCTGGTCTGGAATTTGGTAAACAACTCAGCAGGGATGCTGGGAATGTCTGCTGCGCTACTCATCGGCAAGGCAATCTTTTTTGCCCCTGCATCGAAAGCGACCTGCAAACATTCCGCGATGCTTTCGACGGGCATCACATTGCCGCCCAAACTCATGTCACCAAGAACAACCATCTGGCTTTGAATCGGCTTACCAAGCAAACCAGAGGCAAAGGCCACCAAGCTGGCAAGCGCCAGATGAGTGAAGGGCCCTGTGTTCTGTAGCTCTACAGCGTGGATATGGAAATCATGATCCATCACATGCGCACCGGCACTCATGCGGGAGGAATTGGCCTTGAAGTAATCGAAAGCAATCTTCACCTGCTCCTTCGCTGCACTGGAGTTCCACAAACCAGAGGTCTGAAGCTTTCCAGACCCTTTTGTAACCTGAAGCTCAAGCCGGTAGAGGCCAGGCATGCCCTTATTACTCAACCCGATGGTATGAATAAATCCTGGCTTGCCTGGGCCTTCCGGAATCAGTCCTCCCCCTCCCTGTTCCTTCACAGAAACAAAGTGCTCTTCCAGCGTTTCGTTGTCGATATAGCTGAAATGCACATCGTAAAACTCCATGCCGCCAATCTTCTTCAACTGTTCTTTTACTCGTCGGCGTACTTGAAGCGCATACTCCAGGCATTCACGTACATCTTCTTTTTCGAATTGGCCGTGGGGATACAATAATTTGATCAGGCCGGATACGGTTTTACGAACAGCAATAACATCTCGTTGATTAAGGTTATTACCCAGCTTGAAATGCTTATCGATGGCATCGGCAAAACTGCGTTTGCGCATTTCACGATAAAACTCCGCCAGGTAGTCGACAATTAAACCGTATTTGTTCGTGAAGAACTCCGGCCGCATTTTGGGTATCTCCCATCCGGGGATGTAGGCATGAAAGCGGTCGAAGAAAGCCGAGTCGATCATGGGCTCCGGGAAAGGGGCCAGCAAGTGGCTGGTTTTCACCAGGGACTCGACACTTTGGTTGATGTTCCCCACAAAAACCATAGAGGCAGAAGCCTCCATCTGCTCGCGGCCTCGGGCGAAGGAGCCTGAGGCCATAAAGTCCTTCATAATCTGAACACCGTCTTTGTCCTTGAAGGAGATTCCCGCCACCTCATCGAAAGCGACCAGGTCCCAAAGGCCAACGAGACCGATACGCCCTGTGTTCATGTTGTAAAACAGATTGGCAACCGTGGTTTGACCACCAGAGACAAGAATACTGTTAGGCGAACACTCCTTATAAATGTGGCTTTTACCAGTACCACGAGGGCCTAGCTCGCAGACATTGTAGTTGTTCTCAACAAACGGGATCATGCGGGCTAACAGGTGCCACTGAACATCCATATCTAATGCCGTTGGCTCCATGCCAATAGAGCGGATCAAGGCCGCACGCCATTGCTCTGTAGTCAGAGCAGTACGACCAGTAAACAACTCATCCATGTTCATGTTGGGCATTTGGATTGGCTTGAGCAACGTCACGCCGAACGGAGAGGCCGACTGCCCCTCTTCATAAAAATAGCTGAGCGTAGCGATCACCCAAATACCGCCAACCAGCAACTTCTCGTATTCTTTGACAATGCCAGCGGATATTTCAGCATTCTTGATACCTAAGTTGCTGAACGAAGCCTCATACTTATCTTTTTTCTCATTGAGCCTTACTGTCACCCGGTCGATGACCTTATAGGTTCCGCGTTCTCTGACCAGCGACTTAACTTTTTCGGCTTCATCTGGCCGTACATAGTTCTCTGCCAGTACGGTTTTGACGTTGCCAAGGCCCTGCTCAATGACGTCGGGATCATCTGAGGCACAATACATGCCCAGCAGGTACTCCAGCACATAGACTGGAACGTTCGCACCTTCCTTAATCAGTTTTGTGAGATCTTTTCGAACAACACGTCCTGCAAAATTGGCATTCAGTAATTGGTCTAGATCAGTATCGCTGGCGTTTTCCATAATACGGCTCGCTTGTGCCTCTTTTAATAGTCTTTAGATGAACGTCTATTCTGATTCCTCTCCATCCAAAAAGAGTCAAAAGAAATCGTCGGTAAAAGCAAGGTCAATAGTCACCTTGTAACGCTCAAGTTCTGTATTTAAGTCTTTGTCTCTAATAACCAAAAAGTAGTCTTTATTGCGATCATAATGGGTACCGGACAAGGACAGCTTCACCTGTTTTACCCGCTCGCTCACAGAATCCGTCGCACAATCAAATGTGGTGACCTCCTCACTGGAAACCCCTTGATCTCCGTGGTAAATAGCGACAGATACCGTTACCGGCAATACCTGATCGCTGACAGCCTCGGCCTGCATCAGGTCAAAGCGCTGAATATTGTTCACCATTTTCAGGGATGACTTGGTTGAGATCACGCCAACCTTGCGCTTGGTTCGCTTCTCTGCTTTCTCGCCCCTTAACTGTTTAACCGTCAGCACCGGAACAACAATTTCCTGGGGCATGACGCCGCCATGAACGAACCTTGCTCCTCCGACAAAATGGAAACGGTTAGCACCTTTGGGGATCCAGAACTCGGTATCTGACCTGGTGCCCGCAGTATTTCTGGTGGAGCCATGCCAGGCATCCTTGGGCTCGCCTAGTCCATGGCCAATGACGTAGCGTTTCTTGCTCTTTAACGCTGTCGAGGGCTTATCAGCCAAAGAGGTTCTATCGGCCTGTTCCAGCTTGCTCTGTTGAAACAGAAAACCATGGTCGGCAGTCACTAATACTGTGGACGTGTTAAAGTGCATCAGGATTTTTCGGGTAAGCTCCGTCAGTTCCTCTATCGCATGATCGACGGCCATAAAGGTTTCTGATTCTGTCGATAAGCTATCCCCGCGCGCATCAACAACATTGTGGTAAACATATACCAGGTGTTGATCCCGAAGCGCTTCGCGGCCTTCATCACGGGACCACTCTTTCACTTGCTCAGCAGTAACAGCGATACCGCCATGGGTTGATAAAATTTTGTTTCTGGACGCGGTTCCTTTTGTGGACTGCCCATCGACAAATACATCATCACCCTCCTTGCCATCAGGGTATTCGATGCTTTCATGGGGCAGTAATGAGGCCATGCCCAAAGTGGTATAACTTGGAACAACACCCAATTGTGAAGTTAGGGAAGCCTCGCTATAGCGCTTCTCATTAATACGGTCTTTGAGCTCTACCGCAGCCTCGTAACGAAAAGCATCGCTAATGATAACTACCCGTCGTTTCCTCTGTGATTTGCTGGCAGGAGATTGATTTACAATCGAACGGACATGTTTGCTATAGAAATCCTGCTGATTGGGAATATCTGCTATTTGCCAGCTACTCAGACGCGCCTCAGACTCAATCCTGTCCCCCCAGTTTTTGGCCAGGTTGTCGATATACCAGATGGCATAGCACTGCTCAACCTCGTCATTGAGTTCTTTTAAAATTTCGACATGCGCCCGCTGGGAGGCTTCACAATAATGCCGGTAGGCCTTGTCAAACTGGTACAGATCTGTTTCATACGCCTTGTACAGTGCCTCACAGGATTCGAAATGAAATCCGGATTCATGGCTCAAACGAAGAGCAAATAAGTCAATTGCCGAGGACAGCGCTTTGTATATAGTGCGGTATTTTTTCCTCGTCGCGTCATCTGTGTGTTTGGACGCCCAATACCCATCCAGTCTTGAAGAAATCACTTCTTCGAAGAGCGCAAGATCTCGAGTGGAGGCTTTGGGAATAGCCTGGGTCAAGTCGACAATGATTTTCTGCTCTACAGCTTCGAAAGTGGCAACATCAGCGAGATGCTGAATATCATAGGTTCCCAGCTTCTCCTTTACACGCAGCGCTTCAGCAACCCATGCGGAGACAACATCAAAGCTCCTGTAGTAACGGGAGCTATCTCGCCATAGAGAAAGCAAAGCCCTGGTGGTTGCTCTGGAAGGTGCCGAAGAAATCACCAGCTCAGATGCCCAGCTCGGAACATCGCTAATGCTTTCGCAAAACCCAGTCGTCAACAAGCGGATCAGGAAATGTCCAAATTTGAACGGCTCGTCTCCTCCCAGCTTTTCAGCGGTCGCCGGGTAACCTATTTCATCCTGTAGTGCGGATACAAAAGCCGGTGTTAAACCATATTTGTCCAGCTCATCCAGTAAGCCAGGACGGTGCTCCAGGCCTACATCCTCTCCAACGGCCTCGTCCGCTAATGCAAGCAAAATATGCTGTATATCATGACTTTCTGCTTTGGCCACTACCGCAATCATCGCCAAATCCAGGTCTGTTTCAGAAAAGTCCGGCGTAACGAACTTTTGTAAAGAAGCTAACCGCGCTTTACTGGCCAGAAACTTATCGCGTTTAGCCAGATGCTCGCGCAGGCTATGGGTGTGTAGCCCCAGTTCGTTGAAAATAATGGAAAACCGATCGGCATAAAAACATCTGGAATACAGCTTCATATCCAGCAGCCAATCCTTTTCTACGTCAGGTTCAGAGCATGGAAAGTAGAGCAGGTATCTACCATCGACATCATCCAGTTCGAGCTTGAGCTTTACACCCAACGCAGATTCAGACGCCATATTGATGATGTTAATATCAGGGAGGCTCAATTCTCCCAAGTCATCAGAAAATGACTGCTCAGGGTCATACCAAAAAACCAACCGGTTATTTTCCTTGAAAAAGGCCTGTTCCAAGCTCTGGCGGAGCTGGCTCAAATTCATATGTGGATACCTTTCCCCATTTTTAAGTTTCCCCTTATTCAATGCGCCTTTACTTCAAAGGTCTGATCAGTTGCTCCCAAAATTGCTCCGCCATACCTTCGGCTGTTAGCAACGCATCCCTGTCCTGCCCCATCATGCCCCCTATCAATGATTTAAAACCCAGAATTGCACCATCAGTATCAGCAGACATACTGTCATTACAGCTATTTGTCGATATACCTTCACTGCTGTAACAAATATCACCGAGGCTGAGACCACCACTACTCCGCCAGATACCGCAATGACTAACACGGCTACCATTTTTGTAAATTGAGCACTCGAAACTATCCGCATCTCGTTGTCGAAAATCAGTCTCAAGTTCGGGATTTCTCGTGGAAAGCTCTCCTAAGGAGTTTTCAAAGAACCGGGCGAGATAGTCGAATCCTTCTTTGCATGCCAGGTCTCGATCTCTGTCGGTAAATTCCTTGCTAATGGCCATATTGCTTGATCTTGGACCGGAGCCAGCTTGGGATACATCTGATATGCTGCTTTCTGATGCTTCAAAGCGAGGCAAAGAGGCTGTCGGCAAAACCTCGGATTCTGTCCCACCAAGCTTGTCCAACGCTCTGTTCACAGCGTTTACCACCTCAACGAAACCATCATCAATATTTGTATATTTGACAATTTCTTTCCCGTCGGGCGTTGCAGCCAACAACTTACCAAAAGGTAGCGCATGCCAAACACAAGGCCGAAGAATTACTGGTATCACAGTGGCCTCACCTCGCTCATGCCGCTGAATTGAGCTCGTCATTTCAACCTCATAGCAATAATCCGACGCTATAAAGTCTGGACTCACGAGTAACAGGACAATATCGGCCTCAGCAAAGTGCTGATCTATTTCTGAATCAAACTCTTCACCAGGAACAATCCGCCTGTCGTGCCAAGTCTCAATACGCCCCATATGTTGTAACGGAGATAAATGCTTTTCCAGCTCATTTCTGAGCTGCTCATCAGCGTGTGAATAAGAAAAAACGACTTTTGCCATCAGTTATTCTCTTAGTGTTCTTTAATTGAAACGTTTGCCCAGTTCGTTGACACAAGCTCTTTATCTGCTGTAGAAAACCGATCAAACGTCCACTATTAATTGGAGCCCCATCCAACTGAATGCTCTGTCTGATCTTCACCGAAAGATTCCAGTGTGTAGCTATAAAGAGCGGCATAATCATCGCGGGCTTTTTCAGAAAGCCGATAAGAACGGGGCATGGATAGCCTATTTCAGCCCTGCTTTTTTACGAGCAAATCTGTGTAATTCATCGCCTGACATACTCAGAACAGGGCTTTCTTCGCCGTTTTTCAGTGCTTGAATCAGTGCTTCACGTTCAGCGCGGTCTTCCTGATCCTTGCGGATCAAGTCACGAATATAATCACTTGCGCCACCATAAAGGCCGCTTTTCGCTTGTTCTTCAATCCAGCCTTTCATCTGATCGGGCACGGATACTGTAACGGTTGCCATCATTAACCCTTGCATTGATTCCTTTGGGTGTTGTAGCAGATTTTCTTAAAAATTAACAATATTTCTTAATAAGTCTTATCGTTATAGGCTATGCAATGTTCACTACAGGCGCTTTGCCTGTCACGGCTTTAACCTCAGCCAACAGGTCGCCAAACTTGCCGTAATTCACTTTGACGCCATCGTCGAGGTCCAGTGTGATGCGCTGGTCGGCGTAATGGCGGAGTTGTTCGTCAAAGCGGCCCAGTTCGGCTTGTTGTCTGTGAAGCTGGGCGATTTGTTTTTCCAGTTTCTTGATTTCCGCCGTGCTGTCGCTGGCTTCCTTATCCTTCTCCAGCTTGTCCACGTAGGCGGACAGCTTCGCCGTGAGGGGAATCACATATTCAGTACGCATTCTGGCCAGGGTGCCTTCGTTATAGCGGTGCAGGTAAACCAGGCACTGGAAGGCTTTTTGCTTGCCACTGCTGAACAGCCAATAAATGGGCCGCTTCTTGTATGTTTGCAGGTGGTCTTTGAAGAACTTATCGCTCAGATAACGGCGAATAGTATCCCGGCTGCCTTCACCTCTTTTCGGTGAGAGATTTTCGGCCAGGAAAGAAAGGTTTTGCTCCAGGTGAGCGCTATCCCAGGCAACGCCAATAAACTCCTCCAAGCGATTTGCAGCGTCATCATCGAACCATTCCATACTGGTCAGTGGAACAATACCATCATCATCTGCTGGAAAAGTGGCGTACTGACTGGCATCAAAGCCCTCATTGCCGCTGTGGGCGTAGATAAGGCCAGGCTCATCCAGGCTATAACGCCCCATCATGCAGCCGATGGCATAGGAGACCAGCTCCCCCATGGTGTCCTCGCGAAAACGCTTCCACTGTTCTTCTTCCGTGAGCTTGCCGCCATAGCGGTAGGCGGGGTTAATCGTTAAGGTTATTTGTTTTATGGGTACTTCAGGCGTAAGTTCGTCTGTCAATCCGTAGGCATCAATGAAAAGGCGGTTGTTCTCCTCTTCGAGACGCTGCATTTCGGCGATAGTCTCGCAGTTCTGGGTGATCCAGGCGGTGTAACCGGATTCGAGGGTGGACGCTGACTCGGAGGAGTCCATTAGAAAGGGGAGGGATTGGAAGTTCCAGGAGCGTTCGTGGAAATCCCAATCAGCTTTAGATAACTGAATAAGTGTTTGCACTATTGGCTTAACGCACTGAAGTGCAGGTGCTACCCACGGTAACCCATTAACATTAATGACTTGGAAGTTCAAAGTAGGGTTAGATAGCTTCAAGAACTCGAATGCGAGTTTCGAGCACATGAAACCAGCCACAAGGTGGTAGAGATCAGACGCCGGGAAAGAGCTGGATCCACCAACATCAAAGAGCGCACCACCTGAACATGTCCTAACACCAAAATTCGACGAGCTAACAAAAGACCATGTCAGTGATGGCTTAAAAAAATCTGCTTCGTTCGTTATTTTCCAGCCAAGGTTATCCCAACTCAGTTGTGGATACTTAATCAGTGTCTCTTTTTTAATTTCATGCCCGTCGTTTTCCCAGAAGATCAGGTAATCATTGTTACCATACCAGCGTCTAAACTCGCCCCCTTTGTTGTAAGGAAACCACTTAGCTTTCGAAGCCTTTGCATCTTCCCGATCTTTCGCCGAGGTGCATGTCTCAGTAGATGAGACCTCATGCCAACGACGCAACCACTTGTCATTGTCACCGGTTCGCATACCTAACTTTGCAGGCGCAACATCCTTTAGCGGAATACTTTTTTCGTAACATGCTCGTAACTGATTACCCACCCAGTAAGCCAAAGGACTTCCCGGAATTTTTCTGAACTCATCTTGGGCGGTCTCAAAGAACCAACCACAATCGCGGTTGCGGATAGCCTCCAGCGTTTTTGGTGCCTGAGCTTCTGAGCCACGAAATTCTGATAGTCTAATGTAGCAACCCACCCGCCCATCTACATGTGACTTTTGCAGGGTGAATGCACAAATCGGCACAGTCGCTCCCTCAAAGCCCGAGTATTCCAACTGGATGAGCGACGTAACTGTTTCTTGGTCAATCAAACGAGTTCGCAAATGCTCATGGGTAGAAATAAACATCCACACGAATGGTGACATAACTCCCAGGTGACCCTGGGGTTTGCTGAATTGAAGATCACGCGCAATAAATGCCGAAAAGAAGTCTTTCTCATAGCCATCGTAATAATCCTTCAAGTACTTTTTGAGTACCGCTGAATGATACTTGCTGCCCATATACGGCGGATTCGCCACCACCGCATCATACTGCACCGCCAATATGCCGGCCTGCTTCACCAAGGGCTCCAATTTCTTGAGCGCCCCCGATACAAAAAGGTCCTGGCTTGTTACTTCACTCAACCGTTTTAATGCTGGCAACTTCTCCGCCAATTCCCAAGGCACCTGGATCAACGAGCCAAATGTAGTCGCCTGCTCGAACAGTCGTTTTAATTCCGTAAGATCACCTGCCTTCAAACCATGGTGAGTGAGACCCACTCCTTCAATAATCTTTTCAGGATCAAAGGCGGTGCTATCTTGCAGCGCCATCACGTTAAGCTTTACGCCTCGCTCAAAAAGTCGCCGGTCATCTGCGCGGGCTTTCATCATTAAAGCGAAACCACTTAGCTGAGCGGCGCGTTCGTCGATGTCGAGGCCGAAGAGATTTTTCTCAAGAATCAGTTGCGCAATGTCGCGCTGCCGATAACCACGCTCCAGATAGATTGCTTTGAAAAGGTCATAAGCCTCCACCAGGATATGCCCCGAACCACAGGCGGGGTCAATCAGGGTCAGCTCCTCTGGATTCAGGCTGGTTGGCGTAATGGTCTTTAAGCTGTGCGTTGACCTCTTCAGTTTGTTCGGCTGGCTCAATGTAATACTCCATCTGCCCTTTTAATGGCGAATCAGGATAGGTTGCCAGCCATTGTGCCCCCAGCGAGTTCTGAACCATGTACTTCACAATCCAGTTTGGCGTGAAAAGCTGGGTGGCCGCCGGAATGTCTTCCGACTTCACCACTTTGCCGATGACCTCGTCTTTTTTCTCCGAGATATAGAACTGGTAGAGCCAGCCGATGATTTCGATATTGGCCCAGTCTTCTTCCGGAATTGCATCCACCAGTTCACGAATCAGGGAATCGGTTTTTGTCAGGTTGACCGGCAGCAATAATTCAGTGGCGTCATCTACCGGCTCAAACAGGAATGGCATCGCCTGATGGAGTGCGTGGCATTGAGCCAGAAGCAATTCGCGGTAGAGTTCTTCATCTTTGCTGCCATCGACCTTTAAATCACGCACCTTTGCCTGATCTAACCCTGAAAGTTCTATTTCCAAACAGTCTTCAAGGATTTGGAAACCCGCTCCTTCATCAGGATGACTCAATACTCGCCTGCCATGCCCCAAATAGTCGTGAAGCTCCATATAGCGAATGGCACATAGGCGGTTAAACCAGCTATAAGCCACTTGCTCAATGACAACATTGAACCCCTTTTGACGGATAAGCTGAACCAGATCAGCACGGGGCTTGGTAATAGCGGCAGGGAAAGGTCTGCCATCAATCAACGCAATATCGCCCTTTATTTCGACCGGGTGAATCTCGCTCTCTGTAATTCCATATTTCGCCGCCTGCTTGGTGACTGCGGCAATAAAATCGGTGCGGGCCTTGGGTGCGTAGGCTTTTATGTTGTTGGTATTCATGTGGGTTTATGTATTTCTTTATGCTATTTACCTTCTGTCAGTTTGTAGGCGAGTTTTCTGCCCTGGCGTTTTACCAGCCCACTTTCTTCTAGAGTTTTTAACCATTGTTTTACTATGGTTTCGCTCAGCTCTGGGTACTCTTCTGCCAATGCTTTTGGTGTATAGGTCTTTTCTGATTCTTGCTTAATCTGTTGATAAAAAAAGTCCAGGAAAGTACCCAAAGTACCCATAGAGACTGCAGGTGATTGTGTGCTTTCAGGTGCCGGCGCTCTGTCCTCTTTGGCCACCAAATCATCTGAACTCAATTTTGGTTCATTGTCGGCATTATGTTGTTCGGAAATTTTTTGATCAGATGCTGCCGATATATCTGTGTTAGAGCCTACTTCAGGCTCTTTTTGCTCAGTAGGTGAAAACATATCACCTGTGGACAGGTCTTCCTGAGTCTCTTCTCTTTCCTGTGTTGTTTTCTTATTTTTATCGCCCTTCAGGACCGCTACAGACTCTAAATCAAAGGTCTTTATAAGCTCGCTAAAGTCAACATCAACTGTATTTATTGGCTGTCCACCCAGTTCTATGAGTTTTTGGTTTCCACTCTTTTCTATGTATCGAACCCATAAAGGAACCCACCGTTTTTTCAGATTCTCTATGGCGCCACTCCAGGTTCCACCTTTTTCGTCAGCCTTGGCCACAACCACCCCTTGCGATAAGGTGTAGATGTACTTGTTACGCCCCATGGCATTACCAGCGTTAAAACTGGCTTCCGGGTAGTAAGGCGTAATTAGTAACAATCTGCCTTCCTGTAGGGCCTTGCGGTATTGGGGTTTGGTCGCTGCTTTTAGCAATGAATCTGCCAAAACACCAATAGCATAACCCCCAGCATCAAGTGCTGCTTGCATGGAGGCCTGATCAACACCCTTCGCACCGCCGGAAACTACCGTAAATCCTCGCTCAACTGTTTTTTGAGCAAGAGATTTTGTAAATGCGTCATCATCACTATTGGTATCACGGGAGCCCACAAAACCAATGCCCTGAGTATTCAACAGCGATTGATTTCCAATGCCATATAGTAATGGGGAACGTGTATCTCCTAGCCTCCGCAATGCTCCAGGATATTCTTCACTCGCACGGCTTAACACCCAGACGTTTTGTTGTTGCCATTTTTCCATGGCAAAACCCATACTGGCCGCTCTCTGTAATAATTGAGCCAAACGCTCCCTGGTAATCTTATTTTTGGGGTCTTGCCACTGGGTTAACAGCTCTTCTTCTCGCAGAATAAAATCGGCAGGTGTGTATTTATTCTGATGCAGCCAAGTAGCCAAGCGCGAATACTCTGTAGGCGTGAGCGGTTTGATATTCCTACTTTCGTTTTTATTAAAAAAACTACACAGTAATAATATGGCTTGTAATACATTGTCGTTATTCATGTATTAACCTTGTTTACTCGTTGAGGTTAGCGCTATTGGATAAACTTTGCCTGCATTGGCACGCCTTAAAAGCGCTGTAACGACGGCAAATGTCCAGCCGGAATCCACCGCATCGTCTAACAGGAATACTGGATCAACGTAGACCTGTGACTGGTCGATTGCAAAAGCTCCATCGAGATTCTCACTGCGACGGTAGCTATTTTCCATAGCCTTTTGAGGGGGCTTATGCTGAGCTACAGTTACAGCATCTGAACAATGAATATTTAGTGTAATCGCCAATTTATGCGCGAAGTCTTTAACCAGATTGGGGTGTCTTGATGACGGTACGTAAGTGAGCCAACGTGGTGCTTGCTCAACGGGCAAGCTTTGAATCATTTGAACAATGGGATCAATCAAGTTATCACTGAACTTATCAGCGGCTTTACCCTCTGCCACCAGATCACCCCAGACACCATCTTTCCAGCGCGATAAAGCGAGTCCTTCTTCCGCTCGCCAATCAGGGTTTTGATAAGGTAATTGATATATTGGGAATGCCTCCCTTGCCAAGGCACCTGACCCACCGAAACGCTTGCGGGGTTTAATCTTGACATAGCGGTATTTGAGAAAGTCCGCCGCCTGCAGAATCAGTTCCCGAGGTATTTCTATTGATAATTTTGAATCTGGATCACAGTTCGCACATTTACCGCAGTCTTCAGCAAGTGGGTCATCAAGGGCCTGCGCCAAAAAACGCATCAAACATTGCTGGTGGCTGCTATAGGCCTGAAGCTGTTCCCACTCATCGGTTTTAATGGCGCTTAATCGCTCAATACGGTCTGTCGGCAAATGGTAATTTATTGCCGTCCTGTAATAGGTTGAACCATCTTTATAAATGGGTGACGGATCTTCTGCTGCAAGGAACTTTAAGGCTTTTTCAATATTACCAGCGGATAAATTAGTGTGCTTTTCTATCTCTGATTTTTTAAGACCATTTGCATTAGATACGGCTTGAAGAAGCTCATTCACTTCCGTCTGAGTGGGAAATGCTCGATTGATGAAGTAATCCTGAATCCGTTCATCTTCTTCGCCCTGCATTAAGATACCGTGGGCATTGTCGATGCCACGTCCGGCACGACCAACTTGTTGATAGTACTCCACCACATTCCCTGGTGCCTGAAAATGAATGACGAAACTAATATCAGGCTTATCAAAGCCCATGCCCAATGCAGAAGTTGCTACAAGCGCTTTCACCTGATTGTTAAGCAGCGCGTTTTCCAGTGTGATGCGATCATCAGCATTACTATCACCAGAATAGGCCTTGGCATTAATATTATTGCTAGTGAGCCAATCAGCCACTAATTCACAGTCTCTAATGGTCTTTGCATAGATGATGCCGGTACCTTCAATCTTATTTAATGCTAAAACCAGCCAAACAAGACGCCGGGCTTTAGGCATGATTTGGAGGTTTTGTAAACGCAGCGCCTCTCTAGTTAGCCCTCCACGACTAATGAGTATGTGCTCCCCAAGCTGATTTTGAATATCGTTCACAACACGGTTGTTGGCAGTTGCCGTGGTTGCCAGAACAGGGAGATTTTTCGGCATAGCTTGCAGAATGCGGACGATCCTGTGGTAATCTGGTCTGAAGTCATGCCCCCAGTCCGAAATACAGTGGGCCTCGTCGACTACGAACAGGGATACTCTCGACAGGATATTACTCAAGACATTTTGAACAAGGTTATCATTAGCCAACTGCTCCGGGGCAATGATAATTGCATCTACCTCTCCGGCGATTATTTTTGCTTCATTGCCTGCTCGCTCTTGCTGTGACAAAGAGGAATTGATTGTCACCACTCGAACCCCTAATCGAGCCGCACTTTGGATCTGATTTCGCATGAGTGCAATTAGAGGAGAAATAATAATCGATGGGCCTTTCCCCTGATCAATCAACAATTTGGTTGCAATAAAATAGACAGCACTTTTACCCCAACCTGTTTTTTGGACCACTAACATCTGACGATGGTTCGTTACCAATTCCATTATGGCTTCTAATTGCCCATCATGGAATTGTGCGGATGGATTGTTGGTCATCATCCGTAAATGGGTTACGGCCTGCTGCTCGATCATTGTGTCATCCTTTACTTTGTTTAGATCGCCCGATATTCACTAGCGAATTCGAACACGTTTATCACTGCCGATTGCCGACTTGAGCTCTGACTGAAGCGCCTCGATAAACTTATCAACATCAGACTCCGACTCCAGGTACAGGCTATCGCTGACTTTGTTAAACACACTGCTCACCGCGACTTCGACAACGGCTTTGGGTGTAAAGAGCGGTTTGGTAACCAGGGGCTCTTTTGGTTGTTCTTGCTCAGACTGGCCAGTGCTTGTTTCAGACGACTGATCTTGCTTGGCTTTAGCAGCCCGCTCAGCCTCTGCCCGCCGCTCTATTTCGGCCTGAACGGCGCTTTCCAGCTCGTACAGGCCATCATCCAAATGCTCATCGGCTGTTTCTGTTTGCAGCATATAGATGCCAGAGATACTGGTCTCCGTTTCCAGGTCTGCCTTGACCAATTGCAGGGGGCGCAACAGCTTGTTGCTTAACTCAGGGCTTGCAATGCCACTCTTTTCTATCTCGCCTGCAAGCTGCTGAATTTTTGCCTCTACGCGCTGGAGTGCATGCGTGCGCTTTTCTGTGAGTATTGCTTCATTAATACCCTCAACGGTACTGACTAACCCGGCCACCTTGCACAACAGGCCATAGGGTGATTCTGCCGATGCAATCGATTGAAGCGCAGCCAAAGCGGTCTTGGCCTGATCATGCTTTTCAAGGGCCTGCTTGTTTTTGTCAAAATGACGCAACGCCTGCTGTAATTGCTGCCAGGCGTGAATCTGATTAGTGAAAAACTGGTGCAGGTCACGATAGGCTTCTTCCAGGTTCAGATAGTCGTTTTTCTTATCGACAACGTTCTTAAAGAAATCAAAACTGTCATCATTGCCGAGCAGTCGTTCCAGGGTCAGAATTGACTGTTCAATAACTGACTTGCCCGGAAAACGGCCAACATCGGTTTTGCTTTTGTAGGATTTCAGATTGTTCAGCCATTCGCTGAAGTGCCGAGTGTAGAACGCAAACAGTTCTTTCTCCGTCGCTGGCCCCATGGCAGAAAACAGCTCCTGCGTCAGGTTTCGCGCCTGTTTAAGAACAGCTTCATCTGTCTGACGCTTTTTGATGATGGATACTTCGCGACGGCGACGAGAGTTTTGCAGGGGTTCCAACGCTTCTTTGACCGGCAGTGTACCCCCCGACATCTGCAAAGAGATTCTGCCCGCAGATGCTAAGCGACCCACAATTAGCAAAACCTCGGCATCGGGCCACCCAAAGGGCCGCCTGGAGAAACGATCAACAAGATCAGACAACAGGATTCGATCATTGCCAGAGGCTCGAAGGCTGATGTATTGCTCGACTTCTCTGGTCGCCTGGGGGTTGCCCTGCTCACCATCGAGGGACAAACCCAACTGCCCGATATCGTCCGCCGTGAGTACGGCATTCAGTTCGCGCCAGGGTTCCTGCTGAAGCACCTTCAGGTAATTTAACTTGGTGTAGGTGTTCTCCAGCAGATACTGGCAGGCCTCATTAAAGAGCGTGAGTATATTGCCGGATGTCAGAGTAAGCTGCTGACCCAGAGCGTAGACATCCGCACTTAACAGCATTTCTTCCATGCTGCTGCACAGGCGCTTTCTTCGCTCCTGGTTTTCGCGGCCTCTATCAGCCAGGATGCGACTGATGTCTGCCTGAGAGCCATCATCGTTCAGGCGAATAAACTTATTGGTTTTTAACCAGGTTCGCAGCTCTGAGAAGAATTGCTTATCGTCTGGCAGCTTGATGAGTGCCAGACCCGCTTCACCTTCGGCGCTTTTGTTGATGCAGCCAGCTTCTGAGTATTGGCCGTATTCGGTATCCAGCGGGGAGACCACCTCCACCCGCAGGTCTGCCTCATAGCGACCGTCCAGTGTGTGACCATCCAGATAGCGACCAATACCGTAGTCCATTTTATTGATCGGGTATCGAAACTTGTTTTTGTCTTTCAAAAGATCCTTATATATCAGGCTGCTCAGTTCTTTATTCTCTTCCGAGCTGGCTATATCTGTGGCTTTGATCTTCTGGGTAATATCCCTCTCTTCGTTGGTTAGAAACAGGAATTCATCCCCATTACGGGTGATCAGGCTTTCCTTTTCCAGCCTTTGCAGACTCTCTTCAATACGCTTACGCAGAGCCAGCTTGTCTTCATCAATTTGCTCAATGGATAAGGTGACCAGGTTATCCAATGTGCCCTTTACCAGGTCCACATAGCGGATCATGAAAAGGGTGCGCAGCATCTGAACATCAAAATCATCCAGCGTGGGGTTATCGCTGGCCTGATCAATGGTGCGCTTTACGGCGGTATCAAGAAACCCTTCCACCGAGTTGTAGAAACGGTGCATGGGTACCAGCGCCCCCAGGTGCTGCCCGGCAATCTGGTTGGCCGCCATCTGGAAAGCATCCAGCATAGAGCGCTCACCATAGGCCAGATGAGCGCCGGTAGCGCCAACTTTACGGACCTCTTCGAAGACCTTCTGCACTAATTGGAAATGGTACGGAGCGAAGGGGTAATTATTGACGAAGCTTTCGGGGCCATCGTAATTGGTTAAAGTTGGCCCTGAGCGGTCGAAGGTAATTTGGTTCTTGAGAATATCACCCTTTTGGGCGAATACGGCTTGCAGCTCAGCGGCAGCCTCAGGTTTTTTTTGCAATAGGCGCTTCTGAATAACTTCATCGGTATTCGAGCTGGAAAGTGACAAGCGGGTTTTGAAACGTCCGGCAATTTTGGAAAAATCGTTTGCCTTGGATGAGGAAAGCTCGCCTAATACGGCATCCATATCGGCCTGAGAGGTGACGATTATCCAGGCCCTTCCCTTACAGATGGTGCCCAGATTCTCGGTGATGGTTTGCAGCGTTAGCATGAGTTTGGTGTCACTGCCGATAAACTGCCCCACCTCATCCACCAGGAATAAAATGCGGCGCTGGGCGTCCTGGCTATCAAGATACTCTTTTACCCAGTGGCAGAAATTCTCAACGGACACACTGAAGGTTGCTTCTGATCCCTCAAACCATTTATGTGCTGCATCAGGGGACAGATCCAGTGCGTCGGATAATGCCTTCTCGACATCATCCTGATAAAACGGGTAGCCATCGCGCTCTTCTATCCAGTCCATTCCACTCGATTGATTAAAGGCGGACTTAAAGGCCCCATACACACCTTTCTGCGCAAGGTGCCTTTCCATATGTGCGATGTGAGGATGGTCACCGCTAAACCCCTGGTGTTCATTAAAGACTCTCAGGAAGACGTTCAGGATTGGGTTGCCTTCATCATTCGAGCTGGCTTTTGAGTCAATATTGAACAGGATGACATCCGCATGCCCGCTAACCGCTTTATCAATATCGGCGCGGATCATTGCATCCCTGATTTTATGTTCATCGAAAAACTCAACAGCGCTTCGCTCAGCGCCCTGAGCATCCCGTGCAACTTTATTTGCCAGTATGTAAGAAAGGGTTTTCAGGAAATGAGATTTACCAGAGCCAAAGAAACCGGATATCCAGACTCCAACCCGATTGGCAATGGAGGGATCGTTTAAATCAGTACTGTAAGATTCGAAGAAATCGCGGAAGTGCTTTTCCAGCTCGTTGGTGACAACGTATTCATCCAGCTCCTGATGCACTGTTGCATCATCATCCTGGTCGGCCTTGACCACACCGTTAATTGCACGATCCAAGGGTTTAAAAAACAGGTCTTTAATTGTCATTAAACTCACCTCATCCATTTTTGTTTTCACTGCGCGACTTGCTGCGGGTTCAGGGCACCAGCTTAAATGCACGATAGTAATTGTTGCTTGGTATCTTTCCGAACAGGCTCATAGTCTGGCCGGTATAGTGACCAGGATAGAACAACACTACAGGCTTGTGCCCCAAAAGCGAGTGCAAACTGTTTAACAGGTTATGCGCCCTCAGCAATGGCCATACTGATCCCACCCCAGATATAAAAATAATGTCTTGCTCATTGGCGTCACTGCTTTCAGCCAAGTAGGGTGCGAACTTGTCCATATGCAGTGGCCCTTTAAGGGCTTTTAACAAAGCTTCATCGCCCTTTTCTTTCTGCATTTGGACAGCTTTTTCGACAAAGTTACGATCTCCCAGATAATCCACCAGGCTTTGCAGCAGGTTGATATTGACCACCTTGAGATGCGAGTACTTTTTTTCCAACATGCCTTGCAATAAAACGAGATACTCCCTCACTTCCAGCTCTGACTCTGGCTGATAATCAAAAATCCAGAAGCCTATTTCGTTTCCCAGGCCCTGTCCCTGTAAAAATTCCTCAGAGAGTATCCTCTCCGGAATCTGGTTAAGCCGCTGCTGTAATCGTTGCTCCATAATTGCTCTCATTGTCGTTAGGGTGCCTCTAAAAATAGTGATTTTTCTGTGGTAGTGAGGCGGCGGCGCACGGAACACCGCAGTGTATAAGCCATACATGAGGAAAGCTGGCCCCGCGAACGAAGTGAGTGCTTTGGGTCTGCGAGTACGTCGCCAACGATGCTAACGCAGAAAAAGCGCATTTTTAGAGGTGCCCGTTAAAGCAAGACCGTTAACTATGCATTGCCCCTGTAGGACACTTCCATACACTGTCTGACGCGCTGTTTATAAGTGTCATCCAGCATTGCTCTGATTTCTGGCCGTATAACCACATGTTGAAGCTTTAAGCTTCTGGTATTGTTTAAATACCCCATTTCGGCCAACATTCTAAACACTACCTGTCGCATTTTTTCCTTTGACGATTCTTTCCAGTCATAAATATTGGGATCTTTGTGTGCACAGTCTTCCAGAAAATCTGCCCACTGGAATAGCTCTAATTTCTCAGCATGAGTCACATAAGCGTCACGTATCACACGCTCCATAAACTCGACCAATAGCAGATTTCTTTCTAAGGCCGTGCAGAATGCTACCTGCGTTGCCAATTCTTCATCGCCGTCTCGAAGCGCTCTCCAGAACTCAGGCTCGATTCGCTCTAATCTTTTTCGGATAGCCTGAGCATTACGTTTAGCCGATGCTGGAGACTTTTTCTGTAGTATGTTATCCACTCGAATGGCCTGATCCCACTCCTCAGGCGTTGCTTTGTCTAGCATCAACGCTGCTACCATACGGCTTTCTCTAACCATCAAGGAGCCTCCGGTGAGATCACTGTCATATTCAAAACCAGCCATGCCAACCTAACTCGGTGAACTCTGCGAAAAGAGGTAGGGGTTCAGCTTTTTGCGGTCTGACTCCAGCAATTGGATGGGATATTGAAGCTCGTCATTTGCCTCCTTTGGAGTTACAGCCGCCTGATAGCGTTGCAACGTATAGTGGGCCAGCGCTTTTCGCACTGAGAGCTGAAGCCTGCCATCGGGCATACCGAAATCTTTCTCGACCAAAGCCTTCTGGCCATCATTCAGCTTTGTGTTGGGCATCAATGTCAGCGTAATAGATTCCTGCCACTGGCTATCATCTAATGGCGAAGGCGCAGCATCGTCTGTGGGCTTTGGTGTTCGGTCTATCCTGGACAAGAGAAAATCCCGAAACTCTCCGCGTTTATGACAATACGCTCTCGCATGCCATCGAAAGCCCGTATAAACCAAGGTATGCGGAGAAATAACGCTCTCTCCCCAGGCCGGGTTCGCCATTGAGGCGTATAGAACTCGAATACTCCCTTCACGGCGGCAAGCCTTTATTACTTCCCTGACCACCTCTGGGCGAACTGACCTATCTGGCAGCTGAACCGACGCGAGATTTGAATCGGTCTCCAGGGTAACAGCCATGGATTCACTGACCAGCCCCGAAACCATGCCCAGATACTCATTGATATGGCCCGTGGTCAATACGGGACGAAACCCCGGTTTTGGAACGTAGGCTTTAACCCCTGGGTCGTGAACCAGGGAGTCCGGGTTGTGGTTTGCCATATACCGCTTAATATCGGCGGATGCCTGTTGCCTGCTGACGCCAAACCAGCCAATCAGCCTATTGGTGACGAGACGCCCCTCCCAGTAAGCCAACAACTCAATAGCCCTCATTCGAAGCAAGACTTCGTGCTTTTCAGCCACCCTATCCCCCAAATCCCGAACTCCTGTTTTTATTGCTCGCCATTTTGCCAGAGGGTTGACAATATGTAAAATAATAATACAGTAAAATTAATTTACACTAAATGAGAGAGAGGCGATTTTATGGCTACCAAAGAACAGAAAGAGAAGGCTTGGAACAACGCGAAGACCATTAGGGGAAGAGACCCTGCCAAATATCGACAGGACCCCTACGGGAACACCATGTATAAGCCATCACACGGCAAGGATTCGGCTATGGGCTGGGATATAGACCACATCAAACCCAAAAACCGAGGCGGAAAAGACACAACGCGAAACCTCCAAGCTTTAAATTCAACCGTCAATCGAAGCAAAGGTGACTCGATAAAGAAGAAAAGCCGTCACTCAAAAAATAACAAGTAAACGTTACCTGTTAAGGAACATTCGAAATGTTGGATATTTCATTTGAATTTAAATGGCAGGAAGGTATCACCCCGCAATATGGGCGATACCCTGAAATCTGCCATGCTGCAATCTGTTCAGGAATCGATCACCAAGTCTGTTGGCACAGCTAGATGCCCAACGCACGGCCAAAGGCCCAATATCAAGGTCAAAGGCCGGAAGCTGGACTCCTTGAGCTTCGAGGTTTCAGGGTGCTGCAATCAGCTGATCGAAACTGTAACGAAAAAGCTTAAATAGCCATTAGGAGACGAAACGAACGGGCCAACTCATCAGTTTGCCGGTGCAGTTGCCGCGCTGGCCATCACGCAAGTTGATTCAGGCGACAAATCCGGGTTACTGCATCACCCTGCTGCCGCAATTCCTATTGGTGCCTTCTTGGGCAGGTTACCGGATATGATTGAGCCATCGCTGCGTAACCCAAATCATCACTTTTATACATCTTCTTAATGCCATAATCGCTTTTTTCGCAACAGCGATGGGCATTCTGCTCAGCACCGACCACGATGACGATGATGAACGCGCCTTGTCCGAGGATTCAGACCTTTTCGGCGAGCAGAATTTTCTTATGGGTCGACTAGATTCAGGCTCTGACCCGGATGGCTGGTATAAGGAGGACTTATAACAGCCCTCTACTTTTTCATCCCTTTTGAAACAGCCACTTTCCCTAAGCTACCACCCTGCCTTCCGGCATCGTCTGCGAGGCTCGCCAGCGGTGATGTAGCGGTGGTGATGTAGCGGCGGTGATCGACCGACCAATACTCACCCCCGCCCACGCCATCATGCCGCTCCAGAGTAGTGGCAATCCCAAATAGAGACTGGTGGTGATCATATTCATCAGCATACGCTTGGCGTCATGCTCACCGGGGTTAGCGAAGGTCTGCAGGAAAACATTCACGTCCGGGTACATCGATAGAATCAGGTTCTGATCCACCCACATGGCCAGATACCAGAGCACTGTCCAGAATTTGATGGTGAAGATGACCATACCGCCCACCACCATCATGGAAACAGAGTACCGGGATAGCACCACTACGAGTGGCAGTAGCGCATAAACACCGAGAAGCATAATGGCCTGCACCATCGGTAATGCCTGAAGTACGGCTGTCATGGTCACTGAAAACAGTGCCGATGCGGTGATGACGCCACCTGTCGCCAGACCACCTTTTACAAATGAGCCTGCGGCATTGACGATTCCTGAGCCTGAGGCATTGTTGGCTATCAGCTCATTGCTCGACCAGGAAGGTGGTGCATTAGTGAGTACCGTTTTGGCAACCGCATCATTCTGTTGTTCGCTAGCCAATGCTGGCGCAATGGCAACCACCAGGCTGGAGAATCCAGCAGATGTGGCGTCGGCTTCATTAATCAGCTTCTCTCTGAGGCCAATCGTTGAATCTTCCCACCACTGTTTACAGTAGGGCTTGCCCCAGGCTGGTGGTGAAGCTGGATCATATTCAGTATCCCTGGCTGCATTGTAGGCCCAGCCCGTAATTTGGCTGGCCGGGCGCAGTGTGTCCTGGTAACCGGGGTTATCTCGATAGACGTGGGATCCCATCCAGTCCGGATCGTCAGAACCGTAAGTGGCAAGAAGGCCACTGATTGCTGCCGTATTGGGCCGCTCCGCCTGGTATTTCGAACGGGCTGGGATGTAGCAATGACTGAAAAAGTCACTCACTTCCTGCCGAAGACGCGGATCGGCCATGGTCGCCAGAGTTGACGTTTCATAGCACTGATGCTCCCGTGTGTTGTTACGGGGCATAGTGCGGGAATTAGTTATAAGGAACGATGGAAAATCTATTCGGTGGGTGGGGTGGTTTTATATACCTTCAGGAGCTATCAACCTAGGATCGGATATTTTTGGGCATTCAAGGTTCAGAAGCTGGTCTTAAGACTCTCATAGAGCCCAGTTCGCGCTGGCTGGAAAGTCCCTATGTAAGCGACTTGATTTATTCGTCTATATCGCGAAACAAATTTGTGAGCGGTGTATTCTGCGGCGTTGACGATGCTGTGGGTGCTGAGGTCGAGGAACTCGGCTCAAACTCGTCATTCATGCTAGAGACAGCATAGCTTATGTCCGTCCGAGCGGACACCATGACTTTTTGACTATCTATTCTATCGGATAATGCAGTCGTGAAAGATTTCAAAGCGTCTTCGAATGGCTCGAAATAATCATCAGGGGACGAATCGCCATCCCAATCTCCACGTAGCCTGTCAATGTGCTGGGAGATATTTGGGAGAACTTCCGTTTCGGCCAAATTCAAAAGATCCTCTATCTCTTTCGCTGTAAAAACGCTTTGAATATCGTCATCATCAAGAAAGCTTGAATCAGCATCGTCAATAACACGCCGTCTTGCGTCATCGACAAATTTCAATCGGGTTACTTCCGGTAGTAGGCCCTGGCTATGTAGCCTAGCTACAAGCTGTGCGTCTGTGTCCTCCCTAATAGGTGCAACAAAATATGAGATACCGTCAATGATGTCAGGACGATTCAAGAGCAGACGCGCTGAAAATTTTTCATTCGAGCGATATGAAAGAAAGCTAGCAAGCCTAAACCTCTCCAGCCCAACAATTCTCTGCTCCAGAAGCTCATGCAAGCTGTCAGGTATGACCACTGACGTGCCGGAAAATTCGCAGCCAGCACACACAACCTCGTAGACGATCGAATCAGGGCGTGCACCTCGCAAGTAAATTTCCACTTGCTCTGGGCTAGCAGCGACATAGCTTGCAAAGGCATCACTAATGGTAGGATGTTTATAGGTCCAATAAGGTCCCTCATCGCTCTTTACCAAAAGTAAAAGAAAGTAAAAGACTGCCGTTCAATGCTTCAAGTTGCTCTCGTACAGCTCCTGTATTCACTCCGAAAGCGGCCGCCGCCGGTTCTATATACTTCATGGAAACTGGAGAAAAAATCTGTCCACCATTCATAAAAATGACAGCAATGGCTGCACGACAATCTGGAGACAGGTTTGTAAGCGTCTCCAAGAGAAACTCTGCGGGCTTTTCAAAAAAAGCTGACACTGCATCTCTAGTGGTTTGGAGTCTACCTGCAAAAAATACCGAGCTAAACCGCCGTGCCGCTTCGGGAAGAAAATCCTTTCGTTCAGAAATTGCGGGCAGATAACTTTTGACCTCAGTACGAAATCCTTTCGGCTGATCTCCCAACTTTAGGTGGTTATAAAGA
Source organism: Gammaproteobacteria bacterium (assembly GCA_965198875.1). Taxonomy (GTDB): domain Bacteria; phylum Pseudomonadota; class Gammaproteobacteria; order Eutrophobiales; family Eutrophobiaceae; genus CBDAPU01. The sequence continues at coordinate 1,723,108 of CBDAPU010000001.1, read as the reverse complement.
ATCTGTGCCTTTTCCTGAGCGGAGAGTTCATGCACGTTTATAACTACCTGGCTTTTGCCTAAAATCGGCAGGGCTTGTATCTTAAGGTCCTTCTGCACCGCCTTCCAAATATAATCACGTGATGTGATCAAGAAGCGTGTACCCTTTTTTATGGCCCCCTGAATAAGAGGGAGAGTCTGATTCCACGATTCCGTTCTTTGCCGCTGATACTGGGTATTCCCCCATGCGTCATCAATCCAGAAAAACTGTGGCAAATCAGGGTTTAGATGCCTTGTTATGTCCTCCGGCGATGTAGCGCGAATTGTTCCACACTGCCATATGTCTGTCGCGACGACAGCAAGGCTTGCACCTATCGTTGACTTGCCAGCAGCAGGAGCTCCAAGTAACAAAACGAGATTATGAGTGCTTATAGCTCTGACACTCCTGCGGTGGGCTTCTGTAATAACGAGACGCTGTAGATCGTCACCCATAGCACTGAGAATGAGCTGTGCCTGAGCATATGCGCGCTCATCCAGCAGTTAACTCAAGTCACCGAGACCATAGAGCCGTGGTGCCATCATACGCAGACGCGGTGAAGTGCGAATCTGACGAACAATCCAGTCGTAGCCAAATACGCGGCATCTTCCCACTGCTGCAACCTCAAACGCGGCTTTGATCTTAATTTCACTCGCACCAGTAACCTGATGATTAGTCAGAATGATGTAGTCTGCTGCCAGTCCCATGGATGCCAACGCGCGAGCCTTGTCAATTTCATCACTCAGCTTCGAAACTGTGAGGTTATCTTTTTCACTTGAGGTAAATTTACACTGAATCGTAGATTCACCAGCGGCGGGGTCATCACCATCCCAACGTCCTACAAATGCCCCATCGCGACCAGCATCATTACCAGGGAGGAAGTTTTGGACGGGACGTCTAAGGCACTCCTCTGCCACGTACACACACAAGTCCTGAAAGGCTTTCCAGCCAAGTCGGTGCAACGGATAACCCGCTGTTGTCTCTAGAATCGTGCTGATAACTTCACCTGCCATGGCACTCTAACAGTTCGACAATCCATAATCAGCTGAATGGAATTGTGTTGTCGAGTTCGAGAATCTTTGAACACAATGCTGCCAAACTTGCTGAACGCTTTCCGTTTTCCCAAGCAAACGCAAGACTTGCGCCAATATGCAGTGAGTTCTTTTTAAGATCACCGACCTGCCCATATAGTTGATCGGCCTGGTTCCGATAATTTATCCAATCATCCGTACCAATCTCATCTTTCACCACAGTACCTATATCTGAATGCCAAACCGTGTATCCCGTTCCCCAAACTGTGTCAGGTGGAAACGGTGTGCCGTCATCACCACCAACCAGTTTTAAGAGCGACTTGTTGTCTTTTTCATGCTTTGCCTGGCTACCATTACGATCCGGCTTATCTGCGTCGGAGTCAAAGATGAGATACGTCGGTATTTTCATATGGTTACTTATTGCCAAATGGACTCCGCTATTTCGCGACCGCTGATGACCGTTATGCCCAACGTAACAATATCAGGCAAGCCATTCTCATCCGGCAGCCCGGTGGTTTCGGTATCGATAACAATGTAATCGTCGGGGAGTTGAGTGAATATCCATAGTAGTTCGTTGTGCATGACCATTACCTCCTGTCACTCCCGTACAGGGATTCAACTTCGACAATCGATCCCTGGTCGTAGTGGTAACGCAAGTAACGCCAGTGGACGGCATCCGATAGTGCTCGCGGACGCATCACGCCATAACATTCACCTGCGTCTCTAACACTCTGGTAGTGAACGCCATAGCTCCTGGCCTCTCGCAACGCATAACCGAGTTGCTGAGCTTCTCCGTAGTCATCCCGGTTGTATATGGCGTGCCCGGTTAGTTGCCGCAGATCATGCAAAGACGTAGCACCTAGTTGCGCCCGTAAAACGTGCATATCCTGGGTAGTTTGTTCAATTCGGGATTCCCGGAGAAGCCGTGCCCGGTGAAAGGACGACTCTGCAATGGCTACGGCCTCGTTGGCCGCGCAATAATAGATACCGAAATCCCGGTTGAAGCGACCGCCACGGCCATCTACCGGAGGATGCGTGAAAGCGGCCATAATCCAGGATGCGCCATCGCCGTAGACTCGATCTTCCGGAGGCACCAGTCTAATATCACCAACTTCATCACGCAACCTGGGATTGGTCAGAGACTCCACCGCATAGAGCACATCCCAGTCCTCTGGATTTGAAACGCGCTCGAACAGATCGATCTGGGGATAGCGAGAGAGAATGACCCGATACACCGGTTCATTCACCTCGCTAATTGGCAGATCTTCGATATCGATCACCAGCCACCCCGCTCCGCGTCGAGGAAGTTCCTGACCACGGCCAGGTCTGTTACCTGACCGGCAAGGAGCCGATCCAGGGGGGCAGTACCGTTGAACAACGGATTGTCGTTGGGGGTCGCCAACCACTGATCGGCCAAAGTCTGATCGGGTAAAAGGATTTGCAGAGACTTGTAGATACCCAGGATATAGCTGGCCCGCTCCAACAAATCCCGTGTCAGCTTGGCTTTCTCCGGCTGACTCTTCCAGTTGTAGAGCGTTTTCTCATTGCTGAGCCCCAGCAGGGTCATTTGCTGGGCACCGGTCAGTTTCCACTGGCTGAAGATATTAAAAATCGCTGGCAGCAGTGAACTGGTTACACTGGAACCACGTTGCAGCAATTGTTTGGCTTGAGCGATCATAGGCACCTCTATTACTGTAATGTTACAGCGACCTAATACAGCCTAGCAAACTGTAGCATTGCAGTCAATCATATCAGAGATACTTCTTGAAGGTACTTGCGGTGATGGTGACGGCAAAGGCGAATGCCAGCGCAAACGGCAAGATGATCCAGGATGAATGCAAGCTGAACGGCAACGCCAGATACAGTACCCAGGCCATGATAATCAGCGGGATGGCTGCTTTTTTGGCGTAGTGATAGACAAAGGCGCTTTCACGGCCGCCCCACCGCCTCAGATCCCGCCGCACCAGCCCGTCAACCAATGCCACCAAGGTAAACAACCCGAATACTGGAGTCGCCAGAGTAAGAACGGCGAGGCGCACAGCAAACACCTGGGTAATTTGCATGGCAGACAAGACGAATTCAGAGATTGATTAATAGGCAGGATACAGCTATACGACCTTATTTCGATTGCAACTGGGTTAATGACGTAGCAACCCTGTCCTCCCTGAACCTGATACCGCCCCTGGTCGTCGGCGCTTTCCCACGAAATTTTGCGTCATCTCCGCGCAAGCGGGACTAATGCGTAGTTTGCATTGAGCGCCTTTAAGCGAACGAAGCGTATAATCCAGTTGCTGAACTCCCACTTTCGCGAAAGTGATGAGCATGGTCCAGCCCCAGAAGGAACTCCAGGAGGCTTCATCAAACAGTGTGAGGTCACACCAGGGTTCGAAGAAATGCAATTAACCAATCATTGACAGGTCGTCTGGCTATACAGTGGAACCATCCTGTTTTTGAGCGCTAAAAGCCAATTATTTTTTACCGTGCGGGATAAATTTATCACCCAACAGTCAAACAAGACCTAAATTATCACGTACGGTACATATTTTTTGATCCAGCATCATTTGCATGCTATTTTTTACCGTACGGTAATTATTTACAGGTGCAATATGAGCAACGATCAGGTGCGATACGGTGCGGTTCGATCGGCCGAGGATCTCGGCAAGCTTGTGCGTGCTCACCGAAAACAACGAAAGCTGACACTGGAAACGATTTCCGGTTTGGGCAACCTGAGCACCCGCTTTCTATCTGAGTTTGAGCGCGGCAAGGAAACCGCAGAGCTTGGCAAGGTGTTGCAAGCGCTGCGCACATTGGGGCTGGAGGTGGTGGTTCAGCCCCGTGGAGGCACGCCATCCAGACCGCCATCAAAACAGGATGGAGGACACCATGCTTGACCCCGATGGCCTCAATGTCTGGAGCGATCAACGGCTGGTCGGCTACCTATGGCGAAACACCCAGGGGCTGATCGGCTTTCGTTACGAAGAGGAATGGCTGGCGCAAGGTGAATTTGCCATTTCCCACGCCCTGCCTTTGCAGGCGGAAGCATTTGCCCCTGAAGAAGGTCTTGCTCATCGCTTTTTCGCCAACCTGCTGCCAGAAGGTGGTGTACGCGATCAGATAGTTCGCGACCTCAAACTCGCCAATACCGACTTTGATTTGCTTCGCGCGATTGGTGGCGAATGCGCGGGCGCGCTTTGCATATTGCAAGCAGAGCATCAACCCTCAACAGAGCACGCGTACCACAAAGTCTCGGAAGAAGAGCTCGCCAACCTGGTTGCCCACCGGGGTCAGGTGTACACATGGACTGCCAATGAACGCCCCCGACTGTCTTTGGCCGGAGCCCAGGACAAATGCCCTGTTCTGTTGAAAGACGACGATTACTGGCTACCCAGGAAGGAGTCTCCCTCCAGCCACATCCTGAAATTCGAACTATCAGATTATCGTCATCTACCCGCCTACGAGACGTTTACCACCCTGCTGGCGGACGCCATCGACCTGCCAGTGGTCGACATCCAACTGCGCTCAATCGCCGACACACACTATGCGTTGATTGAGCGTTATGATCGACACCCGCTTGAAAACGGCCAGATTGGGAGACTGCATCAGGAAGATTTTTGTCAGGCGCTGGGCTTCGGGCACGAACGCAAGTATCAGGAAGATGGTGGACCGACATTTGCGGACTGTTATCGGCTGGTGCAGGATGTTTCCACCGACCCTGCCAACGACGTGCAGCACTTGCTTCGCTGGCAAGCCTTCAACGTCCTGGCAGGCAACTCAGATGGCCATGCCAAAAACCTTTCTCTGCTGCATCAGGCTAATGGTGAAATCCGCTTAGCGCCTTTTTATGACCTGGTTTGCACCCGCGCTATAGAACGTATTGATTACCATCTGGCTTTTTCCGTTGGCGACGAAAGACATCCGGGGGTTGTCACCCTGAAGCATTGGGACGCACTGGCAAATCAGTGTGGATTGCGCCCTCAGTTCCTCCGGGATCAAGTCCTGGATGTTGCCAGCGGGCTACTGGAGAACCTGCAGCACGCAAGGGAAAACTTCGAAAACCTTTATGGCGAATATGCGGCACTGCAACGGGTTGAACAGATTGTTACCAAACAGTGTCAGCGCACGATCAACGAATAAGAGGAGATGCCACTTTATCCCAAGTGGCCAGGGCAAGGGGCCGATCATTGTCGGCGGTATTAATCCTCGTTGGGTAGCATAATGGTGACAACCGGCTCACCCGAATCGCCAGGACCGACGATCAGCTTCAATGTCACCTCCTCTGCGTCCAACGAATGCCCATCTTTGGGCACCCGATAGCGCGAGAATGGCAGTCGATCGCCAACGTCTTTGCTCGTGCGGATAGCGTAAAACGCCATGAACAGCACATCCCACAAACGACCGGACTCATCCTGATGCACCTGAAAACGGTTATTTCTCTCCGTCCAGGCAACGCAATCACACCAGGCCGCATGGGTAAGTGCCACCGGCCATTTGAATCCGGCCTCCTTCGCCATGCTACCGACATCAACCAGAACACCATCTTCGATGGCCTGGGCACGCGTGTAACTTGCCACAACGGGGCCAAAGACCGATTCCAACGATGTATTCTCTAGAATCGAAATGGGTATGCTGGACCTTGTCAGCAGGCCCTCGAAGCGCGGCGATGGTGACACTGAGAAAGGGAATACCGTTCTCTGGTGTCACTTCACGGGCTCGATTGAGGTAACCAATGCCGTTGATATCAAGATCGAAATACTTCGGTTTTTCAGGGTTAGTTTGTCTATTAGTCATCACACATTCTCCTTGAACATTAGATATAAAAATGCCGGACAATGTGATTTCCTGACGGGAAGACAATCTCCCGGCAGGGTGAGTAAAATCAGGGGAAAACCTGATGCTTGATTGACGGTAAAATCGCGATGTCGATTACACAATCCGATGACATCTTCTTTGCCACTGAGACCGCAGTGGCCACGTACAAAGCCATTATTCCAGTGTCGCTGTGTCATCACATACGAATGGCAAGGACCTCGGCATGGGCGGACGGGTCGCATTGACGGATGGACTGATTCCAGCCTTCCCCAACACACTCACCATTCATCACGACCATCGCCCCGACCGGCACCTCTCCCTGCGCCTCGGCCTTGTGCGCCAGGGTGATCGCCTCACACATCCAGTGTCTGTCGGTTTGTCTATTTGCGCTCATTGATGATCAATTACGCCACCTGGGCGGCGGCGTTTTATCAAAGAGAGCATCAGCCATTCAGGGCGAATGACCATAATATGCGCTACATGATAGAATCCGCCCCGTGCTTGCAACACTGAACCGAACATTGTAGCCGCTCTCAGCCCGCCTGCTAACGAGTATACACGACAGGAGATTAACGGCGATGAAAGAAGAAAGAATTATCCTCAAAATAGATGAAATCGAGTTTGACGATGGCAATCCTCGCATCAAAGGCGCTTTGGAGAAATATGGTGATAACATCACTGCAGAGCGCATCCATTTTGCCCTTCAAAATAGCAGTGATGATGGCGCCAGAAATGCTTCCGGCTTTCATCGACTGAAAACTTCGATTAAGGCAAACAAAGGTATTGCCGAACCGATTAAGGTCATTAGAAAAGATGGGCGAACCCTCTGTATTGATGGCAATACACGGTTGGCGATCTATCACGATTTTGTGAAAAAAGACGGTGCGAATACCACCTGGCAAAGCATACCGGCGGTGATACTGAAAGACGCCACTCAACTTGACATAGAAAAAATTCGTATCACCACACATCTCGTGGGCGCCAGAGAGTGGCCGGCTTATGAAAAAGCAAAATATCTGAGCCATCTCCGTTATGAGAGATTAGTAGATTACGATGATCTGATCGCCCTTTGTGGGGGCAGCAAGGCAGATATGGAAAGAAAAATAGAGGCATTTGATGACATGAACGAATACTACCGGGATAGGGTTGATGACAGCGAGTTCAAGATTGACCGGTACAGCGGATTTGAGGAGCTTCAGAAAAGTGGTATCAAAGAGGCTATTTGGAACGCTGGATTCAAAATGGAAGATTTTGGCGACTGGATACACAACGGGAATATCTATTCCTTACGGGATGTACGTAGTCTGCCCAAGGTGTTGAGAAATGAGATGGCCAGGGAAAAATTCGTAACCGGTGGGGTAAATTCGATAAAAGAGGCCATCCGCATTGTGGATGACAGCGGTCGTGATCAAAATGAAGACTCGCTTAATCTGGAGCAGGCCGGTATTGATGCACTTGCCCGCACCCTGAAAAACAAACTGGACAACATGACCCTGATTGAGATGGACAGGTTAAAGGCGGATGAAAAATATCAGGACGTACTTGAGGAGTTATCTTATCGCCTGATTGACGTGCTTGGTTATGTCGGAAAGTGAAGAGCACCGCTGCCTGGTTGAAATGATGGCGAGAAGACTGGCTGGCATGAACTTTCAGGTTTTCGCAGATCTGCCGACAGGTTTTGCAAGACCCCAGAAAATAGCCGGGTTTATTCCTGACGTATACGGTTTGCACAGAGTCAGCGGCGGAAAATATATTGGCGAGGCGAAAACCCGTATTGATCTTGAAACAGCCCACTCACGAGAGCAGATAACTGCTTTTATCGCTGAGGCAAATAAAAATCCGACAGGTGTCTTTATATTGGCCGGATTTGGTGAGACCGCCACCCATGCCAAAACGCTATTGTACTTTCTGCTCAGACAGCATAATTTTTCGCCAATCACCGTGCGGGTATTTGACGGACTGGATCTCTGGCAATTAAATAATGGTGAGCACCCAATATGGCATTTGTGCTGAGAAAACCGGTTGATCTCTCATCCAAAACAACGGCATTTCCATATCAAATGGAAGCGATACATGCCGTCAAGGATCTGCCCTATGCCGCCATTTTTCACGAGCAGGGACTAGGCAAGACGAAAATGGCCATCGATATGGCACTTTATTGGCTGGAAAAAGACATTATAGATACTGTTTTTATTATCACCAAAAAATCTTTGGTGAAAAACTGGAGTGATGAAATAAAGGCGCATTCTCATCTCTCTCCCAGAGTATTATCTGATAATCGACGGGCAAACAGCCATGCCCTGGACGCCCCTGTGCTCATCTATGTACTGAACTATGAAGTATGTTTAAGTAATTTTGATCTAATGGAGATGTTTCAAAAGACCTGCCGTATTGGCGCTATTTTAGATGAGTCCCAGAAGATCAAAAACCCGCAATCAAAATTGACCCTGTGCTTTTTATCCCTGGCAGAGGGCTTTACCAGAAAAATTATCATGACCGGCACCCCTGTCGCCAATCGCCCTTATGATATTTGGTCGCAGATACATTTTCTGGATGGCGGAGAATCGTTAGGCTGTGATTTTGCAACCTTCAAGGCGAAAGCAGATATTCCCGAGGGACAAGGCGACCATAAATATAGTGCAACCCTTCAGGAGATCAATAAAGCAATCAAGGCATTTTCGTTGCGAGAGACAAAAAAAACCTCCGGTATTGAGTTACCAGAGAAAACCATCTTCTCTCACACAGTGCAAATGTCACCACGACAAACACAAATATATGAAAACTACAGAGACGAGCTCTATCATGAAATAAGCGATGAAGGTGGGGGCTTTACCGATCATGCCGATGAGATCTTGAAGCGTCTCCTGCGATTGGTGCAATGCGCCGCCAACCCGTTGCTTACAGACCCATCCTATAAGGAACAGCCGGCAAAACTGATCAGGCTTCGGCAACTGCTTGAGGAGGAGGTAAGCGACAGCAAGGCGATCATCTGGACGGGTTTTATCGACAACGTACAATGGCTGGCAGAGCAATTAGCCGACAAAGCCCCGGCCCTTGTGCATGGCGCAATGCGTATTGACCAGCGAAACAAAATGCTTGACCGCTTCAAACAGCGGGACGACTGCCGTGTTCTCATCGCCACACCGGGGGCAGCCAAAGAAGGTTTGACGCTGACGGTGGCCAATCATTGCGTCTTTTATGATCGCAGTTTCAGCCTTGATGATTACTTGCAAGCACAGGATCGAATTCATCGTATCTCACAAAAAAATCACTGCTATATTCATAACCTGATTGCAAAAAATAGTATCGATGAGTGGATAGATAGTTTGCTGTACGTCAAGTACATTGCCGCACAAGTGACTCAGGGCGACATCGAAGAAGAAGAACAGGCCGAGGAAGTCTTTGAATTGAATCTGAAAGACATGCTTGCTGACATTTTGTATCCAAACAAGAAACTGTGAGAACAAACTCATGACAGACGAAACATACATCAACATTCTTGAAAAACGTATTGATTATACTGATGAACGTATAAGTATTCATGATCTGAAATTCTATGAAAAGAACCCAAGAGTGCTCTCAAAACTCATTCGAGCTGGGAAGTTGGATGAAAAAGACAAGGATGAAAAGCAAGAGCTTATCATGCAGGAAATGAGGAAAGAGAGCAGCGTTAAGAAACTTCGTGGAACTATAAAAGCGCAGGGAGGCATTAGCGATCCTCTTATCGTACAGATGAGCACCCGGGAAGTACTGGAGGGAAATTCGCGTCTGACAGCCCTCAGAGAACTATATAAGAAGGAGAATGAAGAGAAATACCTGACCGCCCCATGCAGAATGGTTCACCTTGAAGAAGATGAAATAGATGCTTTCCTTCATCAGCAACATGTTGATGGAAAAACCGAGTGGTCAGCCTATGACAAGGCATACAGCGCCTATCATCGTGTTGAGAAAGATAAAGTTCCGATTGATGACTATGCAGCAAGAACATCAGACTCAAAACAAGAGATTGAAAAACGAATTAAAACTATCAAACTGATGCATGAGCAAGAAGCAACAGAACTCACAGATCGCTTTAGCCATTATGACCAGATGATCAGGTCAAATAATCTGAAACAAAGCCTTGAAAACATTTCGGGTTTGAAAGAATTTTTACTTGGTAAAATCAAAGAAGAGCCACTCACCATTGACGCTCAGGACTTGCGTGACAAGGTGCCCCAAATTGCAAAGAAACCCAAAGTCATAAAAAAATGGATGGATGGAAAAATTGAATTTGATGAAGCGGTCAATCTATCAAAAATAAGTCAACCGAAACAACATATCGCCAACGCCATAAAGAGCCTAAAAGAAATTGATAAAAGGAGTATACAAAAACTCGACAACAACGACAAAAATGCGTTCAAGCAAGAGGTTAAGAAATGCAGAAGGGAAATTGACCGTATAGAAAAAATTATTGCTGAGGATAAGACATGATCCACCGCAACATTCTCCTGCTTGAACCTGGTTATCCGAATAAGTACCCGCCACTCGGCCTGATGAAACTGGCGCAGTATCATCGCAGACAGGGCAGGCATAATATCGTCTTCGCTAAGGGAGAGAATGATCCAAAACTGGAAGATTTCTACTGGGACAGAATATACATCACCACTTTGTTTTCCTTTGAATGGAAAAAAACTGCCGGGTGTATTGACAGGGCGGTGGAGTTGGTCAACGGACGGACGAGGAAAATTTTTGTAGGCGGCATAGCTGCATCCCTGATGACAGATGAGTTCCAGGCCATAAGGCGATGGAAAGGGATCCGTTTTATTCAGGGTCTGCTGGATAAATCACCGGCGCAAAGCCTGCAACTTAACGGTCGGGACTTCGGCTGGAAGGATAATCGTACAACACCTATTGAAGAGCACTTGCCGGACTACAGTATCCTTGAACAAATAGACTACACCTATCCTGTTCATAACGCCTACTTCGGTTACGCTTCTCGGGGCTGTATTCGTAAATGTTCTTTCTGTGGTGTGCCCAAACTGGAAGGAGCGCAACGCACCATGCCGCCTGTTTCTAAATTGGTGCAGGGCGTTAGTGAGCTTTATGGTGAGAAGAAGGATTTAATCCTGATGGATAATAATGTCACCGCATCCCCTGAGTTTAAGAACATCATGGCGGAGATACGGGATCTTGGCTTTACCCCTGGCGCCCTGTTCCACAAAAAAAAGAGGCGAGTAGATTTCAATCAAGGCGTTGACTCAAGGCTGTTATCGAAAACTCCGGGACTGATGAGAGAGTTTGCAAGCATTTGTATTGACCCGCTTCGCATAGCCTTTGATCATGTGGGCTTGCGAGCGCCTTATGAAAAATCTATCCGAATGGCTGCTGACAACAACATCACCTCACTATCGAATTACATGCTCTATAATTTTCATGACAGCCCCCAGGATTTATATACACGACTTGCACTTAATATAGACCTGAATGATGAGCTGGGAATTAGAATATGGTCTTTTCCCATGCGTTACCAGCCAGTTAATTTGAAAGATCGTTCCTTTGTCGGCAAGAACTGGAACCGTTATTATCTTCGTTCTTTTCAAATTATACTACATGCCACTCGCGGCGTGGTTACGGGCAATCCGGATTTTTTTCATGCCGCTTTCGGGGGCTCCGTTGAAGATTTTTATTCTCTTCTCCTCATGCCCCATGAATTCATTTTCAATCGAAGCTATTATTTTTCAGGCTCAGGAAAAAGCAGGCTGGAAGAGTATCAAAATACATTAAAGCGATTGACTATAAGCCAAAGGGATGAGCTTGTTTCGTATCTTGATGATGCTCAAGCGGCCGGTTTCCTCAAACCTGGAAAGCGTATAAGTGAACTGGATAGATTTCTCATCGATCCAACCGTTGATAAAAAAATTAAATCCGCTCTGAGATTTTATATAACCCACAGCCGGGCCAAGCCGGTAAAAATTGAACCTTTTACAAATGAAGAGCTTTCCATACCGGAAGATAAAAAAGTGGAAGATGCGGGATTGCTGGAAGAGAGCATTTAACGAAATAAAAAATAGCGAAAACGGCAAGGCGTTTTCTCATCTGAATGTGTGGTTTACAAATATATGTGGCACTCACTCCCACTCGATCGTGGCCGGCGGTTTGCTGGAGATGTCGTAGATAACCCGCGATATACCGGCCACTTCGTTCATGATCCGCTTTGCCACATGTTCAAGAAACTCATACGGCAGGTGCGCCCAGCGCGCAGTCATAAAGTCGATGGTCTCCACCGCCCGAAGGGCTATCACATATTCGTACACCCTGGCGTCACCCTTAACACCCACAGACTTAACCGGCAGGAAGACGGCGAAGGCCTGGCTGACTTTGTCGTAGAGCTCACGCCCACGCAGCTCATCAATAAAAATGGCGTCCGCCTGCCGCAGCAGATCAGCATATTCCCGTCTTACTTCACCCAGGATCCGCACGCCCAGCCCCGGGCCGGGAAAGGGATGGCGGTAGAGGATGGCCTCTGGCAGGCCAAGATGGGCGCCGAGTTTACGCACTTCGTCTTTGAATAATTCACGCAGTGGCTCGATGAGTTTCAGCTTCATGGTCTGCGGCAGGCCGCCGACATTATGATGGGACTTGATCACCTGCGCCTTGCCGGTTTCAGCGCCCGCCGACTCAATCACATCGGGATAGATGGTGCCCTGCGCCAGCCATTTCACGTCTTTAAGTCTGGCCGCTTCACGGTCAAAAACATCGATAAAGGTATTGCCGATAATTTTGCGCTTGGCTTCGGGATCAGTCACACCGGCCAGCTTATCGAGAAACTCCTGCTCGGCATCGACACGCATCACATTCATCCCCCTGCTCTTAGCAAAGGTCTGCATAACCTGATCGCCTTCATGTAATCGCAACAGGCCATTATCGACAAAGACACACAGCAGCCGCTCGCCAATGGCCCTGTGCAGCAGGGCGGCGGCGACTGCAGAATCAACCCCGCCGGATAAGGCCAGCAGGACCTTGTCCTGGGCGACCTGGGTGCGGATTCGCTCAAGGGCATTCTCAATGATGTTGGCCATCGTCCAGCTCGACCCGCAAGCGGCGATGTCATGCACAAAGCGGTTTAGTATGGACTGGCCGGAAGTAGTATGGGTCACTTCCGGATGAAATTGCAGGCCATAAAAACGGCGCTTAGCATCGGCCATCCCGGCAATCGGCGCATTCTCGGTTGAGGCGATCACGGTAAAGCCTTCGGGCAGGCGCGCCACCTTGTCGGTATGGCTCATCCACACATCCAACAGGCCATGCCCGGCCTCGTTGCTATCATCCTGAATGCCACTGAGCAAGGATGAATGGCCGTGCGCCCTGATCCTGGCATGGCCAAACTCCCGCTTTTGTGATGGGGAAACCGCACCGCCCAGTTGCTCGGCCATGGCCTGCATGCCATAGCAGATCCCCAGTATGGGAATGCCCAGCTCGAAAACATCACACGGCACGCGCAGGCTATTTGATCCGCTGATACTGTCCGGGCCACCGGATAAGATAATGGCGTTCGGGTTAAAGCGCCTGATCGCCTGCATCGACACATCACAGGCATGGATCTCACTGTAGACATGCGCTTCTCGGACACGCCGTGCAATGAGTTGCGTGTATTGCGAGCCGAAGTCGAGGATCAGGATCTTATCGGAATGGACGTCTTTCATTGTCTTCCTTAACGCTCAGTGATCGGAAACTGAAGATGACCCATGCCGGGTTTGCCGGGCAGGCATGGCTAGGCCTGGTAGTTTGGCGGCTCCTTTGTGATCGTCACGTCATGGACATGGCCCTCTTTCATGCCGGCGCCGGTCAGGCGCACAAATTGTGGTTTGCGCCGCATCTCTTCCAGGGTCCGGCAACCCGTATACCCCATAGACGCCCGTAGCCCACCCAGTAGCTGGTGGATGATGGCATTTAAGGGGCCCTTGTAGGGCACCCGTCCTTCTATGCCCTCCGGCACCAGCTTTTCGATGTCATCATTTTCCTGAAAGTAGCGATCCGATGAGCCCTGTGGCTGCGACATGGCGCCCAGTGAGCCCATGCCGCGATAGGATTTGTAGGAGCGCCCCTGGTATAACTCCACCTCTCCCGGCGCCTCTTCCGTGCCGGCGAACAGCCCGCCTATCATGACCGAGCAGGCGCCGCCCGCCAGCGCCTTGGCGATGTCACCGGAATAACGAATGCCGCCATCGGCAATAAACGGCACGCCCGTGCCCTTGAGCGCATCGGCCACGCTGGCGATCGCCGATACTTGCGGCATACCCACACCGGTCACAACACGGGTGGTACAGATGGAGCCGGGGCCAACGCCCACCTTCACCGCATCGGCGCCGGCCTTAACAATCGCCCTGGCGCCCTCTGCCGTAGCGATGTTACCGCCAATGACCTCACAATCAGGGTATTCAGACTTGATAAACCGGATCATATCCAGCACGCCTTGAGAATGCCCATGTGCGGTGTCAACGATCAACACATCCACGCTCGCCGCAATCAGCGCCTCTACCCGCTCCCCGGCCTCCGCACCCACACCCACTGCAGCGCCGACGCGCAGGCGCTCATCCTCATCCTTACAGGCATTGGGAAACTCCTGCGCCTTGGACATGTCCTTCACCGTCACCAGTCCCCTGAGCTCAAAGTCATCATTCACGACCAGGACTTTTTCAATGCGATGCCTGTGCAACAGGGCGGTGATCTTCTCATGATCGGCGCCTTCTTCTACCGTCACCAGGCGCGCTTTGGGCGTCATGATGTTGGCCACGGGATCATCCAGGCGAGTCTCAAAACGCAAGTCCCGACTGGTGACAATGCCGATAAGTTCAGCGCCCTCAACCACCGGCACACCGGAGATGGCATGGGCGCAGGTCAGGGCGATGACCTCGCCAATACTCGTCTCTGGGCTGACGGTAAAGGGATCTCGGATCACGCCCGCTTCGTATTTTTTCACCCTCTTCACTTGCCCGGCCTGCTCCGCCGGACTCATGTTTTTATGGATGATCCCCATGCCCCCCTGCTGCGCCATGGAAATGGCGAGCCGCCCCTCCGTCACCGTATCCATCGCCGCCGACAGCAAGGGAATATTGAGTGTTATGTTATGCGTGAGGGGGGTTTCCAGGCGGACGTCTTTCGGCAAGACCTGAGAGTAGGCGGGCATGAGCAGCACGTCATCAAAGGTAAGGGCCTCTTCAATTATTCTCATTGACACACACTGCCTGCCTGATCTCATGTAAGATGGCGCGCTATTATAATGACTGCGGCGCTCAGCGTAAATCGGACTTTCCCCAGGGAAGGCTCTGAATGAGTCCATCCCGGACGTGCCGAAGGTCGTCAACGCAAAATGCGATTTTTTTAATTAGGTATCGTAATGAAATGGCAACGGCAGATCCCTCTACCACGGGCAGCCCCGATTGAATCAGCGCGCCCTAAGGGCATAAAATAAATGGCCTGCAAATGGCCTGGGCAGATCAACATGGCGATAAGCACGGAAACCGACCGGCGTGATATCTACAACGTCAGCCGCTTAAACCGAGAGGTGAGGGCGGTGCTGGAGGGCAGCTTCCCGCCAGTCTGGGTGGAGGGTGAGATCTCCAATCTCGCCCGGCCGGGCTCAGGACACCTGTATTTTTCCCTGAAAGACAAACACGCACAGGTGCGATGCGCCATGTTCAAGAATCGCAATCGCCATCTGACATTCTCTCCGGAAAACGGTATGCAGGTCATCGCCAGGGCCGATGTCAGTCTCTACGAAGGCCGAGGTGAGTTTCAACTCATCATAGAGCGAATGCAGCCGGCTGGCATCGGCGCCCTGCAACAGGCCTTTGCCGAGCTCAAAGAGCGATTACACAAAGAAGGGCTGTTCGATCCGGCACACAAACGCCCCCTGCCCCGGTACCCGGACAACATCGGCGTCATCACCTCACCCGGCGGTGCTGCCGTGCGCGACATCCTGCATGTGCTGAGGCGACGCTACCCGATGGCGGGCGTGATCATCTACCCGACGCCCGTGCAGGGCGAAGGGGCGGCAAAGGGCATTGTGCGCGCATTACATCGGGCGAACCAGCGGGGCGAGTGTGATGTGCTGATCCTGGCCCGAGGCGGCGGCTCATTGGAAGACCTGTGGGCCTTCAATGAAGAGCGGCTGGCGCGCGCCATTTTCGACTCCGCCCTGCCGGTGGTGAGCGGTGTCGGCCATGAGATCGACTTTACCATCGCTGATTTTATCGCCGATCAGCGCGCACCGACGCCCTCCGCCGCCGCCGAGCTGATCAGCCCCGATACGGGCGAGTTGCTGGCACGCCTCTTAGCCATACAAGGCAAACTCAAAACCCGGAGCGAGCATCTCCTTCAGGGCCATCAACAACACCTTCAGCAGTTGAAAAGACGCCTGCCGCATCCGCTCAGGCCGCTGCAAAATATCGCGCAACACCTGGATGATTTAACACTGCGCCTGCACCAGGGCGGCAAAACCATCCTGGCCGTCAAACGCTCACAACTGCTCGCCCTCTCAGCCCTGATCAACAGCCACAACCCCTTACACCGGCTAAAATCATACCGGGATCAATCCCGCTATCTAGGGGAGCAATTACAATCGGGCATGTCTCATTACCTGTTCGGGGTGAAGGAGAAGCTGCACCACTTAAGGCATGCTCTGCATACGCTCAGCCCGCTGGCGACCCTGGGGCGTGGTTATGCCATTGTGACGAGCAGCGAAAGCGATACGGTGATTGAGGACGCCAGTACCTTAAAGCCGGGGCAGCGGATCAGGACACGTCTCGCCAGGGGGCAAATTCATTCCAGCGTGGAGAGGATTATTGCCGATGATTAGGCGAGGGATGTTGTTAGCGGGCGTATTTTTTCTTTTCATAGCGCCGGCCGGCGCCCAGGGGCTGCCGCACTTTGAGCCTGTGCCGGGCGGTGTTGCGCTCGTTGAGATCAAGCAAGAGGCAAGACCCAGGGCGTACTACAAGAACCGTCCCGTCATGGTGCTGGGTGAGGCCGGGGCATGGCAGGCCATCATCGGCATTCCGCTGACGGCAACACCGGGCACACACGCATTACTGATTAAAAACGGCGTGGCGGAAAAATACCCTTTTGTCGTGAGAGATAAGGCCTACCAAACCCAGCGCATTACCATCAGCGACAAGCGCAAGGTCAATCCGGCGCCAGTGGACATGGAGAGGATCAATCAGGAGCGCCCGGTCATTCAAAAAGCAAAAACACACTGGTCAGACGCTGAGCAGGTGCCGCTCAGGCTCAGCATTCCCGTACAGGGGCCGTACAGCAGCCCCTTTGGCCTGCGCCGTTTTTTCAATGGGCAGGCGCGGCGGCCACACAGCGGTCTGGACATAGCGGCGCCGGAAGGTACGCCCATCCAGGCGCCGGCCAAAGGCAAGATCATCAATACCGGCGAGTATTTTTTTAACGGCGGCACTGTCTTTATCGACCACGGCCAGGGCATGGTGACCCTGTACTGTCACATGAGCAAGATTGAGGTGGCGAGGGGGCAGGTGATCCAGCGGGGGGAGATAATCGGCGCCGTGGGTCAGACCGGTCGGGTGACCGGCGCCCACCTGCACTGGGGCGTGATTTTGAACGGCGTGCTGGTGAACCCTGAATTGTTCCTGCCTCGGCACACAGACCCGGGATAAGGGCTGACGGTACACCCACCCCCAAAATGCACAGCGGCTCGCCGCCACCTTGACGGCAGAGGGCCGCCCGTTAAGGATTAAGACTGCCGTCCATAACGCAGCCGGTACCAGAGCAAGCCGAGATATTCGTGCAGGGCTAAGGAGCTGGCGGATAAGGCCGCACTCTTTGGTATGAACTGCCCGGCCAAAGTAGCGCGCATTGTTGGGTGCAGATAGGCCGTGGGCGCCGGGGTCACCTCGATCCCCATTTGCTCAAACATCAAAACCGCTCTTCTCATATGCCGGGCATGGGTGATCAGATAGACATGGCGGATCTGCGCCCGCCGTAGTATTTCTGCGCTGTACAGGGCGTTCTCCGCCGTATTTCGGCTCCTCGTGTCTTTCCATGTTGTTTGCGTATTGAAACTCTGCGCCAGAACCTGTTGCATCAACTCGGCCTCTGAAAGCGCTTCCTCTCTCAGGCGTCCCCCGCTCACCAGCACCGGCAGGCCACTCTGCCGCGCTATGAAGGCGCCATAACGTAGACGCGCGAGTGTGCCGGAACCCACGGTGTCGCCCCCATATTCCGGCGCCTCGGCATAACGACCGCCGCCGAGGATGACGATGGCCTGCTCACCCCGGTGGGTAAGCGTGGCCGGCAGGGGCGGGATATCCTCAAGGCCAGAGAGGAGAAGCCGGCTCACCGGTGGAATGCTGAGCAGGTATAAAGACAGCACGCCCAGGGCGAGGCAGGCCCGGGCGGTTTTCGGCGCCCGTCGTAACAGCAACAGGCCGGACAGAAGAAGCAGCAGGTTGACGGCCGGCGGCAGGAGCAGGTATTTTATCTCCTTAATGATAAGCAGCACGCACCGCTCCCCGGGCTACTCTCCCTGATCAGGGGCCCCCCTTGTGCCTGTCGATCCGCATGATAGGAAGAGCGCACCATCGGCGCACTGGCGACATTGCTAAAGCCCAGCTCAGTCGCATAGGCGCCCAGGGCGTCAAACTCCTGCGGGTTGACGAAACGCTCCACTGCAAGGTGATAGCGGCTCGGTTGCAGATACTGCCCCAGGGTCAACATGTCGCAATCGTGATCACGTAAATCCCGTAACACGGCCTTGACTTCCTCGATCGACTCACCCAGCCCCAGCATCAGGCCGGATTTTGTCGGCAACGCCGGGTGCTGCGCCTTGAAGTTTTTTATTAAATCCAGAGACCATTGATAATCCGCCCCCGGGCGCACTTTTTGATACAACTGCGGCACGGTCTCCAGGTTATGATTGAAGACATCGGGCGGCGCCTCGGCGAGTTTTTCCAGCGCTGTCTCCATGCGCCCGCGAAAATCCGGGGTCAGGATTTCGATTTTCGTTGTCGGCGTTCGGCGACGCACTGCATCGATACAATCCCTGAAATGCCCGGCCCCGCCGTCTCGCAGATCATCCCGATCAACGGAGGTGATCACCACGTACTTCAGTCCCATCAGCTCTACGGCATCGGCGACATGTTGCGGCTCGTTCGCATCCAGCGGCTCTGGCCTGCCGTGGGCGACATCGCAAAACGGACAGCGGCGTGTACACAGGGCGCCCATGATCATGAAGGTCGCCGTGCCATGGGCAAAGCACTCGCCAAGATTGGGGCAGGCGGCCTCTTCACAGACCGTGTGCAGCTTGTGCTTGCGTAGCAGACTTTTCAACGCTAAGACCCTTGGACTGGTCGGCGCTTTGGCGCGGATCCACTTTGGCTTGCGCGGTAAAGCACCCTCAGTGGGCGCCACTTTAATCGGGATGCGGGATGTCTTCAGCCTGCCCCGCTGCTCTTCTCTCACCTGGCTATCTATCGTTTTCATCACTCATACCACCACTGATTTAAGGCCATCTGCATTTTCTTTTTTAATGATTTCAACTTCATTGTATACGAACTGATCCAATAAGAAAGGCAAATACTTCTCTATCGCCTCATCGACAGACAGGTCGATCCCCTGCTCTGATAATTGCGTCACCTGAAGGCCGGGATAGCCACAGGGATGAATGCCCTTAAATGGGGAGAGATCCATATCGATGTTGATGGCCATGCCATGATAACAACAGCCTTTGCGCACCCGCACCCCCAGGGCGGCAATTTTTTTATCATCCACATACACACCCGGCGCCCCCGGCCTTCTCCGCCCTGCCCGCCCCATCTCGGCTAAGCCATTGAGGATGGCCTGCTCCAGCAAACTCACATAGTGTTTTATGCCCAGACCCCTGCGCCTTAGATCCACCAGCGGATAGACAATGAGCTGCCCCGGCCCGTGATAGGTCACCTGTCCGCCCCGATCTGTTTTAACCACGGGGATTGACCCGGGATCCAGGATATGCTCAGTGCTTCCCGCCATCCCTAAGGTATAGACCGGCGGATGTTGCAGGCACCAGATCTCATCCTGGGATGCTGCATTGCGTTGATTTGTGAAGGCCTGCATGCGCTCATATACGGGTGCATATTCCTGCACACCCAAATGCCGTATGATGACTTTATTCACAGCGCCATCAGTACCCGTTCATGCTCGGATAGGGCCATATAGATGGCGTCCAGTTGCCGCTGGCTCTGCGCCTTGATGGTGACCGTAACCGACATGAAGCGACCGCCACGGCTTAACCTGCTCTTCACTGCGCCCTCTGTAATGTGCGGATGATGTTCACGCACCAGGCCAACTACCAGGGCGTCAAAATCATCGACCGCCCTGCCCATGGCCTTGATGGGAAACTGGCAGGGAAATGCGAGCACCGATTCTGCTTCAGACATCTACAATACCGTGTAATATGTGGGTTCCGCTGTGATCTGCAAAAGCGTAACATAGACACGTTAAGAGTACGCCCGGTATTCACAAACGAAGCACATGCAATACTAAAGTTAAACAACCTGTTTTCCAGGGGGTCAAAATGAAGTTTTTAGCGCTCTTTTGCTCGGTTATGGTTAGCCTGTCATCTATTGAAGTGGCTTTCTCCGAGGCGACGTCGGCCTCCGGCCAATTAATAGAGACCTGCCCCTTACCAAACAAACCCGCTATTCCCAACGGCAGAACATCCAGCGAGGGGGAGATGATCGAGGCGCAAACCGCCATGAAGGCCTATATCGCAAAGGGCAATGAGGTGCTGGCCTGTCTGGACAGGGACAAGGCAAAAATGGGGGATCAGGCCACGGAGGAATACATACAGATCAACACCTTGTTCTATAACAGGATGGTGGATGAGATGACGTCGGTGGGAGACCTGTTCAATTCCGCCGTCAGGGCCTATAAGGGCAAAAATTAAGTTGCGCGCCGCCTTGCTACCCAATAAATTATGAAATTCTCCCGAATTAACCTTTAGTATGTTGCTCAGCCTTAATCTGAGGGTGTATAAAGCAATGTCGCTTTACACTAAAGAAACAGACCAAATAACTTTAAGTAATAACAACAACGAGAGAGAGCTACCATGAAAAATAAACCTGATCCTGATGTACTACCACATGTATTGCCGGGGGTTACCGCCGTGATGGCTGTTATTCTCGCCGTCATGATGTTGTCTTCCCCGCCCGCCGTGGTCGCGGATGGTGCGCCTGACATCACCCATGAGACGGTATTGTCCGGGCTGGATAATCCCTGGGATATGGCGTTTCTTGCCGATGGGACGATGTTCTTTACCGAGAAGTGTAGTGGCCTGTCGGTACGTTCACCATCCGGTGAGGTACACAAACTGCTCGGCATGAAAGGCGCCAAAGGCTATGCCGGCGCTGCTGAGGATCTGTTCTGTGAAGGCCAGGCCGGCA
This sequence comes from Gammaproteobacteria bacterium, assembly GCA_965198875.1. Lineage (GTDB taxonomy): Bacteria > Pseudomonadota > Gammaproteobacteria > Eutrophobiales > Eutrophobiaceae > CBDAPU01. The sequence goes on along the minus strand of CBDAPU010000001.1, from coordinate 1,701,828 downwards.
TGCAGGGCGTGGCGGTTGATCCCGATTTCGCCAAAAATCGCTGGATATACGTCTATTCCACATCCAGCAAGACGGCGCCCGGCACGAATCGCCTGATGCGGTTAAAAGTCAACAAGGACTTCACAAAGGTCTCAGATCGCACTGATATTGTGGATGACGTCCCCTACAAACCCAAAGCAACCAATCATCCATTTGGCGGCCCCGGGGCGCACAACGGCGGTCGTGTGCGTTTTGGCCCGGACGGGTTTCTCTACCTGACCACGGGCGATACCCACAATGGCGAGGTGCCGCAAAGCCCGACACGGATCGGCGGCAAGGTGCTTCGCATCGATCGGGACGGCAAGGCCGCACCAGGCAACAAAGCGCCGAAGGGTTACGATGCGAGGGTTTATACTTATGGTCATCGCAATGTGCAGGGCATTGCCTTTCGCCCGGGCGATGGAACGCCGGTGGTGGCCGAACATGGCCCCTGGCACTCTGATGAGATTACCGTGCTCAAAAATGGCGGTAATGCAGGTTGGGACCCGCGCCCGAACATGGCCGGTCGGGGGGATTGCCCCGACGACTACTGCGGTTATATGCCAACCCAGATGGAAGGCATGGACCCTGTGAAACGGGCGGCCTATATGCCGATGACGGACACCAACACCTACCCGGACGCCATGCCGCCGGCGACCAATAATAATGGGCTCTCTCAAGGCACATCCAGCGCTACATACCTGACAGGCAAGCAGTGGGGCGCCTGGGACGGAAGTCTCGCTGTCGGTATCATGGGGATTGGTTTCGGCGGCACCCCCGTCGGCCAGCGTATTGATGTGATCACACTTTCCAAAGACGGGATGTCTGCGACGGACGTCACGCCAATGGCGCTACCCATGGCCGCTGGTCGCTTCCGCTCTGTTGTGCAGGGGCCGGACGGCAATCTTTACACCTCCGTGGATGAGGGCACAATCTATAAGTTGATCCCGGGTAAGTAAGATCGGGTTGTGCCATCGTGCATAGCGTGTTTCTCCATGCTGGTGTGTTTGCCTGTTGCTCCGGGCGGTCGAAACATATCATCAACGATGACACAGGGATGAGCGCAGATCGGTTGCGCTCATCTCTTTGTCTTTCCGAAGCCGTACTTAAATAAGGGCAGATAGGCTGATGAGAATATTGATGGTTTTCCTTGCAGGCGCTTTCCTGATCCTGGATCCAGCATCAGCCGATGACATGGATTCGGGCACGGTAGCCCGGCTTTTCTCGCAGGTATGTGCGAATTGTCATGGCCCTGCCGGTCAGGGTATGGCGAGTTTTCCGCGGCTGACGGGTAGAGAGGCGAACGACATCGCATCCCGTCTCAGGCAGTACCGGGCGGGAGAGAAGCTCGGCCCCAACTCCCCCCTGATGATCCCCCATGCGGTCAACCTCTCCGATGCCGACATCGCCCGTCTTGCGAGCTATATTTCCACGACACTTTCATCGAAGTAAAGCAAATAACCCCCCCTGCGCCCGGGGTAGTCAGGATAGACGTTCAGGGCTCGCCTATTAAATGAGGAATTAATGAGGGATTGCAGCTAGGGGGATGATGTTTCTGTTTTTGCATAACCACTATTATGGGTTCGCTACCAAGTTTTTAGCAATTTGAAATTAATGTATGTGTGCATTTTATACTCTTGGGCTTCATGGGCGCTACGTGCATGGGGCGTTAGCAACACTTGATAAGGCCATCGATAACGCAGACCCTTTTCGTGAAGTCGGCATTATCGCACCTTTCAGCAGGAATGATGTGGTGAGATGAATAAGCGCCTCGGGATCATGCCGGCGTTATGCAGGGATGAGAAAAGCATCCCAACACAGCATGAGATATGATAAGGCCGCCTTCATAACGGAACCCGCCCCGCTTTAGCCTTCTCTATCAAATGCTGGTATCTTTGTGTGTCCAGCGTTTGTCTTTTCAGATCCAAAATGAATGCACTCGAGATCACGCAACTGGAGAAAATCTACAAGAATGGACTGCATGCGTTAAAAGGCATTAACCTGAATGTGGCCAAAGGTGATTTTTTCGCCTTGCTTGGCCCTAACGGTGCAGGCAAGTCCACCACCATCGGGATCATCTCATCGCTGGTCAACAAAACCTCGGGTAGCGTAAAGGTCTTTGATCTGGACATGTCGAGCCATTTCCTGCAGGCCAAGTCTCAGTTGGGCATTGTTCCACAGGAGATCAATTTCTCCCTGTTTGAAACCTGTCTGGGGATCCTCTTAAATCAGGCGGGATACTACGGGATCAACAGGAAAACCGCCTATCAACGAGCGGAAAAATACCTAAAACAACTGGATATGTGGGACAGGCGAGGCGACATCTCCCGAGACTTATCCGGCGGCCTTAAACGCAGATTGATGATCGCCCGTGCATTGGTACACGAGCCCAAACTCCTGATCCTCGATGAGCCCACCGCCGGGGTTGATGTGGAGCTACGCCGATCGATGTGGGATTTTTTAAGGGAGATCAATCATCAGGGAACAACGATTGTGCTGACAACCCATTATCTGGAGGAGGCGGAGAGTTTATGCAAAAAAATCGCCATCATTGATAATGGGCTGATAGTAGAGCACAGCTCCATGAAAGAGATATTAAGCAAATTACGCATCGAGACGTTTGTCCTCGATCTCCTCAGTCCGCTGGCCATATTGCCTGACATAAAACAGTTTAACCTGCGGCAGATTGACCCGCTCACCCTGGAGGTGGATCTGGATAAGGGGCAAAATGCAAACGCACTGTTTCAGGCATTATCTGCAAACAACATCCTCGTCGGCAGTATGCGGAATAAATCAAACCGGCTGGAAGAGTTATTCATCCGTCTGTTAGATAACCATGAATAAATGAGTTTGAGCATGAGCGCAGAGAAACTATTCATCGCCTATAAAACGATTGTCATTAAGGAGATCACCCGCTTTATCCGTATATGGGCGCAAACCCTGTTGCCGCCTGCGGTCAGCATGACCTTGTATTTTATTATCTTCGGCAGCCTTATCGGCCCGCGCATTGGCACAATGGGGGGATACACCTACATGGAGTTTATCGCCCCGGGCCTCATCGTCATGTCCATCATCAACAACGCTTACTCAAATGTCGTCTCTTCATTCTTTGGGGCGAAATTTCAACGGCACATTGAGGAGATGCTGATAGCGCCCATGCCAAACTGGATCATACTGGCCGGTTATATTTCAGGCGGCGTAGTGCGGGGATTGATGGTGGGAGTGGTGGTGACGATTGTCGCCCTGTTCTTCACTGAATTACGGATCCACAGCTATGTCGTTGTCTTCACCGTTGTGATGCTCACTTCCATCCTCTTTTCCCTGGCCGGTTTGATCAACGCGGTGTTCGCAAAGAAATTCGATGACATATCCATCATCCCCACCTTTGTCCTAACGCCATTGATATATCTGGGAGGCGTATTTTATTCCATCGAGCTGTTGCCCGAATTATGGCGATCCATATCGCTCGTCAACCCCATACTGTACATGGTGAACGCATTTCGCTACGGGATATTGGGCGTCTCGGATATCGACATATACAGTGCGTTTATCATCACGCTGGTTTTTATTGTGTTGCTTTTTGGGTTTTCCCTGTACTTGCTACATCGCGGCGCCGGCATCAAGACGTGAACCATCGCATCGCTGCGCCCCCTTAACTCGGGCAAAACCCGCTCGCCCAATAACAGGCACCGCGCCCATTGCCTGCCGCCCCTTCAGTGTAGTTTATCTTGATATGCGCTTGAACTTTTGATAACTATCATCAATGTGTCGCCAGACCTTTCCTGGTTTGCCCTGACCGATCAGCTTCTCATTGATCCTGATCACCGGCGCAATACCCATAGTCGCACTGGTTATCCATACCTCATCGGCGTCCAATAATTCCGGCTCCGATATGTGTATCTCCCGGCCGTCATAATCGGATCCCTCGATCAACTCAACAACCAGATCCCGGGTAATGCCTGGCAATAACCGACCGTCCTTCGGCGGGGTTTTTATGACCTTATCCTTAACGATGAAAACATTACTGGCCGCACCTTCTGTAATATAACCCTCTCTCGTGAGTATGGCCTCATGGGCGCCGGCGTGTTGTCTTGCATAGTGTTTCAGCATGACGCTGGCAAGCAGGGTGATCGCTTTTATGTGGCAGTATTTCCACCTGATATCCTCATGTGTGATCGCACCGATACCCGTTGCAAAATCTCTAGCGGGGATCGGCCTGCACATGATAAACACCGTCGGGGTAAAATGTGACTCATATAGATGGTTGCGCTCGCCCACGCCCCGGGTTACCTGGATATAAACAGAGCAATCCCCATCCATCGAATTGCTTGCCAGCAACTCATCAATCAAGCCCGCCCATTTCGCATAATCGTAATCCAGTTTTAAGGCGATCTCGGATAAATTGCCGTTCAGGCGATTCAAATGCTGATCCAGCCTGAATACCCCTCCGGAGAAAACAGGGATCACCTCATAGACGCCGTCACCAAAGGTGAAGCCCCTATCCAGCACGGATACTTTTGCCTCATCCAGCGGGACAAGGCGACCGTTTAAGTAGACGATGGACATGGGTGGGTTGACTACTCAAACAACAGCTTGATCTCATCCATCATGCGATTGAAAAAATGACCGGCAGAAACCGCATCCAGGGCCACCAGGGGGCTGGCCGCTATCACATCATCACCCAGGATGAGCCTTAAATGACCTAACTCCTGTCCTTGATCAATCGGGGCGATCAAGTTGTTCTTCATCTCGACAACGGGTTTGATGTTTTGATATTGTCCTCTTGGGATGGTAACCAGCAGATCAGCGGCGAGCCCGATGGCAACCGTCTCTTTATCGCCCTTCCAGACTTTATCGGTGGTGATCATCTCACCGGCCGAGTAGAGCTGTTTCCTCTCGAAAAAACGGTATGCGTAGTTTAGCAATGTCTGTGTCGCCCTGGTGCGCGCTTTCACGCCATCGGCGCCCATGACAACCGAGATTAACCGCATACCATCCCTCCTCGCCGAGACAACCAGACAATAACCGGCGCTCTGTGTGTGACCGGTTTTTATGCCATCAACACTGTCATCTTTCCATAACAGGCTATTTCGGTTCGTCTGTTTAATATCATTGAAGGTGAACGCCTTAATGGCGTGCATCCCATAGATGGCAGGATGATCTTTGATCAGGCGCCGGGCGAGGATCGACAAGTCCCGTGCTGTTGTGTAGTGCTCCTCATCAGGCAGACCGGAGCTATTCACAAAATGGGTGTTCTCCATCCCCAGCTTCAGCGCATACTGGTTCATCATATCGGCGAACACCGCCTCACTGCCCGCCACGTATTCGGCCAGGGCGACACTGGCGTCATTGCCCGACTGGATAATGACGCCTTTTAATAAATCGGCCACACTGACTTTTTTATTCACTTCAATGAACATGCGTGAGCCGCCCATACGCCAGGCCTTTTCACTGACCAGCACCATGTCGGACAAGGACAGGTTGCCTTCGGCCATTTCACTGGCGACAACATACACCGTCATCATTTTCGTCAAACTGGCCGGTTCAACTCGTTGCTCGATATGATGCTCAACCAGATAGGCGCCGGTTGCATAATCCATCACCAGATATGAGCGGGCTTTGATTTGGGGCGCCGAAGGCACAATCGTCACCGCAATCGCCGTTATGTTAGGCGACATGGCAAGGAAAAATACCAACATGCCTGACAAGCGGCGTCTCATCATCTTTGCAGGCGAATGCAACATGGCCTTAGTCCAGGGCGATATGGTGATCGAACACGCCATAGCGTCTTAACTCATTGACGACATCATCGGCCACATCAATATTATCCATCGGGCCAATCTGCACTTTATAAAGTGGTTTATTATCTATGATCGCCTCGGCTATGCGAATACGTCGCCCCAGTGCTTGCAGTTTGTCTTTTAACTTTTTAGCGTTTAAGAAACGGCTAAAGGCCCCCACCTGGATATAAAACCCGCCCGTTTGCTCTTTTTTTATCCCGTCTATCACCGGCGCCCCACCTTTTTGATTTGTAACGGGTGCGCCGCCTTTTCGATATGAGCCCGGATCAATGGCACGAATTTCCACCAACCCAGTGCCCGTGCGAATAATGTCCAGTTTGCTCGCCGCCGTATAAGACAGATCAATGATCCTGTTCTCATGGAACGGGCCCCGATCATTCACCCTGACCACCACTTCTCTGCCGTTTTTCAGATTCTTGACCTGAAGATAAGTGGGCAAAGGCAGCTCTTTGTGTGCCGCCGACATCGCATACATGTCATAGGTCTCGCCATTGGAGGTCTTTCTGCCGTGGAACTTTTTACCATACCATGATGCGATCCCCCTCTGCACAAACCCCTTGCTACTTTCCATCACATGGTATCGTTTGCCGAAAACCTCATAGGACTTCATGTTCCCCTGTTTGCTTTTGGGCTCCACCCTTGGCACGGCATCAGGCGCCGCCGAGACATCCACTGTGCCGGGTTTCGGCCCGCCGTCCTGCTCGACCTTTGTCGTCGAACAGGCCGCCACCAACATCATGATCAGTGTTAGGCTGGATAGGTGTAAGATCCGCATCGGTACTTAACTCAATCCCTACAAAGCAGCATCGCCCTGGTAATGCGCTTTTATTTCATTGGCAAGCTGATAGACCGCCATGGCATAGAGGGCGCTGTGATTATAGCGGGTGATGACGTAAAAATTGTGAAACGCCAGCCAGTATTCATGGCCCTGTTCACCCTCCAGTTGCAACAGTTTGACGTCCTCTTCACCATCGATCACCTTCTCCGCCGTGACGCCGCCTCTTAAAAGCTCGGAGATGGTTAGCTGAGGCTCAAGGCTTCTCGTGAGCAAAGACGAGGGATCGCTCTTTTCGGCGATGATGGCCGGGGCAATCACATCCCCTCCCCTTCGCCAGCCGTGTTTCCTGGAAATAGTTGCCGACACTGCCGATGGCGTCCGTCGGGTTTCGCCAGATATCCGTTACGCCATCACCATCAAAATCCACCGCATAGGCCCGATAGCTGCTGGAGATAAACTGGGGAATGCCCATAGCGCCGGCATAGGAGCCTTTCAATGTTAGCGGGTCGATGTCCTGTTCTCGGGTGAGCAATAAGTAATGTTCTAGCTCACGGGTAAAGAATGGGCTTCTCTTCGGATAATCAAAGGCCAGTGTCGACAGTGCGTTTAGCACCTTGAAACTTCCGGTATTGCGACCATAGCGGGTTTCCACACCGATGATGGCGACGATCACTTCTACAGGTACGCCATATTGTTGCTCGGCACGTTGCAGTTGTGCCTTGTGCTCATGCCAGAACGTAACCCCTGAGTGGATCCGATCTGGTTTGAGAAAAATCGCCCGGTATTGATACCAGGGCAGGGCCTCCGCCGGCTTTGAAATAGCGGCGATGATCTTACCCGACAAGGTGACCTTGCTAAAAAGCGCATTTAACTGCGCCCCATCATAGCCATGCTTCGCCACCATGTTCTCGATAAACGAATTAACCGCTTCACGCTCCAGTAGATCTGAACCGGCCCGTGCCGGATTAAGACACAATAAAAGAACAACAAGGGTGATCACATTATATTTCATGCTAGTCGGATAATAATCTTCTGTGTGTGTGTATGGCCATGAGGATCCCGAACCCGATCATGATCGTCACCATAGACGTGCCGCCATGACTGATCAATGGCAGTGGTATGCCCACGACCGGTAATTGACCTGACACCATGCCCATATTGACGAATACATAAACGAAAAACGTCAAAATTATGCCAGAGCCGAGTAGTTTTCCATAGGACTGTTGCGAGTGCATGGCAATATATAAACCCCTGCCGATGATAAACAAATAAACACCGATCAGGACAAGCACCCCCATTAAACCAAACTCCTCGCAAAACACGGCGAAAATAAAATCGGTATCCCGCTCCGGTAAAAACTCCAGATGGGACTGGGTGCCGTTCAACCACCCTTTCCCGTAAAGACCACCGGAGCCGATGGCAATTTTTGACTGGATAATATGATAACCGGCGCCAAGCGGGTCCTGCTCCGGGCTTAAAAACGTCAACACCCTCTCTCTTTGGTATTCGTGCATGAAGTACCAGAGTATCGGCGTAGACAGGGAAGCGAAGGCAACGAAACCACCTATCAGCTTCCAGCTAATACCAGCAATAAATAAAACGGAAAAGCCGGCCGCCGCCACCAGAATAGCGGTACCCAGATCAGGTTGTTTGGCGATGAGGAATACGGGTATGGCGATCATGATCAGCGATACGACTATGCGCCCTGTTGTCGGTGGCAAAGAGCGCTCACTGAAATACCAGGCGATGACCATAGGCAAGGCCAGCTTCATGATCTCGGAGGGTTGAAAGCGCAGTAGTTTTATATCAAGCCACCGCTGTGCGCCCTTCCCCGTATCACCGAAAAATAACACCAGCGCCAGCAGAACAAGACCCAGCAGATAAAACCAGACGGACAGGCGGGACAGTTGCGGCGGAGATAATTGCGCCACCATGAACATGATCGTCAACGCCATGGCAATACGCCCCAGTTGGCGATAGATCAAACCGGTATTCTGACCACTGGCGCTGTATAACACCAAAAGCCCTATCACGCTGAGCACGATAATGGCGAATAACAACGGCATATCCATGTGCATGCGTTGGCTAACATTGGCCTCTAGCATAAAGACTAACCCTGACGCTGCCTATGCTTGCCAAGATGATGATCAAACAACAGGCGCGCTATGGGCGCCGCAGCGGCGGAGCCGCTACCACCATTCTCAACGATGATCGCCACTGCGATTTCGGGGCGATCTAGCGGCGCAAAGGCGATAAACAATGCGTGATCACGCAATGCTTCCGCTAACGCCTCTTCCTGGTATTCCTCATCCTGACCAATGGTGATCACCTGCGCCGTGCCGGTTTTGCCGGCAAACTGATATGCCGAGTTTGCACCGGTAAGCCGTGCGGTACCGGCGCCTCCATGCACCACTTCTCTCATCGACTCGATGATGATGTCCCAGTAATCCTGATGAGCCGCATTCACTTTGCCGATCATCCGGGTGGCTGTTATCGCAAGCGGCTCGCCGGTTATGGCGTCATGCACCCGGGATAATAAGTGCGGTTGAACCAATTTGCCTTTATTCGCTATGGCGGCGGTGGCCATGACCAGTTGCAACGGCGTGACCAGGAGCGAGCCCTGCCCGATCCCCGTTATCAACGTCTCCCCCGGACGCCAGGGCTCCCCTCGCCGCCTGCGTTTCCATTCTCTGGAAGGCACAAGGCCGGTTGCCTCGCCATCGATATCGATCCCCGCCGGTCTGCCAAAACCAAACTGGCTGAGTGCGGCATGGATCCGATCAATACCTAATTCATGGGCCAGCGCATAAAAATACACATCGCAAGATTGTGCAATCGCATCCACAAGATGCATCTTGCCATGGCCTTCTTTCTTCCAGTCGCGGTAGCGATGCCCACTGCCCTTCAGAGAATACCAACCCTGACAGCGGGTCTCATCCAGGGGTTCACGCACCCCGTCATTTAATGCAGATAAACCTAAAAACGGTTTGATCGTTGAACCCGGGGGATATCTGCCCTGCAAAGGCCGGTTCAGCAACGGTGCGTCTTTCGATTGCAATAACGCCTGGTAGGATTGACTGTCAATGCCATTTACGAAGAGGTTGGGATCATAGGCGGGTGAGCTCACCGAGGCCAAAACGCCACCAGTATTCGGATCAACGGCGATGATGGCGCCCCGCCGCCCGTCCAGGGCCTGTACCGCCAGGTTTTGCAGGGAAACATCCAGTGTCAGATACAGGTTTTTACCCGGCTCAGCTGGGGCCCTGTCTATCTCCCGGATCTTCCTGCCCTGTGCGTTCACCTCAACCTGCTGATAACCGATACGGCCATGCAACAAGTCCTCATAGGCCCTTTCAACGCCCAGCTTGCCTATGTGACTGGTGCCACTGTAGTTGGAGCGGTTTAATGCTTCCAGCTCACTCTCATCGATCATGCCCATATAACCGATGGTGTGTGAGAGGTTTTTACCTAACGGATAATAACGATTTAAGCGGGCGATGATGTCTACGCCGTTAAAGCGGTGGCGATTAACCGATATACGCGCCACTTCCTCATCACTGAGATTAAACCGCAGCGGAATACCTTCAAAACGCCTTTTGCGTTTTTTCAGCGCATTGAATCTGTCAACATCGCTTTCTTCGATACGGATCAACTCCCCCAGTTGTTCTATCATGTGCTCCAGATCACGGGCACGCTCAGGTATGACTTCCAACGTAAAAGCAGGGCGGTTCTCCGCCAGCAACACATTATCACTGCTAAATATCAGCCCGCGAACGGGCGCTACGGGTAATAGCTTGACGCGGTTATGTTGCGATAAGGTGGTAAAGTGATCATGTTGTACAACCTGCAAATAAAAAACCCGCGATACAACCAGCAAAACCAGCAAAAAAATAAGGGCGCTGGCGAGAAACACCCGCCCCTGGATCAGCCGCGACTCCCGGTTCAGATCCTTAATGGTGATCTGCATGGACATTCACTATGAGAAGAACAAGATCCACTGTCAAGCGAATAAGAGCGCATCATAATCAACACAATACCTGCAATAATGAGCGGGATCAGTTTTGGATAAGTTCTCCGCTATGTGGTTAGCCCTCACCTTGCAAATATAGCCTTTTTGATCACGGCAAACCCCAAGCCTTTGATAAAGCGAGTTTAGCACAGGGATGTGGGAGAGAAGGCGATCAGGAGGCCAAAGCCGGGAGCACTGCATGGGCAAAAAAGAGCCATGTTGAGGCGGGCGCCAGATTAAAAGACATGGTACTTGCGTCTTATATCCCGCAAAATAATGAACAGCCAGGGCCACAACAACATGCTGGTGATCGCCGGCATCCAGAACGACCAGTGTTGTGGCGGCACGCCCATAATGCCCCGGATCCAGAGAGTAAAAAACTGGAAGACCAGCAAATAGATGCACACTAATACGGCCTGTTGCGCCAATGGAAATACGCGAATGCGCCGATGCATCTGGGTAGTGAGATAGGCGATCACGGCAAGACCCAGGGCATTCTGACCCAGCAAGGCCCCGGTTTGCACATCCAGCACCAGACCCAACAGCCAGGCAATACCGATACCGACCCGCTCCGGTAGCGCCATACACCAGTACACCAGCACCATCGCAACCCAGGCCGGACACCAGTTCACCGCCCATCCGGGCAAGGGCATTGCCGTTAGCATCAGGGCTATGATGAAACTCATGACGATGACCCAACCGCCATTGTGTCGGTCTTGAAACATCATTTCATCGCCACATCTTCACTCGCCCGGCCTTCCTGCATCGCATCATAGGGCCAGACCAACAACACCTCCCGGCTTTGACCCAGCTTTGCGCTGGTTAAGATGTTCACATCCGAGAACATCTCACCGGGCACGTGAGAAATACGGGATACGACGCCCACCGGATAACCCCGTGGAAACCTTCTCCCCAGCCCTGAGGACACAATCAAATCACCCTCTTCTACATCCGCATTGACGGGAATATGCTCCAGCAACAGCCGATCACTTTGCCCGGTGCCGATTGCGATTGAACGAAGCCCATTGCGGTTAATCTGCACTGGGATGGAATGGCTCGGATCCGTCACCAGCAACACCGTGCTCGAAAACGGCCCAACATGAATGACCTGCCCCATAATACCGCCGGCGTCCACCACCGGCTGACCCCCATAGACGCCGGCCCGCCCGCCTTTGTTAATGATGATCTGTTGCCGGAGGGGTTGCAGCTCAACCTCAACCAGCTCGGCGACCAACACCCGTTCACGCAATTCAACGGATGACTCCAGTAACGCCCTGAGCCGCCGGTTCTCTTCCTGCAAAACGCTAAACCGTTGCAACCTGGCATTTAACAAAAACCGCTCTTCTCTTAACCTGTCATTCTCTTCCAGCAATCGCTTCCTGGTCGCCAGGGATTGGGAGAGATGATGCGATACATCCATCGGGAGACTGACGACATATTGCAGGGGATAGACGAGGGTAGAGATAACCGAACGAACGGACTCCAGATGCCCCTGTTTATGATCGACCACCATCAATACGATGGACGCCAATACAAACATCATGAGCCTGGCATGGGCGGGTGGACTCCCAAGAAATAATGTTTTAATCACCGCCTCCCGATCAAGCCTTATTCTACCGCCAGAATAGCGTCACCAAATTCATCGACCATCTCCAGATAGCGCCCACCACCTCGGGCCACACAGGTGAGCGGGTCTTCGGCGACAACAACCGGCAAACCGGTCTCCTCCATCAACAACCGATCCAGATCCCGCAACAGCGCCCCGCCACCAGGTTAATACGATGCCGCGCTCGGCCACATCGGAGCCCAGCTCCGGCGGTGTTTTTTCCAATGCTCTTTTAACCGCATCGACGATACCGGTTAATGGTTCTTGCAGGGCTTCTAAAATCTCATTGCTGTTAAAGACGAAACTACGCGGTATACCTTCCGCTAAATTCCTGCCGCGCACTTCCATCTCCCGCACTTCACTGGCCGGGTAGGCGCAACCTATTTCATGCTTGATCCGCTCTGTCGTCGCATCGCCGATCAAGGTTCCATAGTTACGCCTTATGTAGTTAATGATAGCTTCATCAAACCGATCACCCCCGATCCGAACTGATTCGGAATACACAATGCCATTTAGGGAAATAACGGCCACCTCCATGGTGCCGCCACCAATATCCAGCACCATAGAGCCCCGCGCATCACTCACAGGCATGCCGGCGCCAATGGCGGCGGCCATCGGCTCCTCAATCAAATGTACTTTCCTTGCGCCAGCGCCCATGGCCGACTCACGGATCGCACGCCGCTCAACCTGGGTGGAGCCACAGGGAACACAAACCAGCACCCTGGGGCTGGGTTTGAACATCATGCCCCCATGGGCCGAATGAATGAAATACTGCAACATCTTCTCGGTGATGATGAAGTCGGCGATGACGCCGTCTTTTAAGGGGCGGATCGCTTTAATGTGTCCCGGCGTCCTGCCAAGCATACGCTTGGCTTCACTGCCAACCGCGCGGATGGCCTTTGCATTGACGGCGTCCTCGCCGGTTTGTCTGACGGCGACGACGGATGGCTCGTTCAAGACGATCCCCTTGCCTCTCACGTAGATGAGCGTATTGGCCGTGCCCAGATCAATGGATAGATCGTTGGAGAAGAAACCCCTGATACTGTTTAACATGAACTAAACCCCACTCATTCCTTCGGCCTGTATCGACAAGCCCATACGGGATAACGACATAAGAAACACGACTTCTATTATGGCGAAAAATCGACTCGGGCAAACAGATCAACAACATCAGCAGGCCCATTCCCAAACGCTCTCAATCCCTTAGGAAAATATCTCGGCCCGGCGCCTGCTTAAAAGCACCACCTTATCAGCGGTGCGCCCTTTGGGCAAGCTGGGAGATATGATAAATTGGCCGTCATTCACCATAACAAGCTCCTATGTCGATCGATAAAACACAACTCCGCAACATCGCCTGGCTGGCAAGACTGGCTATTGATGATGCATCCCATAGCCACTACCAAAAAGACCTGTCAAGGATTATCACCCTGATAGAGCAGATGGTAAGTGTCGATACCACGGCCATCGAGCCATTGGCGCATCCACTGGAGATGCAGGCCCGCCTCAGGGTGGACGAGATCACAGAGACAGACCAGCGCGAGCATTTCCAGGAAATAGCACCTGAGGTTGTTGATGGTTACTACATCGTCCCCAGGGTGATAGAATAGCCATCTTCAACCCCCCATGTATCACCACACCCTGACAGAATTATCCGCCCTCCTTAAAAAGCGCCAGATCAGTAGTGTTGAACTTGTCGATATGTATTTAGAGCGGGCGGCAAGGTTCAATGGCGCCTTAAATTGTTTTATTTCTCTTCTCCCGGAGCAGGCCGTTTATCAAGCCGAGCAGGCCGACAAACAACTGGCGAGGGGTGATGCGGGGCTACTCACCGGGATCCCCATCGCTCATAAAGACATCTTTTGCACCAACGGCCTTAAAACCAGTTGTGCATCGAAAATGCTGGATAACTTCACCGCACCCTATGACGCCACTGTGGTCAACAAGCTAAAGGACGCCGGCACGGTGATGCTCGGCAAGACCAATATGGATGAGTTTGCCATGGGCTCATCCAGTGAGAGCAGTTATTACGGCCCGGTAAAAAACCCCTGGGATATCAAAAGGGTGCCGGGCGGCTCCTCCGGTGGCTCCGCCTGTGCAGTCGGCGCCAGGCTCACGCCCGCCGCAACGGCAACCGATACCGGTGGCTCCATCAGACAACCGGCGGCATTTTGTGGCGTCACCGGTCTTAAACCCACCTATGGTCGGGTTTCTCGATATGGCATGATCGCCTTCGCATCCAGCCTGGATCAGGGCGGCCTGATCACACAAACAGCCCAGGACGCCGCCTTGTTGCTTACCGCCATGGCCGGGTTTGATGAGTATGATGCAACCAGCGCCGAGGTTGCCGTAGATCCCTATAACCGCACGCTTAATAAGACGATAAAAGGGTTAAAGATCGGCCTGCCGAAACAGTATTTCTCCGCACAGTTGGATAAGAACATCGCCGAGATAATCAATGCCGCCCTTAAACTCTATGAACAAGAAGGTGCGCTGATAATTGACATCGACCTGCCGCATACCGACCTATCCATACCGGTTTATTATGTCATCGCCGCCGCCGAATGTTCCTCGAACCTCTCCCGCTATGACGGCGTGCGGTTTGGTTATCGCAGTGATGGTCCCGGCGATATTCACGAACTCTATTGTCGCTCCCGCAGTGAAGGTTTTGGCGATGAAGTAAAACGCCGGATCATGATCGGCACGTATGTGTTATCTGCGGGCTACTACGACGCCTACTATCTAAAAGCCCAACGGATCAGACGCCTGTTACGGGATGAACTCAAGGCCGCCTTAAAACAGGTGGACGTCATTATGACGCCCACCACCCCGACAACGGCCTTCCCGCTGGGGACTCACCTTGACGATCCGGTTTCCATGTACTTATCTGATATTTATACGGTCTCGGCCAACCTGGCCGGATTGCCGGCGCTCTCAATGCTGGTGGGGTTTGATGATGGCTTGCCGGTGGGTATGCAAATTATTGGTGATTATTTTAACGAGGGTCGGCTCCTCAACATCGCCCATCAGTTCCAGCAGATCACGGATTGGCACAGATCTATCCCCCAGGGATACCAATAGCCATGCAATGGGAAGCGGTCATCGGCCTTGAAATACATGTGCAACTGGCGACAAAAAGCAAGATCTTCTCCGCGGCGGCCAATCGCTTTGGGGCAAAACCGAACACGCAGGCCTGTGCCGTGGACCTGGGTCTGCCCGGTGTGTTACCGGTCCCCAACAAAGAGGCCATTCACATGGCGGTCCAATTTGGACTGGCGGTGGGGGCGAGGATAGCTGAACGCTCGGTGTTCGCCAGAAAGCATTATTTTTATCCGGACCTGCCCAAAGGCTATCAAATCAGTCAGTTTGAATTGCCCATCGTCCATGACGGCGAGATCCAGATAGGGCTCGATGATGGCGTGGTCAAAAAAGTCGGTATCACCCGCGCCCACCTGGAAGAGGACGCCGGCAAATCAATCCATGGGGGGCTCTCCGGCGCTACCGGTATCGATCTCAACCGGGCGGGCACACCTTTGCTTGAGGTTGTCTCCGCACCGGACATGCGCTCAGCAAAGGAAGCGCTCGCCTACATGAAGCGGATCCATGCCATTGTCCGTTATTTAGGGATCTCCGATGGCAACATGCAGGAGGGCTCCTTCCGTTGTGATGCAAACATCTCTATCCGGGAAAAAGGTGCGGCAAAACTGGGCGCTCGTGCAGAGATAAAAAACATCAATTCATTTCGTTTCGTTGAGCAGGCGATAAACCATGAGATAGCTCGTCAAACAGACCTGCTCGAGGCCGGACAGGAAGTGGCTCAGGAGACCCGTCTTTATGATCCGGAAAAAAACGAAACTCGCTCCATGCGAGGAAAAGAAGAGGCCAACGATTATCGATACTTCCCCGATCCGGATCTGTTGCCTGTCGTCATAGATAAGGATTTTATCGACGCCGTCAAGGCGCAATTACCGGAGTTACCAGAGCAAAAACAACAGCGTTTTATAAACGAGTTTGGCTTATCAGAGGATGACAGCCGTTACCTCACGGCGAGCAAGGAGGTCGCAACGTATTTTGAGGCCGCCCTCGCCGCCAGTGGCAGCGAGGCGAAACAAGTGGTCAACTGGGTAAGGGGGGAGGTTAGCGCTGCCCTGAATAAAGACCATCTTGAGATAGATAAAAGCCATGTCAGCGCCGAGATGCTGGCTTCACTGATCAAACGCATCGAAGATAACACCCTCTCCAATAAAATCGCAAAGCAGGTGTTCGAGGCCATGTGGCGCGGGGAAGGCAGCGCCGATGAGATCATAGAGAAGAAGGGGCTAAGGCAGGTAACCGATAGCGGCGAGATCGAAAAACTCGTGAACGCCGTGCTCACCGATAACCCCGATCAGGTTGAGCAATATCGCCGTGCCTCCACGGCCAGGCAGGCAAAACTCATGGGCTACTTCATCGGACAGGTGATGGGCAAGTCCAAGGGCAAGGCCAATCCGGGACAGGTGAACGCACTCTTAACCCGGAAACTGAAAGCCTAATTCGCTGCCGATCTGCAAGCCAAGTTGTTCGGCAGCATTGCCGCCATTGACTGCAATCTCTATCAGGCCCTGGGAGTTTCGATACCAGAATGCCGCATTTTGCGGAACTGAGGAGAAGGTTTTGGCATAGGCCAAGCTGTGCCCGTTTATTTTTAAGGCCACGTTATCTTGCAGGACCTGCGCCCTGATCCCGGTCATGGCATTACCGAAATGATCGATGTAGATCACTTCTTTCAAATCATCCGGCCAGCCGTGTTCATCTCGCCAGGGTATTTCTCTCCCGGGGGTCTTGCCATCGCTGAGCATGGCTGCAACCGGGGCATATAGATCCCGCCCGTGGAAACTGTCTGATAATACTTCGGGGCGCCAATCTATTCGCCAGCATTTTATCTGCACACCGCCCCGGCAAACGATATCAAAAAGGCCGTTATTGGGGCCCACATACCAGTGTTTATCCAGCTTGAGAATGACGGGTTCATCCTGAAAGGCGCCGACCCCCGGGTCAACCACCGACAGGAATATCGCCTCTTCTTTAAGGCAACGGGTTGTTGCAGATAAAAGATAGGCAGAGGCCCTTGGATTATTGCGTGGTGCATCGGCGATCAGGGAGATAACATCCTGATCAGGCGCCTGTTGTCGTAACACGGCTTGTAGCTGCCCCAAATAAGGCCCGGCCACACCATAATCAGTAAACAGGACGATCATGTTTTTATGGCAGGCATTGATAATTCGCTCGCCACCTGTATGAATGCCTTCGCCGCATCCAGGCAATCAGAGATGTTGCCCGGCTTCTCAAAAGAGCCAGTTTGAAAGTAAGCGCCTGCATGGAAAATAATAACCTGCCCATCATGCAAACAGGCGGTTTGTCAACTACCGGTATTGCGCTTGAGAAAATGCACCTCGCCCGACTGCAAGGCGTATTCGGCGCCGATGATCAGCAGCTCATCGCGCTTAATTCGCCCATCCAGTATTGGCGAGCGATGTTGTAACTGCTCTACCGATGTCCGTATGTTCATTCGAACCGCCTCGTGCATGAGCGTGTCTCTAGCCTGGCCTGGCTTATCTATCAAGGGTTTAACGGCAGGGCGTATACAGTCAACGATGCACTGCAGATTAGGGGAGATGTTCTCAAGGGGTTGTTCAAGGATGTCCAGGGTCGCCTGTACGGCGCCACACAGGGTATGCCCCAGGACCACAATCAAACGACTGGCAAATTGCTCTGCCGCAAACTCAATACTGCCGAGAAGGGCAGGGGTAACCACATTGCCTGCAACCCGAATGACGAATAGAGCGCCTATGCCCTGATCAAAAATAATCTCAGGAGGCACACGGGAGTCAGCACAACCGAGAATAATGGCGAAGGGCTTCTGCCGAGCAGGCAGTTCATGATGATGCTCAAGGGGGGCATGTTTGTTTTGTACATGACGGACAAACCGGGTGTTGCCTTCCTGCAGGCGTTTTAGTGCCTCCGAGGCGCAAAGCATGGGTGATGGGCTCCTATTCTTATCTGCTTCTTACCAACTCCAGGACTGTATCAGGAAACCACCCCAAAGTCAGATAAAATGCAAACTTGAACCAGGCCAGTCATGGAATGCCTTGCCGACATCGTTTAAGTTGAATCGGCGATCAGAGCTTGCCGCCTTGAAGGCCAGTGGCTGAGCGGATCAGGCAAGTCCCCGCCCCACAGCAATGGCCTTTGTGCTTTTATAACAACAGTGGCTCTGTGGATGAGGGTTATGCTCTCTCTCTCAACGCCCGAATACGCACATCTAAAGGCGGGTGACTCATAAATAATGCGGACAGTCCACGTTTAACATGGCTTGCGATCCCAAATGCCGCTAGTTGATCAGGCAGGGCCTGTGATGCTGATGGTTTTTTTAACGCCTCCAGGGCGGCTATCATATTAGCTTTACCTGCAAGCGCCGCCCCTCCGGCATCAGCGCGAAACTCACGCCAGCGCGAGAACCACATAACGATAGCGCTGGCAAGAATACCCAATACCAGTTGTGCAACGATTACCGTTACCCAGTAACCCGGCCCGTGACCTCGCTCCACCTTAAAGACGATGCGGTCGACCAGGTGGCCGATGATGCGTGATAAAAAGAAGACAAAGGTGTTCACCACGCCTTGCACCAGGGTCAGGGTGACCATGTCGCCATTGGCCACATGTGAGACCTCGTGGGCGAGGACGGCCTCAACTTCCCGTCGTTGCATGTGTTGCAACAGACCACTGCTGACGGCGACCAGCGCATTATTCCTGTTCATGCCCGTGCGAAGGCATTCACATCGGCGGACTGATATATGGCGACTTCCGGCATGCCGATACCCGCCGCCGCACTTTGCTGACGTACTGTTTCCAGCAACCAGATCTCGGTGGCGTCCCTGGGCTCGGTGATAACCTTTGCACTGGTGGTGCGCTTCGCCACCCATTTGGAAATGGCTAACGAGATGAATGAACCGGACATCCCCACCACAGCGGAGATGATCAACAGGGCATTCAGATCAAGGCCAACACCTTGCTGATCCAGCACGCCGCTGATCCCAAAGATCGACAGGGCGATGCTGAGCACAACCATGATCGCAATGTTCGTCCCCAGGAATAATACAATCCGCATCATAACCCTTAGATCTCCCAATCTCATTCTCACCTGGCCTATTTAATGGTGACGCCATGATAAAATTTCAAGGCGTCTATATTGAAGTTTATCTGCTCGGAAGATGTCGTCATCCCCCTGATATGAAGCGCACAACAAATCAGGAAGCGATTTCTTCATTTAACTTCACCGGCGATCTTGCCAAAAGACAGGCGGATAAACCAACTCTTAAAGCATTTGCAAATTTTCTTCATTCATGACTTGAAATTTTAAGCTGCGCTCATATCTGTGATAGGCAAACTCATATTGAGCCACAGTGCAGGAGGTAGAGAGATGTTATTTAGCGCAGCAAACCCCGTAGAGGGACTTTTCAATTTGCAACAGGCCCTGGAGAACATGGGCAAGGGGATGACCTGGTTTACTGACGGCACCAGCAGCCGCAGTGGGTTCCCACCGATCAATATATTTCAGGATGGCGATGATTATGTGGTCATTGCGGAAATTCCCGGGATCAAAAAAGACGACGTCAACGTCGAGGTCTATCGTAACCGTGTGCGCCTCTTCGGTGAGAAGAGGATCCACTACGGCGATGACGTAAGCGTGCATCGCAGTGAAAGACAAGTGGGTAAATTCGATCGCACGTTTACCACGCCGTTCGAAATTGATGCGGACAAAGTCAAGGCCGACTACCAAAACGGTATTTTGGCCCTCAGCCTGCCACGGGCACAGGCGGATAAACCACGTTCCGTTCACATCGCCTGATCAACACTCAAACTCATAACAGGAGACAGCCATGACTCATCTCGAAATTCAAGAGAAAAAAGAATTAACGGCGAAAGAGGAAAATACCGTAGCCGGTAAATTCTATGTGCCTTACACGGACATCTATGAGACCAGCGATGTACTGACGGTCGTGATGGAGATCCCGGGGATCAAAAAAGACGCCGTTGATATCCGTATCGAAAAAAATCAACTGACGGTGAATGCGGAGATAGATGCGAAAAACTATGCCAACTTCCGTCCGGTCTACACGGAGTATAACGTTGGTCACTTCACTCGCAGCTTCGCCCTGTCCAATAAAGTGGCTCAGGATAAAATCGACGCCGCCATTCATGATGGCGTCCTCACGCTACGATTGCCTAAGGCGGAAGAGGTCAAAGCGAGGAAAATAACCGTACATTAAAAAATCAGCGCAAGTGCGTTTATTTATCCCAGGAATGATCTAGCCTGTCCCTGCGCCGCCGCCAGCGGTGCAGGGAGTGATAAAAGACACATGCCAGACTAATGCCTTAGTGTTCTTTATTCCGGTCTGGTTTAAGAGCAGCACATTTTCCGGCCTGTTTCAGTGCCGACTATGCTGATTTATTTTTTTATCGAGTTTAATTTTCGGATGAGATCGCAGGCCTCGCGCACCGCACCAGCACCTGCTTTTGCCGAGGTGATATAATGACATACCCGTTTGATGTCGGGCACCGCATCGTTGGGGCAGATAGCGAAACCAGCGTTTTGCAGGCATGGCATATCACCGAGATCATCGCCGATATAGGCGATGTCTGTTAATGGCAACTGCCATTTCTTTGCGATCTTCTCGAGCACGGGCAATTTATTTTTTATGCCTTTGTGGTATTCCTCTATCTTGAGTTTCGTCATTCTGCTGGTGACGACATCGCTGTCCTCGGCGGTGATCACGGCGATCTTCACGCCGGTCTCTTCCAGTAGCTTCATGCCATTGGCGTCTCGGGTGTCGAACTTTTTCATGAGCTCGCCCTCATCGGCGTAGAACATACCGCCGTCCGTCAGGGTACCGTCCACGTCGAGTACCAGCGCCTGAATGCTGTTTATCTCTTCAAAGTATTTTGCTCTGATCTCTTCCAACAACATCCACTCTGCGGCATACCAGTGTGCCGGCTCGTCTATCTCTATGAGCGTGTGCTCGGCCATCGGGTATACGCCGATGTTGCCGGCCAGTCGTGATCGATATCTCTGCAGGATCCCGCCTCTTGTGAAATAAAAGGCGCCGTTTTCGGTGAGTGTGCCTGCAAAATCCTGGCGGCGGGGTCGTTGCTTAGGATTGTAGTTGAGCGGCGTGCCGTTCTCCTGCCAGAAAAACCGTCTCATGGGTGCGACCGTCACCAGTGCATCAAACGCCTTGTCTTCAAAATACTCTTTCGCTTCCCTGAAATGATGCGCTCTTGTGAATGGGGATGTGGCCTGAATTAAGCAGATAACATCAAAATCCACCTTGCTCTGAAACTCCAGCATCACCGCCTCCGTGCCGGCGGTATCGGCGGCGCTCTCGGCGGTGCGATCAAATAACCTCACCTCCCCGCCAAAGACCTCTTTCACCGCTTGTCTTATCGCCCGGGACTCGCTGGCCACATAGACATCATCAAAACACCCGGACTTAATGGCCTCACCCAAGGCCCAGGCGAACAGCGGCTTGCCCGCAATGTATTTGATATTCTTATCCGGGATAGATTTAGAGCCGCCTCGTAACGGCATGAAGGCAAGCCAACGCATATCAGGCTTTAGCGCCAAAGAGCCGTTTTAACCCATCCCGCCGGGGTTTTTCGATAGCCCGGATCGCCCGGGTTTTCAAGGCAACGGCGCCGCTTTGGGAGCATGTACCAGTCTGCTTGCGCCGTCGGGTTCCCGTGAGGCGGCAGGATCGCTGCCCTGCCAGATACCATCCAGGGTCTCATCTCGCTCAACCCAGCCTGCCCCCGGCGTGACTTCGGCAGTGTGTTTTAATTCATCCACTATGAAAACATTGTTGATCCGATTTGCCAGGCATACCGTGGAATTCATCTTCATTGTTGATCTATCTTGCATGCCGGGTAACCGGGTAGACGAACCGCTCTGTTTGATCCCGATCAGCAGATTATAGCCAATATTATGATCACCTGCTTCGTTGATGGGTCAAAGGTGTTGTTCAATGATGCAAAATACTTTTGCACACTCCCGTCCTCATCACAACATCCCGGGCATCCTTCTTATTGGAAGATAAAAAGCCGGGGATTGCCCGGCCTTTATTGGTAGCACATTTATTATTATCGTCTTCAGGCTTCCGTGCTGTTGTTGTCTTCCAACTCTTCCTCAGGCCGATCAACTAACTCTACAATCGCCATGGGCGCTTTATCACCGGCCCGGTAACCACATTTCAACATCCTCAGATACCCGCCGGGCCTGTCCTTGTAACGCGGGCCCAGCTCGTTAAACAATTTCGTTACCATCGCTCTGTCACGTAGCCGTGAGTACGCCAGCCTGCGCCTGGCGACCGAGTCGGTCTTCGCCATGGTGATCAGGGGCTCGGCAACATGCCGTAACGCTTTTGCCTTTGGCACAGTGGTCTTGATGATCTCATGTTGCATCAGGGACACCGCCATATTACGAAACATGGCCTTGCGATGGCTACTGTTGCGGTTTAATTTTCGCCCGCTCTCTCTATGGCGCATGTGACTGTCCCGCTCTGTTTTCGATTTATAACGAGAGCGCCGATGGCGGCTCTCTGTCTCCATATAATCCCAGTGGCGGCCAGTTCTCAAGACGCATACCCAAAGACAGGCCCCGTGCGGCAAGCACATCCTTGATCTCGGTCAATGACTTCTTACCCAGGTTCGGTGTTTTCAATAATTCCACTTCGGTACGTTGGATCAGATCGCCAATATAATAAATGCTTTCCGCTTTTAAGCAGTTGGCTGAACGCACGGTCAACTCCAAATCATCTACTGGACGCAGGAGCACGGGATCGACTTCCGGCTCGTTACTGATCACCGCCTCTTCCGCCTCTTCGGCCTCCAGATCCACGAAAATGGATAGCTGGTTACGCAGGATTCGGGCTGCTTCCCGAACGGCGTCCTCAGGATCAATAGTACCGTTTGTTTCAAGCTCTAAAATCAGCTTGTCAAGATCGGTCTGCTGCTCTACGCGGGCACTTTGCACATCATAGGACACGCGCTTAATGGGGCTGAAGGAAGCATCAATCTTCAAGCGACCTATGCCCTGTTCCGCCCCCTCTTCCAAACCGCCGACAACCACTGGCCGATAGCCACGCCCTCGCTCTATGATCATGCTCATATTTAACTCGCCGGCCTTGGTTAAGTTCGCTAACAAATGATCGGGATTGGCGATGTCAACATCATGATCGACCTTGATATCACTTGCCCGGACCTCACCCGGGCCGGCCTTGCTCAGGTTTAATGTGACCTCATCTTTGGCATGCATATTAATGGCGAGCCCTTTTAAGTTTAACAGGATATCGATGACGTCTTCCTGCACCCCTTCTATGGTGGTGTACTCGTGCAAGACGCCCTGGATCTCCACCTCCGTGACGGCACAGCCGGGCATGGATGATAAGAGAACACGCCTTAAGGCGTTGCCCAAAGTATGTCCAAAACCTCTGTTCAGTGGCTCTATGGTGATTTTCGCCTGGGTATTATTGATGGTGTCAACATCCACTCGGCGTGGTTTTAATAATTCGCTAAATGATGAGGGCATGTCTTTTTGTTCCTATGGCTGCTTACTTGGAATAAAGTTCTACTACTAATTGCTCATTAATTTCCGCTGGTAACTCGCTGCGCTCCGGGACTGACTTAAACATCCCAAACATCTTTTTAATATCCACATCAACCCATTGCGGGAACCCCACTTGCTCGGCGACATTCAGGGCGTCCTGAATGCGTAGTTGGCGCTTGCTTTTCTCTCTTATTTCAATGTGATCTGAGGGTTTAACCTGGAATGAGGGGATATTGACTGACTTGCCGTTCACCAGGATAGCCCGATGGCTGACTAACTGCCTGGCCTCACTGCGGGTGCTGGCAAATCCCATCCTGAATACGACGTTATCCAGCCGCGATTCCAGGATCGCTAACAGGTTCTCACCTGTTGAACCCCGCCGTCGCGCCGCTTCTTTATAATACTTGCGAAATTGCTTTTCCAATACGCCATAGATGCGCCTGAGTTTCTGTTTTTCCCTCAACTGCAAGGCATAGTCCGACAACCTCTTGACCCTGGCGCCCTGCTCACCCGGCGCCTTGTCTATCTGACACTTGCTCTCAATGGGCCGGGCACGGCTTTTTAAGAATAGATCCGTACCTTCACGACGGCTGAGTTTGCATTTTGGACCTAGGTAACGCGCCATATTCCCTCCCGGTTATACCCGACGTTTCTTTGGTGGCCGACAACCGTTGTGCGGCATGGGCGTCACATCGGTGATATTGGTGATTTTGTAGCCTATGGCATTCAACGCACGCACTGCCGACTCCCTGCCGGGCCCCGGGCCTTTGATGTTGACCTCAAGGTTTTTCATGCCGAATTCCTGCGCGGTTTCTCCGGCTTTTTGTGCGGCGATCTGTGCCGCAAACGGCGTGCTCTTGCGTGAACCACGAAAACCGCTACCGCCGGCTGTCGCCCAGGCAACGGTATTACCCTGCCGATCCGTGATGGTGATGATGGTGTTGTTAAACGATGCATGGATATGGGCGATACCGTCAATGACCGTTTTCCTTATCTTCTTTCTTGTGCTTCTCGGTTTTGCCATTTGCTTGTCTGTCCGCTACTTTTTAATAATCCGGCGGGGGCCTTTGCGGGTTCTCGCATTGGTTCTCGTGCGTTGACCACGAAGCGGCAAGCCACGTCGATGGCGGATCCCTCGGCAAGTACCCAGATCCATCAATCGTTTGATATTCATGGACACGTCTCTGCGTAAATCACCTTCGAGTTCATAGGCGCTCACTGCCGATCGGACTTTATCCAGCTCGCCCTCGGTCAATGCGTTCACTTTTAAGGTGGGTTCAATACCTGTCGCCGAGCAAATTTCACCGGCACGGGTCTTCCCGATCCCGTAGATATAGGTCAGCGCTATGTCAATATGCTTGTTGTCCGGTATGTTCACACCTGCAATACGGGCCATGATCTGCTCCTAACCCTGGCGCTGTTTGTGTCTTGGATCGGAGCAGATCACCCGCACACTGCCACCTCTGCGAATAATCCGGCAATGACGGCACATTTTTTTCACTGAGGCTCTTACTTTCATGTCATCACTCCTGCGTAATTAACGTCGACCGTGGCTCTTCAAATTCGCTTTTTTCAACACGCCGCCATATTGATGCGAGGTTAAGTGGGCCTGTATTTGGGCCATAAAATCCATCACCACCACAACAATGATGAGCAGTGATGTACCACCGAAATAAAACGGCACACTGAACTGTATGATTAGAAATTCCGGCAACAGGCAAACCAGGGTGATGTACATGGCCCCCGCTATGGTTAGCTTTGTCATCACGCCGTCAAAATACCGCGCCGTTTGCTCGCCCGGCCGTATGCCCGGCACGAAGGCCCCGGATTTTTTCAAGTTGTCCGCGATTTCACGCGGGTCGAACACAATGGCGGTGTAGAAGAAACAAAAGAAAATAATCCCGGCGGCATATAAACCCACATAAACAGGCTCGCCCGGCTGCATCACTGTGGCGATGTCCTGCAACCAGCGCATGCCCTGTGCCTGCCCCGCCCAACTGGCCAACGTGCCCGGGAACAGGATGAGGCTGGAGGCGAAAATAGGGGGGATCACACCGGCCATATTCAGCTTCAACGGAAAATGATTGGACTGCCCGGCATAGAGTTTGCGCCCAACCTGGCGTTTTGCGTAATTCACGGTAATGCGCCGTTGCCCGCGTTCGATAAACACCACAAAACCGGTGACGACAACGGCCAGGGCAAACAAGGTGAACACCATCATGATGTGCAACTCACCGGTACGGGAGAGCTCCAGCGTGCCGGCGATCGCTGATGGTAAACCGGCGACAATACCGGCAAAGATGATCAGCGAGATCCCGTTGCCGACGCCACGTTCTGTGATCTGCTCGCCCAACCACATTAAAAACATAGTGCCCGTCACCAGGGTGGTCACGGCGGTGATACGAAAACCCAGCCCCGGATCTAATACGATGGAGCCGCCGGCCACCTGTTGTCCTTCCAATGCCAGGGACACACCCAATGCCTGGAATGTGGCCAACAGGACCGTACCATAACGGGTGTACTGGGTGATTTTACGCCGTCCCGACTCACCTTCCTTGCGAAGTTGTTTTAATCTCGGATCAACAAAAGACAGGATCTGCATAATAATGGAGGCGGAAATATAGGGCATAATACCCAGCGCCACTACCGATAAGCGCTCTAATGCGCCACCGGAGAACACATTGAACATATCGATAATGGTGCCTTTTTGTTGTTCAAATAATTGCGCCAGCGCCTCCGGATTAATGCCCGGCACGGGGATAAACGTGCAGATCCGAAACACCAACAGCGCAAACAGCACAAACAACAGACGCCGACGCAATTCCGTGAGTTGCGCCAGCCCGCCAAGTCCACCGGGTATCGCCAGATTCGTCGTCGCCATCCTTATCCCTCGATCCTGCCACCGGCTGCCGTCACTGCCGTATGTGCGCCTTTGCTGACACGGACGCCTTTTATTATCACCGCTTTTTTGATCTCGCCAGTGGCGATGATCTTTGCCCTTTTCATCTTTCCCGATACCACATTCGCCTCTCTCAGCGCATTCATATCGATCACATCGGCGTCGACCCTATCCAGATCATGCAAACGGACTTCCGCCGTGATTGTGGCCAGGTAAGAGCGAAAACCAAATTTGGGCAGACGCCTTTGCAGGGGCATTTGCCCCCCTTCAAACCCGACCTTGTGGTAACCACCGGAGCGGGATTTTTGCCCCTTATGACCACGACCGGCTGTTTTGCCCGAGCCAGAGCCGATGCCGCGCCCTACACGCTTACTTTTGCGCCTGGCGCCGTTAGCCGGTTTTATTGAATTAAGCCGCATATTACACCTCCTCAACCGCCAGCAGGTAGGCGACTTTGTTTATCATGCCGCGTATTTCCGGTGTGTCCGCCAGGATCACCGTGTGACCGATACGGCGCAGACCGAGCCCGCCGACACAGGCCCTGTGCCTGGCCGTCCTGCGGTTGATACTGCGTTTTAACGTCACCTTGATGTGTTTTGCCCCTTTGGCCATGACTAAGCGCTCATCTCCTCAACGGTTTTGCCGCGCTTGGCGGCGATGTATTGCGGTGAGGCTATCGCCTGTAGCCCTTTCAGCGTTGCACGCACGACATTCACCGGGTTTGTCGAGCCAATGGATTTCGCCAACACGTTATGGACCCCCACACATTCAAACACAGCACGCATCGCACCACCGGCAATAATGCCGGTGCCTTCGGAGGCGGGTTGCATGTATACCCTGGCCGCACCGTGCCGTGCGCTAATCGAATAATGCAAGGTTTCCTCATTCAGTGAGACCTCAACCATATTCCTGCGGGCCTTTTCCATGGCTTTCTGGATAGCGATGGGCACTTCCCTGGCCTTACCGCGACCAATGCCCACCTTGCCATCGCCATCACCCACCACGGTCAAGGCCGTAAAACCAAAGACCCGCCCGCCTTTAACCACCTTCGCCACGCGGTTAACCGCCACCAATTTCTCCAGCAGGTCTTCGTTGCCCGTTATTGATTCTGATATGGCCATATATGGCTCACCTCCAGTGTCGTTAAAACGCCATGCCCTGCTCTCTGGCGGCATCGGCCAATACCTTCACCCGGCCATGAAACTTGAAACCGGAGCGGTCAAATGCGACTTTCGTCACACCCACCTTCTTTGCCCGCTCTGCAATCGTCTTGCCAACGATTTGCGCCGCTGCTTTATTGCCCCCATTTTTGACTTTCCCCCGCACTTCCTTATCCAGGGTCGAGGCGCTGGCCAGGACTTCTGCGCCATTTGCACCGATCACCTGTGCATAAATATGCCGTGGCGTGCGAAAAACACACAAGCGGTTTTCACCTGAACTCTTAATACGCGCGCGTGATTTTCTCGCCCGTCGCAATCTCACCTGTTTTTTTATCATGCCAACAACCTGTCCAATTTACGTTTTCTTCGCCTCTTTGCGAATAATGTGTTCATCAGCATATCTCACCCCCTTGCCCTTGTAAGGCTCCGGTGGTCTGAACTCGCGAATATCGGCTGCAACCTGCCCTACTTTTTGTTTGTCCGCCCCTTTAATGAGGATCTCCGTCTGGCTTGGCGTCTCAATGGTGATCCCCTCCGGGATAGCCACAGCAAGCGGATGGGAAAAACCCAAGGTCAAATTCAGGACCTTGCCCTCTATGGCCGCGCGGTAACCAACACCAACCACATGCAGCTTTATCTCAAACCCAACGGAGACCCCGATCACCATATTTTGCAGGACCGCTCTTGTTGTCCCTGCCAGGGCCCTGGACGCTTTTGAGTTATCCTGGCGGTGAGCTTTAATTGTTTGTCTTCCAGGCTCACATGAACCAGTGCGTGCAACTTGTGGCTTAATTCACCTTTGCCACCTTTGATCTTTATCTCAGCTCCACTGATCTTTACATCAACACCATCAACAAGGGAGATCGGGTTATTGGCGATTCGGGACATGGCTATGCAATATAACAGATGATCTCGCCACCGATCCCTTGCTCTCTGGCCGATTTATCGGTCATCACGCCTTTAGAGGTTGACACGATGGCGGTGCCTAATCCACCCTGGACTTTTGGCAATTCATCTTTTGAGCGATAGCGTCTCAATCCCGGACTGCTTACACGCTGTAACAATTCAATAACCGGTTTGCCGTTAAAGTATTTCAGCTCAATGCTCAACACAGGCTTCACGTTATCATCCGTTACCTGAAAATCCGTGATATAGCCTTCTTCCTTGAGGATAGCGCTGATGGCCAGCTTCATTTTTGACGATGGCATACTGACTTCCCGCCTGGAGCGTTCCTGTGCGTTACGAATTCGGGTCAACATATCTGAGATGTGATCTTGAAAGCTCATGGTATTCTTAAATATAAGCCGTTATTCATCTACCAACTGGCCTTGACCAGCCCCGGGATATCACCGCGCATGGCGGCCTCCCGCAGTTTGTTCCTGCCGAGGCCAAACTTTCGATAATAGCCGTTCGCCCTGCCGGTCAGGCTACAACGATTTCTCATTCTTGAGGGGCTGGAGTCCCTGGGCATTTTATTTAATCTGGTTCTCGCCTCCCTGCGCTCATCCTCGGTGACCGACATGTCTTTCACAATGGCCTTGAGCCTCGCGCGCCGGGCGGCGTATTTCTGAACGAGCTTCTCCCGCTTTTGCTCCCTGTTTACCATTGATATCTTCGCCATAGTTATCATCTCTCCGTTATCATCTAGGTGCGTATTGGAAAGCCAAACGCCATTAACAGGGCCTGTGCCTCGGCATCGGTTTTGGCGGATGTGGTGATCGTGACATCCAGACCTCGGATGGCGTCGATCTTGTCATAGTCTATTTCCGGGAAGATGATCTGCTCTTTCACACCCAGACTGTAATTACCACGACCATCAAACGCCCTCGCACTCAGCCCTCTAAAATCCCTGATCCTGGGAATGGCCACCGAGATGAGCCTGTCCAGAAACTCATACATGCGCTTGCGGCGCAACGTCACTTTGCAACCGTTCGGAAAACCCTGGCGCACCTTAAAATTCGCGACGGATTTTTTCGCATTAATGACGACCGGGAGCTGCCCTGCTATTCGGGTCAGATCATTCACTGCATGCTCGATGATTTTTTTATCCGCAACGGCCGCACCAAGCCCCATATTCAATGTGATCTTGATTATCCTGGGGACTTCCATGACTGACTGATAGGAAAACTGCTCTCTCAGTTGCGGCACAACGGTGGTTTTATAAAACTCCTGTAATCTCGACATGGCCTACACGTCCACCACTTCGTTATTGGACTTAAAATAGCGCACTTTTTTTCCATCTTCTAAAAAACGAAAGCCGATACGATCCGGTTTATTCGTTACCGGATTCCAGAGGGCCACATTGGATATGTGGATGGGGATCTCTTTCTCGATAATGCCACCTGGCGCCCCGCGCATCGGGTTGCCTTTGGTATGACGTTTCGCCATGTTGATATTCTCAACAATGAGCCTGTCTTTATCCCCCATGACTTTCACCACGAGCCCGCGCTTGCCTTTGTCCTTCCCGGCAATCACGACCACCTCATCACCTTTTTTTATCCTGTTCATTCTCTGTCCATCATCTCTTATAACACTTCCGGCGCCAGGGAGACGATTTTCATAAAATTCTCATTCCTTAACTCACGGGTTACCGGGCCAAAAATCCGCGTGCCGACAGGTTGTAGCTGGTTGGTCAACAACACCGCCGCGTTAGTATCAAAACGGATCAGGGAACCATCAGCACGCCTGATCCCTTTTCTCGTCCTCACCACCACGGCATTGTACAGCTCACCTTTTTTGACCTTTCCCCTGGGAATGGCTTCTTTGACGCTGACTTTAATGATATCGCCGATTTTGGCGTAACGTCTTTTTGAGCCACCTAACACTTTCACGCACATAAGACGACGTGCCCCACTGTTATCCGCAGCCCTCAGCACTGTTTGCATCTGGATCATCTCTTATGGCTCCGCGATTAACCAAACCCCTGGGCTTTGGTGAGTATTTTTTGCAGGCGCCAGGACTTATGCCTTGAAATCGGCCGTGAGGACTCAACAACGACAACGTCCCCCTCGTTACATTCATTATTCTCATCATGGGCAAGTAGCTGGGTAGAGCGGCGAATGTACTTCCCATACAGCGGATGTTTCACAGTGCGTTGCACGCGAACGGAAATGGATTTATCCATTTTACTGCTGATCACCATGCCGGTTAAGGTTCTTGCTGTTTTAAGAGAGCCGCTCATGCCGCCTCACTTTTTGATAACTCGTCCATGATAGTTTTTATTCTCGCTATTTCTCGTCTTACTTCCTTAAACCGACCGGGCTTGCCAAGCTGGCCTGAGCCTTTTTGCATACGCAGGTTAAATTGCTCACGCAATAGATCCGTCAGCATCTCCTGTAACTCTTGCGGTTTCTTTTCTCTTAACGCTGAGGCTTTCATTTTATAGAATCGTCCTGCTTGCAAATGTTGTCTTGACGGGTAACTTCGCCGCCGCAAGCGCAAAGGCTTCTCTTGCCAGCTCCTCCGGAACCCCTTCTATCTCGTAGAGCATTTTCCCGGGCTGGATCTCCGACACCCAGTACTCCACATTGCCTTTGCCTTTACCCTGGCGCACTTCCAGGGGCTTTGAGGTAATGGGTTTATCCGGAAATATGCGGATCCAGATTTTTCCACTGCGCTTGATCTTGCGGGTAATCGTGCGTCTGGCCGCCTCGATTTGCCGTGCCGTAATACGACCACGGGTGATCGCCCTTAGGCCAAACTCACCAAAACTGACTTTATTACCGTTATGAGCCAGCCCCCGGTTCCTGCCTTTGCTTTGTTTTCTAAACTTTGTTCTTTTCGGTTGTAACACTTAACTGATCCCCGCCTG
Source organism: Gammaproteobacteria bacterium (assembly GCA_965198875.1). Lineage (GTDB taxonomy): Bacteria > Pseudomonadota > Gammaproteobacteria > Eutrophobiales > Eutrophobiaceae > CBDAPU01. The sequence goes on along the minus strand of CBDAPU010000001.1, from coordinate 1,670,108 downwards.
GCTTTATGCCGCCGCCTCATCTTCCGCTTTCTCTTCCAGGGCAAAGACCTCACCCTTAAAGATCCAGACTTTTACACCCGTCACACCATAGGTGGTATTGGAATGTGCAATGCCATAGTCGATATCAGCCCTTAGTGTATGCAGCGGCACACGTCCTTCCCGATACCATTCCGAGCGTGCGATTTCCGCACCGTTTAATCGGCCGGCGACACAGATCTTGACGCCTAAGGCGCCCAATCGCATTGAATTGGTCACTGCACGTTTCATGGCTCGTCGGAACATGATCCTGCGCTCGATTTGTTGGGCGACGCCTTCCGCCACCAGGGTGGCGTCCAGCTCCGGTTTGCGGATCTCTTCCACACTGACCGTGGCTGGCACACCCATCATGGTCGAGACCTCAAAACGCAAGCGCTCTATGTCTTCACCTTTCTTGCCTATGACGATGCCGGGTCTCGCTGAATGGATGATCACCCTGGCATTGTTTGCCGGACGTTCAATCTGGATCCGGCTGACCGAGGCATTGGCCAGCTTCTTCCTTAGATACTCGCGCACCTGCAAATCGGTATGCAAATAATCCGCATAGTGGTTGGAACCGGCATACCAGGTGGATGTCCAGTCCTTGATAATGCCCAGTCGAATACCGGTTGGATGTACTTTTTGTCCCATTATGTGATCACTCAGCGCTCTCGGTTACCGTGATAGTTAAATGACTGGTGCGCTTTAGAATCCTGTCTGCGCGTCCCCGTGCCCGTGCCCTGAGACGTTTTTGTGTCGGGCCTTGATCAACCGTGATCGCCGATATTTTCAATTCATCAATATCAGCGCCATCGTTATTCTCGGCATTGGCGATGGCCGACTCCAGCAGTTTCTTCACGATAGCCGCCGCTTTCTTGTTGCTGTAAGTTAGCGTGTTTAGTGCGCGATCAACCGATAGTCCGCGCACCTGATCGACAACCAGACGCAGTTTCTGCGGCGCGATGTGCGAGTATTTTAAGGTAGCGGAGGTCGCCATTTTTTAATCCATCATCTTCTAAGCTGTCTTTTTATCGCCAACATGACCACGGAATGTCCGTGTCATTGCAAACTCGCCCAGTTTGTGACCGACCATGTTTTCCGTAATAAAGACAGGCAGATGATCCCTGCCGTTATGTATGGCAATCGTCAGTCCAACCATGTCCGGGACGATCATGGATCGTCTCGACCAGGTCTTAATCGGGCGCTTATCGTTTGTCGCTTTGGCGCTCTCAACCTTCCTCATCAAATGATGATCGATGAACGGCCCTTTTTTTATCGAACGTGGCATTGGCTTTTGCTATTTCTTGCGTCTTCGAATAATCATGTTATCGGTGCGCTTGTTTTTCCGGGTTTTATATCCTTTGGTTGGATAACCCCAGGGGGTAGACGGATGACGCCCGCCTGATGAGCGCCCTTCACCGCCACCATGGGGATGATCAACCGGGTTCATGACCACACCTCGGACGGTCGGACGTATGCCACGCCATCTTTTTGCCCCCGCCTTACCCAGTTTTTGCAGTGAATGCTCGCCATTGCTGACTTCACCGACCGTTGCGCGACAGTCCAGGGGGACTTTCCTCATCTCCCCTGAGCGAAGCCGCAAGGTGGCATAGGCGCCTTCCCGGGCGACTAACTGTACACCGCTACCGGCGCTGCGCGCCAGTTGGGCGCCTTTTCCCGGCTTTAATTCAACACAATGCACCACCGTGCCAACCGGGATGTGTCTTAAAGAAAGGGTATTACCCACTTCTATATCGGCCTTTGCGCCGGAAACCAGCCTGGCGCCGGCGCTAATGCCATTGGGTGCGATGATGTAACGGCGCTCACCATCTTCATAACAGAGCAAAGCAATATGCGCCGTCCGGTTGGGATCGTATTCAATACGCTCCACCCGGGCCGGGACGCCGTCCTTGTCACGCTTGAAGTCAATAATGCGATAGCGTTGTTTTGCGCCGCCGCCACGATGGCGTACCGTGATCCGACCCTTGTTGTTGCGCCCCGCCTTTCTACCCTGTTTTTCCAATAAAGGCTCATAAGGCTTGCCTTTATACAGATCCGGGCTCACCAGCTTCACAACACCTCTGCGAGCAGGGGATGTGGGTTTGGGTTTAACTAACGGCATCTATCTGCTGCTCCCTCAGGCGCCGACAAAATCAATGTCAAAACCGGGTTTCAGTTTGACATAGGCCTTTTTCCAATCCGGTTTACTGCCACGGGTTTGCCTGAAGGTTTTTCGCTTGCCCTTGACATTCACCACCGTCACCGAGGCCACTTCCACCTCAAACATTTTCTCTACCGCTTGTTTAATTTCCGGTTTTGTTGCGCCTTTCATGACTTTAAATACAAACTGCCTGTACTTATCAGCAACCCGGGTGCTTTTTTCAGTGATCCGCGGCTCAAGCAATACCCTCATCAATCGCTCATCATTCATGACAACCACGCCTCCACCTTCTCTACCGCTGGTTTGGTGATCAGCACCTCATCAAACCCGATCAAGGAATACGGATCGATTTCACCCATATCGATAACCCCTACCCCAGGCAGGTTTCGTGTCGCCAGATACAGGGCTTCGTTGATCGCATCGGTAATAATGAGCACGTCTGTCAGCCCCAGTTGCGATAAAACCGCAACGGCGAGTTTTGTTCTGGGCTCTGCGATCATGAATTCATCAATGCAGAGAAGCCTCTGCTGGCGTACCAGCTCCGAGAATATGCAACGCAAGGCGCCGCGATACATTTTTTTGTTCACCTTCTTTTTGTAGTTGCGGTTATTATTGGCGAAGGTCACGCCACCACCACGCCATATTGGGCTGCGGATAGTACCCGCCCTCGCCCGCCCCAGACCTTTCTGCCGCCAGGGTTTTCTACCACCACCTCTTGCGGCGGAGCGGTTCTTGAGGGATTTTGTTCCTGCCCGGGCTGTGGATAAGTAAGAGGTGAGAACCTGATGCACCAACGGCTCATTGTAGTTCACCGCAAACACCTTATCCGACACGGCGAGCCTCCCTGTTTTTTTGCCTTCCGCCTGGTGCATCATCAGATCCATCATCGCCTCCCTATGACTGCCTGGCCTTGACGGCAGGTTTAATGATGACGTTACCGCCTTTTGCACCCGGTATTGCACCTTTGATCAACACCAAGTTTCGATCCATGTCGATTTTTACCACCTCCAGGTTCTGTATGGTCTGTTTTGCATTTCCCATCTGACCGGCCATTTTTTTACCCTTAAAGACCTTCCCCGGCGACTGGTTCTGGCCAATTGAACCGGGGGCGCGATGCGCTTTGGAATTACCGTGGGACATGCGCTGGCTGCTGAAGTGATGGCGTTTGATCACGCCTGCATAACCTTTACCAATCGTGGTTCCGGTGACATCGACTTTTTGTCCGATCTCAAATATGTCCACTTTAATTTCAGAGCCGGGCAGGAGTGCTTCGCCCTCATCTTTATCCAGCCTGAACTCATGTAACCCTTCCGCTGATTCAACCTCGGCCTTCGCCAGTGTGCCGGCTTGGGGCTTATTGATTAAGCTGCGGCGCTTTTTGCCATAGGAGACCTGGATAGCCCGGTAGCCGTTTCGCTCCACATCAATGAGAGCGGTAATACGATTGGGGCCGGCCTCTATCACCGTCACCGGAACAGACTGCCCCTGCTCAGTAAAGATCCGGGTCATGCCCTGTTTTTTGCCTACTATTCCAATGGTCATGGCTGTCTGCTATTCAATATAGCTATGCATGTTGTTCTTTTAATTTAATTTTATCTGTACATCAACACCGGCGGCCAGATCCAGTTTCATCAAGGCGTCCACGGTTTTATCCGTGGGGTTGACAATGTCCAGCAGGCGCTTATGGGTGCGTATCTCATATTGATCGCGTGCATCTTTGTTTGCATGGGGCGAGATCAATACCGTAAAGCGCTCCTTTTTCGTGGGCAACGGGATGGGTCCCTTCACCTGTGCCCCCGTGCGTCGGGCGGTCTCAACAATTTCACGGGTGGACTGATCGATCAGGCGATGATCAAACGCCTTTAAGCGGATCCGTATGACTTGTTGATCTGCCATTATCTTCTCACTTTTGCCCGATGCGTCCCTTACTCAATAATCTTCGCAACGACACCGGCGCCGACTGTGCGTCCGCCCTCACGTATTGCAAAACGAAGACCCTCTTCCATCGCTATCGGATTGATTAACTCCACGCTGATCTTGATATTATCCCCCGGCATCACCATCTCCGTCCCCTCCGGCAGGGTCACCGCACCGGTCACATCCGTCGTCCGAAAGTAAAACTGCGGACGATAGTTGGCGAAAAACGGGGTGTGCCGCCCCCCCTCCTCCTTGCTCAATACATACACCTCACATTCAAACTTCGTATGCGGCGTGATGCTCCCCGGCACGCACAGCACCTGACCCCGCTCCACCTCATCTCGCTTCGTGCCGCGCAGCAACACCCCCACGTTGTCCCCCGCACGACCCTCATCCAGTAACTTGCGAAACATCTCCACACCCGTGCAGGTGGTCTTCTGCGTCTCTTTGACGCCTACTATCTCTATCTCCTCACCTACCTTCACTATGCCGCGCTCCACTCGACCCGTCACCACCGTACCCCGGCCACTAATGGAGAAGACATCCTCTATCGGCAATAAAAAGGGCTGGTCTACCGGTCGCTCCGGCACGGGAATGTAGTCGTCCATGGCCGAGACAAGTTTCTCTATGGAAGCAGTGCCTATCTCACTCTCATCCCCCTCCAGCGCCTTCAAGGCCGAGCCCACTACCAGCGGCGTCTCATCCCCAGGAAACTCATAGCTGTCCAGTAACTCCCGTACCTCCATCTCCACCAACTCCAGCAACTCCGCATCATCCACCTGATCGGCCTTGTTCAGGTAAACAACGATATAAGGCACGCCCACCTGACGCGCCAGCAGAATGTGCTCACGCGTCTGCGGCATCGGCCCGTCCGCCGCACTCACCACCAACACCGCTCCATCCATCTGTGCCGCACCAGTGATCATGTTCTTCACATAGTCCGCATGACCCGGACAGTCCACATGGGCATAATGACGCTCAGCGCTCTCATACTCCACATGGGCCGTGGCTATCGTAATGCCGCGCTCACGCTCCTCCGGCGCATTGTCTATCTGCTCATAGCCCCTCACCTCTCCACCATGATGCGCCGCCATCGTCTTCGTAATCGCCGCCGTCAGGGTCGTCTTGCCATGATCAACATGGCCTATCGTACCCACATTCACATGCGGCTTCGTGCGTTCAAATTTCTCCTTGGACACGGTTATTTACCTCGTTGCGTTATCTATTGATTCTTGCTGATGATCCCTTCCGCAATATTCGAAGGAACCTGATTGTATTTGCCAAACTCCATAGTGTAGGTCGCCCGGCCCTGGGTGGCCGAGCGCAGATCGGTGGCATAACCAAACATTTCCGACAATGGCACTTCCGCCTTGATCACCTTGCCCGCCGGCGACTCTTGCGTTCCTTGCAGTATGCCCCGACGACGATTCAAGTCACCGGTCACAGCGCCGAGATAATCTTCAGGAGTAACGATTTCTACGCTCATCACCGGTTCCAGCAGAATCGGACCGGCCTGTCTGGCGCCCTCTTTGAAGCCCAGGGAGCCGGCGATCTTAAAGGCCATTTCACTGGAGTCAACCTCATGGTAGGAACCATCGTACAAGGTGACCTTGACGTCCACGACCGGATAGCCGGCAACAATGCCGTTTTCCATTTGCTCCTTGACGCCCTTGTCTACCGCCGGGATGTATTCTTTCGGCACCACCCCGCCAACGATCTCATTGACAAATTCATAACCAACACCAGGCGCCTGTGGTTCAATCTTTAACAGCACATGACCGTATTGACCGCGGCCGCCGCTCTGGCGAACAAACTTCCCTTCGGCCTTTGCATTTATCTCACGAATCGTTTCGCGATAGGCAACCTGTGGTTTGCCGACATTCGCCTCAACGCTGAACTCGCGCTTCATGCGATCAACAATAATTTCCAGATGCAATTCACCCATCCCGGAAATGATGGTCTGGCCGGACTCCTCATCAGTATGCACACGGAAAGACGGGTCCTCCTGCGCCAGCTTGCCAAGTGCAATGGCCATTTTTTCCTGATCCGGTTTGGTCTTCGGCTCCACGGCAACGGCTATAACCGGCTCGGGAAATTCCATGCGCTCCAGGGTGATGACCTTGTCTGTAGCACATAAGGTGTCGCCCGTAGTGATGTCTTTCAGGCCGACTGCCGCCGCAATGTCACCGGCACGAACTTCTTTAATTTCATCACGACTGTTGGCGTGCATCTGCAGGATACGGCCAATGCGCTCTTTCCTGCCCTTGACCGGATTGTAGAGTGTGTCCCCGGATTGCAGGACGCCTGAGTAGACGCGAAAAAATGTCAGGGTGCCGACAAAGGGATCGCTTGCAATCTTGAAGGCCAGGGCGGCAAAAGGCTCATCATCTGAGGATTGCCTCTGGGCTTCTGTTTCGGCGGCATCATCCAGAATGCCCGTGATAGCCGGTACATCGACAGGGGCCGGCATATACTCGATCACGGCATCCAGCATCGACTGCACGCCCTTGTTCTTAAAGGCCGAGCCGCACAGGGTCGGCACGATCTCATTGGCCAGAGTGCGTATACGCAGGCCCTCTCTGATCTGCTCCTCGGCCAGCTCGCCACCTTCCAGGTAGATGTCCATCAGTTCTTCATTGGCCTCCGCCGCCGCCGCCACCAGCTGCTCGCGCCAGGTATGACAGTCTTCCAGCATCGCCGCCGGAATGGCCTGCTCTTCAAACTGCACGCCCATGTTCTGATCTTCCCAGTAAATGGCCTTCATCTTGATGAGATCGACCACGCCCTGAAAATTATCTTCGGCGCCAATAGGTAGTTGAATCGGTACCGGATGGCTGCCCAGTCGATTTTTGATCTGCTCGACCACGCGCAGGAAATTGGCGCCGGCCCGGTCCATCTTATTCACAAAGGCCATGCGCGGCACTTCATACCGGGTCGCCTGACGCCAGACAGTTTCAGACTGGGGCTCGACGCCGCCCACCGCACAAAATACGGCACAGGCCCCATCTAATACCCTTAACGATCTTTCCACCTCAATGGTAAAATCAACGTGTCCCGGCGTATCAATGATGTTGATCCGATGTTCGGGATACTGCTGCGCCATGCCCTTCCAGAAGCAGGTGGTCGCCGCCGAGGTGATCGTAATGCCCCGTTCCTGCTCCTGCTCCATCCAGTCCATGGTGGCGGCGCCATCATGCACTTCGCCCATTTTGTGGGAGACCCCGGTGTAGTAGAGAATGCGCTCGGTCGTCGTTGTCTTGCCAGCGTCAATGTGGGCCATGATGCCGATGTTTCGATAATGCTCTACAGGTGTCGTGCGTGCCATAGCTTCTTGCTCTTATTGCTGCTCACCATCTATAGTGTGAAAATGCCTTGTTGGCTTCGGCCATTTTGTGGGTGTCTTCGCGTTTTTTAATCGCCGTGCCTTTGTTATCCGAGGCCTCCAGGATCTCACCGGCCAGGCGCAGGCCCATGTTCTTCTCCCCCCTTCTCTTGGCCGCATCCACCAGCCAGCGCATGGCCAGCGTCATACTCCTGTCGGAGCGCACCTCTACCGGGATCTGATAGGTCGCCCCACCCACTCGCCGGGACTTCACTTCAACGATGGGCCGGACGTTTCCCAGCGCTTTATTAAACACCGCCAGTGAGTCCGACTTCTTCTTCCTGCCCACCTCATCCAAAGCGCCGTATACAATGCGCTCGGCAATGGATTTCTTGCCGCTTCGCATGACCATGTTCACGAATTTCGCCAGCACCTGATCGTGGTATTTGGGATCCGGTAGTATCTCTCGTCTCTCAGCGACTCTTCTTCTGGACATGGGTGTTGTCTTTTGCCTCTAGGATTTAGGTTTCTTTGCGCCGTATTTCGAGCGGCGTTGGCGTCTATCGGCCACGCCGGAAGTATCCAGGGTGCCGCGCACCGTGTGATACCTGACGCCGGGCAGATCTTTCACCCGCCCGCCACGGATTAAGATGACCGAGTGCTCCTGCAGATTATGGCCTTCCCCGCCGATGTAGGTGGTGACTTCCTGCCCATTGGTTAAACGCACACGGGCCACCTTACGCAAGGCCGAATTGGGCTTTTTCGGCGTGGTGGTATAGACCCGAGTGCAGACCCCGCGCTTTTGCGGACAGCTATCCAGAGCAGGCACGTTGCTCTTCGCCTGTTGGCGCTTTCGCGGTTTTCGCACTAACTGATTGATTGTCGACATAAAACAGCTACACCTTCTTGTTTATCCGGCCATCTACCTTCGATAGAGGGAGAACATGCCCCTTCCCGGTTCGGTGCAGGCGCCGAGCCAGAGCCGCATAGTGTGGTTATTGGTTGTTGAGGCATTGCCCGAGAGCCGCACCATTGAGACAGCTTGGGAGACAATCTCGAGCCTTACGGTCACCTCATCAGGTGTGACCTTGCCACAGCAGGACGCCGTGGCTATTTTTACAATAACGCACGCTATTGAAAAAATAATAAAAGCCGATGGCAATCCAGCCGTTTCTTATCTGCATAAATAATGAAAGGCCGAAGCAACGCCTCAGCCTTTCAAAAAGAGGCGGGATTGTATTGCCTTGTGTGTCGGGCTGTCAACCAATTATATTCGTTTTAAGCGCTGGCGGAGCCCTGTACCTGATCCACCGCCGCCATCTCCTCGCCGGCAGATGCTATCGCTATGGCCGCTTCCTGCTCTTGCTCCTCGGAGGCGAGTGCCTGGGCCAGGTTCTCTTCGCCCTCGTCGGCCTTGTTCCTGCGCTCAGTGTGATAGGCGAGCCCTGTCCCGGCCGGGATCAGACGCCCGACAATGACGTTTTCTTTCAGGCCACGTAAATCATCCCGCTTGCCGCTCACACTGGCCTCAGTGAGCACGCGCGTGGTCTCCTGGAAGGATGCCGCCGAGATGAAGGACTCGGTAGACAAGGACGCCTTGGTAATGCCCAGCAGTACCGGCGCCCACTCAGCAGCCCTCTTGCCCTCGGCCTCCATGGCCTCATTCTCATCCAGCACCAGGGCGCGCTCTACCTGCTCGCCTTTCAACAGCGGCGTGTCTCCGGGATCAACAATCTCGGCCTTGCGTAACATCTGGCGGACGATCACCTCAATATGCTTGTCGTTGATCTTCACCCCCTGCAAGCGATACACCTCCTGAATCTCATTACTGATATAACTGGCAAGCGCATGCACGCCCATTAGGCGCAGGATGTCATGGGGCGTGGGCGGGCCATCCACCACGGCCTCGCCTTTTTCAACGTGCTCGCCTTCAAATACCGTGACATGACGCCACTTCGGAATTAACGCTTCGTAGGTATCCCCATCCTGGGAGGTGATCACCAGGCGCTGCTTGCCCTTCGTCTCCTTGCCGAAGCTGACCGTGCCGGTGATCTCCGCCAAAACAGCCGGCTCCTTTGGTTTTCTCGCCTCAAATAGATCCGCCACCCGCGGCAGGCCACCGGTAATATCACGGGTTTTTAAGGACTCCTGCGGTAGTTTGGCGATAACATCACCCACATTCACTTCCGCCTTGTCAGCGACTGTTATGACGGTTTTCGGCGGTAGGGGGTAATGCGCCGGTATATCGGTGCCGGGGATCTTCAACTCATCACCGTTGCCGTCTACGAGCTTGACCAGCGGGCGCATATCCCTGGCGTTACTGCTGCGCATCTTCGGCTCCATAATGACGGTGTTCGTCAGACCAGTTATTTCATCCACATGGCGGGTGACTGTCGCCCCTTCCGCAATATCAGAGAACTCAATATAGCCGGCCACTTCCGAGATGACCGGGTGGGTGTGCGGATCCCAGGTGGCTATCCTGGCGCCGGCCTCCACGGGATCCCCTTCCGTTACGGTTAACACGGCGCCATAGGGGATCTTGTAGCGTTCACGCTCTCTGCCGACATCATCCAGCAAGGAGATCTCACCCGAGCGGGACACCACGACTTTTTTCCTGCCGCCCGCCTGATCCAGCAGCTTCACATTATGCAGGCGAATGGCGCCGCCATATTTTGCTTCAATGTGACTGATCACAGTACGCGAGGCGGCGCCGCCGATATGGAAGGTACGCATGGTCAGTTGCGTGCCCGGCTCGCCGATGGATTGGGCGGCAACCACTCCCACCGCCTCGCCAATGTTGACGATATGACCGCGCCCCAGATCACGCCCGTAGCAATTCGCACAGATCCCATGACGGGTCTCGCAGGTGATGGCGGAGCGCACCAGCACCTCATCAATGCCGCGCTCATCCAGTATGCCCACCCAGTGCTCATCCAGTAATGTGCCTGCAGGCGCAACAACATCATCGCCGCCCGGCTTGATGGCGTCCGCCGCCAGCACCCGACCCAGCACACGCTCACGCAAGGGTTCAACAACATCACCCCCTTTAATGAGAGAGGTCAACTTAACCCCTTCCGCCGTACCACAATCATGCTCAGTGACGACCAGATCCTGGGCGACGTCCACCAGGCGCCGGGTCAGATAACCTGAGTTGGCGGTTTTTAATGCGGTATCCGTCAGACCCTTGCGGGCGCCGTGGGTGGAGATGAAGTACTGTAACACGTCAAGACCTTCACGGAAGTTGGCCGTGATCGGCGTTTCAATAATGGAGCCGTCCGGTTTCGCCATCAGACCGCGCATACCGGCGAGCTGTCGCATCTGTGCCGCTGAGCCCCGGGCGCCGGAGTCCACCATCATGAAAATAGAATTAAACGACAGCTCGCGGACGGCCTTGCCCCCGGCATCGGCCACCTCGTCCACACTCAGTTTGTCCATCATCGCCTTGGCGATCCGATCATTGGTATGCGACCAGATATCGACGACCTTGTTATAACGCTCACCATCGGTGATCAGACCGGAGGTGTATTGTTCCTGAAACTGCTGAACCTGCTTCTCGGCCCTGCTGATGATATCGGCCTTTTCCTCCGGTATGCGAATGTCATCGATGCAAAATGAAATACCGGCACGGGTTGAATAGTAAAACCCCATGTACATCAACTGATCGGCAAAGATCACGGTTGTCTTCAAGCCCAGCTTTCGATAACAGATATCGATCAGTTTCGAGATAGCGTTTTTAGGCAAAATGGCGATGGATTGTATATCCGCCTGTGCATGTCGGCTGCACTCTATCAGCGACTTGTTCACCAATGAAAACGGCAGCCCCTCCGGCAAGATGCGAGACAATAAGGCACGGCCCACTGTGGTGTCGACACGTTCACGGGTTGTTGTTATCTCGCCGCTCTCATCCGCCAACACCTGCTTGATGCGAACCGTGATCCGTGCATTCAGGTCCACCACGCCACATTGGTAGGCTCGGTGCACCTCATCCACATCGGCGAACACCATCCCAGCCCCCCTGACGCTGGCGGCGAGGGATTCACGGGTTAAATAATAAAGCCCCAGCACCACATCCTGGGTCGGTACGATAACCGGCTCGCCGTTCGTTGGTGAGAGGATGTTGTTGGTGGACATCATCAAGGTGCGCGCCTCTAACTGCGCCTCTATGGATAAAGGCACATGCACGGCCATCTGATCGCCATCAAAATCGGCGTTAAAGGCGAAACAAACCAGCGGGTGTAGCTGAATGGCCTTGCCTTCAATGAGCACCGGCTCAAAAGACTGAATGCCGAGCCGATGCAGGGTCGGCGCCCGATTTAACATCACCGGATGCTCCCGTATGACCTCTTCCAGAATATCCCAGACCTCCGGTCCCTCTCTCTCAACCAGTTTTTTCGCCGCCTTGATGGTGGTGGCCAGCCCCCGCCTTTCCAGTTTGCTGAAGATGAAGGGCTTGAATAATTCCAGGGCCATTTTCTTCGGCAGGCCGCACTGATGCAGTTTCAGGGTGGGGCCAACCACAATCACCGAGCGACCGGAGTAGTCGACCCGTTTACCCAGCAGGTTTTGACGGAAACGACCCTGCTTGCCCTTGATCATATCGGCCAGGGATTTGAGCGGCAGCTTGTTGGCGCCGGTAATGGCGCGGCCGCGTCTGCCGTTGTCCAGCAGGGCGTCCACCGACTCCTGCAACATGCGTTTTTCGTTACGCACGATGATGTCCGGCGCATTCAGATCCAGCAGACGCTTCAGCCGATTGTTGCGGTTAATGACCCGCCGATATAAGTCATTCAGATCCGATGTGGCGAAACGTCCGCCATCCAGGGGCACCAGGGGGCGCAGATCCGGTGGCAATACCGGCAGGACTTCCATCACCATCCATTGTGGTTTGTTGCCGGACTTCTGAAATGCCTCAAGCAGTTTTAATCGCTTGGATAAATTTTTCAGCTTGGTCTCGGATCGGGTTTGCTGCATCTCTTCGCGCAGAACCTGTATCTCGGCATCAATGTCTATGGTCATCAATAACTCATGGATGGCCTCGGCGCCCATACGCGCCTCGAACTCATCGCCATATTGTTCAATGGCCTCAAGATAGCTCTCTTCGGTTAATAGCTGCCCGCGTTCCAGCTCGGTCATGCCCGGCTCGATGACGACATAGGCCTCGAAATAGAGCACCCGTTCAATTTCGCGCAGCTTTATATCCAGCAACAATCCCAGGCGGGACGGCAATGATTTCAGATACCAGATGTGCGCCACCGGACTGGCCAGTTCAATGTGCCCCATGCGCTCACGGCGCACTTTGGATAACGTCACTTCCACACCGCATTTTTCACAGACGACCCCCCGGTGTTTCAGTCTTTTGTATTTGCCGCACAGACACTCATAGTCTTTTGTCGGGCCGAATATCTTGGCGCAAAACAGGCCGTCCCGCTCCGGCTTGAAGGTGCGGTAATTGATCGTCTCCGGCTTTTTAACCTCACCAAAGGACCATGAGCGGATCTTCTCCGGTGAGGCTAGGCCGATAGAAATGGCGTCAAACTCGTCAACCTGATTTTGCTGTTTTAAGAGCCTAAGTAAGTCTTTCAAAGTTCACTCCCTCCAAAGTCAAGGTGGACGACATGCTGATCATGTTAAACCCCATTGGCGTTGCCTTATTGATCCAGCTCAATATCGATACCCAGCGAGCGGATCTCCTTGAGCAGCACGTTAAATGATTCGGGCATACCGGCCTCCATGTGCTGATCGCCATCGACGATGTTTTTATACATCTTGGTACGGCCATTGACATCGTCTGACTTCACGGTGAGCATCTCCTGCAAGGTATAGGCGGCGCCGTAGGCCTCCAGCGCCCAGACCTCCATCTCGCCAAACCGCTGGCCGCCAAACTGCGCCTTGCCGCCCAGGGGCTGCTGGGTCACCAGGCTGTAGGGCCCGGTAGAGCGGGCGTGCATCTTGTCATCAACCAGGTGATTGAGCTTCAGTATGTACATATAGCCCACGGTGACCTGCCGATCGAAGGCATCGCCCGTGCGCCCATCAAACAGGGTGGTCTGCCCGCTGGCAGGCAGACCCGCCAGCTCCAGCATGCGCTTGATCTCCACCTCGGCGGCGCCATCAAAGACCGGTGTGGCCATGGGCACCCCTGAGGTAAGGTTCTGCGCCAACTCCAGCACCTCGGGATCAGTCAGGGAAGCGAGATCCTCTTTTTTGCCGCTGGTGTTATAGATCTTATCCAGCAACTTGCGTATTTGCGCCACGCTGGCCTTAGCTTCGAGCATATGGCCGATCTTCCTGCCCAACCCCTTCGCCGCCCAGCCAAGATGGGTCTCCAGTACCTGGCCTATGTTCATGCGTGAGGGCACGCCCAGGGGATTGAGTACGATGTCGACCGGGGCGCCGTCTTCCCGGTAGGGCATGTCCTCTACCGGAACGATGGTGGAAATCACCCCCTTGTTGCCGTGGCGACCGGCCATCTTGTCCCCGGGCTGGATGCGACGCTTGACGGCCATGTACACCTTCACCATTTTCAACACCCCCGGGGCCAGATCATCACCGGAGGTGAGCTTGGCGCGTTTCTCTTCAAAACGTTGATCAAACTCTGCTTTAAGCTGCTCAAACTGCTGCGCCGCCTGCTCCAGCACCCGATTCGCCGCCTCGCTACGCAATCTGATCTCAAACCACTTCTCGCGCGGGGTCTCTAAAAGATAGTGTTTGCCTATCCTGGCGCCGGCCTTCAGTTCTGCCGGGCCGCCATCGGCAACCTTGCCCTCCAGGTGTCGCTCAAGACGCTGATAGATCCCATCTTCCATAATGCGGAGCTGATCGTTCAAATCCTTACGCACACGATTTAACTCGGTTTCTTCTATCTCCAGTGCGCGGCTGTCTTTCTCCACGCCATCACGGGTGAACACCTGCACATCAATGACGACGCCATTCATGCCTGAGGATACTCGCAGGGAGGTGTCTTTGACATCGGAGGCCTTCTCACCAAAGATGGCGCGCAGGAGTTTCTCTTCCGGGGTAAGCTGGGTTTCCCCCTTTGGCGTTACCTTGCCGACCAGAATGTCCCCCGCATTGACCTCGGCGCCGATGTAGACGATGCCGGCGGCGTCCAGTTTGTTCAGCGCACTCTCACTCACATTGGGAATATCCGCCGAGATCTCCTCCGGCCCCAGTTTGGTATCGCGGGCAACACAATGAAACTCTTCTATGTGAATGGTGGTATAGCTGTCGTCCTGCACCAGCCGCTCGGATATGAGGATGGAGTCTTCAAAGTTATAGCCGTTCCAGGGCATGAAGGCGACCATGAGATTGCGCCCCAACGCCAACTCCCCCATGTCCGTAGACGGGCCATCGGCCAGTACATCGCCCCTGGCGACCTGCTCACCGGGCCGCACCAGGGGTCTTTGGTTAATGCAGGTATTTTGATTAGAGCGCATGTATTTGATCAGATTGTAAATATCAACACCCGGCTCCCCCGGCGCGACCTCCTTGTCATGGACCCGAATCACGATGCGGCTCGCATCGACCGAGTCGACCACCCCGCCCCGCTCCGAGATCACGGTCACGCCGGAGTCGATGGCCACGGTACGTTCAATGCCGGTGCCGACCAGGGGTTTTTCCGCCCTTAACGTCGGCACCGCCTGACGTTGCATGTTCGAGCCCATGAGGGCGCGGTTGGCGTCACCGTGCTCAAGGAACGGTATCAATGCGGCGGCGACCGAGACGATCTGCCTCGGTGAGACGTCCATGTACTGCACCTTGTCGGGGGTGACCAGGGAGAACCCATTTTGATGTCTGCATGAAACCAGCTTGTCGGTTAATCTGCCGCGATTATCCAGCGTGGTGTTGGCCTGGGCGATGACATAGTCCCCTTCCTCAATGGCCGATAAGTATTCCGTCTTATCAGTGACCCGGCCCTTGTTTACTTTTCGGTAAGGCGTCTCCAGAAAGCCGTAATCGTTAGTGCGCGCATACACCGCCAGAGAATTGATCAAACCGATGTTCGGGCCTTCCGGCGTTTCAATGGGGCAGACTCGGCCATAGTGTGTTGGATGCACATCACGCACTTCAAAGCCGGCCCTCTCTCGGGTCAGACCGCCCGGCCCCAGGGCGGAAATACGGCGCTTGTGGGTGATCTCCGATAGGGGGTTATTCTGATCCATAAACTGCGATAGCTGGCTGGAGCCGAAAAACTCCTTAATCACGGCGGAGACCGGCTTGGCGTTGATGATCTCCTGGGGCATCAGGCCGTCGGATTCGGCGAGACTGAGGCGCTCTTTGACGGCGCGCTCGACACGAACCAGGCCGATACGAAACTGGTTCTCGGCCATCTCACCCACGCTTCTCACGCGCCGGTTGCCAAGATGGTCAATATCATCCACCGTGCCCTTGCCGTTGCGAATCTCCACCAACGTCCTCATGACGTCGATGACGTCAGATCCCTCCCCAAGCTCGGCATATAACTCCCTGGATCGTCGGGTATTATGCTGGCTGAAATACTTTCCATCATAAATGACGCCCGGGCCGGTTATATCCTTTGCACCCACTCTGCGATTAAACTTCATACGACCGACAGCGGACAGATCATACCTGTCGGAGGTAAAAAACAGGTTCTTAAATAAATTCTCCGCCGCCTCTTTCGTTGGTGGCTCACCCGGGCGCATCATGCGATAGATTTCGATCTGCGCTTCCAGCGGTGACGTCGATGGGTCAACCCGCAATGTATCGGAAATAAACGGCCCCCGATCCAGATCATTGGTATACAAGGTCTCAAACTTGAAACCGACCATGCCCGCAAGTTGTTCCAACACCTCCTCTGTGATCTCGGTATTGGCATCGATCAGGATCTCGCCTGTTTCGGTATCGATGATCTCCCTGGCGATGATCTTCTCACGCAGATACTCTACAGGCACTTGCAGTTCCTTTAAGTTCGATTTTTCTATTTCACGAATATGCCTTGCCGTAATACGCCTTTCTTTCTCGATGATGACATTGCCTTTTTTATCCAGGATATCGAAAGCAACCGTCTCCCCTCGAAACCGTTCGGGGATTAACGCCAGATAGATCCCTTTTTTCCTGACATGAAAGCGGTTGGTCTCGAAGAACAGATCCAGGATCTCCCGGGTGTTGTAGCCGAGCGCACGCAATAATATGGTTGCTGGAATTTTTCGTCGCCTGTCTATGCGGCAATAAAGCAGATCTTTCTGATCAAATTCAAAATCCAGCCAGGAACCGCGATAGGGGATCACACGGGCGGAATACAGCAGCTTGCCGGAAGAGTGCGTCTTACCCTTGTCGTGTTCAAAGAACACGCCGGGGGAGCGGTGTAGCTGGGATACGATGACCCGCTCGGTGCCGTTAATGACAAACGTGCCGGTGCTGGTCATCAACGGGATCTCACCCATATACACATCCTGCTCCTTAATGTCCTTAACCACTTTGTTCGTCAGCCCCGCTTCCTTGTCATAAATAATGAGGCGCACCTTCACACGCAATGAAGCGGCATAGGTCAAACCCCGTAACCGACACTCTTTAACGTCAAATACCGGCGTCCCCAGGCTGTAACTGACATATTCCAACGCCGCATTGCCCGAATAACTTTCTATGGGAAAGACTGACTTGAACGCCGCCTGCAAACCGCTATCTTTTCTCTCTTCAACGGCACAATTTAACTGCAGGTATTGTTCGTAGGAATTGATCTGGGTGGCGAGAAGATGAGGTACCGCCAATATACCCTGTCTTTTCCCAAAATCCTTGCGTATGCGTTTCTTTTCAGTATATGAATAGGTCATGACATAGCCTCACGGTCACTGTTGTTGCATTCAAACATTACAACCACTGCCAGCGGTCGATTGGTATGTTCGACCCTTGAGCGCCCGATTTAAGTGATTATTTAAGCTCAACGGTGGCGCCGGCTTCCTCAAGCTGCTTTTTTACCTCTTCGGCCTCGTCTTTGCCTGCCGCTTCCCGGATCGTTGAGGGGATCCCTTCAACCAGGTCTTTCGCTTCTTTCAGCCCCATGCTCGTCACCGCACGCACCACTTTAATGACCGCCACCTTGTTATCGCCAAAACTGCTCATTACCACATCAAACTCGGTCTTCTCCTCCTCAACCTCAGCCACGCCGGCACCGGGCGCCGCAGCCACAGCCACCGGTGCGGCAGCGGAGACGCCCCACTGCTCTTCCAGATCCGATATCAACTCCACCAGCTCCAGAACCGGCATGTTGCTTAACGCTTCTTTTAATTCATCTTTTGAAACAGTCATTTTTTTTCACTCCTGATCATTAAACTTATTTAACCGGACACATTGCTACGCCACTTCTTTTTGCTCACGCCAGGCGCCCAGCACGCGCACAAATCTCGCCTGCGGCTCTGATAAAGTGCGAAGGAGTCTGCCGAGCGGCGCCTTGAACAATCCAAGCAACATAGCACGCGCCTTCTCCAGTGAAGGTAAATTAGCCAAACGCTCGATAGCGGCAACTTCTAACAACTGACCATCTGTCGCCAGAAGCCTCACCACCAATTTGTCATTGTCTCTGGCAAAATCGCGAATCACCTTCGCCGCCGAACCCGGCTCCTCATTCGAGAAGGCCAGGAGCAAGGGGCCGACAAGACCATCGCGCATACATTCGAACTTCGAACCCTGCAAGGCCCGACGCGCCAGCGTATTACGAACCACCTTCAGGTAGACACCGGCATGGCGGGCGCTTTGACGTAATGCCGTCATATCAGCCACGTTCAAGCCCGTATACTCCGCTACAATCGCGGTCGGCGCCCTGCTCGCTACCTGGGCGACCTCACCCACAATCGCCTGTTTTTGCTCTAGCGTAAGACCCACAAACACTCACCTCCCGTTACCGTGAAGACATACTTAACTTAACTCTGCGCTCTGATTTACATCGCAGTCGCCAACTCCCTGATCCGGTATGTCAATCTTTAATATCACGATGACCGTGCGCCAGGTAAACCTGTTTCGGGTTTCACCGTCTACGCAGGCAATTAAGTGACGCCACACACATCTGCGCCCATCACACCTGCGGTCTTTGACGGCCAGTGCATCCATCCACCAGCCCAAAGTTTTGTTGTGGTAAATATATAGATACCACCATCTTCAATCACCACAGCGACTGAAGATGCAAGAAAGCTACGTTTTCGAGCCCCAAACATTCCAGATAAGGCATGATTAAGGCCATTGATCACAATGTGCTTTGATCCACCACCACGCCAGGCCCCATGGTCGTGGACAAACTGATCTTCTTTAAGTAGACCCCTTTCGCTGAACCCGGTTTTGCCTTGCTCAGGGCCGTGAGCAGGGCGGTCAGGTTTTCTTTTATGTCGCCGGGGGGGAATGACGCCTTACCAATGCCACAATGGATAATCCCGTTCTTGTCGGTGCGATAACGGACCTGGCCTGCTTTTGCATTTTGCACGGCCTGGCGAATGTTTTTGCTCACCGTGCCCACTTTCGGGTTTGGCATCAATCCCCGAGGGCCCAGCACCTTGCCCAATTTGCCAACGATAGACATGGCGTCCGGGGCGGCGATAACAACATCAAAATCCATAAAACCACCCTGGATTTTCTCCGCCAGATCGGCCATGCCCACTGATTCAGCGCCCGCCGATTGGGCGTCTTTCGCCTGCTCGCCCTCGGCGAAGACCGCGACCTTGACTGTTTTCCCGGTGCCCCTGGGCAGTACCGTTGCGCCCCTTACGACCTGATCCGATTTCCTCGGATCGACACCCAGATTGACGGCCACTTCAACCGTTTCATCGAATTTTGCCGTGGCGCATTCCTTCACAAGATGAATGGCGTCCGATAACGGACAGGGTTGATGTGTCGATATCTTCTCTGTTATCGCTTTCATGCGTTTAGATAATTTGGGCATGGTTATACCTCTTCCGTCTCAATGCCCATGCTGCGGGCTGTGCCGGCGATAGTGCGTACTGCCGCAGCCATATCTGCGCCGGTTAAATCGGGCTCTTTGGCTTTTGCAATGTCCTCTAGCTGCGCCCTCGTGACTGCTCCCACCTTATCCGTATTGGGTTTACTGCTACCGCTACGGATCCCAGCGGCCTTCTTCAATAAATGCGATGCCGGCGTCGTCTTGGTGATAAAAGTAAAACTTTTATCCGCATACACGGTGATGACGACCGGCACGGGTAGTCCCTGCTCCATGCTTTGGGTTTGTGCATTGAAGGCCTTGCAGAACTCCATGATGTTCAAACCATGCTGGCCTAAGGCAGGACCCACGGGCGGGCTGGGATTCGCCTGCCCTGCAGGTACTTGCAGTTTGATGTAGGTTTCAATTTTTTTCGCCACTCTACACTCCTTTAGGTGCACACATGCCGGGGCTGGTGAGCCAACACGCCCCGTTAGTTAAGCGCTTTGCTTTCAACAACAACATAATCGTCTTGAACGGCGACTATTCTTTTTCCACCTGTGTGAACTCAAGCTCCACCGGCGTCGAACGTCCAAAGATCAATACGGATACCCGAAGGCGGCTTTTTTCATAATTCACCTCCTCAACGACACCGTTAAAATCATTAAACGGCCCGTCTGTGACCCGCACAACCTCACCCGGTTCGAAAAGTATTTTCGGTCTTGGCTTATCGACCCCGTCCTCAACACGCTGCAAGATGGAGTCGGCCTCAGCATCGCTGATCGGCGCCGGCTTATCTGTGGTGCCGCCAATAAAACCCAACACCCGTGGCGCTTCTTTGATCAGGTGCCAGGTGGCGTCATTCATTTCCATTTGCACCAGCACATAACCGGGGAAGAATTTACGATCACTTTTGCGTTTCTTGCCATCTCGCATCTCAACCACTTCCTCGGTGGGCACCAGAATCTCGCCAAACTGCTCCTTCATGCCACTGCGCTCAATGCGCTCCTGAATGGTTCGCATGACATGTTGTTCATAGCCTGAATAGGCCTGAACCACATACCACCTCATTGCCACCGCCTCAGCCTCCTGGTCCACCGAGCAACCCCCTGACGGCCCATCCCAATAATGTATCGAGCCCCCACAGTATGAGCGCCGTTATGATCACAACGAGAAACACCAGAAACGTGGTCTGTGCACTCTCCTGTCGGGTCGGCCAGACTACCTTGCGTACTTCGATTTGGGCGTCCTGGATAAAGTGCCATAACGTCCTGCCCTGCTCCGTCTGCAAGGCAATCCAGATGGCAATCCCCGCCGCTGTCAAGATCACGGCCACGCGCAATGGCGTAGAGTGATCTTCAAAATAATAAAAACCAACGAGGGCGGCGATGAGTATCAGTACCGCAATGATAATTTTTATTAAATCCAGTTTGGGGTTTACCGTTTCTATATTCGAACTCATCGTCTCATCATTTTACATAGCCTGACAGGTTGGCAGGCCAGGAGGGAGTCGAACCCCCAACCTGCGGTTTTGGAGACCGCCGCTCTGCCAATTGAGCTACTGGCCTTGCGCTATGTATTCGTCATTATGCAAAGCGATACCGCCTGATCAGTGGATCGTCTTTCCGGGAAAAGCCATTTTCTAATAGCATGATAAAAACCATGTATGTCTCATTATGTCTCATCGAGCGCCAGCGCCTTATGGGCTGAGGGGCACGACGACTTACTCAATAATCCTGGCGACGACACCGGCACCGACTGTGCGTCCGCCCTCACGTATCGCAAACCGCAGACCCTCTTCCATCGCTATCGGATTGATTAACTCCACGCTGATCTTGATATTATCCCCCGGCATCACCATCTCCGTCCCCTCCGGCAGGGTCACCGCACCGGTCACATCCGTCGTCCGAAAGTAAAACTGCGGACGATAGTTGGCGAAAAACGGCGTGTGCCGACCCCCCTCCTCCTTGCTCAATACATACACCTCACATTCAAACTTCGTATGCGGCGTGATGCTCCCCGGCTTGCACAGCACCTGACCCCGCTCCACCTCATCTCGCTTGGTACCGCGCAGCAACACCCCCACGTTATCCCCCGCACGACCCTCATCCAGTAACTTGCGAAACATCTCCACACCCGTGCAGGTGGTCTTCTGCGTCTCTTTGACGCCTACTATCTCTATCTCCTCACCTACCTTCACTATGCCGCGCTCCACTCGACCCGTCACCACCGTACCCCGGCCACTGATCGAGAAGACATCCTCTATCGGCAATAAAAAGGGCTGGTCTACCGGTCGCTCCGGCACCGGAATGTAGTCGTCCATCGCCGAGACAAGTTTCTCTATGGAAGCAGTGCCTATCTCACTCTCATCCCCCTCCAGCGCCTTCAAGGCCGAGCCCACTACCAGCGGCGTCTCATCCCCGGGAAACTCATAGCTGTCCAGCAACTCCCGTACCTCCATCTCCACCAGCTCCAACAACTCCGCATCATCCACCTGATCGGCCTTGTTCAGGTAAACAACGATATAAGGCACGCCCACCTGACGGGCCAGCAGAATGTGCTCGCGCGTCTGCGGCATCGGCCCGTCCGCCGCACTCACCACCAACACCGCCCCGTCCATCTGCGCCGCACCAGTAATCATGTTCTTCACATAGTCCGCATGGCCCGGACAGTCCACATGGGCATAATGACGCTCAGCGCTCTCATACTCCACATGCGCCGTGGCTATCGTAATGCCCCGCTCACGCTCCTCCGGCGCATTGTCAATCTGCTCATAGCCCTTCACCTCTCCACCATGATGCGCCGCCATCGTCTTCGTAATCGCCGCCGTCAGGGTCGTCTTGCCATGATCAACATGGCCTATCGTCCCCACGTTCACATGCGGCTTCGTGCGTTCAAATTTCTCCTTGGACATAGCGTGTTCCTCTACACTGATCTAAGTATTTGAATTAAACTCATCCATCTAATATAACTTGGCATAATATGGAGCCCATAACCGGAATTGAACCGGTGACCTCTTCCTTACCAAGAAAGTGCTCTACCGACTGAGCTATATGGGCACTTTCCCATCTTCTGTTATCCGTCACGAACCACAAGCAATAAACAACTGCATATCGACCACAAACAGGACAGGCTCTTTACCCATCGCCGACAACCCGTCACCTGTCAACTTATCACCTATTATCACCCAATAAAAAAGCATGGAGCGGGTGATGGGAATCGAACCCACGCCATCAGCTTGGAAGGCTGAGGTTCTACCATTGAACTACACCCGCCTTGCCATCCGCCATCATCTGCTCGCTCAACTCGAGTGTCCTACCGCCTACCCCCCGCCACTTCAACATGGTGGAGGGGGTAGGATTCGAACCTACGAAGGCTGTGCCAGCAGATTTACAGTCTGCCCCCGTTGACCGCTTGGGTACCCCTCCAAAATTAAGCAAGCCGATCATTTTTATGTATTAAAGTGAGGCTGTCAACACCAAGCCATTGTTTTCAGCATGGCTGTTTTGATCACTCTGCCTAACATCAGGGATACATGCCTTCCGATCAGCGTAGGCTTGTGGGCGGTCTTAACACTGCCCGACCATGACCCTCATCGCCAAAGCCGTCTATCCACCTCGTCTCTGATCATTATGACTTGACGGCGCGCCCCGCCTTGCACCCACCATCCCCGCCTCATTGATGGCAAAAGCACCTGGGGGTCAACCACAACAGGAAGATCAGGCCCTGATCACGGCTCCCGTGAGTGCATCTTTTATTTCGCTGGGTTTGTGCTCATTGCCGATGTTTCCCGGGACATAATAATCGACGCCCCGCCCAAAATAGCTGCGTGCCCGCCTTTGGATCAGCGCTGGTGCACAGCCGCCGGGATTGGCGCTGGTGGAAACCAGCGGGCCCATTGCACTGCAAAGAGACTGGACAATCGGGTGATCTGAAACCCTGACCGCAAGACTGCTAAATTGCCCGGTCAACCAAAATGGGGTTTTCGATCTTGCCGGGATAAGCCAGGTGATATGACCCGG
The DNA here is from genome assembly GCA_965198875.1 of Gammaproteobacteria bacterium. Lineage (GTDB taxonomy): Bacteria > Pseudomonadota > Gammaproteobacteria > Eutrophobiales > Eutrophobiaceae > CBDAPU01. The sequence goes on along the minus strand of CBDAPU010000001.1, from coordinate 1,646,790 downwards.
CCAACTGTTGCATATGTCGGTTCGATCCTTCACTCTTGAGAAATCAACCACATCGGATAACTGCTCAATACTTGCAGCAACCACGATCAAGCCCTTGTCGAGCCGCCGGTGTTTTAATCGCAAGAGCCGAAAAACAGCGTGTTGTTTCCAGGGAGAGCAACCGATACCCATCACCGCCTCTGTCGGGTAGGCAATAACCCCGCCGTTTTCTACCACTCGCTGTGCGCGCTTGAGAACCCAGCTTTTCAATACGGGACGAATTAACTAGCCAGCCAGCTTTTTCTGCATGTCCTGATCTTTTTTTAACACGCCCTGTGCATTTTCCTGCCTTTCAGTGGCGATCAGGTTGGCGAGCGTTGCATCCTGTAAAGCCAGGATCTGTGCGGCCAGATAACCGGCATTTTTCGCGCCGGCTTTACCGATAGCGACACAACCGACTGGAATGCCCCCCGGCATCTGCACCGTGGATAGGAGCGAGTCCATGCCGCTTAACGGGCCTGCATCCAAGGGCACGCCGATGACGGGCCGTATCGTCAGACCGGCAACGGTTCCCGCCAGGTGCGCCGCCAGACCGGCGGCCGCGATAAACACAGCACAACCTCGGGATTCGGCGTCCTTGACATAACGGTGGGTTGCATCGGGTGTGCGGTGCGCCGAGGTTATTTTCACTTCCTTTGTGATGGAAAACTTCTCCAGCACTTCCATTGTCGAGCGCATAACCGGGAGATCAGAATCGGACCCCATGAGTATCGCTACAAATGGTTTATTATCAGCCATATTCTCTCAACTCGCTTTTTTTCTTCGTCTGCCACGGGGTGGGGGCGCCGCTGCGATGATAGCCCGGCACTCCTCCAGTGTGAGGTTTTCAGGTTCTTTGTCTTTCGGGATTTTAGCGTTCTTGTTACCATCTGTCACATAGGGGCCGTATCGACCGTTTAAGACCGAGATCCCCGCTTCTGCAAATAGCTTAATCTGTCTCTCAGCATCGGCTTTTCTCTTCTCTTTAACGAGCTCCAACGCCCTGTCCAGTTCAATGGTATAGGGATCATCCTCTTTTTTTAGCGAGACGAACTTATTCCCATACCTCACATAAGGCCCAAATCTACCGACACTGACCACAATCTCTTCGCCCTCCTCTGACTCCCCAAGCGTTCTCGGTAACTTGAACAATTCCAGGGCCTCGTCCAGTTCTATCGTATCTATCCGCTGACCGGGCCTGAGGCCGGCGAATTTGGGTTTTTCCTCATCATCTTTTGTGCCGATCTGGACATAGGGCCCGTAACGACCCATTCTCACCGAGACCGGCAAGCCGGTTTTGGGATCTTCACCTAATAGGCGCGCCCGTGCGGCCTCGCTACGACTGACGTTTTCTTCTTTGTCTTTCACTTTCTCAGAGAAGGGCCTCCAGAAATTCTCCATCAACGGCACCCATGCCTTCTCTCCTCTTGAGACGGCATCGAGTTCGTCTTCCAGTTTAGCGGTAAACTCATAATCCACATAGTCTGTAAAATGAGACGTCAGGAATGTATTAACCGTTCTGCCGACGTCCGTTGGTATGAACCTTTTGCTGTCCATTTCCACATATTCACGATTTTTCAAGGTGTAAATAATGGCCGCATAGGTAGATGGCCTGCCGATCCCATACTCTTCCAACGATTTAACAAGGCTTGCCTCGGAATAACGGGGCGGCGGCTCGGTAAAATGTTGCTGCGGCCGTATTTTCAATAACGAAATGTCATCACCCACTGCCATCGGCGGCAATTTTTTCTCATCGGCAGCCCGGGATTTCCCCTCATCTTCCCCCTCTTTATAAAGCGCCATAAAACCCTTCTCCGCCACTGTTAAACCGTTGGCCCGAAATACATCACGTTCACTGCCACAGGATAAATCCACAGCCACGGTGTTGACTAACGCATGAGCCATCTGGCTCGCCAACGCACGCTTCCATATTAAATCATATAGCTTGAATTGCTCAGCGGTTAATTTTGGTTTGATTGTCTTTGGCACATGATAAACCGACGTAGGGCGGATCGCCTCATGGGCCTCCTGGGCATTTTTCGCTTTGGTTTTGAATACCCGCGCCTGTTTGCACTTATCGCCGTAAGTCTCACTAATATACCGACACATTTCGGCAACGGCCTCCCTCGCCAGGGTTACCGAATCCGTTCGCATATAGGTGATCAAACCGACTGCACCTTTGCCTATATCTATGCCTTCATATAATTGCTGTGCCACCCGCATGGTTTTTTGTGTCGTAAACCCCAGCTTTCTCACCGCCTCCTGTTGCAGAGTTGAGGTAATGAAAGGCGGGGGCGGTTGCCTTTTGCGCTGCTTCTTGTCGATTTTGCCTACGGTCAATACGCCTTTAGCATTTTTTTCCAACGCCTTTGTGATGTCTTCGGCGTCTTTCCCATTGGTTATCGTAAACTGCTTTACTTTCCTGTCAGCGAGTAGCGTCAACTTTGCAGTGAAGTCGGTTTTTGCATGATGCAGATCCGCTTCAATAGTCCAGTACTCGCGCGCCTTGAATTTTTCTATTTCCTCTTCACGCTCAACTATCATCCTAAGCGCCGGACTCTGTACCCTGCCTGCCGATAGCCCCCGGTGAATTTTCCTCCACAGTAGCGGAGACAGATTAAAACCAACCAGATAGTCCAGCGCACGTCTGGCCTGTTGTGCGTTGATGAGATCCCATGATAATTCTCTGGGATTATCCATCGCCTCCAGTATGGCGCTTTTGGTGACTTCATGAAACACAACACGCTTGATCTCTTTTTTCCCTAACACCCCCTTGTCCTTGAGCAACTCATATAAATGCCATGATATGGCCTCGCCTTCCCTGTCGGGATCAGTGGCGAGATACAAGGTGTCGGATCTCTTTAATGCCCGGGTGATCGAATCAATGGATCTGGCATTTTTTTCTATGATCTGATAGTGCATGGCGAAATCTTTTTCAGGATCGACTGCGCCAGACTTGGGCAACAGATCCCGCACATGACCATTGGAAGCCATCACTGTATAGCCTTTGCCCAGATAGCGATTCAGTGTTTTCGCTTTTGCCGGTGATTCAACGATAACTAATGCTGTGCCCATGATCTTTTAGTTTAAACCCGTTTATTCTCCCAATGTAAACCCGCTTGCATATCTTCCATGATGATGTCCGCCATCTACGAAACAGCCTCTGCCCTACCCGGATGATTGGGCGACATCATCAACGCAACCCACTTCAACTGAGCCGAATCCATTTCCTCGGCCTCAAGGGTCATGACTCTATCTACTACCCCATCTCTTATGCAAGTATCCAATATCCCCGTCTGCTCGAAAACATCATAAACCCATGGTAGTCGACATGGCGTTTATCTGTCTCGGTTGCATTAAGATCCCTGCCCGGAGCACTTCAATCCGCAAGGTATTTTTTTGATATGCCGAAGTCAAGCCAGGGCCGGGGGATCGGTTTAACCTGGCCGTGATGGCCTTGCGTAGCATCCAACCGGCGCCCAACATCCACTTCCTAACCAGTATTGACATAGTCAACACCGTGCATAGTTATGGTTGGATATGTGAACCCATCTTTCCCATGATTTTAGTGAAATCCATTTAACACGGCGCGGTGACAGGTGGCCTGCACTTCAATGTTGTTTGATGTTGTTGCCGGGATGTAGTCATGCTTAAAAATTGCTTACGGCTTAACTGTCTGTTCCGATACCCCACCATCGGAATGTTTGTTAAACTGCTGGGCGATATGAACCCGGAGAGACTTTGGTTCCCAGATCAAGCCCAAGACGGTATGTCATAGTTGGCCTCTTCCCACCTGTTGATTTTTATATATCAAAAGAAAGATATACTAACCATAAAAGTGATAAATATAAAGTACAGGACTTTTCTTGAAGTTCGAAAAATATAAGTCTATTCTTGAGGTGCATAACAAGCATTCTAATGGTGGGGACTTATCGGCAACAAGTCTTGATGCGCTTCGGCGCTATGACGAAAATTGCAAAGGCGTACTTCGGTGCGCCTTTTTATTTTTTGGTGTTATAGGCTCTTCGGGCGGATAATCATCTTGTTATGAGCAACAAGCTAATAGCGCCATCGGTGTTCGGTTTGACCCATGTCAGCCAGGGTTAAATACGGCGAGTAGCTCGCCCACTTTTTCGCGTTTCTTGCCATCGCAACTGATACTGCGCTGAACCTTAAACCGATGGATTTTTGCTCCGGTCTCTCTATACAGATCGCGTATTTCGCTTATGTTGTGGTTTGAAATCACCACTTGAATATCCCCAGCGGCTGCCTCTTTAGCGGCGTCGGTTAATAAAACCTGATCATCCCGGTTGAAGATACCAACCTGATAGTCCGTGAAACAGGCGGCGTCCGATAAAGGCGTGTAAGGGGGGCACAGTCGATCACATCACCGGGCCGGGCTTCGGCCATACTGTCATCGAGCTGTGCCGGGGCCCGCCATGAGTGCCGACTACCTGCTCTGCACCTCTCTCCCCGGCGCGGGCAGACCCCGGCTCCGTGATTATCCATCACGATAAAAATGCGGTGGGGTCAGGTGGGATTGACAGCGGCTTGCCCGTGGTTACAATAACGCTCCTTTTGCTGGATTTGCAAGTCGTTGTAAAGGCAGGCGGGAATAGCTCAGTTGGTAGAGCGCAACCTTGCCAAGGTTGAGGTCGCGAGTTCGAGCCTCGTTTCCCGCTCCAGATGCTTAAACCCCGGTATCGGGGTTTTTGTTTTTATAAGAATTGAAAAATATGGCTGGGTGGCAGAGTGGTTATGCAGCGGCCTGCAAAGCCGTGTACCCCGGTTCGATTCCGGGCTCAGCCTCCATTTTATAGTATGCTATGCAGTGATCACCCCAGGCCCGGGTGGTGGAATAGGTAGACACAAGGGACTTAAAATCCCTCGGCTTAACGGCCGTGCCGGTTCGACTCCGGCTCCGGGCACCAACCACCAACCACCATTTCCCCTGCCCGCGCCTCTCCCGTATTATTTCGTACCATCAAATCATTAAAACCTGTTTTCTGGTTTTTCATCTAGCCCTTTCTTGACGGGTGCTTTTTTTGTAAAACTGATGTTTGTTTTACGACGGTAGCAATTAGAGAACAGGGCAAACACTGGTTTCAGGAGCGTACTGGAGTGTGGGGCATTAGTCCATATTGGTTTCAATGTTTCAGCGGTCGGGAACCGCCATTAAATTGAGCTTTGGGTTGAGTTCATGGTAAAGAAAGATCGGCAGAGTATCGGCAAGTGAAACCGCTCTTTGCAGGCGGACTTAAAAATGGCGGCAAGCGGAGGTTGAATATCGGCCTGGATCAGGTACTCGCCGTGGGCATACGATTTTTTTACGGCAAAATTATCTGTCTATTTAAAGTAATGACATGTCCCCATCTTCGGCACCAGTGCGGATCTGCCATACCCGCTTGCCGCGACATATTGAAAAAAATGCTTACAGGCAAATGCGAGCTACGCAAACGGATGTGTCAGTATGATCGCCTCTTCTCGCTTCGGGCCGGTAGAGATAATAGTGATCGGTGTTTCACATAATTCTTGCAGTCGAGTGAGATAAGACCTGGCGTTTTGGGGCAAGGCGCCGTAGTCTTTCGCCCCCAGTGTCGTTTCACTCCAGCCTGCCATCTCTTCATACATCGGCTCACATTGCGCGAAAGACTCAGCACCCGCCGGCGGGGCATGGTGAACTTCACCCTCTATTTTATAACCACGGCATATTTTTACCGACTCCATGCCATCTAAAACATCCAGCTTGGTGATGCAAAGACCCGATATGCTGTTTAACTGCGAAGAGCGCCGCAGGGCGACCGCATCAAACCAGCCGCAACGTCTGGCTCTACCGGTGGTTGCGCCAAACTCATCGCCTCTTTCCCGCAAGCGCTCCCCGGTTGCATCGAATAACTCGGTGGGGAAAGGGCCGGCGCCCACTCTTGTGGTGTAGGCTTTGGCGATCCCCAGCACATAATCAAAATTGAGCGGACCAACACCGGAGCCGGTTGCCGCACTGCCCGAAGTGGTATTCGAAGATGTGACGAAAGGATACGTGCCGTGGTCAATATCCAACAAGGTTCCCTGGGCGCCCTCAAATAATAGCTTGCCGGACTGGTTTTTTATCTCGTGTAACATGCCCGTCACATCGGCAATCATGGGCGTGATCTCAGCGGCAAAACCCAGCGTTTCATCCAGAGCCTCATCATAGTCGACAACATCCGCCTGGAAGTAATTTTTCAAGATGAAATTATGATAATCCAGCACGTCTTTTAACTTCTCAGATAGCAGGGATGGGTTTAACAGATCGCCCGCACGCAAGGCCCGTCTTGCGGCTTTATCTTCATAGGCCGGGCCAATGCCCCGCCCTGTTGTACCGATAGCGGATTGACCCCTTCTCTTCTCCCGCACCCGATCAAGCACGATGTGATAAGGCAGCACTAATGCGCAGGCCTCACTGATATACAGCTTTTCCCTGACTGCAATACCCTTATCCTCGAGAACCGTTATCTCTTCAAACAAGGCCCTGGGGGATAACACCACACCGTTGCCAATAAAACATCTCACGCCCTCTCGCAGAATGCCTGAGGGGATCAAATGCAAAATAATCCGCCCCCCTTCGATGATGACTGTGTGCCCGGCATTATGCCCACCTTGAAATCTGACCACCGCCTGGGCCTTTTCCGTTAATAGATCAACAATCTTCCCCTTACCCTCATCACCCCACTGCGAGCCGATAACAACGATGTTGTTATTCATCGCCTTAGCCCATTCCTTAACTTAACGGCGTTACTTTCCATTTGCCCGCCTCCAGCACCAACCTGCGATCACAACCCATCTGTTGTGCATTACCATTTTGCCCCGGCAAGGCGCTGATCACGATCTCGCCCTGATCTCTTAATCCATCGATCATGTCATATAGCCCGGGGGCTTCGGAGTTTGGCGCATAAATGCCTTTTCTCTTCTCGTATGAATGTGGCGTGAGTTGAAATAACATCTTCGCATCGGTACTGAAACCGGTCGCCGGCCTCGCCTTGCCGAAGGCCTCTCCTATCTCGTCATAGCGACCGCCAAATGCAACCCCCTGACTTTGATTAGGCGCATAGGCGACAAACGTCATGCCGGTATGATAGTGATAACCCCGAAACTCAGTCACATCAAAATACAGCGGCGCATTCTTTATGCGCCTTAACGTCAGCCCGGCCATTTTCTCTAACTCATCCACATAGACACAAGCCTCTTTGAAATCCCCTTGCAACATCCCCCTGATCTCGTCCAGTATGCTTATGTCCCCTTCCATATCGGCCAGATCAAGTAACATCCTGGCGTTATTCACATCCACAGACCACTCATCCAGCATGCTCGCCATCTCATGCAGCGCTTTTCTTTGTAATGCGTCAAACAGTGTTGTTTGCTGGCCGGGATTAAGCCTCAATGGAGCGATGAGACCTTGTAGCAGACCCACATGTCCTATATCAACATGTATGTTTTTCAATCCCGCCAGTTGCAGCGTTTTTAGCATGAGCGCCAGAATTTCAGCATCGCTTTCCAGTCCATCATGACCATATAACTCGGCCCCAACCTGTAGCGGCGCCCTTGTACCGCCGGCCTCGCCCGGTAAGGTGTGTAACACCGTGCCTAAATAGCACAGGCGGACAGGTATATTGCGTTTGAGATGATGTACGTCGATACGCGCAACCTGGGGGGTGGTATCGGCCCTGATCCCCATCATCTTGCCGTTCATCTGATCGGTGATTTTAAATGTTTGTAGATCCATCTCTTCACCAGTGCCGGTTAATAATGAATCCAGGTATTCGATGAGCGGTGGCATGACCTGTTCGTAACCCCAGGTTGAGAACTGATCCAGGATCTGCCGACACAGGCTCTCAAGCTCCGCTGCCCGGGGCGGCAGTACCTCTTCAATGCCCTCCGGCAGCAGCCATTTGTTTCTCTTCGTCATCTCAGCGCACTATATACAACAGCAACACGCCGAATAACATGCTACTAATGCCGACAAATCTTAAAGTCGTATTATCCATTTGCAATGTCAGCAGAAATACCTTTTTCATGGCGTCAGGATTAACAAATGGCAGAATGCCTTCCAATATGAAGACCAGGGCCACAGCACTGAGTAGTTCCGTCCACATCGGGTTAATTCAACAACGCTCTCGCCATTGACTTCTGAACACCGCTGATCATGGCTTTTTCATATCGCTGTGTCCTGGCGGCGCTACCTTCGCTCGCCTGTTCAACATCTCCCTCGGCGAGGTTCTCTGCAGGCCCCGCCCACAGGTTATTTTCAGATCCGCCCCCATGTATTTTAAGGATTGCTGTTGATTGCTTTCATTGAGGGTGCATAAAAAAGCCCGGGCAGGCGCCCGGGATAGGGCTTCATATCAAACCGTTATTTGCCCTGCGGGTTGTTAAAATACCTGAAGAAATCAGAATCCGGTTCAAGCAAAAGGATATCCGTATTATTACTGAAGCTGGATCGATAGGCATTTAGACTGCGGTAAAGTGTATAGAATTCCGGGTTCTTTCCGTATGCCGATGCGTAGGTTTCCGTTGCTTTTGCATCGCCCTCACCACGCACCGTTTGTGCATCACGATAGGCATTGGCGAGGATAATTTCGCGCTCACGATCGGCATTGGCCCGGATCCGCTCGGCGGCCTCATCACCTCTTGCGCGAAAGTCCTTGGCCACCCGTGTTCTCTCGGCGCGCATCCTGGCGTAAACAGAATTGCTCACCTCCTCAGGCAAGTCGATACGTTTCGTTCTGACGTCAACCACGGTGATCCCCAATTCATCCTGTAGTTGCTCTGTTGTTGCGGCGACCACATCCAGTATTTCACCACGCTCACCGGCGACCACCTCCTGAACAGTGCGTTTGCCAAACTCATCCCGCAAGGCACGATTGATTCTTTGCCCCAGCAGGCCGTTTGCATAATGTACATCACCGCCTCTGGTGGCCACATAAAACTTCTCAACGTTGGAGATCTTCCACTTTGCAAAGTAATCAACGATCACGTCCTTCTTCTCAGCCGTTAAAAACCGTTGCGGCTCCTGATCCAGGTTGAGCAGGCGTAACTCGAATTTTTTCACCGTGTTCATAACCGGCACCATGAAATGCAATCCCGGTTCATAGTCGGAACGCTGTATTTCCTTAAAACGAAATACAATAGCCTGTTCATACTGTTGCACTCTGAAAACAGAGAAATAGGCGACAATGATGACGATGGCGATTGAAACGGCAATTCTAAATAACATGACTATCGCGCCCCCCGTGTCCTGTTGTTGATCCGCTCCGTTACATCTCTTACCGACTGACCCATAGCGCCGTCCGGTTTCAATTCCCCCGGCAGGTTAAAAGAAGATGATGTCCCCGGGCGCATTAGCCTGTCCAGCGGCAGATACATCAAACTGTTGCCGCCCTCGGTATCCATCAACACCTTATTGGTATTGGATAGCACCGACTCGATGGATTCCAGATACAGACGTTTGCGGGTGATCGCCGGAGCACGTTCATATTCGGTGAGTAATTGTTCGAACCGGGCGGCGTCACCCTGTGATTTTGCGATCACCGTGGCCTTATAGGCGTCGGCTTCTTCCTTGATCCGCGCCGCCGAGCCCCGTGCCTTTGGCAGGATGTCGTTGCGATAGGCCTCCGCTTCATTGACGAGACGTTGTTCGTCCTCTCTTGCCTTAATCGCATCGTCAAACGCCGCCTTCACCGCTTCCGGTGGTTTCGCCGGTTGCATCTCAACGGTGACGATAAGGATCCCGGCCTTGTAATCTGTGGCCAGAATTTTTTGCATCAGCGTTTGTTGTTGTTGTGCGATTTCACTTCTGCCTTCCGTCAACACATAATCCAGTTTGCTCTGACCAATGACGGCACGCACAGAGCTCTCCGTCACCTGCCGTAGCGTCAAGGCCGGATCCTTCACGTTAAATATGAAGTCCGCCGGATCGGAGATCTGCCATTGCACCGCCACTTCAACATCAACAATGTTCTCATCTTGCGTCAACATGGACGCCTTATGAGTGATGGAGCGCACCTGCCCCACATTCACCAGGATAACCCTGTCGATCAAGCTCGGATAAACGAAATTTAAACCCGGTTGAATGGTTTTCTCATAACGTCCAAAACGTAACACCACACCGCGTTCTTGCTGATCCACCAAATAGGTAATATCGACCAGCAACACGATCACGGCGATCAGAATAATGATCAACCATGAAAAAGGCGAGCCGCCGCCGCGCTTTGTACCCGATGATTTTTTGCCGAACATGCCACCCAAGCCCTGTTGCATCTTGCGGACGATGTCATCCAGATCGGGCGGGCCTTCTCCATTGCCCTGATTGCCCCAGGGGTCTTTGCGCTTTCTCTCAGGTGGTTCGTTCCAGCCCATTGACTTCACCTCATTCATGTCATTAAAAACAGCGATGCCTTGATGAACAGGCATGTTATCACAATTCTCATTGATCCGATCCCATTACATTAACTGCTTGAGGTCAATATTCATGATGTCGGCATATTCGCCGTAACAGGCCCGGGGGCATGCTCACCCGCATTTGCCAGCCCCCTTCTGCGGTCATCTTCTCTTCTCGCACCTCGCCGTATTGAAACAGCGCTGAGCGCAATTTGCCCGCATAGGCCGGTATATACACATCATGCTCACCCCTGTGCAGGGTTAATTGCTCGTAGAGCTGCGCCTTGAGTTTTGACAAGCCCTGGCCGGTTTTCGCCGAGATCCCGATCCGGGGGGCGCCGCCGCCATTGGGCCCGCAGACTTCGGCGCCGGGCTCGGCCGCCTGATCAATTTTGTTAAACACCAGGAGCTGCGGGATAGCTTTCGCGCCCAACGCCTCAATCACCTGATTGACCGCATCTATGCGGATCGGGTGATCATCATTGATATCAACGACATGGGCTAACAGATCGGCGTCTCTCACTTCATCCAGGGTGGCATGAAAGGACTCCACCAAATCGTGAGGGATATGCCGAATGAAACCGACGGTATCACTGAGTAACATGGACAACCCTCGGCCCAGCTTGACTTTCCTGATTGTGGGATCGAGGGTGGCGAACACCTTGTCAGCGGCATACACATTGGCGCCCGTTAGGCGATTAAATAACGTCGACTTGCCGGCATTGGTATAGCCCACCAAAGAGACAACAGGGATATCATTTCGCCTGCGTAAAACTCTTCCCTGATGGCGCTGGCTTTTCACTTTTTCGAGCCTTGAGCGAATGGATTTAATCCGCCTGCCGATTAAACGCCGATCTGTCTCCAGTTGCATCTCGCCCGGGCCTCTCAAACCAATGCCGCCTTTTTGTCTTTCCAGGTGCGACCATCCCCTCACCAGACGGGTAGAGAGATGCTGGAGTTGCGCGAGCTCCACCTGTAGCTTGCCTTCATAGGATCTGGCGCGTTGTGAGAATATATCAAGAATGAGCCCCACCCGATCCAGCACGCGACAGTGGATTGCCTTCTCAAGGTTACGCTCCTGTGCTGGCGATAAATGATGATTAAATATCACCACATCCGTTGTCTTTCCCTGTATAGCCTCTTTTATTTGCTCGACCTTGCCCTGGCCGACAAAGTATTTCGCATGCGGTTTCTCGCGCCGACCGGTGATGACGTCATGGAGTGTGAGCCCGGAGGATTGAGCGAGTTGCACACATTCCGTTAGCTCTTCGCTGTGTTGCGGGTTACGAAAATCGATATGCACGAGGACGGCACGAAAACCGCCCGCTAATACGGCATTCAAAATGCCGGGCTATCCCTGTGATCAGGACTCAGCGCTCTCTTCCTCCGCCCTGGGTAGCTTGATATTTCGGGATGGCACAATCGTTGAGACGGCGTGTTTATACACTAGTTGACTCACCGAGTTTTTAAGCAATATGACAAATTGATCGAACGATTCTATCTGCCCCTGTAGTTTTATGCCATTTACCAGATAAATGGCCACGGGAACACGCTCCCTGCGTAGGGCATTGAGAAAGGGGTCCTGCAGTGTGTGTCCTTTACTCATGATCCTTAACAAGGGTTATCTGTTTTGTTGATCATCTTTTCCATAACATGCGGTTCCTTAAAAATTGCCGTCATTATATTATGAACTGAGATGAGAAAGTGGGGTCTTCGCCAAGAAATTTCAATATCCCCTGTAGTTTTTTTGTGCTCAAACTATCAAACGTGACGGCGTCTCTCTCGCCTCTCAGCCAAGTGATCTGACGTTTCGCCAGTTGCCGGGTTGCCACCACAGCCTGCTCGCACATCTTCGAGCGATCAATCTCACCGGCCAGATAACGCCATATTTGCCGATATCCGACCATCCGCATTGAGGTCATCCCGGCGTGCATATCATCGCGCTGATACAGCCCCTCTACCTCATCAATAAAACCCGCATCCAGCATACGCAGAAACCGCTTTTCTATTCGCTCATAAAGCGCCTCTCTGTCTGATGGCAGCAAAATGATTTTGACTATTTTGCCGGAAAACGCCCCCTGCCGGCCTTCAGCAAACACCGATGAAAGCGGTGTTTTCGTGATCTCATAGACCTCCAGCGCCCGCTGGATCCGCTGTGGGTCGTTGGGGTTGATCCGTGTTGAAGCCTCAGGATCAAGGCTTTGAAGCCGCCGGTATAGGTATTGAGAGCCGTATTCCTTGCACAGTCGCGATAGTCGCCTTCGGATCTGTGGGTCGGCCTCGGGTAATGCCGAGAAGCCCTTCTCAAGGGTGCGAAAATACAGGCCCGTCCCGCCCACCAGCAACGGGATCCTGCTGCTGGATTGAATGTCGCTTATTGATAGATGGGCGTCTTCTCGAAACCGCCCCGCTGAATAGGACTCGGTCGGCGCACAGATATCGATTAACCGGTGCGGCGCCATCGCCAGTACGCCCCTGCTGGGCTTGGCCGTTCCTATATCCATGCCCTTGTACACCATCCCTGAGTCAACACTGACGATCTCAACGGGTAGTTGCTCTAGCAGATCAACGGCAAGGGCGGTCTTGCCAGTTGCCGTCGGCCCCATCAGGAAGATGATCGGCGGGAGCGCCGGATCAGCCACGGATGAACTCACGGATCTCATCAAGCCGCACTTCTCGCCAAAGCCCTTTGCAGGTTCTTTGAGAGGTATCCAGATCAGTGCGATCTAATTGGGACAGCAAAGATACAGCATCTTCTTTTGACGTCCCCCTGGCCTGCTCCGCTAATACATGGGCGAGCATGACCTGCCGGATCGCATCCCATATTTTTTTTCGGTCACTGACTTTGGACACCCTGTCCAGAACAGAGCGGATCATGTTCTTCACGTCCACCTGCTCTAACAGGGCCGGGATCGTCTTGATGGCAACGGCGCCTTTGGAAACGGCACGTACCGATAAACCGGCGTCTTCCAACTCAACGGCATAATCTTCCAATGCCTGCAACTGGGTGTTGGTGACGGTGATATCCACGGGCACCAGCAACGGGCGCTTGCGGATCTGTTTGGCCCCATAATCGCTGTTCAGTCTGAATGTTAAAACATATTCGCTGATCGCCGGAATATCGGCGAAGATAACCTGACCCTCCCGTTCAAGCAGGGCCAGGCGATTGGCGAAGACGACCAATACCCTGCCCAGATGCGGCTCGCCAGATAGTAAATCGTCCTGCCTCGTTCGATGAACCAGGTTCCGGTATGCCTGATGGGACTCTTTTATTTGCAGAGGGTGATGATGATGGTGTTGCTCCCTGATCCGCTCTGCGGCCGGCCTGTCATCCCCGGTGCCGGGAAGCTCATCATGGTGTTTTAGTGCATCCCGCAAGCTGGTATGAATAAAGTCATGTACGTCTCTCGGATCTCTGAACCTGACCTCGCTTTTGGCTGGATGCACATTGATATCCGTGACCTGTGGATCGATATCAATATGCAGTAAATACAGGGGATAACGTCCTTTAGGCAGGGCGTCATCAAAAGCGCTGCGGATCCCGTGGAAGATCCGCTTATCCCTGATCACCCGGCCATTCACATAACAATACTGCCGATCAGACTGGCTACGACTGATGGTGTTGTCTCCCAACCAACCCCACAGCTTCATGCCGGCGGATGTATAATTTACCGGGATCGCCCTGGCTAAAAAATGCCTGCCCAACACATCCACCACCCTTTCACTCATGTCATCGGCACAGGGCCGATAACGCAACACGATTTTGCTATTGTGGGTGAGTTTGAAGCCAATACTGAAACGGCTACAGGCGACACGCTTGAACACATCCATGATATGCAGAAACTCCGTCCTTTGGCTACGCATGAATTTACGGCGCGCCGGGGTTGCCGTAAACACATTCGATACTTCAACGGTTGTCCCCCGTTGACGGGATGCGGGTTTGAGATGCGAGCTGCCACTTACGGGATCCAGCATGAATGCCCATGCCGACTCCGCCGACTCGATCCTGGAGGTCAATAAAAAATGCGCTACCGAGGCGATACTGGCCAGCGCTTCCCCCCGAAACCCCAGGCTGGTAATGCAGTCGAGATCCGATTGCGACCTCAGCTTGCTGGTGCTGTGACGCTGCAAGGATAGCTCGATATCATCAGGATGAATGCCGTGTCCGTTATCTATCACCGCTATGCGCTTGTGTCCTCCTTCATCCAACTCAACATCGATCTGGCTGGCGGCGGAGTCGATGCTGTTATCCATGAGTTCCTTCACTATCGCCGCCGGCCTTTCTATGACCTCTCCAGCGGCTATCTGGTTCGCCAACAGGGCAGGCATTCGGGTAATTCTGGGAACGGCGATGGCACTTGACATACAAGCCAGATTAGCGAGTAGCCGACAATATGCAACATTGGCCTTGCAAACAACCCCATGAATGGGCGGAAAACCGGCCTCGGCAGCTTAACTGCCGGTTTTAGCGGGTATCGTCAGAACCTGGCCTATCTTGATTTTATCGCCATTTAAGTGGTTGAGTTCACGCAGGCTATTCATGCTGACACGGTAGTGCTCGGCAATGTCGGATAAGGTATCGCCACGTTTTATCACATGTTGCCTGGCGGCCAGTAACGTCCCTTCCGCCGCATATACGCTGAAATAACCGCGTAAACCATCAACGATTGCCCTGGCCACTTTATATTGATGCGCCGAGTTCAATAACTTCTTCTCTTCATTGGGATTGGAGATGTACGCCGTCTCAACCAGAATGGAGGGGATATCCGGTGACTTCAATACCGCAAATGCCGCTGATTCGACCTTTCTTTTATGCAGTTTGCCGACTTTCTTCAGCCCGCCCAGCACCCTGCCCGCTATATCAATACTGGCCTCAAGGCTGGCGGTCTGTGAGAGATCCAGGAGCACGGAGGCGAGGACGTCGTCTTTGTCGTCAAGACTGACGCCGCCAATCAAGTCAGAGGCGTTTTCCTGCTCCGCCAGCCATCTTGCGTGTTCACTGCTGGCGCCCCGTCTTGATAAGACATACACCGATGAGCCATGCACTTTGGGGTCGCGAAAGGCATCGGCATGGATGGAGATAAACAGATCCGCCCGGTGCTTTCGGGCA
Source organism: Gammaproteobacteria bacterium (assembly GCA_965198875.1). Classification (GTDB taxonomy): domain Bacteria; phylum Pseudomonadota; class Gammaproteobacteria; order Eutrophobiales; family Eutrophobiaceae; genus CBDAPU01. Next base: position 1,631,249 of record CBDAPU010000001.1, on the reverse strand, counting down.
AGACCGATACGCTTACGCAGGCGCAGAAAATAATCCCCCTCGCGGGTTAGGACGGCACGCATGCCGCGCTCCTTGTTGATCAACTCGGCCAGTTTTTTCGCTACCTGCAAGACCACCACTTTCTCATAGGTCCCCTTAGGGCCTCTCGCCCCCGGGTCTTCACCACCGTGCCCCGGGTCAATGACGATAACCACATCACGAAAACCCCGGGAGGGCGCCTCTTCTTTCAATTTTATCTGCGCTGTCGGTGTCGCTTGCTTCTCATTCGTCAGATCAATCACCAGGCGCTGGCCATAATGGGCGTTCGGCGCTAATTGAAAACTCGCCGCCCGCGAGTGTTTCTTCAAATCCAGCACCACCCGCAATGAGCTCTCATGCTGTCCTGTGCGGATCCGGCGTAGAAACTTATCCTGCAAGGTGGGCTGCGGGAGCGCCCCCGGCGGCAGTGCGTTTTCCATATCGATGACCACACGGTAAGGCTCGCTCAATAATTCGAGTTTATGCTGGACGGGTGATGAGACGTCAAACACCACGCGGGTGCTGTCCGGGGCGGCCCAGATGCGAATGTTTTCAAGACGCACGGGAGCCCCCGTAGCAACTTGAAAAATCAATAAAAAACAACAGCTTGCAATAAATCGCATGGATGGATACAAACACGCTCAACAGTGATCCTCATGATTTCAATTTTTTATTAGGAAATCAAGCTATCCAACTGTTTTTCTAGGCATTAAATCACTTTGGATGCGCTGATTGATGACCTCCCCGGCAACACTTTCCAGGGTTGCTACGGCGGGATGCTACCTTGTTAAGCGCCTGCAAGTGATTGAAAATGCGAAGAAAAAGAAGATTACGCTGTTTGTTTACCGTCCCTTCGGCATGCCTGGCTGGGTGCTTCAGGGCGCACCTTCATCCGCCATACCGATCTTTGCCGTGACTTGCCATAGCTGCTTCTCCCCTGTGCCGGTCTGTGCCCTGCAATGCACATCACGCCCACCCGGGTTAATGGAGAAGGTAAAATGCACATCCGCCAAAGGTAGCCTCCCACAAGCCCTTTCCGGCCATTCCAGGAGACAGATCCCGTGACCGTCAAAATAATCACGATAGCCAATGCTCTCCAGCTCATCCGGCGTGGTGATACGATACAGATCGAAATGATAGATCTGATAGCCCGCTACAAAATAAGGCTCGACAAGCGTATAGGTGGGGCTTTTGACCTTGCCCCCATGCCCCAATGCCCGCAGTAGCCCCCTCACAAAGGTGGTTTTGCCACTACCCAGTTGCCCCTGTAGATAAAATAGCGAACGGCCTGTGAGATGCGTGGCGAAATGAGCGCCCAGGGATTCCATGTGATCTGCGCTGGTGATCCTGAATGGCATCAGCGCGGGTTGACCAGTGAGCGGATGACGGGAAAGAGATCGCCGGCCAACATGCCCCTTTCACCCTTTCGGGCACAAATATCTGCGGCATGACCGTGCAGGTATGTGCCGGTAACGGCAGCCTGGTGCAATGTCATGCCCTGGGCAACGAAGCCGGCAATGACGCCGGTTAAGACATCACCCATACCGCCGCTCGCCATACCGGGATTGCCGCTTGGGTTTAAGTAGATCTGATCATCGCCGGATGTGATCAGGCTTCCCGGCCCCTTCAGTACAATGCTGCCGCCAAACTTCTCCTGTAATGCCGTGACGGCGGCGAAGCGGTTCGCCTGCACCGCTTTTGTGCTGACCCCCAGCAATCGTGCGGCCTCACCCGGATGCGGCGTTAATATCCAGTTGCCTCTGTGCTGTGGTTCAGTGGCCAGTAGATTCAAGGCATCGGCGTCCACCACCAGGGTTAGGCGGCTTTGCAGGACTTTCGCCAGCAGCTCCATCGCCCAGTGTGTCTGCCCCAATCCCGGGCCAATCGCAACCACGTTGACCCGGCTCAACACGGCTGTTAGATCCCTGGATGATGTTGCCGGGACCGTCATGAGCTCAGGGCGGTTTAACGCTACTGTTTGGGCGTGTTCATTGCGGCTGGCTATGCTCGTCAACCCGGCGCCGGCCCTGACCGCCGCCGTCCCGGCCAGGATGGCGGCGCCGGCATAACCATGATCGCCACCGATGATCAGTACATGCCCATGGTCGCCTTTGTGGTGATCCCGGGGCCTCACCGGCAGGCTCTCACCGATGACGGAATGGGCAATGAGATGGGTAGGTGTATTAACATCCGCATACGCCCCCAGATCACGAAAAAACACTTCGCCACATAATGCAGGCCCATAACCGGTAAACATGCCCCGCTTCAAGCCAATGAAAGTCACGGTGGCGTCAGCCTCTACGGCCACACCCATACAAGCGCCGGTATCGGCGTCCAGGCCGGAAGGTACATCCACTGACAACACCGGCGTTCCCGTGCCGTTAATGTGGTGAACAAGAGCGGCAAGCACACCTTCAACCTGCCTGTTAAGACCGGTGCCGAGCAAGGCGTCCACAATGACGTGCGCCTCAATCAGCGGGGCGACTTCCTGTATGTCTTCTATGGCGCCGACCTCTTCAAATGCCTTCGCACACCGTCTTACCTCATCGCCGTTGAGACTTTGTGGTTTCGCCACTGAAAGCAGGCGCACATCAAGGCCGTATTCCTTCGCCAGACGGGCCGCCACATAACCATCACCGCCGTTATTACCGCCACCACAGAGGATGCACAATCTGCTTGCCTCGGGATAACGTGCTCTCAATATATCGAACACACAGGCGCCGGCACGCTCCATCAGGGTAGTAGCGGCAACCCCCTTATCTTCAATGAGAAGCCGCTCGAGCTCACGCACCTGCTGTGCTGTGTACAGCTTCTCGGGCAAGGTGTTCATTGCAAGATCAGAAGGTGACATCAGCAGGTAAAATAGACGGCCCGATAATGTTGTAACTCTGCAATCGAGTCCCGTATATCATCCATGGCAAGGTGTGATGAGTTTTTGGCGAACTGCCCCGCTCCCCCCGTCCAGCGTTTCACCAATTCTTTTACCGTGCTGACGTCCAGGTTGCGATAATGAAAATAGTGCTCCAGCTTTGGCATGTATCTGCTCATGAATCGGCGATCCTGGCAAATGCTGTTGCCACACATGGGCGAGATACGTTCGGGGACATATCGCTGTAGAAACGCTATGGTGATGTTCTCGGCGTCCGCCTCGGTGTAGTCGCTGCGCCTCACTCGCTCCAGCAGTCCCGATGTGTTGTGTTGCCGGGTATTCCATTCATCCATGGCCTCCAGCAGCTCCTCAGGCTGGGAGATGGCGATGATCGGCCCCTCCTCCAGCAGCGTTAATTCCGAATCCGTGATGGCGGTGGCTATTTCAATGATCCTGTCTTGCTCCGGTATTAACCCCGTCATTTCCAGATCTATCCATATCAGGTTGTTCTCTGAAATGCTCATATCATGTATCCTGATAAAGTTTTTATCATTATACCCATTTTACGGCATTGAAAATCTGAACAACCATGAATGCGTTTTCCTGTCTGTTTATCCTGGCGCTGATCGCAAGTTTCTCCCTGCAATGGTATCTCGGTCATCGTCATATTCGTCATATCAGATCCAACAGAGAGGCCGTGCCGGAGGCGTTCAGTGACAAAATACCGGCGCCGTCACATCAAAAAGCGGCGGATTACAATTGCGCTAAGACAAAGATGGGTTTGTTTGAATGGCTGCTCTCATCGGTTTTATTATTGCTGTGGACATTCGGCGGGGCATTGGAGTTTCTGGATAATTTTATTGGCTCCTTCGGTTTATCCCCGCTCTGGATGGGCGCCCTTTTCATACTGGCGGCGATGCTCATCTCATCCCTGCTGGATATACCGGTGTCTTGCTACCGCACCTTCAAGTTAGAGCAAAAATTTGGCTTTAATAAAATGACCCCGAAGTTATTTATTTCCGATCTACTGAAAAACACCGCGCTGATGTTGCTCATCGGCACGCCCATGATCATGCTGGTGCTGTGGCTGATGGCTGATGCGGGGGCCTATTGGTGGTTCTATGTCTGGCTCACCTGGCTTGGGTTCAGTTTAATGATGATGTGGGCCTACCCGGCTTTTATCGCCCCGCTATTTAACACATTCAGGCCGCTGGATGATCAGGCGCTTAAAACTCGAATAGAAGATCTACTGGCGCGCAATGGTTTTACCAGCAACGGCATATTCGTCATGGACGGCTCCGCCCGTTCCACCCACGGCAACGCCTACTTTACCGGGCTGGGCGCCAATAAGCGCATCGTTTTTTTTGACACCCTGATCGATGAGCTCTCCCATGATGAGATAGAAGCGGTGCTCGCCCATGAATTAGGACACTTCAAATGCAACCACATAAAAAAACGTATCCTCCTCCTCGGCGCCACGTTCCTGATCGGATGTGCGATATTGGGGGTGTTGATCGATATGCCCTGGTTTTATGCCGGGCTTGGGGTGAGCACACCATCCACTTATATGGCGCTGACGCTGTTTGTGCTGGTATCGCCGGCGTTTACTTTTTTCCTGCAACCGGTTTTCTCATTTACTTCCCGCAAACATGAATTCGAGGCCGATGATTTTGCCGCCGCTCAAGCGCAATCAACCAACCTCATCAGCGCCCTGGTGAAGCTGTACCGGGAGAACGCCAATACCTTAACGCCTGATCCCCTGTATTCTGCATTTCATGACTCCCATCCACCGGCCCCGGTGAGGATTGCCCACCTGACTGCAAGTTAGCCCGCAAGCAACAACACGTTGAACTAACGACACCCGACAAGGCAGGCACAGGTTATCCAAAGGTCACAGGCCGAGATGCAAGGTGGATGCTGACAAAGCCGGCACGCCCCATAGCCCCCATGGATGCAGGCGAGCCGGCAGGGATAGATGATTGACGAGGGGTTCTTTCAGCGCCGACAGACAAGCTGTGGCTTTGCATTGCCAGCGAATATCGAGGCTCCCGGAGACCCGCTGTCATAACCACAGCTATTGATGGTATTCATTGCGACCGGCAAGGGCATGTGAGAGGGTATGGCTGTCTATATATTCCAGCTCGCCCCCTAACGGGACGCCGTGGGCGATGCGGGTGATGCGAAGATCCTGTCTTTTGATCAGATCATGGATAAAATGTGCTGTCGCCTCCCCCTCCACAGTGGAGTTGGTGGCCAGAATCACCTCTCTCAGGACATCATCATCGAGATACGCCTTTAGCGCATCTACCCCCAGCTCCTGCGGGCCAATGCCATCTAAAGGGGAAAGCCGCCCCATTAAGACAAAGTACCGCCCGTTATAGCCGGCCTCTTCCATAGCATACACATCGGTTGGGTTCTCAACCACACAAAGCAATGCGCTATCTCGCTTCTCACTGGCGCAAAGCGCACATATATCGGTCTCGCTAAAGTTACGACAGCGCTGGCAATGGCCGATATTATCCATCGCTTCATTTAATGATCTCGCCAGGTATTTGGCCCCTGCCCGGTCCCGTTGCAAGAGATGATAGGCGATCCGTTGCGCCGACTTCTTGCCAATGCCGGGCAAACAACATAAAGAGCGGATGAGGGTGTTTAACCTTGGAGGCGCCGACATGTTAGAAAATGCTCATTAAAGCCTGTTTATACACTGCGATATACCACCACCGAGCTTCGCTTTGCCCAACATCTTCTCCTCATCGGCGAGACCGCCTGCCGGGGCGAGCGGTGCATTTCCACACCTGGTATCGGTTGCATGAAATACATCTACGGAAAACGGCGCTTATTCGATCCCCTGATCATACAGGATCGGGAACGATGTTGAGCAGGCGGGCATGGGCAGACTTAACCGAAGGCGGGGCGATAGAGAACATGGCGCATTTTACGGCCACTTAAAACAGATCAGCAAACATCAATCCACCCACAGCCGTAGAGAACATGGCTCATTTTGTGATTACTTAAAACGTAAGAGATTACATCGTCCTGAAGGATGAGTAGAGAACAGGCCTTATTTTGCGGTTACTTAAAACGGCAACTTAAAGCCCGGCGGCAGACCAAGCCCGCCGGTGACGTCCGACATTTTATCCTGTTTCGCTTTTTCCACACGCCGGTTGGCGTCATTCACCGCCGCTGCAATGAGGTCTTCGAGCATGTCCTTGTCTTTATTCAGCAGTGAGGGATCAATGTTTATGCGTTTAACATCATGCATACCGGTCATGAGGATTGTCACCATGCCGGCGCCGGCTTCACCTTGTACTTCAGTATTGGCGATTTCCTCCTGTGCGCGCTGCAGGTGCTCCTGCATTTGCCGGGCCTGCTGCATGATATCGTCAAATCCCCCTTTCATTTACGCGCTCTCTTTCAAGTTATGAATGCAGTCGGGTTAAATCCTTATCAATAGTGGCGTCGAAAGTGTCCACCATGGACTTGACATGGGGGTCTTTTTCAATGGCCGCTATCGCCGCCTGTTTCGCCTCATGGCCCTCCCTGGCTTTTCGTTGTGATGGCGTCTCATCCCGAGGCTCTTCAACGGTGATCACCAACTTCATCTCATCCCCAAAACGCATTTTAATGGCGTCCTGTAGTTTCTGTTTTTGTGTGGTTTTTAATAAATGCGCCTGGCCAGGTTGCAGGATTAACTGGATCTGATGTTTATCCTGCTCCTTCAATACACAATGCTCCGCCAACTGTTTGACTAACCCGGTCAATGCCATCTCATCAATCAGGTCTCGCCAGCTCTCATTGTCCGTAGAAGATAAAACCTTATCTCCCTCAGCCTTAGCCTTGGCGCTCGCCACAGACCCGGCTTTCCTGGTGTTGCCCGCTGTTGAGCCGGGCGCTTCCATGGGGCGAAAGGCCAGCATACGGATCAGGGTCATCTCAAAGCCGGACCCAGGATCAGGGGCGATATCCAGGTCCCGGCGACCATTCAATGCAATCTGATAATAAAGCTGAACATCTTCCTTATTCAATCTATCGGCATAGGTAAGAGCCGGACCCGCAACAACATCAGAGCCTTTAGGCAGGGCGTGGGCAACGGCAATATCATGCAGCATGGCCAATAACTCGTTGAGTATGGCGTCATAATCGGGTGATAACGCCGCCATGCTGTTGATTCTGGCAAACAGGGATTCGGCGTTCTGTTCAATGAGATCGTCAAGTAAACCCACTATCTCATTATGATTTATTGTGCCCAGCATATCGCACACCTGGGATTTGACTAATCGCCCGCCCCCGTAAGATATGGCCTGATCGAGTATACTGAGGGCGTCTCGCATACTGCCGTTGGCCGCCGCCGCAATAAGATACGCTGAGCCTTCCTCCGCCGAGATGGTCTCCTGAGTGAGGATATGGGTTATCTGGGTTTCAATTTGCTCTGTAGTGAGGTGTTTTAAGTTAAACTGCAGACAACGGGACAAGATCGTGATGGGTATTTTTTTCGCCTCGGTTGTCGCCAGTAGAAACTTGACATGCGGTGGTGGCTCCTCAAGGGTTTTTAACAGGGCATTGAAGCTGTGCCTTGAGAACATGTGCGCCTCATCGATAAGATAGACTTTATATCGACCCGCAGTCGGTGAATACTGGACATTGTCCATCAGCTCCCGGGTCTCATCCACTTTGGCTTTGGAGGCGGCGTCCACTTCTATGAGATCAAAAAAGCGACCCTCATCGATACTGACGCAGGCATTGCATTCACCACAGGGCGTTGACGTGACGCCAGTCTCACAATTCAGGCATTTCGCTACAATTCGCGCTAACGTGGTTTTACCCACACCGCGGGTGCCGGTAAATAAATAGGCATGGTGTAATCGGTGGCTATCCAGCGCATTGACCAATACCTTCAGCACATGGGCTTGCCCGACCATGTCGGAGAAAAAACGCGGACGCCATTTACGCGCCAACACCTGATAACTCATTCCTTAACCTCAAAGCATTTATTCTTGCGATGGCCGCACATTTTAAGGGCGGTTAATGCGCTATGGGCGCCCTGATCATCAATGGGCCTCTCCTTCAAGATCATGGTTTTGCTCTCTAGCGTATTAAAGGGCGACCCACACCGTTCTTGACCCGGCGCCCGCATCCACTGTTACCGCTGCTCCCTTCCGGGCCTGACGGGGTTCACAACTTCGCGCCGCGGGGAGACCGGCGCAGGCCACCTTGAACATAGTATCATAGATGAAAATGACGCAGGCATTTTTAGCGCCGGCCGCTACAGCAACGCCTGTTGGTTAAGTATAAAAACACACGCTTTTAAGCAAGCCCTTCAATACCGGCAGATGCGTCAATGTATGCTGGTTGTTTGATGAGGCGGGAAAAGCGCATATGCGGCTCGCAAAAGAGGACGCCACCCGGTCATGGTGATAAGATCCGAGGTGGTTGATACGAGACCGATCGGCGGGGAGGCCATGGGGATGGGGCGATAAAAAAGTATGTTTGGCGCTAACCTGTTGACCCGGCTATTTGTAGACGTTACCCTGCCCAGGATGAAACAACGCACAAGACACATGCCGTTAACTCGATGGTGGCGAGGATGCCTTAGAGGTGGATTGTGGCTTCGTGAGTATCGCCTAAAGTAGCGAATAACCTAACCCGCCCCCAGTCACAGGCGGGTTTTTTTTATGCCTTCCCCCGGTGATTGGAGCGCACTTAAAGGGGAGCGACATGCTAACGCCTTTTGATATCGTAGCCGATCTGGATACGCCGGTATCCACTTACCTGAAGTTAAAACCACTGGGAGCACGCTTTTTACTGGAGAGCGTAGAGAGGGGCGAGCAACTGGCGCGTTTCTCGTTTCTGGGCCTGGGCTCTGCCCTTGAGATCCACCTGGATAATAACCACCTCATCATAAACGGCAGAAAACAGCCCAGACCATCTGGTCGTGACGATGTGCTAGATGCGCTACGGGGGGCACTGCTATCGGCGCCGGCATTAACGCCTTATACCGATGCTATCCCTTTTAGGGGAGGGTTGGTCGGTTATGCGGATTTCGATCTCATCCATGATCTGGAACAATTTCCAAAGAATACCATAATAAAAAACCGGTATCCGGGGGCGGCGTATATGGCGCCGCGTTCCCTGCTCATCTTCGATCACCTGACCCGAAGAGTGGCGTTGTTGCATTCAGGCGGTGAGGCCGAGCGTCTGGCCTTGAAGAGAGAGATCATGCGGTTATTAAGAGGCCCGTTGCCCGCCCCCAATCAGGGCAGTCGTTGTACACAGGCGAGGGCAAGCCTGAGCAAAGAGGAATACATGGCGCGGGTATCAGCGGCGAAAGAGAAGATCCATGGGGGTGATATTTTTCAGATTGTCCTGTCGAACCGGTTTACCGGAGAATGTGACGTACCCCCCTTTGACGCCTACCGCGCCCTGCGGCTGATAAACCCGTCCCCCTATATGTATTTTATTGAAATAGGCGGTCGCACTATCGCCGGCTCATCTCCTGAGGCCCTGGTGAAGTTACATAACAACATCGCCTCATTACGGCCCATCGCCGGTACCCGCCCCAGAGGCAAAACCCCCCGTCAGGACAGGCAACATGAACAAAGCCTGCTGGGCGATCCGAAAGAAATCGCCGAGCATGTTATGTTGGTGGACTTGGCCAGAAATGATTTAGGCCGCATTGCCGAGCCCCGCTCCATTGAGGTCAACCCATACATGTCTATTGAACGATACAGCCATGTCATGCACATCGTCAGTGGCGTTAAGGGTAGATTAAGAGACGATGCAGATGCGTTCGATCTGTTTGCCGCCACCTTCCCGGCAGGCACGTTGGTCGGCGCCCCAAAGATACGGGCCATCGAGTTAATGAATGTGAGCGAGCCGGTACATCGAGGGCTATACGGCGGCACGGTCGGTTATTTTGGGCATTGCGGTAACATGGACCAGGCTATTGCCATACGCACCATCGTTTTTGAAGAAGGCAAATACAGCTACCATGCCGGCGCCGGCATCGTCGCAGACAGCGACCCCCTATCAGAATATAACGAAGTGCTGGCGAAAAGCGCCGTAATGCGACAGGCAATGCAGTTATCCACTGAAGGTTTTTAAGGCTCTGATCTTCCTGAGGCTAAATACGTCAATACTCTTTCCGGAGAAGGCCGAACTTCTCTTTGGGCTCTCAGGTGATATGCGTTGCCTTGAAGGTCTTGCATGTAGCGAAATACCGATCATAAAACGTTTCCCCAAAAGGCAGTCAACTACCGGGCGTTCGTTCTTATTTCTGAGTTAATCCTCTCGCCTATGGCTCTCGCTTTTTTTATCACGGCCTCTTCATCCAGGGTGAGCATTTTGCGATCTCGCATCAGTATGCGCCCATCAATGATAACTGTTTGCACATCCCGGGCGTCAACGGCATAAACCAGATGTGAAATAACATCATACAATGGCGTCAGATGGGGGGCATCCAAGGAGATCTGGATTATATCGGCACGCTTGCCGACTTCTATCGAACCCACATCCTCTCCCAGCCCTATTGCCTCAGCGCCCCTGCTGGTGGCCATAGCCAGCACAGTGCCGGCAGGCATTATCTTCGGCTCCAGCAGGCGCCCCTTATGGATAAAAGCCGCCATGCGTATTTCATCCCACATATCCAGATCATTATTGGAAGCCGCACCGTCTGTCCCCAACCCAAGCAACACGCCAGCGGCCAGCATTTCAGGCGCCGGCGCAAATCCGGATGCGATTTTCATGTTGGAGGTGGGATTATGAATAACACCGACACGGCGTTCCGCCAAAATAGCCATCTCCTCCCGGATGGGATAGACCACATGGGCGCCGATCGTCGGCCCGCTAAAAAAGCCCATACTCTCAAGGTGAGCGACAGGTGTGTTGTTATACCGCTCATCGATGATCGCCAGCTCCGCTTTTGACTCTGCAATGTGAATAGCGACCGGAACGCCCAAGGCATTCGCCCTTCGCCTGACGATGTGTAAGTTATCAGGTGTGATTGTGTAAGCTGCATGGGCGGCGATGGCCGGCGTGATGCGGGTGTTTTTGCCTTTCCATCGCCTGATAAAACCCTCGGCCTTGGCCATGGCGTCGGTAAAATTCTTTGTATAACCGCTTTCCTGCTCTATCACGGCGGCGCCCACAACCGCTCTCATGCCACATTCATCGGCAACCCTGGCGATCTCCTCAGGGTGAAAATACATATCCACAAAGGTGGTGGCGCCGCCTTTTATCATCTCAAGACAGGCTAATTGCGTGCCGGCCCGCACAAACTCTTGATCAACAAAACGGATCTCGGCCGGGAAAATATAGTTTGTCAGCCACTCCATCAGCGGCAGATCATCGGCTATTCCCCGGAACAGGGTCATCGCCGCATGGGTGTGCCCATTAATCAAACCCGGCATGAGTACACGATGCTTACCGCCGATCAGCTCTCTGGGTTTGTATTCTCTCAAGATCACCTCTTTTTTATCGACCGCAACAATCGCCCCTTTATCAACGGCCACGGCGCCACCCTGGATGACGGTGCCCGCCTCATCCAGGGTGAGGACATGATCTGAGGCGATGATCAAATCGACCGTATCAGCGATTGCAGTATTCAGATTAAGGAGCAGGACAAAACCGGCTATTACGCCAAGGCACCGATGGTGAACACGTTGGAACATGGGATCTCCTGTTAGATAATGATTTTTGCGGCAATCCGGTTTTATGTCTTCTCTCGCCACTTGAGGCATGCGCTTGACCCTGTCAGTATTTCTCTTCATCTGCCCCGTTAGCGCTACTGTGATGTTTTCGTTAAATAGCGGTTTATTCAGGTGAGGTTCATCTTTGCTCGGCGTACCCTCGGGATCCCCGCGTTTAGCCACCAGGACCGCCTTAGTTGTTTCTGCCGACATTAACATGATCATCCAGCGTCCCTGCGTGTAGCCGCCGAGACTGGCTTGGTTGTTGCAGATGGCAGGCCGATAAAGAAGCGGATAATGTCCGCCCTGTTAGGATCAGGCCGCCATGTTCATCGCCGCAAGCAATCAAATGTGTTTGACCGAAAAAGCGGTCTATCCCAGAGGCCGAAACAACGCACTCCGGCATGAAGAGCCAAGCCCCAGCAAAACCTCTGCTCAGAGATGGTACTCACCGATCAGACGTTAAGCAAAATCCCGCGCCAGCACATCGTTCCGGGCGCCCGATGAACCTGCCAGTCCAGTATACTTGATGATCCGCTTGTGGAATAGATTACTGGCACGAAGATTTTAAGGAGTATTGATCATCTGCACTGAACCAGGCGAGACTTACGTTTAAGACAGAATGGGCTCGACACACTCCGGCTCACAGGTGGGCGCCCCGGCACCAGATCTACTGGCATTACGTTGCTACATCTCACCGCCCTTGAAACCCTCTGATCAGGTGGGGTGGGTGATCAGATCATTATCCCGGTCTCAGGCGATATTCACCATGGGGGTTAAGTCATCTGCCTTGAGTGTGGTGATCCCCGTATCCTGCACAAGCGCTACATTGTCAACATTGAAGCAGGCCACATTCGTCCCAGTTTGATCAGCAGAGGTGGCGTCACAGTGATTGAATTGTCTTAAACTGGGCATATTGATCAAGGGAAAAGGGGCATCGGGGTTCGGAAAACAGAATTTGCGCCCAGTGATACATTATGGGAGTATGGGACGTTTCCTGAACGGCCACCCTTAGCTCACCACCCGCAAAATATTGAATTGCACATCCCGGATTTTGTGACGGCACACGGGCCTGATCATTTTCCCGATCAAAAGAATAGTCACCGCTGATATTGGCCTCAATATCATCGTTCACTAGCCAATGCAGGGCACCGCGAAAGGCCATGGCTCCATCATCACCGGTATCAAGATCGGTGATAAGGTTGACCATGAAACCATCCTAGTTAAAAACGCTCAGTGTGGCGTTCATAAACAGATCATCGCTGATGGGCACACTCACCTTGCCCAAGATGTCCGGGCGATCATCGACCTCTACACACACTTTAACATCAAATGCTTCATAGGGTGTCACCGTATGGATGGCGATAGTACCGCCTGTGGTATTGCGACCGAACAGGTTGTCCCGGGGACCTCGAAACACTTCGATACGATCAATATCGATCAGATCCATGGCCGAGCCGATACTGCGGGCATAGTAAACACCATCCACATAGATCCCGATACCAAGGCTGGCGGAGGGAATAAAATCGCGCTGATCAATGCCGCGCAGAAACACAGCCTCACTGTTGCCAGCGCCATTATTAAATATTATCCAACGTCATGTTGGGTGTGATACCGGCGATATCATCGACCCGCTGTATACCTCGTGCTTCAAGGCTCTCACCACTGAAAGCGGATATGGCGATTGGCGTGTCCTGCTAGCCTTCTTCGAGTTTATGTGCCGTGACGACAACTTCTTCCAATAGCGAACTGATATCACCTTCTTGTGTATACCCCGGGAGCACAAATAATGAAGCAACGGAACTTGCAACAATCCCCGCTGAAATGACGTTTTTAGCTGTTTGCAAAATGCAGTATGGGATACTGCAGCTAAATCGCATAGTGTTCATGCAACTACCCTCCCGTTAGCTGATGATATTAGTGAGACCATTAACTGCGGCTGTGTGGCGCTGGACTATATGGCGCATTGGCAGATGGAAACACCAGGGGCGAGACCCTTTAGCGCTGAGGAGTTGACCCGCAAGCATATTGCTCAGGTGCAGACAGGGGCGAGGACAACCAATAGCGCTCTGGCCGTGCCCAAGCGCCGAGGCAAGCCCCGTCCATCCGTCCAGGGTAACGTGTCCAGGCAAAGACCAAGAGGTCAGGTGCGGCGTGTTATCTCGGGCTATGAGAAAAAGCTGGCCGACCTACCCGTTGAAAACACGGTGGCCATCTCCAAGTCCGGCGAGGTGTTGGTAGAGAAGTCCGGTACAGTGACCAGGGTGAACTTTACTCAGGCCGAGGCCAAGCGTATGAAGGATGCCATTGTACTGCACAATCATCCTGGTGTGGCGTCATTTTCTGAGACCGATATTGCCACGGCTGCTGTCCGACAGGTAGCCGAGATGCGACTAGTGGATGAGGTCTATACCTGCACGCTGAAACCGCCCGGGGGCGGCTGGAATAAAACGCTGTGGGAGAAAACCATATACCCGGTTATGCAACATGCAGAGGCGGTTATCATAGGCAGGTTTATTGATGATCTACATCATGGCAAAATAACTGAGGCGCAGTTTGAGGCAAATCTTCAACATGCTCTGCTACGTACTGTAGCGGGGAAAACAGGCATGAAATATCGCCGAATGAAGCGTAGATAGCATGGTGCATCACCGAAAAGCATTCAGCTCTGTATGTTGCTATTGCCAGCACCTGCAATCCGTTTTTTTTCGACAGTGCAAGGCGTTTCCCAAGCCAGGCCGCATTCCAGATGATATCTGGGGCGGCAAGAACAAACACACCGAACCCTATCCGGGCGATAAAGGCATTGTCTTTGAGCAATACAAGCCGAAAACGTAAACTCCATCCCCCTCAAATACGCTCACAAGATTGTTTTTGATATTCTGAAATCCTTTTCCGTATTTGAAAATCTCGGTGCCGAGACTGTCGGGTTTCTGTTACATCACTCCCTTTCCTTATCCCCTTATATTAGCTCTTGTTAAAGCATTCCAGAGGACAGTAATCAAGATAGAACTCCTCATTCGCTCTGTTCTATGCTGCGTTCGGATGATAGATGAAGGATGACAGTAAACAGGGATACCGCAAAGCGGTATACTCTACGGTCTTCCCCCTGCCTTCTAAATCACGTACCGCCTAGTGTGGCGGCATGGATGAGGGGATTCTATTAGAACGTTTTAATGGGGTAGCACTTAAGGGGATAAAACAGCTGTACAGGGCCTATGTTTAGGTGAACAAACCGGCCTTGTCAGGCACACCATTTTGCAAATCATGGTGTCTGATCAGCTGAGGCCTACACTCCGTTTTGCCCTGAGATTTTCTCTATAACGTGCGGTACGAATCTTTCACTAAAGCCTGCCAGAAAACCATATACTATTGCTTTTGCATAATCTTCGGCGGCCTTCGGGGACCAACCTGTAACAAATGTCGAAAACTCGTTGCATTTACAGGTAGCCGAATCACATGAGAAAACGGGAAACATTGATCCTTGTAACAGCCCTGCTGCAAATACCAGATATAGGAAGATTGCACTTATTGCACCAATAACCGGAGGTATAAGTGAATATGCGACCAAATAAAGTTTATTCTTGCCAATCTGTTCTATGTATATTTCCAAGACCATCCCTTTCGAGGCATATAGCCTCCTGAGAGCACTTACAAAACTGCCTAGTATTCCTGCAGAAATAACAGTAGCTACTATTGTAGCGCCGTTACTATGATGCATAGATACAGAAAAATACACTGTTATGCAGACGGCCACAGTTACTACAAACAATACATAAACCTGCCCTTTGTGTACTTGAAAGCTATTTTTTATACCTTTTTCATCCATTGTCGTATCCTGCTATGGTTTCTATGTCTTAGCACTCGGATAAAACACTCTCCCTAGCACATCAGTAGACAAGGGCATCCCATCAATTCAATCACCTCGCCCGCCCATTCCATCCTCTCCCGTTTCCAATGCATCAGAGACGTCAGCCGCAGGGTTCGGTGCAGTATCCTCTACCGCCTTCTTCCGTGCAGGTGTTTTACGCTTCAGTGCGCGGCTGATACGTGCCCGCTCTTTCCTGCCTTCTTCACTTTTCCATATGTCCCGCTTGATGGATTCCATAATGGCCTCATGGATTTCTTCCGTACTCACATTCACATCCCTGTTAATCTGTTTAATGAGGCGCCGCACCGCCTTGGCAATATCCTCAGTCCCGAGGATCGCGCCGATGACATAACGGCTAATAGCCTGCTTCTTGTCATAGAAATCCTCGATCAGGTTTTTACCCACAGCCCGCTTGCAGAGTAAAAACAATAACTCCAGATCAGATTGCTTGCGGGTGCTAAGTTCAAGAAAATTAAATTGTGCGGCCAGGTCGCTGTCTACCTGACCTTTAACAATGACTCGATGGACTTGCCAGTCAATGCTGTTTGTAAGCACCGCCCACTTGACGCCTTCCTTTGCGGCATAGTTGATGGCCTGGCCAAGATGGTTATCCTTCAGATCGATGCCAATGGCTTTGACTTCAATGAGGTAATCTATTTTATTACCGGTCTTGACCGCCAAATCAACATAAGTGCCTTTAATGGCAAACTCTCAGGTAATGTCGGTGTAGCGGTCCATGCCAAAAACACGTTCCAGAATATCAGCAATGATAGCGACCGTATCGGCTTCGTTGATGTCTCGGTCTCGGCAGCTTGTCAGTATCTTTTGGAATTTAGGCACTTCCGCCTTCAGACGAGCGACAACCTGTTTAGGAATTTTAGCCATCTGTGTTTCTCCTCACCACTCAATAAAAAATTAACTCGTTATCTCGGTAAGATGAGATTATAAAAATTAAGTTATTGTTTATTAACTTTCCTTATTTCTGATCGGATATAACCCACCTCCTCCCGTAGCCACGCAACAGTCCAGCGCGTTGCTGGCCGACTTACAACCACCTCCATCGTGCCACACCCGCCTCGTTTAGACAACGAGCCAGTTCACAGTAAGCAATGCGTAGCGCCTCAATCTCAGCATCTTGTTTCTTATCAAAAAAAGGCGGTGCATCAGCAAGATGAGCGATCTTGATGATGGATTTGATGTCGTCTTTTTCCACTAGCGCAGTACAGAACCGCCACCTGTTTTCAGGCGCCCTGCCATGAGTGAGCAATACCGCTCTGCCGCCCAGCAGCGCATTCTCAAAGTCCTGCTGATCCTGGACGATCATGAGGTAGATGGCCTGGCCCCACAACAGATTGCCGATAGCTTAGGTATCAAGCCCAGCCAGGTGACCCATGATCTCGCTAACCTGCACTTGGCTGGACTGGCCGAGCAGATGGAGAGCAAGCGCTGGCGGCTAACGCCACGCATCCCGCAGATAGCGGTGGCCATGCTGGGTAATCTTGACCGCAAGCAGCGCAAATTGGCCGAGATTGAGCAACGCTACACGCGCCTGTCTGCGCCTGCCTGTGCCGAGCACGCAGACAGGTGCGGACACGCACAGGCAGAGGAGCGGACATGAGTGTTTCTCATATTCTGAAAAGATTTCACGTATTCAAAAGTCTCGGCACCGAGACTTTTGGTCATTTGTTCAAAGTGATCGACGTCGATCACTTTGCTTACTAGCCACCTAGCTGGAGAACTTGCCTATGCCAAGAAAAAAGACTGCTGATAGAGAAGTCGATACGCAAGCTATCGCCGCCACCAGGGCGCAGGATGAACTCATGCCGCGCCTGAAACGCTTTACGGTAAAGGGGATATTCGAGATTGGTATGCACGAGTATGACAGCGCCTTGGCATTGATACACTTAGATGACGCCGGCAAACTGTTCCGTCTGGACGCCCCGGCCGGTCTCTCAGTCCCTACGCCAATCTCTTACGATCTCTCCTTGCCTTTCCTTGCCCGTAATATCGCTTTCTGCGGCGTGGTGAAACGTGGTTATATCGTTTTCCGACTTATTCTCGATGGTTCTTAAAACAGCCATATAAAGCTGTCCGTTTTTATGGAAAAACAGCAGATTTTGTCCTGCTTCCTTGATCACTTTGCCCTTGACCAGTATCTCCGGTATTAGCTGATACTCTATTAGGTGTTAATTCCGGATGATGGGCTTTCTGCTTGACCAGGGTTTCCTCAATCAAAGTCAGTGGTCAAACAAACAGAGGATGATTCAGAGAATTACCTGACCGCATTTTATCGGACCTAAGGACAAGCAATTAGAAGATGATACAAGACAGGGAAAACTCATTTTAGATAATAAAAAAAGGGTTGCCCACAGCCCCCACATGCTGAGCGAAGACTGTAAGACCCTCGATTTACCCTCACCAGTAAACTGGCTCGGTTTAGAACCTGTAAGGGGTGGGCGACTCCCCGCAACACTCGCCGATAGATTTTGTTTTAGCAATTACTAAATGATACCAAGCTACCCACAAAAAACCCAATCAGATGAACATGTCATGCACGAATCCACCCCACAAAATCCCGTCAACACGCATTGGATTTTTGAAACCCAAGAAAAAATGCATCATCATCTTTCGCAAGATTCTTAGTGTATATGATGTCCCCCGATCTGTTTCATTTCTATTCCCTACCTGTAGCCTGACGTTCATTTTGCGACAAAGTGACAGTCATTTTGCGACAGGAATTTATGGTCATTTTACACTCATTTTGCGACAGCGTTTTATGGGGGATTTAATCCGCCTTAAATCGGTCATTAAATCCTGTTAAATGCACCGAAGCCTGGTGACGGATCAGCACTTGCCCGACAGCTTTGGCGTTACCGGTCTGCACCAGGCAGGTAGCCTTAACGGCCTCGATACAGAAGCCCTGGAATCGCTCCCGCACTTCCGGCACCTGATTCAGAGAGAGGATGAAGCGTCCCTGTAGTCATCAGCGTTTCGGCGTCTCGGCCATCACGCGGGTGCTATAGCCGCTGTTGCTGAGTTGATGGGTAACCTCGGTGGCGACCCAGTCGCCATCGATGCCGTCTCGAAAGCCGCTCAGGGTGAGTTTGGTCTCGGCGGCCATCTGCGGATTGCCGGGGGTGAGGGTCAGGCGGGCTGTCGACTGGCCTCGGTTTAAGGCCTCCAGTTTGGCCTTGGCCGCGGCGATGGCGGTATCGGCGTCCGGGCAGGTGTGGCGCAGGGTGTAGCTGGGCTGACCTGCTCCCACCTTGACCTCAAGATGCTCGCCGGTGTCGGTATTATGCCACTTGGCCACCACCGCCTGATACCTGCCCCTGTCGGCCAGGGTCACTCGGTAGTCACTGAGCTGCTGGGGGTTGATGCGGATGTCCGGCAGGGTCTTGCCGGTGGCGCTCTTCGCCTCGCCCCTGGGCACGAATAAGAGATAGCCCCCGGCAGGTTTGGCCAGGGCGTCGTAGTGCTTCCCCAAGCGGGTTAAGAGGTGTAAGTCCGACTCTTCGGTCTGGTCGAGGTGGGTAAGGCGGATGCTGGCCAGGGCATCGCCCACACGGGGCTCAAGCCCATGCTCGGCGGCGATGACAGCGACCAGCTTCCCCAGCGTCATCTCATCAAAGGCGCGGGTCTTGTGTGCTTTTAAGCTGCTTCTCATGTTGGCGGCTTTGGCGCGGATGGTCAGGGTGGCCGGTGGTGCGCTGAGTTCCAGCTCATCGACGATGTACAGGCCCATCTTGACCGGTTTCCGCTCATAGCCTAAGGAGACGCTGAGTTCCGCCCCTTTGCGGGGCAGTTCAATCTGCCCATCGCGGTCATCAAGGTGCAGCGTCAGGGTATCGCTTTTCATACCGGCCCTATCCGCCAGCGTTAAGGACAGCAATCTGTCAGTAATAGCGGCCGTGACGTCAGTGCTATTGGCGATCAGCGAGAAGGCGGGGATCATGCTTCGACCGGCTCACTCACCATCAGTCCCAGAGTCTCACGGGTTGACGGTGCGGCACAGGCTCGGGCAAGTCCGGCAGGATAATCAGCAGGCCGGCGGGCAGGATGGGGCCTTGATCCGCCAGCCCCGGGTTGGCGGTGAGCACTGCTTCCAGGGCGCCTGTCTCTCGCCCGTAGTGCTTATGACAGAGGGCGTCGAGCACATCGCCGTCTTTGGTTCGATAGTGCATCAGAGACCTTCGGCACGGCGCATATCCTCACCATAGCGGGCGAGGTGCAGGCGGAAGGCGATTTTGCGGGGCGTGCCGTCCTCAAACAGCACCGTATGGGTTTCTTCCACCTGCGTGATGACCCAGTGTCGCCAGATGTGGCCGCGGCCATCGGTGAGCATCAGGGGTTGGCCTTTGCCCGCTTCGACCCGCATGGCCTCAAGCTGTTTCAGGCCGCCCTTAAAATGGGGATAGAGGGTGCCTTCCAGGCTCAACGTTTCCTCGCCCGGGCCTAAGTATTGTTGGGCCGGCAGACGGCCAAGACGGGCCTGTCCCGGCCAGCGGTAAGCGCTGCTGCGCTGTAACTGCTGGTAGGCGGCCTGGTGCAGGGCGAAGGTGTAGCCACCCAGCCTCATCAGGACACTAGAGGCCATCGTGCAGTCCTTCGCGTTGGCTTTGCTGCTGGCGCTGTTCCAGCTCGGCCAGAATGCGCTCGGTTAAGGCTTGTGCATCCTCGCCGGGGCGTTGCTGGATGGTGAGCTGATAGCTGTGGGTGCTGTGGTCAGTATGTTGCACGGTGGCCACGGCTGGCAGCGGGGTGGTGGCTAAAGCGACCTCGGCGGCCTTAGATGGCGTGCTGGTCGTGGTTTGCCCCTCGCTTTCGTTATCCCCACCAAACCAGCCAGTGACAGCTTTCCAGGTCTTGCCGATAAACCCGGCCACCGTTTCAAACTTAACAATGAGCCAATCAAGTGCGGCTTTGGCCGTCTCGAGGATGCCGCCCCAAAGATCAGTAAAGAAGCCCCCAACGCCGCCCCATTTGATGCGCCAGTTACGCAGGATTTAGAAAGTGAAGGCTTTGCGCCGGCCGGCTATCTTGAAGACCATCGCGCCGGACCGGGACAGCCGCGCCGGACCGGGACAGCAAACAGAAATGCAGCAAAACGAAAACCTGGATCAACAGGGCTTGCTAAGAGCGCTTGCCTCTCTTGATGACAGAAGTCGGGAGATCATAAAAAGCCGCTGGCTGGCGGAAAAAAAGCTGACCCTGCACGACTTGGCGTAAGACAGAAATCAGAAGATAGAACTAATGATAGTTCACCGTCCTCTGATCACAACAAAAATCTTATAGGCAAGTACCATATAGACCACTGCCTTTAATACACTGACCGCCAACACCACAGTCTGTATCGAACGAGCAGGTGTCTCCCTTTTTTCCTGTTAGATCAAGCGGATCTCTCGCTGGCCTTCTGTCATTTTGGTTTCCTGGAGACATGCCCCCAACACACCATCCATATATGCCCCCGCTGGGCTTGTAACACTTTGATCCTACCCTACAATCAGTATCAAACTGACACGCTATTGTAATACTGGAAAACAGGCATAAAGACAACACTAAAGAAATAAATTTAAACATTATTGATCCTCTCACTTCTGGTTAATGGCAAGGTGCCGGGACGGCTACCAAACAGCCGAAAGTAAAAGCAGGTTCCTATTTATTCCCCTGAGAAGGGTATTGTATTCACAGGCGACCCGACCACGGATCGCTTTCGGAAAGTTTGTTAGTGCCTGCAACCTATCAGCAAGAGTATAAAAACGTCAAACTAAATATGATCCCCATGTTTTCTGTCCTCTGTCGCCCGCCCTAGACAAACAAAAAGATATAATGATCGAGCAGGAGAAAGGCAAACAGGGCCATTAAATAAATGATGGAATAGGAAAAGGTCTGATAGGCCAGTTTTTCGTCATGATCGCTCTGCATTCTTATTGCATAATAGAGAAACAGCCCGCCCAGGAAGACGGCGCCAAGCAGATAGGTCAAGCCACTCATGTAGGTCACAAAAGGCAGGAGGCTGATCACAAACAACACGATGGTATAAAGCAATATGTGCAGGCGTGTGAATTCAAGTCCGTGCGTGACTGGCAGCATCGGTATGTCGGCATTGGCGTAATCGTTTCGGCGGTAGATGACCAGGGCCCAGAAGTGCGGCGGCGGCCATCGCCGCCAGCCCCTCCTTGGCGATGGGGATGGTGCGGCTCATCTCACGTAGACGATTACCCAGCCTGGTCAGGCCGTCCGGCTGGGCGAAGTTCACCACCTTACGCACATCGGCCATCGCCGACTCAAAGGTGATGGCATGGCTCACCGGGCCGCGCAACGCCCCCAGCATCGCATCGCCGGCCTAGCGTAGCCCACCGGCAACGAGTGCGGCATTGGCGGCACGTTGCAGGGTCTTATCGAAACGTGCCTGTGCCTCCGTCACCTTGGCGGTAAGGGCGGCCTGGCGGCGCATCTTGCGGTTGGTGGCGGCCATCTCATCGGCTATCTTGCGCTGTGCCGCACCCAGGTGACGGGTGTCCACACCCGCACCTCGTAACTCGCCTCGCAAGACCTTGAGCGCCTCACGCTGCTGGCGGTGCTGTTGTTTGAGGTTATCCGAGCGCCTGCGGGCGGCCTCAAACGCCCGTTGCAGCTTTTTCGTCGGTTGCGTGGTCGCGGCCAATTCCCGCCCTAACGCCGCCGTGCGCTGCCTGGCCTTGTCCATCTCGGCGGCCGTCTTGCCCAACTGACCTTGCAGTCCCTGAAGCCGGGCAATCGCCTTCGCCTGCGTGCCCAACGCTCGCAAGCTCTTCTGCCCCTCGGCCAATCTGGCCGCCATCATCTCACCCGCCTTCGCTACCTTGCGCGCCGGCGCGCTGAAGCGGTCCAAGGCCTCGATGACCAGGCTGATGTGTAATTCACTCATGAGATGCTATACTGGCAAGTATGTTCACGACCCATGACCTTGCCTATATCATCGCCCGCTGCAAATACATGGCCTTTATGGCGCTTATGTATCTGTTGCCGGTGTTCAGTGCGGTGGCCACCTGGTGGCTTATCCACTTACCGCCGGGGGACGTCGACTGGCTGAGTGTCGATGTGATCGCCGCCATGCTGGTGGGTACTCTCGGGATCTGGTTTGCTCTACTCGTATTTATTGGTCTCATGGGTATGGCGCTGACCCTGGGGGGCGATTAGCCGCCCCCACTACGCTCGGCGGCCAGGTCGTGGAATGCCTTGAGCTCGGACAGACTTAAGCGCTTGATCTCCGAGGGTTGCCAGTGAAACACTGCCGCCAGATTGGCCATGAGCGGGCGTAAGGCGGCAGTGTTCATCATAAAAAATGGGCAAGCAACTCATTTAAGCGGCGGGTATCTCGCCCGCCAATCAGGCCCGCTTCATCCGGGCTAAGCTCGGCCACCTGGGCGATGAGACAGCGCATCTTGAGGATGTCCGACTTCTCCCGTCCGGCGATCTCCATATCGTTGATGTTGGGTTCACGGAGCACCAACTCATCGATGGCCTCACCATTGACGGTAATCGGTGAGAGTAGCGGCAGATGGATCGGGAATTGCACCTTCTCCACATCCACCTCACCCTCAGCGGTGCGCGGCAGCAGGTCATACCTGGTCATGTTCTCGTCTCCTTAGGCTGAGCGCCTTTGCGGGTTGTTTTAGCGGGGGGCGCTGTGGTCTGCGCTTTCTCAATCACCCCGGTGGTTAAGAGAAACACCGCCTGGCGGGGGTGCAGTTCCAGGGTCTCACCCGGCTGCACGGCGCCGTGTCCGGCATTATCTATGACACGCTGATTGAGTTTGAGAGGCAAGGCAAGTCCCTCGATGAGTTCGAGGCCGCCCTGCCAGCACTGCTGCCGGAGCTCGATGAGACGGCCTTAGCGCAAGTCATTCAGCTTAGCCTGTCTACCGCCTATCTTAGCGGCATGGATGAGTCCACCGATGCCAGACGTTAAGCTCGGCGCTGTCCCCTTCCCGGAGGCCATTGCCTATCTCAAGGATAAGCTCGATCTCCCCACCAGGCACTGGGATGACCTGCTGGGTGATATCAGAACCAAAGCCTTTGCAGTGGCCGGGGCGACCAAAGTGGCGATGGTGGGTGACTTCAGGCAAGCGCTGATAAAGACCCGGAAAGCCGGTGGCACGATTACCGACTTCCGTAAGGACTTCGACCGTATCGTCAAGCGATACGGCTGGAGCTACAAGGGCAAACGTGGCTGGCGTAGCCGCATCATCTTCGATAACAACATGCGTAGCGCCTCTATGGCCGGTCGCTGGCAGCAGATGCAACGCACGAAAGAGACACGGCCTTATCTGCAATACCTGTCGGTGGGCGATAGCCGCGTCCGGCCAGAGCATCGAGCCTGGCACGGGCTCATCTTAGCCCTTGATGACCCCTTCTGGGATACCCACTACCCCCCGAATGGTTTCGGCTGTCGCTGCACAGTACGCACCCTAAGCCAACGTCAGCTAGAACGGGAAGGCAAGCAGGTTAGCCAGGCCCCACCTCTGCATAGGACGGAGCGCATCAATGCCCGCACCGGCGAGGTCTATGGCGCTGTGCCCAAAGGCATTGGTGTGGGCTGGGATTACAATGTCGGCAAGGCCTGGCTGGCCCCGGAGAGTGTCTTCGGACAAAGGCTCGCCAGCTTGCCCAAAGCCCTGCGTGACGCCGCCCTGGAACAGTTGCCTGGCTTCGCCCGCCACCTGCATCGGCCGTATCAGCGCTGGGCAGAGCAGGTACTGGCTGAGGACTATCAGGTACAAAACAAACAGGTGGTGGTGGGCTACCTGGATAAGGATGTCGTAGCGGCTTTGGAGCAGCGGGGTATGGCGCCTCGGAATCTGGCGATTACCCTGACCGATGCACGCCTGAGACGTATGGTCAGAGACTTGAAAAAGCGTATCAAAAAGGACATCCCGACAGATGAGCTACTAAAATTATCCAGGCACATCGAAAAACCACAGGCCGTGCTGTTTGATAAGGTAGACCCCGCTTTGTTTTATGTCTTTGATGCAGTTCGGGAGAAGCACTTAGGTAAGTTTGTAGTCCGCGTCAACTTCAAAGATAAAGGCGAAATCACCAACAGTGTCCGCTCAGGTGGCATGGTGCCGATTAGAAATCTCAAAGATGAGAATGTGTACGAACAAGTAATAGGGAAGCTATGAGTGTGCCGCATGGCGGGACGCCATCCAGGTCACTATGCCTGGCACCCCCGCATACAGAGGCCAAAGATGGGCTCATGGCTGTCAGCGGCGATTTTTCAGCCTCATGCGGCATGCCTTCAGTGTAGCATTAAACCCATCATAAAACCCGATTAAATCCCCTTTAACCGCCATTAAAATGATCATTTTGGTGGATTTAAGGGGGATAAAGTAGACATTCTGGAACATTAAATGCACATTTTTGTGACATAAAAGTGTATTTTTGTCGCAAAATGAGTGATTCTTTTATTTCCACCCCCTATCCCCCAAACCCTTACCCACACTGGCTTTCCGCCGTTTTTTGTCCATTTCCCCCTGTCTCAAAATGATAGTCACCCCCCATTGAGAAGTGGCGGATTGTGGGTAAGTGCCTGCCTAGCAAATAGATTTGCAGGTTTAAAGGGAATATAATCCATTTCGCCTCTCGCTAAAGAAATACCTGCTCGGTGCGATCATCTGTCTGCGATACCGGGCAGGCTTTATCCGATGTGCCCGTTGAGGGGTAGAAAGGACGTACTATGCTGATCGTCTCGCCAGTCATCTATGCCTTTCGAACAGCGGGCATTGATAGAGTGTTCTTAACAATGCCCGGTCATGATGATGGTCTCGCCAAGTCGCGACCGTCCACTTCGCCTCTGACCTATGACTTGACGCCCGCTTGGCGTGAGCCCCCAGCTTTGCGCTCGCTCTGCCTGTTTCGTCACATGATGATGCTCTCGCAAGTCCCGCATACATCCACTTTGCCTCGTCCCTCATAGCTTGATGGCCTTCACCTGGCGCAGACTCTCCTGATGTTATCTCAACTGATCATGATGATCGTGATAACACTTTTATTACCGGCATGTCATTCACGCTTTTCCCTTGATTTTAGTCACATCATCATGAGCGATAAAAGTTATTCCTTCGCCGACTTTTTCAGCCGACATGTGTTTTTATATGCTATCCACTGCCGCAATAAAACAGCCCACATCGGCGCACGATGATGGGCAGATAAGGGTCAAGATGATGTAAGGGCTTAACGTTTGCTGTATTGCGGTCGTTTCCTAGCCTTGTGCAGACCGATTTTCTTGCGTTCGACTTCTCTTGCATCGCGCGTGACAAAGCCCGCTTGACGCAGGGGTTTGCGTAAGGTTTCGTCATATTTGATGAGCGCCCGGCTGATCCCATGGCGGATAGCGCCGGCCTGACCTGAAATACCACCGCCCGCCACGGTCACTTTAATGTCAAAGTGTTGCATCATATCGAGCTTCTCTAAAGGTTGCCTGACGATCATCCTGCCGGTTTCTCTACCGAAATACTGATCCAATGTACGATTATTCACCACGATGTTGCCCGTGCCTTGCTTGAGATAAACCCGTGCGCTGGCGCTTTTTCTGCGACCGGTGCTGTAGTAAATGTTCTCCGCCATGATTAAATGTCCAGGGGTTGTGGTTGTTGTGCTGCATGTTGATGACGCCCGTCCGCATACACACGTAGTTTGCGAAACATCTCACGCCCCAGCGGGCCTTTCGGCAACATGCCCTTCACGGCTTTTTCAATAACACGCTCAGGTCTTGACTGCATCAGCTTCTCAAAGCGGGTTGACTTAATGCCCCCGGGATAGCCGCTGTGACGGTAGTAGATTTTATCCTTCGCCTTATTGCCGGTGACATGAACCTCCCTGGCGTTGATCACGACGATGTAATCGCCCGTGTCCATGTTTGGGGTGTATTCGGGTTTGTGTTTCCCGCGCAGGCGAAGGGCGATTTTGGAAGCCAGTCTTCCCAGGACTTTTCCTCTGGCGTCCACAAGATACCAATTACGCCTGATCTTCGATGGTGTTGCGGTGTAGGTCTTCATTGTGTGTTAGATGACGGCGAAAAAAAAGAAGCAATGGTACGGACTGCCCTCTTTTGTGTCAATAAATCTGGACTTTCCAGCGATTTTTTTCAACAATCCCGGCATGGGTCAACGCACGTTCAATTCAGTCGATGAGCTGATCATGGGCCTTGATAGGGCCTTCTCGGCTATCTTCGCCAAACATGGCCAGCCGGCGCGCCCAAGCCCTGCCAGCGGTGAGGAAGAGCAACCCTTAGCGCGATCTGAAAGACGTCATTCAGCAGGACTGATGCGTGTTAATCATGCCGGGGAGGTGGCCGCACAGGCCCTGTATGCAGGTCAGGCTTTGGTGGCGAAAGAGCCCGGGGTGCGTCATTCCCTGCAACAGGCCGCAGCCGAGGAGCGCGATCACCTGCACTGGTGTGAAGAGCGGGTGGTCGCATTAAACAGTCATGTCAGTTATCTTAATCCGATCTGGTATACGGGATCATTTGCGATTGGCGCAATGGCCGGTTTGCTGGGAGAGAAGTGGAGTTTGGGTTTTGTGCTTGAAACAGAACGTCAGGTGGTCGCCCATCTGGATAGGCATCTTTCGCAGTTACCGGAAAACGATCATAAGAGCAGGCAGATTTTAGAGCAGATCCGCGAGGATGAATTAACACATGCAGGGGATGCGTTGGCGGCCGGCGCCGCCGAGTTACCGGAGCCCGTCAAGGTGAGCATGGGTTATTGCGCCAGGGTGATGACGACTACGGCTTACTGGATTTAATTCAAGGCATGGCTTTTTCTTGATCAGGCAACGAGGGCGATGCGGCTCGTCCACGCCGGGCAGGCCGTCAAGTCATGATGATGAGCCGAGGTGGACGCTCGCTGATCGAAAGACATGGAAGAATATAGAATATCCCACCGCCGGTAACATCACTATCTCGATTTGGATGTGGTTGTCGCTTGTCTTCGCATAGAAGAGCCCCCGCCGACAACATCACTATCTGCAGCATGAACACCGCCTAATGAGATGCAGGTTCAGACACGGGATTGAATAGCTGTCATCAGGCGGCACCCCGAAGGTATGCACAAGTTTAACGTATCTTCATCAAATGAATATGTCTGTTGCCATCAGGCGACTTCCCGAAGGTGTACACAACATCATTCACTTAAAACCACGCCTAATCCATCAACATGTCTGGTGCATCACAATGGGTCGGAGGCTTGATTTTTTGATGTACGGCCCTATATGGGTTCTCAAGATAATTTCATTCTGGAGAGAGAGTATGTCATTCATTCGTTATGAACCATTTCATTTTGTTGACAGGCTGGGTCTGGCCGAGTCGTTCTTCCATGGGCTTAAAGCGCGGCCGCAATCGAGAGCCATTGGCGGTCATTGGCGACCTGCTGTGGATGTGAAAGAAGAGGAGAGTCGTTTTCTTATCCTGGTCGATCTGCCGGGTGTGGACCCTCGGGATATTGACGTTACCACGGAGGATGGTGTGCTTAGCCTGAAAGGTGGGCGTGAGCATGAGCAGGGCGAAGAGAAGAATGGGTATAAAAAGATAGAAAGGGTGCGAGGCGCTTTTTATCGTCAATTCAGTTTGCCTGACGGTGTGGATGAGGAAAAAATTGAAGCGAGCGGTAAACATGGTGTGCTGGAGATCTCCATACCCAAGCAAGAGAAGGAGCAAGCTAAAAAAATCACCGTTAATCATTAAGCCCATATTGAGAGCCGGCTGGCGTGATCAGAAGATGCAAGATCCAGGAAGATGGCGCCGTCTTTGCCGAGACTTGTACTTGTATAGGGGTGTGCTTATGCCGAAGGGTACACGGATGTACGAAGCGGCCGGTATGCCCCTTAACCTGTTGAAGATGAAGATGGTTTATGGTGGTGGGGTATGTTCTCCAACAGCGCCTTGTCCGTCCATCTGAACTTTTATCATCCTTCTTCTCTAACAACACAACAATCAGTTAAATCATCGGGTGGCGCAGTGATCGTCAAACAACAACGTTATTCCGTCTTGATATGGCTTTTCGGTTTATGTCATTTCATATCCGCGCATGCAGCGCTCCCGCAGTCGATCAACAATAAAGCCCTGCCCAGCCTCGCCCCGATGCTCGATGAGGTTACCCCGGCTGTTGTGAACATTGCAAGTGAAGGACGGGTACAGTTAAAACAAACCCCCTTGTTTGCCGATCCGTTTTTTCGCCGCTTCTTTAATATGCCCAATCAACCCATTGAAAGAAAAACCCAAAGCCTGGGCTCCGGCGTGATCGTTGACGCCAAACGTGGCCTGGTATTAACCAATCATCATGTGATCGCAAACGCCGTGCAAATAACCGTCACCTTGCGTGATGGAAGACACCTTGATGCAGAGATAGTCGGTACTGATCCGGCAACCGATGTGGCCGTGATTAAAATCCCGTCAGAAGATCTGGTTGATATAAAGCCGGCGGATTCGAATAATCTGCGCGTGGGCGACTTTGCGGTGGCCATCGGTAACCCTTTTGGTTTGGGGCAAACCGTGACCTCCGGCATTGTCAGTGCGCTGGGTCGTAGCGGTCTCGGCATTGAGGGTTATGAAGATTTTATTCAAACGGACGCATCGATTAACCCGGGCAATTCCGGCGGTGCGCTGGTTAATCTGAACGGCGAGCTCATTGGTATCAATACCGCTATCTTCTCGCGTAGCGGCGGCAATATTGGCATTGGCTTCGCCATCCCTGTTAATCTGGCGTTACAGGTCATGGAGCAGTTGCTGGATAAGGGGGTCGTTGAACGGGGTTTTATTGGTATTCATGTGCAGGACTTAAACCCTGATTTGGCCGAGGCCTTCGGCATTACAAAGCAAAGCGGCGCGGTGGTGAATAAGGTCTTGCCGGACTCGCCCGCTGATAAAGCCGGCCTACAGCCCGGCGACATCATCACATCCATTAACGCCAAGCCCATCAAGATGGCCGGTGATGTGAGAAACCACATTGGTTTGTTGCCGGTCGGTGAGGAGGTGCGGTTTGAAATAGTGAGAGACGGCAAAAAGAGGCGACTACAGGCCAACATTGCGGCCGCTAAAGCGTTTCCGGATAACCCGCAGATTGTCAACCCAAGACTGGAAGGCGTAACACTGGGTGATCTGGATGAAGCCCATCCCTATTATGGAAAAATAAAGGGGGTGGTGGTGGTCGGTGTGCAACGGGGCACACGGGCCTGGTCGGCGGGGTTAAGGAGAGGGGATATTATCACCTCTGTGAATCACAAGAACATTGCTCATCTAAACTCTTTTTTGAAACTGGTTGATCCCCTGAAGAACACCTTGCTGCTGAGGGTGATCCGGGGTAATGCCGCCGCTTTTTTAGTGATCAAATAGCACCTCTTCCGAAGAGAACGTCACTCACCGATGTGTGAGTGTTTCGTATTCGGGATCTCACACTGCCGGATCATATCGCAGATAAGCCCCGCCAATCGCCTCCGGGGAAAGGAATGACGGTAGGCGAGGGCGACATCTCTTTGTGGCGCTGGTTTTGCGAATGGCCGGTATTCAACCAGCTTGTTAAGACCATCGTGTTGCTGTATGGCTGTGGAGGGCAATATGGTCACCCCTGATCCGGCGGCGACCATTTGTTTAATCGTTTCAATGGAGCTGCCTTCCAGGGTTTTCTGGATCTTGTCCTTTGAAAAGGTGTCGCTCTTGCAGGCGGGACAGGCGTCCATGACCTGATCCCGGAAGCAGTTGCCGGATTTCAGTAATAATAATGTCTCCTCAATCAGATCATCGGTTTTGATGTGTTTTTTACGGGCCAGTTTATGGTTGTTGGGTAACACGACGGTGAAGGGTTCTTTATATAACACCTCCACTGTGACGCCGGGTTGTTCAAAGGGGGTTGATACGATGATCATATCTAGTTCGCCACGTTTTAATCTATCCGCCAGGTTTACGGTAAAGTCTTCTTTTATGATCAGCACCAGATCCGGTGTCTCCCGGTTTAACAACGGGATAAGATGCGGTAGTAAAAAAGGCCCTATGGTGTATATGATCCCCAGTTTTAAGGTGCCTTTTAACTGATCTTTACCCTCCTCAGCGATGGCTTTGATTGAGCTTGCCTGCTCCAGCACAAGCATGGCCTGATCAATAATTCGTTGACCGACGGGGGTGATGGTGACGTCATGTTGATGTCGCTCAAAGATGGTCACATCGAGCTCATCTTCCAGCTTCTTTACGGCGACACTGAGAGTGGGTTGGCTGACATAACAGGCCGCCGCGGCCCTGCCAAAGTGTAATTCCCGTGAGACGGCGACAATGTAGCGTAATTCCGTGAGGGTCATGTTAGCTGTGTTTCATGGCTATCCACTTGGCCGCCAAAGGTAAATCATCCGCTTTATCTTGCCGCAACTTCGCCCGCATTGACATAACCGACGGCAGGTTTATGGGGCCCGGCAATCCCATGTATGGTTCGCAGGAGTTTTAGATCAACGTAATGATGGTGATGGTGGTTGCCGGCCAGCACCTCAAACGGGCTGTCCGGCTCACCGAGCTGATCAAGGACAAGCGCAGCGCCGGTAAAATCGTGATCCCGTGTCAGGGGATGGGTGGTGATGATGGTGTTAATACCGGCGGCGAGCGCCGCCAGATTACCATTTTCGGTATCTTCTATGGCGATACAGCTCTCAGGGGCCACGTCCAATTCAGACAGGGCAGAATAATATACCGCCGGCGATGGTTTTTTATCTTCTACACTGTCCGAGGTCACAATGGTTGTGAATAAATCAATGCCTGCCGGGCCAAAGGCATGGTGTAATAAAGTATCGACGTTCTCTCTGGATGAGCTGGTGGCGATGGCGAGGCGAAGGCCGGCGTTTCGTAACTCGGTGATAAGCCTGCGAACGCCCGGGCGCAAGGTGATTTTATCCGCCAGCAATCGCTGTCTGTATACAGCGGATTTTTTCAGGTGTATCGCATCTGTGATCTGGCATAGCGCCTCATGGCTACCTTCGATGAGAGGGTGCATCTTTAAGCAGTGGCGTATGCGTTCCTTGCCACCGGAGATACCAAGCAGGGATTGATACGCTTCACGGGACCAGTTAAGCGGGTAGCCGAACGCCTCAAAGGCAATATTAAAGGCCTGCCGGTGTATATCCTCATTATCAGCAATCGTGCCGTCCATATCGAACAGGACCGCTTTCAATCCATGCATGGCGTCACTGCAAAAAAGACGGGGGATGTCATCCTTAAATAGCGTTGTTGAAAAAAGCTCTGTCGGGGGAAAGTGTTAGTGTGATCGATGTTACGTGATCTGCTTTTTATCGTCTATCTCAATTACCTTTCGCGAGACTTCCTGCTCATGCTCTAATTCCACCTGCTCAATTTTACTGAATCGTGATGATATTTTTCTAGCTGATTTATTCACATTTTCGACGTCATCGTGGGCCTGTTTGATGTGTCTGGACAGCTCATCCATGCGTTTTTGAAAGCGTTCAAAATCCTTGCCTAAATAGCCCAGGTGCTCCTGAATAATATGCACCTGCTCTTTAGTGGCCGCATCTTTCAACACGGTTCTGGCCGTATTCAGTATCGCCCACATGGTCGTCGGAGAGACAATCCAGACTTTCGCCCGATGGGCTTTTTCAACCACATCGGGGTGATGTGACTGGATCTCCGAGAAGATGGACTCCGCCGGCACAAACATCATGGCCCCATCGGCGGTTGTCCCCGGAATGATGTATTTGCTTGAGATGTCCGCAACGTGTTTTTGTATGTCCGCCTTGAACTGTCTTTGGGCCTCCCTGCGCTCCCCATCGGATACCTCATGATCCGTCATACGCTGATAGGACTCCAGCGGGAACTTGGAGTCTATGGCGATCATCCCTGTTGGTTCAGGTAGAAATAAGACGCAATCAGCCACTTTATTGTTGGCTAATGTATATTGCATTTTGTAATGGGCCTCAGGGATGACGTTCTGGATCAAACTCTTTAATTGCACTTCACCGAAGGCCCCGCGGGAGCGTTTGTCCGCCAGGATTTCCTGAAGACTGACGACATTGCTGGAGAGCTCGGTGATCTTTTTCTGCGCCGCATCTATCAGCGTCAGTCTTTTTAATATATCGATAAATGTCGCATTGGTTTTTTCAAAGCCTGCGGATAATTTCTTCTCCACCTGGCCACTGATCTCCAGCAGTCGTTGATCGGTTTTTTCGGTTAGATCAGCCACCCGTTTCCCCACATCTTCGCTGTATCTGGACAGGCTCTCTCCGAGTAGTTTCTGCGTGTTCGTCATACCGGATTGCAGGGAGTCGGTTAAGTCTTTTAAGGCCTCTCCCTGGCGCTTCTCAAAGCGGGTGTCGTGCCCCAGGAGTATGGCTCTTAGCTCCTCTCGCAATTCTGAGAAGGCGCCGACCAGTCTTTCTCTTAACTGAGATAAGGCGTCGAGCTGCTCAAGCTGGGCTTTGCCGATCTGTTGCTCCAGTTGGCTGATGCGGCGCAGGTATTCATCCAGTCTGGCGTCGAGCTTTGTTAAGGTCTCGGAGCCCGTTGATTTTGATGATATTTTAACCAACACCCCGATGATCAGAAGTAACAGGGCGAGGAGCAGCAGGTCGGTTATGATCGGTGTGAACATGTGGGATTATTATGCCAGATTACCTTAACCGAGATACACGCCGGTTTATATAAAATGGCGCCCGGGCGAGGATATTTTTGCAGAAATGCAAACCGCTCGTTATACATCCAGGGGCTGATTGAAACATCTTTAGAGGGTTTTGCCTTGCCAGGGATGGTATTATGGCTTGCAGATAAATGAATAGCCCGGGCTGGATGCGGGTTTTTATGTTGATGCGGCAGATCGTTTGCTGCCGTGAGTGATCTGTAAAATGGGTAACAACACGGCTATGAGCGCACTAAACACCTTGCATGATGCAGATAAACGGCGTGTTAGATGGATAACAACACGGCGATGAACGCACTAAACACCGATGCTGAAGATTGCATTGATCCTCCAGGATGAGCAGCAAGGTTAAAGCCATTGCGAAAGGCAGGGGCACGGCCTCGAGTGTTGATGGCCGCTATCTTGAGTATCAAAGAGAAGATTTCGATGATGGATGGATGCAGGAGGCGGCCAGCGAGAAGATGAAAACGGAAATCCGGCATGAGAAGGCGAAGACCATCATCACCCGCAACAGCTCGCCCGATATCCCCTTTGAAACATCCATCAACCCCTACCGTGGTTGTGAGCATGGTTGTGTTTATTGTTATGCGAGACCTACCCATGCCTACTTCGATCTGTCGCCGGGCATAGACTTTGAGACGAAGATATTCGCTAAAACCCATGCCGGGGAGCTACTGATAAACGAATTAAGCCGCCCAGGGTATGTTTGCAAGCCCATCGCCATGGGCACAAACACCGATCCCTATCAGCCTGCTGAGCGGGAATTGGGGATCACACGGGATATTATTCAGGTGCTGCATGATTGTGATCACCCTTTGTCTATCGTCACCAAGTCCTGGTTGGTAGAGCGGGATCGGGATCTGCTCAGCCCCATGGCTAAAAAAGGCCTGCTCAGGGTTTTCCTGTCCGTGACGTCGTTGCAACAGGATCTAACCCGGCGGCTTGAACCAAGAACCACCGCCCCCAAACGTCGCCTTGAAACGATAAAAAAACTGAGTGCAGCCGGGATCCCCACTGGCGTTATGTTCGCACCTGTGATCCCGTTTATCAATGACGCCGAGATGGAGGCGGTGCTTGATGCGGCCAAAGCTGCCGGCGCCGATACCGCCGGCTATGTGATGCTTCGACTACCCCACGAAGTGAAGACCCTGTTCAGGGAGTGGCTGGCGCAACACGAGCCCCAGAAGATAGCGCGGGTGTTTAATGTGATCCGTGATCTGCGCGCCGGCAAAGAAAACGATCCGGGCTATTTCAGCCGCATGAAGGGTGATGGTGTGTTCGCTAAATTGATCCATGATCGTTTTCATATTACCTGCAAACGACTTGGGCTAAATAATCATCGACAGCAGTTAAATACCGCGCTGTTTAAGCGCCCGGTGTTGCCCGGGATGCAACAGACACTGCTCTGATAGTTACCTTCTAAGGAACGCAATCCATCTGTAGAAGTTAAGCAGGCTGGCCAAAGATGCAGACACATAGGTGAGTGCGGCGGCAGTTAATATGCGGCGCACAACCGGCTCAGCATCCGCTGGTAAGTATTGCCCTTCTATGAGAATAGGCAGCGCCCGGTTGAAACTGGCGTCCCATTCAACGGGCAATGTGACAAGGTGAAATACGATGGGGAGCACGAGGATGGACAACCCTGAGGCCAGCATGATGACGCCGATGATCGGCAGTTTGCTGAGCATGGTGACAAAAGGAAAGCTGATCAGCACGATGGATGCGAGCTTCTCGGTGACGGCGATAAACCTCGCCAGACTGCAACGCAGGTAAAGGGGCTTGAAGTTTGCATCATGCTGTAGTGCATGGCCTACTTCATGGGCGGCGATGACGACGGCCGTGATGGATTTATGATCATGAACGCCCGGGGATAGACAAACGGTTTTATTTTCAGGGTTGTAGTGATCGCCCTCTTTTTCAGATATTTCTACCTTGCACTCATTCAGGTTCAGCCTGTTAATTAAATGCTGCGCCAGCTCCCCGCCTGTGCCCGGCAAAGAGTCGATTGCGGTGTTATAACGTTTGAACACATACTTTATCCAGAAGTGGGGGGCGAGAATGACGACAAACAACAAACCGAGGAGCGCTGCAACCAACATCTTCTCTACCCCTTGCCGCCTTTGTATAATAACCGGGATGGCGTATTCATCATGATCATAAGCGAAATAATCATAACACGATGACGCCGTTGCAACGCTATGAATCCGATATCAGGGAGAGAAAAATCATCTCCGATCCGGTGCAGATGGACATCGTCAGGCATACGGAGGGTTTATACCATGCGCTCACGAAAGATAAGGCAAGGGGTTTTGCGAGTGGTGGTTTTTTAAGGTTTCTTGGCGAACAAAAGCAACCGCTAAAGGGTCTGTATCTGTGGGGCGGAGTGGGGCGTGGGAAAACCTATATCATCGACTCATTCTATGAATGCCTTCCCTTTGATAACAAAACTCGCATCCATTTTCATCGTTTCATGCAGATGGTGCATAGCGAATTAAAGTCCATGCAAAACGTTGCCGATCCCCTGGGGCGCATCGCCGCTAAACTGGCCAGGGATGTTGTCGTCATGTGTTTCGATGAGTTTCATGTCTCCGACATTACCGACGCCATGCTCCTGAGCGGTCTGTTTCATGCCCTGTTTGGGCAGGGCGTCACATTCGTCGCCACCTCTAACCAACACCCTGAAAAGCTGTACTGGGATGGCCTGCAAAGGGAGCGGTTTTTGCCCGCCATCGCGTTAATAAAAAGACATACCGAGATTCTAAACCTGGATACTGAAACGGATTATCGTCTGCGTTATCTCGATCAGGCGAAGATCTATCATTACCCGTTAGATAGCGAAGGCCGTGATAGATTAAAGGCAAGTTTCGCCGCCATATCCCCGGAAGCTGGCAGGGTCAATTCCACCATTGAGATCGAGGGGCGCAAGATTAAGGTAAGACGCTTTGCGGCCAGTGTGGTGTGGTTTGATTTTTATGAGATTTGTGACGGGCCGAGAGGCGTTGCGGACTATATTGAAATCGCCAAACAGTTCCAGACGGTGCTCATCGAAAACGTCCCGGCCATGGACGATATGAGCAATGATGCAGCGAGGCGATTTATCATGCTGGTTGATGAGTTCTACGACAGAAACGTCAAGCTCATCATGACCGCCGAAGTCAACATTCAGGATCTGTATCTCGGTCGGCGTCATGCCGATATATTTGCCCGTACCAGTAGCCGACTCATGGAAATGCAATCCCATGACTATCTGGCGAGGCCGCATCTGCCCCCATAGCGACGGCGTCAACACCATGACATTGGCTTATAAAACAACCCCTTATGCTATCAGTCGGGTTTAACCGCCAAAGACCCTTGCGCAGAATGTGTCAGGGGGTGATCAGGCAAAGTGACATAATGCGCTTTCATAGTTTCCCGGCATTATTTATGCTTGGCGGTTAAGGGAGACAACCACACGAGAAGAGGAGCAGCCGATGGCGAGCTATACAACTGAGGACATTCGCAATATTGCGATTACCGGACACGGCGGTGCAGGCAAGACCACCCTCGTTGAGGCCCTGTTGCATCAGGCCGGTGTGATCAAGCAAATGGGCTCGGTAGAGAAAGGCACCACGGTATGCGATTTTGATCCACAGGAGAGGGCGCATCAACATTCCCTGGACAGCGCTGTGATCAGCATGGATTACCACGGCGGGCATATTCATCTTATTGATACGCCCGGCTACCCCGACTTTCTTGGCCGTGCGCTCTCGGTCTTGCCGGCGGTGGAAACATGCGCTGTGGTGGTGAATGCACAAACGGGCATCGAGCTGGTAACGAGAAAGATGATGGAGGTAGCGAAGGACAGGCACATGGAGCGGCTCATTATTGTGAATAAAATCGATGTTGAAGAAACCGATCTGGAATTACTGTTACAGCAGCTCAGAGAAACCTATGGCAGGGAATGTTTACCGCTGAACCTGCCTGCGGCGGGCGGCGCCGAGGTGGTCGATTGTTTCTTTCAAGCCAGCGGTAAAGACACGGTTTTCTCCTCTGTTGAAGAGGCCCACACGCATATCATTGATCAGGTGGTGGAGCTGGATGAGGCGTTGATGGAGCAATACCTGGAGCAGGGAGAGGATATTCGGCCTGAGCAACTACATGAGCCCTTTGAGCAGGCGCTGAGGGAAGGTCACCTGATCCCGGTGTGTTTTGTTTCAGCGCAAACCGGTGCGGGTGTGCCGGAATTACTGGACATATTCGCTAAATTGATCCCTAACCCTGGCGAGGGAAACCCGCCGCAATTCTACCGGGGTGAGGGCGATGGAGCGAAAGCGATCAGCATAGCGCCTGATCCCGACAGCCATGTACTGGCCCATGTGTTCAAGGTAAATATCGATCCCTTTATCGGCAAGCTGGGTATATTCAGGATCCATCAGGGCTCGGTGAGCAAAGATAGCCAGCTTTTTATTGGCGATGGGCGAAAACCCTTTAAGGTGGGCCATTTACTGAAGTTGCAGGGTAAAGAGCACATTGAAATAGATAAAGGGATCCCCGGTGATATCTGTGCGGTGGCGAAGGTAGATGAGATCCAGTTTGATTCCGTATTGCACAACTCCCATGATGAAGATCACATTCACCTTCGCTCCATCGACATTCCCGCCCCCATGTATGGCCTGGCGATACAGGCGAGAAGCCGGGGTGATGAGCAAAAGATATCCGATGCCATACACAAGCTGGAGGCGGAAGATCAGAGCTTTGTTGTTGAACATAATGCGAGCACCAATGAAACCGTGATCCGCGGCCTGGGCGAGCTTCATTTACGCATGATGCTGGAGAAGTTAAAGCAACGCTATCATGTGGAGGTTGAAACCCATCCCCCCAAAATCGCCTATAAGGAAACCATCACCGCCAAAGCCGAAGGCCATCACAGACACAAGAAACAAACCGGCGGCGCCGGGCAATTCGGCGAAGTGTTTTTAAGGATCGAGCCCCTGCCGCGCGGGGGTGGTTTTGAGTTTGTCGATGCGGTCGTGGGCGGCGTCATCCCCAAACCCTTTATACCAGCGGTGGAGAAAGGCATAAAACAGGCGCTGGAGGGTGGCGCCCTGTCGGGTAATCCCATGCAGGACGTCAAGGTCACCGTCTATGATGGCAAGCACCATGCGGTGGACTCCAAAGAAGTCGCTTTTATCGCCGCCGGCAAGAAAGCCTTTCTTGACGCGGTTCATCGGGCCAAACCGGTGGTACTGGAACCCATCGTTGAACTGGCTGTGACCGCGCCCAATGATGCCATGGGGGATATCAACGCGGATTTATCCGGCAAACGCGGGCGGATCAGTAATACCCTGGCGATGCCCGGCGGGATGACCACGATCACGGCCACAGCGCCCATGAGTGAGCTGGAGAGTTACCCGTCACAGTTAAAGTCAATGACCGGCGGGGCGGGTTCGTTTTCCCTCAGTTTCAGTCACTATGACCCCGTCCCTGTGAAAACCCAAAAAGCGCTGATGGCCGAATACAAGCCCTCAGCCGAGGAAGGCGAGTAGACATCATCAAGGCGTTATAACCCACCTTTTATGCGATTTAATTATATATTTAGTTAAATTAAGTACTTCTCTGCATAAAGCGTTATTGCTATCTTGCACCGCTTCTCCTATAGCCAGGTGTGATCATCAGCGCTTATGTACCAGTATGACGAGTACGATCAGCAGATCGTCAATGAACGCATCGCCCAGTTCCGCGATCAAACGGAACGTTTCCTCAAAGGCGAATTGAGCGAGGATGAATACCGCCCCCTGCGCTTGATGAATGGCCTGTATATTCAGCGTCATGCGCCCATGTTACGTGTGGCCATCCCTTACGGCCTGTTATCCTCAAGGCAGTTACGTATGCTCGCCCATATCGCCGAGAAGTACGACAGGGGTTATGGCCATTTCAGCACGCGGCAGAACATTCAGTTCAACTGGCCTGCATTGGAGCGGGTGCCGGACATCCTGGCGGACTTGGCCACGGTGCAGATGCACGCCATTCAGACCAGCGGTAACTGCATTCGCAACATCACCTCCGATCACTTTGCCGGTATCGCCGAGGATGAGTTGGAAGATCCGCGCCCCTATTGTGAGATCATACGCCAGTGGTCTACCTTTCATCCGGAGTTCTCGTTCCTGCCCAGAAAATTCAAAATCGCTATCTCCGGTGCTGAGAATGACCGGGCGGCGGTGCAGATCCATGATATCGGCGCCTACCTGGTCGCAAACGCACAGGGTGAAGTGGGGTTTAAGGTGTTAGTGGGCGGCGGTTTGGGGCGTACGCCGTTTATTGGTATTTGTATCCGTGCCTTCCTTGAGAAGAAACATGTGTTGTCGTATCTGGAGGCCATACTGCGGGTGTATAACCAGCTTGGCCGACGCGATAACATGAACAAGGCCAGGATCAAAATACTGATCAATGCTGTTGGTGCGGAAAAATTTACGCAACGGGTGGAAGCGGAATGGGCGCGTATAAAAGACTCCGCCCTGTTGCTGGATGAGAAAGAAATTGCCAGGGTAAAAAGCTGTTTCACAGAGCCCGATTATGATACCACCGACAGTGAGGACATCTCCTTCACTGATCGCCTTCAGGCAGATGGCGACTTTTGCAGATGGGTGAGGCGCAATGTGAAGAAACACAAGCAAACCGGCTATCACCCGGTCTACGTTTCACTGAAATCCCCACAAATGCCCCCCGGGGACGCCACTGCCGAGCAGATGCGCTTCATTGCCGATCTGGCCGATCAGTTCAGTTATTCCGAGGCCCGGGTTAGCCATGATCAAAACCTGCTTCTGCCCCATGTGAAACAATCGGATCTTTATGATCTGTGGGCGGCGTTAGAAGAGAAACAACTGGCCACGCCCAATATTGGCCTGTTGACGGACATGATCTGTTGTCCGGGCCTTGACTTTTGCAATCTGGCCAATGCCGGTTCAATCGGTATCGCCAGGCAAATTAATGCGCGTTTTACCGAGCTGGACTACCTGCATGATATCGGCGACTTTCAAATAAAGATGTCCGGTTGTATGAATGCCTGTGGACATCATCATGTGGGGCATATCGGTATTCTGGGCGTGAATAAAAAAGGCGAGGAGTTCTATCAGCTCACTTTGGGTGGCTCCGCCGGCAATCGGGCACGGCTTGGAGAGAGGTTAGGGCCTGCCGTGGCGAAGGACGCCGTGGCCGATACCATAGATAAAATCTTGCAGGTGTATTTGCAAAGGCGTGAGGGCGATGAGCCATTTCTTGAAACCTGTTTGCGGATCGGGATTAAGCCGTTTAGGGATAAGGTCTACGAGGTGGCGGCCCGGGAGGGCCAGGAGGCAAATAGCGTTGCAAGTCATTAAATGCGGCAAAATACTCACCGACGATTGGCAGAGAATAGTTGCTCTCGCACCTGAAGATCCCCTGCCTGATGGAGATTTTATCATCCCGTTGGCCTACTGGGTTGATAATCAGCAAGCGCTCTCGCAACATCAGGGAAACATCGCCATTTGCCTGGACGGTGATGATAATGTAGATGATATCGCCAACGTCTTGCATGTGTTTGACTTGATAGCATTAGCGTTCCCTGATTTCAGGGATGGCCGCGCCTACTCCCATGCGCGTCTGTTGCGTGATAAGTATAACTACCGGGGTGAGTTACGGGCAGTGGGGGATGTGTTGAGGGATCAGTTATTCTTTATGCAAAGATGCGGCATTGATTCATTCCAGGTGAGAGCCGATAAGAACATGGAAGACGCCTTGAAGGGCCTGGCGGACTTCACCGTCAAATACCAGAGCGCCGCAGACGGCGCCCCGCCGCTCTATAAATACCGCTGAGCCCCGCCCAACAGGGTATCTTCATCCCTTTACATCGACGATAGCCCCTGCATACCCGGCCGTTGATACCCCCCAACAGGGCCTCCTCATCCCCGCTACGTTATCGAACCGGTCTTTATCTTTGTAACGGCTTAAACCTTAGGATCATCTAAAACGGTATGTCATCGTCCACAAACGCACTGTCTGCCTGCGCATCGCTATGTCTGGATGCAGCAGGTTTGGCGGGGGGTTGATGAACATCGCCTGAGTTGCCTTTGCTATCGAGCATTTGCATCTCATTAGCGACTATTTCGGTGGTATAGCGATCATGGCCTTCTTTATCCTGCCATTTTCTCGTCTGTAGTCGCCCTTCCACATATACCTTGGCGCCTTTACGCAGATATTCAGATACGATCTCGGCCAATCGACCAAAGAATACGATCCGGTGCCATTCTGTGCGCTCCTGCTGGTTGCCTGTTTCTTTATCACGCCATGTATCCGATGTCGCCAGGCTGATGTTGGCGACCGCCGCGCCGGCCTGGGTGTATCTGACGTCCGGATCGTTCCCTAAATTGCCGATAAGAATGACTTTATTTACTCCTCTGCTGGCCATGTTTTTACTCCTTTATTTTGGAGATGAAAGCAATCGGTTTGATCAACACCACCGAAAGATTTTATATTAGCAGGTTAGCCAAATTTCATCTAAACAATTATGAACGCTATTAGGATTCGCGGGGCGAGAACACACAATTTGAAAAGCATTGACGTGGATCTGCCGCGGGATAAACTGGTGGTCATCACCGGGCTATCCGGCTCCGGTAAATCCTCCCTCGCCTTTGATACGATTTATGCAGATGGGCAGCGGCGCTATGTGGAGTCCCTGTCGGCCTATGCCCGGCAGTTTCTCTCGATGATGGAAAAACCCGATGTCGATCACATAGAAGGGCTATCGCCAGCCATCTCCATCGAGCAAAAATCCACTTCACACAACCCCCGTTCAACGGTCGGCACCATTACCGAGATCTACGATTATCTGCGGTTATTGTTCGCCCGGGTCGGTGAGCCTCGATGTCCAACTCACAATACCACCCTGGCGGCGCAGACCATCAGCCAGATGGTGGACTTGATCCTGGAGCAGCCGCAGGGGCAAGCTCTGATGTTGTTAGCGCCTGTGGTTCAGGGGCGCAAAGGTGAGCATGTGCAAATACTGGATAGATTGAGGGCCGAGGGGTTTGTCAGGGCAAGGATCGATGGGAAAGTCATGGAGTTGGAAAATGCCCCGGCTCTTGGTTTGCGTCAAAAACATACGATTGAGGTCATCGTTGATCGGTTTCGGATCAGGGCGGATATCGCCTTGCGTCTGGCGGAGTCACTGGAGACGGCGATCAGGCTCTCTGAGGGCCTGGTTATTGTCTCTTCCATGGACGATGAGACGGCTGATGAGCTGGTGTTTTCAACCCGTTTCGCCTGCTCAGAATGTGGTTATAGTTTAAGTGAAATGGAGCCGCGGTTGTTCTCTTTTAATAACCCCTCAGGGGCATGCCCTGCCTGTGATGGTCTTGGGATGATCCCGTTTTTTGACCCCGGCAAGGTGGTACAGGATCCCTCTCTTAGCCTGCCCGGCGGGGCGATTTGCGGTTGGGACAGACGCAATGCCTATTATTATCAGATGATGGTATCGCTGGCGAAGCACTACACATTTGATATTGACGCCCCTTTTTCAAGGCTAGGCAAAAAAATCCGCTCGATCATCCTAAACGGCAGTGGTGATGAGAAGATTGAATTTGAATATCTGCATGATAAACGGGGCTCGGTGAAACGCACCCATCCCTTTGAGGGGATCATACCCAATATGCAACGGCGTTATCATGAAACCGAGTCATCCATGGTGCGCGAAGAGCTGATGAAGTATCAAAGCAGCCAGCCCTGTCTATCCTGTCATGGGCATCGCTTAAATCAATCGGCGCGGCATGTGTTTATCCATGACACGAGTTTGCCGCAGATAACGGCCATGCCGGTGATAGCGGCCCAGGACTTTTTCCTGACGTTAAACATCCCGGGTAGACGTGGTGAGATTGCCGGGAAGATACTGAAAGAAGTGGGGGCGCGATTGCAGTTTCTGGTGAATGTGGGTCTGGATTAT
The DNA here is from genome assembly GCA_965198875.1 of Gammaproteobacteria bacterium. Taxonomy (GTDB): domain Bacteria; phylum Pseudomonadota; class Gammaproteobacteria; order Eutrophobiales; family Eutrophobiaceae; genus CBDAPU01. Next base: position 1,588,187 of record CBDAPU010000001.1, on the reverse strand, counting down.
TTAACCCTGGACAGAAGCGCGGAGACCTTATCCGGCGGTGAGGCGCAGCGTATACGCCTGGCAAGTCAAATCGGGGCCGGGCTGGTGGGCGTCATGTATGTGCTGGATGAGCCCTCTATCGGGTTGCATCAGCGTGATAATCATCGCTTGTTGTCGACATTGAAACACCTCAGGGACCTAGGCAATACCGTCATTGTCGTTGAGCATGATGAAGAGGCTATCAATGCCGCAGATCATGTTATTGACATGGGCCCGGGCGCAGGTGTACATGGGGGACGTGTTGTCGCCCAGGGGGCGCCAGATGACATTGCGGCCAATACCGCATCGTTGACGGGTGATTATTTGTCCCGCCGCGCACAGATCAACATACCCGGGGAGCGCACCGCATATAACAGAAAACGGATAATAAGACTCAGCGGCGCAACGGGCAATAATCTGAAATCAATCAAACTGGCATTACCCCTGGGGTTGATGACCTGTGTGACCGGGGTGTCCGGCTCGGGCAAATCCACCCTCATCAATGATACCTTGTATCGCATCGCCAGCCGGGAGTTAAATGGCGCTAACGTCGATCCGTCCCCCTATAAGTCCATTTCCGGACTGAAACAGATTGATAAGGTTGTCGATATAGATCAAAGCCCCATTGGACGCACGCCCCGTTCAAACCCGGCCACATACACCGGGCTGTTTACGCCAATAAGGGAATTGTTCTCGGCCACGAAGGAGGCGCGTTCCAGGGGCTATAAACCCGGTCGTTTCAGCTTCAATGTGAAAGGCGGCAGGTGTGAAGCCTGTCAAGGTGACGGGGTGATCAAGGTTGAGATGCATTTTCTGCCGGATGTGTATGTGGACTGTGACGTATGTCAAGGCAGGCGATATAACCGGGAAACACTGGACGTGCGTTATAAAAGTAAAAACATCAACGAGGTGTTGCAGATGACGGTGGAAGAGGCAAGGGCGTTTTTTGATCCCGTGCCGGTGATCGCCCGCAAGTTGCAAACATTGATCGATGTGGGGCTTTCCTATATCCACCTGGGTCAAAATGCGACGACGCTCTCAGGGGGTGAGGCGCAAAGGGTGAAACTCTCCCGGGAATTGTCCAAGCGAGATACGGGTAAAACCCTGTATATCCTCGATGAGCCGACCACGGGACTGCATTTTCATGATGTGAAGCAACTGCTCGGTGTATTGCACAGGCTAAGGGATCATGGCAACACCGTTGTGATCATTGAGCATAATCTGGATGTCATAAAAACAGCGGACTGGATTATCGATCTGGGCCCGGAAGGCGGTGATGGCGGCGGTGAGATCATTGCCTTCGGCACACCTGAAGAATTAGCCAGGCAACATCACTCATACACGGGACAGCATCTTGCACCGCTATTTAGAAAGCGCAAAGCCCGCAAGAAGACAACCCGCAAAAAGAAGGCCGAAGTCCTGCCCGATTGAGATCAGCCAACCGCTATCCTGAATGTCTCTGCGTCAAGAGAACCCGGTGATGGGAGAAGATAGAACGTGCGGCCTTGACTAAGGGGCCTCTTGCTGTTTTCAGGGATCAGTGACGCCGGATAGATCCTGCAAAGCGGGTATGGCTACTGGCGCATATGAGACACTGTCATGCCGCTGGGCTCGGTATGGATGTGGTGTTATCTGTCTGCAACCACCTGCCAGCGTGCATCATTGACTATGCTCTCAAGGGCGGATCTGGCCGTTGTCTCCACCATTAACCGCTCACGATGGACGGGCTTTAGAAACCCCTCTCGAACGGCATGATCGAGAAACGCCAGGAGGTGATCGAAGTACCCGCCAATACTCAAGGCGAGGCAAGGCTTGTCATGCAGACCTAATTGCCCCCAGGTGAGCATTTCCAGTAGTTCTTCAACAGTCCCAAACCCCCCTGGCAAGGCGATAAAACCACTGGCAAGTTCTGACATCAGCGCCTTTCGCTCATGCATGGAGCTGACAATGTGCATCTTATCTACCCGCTCGTGCATGATCTCTTTCTCAGCAAGGAACCCGGGTATAACGCCAATCACCTTACCGCCTTTGGCAAGGACCGTATCTGCCACGACCCCCATAAGGCCAACTGTGGCGCCGCCATAAACCAGCCCGATACCACGCACCGCCAGCTCATTGCCCAACAGCACGGCTGCCTCTGCATATTCAGGTCTGACCCCGGGGTTAGCGCCGCAAAACAGACATATATTTTTATTGGCCATTCTCGCTATAATAGCGTCTTTGATTATGACTGATCGATAAGGGAGCCGTTGATTAAAACTAGGGTATAGACATATCCTGCGAGAATGAATGGGATCAACCCGTTGACGTCAGGCCAATGGGATTTTTAATGTTCGCCCTTAAACTTGGGGCCACTCAGATCCACCTTGCCATGATGAAGAGCCTTAAAGAACCTGTCCTCACACACCCTTCACCTGTTGCACAGATGTTGCCATGACCGCCTTGATTTGTGGCTCTTTTGCCTATGATCATATCATGGTTTTCCCGGGTCGCTTTAAGGATCATATCCTGCCGGAGAAGATACACATGCTCAATGTCTGTTTTGTCGTGCCGGATATGAAACGCGAGTTTGGAGGCTGTGCAGGGAACATCGCCTATAACATGAAATTGCTGGGTGCGGATTGCCTGCCCATGGGCGCCGTTGGAGAGGATTTCGCCAGCTACGGCGCATGGCTCAAAAGGCAGGGTATTGATGATAAGCACATTAAAATCATAGACAACACCTTTACCGCACAATGTTTTATTACAACCGATCTGGATGATAATCAAATCACGGCATTTCAATTAGGCGCCTTGACCCATGCCCATGAAAACACAGTATCGGCGGCTGAACATATCCGCATCGGCATTGTCGCCCCCGATGGCAAAGACGGCATGCTAGAACACGCCGAGCAATTTGCCCGCCAGGGCACGCCGTTTATCTTCGATCCCGGGCAGAATGTCACGGTATTGAACAAAGCGGAGTTGATAAGCAGTTTTGAACACGCTACCTGGGTTACATTCAATGATTATGAGTGGCAATTAGTTGAGAGCAAAACCGGCCTGACTACCGAGCGCCTGCTTGAGATGATTGACGCCTTAATCGTAACCCGTGGTGCACAGGGCTCAACGATATACAGCAAAGGCAAACAGATTGAGATCCCGGCGGCGAAGGCAAAGCAGGTGGTGGACCCCACAGGTTGTGGGGACGCCTACCGGGCCGGTTTATTGTATGGACTGATGAATGACATGGACTGGGAAACAACAGGCCGGGTCGCCGCTTTAATGGGCGCACTCAAAATCGAAGTGCAGGGCACGCAAAATCATAGGTTTGATGAGCAGGCGTTTGTTGATCAGTTTAAGGAGGACTTTGGTTACTCGCTATCGCTCAAATAAAAACGATAGCGCGCAACGATTGGGAGCCGATGTATTGCCGAAAAAGCATCCGCGGCCGATGAGGGTGGATCACAGATGGCCGTTGAGCATGGTTTAATGGCGGGGTGTTGTTGCCGGGCAGTGCAATACAGGGGCTCTCACAGGGGCCGGGTTTCTCGCAGATTAAAACGACTTCGTATCATCTGGCGGAGAGACTGAAGATAACGATGAACATACGAGAACGGGAAATGGCCGGCATCATTGACCATACCCTGCTAACACCGGAGGCCACCCCGGAAAGAATAAAAAAATTATGTCGGCAAGCGTGCGAGTATCATTTTTGCGCTGTGTGTGTGTCCCCGGTTTTTGTCAGCCTGGCGAGCAGGTTGTTAGAGGGATCAGGCGTGAAGGTGTGCACAGTGGTGGGTTTCCCGTCCGGTGCCCATGAAACGGACGTAAAAGCCTATGAGGCGAGTGTGGCCATAAGGCAGGGCGCTGATGAGATCGACATGGTCATGAATGTGGGTGCGGCCAGGGCCGGTGATTGGGGAGAAGTTAAATCCGATATTGAAGCGGTAGTAAGAAGCACACGGGGGCGGATCGTCAAGGTCATTTTAGAGACCTGTTTATTAAGCGATGATGAGAAGGTGGTGGCCTGTGGGGCCTGTGTTGAGGCGGGCGCTGATTTTGTTAAAACCGCCACCGGCTTTAATCAGGCGGGCGCCACCGTAGAAGATATACAACTGCTGCGTGCCGCTGTTGGGGCGGATTTCGGAGTGAAAGCCAGTGGTGGTGTGAGGGATTATGAAACGGCATGCAGAATGATCGCAGCGGGCGCCACTCGTCTTGGAACGAGCTCCGGGGTAAAAATTATCGCGGGCCCTGAGTAGCCTTTGGGTGAGGGCGATGGAAGGGTTTTAGCGGCGCCTTAAAAGGAGCGTCTCTTCATATTTTGCTCTGGGGGTTATGGAAGGGATTGTGAGCGGCGCCGTCAGGCTAACCGACCGCCACCTCCAGGGCGAGCTCGATCATCTGGGTAAAACCGCTCTCTCGCTCCTGGGCGTTCAGTCTCTCGCCGCTGGCAATGTGATCGCTAACCGCACATATCGCCAGGGCCCTGGCGCCAAACTCTGCGGCCAGCCCATAAATCCCGGCGGCCTCCATGTCAACCCCCAGCACATTGAACTTTTCCATGAGTTTGAACATGTCCGGCTCGGGCGTATAAAACAGATCGGCTGAATAAATATTGCCCACATGAAAAGACAGGTTCCTCTCTTTTGCATGGGTGACGGCGGATTGCAACATGTCATAATCAGCGATAGCGGCAAAGTCGTGACCCTTAAAGCGAGTGCGGTTGACTTTGGAGTCGGTACAGGCGCCCATAGCAATAATCGTATCTCTTAATCTCACCGCCTCGCCCACGGCGCCACAACTGCCAACCCGCAACAGCCGCTTCACGCCAAAGTCCTTGATCAATTCCGTGCAGTAGATAGAGCAGGAAGGAATGCCCATGCCATGCCCCATGACCGAAACAGCCTGTTCTTTATACAGCCCGGTAAAGCCCAGCATGTTGCGTACGGCGTTTACCTGGCGAGCGGCATGCAGGTAATTCTCCGCAATAAACTTTGCCCTGAGGGGATCGCCCGGCATGAGTACCGTTTCTGCAAAATCACCTGGCTCAGCATTGATATGTGGTGTGGCCATGTGATAGCTCCTTATTTGTTGACCGCTATGATTATAACGGCAAAGAGATGAATAAACCCGCCAGTACGGCGCTCATTAAATTGGATAACGTGCCGGCGCATACCGCCATCAACCCCATGCGGGCGATATCGCCGCGGCGTTCAGGCACAAGACTACCCAGACCGCCCAGTAAAATCGCTATGGATGAAAGATTGGCGAAACCACACAATGAAAAAGTTAAGATAACCTGGGTATGCCGGGATAGCTCCTGTTGATTTAATAACTCAACAAAACTCACATAGGCGATGAACTCATTGATCACGAATTTCTGTCCGATCAGGCTTGCGGCAACCATCGCCTCTTCCCAGGGCACACCTAATAAAAATGCCAGTGGCGCCAATAGTCTCCCAAGTATTTCCTGTAGCGTTAATCCCGGATAGCCGAATACGCCGGCGATCCCGCCAATCAGGCCATTAACGAGGGCGATCATGGCGATGAATGCAATTAACATGGCGGCAACATTCAGCGCCAGTTTCAAGCCATCCAGTGCGCCGTTGCCGATGGCTTCAAAGATATTCACGGCCTTCTGAGCGCCACCAAATTGGCCATGTTCTATATCCACTTCAGGTTTTTCAGTTTCCGGCTGGATCATTTTTGCCATGAACAGACCGCCCGGTGCAGCCATAAAACTGGCGGTCACCAGATAATTCAAGTCTACCCCCATTGCGGCATAACCCGCCATGATTGAACCGGAGATGCTCGCCATGCCGCCGGTCATCACCGCAAACAACTCCGATTGGGTGAGCGCCTTTAAGTACGGCCTGATCACCAATGGCGCCTCTGTATGGCCGATGAATATATTGGATACCGCCGAGATGGATTCCGTTTTACTGGTACCGAGCGCCCTGTGAAGCCAGCCGCCCAATATGGATGCGACTTTTTGCATGATCCCAAGATAGTATAATGTTGACGTCAATGCCGAGAGAAAGATGATCACCGGCAGGACATGGAAGGCGATAATAAAACCGATCTTCTTCTTGCCGATGTCTCCGAATAAAAACTCAATACCCACACGGCTATAATCAATAACGTGTTGTACTCCAGTCACCAGGGTATTAAGAAATGCCTGACCGGGCGGGAAATAAAGAATAAAACCGGCAAGAGCAGCCTGTGTGAACAATGCCGGGACGACAGTTTGCAGCCTTATCGCTTTTCGATTTGCAGATAAAAGCAGCGCCAAACCGATAAGGGTGGCCATCCCGACAAGACTCATTACTATCTGCATTTAGGCTCTCAATTATTATTTTTCTATATAAACGGGGACGTCATGGCTGTGTTTTTCTACAAAGTGCATAACCAACCGCCCAACAACCATAACGCCCATTATCATCTCTCTTAACATGACTCTTGAGCGCATTCACTTCCCTCGCCTATTGTGCATTCGCTCCCTGTTATCATGCCACGGTCAGCCAGCAATGGGCATGTTGATCGGTCGATAACAAATTGATATGGGGTGAAGATAGCAAGGCTTAGCGTCTGATTTTCCCGGTGGTGTGTTGGTTGGCTATATCGGCATACCCTTGAGAGGGTGTTTGTGATCACGAGCGCTGTCATAGCGGGTGATCTCGGGCTAGCAGGTCTTCGATTTCTTCCCGGTAGGGGATCGAGGGTATGGCCCCGGGTTTTTGTACCGACAGTGCAGCGGCGGCTATGGCGAACTCACAGGCTTCCTTCAGATCAGCGCCAAAAACCAGGGCGCTTGCCAATGCACCATTAAATACATCGCCTGCCGCAGTGGTATCCACCACATCCACTTCATAGGCGTCAAGCCTGTATGATGATTGCCGGGTTACGATGAAAACACCCGCTGCGCCCAGGGTGATGATGATTGCCTCAGGCCCGCGATGTAATAACAACCCCGCTGCTTTTATCAGCGCATTCTCATCACTGATCTGCTCGCCGATGAGCTGCTCCATTTCCATTTTATTGGGAGTGAGTATCGATACATGGTGCAACAGCGCATCACTTAACTGTTGTGCGGGCGCCGGGTTCAGGATCACCCTGTGATGCAACCGGGCGGCGGATAAAATACCGGCCAGGGGGATCTCCATTTGCAATAACAGGATCCCGGTTGCGCGGATTTTTTCTGCGTGGGCAAGCACCCTGTCACCTGTCAGATGGGCATTGGCGCCACTGGCGACACCGATGCTATTCTCTCCCGTCTCGTCAACAAATATCATGGCCGTACCGGTTTCGACCTCATCAACGCGGATCAGGCCCGTCAGGTCTAATCCGTTTTCGGATAATGCCCTGTGTGCCTGCTCGGCAATACTGTCATCGCCAACACAGGATAAAAAGAACACATCACCGCCGGCGCGGCGGGCGGCTATCGCCTGGTTGGCGCCTTTACCGCCCAGACAGGCATGCGTGGCGCCACCCATAACCGTCTCGCCAAGTGCAGGCAGGCCGGGCAAATACATGGACAGATCCCAGTTCGTGCTCCCCACAACAGCAATTCTCATATTTGATGTATCGCCCATTTAACTGTGCATATCAGAGCAAATGCGGGTATTACTTCTACCAGGAGCCATCATTGATGTTGCCATACATGGGCGCAGATCACTTCAATTTAAGGATAAAAACTCAACGTATCACACCTTATAGCCTGTGATCATGTTGTTGCCAGCAACACCAGTGTCGGTGATCTGATTGAGGCTTGGCATTGATTAACAGCGCCGGATGAGGGTGATGGACATCACATCGATCAGGGCCGTGTTATTTCTTTTCAGGTTACTCCCCAGCTTTGACTCCCTGCACTACGCTAACAACAGCCAACATTACGGATCGCAGGTTGAGTGAGGTGAACGGCTGGCAGGGCATTGAGATGATGGCGCCACATAAACGGCATCGGGTTTAGGCCCGGGACGGTTGAGGCGATATGCACATTGATGGCCTGCATGAATCGGGTGGGATATCTGATCAGATGGGGATACGGTGCTGGCCATGTTCGGGGCCTCGTTCATCAGTTGACAGTGTTGCTGTCCGCCGGCTAAGGCAATGATGGGAGGGGCGCCTAGTGGAAATCATACCTGGCTTCCACGCCCCAATAGCTCGGTTCATTGATAAAAGCGGCCAGATTAAGGAAGTTAATGGCGCCATCAACCGCTATTGCATTTGTTATGTTTCTGCCCACAACGGCGATGTCCCATTTTTTGTCCCGGGTCTTATAACCAGCGCGTAACCCGCCTATCCAGCGTGCATCTGCAACAAACTCCACCGATTCATGGAAGAAGATGTTTGCATCGCTACGATAGTTCCAGTCCGTGGAGACGTAGAGGGCGCCCAAAGACATATCAACGCCATACCAGGCGTCAATGTTAAATATCCATCTCGGCGCCCGTGGTAACGGGTTGCCATCGATGGAGACTTCGGTTACCGGCCCGAAGCCGCCAACCCTGGAGCCGACAACCGGGTCGAGGCCGGTACAGGTGGGTGTAGAGCCACAGAGATCATCACGCAAGGCGCTGTCCTTTATCTCTGTGAAGTTATAGCTGAGGTTTGTGTTGATGCGAAAGTTCTCGCTAACGAGCATTTGCATTTCAGACTCGAAACCGGCGCCAATGGTTCTCTCCGCATTCAATAATGTGTTTATGTTCGTCACGCCGCCGGTGGCGGTGAGTTGCTGATCCCGGATCTCATAGTAATAACCAGCACCCTGCCAGCGTAGACGGCCAGCAAACAAGTCCGCTTTGAAACCGCCCTCATATGAGAATAATTGCTCCGTCTCGGCCGTACTCGTGAACCCGAATCGACCAATGGTGACCGGCCCCCGTGAAGCGCTGCCAAATCGGGCATAAACCGCCCACGCCTCATTCACATCAAAGGTGACGGCTATGTCGCCATCGATATAACTGTCGTCCTTCTCGATGCTGGCCGACATCGCTTGTGAACCGACGCCCGGGACGATCTCCAGCGCCTTCTCATCGCTGGTCCAACGAATACCACCGGTTAATGTGAGATAGTCGGTTAATGCATATTCCACCTGGGCGAACAGGGCAAAGGATGTTGTATCCTGAATAGTGAATGTGAGATCCGATAACGCATCCGTGGCGGTATTGTAGTTGATGTTATCCACAGTAATGTCTTCCTTGAAGTAGAACAGACCCAGTTGATAGAACCACTGCCCATGGGTTCGAGACAGGCGAAACTCCTGATTGATCTGTGCATGATCGGATAAGCCATCACCGGTCGATACGCCGAAAAACGCATTAAACCCAAGCTCGCCTATGTTGCCCGGGCCGCCCACAATGCCGCCGTCAACATCACCCCGACCCAGGCTGTCTATGGCGTCATAGCCGCTAATGGACGTGAAGAGAAACCCGTTAAAAGCATATTCCAGTTTGGCGGCGAAGCCGACATGATCGATATGCCCATCCGTTAAACTGTCCTGTGTTATGAGGTTTGCGTCAAAACCGGGGCGCACGCCCGCACTACCCAGGGCCAGTGCATTTGCATAGAATGTCGCCGGCGTATCGCCACCGATGTGGTAGCCATGAAATTTAATCAACGCACTGAAGTCTTCCACCGGTTCGAACAGGAATTGCAAGCGATAGGCTATCTCATCAAAACCGCCCACATCGCCGCCGGGGCCTCTGTTCTCGATCCAGTCACCTCGTCCCTGATATTTGAACGCCACCCTGGCGGCCATCTTGTCGGTTAATCCAGTGGCGAGCGCACCTTCTACCGTGCGGTTATCACGCTTGCCGTAAGATGTCTGTAGATAACCATCTCTCTCGTATGTGGGTTTAACCGAGTCGATTTTAACAATGCCGGCCGGTGTATTACGCCCAAACAATGTGCCTTGCGGGCCGCGCAGGACTTCTATACGTTCAACGTCATAGAGGGGAATGCTCTTTAACACGCCATTCTCAAGGACAATATCATCATAGATCATGGATACGGGCTGGTTGGCGTTGACGTCAAAATCGGTATTACCCAAACCGCGAATATAAAATCGGGGTAGCTGTCTGCCGTTCGATGATTCGATTTGTAGACTGGGGACGCGCTGGGCCAAGGCGCGAATATTCTCGCCGGAGCCAAGATAATCATTAACCGATGAGGGCAGTAGCGCTGAAATAGACACGGGGACGTCTTGCAGACGTTGCTCACGCTTCTGCGCTGTGACGATAACCTCTTCCAGGGTGCTCTGGGCGCATAGCGGTGTGGAAAGAGAAGCGCCAAGATAAAACATCAAGGCGCGGCGCTGGATTACGTTAATGAAAATGCGTTCTAACATACCAGGCCCGTCGGGTTAGTAAAAACCGGTTATGCCTGTGTGAGAAAAAGCCCAGATCATGGCAAGCAGTTTAGCGAACTTTGATGTCGTGAACAATGTTAAGGATTTTATCAAGCCGCCCCTTCATGATGAAGGCAGGCAAGCCCGCACAAGATGGGGGCGTTAAGTCATGATGAGCACAGGTGATCCGGGCGGCTTCACTTTGGCGAGCTCCGCCTGATCGCATAGCGTTAGGCGCATCCCATAGGGGTGCGCTCCTTCAGAGGCCCGGAGACTGGCGACACCTGGCCGCAACAGTAGCGCGTTATATGAGCAGTTTCAATTACATCACCTGGAATGTAGAGTCCATCTGATTTAAGAGCAGGAACCATCAATGCACGAGACTATCGCCGTTATATTCGATTTTGACGACACCCTGGCGCCGGATAGCACTTCCGGTTATTTAAGCCGTTGCGGGGTGGATGTCCCCGGTTTCTGGCGCCATGAAGTTGGCCCGTTGATGGAGGATGGCTGGGACCCGGTGCCGGCGTATCTATATAAAATGATCGAGAAATCCGATGCCGGCGAGATTGCGCCCATTAGCCGGGACAGCCTCGCCCGATGGGGTGCGGAGCTGCCGTTATATGCCGGGGTTGAGTCGATCTTTGCGAGACTACGTGATGCCGCGAACAGGGCCAATCCCCGCATTACCCTCGAGTTTTATCTGATCAGCTCCGGGATCGGCGAGGTATTGCGGCACACGCCCATCGCCCATGAGTTTAGCGAGATCTGGGCCTCGGATTTTCATTACGATGACAAAGGCCACATTCGCTACCCCAGGAGGATTGTCAGCTTCACCGATAAGACCCGTTATATTTTTCATATTCAAAAAGGCATATTCGGCGCCGATTTCGCCGGTAAACCCTTTGAGGTCAATCGCAAGGTCGAGCAGGCGAAACTGCGGGTGCCCATCAGGCAGATGATCATAGTGGGTGATGGGTATACCGACATCCCCTGTTTTTCCCTGGTGAAAAAAGACCAGGGTATCGCCATCGGCGTGTTCGATACCGAGAACCGTGAAAAATGGGGGCGGGCCTGGGGGTTTATTGAAGATGGACGGGTGTCCAACCTGGTGCCGTCTGACTATTCGGAAAAGTCCGCATTGAGTTATTGCCTGATCATGGCGGTGGAAAGCATAGCGACCCGTATTTCATTGGCGAGCCAGACCTATCAGGGATAGTCAATACCGAAACCCAACGACAGGGCAGGACGGGCGAGGCTGCCCCGCCTGTGTTTATCTGCGTGCTTGCAAGGCGGGTAAAGGGGCATCAGGGGAGGGCGTGAAGTCATGATAGTCGAAGGCGAGGTGGAGGGATCGGCGCTCGCAAGATCATCATCCAAAAGGAACCTTTGAGTAAATCATGCTTGGGGTGGAGGTATCGGCGCTCGCAAGATCATCCTCCTCATGCCCCTGCGCTTGTCCGGGCGGCATGGATGGGCGGCGAGCGTAACGGCGAGCGTGTTGTTGTTTAGCGGTGGTGTATGAGCAGTTGTTTTAATTTGTGCAGATCATGGACGGGCTCCAGGCATCGGCTTCCTTCACAGATAAAGGCGGTGGCCTTACCCTGAGCCCATCTCTCCCGTAGCAACGCCGGCAGGTGTTGGGTTTTATCGGCAATGGCGAAAACCACAGCGCGCATGTCATTCATTGAGCGTAACTCGTTTTGCCATGTATCAATAAGGGATGGCTCCCCGCGTATGATGATCAGGGGCTTTGGCTTGTTGAACTCCAGCAACGCCAACAACATGGCGTGACAGGCATGGGGCAGACGCCCTAGCCATGTCCAACTGCATTTTAAGGTTTGCTCAGCAACCGCAAGATAACGCCGCTCGCCGGTTAAATGGCCGAGGTTAAGGAGGGCCAAAGTGGCGATACCGTTTCCCGAGGGTAATGAATCATCCATAAAATCCTTGCGCCGTTGCAGCAATGCCTCATGATCATGGGAGGTGAAGAAGAAACCGCCTTGCTCCTGATCGTAGAACTGCTCTATCAGGGTATCGGCCAGTTGCATTGAAAAGGAAAGCCACTTACCTGACCATCTATAAGAGAGCACATGCAAAATGGCGTCGATGAGAAAGGCATAATCATCCAGGTAGGCGTTGAAATGCGCCCTGCCGTCTTTACAGGTTGCCCGAAGTCGCTCCCCGTCCCAGAGTTTTGCATGGATAAACGCAAGGCAACGGGCGGCCGAGTCATAGTATTTATCCTCTTGCAGGCGCAATGCCGCTGTTATCATGCCTTTTATCATTAAGGCGTTCCAGGAGGTTAGCATCTTCTCATCCCTGCCCGGTCTTATGCGTTTTTCCCTGGCGTGAAACAGTGTATTTGCGGCGTTTGTTATCTGCCGCTTTATATCCTGTGATGTTGTCTTCTCCATATCATCCAGGGTTTCATTGACATGCAGATGCCATCGTCCTTCAAAGTTGGCGGGTTTATCAAGACCATAATGTCTCGCTATCAGAGCATACTCTTTATCTGTCAGTAGCGATTGTATTTCTGTTTTATCCCACACATAAAACTTACCTTCCTCGCCTTCTGAGTCGGCGTCCAGGGAAGAGAAGTACCCCCCTTCGGCGGATTGCATCTCACGCATGACCCAGTTTGCAATGCCGTATGATGTGCGCTCAAAAAGTGCGTTTTGTGTTATATGGAAGGCGTCGGCGTAGAGAGCCAACAGCGGGCCGTTGTCATATAACATTTTTTCAAAATGGGGGATCCGCCAGTGTGCATCGATTGAATATCGGCAGAAACCGCCGCCCAGTTGATCATGGATCCCGCCCTGGGCCATTTTTTGCAACGTCAAGCAGGCCATGTCGGCATTTTCTCTCGCCTCAGCGGGACCTTCGGTAAAGGGGTTTTTCAGCAACAGATCAAGATGAGTGGGGTGCGGGAACTTTGGCGCCGGGCCAAAACCGCCGTCCCTGGGATCATAGCTGTCTTTTAGCTCTGCGATAGCGCGCTGAATGGGCCTAATATCCAGGCTCACCGCCTCATCCGGAGTTTCCGTCTTCTCTGTTTGCCTCAGGGCCTCAAGAAACGATGCGTTCTGCTCCAGCAACGTAGCCCGTTCGTTTTGATAAAATGCGTTAATGCGGATGAGCAGGGCCTTAAAACCCGGCAAGCCATGACGTGGCTCTGGCGGGAAATAGGTGCCGCCGAAAAAGGGGACCTGATTTTCCGGCATTAAAAACATCGTCAACGGCCAGCCGCCGGTCCTGCGGTTCAAAAGTTGTTGTGCAGTTTGGTAGATTTTATCCAGATCCGGGCGCTCTTCCCGATCAACCTTGATATTAATAAAATGGGCGTTCATCAATGCGGCCGTCTTTGCATCTGCAAATGATTCGTGCGCCATAACATGGCACCAATGACAGGCCGAGTAACCGATGGAAAGCAATATGGGTTTATGTTGTTCTTTGGCGAGCGTCAGGGCCTTCTCTGACCAGGGATACCATGCCACCGGATTGGTGGCATGTTGCAGCAGATAGGGGCTGGTCTCGTAAATCAGGGAATTGGTTGTGCTCATATCGCCATTATCCGCCAGGCCGGCACATTTACCTAGCTGTTTTCGGCATGATGCGGGCAGTCTATGTCAGCGCGCCTTCTCAAGTTAAACCGGCGCCACTTTCAACTGCGCTTGATCCGGGATTATCCGCTAAACTATTAACCGCCATGCTGACTTATCCCGATATTGATCCGGTTGCCATCGACATTGGGATGTTACAGGTGCGCTGGTATGGGCTGAGTTATGTGGCCGGTATTCTGCTTGCCTGGTGGTTATTACATTATCGGGCGAGACTGACGCATTTTAATTGGCGGAAAGAGCAGGTGGCCGATGTGGTTTTCTACTGCACCTTGGGGATTATCCTTGGCGGCCGGTTAGGCTCGGTGCTGTTTTATCATCTGCCGTACTATATCGATAATCCGTTGGCTGTTTTTAAGGTGTGGCAAGGGGGCATGTCTTTTCATGGGGGGTTGATAGGCGTCATCATCGCCGGCTATTTATATGGTCGCAGGATCAATCAAAAACTGCTCGAGGTTGGCGACTTCCTGGCGCCGGTGGCGCCGCTTGGTTTATTTAGCGGACGCATTGGAAATTTTATCAACGGTGAGCTCTGGGGCAGACCCACTGATCTGCCCTGGGGCATGGTATTCCCCCATGTGGATGCACTGCCAAGACACCCCTCCCAGCTCTATGAGGCGTTTTTTGAAGGCGCGGTTTTGTTTGTTATCCTCTGGTGGTTTTCCATGAAGCCGAGGCCGTCCGGGTCTGTGTTTGGATTATTTCTTCTGCTCTACGGGAGCATCCGTTTCTGTGTGGAGTTTGTGCGTATGCCGGATCAGCATATTGGCTATATCGGTTTTCACTGGTCGAGCATGGGGCAGATCCTGTCCATACCCATGATCGTGATCGGCGCCGTGTTGTTGATATTGGCCTATCGCAAAGCGCATAAAAGCACGGCTGTTTGAATGTATGACGGGATAACATTGATGAGCTTCAAAAGCTAACGGCATTATCCATGCGAGAATATCTGCAACTGCTAAAACACGTGCGCCAACATGGCGTTGAGAAAGATGACCGCACTGGCACGGGTACGCTAAGCGTGTTTGGTTATCAAATGCGCTTTGATTTAACAGCAGGTTTTCCCCTGCTCACAACCAAGAAGCTGCATGTGAAGTCCATCATCCATGAGTTATTGTGGTTTTTGCGAGGCGAGTCCAACATCCGCTATTTGCAAGAAAATAATGTCACAATTTGGGATGAATGGGCTGATGAAAATGGCGAGCTTGGGCCGGTCTATGGCGTGCAATGGCGAGCCTGGCCTGCTACTAACGGCAAGACCATTGATCAAATAAGCCATGTTATTAACGAGATTAAAACCAACCCCAACTCTCGCCGTTTAATTGTTAGTGCCTGGAATGTGGCGGAACTGGATAAAATGGCGTTGGCGCCTTGCCATGCGTTTTTCCAGTTTTATGTGAACAGGGGCTCGTTGTCATGCCAACTCTACCAGCGTTCTTGCGATATTTTTCTTGGCGTACCGTTCAACATCGCCTCCTACGCCTTGTTGACCATGATGGTAGCGCAGGTGACTAATCTTAAACCAGGCGAGTTTGTGCATACGCTGGGCGATGCTCATTTGTATACCAACCACCTGGAACAGGCTGATTGTCAATTAACCAGAACACCCTTTGCCCCGCCTTCCATGAGCATCAACCCTGATATTAGAAACATATTTGATTTTCAGTACAGTGATTTTGAATTAAGTAATTACAACACACATCCGTCCATTACTGCGCCTATCTCGGTATAGAAGAAGATGCGAATATCCCTTGTCGTGGCCATGGATGAGCAAGGTGTTATCGGCGCCAATGGCGCCCTGCCGTGGCGTTTGTCTTCGGACTTGCGACACTTCAAGGCGATCACGATGGGCAAACCCATCATCATGGGCAGAAAAACCCATGAGTCCATCGGGCGGGCATTACCGGGCCGGGAGAACATCATCATCACGAGACAACATCCCTACAGGGCGGATGGTTGCACTGTTTTTCATGATATTGACGGCGCCCTTGGCTACTGCGCCGATAAAGAGGAAGTGATGATTATAGGGGGAGCTGATTTGTATGGGCAACTGCTCCCCCGAGCGTCGCGCATCTACTTAACACAAGTCAACGCCAGGGTGAGAGGTGATGTCTTTTTTCCGCAATGTGATCCCGGTGACTGGAAGGAGATAGCACGCAAGGAGCGAAAGGCCGATGAGAATAATGCCTATGCCTGTTGTTTTCTGGTGTTGGAGAAGCGCAGATAAAAGACCCCGCCCGCATAGAAAAAAAACCGAGAAGTCGGGCGATGTGAAAATGATCACATTGGCTAATGTCCTCTTAGCATATGCAAGATGTCGCGCACAGTAGCGCCGGTGGGTGAGGTGGTGATGAGAAGGTGCCGTTAAAGGCGTTCCTGATGTTGCCGGACAGCAGCGCCGGTGGGTGAGGTGGTGACGCTTAATAGCGATACGGACGACTTGATGTTGTCTCGGGCAGCAGTACTGGAGGGTGGGGTGATGACGCCGATGTTTTTAAGGGCGCCGGGGCAATGACCAATTCGGGCATTTGAGAGAAACCGACCGCATCGGCTTATTGCTGTTTTTCCCTGCATGGCACGCGAAAGTATTTCTCATCTTCCAGACGCAATGCCGCCAATTCGCCGCCCCAGACACAGCCCATATCCAGGGGGTAGACATTGTATTTTTTATAGTCTTGTTGGTAGTCTCTGAGTGACGCCCAATGACCGAATATGATCTTCTCATGTCGGCTTGCTCTCATCTGCATTTCAAACCAGGGCAGCAGTGACTTGCCCTGCGTGCCGGGCGCACCTTTCTCCCGCATGTCCAGGCTGCCGTTTGCGTGGCAATAACGTATGCGGGTGAGGGCATTGGTAATAAATCGCAGTCTGTCCCAGGCGCTTAAATCAGCCGACCACCTATCCGGCCTCTCGCCATACATGTTGGCGAGGTAGTCTTTATGGTGCGCCCCTTTCAGGGCCTGTTCTACTTCTGCGGCGTAACGCCCGGCCCTGATCCGATCCCATTGTGGCGGCAGTCCGGCATGAAGCATCGTGAAGCCCGATTGTTCATCATGGTGTAGCAGTGGTAGCTGTCTCAACCAGCGAAGCAGAGTGGTACGATCCTCGGCATTCAGGACGTCATCCAGGGTATCGCCCTTTTGCCTGTGGTGTGATTGCCCACAGGCCATCGCTAATAAATGCAGATCATGATTACCGAGCACCGTGATGGCGGTATCGCCGAGTGATTTAACGAAGCGTAAACAGGCTAAAGATTGTCGGCCGCGATTGACCAGATCACCCGTGAACCACAGTTGATCAGCGGCGGGGTCAAAGTTTATTTCATTGAGCAGATCCATGAGCGCATCAAAGCATCCTTGCAGATCGCCGATGGCGAAGGTTGACACCGGCCTGCTTAATGAAGGGTGTTGGGTGTTGCCAAATTAAAAGCGGGAATGGGGGAGTCAAACTCCATGCCATCATCTGCGATCATGTCATAGGTGCCTTCCATGCAACCCACGGGGGTCTCCAGTATGGCGCCGCTGGTGTATTGAAAACGCTGCCCGGGATTCAGATGAGGTTGCTCTCCAACCACACCATCACCATGGACTTCCTGGGTTCGGTTATTCGCATCGGTGATGATCCAGTGTCGTCTGAGCAGTCTTGCAGAGACGGTACCGGTATTCGTGATGGAAATGGTATAGGCGAAAACAAACCGGCTATCTTCCGGGATCGACTGCTCATGTATATAAGCGGTTTCCACTTCCACCGTAAACTCGTAGCGTTCATGATGCGTCATAATGATCTGGATTATATGAGAAGTGAATAGCTAGACAAATCTGGATTCTTTTCGTTCAAAATAACGATATGATATGGCCTCGGTCAGGTGTTTGTCCAGGATGGGCTCTGATTTTTCCAGATCGGCAATGGTTCTGGCCACCCGTAATATACGGTACATCCCCCGTGTGGATAAACCCAGTTGTTCAATCGCATTTTGCAACAGGCGATTTTGTTGAACACTAAGCCGACAGTATTTTTTTAACTCCTTGTTATTCATCTCGCTGTTCTGTTTGCCGAGACGATGAGTTTGTAGCTGAAAGGTCTCAACAACCCTCTTTTGCACTTGTGCGCTTGTTTCGGGTTGTTCATGGCGCATTTTTTCCAATATATCCAGGGCGATATTGGGCACTTGTATGTGTATGTCTATGCGATCCAGCAGCGGGCCGGAGAGTTTTCCTCGATAGCGGTTAATTTGCTCAACGCTACATCGGCAACGGTTTGTGTTATCACCGTAATACCCGCAGGGACAGGGGTTCATGGCGGCGATAAGTTGAAACTTTGCCGGGAACTCAGTTTGTCTGGCGGCGCGGGAGATGACGATCCTGCCGGACTCAAGCGGCTCCCTGAGCGCCTCCAGGACCTTTCTATCGAACTCGGGGAACTCATCTAAAAACAACACCCCGCTGTGGGCGAGCGAGACTTCACCGGGACGCGGATGGCTGCCGCCGCCGACAATGGCCACGGATGAGGCCGAGTGATGGGGCATACGAATCGGCCGCTGTTTCCAGTTTTTCAAATGAAAGCCCTGGGTGCTGATTGAGCTGATGGCGGCAGTGGTTATGGCCTGCTCATCGGTCATGGGCGGCAGGATCCCGGGCAAGCGTTCAGCCAGCATGGTTTTACCACTGCCCGGCGGGCCTACCATCAACATGTTGTGACCACCGGATGCGCTGATCTCCAGGGCCCGTTTTGCAACATGATGGGCGTGGATATCGGACAGATCAGGTGCGCTTTTTCTCTCCATAGCGGGGATGGCTTTGTTGATAAATGGATTGAGGGGCTCGCTACCGTTCACTTCTGCACAGACCTCAAGTAAATGCCCTGCCGGCAATACCCGTAGCCCCTCAACCAGCCCCGCCTCCGGGGCATTGCGCCTCGGCAGTATCAAACTGCGCGCGCTTTTTTTAACTGAACAGGCCATGGGCAATATGCCTTTTACCGGCCGCAACTCACCGGTCAGGGCAAGCTCGCCAATGAACTCATAGCCTTGTAGCGTACTTTTGGCAATTTGTGCCGATGCGGCCAGGATCCCGATAGCGATGGCCAAATCGTATTTGCCCCCTTCTTTGGGCAGGTCCGCCGGGGCGAGATTGATGGTGATGCGTTTGAGTGGAAATTCAAACTGATTATTTAACAGGGCGCTTCTTACCCGTTCCTTACTCTCTTTAACGGCGGCCTCGGGCAGACCGACGATGGATAGCTTGGGTAGCCCCCTGGATAAATGTACTTCAACCGTCACCTGAACGGCTCTAATGCCCTCAAGGGCGCGGGAGTTGACGATGGCAATTTCCATTTATCCGCCTCCTTGTGCATCAATCCATGTTGTGTAGTTAACTGTCGCCTAATTCCCCGGAGAGTTTCTTTTCCAATGCCGTGATTTTATTTTCCAGCTCATCCATAGCGGCCCGGGTGTTGCTTAATAGCTCGGACTGGATATCAAACTCTTCCCTGGTAATAAGGTGCATTTTACTGAATGTCGCCGTCAATGCCGCGCGTATATTCTTCTCCATGTCCTGCCTTGAGCGGTTAATATCTTGCGGCAACAGTTTGAAAAACTGCTGAACAACCTCTTCAATCCCCTGCTGTTTCATCATTGACCTATGCGGTGATCCCCGATCATGTATTTAAGCACTGATACAGTGCAAACCCCTGATTTATGCACGTTCAAAGTGCAAAGATAATCATCTCACCTGTATACCGCATTCCGTAAACATTTACCATCCCTTTGTTTTTAGAGCAATACACTCTGTTGGCATGATGTGTGCAATCGCTTAAAGATTTTATTTATAACACTGGAGCAGAACATGCGAAAAATAATGACTCAATCCTGGGCGGTTATCCTGTGTCTTTCTTACATGAATGTGTCCGCTGAGGAGACGCCCCATCAGATCAGTGCGAACATCACTCTGGTTTCAGATTATCTGTACAGAGGAATATCGCAAACCAGTGAGCATCCCGCCGTACAGGGCGGGTTTGATTATGCGCATACCCGCTCTGGATTTTATATCGGCGCCTGGGCTTCGAATGTGGATTTTGCCGAAAGCTCGGAGATCGATATTTACGCCGGCCTCGCCGGGGAACTCTCCAACGGGATCAGTTGGGACATCGGCGGTTTGTACTACATCTACCCGGGCTCAAACGCTGAGCCGGAAGAGAACTTTGCCGAGGTGTATTTCAATACCGGTTACACATTCGATATGAACCTGGCGCCGACTGTTGGTGGCGGTCTCGCCTACTCTCCCGATTTCTTCGGTGAGGATGGTGAGGCCGTTTATGTCTACGGCAGTGTGGGCCTCTCGCTTCCCTATGAGGCCGGGTTGTCATTGTATGTGGGTTATCAGGATGTTAAAGGCGATCAAACCACCGGCCCTGCGGGTTTTCATTACACCCATTACAGCATCGCCCTGAGTAAGGCCTTTGGCCCGCTGGAGATCGCCGGTTCCTGGAATGATGCGGATAATGATTGCGGTGGTGAGATCTGTGAAGCCTTCATCGTCAGTGTCTCCGCCAGTTTCTAGCGTGGCGCTGGCGATAATACCATGGGCGATCCGTCAATCCCGTAGCAGGGCAGGTATGAGATGGCTCCGCGCAATGATGAAACCTTATCAGCGGCATGGCGTGAGGGAAGCCCACAGAAGTTCTATTTTAGTGCGCCGGCAGGTGAAAACGCACAAAAAGAGTGCGAGTTTGATCATAGATCCTGTTGCCCTTTCGCCGGCCCGGCGCTTAAACCCTTGAAATCTATCGGCTTATATCCTCTGGCATGATCTCTGCAATCATAACAGGCAACATCGGCCCTGATCCGATTAGCGATGGCCTGGTGTATGGACGGTAGATGATGTTTTGTCTGAAGGAAACGCAGATGAAGTCGGCGTTGCCTGTGGTGCAGGGAAGGATCAGCAAAGCCCATGACGTCAGCCATTGGGTTTTGCAAGCGAACGAGGATTTTCAGTTTATGCCCTGATAGCAGGCCCCGAATGGGTTTGTTCAGGGGTTTCTTAAATGCCACCTGCAATTAACGAGAGGGGGGAAGACATTGAAATTTGTCAGCGCAATTATAAAGCCGTTTAAATTAGATGATGTGAGAGATGCTCTGTCGGAGATCGGCATTACGGGTTTAACCGTAACGGAGGTCAAGGGGTTTGGCAGGCAAAAGGGGCACACCGAGTTGTACCGGGGGGCTGAATACATCGTTGATTTTCTGCCAAAGGTGAAAATAGACATTGCCATTGATGATGCTCAGCTTGACGGGGTGATTGACGCGATTAACAAGGTCGCCAATACGGGCAAGATCGGGGATGGCAAAATTTTTGTCTTCGCCCTGGAGCAGGCCGTTCGCATTCGCACCGGCGAGACCGGTGTAGAGGCCATATAAACGACTAATAAATGAGGAGATGACATGAAGCTGTTTAACAAACTTGTCCCATGTTTATCATTAGCGCTTGTCGGGCTCATTGCCCCGGAAGTGAGTGTCGCCGAGGATGCGGCTGAATTGAACGGCGCCAATACGGCCTGGATTTTAGTATCGGCGGTGTTGGTGCTCTTTATGACGTTGCCGGGGCTGGCGCTGTTCTACTCAGGATTGGTCAGAAGCAAAAATGTCCTGTCGGTGTTGATGCAGTGTTTCACCATCGCCTGTGTGATGTCGTTGCTGTGGATGATCCTCGCCTATGGCCTGGCGTTTGGCGATGGCGGCGGCATGAATAAGGTTTTGGGAGCAGGCAAGTTTTTTATGGACGGGATCACCGTTGATAGCCTAAGCGGAGATATTCCCGAGACTGTCTTTTTCATGTTCCAGATGACTTTCGCCATTATCACCCCGGCGTTGATTGTGGGTGGTTTTGCCGAGCGGATGAAGTTCTCGGCGGTGTTGTGGTTCTCTTCATTGTGGTTGTTGATTGTTTATGCCCCGGTTTGTCATTGGGTGTGGGGTGGAGGTTGGCTCGGCGATATGGGTTTTATGGATTTTGCCGGTGGTTCAGTCGTCCACATTAACGCCGGCGTCGCCGCAATCGTGGCCGCAATCGTGCTGGGTAATCGTAAGGGTTTTCCGGAGACGATGATGCCGCCCCATAATATGACGATGACGGTAGCCGGTGCGTCAATGTTGTGGGTGGGCTGGTTTGGTTTTAATGCAGGTAGCGCTTTGGCCGCCGATGGCAGCGCCGGTATGGCGATGGTGGTCACACATATATCCGCCGCCGCCGGCTCCCTGGCCTGGATTACCTGCGAATGGGTTAAACATGGCAAACCCAGTGTTTTGGGTATTGTCACCGGGATGGTGGCGGGTTTGGGCACCATCACACCGGCGTCCGGGTATGTGGGGCCGCTCGGCGCCTTGATCATTGGGATCTCAGCCGGCATCGTCTGTTACTATGCCACGCAATACATCAAGCGCAGTTTGAAGATAGATGACTCCCTGGACGTGTTTCCTGTGCATGGCGTGGGTGGGGCTTTAGGCACCTTCTTAACGGCGGTGTTTTATGCCCGGGAGCTGGGTGGTCTCTCGGATGAGGATTATGCGATGGGTGAGCAGTTGGTAACGCAACTGACGGGGATCATCGCCACCATCGCCTGGTGCGCCATCGCCAGCTTTGTTTTATTGAAAATCCTGGACGCCGTGATCGGACTGCGTGTCTCCCAGGAAGAGGAAACCGAGGGGCTGGACCTGGTCTCACACAACGAGCGTGGCTATACTTTTTAAGCGAAATCAACGGCTCATATCCACTTTGGCGGGCGCATAGCGCCCGCTTTGCGTTTATGGCGGATGCACAACGGATCAATTCCTGTTCCAATCTTCCTGAACACCGCTTAGAATTGCACACTTGAGATGAACAATGTAAAGGCAGATTTGAGGGCAAACAGACATGGCTGATCTCGTTGATAAAGACCTGTTAAGAACATTCATACCACCGAACTCCCTGAATACGGAGAACTTCCAGGAATTGGCCGGCAAGACTATCGTGGAGGCGCTGGGTCAGGGTAAGGCGATATTTAAGACGGGCGATGTGGATCGCAAGTCCGTCTACCTCATTGAAGGTGAGGTTCAACTCGTTGCCGGTAGCGGTAAAACGCTCACGGTTCAAGCCGGTACGGATATCGCCAAACACCCGTTAGCCAATCATCAACCTCGCCAACATACGGCAACAACCAAGACGCCGACGAAGATCACCCGCATCGACAGTGATCTGCTGGATATACTGCTGACCTGGGATCAGCTATCCGGCATTGAGGTAGATGAGATAGTAGCGCAGGAAAATGCCGAAGAGGCCGATGCGGATACCGACTGGATGACCCGTATTCTTCAGTCCAAGGCATTCTTGCAAGTGCCCCCGGCAAATATCCAGGCCATGTTCATGCGGATCCAGGAATGCCCGGTAAAAAAAGGTGAGGTGATTATCAAGCAGGGTGGTGATGGTGATTATTATTACATCATCAAGTCCGGTAAATGCAAGGTCACGCGCTTATCCAAGACAAAAGCCCAATTAACGTTGGCCACGCTTGGCAATGGTGATGCATTCGGTGAAGAGGCGCTGTTATCCGAGGCGAAAAGAAACGCCAAT
This sequence comes from Gammaproteobacteria bacterium, assembly GCA_965198875.1. GTDB lineage: Bacteria > Pseudomonadota > Gammaproteobacteria > Eutrophobiales > Eutrophobiaceae > CBDAPU01. The sequence continues at coordinate 1,564,614 of CBDAPU010000001.1, read as the reverse complement.
GTGGTGATGTTGACGGACGGGGTATTGATGCGCTTGTCCAAAGGGGACTTTAACGAACTGCTCAAAGAGCCCATGCTGAGCTGGGTGAGCAGTGATGAGGCCAATGACATGGTAAGCAAGGGCGCTGTGTGGGTGGATGTTCGCCTGGTGAGTGAGCATAAGAATAATGGCATAAAAGGCAGCATCAACATCCCGTTGTTTATGCTCAGGCTGAAAGCGGAGAAACTGGACCCGGCAAAACAGTACGTGCTCTATTGTGATACAGGCAGGCGTAGCTCGGCGGCCGCATTCCTGCTCAGTGAGCGTGGCATTCAGGCTGCCTGTCTTAAAGGCGGCTTAAATGCACGGGGCTGATTTAACCCCGTAACTGACATTGCCATTTTCGCTTAGCCCCGATAACAACACCGATCAGTATTGCGTCATAGGCAATCCCATCGCCCACAGCAAGTCGCCGCAGATTCATGCCTTATTCTCAAAGCAGACTGCCCAGTCGCTGAACTATCAGCGCTTGTTCTCAGAGCTTGATGCATTTTGCGATACGGTAGAGGGGTTCCGTCTGTCAGGTGGCAGGGGTTTGAATGTCACCACGCCGTTTAAGGAGCAGGCCTGGCGTTATGTGAACGACTGCACTGATCGGGCAAACCGTGTGAAGGCGGTGAATGTGATCAGCTTTGATGAAGATGAGCGGGGCTTCGGGGACTCCACAGACGGCGTCGGGCTGGTACGGGATCTGGCTAACAACCATATCGACATCCGTAATAAGCGATTATTACTGCTTGGCGCCGGTGGTGCGGTGAGAAGCGTGCTCGGTCATCTCATGGATGAGCGCCCGCGAGCGATGACCATTGTCAATCGCACCCGGGAGAGAGCCCAGGCGGTGGCCGCAGCATTCCCGCAAGCAAGTGCTCATGTGTGTGGTTTCGATGAGCTGCCCGCTAACCAATTCGATCTGATCATCAATGGCACTTCCGCCGGATTGAGGGCGGAGCCGCTGCCGTTGCCGGACGGCATATTATCCACTGATGGTTGCTGCTATGACATGAGCTATGGCGAAGGCGCACGCCTGTTCCTTGATTGGGCTCGGAAGAACAATGCGCTGATGTGTTGTGATGGCCTCGGCATGTTGGTGGAGCAGGCGGCCGAGTCGTTTTATCTATGGCGCGGGATCATGCCTGAGACCAGGCCGGTGATTGCACAACTGAGAGAAAAACAAGGAAACGCCGATTGACCCGACGGATCCTTAAAGACCAGATGCACGCGGTCATATCGAGGACGCCACCGACAAAAACCGGACACGCTTTTTTAGTGTGCTCGCCTCAAGCCAGGTTCATGGATGACTTGATCAGCGCTGCTGTACCATCACAACCCCTGCAATCTATCCATCAGATCCGGTAGCCATGTGATCAGATCCGGCGCCAGGATGAGCAGGATAATCGTCACGATCTGTATTAAGACGAACGGAATAACGCCCTTGTAGATGTGTTGTATGTGAACATCTGCCGGCGCCACCGCTTTTAGGTAAAATAAAGAGAAGCCAAAGGGCGGCGTCAGGAATGATGTTTGCAGGTTCATGGCTATGAGTACGGCGAGCCATAACAGGTCTATGCCGAGGGTGGCGGCGATGGGCGCCAGTATGGGCACAACGATAAAACAGATCTGCAGGAAATCCAAGAAGAAGCCAAGTAAAAATATCAGCAACATGCTGACGATAAGAAAACCCAAAGTACCACCGGGCAGGTTGATCATGACGTCCAGTACCAGGCGATCGCCACCCATGCCCCTAAATACCAGCCCAAATGCAGTCGCCCCGATCAGGATTAAAAAGACCATGCTCGTCAGCCGGGTCGTCAACGCCATGGCTGAGCGTAATTTTTCAAGGCCAAGCTGACCATGCAGTGCGGCCAGGATCAGTGCGCCTGAAGCGCCAACGGCGGCCGATTCAGTGGGTGATGCGATGCCAAAGAAGATGGAACCTAACACACCGACAACCAGAAACAACGGCGGCAGCAACGTCAAACACACTTTACGGAATAATTGTCTATCATCTTTCGCCAGCAGCGCCGGCGCAGTTTGCGGCTTAATCCAGGCGTAAATGCCGATATAGGCGAGAAACAGCACAACCAGCAACATGCCCGGGACAACGGCGCCGATAAATAACCGCCCTACCGGCACCCCCATCACATCACCCAGCAGGATCAGGACGATGCTCGGCGGGATGATCTGTCCTAGTGTTCCCGATGCCGCAATGGTTGCAGATGAGAGTTCTTTGGCGTAGTGATGTTTCAACATGGTGGGCAGGGCGATGATCCCCATGGTGACGACTGTGGCGCCTACCACACCGGTAGTGGCGGCGAGCAGGGCGCCGACGATGACAACGGACATGGCCAAACCACCTCGAATACGGCCAAACAACAACCCCATGGTCTCTAGCAGATCTTCGGCCAAACCGCATTTATCCAACACGATACCCATAAAGATAAAAAGAGGAACGGCCAACAGGGTGAAATTTGTCATCACCCCCCAGATCCTCAATGGCAGTAAATTAAAAAAATCCAGACCCAGGAAGATACTACCGAATATCAAGGCAACCGCACCCAGTGTGAAGGCGACGGGATAGCCAAGCATGAGCGCCAACATCAGGCTCAGGAACATGAGCGCTATCCAGACAGTCATTGTTGCCGCTTAATGATGAAGAGCAGGTTTTTCAAGCCTTCGCTGATCCCTTGCAGGACTAGTAAAAAAAAGCCTGCGGGTATCGCCGCTTTTAATATCCAGCGATGGGGCAGGCCGCCCGGATCAGGGGAGCCTTCGGAAAACAAATACGCCTGAGAGACGAAAGGCCAGGCGCTGATCATGATCAACAGGCAGAAGGGCAGAAGAAAAAGTATCGAGCAGATCAGATCAACCCAGGCACGGTGGTGATCGGTCATAAACCGGCTTTTGTAAAACAGATCCAGTCTGACATGGCCGTCATGTTTGAGTGTGTAGGCGGCGCCCAACAAAAAAATCATGGAAAATAAATGCCATTGAAGCTCCTGTATGGCAATAGAGCCGCTAAGGAAGAAGTATCGCATCGTCACATCATATGAGACGAGTAAAACCAGGACCAAGACCAGCCAGGACAGTGCCGCACCCACCGCCTCACTAAAGCGGTTGATTTTATCGGCTATGGTTTCGATTATCTTCAGCATGGGCGTGTTGTTTTGTTATTTTCGCAGTCCGTCTCTTTATCCCGGCGCAGCGAAGCGCCCGGGATGGCAGATGATAGAACAATGATATACCTAACCGAGGAGGGAAGACAGAAGACGCAGGGAAGGGGACGGAGAGCCGAAATGGATTGTATCTCCCATTAAACCCGCAATCCTATTTGCAGGGCAGGCACTTACCCACAATCCACCATCGCCTAAATATGAAAGCCACCGCCCAAACAGCAAGACGGGCTTCTTTCTGTCCCTCAACGGGCACAGCGGACAAAGCCTGGCTGGTGATACTGCCCCGTGTCGAAGGCAGATGTCAGGAGAAGGGCGCAGAGGAAAAAGGACAGCCAGAAAGAACACCGCTCGGTGGCGGCTATTTTCTACTCCCTGGCCGCTCACAGGGTGCTAGTAGTCAGTGCCCTGTTCCAGCGCATCCGCCTAGGCGGCACGCCTTACAATCGCCTCACGCAGCCCCTCAAGAAGACCTTCCAGGTGTGCCATACGCTCGCGCAAATCACTCACATCCTTGTGTAAAACACTGATGTCTTCGCTCAAGCGCTCTTCCACACGCCGCATATCCACCCTCAGCCAGGCGATAAGCCCAATCATCAAACCCGCCAGGGAAACACCCGTGCCGAGAATGGCGATCATTAAGGCGGTCGTGCTCATGGATGAATACTACAGCGTTCGAATGGTGATGTACATCAGCCGGAGAACAGAGAACTAAAAAAAAGAGGGCGGAGATCGGAAGACAGATAACCGAGGGCAGTCTTCCCCGCCCCCGGTTATCCATTCATCTAATTATCTATTTTCTACCCATCTACTTTCTCATCATGCCCATTACCCCTCAGTACTCATACTCCAAGCGCACAAAGCCACCGAGAGTACGCTCACTCACCCCGCCGAGGTCGTGGCTGTATTCCACATCCACCTGCAGGGTCAGGTCATCACTGAAGGCATGGCGACCGTCCAGGCCGATAAAGACGCTGGTCGCACGCTTATCGCCCGTGTCACTGTAACTGAAGCTCGACCCACCGAGACTCCCCTTGAAGTCACCGCCACCGGCGAGGCGTCCTTCAACACCTAAGCGCAGTCCCAGCTCATTGCTCGTATCCGGCAGTGTCCACACCCCGGCCACCTGCGCCCGGGTGGTGAGGTTGTGGGCGATGCGACTGCCCACGTCAATGGCGAAGCCCTCGCCCCCTCGCTCTTCATAGCCCTCATAACGGGCGAAGGTGTAGTTCAGCAGGAAGGCCGGGCGCAGCTCCAGATTATCCTGCAAGGACCAGGTGCGACTGAGACCCAGCCAGGGGTTGATGAAGAAGCTGTTGTAGTCGGCCTCGGCCTCCGTATCCAGTTGCGGGATATAACGGCGGTTATCATGGAACTCATAGCCCAGATTCAGTCCCAGGTTGATATCCAGGCTCTCCTTTGAGATACGACCATAGAGCCCGCCAAAGACGCTGCCGGTCTCGAGGTCCAGGGAGCGCAGGTGGGTGTTGATGTCGGCGTCCGCATAGCCAAAGAGTACACCTAAGCGCTGTTGTCCGTTTGCATAGCCCTGCTCGGCGCCGAAGAGTACGCCCCGGTAGTCATGGCCGTGGGCTAATGAGAAGCCATCCCGTCCACGGCGGCGGTCAGAGGCGAAGAGCTCGCCCCAGATGAGGGGGTCGCTTCCACCGGCCAGCAGACCCGGCAACAGCGCCCCCACTGAGGCCGCCTGGGCGGCCGGGCCGGTGGGGTCGACAAAGAGATACGCGTTCACGTCCCCCGGGGCGTCGCCGTCGGCATTCAGTGGCGTTATCTCACCCCCATAGGTGCGGGAGAGCTCGGCGGCTATCTGCACGTTATCGACCGGTTTGGGTTTGTTAAGTTATTGATTTAAATAGTGTTTTCAGGATTGTCAGGATTTTACCCTTGTCGCCGATGCCGATGTTCATCTGTGTGGTGCTCCCGGTGTTGTTGCGCCTTGTTGTGGGTTGGTCTGCTTTTTTGGGGCTTGTGCCCGGGTGGGATTATAGGGAAAAGTCTGCGTGAATGCCAAAGATGAGTGACGGATTTTCGATGCCGGGAGGTGTTGCGCCAGGGGCTGTGGGGATCAGGATCATGCTGTTTGCGCCTGACGTGCAGGGGGCGGCGAGATTGCGGTGGGCCGGGGGGCGTGCGTGCCCGCCCGTCAACAAAGGTGGATGTGTTGTTGTCTCCCCTCGTTTGCACTGGCGGTTGATACTTTACCATGCCAGGCATAAGTTGGTTAAAGCTGTTTGAATACCGCCTCGGCGGCCTCGATGGTGGTGGCGATTTCATCCTCGCCGTGGGCACTGGAGATGAAGCCGGCCTCAAATGCCGATGGCGCAAAGTAAACGCCCCTGTCCAGCATGCCGTGGAAGAATCGGTTAAAGCGGTCTTTATCGCATGCCATGACCTGCTCATAGGTTGTGACAGGCCCTGCGCTTGAGAGAAACAAGCCGAACATGCCGCCGGCCTGATTGCTTGACAGGGGGAGGCCACAGGAGCGGGCGGTATCTTTCAGGCCATCGAGCAGGCTGGTGAGCTTATGGGATAAGGCGTCGAAAAAACCGGGCTCGGAGATGAGGTTTAAGGTGGCGAGGCCGGCCGCCATGGCAATGGGGTTGCCGGATAATGTGCCGGCCTGGTAGACGGCGCCATCGGGGGCGAGGTGGTTCATGATCTCTTCTCTGCCGCCCAATGCGCCCACGGGCATACCACCGCCGATGACTTTGCCCAATATGGACAGATCGGGTTTTATGCTGTAGAGCGATTGCGCCCCGCCCAGGGCAACACGAAAGCCACTCATGACCTCATCGAAGATGAGGAGCGCCCGGTGTTCATCGCACACCGCCCGCAGGGCCTGGAGAAACGCCGGTGAGCCGGGCACGCAATTCATGTTGCCGGCAACAGGCTCGACAATGACGGCGGCGATCTCATCGCCCATGTCGCTGAATACCCGGCGTATTTGAGATGGGTCGTTAAAGGCCAGTGTGAGCGTGTGTTTTGCGGTGTCCTTCGGCACCCCCGGCGAGGTGGGAATGCCTAAGGTCAGGGCGCCGGAGCCGGCCTTCACCAGCAGGGGGTCGGTGTGGCCATGATAGCAGCCCTCGAATTTTACGATCTTATCTCGAGCGGTATAAGCACGGGCCAGCCTGATCGCCGTCATGGCGGCTTCGGTTCCCGAGCTCATCATCCTGATCTTCTCAATGCTCGGCATGAGTTCGCAGATCTTCCTGGCCAGAGCCGTCTCCAGACTTGTGGGCGCACCGAAAGTGAGGCCGTTCGCCATCACCCGGGTCACCTTCTCAACGATGAGCGGGTGCGCATGGCCGAGGATCAACGGCCCCCATGAGCCCACATAGTCTATGTAGGGCTTATCGTTATGATCATAAAGGTAGGCGCCGCTGCCCCGCTGAAAAAAAACCGGCGTGCCGCCAACGGCCCTGAAGGCACGCACGGGGGAGTTAACGCCGCCTGGAATATAGCGTTTCGCCTCTTCGAAAAGTCGGTCATTCATTGTCGTCAGTTAGTGTTGGTGTAGTAGCCGATTGAAGTCTCCCACAACGGCATGGGGGTCTGTGCTCTGGTAGAGGCTACGGGCAACGGCGAGCATGTCCGCCCCCCGGGAGAGTAGTGGCTGGCAATTCTCCGGTGTGAGGCCACCGATGGCGATAACCGGGATTGACAGGCTGTGTTTCGCCTCGGAGATGATCTCCGGGGCCGCCCTGGTGGCGCCCGGTTTTGTTCTCGTCTGGTAGAAGGCGCCGAAGGCGACATAGTCGGCGCCCTCTTGCTCGGCGCATATGGCGAGGGCAAGGTCGTTATAACAGGATAGTCCGATGATCGCATCCGCCCCCAGCGCTTGCCTTGCAAGGCGACAACCGCCATCATCGGCCCCTAAATGCACGCCATCACCCGGCAGGTTTTTCGCCAGCGTAATATCATCGTTGATCAAAAACGGACAGCCGTGTTCCCTGCAAAGCCGGGCCAGGGCCCGGGCCTCATAGGCGCGCTTTCGCCTATCCCCTGATTTGTCCCGATATTGCAACATGCTGATCCCGGCTTTTAGGATGCGCTCCGTTCTTTCGAGCAATGTGTCCGTGTCCAGGTTCGCACAATCGGTGATCGCATAGAGCCCTTTGCCGGGGAGCGGGTTATTTTTCATTTTCGAGATTAAAGAGACGTTCGGGGTGTAGTTGTGAGCGGCCGATCTTTCTCGCCCTGCTGAGGGTTCGCCAGGTGTATTCCTGGGCCTGCTCAACGGCTGACTGGATCCCATCACCCCGGGCCAGATAGCCTGCGATGGCCGCCGACAGGGTACACCCTGAGCCGTGATATGTGCCCGGCAAGCGCTCCCATCGGTAGCGGACTATGCTGGCGCGGGAGTCCATGAAGGTGTTGATCACCTCTTTCTGCACTGCATCCGCATTGGTCAGCAGCGCCGCATCACAGCCCATTTTTAATAATGCCGGTAATGCGTCGGCGGCCTCATCACAGCCGGTCAAACTGAACGCCTCCCTGAGGTTGGGGGTGATGATGGCGGTATGTGGCAGCAGGTTTGTGATGATGCTCTGAAGCAGATCTGCGCCGGTTATTTTATCACCTGTGCCCGCATAAATAATCGGGTCCAGCACTGTGGGCAGGCCGCTGGTGGAGAGATAATCCGCAATCACCTCGGCGAGTTCAACACTGCCGATCAAGCCGATTTTGCAGACATCCACCCGGATGTCTTCCGTGAGCAGATGTAACTGCGCTGCAAACTGCTCTGGCGGCTGCGGCTGGATAGCCGTGAGGCGTGCGGTATTTTGCGTGGTGAGTGAGGTGATCACGGAAACACACTGACACCCGGTGCTGCCGAGGGCCTCAATATCGGCTTGTAATCCTGCGCCGGCCGATGGATCATGGCCTGATAAAGCCAGCACAACCGGTTTTGCGGCCTCTCTCATGGGGCATATTGTAGCGACTCACAGCCGAGGCGACCAAGAAGATTTAAGGGCTAACCATCATGAAAAAATACCTGTGCGTTATTTGTGGCTATATCTATGAGGAAGAGAAAGGCTGGCCGGATGATGGTATTGAACCTGGCACAAAGTGGGAAGATGTGCCGCTTAACTGGATGTGCCCGGAATGCGGCGCCAGAAAGGAAGATTTTGAGATGGTGGCGATCCAATGACCGCGTGATTGCGACCCAACGGAGATGATCGAGGCGATAGATATGCCGATCAGGAAGCGCTTGATGGATAATACGGCAGACGCCGGGGGCGATAAAAATGATCAAGGCGGTTAAGAAGACGGGCAGGAAAAAACGGATCCGGCCCTGGGCAAAGCCGTTATAATTTAACCCGTGCGGGTGTGGCGGAATTGGTAGACGCGCGGGTCTCAAAAACCCGTTCCCTCGGGAGTGTGAGTTCGATTCTCACCATCCGCACCAAGACGTTAAATGACCGCCATGCCAGCGGCGGACGGGTATTGCTGGTATCCACCTTCATGCCGTGCCGGACGTGAGGAAACTACTATCTGGTGTGCACTGAGATTGCCCGTAGCTACAAATAAGCCACAGCTAACAGCCGCTAAACGCTCGCTCTCCCGGGTTATCTGTAGCCATTTACAGACCCCTTATCACTATCGTCAAGCTGTCGGCTATGTTGTTGAGAATATAATCAAATGACCTTCCTGAAACCTGTTATTATTGAAAATGAGCGGGAATGGCACGAATACAATACCATCACGGGAAATACTGTCTTCGCTCTTATACCTCGGCGATGTGGGTTCCCGCTTGCCTTTTTAACATTGTCAGTGTATCCCTGCCCAAGTCCGATCTTGCATCGATGCCTTCCATCACCATGAATGATCGTGACCACAGATGATGTTATCGGCGTTTGCGATGCGAATAATCTTACTCTGTTTCGAGGGGCGGTGATGAGCCGGAATTAACGCATACATGATCTCTGCTAAAGATCACAGGGCCTTGCGATACGTTGCGCTTATAGGGGTTTATAGACGGCCAGGAACACAATGGCGATTAAAAAGACAACCGGAACCTCATTAAACCAACGATACCAGAGATGGCCACGGGTATTTTTATCTTCCCTGAACAACCATACCAGCCTGCCGCAATAGCAGTGATACAGAGCAAGCAACAGGATCAGGGCGAGCTTTATCTGCATCCAGAGCTGTGAGAGATAATGCGCCCAACTGCCCGATAACAACCATAGGCCGAACAGCAATGTCAAAACACCGCCGGGCATGGTGATCCCATAGTAAAGTTTTCTCTCCATGATCTTAAAGCGCGCGATGCTAATATCATCCTCACTCATGGCGTGATAAACGAACAGGCGTGGTAGATAGAATAATCCGGCAAACCAGGTGACCATTGTGATGAGGTGCAGGGCTTTTAGTAGTAACATCCGTTTTGCTTGATAAGGCTAAGGCCGAAGGTGGTCGGGGTTCATCGTTAGACTATGACTTGAGCCTGTGCTGCTGCTTCGGCTGTCCTGTTGCAAGATATGGTGGTTGCGATGGCAGGTTTTTAATCGCCAGCTTGAGATCGGCGATATCCATTTCACCGATTTTGTGTTTGATGATTCTCCCATCGGGGGCGATCAGAAACGACGTTGGGGTTAGCATGACGTTGCCAAAGGCCATCGCGATAGCGCCGTCAATATCCAGAGAAACAGGATAGGGGATCCGCCGCTCTGTTACGAGTTCCAATACCTGGTTTGGGGGATCATAGGACATGGCGACGCCGATTATTTCAAAGCGCTTTGTGCCGAGCTCACGGTAGAGTTCGACTAGATGCGGCATTTCTTTTAAGCAGCCGGAGCAGGTTGTCGCCCAGAACGTCACCAACACCGGTTTGCCGCGTAATGCCTGGGTCTGGATTTTGCGCCCGTCAAGCAGGTTAAACGTGACGTTCGGCGCCTGTTTGATCCCTGCCGGGCTTACCCATAGCCACAGGGTTACGCCGATAATGGCAACGATAAAGACTGTGGTGATGCGCTCCGTTTTTCTCACTTGCCTTGCCCGGGTAATGAAGGATGGATAGTTTATGATGATCAACCGCTAATGTCATGGTAAAGCGAGCGGCCCAATGTGAAAGGCAGCATTGGCTTTGATGCGAAATAGCTTAATTCAGCATGTTATAGCCAAGCCCTGAAACAGGCAAACATCATCAACTATAAACATTCGTTGATTTTAGCCTAAAATTTCTATGGGTGGCATAAGCCGGGGAGCCCATCGCACATGAGAGATAAAAAGCAAGTGCGCCGTTCACGCTCGGGTTTTCGGGATGGGATGTTGTTATCGTATCGGTCACTATGGATAACAGCGGGCAAGAGCCCTGTCTCTTTCAGTGTGCTTGCCTGGCGGGATTGTTGCCCTTGGGCACAGTGGTCAGGACCGCCCTACCACGAAGCCTGCCCCGGGCGTAGCTGTTTCATACCGTTTGCCGGGCCTGCCCTTGCATCTTGGCTCGGGTTACATTGCAGAGTCAAGGTCTGTTATTAGGGTGACTGTGGAGGGCGTCTTAGGGGATCTGTCTTCATCGACGGTTTTTGCCAGCATGGGCTTTGATTATGGACTGGCGGACTGGGATCTGATCGGGGATGCACAGATGGGTGGGTCTTATGTCGGGAGTGGAGCTGGTTTGATTAGTGATATATCTGAGGTGATAACAAGTTTATTTGCATTAGAGTCAAGCCGCAGACTTTTGCAGGTTCTGGTATACGACTTTCGGTTTCTTCCCTGGTGAGAGTGGAGAGCGGGACAATGGGGCTGGTTATTCCTGCGGGGGCGATATTGAAAAAAACCCTTGATGCGAATCTTGAGCCATCCGGCAGGCAGGTGGATGTCGGGGCGCAACTGGTGATACAGACCCATGCAGGAAAGGCGAGTATCCAAGCGGTGGCGAGCAACGAACCCGGTCATGACAAAGACGCTGAATTTTCCTTCTCACTTCTTGCTACTACAGCATGGATTTTTGACAGGGTTCTCTGTAGTCCGTCGATAGGAATTTCGAATCTGCCTTGCTTGTGATATTTTTTCCTCGGTAGCGGCGGATAAAAAGGTTACTGGCATAAATAAAAGCCTGTCTTGCATGCGGCGCGGCTGATATGTGGGAAGTGCAGGTATTGAAAACGCGTCGGCAAGGGTGATGATCGCCAGCGAATGCGTGAAGCAATCCCTGTCATTATTTTGCAAAGCTATTCAGCCAGCGCGCAAGCCGTTTTACATAATAAGCGGGTTCCATCTGCACCGGCACGTTTGCAGGATAACAGGGACTCCAGCACGATGGCTTTCTCGTCCAGCCAACCATTTTGCACAGCGGCTTTTAGCATGGCGTACTCACCACTGACGTGATACACAAAGGTCGGCAGTCCAAACTGGCGCTTGATGCGATGGACGATGTCCAGATAGGGTAGCTCCGGTTTCACCATCACCCTATCCGCCCCTTCCCGTAGCGCCTCATCGCTGTTCGCCGGGTCCATTTGACAGGTTTGTTTGCCGCCCTTGCCCAGGTTGGTCGAGGAGCCGGCGAGATCCCTGAATGGGTCATGGAAATAAGTTACCGCCTCGTCCGGTCACTATGGCCTGCTATTTCGGGTTTGGCGTGTCGTATTCAATAAGGCTTCCCGAATAAAGACGCTATCTTCCCTCATCAGGTGCAAGGGAGCGAATGCTGTTTTCCAGATACTGGAGCAGTACTTCCTTTTTATCATCCCTGGCATGGGTTAAATAGCTGATCGCCATGCCTTCCATTAAGTGCTGTGACAAGTTGAGGGCGAGATCAAAGGCATCTGTGTCTGATTGCCATTCAGGATACAGTTCCTGCGCTGTTTTATACCATTCATCATCGAACGCCTGTTGTGCAGGTCGCAGTATGTCTCGCAATTCCCTGTCATATCTGGCGGCCACCGATAGCTCGAAGAAGGCAACATACAAGGGGTGTGTAACATGTGCCCAGTAAAATTCCACCGCCATCTTTACGTGATCAACATCTTTGGGAATATGCGCGACGGATTTTCTAAACGCACGCAGGCGTTTTTGATGCAGGTAATCCACTGCCGCACGAATGATCCCCATTCTGGATGGGAAATGATGCAGTGTCGCACCCCGCGATAATCCCGCCCGCTCGGCAATTTTAATTGTCGTCGTGTTGGCGTAGCCCATCTCAACAATGCACTTTATCGCCGCCTCCAGGATCTGATCTCTGGTGTTTGAGCTTTTATGTGCCTGCCAGCCAGCATCCCCCGGCCCTTTGGGTGTTTGCCGGGGTTTATTGGCATTATCAGCGTTAGCCATTTTATCCTGGGTAGTGTTTTATGAGGCTGTTTCCTTAACTATTTCCGTATCGCATCGAGACCCACTCAGCATTTTATACCCGCTGACATGCAACATCACAAGTGAAATCCTGTTATAGTTTGCAAGCCTGTTTGTGCATTGATACGCTTTGCTCATCTTTCAAAATGGAGCCCTGCTATGGGTAGAGTGACGAATAAAGTGGCGCTGGTGACCGGGGCGGCGTCAGGTCTTGGCAAGGCGGACGCCATTTTGCTGGCGAGACAGGGGGCGAGCGTCGTGTTGACCGATATAAATGACGCCGGTCAGGCAGTGGCCGATCACATAAAATCAGAGTTAAAAGGTGAGGCCGTTTTCATCAGGCAGGATGTCACCCGTGAGTCTGAATGGGAAGATACCATCAAGCAGGTGCAGGCGCGTTATGGGGGGTTGAATATTCTGGTGAACAACGCCGGCATCGTCATCGTCGCCACTCCCGAGACGACAACGCTGGATGAGTTCAGGCGTGCCAATGCGGTTATGTCCGAGGGTGTATTTTTAGGGTGCAGAGCAGCCATCCCGTTAATGCAGCGCAGTGGTGGCGGCTCCATTATTAATATGTCGTCCATTGCCTCTCACCTGGGTTATCCTGTTTTCTTTGCCTACAGCGCAGCAAAAGGTGCGGTCAGATCCATGACCAAATCCATCGCCGTTCACTGCCAGATGAACAAATACAATATCCGCTGCAATTCTGTCCATGCCGGCTCCATGGATACCCCAATGGTGACCCAGGCCAATGCCATGCTGGGGCTGGAACCCTCCGGGGAGGCGGATCTAATCGGGGTTGGCGCTGCCGAGGATGTCGCTAATCTGGTTTTGTTTCTGGCCAGCGATGAGTCGCGTTTTATCAATGGCGAGGAGCTGGTTATCGATAACGCCTTGTCTGTGCAGTAAGCAATCCCGTATTCACATTCAAAGCAAGCGCCCACTGGCCTAGTGCATTTGTTGTGGGGCATAGGGGTGATCGGGAAAAACAAACAAGCCTGACTGTTTATTATTTGTCTGTTTGACTATAATCATCCTTACGCTGATAACGTGGGCGCATCTCATGGTTGCGCCTTTAATAAAACACGCACTTAACCTCATGGGAGGAGAGACGATGGATCTGGGATTAAAAGGTAAAAAGGCCCTGGTGACCGGGGCGACCCGTGGTATTGGTCGGGCTATTGCTGAATTGCTCGCCAGAGAGAAAGTCGATATTGGCTTTTGTGCCCGTGATGAAGAGGCCGTCAATGAAACCGTGGAAGCCCTGGAAGATCGGGGTGTGCGGGCCATTGGCAAAGCGCTGAATGTACGTGATGAGAATGAATACAAAACATGGGTTGAGGAGGCAGCCGAGGGCTTGGGCGGCGCAGATATTTTTATCGCCAATGTGAGTGGCGGAGCCGGTATGGATTCAGAGCGTAACTGGTGGCGTAATTTTGAGATTGACGTATTACACACGGTGCGTGCCTGCGAGATCCTGTTGCCAAAAATGCAGGAAGGGGGTGGCGGCGCAATTACCATCATCAGCTCCACCAATGCGGTTGAAACCTTCGGTGGCCCCATGGCATACAATGCCATGAAAGCAGCCCTGGTCAATTATGCGAAACAATTAAGTCAATTCGTCGGCAAACATGACATACGCATCAACTGTGTTTGCCCCGGCCCGGTTTACTTCGAGGGCGGCGCCTGGGAAATGCTCAAGATCAGCAATGAGAAGTTCTACGAGAGAACACTGCGACAAATTCCGACAGGTCGTATGGTCGTGCCTGAAGAAGTCGCCAGGACTGTCGCATTTATCTCAAGTCCTGCCGCCAGCGCCATCAACGGCGTCAATCTGGTTGTTGATAATGGTTATACCAAACGGGTGCAGTTCTAGTTCCGCACACAAATAGCATGGCCGCCAATAAAGACAACCTCATCGGGATGCAGAAAACGCCGTTGGAGAAGATCCCCGATCCAGAATTGGGTCATGACATGATCCCGAAAGAACGGTATGTCTGCAGGGAGTTTATGCAGCGGGAGTGGGAGAGGATGTGGACCAAGGTATGGTTACTGGGTGCGTTGGAAGCGGATATAAAAGCGCCGGGTGATTACATCGTCAGTGAAATCGGCCCTGAATCGGTATTGATTGTTCGCCAGCAGGATCATGGGATCCGCGCTTTTTATAATGTGTGTCAACATCGCGGTAACCGTTTGCGACCGCCTGGCATGGGTACGGCGGAGTCGTTTCAATGTGCCTATCATCACTGGGAGTATCATCTCGATGGCTCTTTCAAACGTATTCCCGATGAGGATACCTTCCCCCAGGGCAGGCCCTGTTACGGATTAAAAGCGCTGCCCTGTGATACCTGGGGTGGTTTCATCTGGTTTAGTTTTGATCCGGATGTCGAGCCGTTGCTGGATTATCTGGATATTATTCCAGAACACCTTGAGCCGTATCGTTTTCAGAAGATGGCCCTGAAAGAGGACGTGACGATCGAATGGGACTGCAACTGGAAGACCTCCGTGGACGCCTTCAATGAAAGTTATCATGTGCAGGGCATACACCCGCAGTTATTATATCACCTGGATGATGTGAATATTCAAATCGACTGCTACGATAAACACAGCCGCTATTTGATCAAGTTCGCCACGTTAAGCCCAAGAGTGCCTATGCCGCCGGATGTGCCGCCGGGGATGCGGCAGATGATGAGTGAGGCGGGCATGGAACCGGCGGATTATGAGGGTAAGCCTCAGGATGTGCGTGAAGACCTGCAGGCCTGGAAACGTGAACATGGCGCAAAAATTGGTCGCGACTATTCCCGCCTTCATGATGAGCAACTCACTGATGATTATCATTATCTCATCTTTCCCAATGTCACCATGAATGTACATGCCGATGATCTGTGGGTGTTCAGACAAAGACCGCATCCTGAGGATCCGAATAAAATGTTCTTTGATTTCTGGGTGCTCGAGCTGGTTGCTGATGGTGAGAAATGGCCTGAGGACAGACCAGCGCATGATAGTTTTATCCATGGCGAGAAGAAGACCCATTTGGTGATCAGACAGGATGCAGAGAACTTACCTCACGTACAGCGGGGCATGGGCTCGCGGGGCTTTGACGGGCTATGGATAGGAGAGCAGGAATTGCGGATCCGGCATTTTCATAAAGTGCTTGAAGCGTATTTGAGCGAGTAAGGTTTCAGTCTGATGGATATAAAAATTAACCTACCAGGTATCTCACCTTGAGCGAATTAGCGAAAGAGAAGTTATTACGTGCCTATCAAGGCATGAAAACCATTCGCGAGTTTGAAGAGCGTCTGCACCTGGAAATACAAACCGGAGACATTCCCGGGTTTACCCATCTGTATGCAGGGCAGGAGGCCATTGCAGTGGGCGTTTGTGAACATCTTGCCGATGATGATTACATCGTCAGCACGCACAGGGGACACGGGCATTGTATTGCAAAAGGTTGTGATGTCCTGGCTATGATGAAGGAAATATACGGGCGTGCCGATGGGATCTGCAAAGGCAAAGGCGGTTCCATGCACATTGCCGATTTTGATAAAGGCATGTTAGGCGCCAATGCGATCGTGGGCGGCGGCCCGCCCATTGCAGTGGGCGCCGCCATAGCGACAAAATTGCAAAAGACTAAAAAGGTGAGCGTATCGTTTACCGGTGATGGCGGCACTAATCAGGGCACGGTTTTTGAAGCCATGAACATGGCGGTGGTATTAAACGTCCCGACCGTATTCATTTTTGAAGACAACGGTTACAGCGAACACACCGGCGCCGCCTATGCGGTGGGCTGTGGTGATATTGCAGGCCGTGCGAGGGGCTTTGGCATGCCGGCAGTTACGGTGGATGGTGCGGATTTTTTTGCCGTCCATGGGGCAGCCGGTGAGGCCATCGAACGCGCCCGTAATGGAGAGGGACCGAGTGCGGTTACCTGTTCGATCACCCGTTACTTCGGCCACTTCGAAGGCGATCCGCAATTATATCGCGCCAGGGGTGAAGTAAAACGATTGCGCGAGACCATGGATTGTTTGAAAAACTTTCATCAACATGTTGCAGAGAAGGGTTTGTTGGAAGCGACTGCGCTTGACGCCATTGACGCCGAGGTCATGGCGCTGATCGATAAGGCGGTCATGCAGGCAAAAGCAGCGCCAAAACCCCGTCCCGAAGATGCGCTTGAAGATGTCTACATCAGCTATTAAAACGTAAAGATAATCTATCCATGCCCGTTATTTCATTTCGTGATGCACTTAATCAGGCCATGCATGAGGAAATGCGGCGTGATCCCGCCGTCATTATATTGGGTGAAGATGTCTCAGGTGGCGCTGGCGGTACCTCCGGTGAACGGGATGCCGCCGGCGGGATCTTTGGTGTATCTAAGGGGCTCATTCATGAGTTTGGCGAGGAACGGGTGATCGATACGCCCATTTCTGAGTCGGCCATCATGGGCGCCGGCGCCGGGGCGGCGCTGGCTGGTTTGCGGCCCATTGCCGAGCTCATGTTTGCTGATTTTATCGGCGTCTGCATGGACCAGGTCTATAACCAGGCGGCCAAGTTTCGTTATATGTTCGGTGGTAAAACCCGGTGCCCACTGGTGATCCGTACCGCAACCGGCGCCGGCATGAATATGGGGGCGCAACATTCGCAGATCATTTATCCATTGTTGACGGCGGTGCCCGGCTTGAAAGTCGTTGTTCCCAGTAATGCCCGTGATGCAAAAGGACTGCTAAAGTCTGCGATCCGGGACGATGACCCAGTGGTCTTCTTCGAGCATAAGGCTCTTTATCCGAGAAAGATGGACGTGCCGGAAGAGGAATACCTGATCCCCATTGGTGAGGCGGCCATGATACGTGAAGGTGATGATGTTACGGTGGTCGCCATTGCACGCATGGTGGTGTTTGCAGAGAAAGTCATCGATAAACTGGCGGGAGAAGGCGTCACCTGTGATCTAATCGACCCCCGTAGTTTATCCCCTCTGGATGATGAGATGATCTTTGACAGCCTCGAACACACAGGCAGGCTTGTGATCATCGATGAGGCGCCGCCCCGTTGCGGTCTGGCCTCTGATATTGCCGGCATGGTGGCTGAGAGGGCATTTCATTTACTAAAAGCACCGGTGAAAACAGTAACGGCGCCCCATACACCGGTGCCTTTCGCCAGGGAATTGGAACGGGCATACGTCCCCGGCCCGGATAAAATCGAAGCTGCAATAAGAGCCATTGTCAATGGCTGAAGGCATTTATCCTGTCACCGTTCCAAAGTGGGGGATCGAGATGCAAGAGGGCACCATCGTTGCCTGGCATATTCAGGAGGGTATGAGGGTAAACAAAGGTGAAGCGCTGATTGATATAGAGACCGAGAAGATCATCAATACCCTGGACACCCCCGCTGATGGCGTGCTGAGAAAGAGAATCGTTGAAGAAGGGGAAACCCTGAATGTGGGCGCCCTGCTAGGTGTTATCGCCGATGCCGGGATCAGTGATGCTGAAGTCGATACATTTATTGCCGAGTTCAAACCGGCTGACGCCGCTTTCGGTGATGAAGATCCCGGTGAGCCACCCACATCGACAGTGAGCCCCGCCAACACAGCGGGTAGCTCAAAGCAAGAGACCCAAAGCAGTTATGGTGAGGTCAAAGTCAAGGCAAGCCCGGCAGCGGTACGCCGGGCAAAAGAGCTGAATGTGGCTATTAGCGAGGTAAGCGCTACCGGCAAGGGAGGGCGGATCTCCTCAGAAGACGTAGAGAACTATGCACAAAGTCATGCTGGAGAGACCGATCATGATACGACCGCCTATGAAGCCAAACCATTGAGCGCTCTCAGGAAGAGCATCGCCAGGCGCCTGGTTCAGTCAAAACAACAGATCCCGCATTTTTATCTCATCACGGAAGTTGCTGTTGCCAAAGCCTTATCAAGGCGTGAGAAACTAAACCGGGAATGGGCGGGCAGGATTTCCGTCAATGACATTATCGTGCGTGCGGCGATCCTGGCGTTAGGCGATTGCCCGCAGTTGAATATTCATCTGGTAGATGATGAAGTACGACAGTTCAAACATATCAACATGGCCATTGCCGTGGCAACCGATGACGGGCTACTCACACCGGTGGTACATCAGTCTGAGTCCTTATCCATTCATGCGTTGAGTGAGGCTATTAGCGATCTGGGTGTGCGCGCACGGAATAATCATTTAACCTCCGCTGATCTGAGGGGCGCAACGTTTACGGTGTCGAATTTAGGTATGTACGGCATTACTGAATTCCAGGCGATCATCAATCCGCCCCAGGGGGCGATCCTTTCTATCGGCAGGATCAGTAAACGCTATGTCCCTGCTGGCGAAGGTATGCAGGAGATAAAAATCATGAAAATCGGCCTGTCCTGTGATCACCGCGCCATAGACGGGGTGCTGGGCGCACAATTTCTGGCTGGATTAAAAACGATAATAGAAGATCCCGTGCGGATATAGCCGTTTATTCATATCCCCGGATCGGGTTTTTCCCATCCCAGTTTGCGGCCGTATCGGCGATCATTTGAAATACATTTTCAACCAGCTTATTGCGTTCCAGGAGCTCCAGCATACAATTCAATTTGGCCTGGCTATCGATGTAGGCGAATCGGGGCCCGTTTTTTATTCGACCATCATTTGCCGTTGGGCAATCCCGCTCGGCATAGTATTTAAGATCGGCGTCTAGATCATCGCTCCAGACACAGACATGATGAAAACCGCTCTGCCCTTCAGGAACTGTGTCTCGATAGGCATTGGGTGCATCACCCATTGGCTGGATTAACTCTATCTGCACAGCCCCCGCCTGGGCGATGGCCACATACATGTGTAACTCTCCCGGCTCGCCGCGATAGGTCACATCGGTGAGTTGCCCCGGGCCGTATTCGGCCAGAAAGAACGGCCCGATATTAAACGTCTCTACCCAGTCCATGGCGGCGGCTTCAATATCATCCACCACCCAGGCGTTTTGAAAAACAGTGTGATCTGTCGGCCGTTTCATTTGCGCGTGCGCTCCCTGTTTATTTCGGGACTGCCCTGGATAACCCGCCCATTTTCTGTTTAACCCATTGATTGAATTGCCTTCACTGGATCCTTGGGGTCGCTGTTGTTGCATCGCCGCTCACAGGCTTTCAAAGACCAGTGCAAAGGCCCCCATCATTCCATTGAATGTCCGCAAATGACGCCTGGCCTTCCCAGCAATGCTCGCTCCCATCCACGGGATCCTGTTGCTCGAGAAAGCCTTCAATTAAGCATCTCTACTGACTGCAAACGAAACGACTTCTCCCCATCAAACCGGCTTAAATAAGCTCACATCATCCAGGATAGCCTCTAAACCTGTTTGAACAAGGCCGCCAATTCTTCTTTAGATGGCAGGCGTGTCAGCGAATGCCCGCCGTTTACCTGGATATTTTGCCCCGTGATGTAACTGGCGTCCTGGCTTAGCCAAAGCGCTGCATGGGCGACGTCATCGATAGTGTTCAATCGCCCCAGGGGAATTCCTTTTTCGAATATATCTACCAGGCCATCAACCTGCATAAAAGGCTCAGACATGGGGGTAAGGGTAAAGCCCGGCGAGATGGAATTAACCCGAATGTTCTTTCCGCCAAACTCCAAAGCGGCGATACGCACCAGATGGTCGGCGCCGGCTTTGGCGCCAACATAGGCGGCATGGTTGTGAATGACACGGGTTGCAGTAATGGATGAGAGGGTGATAATCGAGCCATTTTCCCCAATAGCGGCGGACAGATGTTTCAGAAAGAAGAAGGGCCCAATGTAGTGAACATCAACGGCGCGATGTAATGCCGCCGCCTCGGTGTTTCGAATATCACCCATTACGGCGTCACCCGCGCAATTTATGGCAATGTCCAGTTTCTCAAATTGCGCTACGGCAAAGCCAGCCAGGGCGCAAACCTGCTCCTCACGGGTGATATCACAGACACAGGGTATGGCGCCGATGTCTTTGGCCAGGGCATTGACTCTCGCCTCACGACGGGCGGCAATCATCACTTTCGCACCTTCCTGAATAAACCGGCGTGCTATCGCATCGCCCATGCTACCCGATGCTGATGCGCCCAGGATGACGGCGGTTTTATTCTCCAGTAGACCCATGACATTCTCTCAAAATCAATTCACACATGGTTGATGATAGCATGTGAGCGGTTTTTTAATCCCGGCTTTTACTGTATCGCAAAGATGGGTTTTATGAAATGGGCGCCGCTAGAAATGGGCTTTTTCTACCCCGGCGGCGCTCTCGCTTTGCCAGCCTGTTCAACATGGCCGCCGCCAGTGTCGTATGCACCGCTGCCTCACCCTCACAGAGCCTTTTTAGATACGCCCAGGTGCAGGATATAAAACCGCATTGCCGAGATGATTTTGCCAGCAACTGATATTGCTCTATATTAGCGGCGTACTTCTGGCAAGGCTAACGATCAGTTGAGATTAAACAATGAGTCATAATCGAATAGACGCCTATTTGATCTGTGGCGGCAAGTATCATGATTTTGATTTTGCCAGGCTCGGGTTGTTGACATTGTTACATGAACATGCGTTTATTCGGGTGCGTGTAGCGGAAGACTTTTCCGATGTCGAAGCTATTCAAAGCGCAGATTTTCTGCTCACCTACACCTGTGACGTCATACCAACGCAGCAACAACAACAGGCATTATACGAGTTCATGGGCAAGGGCAGGCGCTGGTTTGCCTTGCATGGGACAAACTCCATCATTGAGTTTCTTAGCTTTAAGCCGATCAAGATCGCCACACCCAGGGCGGCGCCCCTGTTCATGGAGATCCTGGGCAGCCAATTTCTGGCGCATCCGCCTATTCATCCTTATACCGTGCAGGTGACTGCGCCGGATCACCCGCTGGTACGGGGGATTGAACCCTTTGAGATCACCGATGAGCTGTATCTGGCGGAGTATCACGGCGATTGTGAGGTCCTTCTACACACCACCTATGCGGGCACACTGGAAGAGTTTGAGGTTTCCGATTGGCGGTCCGATGATGAGCGGCCGGTTTTTTATCTGCATCCCTGTAACGGGGGCGAGGTATTGTACCTTACCCTGGGGCATTGCCGTGGTAGGTACGACATGCAGCCGCTGATGGATGAATACCCCCATGTTGAACGTTGTAGTTGGGAGTCACCGGTTTACTGGGAGTTATTACGTCGGGGAATAAGCTGGGCGGCAAAATTGCCTTGATGGACTTCTTTTAAAAATCGTTGCGGGGGCGAGGCGGTGCATGAAGACAACATCGTCGGGGGTGATGTATCTTTGAGGCGAAGCAGGTTGCCATCATGTCGTGGTGTTTGTGGATCATGTTGCAAGTGACATATTGCCGGGGAGGGTCTTGAAATAGCGCGGCATTATTTTGCTGTTGAGGTGGCCCTGGATCGATGCCGGTAGTTAAGTTGAGGCATGTGATTAAATCATATAAACCGATAAAACCCCATGCCGCTTGCGCTACCGATAACCGGGATGGCGATAAGGTTATTTCGAGGGGGACTACCCATAACTATGATAAGTTATCGGGGATTGTATTGACATGACGTGATGAGGAACTATGTCGGCGCCCAAACCGGATAAGAAATTGGCCATGGAGTTTTGTGGGATGGCGTTTAATTCGCCACAGGTGTTGCTCTCCGGTTGTGTTGGATTTGGTGAGGAGTATACCCGCATCAAGGGTTTCTCTAATGCGGATGTGGGCGCCATCTGTCTGAAAGGCGCCACCCTCAAACCCCGTCTGGGTAATCACCCGCATCGGCTGGCGGAGACATACATGGGCATGTTAAACGCCATTGGTCTGCAAAACCCGGGGGCCGTGGAGGTCGTCAGGGAGTATTTGCCCGGGCTCGATTTCGCCGAGACCCGGTTCATCGCCAATATCTGTGGTTCAACGGTGGAAGAGTACGCCGAGGTCACCCGCATATTCGCCGACTCCCGTATTGACGCCATGGAGATCAATATCTCCTGCCCTAACGTCAAAGAAGGCGGGGTGCAGTTTGGCAACTACCCAGAGATGTCGGCGAAAGTCGTTGCCGCATGTCGAGGCGTGACGGACAAGCCCTTGATCATAAAACTCTCCCCAAACCAGACCGATATTGCCGAAAACGCACGGCTTTGTATCGAGGCGGGCGCAGACGCCTTTGCCGTGATCAACACCATGACGGGTATGGCCATCGATATTGACGCTCGCCGTCCCGTTCTCGGCAATAACCAGGGTGGCTTATCGGGGCCGGCGATCAAACCGGTTGCCCTGCTCAAAACCCATCAGGTTTATCAGATCTGCAAAGACCGGCGGATCCCGGTTATCGGGCAGGGCGGGATTACTTCCAGTGATGACGCCATCGAGTTTTTACTTGCGGGCGCCAGCGCGATAGGGGTGGGTACGGCCTTGTTCTATGATCCCCTGGTGTGCAAGCGATTAAATGACGGCATTGTCGCCTATTTGAACAAACACCATGTCGAGCATGTCACCGATCTGATCGGCTCGCTGCAATTACATGATCCGCTGCTGGAATGAGGCCAAGTTTGTCTTTATCTATTTGCAGTTGATAAAAATACATCCACATCCATTGATGTCGCTGTTTTATAATTAAAGCCGAGGGACGGATCACCTAAGGGGCCTTTTCAAGACGCCTTAGAAAGACGGTCATCTCTTTTACGGCTTGCACATCTCCCCGCCCCATCGCCACTTCAATACCCTGTTTGAATGTGGTAAGCGCATCATCGTCTCTCCCCAGCTCTACCAGGACACGTCCGTATAGCTTCCATGTGGCTGAATGTTGCGGGTTGTATTTAAGGGCTTTTTTTAGGTGTTTCGCTGCATCCTCGAATTGCCCCTGCCTGTAGAGGGCGCTGCCCATAGTAAATCGCAACAGGGCGTTGTCCCGCCCGCTCGCCAGCATCTCCTCAAACCCGGATGTGTCCATCATTCAGCCTCTTCTCTGGGCGATCAACATGGCCTCATCTCTTAGCCCTTCATCGATTTCTCCCACCGCGCCTTCTTCATGGTAATAGAGAATGTGTAACTGCGAGAACAGTTGCAACAGCTCATTCTCTCCCAGGCGATAGTCCGGGTTGTTCGGGCCGAAGTCAGAGACCTTCTCCAGGATAAAGGTCTGATAGAAAAGCAAGCCTCTCTCCCGCAGGGCCGCATGGATATCGGCAACGATGGTCCTGTCTAAAAAGCGGCTGATCACAATCACGTCAAAGGACCCGGGAGCGGGGGGTGAGGCGACCACATCACGTTGCGCCACCGCCATTGAAACACCAAGGTCTTTTGCTGTATTAGTGAGTTTTTGAGTGGCCACTTCTGAAATGTCCCATGCTGAAGTCATCAGCCCGCGCTCGGCGAGCAGTATCGCATTGGCGCCTTCTCCACAGGCCAGCTCCAAGGCCTCCCCGGTGGCGGGCAACAGGTGTGAGTGCTCACGCAATACTTTTGCCGGCGCGCGCGAGCGGGCCTCTGATCGGGCGTGAAGCGCATCCCATTTTCTCTTATCCTTATCGTTCATTATTTACGCCAGAAAGTGGGGGTTACCAGCACCAGCAATGTGAATATCTCCAGCCGCCCCAATAACATGGCGAGGCACAAAAGCCATTTGGAGATGTTGCTTATGTCGCCGTAATGGGCGCTGACGTCACCTAACCCGGGCCCAAGATTGTTCAGGCAGGCGGCAACGGCGGAGAAAGCGGTGATCTGATCCATGCCCGTCGCCATGAGCAACAACAATAAGATCGCGAAGATCAACACATAGGCTGCAAAGAACCCCCAGACGGAATGGATAATGGACTCGGCTACCGGCTTCTCCCCCACTTTAATATGCATAACGGCGTTAGGGTGAACGAGACGGATAATTTCTCTTCTGCCCTGTTTCAATAACAGCAAGATCCGTATTACCTTCAGCCCGCCACCGGTAGAGCCGGCACAGGCCCCCATGAAGCTGGCGAAAATCAACAGCACCGGCAGAAACGTCGGCCAACTCTGGTAGGTGGTGGTGGTAAACCCGGTGGTGGTGGCGATGGAAACCGACTGAAAAATGCCGTGGGTCATGGCCGTTAGATTATCGCCGTAACTGTCGGCGTAGATCAAATAGGCGCAACAAATAATACATATTGCCGTTAATACACCCATGAAGGTTTTCACTTCCGCATCCCGCCAGTAGGGGGTTAAGCTGAGGGAGCGCCAACTGATGAAGTGTAACGTGAAGTTCATGCCGGCTATCAACATAAAGATAACGGCGATCACATCGATCAAGCCGCTGTTGAAATAGCCGATGCTCTGATCATGGGTTGAAAAACCCCCAATGGAGACGGTTGAGAAACTGTGGCCGATGGCGTCGAACAACGACATGCCCGCCAGCCAGTACATGAGCGCGCAGGCGATGGTGAGGGATAAGTAGATATACCATAATGCCTTGGCGGTTTCGGTAATTCTTGGGGTGAGTTTTGAGTCTTTGATGGGTCCCGGCGTCTCGGCGCGGTAGAGCTGCATCCCGCCGACACCGAGCATGGGCAGGACGGCCACGGCGAGCACGATAATGCCCATGCCCCCCAGCCATTGTAGCGTCTGTCTGTAGAATAAGATGGATGCGGGCAAGTCGTTAAGGCCGGTGATGACCGTGGCCCCGGTGGTGGTTAGTCCGGAGATGGACTCAAATACCGCATCGGTAAAAGACATCTTCAGGGAAGATAACAACAAAGGCGCCGCACCGCTGATCCCAAGCACCACCCAAAACAACACAACCACAATAAAGCCATCGCGCAGACGCAAATCCCTGTTGACATGACGCACCGGAAACCACAGCAACAACCCCGGCGTTAGAATGATCAGAAACGATTGCAGGAAAACCACTGTGGCGCCGTCCTGTGAAAACAGCGCTATCGCCAGTGGCGGTAACATGGCGATACTGAACAACCCCAACAGCAACCCCAGGATCTTTTGAATGACGGTTATTTGCATTGTCGATCAGATGAAGTGGACTGACTGCCGCCGGATTAAAATACCCGCTTGCCTTACGGTCACAGGAAAGTGACGCTGACCTGAAACAATCGCTCTACCTCAGGCACCCGTTTTTTATCGGCAACCAGCAAAATAACATGATCTTCGGACTCAACGACCGTGTCATGATGGGCGATAATCACATGACCATTTCGCACGATAGCGCCGATGCTGGTGCTCGCAGGTAATGCGATCGCCGCAATCGTTCTGCCGACCACATGAGATGATTTCTCATCGCCATGGGCGATGGCTTCAATGGCCTCGGCGGCGCCACGTCGTAACGAGTGGACGACAACCACATCACCTTTTCTGATGTGCGCCAGCAGGCTGCCGATGGTGGCCTGTTGTGGCGATATGGCGATATCAATGACGTCACTTTGCACCAGGTCCACATAAGCCGCCCGGTTGATCAAGGCCATCACCTTTCTCGCCCCCAGGCGCTTGGCTAACATGCAGGAGATAATATTGGCCTCATCGGCATTGGTCAGGGCACAAAACACATCGGTATCATCAATGTTCTCTTCGATTAACAACTCTTCATCGGCGGCGTCACCGTTAAGCACAATGGTGTTGTTTAATTGCTCTGAGGCTTTTTGTGCCTGCGGCGCCGAGAGCTCTATCACTTTCACCTGATACTTGTTTTCCAGTAATTTCGCCAGCCGTATGCCGATGTTGCCGCCGCTTGCGATCACAATACGTTTTACCGGCCTGTCTTTCAGGCGGATGGATTTTAAGAGTGCGCGGATACATTTGGGCGAGCCAATAATAAACACCTCATCTTCCTGATGGATTTCAGTGTAGCCGTCAGGAATAATGGCTTGCCCGCCGCGAAAAATTGACACGATCCTGAAGTCAGCTACGGGCAAGCGCTCGGGCAGGCGCGCTATTTTCTCGCCGATCAACGGGCTTTGCTCGGCAATTTTAACGGCGACCATCTGTGCATTGCCATTGGCGAAGTCCAGCACCTGTAATGCCCCGGGGAAACTGATCAGCCGCTCGATGTATTCCGTGACTAATTGCTCTGGACTGATCAACACATCAACGGGCAGGGCTTCCTGTGCAAATAGCAGGGTATTTTTCAGGTATTCGTTGTTTCGAACACGGGCAATTTTTGTGGGCGTGTGAAAGACCGTATAAGCCACCTGACAGGCGACCATGTTGGTCTCATCGCTGTTGGTCACGGCGATGATCATATCCGCATCATTACCCCCTGCTTTCGCTAATACGGAAGGGTGTGATGCGATACCGTTTATGGTCTGCAAGTCATGTCTTTCCTGAAGGCCATGCAGAACATGGGGGTCGTGATCGATAACGGTAATGTCGTTCGCTTCACTGCAAAGATTGGCGGCCACCGATGAGCCCACCTGGCCTGCCCCCAGGATGATGATTTTCATAGCGCGATCATTGGCTGTGATGATAACGGGCGGTTGCTAGTTCTTGATATCAATGCCGAGAGATTTCAACTTCCTGTATAGATGGGTGCGCTCCATGCCGGCAATTTTTGCGATCTTGCTGACGCTGCCATGGGCCTGTTTCAGTTGATACTCCAGATAGGCTTTTTCAAAATTCTCCCTCGCCCTGCGTAATGGCAGATCAAAGTTTCCGACGTCATCAGCATCTCTGCCCGGCGGTTGCTCGCCCAATGCCAGCTCGACCTCCTCAAGTTCAATGGATGTATCCTCGCCCAGTATTAACATCCGTTGCACCAGGTTTTTTAATTCCCGGGTGTTGCCCGGCCAGCTATACCGGCGCAGCCTGTTTTGTGCTGCGGTGGTGAAATGCCGATATGGCAAACCCTCCCGCGCCACAAAGTCGTTTACGAAATAGTTTAGAATATCCGGTACATCTTCATAACAGGCCCTCAGCGGCGGCACGTTAACAGGCACCACGTTCAGTTGAAAATACAGATCACTTCTGAACGCACCGGCCTTTACTTTATCATCAAGACGATGGCGCGTGGCCGCCATGATCCTGGCGTCCATGTTCACCGGTGATGCGCCGTTCACCCGTTTGTAAGCCCTGCTTTGCAATGTGTTTTGAAGATGTGCCTGGGTCTTCAGATCCATATCGGCAATATCCTTGATAAAAAGGGCGCCGCTTTCGGCCCTGTCGATGAGGCCGTGGATGATTTCATGCCCCGCATCTTCACCGTAAATCTCGTTAATAGCGGTAGTCGGTGAGAGCGCAGAGACACTCATCGAGATAAATGGCTCATGCTGGCGGTCGCTTTGCCTATGCAGGTATCGGGCAATCGCCTCTTTATCGGTGCCGGACTCACCGATGATTAAAACCGGGGTGTCGTGATGGGCGATTCTTTGTAGTTGCTGGCGCAAACCGGTGATGGCTTCACTTCTACCGATGATGTCAGTCGCCGCTTGAGAGGACTGCCTTAATCTTATGTTTTCATTTTGCAGTCGGTAGGCCTGCAAGGCGTTGTTGATGGTCAACACCAGCTTGGCCAGAGATAGGGGTTTTTCCAGATAATCATAAGCGCCCAGGCGGGTGGCCTCAACGGCGGTTTCAACATTCCCGTGACCTGACATCATCACCACCGGGCCGGGCAGTTTTCCCGCCTCCCGCCATTCTTTTAACAAGCTGATCCCGTCGATGTCCGGCATCCAGATATCCAGCAGGATGAGATGGGGGTGAAAACGCTCCAGCAGGCCCCGTGCCGTCTCTCCATCTTCGGCAGTGGCGACATCAAACCCCTCATCGAGCAGAATTTCCGCCACCAGATCCCTGATGGCCGGCTCATCGTCAACAACCAGGATCTTCTCAGCCATCATACCGCCTCTTTAATTGTGGAAAAATCAATCTCGCGCCCCTGTGCCTTTGCGGGTATCGGCAGTCTTATGGTGACGCAGGCCCCCGGCCCGTCGGCATTGTTTTCAATCCAGACCAGTCCACTGTGCTCTTCAATGATTTTTTTCACAATCGCAAGCCCAAGGCCAGTGCCTTTTTGCCTGGTGGTGACGTAGGGTTCAAATAATGTGGTGATTATATCCTCACTGATCCCGGAACCCGAATCGCTAATGCGGGTTTCGATGTAGCCCATAGCCGATGCACAGACATAGGAGGTTGAGATGTGCAGATGGGCAGGTTCTGCCGGGTCGCTGGCGTCGAAGGCGTTGTTCAGCACATTATTCAATACCTGTCGTAACTTGCCCGGATCCGCTGTGATCGCAGGCAGGTTTTTCGTCAGATCAAGGCGGATGGATACGTTAGCGTCCATAGTCTTGTAGAGATCGGCCACCTCTTCAAGCAATCCATTGAGATCGATATATTCAGGTGACATAACCGGCGGGCGGGCGTATTCAGAGAATGTGTCCACCATGTTCTTCATGGTTATAACCTGATGGATGATGGTAGTCGTTAAACGATCCAGCATGTCGGCGTCTTGATGCGTGGCGGCGGTAAGGTATTTCGCCCGCAGTTTCTCCGCCGCCAGTTGTATCGGTGTGAGTGGGTTTTTAATCTCATGGGCCAGTCGTCTTGCCATCTCGCTCCATGCCGCATCACGCTGGCCCTGCACCAGGGCGGTAATATCGTCAAAAACAATCACATGCACCGGGGCCTCCTCTCTGGCCAAGACAAGGGAGGCGCCGCTGCAGAGTAAAATTTGCCGTCCACTGGCGGCGAACAGCGTGATCTGTTCACGCCAATCGGGGGAGGCGCTGTCGATGTGTTTATTGCAGAGTTGATGCAGTTGTTCGAGATAGCCATATCGCTTTGCTATTTGCCGTAGCGAACACCCAGTCATCTCATCGATGGCTATCTTTAATATCTCACCGCTACTGATGTTCGCCGTTCGCAGCCTCTTCTCATCATCCAGCACCAGCACACCGGATGATAACCGCCCCAGCACCGCCGCCAGGTATTTATGCTGGATCTCGGCCTTATGCTGGCTTTGCCTCGCCACGTCCCTGGCGCTGGCAATCTTGCGGGTCATATCATTAAATGAGGCGATCAAAAAGCCAAGCTCATCATTGCCGACAATGGGCAAGATGGTGTGATAGTCCCCATCGGCCACCGATTTTGTGCCCTCAGCCAGATCGCATATGGGTGCGGCTAATTTCCTGGCGGAGTAGAACGCCGCCCACACGGCGGAGAATATACTGAAAAGCAACACCATAGTCAGGATCACGATGAAGCTGATCTTCAGTTGCCCCCTAAGGAAGGACAGCTCTTTATATTGCGTGAAAGCGGACTCAACGCTGCCGGCCAGTTGGTTCGCCTTTTCCGTGACCGGGAATAACGCCTGAATGATCCTGGGATCATCACGCCTACCCGCCGTCGGCACATTCACCACCACGCGGATAGTGAGCCCGGCATCGCTGATCTTATCAAGGCCAATGTAGCTGTTGCCCTGTTGCACCTGAAGGAGCACCGTATCGCCCGGTGGCTCAGGTACAAGACCCTCAGTGAAGGCCGAGCTGGAAGCGACTATGGCGCCCTGTTTGCTCATGATAGTGAGTTCACTGGCGTCGCTCCTGATCCGAAATTGATCAATTTCAAAGGGGATCAATGTATCGCTGGTGATGGCGATGTCTTCCGCCATTTTTTCCGTTTGCCTGAGTATTTCTTTCATGCGCGTATCCAGAGCAAGTCGGCTGAGTTCAAGGGAGTCCTCCAGGGCCTGCTCGACACGCAGATCGAACCAGCTATCGACGCCCCGATGGAGAAAATCCAGTGAAAAATAATACAAAATAAGAACCGGTGTGATGGACAGAAGGACAAACATGCCGAGCATACGCACGGTGAGGCGTGCCCCCGGGGTCTTATCTCGCAGTTGTTTTATTAAGCCGCGAAGGTTGATACTGATTAAGATGATCAACGTCAGTAACCCCAGGGTATTGAACAACAACAGGGCAAAGTAGAGTTGATCAAACTGGGTCGAGTTTTGCAGCGCCTGGCTCATCACTAGCAGGGAGGCGAGCATAAAAAAGAACAGCGCAACGCCGATAATGAGTATGATCTGTGCGCCGTATCGCATGTTAGTTAATGTTCCATTGATACCATTGACTGTCTAGCTGCCATTGGCTTGATATGAACGTAATGGGCTTTAAGGCGGTTGGCAGGTCATCCACATTCAGCTTTGCCTTGAGCAGGCCCGTCAGCCTGTGCCCGGCCTTGACATTATCGTTATTTAACAAAAAATAACGATTAACCCCGCCCAAATGCTGCAAGGCGTCGTTGAGCGAGTTAAATTGTCGTCGCTCAGAATTATCAAGGCGGGTTACCACATACAGGGAAGATAAGGGGTGATAATTGAGTTTAAATTGAATGACGTCCTGTTTGTATAGCTTATCCCACAGCCATCGCCGTTTGATCTTCACCTCTATAATGATGTCTATGTTTAACTCAACCCCATGGTTTAACGCTCCTAGTACATCATCGTTAAAATCAAAATCTATCTGTGCGTTAAGGTAGTAATAATTTTCCATTAACTCACTTGAAACATGGGTCACTTTGATCTCCCCGGCGGCGGCCACCTTCATGGAAAGGCAGAAGAGCAAACAAGCGCTTAAGCCGGCTCTCATCCGCCCGCCTTCGATAACATCGAGTAGTAAAATCCATCGGTGTTATCAAGCCCCGGAAGCAGTTCGCGACCGTAGTCCGTGGCCACCCCCCAGTTCGCTTCAATGCCGTTTAACCTGGCCGATGCCTCCCCGTTCAGAAAGTGTTTTATCACGACATCGTTTTCATCTTTCAGTACAGAGCAGGTTGAGTATACAAGCCGCCCGCCCGGTTTTAGTAGCGGCCAGCATGATGTTAGCAAAGCGGTTTGTGTATCATTGAGCGCCGGGATGTGCTCAGGGCTGCGGAGGTGTTTGATGTCGGGGTGTCTTCGAATGACGCCCGTTGCACTGCAAGGCACATCCAGAAGAATGCGATCAAACAAGCGCCCGTCCCACCAGGTCTTCGGCCGCCGCGCATCCGCCGTCATGATGGTGGCCGTCAGACCCAGCCTGGATAAGGTATCCGCCAACAAAGCCGTGCGTCTTTGGCTAACATCAATGGCCACGATTTCTGTGATGGCTGGCTGTGTTTCACGAATATGCGCCGTCTTCCCGCCCGGCGCTGCACAAGCATCCAGTATGCGCTCATCAGCATGGGGGTTTAACAGGGGTGCGGCGATCTGTGCGCCGACATCCTGGATGCAGACATAGCCCTTATTGAAGCTGGGTAATTGACTGACGTCAACCGGGGATAGAGTCTCAATGGCAGCGGGCGCGAGATCGATTATCCTCGATGGTATGCCGGCCTTCTCTAACAGCGCCTGATAGCTCGCCCTGGTTGTTTTTAGCCTATTCACGCGCAAATGCAGTGGCGGGCGTGCGTTGTTCGCCTGTAAAATGGATTGCCAGTGATGAGGCCAGTCTGAGCGGATGGTGTTGATCAACCAGGCAGGGTGAGAGAATTGTGCTACCTCCCCGTCCAGCTTGGCCATGGCCTTGCCAAACTCCCGCTGTGAGCGCCGCAACACCGCGTTGATGAGCGGTTTCGCCCATTGTTTTTCAAGCTCCGCTACAGCGTCAACGGTCTCTGAAACGGCGGCGTGCTCGGGTGTGTTCAGATAGTGAAGCTGGTATAAACCGATGAGGATCAGGAGCTGAACATCCTTATCTTTGGCTTTAATGGGTTTGGACAAATACTGCCCCAGGAGGGATTGTAACTGATCAAACCAGCGTAGCACACCAAAGCACATTTCCTTGATGAGACTTCTGTCTTTTCGCCCTTCTACCGAGGGCAAACACCTCGCCAATGATACATCCAGCGTTTCCCCCGAATGTATCACCCGGCAGAGGGTTTTTGTGGCCACGGCGCGGGCATTCATCTAAAGAACATCCCGCATCCGGCGGGCGTAAACATCTTGGGATGTCCGTTATAGAATGCCTTAACAGGTTGTTGCTTGCCGCCTTCGAGTTGCAGATTGAGAACCCGCAGGGCTCGATCACCTGTGGCTATGTCAAGACCAGCGGCGGAATAGGCGAGAACCTCTCCGGGCAAATAGTTTTTTGTGTTGCTGGTCAGGACTTCCGCCTGCCAGATGCGTATTTTTTTATGATTGATCCGGGTATAGGCAACCGGCGTCGGGTTAAATGCCCGGATATTCTTGGCAATTTGCGCTGCATCAGCGCCCCATTGAATGTGCGCCTCCTGCTTTGAGATTTTATTGGCGTAGGTGGCCTGGGTCTCATCCTGCACTGATAACCTCGCCGAGCCTTGGGCGATCTGTGATAAGGCGTCAATGAGGCATTCGCTTCCAAGTAAAGCCAGCTTGGTGTGCAATGTGCCACTGGTGTCATCGGCATGAATGGCACAGGGTTTTTGCAGCAGGATGTCGCCGCTATCAATGCCTTCATCCATGAGCATGATCGAAACACCGGTTTTCTCATCGCCGGATTGAATAGCCCGTTGTATCGGCGCCGCGCCCCGCCAGCGTGGTAGCAATGATGTATGCACATTGATGCAACCGTATCTCGGCCTCGACAGGACCGCCTGGGGAAGGATCAATCCATAGGCGACAACGATAAGCGCATCGATGTGTCTTAAATCATCATCCCGTGCGATCTCGTTCGCCGATTTTGGTTGTTTGACGGGAATGTGATGCTTCCCGGCCACACGTTTAACCGGCCCCGGGATGATTTTCCGGCCACGGCCGACAGGTTTGTCGGGTTGCGTGTACACACGACTCATCCGGTGATGTGTGTTGTTTAACAGGGCTTCCAGTACCACGGCCGCAAGCTCAGGGGTGCCGGCGAAAGAGAGACTTAAACCCCCCGCATTCACAGGGCGTGGGCTTTTTCCTGTTTGTCGATTTTCTTTCGGATCCGTTGTCTTTTTAAGGGCGATAAATAATCAATAAAAAGCCTGCCGTTGAGATGATCGATTTCATGTTGAATGCAGACGGCCAGCAGGCCATCCGCCTTCTCGACTATCCTCTGCCCATCGAGCGTTAAGTAGGTAAATGAAATGCTCTTAGCCCGACTGACGGTTTCGAAAAACCCGGGCACCGACAGACAGCCTTCCTGCATTTCCTCAGCGCCCACCCTCGCTGTGATCTCCGGGTTGATCAGGGTCATCGGTGCGTTTTTCTCCGCCGAGAGGTCCATCACGATGATGCGTTTTTGCACATTGACCTGGGTTGCGGCCAGCCCTATCCCGCCTTCAGCATACATGGTCTCCAGCATGTTCCGGGCGAGCTGCCTGATCTGCCCGTCAATGTTATCAACGGGCGACGCCTTTTTGCGTAAGCGCGGGTCTGGAAAGTGTAAAACCGTCAAAATTGCCATTTAATGAAACTCCCGATATTTTCCAAGCCACTGATAGTATAAAAGATTTTTTGATTTTTGCGGATCTGTGGTTTAGACGTGGTACAAATCAGAACTATTTGCTAGACTTTATTGCTAATCTACATTAAAGAAATTATGTAAGGTATCGCTTATGTTACATAAATTTATTATATCTATCTGCCTGTTGTGGTTCTGTTTCGCATCGTTTGCCGATGAGGTACAGGTATCACCGGATCATCCCGGCTCCTACACCGTCGTCAAAGGGGACACCTTGTGGGATATCGCCAGACGTTTCCTGACGGAGCCCTGGCGTTGGCCGGAGATCTGGCGATCCAATCCGCAGATTGAAGACCCCCATCTTATCTACCCCGGCGATGTTATTTCCCTGGGTTATGAGGAGGGCTCACCTTATCTTACCGTTGAGCGTGGCGGGCAGGCCGATGAGGAGGTTATGCGCCCCGAAGCCGACCGCAACGTCAAATTATCTCCATCGATACGTGTTCAGGACGAGCAAGATGCTATCCCGTCCATTCCCATCGATGCCATCAGAAACTTTCTCGCTCACCCGCGTGTTGTTGAAGAAGGTGAGATGGCGGGATGGCCGTATATTATCTCCAGCTATGAGCAGCATTTGATCGCAGGTCCGGGTGATCGAGTTTATGTGCGCGGTTTATCGCCGCAGCCTGAGGCAAAAAAATACTCGATTTACAGAAAAGGCTCAATGTATAAGAGCGGTGATCAGGTGTTGGGATATGAGGCGATTTATGTTGGCGAGGCCATTGTCGATAAGTTGGGTGAGCCATCCACATTGGTGGTGACCCAGGCGGAGAGGGAAGTGCTGGAAGGTGACCGACTCATTGCACAATCCAGGGAAGACATCAGTACCGACATCATCCCAAACCAGCCATCAGGCGCTGTGAATGCAACAATCATATCAGCCACTGACGTGCTCTCTGAAATAGGGCAATATCAGGTCGTGGTCATCGACGCTGGCGTCTCTGATGGCATTGAGGTTGGTAACGTATTGGGGGTGTATCAAAGTGGCGGCGTCATTATGGATAGAGTGAACATGGAACGGTCGAACAGCATCTTCAAAAGGGGAGAGAAAGTGATGTTGCCTGATGAATATGCAGGGGTTTTACTGGTTTTTCGCACATTTAACAACATCAGCTATGGACTGGTTATGGAAGCAATCCGTTCAATTCATCTGAACGATGCGGTGAGAGATCTGTAGTATACAAGCGCATAAACCGCCGCCTTACCCTGACGGGCGGTGGGTTCAACAACCGGGCTTTGTGTTTCTTCTTTGACGAGGCAGGGAGAGCGAAGGCGAAGCGATGCGCCCGCGCCAAGCGGATGTCATCAAGTCATAGGGGGGAGGCGGACGGTCGCGGCCTGGCGAGAGGATCATCGTCATGACCGGACATAGTTAAGGACGCCCCATCAACGTACGCTACCGGAAAGACATAGATCACCGGCGAGTGTCTCTCTTGCGGTGCGTGATAGAAACAGCTTAGCTACTGCACCGATGCGGGTGTGAGCGATGCACTGATGGTTTATCCATTGCCGGTTTTTGGTTATGTTCATTTCTCTTCATTGACAGATCTGCTCTTCTTTCTGCTATTTTTTAAGATCCCTCAATTTCAATAAAACAGTATTGCGGGAAACAACAAGGCCATGCCAATGCCAGCTTTGACCAAACCATAACACATGCTGCCCTCACCACCCGTTCCGGGAGCTTGTGTTGCAAGGGATGACGTCATCATAGACCATGCTGGCAGTAAACATATTGCAACCCATGTACAAGTTTGCTCCCGGTGAAATCCGGCATTTCAGGCAAATGGTGGGGATAGCTGAGTTTAATCAACTTGCGGAGAGTCTGATCAGGCGCCTTGGCGCCTATCTTAATTGCGGACAGCATACCTGCCACTCGGTTTTTCTGTGTGATCCCGACAGGCAGGCAGCGAACAGGTTGGTATCTGATGCTTTGCAAAGCGCCAGAGAATCCATGCGTCGTTTGGGTCTTGGTTTTGAGGATATTCTAAAGAGGAATGAAGCTATACTGTCAGATCAGTATTGCGCCCTGGAGCAGCACTATTTGATGCTGTGGACACACCCGAAATCCTTATCACCCATTGAACAAAAACAGGTCAGCAAAGAATGATCAAGGTTGTCAGCCAATACTCAGATAAGCGGGTTTTCGCAACGTGCCATTCCGGCTGCAAGAGCGCTACGCGAAACACACCGCTCATTCATTGAGTCATTGCTTAATGATTTTAACGACCTGGACTACTCGGTGGATACATTACCTGTTGCTGATCACTGCGCGCATGCAGGCAGATGCCCTATCCTGGGCATACAGATGATGGCCGGCGACCATTATTACCGGGTGATCCCATTCCACAACATCTCCATGATGCTACTCATGATGATTATTCCGCCGTGTTGTGGCCACCCTTGGGCGAGCAGTTATTTCCTGGTGGCATTGATTTACGTAGCTTGCAACATGTGGCATTGGGGAGTCGGGTTTATGCGCCGGTATCCATGTATTTGGGGCCGCAGAGACTACAGCCATTTAATACACTCTATAAGCGATTGCTGGGCGATAACATCCCCTATGTGCTATCCATACGTGTCATTTCTGATGGAGAAGCGCTGGTTGCACACAAGCGTCTTCTCGCTTCACTGCTGTCGTTTGCCGACCGGACATCACGCATGGTGCGTCGATCACTGGAGACCTTGGCCATACAAGCGGAAAACGGTGTACATATTGCTGGCCTACAGGTGAACTGCATGACTTGGGTGAGTAATGGGGATACCCAAGAGCTGGAACGTAGTACCTCCCGACTGGATCGGGCGATTCAGGGTTGGGGATCGTGTGAGACACGCCGCGATGATGGCAATCCGGTACGCAGTATGAATGCCTGTGCGCCAGGTGTGTTGATAGGCTCAAATGCCAACGTGATGGCGGCGCCTGTCAGCGATGCTGTCAGGCTACTGCCTATCTCCAGACCGACTTCGCCCTGGGGCTACGGCGCCATGCTACTACGTACCCCGGATGGGAAGCTGTTTCCCTATGAGCTGTTTTCCTCAAAGCAAACCGCCCGGGTAACACTGGTTTATGCACCGATGGGCTGGGGTAAGTCGGTTCAGCTCAATGCCTTGAACTTCTCCCTGTGCCTATCTGCCGGCCTGGAGCGATTGCCGCTTATCGGTATCCTGGACATTGGCCCTTCATCAAGTGGGATCATTTCTTTACTCAAGGAAGCCCTGCCTTTGGCGCGCCGCCATGAGGCATTGAGTATTCGGCTAAGACTGACCAAAGACTACCGAATCAACCCCTGCGACACCCTGTTGGGCTGCCGTCATCCGGCCTCTTTTCAGCAGCCTTTTCTGATCGATCTGTTGACCTTGTTTGCAACGCCCCTGGATGGCGCACCCCATGAATCGGTGCCGGGGATCGCCAATATGGTCGTGCATGAGGTTTACAAGCGCTATGCCGATGAGGGTAGTCCCAAACGCTACGATCGGGGTGTCTGTGCGGTCGTTGATGAGGCGATAGCCACACATCAGATTGATACTGATGACCGCTCCACCTGGTGGGAGGTGGTGGATGCGTTGTTTGATGCAGGCGATACGCATCACGCTATGCTCGCCCAGCGCTATGCCGTACCCACCATTTCTGACTGCGCGGCGATGGCCAAAGATGAGAAGATCACATCGATCTATAAGGGCGATATACCGGGCAGTAATATTTCTGTTACCGACTATTTCTGGCGGAGCGTGGGCGATGCGGTGAGAAACTACGCTATCTTGGCCGGTCCGACAGAGTTTTCCTTAGGTGACGCCAGTGTGGTTAGTCTTGATCTGGAGGAGGTGGCCACCCGTGGCGGCCCGCAAGCCGAGCGTCAGACAGCCGTGATGTACATGCTGGCCAGGCACATACTGGCGAGCGACATATTTTTTCGTAAAGACCACCTGGCGGAGATCCCTGAACGCTACCGGGATTACCATGCACGGGAAATTGAGCAAAGCGGGAATGATCCCAAACGGCTTTGTTTTGATGAGTTGCATCGCACTGAGACCGCGCCGCAGGTACGCACACAGATCGAGACGGATATTCGTGAATCAAGGAAATGGAAGGTGGAGTTTGTCCTGGCCTCGCAGAAATTGTCCGACTTTAGCGAGACTATGGTGGAGATGGCGACCACGGTGTTCATCATGGGAGCGGGCAATCGAAGTGTGAATGCGATAGCAGAGACCTTTAATCTACCGGATGCGGCCCGTTATGCACTGCAAAAATTGCCCAAGCCAGGACAAGCCGGTTCACATGTCATTGCCTGGTTTGATGCCGGGGCCAAGTATGTGCATCGTTTGACATTGACACTGGCGGCGGAACTGATATGGGCGTTCAGCACTACCCGCGAGGACGTCAGCATCCGGCAGAAGCTGTATGAGCAGTTATCTCCCACCCGCGCCCGCGCTATTTTGGCACAGGTCTATCCAGGCGGCACGGCCAAGCCGGAGGTAGAGCGGCGCAAAGCCATGATGGCCGAGCGCGGGGAGTATGCGACCGAGGCCGCCCTGATCAGTTCGATAAATAGTATGGTAGTGAAGTTAATCAAGGCTTGCCATAGCACCAGGGATGCAGGGGAGGTGAATACACTTCCCTCGAAAAAGTGGAACGCCGTTTTAGTTAAATGGCCAGCCTCTCTCTGTACAGGAGATGGGTAGCCGATGGTCGAATGTCGGCGCACTGGATTGTAAACAGCATCAATAACGTTCCCGATCCTTGCTGTTGCCTGTGCACGTGTGTTTTGCAGATGAGTTCATATTGATAGTTTTGAAGACGCTTTCAACAACACTGTTATCATCACCATGCCCGTTCCCAGACATGACCCTTGCATGCTGTCGTGGTTCAGGTGTCTGCGATACGCATCGCCGAGTTGAAGTTGATGGCCCGTTTTTTTCAGTCTGTCACGGGTTGACCCACCCACCAGCCGGCGTGCAAACGATCCATGATGACGACCAGACAGAGCCCGCCTTCCCTTAATCCAGAGGTAGGTGATATCCCCTGCCCATGTCTGCTTAGGTGCGGTTGCCCGAAAGTCCTTCTGAAACCAGTTGGGATACGTGTCCTCCATCCACTGTCCTTTGGGTTCGACACTGTTGTCTGGCTTGCGGCCTGGCTTCCCGCATCAGGCGAGCAACAGCAAACTCATGTTCGCACATCTCAACAGTTATAGGCAAACGGCCGTACGCCTCATTCGACGGATGAAACAGCATCCTGATCTAGGCCAAATAGCCTCTGTCGTCCTGCGCCCATTTGCACACAGGGCATTTCCTCAAAGCATCATAGCCGCTGACACGGACACCCAGTCACCGACTTCCTCTGTCATGCCATCGGGCATCCATCCGCACAAACCGCCCCTTCGATCCTTTAGGGACTGGTTTCCCTGACGAAGCAAGCCCTGGCAGGTCGCGCTGTGCCCGGAGGAGCAGATGCCCTCGGCGAAGACGGTATCTTTCCTTCTCAACGAAGTCCTCGTCCACTACCGCTGCAGCATCATCCTGAAAACAACGCCGCCCTGTATTCAGGGTCGAACGGCCTATGCCCTATACCAGTATACCAAAATCAGAGACAAGCTCGACCATCCTCAGACCACTTGCATCACTCTAGTGAACCGCTTCCCGCTTACAATTGCTCGCTATAAACCCTCCGGAGTGAAGACAGACATAACCCCTCATGATAATGACATCATACAGAGGCCGCCTATCCTGATGTCCGCCACTTTTTCGAAGTGGGTCCATAAAGATGTCGTGCCGCCTGCCTTTATGCGCCGCCCCGGCAGCGAGTTAGACGTACCTGATAGGGCAGCAAAACAAGAGCGGCTACTGTCCCCGACCGAAGCCTGTAAGCGCCTGCTGGCGGAGCTTGGCCGACGTGAAGACCTCAACTACTACGAACTCATCACCCGTGACTACAGCCAAGGGATCAGTGAGGCGGCGCTGGAAGCACTGATGAACACACTGGAAGGCATGGATGACCTCTCCATACTGAGCTTAGCCAAATGACTTTGAGACTGAAAGGCGTCCTGACCAAGTACGGCGTCCGTCAAAGTGAGTGGGCTGGACAGATCATGCAAAGCGGTGGCAAGGGCAGAGGGCGGCGCTTATCACAGGCGGCGGCGAACCTGCTGCTGAACAATCATACCTTTCCCAGGAGTACACCGGCAGCATCCATCCGCCGCCAGACCGAGGACTACCTGCGCGCATCCGGCGTTAGCGAAACCGACATCGCCAGCATCTGGGAGCGTGATCCCGGCGATGCGCTTAACCGCCGTATAACAGAACCCACCACCCCTGTCACAGACCCACTACCGGAGAGAGACATGCTGACACACCATGCAAAGAAACATTTCAAGCTGTTCCAAAATCCCTTTGAAGACGATGTGCAAAAGCCCGAAGACGTGTTCCTGTCCGCCGAGCAAAGATACATCCGCGAGACCCTGTTCAACACTGCCAAACACGGCGGCTTCCTGGCCGTGATCGGTGAGAGCGGGGCCGGCAAGTCCGTCCTGCGCCGTGACCTGATCGACCGCATCCAAAGAGAGGAACATCCGATCACTGTCATCCAGCCACGCAGCTTTGACAAGACGAGGCTTACGGCCGGCAGTATCTGTGAGGCCATCATCAAGGACGTCAGCCCCGAGGCCAGAGTGGGGCTTTCCCTGGAGGCTCGCTCCCGGAATGTCGAGCGTATGCTGATCAACTCATCCCGTGGCGGGCATAATCATGTGCTCATCATTGAAGAGGCGCACGACTTACACGTTAAGACTTTGAAGTACCTGAAACGCTTCTGGGAGATGGAAGACGGCTTTAAGAAGTTACTCGCCATCATCTTAATCGGGCAGCCGGAACTCGGGGGCAAGCTCGATGAGCGACAGAACTTTGAAGCCAGGGAAGTTATCCGCCGTTGTGAGGTAGCCGAGCTTGAACCCTTGAACGGCGACCTTAAAGCCTACCTTGAATTGAAATTCAAACGGGTGGGCAAAGACGTGCAAGACATCCTGGAAGCGGACGCCTTTGACGCCATCCGTGAGCGCTTAACCCTGCACCGGCGTGGCAGCAACCAGACCTTACGGATGCACTACCCGCTCATCGTCAACAACACCCTGGTCAAGTGTATGAACCTGGCCGCCGAAATGGGCGCCAAACGCATCAACGCTGAAATCATCAAGGGGGTGTGAGGATGACTGACAAGGTGAAAGTACGTGAAGGGTGGGGTTGGCCATTGAGCAGCCGCAAGGCGCATTATTTTGTGGGCGGCAGATCACTTTGCCGTCGTTGGATGTTCTTTGGCGACCTGGAGCAGGGTAAGGATAGAAGTCCTGACAACTGTGCTCCCTGCAAAAAAAACCTCAAGAGGCACAGGATGAAAGGAAAGGGAGCATGAGGATGAGCGTCACACTGGCCTTGCTTGACCATACGCACGATGCGGAGCGGGTAAGGCTGGACAGTGGCTTTCGCTTGTCTGATGAGATGCTGATCAGGATAGATAAGCTGGTGGCAGCCGGTAAGGGGAGATCTCGCGCCGAGGTCATCAAGCATATCCTGAACTACGCCCTGCAGGGTCAGGAAGACATCGGTCGTTGTGAGTTATGCGGCGTGGTTGATCATCACCTCTATGATGGCGCATGTTCGCATTGCCGTAAGCGCTACCGCCTGCCGGAGCCGGGGGAAGGATGGCTGCGAGACGTTTCTATATGAGCATCATCAAGGCCACTATCGTTGACGTGCTGGCGTTTCTCGTTCTGTTTCTGATGGTGACGGCGATTGCCCTGTTGGTGATGACCTATCTCTTATGGTGGCTGTTCAACCTGCCCATGACTGTATTCAGGACGTGCCGTGACCGAGCCGCTTAACATTATCTCTTTTGGGCGCCGGCGTACAGAGCAGCACAATGGCGCTGATGGCCGCCGAGACCAAACTCACCCTGAGCGGCTTTCGAGACGGCATCGATGGCGACTGGGTCGCCACCGAGGTTGACCATCAACTCAGCAACAGCGGCTATACCACCCATGTGCTGGCCGAGACACCGAAACGGTAAGGCTAATGGCTTTATCATCCAGAACATCAAGCCCCGCTGCGCTGTGAAAGAGCAGTGTCGGTGTCGACTAACAATGCATTTAAGGGCGATATGATGGGGGATTTCACACCGATTAAATCACCCCTAAAATGCTGTCGCAGAATGAACGTTAATCGGCCATAAATCCCTGTCGCAAAATGAACGTCAGGCTACATTTTCAAATATAAACTGATGATAAACAATCCAGCTCCCGATTGATGATTGAGCCGAAGTGCTCTGCTTGGCAATCCAGTGATTGATCTGCCCTGTACTCAACTGCTCCAGCATGACATTGACCAAAGGCTCACGCTGGTATTAGTTGATGCGTACCCTATCCCAGCGTTCACCTTTCCTGCCCCCGTACACTTCCACCTCATACTGGTCAAGTGCATCGAGCATGGTCTTTCTCCGAATGA
Organism: Gammaproteobacteria bacterium; assembly: GCA_965198875.1. GTDB lineage: Bacteria > Pseudomonadota > Gammaproteobacteria > Eutrophobiales > Eutrophobiaceae > CBDAPU01. Next base: position 1,522,249 of record CBDAPU010000001.1, on the reverse strand, counting down.
CGCTCGACTCATCTGAGAGAGGCTTCTTCATCTCCAGCGCCCAGCTTAAGGCGTTTACTTTGGTGTTGAAGGTCTTTGATTTGTAGGCCCCTTGTCCTCTGATTTCAGCTAACCGCTTTTTATCATTTTTTCTAATGCTTGTCATATTGCAGTACCGGTGTATTCGTTATTCATTCATAGAGTCAGTCTCAGCTCTACGAATGAAGTACCAGTCAAGACAGGGTCAGGTGAAAACCCAGAAAACAGGCTTTAACTGATTAACAATAAAAAATAATGCGGGAGAGGTGCAGGACAGGGGAAACAGGCATTGGTGCCGAGGAAAGGACTTGAACCTTCACGGGGTTGCCCCCACTAGCACCTGAAGCTAGCGCGTCTACCAATTCCGCCACCTCGGCATAAAAAACAACAATCAGAGCTTGCATCTTCAATCAATACCGTCATCATGAAGCCCTTTGTTTTAACTGAAAAAGCCCTCAAGAGCAGACCTTAACTATACTCTGATCAGGAACCCCGGGAGATGGCGCAATCTACCGATAGCCCTGTTCCATGTCAACGTGTATCTATGCCTAAAAAGACAAACCCGATCCAGTATAAAGTCGTCATCCCGGAGCGAGATGAGATCCTTGATCGGCTAAAACGATCCCGGGCGCCGCTTCAGCTTGATGACATTGCAAAAACCTTTGACCTTGCCACCTCTGATGAAAGGGTAGCGCTGAACAAACGCCTGAGGGCCATGCTCAGGGATGGCCAGGTAATACGGAATCGGCGTCAAGGCTATGGATTGTTAAAGAAGATGGACCTGATTGCCGGCCGGGTAATAGGTAATGCCGATGGTTATGGTTTTTTAAGGCCGGATAAGGGTGGGGATGATTTATATCTTTCCATGAAGCAAATGCGGACTGTTTTGCATGGCGATCATGTTGTTGTCCGTCCAGCGGGGTTTGATCGGCATGGACGCCAAGAGGCGGTCATCGTAGAGGTGCTTGAGCGGGTCAACCAAACCATCGTTGGCCGCTTCTTCCTTGAAGATAATATCGGCTTTGTGGTGCCGGATAATAAACGCATCAGCCAGGACGTATTCATTCCCTCAAGGCAACAAAAAACGGCCAGGGCGGGCGAGTATGTGGTTGCCGACATCACCAGGCAGCCGGCCCCCCATACCCAGCCCGTCGGCAAGATCATCGAGGTACTCGGCAGATCCAGCTCCGTTGAGATGGCCGTTGATATTGCTGTGCGTGCTTATGGTATTCCCCATGAATGGCCGGAGGAACTTGAGGATGAACTTGGCGAACTCAAACCTCGGGCCGATAAAAACCGGACTGATCTGCGGGCATTGCCACTCATCACCATTGATGGGGAGGACGCCCAGGATTTTGATGACGCCGTCTATTGTGAACGTCAGGGCAGCGGCTGGCGACTGATTGTGGCGATTGCTGATGTATCCCACTATGTGAAGAAGGATTCCGTATTGGACAAGACGGCAATGGCGAGGGGCAACTCGGTTTATTTTCCCCGGCGCGTCCTGCCCATGTTGCCCGAATTACTATCAAACGATCTCTGCTCCCTGATCCCCGGCCAGGAGCGATTGGCCATGATCTGTGAATTAGACGTCAACCGGGCCGGGCGGATAAAACACTATCGCCTCTATCCGGCCACCATCAAATCCAATGCCCGGCTCACTTATGCGCTGGTCGCCGCTATACTGGATGGTGAGAAGGTCGATAAAAAATACGACGCCATTATCCCTTTGGTGCGTGATCTGTTTGAGCTGTACGCCATCATGCACCGGCACAGGGAAAGACAGGGCATACTCGATTTCTCATCAGCAGAGGTGCAATTACATTTTGATGAAGCAGGCAAAATCACCAATATCGACTCGATCAGAAGACATGACTCCCACCGGCTAATAGAGGAGTTTATGTTGGCGGCGAACGTGGCGGCGGCCGAGTTTCTGCTGGCGAATGACATGCCAACGGTTTTCCGTAATCACGGCTCGCCGGGCGATGAGAAAATAAACGATCTCAATCAATTTCTGGCTGATTTTGATCTGCAACTGGGCGGCGGGCTGAACCCTCAAACCAGAGATTATGCAGAAATCATAAGACAGATCGCAACAAGGGAAGATAAACATCTGATCGAAACCGTACTGCTACGAAGCATGCCGCTTGCCGTATACGAGGGCCGCAACAAGGGACATTTTGGCCTTTCCTTTAAGCATTATACGCATTTCACATCACCGATACGGCGATATGCCGATCTATTGGTGCACAGGGCTATCAAGCATGTTCTGGCTCAAGGTGATTACGACTATACCCGTGGTGATATGCACAATTATGGCGTGCATTGTTCCATGACGGAGCGCAGGGCCACGGAGGCAACCCGCGATGTGGTGGCGAGGATGAAGTGTGAGTTTATGCTGGATAAAACAGGGAGCGAATATAACGGGATCATATCGGCGGTCACCGGGTTTGGGTTATTTGTTGAACTCGATGACATGCATACCGAGGGGTTGATACATATCTCGGCATTGCCCACCGACTACTATCACTTCGACCCGATTGCCCATTCCTTATCTGGAGAGAGATCCGGTAGACGCTATTTTCCTGGCGAGAAGATCAGGGTACGGCTCGCCAACGTCAATGTGGATGAGAGAAAAATCGATCTGGATTACGTCACATCATGATGCAGCATAAAACCGACATGGTGTATGGTTATCATGCGGTTCAGCATCTGTTATTGCGCTCGCCACATCGGGTGCTGGAGGTCTTTGTCGCAAACAACAGGAAACCATCTGCAAAGCTGAACGCCCTGCTCAAATGCTGTGAGAAGGCGGCGCTGTCCTTGCACTACACCACACCAGCCAGGCTGGATAAATTAACGCAGGTTAAGGACCACCAGGGCATTGTGGCGAAATGTCGGCCAGATAAGAGACGAAACCCGCTAACCATCGCATCACTTTGCAAAGATGAACCGCCTCCTTCCTCGATCATTCTGCTGCTGGACGGGGTGATGGATCCGGGAAATCTGGGCGCCTGTATACGCACGGCCAATGCCGCAGGCGTCACGGCTGTCATTTTGCCGAAGGACAGGGCGGTGGGTGTGAATGAGACCGTCAAAAAAGCAGCTAGTGGCGCGGCAGAAGAGATGGCGATCATCACGGTAACAAATGTCGCACGCACCTTGAGAGAGCTGGGCGATGCAGGATACTGGATAACGGGAACCGCAGAGGATGCGACAGAGACGATTTACGACATTATCGCCGCCTTTCCGCTGGTGCTGGTGGTGGGCTCGGAGGATAGGGGCATGCGTGAAAATACCCGTAAGCGCTGTGATCGCATCGTTAAAATACCCATGTTCGGCTCGGTTGAAAGCCTGAATGTATCGGCGGCCACGGGCGTGTGTCTGTACGAACTGGTAAGGCAACGTGACTATGCCTGACCAACCGCTTGCTGTCTGTCGGCGATCTCGGGAAAGCAAACATGAAGATCAAGACACTGCACCTTTTCTGTATGCCCCGCACCGGGGTGCGAGCCGATCAGGTGATGGGCGAGACGATACATATCCTCTAATGTGCTTTAGATAAGGGATCCATCTCGCCTCCGTGTTGGTATGAGTGAAGGGGCAGGATAGGATAGAGCAGGGGTACGATAAAATACCTCGCCTTGCGTGATTTTTTATGCGGGCAGGCCGGGCGGCAAGCTGATCTATGACGGGCACTCCCAGGTGGGCAACACAGCGAATGGGGTGTTGGCATTGTGGCGATGCAGTTTGTATTATCGGGTTCTTTGGGATGCGGCGCCGGGGCCTGCCGATTGTGAAACAGGTTTATTAAGGGATCCGCTGTTCCCGTTTTGGCGCTATCTGATATTGCGGATCCTTAGGAGGTGGGGATGATGTTTTTGTCGTTATTGATCGTGACATTTCTGATCGCACTGTCTGTCTGCTTTATTATCGCAAGGCTGTTTTCGAGGCCCATAGACGGCATCATTGGGAGAATAGTCGATGATGACATCGCCGCCGGATGGGCGAAGTATGTGAAGTTTGCCATTTATGTTGTTGGCATTTCCGGCGGTGTTAAGATGCACTACCTGGAACGCTTTATCCGTCAGCAAAGTGATGATTTTATCCCGCCGGTATTGACCGCTGATCGCTGGGTGCTGGAGATCTACCGCACGGTGATCGAATCATTGCAGGCCATCGCCTGGGCGCTGCTGGTGTTTTTTCTGTTTGCGCTCATCGCCTATGTCATCGTGCGCGTCTTTGAGTTGTTTGTGCAACACCGCTCGCAAGACAAGACACAGGACGATAGCGGATAGGGCCGGCAAGATAAGCGCAGTTGCGATCAGGCCGGGTGTTTTACCCTGCACGCATTGGGCAATGGCGCACCCTATTTCTCTACCCGCCATCTCCCTGTGCTTTGCCCGCATGCCCGCCTCGCTTTGCATATCTTTTAACATCCCTGATCGGCGATCGCCTGCTCGCATGTCGCCATCCTGCACCGACAGGCTATCGCCAGATGTGCCCAACAGGGCGAAAGACCATGCCTTATCCATCACAACAACAGGGCAAGGTGATCGCCATGTTGCCGTTTGCAACCCTGATGGCTTTGCAATACACTTTACGCCTTGATCATCCTTGCTTCACCGCAAAGACGGGAAGCCTAACCCATGAGGATAACAATGCGACATTATGAAATCGTGTTTCTGGTCCATCCTGATCAGAGTGAGCAAGTGCCTGACATGATTGCGCGATATCGGTCTATGATTGAGAGCAATCATGGCGCCATCCATCGTCTTGAAGATTGGGGGCGAAGGCAGCTTGCCTATCCCATCAATAAAATCCACAAGGCGCATTATGTACTAATGAACATAGAATGCGATCAGGCGACATTAGGCCAGTTAAACAGCGCCTTCCGCTTCAACGACGCCGTCATCCGGGAGCTGGTGATCAGGAAAGACAAGGCGGTTTGCGAGCCCTCTCTCCTTTCGAGGAGCAAAGAGCAACAGGCAAAGGCGGGATCATCAAGCAATGGGGATGAGCAGGGCGCCTCGCAGGACGGCCCTCAAAATGAGGGGGCGGCTATAGAGGCAAAGGATAGCGCTATTGCCGATGAGCCAATAAAAGCGCCTTCAGAGCAGGCCTGATCGGCATTTTAAGGAGAGCGAAATGGCACGATATTTTAGAAAAAAACGATTTTGCAAATTCACCGCTGAGGGGATTGAAGAGATTGATTATAAAGATCTCGATACACTCAAGGAATACGTGACGGAAACGGGGAAAATCCTGCCAAGCAGGATGTCCGGAACAAAGGCCAGGTATCAACGGCAGTTAGCGATAGCCATTAAACGCGCCCGCTATCTGTCGTTACTTCCATACAGTGATGCACATTAACGTCTCTTCAAGGTAAGGCGCCGCCTCCAGTTATCGAGCCCGCTGGCGCCATTGCGAAATAAAGGCTTAGGTTATGCGCGCACTTGGCCATTATTTATTATCCAATAAAATCCAGTCGATCATCGCCGTTAGTTTTTTAACGGTCATGGCGGCTATTTTTCAACCTTTCTCCTATTTTCTAAGTGGCGTACCCATAGGTTTCATTACCTTGAGAAAAGGTGCGACAACGGGCGGGCAAATTGCAGCGGGCAGTCTGTTGCTTTTGAGTGTTATCGCCATCCTGTTGCAAATGCAACCGATCTTGCCGGCCCTGGTGATGCTGTTTGTCTGGTTGCCGGTGATCCTGTGTGCGAGTGTCCTGAGGGCGACACAGTCCCAGGGACTGATGATGTTAGGTGCGGGGGTGGTCGGGGTGCTCTTTGCCATCTATACGCATATCACCATCGAGCATTTGTATGCCTGGTGGGAGCTGGCGTTTGAGCAATTAAAGGCGTCCAATCCCCTTGGTTTTACCCCGCAGCAGTTTATGCATATCGATGAGAATATGCCGCCGTTGTTGTCGGCCTTGATTCTGTTCGGGTTTATGATGTGTCTGATCACCAGCATGTTGTTATCAAGATGGTGGCAATCCGTGTTATTTCGCCCAGGCGGGTTTAGAGAAGAGTTCTATGCCTTGAGATTGCCGAGGGCGCTGGCTTTTCCATTGCTGCTTGGGATAGGTGTGTTGTTGTTTAGCGAAACTGGGGCGTCATTGTTTCTGAGGGACATCTTCATCGTGTTAATGGCGCTCTACCTGTTTCAGGGTTTGGCGAGCCTGCATCGATTTGTCCATGATCACGGGCTATCCCGAGGCTGGCTGACGGCAATGTATGTGCTGTTTTTTCTGTTGCCCCATGTCATGGTCTTTGTCGCCTGTGTCGGTATCGTGGCTTCCCTCTCCGCCCGGGCAGGTGATGACAAAGAGCGGGATCAATGACGGCACTGTGGTATGATTTGCTCATCAACGGCGAGGTGTAAAGATGGAAATAATATTACTTGAGAAGATCAGGAAACTGGGGGATTTGGGGGAGCAGGTCAGGGTGAAACCCGGGTATGGCAGGAACTTTCTTATCCCTCATGGCAAGGCCGTGCCAGCCACGGCGGAGAACATCGAGAAGTTCGAATCCTTGCGGGTCGAGCTGGAAAAGGCCCAACAGGACGCCCTGGCCGTCGCTAAGAGGCGTGCTGAGGAACTCAGCGAATTTACGATCACCCTCGCCCGAAAAGCCGGCTCTGAGGGCAAGTTGTTTGGCTCGGTGGGTGCTTCAGATATCGCCGATGCCGTGACGACAGCGGGCGTTGACATATCCAAACACGAGGTCAGATTATCCAGTGGTCCTTTGAGGATGGTGGGTGAATATCAGGTGGATCTGCATTTGCATGCCGATGTGGATGTGCAGATTACATTGATCATTGAAGCTGAGGATCCCTAAAACCCGCCGGTTTGAAAATGCCATGGTCGAGACTGCCTATACCGTAGCGGATGCAGAAACAAGAGCCCTCAAGATCCCGCCGCATTCCATAGAAGCTGAGCAGGCCGTTTTAGGCGGGCTTCTCCTGGATAAGGACGCCCTGATTAAAATCGTTGAGCGCATAGTCGCTGATGATTTTTACCGGCAGGATCATAAACTCATCTTCAATGCGATCAGCGCCCTGGATGCACAGGGAAAGCCGTTTGATTTGGTCACTGTGGCGGAGTGGCTGGAATCACATCAGGAATTGGATCAGGCAGGCGGATTGGCTTACTTATCTGATGTTGCCGAGAACACGCCCAGCGCCAGCAACATAGCCAGTTATGCTGATATCGTCAGGAAACGTTCCGTGCTTAGGCAACTCATCTCGGCAACAACCAAGATCGGCGAGGCGGTGTTCAATCCCATGGGGCAAAGTAGCGATGAGATCCTGGACTTTGCCGAGCAGGCGGTGTTTGAAATTGCCGAGCAGGAAACACGCGGCAAGCGCAATTATAAAAACATTCAGGACTTGCTGGCCAATGCCCTGGATCGCGCCGATGAGCTATATCAAAAACAAAACCCCATTACTGGCGTGGCCACGGGTTTTGATGATTTTGACGAACGCACGGCGGGCCTGCAGGCCGCTGATCTCATCATCGTGGCCGGTCGGCCGTCTATGGGAAAAACTGCATTTGCTATCAATGTGGCTGAACATGCTGCGATCAAGGCGCAATTATCAGTGGTCGTGTTCAGCATGGAGATGCCGGGTGAGCAACTGGCCATGCGTATGATGTCATCCCTCGGTCGGGTTGATCAACATAAAGTACGCACGGGGAAACTGCATAATGATGATTGGCCGCGACTAACCTCCGCCGTTAAAATATTTCAGGATGCGAAACTGTTCATCGATGACACACCGGCATTGACCCCGGCGGAATTGCGCGCCAGATGCCGCCGCATTTCACGGGAGCACAAGCTGGACATGATCATCATTGACTATCTTCAACTGATGCATATCCCGGGCACCGCCGAGAACCGCGCCACGGAGATCTCCGAGATCTCGCGCTCATTAAAGGCCATGGCGAAAGAGTTAAATGTGCCGGTGGTGGCCTTATCGCAATTAAACCGGGCCCTTGAGCAACGACCGGACAAGCGACCGGTGATGTCGGATCTGCGTGAGTCCGGCGCCATTGAACAAGACGCTGACGTCATCGTCTTTATTTACCGGGATGAGGTCTATGATGAAGACAGCGCAGATAAAGGCATAGCCGAGGTGATCATTGGCAAACAACGTAACGGGCCGATTGGCACGGTGAAACTCACCTTTCTTGGGCAATACACGCGCTTTGAAAATTATATCGCCGAGCAAGCCTTCATGATGGGCAGAGATGGATGACCCGTCCCGCCAGGGTGATTATCGACCTTGAAGCATTACGCCATAATTTATCAAGAACTCGTCTTCATGCACCCCGCAGCAAAGTCCTGGCCATAGTCAAGGCGGACGCCTATGGGCATGGTCTATCCAGGGTAGCGAATGCCTTGGCGGATGTTGATGGTTTTGGCGTGGCCTGTCTTGAAGAGGCGCAAGCGCTCAGGCAGGCGGGCGCCAGGCAGAAAATCCTCTTGCTGGAAGGGCCCTACGCCGCTGATGAGTTACCGGCGATTGAAGACTTGCGCCTGGATATGGTGATCCATCATCAACAGCAGATAAACCTGCTCAAGAATGCCGTGATTGCCGGACCGGTTCATGTCTGGTTGAAAGTTGACAGCGGTATGCATCGATTGGGGTTCGCACCCGCCGAGGTAGATAACGCCCTGTTGCAGTTGAAGAGCCTGGCCCCGATCGCCCCGCATATCCGCCTGATGTCGCACCTGGCGATGGCGAACGAGCCGGATAGCCCCATGACCAAAGAGCAGATCGCCTTATTTGCAGACATCATCAGTGGATATCAGGGAGAGACCTCTCTGGCCAATTCCGCCGGCGTCATTGCCTGGGGGGCGGCCTGCTCAGACTGGGTAAGACCGGGGTTGATGTTGTATGGCGTCTCTCCCATCGATAATAAAACGGCCGCTGAGTGCGGCCTGAAACCGGTCATGTCTCTGGAGTCGGCGCTCATTTGTGTTAGACAACTAAAACGGGGTGAGCCGGTTGGCTACGGGGCAAGCTGGCGTTGCCCCGAGGACATGCCCATCGGTATTGTTGCGGCAGGCTACGGCGATGGTTTTCCACGTCATGCAACCTCAGGCACGCCGGTTCTAGTCAACGGAAAACGATGCCGGCTGATCGGTAAATCATCAATGGATATGATCACCGTGGATTTACGTGAATACCCTGACGCCAAAGTCGGCGAGCCGGTGTTGATCTGGGGCAAGGACCTACCCGTTGCCGAGATAGCCGGACATGCAGGCACAGTGCCTTATGAATTATTATGCGGTGTGCATAAGCGGCTGAGCTTTATTGAACGTGGCGAGTAAGGTTAAAACCCGATATCAGTGTCATGAATGCGGTGGTATATCGCCCAAGTGGAGTGGTCAGTGCCCGGATTGCCATGCCTGGAATGCCTTGACGGAAGTGACCATTGATGATCGCCCCGCCACCGCTTCCCGGTTTCAGTCCCATGTCGCCACACCGGCTGTGATCAGAAAGCTGGATGAAGTGAGAGCCGAACAACAGCGCCGCCTATCAAGCGGTTTCTCTGAGTTTGATCGGGCTCTAGGTGGGGGGATTGTCGGCGGCTCCGTGGTGTTAATCGGGGGGGATCCGGGCATTGGTAAATCCACATTGTTGATCCAGATCCTCGCCTCGCTCTCGAGTAAAGAGACAGTCAGCACCCTGTATGTCACCGGGGAGGAGTCGATTGGGCAGATTGGTTTGCGTGCAGGCCGGTTAGCTCTGGATCGGAAAGCGTTATTTGTGTTGGCTGAAAATCAGTTGGAGCGCATTTTTTCTGTTACCGGAAAACACGCACCGCAGGTGTTGGTGATTGATTCCATCCAGACGGTTTTCTCGGCGTCATTACAATCCGCTCCCGGTGCAGTGGCGCAAGTTCGTGAGAGCACAGCGCAGCTTGTGCGTTTTGCCAAACACACCGGGACGACAGTGTTTCTCGTAGGGCATGTGACCAAAGAGGGGGCATTGGCGGGGCCCCGTGTCCTTGAGCACATGGTTGATACGGTGTTGTATTTTGAAGGAGACAACAACAGCCGCTACCGCATGATCCGTTCAGTGAAGAACAGGTATGGCGCCGTGAATGAGCTGGGTGTGTTTGCGATGACGGATAAGGGGCTGCGTGAGATCACCCACCCCTCGGCGATATTTCTGGCCCGTCATGAACAGCAGGTGCCCGGCACAGTGATCCTGGTGAGCCGTCAGGGCAGTCGGCCATTGTTATTGGAAGTGCAGGCCCTGGTAGATAACACACACATGGCCCAACCCAGACGGATCACAGTCGGGCTGGAGCAAAATCGCCTGTCCATGTTGCTGGCTGTTTTGCATCGGCATGGGGGCATTGCCACCTATGATCAGGATATCTATCTCAATATCGTCGGCGGGGTGAAGTTAGCGGAGACTGCCGCTGATCTCGCCATCCTGATGGCGATATTATCCAGTTTGCAAAACCGTCCATTGAGTAACGAGCTGGTGGTGTTTGGTGAAGTGGGATTATCAGGTGAAATACGACCCGTAGCCGATGGTCAGGCGCGATTAAAAGAAGCGAAGAAACATGGTTTTAAGAAGGCCATTATCCCCATTGCCAACAACCCCAAACAAAAGATGACGGGCATGGAGGTGTTCGCCGTTAAAAATCTGGCCGCTGCAATACAGGCCCTGGAGCCGATGGATTGACCCCAAGGGCGCCGCTGGCAGCGCCCTTCTCCGCCCTTCCTCTTAACTCACAAATGGCAGGGGCATGGCGTTTATAAACCTGAAGGACGGGAAGTTCCGCCCGGTTCCCCAAAGTGAGATGCGCCCGAAGGGATGGGGTGAGTGGCGGCAGTGACCGAGCATCATGCACGTCCATGATCACGGCAGATAATATGCAAGGCGGTTTGTTGATGTTGTTGATGTTGTTGATGTTGTTGATGTTGATGTTGATGTTGATGTTGTTGCCGCCGCCACTCAAGACGAATGATGCGATGTACTCTCCCCTACAATGGCGCCAGTTGCCCTTGTAGCTGATTTTTTAATCTTTCGGCCTCATCGATCTCGGCTGGCGATAATGTTGCCGATAACGCATCTCGCCGATGGGTATCCATCCGGTTTCCGCTCTCTGCAAGCAAGCTATACCATGCCAGCGCCAGGGGTTTGTTCTGCTCAACCCCGTCTCCATTAAGATACAGTACGCCTAAGTTTCTTTGTGCGATGACATGGCCCTGCTCGGCCGCTTTTGTATACCACCTGGCCGCTTTGGAGGCGTCCTTGTCAACACCTTCCCCATAGGCATAGGCTATGCCCAGTTTGTATTGAGCCGCTGCGTATCCCTGCTCCGCCGATTGACTGAAATGCTCAAATGCCTTGAGATGATTTTGCTCAACCCCGTCACCCAGTGAATAGGCCATGCCCAGTTCGTAATTTGATATGGCGCCTGAACGTTCCAGCGGATCAAAGACAACATCACTTCGCTTCGTCTTGCTCTGCCGGGGATCATGCACACCGGCCAGCCGGGTTTTATCTGTGGCCGTCTCGGTAGCTGGTTTTGCATCTTCAACATCGGCCCCCTCCATGGAGGCGCTACTTGATCGCACCTCATCAGTCGGCGCCTGGCTCTCTTTTGTGCCGCCAAACAGGCGCGAGAAAAAGCCCCCTTTCGTATCTTCCGATGTGGCGGGGGGATCAGATCTCGGCGCCTCATCTTCAATATCAACCGGGGCTTGATCTGCTACGCTGTCTTTGGGATCCTCATCTGCGCCGAATAATCCCTTAGAGAAGCCTCTCCTCTTCTCCGTTGACGCACTCGCTACCTTCTCATCGGATAGTTCTTGCTGTCTTTGCTCAAGCTCGGCCGCCATCGCCTCTTTTTTCAGCTCCTGTTCGGCTTTGACTTTGCTGATCCGTTGCAGACTGGCGAGATTATCTTTCGCGGCGGCATGCCCCTGGTTAGCGGCTTTTTCATACCAGTAAGCGGCCTTGGCGTCATCTTGCCCAACACCTTCCCCCATGAGATACATGTTGCCAAGACTGTACTGGGCGTTGGCGTCACCACGCTCGGCCGCACGGCCATACCATCTGGACGCTTCCGCCAGGTCCGGGGTAGCGCCTAAACCCTGGTGATAGAGTGCGCCTAACTGATATTGGGCGAGGGCGTCTCCCTGCACCGCAAGGGAGCGGAACATGTTGTATGCGGCCGAATAATCAAGGCTCTCCAGCGCCTGCATTCCCGCCTCGATCTCTTCCGGGTCGGCATAAAATTGCCCCTCTTGGGTGCGCTCATCCCCGGCTACAATCGTTTTTTCTTTTTTAGCCGTTGCGCTTGCGGATGTGGTGATGTTTCCCTCGGCCTCTTTCTTATCTCTAGCGCCGAATAATCGGGCAAAAAATCCTTGTTTCTTTTCAGGCTCTTCATCGGCCTCTTCCGCCGTCTCCTCTAATAATAATGCCTTATCGATGAGCTCCGTCTCCATCGCCTCGTAATGGTCAGAGCCAGGTTCACGCTCTTCAACGATCGATGGTGGTTGATCGGCCCTTGCAACAGAGGTGTTATCTGCCTCTTCAATAGCCTCCTCGATGCTCTCAGGGGTTGCTTCAATGGCTACCTGTTTGGCCTTGCGATCGTGCAGGTGATGGGCGCCGCTTCTCTTATCTTCGGTTTTTTGTGCATCGGACTCATCTACCCCGTCTGCTGCTTCCTCGGCCATCATCTCTTTGGTCTGTATCTCAGTGGATGCGGGATCTTCCCGTGAGCGGGCGTTTTCAGCGGCAAGGATCGGCTCTTCCCCGATGCCATCACCAGTGGCCTCTCTATCCGCAACTTCGGCTTCTTTATCTTTCGAAAATAGTTTGCTGAAAAAACCACGGACAGGGCCGGGGCTTTTCTCTTTCTCATCATCCTTCGCATAGATGACATCATGCTCGGTGCGGGCCCAGGCAGGAGATGCGTTATCATCGCCCCCGTCCTCTTGCGGGAGGATAGCAACTTCACTGGCGGTATCAGTGAAGTCTGCATCCGGGGCCTTCTCCGTTGCATCCATAACATCGGTCAACATCTCACCATCCGCCTCGCTGATTGCCGCTTGCTCCACAGAAGGCCCGACGGCTCCCTCTTCTTTTAAGGTTTCTGCGTTTTCTGCTTTTGCCACATCCGGGGTTTCATGGGTGTCGGAGAGGGGTTCGGTTTCTTTCCCTTTCCCTTTGAACAAGCCGCTGAAAAAACCGCGAATGCCGCCCCTTTTCTTTTTATCCTCAGTCCCGTTTGCTGCCCTCTCGCCAGCAGGGCTCTCCTGTGTTGTTGCCGTTGCTGTTTCCCCGGCAGGGTCTATGCTGATGGTGTTGATCTTCTTTTCAGGTGATGGAAGCTCAGAGTTATCAACGCCAGATAAGGGGGCTTGCGTCTCTTCTGTGTCTTTGTGGGCTGTTTGAGCCGATGGTGTTGCTGGCGCTTTTGTTGTCTTCTCTGTCGCCGTTTTTCTCGCCACGGCGCCGACAGAGGATCTTTCCAGGACAGCCAGTTCATTTTGAGCCATGGCATAACCCTGATCAGCGGCCAGGCGATACCAGCGCATCGCCTGGTTATAATCCTGTGTTACGCCCTTGCCGGAGCGATACATCGCCCCTAAATTAAATTGTGCGGTGGCGTTACCGCTATCAGCCGCAATACGATACCACTTCGCCGCCTCATCGTAGTCCTGCTCGAGGCCATCACCGGTGTGATACAGGCTTGCCAATAACACCTGTGCGCGGACGTATCCCTGCTCTGCGGATTTTTGAAACCAGCCAGCGGCTTCTTTTGCATCTTGTTCAACGCCCTCTCCGTAGGCATAGGAAATACCTAAGCTGTACTGGGCTATTGCGTGTCCCTGCTCAGCGGCACGTCTATACCAACGGGCGGCTTCTTTATAATCCTGCTCAAGTCCTTCGCCGAAGGCATGTGCAACAGCCAGGTTATACTGGGCGTCCGCATCGCCTTGTGCGGCGGCTTTTTGATACCACTTCACCGCCTCGGCATAGTTTTGCTCAACACCTTCACCCACGTAGTACAGGTAACCCAAATGCGCCTGCGCCCTGGGATCACCCGCCTCGGCAAGACGCTTAAACTCATTGGCGGCGATCGCAAAATCACCACGGGAGAGCGCACTATTCGCTACGTTGACGTCAGCCCTGGTGGCGTGCGTGATGAAGATGGCAAGAACAATGAGATAACAATACCGGCCCGGCGTCATATAACCCCCTTGTTTGATCGTTTTGCGAGATCCGTATCCCGCTTTCTGGAATGATAGTGAATAAATATAACATGTAAAATGGCGTAGAATTGTAGTGGAAAACATCAACAGAAGACATGGGATTGTGGATAATCGCAAGATCATTCATATCGATATGGACGCTTTTTACGCCTCTGTCGAGCAACGGGATCAGCCGCAATACCGAGGCAAACCGGTGATAGTCGGTGGCGCACCCGACAGGCGAGGGGTAGTGGCCGCCTGCAGTTATGAGGCCAGAGAGTTCGGGGTGCGCTCGGCGATGCCCTCCGCCAGGGCCGCAAAGTTATGCCCGCAAGCGGTTTTTTTAAGGCCACGTTTTCATGATTATAGAGAAGTCTCCGAGCAAATAAGGGAAGTTTTTCGATGTTTCACTGAGTTAGTGGAGCCCCCGTCACTGGATGAGGCTTATCTTGATGTGACCCGATCTCGGCTACATGGGGGCTCGGCGACCCGCATTGCCCGGGCCATAAAAGCGCAGATCCAGGCCCGCACGCAGCTAACCGCATCGGCCGGTGTTTCCTATAATAAATTCCTCGCCAAAGTGGCCTCTGACAGGGACAAACCCGATGGGCTTTATGTGATCACCCCGGATGAGGGCGAGGCCTTTGTCGCCGAGTTACCCATCGGTCAGTTCTATGGGGTGGGCAGGGCCACAGAGGCAAAGATGAAGGCGCTGCATATCGACACCGGCGCTGATCTTAAGTTACTCAGCCTTGATAAGTTACGGTTTCATTTCGGCAAGAGTGGCGATTACTTTTATCACATCGCCAGGGGTATCGATCACCGTGTAGTCAGTAACAGTCGGGCGCGTAAATCCATCAGTAGCGAGACCACTTTCCCTGAGGACCTACTGGATGTGTCCGTCATGCTGGAAAACCTGGAGGGACTTGCAGAGGAGACGTTAAAGACGCTTGCAAGTAAAGCCCTCACGGCGAAAACCCTGACGATAAAAGTCAAATATGCGGATTTTCAACAGGTAACACGGCGTAAAACCATGGAAAAGCCGTTCTCGAAAGTGGTGGAGATCAAACCGCTACTGGCGCAGTTACTTGAGAAGACGGATGCGGGAATACGGGATGTGAGGTTGCTGGGGGTGGGGGTGTCCGGTTTAACAACATCGATGCAAACGGAGCAGCAGATGACATTGCTTTAGCATGTAGCCAGCATGGGGCATTTCATTCCTGAGTTATATCTCCTGCTACTTGCGAGATATTATGCCGGTGTGAGCGAGGCTAATCCATGGAAGTCATCATCTAACAGTAGGCCGCCTTAGTTTTTTGGGCGACATTCAGCGCTTTGCCTGAGATCCGCCGCTTTGCCATTTTGGTGTGCAGCAGATCGCTCATTTGTTTGATCTGAAATTCGCTGGGCGCCATCAGGATCAGGACGTTCTCCTGTTGCTCGACTTTGGCGTTACTGCCCTTGAAGTCAAAGCGGTTGGCTATTTCCCTGTTGGCCTGGTCAATGGCATTACTGAGTTCGTGCTTGTCTATTTCCGACACCACATCAAATGAGGGCATGGCCGACTCCGGTAGCAGTTTGCTTGATCATCACTTTGCAGCCAGTATAGCAGCATGTCCGACCGACCGGGGCCGGCAATGATCCTGGCGCCAGGGCACTGCCTTACAGGGGTTTGCCTGATGGTTAGAAAAAAGAGACAATCAAGCCCGATCATAAAGAGACCCACGCCGAAGCCGCTGAGGTATTTGCCATGAAAAAAATGACCCTGCTCACCCTGGTATTCTGTCTGCTGTGCTCAGCATCATCCAGGGCAAACCCCTTGCTTGATACGGGTTTTCTGCAAGCCGCCAGTGTTGCCGATATTGAACAGGCCATCCAAAATGGCGCTGATGTCAAGGCGAGGACTGAGGGCGGTTGGACGGTGCTGATGTCGGCGGCAGGCAGCAACGAAAATCCGAAGGTGATCAGCACGCTGCTTGCACACGGCGCCGAGGTCAATGCAAGGGATAAGCGCGGCTGGACAGTGCTGATGTGGGCGGCAAGGATTAACAAAAACCCGGCGGTGATCAGCACGCTGCTTGCACACGGCGCCGAGGTCAATGCAAGGAATAAGTTAGGCTTAACGGCACTGATGGAGGCGGCAGTGGGCAACGAAAACGCGGTGATCAGCACGCTGCTTGCACACGGCGCCGAGGTCAAGGCAAGGGCTGAGGGCGGCTTGACGGCACTGATGTTGGCGGCAGTGGGCAACGAAAATCCGAAGGTGATCAGCACGCTGATTGCACACGGCGCCGAGGTCAAGGCAAGGGATGAGGGCGGCTTTACGGCACTGATGCGGGCGGCACGGTACAACAAAAATCCCGAGGTGATCAGCACGCTGCTTGCACACGGCGCCAAGATCAAGGCAAGGGATGAGGGCGGCTTTACGGCGCTGATGTGGGCGGCAGGCAGCAACGAAAATCCGAAGGTGATCAGCGCGCTGATTGCACACGGCGCCGAGGTCAAGGCAAGGACTGAGGGCGGCAGCACGGCGCTGATGTTGGCGGCATTCAACAACGAAAACCCGGAGGTGATCAGCACGCTGCTTGCACACGGCGCCGAGGTCAATGCAAGGGCGGAGGATGGCTGGACAGCGCTGATAGCGGCGGCATCCCGCAACAAAAATCCGGAGATAATCAGTACGCTTTTGGAAAACGGCGCTGATCCGCAGCTTAAAAGCGCTGCGGGGAAAACGGCCCTGGACTACATGAAAGACAATGCAGCCTTAAAGGACAGCGAGGCGTACTGGCGACTTAACGACTTGAGGTTTGACTGAACTTCGGCACGCCTGCCCCGACTTCGGCCTCAGGTATGGCCTAAATGCGGGGCTGAAGCGCTCCTGAAAGCCCGTATCCGTTTTGTAGATAAACAGGGCGGCCAGGTTTTCCCGCTCGGCCAGTGTGTATCCTGCTTCCAGTCCCATGACCAGCAGGGCGGTGGCCAGGCCATCGGCCATGCTGGCGGATGCGTGCAGCACGGTCACGGCGGCCAGCTTGTGCGTGATCGGTCGGCCGCTCAGCGGGTCATGGATATAATGCACACGGGGCGATGATAACCCATTTGGAATGCACAGATGCAATAATCAGTCAAAGCCGGAGAAGAGATGCCTGCCACCCTTGAGGATGTCTGCAACAAGCCGGGGGTGGTTGATCATGGGCGAAAGCGCCCTTAATAACCATCATTGCGATAGAGAGAAATGGCAGCTAAAACACTTTATGACAAATTATGGGACGCACATGTTGTTAAAGAATACGATAACGGCGCCGCCCTGCTCTACATTGATAAACAACTACTCCATGAAGTCACCTCACCACAGGCCTTTGAAGGGTTAAGGCTGGCGGGGCGCAGGCCCTGGCGTGAGGCGGCCAGTCTGGCCGTGCCGGATCATAATGTGCCTACCCGCAACAGACGGCTCATTAACGATCCTGTTTCCAGGAGGCAACTGGATACACTCGATGAGAATGTCAAGGCGTGGCACATACCTTATATAGGGTTGTTTGATGAACGTCAGGGGATCGTGCATGTGACGGGGCCGGAGCAGGGCGCCTGTTTGCCGGGGATGACCATTGTCTGTGGTGACTCCCATACGACCACCAACGGCGCTTTGGGCGCCCTGGCCTTTGGCATCGGGACATCGGAAGTGGAGCATGTGTTGGCGACCCAAACCCTGGTGTTGAAAAAATCAAAGAACATGTTGATCCGTGTTCGCAATCGACTCACAACGGGCGTCACCGCCAAAGATCTCATTTTGCATATCATTGCTCAGCTCGGTACGGCAGGTGGGACCGGGTTTGTGATGGAGTTCGCCGGGGGTGGTATTGAAGCGTTATCCATGGAGGGGCGCATGACGGTGTGCAATATGGCCATTGAAGCCGGCGCCCGTTCAGGTGTGATCGCCGTTGATGAGACGACGATCGACTATGTTAAGGGCCGCCCATTGGCGCCGAAAGGAGCCGACTGGGACAAGGCGCTCGCCGTCTGGCAAGCGTTACATAGCGATGATGGCGCCGCCTTTGATGCAACCGTGGATGTTGACGGCGATGCTGTTCAGCCTTGTGTTACCTGGGGTACCTCACCTGAAATGGTGGCGCCGGTTAATGCCGTCATACCCGATCCCGATCAGGAAACGGACGCCATAAAAAGAGAAGGGGTGAGAAATGCGTTGACGTATATGGACCTGCAACCGGGGACGGCGATGGTTGATATTGAGCTGGATAAAATCTTTATTGGCTCCTGTACCAATTCGCGTATTGAAGACCTAAGAGATGCCGCCAGGGTGGTGAGGGGGAAGACGATAGCGAACAACATCAAGGAAGCGCTGGTGGTGCCCGGCTCCGGCCTTGTTAAGAAGCAGGCGCAAGAAGAAGGGCTGGACAGGGTATTCACTGACGCCGGGTTTGATTGGCGTGAACCCGGTTGTTCCATGTGTTTGGGAATGAATGAAGATCGCTTAAATGCCGGCGAGCGCTGTGCCTCGACGTCCAACCGAAACTTTGAAGGCAGACAGGGGGCAGGTGGCAGAACCCATTTGGTCAGCCCGGCCATGGCGGCGGCGGCGGCTATCGCCGGGCATTTTATCGATGTGCGCGAGCTCATCTGATGCAGCCGTTTAAGACTCTCCATGGCCTGGTGGTCCCAATGGATCGGTCGAACGTAGACACGGATGCGATCATCCCCAAGCAATTCTTAAAGTCCATAAAGCGTAGTGGTTTCGGCCCTAATTTGTTTGACGCCTGGCGTTATCTTGATGTGGGTGAGCCTGAGCAGGATTGCAGCCATCGTCCACTGCGTGATGATTTTGTGTTGAACCAGCCCCGTTATCAGGGTGCGGAAATTTTACTCGCACGGGAAAATTTTGGCTGTGGTTCATCCAGAGAGCATGCCGTCTGGGCATTGTATGAATACGGTTTTCGCTGTGTGATCGCATCGAGCTTCGGTGAGATATTTCTCTCCAACGCGGGTAAAAATGGCTTATTAACCATTGTCGTGGATACACAAACCGAAGCGCGTCTGTTTAAGGAGGTTAAAGCCAATGAGGGTTATCGGCTCAATGTGGATTTAGAGCGACAAACAATCACGACCCCTTCGGCTGATGAGATCACATTTGACATGGACGCCGCCTTAAAAGAGAGATTGCTAAAAGGACTGGATGATATCGGCGTGACGTTAAAAGACAGTGACGCCATTAAAGCCTATGAGCGGCGAAGGGCGAAAGAGACGCCCTGGTTATTCCCGGATGTTCAGCAATGAAAGTGCCAGTTGCGGGGCTGGCTTCTTTAATCCTGATTTTTTTTAACGCGCCGTCCATCTGTAGCCGATATTTTTAAGACCGCATCTCATTGCCATACGATGTAAGCGCTGTGCTTGGTGGTAGTTGCTTTTGTATGAAATTGATTGGAGCGGGTGTATGAGTTGAAATGCCTGTCGTACCCATCGAAGACTGAAAGCGAGGGTCATATCACTGCCTGGATGTTGTGGATCAACGGTTTTTATCACATAGACAGCCAGGTGATAAAAGCGAGCATGAACAATACACCGCCTGCGTGTGCACAAAGGATGGAGATGACAAACCCCGGTGCAGGATGGGATCAACCATAGCGAAAGGGGTGATAGGCGCTTAACTCATACAACTCGCCAGTCCTGAAGAAGACGTAGCTTCGGTGGAATAAAGCAGCTCACCCCCAGCAAAAGTGACAAAACGCCTTTTTCACAAGCAGAAGTAATCGCGATAAGTTAAAGATAAACTCCCCCCCATGTCCGAAGCAAACGCACGTATCGTCATTGATAAATTACTCCGAGAATCAGATTGGATGTTGCCCGGGGATGCCGGCCTCGTGAATGTGGATACTGAAATGCAGAACCAGGCGGGGCTTGCCGATTATGTTCTCAATGACAGCCACGGCTTTCCCCTTTGTATTATCGAAGCGAAAAAAGAACTGCTCGATCCCCTTGTCGGTAAAGAGCAGGCAAGGGACTATGCGAAAGCACTTGCTTGCCGCTTCGTGATCCTCTCCAATAGCCTTAGGCATTACCTCTGGGACCTGGAGCAAGGCAATCCCACCGCCATTGACAGCTTCCCCACCCAGGCGCATCTTGAGCTCAGAGAATCCGCTTTCAATCCACCGAGATATGCACATGAAGACATTGGCAAGGATTATATCGCCCTGACCCAATTCCCAAACTTTGCAGGCCATCCCCGCTATCGGGATGAGAACCAGCGCGCGGCATTTCTCAAAGACAAGCAACTCAAACTGCTGCGCGAGTATCAATTAAAGGCGGTCAAGGCCGTGCAACGGAGCATTAAAGCAGGTGATGAACGCTTCTTGCTGGAAATGGCCACAGGCACCGGCAAGACGCTTATCGCATCCAGCATCATCAAGCTGTTTCTGCGGCTCTACCATGTGAAGCGGGCGCTGTTCCTGGTGGATCGCATTGAGCTACAAACCCAGGCATAGAAAGCATTTGACGCCGCCCTTAAAAACGACTTTGAAACCCTGATCTGGAAAGAGAATCAGGCGGACTGGAGAAGGGCGGAGATCGTGGTGTCAACCGTGCAGTCCTTATATCACCGCAACCAATACTGCAAAGTGTTCCGCCCTGATGATTTTCAACTGGTGATCTCCGATGAGGCGCACCGCTCCCTGAGGGTGAGAAGCCGCAAGGTGTTTGAGTATTTCATCGGCTTCAAGCTGGGGCTAACGGCAACCCCCAAAGACTATTTGAAGGCGGTCGATGTCGCCTCACTCAGTGAGCATCACCCGCTACAACTGGAAAGATGCCTGCTGCTGGATACCTACACCACCTTCGGCTGTGAGAGCAGCGAGCCGACTTTTCGCTATACCCTGCAAGACGGGGTGAGAGACGGCTATCTCATCAATCCCAAAATCATCAATGTAAAAACCGACATCACCACGGCGTTGCTGTCAGAGCAGGGGTATTTTTTTCAAGGTGTTGATGAGCGGGGCAATGATGCTGAAGAGACCTTCACCCGCCAGGATTTTGAAAAGCGGTTTTTCTCAGAGAACACCAACAGGCGATTTTGTGAGATCTTCATCAAGTACGCCATGGGCGATCCTTACACGAGCGAGATCGGCAAGACCCTGGTGTTTTGCAGATCCCAAAACCATGCCGCCAGGATAACGCAGCTCCTGAATGTGATGGCCGACAGCGCCTTCCCAAACCAGTACCATTCAAACTTCGCCGTGCAGGTGACGTCAAACATCAACCACGCCCAACAGATGACCGTTGATTTTCGCAACAACAAACTCGATGGTGAATCACAACATGATCCCGCCTACAAAACCTCCCGAACGCGGGTGTGCGTCACTGTGGGCATGATGACGACCGGCTATGACTGCACCGATATTCTCAATATCTGCATGATGCGCCCGATCTTCTCCGCCAGTGAGTTCGTGCAAATGAAAGGCAGGGGCACCCGTCGGCAGGACTTCTCTCAAGGCTGGATCAGCGCATCGGAAATACCGGATTACATCGAACCCCGGAAACAGCAATTCCTGTTATTCGACTTCTTCGGCAACTACGACTATTTTGAAACAGGCTTCGACTATGACGCCGTGCTGGCATTGCCCACAGGGGGCGCTGGCGCCAGCGAAGAGCCATCATCGCCCATTGATATGGCCATCAGCACAGTGCCCGATCCGCTGGCGACATTGCGGGAAATCATCATTTCTGATCAGGGCATGAAGGTTGACAGACAGCTCTACCGCTCTTTTGAGCAACAAATACGTGAGAATAAAACCATTGCAGAATGGGTGAGGCAACAAAACTTCAAGGATGCAGAAACCTATCTGCAAGATAATATCCAGGACAAACCGACAGCCTACTTCACGCTGGAAAAACTGAGAAAATCCCTGGGGCTGGATAGGCGCCTGACAGTGGATGAGCTATTGCTGTATGTCTTCGGGCATATCCCAAGCATCCCGTCAAAACAGGCCTGTCTGGATGATGAGTTTGATAAATTAGACAGGGCGTTGCACCCCGATGATGCGGTTTACAACGATGTGCGCGAGTTCTTTGAAGCCTACGCCGGGGATGAGGAGTACCGGGCGATCATCGATAGCCGAGAGTTTGCCGCTCTCAATACTCACCCATCCGGCATCGTCTTCCAGGCGCTACCCCCGGCATTACGCACCGACATCCCCGCCTACATCCGCCGGCACGTTGATCTGGAGAGACTCGCCCATGTTGGATAGCGCAACCAAAAGACGCATCGATGCTTTGCGAGATATTCTCGTTGGCAAAGTGCCGGACCCCAAAAGCCAGGCGGAGCAGATCACCATCGGGCTGATCTACAAATTCATGGATGATATGGATCAGCAATCCCTTGAGATGGGCGGCAAAGCGTCTTTTTTTGTCGGCGAGTTTGAAAAATACGCCTGGAAGTATTTATTTGATCCCAAGCTGAGCGGAATGCAAAAAGTGCAATGCTACAGCGAAGCCATAGAAAACCTCTACACTCATCCATCGGCGCCGGAGCTGTTCCGGGAGATCTTCAAAACCACGCTCGCTCACTTCCTGACAAACTCCGACCTTCGGTTGCGGTTTTGGTGTCTATTGTCGTTGATACTCATACAAACATAACAACGCTCTGGAGGGTTGTTTTCATCAAATTCCAAACTCAGATTGTCATGCACATAGGCCTTCAAATATGGGAATTAATCACCAGCGAGTTGAGCGATCACCCTTTGATGTCATTGATAAGCCTAAAAACAGATTGCACTGCCCGCAAGGAGAAAGCGAGCGCCATATCAACTCACCGGTTATCCAATTAGAGGCTTCTGCCGCTCTTATTAGAGGTTGAGCCACGCGCCTGGCAAAGGAATAGTCCGGATTTGGAAATGGCCCAACCACTGTGGATGCATACCAACATCAGGCTTATAACAAAACCTGACTCGCTAGTCATCTATGCCTTTCGAACAGCGCACATTCATGGGATGCCCTTAACAGCACCCGGCCATGAAGATGACGCTCTCGCCAGGCTGCGACCGCCCGCCTCGTCTCTGAACGTATGACTTAACGGCATCCGCCTGGCGCAGGCTCCCCAGCTTTGCATTCTCTCTCTGTCTGATCGACTACCACTCAAAATGAATGGCTTTCCGTATGATCTGCGCTTTGATCCGAAGCCAACACCCCATCCGGGCATCGCTTTTTCTACCGCTACATTTGTACCTGTACATGTGGGCGGAAATCCATACACTATGTTGAGAGAATACACAAACCCGATAACTTCAATCATGAGGTTAAGTGACAATGGTTAAAGAATTTGCCTCCAAGGCGGACCTGGGCGAGAAACAGATCACCTTCAGTAAACTGGCGGACAATGCCTACGCCTATACGGCGGAAGGCGATCCCAATACCGGCGTCATCGTCGGTGATGATGGCGTCATGGTCATCGACACCCAGGCTACCCCGCTGATGGCCGAGCGTGTCATTGAGAAGATCCGCACCGTCACAGACAAGCCGGTTAAATATGTGATCATGAGTCACTATCACGCTGTGCGCGTGTTGGGGGCGGCTGCCTACACACCGGAGCACATTATCGCCAGCCAGGATACCTATGACTTGATCGTGGAACGAGGTGAGCAGGACTGGAAATCGGAGTTTGAGCGCTTTCCAAGATTATTCAATGGCCATGAAACCATCCCCGGTTTAACCTGGCCGACGATCACCTTTAACAAAAAAATGACCCTGTGGATGGGTAAAACCGAAATCAACATCCTGCAATTAGGCCGCGGTCACACCAAAGGCGACACCGTTGTCTGGTTACCCAAAGAGCGGGTGTTGTATAGCGGCGATCTGGTTGAATACGGCGCCACCCCGTACACTGGCGACGCCTATTTGCTGGATTGGCCGGCAACCTTGGACAACATCACAGCGCTTGATCCGCTTGCGCTCGTACCGGGCCGAGGTGATGCGCTGATGACGCCAGAGACGATCCGGGAAGGGATCGACGGTACGCGCGCTTTTGTTGAAGCCATGTACGGATCTGTTAAGGCCGGACAACGTGAAGGGAAAGACCTAAAAGAGATCTATAAGGACACCTACGCCAGGTTAAAACCGGAATTCGGCGAGTGGGTGATATTCGATCATTGCCTGCCTTTCGATGTGGCGAGGGCCTATGACATTGCCAGCGGCATTGCCGATCCGCAGATCTGGACCGCCGAGCGTGACGCCGCAATGTGGGAAGCATTGGAAGGATAACAATCCGCAATCATTTAATGACGGGGAAACTACGCACTGCACCGGGGATCAAAAACCCCGATGATTTTTATTCCAGGTTGATTGAGTTACACGAGGGGTTATCCTCGGCGGATAGTCACAAGATGAATGCAAAAGTGATCTTGATGCTGGCCAACCACATCGGTGACAGTGACGTGCTAAATGAAGTGCTGGAGTACGTAAAAGAAAAAGGCGCCTAGCCCCTCTCATCAGAAATCGGGGCTTCTATAGTAGCGGGCATATCCATCCTCACCCCCGGTAGAATCACTCCCCCAGCGGTCTCGCACTCAACGATCATAATCACCCTGCACTTTTTCAATTAAAGCCCGCCGTGTTTTTTCTATTTCCACCACGGGCGATCTCCGATACCTGCCCACTTCGGCCGCCGTGTATGCCTTGAAATCCGCCCTTAATTGCTCCTTGTTCATGGTATAGAGGATCCAGTTCAACACATCCGCCAGCGCCTGATCGGAGATGGGGGCGGATGATGAGCCGGGCACCCGGGCCAGGAATGGGCGTGCATCGGGATGTTGGGCAAACCTGCCCGGATACTCACCCAGATCCGGTGCATTGCCTGGCGAGCCTTTGCCGTTTATCTGATGACAACTGGCGCAATGCAGCAGATAGTTCATCTTCGCCCGTTGTACCGAGGCCGCTTCCATTTGCTCAACCGCCATCACATTCAGGGCAACGATCACACCTGTGAAAAAAATGATTGAACACACCTGGCGCCTTGAGCCTCTCTCAACATGATTCATGCCTTCTCTTCGCAAGGTGATGCTTCTCCAAAGGCGCAGTTTATAAAAAGTAGACGGGCGTTTGATAAAAGCGAGCACAAAACACCGGCACAAAAGCGCCATTTTCAGACGCACGCTAATGTGTTTGTGTCGCGATCCCAACGATGATCGCCGTTGTGCAATGATAAATTGTGGTGTCCTCAAGACCAACACACCAGTTAATGTCATTATTGGAGAACGCACGATAGGGAGGCACATCACTGAGGTTGTTGTTACACAAACAACGGCTACAACTGGTCTTGCCACAGCAATCATTATAGGAAATGATGTAATGCACCCCGTCAGCAGGGTTTTGACAAGTGCCGATCCAGGTGAGCGGATTCATTTTTGTCCCGGGCGGGCAGGCCCTATACGTGCCCCCACAACAGGAGCAGAGAAACCCATCCATGCCACAATAACGCCAATAATCACACGATGCCGGATCGCCGGGATCGGCCCCCGGATCCTGGCTGGTTTGTGGCGCCACACCATGATAACCACCGCCAGCGCCCGCCGCCCTCGCCACAGGCAACAGGGGTATGGCCGCACCACCCACCAGGGCCATACCCAGCTTTTTTAGCAGCCCTCGGCGTGATGCACTCCTGGCGACTTGACGAGAGAGCGTTTCGATCACCTTATCCAACCAGTACATTTATCTTGCTCCTTCTTCAGCTTGCATTTCATTTTCACCGGCATGATGTTTTTTCACGTATTCCTGAATGGAAGCGACGCCTTGCTCTTTCGCTACAAATAAACTCTCCAGGTGTTCACGGGAATTGATAATACCCATGCTCACCACTTTACCCTTCTCATCGATGAGCGCCCCATAGGGTAACTTGCCGACCCCGTAACTGCGCCCCAGCGGCTCGGATAACACATAGTGGAAGCGGGATAATTTATGCCGAGATATAAACCGCCTGTGTTGCTCAGGGCTACCATCACTGGCCAGGATGATCTCTAGCCATTCACTTTCCTCTCTCTGCGCGGACATCAACACCGGCAACAGCGTTTTACATACCGGACAATCCGGCGCAAGAAAAAACAACAACAGGCTTTTTGCCGGGTGCTGTACGCCGCCAACACGGATCGGTTTATTATCTATGGTGAGCAAATCAAGTGCAGGGGCGAGATCTCCGGCCTTTAAGGTCGGGTTTATCATTAACGCACCGGCGGGCGCCACCCGCTCATACAACACGCCGATTTGCCTTACCAGCGCAAAGACCATCAAGCCCAGGATCACGACGACTACCCACAACATCAGGTTGGAGATGATCAGCGCATCAAGCATGGCGCCCTCTCAACACCTTTAATAAATCCCGGTTCGCCAATAACTGATTTACCATGTTATAAAACAAACAGGCAATGAATGTCGCCAATACGATCACTACCCAGTCAAGCCATAACAGTGGCCTCGGATCAATTTGGCAGGTAACCATATAGGCAAGGGATAACAACACACCGTTTCGCACCAGCATCCACTCGCTGATGGTTTGCCTCTGTGCAGGCCCGCCACAACCACAATCCAGATGGCGATGCCCTCGTAGCAAATTAACACCGATAGCCAGCATATAGATCAACAATAAAAAGCCGGCGGATAAGGCGGCTAATCTCGCAACAGGCGGGATCAACAAGGCGACGCCCGTCATGATCTCCACGGTTGGAAATAAATAGACCCCCTGTCTCACCAGGATCGCCGGCAGTATTTTGTAATTGATCAGGGTCGTGGTGAACTCCTCCGGGGCCTGACACTTATGAAACCCGGCGATGACAAACACATAGCTGAGGATCAGCGATGCAATCATGTGGATGACCGGGTCAACAATCACGGGTGTTACCCAGATCCTATTTTGCAGCGTGGAGAATAAACGGCGTTTCAAACGCCCGACCACCGATCATGCGAAGCCATTCACCGCTGTCGGCGGCATACACGTCCATTTCCATATCGCCATTTATCACGACCAGATAAGGATCATCTCCCTGGGTCACTTCAATGGTAATGCCCCACTCTTTCAAAACGATGCGGTTAATGCGCTCTTTAGCGCTCGCATCGTAGACCCACACTTCACTCCCGCCCCCCTTGTGCGTGCCGTTCTCCCCATCGGCATGCATGAGCACGAAAAGCCTTCTGCTGGGTCCGTGGGCGGTGATGATCTGCCAGCCCCCTGGCCGCCAATTCGCCGCCTTGTCTTCGCCCGTGAGCAACGACCAGCTCTTTTTGATCTTCGGCTCCGCCCTGGTCATATCCACGGGCTGGATCAGGCCCTTAAATGACGGGAAATAGTAAACATGATTGATCACCGCCGGTTTCGCAAACAGCGGATCCGCATCCGCGTTGAAAAAGGCCCGGGTGCGTTCCTGCTTTTTAACTTGGCCGTTTTCATCCAGCTCGGAGACCAGCATGGTGTTATCACCACAGAGACTGGCAAAACTAAGCCGTGCAGAGGGATAAATCATCGTACATCCGGCAATGGAGACTTCCGCCAGGATTTTACGTTTATCAATATCGATAACATTGACTGAGGCAGCCGGGGTGAAATTGTATTGCAACAACAGGTTCTCATTATCTAAAAACTGTAGCGTATTTTTATGCGTGACGATGAGACCACGCTTGGCGTCCGGGATCACGATCTCATCAATCGGCGCCAGGTTTTGTTTATCGTAGATGGTAATGAAGTCGGTGCGCTCACCGTGTAGCCGCCTTGAGTACAGCGTCTCCGCTACGTACAACTCCGGGCGAGTGGATGAGGCCAGAAAGGATGGGAACTGGGCCGAGGGGATCTGCCCCTTATAGTGTTTATTCTTCGAGGCAACATCAATCAACACCACCTTCGCATCATTTAATGCAAAAAAGTTTGTGTCATGGGCAAACACCCAGGTATTCGGGTAAGTGGCGGGCAGGGTCTTGACCTGTGCGAGCTCCTCTACGGGCAACTCAGCCCGTGAAGACAGGCAGGTGATAAGGAGTAAGAGACTGGCTATGTTATGTTTCATGATGCTCCGGTTTACCTTCATTGCCCTACATTGGGCCTGTATCCTGAATGACAGTTTATTATCATATGCTAACAACCATTAGCTCACCATCAATAAGGCCGGCGTCTCTTTATAAACCTACACAAAAGCGCCGGCCTCCCCCTCCGTCACTAAAAGTTATAGGCGATACTGCCGCCTATCCAGCGCGGCAGGCCGTAGTATTGCTCGGTCATACCCAGCACGGTGGCCAGATCAAAGGTCTGCACCAGGTATTCCTCATCAAACAGGTTGTTGGCAAAGATGGCCGCTTCCCACTTTTGATCGGCGGTGGCGTAACTGATGCGGGCATTGACCACGGCATAGCCGTTCTCAGTCACCGCCTCGGCCTGGGTTAAGCTGAAGAAGTGCTCGGAGCGATAGTGAAAATCCCCCTGCACGGCCAGTGTCCCACCAAAGGCAAAGGCCGGCCATTCGTAACGGGCGAGGCCGTTTAAGTTCCACTTGGGCGACTGCACGGGTTTGGTGTCGCGCACCCCCAGGCCAATCTGTAAATCCACCGGCAGGTCGATATCCACATAACCGAGGCCGAGCAACAGGTCCATGCCCTCCACTGGCGCGGCTTGCAATTCCACCTCAAAGCCGTAACTCTCGGCATCGGCGTTAAAGATAAAGGTGGACAGGCCGACGATGCGAAAGGCCTGGAAGTCCTGATAATCATAGTAAAAGGCCGAGGCATTCAGGCGCGCCCGCCCACCGGCCAGGGTGGACTTGAAGCCAGTCTCAAAGGCGTACAGCTTCTCCTCGTCAAAACGCATCAGCGCATCGTTTAACTCCAGCGGGCCACCCATAGCAGCCGGATCAGGATCGGTAACATCCAGAGGCGCATTGAACCCCCCCCCCTTCACGCCGCGGTTCCAACTGGCGTAGATAAGCAAGTCATCCGTTGGCCGCCAGTCCAGCTCCGCACGCGCCGACCACAGGCCCCGGTCCAACTCGCCGTCGTAGTTACCGAACGGAGCGATGATGTTGGGGTTGCCGTTACGCCAGCGCGTGCCGGGTTCAAAATCCACAAAATTGCTGGCGTAGCTGTGCTCTTTGCTCTCCTCTATCCAGCGAAAGCCGACGATGGCGGTGAGTTGCTCGGTGAGGTCATATTCCGCCTGCCCGAACACCGACCAGCTTGAGGTGTCCGTGGTGTAGGGGTTATCCACGCCCTGAAAAGAGCCATTGCCCTGCTGTGCGCCAAGAATACTATTGGGGCTGTCTATCAGCGGATTAGGCTGTCCGGTCAGGGCCATTGCCACGCCCGGGCCGGACAGGGGCTGCTCGGCGCCGTTGGCGTCCTTGACTTCGATATTGAGATAGTAAAACCCCGCCACCCAGCGCAGGGCGTCCGTCTCGCCGCTCAGGCGCAACTCCTGAGAGAACTGCTCGGCATTGGTGTTCAGGAAGAAATTGAAATCGGCAAACGGTGAGGCGTCGGAGTCCTCGGTATAATCACGTTCGATGCTCTGGTAGTCGATGATGTAGGTGACGGCTTTATCATCACTCACCTGCCATTTCAAGGTGCCGGAGAGGCCGTAGGACTCCATATCCTGATGCCCGAACTTGTCATAATCACCAGCGAACACATCGCCATCATCATCCCGATAGCCATTGATATTGGTTAGCTGAGGCGTGAGCTCACCCAGGCCATCGCCATCCGTATCACGGGATGAGACATTCTCGAACGGGCCGCCGGTGCGGATCTGCTGTAGCGCCCCGCGGGCATTGAACAACAAAGACACATCATCGGAAGGCGTAAACAACAACTGCAAACGGGCGGCATAGTCATTGGCGTTGTTGATGTCATCATCCAGCACGCGGTTTTCAATGTAGCCGTCATTATGATGGGTGGCCACGGACAAACGCGCCGCCAGCGCATCATTTAAGCCACCGCCCACGGCGCCCTGGAACTTCACCTGATTATAGGAGCCCACCGTCACCTGGCCGTAGCCGTCAAGCTCCTGTGTTGGCTTGCGGGTAACAAAATGCGCCAGCCCGCCAGTGGCGTTGCGCCCGAACAAGGTGCCCTGGGGGCCGCGCAGTATTTCGACACGCTCCATGTCGAACAAAAGAAAACCGGCCCCCGACATCTGGCTGATGTAGGTCTCATCCACATAGATGGACACCGGGCTTTCCTGATTGCTGATGAAATCATTCTGCGCCACGCCACGAATGGCGAGGGCGTAGTTGGACGGGCCGTTCGGCTGAATGGTGC
Organism: Gammaproteobacteria bacterium; assembly: GCA_965198875.1. Lineage (GTDB taxonomy): Bacteria > Pseudomonadota > Gammaproteobacteria > Eutrophobiales > Eutrophobiaceae > CBDAPU01. Next base: position 1,491,707 of record CBDAPU010000001.1, on the reverse strand, counting down.
TCACCCCGGGCGCCAGCGCCGATAACTCCTGGGCGTTGGTAAAACCCAGCGTGCGTAGTTGCTCGCCGGAGAAGGCGGTCACGGCAATGCCCACGTCCTGTAAATTCTGCTCGCGCTTCTGGGCGGTGACCACCACCTCTTCGAGGATAACCTGTGCGTTCACCATCCCCGCCAATAAAAAAACAACACTGAAAACGCCAATGCTCCTGATCATGAAACATACCCCCCAGTAAAATGCGATACGATAAAAATGTTATAGGATGTTGATCCTGAACAGGCCCAAGTTGCAAAAATACACACCGCCGTTCAGGACGATGTCTAAAATATAACACACCCGATGACAGGGCAAAGAGGAAATTACTCCTGATTGCAGCATCGTTGTTGTTTTGCAACATGTGGGCGGGTTCTTGTGGTGGGATGCGACCAGTTAGCATAATGTGGTGGACTCATAACAGTATGTTGCCAAGCACCGATAATGCCGCTAGACTAATCTTGGTGTAAATTATCGCAAGAGCGTTAAGGAGGTAGTGTAATGTCGTCAATGAGCACATGGCCCGTCTACTGACATGAACAGCCCGTTTTGACGGGCTGTTTTTTTTTAGAATAGTTTGAGGGGAAATCATGGAATTGTCATACCTGCTTACTCCTGCGAGTATCTTGTTGTCCGCCTTTTTGTCTGCTTGGTGGATTAGGCGTCAGATTAACAACAACACCCGCCTTCATAGAAAGGATATTGCAATAAAGCTGCTAAATGATAACCGCTATAATGAGTGCTGGCGTCACGCTCAAGAAGAGGTCTTCAGAGATATATTTACTCGCCCAAACAGGAACTGGATGAAATTTGCTGAGAGGAAATTTGCCGGGCGCAAGGAATTAAGTGAAAAAGAACAGGAATTGTCCAAGTGCGTGACGATGGTACTGAATCACTATGAACACTTGTCGATGGCCGTGCTGACCGAAACCGCAGATGAGGAGATTATAAAAGCGTCCCAACACCATGTGATGTCAAAGTTGTATGAGGCTTTTGTGTGCTACATAAAAAAGGTCAGAGAAATAAACAAAGAGCCTAATTTGTACAACCATTTCGAGGAGCTTGTTCAAAGGTGGCAGAAGTCGCCAGGAGCGGCTGGCCCTGTCAGCCAATAGTGATAAGGGCGCTACCCGCACATTCCAGGACATGGGCAAAGCCCCTCACCCCGGGCACGGTGGTAAGTAACCCCTCCCTTCCCTGACATCATCCCATTACCTGCCCGGTTTGATTAAGATATTGCGACGCTCTTACGCACTCGAGAAGTGCTGAATCGCCCCGGCACCGCCACCCAGGAATGGATTTAATTGAAAATACGAAGGGCGAACGTAGGGAGAAGTGACGGACTGCTCATCAAACCACATCATCTCTTAACTTGAACATGCAAAAGATAACGGGCAAGCTGAAATACAAAGAACCTCCCAAAGGGAGTCACCCCTATTGCAAAAAAACCCGATCAAGCCCACAGACAACTCCCCGGGCAAGCCATTGCCTCGGTGTTCTCATCAGAGAGAGGAATCAAACCGCCGGCGATTGAAATTATGCCAAAAATGGATCGGGTATTTCACATGAGCAAAGCACACCGGGGCTGATCTTCGTGTCTGCACACACCCTGCAAAGAACAGCGCTGATCGTCGTTTGCATGAGCGCATTTATCAACCCGCTTATGCTGTCGGCGGTGAATGTGGCTATCCCGACCATCGCCAGGGGGTTACAGGCCGATGCGATCACCACAAGCTGGATCCCCATGGCCTATTTATTATCCAGCGCCGTCTTTCTATTACCGTTCGGGCGTTTCAGTGACATGCACGGGCGCAAAAAAATGTTCATGCTGGGCATGCTCACCATCACTGTCGCCTCCATACTGGCGGCAACGGCGCAATCTGCATGGGCGCTGATTTTTTATCGGTGCTTGCAGGGCATGGGGGCGGCCATGTTGTTCGGCACCGGCATTGCGATACTCTCCTCGGTTTATCCGCCGGAGAAGCGCGGCGGCGTGCTGGGACTGTCGGTGTCATCGGTGTATCTGGGTCTGACCTGCGGCCCGCTTTTCGGTGGCTGGATGACCCAGCAGTTTGGTTGGCGTAGCGTGTTTATATTTCATGTGCCGCTGACCATTCTGGTGATCATGCTGGTGTTGCTCTACCTGAAAGGCGAATGGCGAGGCGATAAAAATCAAACCTTCGATATCACCGGCACGCTTATCTACGCCGCTTCCATGATTGCCCTGGTCCTGGGCTTTTCCATATTGCCGCAGCTATCGGGTTTTCTATTGATCGCCTCTAGCCTGCTTGGGCTTGTTGTCTTTTTCAGATACGAGAAAAACCTGCAATACCCCTTGTTTAACGTCAATCTTTTTCTCGGCAATCAGGTTTTCACATTCTCCTGCATTGCCTCTTTCATCCTCTATTCATCGACATTCTCCATGACGTTTCTGCTGAGCCTATACCTGCAAAATATCAAAACACTCACGCCGCAAACGGCCGGCCTCATCATGCTCTCACAACCGCTGGTGATGACCCTGTGCTCGCCCTTCGCCGGCAAATTATCAGACAAAATTGAACCCCGCATTATCGCATCCACAGGGATGACATTAACCGCCATCAGTCTGGGACTGCTCTCACTGGCAAACGTTGATACGCCCGTCTACCTTATTATCGTTATGTTGCTCACGACTGGCCTCGGGTTTGCGCTTTTTGCATCGCCCAACATCAATGCCATTATGAGCTCAGTGGATAGAAAACACTTAGGAACCGCATCGGGTTCAGTCGCCAGTATGCGTGTGATCGGTCAAATGTTCAGTATGGGTATTGTGACGTTGGTATTTGCGCTGATCCTCGGCCCGGTACACATCACCCCTGAGCAACAGGGGAAACTACTCGCCGGCATCAATACGACATTTCTTGTGACCTCAGCATTGTGTTTTGCCGGCATATTTTTCTCCTTAAAACGGGGAGATGTGAGAGGCGCAACATGATTTTTTAGGCCTGATCTCATCAGTCATCTTGCCTGCTCTCCAGGGCGGGCTTGAGATGCTCGAAAACCGGCGATAAGGGTTATCCGCCCGTCATAAGCGGCTGATCAGTTTCGCCGCCGCCGGGCGGGCAAGACACTGACCTGCCCATTCAATGATCGTCGGCCAGTTGGCGAAATCCATATTAGCGTACATGCCCCAGGAGATCACCGCCGCCACGTTTAAGTCGGCCAATGTGAAATCATCCCCCAGCAGATACTGTGTTGTGGAGAGTTGTGCGTTCAATACCGCCATCTGCCGGGTGAGCCCATCAAAACTGGCCTTCGCCTTATCCTGATCTTTTTCATGACCGCCCCCGCCCAGTGTGTATAACAAACCATCCAGCATGTTCATCTCGACCTCCGTCATCACCCAGAGCGTCCATTGATAGAGCCGCCCTTCACCCTCCAAAGCGGCAGGCCACAGAGCACCGCCGTGTTTTCTCCCCAAATACAATGTGATGGCCATGGACTCATAGAGGGTGAGATCCCCATCCTGCATCACCGGTACTTTGCCGTTGGGGTTCATGGCGAGAAACGCCGGGGTTTTGCATTCATCATCGAAGCGGGTGGGGATATGTTCATAGTCCAGCCCCAGCTCTTCCGCCATCCACAGGGGGCGAAACGCCCGACTCTCAAGCTGACCGTAAATCTTTAGACCCGCCATGTTTGCCTCCCCTGTTTTTGATAAGGGAATAGATTAGTCTACTTCTACGGCGAGAGACAAGCAGAAGTGCAAACCTGCCGCCGAGACACGGCCCTTAACGGCATGATGGGTTTGTAGCGGGTTTCGCTTTAAGGTGTAGCGCCCACCTGGTGAGTATATCGCCTCACAAATTGGCGATGGTTGAGGTGTTTATGACCGGGTTCATGGGGAGAGCGGAAAATAACATCAGCGCATCTCGGCAGCCCACCCAAACAGGTTCATCTCTATAAAAACAAACGCAACGATCCAGCAGAGGGCGTCCCAAAAATCGATCGCATCACCTCTCAACCCCCAATAAACGGCAATCATCAACAGCATTGAATAGAGCAGGGTCTTGATACCGTGACTTGCGAGCAAAGTCGGCCCTGTTAGCAGGCCATGTCCTCGTAGCCGTATGTCCGCTTCCAGGGAAAGCGCCACCAGGATCCATGTTCCCGAGTTCAGGACATCGGCGAAGCTGAGATGTTGTGCCGCCCGCAATGTGTCGGCGTCGGTATAGATCGCCAGCCCGGTCATTCGCAACATCTCCTGCGTAGCCGAAAATGTCGAGCAGTTGTTGTCATCCAGGATGACGTATTCATCCAGATCGATCATGAAGGCGTTGACCCCATCAACCAACGCGCACAGATCATTGACGTCAATCGCTACAACGCCATACAACAACTGGCATTTTTTCAGATAGCCATAAAACGCATAGGCAATGAACAGATAACAAACGGCACGGACGCCATGCAAAACCCGCTTTAGCCGGTGTGTTAATTTCGCATCGGAGAGCACACAGGTTTGCAGCTCAAACAAGAGCAACAAAATGACCCAGGCGGCGGTGTCTATGGTTGCCGCAAATGCACCCACAAGCTCTGTTAAGGCGGGCCCTGTCGTATAAGTGAACCGCACCGCCAGAAACTCCTCGCGAAAAAACACAAAAACATGGGTGATCAGAAGCAGATAAACCGCGTATTTGAACATGCCATACCAACCCTGTTTAAGTGGGTAGGCCATCAGGGGCGAGGGCATGCAGGTGTTAAATGAAGCACCGCAGTATTACGCATGCCTGTGAACTCATCAGCGTATCTCAAAGTTTGCCGATGATGAATAGCATGCACCTGTTAGCGGTTGACATACCTGATCTGATCAGAGATCAACATCCAGCCTGTCCCTGTGCGGGATGTTCAGTATTGCTCGCATCAACGCATAGCATCGGCTATTAAAATCTCACTTGGCTATGGCGATGTTTTCGATGGCCGACTGTGGCGACAACACGCATTTTTTATGATCGCCGATCCCGCTGATGTGTTGCTGATTCTCCCGAGCAAAACACCGCTCTTCCATCTCGGCAAAATGAGAACCTGTCTATTTATCAAACGCCTCGGCACTTGCCGTCATATTGCCTGTCTTCAAAGCGGCGTTTAACTAGGGCAATTCCAGGGCAATAGCCGTGGCCTCACCGCCGCCGATACATAAGCTGGCCACGCCACGCCTCAAGCCGCGATCCGTCAATGCTGATATTAACGTGATCATGATCCTGGCGCCTGTGGCGCCCACAGGATGACCCAGGGCGCAGGCGCCGCCATGCACGTTTAACTTATCATGGGGGATATTTAACTCTTCCATCGCCGCCATCGCCACCACCGCAAAGGCTTCGTTGACTTCAAACAGGTCCACATCCTCAACGCTCCAGCCGACTTTCTGCAATACTTTGCGGATGGCGCCAACCGGCGCTGTGGTAAACCATCCGGGTTCCTGTGCATGGGTGCTGTGTGCCCGTATAACGGCCAGTGGACGAATATCACGCACCTTTGAGTGCCGCATCAAGATGACCGCCGCCGCCCCGTCGGAAATGGAGCTTGAATTGGCGGCGGTGACACTGCCATTCTTCGCAAATACCGGTTTCAGCGCCGGGATCTTTTCAATGTTGGCCTTGCCCGGCTGTTCATCCGTATCGATGCTCACTTCCCCCCTGCGGGTCTTGATCACCACTGCTGCGATCTCGTTTTGAAACTTTCCTTCTTTAATGGCGATCTGTGCGCGGGTTAACGACTCAATGGCATAGGCGTCTTGCGCCTCTCGCGTGAACTGATACTTGTCGGCGCAGTCCTCGGCAAATGCGCCCATTAGCTTGCCGCTCTCGAAGGCATCTTCCAGGCCGTCATAAAACAGATGATCGATCATCTCCCCGTGTCCCAGACGCAGCCCTTCCCGTGCCCTGGGGATCAAATACGGCGCATTGCTCATACTCTCCATACCACCGGCAACAACAATATCGGCGGAGCCGGCCCTGATCCCGTCAAAACCCAGCATCACCGCCTTCATGGCCGAGCCACACATTTTATTGACCGTGGTACAACCCGTGCTCGCCGGGATCCCGGCGCCTATGGACGCCTGCCGTGCCGGCGCCTGACCTTGTCCGGCAGGCAACACGCAACCCATAATCGTCTCATCAACCTCAGCGGCGGCGATATGCGCCCTGTTAAGTGCAGATTGAATGGCAACAGCGCCGAGCTCAGGGGCTTTCAGGGACGCCAGCTCCCCCTGTAATCCACCTTGCGGGGTACGGGCCATTCCTGCGATAACAATCGTCTCACTCATTGACTTCATCTCCAGCATGGGTATTGAGCGCTACTATAACTGATTTCATCCCATTTTCCCCCTGTCGCTACATGTCAGTTGCTCACCCTCGACACAGCGCAGGGCCGATATGATCCGTGCCCATGATCACCTGCCGTTAGCGATCGGCATTGATCGGCATTCTCGAAAGATGTGGCGAGGGCTACATGACGGGCGCCCTGCATAGATGCTGTTGCGATGCGCCTGTGCCTCTTTAGATGGATCCCGGTGAGCGGCCAACATCGGCGTTGCCCTCACACCAAAGCTATGCCTTTAGGGCGTTCAAAATGAATAGTCGGCGGGCCCGTCTGCTCAGGCTGGATTTAGCTTACATGGATATTATGTGCGCCCGCTCGCCGGTCTTTCAGGATGAGATGTTGACGACCATTCTCTCTCCCGCAACGCCACCCTGCGGATCTTGCCGCTGACGGTCTTTGGCAGTGCATCGACAAACTCCAGCTTGCGCGGGTATTTATAGGGCGCGGTGACATCTCTCACCTGCTCCTGCAACGCTTTTTTTAGCGCATCACTGCCCTTGTACCCGGGGGCGAGGACAACGAATGCCTTGACGACCTCGCCCCGTGTTTCATCCGGGCTCGAAACAACGGCGGACTCGGCCACTGCCTCATGTTCAATCAATGCGCTCTCCACCTCGAACGGGCCGATACGATAACCGGCCGATAAAATGACGTCATCAGCACGGCTCACAAACCAGAAATAACCGTCCTCATCAACATAGGCACGATCACCGGTTAGATACCACTCGCCCTTGAATGTCTCGGCGGTTCTCTCAGGGTTGTCTTTATATTCTCTAAAAAGCCCTTGGGGTTTTTCAGGATGCACGCGCACGGCAATGTCCCCTTCGGTGTTCTCGGGCGCCTCATCGCCATCCTGATCGACTATAGCCAGATCGATGCCGGGAGCCGGTTTACCCATCGATCCGAAGCGGGGCTCGATGCAGGGGAAGTTGCCACATAAAAGCGTTGTTTCCGTCTGCCCGTAGCCGTCACGAATGATCATACCCGTCGCCCGCCTCCAGGTTTCAATGATCTCCGGGTTTAATGGCTCACCAGCGCCCACACAGTGGCGTAATGATGCGAAGCGGTATTTTGTTAAATCCTCCAACACCAACATCCGGTAAATTGTCGGCGCAGCACACATCGTCGTGACGGGGTATTTCTCCATCAGCGCTAGTGTCCGTGCAGCATGAAAACCCGGGGTATGGTGGACAAACAATGCGGCGCCACAGGTCCACGGGCCGAAATAACTGCTCCAGGCGGCTTTCGCCCAGCCCGGATCACTGATGTTCCAGTGTAAATCCTCAGGTCTTAGATCCAGCCAGTATTTACCCGTGGTTTGATGACCGATCGGGTAGCTGTGGGTGTGCATACACATCTTGGGATAACCGGTGGTGCCGGAGGTGAAATAGCACAGCGCATCTTCATCGCATCGCGTATCGGCCGTCTCGAAACAATCCGATGCGCCGGCAACGGCCTCTTGATAATCAATCCAGTCACTTCGTTGACCATCTATTAACAGTTTCGCCTTGATGCTCTGACACTGCCCGATGATGTTATCGACTTTGGCCGCATTGCTTTTATCGGTGACGATGCAGGTGGCGGCGGATGCGTTGATTCTATATTCCAGATCCCGTTTGGAGAGCTGTGTTGTGCCGGGAGAGAGCACCGCACCCATTCTGATCACGGCGGTAAAGCTCTCCCACCACGCTATATCACGGCCCAGGATCAGGATAACGCTCTCACCACGCTCAATACCGGCTTTAACCAGCACATTGCATAACCTTCTTGATGCGACAGAAATATCGGTGAAGGTTTTCCTAACCTCATCGCCGTTATCATTCACCCAGAGCAGGGCCAGCTTCTCGGGAGCCGATGCGGAGAGATGATCGATCACGTCCCTCGCAAAGTTAAAGGATTGAGGTCGTGGCCACTTAAACCTCGAGCAGGCGTCATGGTAGTCCTGCATGTTGTGATCGGACATCTACAGTACCCTCATGCTCTCTTGATCAGTGGCCGGGTTAGAGGGCCGTCCCTGTAGCCGTTCGCCGGGGATGCGCCGGGTTTAGCGCATTTTGAATAAGTGATGGGGCGGGGTCTTTCGCCATGCTCAGGATGGGCCTGTATCATCATGCTGTTTTTTGTACCGTCAACCCCAACTCATCGATCATCTTATCGCGCATGATGAACTTCTGTAACTTGCCCGTGACGGTCATGGGGAAATCATCTACAAAGCGGACATAGTGCGGTATTTTGTAATGTGCGATCTTCTCCTTGCAAAAAGATCGCATCTCTTCCTCATTGGCCTCGCATCCTGCTTTTAGCTTAATCCAGGCACAGAGCTGCTCACCGTATTGATCATCCGGTACGCCAAATACGGACACATCCTGGATCTTCTCATGGGTATAGAGAAACTCTTCAACCTCGCGGGGATAAACATTCTCACCGCCGCGAATGACCATGTCTTTTACCCGACCCACAATATTGCAATAACCCGCATCATCGATGATCCCTAAGTCCCCCGTATGCATCCAGGCGGACTTATCCAGGGCCTCACGGGTTTGCTCCTCATCATCCCAATAACCTGACATGACGTTATAACCACGGGTACATAACTCCCCGCGCTCGCCCCTCGGCACCGTCTCGCCCCGCTCATTGATGATCTTCACCTGCACATGGGGGTGAATACGTCCTACTGTGGATACCCGCCGCTCGACAGGGTCGTCCGTACTGCTCTGAAAACTGACCGGGCTGGTCTCGGTCATGCCATAGGCAATGGTGATCTCACCCATGTTCATCTCGGAGAATACCCGCTTCATCACTTCTATCGGGCATGACGCCCCCGCCATAATGCCAGTACGCAGACTGCTGAGGTCGTAGTCGGAAAAGTTGGGCAGATCCAGCTCCGCAATAAACATCGTTGGGACGCCGTAAAGCGCAGTACATTTCTCATCGGCAATGGCCTGAAGCGTCATGGCGGGATCAAAACCCTCACCGGGAACCACCATGGTAGCGCCATGGGCAATGCAGTTTAAGTTACCCATCACCATGCCGAAACAGTGATAAAAAGGCACCGGTATACATAGCCTGTCCTGCTCCGTAAACTTCATGGCCTGACCCACAAAATAGCCATTATTGAGAATATTAAAATGCGTGAGCGTCGCCCCTTTCGGTGCGCCGGTCGTACCACTGGTGAACTGAATGTTGATCGCATCATCGGCTTGCAACCGGGTTTTTAGCTGCGCTAATCGTTGCTTCTCTTTATCGCCGCCCATAGCGGCAACATCATTAAAGTTATCAAAGCCCGGGGTTTTCTCATCGCCCAGACGGATAAGGGATTTAAGGTGCGGCAGGCGCCTGGCCGACACGCGCCCGGGCTCTGAGGAGCCCAGCTCCGGCGCCAGCGTCTTTAGCATGGCGAGGTAGTCACTGCTCTTGAACTCGGCGGCGGTGATCAGTCCCTTGCATGAGACCTTATTTAAGACATACTCCAGCTCGTGGACACGATAGGCAGGGTTGATATTGACCTGGATGATCCCGGCTTTGGCGGTGGCGAACTGGGCGACAACCCATTCGGCGCAATTCGGCGCCCATACGCCGATCCGATCACCGGGCACGAAACCCATGGCGATCAAACCGGCGGCAAACGCATCCACCTGTTCGTCCAATTCAGCATAACTCCAGCGAATGCCTTGATGGCCGACAACCAGCGCCTCTCTTTGCGGGAAAGTAGCGGCCGTCTGTGTCAGCGCATTGCCGATGGTTTGATAAAGCAGGGGTTGGGTACTGGTTCCACAGACAAAACTCAATGTATCATTCATGCCTCTTCACCCATTCAGGCAGTCACAGGTAACCGTTGACTATCGATATGTTTATCTTATGCCGCCGCTGAAGGCAGGCCCGATAAGGCCATGGCGAGTTCTCTTTCATTATAGCTCTGATCATGTGGCTTGCCGTGAAAAAAATCCATAAAGGCGCGGCGGTAAGGTTTCTGATCGAAACTGACTTTCACCATCATATAGACCTCAATGTCCAGATCAAAAAACGCACCGGCAAAGGCCAGCGCAGAGCCCCATTGCTCGGCGCCGGTTTCCGTGGTGATCCGCTTCACCCCTTCGTCTTTTGCATAAAAGGCCTGCGCCACGGCGGTGTTGGGTTTGTGAAAGCCGGCGGGACTGACGCCTTCATATTTATAATAGATCCGTGCCGGTGTGTCTAAAGACTTCTCCAGACGCCGCGCCCGATATAACGGAGAGGGTCGCCACTGGGCCAGTATCTCCCTCACCGGCCGAGGGATGTCGATATAACGCTCGGCGCTCATCTCCTGCTCTATCACCGCCAGGGGAAATAAAGGCGCAAGATCAGCCGGGGTCACCAGCTCTCTGCTACCGGGATGCAATACCGGCGCCGGCAGATCCGCTACGATGTTATACCAGGCGCTGGGTATGTCCGTCTCCTGCAACAGATACCGGGTTGAACCCGTCATGCTCTTACTAACCGTTTGCGTGTCATCATTGAAGGCAGGCAGTGTGTCATAGCCAGCCTGGAAGGCAAGCCCGATCCTTAAAACCCATCCGGCTTCATGGGTTACGCCATCCTCTTCGAATAGCGCACTATCAACATAAAACAACACCCGTCAATCACCTCTTGATCTTCTCTGATAATCCTCTAAAATTGACGTTAACGTAAACTTAAATAACCATCAAGGCCATGTCGGAGTACTCCATACAGGCCCTGTCAGGACAGTTCGATATCACCCCCAGGGCACTGCGTTTCTATGAGCACAAAGGACTCATATCACCGGCCAGAAGGGGCCGAACCCGGGTGTATTCAGAGCGCGACAAGACCCGTCTTATGCTCGCTTTACGTGGCAAGAGACTGGGCTTTTCCCTTGAAGAGTGCAGGGAAATCATTGATATGTATGATCCTCGCCGCCCTGATGACGCCCCCCAGTTACTTCGTCTGTGTCAGAAGATTAGCGAGCACAGAGGCGCCTTATTAGAGAAGATGAAAGACATTCAAGCCACCCTGGAGGCCATGGATGAGGTGGAGCAAAATTGCCTTAAAAAACTGCTGGCGAACACAATCGGAGGATGATATATTTACGTTAACGTAAACTATAGAAAAATAAGATGAACCACACCCCCTACCCCGTTTTAGACTTCGATTTAGGCGAGAGCGCCGAGTTGTTGCGAGACGCCGTATATGACTTCGCCAGCGCCGAGCTAAAACCCATCGCCCATGACATAGATGCGAGCAATGAGTTTCCGAAAGGCATGTGGCGCAAGCTGGGTGAGATGGGGTTGTTGGGTATTACCGTTGAAGAGCGCTACGGCGGTGCCGACATGGGCTATCTGGCGCATGTCATCGCTATGGAAGAGATCAGCCGTGCCTCGGCCTCTGTGGGTTTGTCCTATGGCGCCCACTCCAACCTCTGTGTGAATCAGATCAGACGTCATGGCTCCGATGCACAAAAGCAAACCTATCTGCCCGGGCTGATCAGCGGTGAGCGCCCGGGCGCCCTGGCCATGTCTGAAACCGGCTCCGGCTCCGATGTGGTCGGCATGAGGTTGCGTGCCGAGAAAAAACATGGCGGCTACATATTAAACGGCAACAAAATGTGGATCACCAACGGCCCTGACGCCGAGATACTGGTTGTTTACGCAAAAACCAATATCGATGCAGGCCCTCATGGGATCACTGCATTCATTGTCGAAAAAGGATTTAACGGTTTCTCCACCGCACAGAAGCTGGATAAGCTGGGTATGCGTGGCTCGAATACCTGTGAGCTGGTATTTGAAGACTGCGAAGTGCCGGAGGAAAACGTGCTGGGGGAGATCAATGGTGGCGTGCAGGTGTTAATGAGTGGGCTTGATTATGAACGTGCCGTGCTCGCAGGCGGCCCCCTGGGGATCATGCAGGCCTGCATGGATGTGGTCGTACCCTATGTCCACGAGCGTAAACAGTTTGGTCAATCAATCGGTGAGTTTCAATTAATGCAGGGCAAACTGGCCGATATGTACACCACATTAAATGCCTGCCGCGCCTATGTTTATGCCGTAGCCAAGGCCTGTGATCGCGGCCAGACAAGCCGTAAAGACGCCGCCGGCGCCATCCTCTATGCGGGGGAAAAAGCAACCTGGATGGCGTTGCAGGCGATTCAGGCGCTGGGCGGTAATGGTTATATTAACGAGTTCCCTACGGGCCGTTTTCTGCGTGACGCCAAGTTATATGAGATAGGCGCCGGCACCAGTGAGATAAGACGCATGTTAATTGGACGGGAATTATTCGAAGAATCCCGTTAGCCGCTGAACGCTTTTCTGCATAGCCACAGAAAGGGGGGAATAAGCAAAGATGGATACACGGCTACGCCCAAAATGCCGTCCCGCCACCATGCCAAGCGCTCAAAGACTGCGAGGGATCGAAAAAGGCAAAATGCATGATGAGGATTTTGAAAACAGCCATTGACCCAAGCTCTGAGGAGTTCAAGACCAATGCGGCGGCAATGCAGGCATTGGTCGATGATCTTAATGAGAAAGTCGGTATTATCGCCCAGGGTGGCGGTGAAAAAGCCAAAGAAAAGCATCTCTCAAGGGGCAAGCTGCTACCACGGGATCGCATTAAACAGCTTTGCGACCCCGGCACGCCTTTTCTCGAATTATCACAACTGGCGGCCTATCGGGTTTACGACGATGCTGTGCCTGCGGCCGGGATCATTACCGGGATCGGCAGGGTATCAGGGCATGAGTGTATGCTTATCGCCAATGACGCCACGGTGAAAGGCGGTACCTATTATCCCTTGACGGTAAAAAAACACCTGCGCGCACAGGAAATAGCCGAGATAAACCACTTGCCCTGTGTTTATCTGGTTGACTCAGGCGGTGCGTTCCTGCCAAAACAGGATGAGGTGTTTCCTGATCGCGACCACTTTGGCCGGATCTTCTACAACCAGGCCAACATGTCGGCAAAAGGGATCCCCCAGCTCTCTGTGGTGATGGGCTCGTGTACGGCGGGCGGCGCCTATGTTCCGGCCATGTCCGATGAGAGCATTATCGTGAAAAACCAGGGGACGATATTCCTGGGCGGCCCGCCCCTGGTCAAGGCGGCCACCGGTGAAATCGTCAATGCCGAGGACCTGGGCGGCGCTGACGTGCATTCACGTACCTCCGGGGTCACCGATCACTATGCGCTAAATGATCAACATGCCCTGGCGCTGGCAAGGCAATCCCTCGCCCATGTTAATAGAGAAAAACGCATCGGCCTTACAATCCGTGAAACCATTGCGCCCCGTATTGCCATTGATGATATTGACGGTGTCATGCCGGCGGACCCACGCAAGCCGTTTGATGTGCGCGAGATCATCGCCCGCATTGTGGATGGCAGTGCATTTCACGAGTTCAAACAGCTCTACGGCGCCACCCTGATATGCGGCTTCGCCCATATCTATGGCTATCCAGTGGGCGTTATCGCCAACAATGGCATTTTATTCTCTGAGTCGGCATTAAAAGGCGCCCATTTTATTGAGCTATGTAGCCAGAGAAGTATTCCCCTGGTATTTCTGCAAAACATTACCGGCTTTATGGTAGGGCAAAAGTATGAAGCCGGTGGTATCGCCAAAGACGGCGCAAAAATGGTCACGGCGGTAGCGAGCACTAAAGCGCCAAAGTTCACTGTGATCATTGGCGGGAGTTTCGGCGCCGGAAATTATGGCATGTGTGGGCGCGCTTACAGCCCAAGATTTTTATGGATGTGGCCGAATGCGCGTATTTCAGTGATGGGCGGGGAGCAGGCGGCCAATGTCCTGGCCCAGGTGAAAGCCGATAATCTGAAAGGGGAAGAATGGTCACTGGCGGAGCAGGAGCAGTTCAAAGAGCCGATACGTCAGCAATATGAAACCCAGGGGCATCCTTACTACGCGAGCGCCCGCCTGTGGGACGATGGCGTGATTGCCCCCAAAGACACACGCAAGGTATTGGGTCTTGGGATCTCCGCCGCATTGAACGCCCCCATTGAAGACACCCGATTTGGTTTATTCAGGATGTAACGACCATGGCATACAGCTATCTGGTTTATGAGCGAGATGATCGCGGCATCGCCACTGTGACGCTAAACCGCCCGGACAAGCACAACGCTTTTAATGAAGAGGTCATAGCCGAATTGATCCAGGCTCTGGATGAGATAAAAACCGATAGCGCCATAAAGGTGATGCAACTCGGCGCCAGGGGCGAGCATTTTTCAGCCGGCGCCGATATCAAATGGATGAGACGCATGGCGAATAACAGCCGTGATGAGAACATCCGTGACGCCAATGCGCTGGCCGAATTACTCTATAAACTCAATTCTCTGCCCATCCCCACTATCGCCAGAGTGCAGGGGGCGGCCCTGGGGGGCGGTTGTGGTTTGCTGGCCTGTTGCGATATGGCCCTGGCCTGTGAGCAGGCGAGCTTTGCCTTTAGCGAGGCCAAAGTCGGACTGCTGCCGGCGACCATCAGCCCCTATGTGATCGGCGCAATCGGGGAGAGAAACGCCCGCCGCTACTTTCAAACCGCAGAGCGGTTTACCGCTCACAGGGCATTGGAAATGGGTCTGGTGTCTGCGGTGATGAACAAGGCGGCGCTGGATCGGGAAATAGAGAAACTCATCACACTGATCTTGATGAACAGTCCCCAAGCGGTACGGGCGGCCAAACAAATGGTGTTTGATGTTGTCGGCAAGCCCGTCACGACAGAGCTCATGCAGATGACAAGTGAGGCCATTGCCGATATGCGTGCATCGGAAGAGGGCAGAGAGGGCCTGTCGGCATTTCTGGAGAGGCGCAAACCATACTGGGTGAAGGCATAAATCACAGAGGAAATGCGCCAACTTCTCTTTTCGCCCCTCAAAAAGGCAAGCGAACATGAGGCAACTCCTCTCGCTGGTGGATGCCGTCAAGCCATTATGATCGCAAGCCCTCTTGAGCGGTCATCGTGATCCTGAACGCTACTCGAAAGACACAAGATGACCGATCGGTATTGGAATAGAAATTAAGAGAGATAAACTTAACCCGCCATGTTTAGGAAGATCCTGATCGCCAACCGAGGTGAGATAGCCTGTCGTGTTATGCACACGGCAAAACGTCTGGGCGTAAAAACCGTCGCCGTATATTCCGAGGCCGACGCCTCAGCACGACATGTGGCTATGGCCGATGAGGCTATTAACATCGGGACGGCGCCGGCCCGGGAAAGTTATCTTCTAAGCGATAAAATCATTGCAGCGGCACAATCCACAAACGCCCAGGCCATTCATCCGGGCTATGGTTTTCTCTCGGAAAATGCGGCATTTGCCAGGGCATGTGGCGATCATGGTCTTGTCTTTATCGGCCCGCCGGTAGCTGCCATTGAGGCAATGGGCTCGAAGAGCGCCGCCAAAGCGATCATGGAAAATGCAAACGTACCGCTTGTTCCCGGCTATCACGGTGATGATCAGGATGAGGCGGTTTTACGGGAAGAGGCGAGGAAAATCGGTTTCCCTGTCCTGATAAAAGCATCGGCCGGCGGGGGTGGCAAGGGCATGAGGGTTGTGCATGAGGCTGATCACTTTATGCAGGCCCTGCATTCCGCCAAACGCGAGGCCATGTCCTCCTTTAAGGAGGATCAGGTGTTGATTGAGAGGTATTTAACGAACCCCCGTCACATAGAGATCCAGGTATTCTGTGATCATCACGGTGGTGCGGTACATCTATTCGAGCGGGATTGTTCCGTGCAGCGGCGTCATCAAAAAGTCCTGGAAGAGGCCCCCGCCCCGGGGATGGATGAGAGAAAACGCACTTCGATGGGTGATATGGCCATAGCGGCGGCGAAAGCGATCGCCTATCAAGGCGCAGGCACCGTTGAGTTTATCGTCGATGAAGACGGCGCTTTTTATTTCATGGAAATGAACACGCGCTTGCAGGTTGAACATCCCGTGACGGAATGCATTACCGGCGAGGATCTGGTTGAATGGCAACTCCGGATCGCCAGTGGAGAACGATTACCCAAAACCCAGGATGAGCTGTCAATCAATGGGCATGCCGTTGAAGTGCGAGTTTACGCCGAAGACCCAGGCAATGACTTTTTGCCTTCGACAGGCCAGATCAGTCACTTGCGTTTTCCCGCCCCCTCCCGCCATGTAAGGGTGGACGCCGGCGTCAGGCAAGGCGATACCGTGACTGTCCATTATGATCCCATGATCGCCAAACTGATTGTTTGGGATGTGGATCGAAATACCTGCATACAGCGTATGCTGGATGCGCTTTCTCAAACTCAAGTGGCCGGTGTGAGCACCAACATCGAGTTTCTCTCCTCGGTCATATCACATCCCTCTTTTAAGTCCGGCGGCGTCAATACGGGGTTTATCGAGCGTTATCGATCCAGTTTATTTGCAGACAAAGCGGAATTAACACCCGCTATTCTCAGCCTGGCCACATTATATAAATTGCTCGAAAGGAAACGTCTTGCTCAGGACTTGAGCGCATCTTCCACTGATCCCGGCTCTCCCTGGCATGAAACGGACAACTGGCAACTCAATTTACCCGCTGAGGAGAAATACCGGTTTCGCTATGTGGATAGAGAACATGAAGTGAACGTGAGGTTAGATAATAACCAATATGTGATCAGCGCCGATGATTGGTCTATAGGGGCAACGGGTAGCCTGGATGATAACAGACAGATGATCGCGGCCCTGGATAAAACCAGGGCACATGCCACCGTGGTGGAAGATGATCCCCATTTGACTGTATTCCATGCAGGTCATACCTGCAAACTGAGAGACATGTCCGATCTGCTCCCTGAAGATGAGCGGCAGATAGCCGGCACTCTCATCTCGCCTGTGCCCGGTAGAATAATTGACGTCATGGTGTCCAAATCGCAGCGGGTTAAGAGGGGTGATCCGCTGTTGGTGCTGGAGGCCATGAAAATGGAACACACGATTACCGCCCCTCACGATGGTGTGGTTGAGTTACTTCATTATTCCGTGGGTGACAGGGTGGATGATGGCGTGGAACTACTTCAACTAAATGAGGCGCAAGAGTCGATGAGTAAAAGCCGTGCATAAATGATGGATACTATCCCCAAGCGCTTCACGCTAGAATAACTCCCCCTGAGCTTGCACCCTTAAACCCATACTGTTTCCCTGAGCGCCTCTTTTGCTGATGATGAGCGGAGAAAAATTACGCACTGACTGGCCATTCTCGGTGAAGAATTCACCCATTTTTTATGGCTGGGTGATCTGGCTTGTCTCGTCTTTTGGTATTGTGATGTCCATACCGGGGCAGACCATGGGCATGGGTGTGTTTACGGATCACTTCATAGACGCATTCGGGCTTTCTCGCACTGAGCTCTCGGTCGCCTATTTATTCGGTACAATCAGCAGCGCTGTCTTGCTGACACGGGCCGGACGTTTCTATGATGAAACCGGCGCGCGTCTATCCATCGTTGCATCCAGTATCGGCCTTGGGCTTTTCCTGTGTTTTATTGCGGGCGTTGATCGCCTCGCCAGTTTCATTGGCGATATCACAAACATACCGATGGTGGCGGTTACCCTGCCATTGATCCTGTTTGGATATTTCGGCGTTCGTTTTACCGGACAGGGCGTGCTCACCAATTCAAGCCGTAATATATTGTTGGTGTGGTTTGAAAAAAGACGTGGCCTGGTTGTCGGGATCAGAAGTGTTGTGGTCACATTTGCTTTCTCCATTGCACCCCTCTTTCTAGCTTTCCTGATCAATCTATTGGGTTGGCGCCATGCTTTATTGTTGCTTGCGATCATCGTTGGACTCATCTTTGCCATCTTTGCCGTCATCTTTCTTCGGGACACACCCGAGTCCTGCGGGCTGTTAGCCGATGGAGGCCTATTAAATGCAGATGAGAAAGAAAGACCTTCTGTCCCCAGTCAAACCCTGGTAGCGGCGAGGAGGAGCCCGGTGTTCTGGATCTATGCGCTGGCGCTTGCCTTTTATTCATTATTCGCCACAGCGATTATTTTTCATATTGCGGCCATCTTCCATGAGGCTGGCAGAACCTCGACTGAGGCGTTTGCTTATTTTCTCCCGCTTGCTGTTGTTTCCGTGTCGGTAAACCTGTTGAGTAGCTGGCTATCCGACAGGATGCAGCTCAAGTACCTGCTCATCGCCATGCTTATTGCTTTTATTATCGGCGCCCTGGGGTTGATGCAATTAAAAGCGCAAAGCGGATACTGGATCATGGTGTGTGGATTCGGCTCTACCGGCGGGCTCTGGGCGGCGCTGTCTAACCTTGCTTTTATCCGTTTCTTTGGCCGTGATTATCTGGGCGAGATCACCGGCTTCAGCATGACCCTGGTGGTATTTGGCAGCGCCATCGGCCCGGCCCTGTTCAGTGCGGGTTACGATCTGTTGGGCACTTACCATGCGGCAGTCTGGCTCAGCCTGGGATTACTGATGATGCTGTTAGTCGCAGCGGTTATCATTCCACAGTCGGAGCCGGAGCCTCAAAGGATTGATTCTGCATAAACTCTTTTCAAGGATGTGAGTCATGATTCTGATTGATGCTTCTCTATGGATTGCATTATGTCGAGATAAGTCGGGTAGATGAAAAATCTAGTCTTTCTGACGTCATTGAAGATCAGGAAATCACATTAACCCGATTTAATCAGTCGGCGTTGTTGCAAGGTGTTACTGATCATCTTCGCTAACTGCCTGTCTCGTCCGCTTGAGCCCTGAGCTTAAACTTTTGAATTTTACCCGTGGAGGTTTTCGGTAGCGGCCCGAATATGACGGTCTTGGGCGCCTTGAAATGGGCCATGTTCTCTCGGCAGAACTGGATCACTTCTTCCCCCGTCAGGTTTTCACCTTCTTTTAAGGTGACAAACGCACAGGGGACTTCTCCCCATTTCTGATCCGGCCGGGCAACCACCGCCGCCTCCAATATGGCCGGGTGGTGATACAACATGTTCTCCACTTCAATGCTGGAGATATTCTCACCGCCGGAGATAATAATATCTTTGGAGCGGTCTTTAATCTCCACGTAACCATCCTCATGCCAGACGGCCAGATCACCACTGTGAAACCACCCGCCTGCAAAGGCTTTTTCCGTTGCCTGCGGATTTTTCAAATAGCCCTTCATGACAATGTTGCCGCGGTGCATAATCTCGCCTATCGTCTTACCGTCCTTTGGCGCCGGCTCCAGCGTGTGCGGATCAGCCACCATAATGGCCTCCTGTAGTGGATAGCGCACGCCCTGTCTTGACTTGATGCGCGCCTGCTCCTCAACCGGTAGTTTATCCCACTCATCGCGCCAGGCACAGACAACGGCGGGGCCATAGATCTCCGTCAGCCCGTAAACATGAGTCACCGGGAAGCCCATCTCATCCATGGCCTGCAACACGGCCGGCGGCGGCGCCGATGCGGCGGTCATGACTTTAACCTGGTGATCGATCCCCCGTTTTAATTGATCCGGGGCATTCGCCAGCAAATTTAACACGATGGGGGCGCCACAGAGATGATCGATCTTCTCTTTTTTAATGAGTGCGAAGATAGCATCGGCGCGCACCGCCCTGAGGCAAACATTGGTTCCGGCAACCGCCGCAATACCCCAGGGGAAACACCAACCGTTGCAATGAAACATGGGCAGGGTCCATAGATAGACCGGGTGGGCGATGGTGTTCCAGACCATGAGATTGGAGAGCGCATTGAGGTATGCGCCACGATGATGGGTGACGACGCCCTTTGGATCGCCTGTCGTCCCGGAGGTATAACACAAGGCAATAGCCTCCCACTCATCGGCAGGCAAACGCCAGTTAAAATTCGCATCGCCCTCTTGCAGGAAAGACTCATAATCTATCTCACCGATCAGCTCGCCACCTGCATACGCCGGATCATCCACATCGATCACCAGTATATCCCGGCCCAACTTTGCCACCGCCTCCTTCATCACTGAGGAGAACTCGCGATCGGTGATCAGCGCTTTAGACTCGCCGTGCGCCAGCATAAAGGCGATGGCATTGGCGTCCAGCCGATAATTCAGTGCATTGAGCACGGCGCCGGCCATACCCACGCCGAAGTGCGCTTCATACATGGCCGGGGTATTCGGCAACATGACGGAGACGGTATCGCCTCTACCGATACCGCGCCTGCTGAGCGCCGAGGCTAAACGTCTGCATCGTTCATAGGTCTCTGCCCAGGTAAAGCGAATACCACCATATATCACAGAAATATAATCGGGAAAAACCGCCGCCGCCCGTTCGATGAACGTCAGTGGTGATAAGGGTGTGTAATTCGCCGGGTTTTTATCAAGACCGGTATGATAAATATGCTCGCTACTCATAACAGGTGTTGTCGTCATCTGTCGCAGGTATCATCGAGAATAGTAAAATAACGGGCATAAAGATGAAACTGAAGTATGTTGTTATTTTCCCTTCCAGTTGGGTTTGCGTTTTTCAATAAACGCATCAATGCCTTCTCTTGCATCCTCGCTGTCCATGTTGCAGGCCATCCTCTCACTGGCAAAATCATACGCCTCACTCAGGCCCATATTGAGTTGCTCATAAAACATCTTCTTCCCCAGGCGAATGGATAAAGATGATTTGCCGATAATTCTCTCCGCCAAATCACGGGTGGCCAGATCCAGTTGCGCTGCCCTCACCACTTCATTTACCAGGCCAGATGCTTTAGCCATCTCGGCGTCGATAAAATCTCCGGTGAGTAACATCTGCATGGCCTGTTTTTGCGGCATAGTGCGACTTAACGGCACCGCCGGCGTTGAACAGAACAGTCCCACACGGATGCCTGAGACGGCAAAGCGGGCTGTATCAACGGCAACAGCCAGATCACATTGGGCGACTAACTGACAACCGGCGGCGGTGGCGAGACCCTGGACCTTTGCAATGACAGGTTGGGGTAACTGATGAATAGCGCCCATCACCTTGCTGCATTGATCAAATAAAGACTGATGAAAGGCCCGCTCTTCGCTGGAGCGCATCTCCTTCAAATCATGCCCGGCACAAAATGCCTTGCCGTTTGCGGCGATGATGACGACCCGCACTGACTCATCTTGCGCTATGTCATCTAATGCGGCCTCCATCGCCAACAACATCTCTCGGGATAGCGCATTGAATTGACCGGGACGGTTCAACGTCAGGGTAGCGATACCCGAGTCAATGCGGATCATGAGCATTTTCTCCTGTGTCATGTCTTCTGCGGTTGCCGGCATCATGCCTCCTCAGCCTGTTTTTGCGCCTATTGTACGCTGTTAAATTTATCAAACCCAGTGGCGTGTTCCATGTAAAATACGCAAACAGACGGCATGTGATCACGTATCTTGTTGATATTCAACATATAACAACATCTGGGGGGCTTGGTGCACATATCGGGCAAAACAGCCATCGTCACCGGCGGGGGATCGGGCCTGGGAGAGGCCACGGTGAGACGCTTGGCGGCGGCCGGGGCCAGGGTCGGTATTTTTGATCGAAATGCGCAGGCGGGTCACAGGCTGGCGGATGAACTAGGCGCTAAGGTTATCTTTCGAAACGTGGATGTGACCGATGAGGAGTCCGTAGGTCAGGCCATTGAGCATACCCTGTCTGAATTCCATGCCATCCACATCTGCTGTAACTTCGCCGGTATCCTTGCCAGCGCAAAAACCGTTGGCAAGGACGGCCCCCATCCACTTGATCTATACAACAACGTGATCCAGATCAACCTTGTCGGCACATTTAACGTGCTGCGTCTGGCGGCGGAGCAAATGATGAAGAATGCGCCTCTGGATGAGTATGGCAACAGAGGGGTGATCATTAACACGGCCTCGGTGGCCGCCAGTGAAGGACAGATCGGGCAGGCGGCGTACAGCGCCAGCAAAGCCGGCGTGATCGGCATGATGCTGCCCATAGCCAGGGAGCTGGCCAGCGCCGGGATCCGGCTCAACACCCTCTCTCCCGGATTGATCGAAACACCGCTCTTTCATAACCTGGATGAGAAGATGATTACGTCGTTGGAAGCCTCTGTTCTTCATCCGAAGCGATTAGGCCAGGCGGAGGAAGTCGCCCATCTTGCCCAGTGCATTATTGAAAATGATTATATCAATGCGGAATGTATCCGCATCGACGGCGGCATACGGATGCAGCCCAGGTAGGTAAACCATGACGGAACAGACCGCCGCGAGGCTGTCAGTTGAAAACCACATTGCCATATTCGATGATCATCGGGGGTCCCTGCCTGATCGCATTTTCGAGATCGCCGAACAAATTGCCGGGAAAAGCCCGCTGATGATCCAGGGTGATAAAAACACAGATCCCGGAGATCATAACCTGGCGGACAATCCTGATTGTGTTGTTGCGTAACAGACCGCCCTGCCAGGCGATGATGCTCGCAAAGAAAGCCTGCTATCACAAAAAGCACCCGCCAACCGTCATCCCCTTAACAGGTGATAAAGCCGATCAGCTACAAAGTGATTTTGGCCCGTCACTCATCCATGCCGTTTGAACGGGGCTGGCTGATGTCGCCCGGCGATGAGGATCACCCGCTCACCAAGGCCGCAACCATCCACCCCGCCTCTTGCCATGATGATTTGACCGGATCGGCTTGGTGCGAAGGATTGCCTCGGATCCGCCCTGCCCGATCATCAAAGGCATTCTTCGGCAATGAGACGAAGGGCATCGATCGAGGCGCCGCCAATGCACAGAGTCCCCACGTGGCCTTTATCGGCGGCTGCCTTCCAGCGTTGTAATTGTTCTTTGATGTGCTCCGGCGGGCCGACCAAATAGACGTCATCCACGTACTCATCGGGGATTGCCTCAGCGGCGCCTTGTTTGTCTCCGGATAAATACCGCTCCTGCACCGTCACCGCCGCCGCTTCATAACCCAGCTTTTTTGTATAATCGTTATAGAAGTTTTTATTGCGCGCGCCCATACCCCCCACATACAGGGCCAGCTCCTGTTTGACTTTCATACGGCAGGCATGGACGTCATCCCCCATTTCAACCCGTACAAAGGGCGCCACATCAAAATCCGCCAGCCCCTTGCCGTTACCCGCTTTGCCAAAACCACTTTGCAGGCCATCGGCAAACACATCGAAGCGCTCCGGGTTCATCCACACGGCGAAGAAGCCGTCCGCCAGCTCCGCCGCCAATTCCACACCGGCGGGGGTAATGGCGCCGGTATAGATCCTGGCGCTCGGATCGCCATGCAAAATACTCTTTAACGGCTTGCCAAGGCCAGTGGCCCCCTCTCCCTTAAAAGGTAGTTGATAATGATAACCTTCGAACTGCACCGGGGCCTCCCGGGCAAACACCTGTCTGATAATACTGATGTACTCGCGCATGCGGGTCAGTGGCCTCCCATAGGAGGCCCCATGCCAGCCCTCAACAACCTGTGGGCCAGACGGGCCCAATCCCAGTATAAACCGGCCGCCTGAAAGCTCATTCAGCGTCATGGCCGTCATGGCGGTGGCGGCAGGTGTTCTTGCCGGGATCTGCATGATCGCCGTCCCCACTTTTATCGTGGAAGTCAACGCCAATATCCATGCCGCCGGTGTGACCGCATCAGAGCCATAGGCTTCCGCCGTCCACACTGAGTCATAACCCAGCCGCTCTGCTTCCAGTATCTCATCCATCGGCAAGCTGATCTTCTCGCCGGAATATCCCGCCAATATGCCTAACTTCATTTCCTGCTCCGGTTATTTATTTTTCCTCGATTAAAAGGTTGCCAGACGGCCTTAAATTTTAATGCGGCCTCACTAAAGGCTGTGCATGAGAACGATCCACAGGGCCGATAACAGGCGGGGTTCTCGATACTCCGCGTCAAAGTCGCCGAGCCTGGATCGGATCGCTATGTATCTCTCAATCCTCGCATTATTTTACAGAAAGTAAAAAGATCCGCACCCGGGGCAATAAAGCTCTGTATGGGGACGATCCACAGGGCCGATGGCGGGCGGGTTTCTCGGTACTCCGCATCGAAGTCGCCGAGCCTGGATCGGATCGCTATGCGCTCAGGTCGACCGGAAGCCGGATCAAGCTGCCAGCACAGGGTTGCGTTCGTGTTGCAGAAATCAGATCTCTCCGCCCAGGCGTGTATGTTCTCAAAATAGATCGCCGTTTTCATGTCCTCGACCACAAACAATTCGAATACCAGGTAAGGGATCCCGACCAACCCGACCTTGAGCTTGCCGTTACGGTATGCGATGTATGCCAGAAACCTCAGCGGCGAGTGAAAGAGAAAATCCGGCAACAGGTAAAAACCGCTCAGGGAGCGCTTAACCGCCTCATTCATGCTCCCTCCGGGGATGCACACCCAGGTGTTCATAGATGATCCGACTTACCCTTAATAATGAGTCGATGATGGATTGCCGATCATCGGCGCTGACAAGGATGGTTAAAACAGGCTGGCCTTTTTTGATCGCCGCCCCCTCAGACGGGCACATCCGCCGTTGAAAAAAAATAGCTCATCCCCTTGCTGATACATCGTCGCCGGGATTTGATGAAATACGAAATCATGCGGTGCGAACAGACAGGCTTTGCCCAGCAACCACCGTGGCGCGCGCCTTAAAAAAGAGACGGGCTCGCCAGAGAAGCCATCACAATGTAACTGAATGCCCTGATAACCCATACCTAACTCAATCACCTCTACCGAGGCGGTATATCTAGGGTTAATTTCAATGGGATAAACTTTTTCATCCTGTTTAACGGCGTCAATGCCGAACAATCCTCGCACGTTAAACTCATGGTAAATGGTGCTTCCGATGTGCAACCATTGTTGCTGCTCTGGCTCACTCAATGTTAGCGGGCCGATGCTGCCACAATAGCTGAACCGCCCTGCATGACATTCCGGCAGGCCGATGAGTTGTTGTGTGACGCCGAGCAGATGACAATCATCTCTTCCACCCACAAATACGGCAGAATAATGCTCCCCCGGCATAAACGCCTGCAGGTAATGGTGTTTATCGACACACTGGCCGATAAACCGTTCAATGCCAACCCCGCCCGCACTGTGGATGGGTTTCAACAACCAGTCGCCGTCATTTGTTTGCATGCAGGGCTGCATTTCGGGAGATGGGATGTTGTGTTGTTGGAAGACCTCAGCCAGCCGAGCAGGCTCGCGCACCTTTGCACAGACTTCCTGAGAATTACCCAGCAAAATAAATTGCTCAGATATTCTCTCCAACACCTGCAAGTGGTTTTCCATCGCCCCGGTGTACATCACTGGCGCATCGGGGGCCTGTTCTAGCAAACCGACGATCCCATCGGGGTAATGGGCTGGTTCTACCGTTTGCCCCTCAAACTTCTCTTGCAGGTCTTCATCACCAAAGCGGTCTATCCAATAAGGCGTATAACCGGATCGGCTGGCGGAGAAGGCCGCCGCCCGGGCGCTGGCGCCGACAATAATGATGCGTTTATCGCTCATGGGTTTTATCATTATACTGTGTTGTTGATATGGCTTGGCCTTAAAAACCATTGATGAAAAACGCACTCATCTTCTCTGAAAACAACGGTTGGCATGAGCGACAACTGATCCGGGCATTTGATAAACGGGCTATTCATACCACTGTCCTCTCTTTAAGCGAATGCCATATCGGCTTTGAGAAAAACCTCACCGGTATTGATATGCCGGGTTATGACGATAGCTTGCCTGATGCGGTTTTTGTCCGTGCTATCGCCAGCGGCAGTTTTGAAGCGGTGAGTTTCCGTCTGGATATTCTGCATGCACTGAAGCGCTCCGGAGTGCTGATCTATAACGATGCCGCCAGTGTGGAGCGCACGGTGGACAAGGCCATGACCAGCTTTCTGCTGATCAAACACCAGATCCCCAGCCCGCCGGTGTGGGTATGCGAGACCCGTGAAGCGGCCGATGGGGTGATTGCCGCGCAGCTAGGTAGAGGACATGCACTGGTGCAAAAACCCCTGTTCGGAAATTGTGGCCGTGGTTTGCAACTCATCAACTCCCATGATTACGAGCTGGATCAGGCGATGATCAACGGGGTTTACTACCTGCAACACTTCATCGAGCAGGACGATGAGGACGGCAGGGACTGGCGTGTGTTCGTCATTCATCATCGGGCGGTGGCGGCAATGGAGCGCATTTCCGATCACTGGGTGAGGAATCGTGCCCGGGGCGGTGATTGTCTGCCGGCTGTATTAACGCCTGAATTAAAAGCGTTAGCTGAGGCGGCATCCAGGTCAAGCGGCATTTCATACGGAGGCGTGGACATCATCAGAGACAGGCAGGGGAACTATCTGGTGCTTGAAGTCAACAGCGTGCCGGCCTGGCGCGGGTTACAATCGGTATGCCCGTTAGATATTGCCGATTTATTGGTTGACGACATCTGTCATCGGTATCTTTCCTCTGATCCGCTGTCCTTAAAGAAGCGAGCAGACTCAACTCGCCAGTGCAACAGATGGGCCAACATCTGAAAATACTGATGAAGTGTTATAATAGCGAGTTATTTTCCTGATCGGTGAGTTAAGTGCACACCTTCTGTCACTGCTACCCTCACCAGCCACAGCATCAGCCTTGCGAGAACGGGTATAAACCTGGGGATGCATCTTTGAGTGAGAAGACATCGAGGTTTGTTTTATCACGGGCGATCAGTTCGTTGTAGCTAAAGGCGCGCCAACATGCTGCATTTGTCAGATCGGCTTTTGCACCGGGGCCCCGGGTAGTCCTGCGTTTACTTAGGCCCTCAGTCTGATAGCACTTAATGATTTACATTTAGCATAAAATAGCCCTTGTATAAGGGAAGAAATGCGGACATAATGGCCTGATGTCCACACGTAAACCTTCTTGATCAACCAAATGCATCCTGTCGAACTCCTGAAGGAAGCCCGGAATTTATATACCCAGGCTGAAATTGCCAAAGCTCTGAAAGTTGACGTTAGAACCGTGCGCCGATGGGAAGTCAGAGAGAGCGACCCTCCCGAATACCTCTCTGATGCAATCAGGCAACGGATGCTTCCCTTAATTGGGACTCCACTTGTTCAAGACCCGCCGTATAAATTTATAGATTTATTTGCAGGCATCGGGGGTATGCGATATGGATTTGAAGAACATGGGGGGCACTGTATTTTTAGTTCGGAATGGAACAAGTTTGCAAAAAAAACTTATCTGGAAAATTTCCCTCAGGACTTACGCCACATCTTTTGTGGAGATATAACGCTGGTTGACACAAGGGATATTCCAGAACATGACGTTTTGCTAGCAGGCTTCCCCTGCCAGCCCTTTAGTATTGCCGGTGTATCCAAAAAAAATGCACTGGGGTACCCACATGGGTTTGAATGCACGACTCAAGGAACCCTGTTCTTTGATGTTGCTCGCATCATCGCAGATAAAAAGCCTCAGGCTTTCTTGCTGGAAAACGTAAAAAATTTAATATCCCATGACAAAGGCAATACGTTTAAGGTCATTGTGCAGACCCTTGAAGAGGAATTAGGTTACGACATACACTGTGAGATAATAGATGGTCAACACTTCGTCCCTCAACACCGCGAACGCCTCTTGATAGCTGGATTCAGAGCTAAAACTGAATTTTCATGGGAGAACCTTCAATTACCGGAAAAGGGTTCACTCAGGATGTCAGCAATTCTACATTCGGAAAATGGAGAAGAAAAAGCGGAAGAGCCATATACAACTGGCCCAAAAGCCAAAGTCAATAGCAAATACACGCTTACACCAAAACTATGGGCATACCTGCAGGCATATGCAGAAAAGCATCGCAAAGCTGGCAATGGTTTCGGGTTTGGTATTGTAGATAGAGATGATGTTTCCCGAACGTTATCCGCTCGCTATTATAAAGACGGATCAGAAATTCTCGTCTATCAAGGTAGAAGAAAACGCCCGAGGAGACTGACTCCGAGAGAATGTGCAAGACTCATGGGGTTTCCTGAAGATTTCAAGATCCCTGTAAGCGACACCCAGGCTTATAAACAATTTGGAAACAGCGTGGTTATACCGGTTATCAAGGAAGTTGCCCGCATTATGTCTCCCCATATCCTGCAGTTATGTGACAGAGATAATGAAACTGTAAAACAAACCTCGCTATTTTTATGATGGATGTCGTAAGTTCCAAAAAACGCAGCCAAATGATGGCGGGCATACATGCCAGGAACACCAAACCAGAAATTGCGATTCGAAGATTATTGCACAAATCAGGCTTCCGTTTCCGAATTCATAATGATGAATTACCGGGAAAGCCTGATATCGTACTAAAAAAATATCGTGCGATTATTTTCGTTCATGGTTGCTTTTGGCACCGTCATCAATGTCATCTCTTTAAATGGCCAAAGACAAGGGCAGAGTTTTGGAAAACCAAAATAAATAGAAACGTTCTAAATGACAAAAAGGCGATCAGGGATCTGCATATTGCTGATTGGAGAATATGTGTTGTGTGGGAATGTTCTGTTAAGGGAACGAAAAAAAAGAGTTCTTCACATATGGAAAAACTGATCAAAAACTGGCTTGACAGCAATAAAAACATGGTCGAGATTTCAGGGTGAAACGCGGGTATTTATCAGAATATTTTAACGGCGTAGCTGTGAAAACACTCAGCTCTGTGGAAGCAGATATTTTATCATCAAATCAGCACGAGTTTAACGGAGTAGAAGGACTTAAAAATATGCTTGGAGAACCTGAGGGTAAAGTACGCTATAAAGCGAAATTTCTATATATAACTGATGTAGATCATGAGCCAATCATAGAAGACGGTTTTCTTACCTGGTATGACGCAAGACAAAAAGCAAGGATAGAGCGGGGTGTAATGCGCCGGGAATACCGGCTGTACTTCCCTGAAAACAGAGTGTCACAACTTGCCAATGAAGGCGATATACTCGTTATAGCAAAACAACCGGGCGATATTTTACTAGCTATTGTTGCCGAGGCTGATACAACAATTGCTCATCAAATTCTTTGGCTTTTTGGTTTCTCTGATATTGCAAGCCCCGGTTTTTCTGTTCGTGAAGAGCTGGAAACAGAACAGGACAAAATAGCGTTTGCCTCTCGTATTATTCTTGAAAATATAGGCATATCGATTGAGACAACAGAGGAAAGTTACCTGGATGATATGCTTGAAAAATTTAACGGTGAATTACCTTCCACTCGAGATTTCTCTACATATGCACGCTCAACATTAGCGGATATAAACCCCCTTGATGACCAGGATAGCGCCTTGATGGCCTGGATGGAGCGAGAGGAAATGCTTTTTAGAACCATAGAAAAACATATCATAGGAGAACGTCTGTCCCGGGGGTTTGACGATGATGCCGATGGTTTTATATCCTTTTCACTTTCAGTGCAGAATCGCAGGAAAAGTCGAGCCGGGCTTGCTTTGGAAAACCATCTCGAAATACTTTTTAATGAATGTGGTATTCATTACTCCCGCTCCCCGATAACAGAAAACAAGTCCAAACCTGATTTTATTTTCCCCGGAGCAAAACAATATCATGATCCGGGATTTGATGGATTATTACTCTCGATGCTGGGTGTAAAATCTTCATGCAAAGATCGTTGGCGTCAGGTTTTATCAGAAGCAGACAGAGTATCAAAAAAACACTTGTTAACACTCGAAGCGGCGATCAGCAAAAACCAGACGGATGAAATGAAAACAAAAGATCTGCAACTGGTCGTGCCAGGTGCATTACATGATACCTATTCAACAGAGCAAAGGAGCTGGCTAATGAACGTCCATGAATTTACAGATCACGTTATGGCCAATCAAAAATAAAAAACATCAATTTGACAGGGATCTCTCGAAGCCAGGAAATACACCCGAAAAGCAAATAAATATCGGCGGATACCAGGATGCAAATGACCAGCAAGAAATTTTTCATTTGTGTAATATTTAACCCTTTCCAGCGAATGTTTAATCCGGCAAAACCTGTTCTGTTATTTTTTCATCTACATGTCCAGTCAACCACTTTCGCAGATCAAACACCAGGCTCAACATCGCCGGCACAATCAATAATGTAAACACCGTTGAGAGTATCAAACCACCGACGACCACACCGCCAATACCTCGGTATAACTCAGCGCCTGCACCCGTGCCCAGTATTAACGGCATCATCGCAAAGGTTGATGTACCAGCGCTCATGAAGATGGGGCGAATACGATGACGTACCGCTTCCCGTATGGCCCCATGAGAGGCCATCCCCTGTTTCCTGATGTGGTTTAACGACTGATGCACGATCAAAATCGGATTGTTCACCACAGTACCCAGCAGGATGATAAAACCGATCATCGTTAAGACGTCCAGGGGTTGATAACCCATCGTCAGATTGACCAGCGCCAACCCCAGGAAGCCCCCCAGGATAGCCAGTGGCACACTGAACATGATCACAAAAGGATAAAGAAAGCTCTCAAACAAAGCGGACATGAGCAGAAAAGTGATCGCCAACGCCAGCAACAGGTTCCATTTAATCGCATCACCGGCGGCGATGAGTTTGTCCGCACCGCCAGCCAACTCGACTTTATACAAGCCGCCGATGGCGCCGCTCTCTTTCATTGGATCTAATATCTCATTTTGAATGATCTCCATGGCGACCTCCGTCGGCATATCCGCTACCGGTGCGATACGAATCGTGATGGTTCTCTCCCTTTCCCGGTGATTGATCTGCACCGGCCCCGTTGTTAATGACACATCGGCGATGGCGCCAAGCGTCACCAGGCGGCCATCCGGTGTTGCAATCGGCATTTGTTCAAGCCGGTGTGTGCTATGGGCGACGCCCTCTTCGGCCTTTAGTCGTATATCGATCTCTTTCCCTTCATGCTGATAATCACTGATCTTGACGCCATCCACCAGGGCGCTGACGGCAAAGCCGAGATCACGGTTAGTGATCCCGAGCTCCGCCGCACGCCGTCTGTCCACAACCACCTGCACTTCCGGATTACCCAGGTCAAGCCCGGGTATGGGGAACGCCTGGGCGCCGGGCAATACCTCGAAGGATTTTTGAAAAATCTGAAAACCCAAAGCAATAATCTGCTCCAGGTTCGGCCCCTTTATCTCCACATCGATGCTGCGGCCCTCACCGCCTTCCTCTTCAAAAATGCCCCATTGCTGGATGATGGGAATAGCGCCGGGGACACTGGCCATGCCTTCCTTAAAAATCGGAATTAACTCCCGTGTGCGACCTGGATCATTGGGCGCAACACCCATAAAGATCATGCCGCCTTCAAAACCAAAAAAGAACGTGCCCAAACCCGCACCGGGCAACGCCTTCGCTTCTTTAGAGCCCTTGGGGTGATCCATCAGATCATCCATCGCCACGGAAAAGACGTCATGGATCTTTGCCCGCTCCTCCACGGTATATCCCGGTGGGGGTAGTAGCAGACCGAAGAGAAAATCCGTATCCCCCTGCGGCAAATACTCCGTACCGGGTTTTATCGCAATACTGATCATCACCGCCAGTACGATAGAAACACTCACCAAGATCAACCGTCGCGCAACGGAGTCATTAATCCAGTGGGACATGTGGGCAATCCTGTCCCTGGCCGTTGACGCTAATTCAACACCGCCCCAAAGATTATGAAAACCTGTCCCCGGCTTTTTTTGATCCGCCACTTTCAGCATACGGGCGGACAGTGTCGGGATCACCGTGATGGCGATGATCAAACTCAAACCCACCGCACAACTGATAGCCACTGCAATATCAGCGAACAACTGACCCACGTCTTCCTCGATCAACACCACTGGCGCAAATACCGCGATGGTGGTTAACGTGCTGGCGAGGACCGCGCCCCATACCTCAGAGGCGCCATCATAGGCGGCGGTAAAAAACGTCTTGCCCGACTGCCTGTGCCGGTAGATGTTCTCAAGGACGACAATGGAATTATCGACCACCATACCAGTGGCAAAGGCAAGACCGGCGAGGCTGATCACATTGATCGTCCGACTAAATGCCGCCATCATTAAAAACGTCCCGACAATACTGACGGGGATGGCAAACGTCACAATCAAAGTGCTACTGACACTGCGCAGGAAGATCAACAGCACCAGTATGGCCAAGACGCCACCGATAAACAGATTATTACGCACCAGGCTTATGGCGCTTTTAATATAACCGGTTTGATCCCAGGCATGGCTCATGTAAAGCCCTTTGGGCGCTAATAATTCTTTATTAATTTTGTCGACCTTCTCTTTTATCTTCTCCATGATATCCAGCACGTTTGCATCGGCCTGGCGCTGAATATTCAAGGCGATGGTTTCATTGTGCAGGCTGAATATGGAACCCGTTGGTTTTTTATGGGTGAGCTCTGAACGGGCGACGTCACGCAGATAGATCGGGACATGGTTACGTCTTCCGATAACGATATTTTCTATGTCCTCCATGGATTGATATTCGCCTACGGTACGCACGATATAACGGCGTTTTCCCTCATCAAAATCACCCCCGCTGTAATTACGGTTCTCGCGCTCAATGGCGTCAGCCAGCTCGGTGAAGGTGATCTGGCGCAGGGCCAGCCTGGCCGGGTCGACAATGACATGCACTTCCCGCTCTCGCCCCCCATAGATATTCGCCGATGATACGCCTTCAACCCGCTCTAACTCCGGCAAGATAAAATCATCAACAAAGTCATAGAGCTTGGCGATCTCCCCTTCATAATGTTGTCCTGCTATGGGATCCAGGTGAAACCAGGCGATGGCGCCGGACACACCGGCCTGTCCGGTTATCAACGGCTTTTCCACGTTGGTGGGATATGACTCTACCTGATCCAGGCGATTGGATACTTTAAGCCGTGCCGCATCCTTATCGGTCCCCACTTCAAAGCGCAACAGGATCTGGCCGTATTCATCATGGCTTTCACTTTCCATTTTGATCAGCCCTTCCAGGGACTTTAACTCTTCCTCCTGCTCATCAATGATATCTCTCTCAATCTCGGCAGGGCTGGCGCCCGGCCAGGTGGTGGTCACGTAGATCTCCGGTTTGTCCACGTCCGGCGTCAACTGCACAGGTAAACGGAATAAGGAAATGGCGCCGAACATCAGCAACAGGATCACACCCACTGCGGTAGAGACCGGATAACGGATACAGGCTTGAATGAGGTTCATGGGATGGGGTATGCGATCACCTCGCCCTGCACCGATTGGCCGGGCTGTAATCGCTCATTGCCACGGGTGATCACCCTGGCGCCGGCCGTCACCTCACCATTGATAACGGACCATTGGCCTTTCGCTGCTATGGTCGTCACCGCTACCGGCGTCACGGCATTATCACTGTTGATCACATAGATCAGGCTCGCCGGCCCCCGACGCACAATGGCGTCTTTAGGCACTAATATACCCGGGCTGGGCTGACCAACGGGAAACGAGGCCATCGCCAGCATACCGACGCCGATCCCCTCGCCGGGATGCTCAAGACGGATCTTCACCGGAAAGGTGCGGGCCTGATCATCCGCCTTTGGGATGACTGCGCGCACATAACCCGCACAGGCCCTTGCCGGTAATGAGTCGAAACGGATCGCCACATTGACGCCCACTTTAAGACCACTGAAGTATCTCTCCGGCACATCGACGTGGACTTCCAATGTATCCATAGCCTGCACTTCCAGGACCCTCGCCCCCACATCACTCCATTGCCCCACCTCGGTATGACGGGCGATCACCACGCCATTAAATGGCGCACGTATGCTGCTGCGTTTTATATCGTATTCAATACTGGCGATATCCGCACGTAAACTTTCCATGCGACCCTGCCAGGCGTCAAACTCATATTGCGATGCATCCAGTCTTTGTTGTGAGACGCTCTTTGAGGCCATTAAATCTTGCGCCCGTTCGAGGTCTCTCTCCGCCATCTTCGCCCGCGCCTGCGCCTCTTTCAACCCGGCCTTTGCTGCGCGTAACCGTAGCGCCAGCAGTGTTGTTTGCAATATAACAAGCGGCTCATCTTTCTGAACACGATCCCCTTCCCGCACCTTCAGCTCAGTAACCAGCCCCGCCACTTCACTGGCCAGTGCGCTGGTATAAGGCGCCTGCACATAACCGGGCAACTGCACCATCTGCCTGACCGATTGCTCTATGGCCTCGGTATAGCGCACCTTCGCCGCCTGTTGTGCATCACCTTCACGGCAGACAACCGCAACGAAGAGAATGAGCGGGATTTTAAGGATGTATTTCATGGGTACAACCGGGATCTGATCTGGAGAGAACTGAAAAAGAGCTATTGTATTTAATTCAACAAACTCATCGCTTCTTTGTGTAATGTATCATTGGCGGCGGCAATAACAAACCCGCCATCCACGGCAGAGTTACCCTGCCAATCGGTCACAATGCCACCTGCACCTTCAACAACCGGGATCAACGGCATGATGTCATAGGCCGATAGACCACCTTCTACCACCAGATCAACAAAACCACAGGCCAACATGCCATATCCCAAACAATCAGTGCCATAGCGGGAGAACCGACATCGGGACACAAGCTGCATGAACTTCTCCTGTGATGTTGCCGTGGGATACATGCTGGGATGGGTACAACATATAATCGCTTCATTTAAGCGCTTACGTTTACGCACCTTTATCTGTGTGCGATTTTTATTGGCTATCAAATAACTCCGGCTACCATCACCGATATAGGTCTCCTTGCTATAGGGTTGGCGCATCGCACCCACCAGGCATTGATCTGCGTCTTTTAGACCGATGAGCACACCCCACATGGGCGTACCGGAGATAAAACCCCGCGTACCATCAATGGGATCGATCAACCAGATCAGCGAACCATCAGCGCCTTTTATCCCAAACTCCTCACCGATAATGCCATGATCAGGGTATTTCTCTGAGATCCTTGCGCGAATATACTCCTCGACTTCCCTGTCAGCCTGGGTTACCGGATCATAGTCCTGATCTGAGGCATTTTTATTTGTGACGTCCAGATCGCCGCGGAAGTGTTTTAACGAGATCTCACCGGCTTCCTCAATCAATCCCTCAAGAAAAGAAAGGTATGTATGACCGGGATGGGGATCAGCGATATTGCTCGTCATATTCTATATTAAAGAGTCCACAAAAAGGCCATGCTGCCTTTGGCTCGAAAGAGCATCGTTACCGATGCGATTCGCCGATTATACAGGCTTGCCCGCGCACACATCATTTTTAACCTCACAAACCACAAACAGGTCCAGCCGGGCAATCTCTCAGGGGAGAGATGATCTCGCTGATTGTGTATCTTGTTATGATTCAGAAACCGACTTTGAAGACTGACCGCCCCCGGTCGTTTCAGCCCGGCTAAAGGCGTCAAAGGCGAACTCATCGACGTGAATCATATCCATGATCCGCGCTTCGTAATCACGCAGTTTATCGGCCTCATCCTTGCTAATGACGCCTGCCGCCTCGCCGGCATGGATGCGTTCAAGACCAACCCGCTTCGGGAGCTGGCCCAACTTCACAGCGTCTTTTAGTTTTCTATCCAGCTTGCCCATCGGATCCGCCTCAACTAATAACGCATCCAGCTCACCTGCTGGGTTAGCTTTTGTTGATTCAATGTACATGCCGTCGATTAAACGGCGGCGTGTTGCGCTGTCATGGATCATGAGATCCGCCACTTCCACTTCCAGCTTGTCCGCCGGCGGTGTGAAGTGTGCGCCAGTGGGAAATACGCCAAGCCGTAATTTAAGCGCCATAAACCGGCTGGGAAAATTCTGGATTATCCCCAGCATGGCCTGTTGATACCGATAGAGCAAATACTGACAGGCCCAGTGTAGCAATGGCATATCCTCATCCGGGCAACCTGCATCTTCATGGTGTTTTAATACCATGCTGAGCAGGTACAACATACTGAGCAGATCGCCAAGGCGTGATGAGATCATCTGCCTTCGTTTTAATGCTCCCTGCATGGCGGCCATCGCCATGTCAGCGGCTACGGCCAATGCCGCACTGAAACGGTTGGCGTGTTGATAATAACGTCTCAAGGGGGAGCCATGAGGTGCGCGGGTAAAATGCGAACCCGTCAAAGCACAGACAAAGGACTTTGCGCCATTGGCGAGGGCAAAGCCGATATGATTGAACAACACATCATCGAACGCCTCTGCGGCTTGCTTCTCATCATCGCGCTCGGCAAGCTGCATTTCCTTGAAGATATAAGGATGGCATCGAATAACGCCCTGACCGAAGATCATTAAACTGCGCGTCATGATGTTGGCGCCCTCAACGGTGATCGACACGGGCATACCTTCATAGGCGGCGGCAAGATAATTTTTGCGCCCTTTCATCACCGCTTTACCGGCGTGTATGTCAAAGGCGTCATTGATGATCTGACGCGCCATCTCCGTACAGTGATACTTCAAAATAGCCGAGGCGACAGCGGGTTTGGAGCCGGTATCGACCGCCACTGCCGTGTGTAATCTGGCGGCATTGAGGATGTACGCCAGCCCCGCCATCTTGGCCAGGGGTTTTTGCACGCCCTCCATCTGGCCAATGGGGATGTTAAATTGTTTGCGTATGCGCGCATAGGCGCCGGTTGTCGCCACTGCATGTCTCGCCATGCCATTGGCGCTAGACGGCAAACTGATACAGCGGCCTGCCGACAGGCAATTCACCAACATGCGCCAACCCTTGCCGGCCATTGCCCTGCCGCCAATGATGTAATCCAGTGGCACAAAGACGTCCCGCCCCCGTACCGGCCCGTTCAGGAAGGGATCGCCCACGGGCAGATGACGATTGCCGATTTCCAGCCCGGCGGTATCACGGGGGATCAAGGCACAGGTGATACCGTAATCATCAATGTCACCCATCAAGTGATCGGGATCGTTTAATTTGAAAGCCAGCCCCACCAATGTGGCGACCGGCGCCAGGGTGATATAACGCTTGTCAAAACTCAAACGCATGCCGGTGATCTCTTCGCCTTCCCATTCGCCTTTGCAGACGATACCGGTATCCGAGATTGAGGTCGCATCGGAGCCGGCCAGCGGTGAGGTCAGGGCAAAGCAGGGGATCTCATCCCCGTTCGCAAGGCGCGGCAGGTAATGATCTTTCTGCGCTTGGGTGCCGTACTTCACCAACAACTCGCCCGGCCCCAAGGAATTGGGCACCACGATGAACGTGCCGACAATAGCGCCCACCGGGTATAGCCTGGATAACACTTCTGTTTGCGCCACGGCGGATAATTCAAGGCCACCGTATTTTTCCGGGATGATCATGCCGAAGAACTTTTCTCTCTTCAAATGTGCCAGCACGGGATCGGGGATCATCGCCCGCTTGAAGCCAACATCCCAGGGGTCCACCATACGGCACAACTCCTCTACCGGGCCCTCAAGAAAGCTCTGCTCTTTGGCGGATAGTTGTGGTTTGCCGTAATTTAATAATGTGTCCCAGTTCGGTTGCCCGGTAAACAGCTCCCCCTCCCACCAGAGCGTACCGGCGTCAATGGCCTCTTGCTCGGTCTTCGATATGGGCGGCAGGCGGCGTTTATACCATCTGAACAGCGGTGTTGAGATGAGATCCTTTCTTGTTTTATCGATACTCAACAACGCCAATGTCAACGTAGACAACACCAGCAAAAAAGACAAAATCGGCGCAGCGCCAAAGGGCAGTGATAAAAACAACAGGACGCCCGAGGTGATGGCGGCGGTTTTTAAGTCGGCCCGTATGTAGGCCAGTGTGGTTGCACTGACAAGGATCAGGCAGATCAGGAGCAAACTACTCATATGGCGCCATAGCGGTTAGTTCTTAAAAAGTGCCCTGCCATAGCGGACTATTTCACCGGCCCTCGCTCCACTGCTGAAAGGTGCTACCCTCGAAGGCCAGTCTCTCCAGCAACGGCGCTGGCGTCCACCACAAATCCCCATACCGATCCCGATATTGGCAAACACCTTCATAGACCCGCTTCAGGCCCAGCGTATCGGCATATTTCATTGGCCCGCCCCGGTAGCGCGGCAACCCATAACCATTGACGAAAATAACATCCATATCACCGGGGCGTATGGCGATCCCCTCTTCCAATATGGATGCGCCTTCATTAATCATGGAAAACATCATGCGCTCGATGATCTCCTGATCACTGATTGGAATTTGTTTAACCCCCAGTGCATCGGCTTCCCGTTTGGCGATTGCCATGACCTCGGGATCAGGGATTGCTTCTCTGCCATTGTATTGATAAATACCGGCGCCGCTCTTCTGTCCGTAACGCCCCATTTCAAAGAGCACCCGGCACATGCGGTAGTAGGCGGGATCATCGGGCCTGGCTTTCCATTCCGTATTTAATTTATTGAACACATCAAGACCCGACAGGTCCATCACCGCATGGGGGCCCATGGCCATGCCCCAATCGCAGGCAACCTGATCCACCCGCTCAGGCGGCACGCCTTCCAGGATCATCAGTTGCGCTTCCCGCGCATAGGGAAAAAAAGCACGATTACCAACAAAACCAAAACACACCCCAACCAATACGGCCACTTTACGGATCTTCTTTGCCAAGGTCATGGCGGTAGCGATAACGTCTTTCGCCGTCTTCTCACCGCGCACAACCTCAAGCAACCTCATCACATTGGCGGGGGCGAAGAAGTGCAACCCGATCACATCTTGCGGCCGTTTTGTGACTGCCGCGATCTGATTCAGATCCAAACTGGAGGTATTACTGGCCAGGATGGCCCCCTGTTTGCAGACCGCATCGAGTTTTGTGAATACATCGATTTTAATCTCCATAGTTTCGAACACGGCCTCTATGATCAGATCCGCATCGGCAATGTCGGCATAATCCGTCGTTGTATCAATCATGCCCATAGCCCGCTGCAACTGCTCCGGCCCCATGCGGCCTTTTTTCACCGTGGCCTCGTAATGTTGTCTGATTGCATTGACGCCGCGGTCGAGAGCGGCCTCATCAAGCTCTAACAAGGTGACGGGCATACCGGCATTGATAAAGTTCATGGTGATCCCGCTACCCATAGTGCCGGCGCCGATGACGGCGATTTTATTGATGTCTCTGACCGGCGTGTCTTTGGGTACGTCAGGGATCCGGGCCACTTCCCGCTCGGCAAAAAATAAATGCCGTTGCGCCTTTGAATGGGTGGAGGCTTTACATTCATCAAAGAGCTTGCGCTCGATCTGTAATGCCTCGGCATAGGGCTGGCTGACGGCGGCCTGTACACATTTCACGATCTGGCCCGGGGCAAAAAAACCGCGGGCTGTTTTTTGTAATCCTTCCAGATACTCGTTAAAAAAGTTATCATCAACGCCCTGTGCATCGATACTTAATTCGCTCACCCGTTTAATGGGGGCGCCGCTATCCAGCAACTCTTTTGCATAGGCGAGGGCGCCTTCACGTAGATCACCATTGATCACTTTTTCTATCACACCTAAATCCAATGCATCTTGCGCGGATACAGGCCGCCCAGAGGTCATCATATCCAGCGCCTGCCTCACCCCGGCAAGGCGTGGCAGGCGTTGCGTGCCCGTTGCGCCGGGCAATAATCCAAGCGTCACCTCCGGCAGACCCACTTTTGCGGAAGATAAGGCACAGCGATAGTGACAACCCATCGCCACCTCCAGCCCGCCACCCAGGGCCGTGCCGTGTATCGCTG
The DNA here is from genome assembly GCA_965198875.1 of Gammaproteobacteria bacterium. Taxonomy (GTDB): domain Bacteria; phylum Pseudomonadota; class Gammaproteobacteria; order Eutrophobiales; family Eutrophobiaceae; genus CBDAPU01. The sequence goes on along the minus strand of CBDAPU010000001.1, from coordinate 1,451,866 downwards.
CGATGATCGGTTTCTCCGAGTCTTCAAACTTCTGTACCAATGCGGGTAACCACGGCTCCTCTATGGGTTTGTCAAATTCGGTGATATCGGCGCCGGCAATAAACGTCCTCCCCGCACAGATCAACACGGCGGCTCTCGCATCATCATCAGCGCCCAGGACGTCCAGGGTATGCCAGCAGTCTTCTCTTAACGCTGCGGACAGGGCGTTGACGGGCGGGTTATCAATGGTGATGACGGCAATGCCATCTAACACTTCGTAGCTAATGAGATCGGGCATGCATAGTCCTTCTAATTTATTGTGATCGGCGGTGCTCAGGCTCGGCTGATGAGTAGCACACCAGCGTCAATCGCCTTGTTAAACATCATGTTATCTGTCACTGCGATGGATATGATACGGCTTGCTCACCCAAGTATAGGCAATTCTGTTCGCTCTGTAACTACCCGCAAGGTAAAACTGGATCGCACCCGCGCAACAGCAGGCAGGGTGGTCAGTTGTTCATGGTGGATCCGTTCATAGTCACTGGCGTCAGCCACAACCACCCTCAACAAATAATCATAATCACCCGACATCAAATAACAGGCCATCACCTCGGGGACCTCTGCAACACGGGACTCAAAGGCATCCAGGTCTTCTCGTTGTTGCCTGAGCAAGGTGATTTCGACAAAGACGTTTCCAGGCAATCCCACGGCCGCCGGGTTGACGTGCATGGCATAGGCCTCAATGATGTTCGCCTCTTCCAGTAATTTGACCCGCCGCAAACACGCAGACTCAGAGAGACTCACCCGCTCCGCCAGTTTCACATTGCTGATCCGACCATCCAGTTGAAGCTCATGCAGGATTGCACGATCCGCCCTGTCTAAAGATACCATCTAAATTATCCGCCGGCTAATATGTATATTTTCGAATATCATGCCAATTATATATCATCCTGGTGAAGATTTCGCAAAGAAATGCGATGCGGCGGGGGCTATTCTGTTAAGGTATCTCATCACGCCTTTTTCATCGGGAGGCCTCATGCTGATCGGCGTACCAAAGGAGATTAAAAACCATGAATATCGTGTTGGCCTGACGCCGGCCAGCGCCCGTGAGCTGATAAAATCAGATCATCAGGTGATCGTTGAAAGCCAGGCTGGTAGCGGCATTGGTCTGAGTGATCAGGAGTATCTCAGTGTTGGTGCGCAGATTGCGGCCAATGCCGAAGACATCTTCGCCAATGCGGAGATGATCGTAAAAGTCAAAGAGCCGCAAGCCGATGAATGCCGACGGCTACGAGAGAACCAGGTGTTGTTTACCTATTTGCACCTGGCCCCGGACCCAGCCCAGGCGGCATTACTTTTATCTTCCGGGGCGAGCGCTATCGCCTATGAGACGGTAACGGCCAACGACAATTCACTCCCTCTGCTTGCGCCCATGAGCGAAGTTGCCGGTCGGCTGTCGGTACAGGCCGGCGCCCATTGTCTGGAAAAAGCCCAAGGTGGCGGCGGTGTGTTACTGGGCGGGGTACCCGGTGTGGCCCCCGCCAGGGTTGTGGTGATAGGTGGCGGTGTGGTGGGGGATAATGCCGCCTCAATGGCCCTGGGCATGGGCGCTGACGTTACCATACTGGATAGCTCGCTACCACGTCTGCGTCAACTGGATGCGGAATACGCCGGTCGGGTCAAATGTATTTACTCAACGGCAGAGGCTATTGAAGAGTATGCCTTGCAATCGGATCTCATTATTGGTGCGGTGCTAATACCCGGTGCATCAGCGCCCAAATTATTGGGCAAAAAGATGATCACAAAAATGAAGCCGGGATCAGTTGTCGTTGATGTGGCCATCGATCAAGGTGGGTGTTTTGAAACCTCGCATCCTACGACCCACCAGCAACCAACCTATATCGTTAGTGATGTCGTGCATTATTGTGTCGCTAATATGCCCGGCGCTGTGCCGCGCACATCGACATTTGCCCTGAATAATGCGACATTGCCGTTTATCCTGGCGTTGGCCAATCAAGGCCCCAGAGAAGCCCTGTTAAGTGATCAAAACTTACTGAACGGGCTGAATGTCCATCAAGGCCACATCACCTGTGAAGCCGTTGCCCGTGATCTGAATTACACTTACCTGCCGGCTATCGAGGCGCTCGCCGCATCATGATCTTTTTATGCCTGCGGCGCATTCTCGGATCAGGCAAGTGAAGGGCAACAGGTGGTTATCGATCCCCTGCCCCCCCCCCACCAACCCCTGATGGTATGCCCATTCCATGATAAGCCCTGTCCCCGTGAAGCCTGCCTTATGAGCACATCAGGCTAATACATATGCTGCCCACCATTGATACTCAATGTTGAGCCGGTAATAAAACCTCCCTCATCGCTCACCAGAAACAACACCCCCCGAGCGATTTCTTGCGCCTTGCCCAGGCGCCCCACGGGAATTTTCGCAATGATTTTATCCAGGACGTTTTCAGGTACGGCCCGCACCATATCGGTGTCGATGTAGCCCGGGGCAATGGCATTAACGGTAATGCCTTTCCCGGCGCTTTCCTGGGCCAGGGCCTTGGTAAAACCATGTATGCCCGATTTTGCCGCCGCATAATTCACCTGCCCATACTGACCGGCCTGGCCGTTGATGGAGCCGATATTGACGATACGACCGAACCCCCGTTCACGCATCCCCTCAATGACGCTGTTGGACATGTTAAAACAGGAGCCCAGGTTTGTCTGAATGACGCTGTTCCATTGTTCAAAATCCATTCTGTGCATGGTGCCATCCCGAGTAATGCCGGCGTTATTGACCAGGATATCTACCGCCCCCAGCTCTTGCTCTATTTGCCTGACCGCACTTTTGCATGCAGCAAAATCACCGACATCAAACCGATATACGGATATGTTGGTCGCTTCATTGAACTTGCCGGCGGCCTCATCGTTGCCAGCGTAATTCGCCGCCACGGTGTATCCGGCCTCTTTAAGAGCCGTCGATATGGCCGCCCCAATACCTCTTGTACCACCTGTTACTACCGCCACTCTCCCCATTATCTTTGCCTCCGATATGAAATAACCCCGTAAACCCTTATCATCCAGGGCCTGTTCAAAAGCACACAAACCAAAAATGCCGGTTTGTTCACAACATCAATGGCCATTGCTATTAAAGTTTATGTCTTTAGAGCGCCATAAAAACGCTCGCTTAAACCAGCATTGCCCTGAAACCACCGGTTGCCAGAAGGGCGCGGGCAACAGCGGATATTCACCCAACATAAAACGGCCCTGCCTGTGATCATGACAGAGTAGTCCTAAAATCACCACTCGCTGGTTTAGATAATAGGGGTTTATCCCAATAAATCAAACAGGCTAAATACGCATGCCTCTCTAATTAAAGCACAATGGCTCCCCCAGGCCGATCCGGGTTGGCGGGATATGTGGCGGTGCTATACTCTTGAAGGTTTAAGGAACAAACATCGGCATTAATCAGTCATATTAGTCACCATCTCTGCGATATCCGGATTAACTTAGTTATGCATCCTGATCTGTTAAAACAGGGGATAGTGACAGTGTTCATCGCCCTCGTATCTGTCCCCGGCGTCAATGCCGCTGATAGGCCAATCACCCCAAGCGAAGATCACGATACGGGTAACCACCGGGCAGGCGGTGAGCAGCGCACATCCGTTGCCGAATATGAGGAACAAATTCAAAAACACCAGGCCGAACACGGCGTCTATGACCCGGCAACCGGTGAGTACCTGCTGGGTGTTGGGCTGGTACACCAGCGTGATGGCAACCATGAGCAAGCGGTAGAAGCGTTAAGCCGCGCCTTGCAGATCAAGCGGGTTAATGAAGGACTGCACGACATGAGCCAGGTGATCATCCTGGAGCAACTCCTTAAAAGTAATATAGCCATCGCCAACTGGGCGGAAGTAGATAAAAACTACCACCAGCTTTTGTGGATCTATAAACGCAACTACGATTTTGATGATCCGCGGCTATTACCCATTGTCGATAAAGTCGGACGTTGGAAATTAAAAGCCTATGAAGAGGGGCTACTGGATGATAATGCGCTAACAACCATCGGCGGATCCGAGCGATTATTCACAGACACCATCAACATCCTGCAACGTCAGTATGGAGAGCATGATCCCAGACTCATCGACCCGCTTTATGGCCGGGCGCTAACCAATTATCAATATGCCATTGAAGTCGCTAATGCGCCACAGGATAGATTTCATGGCGCCGGCCGTCCCACTCGAGTGCAGGTAGTCTGCCGAACCGTGGCAACGGCAAATGGCGGTGCACGACGGATCTGCAATACCATCCGGTTGCCCGACCCCGGTTATTATGCCTCGCAGTCAAACAACAAGCAGTTCGCCCTTGAGCAACGGCTCCATGCAGTGGGGCGGGCATTGAAACACATCACACAAATTCATCATGCACATCCGCATCTGCCGGAGGATTCATACGCACGCGCTTTAGTGCATCTCGGTGACTGGAACCTGCTGAGGGGGAAGAAATCAACGGCAAATGCAAACTACAAAGCGGCTTATCAGATCCTCAGCGATAATGATGAGCACGCTGATCTGCTCAGGGAAATGTTTGGCAGACCACAAAACCTGCCCACATTAAGATTGCCATTACCTGAAGTCGATGAAAAACTGGACAAAGAGAAAACCACCACTGTGCTGGCCTCATTTGACGTCTCCAAAACCGGGCGCACAAGAAACATTCACATCATCGAGTCGGATCCTGTGGATGCGATCGCCGCCCGTAGAAAAACCAAAAAGACAATCAAGGGTCGGCTCTACAGGCCCCGATTCGAAAACGGTGAGCCGGTGGAAACCCTAAACAACAGGATCAAGGTCATCAACTGATCACAAGCCCGGCGCTCACGCATGTCTTTTAAGCAATGTCCATCTAGGGGATCGTGATGTCGCCAGGCCATGACGATGATGGCATCGCCAGGGCGCAACGCCTCTGATCATGCAACCGCGCTCGTGAGAAAGACGATACGCCCCATAGGCAACAACATCGCCGATCATGATGTTGGTAAGGTGAACTAAACGAGATAAGCCCTTGAGGAGAGATCAGGAATAGGACAGGCAAAGGGATGTGCCGCATCTATTGGGTGAGTCTGCGCGCCAGGGATTTTAATTTTGTGATCCGTTCAATGGAAGAGGGGTGTGAGCCGGAGAACCCGCCCTTGAGGTGTTTTGTTTTTTTATATAACAGCTCCTGCAGGCGAACGGCGCCGGCAGGATCATAACCCGCCTCTACCGCCCAGATGGCGCCCAGGTAATCCGCCTCACGCTCGTTGTCACGGCTGTATTTTGTATTCGCCGCATTCCTTATATCCGCCCTGCTGTTTTTCTTATGATCGTCTCCATGATTTAATTTCAGGTGCCCTAACTCATGACCGATTAATGCGGCGGCCATATGCACATCCAGACCCAGCATATCCAGCATGGCGAAATTGATCCCGATAATATTGACGTCAACCGCATTTTCCTCATCGATCGGCTTTTCATCTTCCAGTGAACGGCCCTGCATCACCACTTTGCCACCTTGCCGAGCGGCGCGCTCATTTTTGCCGGTTTCATTCTCAATGGGTTTTCGTGTGGCCCTGCCCACTGTTGCAAACGCATTCGGCTGCTTGCCGTCGGTGATCAGCAACTCCGCCCGGATCTCCGCCGCCGCCTCTATGGCCTGCATCACCGAATAAAGATAAATCATTTGTTTTACGCTGATCCGTTTTAAGAGCTTTCCCTTGTTGTTACGTAACTCAATGGTTTGTGCATCGGCGCTGACCAGCTCTTTTATTGGCCAGGTATGATTAAAGGGCGCAGCGACAACCGCGGCTGATATGAAAAGCCACAGGGGAAGCGGTAAAAATGCGATCATCTTAAACATGGGGCGATTCTCTCATTACCAATCTATCACAACATGATACAACGGCCTGCAGGGTGCATTTTACATATCCTTATGGATGAGCCTGCTATTAGGATAGTTGCAAAAGACCCCGACGCCCCGTTTTTTTCTAACCAAAGCCTTAGGTTATCTCCCCTGCTAACAGGCAATCAGGAGATTTGCCTTATCACGGCAGGGCGGTTATTTCAGGGGAACAATCCCCCATATCGTTCATCTAAAAATCAGGATCAAGGGGTAATTATTAAACGTCAGGTCTATAATAGCAGGACGATAATACTTATCACATCGATGGTAACGCAATATGAACAGATCACGCGCCACAAGAGCACACATCCCGTCACTTTGCATCGTTTTCTCATTGGCGTTTCTCATCGGCTGTAATACAACATCCGTGCGCCCTGCCTCATCAGGCGCACCGAGCACGACAGGCACAACCCCCGGGACGGTGTCTTATCCCTCAACAGAGCCAGGATCAGGTACGCCCCCCGCCATGCCCGCTGGGGTTCCATCGGCGTCGGGATCACACAGCGGTCATGCCGAGAGGACATCAAGACCCGCTTCACAAGCAGGCAAGTCTGATGATGAGATCCTGGCAGACGCCCTGGAGGAATTCGGTAGAAAAAACAGCGGCGCACAACAGGGCGAACCCGCCGAGGGGATCCGCCCACCAACAAGCCGACACCGGGCGATGACCCATGCAGAGAGAGCCGAGAACCTCAACAGCGAGCTTGAGGATAAACTCGCAACATTTGATCGGCTCATGTTAAGCGAGCGGGAGTCGGTGATCCGTAAAGATAATCAGGATGGCGGCGGCATGTCGGCGGGGGCCCCCTTTGGGGATGGCAAGGCAGGTGATGCGCCGTTAGAAGCCGGGATGCTCGATAATGCCCCGCCTATGTCAAGAGAAGGTGAGGGTAGTACCGCCACAAGAGATGCAAGCCCCATGCCGCCTGATATCGCCAGTATTGAAGACGATGATATTATTGCCCGGCAGTTACGTGAGGCGGCCATGAAAGAGCAGGACCCGGAGTTAAGAGAAAAACTCTGGGATGAATACCGCAAGTACAAGAGAGAGCAAAGATGAAACCAGGAAAAATCAGGCTAACCCCGGCAGTTGTTTTATGTTGTTGTCTGCTGGCGGCTTGTAACACGACCACGGTCAAAACAACCAGCCATGAGAAAGTCATAACGCAAGCGGCCCTCATCCCTGAGGACTTATTACTGGATGTGGGGATCGGTATATTTAACCCCGGCGTTGACGTCTTGAGCACACCCGAAGAGGGCGTCTATCCAAAAATTCGTGAGGCCGAAGCCCGGTTTATGCCGGTGAAACTAAAAGACACCTTGCAGAACACAGGCCACTGGGGCGTCGTACGGGTCATACCGGATAGACTGAGTGAAATGGATGTGTGGGTAGACGCCGAGATCCTCAGATCCGATGGTGAAAATCTATGGCTACAGGTGACGGTGGAGGATGCATCGGGCAGGAGATGGTTTACAAAAAAATACGCCGAAGAGGTCGGCAAGTACGCCTATGACGGCGCCATCGCTGGCCGTGTTGAGCCGTTTCAGAGCGCTTACAATAAAATTGCCAACGACATGTTGTTGTATCGCAATCAACTAAAGCCACAGGAGATCAAGGCGATACGCACCATCGCCGAGCTAAAATTCGCCGAAGACTTCTCACCGCAGGTATTCGCCGAGCACCTGAGAGTCGACAGCAAAGGTCATTATCGCATAACCCGACTGCCAGCCGACAACGACCCCATCCTCTATCAGGTAAGGCAGATCCGTGAACGTGATCACATGTTTGTCGACACCCTGCAGGATTACTACGCCTCATTCGTGCGCCAGATGCAGGCGCCGTACCGGGAATGGCGTGAGGCCTACTACCTGGAGAGCGAAGCGCTCAGAGAGGTCAGATCCCAGGCCAACTCCCGCTTGATTGGCGGCGCCCTGGCGGTATTGGCGGGGATCCTCGCCCAGGGCGTGGATAGCAGGACGGCCAGAACGGCCGGTGCAGTGGGGATCGGCGCCGGCGCCACGGCCATTCACAGCGGTCTGCAAAAGCGTGAGGAGGCAAAAATCCATGTAGAGGCGTTGGAGGAGATCTCAAGCTCATTGCACTCGGAAATAGAACCACACACGCTGATCCTGGAAGATCGTACCGTTACCCTGTCAGGCACAGTGAACGATCAATACGGTCAATGGCGGCAAATACTCAAAGACATCTATGCGGCACAAACCGGCTCAACCGCTGGTAATGCAGCGCGTTGATCGGCTTTAGGTGGGGTACACAAGCCAGTGTGATTGATTGCCTCGGCAATCAGGAAGTCCTCCCGGGTTTCAAAGATGAACAACGTCGCCATACCATCCTTGAGAAAGCGGGCGCTACAGGGCAGATGGCACTGTCGCAGGCGAGAATGCTTTTGATGTAGGTAGCCCGCGGGGGATCTGGTCCTGATGTTAAGTTAAGGGCGATGAAAAACAGTTTGTAGCAGTGAAGTAGCGGCGCACGGAGATCACAACGCCGGGGACGATGCAACCGGCTGGCGAGGCAGACTGATCTGACGGGGATGGTCACAGGAACGGGGTGAGTAGAAAAGCGGATCTTGAGTGTTGCCCTGATCATGAAACCTCATTATTCCCCGACTACATATCACTGTCATCACGGCTTGCGGTAAAGTAGAAAATGGTGAATGAAAACGAAGAGAAATCGGCCCCAAGTTTTACCACAATAAAACCGGCCAATATCAGTCTGACCGCCACCCCTGGCGGGGAGAAACAGGCAAGCCCACCCGCCGCAAAACAGCCGTTTATATGGGCCTGCCTGGTTGGGCTTCTACTCATTGCCGGGCTCGTGTTTTTTCTGCTACCGACCTGGGTGGCTACACCCAAAGTGGGTCCCGTTGCGGTCACAGAAAAAAGCACCACGCTCGATAACAGCCGGCCGCTAAACAGCCCATCCACCAACACAGATGACGCCCCCTGGCAAAAGGCGCAACGACTCCAATTACGCAAGGAAACCCAGGACATCCTGGCCAAGCTGCTGGATGCGAGGAAAACCCTGAGTGAAAAAGGCGTGACCCTCTGGGCGGCGGAGGAATTCAATCAAGCCCTGGAACGCGCCACATCCGGTGATGACAAATATGCACAACAACATTTCTCAGGCGCCCGGGATGAATATGCGAAGGCGCTATCCATACTAAACAAACTGCTAGAAGACATCGAACCGGTGTTTGAGCAGGCGATGGCCAGCGGAGATCAGGCCCTGTTCGATGGCAACTCCAGCAAAGCGAAAGCGGCGTTTAATGTGGCCTTGGCCATTGACGGCATTGATCGCGCCGCCCTGGCAGGCAGACAACGTGCTGAAACACTGGATGAGGTCATCGCCCTGATCCACAAGGGCGATAGGTTATTGCAAACAGATGCACTGGAAGAGGCCAAAAACACCTATCAAAAAGCGCTGGCCATTGACGAGCGCTCACTCAGGGCGAGAGAACAACTGGCGTTAGTCGAGAGTAAGATCAAAGACCGTGCATTTAACCAGGCGATGTCTTCGGGGTTCGCTTCACTTCAGATGCGTCAATTAAATAAGGCCAGGGGATCATTCAGGGAAGCCCTCAAGCTAAGGCCTAACTCCGTCGATGCGCGCAGCGGGCTGAACCAGGCTGATCAAAGAATAACGGCAAACAACATTCACTTGCTTCTCAAACAGGCGAGAGAGCTGGAAGAGAAAGAGAACTGGGCTGACGCCCTGTCAAAATATGAATTTGCATTAACGCTGGACAATAATCTGGCGAACGCACTGGCAGGGAAAAAACGGGCCACAACCCGACGTCAACTACATGACAGGACTGGAGCAGATCCTGGCGCAACCATCGCGGCTTTTTGATCGTGCCGTATTTGATGATACCGTGAAGTTCGCCAACTCACTGCGCGCCTTGTCTGAACCGGGCCCGGTGCTAAAACAACAACTTGATCGGCTTGCCCGGTTACTCAACAGGGCCGACACACCCGTGTCGATAGAGCTCATATCCGATAACCTCACCAAAGTTCATCTCTACAAAATCGGTGAGCTGGGTTATTTTAACCGCAAGGTATTATCGCTTCGCCCGGGGCCTTATGTTGTAGTCGGTCACCGTGAGGGGTATAGGGATAGACGTGTTGAGTTCTTTGTGCAGCCGGATAAGTCCATGCAGCCCATCACCATCAAGACCGGCGAGAAAATTGCCCTGGGAAATTAACCATCCCTGTTTTAAGCGCAGGCCCTGTTCATGGACCATGAAAACACAGACATCTCACCGCTAAAATTTGAGCCCTTCGAAGGTAAGAAAACGGCGCCCGCCATCGCCTTTCATTCTCGTTCCCTCCTCATCGGGGTGTTGTTGTCGCTCGGCCTGTTCAGCGCCTGGTTTATATTTACCGGCAAGGCCGTCTACATCGACATTGACCCGGCCGGCGCCGAGATAAACATAGCTGGCGTCTTAAAATTAAAGCTGGCGGGCCGCTATCTGCTAAGACCCGGGGAATATGATCTGCGCTTATCCGCTCGGGGCTATCACCCGCTGGATCAAACGATCACCATCGATGATGAGAAGATACAGCGTTTTGCGTTCAAGCTGCAGAAGCTGCCCGGTCATTTACAGGTGAATACCGGGGCGCTGGCTGGCGCCGAGGTGTTGGTCGATGGCGTCTCAAAAGGCGAAACCCCACTTACCATCGAAGACATCCCCCCCGGAGAGCGCCTTCTCACCATAAAAGCAGAGCGCTATTTCCCCTTTGAGGATACCATCAACATAGTCGGCATGGACAACCAACAAACTCTCAGCATTGATCTCACCCCCGCCTTCGCTGAAGTCAGTTTTGCATCAGAGCCCGGGCAGGCCCGGGTGTTTAATGGCGAGCAGTTACTCGGCTCAACACCGCTTGTTAGTGAAATACCGCAAGGCCGGCATCATATCAGGGTAACATCCCCTGGTTATAAGCCATGGCGAGAAGAGATCAACGTGATCGCCAATCAACCATTGCGTTATACGGATATTAAACTCGAGCCGGCCGATGCGACACTCTCTCTTATCTCCACGCCTGCAGGTGCGAGCGTCACAGTCAACGGCCATTATGTCGGATCAACCCCCCTGGAGGTTGCCCTCTCGCCGGCAGAGAAAACAACCATTCGCCTGTTCAAACAGGGCTATCAAGCGGCCGTCAGATCCATCAGCGCCAGTTCCGGTGAGCAACAGAGGATCAGGATCACATTAAAACCGGAGTTAGTCGCCGTTTTAATCCATGCCAAACCGGATGATGCACAGTTATACATCGATGGAAGACTGATCGGCCCGGCCAACCGCACCATCACACTGCCTGCAAAAAAGCATCGCATCGAAATACGTAAAAGCGGGTATGTGGACTATAAAACGACCTTAACGCCCCACATTGGCATTGACCAGGAGCTAGTAGTCAACCTGAAAAGCACAAGGCAGGCAAAGCGGGAGAGCGTCAAGCCAATCATTAAAACAGCCGCAGAGCAACGGCTCAAATTATTCTACCCCGGCGCCTTTACTATGGGCGCCTCAAGACGAGAACCTGGCCGAAGGGCAAATGAGACCATGCGTAGTATTAAGCTGACGCGCCCGTTTTATCTGGGCATAAAAGAAGTCACCAATGCAGAATACAACCTCTTTGATCCCGGCTTCTCTTCCGGTGTTGTTGACGGCAATAGTTTGAATGGGGCGGATCAACCGGTGGTGAACATCACCTGGGCGCAAGCGGCACGCTATTGTAACTGGCTCAGCAAACAGGATGGGCTCGCCCCGTTTTATAAGGAAAAAGACGGTAAAATTGCGGGCATGAATGAAGAGGCCGATGGTTATCGCCTGCCGACCGAGGCGGAATGGGCCTGGGCGGCCCGTGTTAGCGTTGACGGCACATTGCTCAAATTCCCCTGGGGCGAGAGCATGCCGCCAGGCGGGAGAAGCGGAAACTTCGCCGATCAAAAATCATCCATCATATTAGGTAAGGTGATTCAGCACTACGATGACGGGTTTGTGGTCTCAGCGCCCGTGGGCAGTTTTGCGCCTAACGACAAAGGGCTCTATGACATGGGTGGAAACGTGGCGGAGTGGGTGAATGATTTCTACGGCGTCGGTATACGCTCCGATAGGGCGGTCAAACTCGACCCCATGGGGCCCAAGACCGGTGGGTTTCATGTGATCCGTGGTTCAAGCTGGGCCCATGGGGCGATAACCGAGTTACGTTATTCGTTTCGCGACTACGGCGGCAACGCCCGTGAAGATGTGGGTTTCAGGATTGCACGTTATCTCGACTAGATCATGTTAAAGATCATTTTATTATTTATGCTACTTTCTTCTGTTGCACTCTCAGCCGAAGATGACCAGGTGAAAGATAACACCACAACAGAGCAGGCGCGTAAAAAAACAACGGATAAGGCAACGCAAAAAGCGTTTGAAGATAAAGCGCCTGAGGCCTTCGACCCAAGCGAGGCTGTCTCTGAGGATCATTCCATCCCTTTTCCTGTGGACATATAAAGATAAAATGAAACACAATCCCGGAGCCGATTTCCTCTATCAGCTTTTCGCCCTGATCATATCGATCATCATCGTGCATGCGGTGTACATCACCGTTATCAGACCCAATGCCGAGGCCATACTCGAAGAGCAAAGAATACAACAACAATCGGGCGGGGCTTTTGAAGTGAGGCGCTCGGTATTTATCGTGATCAAGGACTTTGAGCAGGAGGCCTGTTTTATTCTGGCCCTTTGGGTGATGGCGATCATTGCCTTAAAAACAAAAATCGCATTGCATGAGAGAAGATTGCTTGATCAGTCGTTACTGGACGTCGCCCCCGGCACCAGCATCCTCCCTGAGGACACCAGGCAATATGCAAGGCCACTACAGGCCCTGCCCGAAGATGAAAGAGAGTATTTACTGCCGCGCACCCTGCTCGCTGCGTTACAGCGCTTCGGCTCAACCCGGAGCATTCAAAACGTCTCATCAGCGATAAAGGAAGTATGCGATACCGAATCCGAGCGCCTGGACGCCGAGCTCTCTATGGTGAGATACATCATCTGGGCTATTCCATCGATTGGGTTTATCGGTACTGTGCGCGGGATAGGCGAGGCCTTGGGGCAGGCCCATCGCGCAGTGGAGGGGGATATCGTCGGTGTTACGGTGAGCCTGGGTGTGGCGTTTAATTCTACCTTCATCGCCCTGATCATCAGCATCCTGATCATGTTTCTCATGCATCAACTACAACTGCTGCAAGAGAGGCTGGTGCTCGATACCCAACATTATTGCGACGTCAATTTACTCCGGCACCTGCAAACAAGATAGCAATATCATGGCGGCGCGCACCGTTATTGAATTAAATGACTGTGAACTCACCGTTGTGCGGGGAGATACCATCCTGGCCAGGAGCACAGGCGTTGCGGTAGTCAAACAGGACGTCCTCAAACTGGGTTATCCCGCCTTAAAACTCGCGCACCTGGACCCCAGACATACCTTCCGTCATTTTTGGCGCAACCTGAACCAGGATCCCTTGAAGAGCCCGGCTAAATCAGTGCGACACAATGCGGATCTGGCCTATGCCCATTTGCTTGCAATCTGGGAGGAGGCCGGAAGGCCCGATGAGATGGTGTTTGCCGTGCCCGGCAATTTAAGTAACGAGCAACTGGCCCTGTTGCTGGGTTTAATAGAGGCCAGTCCCTTTGCCATCAGCGGTCTTGTTGATGCCGCCGTTGCCGCCGCCGCCACGACAGCAGGCGCTGGTTCTTATGTCTATCTGGACATCCACCTGCATCATGCAATTCTGACGATGCTGGAAGTCTCAAAAACGGTAAAGCGAAAAGCCGTAGAGGTGATCGATGATGTGGGTCTGCTCACCATCCATGATAAATGCGCCCACTTTATTGCCGATCTGTTTGTCCAGCAATCCCGTTTCGACCCGCTACACCACGGGGAAACCGAGCAGGCGCTTTATGATCAACTACCACAATGTTTGCAATCACTCAAAAATCAAAATGACGTCTCAGTGGAGATTCAATATGAACACACCCATTATCAGGCGAGGATAAATCGGCGGGCATTGTTGAAGGTGGTGACGCCTTTGTATGAGAAAATCACCCACGGGATTGACGGTGAGGCCATCTGCCTGCTTAACGGCCGATTGGACAGGCTGCCCTGTTTTACTGATCACGTGTCCAATTATCACCTTCTCCATCAGCGAGCGGTATTTGATGGTTGTATGACCTGCCCCTTGCCGGAGAGATCCCGGGATAACAGCGCCCATTTTGTGACCCAACTGCAAGCATCGGCGAAGCCAACCATCGCATCGGCCACTGAAACACCGGCTACATCGAAAAATAAAAAGTACACAGGCCTCACCGGTATCCTGATCAGCAACACCGGTTATCCCTTCAAGGAGGGCCCGTTATATTTATCGGCCAGCGGTAGCGTTGAAGACAGCCGGGAAGACGCCGATTGCTGTATTTCATTAAAGGATAACATCGCCATATTGAGCCTTGAGAAGAACATCGCCGTGCGGGTGAATGATCAGCCGCTAAAGACAACGGCGGCATTACGACCGGGCGATCAGATCACCTTCACCGACTCCAACATCACCTGTGAGGTCATACGGATCATCTCTTGATATGGCGCGCACAAAACGGAAAGTCTCTGCATTCAGTCTGTCGTTTCTGGATATTATGTCCTGTGGATTTGGCGCCGTGGTGTTGTTGTTTCTCATTATCAAGCACCGAGTGGATGCCGATGTCCCTTCTCCCATGATCAGAGATGATCACACCTCCGAGGTGATGTTGTTGGAAGAGGAGATCCAGGAGGGCAGGAAGCACCTGGCGGAGCTGAAAAATACCATTGCCAGGATGGATGCTCGGCTTGTTAGCGCAAAAGGTATGGCAAGACGGATCAGGGATGACATTCAGGAAACACGCTCACTCACCGAGCAGCTTACCCTGGAGACGGACGCCGTTGAGCTCGAGAGGATAAAACTTAATTTGAAAAAACTCGAAGATAAGAAAAAGGAACTGCAAAGAGAACGTGATGCGCGTGGTGATGATGCGCGCAAAATTGCCGGGGACGGGACACGGGAATACTTGACCGGGCTGAAGATTGAAGGGCGGCGCCTGTTAGTGCTCATGGACGCCTCCGCCAGCATGCTGGATGACACCATCGTCAACGTGATCCGTTTTCGCAATATGCGAGATGAGATCAAACGTCATGCGGAAAAATGGAAAAATGCGGTGAACATGGTCGAATGGCTAACGGCGAAATTTCCCGTGAACAGCAGGTATCAGATCTATATATTTAACACGGATACCACCTCCATACTGCCCGACAAAAAAGGCAAGTGGTTAGATGTCGGCAACCGGGAAGAGTTAAATAACGTCATCGAAGCATTAAACCGGATCGTGCCTGAGAATGGCACCAATCTGGAGAAAGCCTTTGCCAGCATCAAGGGCCTGCGTCCAGCGCCTGACAGTATTTATCTGCTCACGGACGGCCTGCCCACCCAGGGATCAAAAACCATCCGTGGTGCAACCATAAGCGGGAAACAGCGTCTTGATCTGTTTACCCGGGCGGTAAAAAAACTGCCCGGGAACATACCGATAAACGTGATATTGGCGCCCATGGAAGGGGACACCGATGCAGCCTACGCATTCTGGCGATTAGCACTGACGTCAAACGGCTCATTCATGAGCCCCACCGAGGACTGGTATAAAACCTACTGAGGAGCGTGCATGAAAAAAGGCCGACGGGAAAATGAGGCGTTTAGCATCTCGTTTCTGGACGTCATCACCTGCGGGTTTGGCGCGATTATCCTTTTGTTGATGATCGCCAAAACGGGAGATGCACCGGTTTTGGAGGCCGCCTCCGAATCCCTGGAGGGGATAGTGAGGGAGCGACAGATCCAGTTATTTGAAATACGCGGGGAGGCTAACATCCTTAACCGGGACTTAAACGCCAGGCAGGCGCAACAATCAGACTGGGAAGAGCGGGTCGCCAGGCTACAGGCTGAACTCGCAGAGGCAAAATTGCTTTACAACAGCATGCGTGATGATGCAGCCGTCGGTGAGATCATAAAAGGGGAGTTTCAACTGGCCCTGCAAACACTCAGCGATGAGATGCGGCGCCTGCTGGCGCAAAAGGATCGTGTGCAAACGGACAATGTCTTAGGGATACCGGTTGACAGTGAATACCTCATTTTTATCATAGATACCTCCGGCAGCATGGTAAATCACCACTGGGAAGAGATGATAAATCAAATGGTTACGATACTTGATTCCTATCCCAGGGTGAAAGGCATACAGATCATGAGTGACATGGGCGAGTATTTGTTTTCCCAATATCGACAAAAATGGGTGCCGGATACCAAAGGAAGGCGTAAAGTGATCATTAACACATTACGCACCTGGAGGACGTTTAGCAACAGTAGTCCGGTGGAAGGTATTCATGCGGCTATCCGTGGTTTTTATGATCCGATGAAAAAAATCAGCATTTTTGTGCTTGGGGATGAGTTTACCGGACGTTCAGTGGAAGAGGTGGTCAAGGCGGTGGAGAGAGTTAATCCCAAAGATAAAGACGGTAACGCCAAAGTGCGTATTCATGCGGTCGGCTTCCCGGTTCCCGCATCGGCGCCCGATCACTTTCAGATCACCAATAAACGCTTTGCCTGGTTAATGCGGGAATTGACCAACAGAAACGGCGGCACGTTTATTGGTTTGAATTAGTGGCGTATCACCATGATCCGGTTCAGCAAATTAACGCTCCCCCGCACAATCCAGCATCAATTTGTCCCTGTCCTGGGATTATTGCTATTGTTAAGCGGCTGCCAGCAATCCATGTCGTTAAAAGTGAGCAGTGACGTCCCCACGCCCCTGGTCTCTCAAATCCCGCTCAGCATGGGTGTTTTCTATGATGCGCCGTTGCGTGATTATGTCTACGAGGAGGACTCCCGGGAGCGACCTGGCTGGCGGATCAGTAGCGGTGATGCGCATATCGCCCTGTTTGAGCAGATCCTGGCGCCGATGTTCAATGAAGTGAAAGAAGTGCCGAGCCTAGCCACTGATGGCTCTGTCGATGGGGTCCTGTCACCCAAAATCGAAGACATGCAGTTTGCCTTGCCGGAGGAGACAAAAACCGATCTCTATGAGGCCTGGATAAAATATGTCATTGAGTTGCATGATCAAAATGGCGATCAGATCGCAGCCTGGGCAGTGACGGGATACGGTCGCTCATCCACCGAGTTTATGAAAAGCCGTGACAGCGGTGTGAATGCCGCCATAAACCAGGCGTTGCGTGACGCCGGCGCCAAATTCGCCATCGGTTTTCCTGAGGTGGTCGGCGTCAATGCCTGGCTCGCCGAGAAGATGGAACATTGCGAGCAATACGCTACGGCCTGTTGAGAAGATGATGATGTTTATCTTTGTTAGAACGGCTTCTCTCATCATCACGCTCGCCATATTGGCCGGCTGCAAGAGCACGACAGTGATTGATGAACACCGAGAACTCTCCACAACCAGGCTGGATCAGGGCGAGTCCGTGGTTATACTTGGGCGCCGACACAGCTCCAACCACGAAACGGAAGTGGATTTCATAAATTGCGTAGGAAAATCCCTAGGCCAGAGAAATATTAACGTCATACCGGAGAGAGACTTCGTGGACGGCATGTACCCCTATTTTGAAACCAGTACCGCCCCCATGGATGTGAAAAAACTGGATAAGCTCATACAAAACCCCGCTATCCTGGCCAGGTTTAATGATTTTAACGTGCGCTACTTTATATGGATTGACGGCGCCACGGAGAGAACGGACTCATCCGGCTCGGTCTCCTGTGCAGTTGGCCCCGGCGGCGGTGGTTGTTTCGGTTTTGCCTATTGGCAAGATGAGGCGAATTATGAAGCCAGCATCTGGGATTTCAAGGAGCTCGCCCTCTCCGGCAAGATCAGCGCCGAGACCAAAGGCACCTCATTTATGCCTGCCGTCATCATTCCCATACCCATGCTCGCACGGGTGGAGGCAAACGCCTGCAAGGCCCTGGCCAATCAGATCAGAGCATTCTTCTCTCAACAACCCGGCTAGTTTTGCCCTAACATGCCTTAGAACGACTACGCTGAAATACAAGACGATGCTTGCCTCAACAACCCGCCTGGTTTTGGCCTAACCTGCCTTAGAACTCCCAGTCATCCATGCTACTCGAAGGGCATAGCTCAACGGGGTGTACTTATGTTGTGCGGCCATGAAGATGGCGCTCTCACCAGGGCTACCAGCGCTCATCTTGCCTCTGATCACAATGACCTGATCGGGCGCCTTGAAAGCAGGCCGGCTTCGCCTTGGCTTGCTACCCCGTCGAATGCGTAGATGATATGTATCATGATTTTCCGTCAGCTTATCTCTGGCATAAATTGCGCTCCCGAAACCGATCAAAGCATTATGCCTTATAAAACATGAACTCCATCTCCACTGCACAATTTAACGGTAATGCCGCCACACCCACCGCCGTCCTTGCCGGTAGTCGAGCATTCTCGGTGAACACCGCCTCCCAGGCTTCATTGATTTGCGGGAGCTGATCCAGTTGCGTGGTATACAGGTTCACACTATACAGATCATCTAATGACAACCCGAAATCGGGCAACGCCGCCAATAAACTCTTCAGGATCCGGGCTGTTTCAGGGCCGGCGCCACCCGGCTCTAACTCTCCGGTCGTCTTATCTACGGCAATCATGCCGGCGGTCTTATAAAAAGGCCCGGCCTTCACTAATGGGCTGTATCTAAATATCGGTGCAGGTAAATTCTCTGAACTCAGCGCTTCTATCATTCATTTATCTCCCGTTTTTTTTAGAGCCTTATATGAAAGTGAGATATTTCTACTCGCTATATCTGAGTGATACTGCCTTCACGGCTACCTGGTTTCCCGGTTCAACATCACTGATATGGTGGTTTGTGCAAGGCAAGGGTATGTCAAAAAACCCAGTTTACACGAAGTCCGCCGCCTGTGCCCCGCATTTGAGATAAGATGAAAACTGTGCGGTGGCGAGAAAACTCCAGGGAGCGATTTTGAACAGTCGGGTAGAGCGAGACTGGTCTTAAAGGAGAGTCACGGGGACGTGGCGATGAAAAGGGGTTATCATGGGACTGGTTCGAATGGAGAGAGAATAATGCGTTATTTACATACCATGATCCGGGTTTCCGATCTGGATAAAACCCTGGCTTTTTTCTGTGATGTGTTGGACATGCGTGAGGTTAAGCGCTACGAAAGTGAACAAGGCCGCTTTACCCTGGTGTTTTTATCCGCACCCGGCGATGAACAACAGGCCAGAGAGCATGCCTCGCCCGTTATAGAGCTAACCTACAACTGGGACCCGGAAGACTATAGCGGCGGCAGAAACTTTGGCCATCTGGCATTTGAAGTGGATGATATCTACGCCACCTGCGAGAAAATCACCGCTAGCGGGGTGACCATCAACCGTCCTCCCCGAGACGGTCATATGGCGTTTATACGCACCCCGGATAATATTTCCATCGAGCTTCTACAAAAAGGCGAGGCGCTACCAACCCAGGAACCCTGGGCCTCCGCTGAAAACGTGGGTGAGTGGTGAGCGGCCTGGCGGCACATCGCAAATAAACCGGTGCCCGCCATGCACAGGGGCAACAACATGGAACAGCGCCATATCGCCTGTCCTTAACCGACCCATGGGAGATTGGAAGACTGTCAGTGACGGCGAAGATGATCCGCAGCAATGGAAGCGGGCTCTACATTGCCCATCGCATTATCCATCCGGGGTCAGTGGCGCCAGCAGATCGCCTAGGTAGCCCGCGCCATCCCCATCGGTGAATACCGTCTATCTTCACGCTGGGACTGCTTTCGCCCCTCACCCGCCCTTGTGTTAAGGGCCTATTCCATGATTTTCTCATCCAGCAACAGGTTAAGCGTCAAGCGCACGCCAAAACCCGTGGTGTCCGTCGGGATATGGGCCAGACCGCCTTTGCTGTTACCGCTCGATAAGTCAACATGTATCCAGGGGCAGTCATTTTTAATGAAGCGTTGCAAAAAGCGGGCGGCCAGGATGTGATCAACCCCCGGCTCGTTACTGCATTGCTTAACGTCCGCAATATCACTGTTTATCGCTGCATCGTAATCATCATCCAGGGGGAATGGCCAGACACGTTCACCACTTCTCACGCCGGCTTTGATCAGGTTTTCCATCCACTCATCACGATTGGTGAATACGCCACTGTAGGCCCTGCCGATTGCCTGCACACAGGCGCCGGTCAATGTGGCGTAATCAATGATGAGTTTCGGTCTGGCCCGTGAGGCCATGACCAATGTGTCGGCCAACACCATGCGCCCTTCAGCATCGGTGTGAACAATCTCGATAGTCGTCCCATCAATAGCCGTGATCACATCATTCGGATGATAGGCGTCGGGGCCAATATGGTTGGTGCATATCGCTAACCAGCAATCTACGGGGAAGCGCACCTTCATGCGGGTTAAAGCCAGTAGCGTGCCGAGGGCGACCGCACTGCCCTGCATGTCTTCGTGCATGCCATACATATACCCGGCCGACTTTACATTGACGCCACCGGTATCGAAACATATTCCCTTCCCCACCAGCGCAAGTCCATCTCTGGATTTATGGCCAGCAGGCTGATACTGCAAGCGCATAATGCCGCCGTCCCGATCCGGGCTTGCCTGCGCCACCGCCAAAAATGCACCGGCTTTTCTCTTCTGTAATTGTTCAATACCAAAGAACTGCGGCCTCCAACCACAGGCTTTGGCCAAACCGGCTATGCGCTCTCGGTAGAGGGTGGGTGTTAATTGATTGTGGGGCAAGGCCGTGAGATAACGTGCCAGGGCATTCCCCTCATCCTCGGCAAACGTGCGCTGAAATC
The DNA here is from genome assembly GCA_965198875.1 of Gammaproteobacteria bacterium. GTDB lineage: Bacteria > Pseudomonadota > Gammaproteobacteria > Eutrophobiales > Eutrophobiaceae > CBDAPU01. Next base: position 1,431,046 of record CBDAPU010000001.1, on the reverse strand, counting down.
CATGCTCTACGGCGACACCATAGAGCTCGATATATTCAAGCGCTGGTTTTTCTCTGGATTGGCTGCGATAGTTGGGCATATCAGCATTCGCCGCCAGGGCCGCCGCCAAAACCGCCTCGGCGATTTTCTCTGATTTTTTCTTTGTAAAACCAATGATGGCGACCCCCAACCTCACAGGTTGAAAATCACCCTGTGCATGGATCAGCTCCCGTGACTGCGTGAGCAAACCAAACGCAGATTGCTCCGGCTCCATCATCGTCAATGCAATACGACATGCCTTATCGTTCGGCAGATCAGTGATGAGCACCGATGCGTGCAGGCCCGTCTTCTTTTGCAGGCGCCGATAGCGTTTTTGCAATACATCGCCATAGGCAAATGCCGGCCATTTTGCAGCGGAGGGGTTTATCGCCACCAGCCAATGTTCAATCGCATCGAACTGCAGGGCGGTGGGCGTTTTCTGAGAGAGCCGTAGTGTCGGTCGCTTCATCTCATTCTCATGCAGTCAATCATCGACCATACCAACCTGCTTTGTGACTGGGTGAGGGAACACTCATTGCTCATTGAGGCTGATGATGTAGCTGATCACATCTACAATGGCCTGCTCATCCGCCAGGATTTTCGCCATGGGCGCCATTTGAGCCCCATAGGTATCGTCAGGATGCGCGCCCCTGGCGCCGGATCTGAAGTTTTGCATCTGCCTTACCATATACCAATCCTGCTGATCGAGCAGGCGGGGCGCATTCAGGGCCTTGTTGCCTTCACCTTTTTGTCCATGGCAAGCCGCACAGGTGACATACAAAGCCTTGCCTTTGGCCACATCCCCGGTGATCGTCGCCTCACTCGGCGGCGGCTTCAATGTGGTGATATAGGCCGCCACATTGGCAATGGCCGCATCATCAGCCAATGTCATCGCCATCGGCGCCATTTGTGCGCCAAATACGTCGCCTTGATGTGTGCCGCGAATGCCTTTTTTATAATTCACCAGTTGTCTGATCAAATACCAGTCTTCCTGATCAGCAAGACGCGGGGCGTTCAGCATTTTATTGCCTTCCCCATTGAGCCCATGACAAGCCGCACACACCCCATACTGGGCCTTGCCTGCAACAACATCACCGCCCGCCTGGGCTATTAACGGGACAATACTCAGCAGTAAAAAACTGAATGTGTTTTTCATGTTGATCTCCAAATTTTATCAATCCAGCCAGGGCGCCTGACGCGCAAGTCCAGTGACCCGGCGCCAAGAGGTGCACAAAACCACAGCGCCAGAGAATAAGCAATGTTCAAAACTCATCCGTAGCATAACAACTTCGCCAATCTGTCGCTGATCATCTTCGTCAGTTTCAATAACAGTCTGACCCCTACTTTACTTGAGATGCCTTAAAATGCGGAATGTTTCCATAAAAACCCAAACCTGATCAAGGAAAACAACAGCGGAAATAACAGGGCGAGCCATTGCAAAATGCACCGATAATCCGCTGCCTTTGCCCATGCAACATGACATTCATAACCTGCACTTCTACTGAAACCGTGGCTGAGGATGGGGGCATGGATCTCAGATGATCAACGAATTGCACTAGTCCGCTTAAAATAGCCATTGCCACCACCAGGGCGTAGAGAAGCGCATCATCTTATCACCCCGGCGAGCCTGCTGTAGAGGTGACGGCCGATTTTAATCACGTTATGCTGGTAGCGCTCTTGCTCTTGCGTTGATTAAGAAGATGATTGCCCCCATCAGGTCATTGCGTGTATCCTTGTAGCCCCTTACACCCCGCGCAAAAGGCTTTGATATTGCAGTTAGATCAGGAGATAAACCCATGAGAGTCCTGGTTCCCATAAAACGGGTGGTTGATTACAACGTTCGTATCCGGGTTAAAACCGATGGTAGCGGCGTTGATACCGCCAATGTGAAGATGTCCATGAACCCGTTCTGCGAGATCGCCGTAGAAGAGGCGATACGCATCAAGGAGGCGGGCAGAGCAGATGAGATCATTGTCGTCACTGTCGGCGGCGGCCAATGCCGGGATATCCTGCGTACCGCATTGGCGATGGGGGCCGACCGCGCCATCCTGATCGAAACCAATGTTAACGTGCAACCATTGGCCATTGCAAAATTATTAAAAGCAACGATTGAAAAAGAATCCGTAGAACTTGCCATCCTCGGCAAGCAGGCTATTGATGATGATAACAATCAAACCGGGCAGATGCTGGCCGCACTGCTAGGCTGGTCACAGGCAACATTTGCTTCCCGTGTTGCGCTCACCGGCCCCGGATTGAACGTCACCAGAGAGATAGACGGGGGGCTTCAGACCCTCGCCATTACATTACCCGCCGTTGTGACCACTGATCTACGCCTGAATGAGCCCCGTTACGTGAAGCTGCCCAACATCATGAAGGCAAAAAAGAAACCCCTGGATGTGGTGAAACCTGAGGATGTCGGGATCGACGTCACCCCCGGCATTGAGGTGCTCGGTGTAACGGAACCCCCTGCAAGAGCGGCGGGGGTGAAAGTCGCTGATGTGAATGAACTTATCGATAAACTGCGTAATGAGGCGAAGGTGATCTGATATGCGGGCCCTCATCATCGCAGAGCATGATAATAACCTTATCAGGCCCTCCACATTGAACACCGTCAGCGCCGCTGCACAACTGGGGGATGAGCTCATCTTGCTTGTCGCCGGCAACAACAGTGAAGCAGCGGCGATGGCCGGCACGAAGATCGCCGGGATCAGCAAGGTGCTACACGTTGAAGCCGAGCACTATGAACATGCCCTGGCCGAAGAGCTGGCGCCCCTGGTTGTCTCCTGTGCAGAAGGCGCAACGCACATTCTTGCGCCGGCGACCACCTTCGGCAAAAACCTGTTGCCCAGGGTTGCGGCATTACTTGACGTCGGCATGGTATCGGACGTCACCCAGGTTAAGTCTGAGGACACATTTTCTCGCCCCATCTACGCCGGCAACGCCATGGCAACGGTAAAAAGCAACGACCGGATCAAGGTGATAAGTGTTCGAGCAACCGGGTTTGATGGCGCCGACGCCGAGACCGGCACGGCTCAAATAGAGTCCGTCAATGCACTGGATCCCGCCGGTTTATCTTCATTTGTCGGTGAGGAATTAACGGTCTCTGAGCGGCCGGAATTAACCGGCGCCAGGATCATCGTATCAGGTGGACGGGGTTTTGGCGGTGGTGAGAACTTTCATTTGCTGGAGAACATCGCCGATAAACTGGGCGCCGCTATTGGCGCTTCACGGGCGGCGGTTGACGCCGGGTATGCGCCAAATGATTATCAGGTGGGTCAAACCGGTAAAATCGTGGCGCCGGAATTATATATTGCTGTGGGGATCTCCGGCGCTATCCAGCACCTGGCGGGCATGAAAGACAGTAAAGTCATTGTCGCCATCAACAAAGACGAAGAGGCGCCTATCTTTGAAATCGCTGATTATGCCCTGGTGGCGGATCTGTTCCAGGCATTACCGGAGCTCGCCGAAGCGCTGGATAAGCCGGGTTAGTCGCAAACGGCTGTATAAAACCCGCTTCTCATTCACACTTCTCTCCTGTGCGCCCGGCTCTATCTTAAATCCGGGACGCCGCGCTTTATAAGAAGGAAGGGCATCGCATGTCGTCAGTCTATATTTCAAAAAGCGGTGTTGTTGAGCATGATGCTGGCTTCCCAGGTGTATTGGCGGATCATCTTCCGGGCAGTTATTCTCGCCATCAAAGCGGCTTTCCGCACTCACTGATCGGCATTTGTGTTTTGATCGCTAAGAGCATCCATAGGATGAAGCGCGCAACACTATGCAGGCATGTCATGACCCATCAGGGGTAAGAAAAATAGACGCAAGTATTGTGCGAAGACGTGATCATTAAGCCTGCCTTAAAATGCGTAATTGTTCGTTTCTGCGAGGGCCGAGCTTTTCGAGATGCGGGGTTTATATGCTGATCAATCGGCATTTGAGGGAGGCGAGAGCCCCGCATGGGCCAAAGTACTGATGGAGCAAACCCGCATACACAGACCTTATGTGGCCATCGTCTATCTCCTCGCCTCAACCCTGTTTTTCTCTGCATCGGATGTGATGGGGAAATGGCTGACCGCCGTTTATCCGGTGGTGCAGGTTACCTGGTTACGAAGCGTTACCGGAACGATGATTTTATTCATCGCCATCTGCATAACGGCCAATTTAAGTAAACTGAAAACGAAAAGACCCGGATGGCATGCCCTTCGTAGTGTCATGAGTGGTTTCGCCGTCTTGATGATTTTTTATGGTTTGCAGAGCATTCCCTTAGCCGAATACGTATCATTGACTTTTGCGATACCGTTCTTTGTCGCCATATTCTCACCGTGGTTCTTAAAAGAGGCGGTTTCAAGACAATCATGGATTGCCATTGGCGTTGGGTTCATTGGTGTTCTTATCATATTAAGACCGACCCCGGCGCATTTTCATATCGCCCATCTCACGACATTGCTCGTCTCTTTTCTAATCGGGATCCTGGTCAACTCGGCGCGCTATTTAGGCGCAACGGAAAACAACTGGTCACTGAATTTTTATTTGCCCATCGCTGGTATTATTCTATTTTTTTACTGGGCGATGAGCGCATGGATAACCCCCACTTTCAATCATTGGCTCATGTTCATTTCCTTAGGGTTGTCACAAACGCTGGCGCTGGGTTGTTACATAGAGGCGATGCGTCTCGCCAGACCAGCGGTGATCGCACCACTGGACTATGTGCGTTTGATCTGGACCATCATCAGCGGCTTTCTGATCTGGCGGGAACTCCCCGATCAGTATACCTGGATTGGCATTATCATCATTGTCATCAGCGGTATTTATGTTCTTAGGCACAGCCGGGTGAGTGAGTCTGCCTATAGTTAAAGAGGGCGGGCGGCGATTCAACGATGGCACACCCAAACCATGACTGGGCGCCTTGAAAGACGGAGTAAACTACACAAATAATTCGGGTTATTTATACTAGTACCTAAAGTTTTATTCTCACGGGATCTGCATATAATTCCCCTAGCCCCCAAAGTGCCACAGGGTCGGAAAGCTCTTTCACTTTAGATTCCTTCTTCCCGGCATTGGATATGAGGAGTATTTTATACATATCTCCCCGACTTTCCCTGTTCAGCCTTTTTGCCCAATCCCACTGGGCGCCGGATATGTCGAAAAGCTGAGGGGCGGAATTAACTTTGCTCTTAACCTCATAGTAGAAAACTTCTTCATCTTCTTTTTTGATGACAAAGTCATAGCCTTTGCCAATATTGCCACCGTCATTAAGCCAGACCACCTCATGTTCAGGGTATTTCTCCTCCAGATGCCTTTTTGCAAGAGACTCTCCAAATTGACCTATTTCCTTGCTGTTCCTGTATTCATTAGAGTGTGCGCTACTTTTTTCTGCCCGTCCCTTATCCGTATCATCATCTTCCTTGTTGACTTGACTAACTTGCCCCGATAAATCGTTTTCAGTGTGTTGATAATGCCCCGAAGTATCCTCAGTTATTTCGACTTTACCGACATCCACGTCAGGCTCCCAGCTTGGCGGTTCATCCCGGGTTTCAGATTTATTTCTACTATGTTTAATCTTCTCTTGCTCTTTCCATTTTTCAAATTCAGAATATTCCTCTGGTAGAACGGCCATCATGCCAGTTGCCTCTTCGAACTGCTTAATTATATCCAGTTTCAGCCCAAGGGCTTTGATCAGTTTGTCAATATTGTCATCATCCTTTTTATAATCATCAGATAAATCATCAAGCTCTATCTCACCAGGGGGTTTCTCAATGAGTTGATCGTCGCCATCATATAGCCAGAATACTTCTTCCATGGCCTTAAGTGCCTTTGACTTTTGTGGTTCTTCTCTTCTTTGCCAGTCATCAGACTTGCGTGTTCTGTAATCAATGTATCCTCTTAATTTGTTTGGATATATAAGCAGTATCTCCCATATCATTTTCGAGCGTTCGATAGTGATATCCTGCAAGGCGAAATCCAGTCCGTGGATATCAAAATCTGCATTAAAACCATCAACACTTCTCTCATGGAACCCATGTGCTTGTAAGTCTATATTCTCCGTGCCTTGTATTTTTATTTCATCTCGAACCCCCAGGGCTTTAAGGAATTTTCTACTTTCTCCATCTGCCAATAAATCAGCATCGATGAAGTAGATGCTTTCATCAGGATTGCCTGCAAACCAGCTTTTTAGTTTTTCAGAATCAAAATAAACATCACCGGGCTGACATAAAAATTGATCGGCAGGATTTTGAGCAGGATTCTGGCACCACACAAATTTTGTTTTTCCTATTAAATTAACGATCTCTTTTTTTCTATCTTCATCAGAGTTTTTCCAAATACTGAATACTTTCCTGAAGTCTTCAACATAGTCGTCCCTTTCAATTTCAATGTGGCTACCATCATATTTGGGAATAACAAATTCCCTGATTTCAGCTATGTCATCGGGTTCTTTAAGGCCGAGGGCTGTTAAAAACGCTTTTGCAGCTTCGTCATGAAGTATTTCTTTCTTGATGGTCTTAAACTCCGACTCTCTATCGGTGGCGGGCAAATATACTTGTATTTCATCATTTTCATCGTCCGGACTCTCATGCGAGCCATCCTGCAAACGAATGATGGGTTTTCGTCTTAAAATCCCGCGTGGCCAGTAGAGCTTTGTGTAAAGGCTCTCGTTTTCTTTCGCACTGGAATAGAATTGAATAACCCACTGGTCTGTTTTTCCAGCCATGAATACCTGATCGATTTTTTTGCAGAAACTTGCCATATCATGTAAAGGTATTTCCAACTGATCTTGCAGATACTTCCAAAGAGCAGATGTTCTATCTTGTGTGATTGATGTGTCCAGCCAGGATGTTCTATTGAACAATGTTGAACAATCCTCAGCGTTCAATAAATCCGCCAGGTCCTTGCCGCGGGCCAATAGCGCATTTTCAGCCTTTACATGAGTTTTATTCGATGTTGGTAATAAGTCATTTGATAGTAATGCTTCCCTAACCTTTTCAAATGCTTTGACATATAAAGGATGGGATTCTTCAGGGTATATCGGCAATATGGACAGGAAATCAGCATCCAGCAGATGTTGCGCTTTAATTTTATCAATGCTTTGTGCAATCAGTGTGGATAACGCATCGGTAATTTTCTTATTTTGTGCATCCTCAAAATTTATGGATTCACGAGTGGGTGTGGTTTTATACGGGGCGTGAACCAGAAACTTCAATCGGGGTTCTTCCTTCGTGGAAAAAAATACATGCAACCTGGGATCAGGCACGGGAATGATTTTATTGCCTTCCTTCAGATAGGCAATCGCGATATTGAGTGGTTTTTCTTTTATTACAATGTCTTCTTTGAATATTATATAGTCTTTCAGCAGATCATTTTTTGAGGCCCCACTTGTGCCTCGCTCTGAAATCAGGGTTGCGTCGTCTTCCCGTATCTCAGCCATGTAATGGCCCTTGTCTGATTGGGTTTCCCACTGAATCTCCTGAATACTTCTTAAAAATAAAAGTGATTCAGATTCCAGATTTTCCAGTCTCTCGGCTACTTTCTGATAGACATGCCCAGCAGATTTATCGGGATGATTAAAGGGCAGGATGATGCGGGTGCTTTCATTGGCTTCCTGTGACGCTATTGCTTCCGGCACAATATAATCAATGATGCTGAGATGGTAGTCTCCGGAGTGAATTTCTGGCGCCTCGGTCACTGCAAATACGGATTTAAAACCTACTCCAAACTTGCCAATTTGATTAATGTCGTCTTTCTTTGTTGATTTACCTATTTTTGTAATGGAGTCAACATCATTCAAATCAAACGGTCTGCCATCATGCTTAAATGTCAGATGCTCACCAGTTAATTCAAATCTCACTTCCTCAGCTTCTGCATCATCCGCATTCTGCAGGAGTTCGTCAATGAAGTGCGCAGGGTCTGAATAAAGCTCTGAGAGTATCTTGTGAGACTCATCGCCATTTTTAAGACATGATTTAACATGCTCCTGCCGATCTTTTGTTAATTCAGCTAACCCTTCATTCATAATGTTGCCTGGAGACCTGTTGAGACTTTGTAAATGATGTAAAGAAAAAGGCAATCGTGCAAGATTTATTTCGCTTAAAACAACAGAGTGAGCTTGCCCTTGCCATACCCCGGCAACCGCTCGCAGATGAACATGTCTTTGAAGATATGCACCGCCATGCTAAAAGAGCGTACCTATCCGGGAGTCGTAATAACCTGCAAAGCGTTTTTTATCGGATGCTTGCAGTTTATCTCTGGCGGGATTTACCAGTGCGACCTGGTCGATGCTTGATCATGGGGACATTCGGCCAACAGAATACCAGTTATCAACATTTTAACCTTTGGTTAAAAAGAGCGGGGGCTTCTGCATTATGGCACTTCATGTTGCTGGACGCCTGCTCACGCCAGCATGATGGCTAGAAAATCACTTCTATCAAGTTCGGCCCCGGCTCGGCAAGATAAGCGGCAAGCTGTTTATTTAACTGCGCTAATGTTGTTACCCGACAGGCTACTACCCCCATACCCACCGCCAGCTTCACCCAGTTGATTTCCGGCTCATCGATATCCAACATGGACTTCGCTTTCGGGCCGGGCGCACCAGCGCCCACACGTTGGTACTCAATGTTGAGTATTTGATAGGTGCGGTTGGCAAGTATGATCGTGGTGATGTTCAGTGACTCTCTGGCCATCGTCCAGAGCGATTGCAGTGTGTACATACCGCTTCCGTCTGCCTGTATACACAGCACCTTCCGGTCGGGGCAGGCAATAGCGGCGCCCACGGCATTGGGCAAACCCTGGCCAATCGCACCACCGGTGGTGAATAACCAGTCATGGGGCTCGGCGCTCGCCGTCAAGGGGATCAACTCTTTGCCCGATGAGATGGCCTCCTCGGCGACTATCGCATTTTCCGGGATCAATGCCGAGATGCTCAGGGCAATGCTCTCAGGGGTCACATCACCTGTCGGCAAGTCCGGTTTTTGTAACGGCATGAAATCAGGTGGAGTGGACCCCGCACCTAACTCATCTACCACCCTGGATAACGCATCCACAGCATCTTCTTCAATCCTGGTTAGCTGATAGACGTGACAGCCCTGTGGAATTAAATGGCTGGGCAAATGCGAGTAGGCAAAAAAACCCACCGGCGGCTTCGCCCCGATCAATATCAGGTGTTTAAACGCTTTTAATGTATCAACAATGGCCTCAGGGAAATAAGGCAGACGCTCGATGTTGGTGCGCCCTGCACCTCTTGGTATGCGCGTTGTAAATGTATCGGAAAATACCCTGGCGCCGGTATGATGACTGATCACACTGGCCAGCGCACTGCCCGGCTCCAACAACGCCTGACCTCGCATCAAGATCATGGTGGGTTGTTTTTTTCGTAGCACCGCAACGATTTCTTTGATCCGCGCATCATCTACTTTCGGGCGAGCCTTTATAACCGCCTTGTCCTGACTGATCACAGCGGTTTCATGCCAGGAATAATCGGCCGGGACGATCAGGGTTGAAATAGAGCCCGGTGGTTTGAGCGCCGCCTCGATGGCCTGTACCGTGTCCACTGATATGTGATCGGCCGTTGCCGTCTCCTTGATCCAGGCCGAGACGGGTTTGGCATAGGCGGCGATATCAGATCCCAGGGGCGCATCACAGGCTTTATGATCAGTGGCATGATCGCCGACGATATTGATAATGGGCACATTGGCACGCATGGCATTATGAAAATTCGCCAGGGCATTGGCCAATCCCGGGCCGAGATGTAGCAGTGTTGCCGGTGGATGGCCGAGCATTCTCGCATAACCATCGGCCGCCCCTGAGGCCACCCCCTCGAACAAACACAACACACAACGCATACCATCCACTCGATCGGCAGCGGCGACAAATTGCATTTCCGAGGTGCCGGGATTGGTAAAACAGGTGGTGATGTTGTTGTTGACTAAAGTGCGTAACAGACTTTCAGCACCGTTCATACATGCCTCAATTCTCTAGGGGAACTACCGCAAAATAATCGATTCTTTTGCCCAACGCAAAAGCGGGCTCATGCAAGGCGCCTGCATGAGCGATGTATGCGTTAATCCATCGAGCGTTTTAAGAAGACCTTAACGCCTGTTCTCAGCCAGCCTCGGACTATAGGCCATAAAGGTTCTGTAGAGCAGTGGAATAACAAACAACGTCAGGGCCGTTGAAAAGGCCAGCCCCCAAACGATTGCCGTGGCTACCGGCCCCCAGATCAGCGATTTACCGGCCAGCCCGGCGGCCAGCGAGAACAGGCCGGCAATGGTCGTTAATGAGGTGATCAAAATGGGGATAACCCGTCTTCTTGCTGCATACACGGTGGCATGTAATAAACTCATGCCATCACTCAGACGGGCATTGGCGGCGGAGATTAAAACGATGGCGGCATTCACTGAAATACCCGCCAGGGCGACCACGCCATACAGGGTATACAGGCTGAGGGGATTTTGTGTCACCAAAAGGCCCAATGTGACTCCGGTAAAGGCCAATGGCACGGTCGCAATGATCATAAACGGCTGAAAATAACTGCGAAATTGCGTACCTAAAATAATATAAATAATACCCACACCAAACAGAAACAACACCCAGATGGCGTCAAGGCTCTCCTGCAGATCATCGAGCTCACCGGACAGATCCAGAGAGATCCCGGGGTACCTGGCCTGCAAGCGCTCAGCCCATTCATCCTTGATAAGGTTATTGGCTGCAATGGTATCGATCCGGCTTTTATCTATATCACTTTCCAGGGTGATGGCCCTGCGAAAATTATAGTGGCGAATGTTTTGTTGTCCCCTGCCCGGCTCGGCTATCAGCAACTCACCGAGGGCGATAGACTGGCCATCGGGCAGGGCGATAGTCTGTCGCATCAGGTTTTCGATACCATCACCGGCATCTTTTTTCGCTATCACCCTGACCTTCACCTCTTCCCCCTCATCCTGAAAATCAGTGACGATTTCTCCATCAACATAGGCCTGTAATACCCGCCCGACCGTGGTCGGATTGATCCCGGTTCTCTGGATCGCCTCACCATCAAGACGCAATACCAGCTCAGGATTACCCGGACGATAATCGAGGGTTATATTTTCGAACAGCGGGTTTGATTTTATGAAGTCTCGTAGGTGGGACGCCGCCTGAAGAATCATGGGGTAGTCATCCCCCATGACTTTCACGCTGATGGCCTTTCGTGTCGGCGGCCCGTCTTTCATCTCCAGAATAGACACATTCACAGGCCCGGGGATGTTTTTAACCCGCTCTTTAACAGCCGCCGCCACCTCCGCCACATGCCGACCACCCGCTGCCTTCGGGTTCAAACTGAACATCACCTGACCGATGGCGTCACCAAACAACGGCTCTGTGTCGGTGAACTGCTGACCGGCAAAATTAACCGAGGCACGCAGCTCTTCGGGCAAGATCTCTTTCAATCCCGCTTGCTCCGCCGCTGATAACACACCGCTGGTATCCTCCAATGAGGAACCCTGAGGCATTTCCACATTCACATAGAACATGCGAATCGCATCGGACTCGAAAAAATTAAAGCGGATCTGACCACTGGCTAACGTACCCACAGCCAACGCCAGAACCAGCAATATCGCAATAAGCGTGATAATCGGGTGTCGAAGAGACGTAAGCAATGCTTTCGTGTAGCGCAAGCGGATCCAATGGGTTATCGCCGCACGTTTTATTTGTATCCTTCCCGGGTGCTTAAAGTTCGTCTTCACCGCCAGAACATGGGCAGGCAGGATCCAGTAGGCTTCAAATAAACTGACGAACAATGCGATGGTGACGACCAGGGGTATGACTTTCATGAAATCACCGAGAATGCCGGGCAACAACACCAATGGCAGGAAAGCGGCTATCGTCGTCATCACCGATGTGGTGACCGGCGCAAACACCTCCCTCAGCGAATCAATGATAGACGTCATGCCATCCGCCCCCTGTTGCAATCGATGATAAATAGACTCAACCACAACCACGGCGTCATCAACGATCATGCCGAGGGCAATCACCACGCCAAGCAGCACGGTGTTATTGAGCGTGAAACCACCTGCACTGATGATCAAAAAAGTACCGGCCAGCGTGAAAGGAATGCCGATGCTGGTAAGCAGGGCGATGCGGCTGCCAAGAAATGCCCAGGTCACCAACAACACCATGATCAGCCCGATGATCGCATTGTTCTGCATTAACCTCAGCGCCTGTCGGGTGCTGATGGTCTGATCATCGGCCAGATGCAGATCAACACCGGTGACGTCCTTAAATTGATTGCGCTGTGCAATGTACGCATTCACCCTGTCGACCAGTTTCAACACATTGGCGTCCGCCTGTTTGGTGAGCGTCAAGGTGACCGCCGGCTTGCCGCGGTATTGCACGATCTCGGCCAACTCCTCCCGGGTGCGGGTCAACTCGGCAATCGCCCCCAGGGGAACCACGCCGTTTGCCGTCACAATGGGGAAGTCCCTCATCGCCGAAGGATCCGGGCTGGTGCCCTGCATACGCACTATCCATTTACCATCCACTGTCTCCAGATCACCTGCGGAGACATCGCGAAAGTAAGCCCGTATGGTCTCGGCTATATCGGCCGGGGTGACATTTAAGCCCTCCAGGCGTTCAGGGATAAACGCAACATGCAGCTCCGGATCGGCAAGACCCACATCATCCACCCGGTCCACCCCTTTGATCCTTTCCAGGTCTTTTTTGACGTTACGCGCCTGTCGTCGCAGGTTCTCATCATCACCGGCGCTGCTGATCACCACCATGGCGCTGGGGAAGGCGTTAGATGTGCCGATTTCATAGATCACCGGATCTTCGGCGTCGTCCGGCAATTCATCGGTATAGGTATTTTGCACTTCGCGCCTTAGATCAATGAGATGTTTATCAAAGAGCCGCTCGTCAACTTGATCAAACCGCACCAGGATATTGGAGATACCATCACGGCTTGTGCTGAGCACAAACTTCATGTCTTTAACACTACGCCGCAACGCATCCTCAATAGGCTCGGTCACCCGTCTTTCCATGTCGATGGCGGCAGCGCCCGGGTAGACAGTGATGATGTTGACCCAGTTAAAATTGATCTCCGGATCCTTCGCACGGGGCATTTGAAAATAGGAAACCACCCCCAGGACAATCACCAGGCCGAAGGTCAGGTTCGCCAATACATGATTGGAAAGAAACCTCTGAAGAAGATGCATTTTACTGAATGCTGGATATGGCCTGCGAGTCCTCAAGGCCGTGTTGTCCCTCGGTCACCAAAACGGTATCCGGCGAGAAGGGTACCGGCGTTGCCCTGCCTTGCTGGGCGTTGGGGAGGATATGAAACTCGGCCCTGCCATTATTATTCACAAAAACACCAAAATCATCACTTCGCCGCACCAGTAATTTACCCGGCACATGGGGGCGATTGTCCCGCCAGATCAACTTGCCCGCCGCACCCGGCAGCGCCGGGCCGTTCCTGAAAAGCAGCCTTGCTTCCCGGTTTCTTGTTTGGGTATTCACAGCGGGCACAACCGTTCTTAACATCAGCGCATAACGATGGGCGGAGTCTTCAAAATACAGCTCCTCCGTATCGCCAATTTGCTCGATGTCCCGGGCAGGAACCTGAGCGGATATTTCCAACTGCTCTAGATCCATCACCCGAATGAGATGGGTGCCGGGGCGCGCAAACTCACCCACAGAGCCGATGCGATCAGTGATCACCGCTTTGTATGGGCTCTTTATGGTGCAACGTGACACATTCACCTTAGCCATCTCAAGCTGCGCCAGCGCACCGTCGTGATCTGCCCGCAGCACGGCGAGATCCGCTTCCCGCTCATCCAGCCGCTCTTCTGATACGGTCTGCTTCCTGGTGAGCTTCTCGGCCCTCGCAAGGCGCCGGCCGGCCAGTTCAATTCTCGCTTTAAGCGAGGCAATCTGCGCCTGCACCGCTTTTTGCGACAGGAGGTGATCCGTACAATCCAGCCGCGCCAGCGGCTGCCCCGCCGCAACCACCTCACCGACCCTGACATTGATCGCATCAACACGAGCACTGATCTGGGCCGAGATGTGGGTGTTGTTAAGACTGACGACCGTTGCCGGCGCCGTTTTCTGCGGATAGATAGCCACGGCGGAAAGCCGTGCCGTCTTCACCTGCCTTGCATCTTCCGCTGGCAACATAGCAGGGATGATGAGAAGTAAGCCTGACAGCATCATCTCTCTGCCGAACCAGCCTTGATAGGCCATCTCAGGCTTCCTTAAGTTTTTTGCTGATCTGCCCAACATGCGCGCCTTTGGCTGCCCCCTCAACCCTGTTATCGCAACAACATTGCCGGGAGCGATGCTGGACAGACCCCATAACGAGACCAACCGACAAGCCGAGCCACGGGGAGATGAGAAGTGAGAAAAAGGGCATGTTCAGCAACGCTCTATACATATCGGGGTGATTCTCTCATATACAAAACAAAAAGGCCGCCTAATTCTCCCTGGGCAACCGATGGGCGGTATCGCTACGCTCCGTCAACTCACTCATCTAATCCAGCAATGCCTTGAGCGGGTATGACTCATCGGCCAGTTTGGCCCTATCCACCTCCACCTCTCGGGGGATCAGTTTTTTGCAGAGCATAAACTCCCCGGGTTTATTCACCGCATCCACCGCAATGAGCCTGTTCTGTTTCAGATAAAACGCCGCCATGCTACGGCTATGCGCCGGATCACCCCGGGTGATGACCTCATCGTAGCCTTGAGAGAGGCCCGCAATTTGTAACATCAGATCATATTGATCCGACCAGAACCAGGGCAGGGCATGGTAGTGTGCGTCCCGACCACACAGCGCACTGGCGATCAACCTGGATTGATCCGTTGCATTTTGTACGGACTCAAGGCGAACCCAGCGATCATAGATGGGATTGTGATGATAGGTACAGTCGCCGGCGGCATAGATCTCCGTATCAGAAGTCTGCCCTTGTGCATTGACGATGATCCCATTATTCACTTGCAAACCCACCTGCTCGGCCAACGCCGTATTCGGCAATACGCCAACACCTATAACGACCAGGTCCGCATCAAACTCCCTGCCGTTATCACAGATCACCTTCTTCACCTTGCCATCGCCTTTGAAACCTTCAACTCCCACACCACAATGAATACTGACGCCCTCCTCGGTGTGAACCCGGATATAAAACTCAGACAACACCGGTGCGGTAACACGTTCTAATACCCGCTCCATCCTCTCCAGCACGGTGACGTTCATGCCTTTTTTATTCAATACCGCCGCCGTCTCAAGACCAATATAACCACCACCTACGATAACCGCATCGGCGCCCCCATGAATATATCCTTTGATTTTTTCAACGTCCTTGACGTCCCGAAGATAAAAAACGCCGTCCAGGCCGACACCGGGGAGCGCCACTTCCCGCACCTTCGAGCCAACGGTCAACACCAGTTTGCCGTAGGGGATAATCTCGCCGTTACTTAACTGTACCGTCTTCTCAAACCTGTTTATGGCCTCAACCCTTGTCGCCAGAATAAACTCCACCGCTGATTTCTCATACACGCTCGCAGGTCGAATGATGATGTCATCCAGGGTCTTATCACCGGCTAAAAACGCCTTTGATAACGGCGGGCGATGATAAGGGATCAAAGCCTCATCACCCACAACAACGATACGCCCCTGCCAGCCCTGTTCACGTAAACCGGGGGCCAGCATGGCCGCCCCGTGGCTGGCGCCGACAATCACGCAGGTCTCACTCATTTCATTTCCTCTTGTTGCCGAAAAAAGCCGATTGCTGACATACTTAGCGCCACTTCATAAGGGTTTGCGGTGGTAGCGGGGACAGGCTTTTCAATCACCCCCAGGCATTGAACAGGGCAGAGATGTTTTCCCTGTCATGGCCTTATCTCATGACCCTTCACCTTGCAGTCTACTTACCACGGCATAGATTGCATCTGTTAATCGGCTGAGCTCATCGGCGCTGATGATGTAAGGTGGCATCACATAGACTAATCTGCCGAAGGGCCGAACCCATGTCCCCGCCTCTACAAACCAATGGGGAACCACATGCATGTCAACGGGTTTATCCACCTCCACTACCCCTATCGCACCCAATACCCTGACGTCGACGACATTATCCAGCTCCCGGCATTTGGCCAGTTGTTCCTGTAGCTGTGTCTGTATGTTATTCACTTGCACCTGCCAGGGCGATTGTTCCAGCAATTCGATGCTCGCCAGGGCAACAGAGCAGGCCAGCGGATTGGCCATGAAAGTGGGGCCGTGCATAAACACACCTGCACCCTGTGAAGATATGACGTTGGCAACCTCTTTTGAGGCCAGGGTGGCGGCCAGGCTCATGTAGCCGCCGGTTAATGCCTTGCCCAGACACATAATGTCCGCACTGACGCCGGCGTGTTCACAGGCAAATAATTTTCCCGTTCTGCCAAACCCGGTGGCTATCTCATCAAAGATTAACAGCAGGCCCAACTCATCACAGATCTTCCTTACTTCTTTAATGTAATGCGGTGAGTAGAACCACATGCCACCCGCCCCCTGTACGATTGGCTCCAGTATAACGGCGGCAATGTGATCATGATGCGTTTGTGCTAATGCTTTAAACGATGCAATGTCATCCGGGCGCCACTCATCATGAAAACGTATTTGAGGGGAGGGAGCGAAAACATGTTTTGCCAGGACGTCATTAAAAAGCGAATGCATCCCGGTGATGGGATCACACACCGCCATGGCGCCAAATGTATCGCCATGATAGCCCTGCTTTATGGTCAACAACTTTTGCTTGCCTGCCCTGCCCCTGGCCGCCCAATACTGGATCGCCATCTTGATCGCCACTTCAACCGCCACTGAGCCGGAGTCGGCAAAAAAAACCGACTGCAAATTATTCGGCGTGATCGCCACCAGCTTGCTCGCAAGCCTGACCGCAGGGGCATGGGTCAGACCACCAAACATGACATGGGCCATGGCGTCTAGCTGTGTGGTAACGGCCTCATTTAACTTCGGGTGGTTATAGCCGTGTATCACACACCACCAGGAAGCCATGCCGTCAACGAGTCGCCTGCCATCGGCCAACTCAATGTAAACCCCCTCTGCAGATGATACCGGGAAGACCGGCGCTGGATTGACCCTGGAGGCATAGGGATGCCAGATGGTGGCCTGATCCTGATCAATTAACGCTTTGTAGTCCATGGCAACAATTCTCTTTACGCCCACTTCCCGATAACCCGCAGACCATATTCTTGAATAAGAAAGCCCTTGCCTATCTGCCCCCATTAACACCCGGCTCAAGGTCTGCAAGAGCCTCACGTTATCTTCGAGCCAGCAGTGCAATGAACAGCCAATGGACGGGGTGAGGCGCTTGCAGGCTCTCCCGAGGCGTCATGGCAGGCTTCACCACCGGCATATCGCCTTGTTCGTTTGACAGGCTGGGCTATTCCTTAGCCTGACTTCTCGTTAATGTTTTCAAATCCGCAATCACCTCATCACTGTGTGTCTTTGGTGTTACATTACGATAAACCTTTGCCAGCTTGCCTTGGGGGTCAATAATAAACGTGTGCCGCCTGGCGTACTTGACCGGCCCGATAGACAGCAAACAGCCGTATTCTCTCGCCACCTCGGCAGTGGGATCAGACAGCAGGGAAAAAGGCAGGCCGTGTTTCTCGGCGAATTGGGCATGGCTCTCGGCGCTATCGAGACTGACGCCCAATACCTCCCCGTTCAATGCGCGGATCTGATAAATATCATCCCGGAACTCACAGGCCTCAGTCGTACAACCCGGCGTGTTATTTTTAGGGTAGAAATACAACACCAGCCATTTGCCTTGATAATCGGAGAGTTTATGGGGTTTTTGATATTGATCGATCAGCTCAAAAGCGGGCGCTGGGTCGCCGGCTTTCAAATCGTTCCCTGCATGGGATGAAAAAGGCCACATGAAAATAATCGCCAATGTTACGGTATGAGAAAAATAGCCTGATTGTATCATTCCTGCTGCACCCTGATTGAATATATACCTCGAACAACACTAAATGGTCTTGCCTGGGGGATGTTAATGGGTTTATCAAGCGCTGACCAGGGCAGTTATCCATCGCCACCTGCTACAACATGGCAGAGCCCTTATCAGAGACATGTTGCTGTCGGGCTTCAACAACAACCTTCAGCTTCAGAGAGATAAACCCACCAGCGGATCAATACTGTTACAATGCTACTGAGTCATCATCTTACAATCATCGACTGACATGCAATATATAAACATCACCGAGTTTGGCGGGCCCGATGTCCTGCAAACGGCGCAGTGTGATCCCCCCATACCAGCAAAGGATCAGGTGTTGATCAAGGTGGCGGCGGCCGGGATCAACCACGCCGACCTCATGCAGCGGCAAGGGCATTATCCGCCGCCGCCGGGCGCATCGGCTATTCCCGGTTTGGAAATAGCGGGCGAGGTGATTGCGGTTGGCGAAGATGTTGTCTCTCCCGGGATCGGCGATCAGGTATGCGCTTTGCTGAGCGGCGGCGGTTATGCCGAGCTTGCCGTTGCCGATGCAAAAGTATGTCTGCCTGTACCCAAAGGGATCAGCGCTGTTGAGGCGGCCTCCCTGCCGGAGACTTTTTTTACCGTCTGGAGCAACCTGTTTGACCGTGCTGGTTTACAGGCAGGTGAGTCCGTGTTGATCCACGGCGGTAGTAGCGGCATAGGCACAACCGCTATTCAACTGGCAAAAGCATGGGGGGCGACAGTCTTCACCACTGCCGGTAATGATGAGAAATGCCAGGTTTGTGTTGAATTGGGCGCTGATCTGGCGATCAATTACAACAAGGCGGATTTTGTTGAGGCCTGTAAACGGGCAACGGATGGAAAAGGGGTGGATGTGATCATGGACATGGTGGCCGGGGATTACACGCATCGCAATATTGACGTGGCGGCGGTTGAAGGACGTTATATCTTTATTGCGGCAATTAAGGGGCCTTCAGCCCAGGTCTCGGTGCGCTCTATCATGATGAAACGTCTTGTGATAACCGGCTCCACATTGAGATCACGCCCTGTCGAGTTTAAGGCGGCGATTGCCGCTAATGTAAGAGAGCATGCCTGGCCGTTGCTTGAGTGCGGCAAAATCAAGCCAGTGATCCATACCATCTTGCCACTACGTTCGGCCAATGAAGGCCATCGCCTGATGGAGTCGAGCCGGCATATCGGCAAAATAGTGCTCAAGACAACCGCTTGATTAAACCGCTTGGCTGAAATCATTTCAAACCTGCGCCCGACTTCTTTATAATTTGCGCTGATCTATGGGGAGCGGATCACCAACATCAGCTTGAGAGAGTGAACATGGCGAAAATAACGTACATCGCATTCGATGGGACACAGACCCAAGTGGACGCCAGCGAAGGATTGAGCCTCATGCAGGCTGGCGTGAATAACGGCGTAGAGGGGATCGTTGCCGAATGCGGTGGTGCATGCAGTTGCGCCACCTGTCATGTGTATGTGGAGCAGACATGGTTTGATAAACTGCCACCGGCCGAGGACATGGAAAAAGAGATGCTGGATTTTGTTATGCACCCCCAGGCTACCAGCCGTTTAAGTTGTCAGATAAAAGTCACCCAAGAACTGGATGGTCTTGTGGTGCACACACCGCAATCTCAATACTAGCGCGGCCTTAAAATGCGCGCTTGTGGCTGGAAGGCGTGGGAGTCGATGTTGTTCGCCGAAAATAAACATCCCGCATCTTCATGGTACTAACCGAGCCGCTCGATAACCACGGCTATGCCCTGTCCTATCCCTATGCACATCGTTACCAATGCATACTTACCTTCAGTCCTCTCCAGTTCTCTTAACGCAGTTAATATCAATCTGGCGCCGGAAGCGCCCAGGGGATGACCGATGGCAATCGCCCCCCCGTTGGGGTTTACCCGTTCATCCTGAAAGTCAATCTGTAGTTGTTTTAAGCAACCCAGCACCTGGGTAGCGAACGCCTCATTGATCTCTATGACGTCCATTTGATCCATTGACAGCCGCGCCCGTTGCAGGGCCCGCTGCGAGGCGGGCACCGGGCCTAAACCCATGATCCGTGGCGCTACACCGGCGATGGCGCCGGACAAGAGCCGTGCCCTTGGTGTTAAGCCCAGCTTTCTACCTATGTCTTCACTGCCGAGTAACAATGCGACAGCGCCATCGTTTAATCCCGAGGCATTGCCCGCTGTGACCACGCCATCTTCAAATAACGTCGGTAACATCGCCAGCTTTTCCAATCTCGTCCCGGGTCTGGGGTGTTCATCCTGAGAGAATGTGATCGGCGGATCATCTCGCCGTTGCGCCGGGATCTCTATTGCAATACATTCATCATCATAGAACCCGGCTTTTCTGGCGTCTTCATATTTTTGCTGTGAGGCATGGGCGAGGGCATCGCTGTCTTCTCTGTTAATGCCGAGATCCGAGGCGATATTATCCGCCGTCTGCGGCATGGCCTCATCACCATAGTGTTTGAGTAGCAGTTTATTGGGGAAACGCCAGCCGATGGTTGAATCATACATTCTCTGATCCCGTGCAAACGCCACCTCGGCCTTCCCCATCACCCAGGGAGAGCGGCTCATACTCTCAACACCACCGGCAATAAATAACCGCCCCTCTTCACACTTAATGGCGCGTGCCGCATCCAGGGTCGCCGAAGCGCCGCTGCCACATAAGCGGTTCACCGTTACCCCGCCGACAGAGGTGTGCATACCGGCCAATAATGCCGCATTGCGCGCCACATTACGGCAATCCTCTCCCCCCTGGTTACTGCAACCTATGACCACATCTTCAATTAAACTGCTTTCCATGCCGGTCTTCGCTACCAGCGCCTTGATGACGTCAGCCAGCAAATCATCCGGCCTTTTTGTAGCCAACGCCCCGCCATAGCGACCAAATGGTGAACGAACCCCAGCGTAGATAATGGCGTGGTTCATCGTGGCTCCTGTGAAAAGGCTTAATTCTCCTAAAATAAAAATAACCCCTGGCCTTCGGCCCCGGGCGAGCAGAGGCCATGCACATCACCATGTAATGCGCTCAGATTCAAATCAAGGCAGGCAACCCCATTCACTGGTTTAGCGTTTTTGCAATGACGGCGAAAGGCCGATGACATCGCCCCCGTGCGTGCTGATCGCCGAGTTTCATGCTCTGTTTGGGACAACATGAAAAATAGATCAAAGACGCCAAAGGCAGTGGCTCGATATGCGATACGTCAATGATGTTGTAAAACGATCTTCCCCGTCTGGCTGAAGGATTCCATCAACTTATGTGCCGTCACCACCTCATCCATGGGCAATACCCGATCAATTAAAGGGGTTATCTTCTTCTCGCTCACAAAGTCCAGCATGGCCTTGAATTCCGCATTCGAACCCATGGTGGTGCCCTGAATACGGCTGTGATTAAAAAACAACCGCGCCATTTCCAAGCCAACAGAGGGATTACCCAGGGTGGCGCCAAAGAACACATACCGACCGGCGGGTTTTAACATGCCGAGAATACGGTTCATGGCATCGCCGCCGGCACTGTCGATAATGGCGTCGAACCCACCCGTTAATTCCATGAGCGCTTTATGAAAACCTTCCTGCTTATAACTAACGCCGCCCCTTGCACCAATCGATTTCGCTTTATCGATTTTCTCTTCCGTCCCACTGGTAACATACACCTCAGCGCCGAATGCACTGGCCCATTGGATAGCAAATGTAGAAACCCCGCTGCCGGCCGCCGTCACCAACACCGTTTGCCCTGATCTCACCTCAGCCTGGGTGACGACCGCCCGCCAGGCGGTCAAACCCGCCAGTGGCACAGCCGCTGCCTGCTCCCAATTAAGGTGTGCAGGCTTTGCATTCACATCCCCTGCCGGACAACAGATGTATTCGGCGAAGGTGCCCTGATCAGGCATACCCAACACACGAAAATTCGGCCCGAATGCAGCATCGTTATCCCCCCATTCCCTGGCCGGATAAACAACAACCTCATCACCCGTAAAGCTATCATCCACACCCTCACCCACTGCATCAATGACGCCTGCCCCATCGGAGCCGGCGGTACAGGGTAGACTTGTGCCCGGGTATCTGCCGACCGTGAGCCAGTAGTCACGTCGATTTAACGCCGAGTGACTTAATTTTACCCGCACCTCACCCGCTGCCGGCTGAGGGGTGGGCGCCTCTTTTATTTGCAGCTTCTCAGGACCGCCCGTCTCATCTAATACCACCGCCTTCATACTATGCTCCTTGAGTGTGTTTTTGGGAGACGCTGAACAACCAGAACTTAAATGCAGCGTTTCCTGTGGTTTTGTTATGTTTAGCATGATAATCCAGTTCACATGGGATTGCAGGGGAAAATGCGTGTGCCGCTATTGAATAAACGGGGATCATCAGGCGAGATGGTATATCCGCCACAGTAGCTATCTGTCGCCGGCGCCAGGCCCTGCGGTTTCTATCCCCCCATCAAACAGACACGGGTTTCACGCATAATAAGAAAGGCTGCTTGCACATGCCGGGCAGCAAAAACGGCCCCATGGATGAAAACTATCGCCCTGCTAAAACTGGCTTAGCCTTTGAACAAGCCGGGGAGTTTGCAGAAAAGCGCCCCTTGATTGAAGAAGGCGGATCACTGTGGGATCGCCTTATCTCTTGCATATTGTCGACAATTTATTGTTTTTATCGCCATTTAAGCTATAATTATGTTTTTTTCAAGTCATTTTGTTGACAATTATGAGGCTGTTCCCACCATGGGATCACTGCTCGAGAAAGACAGCTTAACTATTGCAGATGGGCTCAGTGATGCCTTGATCACCGCGATAGTCAAGGGCGATATCCCGTCCGGGGCAAAAATCAGCGAGCCTGATCTGGCCAAAAGCTATCACGTTAGCCGCGGCCCGTTACGTGAAGCCATTCGGCGCCTGGAAGGACTGCATCTGGTTGTCCGCACCCCCCATGTGGGTGCGCGCGTGGTATCGTTAAACGCCGCAGAATTAAATGAGATCTATCACGTACGTGAGGCCCTGGAAGGCATGGCCGCCCGCCTTGCGGCAGAGCGCATGGGCGCTGATGAAATCGCCGAGTTCTATGCCCTGCTGGAAGAACATGAACAACAGATCAACAACACCAGGGGCGGTGAGTATTTCCAGCGCAGCGGCGACTTTGATTTTCATTATCGCATTATTAAGGGCAGCAAGAACGAGCGTTTGATCGAATTGTTGTGCGGTGAGTTATATCACCTGATCCGCATGTACCGATATCGCTCAAGCCAGTCTCCACAACGACCCACCATCGCCCTCACCGAGCATAGAAACATCGTCACCGCCATCGCACAACAAGATGGTGAGCTGGCCGAGATCCTGATGCGACGGCATATCAGCCGTGCCAGAGAAACCATTGAGTCCCATTTCAAAAACGCGAAGGAGAGACCATGACTGTATCGCCGGGAAAGACATTTCGACAGGCGGTTGAAGATAACAAACCGCTACAGGTGGTCGGTACGATAACCGCATTGGCGGCACGTATGGCCGAACGTGCCGGACACAAGGCCATTTATCTATCCGGTGGTGGCCTGGCCGCCAATTCACTGGGCATGCCGGACTTGGGGATCAGCACATTGGCGGATCTGCTCATCGATAGCAGACGGATCACCGACGTCACTGAATTGCCCCTGTTGGTGGATGTGGATACCGGCTTTGGCGGCACGTTCAACATCGCCAGAACCACCCGAAGTTTGATCAAGGCCGGTGCGGCCGGCATGCATATCGAAGATCAAATCGCCGAGAAACGCTGTGGTCACCGGCCCAACAAGGCTATCGTCTCACAGGAAGAGATGGTTGATCGTATTAAAGCTGCCGTTGATGCGCGTCATGATGAGGACTTCGTCATCATGGCGAGAACCGACGCCCTGGCGGTGGAGGGCATGCAAGCTGCCATTGATCGCGCCAATGCCTGTATCGAAGCCGGAGCGGACATGATCTTTCCTGAGGCGGTGTCTTCCCTGGAGGAATATAAAGCATTACACCGCGCCCTGTCGGCGCCTTTCCTGGCCAACATCACGGAGTTTGGCGAGACCCCGCTATTCTCAACCCGGGAGCTGGGCGAGGCCGGTGTTGATATCGTACTGTATTGTTGCGGCGCCTATCGAGCGATGAATAAAGGTGCGATGACGTTCTACCAAACCGTACTTGAAGAAGGACACCAGCGTAACATCATTGACATCATGCAAAGCCGAGAGGAGATGTATGACATTTTAGGTTATCACGCCTACGAGCGAAAACTGGATGCATTATATTCACAGGGGTTAGAGACATGAGCCAGCCGCAGGCGGGCGCCAAACCTAAAAAATCGGTGGCCTTATCCGGCGTGCCTGCCGGAAACACCGCCCTTTGCACCGTCGGTCGCAGCGGCAATGACCTCACCTACCGTGGCTATGATATCCTGGACATCGCCGAGACCTGCGAGTTTGAAGAGATCGCCCATTTGCTCATCCACGAAAAGCTGCCTGATCGGGCGGAGCTGAACCGCTACAAGGCAAAACTCAAGGGACTACGCAGACTACCCGACGCCGTCAAGGCAGGCATGGAGCTCATACCGGCGAGCTCGCACCCTATGGATGTGCTGAGAAGTGGTTGCTCGCTGATGGGTAATGTGTTGCCGGAGCCGGAGCCACATTGTGCCGAGGCGGCGCGGCATATCGCCGACAGATTGCTGGCCTCATTCGCCTCCATGCTCATCTACTGGTATCACTTCAGTCATAACAACAAACGCATCGATGAGATCACCGATGATGACTCCATCGGCGGTCATTTTCTGCATCTGTTGCATGGGGAGACGCCGGATGAGTTGTGGGTAGGCGCCATGCACTCATCACTCATCCTCTATGCAGAGCATGAGTTTAACGCATCCACATTTGCAGGCCGGGTGATCGCCGGCACCGGGGCCGACATCTACTCCGCCATTACCGGTGCAATCGGCGCCCTGCGCGGACCCAAACACGGCGGCGCTAATGAAGTGGCGCTACAAATACAACAACGTTATACCAGCGAAGATGAGGCCGAAGCGGACGTCAAAGCGCGTATCGCACGCAAGGAAATCATCACCGGATTTGGACACCCTGTGTATACGCTCTCGGATCCGCGCAATGAGATCATAAAGAGAATTGCTGGCGAACTCTCTCAAGATCCCGGTGAGACAGACCTCTTTGCCATCGCCGAGAGGATAGAGGCCGTTATGTGGGAGGTGAAAAAGATGTTCCCTAACCTGGACTGGTTCTCGGCGGTGGCCTATAACAAGATGAACATACCAACCACACTGTTTACCCCCATCTTTGTGATGGCGCGGGTTACCGGTTGGGCCGCCCATGTCATAGAGCAGCGAGAAGATGGAAAAATTATACGGCCCGGCGCCAACTACACGGGAGCCGATAGTGTGGCCTTCGTGCCCATAGAAAAAAGATAGCTCATTGACCACCGGGAACAAAGAGATCACAGTGAATGATCGATATGCACCTTCATCGTCGCGCCGCCATAGCGCTTTGGGATAACCGGTGACTGTCATTATCAGAGACGAGAGAGGCCGCAGGATTTGTTGGCGGCGGTCAAAGACTTTTTAACATGTTGAGGAAATAAACCATGTCTAACATGGGGGGCCGCGATGCGAGAAGACCGGACGCCGATCCGCTACTACAGGATATCGCCGACTATGTATTAACGCATAAGGCAGAGAGTGAAGAGGCAAGAAGCACCGCTTTTTATTGCCTGCTCGATACCCTGGCCTGTGGCTTGATGGCGCTCAGGTTTCCCGCTTGTACAAAACTGTTGGGGCCGACGGTGCCCGGCGCCGAGATGCCCGGTGGCGCCCGTGTGCCCGGTACCGGATACCAGTTAGAGCCGGTCATGGCTGCATTTAACATTGGCGCCATGGTGCGCTGGCTGGACTTTAACGACACCTGGCTGGCGGCGGAATGGGGACACCCTTCAGATAACCTGGGCGGCATTCTCGCCATTGCCGATTATGTTAGTCTGAAAAATACCGCAGCAGGCAGGTCGCCGCTAACAGTTGCTGATGTGCTGACCGGGATGATCCAGGCACATGAGATCCAGGGCGTGTTGGCGCTTAAAAACAGTTTTAATGGCGTCGGTCTTGATCATGTTTTGCTGGTACGCATAGCCAGCGCTGCCGTTGTGACAAGGATGCTGGGTGGTCATCGGCAGCACATCATCAATGCCGTCTCTAATGCCTGGATAGACGGGGGTGCATTACGCACTTATCGGCACGCACCGAATACCGGTTCCCGCAAGAGCTGGGCTGCGGGCGACGCCACCAGCCGCGGGGTATGGCATGGGCTCATCGCATTAACCGGCGAGATGGGTTATCCGTCCGCATTGAGCGCCGAGCACTGGGGGTTTGAAGACGCCCTGTTTAACGGCAACAACATCATTGCCGAGCGCCCCTTCGCCTCTTACGTAATGGAAAACGTGCTGTTCAAGATCGCCTATCCCGCCGAGTTCCACGCCCAGACGGCGGTAGAGGCGGCGCTCGCCCTGCATGAGCAGGTGAAAAACCGCATAGATGAGATCAGTAAAATCACTATCGAAACCCAGGAGGCCGGTATGCGTATTATCGATAAAACCGGGCCCCTGGATAATCCGGCTGATCGCGATCATTGCCTGCAGTACATGATCGCAATTCCCCTGATCTTCGGCAGGCTAACGGCTAATGACTATGAAGATGAGGTCGCCCATGATCCACGGATCGATCAGCTACGGGATAAAATGATGGTATCCAGGAACAAACAATTCACCGCTGATTATTTCGATGCGGATAAACGCGCCATTGCAAACGCCGTGCAGGTGTTCTTTAAGGACGGCGCCAGCACAGAGCGAGTTGTCGTTGAATACCCCATAGGTCATCGCCGCCGTCGTAACGAGGGGATCCCGCTACTGCTGGATAAATTCGAGCGCGCGGTCAACGCGCATTTCTCGGCATCGCAGGCAGAAAAAATCCTGGGCATATGCAAGGCGCAGTCGTCTTTGGAGGCCATGCCGGTGAATGAGTTTGTACAGGCCTGGTCTCAGAGCGCTGGATAAGCAATACCGTGATCCGTCCCGTTAATACAGGCAAACGCATTTACTACTTCGGCAAAGGGCTATCAGAAGGCGACCGCGATATGGTCGCCCTGCTCGGTGGCAAGGGCGCTAACCTGGCTGAAATGAGGCGGATCGGTCTGCCGGTACCACCGGGATTTACCATTACGACAACCACTTGCGCCGAATACCACCAACATGGCGCAAAGCTGCCGAAGGGATTGCTGGATGGGATCGGCGTCAACATGACCCGTCTGCAGGAAGAGACCGGTAAAGTCTTTGGAGATCACGACAACCCGTTGCTGGTCTCCGTAAGAAGTGGTGCGGCGGCCAGTATGCCCGGTATGTTAGATACCGTATTAAACTTAGGGCTAACGGACAGATCCGTAGAAGGTCTGGCAAAACAAACCTCTAACCGGCGCTTCGCCCTTGACGCCTATCGTCGTCTCATCAACATGTTTGGCAATGTGGTCATGGGCATCGACCATGACTACTTTGAGACGGCTTTTGATAAGGTGAAAAAACATTACGGCGTCTCTTCGGATCCGGATCTGGGCGAGGAGGGGCTGGAAAAACTCATCGCAAACTACAAAGATATCTACAGGAAGCGCTGTGGTGAGGCATTTCCACAAAACCCATACCAGCAGTTAGAAAAAGCGATTGAGGCCGTATTTAAGAGTTGGGATACCCCAAGGGCAGTCACTTATCGCAAGATTAACGACATCCGCGGTCTGTTGGGTACCGCAGTCAATATCCAGTCCATGGTGTTCGGTAATAGGGGTAACGACTCCGGTACCGGCGTCGCCTTCACCCGCGACCCGACTTCAGGGAAAAATGCGTTATATGGTGAGTTCCTGATAAACGCCCAGGGAGAAGACGTGGTCGCCGGGATCCGCACACCCCGGCCCGTCGCCAAAATGAAAAAATGGCGACCGCAGATCTACTCACAACTCTTAAAGGCGAAGCGCACTCTGGAGGCCCATTACAAAGACATGCAGGACATCGAGTTTACCATCGAAAAAGGCGTGTTGTTTATGTTGCAAACCCGCACTGGAAAACGCACGGGTACCGCCGCCGTCAAAATTGCGGTGGACATGGTGAAAGAAAATCGGATCAGTCAAAAAACCGCTTTATTACGCGTCCCGGCTAATGATTTAAACCAGATCTTGCTGCCTTCTTTCGATACCAACGCCAGGCGAGATGTATTGACTAGCGGGCTACCGGCATCGCCAGGTGCGGCGTCCGGTTATCCGGTTTTTACCACCGATGAGGCGGTTCGGCGTGCTGAAAACGGAGAGGCCGTTATCCTGATCAGACGGCAGACAAGCCCTGAGGACATACAGGGTATGCACGTTGCCGAGGGGATCCTCACGTCCACAGGCGGTTCAACCAGTCATGCAGCCGTGGTGGCGCGGGGCTGGGGCAAGTGCTGTGTGACCGGTGCGGGCGAGGTGATGATCAACAGCAAGGAGAAAACGATTTCCATCAACGGGCGAGAGATCACTTCAAAAGACATGATCAGCATCGATGGCAGCAATGGGGACGTCATGTCTGGGGATGTGGCAAAACAACCGCCTGCATTTACCAAAGAGTTTAGAACGTTAATGAAATGGGCGGATAAAACCCGCAAGCTGGTGATCAGGGCCAATGCGGATACGCCCGTGGACGCCGCTGTCGCCCTGGGCTTTGGCGCAGAAGGGATTGGTTTATGTCGAACAGAGCATATGTTCTTTGGAGATGATCGTATCGCCGCCATGCGCGAGATGATCCTGGCCGAAGATGAGCCATCCCGTCGTCTTGCGCTGAAAAAATTATTGCCCCTCCAGCGCAGGGACTTCGAGGGCATTTTCACGACCATGCGCGATCTGCCGGTCACTGTGCGATTGCTCGATCCCCCTTTGCATGAGTTTCTACCCGCCGATGAGAGATCTCAACGGCAGCTCGCCCGTAAAATGAAGGTGAGCGTCAAGCGGATCATCAACCGGGTAAACCAGTTGCATGAAGTGAACCCGATGTTAGGTCATCGCGGTTGCCGCCTGACGATCACCTACCCTGAAATACTGGAGATGCAGATAACGGCGATCGTCGAGGCGACCATTAACTGCAAAAGAAAACGGATCAATGCACAACCAGAGATCATGATCCCGCTGATCGGGCTGGAAAATGAACTCTCCATGTTAAGAGAGCGGGTTGAGAGAACCATCGCCAACGTCAAACAAAAGAAAAAATTCAGCGGGAAACTGGCTATTCCTGTTGGTACGATGATTGAGGTGCCGCGGGCCGCCATCACCGCCGATGCCATTGCCAGGCACGCCGACTTCTTCAGCTTCGGCACAAACGACTTAACGCAAATGACGCTGGGTTACAGCAGGGATGATATGAGTAGCTTTATGCCCGATTATCTTGAAAACAACATCCTCGAGCAAAACCCTTTTCAAACCATCGATGTGGCCGGTGTTGGGCGGTTAGTGGAGCAGGCGGTACATAAAGGCAGAGTAGCCAAAGTTAAGTTAAAATGTGGGGTCTGTGGTGAACACGGCGGCGATCCGCAGTCCATTCACTTCTTCCAGGCCGTGCAGTTAGATTATATTTCCTGCTCGCCGTTTCGGGTGCCGATCGCCAGGCTTGCCGCCGCCCAAGCTGCCTTGAGAAAGCAGCTAGAGCTGGAGCTGTAGATTTGTTAGCCCTGTGTCGATGAATACCGGGGCAGGTTAGGCGGGGCGGCTTTATCCTTTCGGCGGATCAAAAATAAATCCGCTCATCTGAACCCTGCAAGATGTGACTATGGCCTGCCCGCTTCGATTAACGCTCGCGCCAAAACGTCAGGGTTGGTGTAACACACCTCATGACTGCCTGGCTTGTGTATCACCCGGCATGCTCCCAAACGATCCGCCATTCTGGGATACCAGCCGTATGCGCCCTGTGGCAAGGCGTGATCATCGGTAAAATTGATATAACTCATGGGTATGTTTAACTTTTCAAAACCCGCCATGTTTATCTCTTCAAGCTGTGGCTTGATACACACCGCCCTTAATGTCGAATAAACCGCCCTCGCGGTTTTAAGATCAGCATCATTGATAAAGCGCTCCCTGAACATGTTAAATGGAGTAAGCCAGTTGGCCCTATCCCCTTCCCGCTTCAGGATCGTATCAAACATCCTCTGTTGTATGGGCGGCAAGAGGTCATAAATACGCTCGCCGTCCTTCATCACCATGGCGTTTTGAAACACCAGCCTGTGAATTCGTTCGGATAATTCTACCGCCACATCTGGTATGACGATCCCGGCGAAACTATGCCCTGCCAGGACAAAATCATTGAGCGCCTGTTGCCTGATATAATCGACGACCGATCTCACACAGTCAGATTGGGTAAAATAACGCCCCGCATCTTCACCATGACCGGCCAGGGTTGGGGCATGGGCCTCATGTCCCTGCTGTTTTAACTTCGCTATCACGCCATCCCAGCATGAACGATTATGCATAGCGCCATGCACTAAGACAAATCGCAACTAGGTCTCCTCATATGCAGCATCCGCTGTTGCCGGCAGACTAAAGTGCAGTATCGTCAGACCCAATATCGCCGATAACATCGATCCGAATAATATGCCGATGCGATCATCCACAGCAACATCCGATCCGCCCATCTCAAATGCCAGCGAGCTGATAAATAAACTCATGGTAAAACCCACGCCACACAAGGCGGCCACACCATATAATCGCATCCAGGTCATCTCATCCGGCAGGGACGCCAACTTGCATTTCACCATCAACCAGGCGAGACCAAAGACCCCGAGCTGATTACCAAAGAACAGGCCGGCGGCAATCCCCAAAGATACCGGGTGCAACAATGAGGCGAACGTTAAACCGGCGAAGGTGACGCCGGTGTTGGCAAAAGCAAAGATAGGCAGGATCCCAAATGCGACGGTCACATGTAGATCATGCTCCAGTTGTTTCAATGGTGAGCCTTCAACGCCCTTGACCCGAAGGGGAATAAACAGGGCCAATATCACCCCCGCCAGTGTGGCGTGCACACCTGATTTTAATACGGACGCCCATAGGATAATACCAACGAGCATATAAGGCGTGGTATCGATGATGTTGCGCCGATTTAAGATGGCCAGGACAGCAATACATACCATCGCAACAGAAATCGAAACAACAGACAGATCATCGGTATAAAACAGCGCAATAATGATAATAGCGCCCAGATCATCAATGATGGCCACAGTCAATAAGAACAGTTTTATTGAAACGGGTACTCGACTGCCCAGCAATGCCAATAACCCCAGGGCAAAGGCAATATCCGTTGCCGAGGGGATCGCCCAGCCCTTCATGGCAACGGGATCGCCCCAGTTAATATAGGAATAGATCAGCGCCGGACATAACATCCCGCCCATGGCGGCGGCAAATGGCAACAGGATCTGCTCTTTGTTGGATAACTCGCCTTCCAGTACCTCGCGTTTTATTTCCAGCCCGACCAGGAAGAAAAAAATCGCCATCAGCCCATCATTGATCCAGAGCAACAGGGGTTTATGGATGTGTATTGCGCCTATTTGAATGGCGACAGGTATGGATAACAGTGAATCATAAAGGGGTTTTAGCGGCGAGTTCTCGGCCAGCATCGCCAGTACCGCCGCCACTACCAGCAAGATCCCGCTGGCGGACTCAAGTTTAAGGAAATCTTTAACTGCGTTACTGAGCATGGTGTTTATTTCACTTATTTATGACGGACACAGGAGCAACCGTCATTATGACAAATTACAGCTATGTTGTTGAGTTGAATTAAAACTGGCGATTACGTCTGTGAGCCGGCGGCATCCAGGGCCAGCAATAACCGCTTGCGTTGCGCCCCCCAACGATACCCTCCCAGCGCCCCGCTTTTACGTAAAACCCGATGGCAGGGGATCAGATAAGCGATCGGGTTTGTAGCAACGGCATTGGCCGCTGCCCGCACCGCTTCGGGTTTACCGATATAATGCGCCAACTGCTGGTAGGAGACGGTCCGGCCGAGCGGTATTTTTAATAATGCGCGCCATACATTCACCTGAAAATTCGTGCCCCGAACCGCTAGATGGATCTTCCTATCCGCCAGACGATCAACATGAAAAATCTTATCCGCCATGGGTTTTATCGCCTGCACATCTTCAACCAGATTCGCCCGGGGCCACTGCCTTGACAGGGCGGTTACGTCATCTTCGAGGCTCGCATTATCGGTAAAAGACAGGGAGCAGATCCCCCTGTCGGTTTGCGCCAACAACATAAGCCCAAACGGGGTGAGATGAACACCGTAGACCATGTCCAGACCATCGCCCCTGGTTTTGTATTGCCCGGGCGTCATGGCCTCGATGGATAGGAATTGCTCGTGTAACCTGGCCGGGCCGGACAGGCCGAGCTCAAGTGAGGTATCGAGTATGTTCAGCGACTGATCCATCAGGGCCTTGGCATGATTGACCGTCAGGCATTGCAGAAAACGCTTGGGGCTCACACCAACCCATTGACGAAACTTCCTCTGGAAATGATAGGGACTCAAACCGACATGTGATGCGATCCTATCAAGGCCGGGTTGCTCTTTGAGATGGCTCTGTAT
Source organism: Gammaproteobacteria bacterium (assembly GCA_965198875.1). Taxonomy (GTDB): domain Bacteria; phylum Pseudomonadota; class Gammaproteobacteria; order Eutrophobiales; family Eutrophobiaceae; genus CBDAPU01. Next base: position 1,398,409 of record CBDAPU010000001.1, on the reverse strand, counting down.
AAAGCTGATCGCCCGGGCTATGCGCGCATAATCGCCCTGGACGGCTCTCTCTGGGTCGCAACTCATAAACCGAGTATAGGCAAAGAGGCGCTGCTAACCACCCGAATCTTGCTATCGAGCACCCTGTATTTTCCCCGTTCAATCACCCTTCATCTATAGGCACACGGGACTGATCACATGGATTGCGCTCTTATTTTAAGGAGTGTGGGCGAGATGACGGCCCTTGTTGATTTCTCACCTGGCTTTAATGTCAGGACGGGCATACCAGATGGCGCAAAGCCCCTTGAACCTAACTGCAAATGGGAAGAGCAACAACAATAAAACCATGCCCATCAACCGCCAGTTTGAATACCACTGCACTTTTCTGATCGATGAGATGACAGGCGGCTCATCAATTATCCTAAAATCAAGGTGACGTCGTCTGCCCCATGATCTCAACTGCAGCGAGAACCATAGCTCCTCACTGGCATAGACCCGCTCACTAAAACCGCCAATCGCCTTAAACCCCTCTTCTCTGGCGTAGACAAAACAACCGGCGGCGAGTTTTAGCTTCACGGAGAGCCAATTCCAGATAAACAGAAAACGGCTCATCATGGCCGATAGGGCCTCATCCTGCATCACTCTTGCGCCACCCCCCGCACACGATGTTAAATTATCCAGCGCAGTTTGTAATAATGTGTTGGAGACCACGGTATCTGCATCAACAAAAATAAAATAGCGACCCGCCGCCGCTTTGGCGCCGGCATTACGCGCCCGGGATATCTGGTTGACCGACTCAAACACCACTTTTGCGCCATACTCCGCCGCAATGCTCGCCGTCTCATCACTGGAGTTATTATCAACCACGATGATCTCGCCGCACAGGGACACGGATAACATGGCGTGTTTTAGTGAAGATAATGTGCGGGGCAACAACACCTCTTCATTGTATGCGGGAATAATAATGGAGTAATCAATGCTCATGTGACGATACCATCTGTTGGCTCATATGAAAGCGCACTTTAAGTCGCATCATCATGACAATCCTGATCCCGGCCATCCATCACTTGCCCAAGAGCTAACGCAACTTCACATCACTCAGCAAGACGCCATCCTGATCGGCATAAACATAGTCCCCCGGGGTGAGTATTGCATCAGCGAACTTCAACACCACATCCCGCTCGCCCGCCCCTTTTTTTACGCTCTTCTTTGGGTTTGTACCCAGTGCTTTTATCCCAAGATCCAATCCGGCAATGATCGCCGCATCCCGGATACAACCGTTTACAACGATCCCTTGCCAGCCATTTTTCAAACCCGTCTTCGCCAGATTATCCCCCACGAGCGCACAACGAATTGAACCACCGCCATCAACGATCAATACCCTGCCTTCCCCGTCCTCCTCCAACGCCGCCCTCACCAGGGTGTTATCCTCGTGACATTTAACCGTGGATATGGGGCCGCAAAAATGGGTTTTCATGCCAAAACTTTGAAAAAGACAGCTCATGACCTGCACGCCCGCCGCATTATCATCGTAAAGATCAGCTGTGGCGAACGTCATTTTTTGCCCGGCCTCCGCCAGTTTTGGATGACCTTTCTTTCACGTTTGCTCATTTCCAATGAGTTGGCCGCTACATCCTCTATCACTGTCGTGCCCGCCGCAATGCTCGCCCCCCTGTGAACAGTGACGGGTGCGATGAGGGCTGTATTGGAGCCAATAAAGACATTATCGCCGATGATGGTCTGATGCTTGTCGGCGCCATCATAATTACAGGTAATCACGCCCGCCCCCACATTGACCCGTTTTCCAATGTCACTGTCACCGATGTAAGTTAGATGATTTGCCTTCGAGCCTGCCTGTATGTTCGCTCTCTTCACTTCCACAAAATTGCCGATATGCACGTCTTGCGCCAGTTTTGTTTGCGGCCTGATCCGGGAGAACGGGCCGATTTTATTTCGCTTGCCGATCACCGCATTATCGATAACGCAGTTGGCCAGTATACTCACCTCATCACCGATATCGGCATCTTTAATCACGCAATTAGGACCGATTGACACATGGTTGCCGATACGCACACTGCCTTCAAATACGACGTTCACATCAACAAATACATCATGGCCTGTCGTTATATCGCCACGCAGATCAAAACGCCCGGGGTCCGCCAGGGTAACGCCTCGCCCCATCAGATCCCGCGCCTGGTTATATTGATAATAGCGCTCAAGCTCGGATAACTGCACGCGATCATTGACGCCTTTTACCTCCATAACAGCGCCTGGCCTGACGGAGCGGATCGCCCTTCTCTCACGGACGGCCAGAGCCACCACATCGGTTAGCAACCACTCTTTCTGTGCATTGTTATTATCCAGTGAGCCCAGCCAGGTTTTCAGCCATGCAGAGCTTATCACCATCACGCCGGTGTTGATCTCATTGATGTCTTTCTCTTCACCACGGGCGTCTTGCTCTTCGATGATCTGGATGATGTCGCCATTATCATCACGGAGGATACGACCGTATCCGGCTGGATCATCGACAAGCGCAGTCAAAATGCCGAAACCGGTTGCCTCCGCTTCGGCCACCAACATCTCTAACGTCTGCTGTGTGATCAAAGGCACATCCCCACATAAGATCAGCACATTATCACCATCGGGTATGTGATCCATCGCCTGCAAGAGTGCATGACCCGTGCCAAGCTGCTCTTTTTGCTCTACCCATTTCACATCAAGAGCCGGCAGTGCTGACTGCAATGTCTCCCCGCCGTAACCATAAATAAGGTACGTCTCTCGACAGGGCAAGCGGGAGGCGGTGGCAACGACATGTTCTATCAGGGTTTTCCCGGCCAGTTTATGCATCACTTTGGGCAGAGAGGACTGCATGCGTTTGCCTTTACCTGCTGCCAGGATGACGATACTTAAAGACATATCACGTGTTATGAATGGACAACAAAAGCTGGAAGGTGTGAGAGGTAAAATGAGGGCATAGAGCAAAACCCGCTACTGTGCCCCGGCTCCATGAGATGGCGCCGGGGAGTTTAACGCGCCGCGCGCCGGCGTAACCTCTGAATCGCCTGTAACTGCGCGGCGGCCTCGGCATTCATAGCAAGCACTTTTGCATAATCGAGCTCGGCGCCCTTATCTTGCAGTTGACGCTCGGCCTCTTCCTTGGCTTTTAACACCGCCGCCTCATCCAGGTCTTCCGCCCGCATTGCGGTGTCGGAAAGCACGGTGACGACTTTGGGTTGTACTTCCAGCATACCGCCGGACACATAAAACCCCTTCTCCCCGCCATCGGCCTGTTTAATACGTACCTCACCAGGGGCCAGTTGAGTGACCAAGGGCGTATGACCGGGGGCAATGCCGAGCTCGCCCAATAACGCCGGTGCGAAAACCATCTTCGCCTCCCCGGAGAAGATCGCCTGCTCGGCACTGACTATATCAACCTGTATGCTGGCCATATTCTGTTATGCTCATCAGACTTCCTTTGCTTTTTCCACCGCCTCTTCAATGGCCCCCACCATATAAAACGCCTGCTCCGGCAAGTGATCGTATTCTCCATTGACAATGGCCTTAAAGCCCTTGATGTTGTCTTTTAATGATACATATTTGCCCGCACTGCCGGTAAACACCTCGGCAACGCTGAACGGTTGCGATAAGAAACGCTGGATCTTGCGCGCCCGCGCCACCACCAGCTTGTCTTCCTCTGATAATTCATCCATACCCAGGATGGCGATAATGTCACGCAATTCTTTATAACGCTGCAAGGTGTTCTGCACTGCCCGGGCCGTTTCATAATGATCCTGACCCACGACCAGTGGGTCTAACTGACGGGAGGTGGAGTCGAGCGGATCAACGGCAGGATAAATACCCAGCTCAGCGATCTGCCTGGATAACACCACGGTTGCATCAAGATGGGCGAACGTGGTGGCCGGTGATGGATCGGTCAGGTCATCGGCCGGCACATAGACCGCCTGGATAGAGGTGATGGAACCGGTCTTCGTGGAAGTAATACGTTCCTGTAAACGCCCCATTTCCTCAGCCAGGGTTGGTTGATAACCCACTGCTGAGGGCATACGGCCTAACAGGGCCGATACCTCAGTGCCGGCCAGGGTAAAGCGATAAATATTATCGACAAAGAACAACACGTCCCGGCCTTCATCACGGAATTTTTCCGCCATGGTCAAGCCCGTTAGCGCCACTCTTAAGCGGTTGCCGGGCGGCTCATTCATCTGCCCATACACCATGGACACCTTTGATTTCTCAAAATCACGGGTGTTGACGACGCCCGCTTCCTGCATTTCATGGTAGAAGTCGTTGCCTTCTCGGGTACGCTCACCCACACCAGCAAATACCGACAAACCGGCATGTTGTGTGGCGATATTATTGATGAGCTCCATCATGTTGACGGTCTTGCCCACACCGGCGCCGCCGAACAGACCGATCTTGCCGCCCTTGGCGAACGGGCAGACCAGATCGATCACCTTGATCCCTGTTTCAAGTAGCTCTGTGGTCGGGCTCAATTCGGTAAACGCAGGCGCACTTCTGTGGATGCTCCATTTCTCCTCGGTCTTGATCTCGCCTTGCTCATCAATGGCCTGCCCCAGTACATTCATAATACGCCCGAGGGTCTTCTCCCCCACAGGAATAGAAATGGGCGCACCGCTGTTGTCAACCTTCAACCCCCGTTGCAGGCCATCGGTGGAGCCTAAGGCAATGGTTCTGACAACACCGTCACCTAATTGCTGTTGTACTTCCAATGTGGTCTCCACACCCTCGGCATCGACAACCAGGGCGTCATAGACCTTAGGAATGGCCTCACTCTTAAACTCCACATCAACCACGGCACCGATGATCTGTACAATATTGCCAGCGCTCATTATTCTAATTCCTCATAGTGTTATACCGCAGCGGCGCCACCAACGATTTCAGAGAGCTCCTGGGTGATCGCCGCCTGACGGGCTTTGTTATAGATTAGTTGTAGCTCTTCAATCAACGTGCCGGCATTATCAGAGGCGCTCTTCATGGCCACCATCCTGGCTGCCTGCTCGCAGGCAATGTTCTCTACCACCGCCTGAAAAATCAACGACTCGATATAGCGTAGCAGTAATTGATCCAGCACTTCTTTCGCATCAGGCTCATAGATATAGTCCCAATGGTGTTTCATGCCTTCATCATCGATAGACTGAACCGGGATAAGTTGTTCAATTAACGGGCTTTGCGTCATCGAATTGACGAAACTGTTGGTCACAATATGGAACTCATCGATCCGCTCTTCCATATAGGCGTCCAGCATGATCTTGATTGCGCCTATCAATGTGTCAAGACCGGGCGTATCACCGATGTGCGTGGTTGAGGCAACGATATTCACCCCCAGCCTGGAGAAATAGCCGGCGGCCTTGTTGCCGATAACCGCGAGATCCATCTCAACGTGGCGCTCATCCCATGCCTTCATCCTCTTCAGCACTTCCCTGAACAGGTTGGAATTCAAGCCGCCACACAGCCCGCGATCAGTGGAGACGATGAGCAAGCCCACCCGTTTAACCTCCGCCCGGGGCAACAGGTAAGGATGTTTATACTCAGGATTGGCCGCACCCAGATGTGAGATAACATTACGTATTTTCTCGGCATAGGGCCGTGCCGCACGCATGCGCTCCTGGGCCTTTCGCATTTTACTGGCGGCCACCATCTCCATCGCCCTGGTGATCTTCTGCGTGTTCTTCACGCTCCCGATCTTGGTGCGGATCTCTTTTCCAACGGCCATTTCAGTTAGCTAAATTAAATGATCTACCAGGTATGGTTTTTCCTGAACTCATCCAGAGCGCTTTTCAGTGCAGCCTTGATCGCATCGGTGTAATCGGCTTTTTCCTGAATCTCCGCCATCAACTCTTTCCTCTCGCTGTTCATGAAACCATGTAAGGCGTCCTCAAAGGCGCCGACCCTCTCCAGCTCAACATCATCCAGGTAGGCGTTTTCAACGGCAAACAAACTCACCGCCATCTCGGCAACGCTAAGCGGTGAGTATTGCCTTTGTTTCATCAATTCCATCACACGCTGACCCCGCTCTAACTGTTTGCGGGTTGCATCGTCCAGATCAGAGGCGAACTGGGCAAAAGCGGCCAGCTCCCGATACTGGGCGAGCGCCAGCCGAATACCACCACCTAACTTTTTGATGATCCGGGTTTGCGCCGCACCGCCGACGCGGGAAACCGACAGACCAGCATTGATAGCGGGACGAAAACCAGCGTTAAATAAATCGGTTTCCAGATAGATCTGACCATCGGTAATAGAGATCACATTGGTAGGCACGAAAGCGGAGACGTCACCGGCTTGCGTTTCAATGATGGGTAATGCCGTCAATGAGCCGGTTTGACCGGTCACCTCGCCATCGGTCAACTGCGCCACGGCGTCCGCATTAATGCGCGCAGCCCTCTCCAGCAACCTTGAATGCAAATAGAACACATCACCCGGATAGGCCTCCCGCCCCGGCGGCCGTCTCAATAGCAGGGAGACCTGCCTGTAGGCCCAGGCCTGCTTGGTTAGGTCGTCATAAATAATCAGGGCGTCCTCACCCCGATCCCGAAAAAACTCGCCCATAGCGCAACCGGAATAGGGGGCAATATATTGCATGGCTGCCGAGTCAGAGGCGGTGGCCGCAACGATGATGGTGTGCGCCATGGCGCCGTGCTCTTCCAGTTTACGGATGACCACATTGATGGAGGACGCCTTCTGACCGATGGCCACATAAATACATTTAACACCGGTACCTTTTTGATTGATGATGGTGTCCACGGCCACGGCGGTTTTGCCCGTCTGTCTGTCGCCGATGATCAACTCACGTTGACCACGCCCGATGGGCACCATTGAGTCAATGGATTTCAGGCCCGTTTGCACCGGCTGTGCAACGGATTGCCTGGCGATCACGCCCGGGGCAATTTTTTCAATGGGTGAGGAGTCACGGGTGTGCATGTCGCCTTTACCGTCTATGGGATTGCCGAGCGAGTCGACGACACGGCCTAATAAGGCCTCACCCACCGGCACTTCCAAAATGCGTTTGGTGCATTTGGCCGTATCGCCTTCAGAAATGTGTTCGTAGTTACCCAGGATCACGGCGCCCACGGAGTCGCGCTCCAGGTTAAGGGCGAGACCGTAGGTATTGCCGGGAAACTCGATCATCTCACCCTGCATGGCGTCACTGAGGCCGTGAATTCTCGCAATACCATCAGACAAGCTGACTACCGTGCCTTCCGTACGTGCCTCGGTATCCAGATTAAAATCCTGAATTTTCTTTTTTATCAGATCACTGATCTCTGTTGCGCTGATTGACATCGCTGTTCCTCTCTTGCGAACGTTGCGTTAGTGTTTATTCTTACAAACCTTCACAGGTTAAGTTGATGATGCAATTCGTTTAATCGACCGCGAAGCGATGCGTCTATCACGGCATCACCCGCCCTGATAATAGCGCCACCGATTAAGGCCCCATCAACCGAGGTGGAGATGTTCACCTGCCTGCCTAATCGATTAGCTATCACCTTAGCTATAGCCTCTTCTTGTTGTTGATCCAGCTCATAGGCTACTATCACTTCCACATCCACTCTGCCTTCGGCTTTCGCGCGCATTTCATCGAATAACGCCTTGATAGAAGGTGCATATTGCAGTCGTTCGGCCTGGATGAGAATGTTGACGAAGTTCCTGCCGGCATCGCAAAGCCGGCCGCCGCAAATATCAAAGATCAGATCCTGTAGTTGTTGTGCGCTGATCCTGGGGTTGAAGATCAACCGGCGCATGTCCTGATCAGAGAAGATGACGCTCAATAAGCCCAGCATGTCTGACCAGTGCGATACCTGGCCTGCTTCCTGCGCCAGTTCAAATGCCGCAGAGGCATAGGGTCTGGCTACCGTGGCGTTCTCAAGCACGCATCAGCCCTCTTTATAGATCCGCACTGATCCTGGCCAGCACCGCATTATGGGCGTTTTGATCCACTTCACGCATGAGGATCCGCTCAGCTCCGGCTAACGCCAATGCCGCCACTTCACCCCTTAGCTGATCCCTGGCCTGCATGCGCTCCTGATCAATCTCCGAGTGGGCGGCTTCAATTAAACGCTCGCCTTCCGACTTCGCCGCCGTCCTCGCCTCCTCGACAATTTCATCACCGCGCCGTTGCGCCTGGGCGATGATCTCCGCTGCCTGTTGTTTGCCTTCATTCACCAGATCAGACAAGCGTTGCTCCGCCTCGGTTAATTTGTGCTGCCCAGCCTCGGCCGCAGCAAGCCCATCGGCAATACGCTTCTCACGCTCTTCCAATGCCTGGATTATCGGTGGCCAGACATACCGCATGCAGAACCAGACGAAGATAAACAGCGATATCGCCTGACCAATCAGGGTTAAGTTAATGTTCATTTAACCTAACCCTCATCATACGCACTTGCCTCTGCCGTGACGCCGGCACTCTCACCTTGACCCACGAAGGGATTGGCGAACATCAAAAACGCCGCAAATGCAATGGCAATAATCGGCACCGCATCGGTTAGACCCAGCATCAAAAACATTCTTGGGGTCAACACCCCCGCCAACTCCGGTTGACGGGCCAGGCCCTCCAGGAATTTACTCCCCAGAATACCGATCCCGACACCGGCGCCCAAAGCCCCCAGGCCGATCATGAGGCCGGCTGCCAGGGCGGAAAAACCAATAATCGATTCCATAGAACATCTCCTGTTAGATATGTAGAAAGTTAATGGGTCTCATGGGACATACTAAGATAAACAATGGTCAACATCATAAAAATATACGCCTGTAATGTGATCACCAGAATATGAAAAATCGCCCAGGGCACCGACAACACCCACTGCAAATAAAACGGTATTAACGCTGCGATCAAAATAAAAATGAGCTCGCCGGCAAAGAGATTACCAAAGAGGCGCAAAGACAATGACAACGGCTTGGCGAGCAATGACACCAGCTCCAACACCAGGTTCACCGGTAACAACGCCTTGCCAAACGGATGAAAGGCCAGCTCCGCAAAAAACCCGCCGACGCCCTTGATCTTGATGCTGTAGTAGATCATCAAAAAGAAAACGGCGAAGGACAGGCCGAAAGTCGCATTGACGTCCGTAGTCGGGACGACTTTCATGTATTCAATCCCCAACAGATAAGCGGCATGGGGGATGAAGTCAACCGGGATCAGATCCATAAAGTTCATCAGAAAGATCCAGACAAAGACGGTCAACGCCAGCGGCGCAATGAGCGGGTTACTACCATGGAAGGTCTCCTTAACCGAGGTATCAACCATCTGCACAATGGCTTCAACACAGGATTGCAGGTGGCCGGGTTTTTCTATGGATAGGGAGATGGCTATCTTGCGGAAGAGGCAGATGAATACGGCGCCGAGAAAAACGGACCAGAATAGGGTATCCACATGTATCGCCATAAAACCCATGTCCGCCGCTTCTTTGGCGGAATGGGCAAAACCCCAGCTACCGTCAGGATGTTGACCATAGGTCAGGTTCTGCAGGTGATGTTGGATATACTCCGCTGGTGTGCCGGACGCCATGTTTATTCAATTATAAAAGCCGATGTGTTTACGCAAGCGCGCCCTGTTAAGTGGTCTTAAACCCCATTTTCGATGAAACAAACGCAAAACCATAAACCGATACCGTCAGCGCATAGGCGGCGATAAATACCAGAAAGTCCACTTTCATGGTTGAGAAGACAACACAAAAAAGCGCAATGACTAGTAACAACTTCATACACTGCGCCAGATAGATATTCTGCACAAACCCCTCGGCGTCTCTCGCCTTGCTGTTGAATATCTTCCTGCCGACATACCAGGTTGATAAAGCGCTGATCCCGCCGGCCATGGCCACCGAATACGCAGCCACCGTTCCAAGCATGACGAACGAGGCCAATGTCACGACCGCCGTCAGCACAAGTTGCGCCAGGGCGATGCTATTTGGAACAGTGTTGTGATCTGATAACTTTAAGTATTTACTCAAGAGGTATTTACCCAAGCGCTGTGGCCCTTAACTTATTTAAGAAAGCTCATTTATATGCTTCTGCCCCCATGCCCTGATCAGCATTTCAGGCCGTTATTATTTTTATCTACGGCGTGAAGCCGGGGCAAGTATAATCCCTATGCCCGTCCTGAATCAATCGCCGCAATGGACAAAATACTGAAAGTTTAAGAAAAACCCGCCGGTTTTCCCCTGATCTTGGCCAATATGCCATCCAGCTCATCGAGAGAGCCGTAGCTTATCTGCACTGATCCCTTGCCACCTTTTTGCTGGTGAATGCTTACCGTAGCGCCTAGTTGTTCGGACAGCTCTGATTGCAACAATTTAATATTCGGGTCAATGGGACCTGCTTTTGATTGTTTGGGTTTTCTACCACCCTGAAGATGTCGGACCAGGGCCTCGGCGCCGCGCACGGGCAGGCCGGACTGGATGATCTCTCGTGCGGCCTGTAGTTGTTTTTCTGAAGGCAAGGCCAACAGCGCCCTGGCATGTCCCATCTCCAATGCGCGCGCTTCCAGTAACCTCTTCACTTCATCGTTTAATTCCAGCAAACGCAAGAGGTTCGTCACCGAAGAACGTGAGCGCCCCACTGCCCCGGCAATGGCCTCATGGGTCATGTCAAACTCATCGATTAAACGGGACAGTCCGCGGGCCTGCTCCAATGGATTTAGGTCTTGCCGTTGAATGTTTTCAATCAGCGCAATACACATGGTCGCCCGATCATCAAGTTGCCGCACCACGGCCGGGATCTCATGCAACCCGGCCTGTTGTGCGGCACGCCAGCGACGCTCACCGGCAATAATTTCAAATCTACCGCTCCGGGCCAGTGGCCTCACTAAAAGCGGTTGCACAACGCCCTGTGATTTAATGGAGTTAGCCAATTCCTGCAGGGCGTCTTTGTCAAAATCCATGCGTGGTTGGTATGGGCTACGTTGCAGTAAATCGATCGGCAGTTTACGCAATGCTTCGCCGCTATCGATGTTAGCCACATCAACCGCCGAGAGGGGCCCTAACAAGGCGTCGAGACCCTTACCTAAGGCGCGTTTTCTGTTAGCCATCTTAATTTAGCGCCGATATGAACCCGGCTCAAAATGAGGGTTTTGCCCCTGTGCTGGGTTTTCGCCTTATCCCCGGGCGAGGTCGCAAAGCCGCTGATCGGGCCTGAGGTGCGCCGCTTAAAACTCCCCCAAACCTGACACAGGAACAACATGGGCGGGCGCAGGATGAGGCGGGCGGGCATGGCCCGAAGGCGAAGCCACAGGGTGGTGGCGAGTGGGCATGTCCCATTATGAGGCAAGTTCATACCATGTCGCCCCCATTCAGGCGGCTTTCTCATCCCGGTTCAACATCTCCCCTGCCAGGGCCAGATAAGCGATGGCGCCACGGGAGGCGCGGTCATACTTGATCACCGGCAAACCGTGACTGGGGGCCTCGGCCAGGCGCACGTTGCGCGGGATCACCGTCCTGTAGACCTTGTCACCGAAGTGTTCCAGCAACTGGGCGGATACCTGATTGGCCAGATTGTTTCTGGGATCATACATCGTCCTCAATAACCCTTCTATCTTCAGGTGCGGGTTGAGGAATTCCCTGATCTTCTCTATGGTTTCCAATAATGCGGTCAGACCCTCCAGGGCATAATACTCGCATTGCATGGGAATGATCACCGCATCCGCCGCCACCAGGGCATTCACCGTCAGCATATTCAATGAAGGTGGGCAGTCGATAAAAATAAAGTGATACTCATCCTGAACAGGCTCGATCGCCTTGCATAATCTTATCTCCCGGGCTATCTCATCTATCAGCGCCACTTCTGCGGCAGTTAGATCGGCATTACCCGGCACAAGATGATAATCACAATCAGCCGAATGGACGATAACATCAGGAATGGATCTATCACCCACCAACATATCGTAACTGGTGTGCGCCACTTCACCCTTGTTGACGCCACTGCCCATGGTCGCATTACCCTGGGGGTCCAGATCAATTAACAACACACGGCGTTTCGTGGCGGCCAGGGAGGCGGCTAAATTCACGCTGGTAGTGGTTTTGCCGACACCACCTTTCTGATTTGCAACGGCGATAATTTTGGCCACAGCGATGGGAACATCCTTCAGGGTTCAGGGCAGGCCCATTATGGCACACATGGCCGGCGGGATCATAAGTCCAATATCACGATATTCCTCTGCTGCGCTATACCCGGCACACGTAATTGCCGTAGGCTCATGTTCTCTTCTATGTGCTCAGCCGCCCGCATTTCCTCATCGGATATCGCCCCTTTCATCGCCAATAGCCTGATCCCGGGTTGGCGTAAATGTGCGGTGTCACGGTAGTAAGCGCTGAGTGACCCCAGCGCCCTTGCGATGATCGTGGTATGGGGGCGTGGTGGCATGTATGCCTTAACCCTGGTTTGGGCTGTTCTAATGTTTTTGAGGTTCATCTCCCTATGAAGATGGTTCAAAAAGCGTATTTTTTTGCCGTTGCTATCCAGAAGCACCCATCTTTGTTGTGGTTGCGCCAGGGCCAACACAACGCCGGGCAATCCCGCCCCTGTGCCGACATCCAGACAATGCTCGCCCTTGATATAGGGCATGACCGACAGGCTATCGAGTATATGGACGTCAATCATCCGCCCCTTGTCACGCACGGCGGTGAGATTATAGGCCCGATTCCATGTATCCAGCAGGCGAAGGTATTTAAGATAGGCGTCACAGGGCTGTGATGCCGGCGCAAGACCCAGGCCCAGCAGGCCTGTTTGCAATTTCTTTAAAAGCCTCTCCTCTTCCAATAAAGTTCACGCACTCTTCTTTAACAGCAGCGAGCCCCGCTTCAAATGAACACGCAAAAGAGAGACGGCGGCAGGGGTGATCCCGGGAATACGGGACGCCTGACCCAGCGTATCGGGTTGTTGTGTCGCCAGCTTTTGGGCGACTTCTGTTGATAAACCGGTGACGCAGAGAAAGTCAATATCCCCCGGAAAGCGCATACCCTCATCACGTTTATTCAGGGCAATGTCCTTCTCCTGTCGCTCAATATAGCCGTGGTACCTGGCCTGCACTTCGATCTGCTCGGTGACTTTTCCGCACACATCAGCAGGCTCAAAACCCGGGAGCTTTCTCAGATCCGCATAAGTGACGTTGGGGCGATAAAGCAGTTGCAACAGGTTGGTATCTTTTTGTAGTGGTTGCCCTAACATCTCTTTGGCAATATCGCAAGGCAAGCTATCCGCCGTTATCCATGTGGATGAAAGCCGTTGTTGCTCTCTTTCAATGGCCTCACGTTTGTCCTTAAAATGCCGCCACTGCATCTCACCAACAGAGCCAAGCCGGTAGCCGATCTCCGTTAATCTGAGATCCGCATTGTCTTCTCTTAACATCAGGCGATACTCGGCACGGCTGGTAAACATGCGATAGGGCTCCGTGGCGCCCTGGGTGATCAGATCATCGATCAACACGCCGATATAGGCCTCATCCCGGCGCGGGCGCCAATGCGTCCGCTCCTGTATCCGCAATGCCGCATTCAGACCCGCAATCAAACCCTGACAGGCCGCCTCCTCATAACCCGTGGTGCCGTTGATCTGTCCGGCAAAGAACAACCCGGATATGCACCTCGTCTCTAACCAGGGATGCAGATCCCGCGGATCAAAAAAGTCATATTCGATGGCATAACCAGGGCGTGTGATATGGGCGTTTTCAAAACCCTTGATAGAGCGCACAAGCTCGTACTGCACGTCATAGGGCAGACTGGTGGAGATCCCGTTTGGATAGACCTCCCTGGTATCTAGCCCCTCCGGCTCAATGAAAATCTGATGGGATGTTTTATCAGCAAAGCGCACTACTTTATCTTCCACTGAGGGACAATAGCGCGGGCCGGTGCTTTCAATGCTGCCGTTGTGCATGGGTGAGCGATCCAATGCGGCACGAATAATATCGTGGGTATGTTCATTAGTATGGGTAATATGGCAGGGAATTTGCGCCGGGTGCTCTGCCGCTGAACCCATAAATGAAAACACCGGCACAGGATCATCTCCCGGCTGTATGGTGAGTTCGCTGTAATCAATGGTATTGCCATCCAGGCGAGGTGGTGTGCCGGTCTTTAATCGAGCAACACGCAAAGGCATTTCCCGTAATCGCCGCGCCAGGGTATTGGCGGATGGCTCGCCCGCCCGACCAGCTTGATAATGCATCTCGCCCACATGGACTTGGCCGGCCAGAAATGTGCCCACGGTGAGTACAACACAGGTTGCCTGAAACTTAACGCCCATCTGGGTAACAACACCCCTGATCCGCTCCCCTTCTATAATGAGATCATCCACCGCCTGCTGGAAGATATGCAGATTTTCTGCATCCTCCAACAGGTGGCGGATCACACCCCTATAGCGTGTGCGATCGATCTGTGCACGGGTTGCGCGAACGGCCGGCCCTTTTCGCGCATTTAGAATGCGAAACTGGATCCCGCTTTTATCGGCGGCACGGGCCATCACCCCGCCCAGGGCGTCGATCTCCCTCACCAGATGACCCTTGCCGATACCCCCGATTGCGGGATTGCATGACATCTGACCTAAGGTATCCACACTATGGGTCAACAACAGCGTATGCACACCAAGCCGAGCAGCGGCCAGGGCGGCCTCTGTCCCGGCATGTCCGCCACCGACGATAATGACGTCATAGCGCTGTGTATGTGCATTCATAGGGCCGGGTATTTTAGACGAACAGATGCAAAGATCGAGCAATTCGAATGCCTGTCTGACTTCAGAGTAAGGAAAAATGCCATGGGTAGTCCACCGTATTACCTTTTTGGGGTTGGGGGCGTACGGTGCCGGGGTTCATACTCCTGAGCCTTTTTTGCAAGGACAAACTGAAATCCACTGAGTTTAAAGGACATAGCGGCAGGGAATAAAACACTCACCCTGAGTGAATCAGATCATCGCTATCCCGTTCACGAAGATGAAAACCTTAAAGCTGACTTCAATGATCAAAACAGGTGGTGGCCAGGGACAGAATTGAACTGCCGACACAGGGATTTTCAGTCCCCTGCTCTACCAACTGAGCTACCTGGCCATATCTCTGGCAAAACCGACAAGTTGCAAATCGAAAGATTTAAGTCCTGCTTTAGACAACGTAGAAGGAGCGTATTAAATCCAAGTCCATGTTTTTCGTCAAGCCGCCTACCCGGAAGGGGAGACGTATTCTTTTGGCTTGTCGGACCCCTCGCCAAAGAAGTAGTTTTCCATCTCCCGCTCGAGAAACTCCCTCGCTTTTCTCTCATATGGCGTCAACCGGTATTCGTTTATCAACATGGTCTGGTGGGATAACCACATCCGCCACGCCTCCTGTGATACATTCTCATAGATGCGTGCGCCTAATTCACCGGGATAGGGCGGTGCGCTCAATCCCTGGGCCTCTTTACCCAGCTTGATACATGTAACGGTACGGGACATGATGGCCACTCTCCTGTTAATTGATTAGCACCTTGCGATCCCATGATACGCCAATATGCGTGATAACCGCATAACTTATTCTATAAAAAGACAGGCGCGCAGCCCTAATCGACTGGCGCCCTGTCTTTAGAGAAAAGTTGTTCGATGAGTTTTTTAACGGGCGCCGCCATGCCGATTTCAGGATTATTCCGGGGCGAGTACCACAGATAGTTAGCATTGTCCTGAACTTCGGCCAGCGGCCCGCAAATGCGGATTTTAACCGGCGTTATATGCAGGTGAAAATGACTGAACGTATGCTTGAGTGTGGGCAGTGTGACCCGTTTTTTTATCTTTTGAGAATGACGCCGGTTTATCCAGTTTGTTAATGCGCTGCTCGAGGTATGCTCCGGAAAGCTCCACAACCCTCCCCACAGGCCTGTTGCCGGGCGTCTCTCCAACAACACCTCTGCCTTCGGGTTTTCAAGAATAGCGAAAATGACGTATCGAGACGGCATGGGTTTCTTTGGTCTTTTCGCAGGCAGAGATGGCTGTTGATTTTTTTCAAAGGCATAACAGGCGGATTTTAACGGGCAGCGTAAACAGAGTGGTCGTGAGCGCAGACACACCGTGGCGCCCAGATCCATGATCGCCTGGGTGTAGGCGGCAGGTTTGCGCCTCGCCATGTTTCGCTCGGCTATCTCCCATAACTTGTTTTGCACCTCTTTGCCGCCAGGCCAGCCCCGTATGCCGTAATAGCGGATCAGCACCCGTTTCACATTGCCGTCCAAAACCGGGTAAGGGCGATTCAGGCTTAACGCCAATATCGCACCTGCCGTTGAACGGCCAATCCCCGGCAAGGACATCAATGCTGCCAGCTCCCGGGGGAGCTCGCCCGCAAACTTATCTTCAACCACCCGCGCTGCATGATGCAGATTTCTCGCCCGCGCGTAATAACCCAGACCAGTCCAAAGATGCAACACCGCATCCTGATCCGCCGCGGCCAGCGCAACCACATCTGGAAACTGCCGAATAAATTGACGGTAGTAGGGGATCACCGTTTTCACCTGCGTCTGTTGCAACATGATCTCGGAGACCCAGACCCGATAGGGGTTGATGTTTTCTTGCCAGGGCAGATCATGTCTGCCGAACTTTTTGAACCAGGGCAACAACAATGGCGCAAGCTCGCTCATCCGGCTCACCACCCCAGATGCAAAATCGCAGAGATCACGGCTCCTCGCTTATTTATTTTTGATCAGTCCTTTCAATCCTTCAAAGAGCAGATCTTCAACGGAGGCGGGGGGTAAATCTTCCTGCTCAGGATCGGTTTTCTCAGCAGGTTCACCAGCACCGGGAATGGGCAAAGAGATGGCGTCCTTGAGTTTATGGGTCAACAACCCGGCCAACACACCACCCCAATCCAGTCGTATCTTCGGCTCGGCCAGGGAACCACTGATATTCACCGGTAAATCAAGGCCGGCCAGATCCACCAATTCCTTACCCCCTGCGCCTTTGGCGGTATTGGCGATGCTCGCAAGCAATCGGTAGTCAATGGTATCTGCATGCAGGTTCGCCAACTCGCCCTCGCCCGCCAGACGAAATAACGGCGCCTTCATGCTCAAATCGTCCATGCGGATGACGCCGGCTTTTGCCACCGGGTTACCTGTTAAGACCAGGAAGTCCGTCGCCTCGGTCTCATCCACACGCTCCGTTGAACCGCCCTTCTTAAATTGTTTCCACTGGCGTAGCTTTCTACCCAGGTTAAAGCCGGTTATCGCCCCATCACTGAAATGCAACCGCATCTGGCCATTGAGATTGCGCCTCATCTCCTCACTGTTCCTGCCCTCGGTGGATAATGCCGCACTGAACTCACCCCGGCCACGCAGCCTGGCCTTGCCCTTCACGTCCCTCAATAAGGGCTCCGCCTGCACCCCCTGTAGCGTTGAGGAAACGGTCAGTCCCGGGAGCGCGGGGTTCACATCCAGTTTGATCTCGCCGGTGAGCTTGCCTTCATAGAGATCAGCTAAGAGCGATTGCACATGCAGCACACCATCCTCGGCATTAAAACGTGATCCCACATTACGCAATGTTGCTTTTTTAACGATGAGTTCTCCAATACTGACCTCACCTTGCAGAGCCAATCCACGCAACCGCTCAATGGGTATCTCCGCCGGCGGCGACTGTGGCGTGATGTTGTTTGCCGAAGGCGTTGTTCTGCCGGCAGCGCCTTGTGGGGGGAGATAGCGATCAAGGTTAATGCTGTCTATGTTCAAATTGAACTCCATGGCCGGTTTTTCTTTTAAGTCCGCCGCCCTGAACTTGCCCGTTAAGTTTGAATCATCTAGCTGAAAGGACGCCTGGTTGAAATGGATGAATGCCTCAGAACCCTCAAATTGGGTGGATAAGGCCACGTTTGTCCATGTGGTTTTATCAGCCGCAGGGGGCAATGGCTGCCCCAGCCGCTGCATGATCTTGCGTAAATTAAACGGCTGCACGTTGACCTCGCCGCTAAACTCCGGGGCCGTCATAATACTTTTTGCATTGAGACTTCCGACTAATTGCAGATCCAGGCCCGCTACCGTCACCTTGTTTAACGCCAGGGTTTCGGCTTTGAGGTTCAAACTGGCCGAGGCATCCAGTGAGATGTTTATCGGTGAACCCGCAATGCCTTTGCCCGCCAGCACGGCATTGACGGACACCGGCGCCAACTGCACCGCCGCCCCGGTTCCCTGCACTTTCGTGGTCAATTCCACCGCTTCAACCACCTCACTCAAACCCTCTTGACCCAATGCCCTCAGCAGGGCCGGTAATGTCTCGCCCTTGAGATGGACCTCCCCACTGATGTTACCGTTATCACCTTTCATATTCCTGGCCTGCAGAGCCGCCGTTGCATCTATGCCCAGGGCCGTGACGGAGAACAGGGGCAGGGATATATCGCCACTTTTTAGGTCTGCATCAACATCCGCTTTGAGTGAAAACGCCCTGTCCGGGTTTTTTGCCAGCGCTCTCCCATAGACCGTCAATGCCGCCTTATCCCCGCCCTGTAGCTGCCCCATCACCTGCATCAACATGGGCAGATCCGGCCCGGTCGCATTGAGCCTGCCCTGATAAGCCGGTGTGTCTGACTGAACATGGCGTGCTTTTACCTCACCAGTGATGGCGGCGCCCAATACCTGTGCGGAGAACTCAGAGACGTCAATATCACCACGCTCAAGATCGGCGTCCATTGTGATCTGCGCTTGAAAATCACGCCTCTTCAAACGGCTTAACTGGGATGCGAGGGGTTCAATCTCTGCGATCTTGAACAGGCGCGCCAGATCATCGCCTTTGATAGCCAGCGCCGTGTTGATAGAAGGGGTGGGCGAGTCGAGCCGGCTCGCCTTTATCCGGCCCGTTAACGTCGTGTTCAACGCATCTATGCTAATCCCTGCTATGGAGGCGGTTTGTGCGTCCCGATCCACATGGATATGAGCCGACAGGGTTGCCGTTGTCCGCCCACCGGGAATATGTTTGCCTTTTATTGAGGAACTGACTTCAAGTGGTGAAATGCCGTATTGCTCACTATCCGTGTCGTAGGTCATCACCCCTTTGAGGTCTACCCGGGCGTCAACCGCCGGCCTGTTACTGACGGCGTGAAAACCCAGGGAGAGGGCGAGCGGCTCACCGTATTTCAGCTCAGCGATGGCGGCATTGAGTTCTGATATATCGGCACGCACCCCGGTTTTTCTATCCTGCCAGGTGATCCTGGCGTTCTCAATGGCCACCCCGCCCAGGGCCATCGCAGCTAACGGTAATGCCGGCCCGTCACTTCTCTCTTCAGGCCCACCGACAAGGTCGTCCCAGTTCGATTTGCCCTGCTCGTCTCTGGCCAGATTGATGACGGCGCCTTTTATATTTATCGTGTCGATCTCATACTGATTGCTTAACAGTGGCAGCAATTTAACCCGCAACTCGACATGATCCACACGCATAAAGGCATCATCACCGAATCCCGGCGCCTGCCCTAAACGGATTTGATTGCCTTGCAAACCCAGCCAGGGATAGAAGCTCACGGCGATGTCACCATCCAGGCTCAAGACCCTGCCCGTTCTCTCCTTAACCTTTTTGGCTATCCAGTCTTTATGCTCATTGGGATCCAAAGACGCCAGGGTGATCACCGTGGCCAACAACACGATGACGATAAGAGTAGCCAGCGAGATCAGCAGTTTGAGTGTCTTTCTCATCAATGATGGCCTCAAGAGGAATGAAAAGTCGATAAATACGCCTTTGCCTTAGCAATGGCCCGCCTGACCTCATCGGGCGCCGTGCCACCGATATGATCTCTGGCAAAAATCGAGCCACTCGGCTCTAAAAACCCGTAGACATCCTCGGCAATTTTCTCAGAGTATTTTTGTAGCGCCGTGAGTGCGATCTCATGGAGCTCGCACCTCTCCTTAACGGCATGGCGAACAACCTGTCCGACTATCTCATGGGCGTCACGAAAGGCCACGCCTTTTAACACCAGATAATCGGCGAGGTCCGTGGCCGTTAAAAACCCTTTGCCCGTGGCCGAGCGCATCTTCTCCCGATTGACCTTTATTGATGGCAATAAACGCACATACACCTGCAAGCATTGTTTCACGGTATCAACGGCGTCAAACAGGCATTCCTTGTCCTCCTGATTATCACGGTTATAGGCCAGGGGCTGGGCTTTCATCAGCGTCAACATGGCCATCAGATCCCCATAGACGCGCCCCGTTTTGCCCCTCACCAGCTCCGGCACATCCGGGTTTTTCTTTTGTGGCATGATGGATGAGCCGGTACAAAACGCATCGGCAATCTCGATAAAATTAAATTGCGGCGAAACCCAGAGCACCAACTCCTCGGAAAACCGCGACAAATGCATCATAATGAGCGATGCACAGGCGCAGAACTCAATAATGAAATCCCGATCACTGACCGCATCCAGCGAGTTTTGCGACACTGTCGGGAAGCCCAATAATTGGGCGGTGTATGCTCTGTCCACAGGAAAGCCTGTGCCCGCCAGGGCGACCGCACCCAATGGCATGACGTTAATGCGTTGCAGAGCGTCCTGTAGCCGTTGTTGATCCCGTTTCAGCATTTCATACCAGGCCATCAGATGATGTCCAAAGCTCACCGGCTGTGCGCCCTGTAGATGCGTCAAGCCCGGGAGCAGCGTATCGGCCTCACGCTCGGCTAACGCCAATAACGCCGACATGTTCTCTACCAGTAACGATAAGATGGCGCTCACTTCCTCCCGTAGAAACAGGCGCATATCGGTTGCAATTTGATCATTACGGGAGCGAGCGGTATGGACTTTTTTGCCTACCTCGCCGATTTTATCGATCAGCGCCGCTTCTATATTCATGTGTACGTCTTCAAGTGTTGCTTGCCATTGAAATGTACCGGCTTGTATGTCTTTAAGAATGCCGATGAGTCCATCTTTAATCTGTGCACACTCTGCCTTTGTGATCACATCCACCTGTGCCAACATGGTGACATGGGCGATTGAGGCCTGAATATCACAGGCGGCAAGACGCTGATCGAACGAGACCGACTGGGTGAAGCGCTCCACCAGGGGGTCTGTTCTCTGGTTGAAGCGACCGCCCCAGGGCTTTACTGTTTTCTTCCCGGACGTCATCGTAGTGGCTGTGGTAGTGGTATAACAACCGCCAGTATAACGTATCGCCCTGTGAGATGATTCTTAAATTCATTAACAAAAATGGACAATTCAGAAGAAAACCCGACTTTTCTGCCCAATTTCTGTGGCGCCCGAATTGTGTTTGTTGTTGTTCTGGTGGCGCAATTACTGGCCGTGACGCTCACCCTTGCACAACCGCCATCTGTGATGGGCTGGGTTTATACCCTGGCGGTTTACTCGCTGTTTGTGCAATGGATTGCCCTGAGTTGCGCCGGGGCGCTGTGCCTTTGCCGAAAACATCTGCAGCACCTGCCTGATTATGGGGTGGCCACCATCAGTTATCTGATCACCCTGCTGATCACCCTGCTGATCACGGAAATGGCCTGGTTTTACCTGGGTCAATCCGGCCCGGCGTTGCCTTATTTCTCCCCTTTGCATGGCGCCTTTTTAATTAAGAGCATGGGGATCAGCGCCATTGTTTGCGCCCTGATCCTGCGCTATTTTTACGTACAACATCAGTGGCGTCGAGGTATACAAACTGAATCCGAGGCGAGGTTTGAGGCATTGCAATCCCGGATCCGTCCGCATTTTCTGTTTAACTGCATGAACACCATCGCCAGTTTAATCCGCCGCCAACCGGAAGCGGCCGAGGCGGCGGTGCATGATCTGGCTGATCTGTTTCGTGCCAGCCTGGCCGATGGGAAACGCACAGGCACATTGCAAGAAGAGGTAGCCCTGTGCAAACGCTATTTACGCATGGAACAACAACGGCTCAATGACCGATTGCAGGTGATATGGGATGTTGATCCCGATCTACCCCCCCTTGAGATCCCGGTTCTGTGCCTGCAACCGCTCATTGAAAATGCGATCTATCACGGCATAGAGCCCATGCCGGCCGGCGGGATCATAGCCATTCGTTGCGTTAAGGAAGAGAACACGGTTGTTATCCGTATCGAAAACCCCTTAGATGAAAATCGGCAGCCGGTAAAAATACACACAGGCCATCATCTGGCCCAGAGCAACATCAAAGAGCGACTGGCCATGTTCTACCAGCGAAGAGAGCTGCTGCACGCCTATCATCTGGGGCAAAACTACATTGTTGAAGTGAGGCTCCCCATATCGCCATGAAGATTCTCATCGTTGATGATGAGCCGCTGGCCAGGGAAAGACTGTGCGATCTGCTGATACAAATCGACCCCGCCCATGTGCTTTTTAAGGCCGCCAATGGAGAGGAGGCCATCGACATTTACGCCGTGGAAGAGCCCCATCTGATATTGCTGGACATACGTATGCCGGTGATGGACGGGCTTGAGGCCGCCTGTCATTTTAGCGCCCTTGAGGATGCCCCCGCCGTGATATTTACCACCGCCTTTGATGACCATGCCCTTGAGGCGTTTGAGGCCAATGCCGTTGACTACCTGCTAAAACCGGTGCGGATAGAGCGCTTGCAAAAGGCCCTATCCCGCATTGAGGCGGTATCATTAAAAAAGATCCGGCCCATCAGGGAAGCGGAGACACACATACGCCAACATCTATCCGTGACCTCACAGGGCAAGCTGGAGTTAATTGCGCTCGCCGAGGTACGCTACTTTAAGGCCGATCAAAAATATGTCGCTATCTGTTTGCCCGGGCGGGAGGTCTTGACGGATGAGCCGCTGAAATCATTGGAGGATGAGTTTTCACGTTATTTCGTCAGGATCCACAGAAATGCCCTGGTGGCCATACAACACATCCAGTCGCTGGATAAAAACAGCGCCGGTCGCTACGCCATCAAACTGAAAGACATGGATGAGACGCTCGAGATCAGCAGAAGGCAACTAAAGAACGTGAAGCGGGTTATGCGAGGGGGCGCAAGTTAAAGGGGGTATTATGCCAGGCGCGCACTCTCCCGGGCGGCCGCCAACAGGGCGAGCCTTGCTATCACTCCATAGGTGTAGAACCGATTGGGATGGGCGTCCGGGGATTGCGCCTTGTCCGGTGCATTACAACAGGCGTCAAACGCCAGGCGCTCAAAGTACATCCCCGGCGAGTTCAAATTCTCATCCCTCGCCCTTCTCGGGTGTACTCGATAAAACCCGCCCACCACATTGTGATCGATCATGTAGACAACGGGCTCAGCGACCATATTCGCCCCTCCCCAGGTTTCATGGGTGTAGATCCCTTCCTGAATAATGGCTTTGGTCACTTTCTGACCGGCCTTGGTGGTCGCCATTTTTGTTCTTTGTTTTCGATTTAATTCCTGCACTTCATCGGCATTATGCACGGTCATCACGCCCATGCCATAGGTGCCGGCGTCGGCCTTTATGATCACGAAAGGCTCGCTGTTGACCTCGTATTCGTCATATTTTTTCTGTATTGCACTGATCAGGGCGTCAACATTTCTTAACAGGCACGCCTCCCCTTTGCGTTTCATAAAATCCACTTCACCGCAATTTCGAAACATGGGATCGACCAACCAGGGGTCCATGTCCAGCATGGCGGCGAACTCATTGGCGATGCCCCGATAAAAGCCAAAGTGAACGGATTTTAATCTATCGGACCAGCCGAGATTCAACGGCGGCGTGACAAGCTGCGCCAGCCCGTGCAAGTTATCAGGGATCCCGGATGCGAGATCGTTGTTTAATAAGATCAACTCCGCATCAAGGCCATCGGCCAGCAGCCTATCGCCATGTCGCTCAAGTGGCGAGAGAGAAATCGCCACATCATCTAACTGGATGGTTAATGTCTCATCTACATCATCCAGCAATGAGCCCACCTTCACCTCAAAACCGGCCCTCTCAAGGATCCGCCCCAGCACGGCGATATTTTTAAGGTAATGGGCATTTCTTGTGTGGTTCTCAGGGATGATCAACACCCGATCAACCGGGGTGTCGAGCTTTTCAATCGCCTGTTGTAGCGCCTGCACACATAAGGGTTCAAAGGCCGGATTGAGGTTATTAAAACCACCCGGGAACAAGTTCGTATCAACCGGGGCTATCTTAAAACCGGCATTTCTTAAATCCACCGAGGCATAAAACGGCGCCGGCGTTCTACGCCATTGAGAGCGGAACCAGGACTCTATTTTTGACTGGCCATCCAGCATCAGGCTTTCGATAATTTTCAGCGGGCCGGTGAGCGCCGTCGTCAAATGGGGGACAGCCTGGGTTACGGTGATGGCCATTTCTCATCTTCTTTTGCCTGGGGGAGAAGCGACATTGTACACCCTATGCCGGGGATGTCATTCAACGAAAATCCCCCCACAACGTCTGCACGGCGACAATGGAGGCCATCACCGCCGTTTCAGCGCGCAGGGTTCTCGGCCCCAGTTTAACTGCTCGGAACCCCTGATTTATCGCCAGGGCATGTTCTGTCACATCCAGACCGCTCTCAGGGCCGATCAACAACGTGATGCGCCCATCTTCCATCTCGCCCACATCCGACAGTGTCTTATCGGCCCCGGTAGAGAGTAGCAATTTCATGCCGCCTAGATCCGATCCCAGCCAATCCTGGCTGGTCTCGGGCGATGCCAATGTGGGTATGTCATCTCTGCCGCATTGCTCACAGGCGTGTAGGATGATCTTCCGCCAATGCTGAAGACGGGGCTGGAGCCGTTCTTCTTTTAATTTGACATGGCTACGCCGGGTCAATAGAGGGATGATGTTTGACGCCCCCGCCTCAACGGCCTTCTGCACGGCAAAATCCATCTGCACGCCTCGACAGATCCCCAGGGCCAGCGTTATCTCTAAAACCTGCGAGGGCCCCTGCTCGATAAAACCGGTGATGTTGACCGCCGCTGAGCGCTCTGCAACAGACATCAACACCCCCGGATAACACCCCCCGTCGCCATTGAATAACGTGAGCTTATCGCCAACCCGGCAACGCAATACCCGTAGCAGATGATGGGCGGCCTCTTTGGGCAAAACCACGGTCTCGTTGATGGCAAGGGGTTTATCGATATAGACTCGGGGTTTGTGCATAGTGAACGTGTGCTTAAAATAACAGGCAATGTCTCTCAAACTGATTTTTTACGGCGCTTAAACAAACAATGACGGCCCGGTACGCCAAATTTAGCATCGGACAGCTTATGATCCATAAGTTGTTTCATTATAGAGGCGTGATCATCGATGTTGATCCGTCTTTTCAGGGAACGTTGCAATGGTATGAAAAAATGGCCCTATCCAGACCACCCAAAGACAGGCCCTGGTACCGGGTGCTGGTTCACAATGCCGGCCATGAAACCTATGTGGCGCAAAGGAATGTGGCCGAGGACACCTCCGCCGAGCCCGTTCACCATCCTTTGATCAACGATTATTTTGATGATTTCAAAGATGGCCGTTACCTCATCGATAAACACAAACATCAGTGAGAGCATGATCACCTCATTAGTCAAGTTCTTTGAAAACCAGATCCGGGAGGTTAATGATGCTAATCACCCGCCAGGGGATCATATTGAGCTGGCCACCGCTGTGCTGATGCTGGAGATCGGCCTGGCGGATTCATCAATGGATCAGGATGAGCTTGCGATCATCAAACAAAATCTCGTTGACGTCTTTCATCTGCCGCATGAGCAGGTGGATGAGCTGGTGAACCTGGCGCAACAGGAAGTGGATCTGTCGGTTTCATTGCATGATTTCACGAGGCTGTTGAACGAGAGACTCAAGCGCGATGAGAAAATTCGCATCATCGAGTTGCTCTGGCGCGTGGCGTTTGCCGATGCGGTGCTGGATAAGTATGAGGAGTATTATATTAGAAAGATAGCCGATCTGCTGTATATATCACACAAAGACTACATCAAAACCAAACACATGATCGCCGGGAGATGATCGCCCATTATCAAGATAGCAAACCCGTAACGAGCCGGGGCTTATCCCGATGCGCTATCTGGGTTGTTGCCGGCGTCACTGATAAGCGTATTTCGCCAGGGGTGAGAAGGTTGCCCAGGGCGTGCTGGCCCTGGCGATGCTGGCGAAGGCCATAAATTTTTATCTGTTTGCGCTATTCATCGTATGATCGGATCACGTTATAACGGCAGGTTTTATCATTGCTTGTATGGACATTCCCGGCTATAAAATTGAAAGGGTGATCGGCAGAGGGGGTATGGCCACGGCCTATCTCGCCATCCAGAAGTCGCTGGAGAGGGCCGTCGTTCTGAAGGTATCGGACCGGTTCGAACCCGGCAAGGCGGATGAGCTGGCCGAGCGTTTTATCGATGAGGGCCGCATTCTCGCCTCCCTGACACACCCGAACATCATCACCATCTATGATATTGGAATCGCCAATCATCTCTTTTATATTTCCATGGAATACGTTCAGGGGGGCGACTTGAAGCGGCGGCTGGAGCTGCCCATCAGCGCCGATGAGGCCCTGACGTATCTGGAGAAAATAACCGCCGCTTTGGATGAGGCCCATAAACACGGGATCGTTCACCGCGACGTCAAGCCCGCAAATATATTATTCCGGGATGAGAATACGCCGCTACTGACCGATTTTGGGATCGCCAAACATATGGACACAAAGGCCACGCTGACCTCGACCGGGCTGTTCCTGGGTAGTCCAAATTACGTTAGCCCCGAGCAGGCGGACGGGTTCACAACGGATGGTCGCGCCGATATATACAGCCTCGGTTGTATTTTTTATGAAATGCTAATCGGAGAGAAACCTTACCGCTCAGATAAGGTGATAGACGTGGTGATCCAGCATAAACAGGCGCCTATTCCCACATTGCCGGCGGAGTTCAAGGCGTTTCAATCTCTGCTGAACCAGATGCTGGCGAAAAGGCGCAACGAACGGGTCCCGGATGCAGAGAAGCTGTTGCTGGAGATAAAGCGACTGCAAAAAACGCGCAATACCCATCTCGCCGCTGATCTCGATATAACAACACAGCGGATGAAAACGCAAACCGAGGTGCGTGGAAAAAGGGCAAGGCGGATCCTGCTCTCGCTGATAGCGTTTGGCCTGGTGTTATTCTCATCTCTTAAATACATCGAGGTACGCATTAAGCAGGCCCCTGATCGCTTGCAACAGGCGACAACGAAAACCGTTCTCAATGGACAGATACAACTGCCGGGGCAGAATACAACACCTGTTGCAACCACCGGGGAGAGCACAGTCGGCGACACCCAAACCGGGGATACCGCCCCCGCCCCGGAAGAGGTGAAAAAAGCCCTGGCATGGCTGGGCAGGCAATGCCTTGAAGAGTATAAATTAACCTACCCCCCCAAAGATAACGCGTTTTATTACTTCTCCCGATTACTGGAAGTGGAGCCGGGCAATCAACTGGCCATAAACGGCATTTATGAAATTGCCGATCGCTACGCTACTCTGGCTGAGCAAACACTCGCCCGGGATGAACCTGAAAAAATACTCACTTATATTGATATTGGCCTTAAAATTAACCCTGATCACCCCACATTGCTGGCCTTGAGAGAGCTGGCCAGCACACAAGAGCCCTCTTTTATGGGGAAATTAAAGAGCCTGTTCTGAGCAGTGGATTATAGCTCGCCCGCCTGCTCAATCAGTTTGCGCGCATCCTCGGCACGCTGTCGCTCCCATTGCTCTATTAACGCCTGACGCTGCCTGCGGTCCTCATCCGTAGCGACATCTTCATCTTCAGGTTGGGGCGCCTCCTCTAGCGCTTGCCCGGCTACGATATCATCCTCTTCCCTGATCGCCGCTTCCTGGCTTTCCCCGGACGCTTGCCACCGTTTTTCGGCCAACGCTCTCTCTCCGGCCACATCCCCCTCTTCCTCAGCGTCCATGAGCGCCCCTCGGCGTAATGCCTCACGCCGCCCATCGGCTACCGGCAAAGCGGTATCATCAATGATCCGTCCCCCCTCGATGACGAACACCCTGGGGCCGGGCTCGCCGCCTCTGTACCAGGGCGGCGGCCTGCCGGATAGCTGTGGCGTACCCGTATCCGCATCAACCCACTGGTACATACGCGCAGAGAGCGGGGGTGCGACCATCAAAAAGAACAATAAAGCGACAGTTAGAGCTCGGTACATTTTTCCAATCAGGTCATTATCAGAACGCTATTAGAACCCATGCCGGTGATGGAAGATGATCGGCGCTTTACGGGTATCGAATACCCTCGCCGCCAACACAACATAAATAGGCCTGCTCCAGATCATCGGTATTAAAATGCCGACAGCACGCATCCGGCGAGCCCATATACCGAATTTGCCCCTCGTGAAGGATCGCCACCCGGTCGCAGAGTTTTTCCACATCGGATAACAAGTGGGTGCTGAAAAAAAAGGTCCGCCCCTGTTGTTTTAGCTCGAGCAGATAGGATTTCAAGCAGGCCCTGGCTTTGGGATCAAGACCGCTCATGGGCTCATCCATAATGAGCAATTCCCTCTCGCTCAGAAGGCAGGCGGCCAACCCCAGTTTTTGCGCCATCCCTTTGGATAATTGCCCGACAGACTGGTTTAACGATGCGCTATCCAAGTCCAGCATCTTTAACATGCGATAAACCGCCTGCAGATCAAAGCGACTACCGTAGAGCTCGCTCATATAACGCAGGAAATCCCGGCCAGTCAGATAATAGGGCGGCAGAAACTTCTCCGGCAGATAAGCCAGCCGCGCCCTTGCCTGTGTGTTGTGATGCTCACGGCCAAAGATGCGAATGACGCCAGAGGTGATGGCGTTAAAATCCAGCAGGCACTTCATCAGTGTCGTCTTGCCGGCCCCGTTTACACCGATCAGACCCAGAAACTCATTTTTGTAGACGTCCATCTCAAGGCTAGAGAGGACAACGGCGCCGCCGTATGATTTGCTTAATTCCCGGCATTGTATCGCCAAATCGGCCATGGGTAGGTTCCACTTGCTTAACAAACAAAAAAGAGCCGTTAGCGGCCCTTCTGCGCCATGTGGAGGGCTGTTTCAGTACAGGAACATGGCGTTACAACTGGTATTGTCACTGTCCACGTTCCAGACGGCGTCCATTGTGTTAGCGCCCGTCACACAGGCAGGGCCCTGGGCCGTAAACCACTTCACAGCGTTGCTTTGGCCGAAATCATCGGACTGGGATGCGATTGTTTTCTCGCCGCTTTTTGGCGTGGCCAAGGTTGCGCGCACAATACCGCTGCCCGGGTCGCCATCATCGAGCTTCACGTCCAGCTCCCGCAACAACATCGGGGTCACACCGCCGCCAAACACATAGGCCAGGCGCACCGTTGGTTGTTTGCCGCTATTATCATAATCATTTGTGCAACCCAGCAAGATGGGTTGTTGAAAGGCATTGCCCGGCACCGCACCCGTTAATACACCCTCCTCATACTTAGCTGCTGTTGTTGTCGCACCCGTATAGGCGCCGTTCAGAAATTGTGCATGGGCTAAATGCGCCCACAAGGCGCCGGCCTCTTTCCAGGTATCAACACGACCATTTTGATCGCCGCCAATTTCGGCGTTTGCATAGGGTGAGGCGCCACAGTCGGTGATATTGGAGGTGATGGCCTGACAGGCCCTTTGCGCCGGCATATCACCGGGAACCTGGCGAAACCGATCAATGAAACCATAATAGGCCGCCTGCACGCCGGAGTTCTGATCGGCCATGTTTCTCACCCGCGCGCTGTTGATCAGTTGTTGCCCTTTCAAGATCCCGCCCAGCAACAGCCCGATGACCACCAGGACGATCGCAATTTCAACCAGAGTGAAACCTGACTGTCTACCTACTTTCATCCGCCCCTCTTACATTAACCCTCTTAATATCATTTTTGCGGTGCGCCGCACATACCCTGTGTTCCATGATGGTTAAGTCTCGCCCTGTTCCGGGATCAACATGCCATCGGCCGAAAAAATAAGCCCCCCATCAACCAAACCGGCGAGACCTCAACACTCGGCCTTAAAGACCGCCTAACCAGCATACCCGGTGCATGAAAAAAATAACGCCGCAAAAGTGATTATAACCTATCCCCTATCTTAAAATGAACCCTTTTCAGCGTGCGCCGAGGGAGAGGCTATCGGGCCTCCTTGCCCTTGAGCCGAGCGAGCCGGTCCTGCAAAAGGCGATACTCCGGATCCGTTTTCGCTATTTCTCCACTTTCCAGCAGGGCGCCGATGATGATCTTGGCGCTTTCTATCTCACCTAAATCTTCCAGCACGTATATTTCCATTTGTGTCACCCAGTGTGGCGCATCCTGGATATGTAAGTTTAACCTCAAGGCATTGGCGTATTTCAGGGCCAGCGGCAGATCTTCAAGGCGGTGTTTGGCCACATAGACTGCGTGCGCCATCCACGGCCAGCGGGCGGCGGGGTCATCTAAAAATTTTTCATGAACATATGCAAGCATCCGCCTTTTCTTCTCATCATCGGGCACCTCGGTATAAAGACGGCTTGCCAGAAGCAGGGGGTACGCTGCCCGCTCATCCAGTTGCAAGATCACATCCAGCCAGTTGATGACACGGTCATAATCCAGGTCCTTAAAAGGGATGCTGATCCCGGGCTGATTGTCAAATGCCTGCAACCACAGCGTCAGGACTCTCGCCTGGGTGAGCCAATCACCCAATGCAAACAACCTCACGGTGCGGATATCCGCCGCCTCGGGCAAGGCGGCGGCGGCGGCGATTGGCGCAGGTTGAGAATAAGACCATAAAACCTGCGCCGCCAAACTGATCAACAGCATGGCCTTGACCCAATGCGGTACGCTAGAGATGGGGAGCTCCCCGTCAGTTTTATTCAACACCTAAAGACTCTTCCTGTACAGATCAAACAGACCGACAGATACCAACAGGGCCATGTAGATCAGCGTCTGCATCAGCACCAAACGCAGATCAGCGAAACTGACCGAGTAGACCAACCAGTCGCTCCGGGTAAAGGCATGCAGGTCCGGCAAAATCAGCGCAATGCCATCCAGCAGGTTATTCATAAAATCCTGCGAGAATGTACTCGCCTGCAAAACAGGGCTCTCGCCAAGTAACTGCATCGCCTCCATACTTCGGGATAGGAGATAAAACCCCATCACCGCCGTGTAAGAGATGGTGAGGTTAGAGAAGGTAAACAGGCAAACAAGGCTAAGGGCGATGATGATCAACTGCTCACAAAACAACGAAAAGACCCAATACATCACCTGCTCCGGAGATGTGTACATAATAAGCGGCAAACAGATCACAAGCGAGATCAATAATGCCAGACCCCCATAGCCGAATAATTTTCCGAATAAATACTGGTGCCTCGGCATAGGCAAAGACATGATCATCTCAAGGCTCTTGTCATTGAGCTCCCTGGTCACGCTGGTGATCACAAAAAGACTGATGATGGCGATGGAGAACAGACGTAACAGCGATGACAGGAAAGCCCCCTGCATCTGCTTCTTTTCGGTGATCGCCAATTCACCCATGAACTCGGCCAAACCAAAGACACAGACAACCCCGACCAGGATCAGGACAAACAGTCGATTACGCACGGCCTCAAGCAAGGTAAAACGTGCAATGGTAAACATCATCTTCTCGTTATCCGCTGTTAAAGCATGTTAATCCGGCAATACCGATATTATACGCCATGGTAGAACATTCACCCGTCAAGGTGTGATGATGGTGAAGAAATAGCCGACATCCTGTTCACTGGGTGCAGCCGGGTAGACAGTGGTTTTGGAGCAGGCCAGCAGGGAAAACCTATGGGCTATTCATTAACACGGCGAGAGAACATCAACATGAGAGAACAACATCAATAGGCGGCTGTGTGTTTGCAGTGATGCGGGCGGAGGGCCTGCCAGCGAGATACACACCTTTCAGGGCAGTCGACCGGACAACACCATCCGGTTCAGCAGGAGCGGGCGGGAGAGCCAGACGGTGATATCATCAAACCTCGCCTCACTACCTGTCCCCCACACGGGACTACCTGCTCTGCCCACGGCGCCGCCCCCCTGGTACAGGGGCCATCCATAAGCGCATTTCGGATTGCTTCCATCAAAATAACCACTGGCATTTCCACAGCGCCTGGGCTCAAATGTGGCGTTCTCACCATCCGCTATTAAATTGGCCCCGGTAGAGTAAATAACCGCCACCGGCTTTTGCGTTTTGGCGGTGAGTTCGTGGCCCTGGAAGTCTTTTATCATGATATTCTCCCCCTGCTTTGTCGCCATCGTGAAAGGGGCGTTACTGAAGTTTCTATCCACCCGATAGCGCCAATAGCCGTTAAAAGGGTCGGCAGCCGTTGTCCTCGGAATGCCCCACGGGTCGACTGCCTGTACCCCCAGGGTACGCCAGGGCAGGTATCCATCTTCATCATCGGTGGAATCATCATTGCAGCTTGCATCCGCTACCCCGTAGTTATCGCTTTTAGGATCAGGCTCCGTTGTCGGGCAAGGCAGATAGCCTTTGATCATGGCGAAGCCCACGAGCGCCTCTTTAATCCTTTCCAGCTCTTTTCGGGTATCGGTACGTTGTCGCCCTTCCAGGAGCGAGCTGAGGGGGTTTAACATACCGCCGAGCACCAGGGTGATGATGAACAGCACCAGGGCCAGCTCCAGCAACGAGAAGCCCTTTTCTCTCAATCTGTATGCGGATTTTAAGCCTTTCGGCATCTACGGCGACGCCACAGCGGCCTGGTCGTTAAAGGTCGTCGTGAGTTCGCCGTTGTGGAAGATATCATCGTCCGTTGTTGCATTCTCCCCTTCAAAATAATCGCCGATCAGGCCGGAGCGGCGGTTCTGGCCCGCCAGCTCCATGCCGGCGGAGATCACCAGGGCCTTGCGATCATGGGCAGGGGGATGAAATATCCCCTGCAAGGTCAGGCAATCCGTACCTGCCAGGCAAAGATTATCCGCCCCCGGCTGAAACCCGGCGCTGTAGGCGACAAATAACAACTGGTGCCATTTATTTTTTATAAACCAGGGGGGCAATTCCCCGGACGTCTCGGCGAGATAATAATCCACATCACGGGTGTGAAGATAGCCTTGAGCCCCAAGCAAGGGAATGGTGACGCTCGCATGGCCAAGCACCACCCCATCATCATTCAGATCCTCGATCATCACCAGGGGCCTGCTGATCTGATAGGGGGCGCCAGGCCTGAAAGCATCTCCAGCGCCACCGGTTAATGTGTGCGCCGTAATACGAGAGGGGCCCACTGTGGCGATGGTAGCGGTTGAGCCGTTCGCCTCATCCCCTGTGAAGATGGTATCCCCGGGCCTCACGCCCCTGCCGATAAAATCCCCATCGGCGTCTTCCATGGAAAGACCCGTGGCGGTATCAACGGCGCCGACCACACCCATATCATAATAGGGTATGGCGACATCATCCGGGGCTTCATCTGATCCTTTACCGCAAGCGGCGCCCAGGCAGACGGCCCGCTGTCGTACCCCGTCCTTGCTGGTTTGTATCGTCTGCCGACCCCGATAACGGAGGTTAAATTTGTAGCGGCGCAGATTGATGTAGGCGTGATAGATGCGAAACTCATCCTGCCCGTTGAAGCCATCGAGCACACCATCTACTGTGAGCCAGGAAGATGATGATAAAACACCTGCCCGTTGCCTGCCCACCTGGGTGATCAACCCGAATGAACCATTGGATACCTTCTCTATAACATCACCCACCCGTACGCCGTGGGCGATAAAATCAAACGGCTTGCTAACCGGCCCGTAATTGGGCGATGAGGGCCTGTTATCCGGTGCGTAATAGATCTCATTTTTACCTCCCAGACCATCAATTCGATCGCTGATCCGTCTGGTTGATTTCTTAATGCGATAGTAATCACCTTCATTAAAATCAGGCGTAGCGGCGGACAACACCGATGCAATCAAGCGGGTTTGTTCAACCTCTTTCACGACCAACAGGTGAGGCGCATAAATGGTGTAGCTATCGCCGGGCCTGAAATCGGCCGGGGGCAGGCCAGCGTGGTTAAGCGCTCGCAAGGTGTGGGCGTTGAGCACCTCGACGAGCCCCCCGCCCGCTCGAGAGGTATTGCGTACAAAGAGATGATACTGACCATCGTCTTCAAATCTTGAGAAATCCGCCGCCTCATCTACGAGGGTCATACCATCACTGCCGAGGGTGGCCGTCCCGTCCCCTATTGGATTTTCATTACCATAGTGCTGGATGATGTCCCCCCGCTCAATCCCGGCGGCCACAAAGTCCTGGCTCTCATCCATGATCACCGGGCTCTGGCTTCGATCGGGGTTGTTCCATCGTGTTACGGGAAACCGCCATGTTGATGTGATGGCGCCCGCCAGATAGGGGGCCTGAACGACGCCCGTGCAGTCTATGATCTCCACCGTCGTCCAGAGGCAATGCCCCGCTTCAAAACCCACCCTCATGCCCCCGTCAGTGGGGGATGAGAGGGCCGCCTTTCGTAGCGCATCGTCATAAAGCGGCTGGGTCCCGGGGGTTGAGCTACTCAGGCGAGCGCCGTCTTTCTCGCCGTCTTCCTCCGATAAACGCCAGTCAAGGGTGAAACCGCTCGCAAACATCTCCCCCGGCTCATGCACTGAGATCAATCCTTCTCGTGTGCCCCGGCTGCCGTTATAGCGTGGTATGCGGTAGGCGTCTCCCTCCTTAAAGGCATTCGCCCCGCCAAAGTCCAACGCCGATACGGTTAATTGTGTGGCGCTGTCCACAGATAAAACCCGCCCCCTGGAGCCATCGCTGATGTTCTGAACGACATCGCCCACGGCAACACCCATCGCGATAAAACTGACGCTCGTATCCTCCAGGGTTAAACCCGCACTGCCTCCTGTTGCGATACCGCCGTTGCTTCTTATCTGGTACTCATCGCCCGGGTCAACGTCATTCTCGGCCCCTCCCGTTAAGCCCTTCAGCGTAAGGGCGTCAGGCGCAACGGCGAGAACAACACCGCTTGAGCCATCACTGACGTTCTCTACCACATCACCGGCGACAATACCCAGCTTGCGAAAATCCCGGTTTGTGTCTTTGATCTCAAGGCCGCCACTACCGCCGGTTGCACGGCGCGATAACGTGCCGGCGAGACCTCTGAGTTCAATCACATACCCATCGCCCTTGTCGAAGTCATTCTCATCGCCCAAAGAGAAGCCGGCAAAGGTGAGGGTATCCGCCGTGACCCCGGTCACGATTGCCATGGATTGATCGGTGATGTTCCTTGCAACATCACCGGCGGCAACACCCCAGGCAATAAAATCCCGGCCCGGGTCCGTCAGTGTTTGCGAGTTATCAGCGCCGTCATGTGCGCCACGTAATAGGCGATTATCGGCCCGGGGGTCGGCAAACCGGGCCAACCAGGGATACGCCGAGTGATCCCGCTTGTACCGGACCAACGCCGCCCTGAACTCATGGATCACCCTTTGCTCCACCACTTCCATCAACTCGGCACGGGTGATGGCGATCAGCTGATCATTAAACGCATTATCTGACGTTGTTACAAAGGCGCCATCATCCCTGGCGGTGACGTTGGCGTCTTCCAGATACTCACCGGCATCATTACCGGGGCGTGCGCCCTGATGACCCACGGGGCTACCCGGGGCGATGATCACGGCGACAATATCCGTGACCCCATCTACCGTTAATTGCCCGGGCGTCTCGCTGTTAATGACGGCGTCATCCGAGCCCGCACCCACATTCTTAAAGTTATCGGATAGGGCATACCACAATCTCTCCCCGCTACTGTCTCGCAGGTCTTCGAGCCCGAGGATGGCGAAGGGCAGGCGGCCTAAAGTGGTGCCGGTGTTTTTTGAACAATTCTTTTGCGATATGCCATCGTTATCCTGATCCGGACAGGGCAAAAAACCCGGGCCCTTCTCCTGGCTGTCTCTTAATTCGGGGTAGTTCATGGCATAGAACAACAGGGCCTGCCTCGCCTGGTGCAAGACCCGTTCATTTTCGGTATCGCGAATGAACGCCTCGGCATGTTCGCTCAGATCGGACAGCAAGACATAGGTGGAACTAACGATCAACACCAGCATAAAGGCGAGCAGGACGGCGCCCTGATCTCGTCTCAAAGGCAAACTCGCCATCAACCTGCCACGGCGGCGAAGCTGTTTCATGTTCATCGCCCCGGCCCTGCCGGCGCATTTTCATCGCCCGCCGCGCCGCCATCCCCGGGCGGTGTATTCATCACATCAAACAAAAGCCCCGATTGCAGATCGTAGGACTGCCCCACTTTCAGCTTCACAGGGTCCTGGGTTGTCGGCAATTCAACGGTGACATGACCCGGCCCTATGTCGCCCTTCGCTACCTTCATATAAGCCATCGGCAAACCTCCCTCGTAGGTATTGCTGTTGTTGACCCAGGCGGTATGGGGGCCGCCTGCCCGGTAGACTACCCCTTTTAGCCTCACCCTGTCTATAGCAGGCGGTGACTGGGCAGGGATCTCCCGCTCGGCGACCGGGATGGCGTCCGCCGCCATTGTCTCATCCGGCTTTGGTGTTGTTCTCCTCAGCGCCTCCAGGCGCCCCCGCTCCTCCGCCGTGGTAAAGAATCGTCCGAATTGTTGTGCATTTAAGCTACTTGAAAAAGCGCACGCCAGCGCAAAGGCAACTATCCGCCAGTGCGGGCGCACGAGGAGGCTCATACTTTCACGTCCTCACCGCTGGCCAGTTTCACTGAAAACCACTGCAACTCACATAAGGCGTTGACGTTGGCGGCGTCCATATTATCCGTCACCTCGGCGAAGTTTCGGGTGAGCTGACATCTTGAGACCGTGTAGCGGCCATGGGCCCGTGCATTTAATACCCCTAACAGGCGGAACAAATCGCCCTCATGCAGTAATGCCATGTCCAGGTTCATATTGCTGACAAACAGGCTGTATCTCCCCAGTGTTATCGGAAAGCCCGGGGTGTGTTGTCTTTGCGCTGTGATTTCATATCCGAGGGCGGGCAATTTCACCTGATCACCGGCGTCTCCTAACACCTCAATCCAGTTTAACCTTTGCTCCTCACCCAACACGCCGATCTCATTGAGCCGCAGAAATTGTGAAAAATAGGTTTTAATCAGCGCTTTCTCTTCATCGACCGCCAGATAACGGGCGCTGATCTCCTGAAATTGGGACTGCGCTAACTGGTGTTGTTGCGCCATGCGCCTTTCAAAATAATAACCCAGGGCCATGATGGAGCCGCCCAGCACAGTGGCGCCCAGAAAAAACAGCACCCCGCCACGAAGGCAGGCCCAGTCTATGTGTTCATATTTCATGTTCCATCCCCAACACGACCCTGAAAGTAAAGGCGGCTATGTCATCTTCAACCTGTGTGTCGCCCTGCAAATTGGCCTTAGAGCTCACATCCAGCGGCAAGGTCACAATGCGAACCTCATATACCCCGTCCCGAACACGAATATCCTCGGCGAATTCATTGATTGTCTTGATGGCCTGCCTGTAGTCCCCGTCAAACGGATGAATACGGCCCTCCAGTACCGCTATCTGATAGTATTGATACGCCGACTGATCCCCATAGTCAATACCGGTGGAGCCCGCAGCATTCGTTTGTGCATCGGCGGCGTTTGAGTTTAAGTTGGGATCGGCGCCGGCGGCCCAGTCCATGTTAGCTATCTGAATGACTGGAAAGCGCTCAAGGCTGGCGCTTAGAAGCCGCACCATATCGAGCGGAGAAGATGTGTACTTCTCAAGCGTTGTAACGATGTCCACGGCCACTTTTAAGTCCGCCGCCGCGACCGGTAACTCAGGCAACCCCTCTCGGGCGAGCTCATATCTCGCCGTGTAGAACTGGGTCTTTTTCTGTGCGGCGAGCCCCTGCTGCCGGTAGTTCACGCCCTGCACAAAATAAGCGCCACTCCCTATCACCCCGGCGATTAACAGCAAAAGACCGGCCGCCAGCATGGAATAACGCCAGCGCCGCATTGAAAAATACCGCCGCTCATCGCTTAGGGCATACATGTTCTCAGGCTTGCTTCTCAGCAGATGGTGTATAAAGAAGAGATCGCTGTAGGGGGTCGATGATGTTCTTGCCGATCCCGAATTGGCCAGTAGCTCGTTCACATCACAAAAATGGTATTGCCGTAACGCATCGGAAGAGTAGTCGGCTTTTAATATATCCAGTAACTCGTCATTTAAGAAAATAAAGTAGACATGCAAAGGCTCATCACGGCGCATTAAACGCAAACTATTCAGGTATCGATAAATTTTATCGATCTCATCTCTGATATAGGGCGCATAGGAGACAGTGCCGTAACGGGGCAAGCGCACAAGCCGACTGATCTGAAACTCACCATCATAAAAAAACGTCTGCCGCAATCCACTGATGCTTTGCAAACTGACGATGAGCTTGTGCCGAGGCGTTTCTTTCTCAATGTGTTTGAGGACGGACTCCGTCAGTAGCGATAAAGAGTAGATCCCGGCCAGCGGCGCCTTCGCCTCAACCAGCATATCGATCCAGGGCTTAATGGCTTTCGCATCGGTTATCGCCGCCAACAACACCCGATCATCCCGGCGGCCTTTTTTCTCACGGCCGGTGAGGCGGTAGAAATAATAGCGGGGGTCGCCGAACAGACGGCTCACCCGGCGCCTGATGATGGCCGCCCTGTCGGCTGCGCCCACATGGGGGATGGTATCGGGCTTGTATTCTTCCTCAAAAACATCAACCAGCACATAGAAAGGCGATTTGGCCGTCTCGGCCAGATAGCGTCTGAAGTTTCTCCGCCCTTCATGGCTCAGATCAAATAAGTATGAACTGCCGAGATCGTTCCTGAACCAATGATACACCGCCGCCTTATCGGCGCTGACGAACAGGGCGCGGCGCCCGCCGAGATTAAACCCGGATGTTAGCGATGAGATCATAAACCGGCATTAACACGGAGAACATGACCCAGCCGATGATCGCCCCCAGGATCAGGGTCATGGCGGGCTCTATCATTGTTTGCAGTCTCTCGATTGATTCGCGCACATCTCGCGTATAAAAATAGGCGATGTTCTCAAGGGCGCTCTCAAGGGCGCCGCTGGACTCGCCCACCCGTATCATTCGCATCACCAGTGGCGGGAACAGGCCGGTTGCCTGAAAGCTATCGCCGAGGCTCTTGCCATCGGCAACCGACTGACCGACACGATGTATGGCGCCTGCTATAGCCCTGTTGCCTGCGATCTCCTCTGCGGTACGAAGACAATCTATGATGGTGATCCCCGAGGCGTACATCATGGCGAAGAAACCGGACAGGCGCGCTAAGATGAGTTTTTGGAAAATCGGCCCGATTACGGGTATGTTCAACGTCAGCCGATCATAACCCAGCCTGAAACTGGCGCTCACATTATTGGCTATGGCGATCGCAGCAATCATGAGCACAGGGAGCATAAGAATAAGATACCAGTAATCAACGAAGATATTCGACACGGCGATCAGGAAAATCGTGTGTGCGGGCAGCTCCGAGCCCATGGTCTTCACAAAAAACAGCAGCTCCGGCACCAGGTAGGTCATCAAAAAAAACAACACGCCGGCCACCACGGTGGCGACAAACAACGGATACATGAGCAACCTCCTGGTCATGGACGTCTGCTCATCCTGCCATTTCAGGTTCTCGCCCAGCCGCTCTAAAACAACACTCAGCTCACCGGTCTGCTCCCCCGCACGGATCAAACTGACGAATACGCGGGAGAACACATGGGGGAAATCCGTCATGGCCGAAGATAAGGTTCTTCCACCATCAATGGCCTCCAGCATGGCGGCGATCACGTCCCGTAATCTCAGGTTCTCCGTGCTGTCTCTTAGATCCTGCAAACTCTCGAGGACCGGCACGCCCGCCTGCACCGTCTGTTGCAGATGAAAACAAAATAAGATCAAATCGCGACGGGAAACACCGCGGCCGCTTACCCGCCTGCCGACGGCTCTCACCTCCTTGTAGTTCACCAGATCAAGACCCGCTCTTTGCAGACGCGACTCCAGATCCGCCACATTGGATGCATCGATGCGGCCAGTCTTTATGCGCCCACGCCCATCTACCGCCTTGTACTGGTAGAAGTCCACGGCGCTATTTCTGTTTTACCCTGCTGCTGAGGTCCACCACTCGGGATACCTCCTCAAGACTGGTTGAACCATCGAGCACCCGCTGAACACCGGCATCGGCAAGCGGTCTGAAACCCTTTGACAACACCATGCGGGCGAGCTCCCGTGCGCTCCCCCTGTGGGCGATCAGCTCATCTATATCCGCATCAAAACTCAAGATCTCCATCAACGCCATGCGCCCGCTATACCCTTGCTGATCACAGGCGCCACAACCCCGGGGGCGGTATATGATCTGCTGTTTATCGACTGCCGCCGGCCCCAGTAAATTGCGCTCCAGCTCACCCACCTCAAAGGCTTCTCTACAGCGCCCACAGAGTTTCCTAACCAGCCTTTGGGCGACAACACCAATGATATTACCGGCCAGAATGTCCGGCTTGATACCGATGTCCAGCAGTCTTGGGATAGC
Source organism: Gammaproteobacteria bacterium (assembly GCA_965198875.1). GTDB lineage: Bacteria > Pseudomonadota > Gammaproteobacteria > Eutrophobiales > Eutrophobiaceae > CBDAPU01. The sequence continues at coordinate 1,358,082 of CBDAPU010000001.1, read as the reverse complement.
GCCGATGGCGGAGTTGGTGTGCAGGGTGGAAAATACCTGGTGGCCGGTCATGGCGGCGCGCAGGGCCATGCTGGCGGTATCCTCATCGCGGATCTCACCGACCAGGATGATGTCCGGGTCCTGGCGCAGGATGGAACGTATACCGCTGGCGAAATCCAGTCGCGAGGTCTCCTGAACCGAGGTTTGCCTGATCAGGCTTGTGGGGTATTCGACCGGATCTTCCAGGGTCATGATGTTCACGGACTCATTATTCAGGTAATTCAAAATCGAATACAAGGTCGTGGTTTTGCCGCTACCGGTGGGGCCGGTCACCAGGATGATCCCCTCAGGCCGACCCACCATTAACCGCAACGCACTCAGTGCATCATCCATCAACCCCAACGCCTCCAGGGGCACAATGCCCTTCTGTCTGTCCAGCACCCTGAGGACGATATTCTCGCCATGCACCGTGGGCAATGTCGATACACGAAAATCAACCTGTCGTCCTGACAGGGTTAATGTGACGCGTCCATCCTGGGGCGCCCGTGTTTCGGCAATATCCAGCGCCGCCATCACCTTCAGGCGCACGGCAATCGCAGACCAGTAGTTTTTATGCAAACTGCGGATCTGCCTTAGCACGCCGTCTATGCGGTAGCGAAAACGCAAAAACCCCTCTTCCGGTTCGAAATGCACATCAGAGGCGCCGCGCTTCACGGCGTCCGATAATAACGCATTCACCAGGCGCACGACCGGCTGGCTGTATTCGGCGCTTTCAACATCCAGGCTTTGATAGTCAATCTCGCCGGTTTCAATCTCCTCCAGAATGCCGTCCACGGAGAGCTCAAAACCATAGAACTGATCGATCGCCTTACCGATCTCCGCCTCGCCCGCCAGCATGGGTATGATCCCGACCTTGCCGCTGGGGCCCCTCGGGCCGCCAAGATGGGCGTTTAATTGATCCAGGGCGACAACATTAAACGTATCGGCCATGGCCACCGTGAGCAGTCCAAAGTCAGCATCGTAGTTCACGGGTATGACGTTCAAGCGCCGGGCCATGTCCTTGGGGATCATGGCCACCGCTTCCCCGTCCGCTATCGCCCTTTCAAGATCAACGCTCTCCTGGCCGATGACGCCGCCGATCACATCCCGTATTATCGCCTCGGTCGCAAAACCCAAATGCACCAGGATGTTGCCCAGGCGCTTGCCGCTTCTCTTTTGCTCCAGCAGGGCGATGTCGATTTGATCCGCCGTTATCACCCCCGCTTCCAGGAGAACCTCGCCGAGGCGCGTCTGTTTGTCCTCGGGATCCGTATGAGTCATGGCCTAACCTGGCTGGACAGTGTGCGAATGCGCCTTGTAATGGCCGCCGGATCAAAGCTGCCATCGCCCCTGCCCGCCAGACTCACGGCAACGTCATAATAGTGCAGCGCCGCTTTTCTCTGCCCCATGTGATCCAGGCTGATCGCCAGGTTCAGCGCATAACCCGGATTCGCCTGATCAAACCGACAGGCGTTAAAAAAAGCCTGTTGCGCCTCAGGCCAACGGGATTGGGATGCGTAGAGCTTGCCGAGGGTAAAATACAGAAACGGGTTTTCCGGCTGCTCAAATAACATCTCTCTGATCGTGGTTTCATCTTCGATGGATTGTTGCTCCGGTTGCAGGCCCATCAACGCCACCCGGGGAAGCGGGTCCTGCGGATAAAGCTCGGATAAATAGGAATACATGGCCGATGCCGATCCCATATCACCTTCATTCATCGCCACGGCCGCCAGACCCAGCATGGCGTCACGGTTGTCCGGGTAGGCTTTAAGGGCCTCGGCGTATTTCGATTTTGCCCTGGCCATATCACCGGCGCGCCAGGCGCGCCAGGCCTCATTGATCACCTGGCTGTGCTCCTCCGTGCCTTTTGTGCGGCCAATCCTGAGCGCATCGGCTTGAACGTCAATGCGCGCCAGTGCTCCGGGCCTCGCTTCGCCCTCGGCGTTATCTTTGGCGAACCCCTCTCCATCCGGCCTTTGACCCTGCTGCGAGGGTTCTATGTCGGCAACAACACCGGCCTCGTCCATGATGTTGTCCGCATCTGCCTGCGCCGCTATAGCTGCCTCAGCATCTGCCGAAGGCCAACTGGCGGCGGCTTGTTTCCACTCATCGTTCAGATCCGTTGATGGCGCCTGCACGGGGGTTACATCCTGGGCCGATGTTGTTGTCGGGGGGGGGGGGGGTAGCGAGCCCCATCACTGGCACAGGGGTCTGTTCAATGCCTCTGGCGACCCGGGGAGAGGGTAACTCCCTCGTGACCGGCGTCACTAACAGGTTAATGAGCACCGCTATGGCGATCACAATGAGCAGCCCCAGAGCGGCATACAGGGGCCAATGAAACCAGGATGTCAGCGCGCCCCTGCCGGAGGCGGTGAAGACGGTTTGTGCGGCAACAGGGGTTAAGGGATCCTTGCCCCCGTCATACTCCATCTGCGCGATGGGCACACCGGGGGAGGTATCATCTATGGAGATGCGCTCATCTTCACCGGCATATTTCTCCCCCTGCAAGGTTGCTTCAAGCAATTCCGGGTTGTCCCCTACAGACGGGGACGTACCCAGGGCAACGCCATGGAAGGTATCATCGGCTGAGAGATCGGTGTGCGCTTTGGAGATCGGCTCAACCGGGGCCGGTGTTGCACCGCCCTGCTCTGATCGTTTTGCTTGTGTCTTATCATCGAGGGCCGCCGCATCGGGGCTGGTTTGCTGTTGATCAATGGGCTCGAGCTTCAGTGATTGGGGGGGGGGTTCAGAGCGGGGGCCGACCACCTCTGCGCCTTCACCCTCGGTGGCTGATCCCTCGGCAGCGGCGATAACTGCTTTATCGGCGCGGGCCTCTAACCGCGCCTCTGATGCACGCAGGCGTTGTGCCGCTTCTTTTTTTTCCTGCTCCGCCTTTTTCAGGGCCTCCATCAACAGACTCACTTCACCACCTCACCAGCGCATCTCATCAACGCACGTCTAACTTTTATCTCGCAACAGGTACTGTTTATAGGGACTAAAATCCCCATCCAGACCCGGGTTTCGGATCACCACCGGGCGAAGAAAAATCACCAACTCGGTTTTTTGATATTCCCGTGTTCGTGTCGTGAACAGATCCCCCAGACCCGGCAGCTTCGATAAACCCGGGATGGCGTTGTCGGCGATGCTGTTGTTGTCCTGCATTAACCCGCCCATCACTGCGATCTGGCCATTGCTCAGGCGGATGATGGACTCCATTTCCCTGACCTGGATCTCGGGCACCAGGCTGCTGATGGTCAGCGTCGGGTTGGGATCGTTCACAAAGCGGTTGATCCGGGATATGGTCGGCCTGACGTTCAGGATTACGGAATCATTGTTATTGATCTGCGGGGTGATCGTCATGACGATACCCACCGGTACGGTTTTTATGGTCGTCTCAACGGTCGTGTTGGTCGTATTCTGATTGGTATTGGTTTCCTGTTCTATCTCAAAATAGACGACATTATCCACGACTTTTAACACCGCCGATTGATTGTTCATGGCCATGATCTGCGGGCTGGAGAGCACATCCACATCGCCAAACTCTTCCAGCAGACGCAGCGTCGCCGTTATCCTGTCGCGGTCGGTGTTGGGATCATCATAGCTAAAGGTGAAAAGGGACGTGGTATTGATGGGGGCGCCGGAGAGGGTATTGGCGGTGATGTTAAATCCCGCGCCGCCGACCCGGTTCAGGTATTGCCAGTCAATACCGGCCTGGTATTGATCGGTCAAATTGACCTCCACAATGGTTGCCTGGATCATCACCTGGCGGTTAGCGCTGTGGATGGTGCGCTCGATCAGGGCCGAGATCAGCTTATGCTGCCTGGCGGTGGCTTTTACCGTTAACACACCGGACTCCGGATGGGGGATCACCGCCTCGCTGATGTATAACGCCTCGCCCGTGTTGGGATCCACCTCCCGCCCCGTTAAGGCGGCGATATTCAATACCAGATTGCCCCAGAAGTCATTGGCGAGACGGCTGCCTATGGTTGTGGTTGAATTATTGGCGCCCCCGCCCCCACCGCCTTCAACATCGCTGCCGGTGCTGGCAATCTGGGTGCCGATGGAGACGCTGTTCACCGTCTCCCGATTCATGCTCAGGTAGTCCACCTGATAGGTGCGAAAATAAGGCTCATCCGGGGTGATGGTGACAGTGTTCCCCTCGATCACGTAGCGCAGATCAAACTGAGCCGTGATCCGCTCCAGCAGTTGCGCCAAGGTCTGCTCTACGGCGTTGAGCGTGACCATACCACTGATCTCGGGGGCGATATCCACATTCACCTCGGCATCCCGGGCGAGGGCGAACAGGAGCTCTTTTAGGGGCACCTCATTCACTACCACGGTGTATTTCTCTACCTGCCTCGGCGGCGCCGGCTCAGGGACAAAGGGGATGTGCTCGACGATCCCGGGGATATCCTCGCTCGGAACCGGCGCCGGATCTTCAACAATGAGATGACCTGCTGAGGGTGCGGGCCGCTCAGGGGTCATCTCGGCACAGCTCGCACAGAGCAGGCAGGCCAAGGCGATAGCGGTGTTGTTATTATATCTCTGCATCATCACCCATCTCGGCAAAATGATCTTAAAATTAACGCCTATCCTGAAGCATCCACGCCTGTTGATGTGCGCTTAAACCTCACAAGGGCACCTCCTCACTGGTGTTGCGATATATCCATCTCACACCCGCCCCTCAAATGGCCTGGCCTCTTACGCCGGCCCTGGCCGACATCTTCGCCAGCAGATTATAGCTTCAATACAACGATTTAAGCATGACCGATCCGCTTCCATCAACAACGGGCGAGAAGCAGGTCATCCCGGTTTACTCGCCGGGGCGGATGGCGAGGTCTTCAACGGACACATTATCATCTGCTGGCCCAGCGCTTTGGCTCGGCGGACCCGGCGTCTCAACCACGTTCGGCGTTGCCCCCGTTAGCTCCAGCCTGTCCACATCGGCGGGTTTTGTGAGCCAGAGGGCAAGGGCGAGGACCGCCAAACCGGCGGCAATGGCAAGGGGCAGCCGGGGAGCGGGGCGCCTGGTGATGAACTCGCTGTCCATGGCCGCCTGTTTGACGTGCCTGGCCTCAATGTGATGATCGCCCAGGGCATAGGCCGCCAGCAGGGACTTATCAGCGAGGATGTTAATTCGGCGTAGCAGACCTTTGGAATAGCGTGCGATTTCCTTGATCGCCGGGCGAGTGAACAACTCCGCCGATCTGTAGTTACAGGCACGAAGGCGGGTATTGAGATAGGCCTTAACGTCATCTCTCGCCAGGGGGGTTAGCTGGAAACTATAAGTGATCCGCTCTTTCAACTGGCGGATCGCCGGGGTGGCGATCATCTCATCCAGCTCGGGCTGTCCAAACAACACGATCTGTAGCAGTTTACTGGTCTGCGTCTCTAAATTACTCAGCAAGCGGATCTCCTCCAGCGTCGCCACCGGCATCGCCTGGGCCTCCTCCACGAACACCACCACCTGATGATTGTGACCGTGCTTTTTAAGAAGGAAGTGTTGCAGGCGATGGGTGACTTCCAGGCGGGGTGTTGTTGGCGAGACCTCAAGCGCCAGTTCGAAGGCGATGGCATGCAGTATGTTCTCCGGTGCAATACGGGGATTGGCGAGATAGACGATCTCCACCTGCCCGGGCAGGTCTTTTTCCAGCATACGGCATAGCATGGTTTTGCCGCTGCCGACCTCGCCGACCACTTTTATGATCCCCTCACCACGGGTGATGGCGTACAACAACGCCTCAAGAATGGCGCCCCGGTTGCCGCCCGGATAAAATAGTTTGGTGTCCGGGGTGATCTTGAAAGGTGGCTGGTTTAATCCAAAATAATCATAATACATGGGCTTAATTCATTCCGGGGCCGCTATCGCCAGAGGCTACACCTGCACCAGGGCGTGGGCGGTGTTTATCCCCGACAGCCTTGCCGCTTCGCCTAACATTGCCGCTACCCATTTTTAACGCCTCCTTTGCAACCAACCCCTTGCCACCTCCTTCGAGCAATGCCGCAAAGAGCGTACCGGCAAGTCGGGTAATTGATGTCCACCATGTTTTCAATGACCGGCCTATCGCCAGGCAAGGCATGAGGCCTCACCTCTCTCGCCCTGCAAGCGCATTGAACATACCCTCTTGTGCATCCCGCGACAAGGCGAGCCTGTCCATATCTTTCGATGAACAGGGGCAATGTTGAATAACAGCGGTTGACGCCACAGAGCCTAACACAGGCCAAGATTAGCCCAGATGGCCTCAGCGGCCGATGACTGGTTCATGGTGTAAAGATGCAGGCCGGGGGCGCCCGCATCCAGCAACTGCGCGCACAATCGGGTGGTCACATCTATGCCAAAACGGCGAATGCTCTCAACATCATCACCATAGTCATACAGGCGTTTTAAGAGCCATCTTGGTATTTCAGCCCCGCAGGCCTGTGAGAACCGGACTAACTGCGTGCAATTTGTGATCGGCATAATCCCGGGAACAATGGGAATGCCAATCCCCACATCCGCACAGCTCTCCACGAAGCGGTGATAAGCATCGATGTTATAAAAATACTGGGTGATTGCACTGCTCGCCCCGGCGTCGACTTTTCTTCTGAAGTGCTCAAGGTCCTGCCTTGCACTCTCGGCCTGTGGATGACACTCCGGATAACAGGCGACTTCAATATGAAAATAGCTGCCCGTTTCATTTCGAATAAACTCAACCAGCTCATTGGCATGGTGAAAGGCGCCGCCGCTGATTGAACCGGAGGGCCGATCCCCGCGCAACGCCACCAGATGATTGAGATCGTGTTGCTGATAATGAGCCAGCACCTCCCTGATATCGGATAAGGGAAAACCAATACAGGAAATATGCGGCGCCACATCCATGTGCGTCATTTCCCTGATGGACAGGACTGTTTCGAAGGTTCTCTCACGGGTGCCGCCACCGGCGCCAAAGGTGACGGAGAAAAAATCCGGCTCAAGGAGCCCAAGACGCTCAGTGGTTATCTTTAGTTTCTCTTGTGCTGCAGCCGACCTGGGCGGAAAAAACTCAAAGCTGAGTTTCAGCGCATCCTCTTCTAACCTGCTCATCAGTGATCAGGGCTACTCGCCAATAAAAACATGCGCGGACAAATTAAGGGTCGCGAACGTCCGGCTCAATAACGATAGCGCCCGGGTTTGTAGGGCCCCTTCACGTCCACGCCGATATAATCGGCCTGTTGGCGGGTCAACGTGGTGAGCGCCGCCCCGATGCGCTCAAGATGCAAACGGGCCACCTTCTCATCGAGGTGTTTGGGTAGTACGTATACATCGTTCTCGTACTTATCCTGATGGGAATATAGCTCTATCTGCGCCAACACCTGGTTGGTAAATGAATTGGACATCACAAAGCTGGGGTGTCCGGTGGCGCAACCCAGGTTCACCAGCCTGCCTTTGGCCAGCAGGATAATGCGTTTGCCATCAGGGAAAATAACATGATCAACCTGTGGTTTGATCTCTTCCCAGGCATATTTCTCCAGGCCCGCCACGTCAATCTCATTGTCGAAATGACCGATATTGCAAACAATGGCTTGGTCTTTCATGGCCCGCATATGCGCATGGGTGATGACGTGAAGATTACCGGTGGCGGTGATAAAAATATCCGCATCACCACAAACATCGTCCATTCTCACCACCCGATAGCCTTCCATCGCCGCCTGCAAGGCACAGATGGGGTCCACTTCCGTCACCCACACCCTCGCCCCTAATCCACATAATGATTGTGCACAGCCTTTACCGACATCACCATAGCCCAGCACCACGGCTATTTTTCCGGCCACCATCACATCGGTCGCCCGCTTAATGCCATCCACCAGGGACTCACGGCAACCATATAAATTATCGAACTTGGACTTGGTCACAGAATCATTCACATTGATAGCGGGAAACGGCAAAGCGCCGTTTTGTTGCATTTGATAGAGGCGATTCACCCCGGTGGTGGTCTCCTCGGTGACGCCCAGAATACGCTCGCAGATCCGTGTGTAGTAGCCTTTATCTCTTTGCAGCCGCCCCTTTATGGAGGCATATAGGCAGGCCTCCTCTTCACTGGTGGGATTATCCAGCACCGATGGGTCCTGCTGCGCTTTTGCCCCCAAGGTGATCAACAGGGTGGCGTCCCCGCCATCATCCAGTAGCAGATTGGGCGTGCCGCCATCGGACCATTGCATAATCCTGTGGGCGTATTCCCAGTACTCTTGCAATGTCTCGCCTTTGTAGGCAAACACGGGAATACCTTGATCGGCTATGGCGGCGGCGGCGTGATCCTGGGTGGAGAAAATATTGCAGGACGCCCACCTCACATCGGCGCCCAGGACGATCAGGGTTTCGATCAACACGGCGGTCTGTATGGTCATGTGCAAAGAGCCGGCGATACGCGCACCTTTCAGGGGTTGTTGACGGGCCAGTTCCTCACGGATGGATATAAGACCCGGCATCTCGGTCTCGGCGATACGGATCTCCCGATGACCCCAATCGGCCAGGGATATATCGGCGATATGAAAATCAGAAAACACAACTTCTCTGGCCACGCTCATCATTGTTCTCCTTAAAAGACAATTTAAGCGAGCGCCGTTGTGGGTGGTGATCGATCTGAGCCTGGCGGAAAATCCCGTCGCAACGCTCCTCAGACCTTTTTGGAGGGGCAAGTATAGTCTCCCCGCCCGGGAATTGAAAGCGCCTTAATCAGTCCGCCACCTGTTGCACTTTTTGCGATGAGCCATGATGGATGAGCGATGATGTATGCCACGGCGGTTCGCTATCCCGGCCCTTTGTGCAGGCGGCCATCTCAAGCGGCGCTACTTAAACCGGCGTGGTCTTTTAGCTCGACCGCCCTGTCTGTGGCCTCCCAGGTAAAGTCTGTTTCTTCACGGCCAAAATGACCATAGGCGGCGCTTTGTTGATAAATGGGTCTTAACAGGTTTAAGTCTGCAATGATGGCCTTGGGGCGCAGATCGAATGTCGCTTCTACCAATGCCTCAATTTGCGCTTCGGGGATCTTGCCGCTGCCAAAGGTGTTCACCATCAAGCTCACGGGTTTGGCGATACCAATGGCATAGGCCACCTGCACCTCGCATTTATCGGCCAGACCGGCGGCGACGATATTCTTGGCCACGTAGCGTCCCGCATAGGCGGCGGAGCGGTCTACTTTTGACGGATCCTTGCCGGAAAACGCACCGCCGCCATGATGGGCGGCGCCCCCATACGTATCAACGATGATCTTGCGACCGGTCAGACCACAATCCCCTGCAGGCCCGCCGATCACGAAACGACCGGTGGGATTAACCAGAAAATTGGCGTTCGGAGAGAGCCGGCTCGGCGGCAACACCGGTTTGATGATCTCCTCGATCACGGCCTCCTCGATCTCCTTGTGGCTGACGCCTTCATCATGTTGTGTCGATAACACCACCGTATCAATAGCAACGGGTTTGCCGTTATCGTATCGCACACTCACCTGCGACTTTGCGTCCGGCCGCAACCAGGGCAGGGCGCCGGATTTCCTGACTTCAGCTTGTTTTTTGACCAGCCGATGTGCATAGGTGATCGGAAACGGCATGAGCACTTCGGTTTCATTACAGGCATAACCAAACATCAGCCCCTGATCGCCCGCCCCCTGGTCAAGATCAAGCCCCTCGCCTTCATTAACGCCTTGAGCGATATCCGGCGATTGCTTATCCAGGGACGCCAACACCGCACAACCGCTCGCATCAAAGCCGGTTTCTGATGAATGGTAGCCAATCCCGTTGATTGTCTTCCTCACCACCTGGGCATAATCCACATTCGCTTTTGATGTGATCTCGCCGGAGAGCACCACCATGCCGGTGTTTATCATGGTCTCACAGGCCACCCGCGATTGCTTGTCTTGGGCCAGTATTGCATCGAGTATCGCATCGGATACCTGATCGGCCACTTTATCCGGATGACCCTCCGATACAGACTCGGAGGTAAATAGGTAACTCATGCCTTCCCCATGTTTGTTTAAGCGTCTTCATTCTAATCAGTTATGCCCTGATTTTACAGTGTAGCGAGAGAATAACCGGGCGGTAAGTCGGGATAAAAATACCTGTCTTCCGCTGCTGTATATCGTTAGAATGGCAAAGACCCGTCACCTTGTTATGTGGGCGCCGTCCGCTCCCGGTGACTGAAGTGTAAGCGCCGCCCTTCATGGCGTTTGCAGGGGATAATACCGCTAACGACAGGCAACATCATCAGGGGGAGTCAATGCCTTCCAGGGCTCAACTTGCCAATGCCATCCGAGCATTAACCATGGACGCCGTACAACGTGCAAACTCAGGGCATCCCGGCGCACCGATGGGCATGGCGGATATGGCCGAGGTGTTGTGGAATGATTTCCTAAAGCATAATCCGAACAACCCCGCATGGGTGGACAGGGACAGGTTCGTCATGTCTAACGGACATGGCTCCATGTTGCTGTACGCCGTTTTACATTTGAGCGGTTATGATCTGTCAGTGCAGGAGCTGAAAAACTTCCGTCAATTACACTCAAAAACACCGGGACACCCTGAGTACGGCCAGACGCCCGGCATAGAAACCACGACCGGGCCACTCGGTCAGGGGCTCGCCAATGGGGTGGGCATGGCCATTGCCGAGCGCACATTGGCGGCGCAGTTCAATCGTGGTGATCTCGATATCGTCAATCATTTCACTTATGTATCCGTAGGTGATGGTTGTTTGATGGAAGGCGTCTCTCATGAAGCATGCTCATTAGCAGGAACACTGGGCCTGGGCAAACTGATCGTCCTCTATGACGGCAATGCCATCTCCATAGATGGCGAGGTGACGGGCTGGTTCACGGAAAACATCCCGCAACGATTTGCCTCCTACCAATGGCATGTGATAGCCGATGTGGACGGCCATGATGCAGACGCTGTCAAACAGGCCATCCATGATGCGAGAACCATCACCGGCAAACCCAGCATCATTTGTTGCAACACCATCATCGGCCGGGGCTCACCTAACAAACAGGGCAAGGCCGAAAGCCACGGCGCCGCCTTGGGGGAAGAGGAAGTCGCCCTGGTGCGGGAGGCCATTGACTGGCCCTATCCGGCATTTGTAATCCCTGAGGAGATCTATGCCGCCTGGAATGCGCTCGAACGTGGCGATGCGCTGGAAGCGGCCTGGAATGAGAAGTTCTCACGCTATGAGAGAGACCACCCGGAGCTGGCGAGAGAATTCCGGCGGCGCATTCAAGGTCAACTGCCCGATAGCTGGCAAACAGTAACAACGGGCCACATCAACGCCAGCGCCAAAGAAGCGGAGATGATCGCCACCCGCAAGGCGTCGCAAAATGCCTTAAACGCCTACGGGCCGGCACTGCCGGAATTGATCGGCGGCTCTGCTGATCTGACCGGCTCCAACCTCACCCTCTGGGACGGGGCCAGCGTGATCACCGCATCCAACAAGCGGGGAAATTACCTTTATTACGGCGTCAGGGAGTTTGCTATGGCGGCGATCAACAACGGCATCGCCCTGCACAAGGGGTTTTTGCCCTATGGCGGTACATTCTTAATCTTCACGGAATATGCAAGAAATGCATTGCGTATGGCGGCCCTCATGAGGCAACGAGCTATTTTTATTCTAACCCACGACTCAATCGGCCTTGGCGAAGACGGCCCCACACACCAGGCCGTTGAGCAGGCCGCAACATTACGCCTGATCCCGAACATGTCCGTTTGGCGTCCTTGCGATGGGGTGGAAACCGCTGTGGCGTGGAAAATGGCCATTGAAAATCAGACGCAACCCACCTGCCTGTTGCTCTCACGTCAGGGCTTGCCACATATAGAACGCAGCGCCGAGCAAATCGCACATATACGGCAGGGGGGCTATACGCTCCTCGGATCAGAGGCGACACCGGAGTTGATCATCCTGGCAACCGGCTCGGAAGTCAGCATCGCTTTGGGGGTCGCCCAAAGATTAAATGATGCGGGCCGGCATATTCGTGTTGTGTCTATGCCGTCCACCGATGCGTTCGACAGACAGCCCGACGCCTATCGTGAAGAGGTGTTGCCATCGGGTTGTAAAAAGCGCATCGCCATTGAGGCCGGGGTCCCGGACTACTGGCGAAAATATGTCGGTCTTGAGGGGAAAATACTGGGCGTGGCGAGCTTTGGTGTATCCGCCCCCGCGAAAGATGTTTACAACCATTTTGCCATCAATCATGATGGTCTGCTTGCTCTCATAGAGTCATATCAGTAGCAGATCTAACCATTTAACGAGATCCGGAGTAACAGTCATGGCAATAAAAGTGGGTATCAATGGCTATGGAAGAATTGGTCGCAATATCCTGCGCGCCCTGTATGAAAGTGGCCGTACCGATGAGATTCAGATCGTTGCGGTGAATGATCTCGGTGACGCCGAGACAAACGCGCACCTGACACGGTATGACACCGCCCATGGGAAGTTTCCAGGAACAGTCAGCGTTGAAGATAACACCATGCGGGTCAACGGCGAGAGGATACAGGTGCTCTCGGAGCGTGATCCGTCAAAGCTGCCCTGGGGCGAGCTGGGTGTTGATGTGGTGTATGAGTCCACCGGCTTTTTTGCCAGCAAGGAAAAGGCCGGCGCCCACCTCAGAGGTGGCGCTAAAAAAGTCATCATCTCCGCACCGGGCGGCAATGATGTGGATGCGACCATTGTCTATGGCGTCAATCATGATGTGCTCAAACAAAGCGATACGGTGATCTCCAATGCCTCCTGCACAACGAATTGCCTGGCGCCCATTGTGAAAGTACTGCATGAGCATATTGGCGTAGTCAACGGCACCATGACCACCATTCACGCCTACACCAACGATCAGGTGTTGACCGATGTCTATCACAGCGACTTACGCCGGGCGCGGGCGGCGAGTATGTCCATGATCCCCACTAAAACCGGCGCCGCCGCCGCCGTCGGGCTGGTGTTGCCTGAGCTCAACGGCAAGCTGGACGGTTACGCCGTGCGTGTCCCCACGATCAATGTTTCCGTGGTGGATTTAAGTTTCCTCGCATCAAGAGAGACGTCTCACGGTGAAATTGACGACATCATGCGTGAGGCGGCGGCCGGCCCCTTAAAAGGCGTGCTGGCGTTTAATGATGCGCCGCTGGTTTCCGTTGATTTTAACCATGATCCGGCCTCCTCTACCTATGATGCATCCCTGACGAAAGTGATAGAAGGGAAAACAGTAAAAGTCGTGGCCTGGTATGATAATGAATGGGGTTTCTCAAACAGAATGCTGGATACCACGCTCGCATTGATGCACGCTGATTAGTGCGGGGCCGTTCATTGCAAACACCTGAGTTTATCACCCTGGGGGATTTACATCTCCGCGGTAGAAAAGTCCTCATCCGCGTGGATTTTAATGTGCCGATCATCGCCGGCGTTATCCAGGATGACGCCCGGATCAGGGCCTGTCTGCCCACATTGCACAAGCTACTGGCCGCCGGGGCGAAGATCATGTTGGTCTCGCACCTGGGGCGGCCCAAAGAGGGCGTGTATGATCAGCGTTATTCTCTGGCGCCGGTTGCCTCCCACCTTGCTGAATTACTAGGCCAGCCGGTGCCGCTGTTTACCGATTGGCGCAATCATCTCTCTTTTCAGGGGAGCAACATCATCATGCTGGAGAATATCCGCTTTAGCAAAGGCGAGAGTGCCGATGACGATGACCTGGCGCGGGCGCTTGCAGGTCTTTGTGATATTTATATGAACGATGCATTCGCCAGCGCACACCGGGCCCAGGCCTCCACCCACGCCATCGCCAAATATGCGCCGCTCGCCTGTGCCGGTCCCTTGTTAGTCTCGGAAATAGCAGCAATCAATCAGGCCCTGCAGAGCCCTGAAAAACCAACGGTGGCTATCGTCGGCGGCGCCAAGGTATCAAGCAAGCTATTGGTGCTGGAGAACTTGATCAGACAGGTAGATGTGTTACTCGTGGGCGGGGGCATTGCCAATACCTTCTTAAAAGCGGCCGGCTTTCATATCGGCAGCTCACTGTGTGAAGATGCGCTGCTCGGCAATGCAGCAAACATACTTGAATACGCAAACCAGCATAACAAGCGGGTCGCCTTGCCGGTCGATGTGATCTGTGCCGACTTAGTCTGTGAAGACGCCAATGTGAGCATGAAGGCGCTCAGCGATATCGATGCTCACGAGCTGATTGTCGATGTGGGTGAGAGAACGATTGCGGCAAATCACGCCATCATCGATGCGGCGAAAACCATATTATGGAACGGCCCGGTTGGCGTCTTTGAAATAGCGCCATTCTCACAGGGAACCCGGGCCCTGGCTGATGCGGTCAGCGCAAACCGGGGGCTCTCTATTGCCGGTGGCGGAGATACCTTATCGGCCATCGCGAAATTCGGCGCAAGTGTGTCTTATATCTCTACCGGTGGCGGTGCATTCCTGGCGTTGCTTGCAGGTGAGGCTCTGCCCACTGTAGACATCTTGCAAGCATCAGCCCGGGCTTGGCGCGAGGGGCAGTCGGTGCGCGCTGTTTAACTTACCCCATTCTTTTATGCGAAGAACAAAGATCATTGCCACGCTAGGCCCCGCCACCGACGATCCGGCAATGCTGGAGAGCCTCATCGATGCGGGCGTTGATCTGTTCAGGATAAATTATTCACATCAGACACACCGGGGGCATAAAGAACGTGTGCAGGCGATCCGCAATATAACGGCGGATAAGGGGATTGAAGTTGGCGTCATCGCCGATCTGCAAGGCCCGAAGATCCGTTTGCAGGGTTTTAAGGATGGAGAAGTTCTCCTGCGAGAAGGCGCAAGTTTTACCCTTGATGCAACCTTGCCGGCCGATGCGGGCAATGCTGAACAGGTCGGCCTCACCTATCAGGGCCTGAGCAAAGATGTGCGGTCGGGAAACCTGTTACTGGTTGATGATGGCCGGATCACATTACAGGTCACGGACGTTATCGAAACAAAAATACAATGCCAGGTCCAGGTTGGCGGCGAGCTATCAAACAACAAGGGGATCAACCTCAAGGGCGGCGGGCTGTCCGCCGGGGCATTAACAAAAAAGGACCGGGAAGATCTGCTGCACGGCGTCTCCATCGGCGCTGATTATTTCGCCATCTCCTTCGTCAGTACGGCCGATGATATACAACAGGCCCGCCTGCTTTTGGATGATGCCGGATCAACTGCCGGCGTCATCGCAAAACTTGAGCGGGCGGAGGCATTGGAAAATAGCGAGGCCATTATCCGTGCCGCTGACGCTATCATGATCGCCCGTGGCGATCTGGGCGTTGAAATCGGTGACGCCTCCTTGCCGCCCGTGCAGAAAAAATTGATCAAGCAGGCCCAGGCCCTGGATTGCCCGGTTATCACGGCGACACAGATGATGGACTCGATGATCGATAGCCAGGTGCCCACGCGCGCAGAGGTCTTTGATGTGGCCAATGCGGTTTTAGATGGCACAGATGCGGTCATGCTCTCCGGTGAGACCAGTATTGGTTTATTCCCCGATCAAGTTGTAGGCGCCATGGCACGGATCTGCATGGAAACCGAAAAACAAAAAGAAACCCGACGATCGGATCACCGCATTAATCAGACATTTCATCGCATCGATGAGGCCATCGCCATGGCCGCCATGTATGCGGCCAATCACATTAACGCCAAAGCCATCGCCACCTTGACTGAAACCGGCTCAACCTGTCTGTGGATGTCGCGTATCAGCTCGGGGATCCCCATCATGGCATTCACTCGACATGTCTCAACCATGCGAAAGGTGAGATTATACAGAGATGTCTACCCCATTCACTTTGATATAACACACACCAGCGCACCTGAAGCGAACAACGAAATCATCGCCCAGTTAGTGCGGCTCGATCTGGTGAAAGAAGACGATGTCGTGCTCATCACCAAAGGCGATCTTAGCGGTCATCGTGGCGGGACGAACAGCATGAAAATCATCCAGGTCGGGAAAACGCCTGAATAATCCACCCGACCGACATGTTGGGTTGTTGTTTACCAACAATAAAAATCGTTACAATTTTACCGATTTTATGCATTCACAAAATACGGAGATCACACATGAGTAATCTGACCGAAGAGATGGCGCACACCGCCGCCGCCATGGTGGCTAAGGGCAAAGGGATCCTGGCGATAGATGAGAGTTTGCCGACCATTAAAAAACGATTCGACTCCATTGATATTGAATCAACGCAAGAGAGCAGACGGGCCTACCGGGATCTGTTGATCACCGCAGCCGGCAGTGAGGCCTTTATCAGCGGCATGATCTTATTTGATGAAACCCTGAGGCAAAACGCCGCAGACGGCACGCCCTTTCCTGAGGTCATGATCAGAAAAGGCATCATGCCCGGGATCAAGGTGGACAAAGGCGCAAAAGATCTGGCCGGCCATCCCGGCGAGAAAATCACAGAGGGGCTGGATGGCTTGCGTGAACGCCTTGGAGAGTATCGGGCGCTCGGGGCGAGATTTGCAAAGTGGCGCGCCGTTATCACCATCGGCCCCGGGCTGCCCACAGACGCCTGCATTGAAGCCAACGCCCATGCCCTCGCCCGCTATGCCGGTTTATGCCAGGAAGCGGGCATTGTGCCAATGGTGGAGCCAGAGGTTTTAATGGATGCGGATAACGACATTAACACCTGCTATGCGGTTACCGAGAAAACATTAAAAGCGGTTTTCCATGCGCTCTACAACCAGGGCGTATCCGTGGCGCACACCATCCTGAAAACCAACATGGTGATCGCTGGCAAACAATGCCCAGAGCAGGCGGGCATAGCCGAAGTGGCCGATAAAACCGTGCGCTGTCTGCTGAACACCGTGCCCGCCGCCCTGCCCGGCATCGTATTTCTCTCCGGCGGTCAACGTGCCGAGCTGGCCACCGCCCACTTAAACGCCATGAACGCCGGCGATAAACATTTACCCTGGCCATTGAGTTTCTCATACGGGCGCGCACTACAAGAGCCGGGCTTGAAGACCTGGGGCGGCAGGCAGGAGAATGTCGCCGCCGCACAAGGCGCCCTCCTGCACAGAGAAAAATGCAACAGCCTTGCCTGTCTGGGTAAATACACCGATGCATTGGAGCAGGCCGCCTGATCCGCCCTCAATGGTTTTTATGTCGGTTAGATGAAGGAAGGACTGGAGCCTGAGATTGTTGCCGCCTGGCGGGCCTATGAAGCAATGGGGCGGAGTAAAAAAAACTATTTCTCGTTGCTACAGGCGATGGATGAAAAATATCGACTTGCCGGAAGCCCCGGCATTGCCGAGAACCTGCGGCTGGAGAGGTTATTAAGGGAGCACGATGAAAAAGTAAAACAGTTCAATCAGGCCCTGGCCGAGGTGATCAACCCTGACGCCAGAGAACGCCTGCTTGCGCTACTCGCCTCGGATGCGGGTGAATGAATGTCATCTGTGAGCGCTTTAGCCGAGCCGCTCAGGGAGCGACAATAGACCGCCCGGAACGCCTCTGCACCTGTCATCCCGGTCCTTTGTGCGGGAGTGGGTGAAACACTTAACCTGCATAGTTAATAAAGTAATGTTGGGAGCACAGGCGCACCTTTGTCTGCATCAACGCAGTGGTTAAAGTTCATTGAATCATTGAAGAAATGAAAGCGGGCCCAGCATCATAAACTATCCATGTTAAGCGCCATGACCCCATGATGAACATAAGAAAAGGCATTTTGCTCGCAGGTGCGGTTTTTGTCTTTGGCTATGGCTATATCCTGTTCCAGCACCCTGTTACCCTCTTTTTTGTTACGCTTATCTTGGTTTTGACGCTGTGGGATTTACGCTCTTTTTTTGACGCCCAGGGAAAGCATCATAGGCCCTTCAGAAACGAGATCGTCACGCTCGGCATTCTGGGCACGTTCACGGGAATTTTTATCGGACTGCTGGGTTTTGACGTGGATAAACTGACCACCAGCATTCCCGCCCTGCTGGAGGGCATGAAGATCGCATTCATCACCTCCATTGCCGGCATGGGATGTTCGGTCTTGCTTGCCATCGTGCAAAAGATCCGCCCCTCCCCCTATGCCAAAAGCGGCCACCCGCTAACGGACAAGCTCGCCGAGCAATCCCGGCTACTGGCCGAGTTTCTGCAGGACAGCAAAAAGACCAATGCGGCCGTAATAGAGCAGGTCAAAAACCACCGTACCGAATCAAGAGATGAGCTCGCCAGGGTCAGAGGCTCCCTGGAGCAAACCTTGGAAAAATTATCCGAAGGCGCTTCCCGGGAGATCATCAAGGCGTTAGAGAACGTGATAGCTGATTTCAATCAAAACCTGACGGCGCAATTCGGGGATAATTTCAAACAACTCAATGCCGCCTGCCTGCAACTGGTGACATGGCAGGAAAACTATATGGACGCCATCAAGGGCAGCGAAAGCGCCTTGTCGGAGACGAAAGCATCCCTTAAAGACACGGCGGAGTCGGTGGCGGAGATTGCAAAGAGGAATGAGGAGTTCGAGGAGTTTTGCAACAACACCGCATTGAGTCTGAATACCATGAACGCCATGCTGAAAAACAATGAAGAAATTCAGGATGCGATCAAACAATCCATAGACTCGCTAACATCGCTTGCCGCTGATCTGGAAAAAATCCCCGATGATTTTAAGGCGGTTTCAACAAAGATGAATGAGAATCATGCTCGGGCAACGGATTATCTGAATGAGACAAACAGAAAAATCGACACATATATCAGCGAGTCACAGAAAGCCGTCAACAAACTCAATACCGATATGAAAACGGCCACCGATAATTTGAACAACAGCCTGGTGTCATTGAGCAAGCAGTTTGGTGACAACTATCAGACCTTTCTCAAACAGATAGAAAGGCTGATGCCCGGGGCACAGAGATAGCATGAGCGAAGAGGATAGCTGGCACGGCGGCATATCGGATCTGATGACCGGTCTGATGATGATTTTCCTGCTGATCGCCATCAGCTTTATGCTAGTGACTGAGAGGAGCAACGAAAAAATAAAGAAATCGGCTGACAGTATTCTTGAACAAGGCAAGGCCGTGAAAGAAATTGCCGCTACCTACAACGCCTTGCAGGTTGGGTTGTATGACGATCTCTATGCGGAGTTCAGGCAGGATCTGCCGAGATGGGACGCCACCCTGGAGCAGGACTCCACCATCCGCTTTAATGAGCCGGACATATTGTTTGAGACCGGCAGCGCAGTGTTACGAGAGAACTTCAAGGCGGTGCTGGATGATTTTTTCCCTCGCTATCTGGCCATTCTGACCTCGGCAAAATACAGTGATGAGATAGAGGAAATTCGGATAGAGGGACACACCAGCTCTGTCTGGCAGGACGCCGAAAGCCAGGCCGAGATTTATCTGAACAACTCCCGTCTTTCCCAGGAGCGCGCCCATGCCGTGCTGACCTATTGCTACCGCCTGGTCTCATCAGAAACCCACCATGACTGGTTGCATAAAGTCATACGCGCCAACGGGCTTTCCTATGGCATACCGGTATTGACTGCAAACGGACAGGAAGATCAGGCTCGCTCGCGCCGAGTGGAATTCAAGTCCATCACCCGCAGCCAGGAGAAAATCCTGCGGATCGTGGAAGAGTTGCAACTGTAGCCATGAGCGGCGTCAACACCTTCACGGAATTGTTTCAGGTGATAGAAGGCATGGGCATTTCCGTTGCCGAGCAAACAAGGCAGTTCCGCATCCATCTTAACAACGGCATTGAGATTGAGGATGAGAAGGAATTGTTGATCACGGCAGAGGGATTGTTCGATATTGCACCCAACGGGGATTTATATCGGGTGGCGATTTTTATTAACCAGCTCAATGCAAGAGAAAATCCAGCATACTTGTCGGGCGATGACTGGCACAAGTTTCATCTGTACCGATGCAGAACCATAGAAAATTATCCTATCAGCAGAGGATACCGCTATAAAAAAACCAACAACCGGCAGGGGCGGTTTCAGTACATCATCACCTGGCATAACCGGGAGTACAGGGAAGACCTGAGAGTCGCAGGCAGGGAGCTGCATTTGTGCAAGAACTGCCGTGGTAGATTGCCGCCGGACTGGCGGCGCCATAATGTGACACATTTTCCTCTGCAGCAGTTTTATCAACAGACGAGCGGCACGGGCCTTGGCGATACGCTTGAATATGACTGCGATCAAATCCCGCAATTATATGCCCGTGACTGGGACAAGATAGCACGGCGTTTCAAGGAAAAAAGACACTGGCGGTGCGAGCAGTGTTACCTGTATCTGGCCGATAATCGACATTATCTGCATGCCCACCATGTTGACGGCGACCCGGCGAACAATGCCATCGCTAACCTGAAGGCCCTGTGCATAAGATGCCATGCCGCACAACCCCTGCATGAGCATATTAAACGGCAGGATGAGTACAGGGCGTTTATCCGACAGTATCCGAATAACCACCCAGAGGTCTTGACTTAAATCAGGGTTTTTCTGATTGTGATACCCGTGCCGCGCCTGCTCGCCCGATGGGGCAGGGAGAGGGCAGATCAGGCTGAGGGGCGGATGTGGGATGCGGTGAAATTCAGAGCAACACAGTGATCGGCTAATGACATTCCCGCTCTGCGATTTTAAGGGGTGAGAGAATACCTGTTTTTGTGAGTCATTGCACAAGCCCGGCGCCTGTTTAAGGGCGCTCAACTTCCCTGAGAGCCGAATAACAATACTGCACACCTCTACACCAACACAGTGATCGCCCAGGACAAAGCAGAAGATGTGACACTAAAGGCGATGAACTATTTTTAAGGAATACCCTTCTATACGATCACCGCTATTTTAATCTTGCCTGCCCACTTAATTAAACCGCTTTGTCCAACGCTTCGAACCGTGGGCCCTATGAAACAATGCTACATCCGGGCTCCTGAAGATGGGGATCAGCACCATCCCTGCAATAAACCCGCCGATATGGGCATACCAGGCTACCCCTCCCCCTTCAGAGGACGTCATCGCAGAGTTGATCAGTTGTAATACAAACCACAAGCCCAGGACCCATAATGCGGGCAGGCGTATTAACTGGAGAAAGAACCCCAAAGGAATAACGACCAGTACACGGGCATGGGGATAAAGCAACAAATAAGCGCCTAATACACCTGAAATGGCGCCGCTTGCGCCGATCATGGGGATGTGTGAGTCCGGGTTTTGCAACACCTGGCCAAACACCGCCGCCACACCACAGAGCAAATAAAAAACGATAAAGCGCCCATGACCCATCGCATCCTCTACATTGTTACCGAAGATCCACAAATAGAGCATGTTGCCGGCGAGATGCATAAAACCGCCGTGTAAAAACATGGATGTAAAAATCGTCATGCCGGCAGGGATGACGGCTAATTCCGCCGGTAAAACAACCTTATCCAGCAATACCGCCGGAATAACCCCCAGGGCATAAACCGCTACGGCATACCCTTGCTTCCCCAGGGACGCCTGCCACAGAAAAACCAACACACAGGCGGCAATAAAGATGATGGTGAAGAGCGGGAAAATCCGGGTCGGATTATCATCATGTAACGGGATCATGGCATAACGCTAAATGCTAACCAGGGCCGGCCATCTACTCGCCCGCCAGCAGCCGATCTTGCGCCTCTTTATATTTTGCCGAGGTATTCTCTATCACCTCTGCCGGCAATGTGGGCGCAGGCGCTTTTTTATCCCAGTCGAGGGTTTGTAGATAGTCCCTGACATATTGCTTGTCAAAGCTCGGCGGGCTGATCCCGGTTGCATAGGTATCAGCCGACCAAAAACGCGATGAATCCGGGGTCAGCACCTCATCGATCAACACCAGCTCATCGTTGTCATCGACGCCAAACTCAAACTTGGTATCGGCAATAATAATCCCTCTTTCCCGGGCAAAGTCCGCCGCCTGTTGATAAATCATCAAGCTGATATCGCGCACCTTGTTCGCCATTGGCGCGCCTAATAAGGCGACTGTGAAGTCGAAATGAATATTCTCATCGTGCTCACCCACTTCAGCTTTTGTAGAGGGTGTGAATATGGGCGCAGGTAGTTGTTGTGCCTGTTGCAATCCTTCAGGTAGCGTTATGCCACAGACCCTGCCAGTGTTTTGATAGTCCTTCCAGCCTGAGCCGATGATATACCCACGCACAATGGCCTCTACCGGCAGCGGTTTCAATCTCTTCACCACAATGGCGCGAGCGTCGATCTGTTCGATCTCATCAGCAGTGATCCCGATGCTATCCAACCCCCTGTCACTTAAATGATTGGCTATGCGGTTTTGTGTCCGCGCAAACCAGAAATCAGACACCGCCGTTAATACCCGCCCCTTCCCGGGGATGGGATCCGGCAAGACAACATCAAACGCCGAGATACGATCACTGGTCACGATTAACAGATGATCCGCATCGACCTCGTAGATATCCCGCACCTTGCCACGCTGAAGCAAGGTTAAACTGCTGATCTCGGAGTGATACAACGCCTCGTTTTTATTCCTCATTCTCTATAATCCAATGGTTAGGTTTTTCATGTTTAACTCGCCCCTTGCGTACAGGCAAGTCAAGTAACGGCTCTGGCATGGGTCTTCGCCCTTAACACAAGGCGCTTAAAATGAACATGGCCCCGTAGACTCACTTATCCCTCATCTTGCCCCAGGTATCACGCAATGCGACAATTCTATTAAAAACAGGCTTATCTTCACGCCAGTCTTCTCTATCACGACAAAAATAGCCCAGCCTTTCGAACTGAAACCGCTCTTCAACGCCGGCCCTCGCCAAATCCGGCTCTATCAAACTGTCGGTTAACGTCTCTGCGGAGTGGGGATTAAGACCCAACTTCCAGTCTTCTCCCGCCCGCTCCGGATCGGGCACGCAAAACAACCGATCATACAACCTCACTTGCGCCAGGGCGGCATGCTTTGCCGATACCCAGTGGATTGTGCCTTTGACTTTCCTGCCATCATCTGCATTGCCCCCCCGTGTCTTCGGATCATAGCGGCAATGTAATGCAATGACCTCACCGGTTTTCTCATCTTTAATCACCTCATCACAGGTGATTAAATAAGCGTAACGTAATCTTACTTCACGTCCGGGCGATAGGCGAAAAAACCCCTTCGGCGGCGCTTCCATAAAATCATCCCTCTCCACATATATCACTTTGGCGAACGGCACCTGTCTTGTGCCCATTTGCGGTTTTTGCGGGTGATGGGGCGCATCCAGCCATTCCTCTTTATCATCAGGATAATTATCAATCACCACTTTTAACGGGCGTAATACCGCCATGGCGCGAGGACTGCTCGGCCCCAGATCGTCCCTGATCGCATGCTCGAGCACACCCATATCGATACGGGTATCGCCTCTCGTCACCCCGATCCGCTCACAAAAATCGCGGATCGATTTTGCCGTAAAACCCCGTCGTCTTAAGCCCGAAATGGTGGGCATACGCGGATCATCCCAGCCGCTGACGTACCCCCCCTCCACCAGCTCGATGAGTTTTCGTTTACTCAAGATGGTGTACTCAAGGTTAAGACGGGCAAATTCATATTGATAAGGACGGGACGGGGTGTTGACATTATCCATCACCCAGTCATAGAGCGGTCGATGATCTTCAAACTCCAGCGTGCATAAAGAGTGGGTTATCCGCTCAAGGGCGTCTGACAGGCAATGGGCGAAATCATACATGGGATAAACAGACCAGCTATCGCCGGTGCGGTAATGGGCGCGCTTGCGAATACGGTATATCACCGGATCACGCAGATTGATATTCGCAGATTGCATGTCGATTTTTGCCCTTAGAACATGCTCGCCTTCCTCGAATTCTCCGCCCTTCATCCGCTCAAACAAACGCAAGTTCTCCGCAACCGTTCTGCGCCGATGCGGGCTGTCCTTCCCCGGGGTCGTCAAGGTGCCCCGGTATTGCCTTATTTCATCCGCATTCAAACTGTCCACATAGGCTTTCCCGGCTTTAATTAAATCAACGGCATATTGGTAGAGCTGCACAAAATAATCCGATGCGAAAAACAACCTGTCTTCCCAGTCAAATCCGAGCCAGCGAATATCCGCCTGTATGGATTCAACGTATTCGATCCCTTCTTTATCCGGATTGGTATCGTCAAAACGCAGATTGCATTTACCGGCGTATTTTTTAGCCACGCCAAAGTTCAAACATATTGCCTTTGCATGGCCCATGTGCAAATAACCATTGGGCTCGGGCGGGAAACGGGTGTGGATCCCGTCCGCATAACGATCTGCCTTGAGATCATCATCAATAATCCTGCTGATAAAATTAGCTGGCATGTGCCCTGACCATATCGGGCAGATCGCCCGTTAAACCGGTTGCCCGACGCATGATAAAACGCTTCCATGCCGAAATAGCATTAAACATACCCATGCCGGCATTTCTGATCTCGGGCACAGGAGAGGTCTGATTTTCAAATACGTATTTGAAACCCTCCAATATCATCATCACCATGAAGTTCTCACCTTTTCGCCATCTTTCGTATCTTCTCAATACCCGCCTGCTACCCAGGTCCCGTTGCAGTAGCCGGGCATCGGATAACACCTCAAATAAACTGGCGGCGTCGAGCAGACCTAAATTAGCGCCCAAGCCGGCCAGTGGGTGTACACAGTGGGCGGCATCACCGATGAGCGCCACCCGGTCGGTGCAATAGTACCGTGCCTGGGCCCGCTGCAACGGGAAACAGGCTCTTGGCCCTGAGCCATGAACAGGCCCCAGACGACTTTCAAATACATCCTCAAGCCGCCTGTGAAATGCGTCCGCCTCAAGATGGGCCAATGTATCGGCCTGCTCCGGTGTTGTCGACCAGATCACAGCGCATTGATGGGGATCAAACATGGGCAGAAATGCGATGGGCCCTGAGTGCATAAACCGTTGCCGGGCCACGCACCCGTGCGCTATTTCCGTGTTCACCATGCTCGCCAGAGCCGTCTGCTTGTACCTGTGTACATCATAATCAATGCCGATGAGCTCCCGGATCTGTGAGCGCACACCATCGGCGGCAATGATCAGTTTGCCGGTAATTGAACGTCCATCGCTGAGTCTCAAGGTGATCTCCCTGCGCCCGGAGCTGACATAAACGGGGCTTGCGCCGGCCAGCATCGTCAGCGATGGGTGAGATTGCTGTGCGCTTTGTATTGCCGAAGTCAAGCTGGTTTGCCGGACGATGTGCCCCAGGGCAGGCTGGTTGATAGCATCACAGTTAAAATTGACCTCGGCCCTGCCATGGCCATCCCAAACGTGCATGCGCTTAAATGCACCTGTGGCTGAAGGGTTCAGTGGTTGCCAGGCATTTATAAAGCGCAGTATTTTTTGCGAGGCCAGCGTCAACGCCAATGCCCGGGGGTCCTTCGATGGGGCCTCTTCCCCAGCCGCCATGTCCTTATCGATCAGCACGCACTCCATACCACCCATCGCCAACATCAACGCCATGGCGCTACCAATGACGCCGGCGCCGACAACCACAATCTCTGTCTTTATATTTTGCATGGATAAGAGCGAACCATTCCGGCCGTTACAATAGCACCTGATCCCGATAAATGCCCGTTGCCCGACTGACGAATTGTCTCTTCAATTCGGGCACGGCATCGATCAGAAACATCAGGGAACCACGCGCAAGGGACTTTACGGGGTGGGTATGATGAAACACATTAGCCAGTGCGTCAGTGAAACGAATCACCCGCCTTTGATCGACTTGCCTTCTCGACAGGTATGTCTGCAACAACTCCTTGCCGCCCGGATCATCCCCGCTCGCCATCGCCCGAGTAATGCTTGCCGTCAATGTGGCCACATCTCGCAGGGCCAGGTTAAACCCCTGGGCGCCATTGGGGTGTATGGTGTGGGCCGCATTACCCAATAATACGGCGCGATGGCTTACCTGTCGCTCGGGTTCGCACAAAAAAAGCGGGTAGGGCTTTCTTGTCCCCGGCCGATGAAGATCGCCCAGCCGTCTCCCGAGGCGTGTCTGCAGGGCTCTAATGTACTCCCCGTCATCCATCTCAAGACAAGCATCGGCACTATCGGTCGCAACAACAAAAACACTGACATAACGATGCCGAGCCAGGGGTAGTAATGCGATTAAGCCATAAGGCGTGAAGCGCTCATAGGCCGTGCGGGCCTGCCCCCTGGAGGCCGTTATGTTGCATACAATGGCCGTTTGCCGATAATCATGACGCCTGACTTTTACGCCGAGCAACTCCCGGGACGTGGAAGAGGCGCCATCGGCGATCACCAGTAATTTACAGGCTATGGAACCTATCTTGCCGGACCGTCTAACGCTTATCTCTATCTTATCCTCTCCGCTATGAAAGGCGATGGCCGAGGCCGGGCGAATGAGGTCGATATTATCAAATGACGCCAGCTCATTAAGCAGTGTGCGCCCTAATTCACGGGCGATGAGAACAAACCCCAGTGATCTGAGATGGCATTGCTCAGCCGAGATCCTAAGAAAACGGCAACGCCCTTTCTCACTCACATGGACGGCGTCTATGGGGCTTGCCTGCTCATGCAGTTTTGACCACAAGCCCATGGATGCGAGTATTCTCTGTGAAGAGAGCGATAGGGCAATCCCTCTGTCATCATAGCCGGGTTGTTGAGCAGGCGTATTGTCAGACTTCTCTATCAAGGCGATGTTGATGTTGTGCCTGGCGAGGCCACAGGCCAGGCTGGCGCCCACCATACCGCCACCGATAATGCCGACGTCATATTCCGTGATCACAGGCTGTATGCGCTCATAGGGAAGAGCAGGCAAACAACACGACAGGCAAGAGGGACGCCTTCACCTTCGGCAAAGATCAGTTGGCCGCCATCACGGCTTCTATGTCATCCACACTTTTCGGGACATATTTGCTCAGTATGTCATTGCCATCCTTAGTCACCAGCACGTCATCCTCAATTCTGACGCCGATATTCCACCACTTCCTGGCGAGCCCTCTTTGCGGTGATAAATAAAGCCCCGGCTCAATCGTCATGACCATGCCAGGCTCCAGCATCCGCCATTCACCCTCCAGTTTATAGTCGCCCACATCATGGACGTCCATACCCAGCCAGTGACCGGTTCTGTGCATATAATACTTGCGATAGGCCCGATCCTTGATCAGGGTTTTGGGCCGCCCCTTGAGAATGCCCAGAGAGAGCAGTCCCTCCGTTAGCGCTTTCACCGCCATCTCGTGCGGCTGATTCCAGTGATTGCCCGGTTTCACCGCCGCTATTGCGGCCAGTTGCGCGCCCAGCACCACCTCATAGACGTCTTTTTGCTGTTGGCTAAACCGGCCATTTACCGGGAAGGTGCGGGTAATATCACTGGCGTAATAATCATACTCGGCGGCGGCGTCGATGAGCAGCACATCGCCCTCTTGCAGTTGTTTGCTGTTATCGGTGTAGTGCAGGATGCAGCTATTGGCGCCACCGCCCACAATGGGTGGATAGGCGGGACTGCGCGCCCCCTGGCGCATAAACTCATGCACCAGCTCGGCCTCAATTTGATATTCCATCATCCCCGGGCGACACAGTTGCATGGCGCGGATATGGGCGTTGGCTGAAATTCTGGCGGCCTTGCGTAAGGTCTTTATCTCATAACGGCTCTTGTACAGGCGCATATCGTGTAGCATGTGATTGAGAGAGATAAACTCATCCGGCGCCTGTATGCCCGTTCGCACCTTATCACGAACCTGTCTCACCCAGCTAAGGACGCGCTGATCGAAGGCGGGATCATCACCCATTGTGTAGTAGAGCCGCCCGCAGTCTTCCAGCAAACCCGGGAGGATGTCGTCCAGATCCGTAATGGGATAGGCGTCATCGGCGCCATAATCATCGCAGGCCCCCTCAAGACCGGCCATGGGGCCATGCCAGGTCTCCATTTTCCGATCACGCTCGCGGCAAAACATCACAAACTCACCGCTGTCCCTGCCCGGGATCAACACCGCAACCGCCTCAGGCTCCGCAAACCCGGTAAGGTAATAAAAATCACTGTCCGGGCGATAGGGAAACAACACGTCTCGATTACGGGGGCGCTCTGGCGCCGCAGGCAACAGGGCCACGCAATCATCACCCATCATATCCATGAGTTTTTTCCTGCGCCTTTGATATTCTCGCATGTTCATCTTGTGGATCACCCTTGCATGATGTTCATAAAAATGAAATGACTATACAGCGCCTCAAGGCAAGACCCCGCCCATAAAAACCATCGCATCAACCCGCTTTTGATAATCCCTTGAATGCGCCATCACCGGGCCGCCGCCTCGTCAGTCCCGCACAGTTTTGCTCAAAGGCGATATTTTGCAGGGCAACATGGATCAGATTCAAGTGATTGACGAAAATCAGTGATTTGCCCTGTTGACCGCCATTTAGCGCCACTCTATATTGACGGGCGCAAGATAGCCATTGCCACAGGGCGAAATACACGCTTATGAGCGAGAGACAATCAGAGAACATGGACCTGGGCGCCCTTGAGGGCCGGGTAGATGAGCTCATCCGAACGGTGGAGGATTTGAAAACGGAAAACTCCGCCCTACGCAACCAGCAAGAGAACCTGATCAATGAACGGGCTGTTTTGATTGAAAAAACCGAGCAGGCGAGGGTGCGAATAGAGTCCATGATCACACGCCTGAGGGCCATGGAAACCCGCCCATGAGCCACAGCAAGCCCGTCACCGTGCTGATCCTGGATAAAGAATACCGCATTTCATGCAAGGAGGATGAACGTGAGCAATTACACACCGCGGTAGAGTTTATTAACGGCAAAATGCGTGAGCTGAAAAATAACGCCAATGTCATTGGCACCGAGCGTATCGCCGTTATGGCCGCCTTGAACATGGCCAATGAACTGCTTGCTTACAAACGTAAAAATGAGGACTATACTTCCTCAATAGATACGATGGTGAGGCGCCTGCAAACGAAAATTGACGATGCGTTAATCCACCAGGGGGCGGAGCAGCATTGAACCCGGCCCGGCACTTGATTTGTTTTGGGTATCTTCTGTCGTGTTCGTGATCAGACTGATAGA
Source organism: Gammaproteobacteria bacterium (assembly GCA_965198875.1). GTDB lineage: Bacteria > Pseudomonadota > Gammaproteobacteria > Eutrophobiales > Eutrophobiaceae > CBDAPU01. Next base: position 1,329,114 of record CBDAPU010000001.1, on the reverse strand, counting down.
AACTTGAGCCTGTTTGTTACTATCTAGGGGACTAACCGCGCTATTGTTGTGCAAACCCACTCGCCTGGGGAGCCTGATATAACGCCCGCTGTTCCCACTTGGGCCTTCGGTTCAAGTTCAAAGTCTGTAACGGCATGGTGGTTGATACCCGCCTTCTATACATATCGCTCCGTTGTTCTTAATCATTAAGGGAAAGAAGCACACATGAAATACTGGTTAATGAAATCGGAACCCGATGAGTTTAGTATTGATGATCTAAGGATGCGACCGAAAAAAACGGAGCCCTGGGATGGTGTTCGCAATTATCAGGCGCGTAATATGATGCGCGATGAGATGAAAAAAGGCGATCTGGCCTTTTTCTACCACTCCAACTGCAAACCACCCGGCATTGTCGGGATCATGGTGATCAGCAAAGAGGGGTATCCCGACATGACCGCATTTGACCCACAGGATAAACACTATGATCCGAAAAGTGATAGGAATAATCCACGCTGGTTTCACGTTGATGTGACATACAAACGCAAAACAAAAAGAACCATTACCCTATCAGAGCTGCGTGAGCACGAGGCCCTGGCAGACATGCCATTACTACGGCGAGGCAACCGCCTGTCGGTCATGCCAGTGACGAGAGACCAATGGGATTATATTCTCGCCCTTGAGTGAATATCCCCGGTGAGCAAGCACAAACAACCGCGAGGTTCTGAAAGATGCCCTTCTTTAAGGGCCTTGCCTTAAAAGCAGGAGCGCGCGCCCGGTAGCACGGTAACTTCCATCAACATGCCCCTAACTTAAAAACAGGCCATAGGCGGGGTTATTCGTCTCCTCGGAGTACTCCATGCCCAGATTGTCAAGAAAGCGGTGGAACTCGCCGGTTTGCACTGCCGAGACCTGGATCCCCATCAACACCCGACCATAAGCCGCCCCGTGATTACGGTAGTGAAACAGGCTGATATTCCAGCGCTCTCCCATGCGCGTTAGAAAATGCAACAACGCCCCGGAGCGTTCGGGGAATTCAAAGCGGTATAATACCTCATCACTCAAGTTGGCGGCATGACCACCTACCATATGTCGAATATGCATCTTGGCGAGCTCATCATTGCTCAGATCAACGGCCTGATAACCCCGCTCCGACAGGCTCGAAAGCAACTGGTTTTTCTCCTCCACACCACGGCGTAATTGCACGCCGACAAACACCCGGGCGTGGTTGTTATCGCTGTAACGATAATTAAACTCGGTAATTTGCCTGGCGCCAAGATCATGACATAGCCTGCGAAAACTGCCCGGCCGCTCAGGGATAGTGATACAAATTAACGCCTCTCTTTGCTCGCCCAGGGCCGATAACTCGGCAATATGCCGTAGTCGATCAAAATTAACATTGGCGCCACTTAAAATGGCCACCAGGTTTTTGGCGGTGATGTGTTCTCTTTGAACAAACTGTTTTAACCCGGCTAACGCCAGGGCGCCGGCCGGCTCTGGAATAGAGCGCGTATCTTCGAAGATGTCTTTCACCGCCGCACAGATCTCATCGACTGTCACCAGGATCACCTCATCGACCCACTCCCGGCACACCCGAAAGGTCTCCTCCCCGGCCTGTCGAACCGCAGCGCCATCGGCAAAAATATCGATATGATCCAATACCACGCGCTCTCCCTGTGTTAATGCCGCATACATGCAGGCGGCCTGATCATGCTCAACGCCAATGATGTTGATGGCCGGGTTGACGGACTTAACGTGCAGGGCGATACCGGCTATCAAACCGCCACCGCCCACCGGTGCGAAGATACAATCCGGTGGTTGTTGCGCCTGTGCCAGGGTTTCCACGCCGACTGTCGCCTGACCGGCGATAATAAGCGGGTGATCATAGGGCGGAATAAACGCCATGTCTCTGCAAACAGCCAGCTCCCTGGCATGGATAAAGGCCTCATCGTAGGTATTGCCGTGCAAAATCACCGTCCCGTTTAAGCGCCTGACTGCATTCACCTTGATCTCCGGCGCTGTCTTCGGCATCACAATCGTTGCCGGCATGTTCATTTTATCCGCCGCCAGGGCGACGCCCTGTGCATGATTACCGGCCGATGCGGCGATGATCCCGTTTTCCTTTTGCCCGGCCTCAAGCCTGGATACCAGGTTATAGGCCCCCCTTAATTTATATGAAAACACGGGCTGCTGATCTTCACGTTTTAGCCACACGTGATTATCCAGGGAACGAGAGGCCTGCGCTGCATAATCGAGCTTCGAGCGTAGCGCAACATCGTACACCCGGTTTTGCGCCTCACGGATCAGTTGTTGGTATTCCTCAAACATACGCATAAGATAACACCGATGCTTATCTCCACCAAAAGAGGGGTGAATATCCATGCACCAGGATGAGAAGAAAAAACGTGTGGCGCAGGCGGCCGTTGATTTCATTGAGGATGATACGGTTGTTGGCGTTGGCACGGGCAGCACGGTGAACCACTTCATTGATGCGCTTGCTCATATCAAGCACCGTATTGACGGCGCCATAGCCAGCTCGGCCGCCACTGAGGCGCGCCTCAGGCGGCATAATATACCCGTGCTCAACCTGAACAGCGTGAACGAGCTTGCCGTGTATGTGGACGGGGCCGATGAGGCGAGCAAACACCTGCAACTCATCAAAGGGGGGGGGGGGGCCTTGACCAGGGAGAAAATTATCGCCACCGTCAGCAGGCAATTTATCTGTATTATTGATGATTCAAAGCTGGTCGATGTGCTGGGGGCATTCCCATTACCGGTGGAGGTGTTGCCTATGGCACAAAGCTATGTCGCCAGGGAGATCTTGAAAATGGGCGCTCAGCCGGTATTAAGAGAGGGGATCAAAACCGACAACGGCAATATCATCCTTGATATACATCATTTATCGATCACCCACCCCGCCGAGATGGAGCAACAGATCGACGGGATAGTCGGTGTTCTGACGAACGGCCTGTTCGCCAGGCGCCCGGCGGATGTGTTGTTGCTCGCCGATGATAAGGGCGTCACAACGCTCCCTTAATGGGAGGCAAAACAAATATTGAACTAATTTTTCTAAGAACTATTTACTTGACCAACCCACTTCATGCTTGCCACGTTTCAGCATCTTCACCAGGCCCCATATTTGGTCGAAAATCCAGCAGATAGGTTTCATCATCAATCTTGGTGAAAGTTATATCGGTTCGGCCATATTCGATAAGATGCTGGCGTGTTACATAATGCCCGGACGGAACTCGCATTCTGGCTCGCAGATACTCTCCCAACAGTGCATTATTCTGAGTAGTATGTAGACCTTTACCGCCATCTTGTGCCCTTACCATGATGAAGCTGTCGCCATCATCCGTAAGCACTGTAAACTGTTCAGCACGATCAGGAAAAAATCCTGATCCACCTATATCAGCAGGGATGTTGATGTAAGCCTGATTTTTATTTCTGCCTTCCCGTTGCCCCCAGTTAATTCCTGATCTTTCAGGCGTCTCTTTTGTTTGATGGTTTAGCAGTGACAAAGTGACAGTATCAACATTACTGTTAAGGTCTGCAATTTGTCGTGTTTCGGTTAAAGCAATCTTGGTTTCTATATGCTCATCTCGACAGTCGGTTGTATTCCGCCGTACATCAGCTTGAAAATTTGCGATACCATAAACATCTGCGGGTGTCATCACTTCAATCTGTGATCTGCCGAAAGCAGTAAGGGAATAATTAGCTGAACCTGCAAAAGCTAAAATTGGCCTGTTTTTTTCAAACCAGCAATAGGTCTTTGCGTGAACGGGATTTCCTTTAACGACATACCTACATGAAAAATCCAAACCATATGGTTGTGTTTCTGACAATTTACGTAAAGCAAAATGTTGGGCTTTCTCAATACCGACTTGTCTGGGCATCCCTATAATCAGATCAATACTGATTGATTGATCGATTCCTGCCAGCTTCTCCATATGACGATCAGCCATGCCAGCAGTGGCAAATCCACTGACAATTTGCAGGCGGTTAATTTCCTGTCTCATGGCTGGAATAATCAGTATTTCACGAAACAAATCTTCGCTTAACATTGGCTTCCGATTCGATTATCTGCGAGAGCTTTTAGAATTGCACGGAATATATGCCTTGCACCTTCGGGCGGCACTGCCATACCAATTTGTTTTCGAACAGACTCTTTTCCGCCCTTAAATTCAAAGCTGTCAGGGAAAGACTGCAATCTTGCCCGCTCTCTGTTAGTAAGAGCACGATTTTCTTCCCAGTGATAAACATGAGTTCCACCGCCACCGGAACCCGTAACGGTATAAGCAGGCTTATCAGGTTTCAGCCGTTTATATATTTGACTGATAGTTGCACCGCTTTTCAAAGATAGCTTAAGATGAGGCGGTAAATCAGCCGTAAAAGCATTTTCTCCGGGCTTGATGTGTTTCAGTCTTTCAATCACTTTCTTTGATTGTTGGGTTCTTTCATTGTTTGACGCATCATTTGCGATCCCTTCAAGAGCAACTTTGCACGAAATAGGATCGCTCATGGTTACAGGTTCTGGATGTGTAAAATCTGTAATACCGATGTCTTGCCGAATTCCAATTATAATAATTCGATGGCGCGTTTGTGGAACACCATAATTTTCAAATTTATATGTTCGGGGGAAGATCTTGTATCCAGTTTTTTTCATGGCGTTGATAATAATATCAAGATCATTACTACTTGATGAAAGACCGCCTACATTTTCCGCTACAAAAAACAAGGGTTTCAGCGCTTCTAACCCTCGAACCCCCCAGCGATACAAACCACCATACTGACCAGAAATTCCTTGGCGGTCACCAACCACGCTGAAATCGTTACATGGGAATCCGAACACAAGCCCGTCTATAGGCGGTAAAGAGTCGAATTTAATGTCTTTGACATCGCCGCAAAACACCATGTCGTCGGCGATGGGCAGGTTATGGCGAAAAGTATGGCAAGCATCTCTATCCATATCATTAACCCACACATGACGACATGCATGACCTTTAAATTTGGCCAGATGCGCCCCCAAAGCCATTCCACCTGCCCCTGAAAATAATTCACCGAGTCTGTAGGTCTCGGGAGATAGCGGTGTTGCCATAACTTTTGAGAAAGCAAGTTCCACGTTCATCGAGTTAATTCCTTCCAGGAAAGTTTGTCGCAACTGGTATGCGCGATGATGGAATATCTTTCACCGTTCGTCAAATCAGCCGACAAATTGAATCGTGCTGAAAATTCATCAATATACCACGCCAGATGTTTTTTGATCATATGATGATAAACGCCTACATAGCCACGTTTTAGTAAAGCCCGGAATGACTCGATGTCATTAAGTACTGACCCTGCCGTTGACATATTCTCCGGGGCTATGATTGACCTTGATATGATGATATAGACCACCAAGAGGTTTTAGGCGCTGTATTCATCTGTCGCGACCACTGAGGCGCGCCTTAGGCGGCATAATATACCGCTACTCAACCTGAACAACGTGAATGAGCTTGCCGTGTATGTGGATGGGGCCGATGAGGCGAGCAAACACCTGCAACTCATCAAAGGGGGGGGGGCGGGGCCTTGACCAGGGAGAAAATTATCGCCACCGTCAGCAGGCAATTTATCTGCATCATTGATGACTCAAAGCTGGTCGATGTGCTGGGGGCATTCCCATTACCGGTGGAGGTATTGCCTATGGCACAAAGCTATGTCGCCAGGGAGATCTTGAAAATGGGCGGTCAGCCGGTATTAAGAGAGGGGATCAAAACCGACAACGGCAATATCATCCTTGATATACATCATTTATCGATCACCCACCCCGCCGAGATGGAGCAACAGATCGACGGGATAGTCGGTGTTCTGACGAACGGCCTGTTCGCCAGGCGCCCGGCGGATGTGTTGTTGCTCGCCGATGATAAGGGCGTCACAACGCTCCCTTAGGGATGAAAATTGTATGTTGACTTCGTTTCTCTTCATAGGGCAAAGAGGCGCCGGGTATTATTCATTCAACCAGTCCCTGGGCCTCAGAAAGTCGGTATAGAGCCTGGCTTCCTCTGAGCCGGCTTCTGGCCGCCAATTATATTTCCATTGCACATCAGGCGGTAGAGACATCAATATGGACTCGGTGCGACCGCCGGACTGCAGGCCAAACAAGGTGCCGCGATCATAAACCAGATTAAACTCCACATACCTGCCCCGCCGGTAGCGCTGAAACGCCTTTTGCTCCCGGGTAAACGGCGTCGTCTTCCTGCGTTCCACAATCGGTTGATAGGCGGGCAGGAACTGATCGCCAACGTTCTTAAAAAAATCAAAACAGGGATCAAAACCCCATTCATTCAAGTCATCAAAGAAAATGCCGCCGATCCCCCGTGCTTCCTGACGGTGTCGTATAAAAAAATACGCATCGCACCATTTCTTAAACCTTTTATACACCCCATCACCAAAGTGGCGACAGGTGGCCTCGGCCACCCGATGCCAGTGTACGGCGTCTTCCTCAAAGCCATAATACGGGGTCAGATCAAACCCGCCGCCAAACCACCATATGGCGGGCCCATCGGGCTTCTCCGCCATGAAAAAACGCACGTTCATGTGGGCGGTGGGCACAAAAGGGTTATCCGGATGCACAACAAGAGAGACGCCCAGGGCCTGAAAACCACATCCCGCCAGTTCGGGTCTGTGGGCGCTGGCGCTGGCGGGCAACTCGCTGCCGAACACATGGGAGAAATTGATCCCGGCCTTCTCGAAAACACCTCCGTCTTCCAACACCCGGCTGATGCCGCCGCCGCCCTGCTCACGTTCCCACACATCCTCTGAGAAGTGTTGTTGCCGATCCAGCCCCGCTATGGCCTCACAGAGCCTATCCTGTAACGATCTTAAATACGTTCTAACGGCTTCAATATCTATCTTTGCGTTCATGCAGAGGAGACTGTTACTTCAGGCGTCCTGTTTTTCAAATGCTGTTTTACCCTGTATGCTACACACATTCCAGGGGCAATGTATGGCAAACGCCTGATATAAATTACGATGAGTGAGCAACGATGCGCTTTTGTGAACCGCTCAACCAAAGAGACGGACATATCCATCAACCTTAATCTGGATGGAACAGGTCATGCCGATCTACAAACAGGCGTGCCCTTTCTCGAGCACATGATAGATCAGATCGCCCGTCATGGCATGTTTGATGTGGACATACGCGCGCAAGGCGATCTTCAGATCGACGCCCATCACACAGTGGAAGACATTGGGATCACCCTCGGCCAGGCATTTAACCGGGCGCTGGGCAGCAAACAGGGGATCCGCCGCTATGGACAGGCTTATGTGCCATTGGATGAGGCGCTCTCACGGGTGGTGCTGGACTGCTCCGGCAGACCCGGTCTTGCATATGTCGCCACCTACCCCAGGGCAAGGGTAGGTGACTTTGACGTTGATCTGTTGTATGAGTTCTTTCAGGGCTTCGTCAATCACGCCATGCTCACCCTGCACATCGACACGATTCGCGGCAAAAACACACACCACATCGCCGAGACCATCTTCAAGGCATTTGGGCGGGCCCTGCGTATGGCCGTGGAATTAGACCCCCGTATGCAAGGCATGTTGCCATCCACCAAAGGCAGTCTTTAACGGCAGGCTATGGGCTCTGTCGCTGTTGTAGATTATGGCTCCGGTAATTTGCGCTCCGTCTCCAGGGCCCTTGAGCTGGTAGCAGGTGCGGATTATCAGGTAACGGTAACAGGCCGTGGTGAGGACATCCTCTCTGCCGATCGCGTGGTTTTTCCCGGGCAAGGCGCCATTGGCCAATGTATGCAGACCTTAATTCAAAAAGACTTCCCCGCCCTGCTGAGGGAATGCGTGCGGAGAAAACCCTTTCTCGGCATTTGCGTTGGCCTGCAAACACTCATGGATTACAGTGAAGAGGATGGCGGCACCGAGGGCTTGGGGATAATCCCTGGCGAAGTGTTGAAGTTCCAGACCAACGCTAAAGATGAAAACGGCAATACCTACAAGATCCCGCATATGGGATGGAACCGAGTGCGGCAGGTGAGGGATCACCCCTTGTGGAAAAATATAAAATCCAGTACGCATTTTTATTTCGTACACAGTTATTACGTAAGGCCAGAGGATAGCGAGAACTGTGTGGGTGAGACAGACTACCTGGTGGATTTCGCATCCGCCGTGGCAAAGGATAATTTATTCGCAACCCAGTTTCACCCGGAGAAGAGTCAACAGGCGGGCTTGACCCTGCTCAGAAACTTTCTTAACTGGAAGCCATAAAAAGCCCTTCTTTACCGATAAGGGCTTATGGGCGTGTGACGATTGCGACTTTGTTGCGGAAAGGGTGTGTTGTTTAAGCCGTTGTTGTTATCCATGATAAAAGCCAATATCTAAAGATGAAACCCATACCGCTCCCACCGATACCGCTAATCATCCTGTTGTTGGCGGGCCCACGCCATAAAAAGCGAATATAGCTTTTCCCTGCAAAGCTGGCGTCAACATCACTCATTCCCTCGCCACAGCCCGATGGCCAATATCGGCTCTATAGAACATCCCATCCCATGTGATCCCCTCAATCGCCTTATAGACCCGCCGTTGTGCGCTCGATACCTTCTCCGCCAGTGCAGTCACACAGACAACCCGCCCGCCAGCGGTGATGATCTGATCGCCACTGAATGACGTGCCGGCATGGAATACTTTGACGTCTTCGCCATATTCCCCATCAAGGCCATGTATGGGATCCCCTGTGCGCGCACTCAGCGGGTAGCCTTTCGCTGCCAGCACAACACCCAACGCGGCACGTTCATCCCAGGCTAACTGGATCTCATCCAGTTTTTTATCCAGGGCCGCATCACACAAGCGGGGCAGGTCGCTTTGCAACCTCATCATCATCGGCTGCGTCTCAGGATCGCCAAGCCGACAGTTAAACTCCAGCACCCTGGCGATACCACTGTCACTTATCATCAACCCCGCATAGAGAAACCCGGTGTAGGCATTCCCCTCAGAGGCCATGCCTTCGATGGCAGGTTCAATGATATTTTGCCGGATCTGCTGACTCAGAGCCGGGGTGATCACCGCTGCGGGTGAGTAGGCCCCCATGCCGCCGGTATTCGGGCCTGTATCGCCTGCATCCCTGGCCTTGTGATCCTGGGAGCTGGCGAAGGGGATCACGTTTTTGCCATCACAGATAACCATGAAACTGGCCTCTTCTCCTTGCAGGTATTCTTCGATCACGACACGATCACCGGCCTTGCCGAATGTGTTGTCCGACAACATGGCCGTCAGCGCCGCGATGGCCTGCCCCTCAGTCTTGGCGATGACAACCCCTTTTCCGCCAGCCAAACCATCGGCCTTGATGACAATGGGGGCGCCGTTTAATCCTACATATCGCATCGCCGCATCGATATCGGTGAAGGTGTCATACTCAGCGGCGGGGATGTTGTGGCGTTTAAGAAACGCCTTGCTATAACTTTTAGAGCCTTCCAGCCGTGCGGCGTTTTTTGAGGGGCCGAAACAGCGCAACCCGGCGCCGGCAAAACGATCAACAATACCCGCCACCAACGGCGCCTCCGGCCCGATGATCGTCAATGATATGGCGTTTTCCCGGGCAAAGTGGATCAGGCCGGCAACATCATCCGGCGTTAAGGGGATGTTCTGAACTTTATGCTCCCCGGCGGTGCCGGCGTTGCCGGGCGCCACATAGACCTGCTCGACATCATGAGATTGCGCCGCCTTCCAGGCCAGGGCATGTTCTCTGCCGCCGCCGCCGACAATCAACACCTTCATGGATCAACCATCCCTAGTGCCTGAAATGGCGCATACCGGTAAACACCATGGCCATGTCGTGCTCATCGGCGGCGGCGATGACCTCTTCATCTCGCCTTGAGCCACCGGGCTGGATCACCGCCCCGATCCCAACCTCGGCGGCGGCGTCTATCCCATCTCGAAAGGGGAAAAACGCATCGGAGGCCATGACCGCCCCGACAACATCAAGCCCGGCGTCATGGGCTTTTATAGCGGCGATACGGGCGCTGTAGAGCCGGCTCATCTGCCCTGCGCCTATACCGATGGTTTGTCGATCCTTGGCATAAACAATGGCGTTGGATTTGACATATTTAACGACACGCCAGGCAAAGAGCATGTCTTCCAGCTCGCCGGCATTGGGTTTGCGCCTTGAGAGCACATCGAGTTGCGAGGGCGTCATCGCACCTGCATCGGCGTCCTGCACCAACAGACCGCCACTGATCCGCCTCAGCTCCAGTTGTTGTAGGGGGCCATCCCGCCTCCCCGCCGCCAAAACACGCACGCCAGCCCGCTCAGCCGTTATCGATAACACACTCTCATCCACATCCGGGGCGATGATGACTTCCACAAACTGCCGTTTGATGATCCGCTCCGCCGTTTGTGGATCCAGCTTACGATTAAACGCAATAACGCCGCCGAATGCGGAAAGCGGATCGGTGGCATAGGCCCTGTCATAGGCGTCGGCAATGGAGATCGCCTCGGCGACACCACAGGGGTTAGCGTGTTTGACGATCACACAGGCGGGCTCCTGGAAACCCAGCACACATTCCAGGGCGGCGTCGGCGTCGGCGATGTTGTTATAGGAGAGGGCCTTGCCCTGTCGTTGTTTTGCCGCCGCCAATGTGCCCGCCTTTGGGTGGGGCTCTTTATACAATGCGGCGCCCTGGTGCGGGTTCTCCCCATATCTTAATTCCCCGGCTATTTCAAACTGCATGGTGTAGGTATCGGGATAGGGTTTATGCCCTCCCCGATAATCCATTGCGCCCAGGTAATTAGCGATATTGGCGTCATAGTTTGCCGTATGGGCGAATACTTTTTGCGCCAGCTTAAAACACGTTGCATCACTTAATTGATTATCGTTCTGCGTTAATTCATCTAATACGGCCACATAGTCATCCACATCCACAAGGGCGCCGACAAAGGCGTGGTTTTTCGCCGCCGCCCTGAGCATGGCGGGCCCGCCAATGTCGATGTTTTCAATGGCCTCGGCAAGCTCGCAATCATCACGGCTCACCGTCGCTGCAAAGGGATACAGATTAACCACAAGCAGATCGATGGGGGAGATACCATGTTGCGCCATTACCCGCTCATCCTCGCCACGCCTGCCAAGCAGCCCGCCGTGAATTTTCGGGTGCAACGTTTTTATCCTGCCATCCATCATCTCGGGAAAACCCGTGTAGGAGGAGACGTCCGCCACATCCACGCCATGGGATTGCAATAACTGATAGGTGCCGCCAGTGGAGAGGAGCTCCACTCCCAGCCCATTTAGACCGCGGCACAATGCCACAACACCAGATTTATCAGAGACGCTAACCAGCGCCCGTCTTATTATCGCCATGTTGTTGGATGAGTCCTGAAAGAGACAGTGGGTTTGATGTTGATCAAGATGGCCGGTTTTTAGTCGCCGCTCCAGGGATCAGGCCATATTTTTTTAAGCGGCTACGCAACGTCCCCCGGTTTAATCCCAACACCTGTGCGGCGCGGCTGATATTGCCTTTGTAATGGCCTAACACCACTTCAAATAATGGCTTCTCTACCTGGGAGATAACCAGCTCATAGAGCCTTGATCCCTCATGCTCACCCATATCGTTAAAATAACGCCCCATCACCTCTTCCACACATTCGCTTAAACCCGGTGCGCCTGATGTTGATAGCTCCGCTTTGGCTTTTTTCATTTATGGTTATACCGCTTTGGTTGTTATCGTTCCAGTCTCTTCACAATCATACCTGATCATCTGCGCCCGCCCACCGGGATCTCCAACCACCTTGAGCATGGCCTGGTTCTCTTCATTTAAGAAAATACCCCGTCTGCTTAAATACACAAAGCGCAGCTTGTGTGGCCGCCCCGCCATTAACGCATTTGCCGCGGATGGCGAGATCACATAAACCCAAACTCAAAGCTGACGGCCTCTTTTGTGGCGCCCGCTAATTCCAGTACGAAGTGCACCGGCTCATTGGGCGCCATTGCCGAGAGATCAAGCAGACCTTGCTCAAGATAATCACCCGGTGCGAACTGTCTATAGGAGATTAACTCCCCGTTGGTATCAAAGATGGATAGCTGGATCTGCGGATAGGGCTGGGTGAACCTGGCCTGATTGACGATGGTGGCGTTGACCAACAGCAGCTCTTGATAGCGGGGATGCAAACGCACATCCCTGTTTACCAGCTTGATCGCCGAGACGTCTCGAAAGCGGATTAAATCACAGGCCAGCTTCAGGCATATTCTCTGAGCCCAGGGTTGCAGTTGCGGGTACTCACGCAACAAGCCATCACGGTTAAACCAGATGAGCTGTATTGTGCCCCCCAGGATTAAAATCAACATAAAAAAAGACCACATGAGCCTGCTCGCCAGGGTGGCTGGCCTGCTCTGCTCAACACCGCCTTGATGCGGAAAATCGAATGCGGCGATGGCCTCTGCTTGCGAGCTCTCTTCAATGTCGCCGAGAACCTGTGCGCCTTTATGTGCATCACCCGGGGGGCGAGCCGCTGATCGCCTCATCTGCCGGGACTGCTCTTCGCCGCCCGTTGCCGCACCCCTGTCGGGTAGCGTAAATGTCGGCTCCGCTTCAAGCGCAGGATGATTGGAAACAGGGTGGGTCGCCCTCTTTAGCGGCTTATCATGCAGTCGCGCCAATGCGTTAAAGGTCTCCCCGCAATAGCCGCATTTTACCAGCCCGCCGGCAGCCCGCAGTTGCCGCGCACGCACACGAAACTCGCGCTCGCAGGCGGGGCAATCAGCGAACATCATCTCTTCTTATCCCGTATAGCATCGCCCATTCATCATGAAATGCCGCATCGCCCATGTCAAAAAAAGAGCCGTAGGTCCGGGCACATGCCTCGGCCTGGGTGGATAACAATCCAGACAGGGCTATGTGCCCCCCGGGACGGACCAGATCTGCGAACGTCGGCGTCAATGCGATTAGCGGCTGCATCAGGATGTTGGCCAACAACACATCAAAGGACCTCAGCGGAACATCCGCCACATCATAAATCGCCAGCTCGACTTTGTTTTTTCCGGCGTTCTCGGAAGTGGCCAACCGGGCCTGCGGGTCGATATCCACGGCACAGACGTCCGCCGCCCCCAGTATTGCCGCGGCCAGCCCTAACACACCGGAGCCACAGCCATAATCGATCACCTCAAGCCCGCTCAGATCACGCCCCGCCAGCCAATTAAGACACAGTTGTGTGGTTGGATGGGCGCCACTGCCAAAGGCCAGCCCCGGGTCCAGATGCAAGGTGGGCAAACCCGGGCGCGGCGCCCTCGACCAACTGCGAGATATACAAAGCCGCTCTCCTATAACGATTGGCTCGCCCCTGCACTGGCCTGATGTGAGCCAGTTTTCCTCATCCACTCGGTCAACCTGATACGCACGCAGGTTCTCATCGCCCAGGGCATGACGAAGACAGGCGACAACCACATCCAGATCAACCTCTTCATCAAGCAATGCACAGATGGTTGAGGACCGCCAGTATGTCCGTCCATCTTCATCATCGGCGAAGAGGGCTTCATCGGAATGGGCGGACAGGCTAATGGAAGTGGCCGCAAAGCGCTCCAGCAGTGATACGGCGTGCTCGACCTGTGCCCCATCAACAGTGAATTGAAGACGTAACCACGACATGTTGGATGGCTAAAAAAATAACGCTGGGCGATCAGGGGAGCATCACAAAACAGGGGATCTTCAACACCCGGCTAGGCAAGCCCCAGCTTCTTCTCCAGATAATGAATATCGGTGCCGCCGGCGATAAACGCGGCGTCATCCAGCAATTTTTGATGCAGGGGGATGTTGGTCTTGACGCCGTCGATAACCAGCTCGGATAAGGCCGTGGACATGCGCGCCAGGGCCAGGTCACGTGTTTCCGCATGGGCGATCAATTTGCCTATCATGGAGTCGTAATGGGGGGGGATCCTGTAACCATCGTAAAGATGCGTCTCCATACGTATGCCCGGACCACCGGGCTGGTGGATGTGCTCTACCTTGCCGGGCGAGGGCATAAACGTCCCCGGATCCTCGGCATTGATCCGACATTCAATGGCATGGCCTCTAAAATAAATATCCTGTTGTGTATAACCCAGCGCATTGCCACTGGCGATTTGCAGTTGTTCCTTGACGATATCAACACCGGTCACCATTTCCGTCACCGGGTGCTCGACCTGTATGCGGGTATTCATCTCGATAAAATAGAACTTGCCATCCTCGTATAAAAACTCCATGGTGCCGGCCCCGCGATAGCCCAGATCGCGACACGCCTTGACACAACTGCCGCCAATCTCTGCTCTTAGCGCATCGCTGATCCCCATGGCCGGCGCCTCCTCGATGACCTTCTGGTGGCGCCGTTGCATGGAGCAGTCCCGCTCACCCAGATGAATAACATGGCCTTTCTCATCCGCCAGGATCTGGATCTCAATATGGCGGGGGCGCTCGAGAAATTTTTCCATATACAAGGTATCATCGCCAAACGCCGTCATCGCCTCCGCCCTTGTTAAGGAAACCGCATTGCGTAACGCCGCCTCACCCCGCACCACACGCATGCCGCGCCCACCACCACCGGCAGCGGCCTTGATGATCACCGGATAACCCAGCTCCCGGGCCAGCCTGCCCAGCTCATCGATATTATCGTCAATGGGCCCATCGGAGCCGGGCACACAGGGCACGGCGGATTTTTGCATCATCTCCCTGGCCGATACCTTGCTGCCCATCAGGCGGATGGTCTCCGCCCGCGGGCCGATAAAAACAAACCCGCTCTCCTCCACCCGTTCAGCAAAATCAGCATTCTCCGCTAAAAACCCGTAGCCGGGATGGACGGCGCCCGCATCGGTTACTTCCGCCGCACTGATCACAGCCGGAATGTTGAGATAACTGCCGGCAGAAATCGCCGGCCCAATGCAGACGGCCTCATCGGCCAGTAGCACATGTTTCTGCTCCCTGTCCACCTCGGAGAACACCGCCACGGTTTTAATGCCGAGCTCCCTGCAGGAGCGCAAAATACGCAGTGCAATCTCGCCGCGATTGGCAATGACGACTTTTTCAAGCATGGTTATTCAAACAACAACACAATGCCCAACGAGAAAACCGCTTAGGCTTCCCTGATCACGAACAAGGGCTGGCTGTATTCCACCGGCTCGCCATTCTCAACCATGATCTTGCTGACGGCGCCGCTTGCCTGCGCCTCCACCTGATTCATGATCTTCATGGCCTCAATAATGCACAGCACATCGCCTTTTTTCACTGCTTGGCCAAGCTCGACAAAATCGGGTTTGCCCGGGGCGGGCGCCGCATAAAAAATCCCCACCATGGGCGCCCGCACGATATTCTCCTCAGGCTCCACCGAATCTGGCGGTTCCGGGGCGGGATAGGTCTCAGCGCCGCCCATGCCCGCTTGCTCCCTGGCACTCAGCAGATCAGATCCCTGAAGGGCCGCTGATGATGGCTGTGCCGCCCGATTGCGACTGATCCGCACCGACTCTTCTCCTTCATGGATCTCTATCTCATCCACTTTGGACTCCTCGAGCATTTCAATTAACTTCTTTACCTTGCGTATGTCCATGGTCAATTTATTCTCATGAGAGTTTTTCCAATGCCAGCTCCAGCGCCAGATGATAGCCCCTGGCGCCGGCGCCACTGATAATGGCCACGGCAATATCAGACAAATAAGACTGCCGCCGGAACGCCTCTCTGGCGAAGATGTTCGATACATGCACCTCAATGAAGGGAACGCCCACACCCAAAAAGGCGTCACGCAGGGCGATGCTGGTATGGGTAAACGCACCGGGGTTGATAATGATGAAATCAACGGCGTCTTCTTTTGCCCGATGAATGCGCTCGATAAGCGCATGTTCGGCATTGGATTGAAAATGCGCCAGCTCATGCCCCGACTTCTGTGCCGCTAAAACCAGGCCCCGGTCTATCTCGGCCAGGGTGGTGGCGCCATAGACCTCCGGCTCCCGCTCCCCCAGCAGGTTGAGGTTTGCACCGTGCATGATCAGTATGCTCGCCATTTTTATCTGTATTTCCCGCCGGCTTTTTGAGGTTTCGTTGCTTTTTGTGCATGTTAGCAACAATTAGAAGCAATGACGATGGGATTTTAATGTTGCATGAAACCTCGCCCTAGAGTAATGAGGTGATCATCCTCTCGGCCTGCTCAGTGGATAGGGGGCCTGGTTTGACATAGGCGATCAACCCGTCTCTGTCGATAATGACGGTGTAAGGCAGGGCGCCGCTACGGTTACCCAAAGCCCTCGCCAGCTTGATCACCTCGAGCTCTCCGGTGAGTACCGGGTAATTCATGTGGTTGTCCATGACAAACTGCTTCACCTCTTCGGCTTTATGTAGCGCAATGCCCACAAACTGCAGGCCCTTAGCCTCATACCGGCTCTGCAATAAGACAAACGCCGGGATCTCATGCAAACAGGGCGGGCACCAGGTGGCCCAGAAGTTGACCGCCAACACTTTCCCCTCCCATTCACTGACTGAACGTGACCGCCCGTTGATATCGGGCAGGCTAAAATCCGGTCGGCTCTCGCCAACAAGGCCGGCATAGTCAATGACGGGTTTTAACCTCTCCTCGCCATAACCCGCCTGCTGTGATGTTGTCTCTGCCGTCCTGTTTTGATAGTGATACAGGCGAGAGCCCAGCCAGGCTGAGAGAAGCACTAACGCCAATGAGAGCAGCGATAAGGCAAACTTGTTCATGTATTAAATACCTTCGCCAGGTGCTTGAGGAATGGCTCCGGCTTAACGTAGCCTACCAGGCGAAATGGTTTCATTTCATTGCCGTCTTTGCCAAAGAACAAGATGGCGGGCGGGCCGAAGACGTCAAACCGCCTGAGCAACGCCTGATCCATGGCGTCATTGCCCGTCACATCCGCCTGTAGCAACACTGTGTTGGATAACACCCGTTTAACGTCTGGGTCGACAAACGTGTTCTCTTCCATCTCGATACAGGTGATGCACCAGTCGGCATAAAAATCCAGCATCACGTACCTGCCCTGGGAACTGGCGTCAAGGAGCGCCCTATCCAGATCAGCGATGCGCTTGATGGAGCGAAAATCCAGCCCTTGATGGGAGCTTGCGGCTCGATCGCCGGTGATGTTTTTTAACGGGTTGAACATGTCATGGGAGCCCGATGCCGCCCCTATCACTAACGTGGCGCCATACATCAATACAACAAGCGCCAATCCTCTGGATAACTTTGGCCATGGGCCCTGTTTTGCCGACCTCTCCAGCGCCCCCATAAAGACCGCTGCCACCACAAACAATGCCGCCCACAACAACATGGCGATATGACCGGGGATAACACGCTCTAAAAACCAGATGGCCACCCCCAGCATGAGCACGCCAAAGCCCTGTTTTACGCCCTCCATCCAGGGGCCTGCACGGGGTAAGAGAGCGCCGGCGGATGCGCCGATAAGCAGCAGGGGAACGCCAAACCCAAGCCCCATGGAAAACAGCGCCGCACCCCCCAATAATGCGTTGCCTGTTTGACTGATATACAACAAAGCGCCTGCCAGCGGCGGCGCCACACAGGGCCCGACAATCACCGCCGATACCGCACCCATGAGCGCCGCCCCATGCCAACGACCGCCCGCTTGTGAGGCGGAGAAGGTGGCGAGGCGGGTTTGCAAGGCCGCCGGGAGCTGTAACGCATAAACACCCAACATCGACAGCGCAAGTAAAACAAACACCAGGCTAAAAACACTGATCAGCCATATATTTTGTGAGGCGGCCTGAATATTCCAGTTAAAAGAGCCCGCCAACACACCGAGCAGCGCATAGGTGAGCGCCATGGCCAATACGTAAGCCACGGAAAGCATAAAACTTCGAGCCCCGGTCATGGGCCCTTTTTGCCCTACAATCATCCCTGAGAGGATCGGGATCATGGGGAACACACAGGGCGTGAATGACAAAAACAAACCAAAGATAAAAAACGCCAGCATGTTGGGGATCAGATCGCCCTGTTTCAGCTCCGCTGTGATCCTGTCCTGGACGGAAAGCCGCACGCCATCATGGGATTGAGGGGCCTGCTCATCTTCCGTGAAAAATGTGATCTTTGTGAGGTCAATGTTAAGCTGTTTTGTTATCGGCGGGTAGCATACCGAGTCTTCCTTGCAACCCTGATAACCCACCTGGAATGTGGCGCTGTGCTGATCTGCTGATCGAGGGACAAACGGCACATCGATGCTAACCGCCCGGGTGTTCACCGCCACCTCACCGAAGGCCGCATCACGCTTGATTTTCCCCCGGGGGATGAGGATCCTTGCCGTGTCGATGATCACCCCCTCGGACAGACTGGCGAACTGGAACTTGTCCCGGTAAAGATAATAACCCTCCGCTATGACCCACTGAAAACGCACCATATCGGGGCCCACACGCCCGGAAGTCAAGGCAAACGCTGCCTCCGGGCTCAGGATCTCATCCTGAGCAGATGGGCTTAACAGGCCTTGCAAGCGCTCACTGACTGTTTCAGCCTGTGCGCTGGTGAGGATAAAACAAAGCAGCGTTAAGGCGCTGTGCCGGTAGTGCGTCATGAGCTGTCAGTACAATCCTCTATCCAGGATAAATAGGCCGGCAGACCTGTGCTGATGGGCACGGCGAGGATCTCGGGAAGCGCATAGGGATGGAATTGTTTGATCCGTCCCTCCAGCTCCGGGTATCGCCGGGAAGTGGTCTTGATGATCAGAAGCTGCTCCTCCGAGCTATCCATTTTTCCATTCCAGGTAAAGTAAGACTTAATCCCCGGCACGACCTGCACACAAGCGGCCAACTTCTCGGCAACCAGCCGGGTGGCGATTTCTTTGGCGGTGATGGGGTCCGGGCAGGTATTCAAAACCAATACCGGTTTCGCCTTCTTTGCCATCTCGTTTTCATCGTATTTCTACTTTAAGATCGCCATTTTGCCAATACATCGCTAAATAAGCCAATCATCGAGCAGTTAAATATGCCGGTTTTCAAGCTGCTGTTCCTGTTGTTTTTAACGGTGCCTCTCGCTGAGCTCTATTTTCTCATGCAGGTGGGCGGCGTGATTGGCCCGTTACCCACTGTCCTGCTTTGTGTTTTTACCGCAGCGCTGGGGGCGATATTATTCAGGATCCAGGGCATACAAACCCTGCTGCGGGCACAACAAAAACTACAGCGCGGCGAGCTCCCCGCTGATGATGTGCTCGGCGGTCTGATATTGCTGCTGTGCGGCCTCTTCCTGCTCACGCCCGGATTCGCTACCGATGTGGCGGGCTTTCTGTGCCTTGTTCCCGCCCTTCGCAAGCTCATGGCGATACGGCTGTTGGGGTATATTTCTCAACATCACAGTGTCCGTATTCATGAGAAAAACAGCATTATAGAAGGTGAGTTTGAGCAGGAAGAGGACAAAAGGCTGCATTAAATACCACTGCCGCAATCACATACCGCCGTCTTTAACGTGCACAAGCAGATGGATAAACCGGAAAACATCATCAATCACCTGTCCGAACTGGTTAATGCGGCGCGCAGAGAGCGTCTGAAAACCATTCTTAAACAAAGAACCCGTCACCTTAGCGTGGTGCTGGAAGATCCCTGCCGCTCACAAAATGCCAGCGCAGTGGTTCGCACATGCGAATGTTTGGGCATACAGGAAATACACATCATTGAAAACCAGCACGCCTGTCAACTGAACCCGGCTATTACGAAAGGCGCATCAAAATGGATCGAATTACATCGATACAAAGAAGAGCACAAAGACAACACCACCGTCTGCATAAACGGCTTGAGAGAAAAAGGCTATCGCATTATCGCCATGACGCCCGGGCAAAACAACAAACCGCTAGAGGCGATCGGCATTGAGAAAAAACTGGCGCTGTGTTTTGGCTCGGAAGCAGCCGGGCTTTCCGAGACACTTTTTGGCCTCGCCGATGCGGCGGCGACCATTCCCGTCTATGGGTTTACGCAGAGTTACAATTTATCCGTGAGTGTCGCCATCAGTCTCTATGGGCTGATCAGCCGATTAAAACACGGCAAGGTTAGCTGGCCACTGGATAAAACCGATATGAGTCGGCTTTATATCCAATGGCTGGCCAAATCAACACCGGCAGGGCACACCCTCCTCAAGAAGTACCGGCAAGATCCCGCCGATGAATAGCGTCCCATCTCAACATGATGCCTGTGCGCTGTCCTCGCCTTACCTTTTAAGCGAGAACGCAGACTTCTTATTAAGGCCATGCTGCTGAAAAAAGCGACGCCCTGCATGGACGAGATACGAGGTTGAACAGGTGCGAGCCGATCTTAACGGGTTTGGCAAGCCTCATCCCCCATGCCTGAGATAAGCCCGATCAAAACCCCCGGTGCGCTTTAATGCGCTCATAGGCCTGCCTGATCTCATGGGTGCGCTGGCTTGCCATTTTCATCATCTCCTCGGGCAACCCCCTGGCAACCAGCTTGTCCGGGTGATGCTGACTGAGCAAACGCCGATACGCCTTTTTCACCTCTGCATCAGCGGCCTCCCTCTTCACATTCAAGACGGCATAAGCATCTTCCAGTGTGATCTGCCCTCCGCCACCGGCCTGCCCTCTGTGATGGCGCTCCGCCGAGAGGGACGCCAGTATGGATTCGAGCTCAAATCGGGAGAAGCCGATAACATCACAGACCTCGCCCAGCAGTCTCTTCTCCGCCGGATGCAAGAGACCATCGGCATAAGCGGCAAAACTCAGTATTTCAACAAACATCCGCCGCAGGGTGGAGCGCCTGCCCACTTCCCGCCTGAACTGGAGCAACACCGCCGATAGATCAAAATCCGCTTTTTTGCCCTCATTAAACAGGGCTTTTGCTGCATCGCGTTGCTGTGGGGACAGCGCCATCTCGGCCATCACCTGCGATGCTATTTGTATTTCATCCCTGCTGACCTGCCCGTCGGCCTTGCAGATATGCCCCATGACCGAAAATGTGGCGGTAAAAAAAGCGGTTTGCACACGGAACTGATGGCCGCGCGGATAGGCCTCTGATCGCGCGGCACGCTCAAGACCCTTATCAAAATTATGACCGAGCGCCGCCCCCAACAGGCCACCAAGGGGGCCGGCCAGCATAAAACCAAAAGCACCGCCTGCGAGTTTCCCCCACCAGGACATCAGATCATTACCGTTTTCATATCGATCACCAGTATAGACGTTATAATGACGAATTCGACTCAAGCAGACAGCGGGAAGAACAACCATAAAATCGCCATGGGAAAATCAAAAAAAAAGCAACCGGCGCCATCATTGGCGGAACAGGCGGACAAACATGCTCTCTACGAGGCGTCCGTGCAGGATGTGGAGGCGGAGATCGATTTTATCGACGCCATCTATTTAGAAATGCGAGGGCGAGCGGCCCGGGTTTTACGGGAGGACTTCTGTGGCACCACCAACACCTCCTGTGAATGGGTCAGAAGAAGAAAAACCAATATCGCCCACAGTATTGATCTGGATGCAAATGTCCTTGACTGGGGCAGACAACATCATCACGCCAAATTAACCAACGGGCAGTTATCCCGAATCCATGTCATCCATGACAATGTGCTGACGGCCAGCGTGGAGCCGGTGGATATTATCCTGGCGATGAACTTCAGTTACTGGATTTTTAAGACGCGCAGGATGATGAAGGATTACTTCAAGGTGGTGTATCAGGGGCTGGTTAAGGACGGGATCTTCTTCATGGACATGTTTGGCGGGTATGAGGCCTTTGAGGAGCTCGAAGAGCGCACCGAGCATGATGATTTCACCTATGTCTGGGACCAGGCGCACTATAACCCCATCAGCGGGGCGCATACCTGCCATATTCATTTCGAGTTTCAGGATGGCTCGAAGATGGAAAAGGCCTTCACCTATGACTGGCGTCTGTGGACGCTGCCGGAGATCATGGAGATGTTAGCGGAGACCGGGTTCATGCCGACGGTTTATTGGGACAAGTCGGATAATGATGATGAGAACCAGTATGAGCCGAGCACAGAAGGAGAGGCCGATGCAGGCTGGATCGCCTATATCGTTGCAACTAAATAACATCGGGCAGCGCTTTGGGACGCATTAAACATAATAACTCACCGGTAGCGGGTTCACACATCACCTCGGTGTTATCAAATGTGAGGACGGCAACCGCCGCCGTGGTCATGAGTTTGCCGTCTCTCCTCACCGGCGGCGGTGTTCTGCATAGAACACATAACAATTCATCCAGCCCCGGGTTATGCCCTGTGATCATGATGTGATGGTAGCGCCGCTGGTACTCTCCAATCCGCCCCAGCAGGGGATCGCAAGACGCCCCATAGAGATCATCTTCATACATGATGTGGTCATCATCCACAGCCAACGCCTTATTGACGGCAACAACCGTTTGCCTTGCTCTTAACGCCGGCGAGCACAGGATGATCTCAGGGATGATGTTCTCTTCTTTAAGCCACCTGCCCATGCGCCTGGCGTCGCTTCGCCCTCGCCTGGCCAGCGGCCTGTCAACATCCTCTCTCTCGCCAGTACGCCAATCAGATTTGCCATGTCGTAGTAAGACTAGTCTTGCCTTATGCATTTTTCTTTACCCGAAAAAATCAGTGCAAACGGGATGGCCTGCAAACAGGGGGCCCATCCTGTGAGCTCGCCACTCAGTGAGACCTTCGCTGCCGTGGATTTAGGTTCAAACAGTTTTCATATGGTCGTCGCCAGGTTTGAAGAGGGCCGCATTCAGATTATAGATCGCATTAAGGACATGGTGCGTATCGCATCCGGCCTTGATGTTGAAAATAATTTAACTGAAGAGGCCATGCAAAGGGCGCTGCAATGCCTTGAACGTTTCGCCCAACGCATAGCGGAGATCCCAAAATCCAACGTTAAAGCGGTGGGCACCAACACACTTCGTCAGGCGCGTAATGGCGGCGAGTTCATACACCGTGCCCAGGGGGCGCTCGGACACAACATCGATATCATTTCCGGTCGGGAAGAGGCGAGACTGGTGTTCCTCGGTGTCGCCCAGACTGTCTATAACGATAGCGAAAAAAGACTGGTCATCGACATTGGCGGCGGCAGCACGGAGCTGATCATCGGCAAGGGTTTTAAGCCCAGCGCCGCCGAGAGCCTGTACATGGGTTGCGTTAATGTCAGTCGGCGTTTTTTTGCCGACGGGACGATCAGCGAGAAGCGCATGCGCGCCGCCATGTTATTTGCCCGCACTGAATTAGAGGCCATCGAGGCAAGCTATCGTCGGCTCGGCTGGGAGATAGCGCTCGGGTCCTCAGGAACCATCAGAACCATCAGTGAAGTGACCATCGCCCAGGGGTGGCATGATACGGGCATTAGCCGAGCTGCATTGGAGATGTTATCTCAACATCTTATCGCTGCCGGTCATTATGAGAGACTTCACCTTAAAGCCCTCTCTGATCGCAGGAGATCCGTGTTTGCCGGTGGTGTGGCGATCCTCACCGCTGTGTTTCAGGCCCTTGAACTGGCGCATATTCAGGTATCGGAAGGCGCATTGCGTGAGGGGATCGTGTATGAGCTGGTGGGCAGATACCGTAATGAGGACATTCGAAACGCCACTGTGGCGGATATGGCCGCCCGTTACGGCGTCGATCAGGAGCAGGCCGATAAGGTAGCGGCGATGGCCCTGGCATTATATAAACAGACAAAAAAAAGCTGGCGTTTTGATCAGGCGGATAAGGACAGGTTGCGCTGGGCGGCGCAGTTGCATGAGATCGGTCTGGCTATCGCCCATGCCCAATATCACAGACACGGCGCTTATTTATTATCTCACTCGGATATGCCCGGTTTCTCCCGTCGGGAGCAACATGATCTAGCCCTGCTGGTGGGCGCCCAGCGACGCAAGTTTCCCCTGTTAGCCTTCGATCAAACCATGCCGGGTGATCGCCAGCGTATGGTGCGCCTCGCCATTTTGCTGAGATTATCCTGCCTCATGTGCAGAAGCCGCTCCTATGGGGCGCCACCGAAGATCAAGGCCACCGCCGATTCCAACAGTCTTTCGCTGACATGTGAGCGGGGCTGGCTAGATGAGCACCCCCTGACGAAGGCCGATCTGCAAGCCGAAGGGGATTATCTAAAAGCCATCCCTTTTCAACTTCACTGCGATTAAATGCAAACCGGGCCTTGCCTTTTAGCTACAGTAATTTTTCAGCAACATCTGTTGTGCGCCTTTGGGTTTATGACCCCCCGGCCGACTACGCTTGTAGGCGCCGTCACTCTGCAAAAGCCAGGACTGGGTATTATCAGCAAGATAATTCATTAAGCCGAATTTGATGATCTGATCCTTTGGACGCTTCTCCTCGATAGGAAAACAGGCCTCCACCCGATGATGTAAATTCCGTGGCATCCAGTCCGCCGATGAGCAAAACACCCGTGCATCGCCATCGTTAAGAAAATAATATATGCGTGTGTGTTCCAGAAACCGACCGACAACAGAGCGCACCTGGATATTGTCAGACAAGCCCTTGATCCCGGGCCGAAGACAACAGATCCCGCGAATGATCAGATCCACCCTGACGCCCGCTTGCGAGCCCCGATACAGGGCGCGAATAATATCCGCATCCACCAGCGCATTCATTTTGGCGATCACACGCGCCTCTTTGCCCGCCCTGGCGTTCGCCGTCTCCTGCTCTATGAAGGCCAGCATGGAGGTGTGCAAGGTAAAGGGCGATTGCAATAATTTTTTCAGTTTGGAGGCACGCCCAAGACCGGTTAATTGCAAAAACAGTTTGTTGACGTCCTCGGCCATGGCCTTATCACAACTGAGCAGACCGTAGTCCGTATATAATCTTGCAGTGCGGGCATGATAATTACCGGTGCCGAGATGCACGTATCTGCGTAGCGCCCGTCCTTCCCGGCGCACGACCATGATCATCTTTGCATGGGTCTTGTAACCCACAACCCCGTAGACCACATGGGCGCCGGCGTCCTGTAATTCATTGGCTAGTTCAATATTGGCCTCCTCATCAAAGCGCGCCCGCAATTCAACCACCACCGTCACCTCCTTGCCGGATCTGGCGGCGTCTTTTAATGATTCCACCAACGCTGAGTCATCACCGGTCCGATATAAGGTCTGTTTGATGGACAGGACATTGGGATCGGCCGCCGCCTGGCGGACAAAATCAATCACCGGCGCAAAGGACTGAAAGGGGTGGTGTAATAAGATGTCGCCGTTTTTTAACGTATCGAAGATGTTGGCGCTCTTTTGCAGCCGCGGGGGCAGATCAGGCGTAAAACCGGAAAACGTCAGCTCCGGCTTATCGACCAGATCGTATATCGCCATTAGCCTGTTCAGATTAACCGGGCCGTTGACTTTATAGAGGTCGCCCTCACTCAGGCTGAACTGTTGCAGTAAAAAAGCGCTCAGATAATCCGGGCAATTATCGGCCACCTCCAGCCTGACCGCATCATTAAACCGCCGCGAGGGCAGCTCGCCTTCCAATGCCCTTAATAAATCGTCCACCTCCTCATCATCTACAAATAAATCACTGTCACGGGTCACCTTGAATTGATAACAACCCGTGGCCTTCATGCCGGGAAATAGATCCCCAACATGGGCATGGATAATGGAAGATAACAACACAAAGTCCCATTTACCCGTGCTCACTTCCTCCGGGACGGGCACCACCCTCGGCAAAGAGCGCGGCGCCTGGACGATAGAGAAGCGGTTTTCCCGGCCAAAGGCGTCTTTTCCATCCAGAGAGACGATAAAATACAGGTTTTTGTTTAATACGCGCGGGAAAGGATGAGCCGGATCAAGCCCGATGGGGCTCAATACCGGCAAGACATTACTGTTGAAATAACGCTTTACCCAGCGCGACATCGCCGGCTTCCAGGTGCTACGGCGTAGCACACGGATCTTCGCCCTGGCCAGCTCCGGGGTAATGACGTCATTGAGCACCGCATATTGTATCTCTACCAGCTCATGTGCGGTGACGCCGATGTGTTTGAGCACTTCCGCCGGGCTGAGATTATCCGCCCCGGTCTGCACGGAGCCGTATTTCACCTGTTGTTTAACGCCGGCGACACGGATCTCGAAGAACTCATCCAGGTTGGCGCTGGCTATACAGAGGAATTTTAATCTCTCAAGTAAAGGCAGCGTCTCATCACGGGCCTGATCGATCACGCGCCGATTAAACTCAAGCAGGCTCAATTCCCGGTTGATATAGAGCTCCGGGTTATCAAGATTGAAGGCGTCCACAGATCAGTCAGCCTATGGGTATGATGAGAATGCGCTGAGAGACACTGGAGATCAACCCGCTTTTATCTTCTCTTCCATCTGCTCAATACTGATATGGCGCACATCCTTGCCTTCAACAAAATAAATCACGTACTCACAAATATTGCGGGCATGATCGCCAATCCTCTCCAGCGCCCTGACCACCCAGACCGCATCCATCACACTGCTGATACTGCGGGGGTCCTCCATCATATAGGTGATCAGTTGGCGCAATACGGCGCTGTATTGCTCATCTGACTGCGGCTCTTTACTGGCGGTGAGCAAGGCCTCCTGACTGTTCATGCGGGCGAAGGCGTTCAATGCCGCATGCACCATGTTCCTGACAAGGCTGCCCATCGCATTGATGCCGACATAACAGGACCTGGGGCCCGATTTCTCCGACAGCTCCATGGCCATCTTGGCGATCTTCTGCGCCTCATCACCGATGCGCTCCAGATCGGTAATGGTCTTGATAACCGCCATCACCAGGCGTAAATCACCGGCGGCCGGTTGGCGCCTCGCCAGCACCTTGATGCACTCCTCATCAATGGACACCTCGTATGAGTTTACCCTGAACTCATTTTTCATTACCGATGCAGCCAACGTCACATCCGACTCGGTGAGTGCCCGCAAGGCGTCGATCAGTTGTTGTTCAACGAGACCGCCCATGGTGAGCACATCAGAGCGAATATCTTCTAATTCATTATCGAATTGTTTGGAAATATGTTGCGGGATATGAGCCATGCTCGCTACCTCCAGTGCTTATCCATAACGCCCGGTGATGTAATCCTCGGTCATCTTCTCCCCGGGATTGGTAAACAGGGTGCTGGTGTCATTGAACTCGATCAACTCGCCCAGATACATGTATGCCGTGTAATCCGATACCCGGGCGGCCTGTTGCATGTTATGGGTGACGATGACGATGGTGTAGTCCTCTTTTAATTCATAAATCAACTCTTCCACTTTTAGCGTGGATATGGGATCAAGGGCGGAGCAGGGCTCATCGAGCAACAACACCTCTGGCTCGATGGCAATGGCACGGGCGATCACCAGGCGTTGCGCCTGACCACCGGATAAGCCCAGGGCATTATCATCCAGCCTGTCTTTGACCTCGTCCCACAGCGCCGCCCCTTTGAGGGATTTCTCAACCACCGTGTTCAGTGTGCGCCGGTCATTCACGCCCTGAATGCGTAGCCCATAGGCGACATTCTCATAGATGGATTTCGGGAACGGATTGGGCTTTTGGAACACCATGCCGACCTGCCTTCTTAATTCTGCAACATTCACCGATTTATGAAATATATCGCTGTCATTTATCCTGATCTCACCCTCCGTGCTAACGATATCGATCAGATCATTCATGCGATTAAAACAGCGTAATAACGTGGACTTGCCGCAACCACTCGGCCCGATAAACGCCGTCACCCTTCTCTCGGGCACCACCATGCTGATATTTCTCAGGGCCTGTTTTTCCCCATAATAAAGATTGAAGTTATTCACCGTGATACAGGGTTTCTCCTTATCCAGATGCAGACCGCCGGGACGACCGGTCAACGAACCCATCGCCAGGCCATGGGTGGGGGCCCTGTCTATGGCCGTCTCTTTGTTGTCTTCATCCATGTCTTGCATCGGCTCGCTCATATATTCCTGTCGTTGGCTAGTTCTGCTCGGCCGCACGGTATTTCTCCCTCAGGGTATTACGAATTCGAATGGCCGTCAGGTTCAGGCAAATAATGATCAGCACCAATAAAAAGGCCGTGGCGTATACTAACGGCCTTGCGGCCTCCACATTGGGGCTTTGAAAACCCACATCGTAGATATGAAAGCCGAGATGCATGAATTTTCTCTCCAGATGCAGAAAGGGAAAATGCCCATCCAGCGGTAATGAGGGCGCCAGTTTCACCACACCCACCAACATCAGCGGCGCCACTTCCCCGGCCGCCCGCGCCACGGCCAGGATGAGGCCGGTGATCATGGCCGATGCGGTCATGGGCAACACCGTTTTCCACAGGGTCTCGGCCCTGGTGGCGCCCAGGGCCAGGCTGCCTTCACGAATGGCGCGGGGCACCCTGGCGAGACCCTCTTCTGTTGAGACAATGACCACCGGCACCGTGAGGATGGCCAGGGTCAGGGAGGCCCATATCAGACCGGGGGTGCCGAAGGTCGGGGCCGGCAGGGATTCTACGAAAAACAACTCATCAATGGCGCCGCCCAGAAAATAGACGAAAAACCCCAGTCCGAATACCCCGTAAACCACGGACGGCACACCGGCGAGATTGTTGACGGCGATGCGAATAAGGCGGGTGATGGGGCCTTGTCTGGCATATTCGCGCAGATAGACCGCAGCGATGACCCCGAAGGGGGTGACGAACACGGCCATGATCATCACCATCATCACGGTGCCGAAAATGGCCGGAAAAATACCGCCCTCGGTATTCGCCTCCCTGGGATCATCGGCCATAAACTCCCATAACTTCGCAAAATAAAACAACACTTTATCAGCAAAACCCATGGCATTGGGGCGATAGGCACGCACCACTTTGGCGAAGGGGATCTCCGCTTCCTGGCCATCGGCGAGGGTGGCGATAAAAGAGGACTGATTGAGCTTCTCATATAATGCGGCGAGCCGATCAGTCAATCCGTCATACTCCCTCTGCAACTTGGCGCGTTGGCCGCTGATATCCTCATAAGCAGGGCTCATCAGCGGTTCATTTTTTAACGCCAGGCCTTTCTCATCAAGCCGAAGTCGCTCCATTTTGTAGTTGATATCCCCGATCAGGTGTTTTTCGATGTGCCTGATCTTGGCGAATATGTCGGCGCTCTCGGCAATATAGCGCTGGAAGGTCTCCCAGCCCGGGTTATCACTGACGATATTGCCGTTTTCTTTTATCGCTTTCAGATAGCCATAAAAATCTCCCCACTCCCGCCGCTCCACAGCCATCAACTCTTTCGGGAAGCGCACATCCTGCATGGCCATGCTGAGCACCCAGCGATAATCCAGCCCAAAGAAATCACGATTGCCCACCTTGACTAATTGCCTTTCGATGACTTGCACATCATGAGCAATGCGCTGATCCGTCATCCCTAACCTCGCCCCGGGTACAGCCTCGGTATCAACATATTCACCGGCCAGGGCGCTGACATTGCCATCGCTGTCTGTGTATTGAAAAGCCGCAATGGGCGCCGGCCAGAAATGCCCCAGACCCCGCACCATGATCAGAAGGATAAGCCCGACCACCATAACGATGGACAGACTCACCGCACCGGCATTTAGCCAGATATACGGCTCGCCACTTCTGAACCAGGTCTTAAATGCGCCTTGCCCGCTCATAGTGAGCTGTATTTAACCCGTAGCCGTTGTCTGACCACTTCTGCGATGGTATTGAACATGAACGTCGCCAGAAACAACACCAAGCCCGCCAGGAATAATATCCGATAATGGGTGCTGCCCACTTCCGACTCGGGCATCTCAACGGCGATATTGGCCGATAAGGCGCGAAAGCCTTCAAAAATGTTCATGTCCATAACAGCCGTGTTACCGGTCGCCATCAAGACAATCATGGTCTCACCAACGGCGCGGCCGGTGCCGATCATAATGGCGGAGAAAATACCCGGGCTGGCGGTGAGCAGGACCACCCTCACCATGGTCTGCCAGGGCGTGGCGCCCAGGGCCAGCGATCCGGTGGTGAGGTGCTCAGGCACGCTGTAGATCGCATCTTCACTAATGGAGAAGATGGTGGGAATAACGGCGAACCCCATGGCGATCCCCACCACGAGAGCGTTTCTCTGATCATAATCAATGCCCAGCTCATCGGTGATCCACAGCGGCATGTTGCCGCCAAAGAAGGCGATCTCGATGGGCTGGCTAAGGCTAAAGGAGATGATCCCGGTGAGGATAACAACCGGCAATAACAATGCGGCCTCCCAGCCGGCAGGCACAGTATGGCGAACAGACTCAGGCAACCTGCTCCAGAAATAGGCCGCCGCCACCACGTTCAAAGGCAATAAGAACAGACATAAAAAGAGACCCGGCATGTGCTGTTCAACAAATGGCGCAAACCACAGGCCCGCCAGAAAACCCAGGATAACCGTGGGCAGGGCCTCCATGATCTCTATCGTTGGTTTGACGATGGCGCGCATTTTCGCCGACATAAAATAAGCGGTGTACATGGCGCCGAAAATAGCCAGGGGCATCGCAAACAACATGGCGTAAAATGCCGCCTTCATGGTGCCGAACACCAGTGGCGTGAGGCTGAATTTGGGTTCAAAATCACTGCTGGCGGAAGATGACTGCCAGATGTACTCACGCCTGTCCCGGCTTTCATACCAGATCTTACCCCAGATGGATGACCAGGAGATCTCCGGGTGCTCATTGTCGATGTCCCAAAACTGTAACTGATCGGTGCTATCTTCCACCAACATGGCATTCGCCCGCGGCGCCACCGCCAGATGCGTCAGCCCGGCGTCATGGATCTGTTGCAGCTCCACAGTACGTCCGGCTGTGGTGTGGTAGATCCCTAAAAAACCGTCCTCATCAATGGCCAGAAAACCTTTTCTGAAGTATTCCGGCGCCATAGCCGTGATCGGCGCCGACTGTGCATCAAAGCGGCGGATCGGCTCCAGGGTATAATTATTATCCTCATCCCTCACCGGAAACCACTGCGCCACATGCCCCCGTGAATCGCCCACCAGGATGGAGATACCACCACTTAAAAAGGCCAGGCTGGAGATCGCCGCCGGCGCTTCAACGGCATGGACTTTCTGTATCAGTCTTGGTTTTCTCTTATCGCTGATATCGTAGTAGGAAATGAAACCAGCCCGCTCAACCACATAGAGCTCCCTTTGCTCTACATCCATCAAAAGATGAGAGACCGGCGCGGAGACCGGGATCGCAACACGGGTGATCGCAATATCACTTACATCACCGAGCATGGACTCAGTCATCGTGATATGCACCAGTAACAGACGCTGATCTTCGGTCAACACGGCAACGCTGATCTGCTCCTCATCGCCCTGGGCGGCGATCAGGGTGATCGCCCGACCCGCTTCATCCGCTTCTATCGGCGCTTTCCCCAGGGGCCAATCGACACGGGGAACAATAACGCGCACATCATTGGGGTAAGTCACGTCATATTCATGCCGGGCCAATAACACGCCGCCATCATCCAGACCCATAGCGAGCAGCCGTTGTGAAGGGTCGCCTGCGGCAAAAGCGGTGAAATTGGCCAGGGTCTCCTCAGCCAGAAACGCCTGATGGAGCAGACTGCCATCGGCGGTACGGAAAAACACCGCGCTGGCCTCGGAGGTGATCCTGAGGCCAATTTCATGTTGCTCTTCCATGGCGTAATACAGTGTCTCGGTTTTCGTCCCCGCAGGCACAGCATAGGTCGCCCGTTTTTCTATATGCGCCGGCTTGAACATGGGCGCGACCACATAGAAAAGGTAGAAGGCAATCAGGACGATAGTGACAATAACACCGATCCCCCCGGCCGCCATCAAATAACGTGTCACCACATCTTTGATATGGCGATAGTGTCGGTGCCTTTGTGCCGCCGCCGAGTTAAAGTCGGGCAAAAAAGCAGGCGGCGTGTTTGTCTCACTCATTGAAAAGGCAGTCTAGGGATGAATTATGACAGTATTGTTAAGGTTTGATGCTTGCGCCTGTTTGCCTTTCATTTCCCGCGGCGCTCTTCACATAAGGGTTGGATAACGCCGTCTCCAACATCTTGTTTAACATCGAAGAGGGGTTGTTGCGCCCTCTCTTGCGACCGCCATAGAGTGCGTATCTAGCCTGCCCCGGGTGCGGCAGGCGTGTTGAACATGCAGATGCGTCTTTTAGATCATGATATCCATACAAATAAAAACGCCCCGGATTGCGGGGCGTCACCTGCATACGGAAGGATCTTAACTGGGGGGTATTGAAGCGATCGCTTCCGAGGAGGATTGAACGGCCTGCTACATCAACCCCGCCAATTTCAGGCCGATTTTAGCTAACTGATCAGCGGCCACTTCTGATGGCAAGGGGATATAGCCATCTTTCACCACCACTTCCTGGCCGACCCTCGACATGATCATTTTCACGAATTCCCGCTCCAACGGTGACATGTCTTTATTCGGCGCTTTATTGACATAGACATACAGGAACCTGGCCAGGGGATAGGTGCCGGCAACCGCATTGCCCTTTGTGGCGGCGGTATACTCAGCGCCTCGCTTTGTCAACGGCACGGCACGCACACCGGAAGTCCTGTAACCAATGCCGGAGTAACCGATGCCGTTTATTGACTTGGTGACGCCCTGCACCACAGAGGCGGAGCCGGGCTGCTCGTTGACGTTATTCTTGTAGTCGCCTTTGCAAAGGGCTTTTTTCTTGAAGTAGCCATAGGTGCCGGACACGGAGTTACGACCGTATATCTGGATCGGGCGGTTGGACCATGTGCCCTCCAGACCCAACTGCCCCCAACGGGTGACGTCCTCCGGGTAACCGCATTTGCGTGTGGCGGAGAAAACGGCGTCCACCTGGGGGATGGTCATGCCTTTGATGGGGTTATCCTTGTGCACGTAAACGGCCAGGGCGTCGATGGCGACGGCGATGGGCGTGGGCTTATAGCCGTAACTGGATTCAAAACCGGCTATTTCCTTATCCTTCATCCGCCTGCTCATCGGGCCAAAGTTAGCGGTGCCTTCCGTCAAGGCCGGCGGCGCCGTGGAGGAGCCCGCCGCCTGTATCTGGACGTTGACGTTCGGGTAGAACTTCTTGAACTCTTCCGCCCACAGGGTCATCAGGTTCGCCAGGGTATCCGAGCCGACACTGATCACATTGCCGGAGACGCCACTGGCCTTGCTGTAATCAGCAAGATTGGGATCCAGATCGACAGAGCTGGCCGACAACGGCGTCAACATGGCCAACACCATGCCGGCAAATAACATAAGGTTGTTTTTCATGAGGTTACTTCTCCCAAAGGTTTTTAATGCGAAATCAAACATGTTTTCTACAGAACTAACCAGCGTCCATACTGTGGCGATCATGAATGACGTCACTGTTAAAGAAATATGACAATTACATGAAACAGACAGGTTCACCCTTCAACGAGGCGGGCAGCGCTGATCCTTTAAGGGCACAAAAGCCTGCGCGAGGCGCCCCGGATCATGATGATCAGCGGCAATCGCAATCTGGCGGGGCGTCATCGTCAAGTCAAACCGCATTCAGGGAGACCTTCGGCTGTGCGCCAATCGACAGCCAGGGATGGGTGAACTCAGGCAGTCAGGGAAACCGAGACAGGCGGCTCCAGGTTGATCAGGCGCTGTTTCGGAAAGTGGCATGTCACCGTTGTGCCCTTGCCCGGCTCACTGTTAATGTGCATTTGTGCATCGTGTTGAACAATAACATGCCTGACAATGGCGAGGCCAAGACCCGTGCCCCCCTTTTCTCTGGAGCGCCCTTTATCCGCCCGATAGAAACGCTCGGTTATGCGGGGGATATGCTCCGCTGCAATACCCTCACCCGTGTCGCTGACTTCAAAATGTGCGCCGCTATTATCGCCATACCAGCGAATACGGATCACGCCTTTCTGTGGCGTATATTGAACCGCATTAAACACCAGGTTGGAAAACGCACTGTAGATATCGGCCTGATTGCCTTTTAGCCATAGCGCGGGCTGCACGTCCAAATAAAAAACATGCTCCATGATCCCGCTGTAGAGCTCGGCCTCCTTATGTAGCGCCGATAACATATCGGCAACTCGAATCTCCACATCAGGCTCGGTATCCGTGCGGCTCTCCAGCCTTGAGAGCTTGAGCAGATCGTCAATGAGCCGTTGCATGCGTGTGGACTGATTTCGCATTTGCGTGATCAACGGCCGCCAGCTCGGCGGGCACATATCCAGATCACCGTCGAATGCTTCCAGATAGCCCGATATAACCGTTAGGGGTGTTCTCAGCTCATGTGAGGCATTGGCGATGAAGTCCTTTCTCATGTTATTCGTCCTTTGCACATCCGTTATGTCTCTGGCGATCAGTAACCTGCGTCTGTCGCCATAGGTTTTCACCCGCACTTCCAATACAAGCGCCTCTTTGACCGGCGAGCGAATAACAATCATCGGCGTGCTCTTTGGCCCCTCTTCCAAGGCACAGA
This sequence comes from Gammaproteobacteria bacterium, assembly GCA_965198875.1. Taxonomy (GTDB): domain Bacteria; phylum Pseudomonadota; class Gammaproteobacteria; order Eutrophobiales; family Eutrophobiaceae; genus CBDAPU01. The sequence continues at coordinate 1,294,824 of CBDAPU010000001.1, read as the reverse complement.
GATAATCAGCGAAATCAGGATAACGTGCCAGGTTTGAAATACGCTGGCCAACATCACCCGGCCAGTTTATGCCCAGATAGTCCTTTGCCTTGATGTTGGACCATTCGATTTTTCCCTGCTCATCAAAGACGATAAAGGCGTCCGGGGCGGCCTCGGTGGCCTCCTGAAACTGATCCAGATAGCGCGCCAGCTTCTCTTCACGTTGGCGGTGGTGAGCGCGAAGAAAATCAATTTCACGCATTATCTCGTTCGTGATCCCCGGCAGGTCCGGCAGATTATCATCACCGGCATGGCGTAGAAACGCCAGTATTTTGGTTAATGCCCGGTACTGCCAGAGGATATAAAAGACCATGCCTGAAATAATGCAAAGGGCAATATGGTCAACCAGCACGCCGATGAGGGCGGAGAAGATGATAACCAATGCCAAACGCAGGGCGTCAGGGCGCATAGTTATACAAACTTATTTGCTGGAAAAACGATAGCCGACACTGCGTACGGTTTGCACAAACCCGGCATAGCCATAGGGCTCCAGGGTTTTACGTAACCTGCGTATATGCACATCAACCGTGCGCTCTTCCACATAGACGTTTTGCCCCCACACCTGATCCAGGATCTGGCTACGGGTATAAACCCGCTCCGGGTGGGAGATGAAAAAATGCAACAGGCGAAACTCGGTTGGGCTGACGTCAACACCTTGCTCATCTATGGTGAGGCGAAATGTTTGCGGATCCAGCGTCAATCCCCCCACAGAGAGCCTGGCGCCGGGATCCGGGTTGTTCGCCCGCCGCATCACCGCCCGTATGCGGGCCAATAATTCTCTGGTTGAAAAAGGCTTGGTGATGTAATCATCGGCGCCGGTATCGAGGGCACGGACCTTATCCAGCTCCTCGCCTCGGGCGGTTAGCATAATAACGGGGATGGCTTTCGTATCAGGATGATTGCGCAGCCGTCTGGCATAATCAACACCACTCATGCCGGGCAACATCCAGTCAAGCAACACCAGATCCGGCTTTTCAGTGGCCAAAAGCGGGCGCGCCTGCTCGGCGTCTGCGGCCTCATGCAGAGCATACCCTTCTTTCATCAGGGTGTAGCCGAGCATTTCCCGGATCGGCGCCTCATCCTCAACGATGAGTATTTTACCTTTCATGCAATCGGTATCACCATCCAGCATCAAGCGATTAAACAGGCTCAATGTTACAGACAAATGACAGGGATGGTAAGCCGTGTTCATTATGTTCTCGGCAATAGATTTCTCATGGGCCGGGGCTTGAGGCCGGCATTCATACTTGCGTTAAATCGATTTAACCATTCTGTCACATAAACTTCATTGCCCTTTAACAGACACGCCCCACTGTTGGCCACGTACACACGCCCTGCCGGACTGATTGATTCCTGGGGGAGGGGTTGCAACCATTTTAATTTACCTTACGTGATGAGGAGAGAAAATCGTGTTTAAGACAATCATGAAACCCGTTTTCAGCTTGATGATGATCGGCGGTTTGCTTGGCTTCTCGCTGCCGACACAGGCAACCAGTGAGGCGATGCTGGATCTGCTCAAAATTCTAAGAGACAAGGGCAGCATCAGCGCACAGGAATATGAACTGCTACGCAACATGGCTCTGGCCGATGGCGAGAAGGTGCAAGGCAAGGTCAATGAGATGCAGGCCAGTCTCGATGAGAAGACCGACAAGCTGCCCGGCATCAACACCAAAGGCAAGTTGGAGATCAAGCAGGGTGATAACACCATCCAGATCGGCGGTCGTTTGATGGCGGATTCAACGGTTGGGTTAGGTGAGGTCAACCTTGAAAGTGAAGACGGGCATCCGGTCACCGAGTTTCGGCGGGCGCGCATGTTCTTGAGCGGCACCTGGCAGAAATACTGGAAGTTCAAGTTTCAATATGACTTTGCCGGACAGTCGGCGGACCCCGGCACAGACGGGATCAGGGACGCCTACATCGCTTATACGGGCTTCAAACCAGCCACGATTACCTTAGGTCATCAGATGACGCCACTTGGCCTTGAGCAACTCACCAGCTCCAAATACATAACCTTCATTGAGCGCTCGCAGTTGGTGGACGGCATTGTGGGCGATACCAGTGGCGGTCGCAAGTATGCCCTGTCGGCGAGAAGTCATCTACTGGATATGTTTACTGTCGGGGTGGCGGGTTACGTGGGCACGGCAGATGAGGATAGCGCCGAAGATGCAGGCTATGGCTTTGCCGGCCGTCTCACCTTCTCGCCTGTTCATGAGAAGACCAGAATGCTGCACCTGGGGCTTGGTTTCGGTTACGACAATCGCTCAGACGGCGGCTACAATATTGACGGCGAGCCGGAGGTGCATACCGGGCGTGACGTCCTGGAGACGGAAAACGGTTCTTTTGAAAAGGCGATCACCTTCGTTGCGGAAGCGGCCGGGATCTGGGGCCCCCTGGCACTACAGGGCGAGTATGCGAAGGCCACACTCAAAGACAGCCCCGACAGCCCCAACATTGACGCCGACGCCTGGTATGTCTACGGCAGCTACTATCTCACTGGCGAGTCTCGTAATTATAAATGGAAGAAGGGTTCTTACAGCCAGACCAAAGTCAGAAACCCATTACACAAAGGCGGTCTCGGCGCCTGGGAGCTGGGGTTGCGTTTTGCCAGCGGTGATTATGAAAATACCGGCGGTGCGGTATCGTCCAAAGCCGATATCCTCACCGCCGGTGTGAACTGGTATCCCGGCAGTAATGTGCGTTTCTCGGCCAACTACGTCACCGTGCTGGACGCCAATGCCGCCGCCGATGCGGAGTTAGCCGCCGATGCCGAGTTAGCGGCGGATCTGGAGGCCGGGGCGAGCGCAAAGGACGCCAGCTACCTGGTCTTTCGTGGTCAATGGTATTTTTAAGTATCGCTTAGTCTATGCCCCGGCAAGAGGCGACAACCCCGCTACGGCTAATGACAGTGCGAAGACAAGGTGTGCTCGCCCTGTGCCTGGTCATCATCCATCCCGCCATCGCCGCCGAGCCCACGCTGGTGCATCACGGCATGCGTGATCTGGGCGTGAACAGGGGCACGGAGATCATCAGCATCCAGGCCGGCAGCAAACGTGCCGTGGTCAGCAACAGCGAGCAGGGCCGGGTGGATATACTGAGCCTCGCCAACCCTCGCCAACCCGTCATCAGCAACAGCTTCATGCTGGATCTTATCGATGGCGAGACCCTGACCTCGGTGGCCTTTCACCCCCTCGATGATTACTTTATGGTGGCCGTCAAGGCCGGGCAGCCGTTAGCGAGGGGGCGTGTTGAGCTACGCTCCGCCACAAACGGCACGCTGATCAAGCGCCTGTCCGTTGGCGTGGGGCCGGACGCCGTCATCATCGACAGCCAGGGGCATACCGCCCTCGTGCCCAACGAGGCGGAAGGTTTCGTCTATGATAAAGATGCCGGTCGCTTCAGCAGCGCCGCCGGCAGCATCAGCCTGATCGATCTAGGCCGGGGCGCAGAGAAGGCCAGCGCAAGGCAGGTGCAGTTGGATGATTTGACCGGCACGCCCGGCATGGTCAGCGCAGCGGATGGGCGGGAGTTGGAGCGAGCGGTGGACTGGAACGGCGATGGCGAGATCGCCTCCGAAGAGGACGGCTTTGATTTTGATAACAATGGCCGGATAGACGGCAAGGTGGTGATCGGCGCCCTTGCCGGCGAGGCGGTGAAGGTCAAAGAGCGCAAGGGCGAGGCGGCCATAGTGCTGCCTTTGGCAAACAACAGCCCGATGTTGCTGGAGCCGGAATACGGCGTGTTCACCGCCAATGAGAGGGCCTGGGTCACGCTACAGGAGAACAATGCCCTGGTGTTGATCGATGTGAAAGCAGGGCGCATGATCAAGGCGGTGGGGCTCGGCAAGACGCAGCACCGGATGGATATTGCCGATGATGGCGTGGTTGATTTTAGCAGGAACCGCCGCGCCCTGCGGGAGCCGGACGGCATTGCGATAACGCCCGATGGGCAGTATCTGATCACCGCCGATGAGGGCGACACCAACCCCAAGGCGGCAAAGACCAGGCTGGGCAAGGCCCTCGGCGGCGGGCGGTATTTATCCCGAATCCCGTAGCGATAACAAGGGCTCTGAACCTAAGATGCTGGTCAGTTTCGCCATCGCCGGGGTCAACTACGTGGCCGTTGGCCTTGAGAGAGCCAATGCGCTGGCGCTGATCTCCCTGGCCGAGCCTGCCTATCCGAAAGTGCTCGCCATCGCCGCTATTGACAAAGGCGCCGGGGACGGCAAAATCGCCCCGGAGGGGGTGGCTTATTATCAGCATGAAAACCGCCATTACATCTACACGGCGAATGAGAAGAACGGCACGTTGAGCGTGTTTGAGGTTATCGGTAAAGAGACGCCATAGCCCCACACTCACCGATGCGCGGCCAGCCAAACCCGTAGCCCAGCCAAACCCGTAGCGCAGAGGGCATGACAAGGATGCTTACCTTTCTTATACAGGTTTTAAGGCGGTCGCCGTCAAATCCGGAAAAGCCCACTGCTTGCAAATACATGCCCTTCATATTTTCGGCGCTTGTGGGTTTTCTCACAAGTGGTTAAGGCGATTTCCTTATGAAGATGCGTTTGATCCGCTATAATTTCGCCGCCATATCAAGTGGCTTTTAATAACTGACTTCACCTATCAGGGGGTTATATGGAAACCATCAGGAAACTGGCGTTGATTGTGTTATTCGCCCTGCCGGCAATATCATTCGCCAATGAATTGGTCAACATCAACACGGCGGATAAAGAGATGTTGATGCAGATCAATGGCGTCGGTGAGAAACGTGCCGAGGCGATCATCGAGTATCGCAAGGCAAACGGTAAGTTTAAATCCGTACAGGAGCTCACCGAAATAAAAGGCATCGGCCAGTCCCTGCTCGATAAAAACAAAGACGTCTTAACCATCGGCGGGCCCTGATAAGCGCCAGAGGTTGCCTGTCGTCAATTTACGCCACGGAGGCGGGCGGCGCATCTTTAAGGATCCCGCTGATCCAGGCCGGGCGCTTCCTTACCAATAACAGTCTTAGGTTTCATTAAACAACATCGGCCTTCTTATTCTGCCCGCAAAGGCCGCTGTGTTGTTATTGTGAGGCCCGCTCTTTCTGCTGTATCCTTCGGGGCTTTGCAGAGGCGGGCAGATTAGATGGACACCCACTACCAACCAGAGAAAATCGAGCGGCGTGTACAGGCGTTCTGGGCTGAGAGCAGGTCATTTAAGGTAACCGAAGATCCCGACAAGGAGAAGTTTTACTGTCTGTCCATGTTTCCCTATCCCAGTGGCAAGCTGCACATGGGCCATGTTCGTAACTACACCATTGGGGATGTGATCTCCCGCTATCAACGGATGCAGGGCAAAAACGTCCTGCAACCCATGGGGTGGGATGCCTTTGGCTTGCCGGCCGAGAATGCCGCCATAGAAAACCAGGTGCCGCCGGCGAGATGGACCTATCAAAACATTGACTACATGCGTGAGCAGTTAAAACGGCTGGGGTTTGCCTATGACTGGGACCGCGAGATCGCCACCTGCCATCCTGATTATTACCGCTGGGAGCAGTGGTTTTTCACCCGGCTCTACGAGATGGGGCTGGTGTATAAAAAGACCGCTATCGTCAACTGGGACCCGGTAGATCAAACCGTGTTGGCCAATGAGCAGGTGGTCGATGGCAAGGGCTGGCGCTCCGGTGTTCCCGTGGAGAGAAAAGCGATCCCGCAGTGGTTCTTAAAAATCACCGACTACAGCGATGAGTTACTGGAGGGATTGGACAAGCTGCCGGGCTGGCCTGATCCGGTACGCACTATGCAACGGAACTGGATAGGCCGCTCCGAAGGCGTGGAAGTGGATTTTCAACTGCAAGGCGGTGATGAGAGATTGCGTATTTTCACCACGCGTCCCGACACCATCCTGGGCGCAAGCTCTGTGGTGGTAGCGCCGGCACACCCTCTCGCCTTAACCGCCGCACAAACCCATGCCGACATTGCCGCTTTTCTAAAAACATGCAAACAAACCAACGCCTCAGCGGCGACCCTTGAGACCATGGAAAAGGCCGGCATGTCATTGGGGTTGAATGTGATTCACCCGCTGAGTGACGAGCTCATTCCGGTGTGGGTGGCCAATTTCGTCTTGATGGATTATGGCGCCGGCGCGGTTATGTCGGTCCCGGCCCATGATCAACGGGACTGGGCCTTCGCCAAAAAATACGACCTCGACATTTTGCCGGTGATCTACCCCGCCGATGGCGCCGCGCTGGATGTGGAATCCGCTGCCTATCTGGAAGAGGGCATACTGAAAAACTCAGGTAGATTTGATGGTCTGACCTCAGAGCAGGCCTGCACGGCCATTTTAGCTTCTCTGGAGCAACACGGCACAGGCCGGCGCAAAACCCATTATCGTCTGCGCGACTGGGGCATTTCCCGGCAACGTTACTGGGGCTGCCCCGTGCCCATGTTTGTGGATAAAGACGGGAGATCACACCCCGTACCGGCAGAGGATTTACCGGTTGAATTGCCGGAAGATGTTGCCTTTACCGGCGTGCGCTCGCCACTGAAGGACTTGGCGAGTTTTCAGAGCATCACGCACCCGCAAACAGGCGAGCGCCTGCAACGGGAGACCGATACCTTCGATACCTTCTTTGAATCATCCTGGTATTTCGCCCGCTATTGTTGCCCTGATAATAACCAGTCCATGCTCGATGAACGGGCTGATTACTGGTTGCCGGTTGATCAGTATGTGGGGGGCGTTGAACATGCGGTATTGCACCTGCTCTACGCCCGTTTTTTCCATAAGCTCATGCGTGATATGGGCCTGCTCAGAGGCGATGAGCCGTTCAAAAACCTGCTCACCCAGGGCATGGTGGTGGCGGAGACCTTTTATCGAGAGGAAAACGGCCGCAAAACCTATTTCAATTACAAAGAGGTTGAGCTCGAGCACGATGATAAAGGCGGGATCTCGGCGGCACGACTACTCGCTGACGGCACACCCCTCACCATCGGCAACATTGAGAAGATGTCAAAATCCAGAAACAACGGCGTCGACCCCCAGGACATGATAGAGAAGTATGGCGCCGATACTGTGCGTCTGTTTATGATGTTCGCATCACCGCCTGATCAAAGTCTGGCGTGGTCTGACGCCGGTGTGGAGGGCGCCCATCGATTTTTAAGGCGCTACTGGAAGTTCGCCACAGAGAACCATGCCGACACGCCGCCGATACAAACCGGCTCGTTGACGGAGCAACAGCGCAAGGTGCGATATAAAATCCATCAAACGATCGTGAAGGTCAATGATGATATAGGCCGACGTTATACCTTTAACACCGCCATCGCTGCGGTGATGGAATTGATGAACACCTTAAACCGTGAAACCGATGCATCAGAAAACGCAAAGGCGCTACGGCGGGAGGGGCTGGAAGTGATGACCCTGTTGTTATCACCTATCGTCCCTCATATTACCGATGAAGTCTGGCGCGCGCTGGGTAAGCAAACCCCCATTATAGACGCTGACTGGCCGCTGGCGGACACGGCGGCATTGGCGCAGCGGACAACACAGTTAATTGTGCAGGTGAACGGCAAAAAACGCGCGGCCATATCCGTGCAGGTCGACCTTGATGATGGGCAGATAAAAGCCGCCGCCCTGGATAACGACAATATAAAACGCTATATCGAAGGCAAAGAGATCCGCAACATCATTATCGTGCCGAACCGACTGGTGAACATCGTCATCCACTAATCCCCGTTTGCGGTGATCACCCAGGGCGCCCGCCATCAGGGCTTGTATCATCCGCCTGATAACTTTATCCTCTGCCCGTCAGTGACAACGCCCCGGGCAGATATGAAGCAGTGGTTAGCACATGCGGTTTTTTTCATGCTCCTCCTCATGCAGGGATGCGGTTTTCAGCTACGCGGCACGGGTGCTAAATATGATGTTGGTGATATTGATAGCGTCTACATCGCCGAGAGCGCAGCCGGCAGGATTGCAGCGCAGATAAAATCCCGCCTGGTGGTAGCTGGTATAAAGGTAGAAAACAGCGCCCGGGACGCCGACTACTCACTGCATTTGCATAACGAGGCCTTTGCACAAAACATACAAAGTGTCTCGGCAAAGACGGGCAAGGCGCGAGAGTTTCAGATCGTCTTCTCCGTGCTGATCAGGATCAGTAAAGCCAGTGGTGAGAGGCCGGTGGAGGACGAGCGGATCACGGTCGCTAAAGATTACACCTTCGATGAGGAGGCCCTGCTGGGCAAATCCTCGGAAGAGGACGTGATCAGGGAAGAGTTACTCAAACAGGCCGCCGCGCACATAGTGCGGCGTCTGCTTGCCGTTGTAAAATAAGGCCATTGATCGGGTATGCGCCTTAAACCAGAGCAGCTCCCCGCCCATCTTGATAGCGCTCGATTTTTACCCATATATTATTTAACGGGTGATGAGCCCCTGCAAATGGTTGAAGCCGCCGATCTTATCCGCTCATCTGCACGTGATGGCGGTTATGAAGAGCGCACTGTGCTCAATGTTGAAAAAGGCTTTGACTGGGGGCAGTTGCGTGAGGCGGGCGCTAACCTGTCATTATTCTCCAGCAAACGCCTGATTGAATTAAGGCTCAATACGCAAAAGCCGGGCCGGGAAGGGGGCGCCGCCTTAACGGACTATGCGGACAACCCGCCGACGGATAATGTGTTGTTGATCACGTCAAATAAAATCGATAAAAAAACCCGGCAAAGCAAATGGTTCAAGGCCCTTGATAAAAAGGCGGGCGTCATACAGATCTGGCCTGTGGGCCCCGCCCAGTTACCAGGTTGGGTAAGGCAACGTTGCAAACAACACAATAAAGCAATCCATCACGATGCCGCCGCTTTTATCGCCCAGCGGGTGGAGGGCAATCTGCTCGCAGCAAAACAGGAAATTGACAAGCTGGTATTGCTTGTGGACAAGCCGGAGATAGACAGCAATGATGTGCTCAGCGCCGTGATCGACAGCGCCCGGTTTGATGTGTTCGCCTTAAACGAAAGTGTGTTCCTCGGCCAGGTAGAGCGGGTTGCCCGAATGTTGCGCGGCTTAAAAAACGAAGCCGTTGAACCGGTTAATATCTACGCCGCCCTGATATGGGAGTTTCGACGGGTGAACGCCATGGCCCACGAAATAGCGAAGGGCAAGGCAAAAGAGCAGGTGTTCGCCGCCTATAGAATATGGCAACAAAAAAAACCGGCGATGACCGCCGTGATAAACCGCTTCAACGCAAGGCAACTGGCGGCACTGCTTACGGAGTCGATAACCGTGGACAAGGCGATAAAGGGCGTTATCAAGGCCGATAGCTGGCTGTTATTGGAGCGTTTCATGTTTGCCATCGCCGGCCAGCGCCTTAAATCCCCGCCGAGCGCGTAGTTCTCGGTCATACTTATCCCTCATTGGCTATTCACCCACAGGCGCCCATGGACATTAACACTTACATTCACTCGACAGGCGAGGCTGCGCGCACCGCCGCACGTTCAATGGCGAAGGCAGGAACCGCAGCGAAAAATACCGCACTCAACGCCATAGCCGAGAACATAGTAGGCCGGCAAAGGGCCTTGTCTGAGGCGAACCAGGCTGATCTTGAAGCCGCACGAAAAAATAACCTCGAGCCCGCATTACTGGATCGCCTTGCATTAACCCCGGCACGCCTGACCGCCATGGCCGATGGTTTAATGCAGATAGCCAAGCTCGCCGACCCCGTGGGCGAGATCGCCAATATGCACTACCGCCCCAGCGGCATACAGGTGGGGCGCATGCGGGTGCCGTTAGGGGTGGTGGGGATCATTTACGAATCCCGCCCAAACGTCACCGCCGACGCCGCCGGGCTTTGCCTAAAATCAGGCAACGCCACCATCCTCCGGGGCGGCTCGGAAGCGCTGCAGTCCAATCTGGCGATTGCCGAATGTATCAGCTCCGGCCTGCGCTCAGCCGGGTTGCCTGAAAGCGCAGTGCAGGTGATTGCAACAACCGACCGGGCTGCTGTCGGCGCATTACTATCCCTGCCCGACTATGTGGACGTCATTGTGCCTCGAGGCGGCAAGGGCCTGATCGAGCGGATCAGCCGGGAGGCCAGAATGCCGGTGCTCAAGCATCTTGACGGTCTCTGTCATGTCTACATTGACGATGACGCCAACTTGGACAAGGCCATCAACATTGCCTACAACGCCAAGACCCAACGCTACGGCACCTGTAACACGATGGAGTGCCTGCTTGTCGCCGAGCCAATCGCCGAGCCTGTGCTGTCACGGCTCGGCCCTATGTATGCCAGGGCGGGTGTTGAGATCCGGGGGGATGATAAGGCCAGAGAGATCCTGCCGGGCATATCGGCAGCGACCGATGAGGATTATTTTACTGAATACCTGGCGCCGGTGATGTCACTGAGAATTGTCAGCGGCCTTGATGAGGCTATCGAGCACATTGAACATTACGGCTCCAGGCACACCGACGCCATCGTCACCGAAGACATGGGCAAGGCAAGACGCTTTCTCGCCGAGGTGGACTCCAGCTCGGTGATGGTGAACGCATCGACACGTTTTGCCGATGGTTATGAATACGGGCTGGGGGCGGAAATCGGGATCAGCACGGACAAGTTCCATGCCCGCGGCCCGGTTGGTCTTGAGGGATTAACCTCGCAAAAGTTTATCATCATCGGTGACGGCCAGATCAGGGAGTAAGACCTCATCCGTGAAACGGCATGCCTTTTCCTGTTGTTATCCGCTGATTTTTAAGCATGGGTGATCGGCCATGTCTCTCCCGCCTCTAGGTCTGCTTGGAGGGACTTTCGATCCGGTGCATATTGGCCATATTGAGATGGCACGCCAGTGCATTGAAACGCTGAGCTTGCAGGAGGTCAGGTTTGTTCCTGCAAACATGCCGCCGCATAAATCAAGCCCTCTCGCCGGGCGGCGACACCGTTTGGCGATGTTGGACCTCGCATTACAACCTTATCCCCAATTAACAGTAGACGATGTGGAGCTGCAACGGGGGGGCGTATCTTATACGATTGAGACGCTGGAGCAGTTGCGCCTGCAAAACCCTGATCGGTCTGTTTGTTTCATAATAGGCATGGATGCGTTTGCCACACTGACAAGCTGGCGGCGCTGGCGGGCGCTGACTGACAAGGCGCATTTGCTAGTGATAGACAGAAAAGGACAGGGGGCGTTGAGTTTAAGCCGACAACTGCAGGGGTTTTATGATGAACATGCTTGTAAGGCGGTAGAGGCCATCCATGCCCGTCCTCACGGGCATGTCTATAAAACCACCATCACCATAGCGGATGTCTCCTCTTCACAAATAAGAGGGTTATTAAAAAACGGCGAGGCGGCGTCATTACTGCCTGAAGCAGTCGCTAACTACATCAAAGAAAACGGCCTGTATGTATGACTAGCCCAGCCACCGCTTTGAAAGAAATCATCGCAACCGCCATGGAAGAGTTAAAGGTGATGGATGTGAGGATATTAGAAGTGAGCGAGCTGACTACGGTGACGGATTACATGATCATTGCCAGTGGTCGCTCTGACAGACAGGTGAAGGCCATTGCCGAGAACGTCATTGAAGTGGCGAGGCGCAATAAAATCTCGCCGCTGGGTGTGGAAGGACAAAAACAGGGGCAATGGATATTGATTGATTTTGGCGATGTGATTGCCCATATCATGCACCCAACCGCCAGGGACTATTATCAACTGGAAAAGCTCTGGGCCACCGGCACTGATGGGAATGCGCGAGGTAGTGCATCGCTACGATAAAGACGCCGGGCGAGCGATCTGAGGCCATCGCCTTGAAATCAAGACATGGCCGGCCTGTTACTCATGGGTGCGCCGCTGTGGATGCAATAGTCCAAAATCAAAAAACGTTGATGATGAAGAAACAGCATGAATAAAACATTCGGACAATCCCTCGGTTCCCCCTCGATAGGGGCAAACATCGCCCGCCGGGTGCGTAGCATTGAGATGCTACGTATATCCGCCCGGCTTGGTGGAGAGAGCAGTAACACATCGCTCGCTGTTGCCTGCCGTGAGGTGCTTAAATGGGCGCAAGCCCGCACTGGTGGCAAGTTACCTGAGGATGCCTGGGACTTACAGGGCTTTGATCATCTGCCGGGCGGGCGCAACATTGCCGCCGTGCGTTTTCAGGAGGATGATTGGGATGTTTGGGCATTGCGCGCCGAAGATCCCGACAAAAAAATACCGGGCCGAACATGGATAACCGAGGTGGTCATCGGCGCCCAAAATACTGAACGCCCGCACCTTGGCCTTCGTTTGCTCGCAAGCACAGCCGAGCCTGATTTTGATCCCACCCCACATGTGCCAGGCTTGATGCGCCAGTTAGCCGAGAAGCCCGGGCTGTTTCATGACACCGAGCGACTTGTTGCAACGCCCCGGTTAATTGAATCAGAGGATGAGGCCGAGGCGCTGTGCGAGCAGCTAGAAGACCCCGAACGCCGCCTGCCGATCTTCGCAGTTACCATTTTGGGAGGCATATCTGATCGCACTCTGATCAGCGAGACCGAAGTTGCCAAGGCGACTACTGGCATCGCGATAGTTGCGCGGCTCTCACTTAGAGCAGCCTGGGTGCTAACAGATCGTTTCGGTAAGGAGCATTCTGTGTTCAGAGGAGCGGTGCGCGCCTATATGCCTGGCTTCTCAAAAACAGACGATCCTTATCGGCACCGCTTGTTCCTTGCAAATCGGCTTGGTTCGGATGAGGAAGCCAAATGTTGCGAGGTTTGGCTGCACCGCACTGCCACCAAGTTCAACATCTCCGGAAACCGCCGCGGGGAGGTCATCAAACCCTTCTCTACCATGAGAGCCAAAAGTCAGCATTTGCAGAGAAAGCAACTCCATGATAACGCATCTAATAAGGATGAAATAATTGACAGCCTTAAAAAAGACATTAAGGAGCTTGAGCAGGAGCTTCAGGGTTACGCTGACAAGGCGAATAAAGCGACAACACGAGCCAAAGAAGCGGGGCAACAGCTTCACAAACTTTCGTGTCGCTGCAAGGAACTTGAAAAGGCAATGGCTAAAAAAGGCCGGGAGCAGCCATCGGACGAGCCACTTCCCCGGGACTGGAAGAAATTTATTGGTTGGCTTAACGGCTCCTATGTTAATAAGGTGGTGCTGACCTCAAATGCGAAGAAAATGCTCCGATCTTCCCCCGAATTTGAGGATGTTAAGACGGTTGCCAAAGCTATCCGCTGGCTTGCCACCGAATACTTCGATCAGCGCATTAATGGCGGAGGCGATGTGAAAGGAAAGATCGAAAACTTGAACGGGCTGGAAAATACTCGCTGTGGTGGCGACTCATATAAAATAAAATGGCGAGGCAAACACCAAACTGTCGACTGGCATATCAAAAATGGTGGAAACACAAGGAATCCAAAACGCTGCCTCAGGATATATTATTTCTGGGAAGACGAAGACAATATACAACAGATCGTGATCGACCATCTTCCATCCCATCGATAAATTCCCGTATTACCTGTTTTCAGGCAGATCCAACTCATGATCGACAATATAATAATAAATATCCGTGCAGACAGGGGTGCTAGACGATGAGCGGCACGATCAACAGGGCGACAATGTTGATGATCTTGATCAGCGGATTCACCGCCGGCCCGGCCGTGTCTTTGTAAGGATCGCCCACGGTATCACCGGTGACGGCGGCCTTATGGGCCTCGCTACCCTTGCCGCCACAGTGACCATCTTCAATGTACTTCTTGGCGTTGTCCCAGGCGCCACCGCCGGTGGTCATGGAGATAGCGACAAACAGACCGGTGATGATCGTCCCTAACAACAGGCCGCCCAGGGCGACCGGCCCGAGGATGACGCCGACCAGCACCGGCACCAGGATCGGCAATAAAGACGGCAGGATCATCTCCTTGATCGCCGCCCTGGTTAGCAGATCAACGGCGCGTGAATAATCCGGCTTGCCGCTACCATCCATAATGCCGGGGATCTCCCTGAACTGACGGCGCACTTCCAAGACCACTGAGGCGGCCGCCCGACCGACCGCTTCCATGCCCATGGCGGCAAAAAGATAGGGCACCATGCCGCCGATAAAGAGGCCAATGATCACCATGGGATCGGACAGGACAAAGGTGACGCTCTTGCCCGCACTGTCCAGCGCATGGGTGTAATCGGCGAACAACACCAATGCGGCCAGTGCGGCGGAGCCGATGGCATAGCCCTTAGTGACCGCCTTGGTGGTATTGCCCACCGCATCCAGCGGATCGGTAATATTGCGGATCTTCTCATCCAGCTCGGCCATTTCCGCCACGCCACCGGCGTTATCGGTGATCGGCCCGAAGGCGTCGAGCGCAACAATGATCCCGGTCATGGACAACATCGCAGTGGCCGCAATCGCAATCCCGTAGAGACCGGCCAGCTCAAAAGCGCCCCAGATGCTGGCGCAGACGACCAATACCGGCCAGGCCGTCGCCTTCATGGACACGCCAATCCCGGCGATGATGTTCGTGGCATGGCCTGTCTCGGAGGCGGCGGCAACGTGTTTGACCGGCGCATGATCGGTGCCAGTGTAATACTCTGTGATCAGGACCATGGCCGCCGTCAGGCCAAGCCCTATCAGCGCCGCATAAAAAACAGACAGGCTGGGGATGGCCTGCCCGGCGATCATCACCGTCTCGCCAAAGACATAAGTCGTCACCGGGTAGTACCCGATCACCGCCAGCACGCCGGCGACAACAAGCCCCCGATACAAGGCCCCCATGACGCCGCCATCTTCACCGGATTTGACGAAGAAGGCGCCCACCACAGAAGCCACAATGGAAACGGCGCCCAGCGCCAGGGGATAGATGACGCCCGCTGTATCGCCAGCGGCAAATAGCAGACTGCCCAGCAACATGGTGGCGATCACCGTGACCGCATAGGTCTCGAACAGATCGGCCGCCATACCGGCGCAGTCGCCCACGTTATCCCCCACATTATCGGCAATAACGGCGGGATTACGCGGATCATCCTCAGGGATCCCGGCCTCCACCTTGCCGACCAGATCGGCGCCCACATCGGCGCCCTTGGTAAAAATACCGCCGCCAAGCCGCGCAAAAATGGAGATCAACGAGCCGCCAAAGCCGAGGCCGACCAGTGCGTGCAAGGTATCCTCCATGCTGTAGCCGAGGCCAGTTAATAGCGCATAATAACCGGCCACGCCCAGAAGACCCAGGCCCACCACCAACATACCGGTGATGGCGCCGCCGCGAAAGGCGACTTGTAATGCGGCGTTCATGCCCTGATGGGCCGCCTGCGCCGTGCGTGAATTGGCGCGCACGGAGATATTCATGCCGATATAGCCGGCGGCGCCGGAGAAGACTGCGCCGATCAGAAAACCGATTGCGGTTACCCAGTTAAGAGCGAAACCCAGGATCAGAAACAACACCGCACCCACCATGGCGATGGTGGTGTATTGACGATTGAGGTAGGCCGAAGCGCCCTGCTGTATCGCCCTTGCAATCTCGATCATGCGCTCGTTGCCTTGCGGTTGCGCCAGGATCCAGCGCACTGATCCGATCCCGTAGACGATCGCCAGCCCCCCGCACAACAGGATGAAACCTATATCCGACATAAAGCCATCTCCCCTAAGCCGTGATGATGATGAAAACAGCAGGCCGAAAAGCCCCTGTTGATGGAAATCGCCGTGGATTGTACTTGGTTAGAGATAAAGTTCAATGTCAAAGCGTGCCCGCCAGCCTGATGTTCCCTCATCCCGCCCTTAAAATCAGGGCATTGCCAGAGAACAATCCTTAAATTTTATGGCTGCGCGGCGCGCAGGTGCAGAGAGCCTCGCCGAGTGTGATGTTCAACGCGCGCACAAAGGCGAGCTGTGGCCAGCAGAAAAGACATGGCTACAGACATCCTTCACATGATTCTGAGCAAGTCCATGATGGTATGGCGACCTTTGGCGGAAAGACGTGCATAGTGCGTAAGCAATTCCCGTTGCTCGATGGTCAGAGAAAAATCGCGCTCGGTTGAACCGGCTTTCTCATCTTCAATCCCACGGACATACTCCATCTCACCCCGGCCGGTCACCAGCCATTCAAAGCGCACCTCCAGTAGAACGGCCAGTTTCGAGAGTTTTTTCACACTGGGCAGGGACAGCCCCGCCTCCCACTGACCACAGGCGCCCCGGCTCACGCCCGTCAAACCAGCCAGCTCCGCCTGCGAGAAGCCCCGGCGCTTGCGGATGAGTTTAATGCGCTCACCAATACTCATTCACAAAGGATAGTATTGCTAAGCAGAATATAGAATGTTAGTATTTCACGCTTATTTAATAACTCTTGATATTAACTATGAGCCAAAAATCAGAAAATCAAGCATTTAACTTAAGAGGAGGGTGTGAAATGCGTACAATAATAATCTCGGCTGCTATAATTTTTTCCCTTTCTGTTACCAGTGTTTACGCACAAGATCATCTTCCATATATTCATGGCGGTAAAAGCGATGATGATGGTAGTGCCTTTGGCATTGGCTATATCTATCAAGGATTCCGACATGAAGGATTCCAACATGCCGCTCTTGGCTTTGAAGTAAGTAAAGAGGGAGAAATTCCTGACCGAACCAATAATGATACAGACCCAGCGGTTTCAATTAATTTAATAGCTGGAATCAACATTTATAAGACTGATTCTTTACGGCTTACTCCATTTGCTATTATCGGAGCTATAAAAACTGAGACCTATTGCCCTGCAGGCCGGTCACTTTTGGGATTTGAGTGCTTTGCTGACACAGATAAAAAATCGAAATGGAAAGAGAATCTCGGTGGCGGTTTACTTGTTCAGTTCAATCGGTTTGCGATTGGCGCAAGGGCAACAGGAGAGAGCAAATCTGTTATTCTTGGGTGGGCATTCTAAGTACCTGTTTTCTCCCTGCCGAGGTGGTTTCAATACCAGTTTTAGTGGTTCTTTATGAGTAAATCAACTGTAATAATGGGCTTGGTAATAGCGTTGGTCGGATATGTAGGAACCATCAGTGCGCAAGAAAAAATACGCTATGAAGTAGAACCAAAAATGCTATCTGCTAAAGAAAAGAAGCAGGTAAAGCAAGAGGTTGGAGGGCTTCTGAAGGACCCATATAGCGCTGTTTACGGCGACATATTTTCCTATATAGACCCTGTAACTGGCGAACGCAAAATATGCGTATTTGTAAACGCGAAAAACGCGTTTGGTGGTTATACTGGCGAAAGTGCATTCCAGAAAAGTGTCAACTGGGCAAATTGGGCATCAGACGAGGACCTTTCTGGATTAAGGCTAGGGCCACTGTATACCCGTGGATGTCTTGAAGCAAAAAATGGGTATCAACTTCGTTATAACACTAAAAAGCGATAAAAAAATACCTTCCGGGCGGTTTGCGCTACCAGTTCTAACGATTTCTCCCACCGAGCAGGAAGCAAGGCCGTTAAACCGCCCAGCGGCCTTGTTTCTATCCGCCATGCCATTATTCATCCGCCTGAGATCTATCCAGCACAGGCGGGCGAGACCTTCATCAACCCTCCCCGTAGCCATATAAGATGTTGTGATTGGTTCATGCCGGCTACTGATCGGAGCATAAAAATACAGCCCAACAGTGAAGTCCTGCAAGGGGCAGAATGACTGGATCTTCAATGTATCGAGCCCGGTGTAAGTTGAGGGCATGTATCACTGGATGAGACAAAACAACGCCCGCTGAGGGGCTTAAACCCCTTAACTTCAATCGGGCATCTACAGAAGGCGAGCCTTAAAATCATCATCCCCCGGGCGGGACTCATCAGGGAGATTACAATGGCCAGGCCGTCATTGGCCGGGTTTTTGCGTTACACTTGCCAGGTTATGAAGCAATCCCTGCAGTTAAAACTTCGCCAGAACCTGACTATATCGCCGCAGTTGCAACAGGCGGTGAAGCTGTTGCAACTGTCCAGTCTGGAGTTGGGCATGGAAATCCAGGAGGCCCTTAACTCGAACATGATGCTGGAGCTGGATGAGGGGGAGTGGATGGAAAACCCGGAACGAGACGGGGAAGCGCCTGTCGCTACGCAATCCAGTGAAGATGAATACCCGATCCCCGTTGAGAATAATACCATCCCCCAGGATCTGCCGGTTGATACCGCCTGGGAGGATATCTATGGCGGGGCGGTGAGTTACCCCAGGAATAACGAGGGTGCGGAATATAACAGTTACGAGAACCGGGACACCGGCAAACAAACCCTGCATGGTCACTTACTCTGGCAGTTGAACCTCTCGCCGGTGTCCGAGACCGATAAGGCCATAGCGATGGCGCTCATCGACTCCCTGGATGATGATGGCTATTTGACGACAACCCTGGAAGAGATCCAGTCTTTATTATCGGACGAGCCGCCCGTTGCCCTTGAGGAGATTAACGCCGTGCTACGCATGATACAGGCCATGGAGCCGACCGGGGTCGGCGCCCGTAACCTGGCTGAGTGTCTTACCCTGCAACTCGCGCAACTGGCGGCGGATACCCCCTGGTTGAATGAGGCCAGGCAACTCATCGATCAGCATATTCACCTGCTCGGCGCCCATGATTACAGGCAGATCAGGCAGCGCATGAAGCTCGAAGGCGATGAACTACAGCAGGTGATCGGTTTAATTCAGTCAATGAACCCCCGTCCCGGCAATCAGGTACACGAATCCCACACTGAATACGTGGTGGCGGACGTCTTCGTAAAAAAAGCAAACGGCGCCTGGAAGGTGCAACTCAATACCGAGGCCGTCCCCCCATTACGGATCAATTCAGGGTATGCCCGCATGATAGGCCGGGCCAACAACAGCGATGATAACACCTCACTGAAAAATCACCTGCAAGAGGCCAGGTGGTTTATCAAAAGCCTGCAAAGCAGAAGCGAGACCCTGTTGCGCGTGGCCACCAGCATTGTAGAGAGACAACGGGCCTTTCTGGAATACGGCGATGAGGCCATGAAGCCCTTGGTATTACATGATATCGCCGAGGCCCTGGGGTTGCATGAATCCACCATCTCAAGGGTCACCACGAAAAAATACATGCACACCCCCCGGGGCATTTTCGAATTGAAGTACTTCTTCTCAAGCCACGTGGGCACCGATTATGGCGGCACATGCTCATCAACCGCAATTCGTGCACTGATCAAAAAACTGGTGCAGGCGGAAAAACCGGAAAAACCATTGAGCGACAGCAAGATAACAACACTACTGTCCGCCCGGGGAATCAACATCGCCCGTCGCACTATCGCCAAATACCGGGAATCCCTATCCATCCCCCCGTCAAACGAGAGAAAAAGACTGATCTAAACCCAACAAAGCCGATTTTGTATACTAAACATCAACCACCACCTGGAGAGACCATGCACATTAATGTGACCGGCCATCATATCGACATCACCCCTGCTCTTCGCTCCTATGTTGAGGCGAAGCTCACCAAAATACAGCGTCACTTTGATCATGTGACTAACGCCCATGTCATCTTAACCATAGAGAAGGAGCGGCAAAAAGCCGAGGCAACCATCCATGTTAATCGCGCCAGCCTGTTTGCAGACGCCGAGCACAGTGATATGTATACGGCCATCGACAAGCTGATCGACAAACTGGACAGGCAGGTCAAAAAACACAAGGAAAAATTATCCGATCACCGGGGTTAGGCGCGCCTGCCTGGTCTTGTAGAGGACGCCGAGTTAAGCAAAACATGCACATAGCAGATATTTTGTCCGCCGATCGTATTCTGTGCAGCCTTGATATCGCCAGCAAAAAAGCGGCGATAGAGGCCCTGTCCGAATTAATTGCCGGCGCCAGCCCGAACATATCTCAAAAGGAGGTCTTTGAAAGCCTGTTGAACCGGGAACGGCTTGGCAGCACTGGCCTCGGTCAGGGGGTCGCCATACCCCATGGCCGCCTGAAAAACGGCAGCCCCACCATCGCCGCTTTTATACAACTGGCGAGCGGGGTTGACTACGATGCGCCGGATAAACAGCCGGTGGATTTGATGTTTGCCTTACTGGTGCCGGAGAACTCCACCGATGAGCACCTGCAGATCCTGGCCGCTCTGGCGGAGCGGTTCAGTCAAACCACGCTCCTGCAACAGATCAGATCGGAGAGCGCCAGTGCATCCATTCACTCGTTACTGATCGGCCAATAACAATGCCTGAGAGCCCCCATCACAGCATCGCCTCAAAGCTGTTAAGGCAAGGCGGTGAGGGATTATTAAAAATCACCCTGCCCATCACGCCGACAGGCAACCGGGCCATGCCTGTTAAAAGCGTGGCTCTTCTTCTTCCAGGCATGGGGGGCGATGATTTCTCCGGCGGCTGCATGGAAGGCCGCAAAACCGCTATCGAGCGACACCGTGTCTGAGGAGGCCGACTTTGAGGAGCGGTTGGTGATCATCAGCGGTCTGTCCGGCGCCGGAAAGTCCGTTGTGTTGCATGCCCTGGAGGATTTGAGTTTTTATTGTATTGATAATCTGCCCATCGTGCTTCTTGATAAACTCTTTGAGTACATCGATACCCATGATGCGAAGATCGGCAAACGCATCGCCATAGGCGTCGATGCACGCAGTCTGCTGACGGGGTTAGGTGATGTGGCGGATTATATTTCGAGGTTAAAAAAACAGGGGCGCGCTGCGGAGATTATTTTTCTTCAAGCCGACAACGATGTGCTCAAAAGGCGCTTCAGCGAAACCAGAAGAAAACACCCGCTCTCATCGGCAGAGTTATCACTGGCCGACGCCATCCGCCAGGAGCGAGAGCTGCTCGCCACTTTATCCGAGCTCTCGGACTTACATATCGACACCAGCCACACGCTCGCCCACGGCCTCAGGGAGATCATATCTGCGCGCGTCGCCGGTCGGGATCCGGGCGCCCTGTCAATGCAGTTCCTCTCGTTTGGTTTTAAGCACGGCGCCCCCAATGACGCCGACTTTGTGTTTGATGTGCGTTGCCTGCCCAATCCCTATTGGGAGAGAGACCTGCGCCACTATAGCGGCAAAGATAAGCCAGTGGTTGAATTCCTCTGTGATGAGGAGCCGGTGATCCGCATGCTGGATCAGCTCATTCACTTTTTCCAGTCTTTTGTTCCGATGTTTGAGGCCGAGGGCCGCAGTTATTTGACCATAGCCATCGGTTGTACCGGCGGACATCATCGTTCCGTCTACATGGCCGAGCGGCTGGCGCGGCATTTTATCGACGAGGGGCGACATGTGTTGATCCGCCACAGAGGCCTGTAAGGCGTTGCTTGACGACATAACAAGCGGCGGGATTGACGGCATAACCGAGGTGAGCGCGGCATAAATGCAAAAGAAAACCATCGCTATTATCAACAAGCTGGGCCTGCACGCGCGGGCGGCGGCGCAGTTCGTGCAAACCGCATCCCTGTTCGAGTCGAACATTGATGTTAGCGTCAGGGGCAAGACCATCAATGGAAAGAGCATTATGGGCCTGATGATGCTTGCTGCGGCAAAAGGCGCGAACATGGAATTAACCATCAACGGCAGCGATGAAGAGGACGCCATGGCTGCGCTGGCGCAATTAGTCGCGGCGCGTTTCGGGGAAGAGGAATGACCCTGGCGTTACACGGCATGGGGGGATCCCGAGGCATCGCCATAGGTCATGTGCATATCATCCGGCGCGACCGGCTTGATATACCCGAATACCACATTGATGGGGATCAGATCGAGGCCGAGGTTGCAAGGTTAAACACCGCCGTCGCCGAGGCCAAACAACAACTGCGCGCCATACGCGAGCACATCCCGGCCAACACCGCATCTGACATTTCAACCTTCATCGACGCTCATTTGTTAATGCTCGATGATGCGACCTTAACCCAGGAGCCGTCCAGGTTAATTCGACAGGGACACTATAATGCGGAATGGGCGCTAACATTACAACGGGACGCCCTGATCCAGGTATTTGAAGAGATGGGCGACGCCTATCTGCGTACAAGAAAAGATGATGTTGAACATGTGGTAAACCGTGTGCTCAGAGTCTTGCTCAAACACAGCCCCCTGCCACATGAGGAGCCCGACAACCGACTGACGGGTTATATCGTCATCGCCGATGATCTGGCGCCCGCCGATACCGTATTGATGCAACATCATGGTGTTGTCGCCTTCGCCACCGAATACGGCGGCCCCACCTCACACACCGCCATTCTGGCGAGAAGCCTCGGGATCCCGGCCATCATCAGCCTGCACGAGGCGCGGCGTTTTCTAAAGGAGGACGATGTCGTCATCATCGATGGCAATGCCGGCGTCATGCTCATCGACCCCGATGCGTTAAGTCTGCAGCACTACCGGCAACAACAACAGGAAGATGAAAAATATATCGCCGCCCTCATCGCATTAAAAGAGTCGCCGGCGAAAACACGGGATGGGGTGGCTATTGGGTTGCAGGCCAACATTGAGCTGCCGCGTGATTTCGACACCGTCAGGGAAGTGGGCGCAAACGGGGTCGGGCTTTATCGAACCGAGTTTCTCTACATGAACCGCGGCTCCCCGCCGCAGGAAGATGAGCATTACGACACCTATCTGGCCGTCCTCAAAAAGATGAACGGGTTGCCGTTGACCATACGCACCCTTGATCTCGGCGCCGACAAGCAGGTCGACGGCGGCAGACAAACAGGCCCGATGCAGTCCAATCCGGCCCTGGGGTTACGGGCAATAAGGCTATGCCTGAAAGACCCGTCGCTGTTCCGCCCGCAATTACGGGCCATACTGCGCGCCTCGGCCCACGGCGATGTGCGGCTTATGATCCCCATGTTGTCAAACATGCAGGAAACCCGTCAGGTGCTGGAGATGATCGATGAGGTAAAAACCGAGCTAAGGGCAGAGGCATTAGCGTTTAACGCCGACATTCCCATCGGCGCAATGGTCGAGGTGCCGGCCGCCGCCATTTGTGCGGATATGTTCGCCGCGCAGATGGATTTTTTATCCATCGGCACGAACGATCTCATTCAATACACCATCGCCATTGATCGCGTTAATGACGAGGTTAATTATCTTTATGATCCCCTGCATCCGGCGGTCTTGAGGTTGATCAAGACGACGCTGACGGCGGGCAGTCGGGCAAACATTCCCGTGGCCATGTGCGGGGAGATGGCCGGCAACAGCAAACACACCCAACTGCTGCTCGGTCTTGGCCTTAGAGAGTTCAGCGTTCATCCGGGCTATCTGCTGGAGGTGAAGAAGATGATCATTGAAAGTGAGCTGAGCGAACTCATCCCCCTCGCTGATAAAGCGCTACAGGCAAAATCAGGCGCCGAGGTGAAGACGTTGCTGGAGCAGGCAAAACCCTAGTACCCATCCCAACAGACGGCAGGTGTGGTTTGTCGGTCATCCATGCCCATCGGCCAGTCGTGCATCTTGCGATCCCTGACGATGAGCGCCGCATCAGGGCGCAGGAGATCTATCTTGCCGGCGCTCTTCTAAAGAGTCGATGCCGGGTGATGGGTGAAGAGCCGTGCCGTTAGATGGCTTTGCATAGCCCGTCTGTCCGCTATCGAACGAGCCGTGATCCCGGCAACGGATATGTTAAGGCGACCTTTGGGTTGATGGTTTGATCATCAACATTAGATGATCACTCAGGGATCCGCCGCTACTTCTTCACCTGCGCCACTCATGGACTCAGATCGGCGATATGCACTTGACGTTGCGATATGTAAGCCTTTCTGATAATACATCGCCGCCGCCGCCTTCTCGCCCTGTCGCTCTAGCAGGGTCGCCAATTCCTGATAGGCCTCTGGATCAGGGTGAATATCAATACTCCGCTCTAAATACCCCCTGGATTTGCCCCACAGGTTGCTTTTTTTACACAGGCGCCCCAGGGTTAAGAGCAGGACGGGATCGTTGGGATGATGATGTAATGCTCTTTCCATATACGCTAATTGTCGGCTCAGGTTATCGCCCTCAACGAGACCGTATAATCTCACCAACTCCGGGGCCCACTTTCTCCTCAGCGCATGGCGCAACAACACCTCGCAATCACCGGTGTCGGCAAAACCCAGTCTTTGCGTAACATACACCGCTATCAGTTGCGTTTCCTTTTTCAGTCTACCCGGGAGCGCCCGCCAACACCCATCCAAAGCCGCCCTGTCAGCCTGCCTTAATAAACCGGCATAGGCCATGTGTTGTTTTACCCTGATCCGCTCAAGGGGCAACAGGCCTTTTGATTCGCACTCCTCTAACAACTCGATTGCCTGCCCCCAGTCTTCTAACCGCACTGTGGTATCCAACAACATACGCTTTACCTGGGCGCATCCCGGCTGTTCGCTTTCCAGTGACGTCAAGGTGGCGCGGGCCTGTTCAATGTGTCTCTGATCAAGCTGCCATGTTGCCTTTGTGATCCCGACCGCAAGGCTTGAGCCGCCATGGCATGCATCTGCAAGTCGCAGATAATGATCGCCCCTGTCCGCCTCTCCCTGTAGTTGTGCGGCGCGAGCGGCGCCCAGATAATTAACCAACGGCAGGCGTGAGTAATTCGCCCCCTTTCGAAAGGCGCGCTCAGCGACAGACCAGTTGCCCTCCATCATGGCCAGCCATCCCCGGGCGAGACAGGTTTGCGAGCGTTGATGTCGTCTGTGTGAAGACCAGCGTCCCAGCGTCTTTGGCAGGCGATAGAGTTCTCTTATCAACCAGATAAAAAAATACACCAGCAAAAAGACCACCACGAACACAAACACAAAGGCCGTAAGGCTACTCTGCACCACCCATTCATCGTAGGTAAAGGTGAAAAGGCCTGGGCTGCGTTGCAACAACCCGGCCATGAGAACCGCCAAAACCAGCGCAAAAAGAGCGGTAAACAACAACCTCACCGCCCCGCCTCCTCATCGATCATGGCGCTTGTTTGGGCGGTTATATAGGCGTCCAATGCCGCAAGGGAGGGATGGATGGTGGGCAAGGGCTCATCAAAGTCTATTTCTCTCATGGCCGCCAGGGTATCCAGGGCGGCGCTGACGTGATGATCGCCGGTATTGAAATACTGATCCAGCCAATCCATGCTTGTCTTAATCGCATCCTGGAATTGTTCGCCGTCCCGGCTCAACAGGGCCAGACGGGCGGATTCGAGTTGTAGCCTCAAGTTTTGATACAGGAAATACGCCTCTTGCGGCAATAAGGTAGCGACCCCGCCTTCGCCTGCACGTCTTATAACCACCAGCGTCTTTAGTTCCTGCCACAGGGCGCTTTTTAGCCGCTGCCAGCGGTCCTGATGGTCCGGGGGTTCGTCCCGGGCAGGGGCTCTGGTCACATCAGCGCCCTCGTTGACATTTAAGGGAAACGCCCGAACGCGTTTTGTTAAGTCACTTAAATACAAGGCGAGGCCGGTAAAGTCTATCGTGCTTGCGGCCTTTAAGCGGTTCATGTCAGCGAGCAGTTGTTCACGCACCGTTATCAGCCCGGGATCCGGTAGCGCCTTGAGTTTCTCATCGGCCGTTTGCAGGGCCACTAACGCTGTGTCAACGTCTCTCGCCAATACCAGGCGATGGGCGGCGGTCAGCAACAGGTATTTTATCTCTGTTAGCTGCCAGCCAATCTCGTTGTTTTTCTGTTGATATAAAACGCTGAAATTCTCTAGCAGCGCCCCAACCTGTGTGTGGGTGTTATCGACTCTGCTCTGTAATGCTTCGCCCTGCTGATGCAAGGCCCTGGTGGTCTTCTCCAGCGCCTGTATCCTCGCCTGAAGTGCGCGGCTATTGGCTTCGTTTAATTTCAGTTTTTCCTGGATGGTCGTTGCCAGATAGACGGCGATGCCCATAACCATGATCATCGCTATCGCCAATAACAGGGCTGAGCCGATAGATCTACCGGTCGCCCGTTTCCTCACGGCCTGCTCTTCGCTTATCGCTTTTGCTTGCTCTACTTGCTCATTCATTCTTTAGTTCCCGTTTAAGCGCATCAACGCATCCACCAGGGCGGCGTCATGATTTTCCAACGCCACAACAATGCGGTTAAAACCCAAATTAACGGCATATCGCCCTATCCGATCACTCATGACCACGAGTGTTGTTTTATGCAATGCCGTGTGCTCTGCGGCAGGGATTAGTTCGAGCAGATTCGTTAGCCCTTCCCTGCTGGTTATCACTACCGCATCCAGCTCACCATGATGCCAAATTCTCTCCATCTGCGCCTGACTGACATCGGGTTTTTTACGCCGGTAGACCTCCAGATACCTCACCCTGGCGCCTTTTGAGGTTAATTTATCTTTTAGCCATTCTCGGCCACCTTCTCCTCGCACGATCAATATATGCTTGTCTTTCACCTGGGAGAGTACGGGTAAACCCGCCAAAGCCTCACTCCCCCCCTCTTCCTCTGCATAGACGGCATGGTATAAACCGATTGCCGCCAGGCGCTCGGCAGTGCCTTGACCTGCGGCGATAACCGGTTTGTCCTGCAAGTATTCGATTAACTGCGGAAATGACCGCTGTGCATGGATAACCGCATTGCTGCTGATAAAAATAGCGATCACAACATCCCTCAACATCCGCTCCTTTGCCGGTGCATCGGCCGCTAATTCAATGGGCTGTATGTCAATCGTTGGAAATGTTATCGGGATCCCCTGCAAGGATTCAATCATTTGACACAGTTTTACTGACTGCCGCTCGGGCCGCGTGATCAGTATTTTCCTTCCCGCCAAAGAGCGGCTATGTATCTTCATTGGCGAGAACTTCCTGCAAGATGTGATCAGCGCCTTGCGCTAATAGCGTATCCCCTAATTGGTCGGCGAGACTTTCAGGATCGCACATGTCGCCTTTAATGTCGGCTTTTTCTATCCTGCTGCCATCCGGCCTGCCTACCATCGCAGATAAGCTGAGTGTGCCCGCTGTGATCACGGCATAGGCGGCGATGGGCAGGTGACAATCGCCATGCAGTTTTCTCGACAGTGCCCGCTCTGCGCGAACACACAGGTGCGTATCTTTATGATCCAGAGGCCGAATAAGCGTCAAAATGCGCTCATCGGCCGCCCGGGTTTGTATCCCCATCGCCCCCTGACCCACCGCCGGTAACATGCATTTTACATCCATGTAGCGCTTGATACGCCCCGCCAGACCCAATCGCTTCATGCCGGCTGCGGCAAGGATCAGCGCATCGTACTCGCCATCATCCAGTTGCTTCAGTCGAGTGCCCACATTACCGCGTATATCCGACAGCCGTAATCCCGGGTATGCGGCGTGAAGCTGGCATTGGCGGCGCAAACTCGAGGTGCCCACTTTGAGCCCGGGCGGCGGCTCATCGGGCGATAACAACCCGTTTGCTATGAACACATCCCGGGGGTCTTCACGCTGCATGATCACCGGCAGGGATAAACCGGCGGGCATATCCACGGTCACATCTTTCATTGAATGAACGGCAATATCCGCATCACCATCGAGTAGCGCCTGCTCCAGCTCTTTCACGAACAGGCCCTTACCGCCCATACTGCCTATGGGGCGATTTAGGAATTGATCGGCCAGCGTTTTCATCCCGCAGATCTCGATATGAAGGTCTGGGTGGATGTTTTGCAGGGAGTGCATGACGTATTTAGCCTGCCACATCGCTAAAGGACTCTTACGTGTTACTATTTTCAAGGTTAGGTCACTCATGAACGGAGCGGCTTTAATATCAATCCCCAGGACTTGCCGATACACTAGCAGGGTGCAGGGCATGTACACAACCTTGATGGATTTTTGCAAATGAAGATGGGCGTGATCATGGATCCCATAGCCGGGATCCAGGCCGGTAAAGACACAACCCTGGCGTTATTACTGGTAGCGCAACGGCGGGGCTGGGAGCTCTATTATATGGAAATGCAAGATGTGTATTTAACGGCGAACATCGCCCGGGCAAACTGCCGAAGACTCAGCGTAGAAGATAACCGCTCGGCCTGGTTTAGATTTCACGGACAGATCAAGCTGACCTTAACCGAGCTGGACGTCATATTGATGCGTAAGGACCCCCCCCTGAACATGGATTACATCTACATGACTTACATCCTCGAGCACGTTGCAGCGAGCGGCGCCCTGGTGGTCAATCACCCAACTGCTTTACGTAACGTCAATGAAAAAGCCTTCATCACACACTTTCCGCAATGTATCGCCCCGACATTGATCAGCCGGGATAAAAAACAGATCCATGCCTTTATAGATGAACATCAACAGGCCATCTTAAAACCACTCGATGGCATGGGCGGGAGCTCCGTGTTCCGTGTACGCCATGATGATGACAACAGACATGTGATCGTGGAGAGCATAACCGGCAATGGTGAGCATTTCATCATGGCGCAACAGTTTCTGCCCGCCATATCACAGGGCGATAAACGTATCTTGTTGATAGACGGTGAACCCGTTGAACATGCCCTGGCGCGAAGACCCAAAGCCGGTGATATTCGCGGCAATCTGGCGGCCGGTGGGCGCGGCGTAGGGGTCGAGTTGTCGGCGCGAGATCACTGGATCTGTGAGCAGGTGGCGCCCACTTTGCGGGAGATGGGTCTGTTGTTTGTCGGGCTTGACGTCATTGGTGATCACCTAACCGAGATCAACATCACCAGCCCCACTTGCGTGCGAGAGCTGGATAACATCTACGGGGGACATATCGCCGAGAGGCTGATCGACGTGATTGCTGAGAGGTTAAGTTAAGAGCCATCAATATCATGATGAAATAAAAGCGCTCAATACTGGCTAATGCTTGTTGGAAGATTTTATAATACCCCGCAGATGTTTATAGGCCCCCCACTGTCTTGAGCGCAACTGTTGCCATGCAGGCGCAGATCACGCCCGTTGACCGACTGGGTTTGACGCTGTGTCTTGCCGTTATCCTGCACGCCATCATTGTGTTAGGCGTGGTGTTCAAACCGGAGGATGACATTAAACCCCGCTACAATGCTATGGAGATCATTCTCGTTCAGCAATCGAGCAAAGTGGAAGAGGCCGATATACTCGCCCAGGCGAGTTTAGCCGGCGGCGGTGATGTGGCCGATAAGGTAACGCCTGCGACGCCGCTGCCACCACCATTCCCTGATAACCAGGCTGAGGTGAGCGCACCCCCGCCGACAGAGCGCCAGGGATCAACATCCCTGCCTGAGGCGGTTGCCGAGGCAACGCCGAAGGAGATAGAAGCCATAGAGCAGATCAGTGTTGAGTCGACAACCGCCGAGGTGGCGCAAGAGAGGATCGAGGCCCATGAAACAACTAAGGCGAAGCAAAAAGAGCCGGCAAAACCCGAAAGACCCAGGCCCAGCGCCACGGCATTGCTGAGCAACAGTTTTAAGATCGCAGCGCTCAGCGCAGAGATAAAACGCAAGCTGGAGGCGAGAGCCGAGCGGCCAAAACGCAAGTTCATCTCCGCCAGCACCCAGGCATATAAATATGCTGCCTATATGGAGGCCTGGCGGGCAAAAGTCGAGCGCGTGGGGAATCTCAATTACCCGGACGATGCCAGGTCGCGCAATATTTCGGGTAGCCTGATCCTTGACGTCGCCCTCAACCCCGACGGGGGGATCAACCAAATTACCATACGCCGCTCCTCAGGCCATAAAATACTGGACGATGCCGCCATTCGCATCGTCAAACTGGCGGCGCCTTATGCGCCTTTTCCACAGACGTTCCGTGCAGAGACGGATATCCTGCACATCACCCGCACCTGGCAATTCTTAAATAACAGGGGCTTTAGATAATCATTTCACCCGGCCATACCGTCAATCAATTTCGCCGGTTATAGCTTGCCCGCTATCTTCAAGTGGTTTTTTCTTATTGTTACCGATAGTATTACGGCTATGCTATACAGCAACTTTACCAATCAATTCCTGATCGCCATGCCCAATTTGCCGGATCCCAATTTCTACCAGACCGTCACCTATATTTGCGCCCATAATGATGAGGGCGCCATGGGTATCGTCATCAATCGCCCGTTGGAATTTGAGTTAGGCGAGATCTTAACGCAAATGAAATTAACCGGCGCCAGCAAACCCATTGAACAAACGCCGGTTTATCATGGCGGCCCCGTGCACACGGACAGGGGCTTTGTGTTGCATGAGACCCATGATGAATGGGAGTCATCCATCCATGTCAGCGACTCTTTAGGGGTAACCACATCACGGGACATTCTAAAGGCCATTGCGGACGGCAACGGCCCGGAAAACGCTTTAATCGCCCTCGGCTATGCCGGCTGGGGATCAGGTCAACTGGAAGCGGAGATCAAGGATAACGCCTGGCTTAACGGCCCTGCTGATCTGGACGTCATTTTCAATACCCCTTACGAGAGGCGTTGGGCGTCGGCAACGGCGCTATTGGGGATAGACTGTGATCAAATATCAACGGAGATAGGTCACGCATGATGTTAAGGTTCAACAAAACACACCCCCTGGCCTTTCATGCTAACTAAAGCCCGCCGCCTTTTTATATCAACCGAGCGGGATCTGCGCTATCGATAAATAATGGCGGAGAAGACGCCCCCCCGACCCATCACCCTGCTTTGTTTTGATTACGGCACAAAAAGGATCGGTGTTGCCGTTGGGCAAACACTCACCAATACGGCCACGCCCGTGGGCGTCATCTCTTCTCATCAAGGCCGGCCCGATTGGAAGCGGTTGGCCCTGTTAATAGAACAATGGCGCCCCCAGGCGCTCATAGTCGGCAACCCCTTAAAGATGGATGGTGAAAGACAGGCCATCACCGCCCAGGCGGACAGGTTCGCAAGACAATTAAAGGGGCGCTTTGCACTCCCCGTCCATCTTGCAGATGAACGCCTCACCAGCGTTGAAGCGCTCGCAAGAGAAGGGAAGAGAAAAGACATCGACCCCGTTGCCGCTCAAATCATCCTTGAAGGCTGGCTGGGGCAACGGGCTGATCGCAGATCTGTGATGATATAATAACAAACCCGAAAGACAGCGGATCCTATCACCATGCCAGAGGGCCCTTTTAACATAGATGAGCTCATCGGCTCCATAAAAACCAGGCTGGATCGCCACTTAACACAACGCCAAAGGCAGGATCCGGTCTTTGTCGGGATCCACACGGGGGGCGTATGGATAGCCCAACGACTGCATCGCATGTACGGGGCCGGAGCGCCGCTTGGCAAATTAAACATTGCCTTCTACCGTGATGATTTCAGTCGCATCGGCCTGCACCCTGAGGTGGCGCCATCCACCCTGCCCTTCGACATTGAAGATCGGCACATCATTTTAATAGATGATGTGCTCTACACCGGCAGAACCCTGCGTGCCGCCATGAATGCGTTGTTCGATTATGGCCGGCCGGCCAGCATCTCGCTGGTGGTGTTGATCGACCGTAGCGGCAGGGAGCTGCCCATACAGGCCGATGTGGTGGGCAGATCCCTGAAACTGAATGCCGATGAACATGTTACGCTCTCAGGCCCGCAGCCGTTGGCGCTCAAGGTCTCAACCACAGCATGAGGGATAAGAACATTCAACTAGATGAGCAGGGCCGACTTAAACATTTCCTATCGATCGAAGGTCTTCACCGTCAGACGCTATTAGCGATACTCGATTATGCACAATCCTTTGCCGGGGTAGGCCATCGTGCGGTGAAAAAAGTCCCCTTATTACGCGGCAAAACCGTGGCCAATCTGTTTTTTGAACCCAGCACGAGGACACGGACTACTTTTGAGTTGGCGGCGAAAAGACTCTCCGCCGATCTGTTAAATATTAATATCGCCACATCGGCCACCCACAAAGGCGAGGCGTTGCAAGATACCTTGCACACCCTGGAGGCCATGCATTGTGATATGTTCATTGTTCGCCATGCCAATAGCGGCGCAGCACATTTTATTGCAGAGCAGGTCGCCGAGAACGTACACGTTATCAATGCCGGTGACGGCAGACACGCCCATCCCACCCAGGCGATGCTGGACATGTTTACCATCAGGCGGCACAAACCGGACTTTGCATCCTTGCGGGTCGCTATCGTTGGTGACGTCGCCCATTCACGGGTGGCCCGCTCTGAGATCCATGCCCTTCGCCTTCTTGGCGTGAGTGATATTCGCGTTATCGCACCCAAAACATTGCTACCCAGAGAAATCGCCTCGCTGGGCGTACAGGTCTATCACGATTTAACTCAAGGATTAGAAAATGTGGACGTGATCACCATGTTACGGTTGCAAAGGGAGCGGATCAAAAATGCCGTCCTCCCCAGCGCACATGAGTATTTCAACTGCTATGGATTAACCGAGGAACGGCTGCGTGTTGCAAAAGACGATGTGATCGTCATGCATCCCGGCCCCATAAACAGAGGCGTGGAAATCGACTCCCAGGTGGCCGATGGAGAGAAGTCGGTGATCTTGCAACAGGTAAGTCACGGTATCGCCGTACGCATGGCGGTCATGGCGATGGTGATGCGCCCGGCAAACGATGATACGCCCGGTACGAGCTGATGCGGATCAAGATCAGCAACGGCCATATCATTTGCCCTTCGAGCCAGATCAACGCAACAGGGGATCTCTACATTGCCGAGGGGAAAATTCTCTCTGTGCTGAGGCCACTGGATGGTTTTACTGCGGACGTGGAGCTGGATGTGCCCGGCCAGTATGTATGCCCCGGTATTGTCGATTTAAGCACGCACCTTCGTGAACCCGGCTATGCACATAAAGCGACCATTGCATCGGAGTGTAAAGCCGCCGCCTGTTCCGGGATCACCAGCATGGTCTGTCACCCGGATACGCAACCGGTGATCGACACACCGGCCGTGGTTGAGCTCATCCATCAGCGACAAAGTGATGCCAGGAGAACAAACATCTACCCCATGGGGGCGCTCACCAGGGGGCTCACTGGTGAGCAATTAACAGAAGTGCTGGCCCTGAAAGAAGCGGGCTGTGTCGGCCTATCCCAGGCCCGCCTACCGATTATCGATACGGAAGTACTAAGACGGGCGCTGGAGTATGCCTCCGGGTTCGCCCTCCCGGTGTTTATCTGCCCGGAGGATCATTACCTGAAAAATAACGGCGTCATGCACGAGGGGCGGATCAGCACCCGTTTGGGGCTACCGGGCATACCGGAGACGGCGGAAACCGTTGCCCTTAGCCGTGTTTTGTTGTTGGTAGAGCAAACCGGGGCGAGCGTACACTTCTCTCGCCTGTCCACGGCTAAAAGCGTAGAGATGATTGGCCTGGCCAGGCAACGGGGGTTGCCCGTCACCGCAGATGTGGGCATATGTCACCTGTATTTAACTGAAGCGGATGTGGATGGCTTTAATGCCCAATGCCATTTACTACCGCCACTGCGTTCAGACAGGGATAAACAGGCGCTGATTGACGGCCTCGCAACCGGCGTGATCGATGCGGTTTGCTCGGATCATCAACCCCATGATGAAGACGCCAAGGCCGCGCCCTTCAGCGCCACTGAACCCGGGGCGTCCACCCTGGAAGTGCTGGCGCCGCTGATGTTTAGCCTGACGGACGATAACAGGCTCACGATAGAGACCATGTTGCGCGCACTCACACAGCGGCCAGCCTCCATCATCAACAGGCCCGTCGGCACGCTTTCAGAGAATGCAAACGCCGATTTATTTATATTCGATAAACGCCTTAACTGGACGGTGAATGCGGAAAAATGGGTGAGCGCCGGCAAGAACACGCCGTTTGATGGCTGGGAGATGCACGGCAAGGTGACGCATACCATCTTAAATGGCGAGCTGGTTTATCCCTTCCAATGAAGCGGCGCTGAGCATATGCCACATCCTGAAACCAGAGGAACCATCTTCATGGAGGAGGCCACTGTCCTGCGCCACCAGGCGCTGCCGGGGGAGCAACATCTTTTGCGATTGGCCGCCGAGGAAACATCGCATCATGCAAGGCCCGGCCATTTTATCCATCTTCGTTGTTGCGAGGAGCTGCCGATGCGTAGGCCCATGTCGATCATGCGTGCTGACGCTAATGCAGGATGGATTGAAATACTGTTCAAGGTGCATGGCGCAGGAACGGAAAAACTCGCAAAAAGTCATATCAACGAGCGCCTAAATCTGCTGGGTCCGATTGGCGTGCCATTCAAACAACAGCATTATCTTCAAAAACCCCTGTTGATCGGCGGCGGCGTTGGGATCCCTCCCCTGATCTTCTTGGCCGAGCGCCTGCGCGCACAGATCAACGAGATAACCCCGTTTGTGCTGATGGGCTCGGAGGCGCCGTTTCCTTTTGCCACTCGCCCATCACAGATCATGGTGGAAGGGATCGGCAATGACGTCATCGCCTGTATGCCGTTACTGGATG
This sequence comes from Gammaproteobacteria bacterium, assembly GCA_965198875.1. Classification (GTDB taxonomy): domain Bacteria; phylum Pseudomonadota; class Gammaproteobacteria; order Eutrophobiales; family Eutrophobiaceae; genus CBDAPU01. The sequence goes on along the minus strand of CBDAPU010000001.1, from coordinate 1,260,641 downwards.
ACTGGGGGGTCGCCAGTCGGCTCACCAGCAGGCAGGCTTATAGCGGCTGTTATGATGGTTATGTCACCGGCCTTGCGCGTCAATGGCTGGATAACCTAGACGCCGCACAACGGCGGCAGGTGGAGATCTTCAGTTGTGGCCCGACGCCGATGTTAAAAGCCGTTGCCCGGCTCGCTCAGGAATACGGCCTGCCATGTCAGATCTGCCTGGAAGAGTACATGGCTTGCGCGGTAGGTGGCTGTGCCGGCTGTGCGGTGCCCGTATACCAAAACGGCGCCCGATCCATGCAACGGGTTTGTGTTGACGGGCCGGTGTTTGCGGCGGATGACATCTACCCGGCAGATCATTAACCGCCGTGTACGCGAACTCCAAAACCCCGACCAGCAATCAGCAAGGCGTACACCCAGGGCTTGACAGCGTGATCGCGCATCATCGCTCAAGCCGTTTTAACAAACCCATCGCTGAGAAAACCAGACGCTTGTTTCAAAAACTCGATGCGCTCTGCAAAGACTTACAACGGGAGATCATCATCGACGCCGGTTGTGGCAATGCAAAGAGCACATGTCAACTTGCCCGAAAGCATCCCCGTGCGCTTGTCATTGGTATTGATAGATCCGCCGCCCGCCTGAAAACCCTGTGCCCGAGCACTGATCTGATGCAGTATAAAAACCGGGTGCTCTTGCGGGCCGACCTGGTGGATTTTTACTTATTGGCCAACCTGCATCACTGGCATGTCAAACAACAATACTGGTTTTATCCCAACCCCTGGCCGAAAAAGAAACACCTGAAACGGCGTTGGCACGGTCATGCCCTGTTCCCGCTCATTATCAATCTGGGGGGGCGGATTGAACTGCGCTGTAACTGGGACGTCTATGCCAGAGAGTTCATACATGCCGTTGCATTATTGGGACTAACCCACTACTCATATCAGGCGGGATATATCCCGGAACAAGCTGCCAGCCCGTTTGAGAGAAAATACCTGCACAGTGGCCACTGTTTGTATCGCTGTGTGGTGACGGCGGATCTGGCTACTAAAAACCAGATCATGGATGATTACAACCAGTTATATGGCGGATCCGGCCTTGAAAACAATCAGCTAAAATCGGGGGCTGAAAAGGTAACTGCTTGATCTATAAATGAATAACGCCATCTACCGCCATCGGCGGGCATTTTGGCACGCTCCCTGCATTATTGATGATGTCGTTTTTTAGACCCTTAAATACAACCAACTGGAGGACATCAAGATGAAATGGGAAACACCTCAATACAATGACATCCGTTTCGGTTTCGAAGTGACGATGTACATCAACAACAAATAATCGCAGATTAGGCGTTGTACAAAAAAGGGTCGGTCAGACCCTTTTTTATTGCCTGTCTTATCGTTAGCCCGGTGTTTTTAGCCCTGTATTTCGCCAACAGGGCTCCCACATCATGGGGCCTATCCCCTGTGCATGATCACCCACAACACCCCATCTTTTCCTTGCCTAACGGGGCGCCCTATCAGGGGTTTTAATCCATTGGCCTGGCCAAAGCCGTCGGTTTAATATCTCGGCAGAGGCCGATCTCTCATCAAGGGCGGTTTGAGGATAATTATTTTAATCACGAGGTGTGGCCAACATCTCTTTAGCCGAAGTTGATTTTCGCTTCCAGGTTTGTGCGGGAGTCGGCATTATTCAAGGCCTCTTCCAGCTCTATGCGGCCTTCTTTATACAGCTCATGCAAGGCCATATCGAAGGTTTGCATGCCTTTCTGGCCACTCTCCGCCATGGCCTCTTTTATCTCATCGAGCACACCTTTCATGATCAATTCGGCCATGCGTGGCGTGTTGACTAAAATCTCAATGGCGGCGCAACGCTTGCCATTCACCCCGAGGACCAGACGTTGAGAGATCACCGCGCGTATGTTTAGTGATAAATCCATCAACAACTGCTTGTGTGTATCCTGTGGAAACAGGTTAATAACCCGCTCTATGGCCTGGTTGGCGTTGTTTGCGTGCAAGGTGGAAATCGCCAGGTGGCCGGTATTGGCCAGCTCCAGCGCCGCTTCCATGGTCTCCCGTTCACGGATCTCACCGATCAGGATCACATCCGGCGCCTCACGTAAGGATGCTTTTAACGCCGTACGGTAGGAGCGGGTATCCACACCCACTTCTCGTTGATTGAGAATGGACTTGCGATTGGGGTGTGAGAACTCCACCGGGTCCTCAATGGTTAAAATATGTCCTGCCTGCGTTTCATTGCGGTGGTTAATCATGGCCGCCAGGGTGGTGGACTTGCCGGAGCCGGTAGCGCCGACCATTAGAATAAGGCCACGTTTATGGTTAATTAATTCCTTCAAAACCTCCGGCACGCCTAACTGCTCAATGGTGGGGATTGTGGATGGGATAGATCGCAACACCATCCCCACTTCACCCCGTTGGCGAAATACATTGACACGAAAGCGGGCGGAGCCATCGGGCATGGTAATGGCAAAATCCACATCCATGGTCTCTTCGAATTGCGCCCTCTGCTGCTCATTCATGATCCCATAGGCGGCGGCCTTGCATGCCTCGCCATCGAGCACCGCCTTGCCAACTGCGGTGGCCTTGCCTTCCAGCTTGATCTTCACCGGAGAGCGGGTGGTGAAGAACAGATCCGACGCCCCTTTCTCCAGCACTAATTTCAGATACGGCATGATGTCCATACGTTTGGGACCCCCTTAAATGCTATGATCGTTATGTTGTTGTTAGGCTCACCGCCCGGTCACATCATGCCGGATTCTTCTTCTGTCGCTTCCAGGCTTAAATGATCCAGTCCTTCCTGGGCGTCTTTGCCTTTCGCCGCCTTTCCTTCCAGTTTAATGCGTAGTCGCAACTCATTCATGGAGTCGGCGTTACGCAGGGCCTCTTCCAGACTGATCTTGTCGGCTTCATATAAGTCAAACAGGGCCTGATCAAAGGTTTTCATGCCCAGTTCGTTTGATTTGGCCATGATGTTCTTTATTTCGTGAACCTCACCTTTGAGGATCAGATCAGAGATCAAGGGTGAGTTGAGCAAAATCTCGATTGCTGCATGTCGGCCTTTTCCGTCAGGCGTCTTAACCAGACGTTGGGAGATGACCGCTTTTAAGTTCAACGATAAATCCATTAACAACTGGGTTTTACGTTCTTCCGGGAAGAAGTTGATGATGCGATCCAGCGCCTGGTTTGATGAATTGGCATGCAGGGTGGCCATAGCCAAATGACCGGTCTCGGCAAACGCCACACCGAACTCCATGGTTTCTCTGTCCCGGATCTCGCCCAGCAATATCACATCGGGGGCCTGTCGCAATGTGTTTTTTAATGCAATGTCCCAGTCATCGGTATCCACGCCCACCTCCCGTTGCATGATGACGCAATTTTTATGGGGATGGACGTATTCAATGGGATCTTCAATGGTAATGATATGGCCGTAGCTGTTGGCATTGCGATAATCGATCATGGCCGCCAGTGAAGTGGATTTCCCCGAGCCGGTGCCGCCCACCATGATGATCAGGCCGTTTTTCGTCATCACGGTATCTTTTAGAACCTCAGGCAGTCCCAGTTTATCGATATTCGGCACTTCGGTTTCAATAACACGCATCACCAGGCCGCAAAAACCCTGTTGAATAAAGGCATTGGCACGAAACCGACCGATACCCGCAGGCGCTACCGCAAAATTGCATTCTTTGGTGGCTTCATATTCCTTTAATTGCCTGTCGTTCATGATGGCGTAACACATGGCCTTGGTATTCTCTGCGGTCAATTCTGTTTTTGATACCGGCGTCATCTTGCCGGATTTCTTCATGGCGGGCGGAAACCCGACCGTGATAAACAGATCTGAGCCGCCTTTATCTACCATGAGCTTTAGCAGATCGCGCATGAATTTTATTGCCTGTTCTCGTTCCATAGACTTAACCTCGCTTGCTCGCTATTTTTTCTTAGCTGTTAGAAAGTATCTTTGTTCGCCGCTTTAGATTTGGCCTCTTCCCGATCGACCAGGCCTTTTTGTACCAGCTCCTGGAGATTTTGATCCAGTGTCTGCATCCCCAGGGAGGCGCCCGTTTGAATAGCCGAATACATCTGCGCGATTTTGTTCTCTCGAATCAGGTTGCGAATCGCCGGCGTGCCGATCATGATCTCATGGGCGGCTACACGTCCACCGCCTTTTTTCTTCAGCAGTGTTTGTGATATCACCGCACGCAAAGACTCAGACATCATCGCCCTGACCATGTCTTTCTCCGCCGCCGGAAAGACGTCAACAATACGGTCAATGGTTTTTGCCGCCGAGCTGGTATGCAGGGTGCCGAACACCACATGGCCGGTCTCCGCCGCTTCCAGGGCAAGACGAATGGTTTCAAGGTCACGCATTTCCCCGACGAGTATGACGTCCGGGTCTTCACGCAAGGCGGAGCGCAAGGCCTCGGCGAACCCCAGGGTGTCTCTGTGGATCTCCCGTTGATTGATTAGGCATCGCTTGCTTTGATGCACAAACTCAATGGGGTCTTCCAGGGTCAGGATATGACCGTATTCCGTATCATTTTTATAGTCGATCATGCCCGCCAGGGTCGTGGACTTGCCGGAGCCGGTGGGCCCGGTCACCAACACGACGCCACGGGGGTATTCGGATATGTCCTTAAAAATCGCCGGGGCTTTGAGTGTTTCCAGGGACAGGATCTCCGAGGGGATGGTTCGAAACACGGCGCCGGAGCCCCGGTTCTGGTTAAACGCATTGACACGAAAGCGGGCGAGACCGGGGATCTCAAAGGAGAAATCACACTCAAGGAATTCTTCATAATCCTTGCGCTGTTTATCATTCATGATGTCGTACACCAGGTCATGCACCTGTTTGTGATCCATGGGCGGCACATTGATCTTCCGCATATCGCCATCCACCCGGATCATGGGCGGCATACCGGCCGATAAGTGCAGATCCGAACACCCATTCTTAAAACCAAAGGCAAGCAATTCACCGATATCCATCAATCAACTCCATTAGCGTTTGTTTTATATAGTTAAGTGGCACGGGCTCAAACACAGCGACAATCACCCTGTGATTATCGGGTATTATTATCTTAACGAACAGATTATTCTCAGTAGCGATGTTACTGTGTTTTGAGGTTGTAGACTACCGTAATAATATGAAAAATCTGCCTGCCCAACTGCAACAAATACGAGAGCAAATCGCACAGGCGGAGCGGCGCTACGGGCGGGAAGCGGGGTGCGTAAAATTACTCGCTGTGAGCAAGACCCGTGATCATGCTGAGATTTTATCGCTGCTGGGGCAGGGTCAACGGGACTTTGGCGAGAATTATGTCCAGGAGGCGCTGGGCAAAATAGACAGACTTGCCAAGTACCGACCGATTTGGCACTTCATCGGCCCCATCCAGTCCAACAAGACCCGACAGATCGCCCGGCATTTTCATTGGGCGCACTCCATAGAGCGGGCGAGAATTGCCAGGCGGCTAAACGATGCGCGCCCTGCAAACCTGCCGCCGCTGAATATCTGCATCCAGGTGAATATTGATGCGGCGCCGAGCAAATCGGGCGTGGCGGCGGACGCCGTCAGCGAACTGGCGGAGCAGATGCAATCCCTGGGGCGGATCAACCTGCGCGGGCTGATGGCCTTCCCCGCACCTTGCGATGATGTTGCCGTACAAAGAGCGACCTTTGCAAAACTACGGCAGATCTATGATCGGCTGCTACAGGCTGGATACGAACTGGACACCTTATCCATGGGCACGACCCATGACATGCAGGCGGCGATAGCCGAGGGGGCGACCCTGGTGAGAATAGGCGCCGCCTTATTCGGCCAGCGAGATGATAAACGCTGATGCGATCATCTCTACCGGTATAAATCCTGCGGTTAATTGGTATCATCTGATCATGCAAAATAAGCGCATTGTGTTTATCGGCTGTGGCAACATGGGCGGCAGTCTGATCGGCGGGCTGATAGCCAACGGTTATGCCAGATCGCTGTTGACGGGCGTCGAACCCGATGATGAGCGGCGGCTTAAGATCGCCACTGAGTTTAATATACAAACCCGCGCTGAAATCAATGGGGCCATCAACGGGGCGGCGGTCATTGTGCTGGCCGTTAAACCACAGGTCCTGCATACCGCTTTGACGGCATTGAGAGGGGCGCTGGACGCTCCCCCGCCCCTGATCATGTCCATAGTGGCGGGCGTTCGAGCGCAAACCATAGCGGCAGGGCTTGGCGATGACTTCCCTGTTATTCGGGTTATGCCCAATACCCCTTCCCTGATCCGCTCCGGCGTCGCCGCACTGTATGCCAATGAAAAGGCCACGGCGGCGCAACAGGCATTCGCCACGCAAATTATGCGGGCGGTGGGTGCCGTGATCTGGCTTAACGATGAGGCGTTATTAGATGTTGTGACCGCCATCTCCGGTAGCGGCCCGGCTTATTTTTTCCTGATCGTTGAGTTGCTGGAGAGAATTGCACAAGGAATGGGGTTGCAACCGGATCATGCCCGTATACTCACTGTTGAGACCGCATTGGGTGCGGCCAGGATGCTGAAGGAAACCGGTAGTGATCCCACAACCCTCAGAGAGCAGGTGACCTCCCCCGGCGGCACCACAGAGCAGGCCATCAAGGTGCTCCATGAAAACGGGCTGGAGCCATTACTTCGAGGCGCACTGACGGCATGTTATCAACGCGCTGTCGAACTGGCCGAACAACACCCGATAACATGACGCCCCCCTACTTAAAAGAGGCGTTGTTATACCTGATCAACACCATTTTTTTTATTTATATCCTGTTTGTCGTGCTACGCTTTCTCCTGCAGATGGTAAGAGCTGATCCCTACAACCCGATATCACAGTTTTTATTGACTATCACCAACCCGCCATTACGCCCCCTGCGCCGCATCATCCCGGGGTTCGCCAACATCGACTGGGCTGCCATTGTGCTCATGCTTACCCTTAAAGCGGTCGAGCTGACGCTGGTAGATTTGATCACTTACGGCTCGCTCATTTCTTTTGTTGCACTCATGCTCTTTAGCGCCGCAGAATTGCTGGCCCTAATTATCCATATTTTTATGTTCGTTATATTTGTGCAGATCATCATTAGCTGGCTGAGCCCCGGTTTGTATCACCCGGTTACCGTTATTTTATATAAATTATCCGAGCCGCTGCTACGTCCGGCAAGACGATGTATGCCCGCTATAAATGGACTGGACTTCTCACCGCTTCTGGTGTTTATTTTCCTGCAATTATCATTAATCTTGCTGGTAAGACCGCTGTCTGATCTGGCCAGATCGCTAACGCTCTAACACTCGGCCCGGTGAATACCAGTGACGCCCCGCCCGGACGATGCTCTCCCGCGCTGGTGTTGAAGATAAAAATGCTTTTAATACAAAGGCTTAAAGGCCATATTGAATATGATCGCCCGGTTTTTATAGCGATTTTTTATTCTGATCTGATCTTTAGAATACGACAATGTCTGCTATAGTAACCTTATCCCCTGGCAAAATAAGGAGTGATGTGATGATCCGTACCGCCCCTGCTCTCATCTCATTTTTATTCATGCTCGCCGGCCTCAGCGCAAACGCTGAGCAGTCGAGAACCTTTGGCGATTACACCATCCACTATGTGGCCTTCACCACCGATATCCTGAGCCCTGAGATTGCCAAATCCTACAAAATACGGCGTAGCAAAAACCGGGCGCTGTTGAACATTTCCGTGCTTAAAAAAGTCATGGGCGCCACAGGGCAACCGGTAGCGGCGGATGTTGAGGTAACGGCAACCAATCTAAACCAGCAGTTAAAGAAACTGACCGTGCGTGAGCTGGCGCAGTCCGGCGCCATTTATTACATCGCCCAGACATCGGTGAACAACGAGGAGACCATCAACTTTGATTTAAATATTACCCCAAAGGGGGAGTCGGCCGTATTGAGCTTTAGTTTCCAGCAACAATTCTTCACCGAGTAGTATCAAAACGGCCCTTGCCCTGATAAGAAGACGGCATGTTCTCAGGCGGGCTAGATGCTAACGTCATACTCCATGATCAACGGGGCATGATCGGAGAAACGTTCTTTTTTATAGATTGTCGCTGACTTGATCTTATCGGCAAGACCGGGGGTGATGATCTGATAATCAATGCGCCAGCCGACATTCTTCGCCCACGCCTGACCCCGATTTGACCACCAGGTATAGTGATCTCCCTGATCATTGATCACCCGGAAGGCGTCGACCATGCCAATTTTATCGAATACCTTGTCCATCCAGGCCCGCTCTTCTGGCAGAAAGCCGGAGTTTTTCTGGTTGCCTCGCCAGTTTTTTAAGTCTATTTTTTTATGGGCGATATTCCAGTCACCACAGATAATACATTCACGGCGACGGCGGCGCATTTTCCTTAGCACATCTTCAAACCTGTCCATAAAATCATACTTGATCCCCTGACGTTCATCCCCTGAGGTGCCCGAGGGCATGTAAAGGGAGACAACACTGATGTCTTTATAATCCGCCTGTAAATACCGGCCTTCCTTATCCGCCTGCTCCCAGCCCAGTTGATGGGTGACCTTATGCGGCCTTTCTCGCACATACATGGCGACGCCGCTGTAACCTTTTTTCTCGGCGCTATTGAAAAAACCGTAATAGCCCCGGGGATGCAAAATTTCATCGACCAGTTGATCCCTATTGGCCTTTATCTCCTGTATGCAAACCACATCGGCCTTCTCTTTTAACATCCATTGAAAAAACCCTTTTTTATGGCTGGCGCGGATGCCGTTCACGTTTAGGGTGATTATCTTCATGGGCGAGATTATTCACCATTTTTATCCTGTATACTAACGCCGTAACAGGACAGGGGCGATGCAACCGTTTCAAAAAGAATTTATCGAGTTTGCCATAGAAAACGAGGCGCTTCGGTTTGGCGAGTTTACCCTTAAATCAGGCCGGATCAGCCCCTATTTCTATAACAGCGGTTTATTCAACAATGGCCACAGTCTCGCCCTGCTTGGGCGGTTTTATATGCACGCCATTGAACATGCCGGGATCGGGTTTGATATGCTGTTCGGGCCGGCATACAAAGGCATTCCCCTGATAACGGCCATCGCCATCGCCTATGCGAGCGATAAAAAACGTACATTGCCCTGGTGTTTTAATCGTAAAGAGGAAAAAGACCACGGCGAAGGCGGTACACTGCTTGGCGCACCCATGCAAGGGCAGGTGTTAATCGTGGATGACGTTATCACAGCGGGGACTTCGGTGAGTCTTTCCATGGATCTGATCGAACATAACAAGGCGAAAGCCGCAGCGGTGGTTATCGCCCTGGACCGCCAGGAACGGGGGCAGGGCGATATCTCCGCCACGGATGACGTCAAAAACCGGCATGGCTTGTCGGTGTTTTCTATTATAACGCTCAGTCACTTGGTGGAGTTTTTTCAAGGAAAACCTGAGTTTTCAACGGCGCTTGATGCGGTGCGAGCATATCAACAGCAATACGGGGCAAACATGCCGACTGTTATATCAGGCAATAATGCGGGCTATAATGGTTAGCGAGAGAGCACATCAAAAACACATCAACTAAAAGAGGTCACATCATGAACATTGCGAAGTTGAATACTTTCACCCTGCTGTCTTTATTCATCCTCAGCGGTTTTAGCATGAACACACTGGCCGCTTATAAATGCTGGAAAAACCATGAAGGGATCACCGAATGCGGCGAGAAAATACCGCCGGAGTTTGCCCAGAAAGGCCACCGGGAGATCAGTGGGCAGGGCATGGTGATCGATAAACAGGAGCGCGCCAGAACCGAGAGCGAGCTAAAAGCGGCGGAAAAACAGGCCAGGCTCGATAAGGAGAAGAAAGAACGGGCGGCGGAGAAATCCAGACAAGACAAAATCCTCATGGACTCCTACACAAAGATCAGCGAAATAGAAAAGGCCCGTGATGATAAAATCGCCGTGATCCGATCCAGTATCGCCTTGTCAGAAAAACGTAACGTTAAACTCACAGAAGAGCTGGCGAAACACAGGGCCAGCGCTGAAAAAGAAGAGCTGGCCGGCAGGGCGCCCGGCGATGATCTGATAGCAGATATTGAATCATTAAAACGTCAACTTAAAAACAATCAGCAATTCATGAAAGATAAAGATAAGGAAATCCAAACCCTGAAAGACAGATACGCCGCTGATATAGCCCGATTTGAAGAGCTGCGGGCCGGCGGGCTGGCGGGGAGAGGGGAGTAGCCGCTATCCAAAGAGGCGCACATCCAATGTATCCCACTGCCCCTGTATATGGGCGGTCATGAATTAACTCTCGCTATTTTGAATTAACGTGCCTATGCCTTTATCGGTAAAGATTTCCAGCAACATCGCATGTTCAATCTGCCCGTTGATAATATGGGTGGCGTGCACACCTGATTTTACTGCACTCAGGGCAGCGGTGACTTTGGGCAACATGCCGCCGGTAATGACGCCTTGCTCAATCAAGCGGGTGACCTGCGCCCGGGAGAGGCCGGTCAACACATTGCCGCTCTCATCCAGAAGACCGGCGGTGTTGGTTAAGATAATGAGCTTTTCTGCGGCCATAACCTGCGCCAGTTTGCTGGCGACAAGATCGGCGTTGATGTTGTAGGACTCGCCCTTATCGCCGACGCCTATGGGTGCGATGACGGGGATAAAGCCCCCATTGATGAGCATATCCACAACGGCGGTGTCGATATCCACCACCTCGCCCACATGGCCCATATCAATCATCTCAAGCTCCGGCTTGTTGCGGGTGTGGCGCAGTTTTCTGGCCCTGATCAACCGGCCATCCTTGCCGCTCAGGCCCACCGCATTGCCGCCATGACCGTTTATCAGATTGACGATGTCCTTGTTCACGAGACCCCCCAGCACCATCTCCACCGCATCCATGGTTTCGCTATCGGTGACCCGCATACCATCGACAAAGGTCGACTCCTTGCCAAGCCTGTCAAGCAAACTGCCGATCTGCGGCCCGCCGCCATGAACGATGACCGGGCGCATTCCCACCAGCTTCATTAACACCACATCGCGGGCGAAACCACTTTTTAACCGCTCATCCGCCATGGCATTACCGCCATACTTGATGACGATAGTTTGTCCTGTAAACCGTTGAATATACGGCAGGGCCTCGATCAGGACTTCGGCGATGACTGTCGCATTGATGGGTGTGTGCGGGTGTTCAGCGCTGGCTGGTATATCGGCCGTCATGAGCAAAGGCGGGATAGACTGTGTTTTAATGTGATTGGAACATCGGTTTTGATCCCGGGCTCACCGAGCCTAGCAGATCACCAATCTCGCCCTGTATCCGCTCCAGCGCCCCCTGGCTATCGGCTTCAAAGCGTAAGGTTAAAAAAGGGGATGTGTTCGAAGCGCGGATGAGACCCCAGCCATCTTCAAACTCAACCCGGAGCCCATCAATATCGATGAACTTGGCCCCGGCAAAACCGGCCTTTTCCCTGATTTTTTCCATGATCGCCCGGTGTGATTTTTCCGGCGCTGGAACACGAATCTCGTGTGTTGAGACGCCGTAAGGCATATCTGCAAACACATCTGCCGGCCTTGCCTTTGCATTCATGATGATCTCAAGCAACCGTGCTGCCGTGTACATGGCGTCATCAAAACCGTACCAGCGCTCCTTGAAGAAGATATGCCCGCTAAACTCACCGGCCAGGGGCGCCTGCACTTCTTTCATCTTCTTTTTAATCAATGAATGTCCGGTCTTGTGCATAAGCGCAACCCCGCCACAGGACTCAATGACGGCCTTTAAGTGGCGTGAACACTTCACATCGTAGACGATGCTGGCCCCCTGATTACGGGAGAGCACATCTTTGGCGAGCAACATCAACTGGCGATCAGGCCAGATGTTGGCGCCGGTGTTGTCGATGACGCCCAGGCGATCGCCATCGCCATCAAAAGCAAAACCCATGTCGGCCTGACTGGACTTAACCCGCTCAACCAATGCCCGCAGGTTCTCCGGCTGGCTTGGATCAGGATGATGATGGGGGAAGGCGCCGTCAACCTCACAGTAGAGCTCATCCACATCATGGCCCAGGGCCCGAAAGAGCTGTGGCGCAACGGCACCGGCCACACCATTGCCACAATCCACCACTATCCTCAGCGCACCTGTAGATGCAGGCGGGCTGTCCTCAACAATACGCTTTATATAATCAGCAACAACATCCACCGCTTCAAGCCCACCCTGACCGCTACAGAAATCACCACTGACGATACGTTGATACATCGCCTGCAAGGCGTCCTCGGACAGGGTTTCACCGGCAATGACGATCTTCATGCCGTTGTATTCAGGGCCGTTATGACTGCCCGTCACCATCACCCCGCTATTGGCCTCCAACACATGTGTGGCAAAATACAAGACCGGCGTCGGCGCCACGCCAATATCGATGACGTCCCGGCCACTTGCACGCAGGCCTTTGATCAGCGCCTCGGCCAGAGCCGGACTGGAGCATCGCCCGTCACGACCGACAATAACACCCTGCTCGCCCCTGGCCTCGGCCTCAGAGCCCACCGCCCGACCAATTCTCTGAGCGGCGTCAAGCGTAAGCACGCTATCAACGATCCCGCGTATGTCGTAGGCGCGAAACAATGAGGCGCAAACCCCATCTGCTGCACCCTCACGGTGATGTTGTTGCGGATTCTGGGTGTTGTTTTGCTCTGTCGACATCAGCTTTTGCCCAGGTCGCCTGCGGGTTTATCGGCGGGCCCTGTTTGCACATCATCCCGGCGGCCAATCCTGGTAACATCATCGCCCACCGCCCGTTCAGGGAAAGTGGTTTTTATGGGCGCCCCGGCGGCGAGTGTCGGCAAACCCGGAACCCGTTTTTCCATGCCCGGGTGGGCGCCCTCCATGATGGCTAATACCGCCCCGCCGTAGACGGTCGGCGAAGGCGTTCTCTCATCCGGGTTGGCTTTCGGTCGGCCTCCCATGAAGTAGAAGCCGATACCGCCAGCGAGCATGAAGAGAGCCGTGGTGATGATGGCCGGCAATAAAAATCCACCCTCATCGGAGGAACCGGCCGTGCCCCCAGCCTGCCAGTAAGCGACTCGCCAACGTGTCCCATTGATGGCCTTGGTGACCTTTACCGCCTGTTGAGGGGGTTTAACACCGGCCCTCGCCAACACCAGTTTTTTGCCAACGCCGGTCTGTTGTACTTCTATGTACGCATCTGTCGTCTTAACGCCAGCAAGTAACTGCTCGGCGATGTTAGTATCAAGACTTAAATGCATCAATCCAATCAACTCTCCAGCCCTGTTCAAGACCGGCTCTATGGCGACAATGTGTTGTTGCGGGCTATCATAAAAATGCACTTCCATGCTGATCGGGCTATCGTTTTGCTCGGCTTGTTCGAGTAGCTTTATTGATCTGAAACCCAAAGGGGGGACAGCGGCGCTATCTCGCTGGTATTCACCGGGCAGGAAAAACCGTAGTTTCAATCCTGCTTCAAACTCAGATAGCCGGTTTTGCGCTTCGCCCCCAAGACTGTCTTTATCCGCCGACTGAAAAAGGGTGATGATGGCGGCCTCCTTCGATAGGGATTTCAGTTGCTCGGGGATCACCGAGATTATATTACCCAACTCGGCGGCTATTTGTTTTGCCTTTTGCTCTAATGCCTCGTTTGCCTGTTGCCCGCCAGCCTTCTCCATTGAGCCATATAAGAACCAGCCGCCCGCCAACACCGCTACCACGGCAAGGAAAACAACACCGCCGACAACGATATTGCGGGTGGTTCTACGGCTGATCCTGCGGCCGCTTACAGGGGCTTGCACCATTTTGACTTAGCTCCGCTCACATTCACAAACCCATCAATGTGGTTGTGAAGAAGATGTCTTATCATACCGCTCGGCGATCAGATCAATGAGTTCTCTCGCCAGTTTTTGTTTGGGTGCGGCGCCTAGAAACTCAGAACCACCAGACCAGTAAACGGCAAGCGCATTCATATCACTTTCAAAACCCAAGCCCTCACCCACCTGATTTGCCGCTATCATATCCAGCTTTTTCTTTTTTAATTTTTGCCTGGCACGGGCTGTCAGCTTCTCTGTCTCCGCTGCAAACCCCACCGTAAACGGGGGCGCTTCAAGTGCGCTCACTTCCGAGAGAATGTCCGGCGTTCTTTTAAGGCGAAGGCTGATGTCGGCATCGCGTTTTTTTATCTTTTGTTTGGCCACTTGCACACATCTATAATCGGCAACCGCCGCCGCTGAAATGAATATATCGGCATTAAGAACATGGCCAAGCACCGCCTCTCGCATCTGCTCCGCCGAGATCACCTCTATCACATCCATCCGCCCAGGGGCGGTCAATGTCACCGGGCCGGAAACCAGGGTAACCTTTGCGCCGGCCTCCATTGCCGCCTGTGCAACAGCATAACCCATTTTCCCTGAGCTGCGGTTACTGATATAACGCACGGGATCGATCAACTCCCGTGTAGGCCCGGCCGTGATCAGCACACCGGCGCCGGCAAGGTGGTTCGTTCTGAATACGGAGATGATCGCCGCCATGATCGCCTGTGGCTCCAGCATCCTGCCCGGCCCCACCTCACCACAGGCCTGCTCACCGCTTGTCGGTCCCAGCAATGCAACGCCTCTTTCCCTGAGATGTGCAACATTCATCTGTGTCGCCTGATTTGTCCACATCTGCTGATTCATGGCGGGCGCTACCAGCACAGGGGAGGCCGACGCCAGGCATAAGGTGGTCAATAAATCATCGGCCATGCCATTGGCCAGACGGGCGATAAAATTTGCCGTGGCCGGGGCAACCACAATCACATCCGCCCAGCGGGCCAGCTCTATGTGCCCCATAGCGGCCTCGGCGTGATGATCCAGTAAATCCGTATGCACTGGACGCCCCGACAATGCCTGCAAGGTCAGGGGCGTGATAAACTCGGTCGCCGCCCGGGTCATCACCACTCGGACAGCAGCCCCTTGATCACGCAGACATCGGGTCAATTCAGCGCTTTTATAGGCGGCGATACCTCCGGTTATCCCCAGCAAAACACATTTGTTGGTAAGCGGTTGCATATCGCCAGTGTACCCTATGTTGAACGTCCAGCGTTATTTTTGCCCACAATCCCCCCGCAGGGATTGCAGAGCAAAGGATCAGTACATTAACCCCGTCCCTGCCGGGCATACCGGTGTTAGATCGGACGACAAACAGGGCGGCGGGGTCATGCAAAGGCTTGAATAGCTTGAGCGATCCATGTACAATCGCGCTCCTTTGTGTGATTTGAGAGAACTTGAAGATGTCGCGCATTTGCCAGGTAACCGGGAAAAAACCCCTGTCGGGACATCACGTCTCCCATGCGAACAACAAGACGAAGCGTCGTTTCCTGCCAAATTTGCATGATCGCCGGTTTTGGGTGGAAAGCGAAGACCGTTGGGTGAGGTTGCGCGTCAGCATTAAGGGGCTGCGCATTATTGATAAACGGGGGATCGACCGGGTGTTGTCCGATATACGCGCACGCGGCGTCAAAATATAGACACGGCAATGGCTAACAGCGCTCGTGAGAAAATTCGTCTAACCTCATCGGCAGGCACCGGGCATTTTTATACGACCACCAAAAATAAACGCAACACGCCTGAGAAAATGGAGATCAAGAAGTATGACCCGGTCGTACGCAAGCATGTGATCTACAAAGAAGGAAAAATCAAATAGCGTCAATCGCGTCGCCTGTTAAACAGGCAAGGTATAACCCCGCAACACCATGGCGAACTCTTCTAACGCCTCAACACCGGTTTGTTCGGCTTGTTGACACCACTGCTGCAATGCCTTTTTCAGAGACTCCTGGGTGGCTGTTTTCTCTTGCCATAATGCCTGTAAGCGTTGCTTATATTCATACACGATTTTAAGGCGCTCATTGCCGGCCAGCATCTCCTGTAAGCGTTGCTTCGCCCTGTTGTCGAGAATAAACTCATGCCGCACCAGACACCAGCGCCCGCGCTGCAACAACGCTTTTGCCTGCCTGTTCGCTTTTAACCTCTCCTCGTTATAAACACGGGTTAATACATCTCGTGCATAGTGAGACATAACGTGTAGCCGGTTACTGACGACCGCCTGCACCGTGTCCAGATCAATCTGATCTTTTTGCCGATTGATGAGCGGGCGTGGCGCAACTTTTTTCACCCTGGCGAGCTTAACCATTTGCAGGCAACGGATGTAATACCAACCCAGATCTATCTCATACCATTTGCATGAAAACCGCGCCGAGCTTACAAAAGCATGGTGATTATTGTGCAACTCCTCGCCCCCAATCATCAGGCCAAAGGGAATGATGTTCCTGGAGGCGTCGGCGGATTCATAATTTCGATAGCCCCACCAGTGCCCCACACCATTGATGATCCCGGCGGCAAAGAAGGGGATCCATGCCATTTGTACCGCCCATATCGTTATGCCAGCCGCACCGAACAACACAACATCAAGAACGAACATCAGACCTATACCCGCCATGGGAGATCTGCTGTAGAGGTTTTTCTCAATCCAGTCATCCGGGGTTTCGTGGCCGTACTTTATTAAGGTTTGCGAATTTTCAGCTTCCGCCCGATATAATTCCGCCCCTTCCAGCAGGACTTCGACTATTCCCCTTTGTTGCGGGCTATGTGGGTCCTTATCCGTCTCCACCCAGGCATGGTGTTTTCGGTGTATGGCTACCCATTGCCGGGTAATCATGCCGGTGGTAAGCCATAACCAGAAACGAAAAAAATGACTGGCGAGGGGGTGCAGATCCAGCGCCCTGTGGGACTGGTGCCGGTGCAGATAGATGGTAACGGCGGCGATGGTGATCTGGGTGAGCGACAGGGTGATGAAAACGTATGCCCAAACAGGCAGGTGGTTGAACATAGACTTATCCGTTATTTGAAACGCCCGATCTTACTATTAAAGCGGGGAGGTGGTCTAATTATCTCCGCTAACAATCAATGCCATGTTCATCTGGCGACAACCATCTCTTGGAGGAGGCCGGGGAAAGCGAATGCGAGATCGGCCTGCAGGTGGGTGTCGTCAGGTCATTATGGTAAGCGGCGGGGTGGGCGCTCGCAATCTGGCGCAAGCGCAGGCGCCATAACCAGACAGGGTTAAGGGTGCCCGCCGACCTGCGCTGCTCGATAAGGCATGGATGGCTGGCGATACGCCCCGGCCTTTACTCAGTGGTATAATTTGATCTGTGTATCATCTCACCCCGTCTAAACAATTAAACGGCCAACTGCGCCATCAGGGCCCATTCCATGTGATCGGACGTTTTCAACGGGCCTGATCCATGAGCCGGGAACCCCTCATCGTGCTCGAGAATGTATCCCGCTACTATGGTGATGTTTGCGCTGTAGATGGTTTAAGTTTTTCGGTCTGTCGGGGTGAGGTGCTGGGTCTTCTCGGCCCTAACGGGGCAGGGAAAACCACGACCATGCAGATGATATGCGGGATCTTGCCATTATCCAGCGGGCAGATAACCGTTGCCGGCAATGACGTCCTGTTAAACCCCAGGCAGGCCAAGTCCCGCCTGGGTTATTTGCCTGAGCAACCCCCGCTGTTTCCCGATCTCACCGTCGCTGAGTATTTGAACTATTGCGGCAAAATAAAGAACGTTCCCAAAACGGCATTATCCACATCGGTTGCAAACAGCATGGCCCGTTGCGGGCTCTCGGCGGTAAAAAACCGCTTGATAGATCACCTATCCAAAGGTTACAGACAGCGGGTGGGTATCGCCCAGGCGATCATCCACGCCCCTGACATGATCATCTTCGATGAGCCTACCGTTGGCCTGGACCCAAACCAAATCGTGGAAATTCGTCGACTGATCTCTGAGCTGGGCAACGATCACGGGGTCATTTTATCAACCCATGTGCTCTCGGAAGTGCAAAACATGTGTAGCCGTGTGCTGATCATCAACCAGGGACGCCTGGTGCTGGACGCCGAAATAGATGCGTTAGCTGAGAGTACGGGTTTAAGGGCCGTCATCGTTGCCCTTCGAGAACCGCCCGTTGTTGAAGAGATCCATGCCATTGACGGGATCGTTCAGGCAGAGCCCCTGGATGGAGAGCGATTTATGATCAAATACCATGCCGAAAAAGATGTGCCGACGGCATTGGCGCAAATATCGGCTGACAGGCGCTGGGGGTTATATGAGCTCATCCCGCAGGCAGAGCCCCTGGAGCAGGTCTTCATGCAATTAACCCGGGGCGAATAACAACATGAAAATCTACCCTATCGCCATGCTGGAATTGCAGCGCCTATTTAAATCGCCCCTTGCCTGGCTGTGTCTGGCCGTGGTGCAACTTCTCATGGCGATGTTGTTTTTTTTGTTGATACATCAGTTCATGCAATCCGGGGCAGTGCAAGCCCGATATGGCGTCACCCAATTCATTAGCATTGGCCTGTTACGTATCATGGGCGATGTGATGATCATGCTCTCCCCCTTGCTCAGCATGCGGATCTTCAGCGAGGAGTTCCGTAGCGGGACGATTAACCTGTTATTTTCATCGCCCGTATCCATCCCGGAGATTGTGTTGGGTAAATATCTGGGCCTGTTGTGTTTTTATTTCATTCTCATCGGCATGTTAATTTCCATGCCGTTAAGTCTGAGCATGGGCACGGACTTTGACGGGGGGCTGTTGCTCTCGGGGCTGATCGGCATATCACTTCTGGCCGCCGCCGCCGCCGCCATTGGCCTTTTGATCTCCAGCTTGACCCGCCACCCGGCCATTGCCGCCATCACCACCCTCGGCGTCCTGGTTCTGCTGTGGATGATACATATTGCAGGGCTTGTGGGCAACAACGCCATCGCCCAGGTTCTGGTGTACCTGTCCATGGCCAGACATTTTAACAACCTGCTGGAGGGCATAGTCAGCTCGGTTGATGTGATCTACTTTTTGTTGGTGATTGTGCTGTCTATCAGCCTGACCATCTGGCGTCTTGACGCCAGGCGCCTGTACGCTTAGCCATGTTCAACCTTCAAACCCAACTTAAGTTCAATAGTGTTATCACCGTGTTTTTGTTGTTGGTTCTCGCCCCTGTGCTTGCCTGGCTAAGCACGACATTTGTGCTTCAATCTGACTGGACAAAAACGGGCAGGCACAGTTTGTCCGAAGCCAGCATCGCCGTGGTGAGCAAATTAACCGAGCCGCTGATGGTTACCGCCTATGCCAGCGATAAAAAACCCGCATTGCGGCGACTGATTGAAAGGTTTGTGGGTCGATACCAACGGGCAAGGCCGGATATCACCCTGCGTTTTGTTGATCCCGCCCGCATACCGAAAGAGGCGCGTAATTTAGGAGTCAAGGTGGACGGTGAGCTCGTATTGCGTTATCAGGGGCGCAGCGAGCATGTGTACACCGACAGCGAGCAGGCGTTTACCAATGCCATACAACGGCTAATAAAAGGCGCTGAGCGCTGGGTCGCTACTTTAGAGGGTCATGGTGAGCGGGACCCTTTAGGCAAGAGCCCATACGATATGAATGAATGGGCTCAGCAATTAGCGGGCCGGGGAATAAGAACACAGCCCGTGAACCTGGTAGATACACCGGTCATTCCCGACAATACCGCTGTGCTGGTGATCGCCAGCCCCCGGGTTCCGCTGAGCGCCGTGGAGATAACACGGCTACTGGCGTATCTAGAGCGCGGCGGCAACCTGTTATGGCTACGTGAACCCGGTGAGCATTCCGGGCTTCACGCACTGGCCGATTATCTGGCTATCCGCTTCCCTGACGGCACGGTGATAGATACATCCGCACGCTTGCCCGGGATCAATAGCCAGACCATCGCCGTGCTCACCCAAAGGCGCTATCAACAACACCCCATAACCGAGGACTTCAGCTATATCACCTATTTTCCGCAAACGGCCATGATTGAAATAGCCCAACAATCAAACTGGTTGGCGAAAACCCTGTTGACCACGGGAGATTTAACCTGGCTTGAGACCGGGGGCTTGAACGGGGAGGTTAAGTTCAATGAAGGCGCTGATCGGCGAGGCCCCTTGACAATCGGCGTTAGCCTTGAAAGACGGCTTGAGAACCATCTAATGAATGGGGAGAGATCCATAAATCAGCGTGTTGTCGTCATTGGCGATGGCGATTTCCTGTCAAATAAGTATATCCACAACAGCGGCAACCTTGAGCTCGCCATGCGCCTGCTAACCTGGTTAAGCGGTGATGATGACTTTATCGCCATTCCTGCAAGGCTGGCTACCGATCCCGGGTTAAATATGGAAGGCGCCCTGATGGGGGGCATCGGGATCTTCTACCTGGTCCTCTTGCCCGCCCTGCTGTTTGCCATCGGTGCGAGGATCTGGTGGCGCAGAAGAAGGCTTTAGCGCCATGCACGGAAGATATATGCTTAATGTTATCTTGCTCGCTGTTGCTCTCTCCCTTATCACCCATCTGCTACTCACATCAACAACAGCAAACAAAGCGGACACGGGGCCGGACAACACCTCCGATATTGATCCGGACATCATCACCGCTATTAGCATGATGCGGGCGGGTCGAGAGCCTGTTCATTTTGCCCGGCAAGGAAAACAATGGCGGATCCGCTCGCCCCTGAGCGCCTATGCAAAGACATCAGACATCAACCCGCTGATCCAGGTCTTGCAGGCCAGGGGTTATGTGAAACTGGGCACGGGGATCACACGCATCAACTTAAAATCCTAAGGTTATCCATGCCTGAGTTACCTGAGGTTGAAACCACGCGGCGGGGCATCGCCCCCCATGTCCTCAATAAAACCATCTCCGAGGTGGTTATCCGACAACATCAATTACGCTGGCCGGTTCTGAAGTCCTTAAACAACAAACTGAGCGGGCAGAGAATACTGCAACTTGATCGCCGGGCGAAGTATTTGATTTTTCATTTTCAGCAAGGCGGTATGCTGCTGCATTTGGGCATGTCCGGCAGCCTGCGTGTTCTCAATCGATCCGTCCCCGCAGATAAGCATGATCACGTTGATATCATCTTGTGTGATAACCGCTGCCTGCGCTTTCGTGATCCCCGGCGCTTTGGCTCGATACACTGGACCGCCCAGGCGCCGTTGCAACATAGATTATTACGCCGCCTCGGCCCTGAGCCCCTTAGCGAGTTATTTACCGCAGAGCATTTATATGGGCGCTCCCGAAAACGAAGCCGGTCGGTAAAAACCTTCATTATGGACAGCCATATCGTTGTTGGGATCGGCAATATTTACGCCAGTGAGGCCCTCTTTGCCAGTGGCATACACCCAAAGCGCAAAGCGGGGAACGTGTCATTATCACGTTATCGGTCTTTAACCCATGCCATAAAATGCGTGCTGCATGAGGCGGTAGAGAAAGGCGGCACGAACCTTCGGGATTTCGTCAATAGCGATGGTGCGCCGGGCTATTTCAGCCATGAATTGAATGTCTACGGCCGGGGCGGAGAACCATGCAAACAGTGTTTAACGACAATCAAACAGGTGCGGTTAGGGCAACGCTCGACATATTATTGCCCCAAGTGTCAGCGCTGATCTGAACAGCCTCTTATAAGTAAGACCCGTTTATTCACCCCATCCCTGTGGCCATGCCTGTGACCATCCCTGTCCAGCCAGTTGCGCGCCGCCTGTCGGCTAAGCGGCAGATGTTCTCAAAAGCGCCCTGTTGAGATGGGATCTGCATCATTCGCTGTTGATCTCCACCACCCTGGCGGACCCCTCCCCCCTGGGGTCACTGGCGGCGTAGAGCTTATCCCGCCTTCTGTCCCATAAAATCGCCTGCATGTTTCCATAACGGCGGGTACGTTCATTCAGCTCATGCCCCAACGCATCCAGGCCCCGTTGCTCATGCTCGGTTAAACCGTATTTTTCAAACTGCACCTGATCCGGTTGATACTGATGATGGTAACGACGAAGACTGACCCAGGATTGCGGCAGTTGCCCTTCATAAAAATCCAGGGTCGCCAGCAACACCATGCTGATGATCCGACTACCGCCCGGGGTGCCGAGGATCGCTACTCTATCGGCGGTCTCTAAAAATGTCGGCGTCATGCTGGATAGGGGTCTTTTCCCCGGGGCGATGGTATTGGCCTGATCTTCGATCAGTCCATAGGCATTGGGTGTAAGCGGTTTGGCGGAGAAGTCGTCCATTTCATTGTTAAACAGAACGCCCGTGCCCTCGGCGACAAAACCGGCGCCAAAGGGCAGATTGATGCTGAGTGTTCCAGCCACCCGGTTGCCTTCACTGTCTATCACGGAAAAATGTGTTGTCTCCGTCCCCGTTTGCATCAAGGCGGGGAACTCGCCCATGCTGGCGCTTGGGGTCGCCTTTAGCGGATCAATGCTCAGCGCCAGCCCGTCCAGATAGGGTTTCGCCAACAACCGCGCCAGGGGTATTTCTACGAAATCGGGGTCTCCCAGGTACACGGCGCGATCACGGTAGGCGCGACGCATCACCTCGATGATGTGATGTTTGCGCTGTATGCCGCTCATTTTACTTAACTCAAACCCGCTTAACATCTGCAACGCCTGCGCCATAACAATGCCGCCGGAGG
Source organism: Gammaproteobacteria bacterium (assembly GCA_965198875.1). Taxonomy (GTDB): domain Bacteria; phylum Pseudomonadota; class Gammaproteobacteria; order Eutrophobiales; family Eutrophobiaceae; genus CBDAPU01. The sequence goes on along the minus strand of CBDAPU010000001.1, from coordinate 1,238,164 downwards.
ACGGTGGCGGCGCTGATACCACCCGCACATCATGGTAGTGGGTGATGATCGGCTCTCTTTCGATCACACGGTAGTTTTTGAGATCATCAAGCTCCCATATACCGCCATGCTGTTGCGATTGCCCGACCAGACGTTGTGCAATTTCACCCGCATAGAAACCCGCCCGGCCCTCTCTCGCCATAGCGTCAATGGTGTTGGCGAGATCCGTTTGCCGGATCAAAAACCCAAGCCGGGGCACGTCACCTTTTTGCAGAAAGATGGCCGCCGTCGCCGGGTATTTTTGCAACTGTTTTATCCGATAAGCGGCAAGGCGGCGATAACGTGATGTTACCTTGAAGCCCTCTGATGCGTACCTTTTTGCCGGGGCGAGACTCTCACTGAGCGGTAGATGACCATAGCGCTCGGCCAAATGCACGAGGGCTGCGGGCATACCCGGAATGCCCGCCGCCAGGGGGCCGTCCAGTGAAGCACGGCGGATGACTTGATCGTCTTCATCGCGATACATCCGAGGGTGGACCAAAGCCGGGGCCGTCTCTCTGCCATCGAGCATAACCTGCTTGCCATCGCTCGCCCTGTGCAACAACCAAAACCCGCCGCCACCAAAACCCGAACTCGCCGGCTCAACAACACCTAAGGCGGCGCTTACCGCAATCGCCGCATCAAAGGCATTGCCGCCCCTTTGCAATACCTCAATGCCGGCCTGTGTGGCCAGGGGCTGGGCGCTGGCAACCGCATAACCCGGCGGCTCCCCCGCCTTGGCCTCGGAAAACCCAACCAATACAAAAATAAGGATTGTTATTGATATCTTCATCGCCTCACCCTGTGGCTGTTGTTTAAGGGACCGATGGCTCAATCAGCCTTGTCTTAACGCAAGGTATTTTTCATATAACTGCTGTTGGGTTTCTTTGTGCTCCGGGTTGACCGGGATGCAATCCACCGGACACAAGACCACACACTGTTGTTCATCAAAGTGCCCGACACACTCGGTGCAACGCCGAGGGTCGATCTGATAGTAGTCATCCCCCTGAAAAATAGCCTGATTGGGACAAGCGGGCTCGCAAACATCACAATTAATGCAAGCATCTGTGATCATCAAGGCCACCGGTTCCACCCTCAGCTTGAGAGCCGATCATACAATGCGTCTTTTACAGATGCATGTACAAACTGGCTTATGTCTCCCCCCAGCGCCGCGATTTCCCTGATCAGGCTTGAGGAGATATAGCTTAAATGCTCGGCCGGGGTTAAGAATACCGTTTCCGCATCACTGTATAATTGGCGATTCATGCTGGCCATCTGGAACTCATAGTCAAAATCCGAAACAGCCCGCAATCCCCTGATGATCACTTTGGCGCGCCTTTCTCTGGCATAGGCCGTCATCAGCCCGTCAAAGCGGGCGACTTCAACATTGCCTGCATCGGCCAGGACCTTTTGCGCCATGCCAATCCGCTCATCGGCAGAGAAGGCGGTTGACTTGCTGGTGGTGCCGGTAACGGCGACAATGATCTGATCAAACAGGCAGGCAGCCCGTTCAATGATGTCCGTGTGACCGTTTGTGATCGGATCAAACGTGCCCGGATAGATTGCGGTTAATTTCATTTATCGCCCCCCAGATCATATGCATGCAACGCGTATTTTACTTGCCCTGCCCGTGCCTGTCTTATGGTGGTTAATCCTTTGAACCTCAATGAGAAATCCAGCTCGGTTTCGCTGTACAGCAGGCCGGCGGGCGATAAGTGTCCCCCGTTTACCAACAACTCACAAGCCTTTTGCGCGCTGTTTTTATTGAACGGCGGGTCCAGGAAAACCATATCGAACGAGAGATGCGTGTTTTTCAACCATGCCGTTGCCTCTGAGTGAATGATCGTTGCGCTGTCGGCGGCCAGCATGGCTTTATTCTCTTCAAGGGAGCGGATGAGACGTTTGTTTTGCTCGATCATCACCACACTCGCCGCCCCCCGAGATAATGCCTCAAAACCCAATGCGCCTGTGCCGGCAAACAGGTCCAGACAATGGGCGCCGGGGAGCATGGGAAGTAGCCAGTTAAACAGGGTTTCCCGTATGCGATCCGGTGTGGGGCGCAATTCGGGGTGCTCGGCCACCGTTAATTTACGGCCGCGCCATTGACCGCCGATTAGCCTGATCTTCCCCCTGGTGGGCGCCGCCCTCGACAGTCTGCTACTCCTTACTATCCGACCGGGCCGGACCAACCATGACGGTAACAAATTTATCCGGCTCAAGACGCCGTTGAAATGCATCTTTGATCTCTGCGATGGTGACGGCATCCACCTTCTCTACAAAGGTGTCCAGATAATCCAGGGGCAAGTCATAAAAACCTATCATGGCGACATAGCCGAGGATTTTGCTGTTGCTGTCCAGCCTGAGCGGAAAACCACCGCTGATGTTTCTCTTCGCCGCCACCAGCTCATCCGGCGTAGGGCCCTCATCCACAAACGACTGTATCGTCTCCTGCATGACGGATAATGCCTGATCCTGTTGATCCGCCCTGGTCTGCAACCCGGCGATAAAGGGCCCGTCTTCCCGTTGCGGGGAGAAATAACTGTAGCTGCTGTAGGATAAACCGCGCTTCTCCCGCACCTCTTCAAATAATCTCGAGACCATGCCGCCGCCACCAAGCACATGGTTACCCACATACAACGGGAAATAATCCGCATCACCCCGCCTGATCCCCGGCTGGCCAAACAATATATGCACCTGCGATGAGGGGTGATCAATGCTGATTTCATTGCCCTTCTCCAGCATCATCACCTTCGGCAGGGGCGGCGGCTTCTGTCCTTTTGCAAGGGCCTGGGTTAATTCCTCGGCCAGCGCCGCCGCCGCCGTCCTGGTCACATCACCAACAATAACCACCATCACATTGCCTGCCGTATAGAGCTGCCTGTAAAAACCTTCAACGTCCGCCCTGCTTATGGACGCAATGCTCTCGACCGTGCCCTGGCGGGGGAAGGCATAGGGGTGGTCCTGATAGACAGCGGCCATGTACGCATCCCTGGCCAATGCGGCGGGGGATTGTTGTTTACGTTGAATGCCCAACTGAATACGCTTTTTTTGCCTGTCGATGGACTTTTCCGGGAAATCCGGCATGGCTATCACCCGGCGCAAGTTCTCGAGCGCCGGCTGCAACTGGCGCTTATCTGATAATGAACGCAACTCGACTGAGGCAGAATCAGCGCCGGCCTCGGCGCTGTAAATTGCGCCTAATCGTTCGAACTCGAAACTGATCGCCGTTGCGCTCATCCCGCCGGCCCCTTCATCGAGCAAACTGTTGACCAGCGCCGCCAGACCCCTTTTATCTTTCGGATCTCTGGCGCTACCGGCATCAAAGACGAGTTTAATATCAACAATGGGCAGCTCAGGGGCTCCCACAAAAAACACCTCGCTACCGTTGCCGGTCCGCCAATGGCTTATTTTCGGTGATGCACAAACGAGCGAGCCAAAAGACGCCAGCAACAGCAAAACGCTACCTCGCATGGCGACCACCTCCTTGCTTCAAGCCCGCAGGCTGTTTGCGCTCAATAGGCTGGGGCTCGAGCACGGCACGGGTTAAGCCGTCATCGTGAAAGTACTTGTTCGCAACCTGCATAAGCTGGTCGGCGGTAATTTTCTGTACCTGCTCCACGTACTCCTCAGACTTTCGCCAACCCAACCCAACGGTTTCATAAACACCCAACAACCTGGCCTGATAAAAAAGCGAGTCCCGTCCATACACATTGCTTGACACCACCTGCGCCTTGACCCGTAGCAATTCTTCCTCCGTGACCGGCTCTTCTTTCAAGGTCTTTATTTGCTCTCTTATGGCCTGCTCAACCTCCGCTATGGTCTTATTTTTTGCCGGGACGGCCTGAATGGTAAACAAGCCCTCTGCCAGTCGGTCCGCCGGGTAGTAGGAAACACCCACGGAAGCCGCCACTTCCTGTCCCCTTACCAGGTTCGCCGCCAGCCTGGCGCTGCTTCCCCCATCAAGAATGCTATCCAGCACTTCCAACGCATAGGGCTCCCAGGCCATCCCATCCTGAGGGTGTGTATAGGCCGATAATGAGGGGGCTTTATACGCCATTAACAAATAGGGCAATTCGGCGGCTCGTTTTAAGTTGATTTCCTTGATCCCCTGTTGTCGCACCTCGGCCATGGCCCGGGGCGGGATCACCCTCTCCGCTTTCAATGGGGCAAAGTATTGTCTGGCCAGGGCGTAGACCTCCTCGTGCTCTACATCACCGACCACCACCACGGTTGCATTATTGGGCGCATACCAACGTTGATACCAAGTCTCCAAGTCGCCAGTTTGCATGGCGTCCAGATCCGACATCCAGCCGACGATGGGATGACGATAGGGGCTGGTTTGAAACGCCGTTGCCCGGGTTAGCTCATACAGGTATGCGACCGGGTTGTCCTCGGTTCTAAGGCGGCGCTCTTCTTTAACGACTTCGATTTCTTTCTTAAACTCATCATCGGATAAGATGAGGTTACGCATGCGATCGGCCTCCAGCTCAAAACTGACGTTAAGCCGGGATTTTTCCAAGATCTGAAAATAGGCGGTGTAGTCCATGCTGGTGAAGGCATTGTCGCGGCCGCCGTTTTCCGAAATAATCCTTGAGAACTCGCCCTCGGGATAGGCTTCTGTGCCTTTGAACATCATGTGTTCAAGGGCATGTGAGATCCCTGTTATGCCATCGTGTTCATAGCTTGAGCCCACTTTATACCAGACCTGCGAGACAACCACCGGGGCGCGATGATCTTCTTTAACGAGAAGCGTTAGCCCGTTTTCCAGCTTGTACTCATGCACCTGTGCGTGAATGACCGGGGCAGAGAACATCGCCAGCACCATTACCGGGGTTGTGATCCTGGTGGAGAGAAATCGCCAGATCATGTTCATAATATAACCTTAGGGGTTCTTAGCATGCCCATTAGAGCCTCTTGTCCTTTAGTAGTTCTCACGGCGTTAATGATACGATAGATTTGCCCATTAGATCCGAAACAACGCCGCAAATATGGCTCTCAAAGACGAGAAGACCGAAAAAAAACCCAAAGAAGTGTTCTTTAACCGCTTGAGAGAAGGGCTGGCAAAAGGCGTTTTACGGGGGCTCTCTCAATTAGTCAAAGGCAAAACCCGTCTCGATCAGGCTACACTCGATGAGCTGGAGATGCAGTTGATCAGCGCAGATGTGGGAGTCGAACTCACCTCAATGATCATGGCGGGCGTAACCCGTGCATTGAGAAAAACCGAGCCACCACAAGTTGATGTGTTATCCATACTGCGTGAGCACATGCTACCCATTTTAAGAAATGCCGAGCAGCCCCTGATCGTTCCCGAGCAAAAACCTTTCGTTATCCTGGTGGTGGGCGTCAATGGCGCCGGCAAAACCACCACCATCGGTAAAATGGCGCTTTATTTTCAACAACAGGGCTATGATCTGCTGTTGGCCGCCGGCGATACCTTCAGGGCCGCTGCCATCGATCAGCTTCAGCACTGGGGTGATAAAATCCATGTCCCCGTCATTTCACAAAACCCCGGCGCAGACTCGGCGGCGGTGATCTATGACGCACTGCAATCCGCTGTGTCCCGAGGCAGCGATATCATCATCGCCGATACCGCAGGCCGCCTGCATAATAAAGACAACCTTATGGCGGAATTAAAAAAAATCGCCCTGATCATAGGAAAGTTTAACGCCGCGCTGCACCTTGAGACCCTGTTGGTGATTGATGCCAGTACCGGGCAAAACGCCATCGTACAGGCGCAACAATTTCATGACGCCATAGGCGTGACCGGGGTAGCCATCACAAAGCTGGACGGCACCGCCAAAGGCGGCGTGACATTATCGATAGCACACAAACTACCCATGCCGATCCGCTTTATCGGGGCAGGCGAGCAGGCGGATGATCTCAGGCCATTTGACGCCGATCAGTTCCTGGACGCCCTGTTGGGCACAGGCACATGATCCGCTTCACCGATGTATACATGCGCTATCCCGGCAGCCCCGATGCGCTGAGGCAGATCAATTTGTATATCGAGCGGGGCGCAATGGTTTATATTACCGGTCGCTCCGGCGCCGGTAAAACAACACTGCTGCGACTCATTGCCCTGGTTGAACGGCATACACGGGGTCAGATCATCGTAAACGGACAAAACCTGGAGCGGGTTTCCGGCAAGCGTATCGCCCTGTTTCGTCGCAATATTGGTTTTACTTTTCAGGATCACCGCCTGCTCAATGATCGAACCGTGTTTGATAATGTCGCCCTGCCCCTGGTCATCGCCGGTTATCGATACCAGGACATAAGAAAGCGCACCCATGCCGCATTAGATAAAACCGGCCTGCTGAAAAGAGAAAAATCCCTGCCGATCGCCCTTTCCGGGGGCGAACAACAACGGGTCGGCATAGCCAGGGCCGTGGTACACCGCCCGGCCCTGCTTTTGGCGGACGAGCCCACGGGCAACCTGGATCCGGCCTTATCCCTGGATACCATGCAACTGTTTGAACAATTCAATCAGGTGGGTGTGACGGTGCTTATCGCCAGCCATGATCTCAATATGATCAAAAAAATGAAAAAGAAAATTATCACCCTGCGTGCCGGCAGTCTGCTTGCACCCATTGGTGAGACCGCCAAAGCATGAAGAACATTGCCGGGGGGAATAGCCCTAAGGCGAGCTTCAAGATGGCCGTTGATACCTGGTTTCTACAACATGCCCAGGCATTCTTCTTTAGCTTGGGGCAACTCTACAGAAACCCCATGGCGACATTGCTGACGACATCCGTCATTGGGATCTCGCTCGCCCTGCCATTGGGGTTTTATGTGTTTCTTGAAAACGCCCGGCGTGTTACCTCCGGCTGGGCCCCCCATTCACATATCTCGCTCTTCCTGAAACCGGACATCGACAGCGAACGGATCGAGGCCTTAAAAAACCAACTGCATAACCACCTCGGCATTCATTCCATCGACATCATCAGCAAAGAAAAGGCGCTGTTGGAGTATAAAGAGAACTCCGGCTTTGCCGGGGCCCTGGACGCCCTGGAAGATAACCCGTTGCCAACGGTTATTATTGTCCGCCCCGAAGGCGAGCCCATCTCATCGGCTGATAACGAGGGCCTCATCGAGACATTGCGCGCCATCCCTGAGGTTGACCTCGGACAATTTGATCGCCAGTGGGCCAGACGTTTATTTCAAATTATTGCGGTATTCCAACGTTTTGTGGTGATCATAGCGGCATTGCTGTCCGTCGCTGTGCTGCTCATCGTCGGCAACACCATTCGTATGGCCATTTATAACCGCTACCGGGAAATTGAAATTAATAAACTGTTTGGCGCCACCGACGCTTTCATACAACGCCCGTTTCTTTATTCAGGCTTCTTTCATGGACTCGGCGGCAGTTTAATGGCCTGGGGCCTGCTGGAAATCGTCATATTGCTATTAAACGGTCCGGTAAGAAAGCTCGCAGGCTTATACAAAAGCGACTTCTCCTTGCTCACGTTAGATAGCCGGGAGGTGATCGCCCTGTTTTTGATCGGCGCATTGCTGGGGCTGGTTGGTTCCTGGCTTTCCGTTAAACGCCACCTGGGCATGATCGACCCCATCTAAAAAGCCGGAATACTTCATTTTCAGGCCGTTTTTTATTCATATCAGACATCGCCAGCCATCAAACATGTCCACACAGCAGGGTGAAAACAACCACAAACCCATATTATTCAACTAGTTATAAAATAGTGATCACTGACAGGAACATTTATGCTGATTAGCACTCTACTGTTAAGAGTGCTAGAATGACGCCTGTTTTGTGTGAGGAGAGCTTGAAGATGAACCATATCATGACCCAACAACTGGCCGTACCTGCCGGTTCCATAGGGGCCTATGTCCAGGCGGTGAATGAGGTTCCCATGATCAGCGTAGAAGAAGAGCAGGCGCTGGCTCGGCGTCTGCGTGATCTACAGGATCTCGATGCGGCCCGACAACTGGTCATGTCCCATTTGCGTTTTGTCGTCAAGGTGGCCCGGGGTTACAGTGGTTACGGCCTGCCCCAGTCCGATCTGATCCAGGAAGGCAACATCGGTCTGATGAAGGCGGTTAAACGGTTTGATCCGGAAGTCGGTGTACGGCTGGTGTCATTTGCGGTGCATTGGGTGCGCGCCGAAATTCATGAATTCATCTTGAAGAACTGGCGCATCGTCAAGGTGGCGACAACAAAAGCGCAGAGAAAACTGTTTTTTAACCTGCGATCAAGCAAAAACCGACTGGGCTGGCTAAACCGGGAAGAGGTGAACGCCATTGCTGATGATCTGGGCGTTAGCGCCAAAGACGTCATGGAAATGGAAAAGCGTCTAAGCGCCTATGATGCATCCTTCGACGGCCCGACTGATGGTGATGCAGAAAACGATATATTCTCCCCTGCCGGTTATCTGCAAGATGGCGACGCCAACCCGGAGGAGCAATTAACGGCGGAGCGGGTAAGCCGACACAATAAACAACGACTCTCGGCGGCCTTATCAAAGCTGGATGAGCGTAGCGCGGCGATCATTCAGCACCGCTGGTTAGACGAGGACAAAACCACCCTGCAGGAGCTGGCGGACAGATATGGCGTATCAGCCGAAAGGATCCGCCAGCTTGAGCAAAACGCCATGGCCAAATTACGGCTCTCCTTTGCCGAGGGATAAACCCCGCTTCCCGCCTGTTCTTGCTTGCTGGCGCCGATCACATCCGCGCCAGAAGCGGCACATAGTGATCAACCAGCAAAGAAGCAAATATCCCCACTAAATACCAAATAGAATAGCTAAAGGTTTGCATGGCGATGACCTCATCGTTGGTTTTCAATAATTTAATCGTGAAATACAAAAACCCCACACCCAGAACCACTGCACCAAACAAATACGTCATGCCACTCATATAAGTCAGATACGGCAACAGGCTGACAATAAACAACACCAGGGTGTATAGAAGAATATGTAGCTGGGTAAACGCAATGCCGTGGGTAACGGGCAACATGGGAACAGCCGCATGTTCGTAATCCTTTCGTCTTGCTATCGCCAGGGCCCAAAAATGGGGGGGCGTCCAGGCAAAGATGATCAAAAATAACAACAGGGCATGGGGGTCCAGCGCGCCGCTCACTGAAGTCCAGCCCAATACCGGCGGCGCCGCCCCGGCGGCGCCGCCGATGACAATGTTCTGCGGCGTCGCCCGTTTTAAGAACATGGAGTAGATAACACCATAAGCAATCAGGGAAACAAAGGTCAACAGGGCTGTTATGGTATTTACATACAACCCCAGGATCAGCATGGAGAGAACACACAACATAAAAGCAAACACCATGGCCTGCCGCCGGGAGAGTTTGCCTTCCGGCAAGGGGCGTCTTTGCGTGCGCGCCATCATGGCGTCGATTTTTTCATCGACCACATGGTTCAGCGCGGCGGCTGATCCGGCAGCGGCGCCGATCCCTGATATGACGGCCAACAACAACAGCGGTGAAACAAGGCCCGGCGTCGCCAGGAACATCCCCGCCACCGCAGTGAACACGATCAGCGCTACGATTTTGGGTTTACACAACGCCAGATAATCGCGCCATGCCGGCATCATCCCCTCCACCGACATCATTGTTGCGGCGCCCCTCTGCAATACAAATACAGGGTTATCAATGACAACATAAGCAACGCCGCAACGCCGTTATGGGCCACGGCGACAGGCAAGGGCAGCACCAGCATGATGTTTGCGACCCCCAATGAGATCTGTACACATAAAACAATAAAAACAGTGGCGGCCAGGGCCCTTAGCCGACCATCAGAGACCTTAACGGCGCTCAAGATAGCCCCCAGAATGATAATAAACGTCACCAAAGCGCCCACCCTGTGGGTGATATGAATGGCCGTTCTTGCCTCGGCGTCCAATACCCCGCCTTCATAGTCACGCCCGCCACCATCATCAAAGAGACGAAACGCCTCCTTAAAATCGGTTTGTGGCAACCACATCCCGCCCCGGCATGATGGAAACTCCGGACACACCAGGGCCGCATAATTCGCGCTGGTCCAGCCGCCGAGAAATATCTGTATCGTCAGCACCGCCAGCGCCAATACACACCATTTGCTGATCGGCCGGGTTTTATCCGGCTCGGGGGACACAAAAGATAGCTGCCTTAATATGAGCCAGTACAGCATGGCCAGGATCAGCATGCCGCCCAGCAAGTGCGCCACGACAATGGCGGGTTTGAGCAATGCTGTTACCGTCCACATGCCCAACATCGCCTGCAACAACACCAGAGCAAAGAGGATGTAACCGGTATGGCGTTGCCGGTGTTTTGCCCGCCACAAAAACAACATTAAACACCCAATCGCCAGACCCAGCAGGCCCGCCGCATAGCGGTGCGCCATTTCTTTTAACGCCTTGCCTTTATTAAAGGGCCTGGCGTCGTCATAACTCCCCGTCAGTGTTTCATGCGCCATGTCATCCGTTACAAATAACTGCCCATAACACCCCGGCCAATCCGGACAGCCGAGGCCGGCGTCCGACAGGCGCACATAGGCGCCCAGAACAATGACGCAGAAAGCCAGCAGAAAAGAAAAAACCGACAAGAGCAAGACGCTGCGGGAAGAGGGGATCATCCTGCCCTAGCGTATTTTAATAATCGTTTTAAGTCTTTGATGATCCCGTTCGGCTCGGCGTCACCAGCATAACTCATCATCAAATTACCTAACGGGTCGACCAGATATAATCTGCCGGTTGAGGGTAACTCATCCAGCTTAAATGGCGATAATGCCGCACCCGCATCAGCCGGGTACAGAGCCAACTGGCCGCTATAGCCTTGAAGCTGACCCTGTGAGATGGCTCTGCGATCATTATTCAGAACAACCACAATGCGTTGCACCCGGTGGGCGTATTTGCCGGTAGCCAGGCGTAGCTGGCGCATTCTGTATAGATTCTGCTCGCATGCTTGCCGACAATCCCCATCCAGCAAATAAACAAGACTCCATTTGCCGTGCAACGGTTTATCTTCGCCCCCATTCTCAAACGGATTGGTGAGCGACCAGTTGGGCAACGGGCGAGGCGGTTGAATGAGCGTGCCGTGTTGCTGGGTGCTCGGGTTTTTCCCCAAATCGGTGTAGTGAAACAAATACCAGGATAACAACGCCGGAGATGCGAAAACAACGAAAAGCAATGACAGAATAACAAGCTGTTTTTTTTGTGGGCTAGTCATCGGGGGAGTTTTTTAGTGTTCAAAATAACGTAAATCACCAATAACGCCATCGCCATGGCAAACCACTGAAAGGCGTAGCCCAGGTGTCTCTCCCGGCCTGATCCGGGCGCCCGCCAGACCCGTAACAATCCCCTCGGCGCAGGGCCGTCAAGACGGACAACGTAAGGCAACAAGACCCAGTTATTCTCATCGGCAATGGCGTCGATGTTGATTTCTTGCACACGTATTAGATCGTCCCTTAACCGCTCCGCCGAGCCTTCCGCCAACAAGATTCCGGTTATGGGCGGGGGCGTAATCGTGCCTGTCAACGACATACTCTCAAGGGGCGTGAGGATTTGCGGGATCTGGGCCCTGGTTTTCGCCGCCGCCATCCAGCCCCGATTCACCAGCACCGCCACACCGTCCTCCAGCAAAAATCGGGTAAAGACATAATACCCGGGCTTTGTGCGATGCACCTGATTGTCTAACAGGTAAATGACGCCCGGGTCGTATCTACCCTGCATGAATACTCTACGCCAATAAAGGGCCGCGGCTTCCTCACCCAGGGTAGCGACCTGCTCAAGGTCTATGGGCTCTGCCGAGCTTCTGCTTAAATACTCCCTGTGCAGGGCCGATTTCTCATCCGCCCGATCAAGCTGCCAGACCCCCAGACGACACAGACAAACAAACACCGCCACAAAGGCCGCCGTAGGCCACAAACCCGGCTTAAATTGCCAACTGGCTATTCTCATTCACCAATACACACATTCAAAATGAAAACACCTATCCAAAACCCGGATATACTCTAACAAACCCACCATCACTTAAATACCCATGAGCGTAGCATTCATCTTTAAGCTCGTTATCGTCGCCTTGCTGATCATTATATTGCTCTCGCTGGCGTCCGGTCTTTTTTTCCTGATCCGTGACAGAGGCGAGAGCAAAAGGACGGCGCAATCCCTGACGTTGCGGATCGTGTTATCCATCGCCTTGTTTGTATTGCTGTTTGTCGGCTACACGACCGGGCTGATCAACCCCCACCCGATTTCACCCACAGAAATGAACAAGGCGCTACCCTAGCAGCGCCCTGTCTTGTTTTATGGTTTGCCGGTCGCTTATATCCAGTAGACAAATATAAACAAACCCAGCCAGACCACGTCGACGAAATGCCAGTACCACGCCACGGCCTCAAAGGCGAAGTGGTTTTCCCGGCTGAAGTGACCCTTTATGGCGCGCAATAAGATCACCGTTAACATGATGGCGCCCATAGTGACATGAAACCCATGAAACCCCGTCAACATAAAAAACGTTGAGCCATAAATGCCGGAGTTCAAGGTTAAATCGAGATCCTTATAGGCGTGGGCGTATTCACCCGCCTGCAACGCAACAAACACAAACCCCAGCAAAACCGTAGCGAACAACCACCCGCACAGCCCCCGGCGATTGCCTTTTTTCAAGTCCCAGTGGGCAAACGTCACGGTCGCCCCGCTCGATAACAGGATGGCGGTATTGATGGCCGGGATCCCAAAGGCGGGAATGATGTCTTTTATTTCGGTGAACTTGGTCTTTAATCCTTCCACCGTCATGTCGGGGGTTATCGTCAAAGGCCAAGCGTCCTCAAAGCCGGGCCAGAGAAACTCATTGGTGGCGGCGCCGACGCCTTCGCCGCCAAGCCAGGGGATGGAATAAACCCTCGCATAGAACAGTGCGCCGAAAAAGGCGGCGAAAAACATGACCTCGGAGAGAATAAACCAGGCCATGCCCCAGCGGAAACTGACGTCAACCTGTGCGTTGTATGAACCCGCCATGCTCTCGTTAATGACGTCCTTAAACCAGGCGAAAAAGGCGTAAGCAATGGCCAGAAAACCGATCAAAAGCAGATAGGAGCCAAAGCTGTGTCCATTTAACATCACCGCCCCACCACAAAAGGCGATAAACAACACCAACGAGAACACGACCGGCCAACGGCTGGGCTCGGGAATAAAATAGGCGGTATGTGACATGCTCGTTCCTCAAATAGGTTATCTGATTTTCACGAATGCTTATCTTTGCCTCTTAAAGCGTCTTTTTGGGCTACCGTCTCTGGATCGGGCACGGCAAAAAAGGTATACGACAGGGTCAATGAAGCAAACCGCTCGGGCAGGCCGGCGTCAACAACAAACCTCACCAACATCTCTTTACGCTCCCCCGGCGCCAATAGTTGCTCACGAAAACAAAAGCATTCCGTTTTGCTGAAATAAACCCCCGCCTGCACAGGCGAGACGCTGGGTATGGCACGGCCAACAACGGGCTCAAGAGAAGTGTTTTCCACCACGAACAATGCCTCGGACAGCACCCCCGGCTGCACTTTCGCTCTGTGCGCTTTGGCCTTAAACGTCCAGGGGATATCCCTTGTGTTGGTGTCGAAGACGACGGTCACCAAACGGCCCTCATCCACCTCACCTTCACTCACCGACGCCTCACTGACGGCCACATTGCTACCCCGCCCGGTCCAGTCACAATAGACATTGTAAAGCGGCACCAGCGCATACCCGAAACCAAACATGGCGATGGCGACCAACACCAGTTTGCCAGCGGTTTTGTTTATGCTTTTATCGGTCATACATAACTCAAAATAAAGCCGATATAAATGCCCATCGCAACAAGCGCCAGTATGATGGCTAAGCGTATGTTGGCTGCTTTGCGTTTGGCGAGACCATCATCATCACCTTGCCCCGGGCCCAAAACCACAGGCCTTCTTTATGAATGCGTTGTTGCCGCACCCACCTGTGGGGGCGTGGTAAAACTGTGGAACGGCGGCGGTGAAGACAGCGTCCACTCAAGACCCTTTGCGCCTTCCCAAACCTCATCGGTGGCCTTCTCGCCGCCACGCACACACTTGATGACAACATAGACAAAGATCAACTGGCTTAGGCCGAACACAAAACCACCCACGCTTGAAATCATGTTCCACTCGGTGAACTGCACATTGTAATCGGGGATTCGCCTGGGCATACCGGCCAGACCCAGGAAATGTTGCGGGAAAAACAACACATTCACCGATATCGTGGATACCCAGAAATGCACCTTGCCCCAGAACTCATCATACATATGACCAGTCCATTTCGGCAGCCAGAAATAGGCCGCCGCCATCAACGCGAACACGGCGCCGGTGACCAGCACATAATGGAAATGGGCGACCACAAAATAGGTGTCATGATATTGAAAATCGGCCGGCGTGATCCCCAACATCAGGCCGGAAAAACCGCCGATAGAAAACAGGAACACAAACGCCACCGCAAACAGCATGGGTGTTTCAAACGTCATGGAGCCTTTCCACATCGTGGCGATCCAGTTGAAAATTTTCACCCCCGTGGGCACGGCGATGGACATCGTGGCGTACATAAAAAACAGCTCCCCCGCTAACGGCATGCCCACTGTAAACATGTGGTGCGCCCACACAAAGAACGATAAAAACGCAATGGCCGCCGTCGCATAGACCATAGAGACATAACCGAACAGGGGTTTACGCGCAAAGGTGGGGATAATCTGTGAGACGATACCAAAGGCCGGCAGGATGAGGATATACACCTCGGGGTGTCCGAAGAACCAGAAGATGTGCTGGAACATGACCGGATCGCCGCCCCCTGCGGCAATAAAGAAGCTGGTGCCAAAGTACTTGTCGGTCAACAACATGGTTACCGCACCGGCGAGCACCGGCAACGATGCGATCAAAAGGAATGCCGTGATGATCCAGGTCCAGACGAATAAAGGCAGTTGCATGAAGCCCATGCCCGGGGCACGCATGTTGAAGACAGTGGCGATGATGTTAATGGCGCCCATGATCGATGAGATCCCGAGGAAGTGGACGGTAAATATCAAAAACGGAAAGCCATCGCCAAGCTGGGTAACCAGCGGTGGATACATGGTCCAACCGCCGGCAGGCGCCCCGCCTTCCATGAAAAAAGTCGCCAGCAACATGGTAAACGCAAAAGGCAGGATCCAGAAACTCATGTTGTTCATGCGCGGCAACGCCATATCCGGGGCGCCGATCATCATCGGCACCATCCAGTTGGCCAGACCCACCCCTGCCGGCATCACCACACCGAAGATCATGATCAGGGCATGCATGGTGGTCATGGAATTGAAAAACTCCGGATCCACATATTGCAAACCCGGCTGGAATAATTCAGCACGGATCACCATCGCCATCGCCCCGCCGACAAAAAACATGATCAGGGAAAACACCAGATACATGGTGCCGATGTCTTTGTGGTTTGTTGAGAACAACCAGCGCCCTATGCCTGTGGGTTTATGGTCGTGGTCATCGTGATGATCCTGTACTGCCGCCGCCTCGCTCATAACATTACCCTCTTATTAACATTCATACCTATCTTAGTTCCGCAATGGTGGACGGCTGTACCAGATCGCCCATGTTGTTGCCCCAGGCGTTACGCTCATAGGTAACAACGGCGGCGATATCCACATCGTTCAGTTGCGAGCCGAACGCCGCCATGGCCGTGCCGGCCACCCCGTTTACCACCGAATCGATATGCCCTTCTATGGGCCCCGTGGCCACGGGGCTACCGACCAGCGCCTTAAATGCGCCCGGAATACCCTGGCCGTTGGCCTGGTGGCAGGCGACGCAAAATGTGCTGTAAACCTGCTCGCCCCGCTCCATTAGCTCATCCATAGCCCATTCCCGATCCGCCCCGGCATTGGCGTCCATGGCGGCCACCATCATCTCGCCAACCCAGTCATAATAGGCGTCTTCACTGACGGCCTTCAAAACAATCGGCATGAAGGCATGATCACGACCGCACAACTCGGCGCACTGGCCGCGGTAGATCCCTTCCTCTTCTATTACCGCCCATGATTCATTGATGAACCCGGGGATGGAATCACGCTTCCAGCCCAGCGCCGGCACCCACCAGGAATGGATAACATCGGCGGCCGTGGTCATAAAGCGGATCTTCTGTCCGACCGGCACCACCACCGGGTTGTCCACATCCAGCAGATAATTCTCAACGCCGTGCGGGTCGATGCCGGAGGCCTTTTGCCTCGCCGCATTGCTGTTTTTGTCCAACGAGCTAAAGAAACCGAAACCCTCTTCAACATACTCGTAATGCCAACGCCACTGATAACCGGTGATCTTGATGGTCATGTCCGCATCACCGGTTGACTCGATCAGGATCAACGACTTTGTGGCGGGCACCGCCATGCCGATTAAAATCAGCACGGGGATTGTCGTCCAGATGATCTCCAGTCTGGTGGAATGATGAAACTTGGCGGCCACGGCGCCCCGGGCTTTTCGATGATGAAAAATAGACCAGAACATGATCCCGAACACCACCACCGCAATGGCACAGCAGATATAAAAAATGAGCATGTGCAGATCATAGATGTTGCGGCTTATAGGGGTCACCCCCTGGGTCATATTCAAACCATATTCTGCATGGGCGAGCCGCACGCCAAACAGCAGTAACAAGGAGAAGGACGTCACAAAAAAATGTTTCATGCCTCTGACGAACATGGCGTATTCCTCAACGTTGCCTTTATTGACATTTTACACACCTGCCTTATGTTGGCCGATAGCCGATGTTAAAATTCTAGCCAGCCCGGTGCGCTCCTGCTCGTTCAAAAACCGCCCGACTTCAATCTCCAGACCCCGCGCGCGGATCAACAACCTGCTTGGGTGCCAGGCAACCCACGGACGTTGTAACACGACCCTGGCCCAGTAGCGCTGGAAATGATGCCGCTGTTCAGGCTTTTTGCGCCCTGATTCAACACAGATCGTATCATCACTGATGGTAATCACTTCCCGTCTCCCGCCCCGCCAGGCCGTTACATACAACGCCGCCCCCAACGCCAACAATTCCAGCCCGGAAAACGGCAGCACCAAAGTAAATCCGTGCGCCCAAAAGTAAATGCCTACGCTCAGGGTAACCCCGGCAATACCCGTGTACGCCAACAACAACCCGCCCCATGACATAGACTGGTTTGGGGCGATGATAACGGTGTGTCGCCTCTGCTCGCTTGCTAATTCCTGTATCATACCTTCGCACCTTCAATCATTTGATGCACCACTTTCATCTTGAAGAGAAGTTGTCCATCAAGCGATAATATGCCCCGATTGCTAATGTGATGCAAGTTTGTGATCTGTCCACACCGGTTTCATGGCGATGAAGAGAGAACACTGTCTATGTTAAGAGCAGTGGCGATATGCACCGAATCAAGCCCATGCAGGTGAGGGATGCGACCCAAAAACGGGGCGTGGATCTGCTCACATAGAAAATCTATCGTGGCCTGTGTCTCCTGATAGGCGGGGATCACGCTACTGGCCAACCAACCCGCCAGCGGTATGCCGGCGGCCATGATGGATTCATGGGTGAGCACGGCATGATTGATGCAACCCAAGCGCAGGCCGACCACCAGAATAACCCTTAAATCCAGCAGACGAACCACGTCTTGCGTCTGTAGCCCCGGCCCCATGGGCACACGCCATCCCCCCACCCCCTCCACAACAATCAGATCGGCGCCTTTCTTTATGTTGCAAAACGCCTTTTTTATCACCTCGGGCTGAACCACAATTCCCTCATTTTGCGCCGCAATGTGTGGGGCGACAGGCGCGGCAAAAGCATAGGGGTTAATGGTTTCATATGGATGTGCCCGGCTTGATTGCGCCTGTATTTGCAAGGCGTCCTGGTTTCTCTGCCCGCCTTCTACCCATTCACAGCCGCTGGCCACCGGCTTCATGCCATCTACCACCATGCCACGGCCTTGCGCCTTCGCCATCACCCCAAGCGCAGCCCAGGTCTTGCCCGCTTGCGTATCGGTGCCGGTGATAAACACATCACCCATGGGCTATGATCCCCGTCTGGCTTTCAACGCTGATACCGGAAAACTCGCCGTTGCCCCAGCAACCGTCCCGGCGGGTCTCACAAGGGGCGCCCAGGCATGCCCGTATATCGCCTCAAACGTGGCCGGTAACTTCTCTGCACCAAAGCGGTTTTTATACTCTCGCAACATGTCCTCCAACGCGGCTTTGCCCATCAGGGACTTGCGTCTTCCGGCATTGACGTTACCAGCGCCCAGCCTCTTTAGCTCCTGCATTAGCGCCATGCCATCATCATACAACAGAGAAAAGCGCTCTCTCTCCATGACCGGATCAACAAAACCGGCTCCAATTAAGGCGTCCCCAATATCATGCATGTCGAGAAACGCATTCACATGGGTATGCTCGTCCACTTTCGCCCAGCTCTGGCGCAACTCCTTTAACGAGTCCGGGCCAAAGGTTGAAAAAAGACACAGGGCCCCGGGCCGCAACACCCGGCAACACTCCGCCAACAACCTGTTAAGTTGTGCGGCCCACTGGAACATGAGATTTGAGAACACCATGTCCGCACACCCGTTATCCAAAGGCAGTGATTCAGCATCCGCGCAGACGAGGTATTGCCGATTAACAACACCGCTGTTTTGTCTCCTGGCGACCATCAACATGCTTAAGGCCAGATCAAGCTGGACGATCTGCGCCTTTTTATACCGCTTGCCCAATTCCCGTGTAGCCAGACCCGTTCCCGAGCCCAGATCCAATATGCGCCTCGGGCGTAGCCTCATCACCTCCAGCCGTTCTAACAACCTCTCCCCGATCACCCGCTGCAACACCGCAACCTGATCGTAGGTGTCGGCGGCGGCATTAAAGTTTCGCCGTATTTTAGCCTTGTCCTTTTCATAGGCATGAGCGAGGGATATCCGCTTCATGGCCGCGCCTTGAGGTTTAACATCGTCTTTAACCCCGCCAGCCCCTCCAGCAGTTGATCAACCTGTGTGCTGGTGTGGCCGGTCGTCAGCGTGATTCTCAGTCTTTCCGTGTTCTTTGGCACCGTTGGTGAGCGAATCCCATTAACCAACAAGCCCTTATCTTTAAGATAGGCGCTGCCCTTAACTGCGGCCTCGGCGCTACCCAGTATAAGGGCCTGTATGGGTGTTACGGAGTCCACGGTGGGCAACCCCAATTGCTCCGCCCCTTCTCTGAAGCGACTGATCAGGCGGGTGAGTTTTTCCCGGCGCCAGCCTTCCTCCGTGATGATCCCCAGGGCCCGTTTGGCCACCACCGCTATGGCCGGCGGCAAGGCGGTGGTATAGATATACGAGCGCCCCTTTTGTATGATCATCTCGATAACGTCATCCGACCCCGCCACAAACGCCCCCATCGCCCCGCAGGACTTACCGAATGTCGCCATCAGGACAGGCGCCTGTTTTTCATCAAGACAATAATGCTCAAGGGTCCCGCCGCCACCCGCACCCAATACCCCAAAACCATGGGCGTCATCCACAGCCAGCAGGACATGGTGTTTTTCACAGGCCCTGACGATGCCCGGCAGCGGTGCGATGTCGCCATCCATACTGAACACCCCATCCGTCGCCACTAACGTGGCGCCGTCGGCGCAAAGCCCCTCCATCATCTTGATGTTGTTGTGCGGGTATCGTTTTAACTTAGCCCTCGATAACAGGGCGCCGTCGATCAGGGAGGTATGGTTGTGCTTATCCATGATGATCACCTCATCCCTGCCCGAGACAAACGTCTGCATTATAGCCAGATTAGCCAGATAACCGCTTGAAAACACCAGCGCCCGGGCCCTTCCCAGTTTCTGCGCCACCGCCTCCTCCAGAGATTGATGGGCGAGGCTTCGGCCACTGAGCAGTTGCGAGCCGCCACTGCCCACGCCGTATTCTTGCGCCCCTTGCTGTAGCGCACACACAAGCCTTTCATCGTTGGCCAGACCCAGGTAATCATTGCTACAAAAGTTTACCCGTCTCTCCCCCCCCACGCTGACAACGGCGGCCTGTGGCGAGGCAATGGCCTGCCTTGTGCGAAATAAACCGGCGGCCTTTATTTTCTCAAGACTTAACTTAAATGAAAGCGGTTGCACAACAGGGAATGCGTATTATTGCCTGGCTGTGATCCCCAGTTTTTCAAACAGATGTTGATCTTTGGAGAGCTGCGGGTTCTCGGTCGTCAACAGCCGCTCCCCGTAAAAAATAGAGTTAGCACCGGCATAAAAACACAGCGCCTGTAGGGTCTCGCTCATCTCGGTGCGACCTGCCGACAGGCGTACACAGGAAAACGGCATGGTGATCCTCGCGCAGGCTATCGTTCGCACCAGATCAAAATGATCCAGCTCGGCCTGCTCTGCCAGCGGGGTGCCATCCACCTTGACCAGCATGTTGACGGGAACGCTCTCGGGGTGCTCCGGCAAACAGGCCAGTGTCTGCAACATGGCCGCCCTGTCATTGCGCGACTCGCCCATCCCAACGATGCCGCCACAACATACGCTCATACCCGCATCACGGACATGGGCCAGGGTGTCCAGCCGCTCCTGATAGGTGCGCGTGCTGATGATCTCCTCATAAAACGCCTCAGAGGTGTCGATGTTGTGGTTGTAGTAATCCAGCCCCGCCTGTTTTAGGCGCCTGGCCTGCTCTGCCTTCAACATGCCTAACGTCATGCAGGTCTCAAGCCCGAGGGCCTTCACCCCGGACACTATTTTGGTGATGCGCTCCATGTCCCTGTCCTTAGGGCTACGCCAGGCGGCGCCCATACAAAAACGGGTTGCCCCGGACTCCTTAGCCTGTTGGGCGGATTGGATAACCTGCTCATAGGAGAGCAGGGCCTCATTATCAACACCCGTGCTGTAACGGGCGCTTTGCGGGCAGTAGGCACAGTCCTCGGGACAGCCGCCGCTTTTTATATTCAGCAGGGTGCTTAGCTGAACCTCATTGGGATCAAAGCTGTTGCGGTGGATCCGGTGTGCGTCATACAATAAATCGTTAAACGGTTGTTCATACAATGTTATTATCTCATCCAGGGTCCAATCATGGCGCAGGACAGCGGAGGCAGAGGCGGGGGGCTCAGCAAGCAGTGGCATTATTAAACACTCTCATCAATGAATCCGGGGACACCATAACATCATCAGGCCGATCATTGTCAACCCCGAACAGGTTCTTTGGTTGACTACTTATCTTCACCTCAACTCTCATGTTCCTGGCTCAACCCTGCCTGTTGTGTGAGGATACGAGCCATGCCACCGCTGGCGGGCTCTGTGGTGATTGCTTTGCCGATCTGCCGGCCTTGCAGGGGTGTTGCCGGGCCTGCGGCACACCCATGATCACACCGGGACTTTGTGGGCAATGCTCGCTTGATCCGCCCCCGTTTGACACCTGTCTGTCGGCATACCGTTATCGCTATCCCGTGGATATCATGATCAAAAAGATCAAATACCAGTGCCGTTTCGATATGCTTCGCCCCTTGTGCTCAGAACTGATCTCCTCAATCAGGACAAAGCGCTCATCACCGCCGGAGTGCATCGTCCCGGTGCCCATGCATCGGGACAAGCTAAGAGCGCGCGGATTTAACCAGGCGATTGAGCTCGGAAAAATAATAGGTCGGGCACTCAATATCCCCCTGGATCTGCGCTTGCTAAGGCGGATGAGATCAACCCAGGAACAACACGGGCTTAACCCCTCAGAGCGAAGGGGCAATGTGCGCGGCGCATTTTCTCTGGCGCAGGCCCCCGTTTATAAGAGCATCGCACTGATAGATGATGTGGTGACCACCGGGGCAACTGTCACGGAAATAGCGTCCCTGTTGAAAAAAGGCGGCGTCGAGATGATAGCGATCTGGAGCCTGGCCCGGGCAACGCCAAATAAAAATTAGGTATCCAGGTTCTCCACCGTCAGGGCATGGGCCTCGATAAACTCCCGTCTGGGCTCAACCTGATCGCCCATTAATGTGGTGAAGATCTGATCTGCCGCCACGGCGTCTTCTATATTCACCTGAAACAGATTGCGTGTTGATGCATCCATAGTGGTCTCCCAAAGTTGCTCCGGGTTCATCTCGCCCAGCCCCTTGTATCGTTGTAAATGCAGGCCACGGTTGGCCTCGTCCAACAACCAGTCAATGGCCTGTTTGACTGAATGAACGGCCTGCTCTCTCTCACCCCGGCGAACGATAGCGCCATCCAGGGCAAATTGATTTTCCAGGGCAACAAGATTGTGATAGTCAGGCGAGGCGAAGAAGTCCGGGTTAAGGATATAAACCGTCTCGATACCGTGGATGTTGATGTTCACCCTGCCCCCATACGCCTCACCATTGGCCGCCCTAAACACCTCGACGCCGTATTGGGCGCCTCCTGAACCCCGGGCCACCAGGCGCTCTCGCAATAACTCAAACCAGCCTTCGACCTTTTCCCTGTGCTGGCAATCAGTGGGGGATAAGGGCGGCAACAACCTTATGGCGTCCAGCATATCCGGGTGATAGCGCCTGCCAAGTCGCACCATTTCCTTTTTCATCTTCACGTATACGTCTCCCAATCCCGCCAACTGGGCATGGCCTATATCCCTGCCCTGGGAGACCTGCAGGTCCGCATCGGCCATGGCCAATTCCAGCAAGTACGCCTCTTTTTCCTCTTCATCTTTCAGATAGCGTTCTTTTTTTCCTTTCCTGATCTTGAATAAGGGGGGTTGTGCAATGTACACATGCCCTCTTTCCAGCAACTGGGGCATCTGGCGATAAAAAAACGTCAGCAAAAGGGTGCGTATGTGTGAGCCATCCACATCGGCGTCCGTCATGACGATGATCCGGTGATAACGCAATTTATTGATATCAAACTCATCTTTACCTATTCCACAGCCCAGCGCCGTTATCAATGTGCCTACCTCCGAGGACGACAACATCTTATCGAACCTGGCCTTCTCCACATTCAAGATCTTCCCTTTCAACGGCAATATCGCCTGATAACGGCGATCTCTGCCCTGTTTTGCCGAGCCGCCGGCGGAGTCGCCCTCAACCAGAAACAACTCGGAGGCGGCCGGGTCCTTCTCCTGACAGTCGGCTAACTTGCCCGGCAGGCCGGCGATATCCAAAGCCGTTTTTCTGCGTGTTAATTCCCTGGCTTTTCTCGCCGCATCACGGGCCCTGGCGGCATCGATGATCTTCTCGCATATGGTTTTGGCCTCCACCGGTCTCTCCAGTAAAAATTCCTGCAATTTTTCCAGTACGGATGATTCAACGGCGGGTCTGACCTCACTGGAGACCAGTTTGTCCTTGGTTTGAGAGGAAAACTTGGGATCTGAGATCTTGATGGATAACACGGCGGTCAATCCCTCCCTGACGTCATCCCCGGTGATGGGTACTTTCGCCTTTGTAGAGAGGCCGGATCTCTCCAGATGGTTATTCAAGCTCCGTGTCAGTGCCCCCCTGAGCCCGGCCAGATGGGTGCCGCCGTCCTTTTGCGGGATGTTGTTGGTAAAACAAAACGTGTTCTCCTGATATGAATCATTCCACTGCATGGCCAACTGCACGGCGATACCGTCTCTTTTCACATCGATATCTATCACCGTCTCGTGCAACGGCGCCTTGTTTCGGTTCAAGTGTTTTACAAACTCGCAGATACCGCCCTGATATTCAAACACATCTTCCTTGCCGCTACGCTCATCGGTCAATGTGATCTTCACGCCCGAATTAAGGAAAGACAGCTCCCGAAGCCGCTTGGCGAGGATATCGTAGTGAAAAGCAATGTTTGTAAATATCTGCTCGCTTGGCAAAAACCGGATCTCTGTGCCCGTTCTTGCAGACTGATCCCCTCGCTGCAACGGCCCCAATGGCTCGCCCCGTTTATAGGACTGCTGATGTCTATAGCCGTCCTGGTAGATCGTCACATCCAGTGATGCTGACAAGGCGTTCACCACCGACACACCCACCCCATGTAAACCACCGGAGACCTTGTAGGCATTATCATCGAACTTGCCGCCGGAATGCAGTGTGGTCATGATCACTTCCGCTGCCGATACGCCTTCCTCTTCATGCTCGCCAACCGGGATCCCGCGGCCGTTATCCACCACAGTGACGGACTCATCCCTATGAATAACCACCCGGACCTCAGAGCAATAGCCCGCCAACGTCTCATCAATGCTGTTGTCCACCACTTCGAAGACCATGTGATGCAAACCGGTGCCATCATCCGTGTCGCCGATATACATGCCCGGCCGCTTCTTAACGGCATCCAGCCCCTTTAACACCTTGATCTGTGAGGAGTCGTAACTGTTTTTATCGCTCATCGTTTTGTCCTTTCATAGACCCTGTATTTTATCATATCGTGACGTTGCCATGTTCCATGTGAAACATTTTTTCCTGCTGAAAGCGGTCAATCATGGCCTCTCTCGTGGTGCTGATAAACACCTGACCGCTGTGTCCCATGAGCATTTCAATGATCCGGGACTGGCTCTCGCCGTCCAGCTCCGCCGGCAGATCATCCACCAGCAGTATCGGGTAACGCGCTTTATGGCTATGGAACACCTGCATTTGCGCCAGGGACAAGGCTAGAAGAAAGCATTTTAGTTGTCCCCTGGAATAGAGCTGGCCTATTTCTTTGTCCTGGTCTTTTATTTCCAGGTCGCTTCGGTGGATCCCATAGCGGGTATTGCCATTCTCCAGGTCCCGCTCCCTGGACTCTTTAAGGCACTGCGCCAAGCCGTTTTTTAACTCCCAGCCGGGTTTATAACGTAACACGGGCAACGGGATGGTCAGTGCCTTGCAGATCAGCGCCAAACTCACGTTTAAGTCGTCGATGAACACCTGTCTTGCCTGATTGATCCCCGTTGCGGCAACATCCATTTCCTTCTCCCAGTAAGACAACTGATCTGCTTGCCGTTGCTTTAAGAGGTTATTACGGGATTTCAGTGCTTTGTGGTAATGGCGCCAGCATTCAATATAACCTGGTTCCACGTGAAACATCGCCCAATCCAGCCAACGGCGACGATACCTTGCCCCGCCGGTGATGAATTGATGGCTGTCCGGCGTCACACAAACAACCGGCACATGGCCTGCCTGTTCAGACACCCTGCGAACATCTTCGCCGTTATAGCGGATCTGCATCTTGCCCGGGCCACGTTCAATGCCCGCCGTCACACTGATCTCCCCGGGCAGATAAAGACCGGCGCTTATCTGCAACGCTGTTTTCTGCCCCTGGATCACCTGGGTCACCCTGGGGGTGCGAAAGGAACGACAGCGACTGAGGAAATGGATAGCCTCAAGCACGGCGGTCTTGCCGCTACCGTTGGGGCCAACAAGGACGTTCAGCTTTGCTACGGGCTCAAGCCGGACTTCGGACAGATTTCGAACATGCCTGATCTGCAACCAATCTATGTACATCAACCCGGTTACAGGCGCATTGGCATGACCACATACTTACATTTGCTCTCATCCCGGGGTGATAGCAGGCAACTGCTGTTGGGGTCCAGGATAGTGATGCTGATCTCATCTGTGCGAATAATGCTAATGGCGTCAAGGAGATAGGAGACATTAAAGCCGATCTCCAGATCATCGCCTGCGTACTGGACAGCTATCTCTTCCTCGGCCTCTTCCTGCTCCGGGTTATGGGTTAAGGCGCGTAGCTTATCCTGCGTCAACAGGATCCGAACCCCCCGATACTTCTCATTCGACAGGATGGACGCACGGATCAGGCTTTGTTTCAGCAACTCCCTGTCCACAATGACCGGCGTGTCGTTTTGCTCGGGGATCACCCGGGTGTAATCAGGAAACTTGCCGTCTATCATCTTGCTGGTGAACACCAGGTTGTTTAATTCAATGCGGATGTGATTTTGACTTAACCTGATCTCCACTTCAGTCTCATCATCCTGCAACAGGCGCACCAGTTCCAGCACCCCTTTTCTAGGGACAATGAGTTGTTTATCTTCACTGGCCGATACGGCAACATCCGCATCGCAAAGGGCCAGGCGATGACCATCTGTCGCCACTGCCCGCAACCTGTCCTGTTGTGCTTCCAACAACAAACCGTTGAGATAGTAACGCACGTCCTGTTGCGCCATGGCGAATGCGGTTTTATCCAGCAGGTTTTTTAATGCGCCCTGCTGAATGCGGATGGTCACTTCCGTGTCAGAGGGTTTCGTTTGGGGGAAATCCCGGGGCGGCCACGTCGCCAAAGTGAAACGGCTTTTGCCTGACGACAACAACACGCGCCCCCCCTCCACAGAGAAGCGCATCTCCACCCCCTCCGGCAGTGCCCGGCAGATATCCCATAACTTACGGGCGGGCAGGGTTAGATCGCCACTGACCCCAAACTCACCCGCAATCGTGACGGCTAACTCTACTTCTACATCTGAGCCAAGCAAGCGCATGTGATCAGGGGCAACGCTCACGAGCAGGTTCGATAACACGGGTAGGGTTTGTCTACGTTCTACTACCCCCCCAACAATCTGCAATGCGGGCAATAACACTTCACGGTTAATATTAAATTTCATGTCTTGATTGATCTTTATTTACTATTAGCTCTGTTTATATGTGTGTGTTTCTTTTTCCCTATTGATTACAATAAGTTATCTCTGTTGTATTGGGATGTGATCATCTTGATTGCTGTGGGCGGTTTGTGGATAAAGCCCGCCTTGTTTCACTTGTCATATTTGCCGGGGAGTTACGCACAGGTTGATGACTCAGATGGTCAAGATATTAACAAGGTTTTTATAGTCATCTTCTATCCGAGCATCGTCTTTGCGTAGTGCCGCGATTTTCCTGCACGCATGCAGGACGGTCGTGTGATCCCGACCGCCGAATGCATCACCGATCTCCGGCAGGCTGTGGTTGGTGAGTTCTTTCGCCAGGGCCATGGCCACCTGTCTTGGTCTGGCGACAGAGCGACTTCTTCTCTTTGAGAGCAGATCGGCGACCCGGATTTTATAGTACTCGGCGATGGTCTTCTGGATGTTTGCAAGGGTCACCTGCCTGTCCTGAAGGGATAACAGATCACGCAGTGCGAGCTGGCAGAACTCGATGGTTATCGGTTGACCCGTCAGATTGGCGTTGGCATGCACACGGTTTAAGGCGCCTTCCAACTCTCTTATGTTGGAGCGAAAGCGTTTGGCGATGAAGAAGGACGCCTCGTCCGGAAGTGGAATATCGGCCTGCTCGGCCTTGGACTTGATGATGGCGACCCGGGTCTCCAACTCAGGCGGTTCTATGGCGACGGTTAATCCCCAGCCAAAACGGGATTTCAATCTCTCCTCAAGGCCGTTGACTTCTTTTGGGTAGCGATCACAGGTCAACACTATCTGGTTTTGCCCTTCCAGCAGAGCGTTAAAAGTATGGAAAAACTCTTCCTGGGATCGCTCTTTGCCGGCAAAGAACTGGATATCATCAATGAGCAGCACGTCAAGTGAGCGATAGTAATGCTTAAACGCATTGATCGCATTGTGTTGCAGGGCCTTCACCATATCGGCGACAAACCGCTCTGAATGCAGGTATGCGATATTGGCGCCGGGGCTTTGTTTGAGTATGGCGTGCCCCATGGCGTGCATCAGGTGGGTTTTGCCGAGACCAACACCGC
Organism: Gammaproteobacteria bacterium; assembly: GCA_965198875.1. Classification (GTDB taxonomy): domain Bacteria; phylum Pseudomonadota; class Gammaproteobacteria; order Eutrophobiales; family Eutrophobiaceae; genus CBDAPU01. The sequence continues at coordinate 1,210,618 of CBDAPU010000001.1, read as the reverse complement.
CATACACAAACAGCGGGTTATAGGCTCGCCCGGGATTTTCTGCGATCTGGATTGAAGCTGCCCGAGCCAACTGGTTGGACTTGCCCTCCACAAAAGAGGCGAAAGTAAAACCACTGTTCAGCTTGCAGGTCTGTCCTCCAGGCTTTCTGGACTCTCGCATAAGTGATTGTGCCTGAGCGGGCGGGTTTGTCTCTTGCTGGTTGTTGGCCTGACTGCCGATCTCAATGGAGAGGGATAGGTCCTGATCATCGATCAACGGGTTTAGCATCTCATGGATCCGCTGGCGGTATTTTTCATTTATCCAGTCTAAAACAAACCGATTGGGCGCCAGTAATTGCAGGGTGTTGTTTTGCTCGATGGCGTGTAGTGGGCGGATCCAGGTATTGAATTGTTGCGGGGATAACTCCCCTTCAAGTTTTTCTAGACACGTTTTCCAAATAGACGTATGCAAGGCCTGACCCCAGGAAAAAAGTAGAAACGGGAATGGATAGTAAGTCTATACCTGTTGTCTGCATATAGCTACCATTGCAGACGGGAAAATGTTTTCGGGCAAGGGAAATTGACAAGCGCAAGATGGCGAAAGTAAGATGAGCGGCTTTTTTGAGGCAGTAGAATCGCAGGCAAAATATAATGAAACAGACCTATCAGCCCGGCAACATTAAGCGAAAACGCCGCCATGGTTTTCGCATCCGTATGCGAACAAAAGCCGGACGGCAGATCATAGCGGCCCGTAGAGCCAGGGGTAGAAAGCGTCTGTCGGCGTGATCCGGTGTCTTTAAGCGCCAAGCGTTTCAGACGAGAACACAGGCTCATCAACACGGCTGATTTTAACCAGATATTTAAGTCCTCCTGCCGCTCGAAAGATGCACATTTTGTTATTCTGGCGATGAGAAATGCCCATCCCTACCCCAGGCTGGGCATGGCCGTTTCTAAAAAAAACGTGCGGCGCGCAGTCTCAAGAAACAGGGTAAAACGCATCATACGGGAGAGTTTTCGCCACAATGCAGCGCTACTGGCGGGGCTTGATATCGTGGTGCTGGCCAGCAGGAACATTCACTATTGGGAAAATAAAAAAATGCGCCAGTCACTGCAACGGCATTGGCAAAGGATAGTGCAATGCGATCATTAGCGCTAAACATCATCCATCTTTATAGACGTTATATCAGCCCTTTTTTCGGGATCCACTGTCGGTTTCATCCCACCTGCTCCAGTTACACCTGTGAGGCCATTAAAAAACACGGCCTGTTAAAAGGGGCGTGGTTGGGGGGGGTGCGCCTGTGCCGTTGTCATCCGTTTCACCCGGGCGGCGTCGATCCGCTGCCTTGATATTGATGGACAGCATCCGCTTTGTTTTGATTTTATCTCTCGCGCTTGTCTCTATGTTGTTGTGGGACGCCTGGCAAAGAGACTACGGTGTGTCCTATACCGGGGCAGGGCAAGCCGGGCGGACGAGCGCCCAACCCCGAGATGATCGGGATATCCCGCAAATAAGACAAACGGAAGTTGCTGTTGAATATGAAACAAAAGAGGGGCGGGCCGGCGGGGCGGGCGCCAGATTGATCACGGTGGAGACCGATGTATTAAGGCTGAAAATAAACCAGGGGGGCGCCATTGTCTTTGCAGAGCTGCTTGACTATCCCGTATCCCTGGAGCGCAAAGACACACCCTTCGTCCTCCTGGATAGCTCGCCTTCTTTGTTGTACGTCATCCAAAGCGGGATCATAGGTGATCTTGCCCCAAACCATAAAGACACGCTGTTGACGGGCGAGGACACCTTCAGGCTGGAGGAGGATGAGGCCACTTTGGAAGTGCCGCTTAACTGGTCTTCACCGGAAGGGGTTAGCGTCACAAAGGTGTTTACGTTTCAGAGAGGTTCTTATCTGATAGGTCTTGAGCATATTATAGAGAACAACTCCGGTGCGAACTGGCGGGGAAGACAATACACGCAAATAAAAAGAGACGATCCCTCCAGAGAGGGGAGACGGTTAATTTATACCTACACAGGGGCGATACTATCCAGCCCGGAAGATCGTTACGAGAAAATCGATTTCGATGACATGGCGGAAGGGCCCCTAGAGAAGTCGGTGATCAATGGCTGGGCGGCCATGATCCAGCATTATTTTCTAACCGCCATCCTCCCCACGGACAAGCAGGCGGCCTACCAATACTACACCCGAGCGTTTTCCAATGAATCCCTGTATGCCATCGGCAACATCTCGCCCGGGTTGTCGCTGGCCGATGGCCAGAGGGGGGTGTTATCCGGTGATCTGTATATCGGCCCCAAAACCCAGGCACAGCTCAAACACATCGCCGATGGCCTTGACTTGACCGTTGATTACGGTGTGTTGTGGTTCCTGGCCAAGCCGCTGTTCTGGTGTTTGCAGTGGTTGTTCGATCTGATCGGGAACTGGGGCTGGTCGATCATACTGGTGACTGTTTTGCTCAAGGTGGTCTTTTATCATCTCTCCGCCGCCGGCTATCGCTCCATGGCCAACATGCGCCGGGTGCAACCTCGCATTATGTCCATGCGGGAGCGGTATAAAAATGACAAGACCCGATTGAACCAGGCCATGATGCATATCTACAAGGAAGAGAAGATCAACCCCTTTGGCGGCTGTTTTCCCATCCTCATACAGATCCCGGTGTTCATCGCTTTGTACTGGGTGTTGTTAGAGAGTGTCGAGTTAAGGCAGGCGAGTTTCATTTTATGGCTTAACGATCTGTCCATCAAAGACCCCTATTTTGTCTTGCCCGTTATCATGGGGGCGACCATGCTGGTTCAGCAAAAGCTGAACCCGGCGCCCATGGATCCCATACAGGAGAAGGTGTTAAAGCTCCTGCCGTTTGTGTTCACGGTGTTTTTCGCCTTCTTTCCATCGGGGCTGGTGTTGTACTGGGTGACCAACAACATACTGTCCATAGCGCAGCAATGGCTGATCATGAAAAACCTGGAAAAAGACATGCCCCCTTCAAATACCACTGCGGGGTGATCAGGCGGACCGACACCATCGCCGCCATCGCTACACCTCCCGGGCAAGGCGGGGTGGGCATCGTCAAGACGTCCGGCCCGGACAGCCTTAAAATAGCGCAGGAACTGTGCCGGAAAGCCCCGCTCCACAGACAGTGCCTGCCGGCTGTTTTTTACGATGAGACAGGGCAGGTAATCGACAGAGGGCTCACGCTCTTCTTTCAGGGGCCTCATTCCCATACCGGCGAGGACATCGTCGAGTTTCACGGCCACGGCGGGCCAGTGGTGATGGAATTATTGCTGGGCCGCGTGCTCCTGGCAGGGGCAAGACACGCCCGTCCCGGTGAGTTTAGCGAGAGGGCGTTCCTGAATAACAAGATCGATCTGTTGCAGGCGGAAGCCGTTGCCGATCTGATAAGCAGTGGCTCTCAACAGGCGGCGATGAGCGCAGCCCGTTCCCTTAAAGGCGGGTTCTCATCGGCGGTTAATGAGTTAAGCAATAACGTTATTGCGCTTCGGGTTTTTGTGGAGGCCATGCTGGATTTTCCTGAAGAGGAGCTGGGTGCGGCGGTTGATGAGGAGCTGCAACAGAGGGCCGATGCCTGTAAAGCGGCCTTGCAGGAGACCCTGTTGGCTGCTGAAGACGGCAGGGTGTTGATCGACGGGCTACAACTGGCGATTATCGGCAGGGTGAATGTGGGCAAATCCAGCCTGTTAAATCGCCTGGCGAAGAAAGAGAGGGCGATTGTCTCCTCGCAGCCGGGCACCACCAGAGACACCCTTGAGCAGGACATCCTGATAGAAGGCATACCGGTTAAGGTCATTGACACGGCAGGGCTCAGGCACACGGGTGACGCCATAGAGCAGGAAGGCATTCAACGCGCAAAATGCGCCGCACAAGAGGCGGATGTGGTGCTGTTAATGGGGGATGCAAACACTGACGAGCTCCAGGATCTCACCGCTATGGCGGAGGGGCTGGGCCGGGAAGAGAGGTTTGTGTTTGTGTTTAACAAGACCGATCTCCTCGCAGGCTCTGCGAGACGGCAAAAAGATAACAGCGAGCCGACAGCGCTGTTTATTTCAGCGAAGACGGGGGAGGGGATCGAGCGCCTCAAGCAAAGGATAAAGGAACGGGTGATGCACGGGGATCATTCCGAGAACACCTTTATCGCCCGGGCACGGCACATAGACGCCCTAAAGAAGGCGGGCTCGTTGCTGGCGCAGGGTGTTGATGGGTTCGAAAGACACAGGGCGGTTGAGTTGTTCGCCGAGGATCTGCTAAGGGTACAGCGCTCGCTGGATGGGATCACAGGCAAGTTTGTGGCCGATGATCTGCTCGGCGAGATATTTTCGCGATTTTGCATTGGCAAATGAGGTGGCTGCCGTGACTGGCAGGGGTGAGAGGGTCTTGTTTGTTACCTTGAGCAACATTGGTGACGCCATACTGACCACCCCGGTCCTACAGCTCTTAAATCAGCATTATCCCGATGCGACCATCGATATTATCGGCGATGCGCGCTCTGCAATCATATTCAAGCACTGCCCATACCGCGGCGATATCTACCATAAACAAAAGCACAAGCTGTTGCACGGCACATTGTCCCTGTTGTATGACATGAGGGGAAAACACTATGCCGTGCTGGTGGATTTACGCACCGATGTTTTAACGTATCTGATCAGGGCGAGAGAGAAGTTCACCAAAAAGGACAGTCCCCATTTAACACATGCAGTGGAGAAGCATTTTGCCGCCGTCTCAGAGATCAGCAACGGCAGGGCATGTCCGGCCCCGACCCTGTGGCTGGGTGATACGGATGAGGTATATGCGAGAGGGTTTTGCCGAACCCTCCCGGGAGCGAGGTGGTTGTGCGTGGGCCCGGGCGGGAACTCGGATAAAAAAATATGGCCGGCGGAGAATTACTCATCACTTCTAAACAGGCTTGTTGCGGATTTTGACGCCATCGTCCTGCTCGGCAACGATCAGGATAGCCGCCATGCACAGCAGATAGCAGCGACTATAACGCTTCCCTGTTTTAATTTATGCGGGCGCACCAGCATCTTGCAGGCGGCAGCGGTGATCAGCAAGGCAGCCTTGTTCATTGGCAACGACTCAGGGCTCGGCCACATAGCGAGTGCGGTGAAGACCCCCTCGTTTACGCTGTTTGGCCCGGGCGAGCCCGGGCGCTATCACCCCTGGGGCGAGCTCGCCGGTTGGTGTGTTGCGCCATCTGAAGACATAGCCAAGCTGTCGGTTGATGAGGTTAAGGAAAAAATAACAAACCATCTGATGGTTACAGATCGGTATAAGTAAGTGCAAGGAGTCTCTGGCTAAATCAGGGTCTCCTTCATATGCTTGCAGTTAATTGCAGTATATCAACAACATGATCTACATGAAGCTCCGCCAGGTTGGTTTCACGAAAAACAGGCTCTCTGCGATTTAAGGATAGAACATGGTGTTTATGCCCTACCGCATGGTTACGGCGCCAGTCGGTGGGGCCAAAGAAGCCATATACCGGGATCTTCCCACAGGCGAGCACATGCATAGGACCGGAATCATTGGTCACGGCAAAGCGAGCGTGTTGTGTTAATGCGACCAACTCAAGCAAGGAAAACGCCCCCGATCCGTTGACGCCGGTTATCTCCGCCAACAGGCGGTTTGTTTCGCCCTCGTCCTTGCCGCCTATCCAGAGTGTTTCCAGCCCTGCGGTTTTCAAACGCAGGGCGAGATCAGAGAAATAAGGCCAGCGTTTCTCCGGATGCCCCCGGCTTGCGCCCCCATGCATGATCACAAAGCGTCGGTTCAAAAGCCCCTGTTGTCGTAGCCATCTGGACGCCCTGTTGTGATGTTGTTCGTCGGGGGAAAGACAGGGGTCGGCGTTGGCAAAGGACAAGCCGGCGGCCCTTAACACCTCAAGCATTCTGCTGTGGATGTGACATTGCCCCGCGTAGACCGAGTTGGGGTGCATGTTGTAGGGGTAATGTGGGTGGGTTCCCACTTTTTCCGGGATCCCGGACAGGCTGCAAATAACCCTCGTTCTATCGTTGGATTGCAGATCGTAGAGGCGGGCGAAACCCTTTTGACGGCACCATCTGATGATCGACAACGTGGCGAGGAGGCTTTTCCTGTTGTACGTCACAAGCTCGAATTTATCAGCAGGCTGAAACAGCTCGGTGTAGGCGGGGCTGGTGAGAAGCGAGAGGTTATCGTGCCGGTGATGGCGCTTGATCTGTTTGATCAACCCACTCGCCATAACCACATCGCCCAGGGCGCCCAGTTTAATGATCAAGATGTTTTTACCCATGGGCCTGATGGATGACAAAGCCGTGCGCCACCCTCAATGAAGCGCGCGCTACGCCTTCCCAATGGGTTTAACGGAACCGCTCATTGTTTTTTTAGTTGGCGCCGGGGTCACATCTCAATGATATGGGCTCAAAGGCAAAAGTAAACCACGAGCGAGAGGGCATGAGCACACCGGGCCGAAGCCAAAGACTGGGACAGGTTCACTCATACCGGTAAGGCGCCACGATGATACGGGCAAGGCCGAAGAGAGCACAAAGACAGCCGGCGGCATAGGCCAGCTTGATAATACATTGATTGCTGTTTTCAGCGGGTGAAGTAAAAGGCGCCAGCAAAAGATGACCCAGGGCGTCCATGCACTTGCCGGTGATTTTTAGCAGGTAGTGTGGCCAAGCGGCAAAATAGCCGTGATGCTTACGGTGTAGCAGAACACTGGTTATCCCCCCGCTGAAGTGGCGATAGAGCCGATAGCGGCGGGTATCTCTTGCTGGCGTTATCGTTTCAAAGACAGGCGCATCGGCTATCCATACCGCCTTTGCACCCAGCTTTTTTGCGCGCTGGAAGAAGTCATGATCTTCGCCGCCGATAAAGTCAAAATAACGATCAAAACGCAAGTTCCATGGGGATATCAACAGATGGCTGAATAACACATTATTGCAGGCCACTTTCCTGGCGATGCTGCCGGATCGGCGCTTTGGATCAGGGGTGAATTCTGCGGCGGCGGGGTTTTCGATACTGATATTTGGCCCACAGACAACATCCGCCTGATACTGGAAAAGCCCGCTGATCATCTTTATCAACCACAGCGGATGGGCTATCTCATCATCGTCAATGAAGGCAACATGTGTCGCCCGGCAGGCCAGCGCCCTCTCCAGCAAATGGTTTCTGATGGCGCTCAAGCCCCGCTCCGGCTCGACCTCATAACAGGCGTCAAAAGGTAGATCGGCGGCGGCCTGTTGAAAGGCACATAACGCCGATTTTTGCACATCGTTGTCGGCAACCAACACGCTCACCCGGAGGCGCTCCGGTAGCTGTAGCCTACCGATGGAGGCAAGACACTGTCCCAACAACGCCGGGCGTCTGAAAGTGGGAATGCAAATGGCGACATGTTGTTCGCTCATAATAAAGGCGCCACATAAAAAGGGATGCTCATGATGCTTCCCGTGCTTTTTGACTTTTGGCCGCCGCATACAAGGTGATGACTTCACGGACTTTACGGTAGAGCGGTGCTGATAAATGGGCTTGAATACCCAAGCCCGTCGGCTACTGAACGAGCCGTGACTTGCGGCACAAAAAAACTCAAGCAATGATTTTCAAGACAGCTCACAGTTGGCTAAGCACATTAACATAAACTAGCAATCAGGCTAATCTACTAAAGCCTCTAAAGGCCAGCACAATGTTTCGGGGATGTCAAGCATAACAACCATGTATAATGATCCCCTCAGGCTAAATTGCTCTATTAAATAAAGAGTAGCGCTAAATATGGAGCCAATGGACGTTTTTATCGGCGCACTATTATTGTCATAACGCCGGGGTAGTCTTTTATCTTGAAAAAGGGAGTAAACAATGAATTGTGAACTAACAACCAGAATAGAAGGGGCTATTCCAGTTGATCTATCTATCGAAGAAGGAAAGAGCTTCTTGTTCATAAGCAAAGACCAACAGGCTTATACCCACGGAATTCATAAATACCCCGCTAAATTCTTTCCTGAACTACCACGATGGCTAATAGAAAAATACTCGAACCCGGGAGATTACATCCTCGATCCATTCATGGGTAGCGGTACAACCAACCTCGAGGCCTTGTTGCTTGAAAGAAGAAGCGCGGGAATAGATGTAGATCCTTTCTCGAGATTCATTTCTAAAGTCAAAACAACCCCGCTTAACAAAGATCAATTAATTGACGATTTTGTTGCCCTGAAGAGTCAGATTGAAAACTATGAAGCAAGCAAATCAGCTCATTTAATTCCAGAGTTTCCCTATCGCAGTAATTGGTTCAAGAATTATATTTTAGACGAGCTGGCATTTATTAAAGAGCGCATCAGAACATCCAGCACAAAGAAACAACACCAGGATTTTTTTCTGGTATGTTTCTCGTCTATCATTAGAGCCGTTTCTGAGGCTGATAATAATTGCACTCGTACAGTTATAAGGAAAAAACTTCAGAAACAGGTGCCGCCAGGCTATGCCATTAGTCTGTTTCTAAAGCGTTCAGAAAAGAACATCAAGGGAATGTGTGATTTTTGGGACAAGGAACTTAATGGAGAGGTAACTATTCCGGCCAGAGCTAAGGCCACAAGCATGCCTATGTTTAAGGACGGAACCTTTGATTTGGCGCTAACATCCCCTCCTTACCTGAATGCCGTCGACTATCCCAGAACACACCAGCTAGAAATTTATTGGTTGGGCTTTGAAAGCGGCTCCCTAAGAGACTTGAAAAGCCAGCATATCGGCACTGAAATTGTCTCCTCAAAAGATTACCGTGAGTTCCGAAAGACGGGTTATCCGCTCGCTGATGAGACCATAAAAAAGATTTTTGAACAGGACCCCAGAAGAGCATTTATAGCCACTAAATATATTTTGGACATGGCCGATAATTTGAGAGAAGTCTACCGCGTTCTAAAACATAATGGTCGTTACATTATCGTCATAGGCAACAATCTGGTTAGGGGCATTGAGTTTGAATCCTGGAAATATTTAAGGGAAGTTGCGCCATCCATAGGATTTAAGGTCGAGACCTACTTTATTTCCGAGATCATAAATCATTTCATAAAAGTTCCCAGAAAGGAGCGGATCAATAATGATCATATCCTGGTGCTAAGAAAATGACAGGCAAAGAGAACAAAGGCAAGCTGGCTTCTGCGAAAGGGTTTGCAAACGAAAACAGATTGTTAGCGGCGTTGTTACAAAGAGGCTTTAATGCCTCCCAGGTCGATTTGCCGCACTCTACTTATGACCTTGTCCTGGAGATAGAGCCGGGCAATCTTCTCCGGCTTCAGGTAAAGACCATCTCATCAGACAATGGCGTTTCCTTTGTGGGCGGTATTCGCGGCGGCACAGACAGGGAATATAAGTCCGGCGTCAAGGAATATACTCAAAACACTAAAACTTCTGATGTTGTAGTGGGCGTTAAATCGATACAAAGCAATGGCGATAGCGAGGTTAATTTTTATTTCATACCAACATTGCTCATAGAGAAGCTCGGTCAAAAAAGTTTATCTATGAACAAGATCCCTAATGCCAGGAATAATTGGGATCTGCTACTAAGGTGTAAGGATGAAGATTTTGTTCTAAAAATCTTTTCATCATTGCTTGGCCGGAAAAACCAGTGATTTATGCCGGGCGTCTGAAAGTGGGAATGCAAATGGCGACATGTTGTTCGCTCATAATAAAGGCGCCATATAAAAAGGGATGCTCATGATACTTCCCGTGCTTTTTGACTTTTGGCCGCCGCATACAAGGCGATGGTCTTCGATAACATGTCCTGCAACATGAAATAACGGTTGGCGGCAATGGCGGGCGGTGTTTTCAAAAACCGCAGGGCCCTCTCCACAACCGCCGCTATCTGCTCCGGTTTGACCAGCCCCTCTGGCTGTAGTTTCTCCAGAACCTCTTTGGCCCCGCCGTGGTCGTAGGCAATAACCGGCCGGCCGAGTGACAGCGCCTCCAGCGCCGTTCGGCCAAACGCCTCAGGCTCTCTCGCCAGAGACAACACCACATCGGATACGGACAGGATCTCGCGCATATCGTCCCGATGACCCAGAAAGGTGATGTCCTCGCCCAGGCCTTCAATCGCCATCCGGTCCTTTAATTGCCGATAAAATTGATGATGTCCTCGCTCCACCCCTCCGGCGATGACGCCCTGTGCATTGGCGCCGGCCCTTCTCAGGCCGGCCATGATGGTGATGAAGTCTTCATGGCCTTTCCAGCGCGTGATCCTGCCCGGGAGCGTGATAAGGGGTTTGCCCCGTAAGCGAGGATAGTCTGAGCGCCACTGCTCCAGCCACTTCCTGCCCGGGGTGTGGTTCCTGGGGAACGCCTCCTCATCCACGCCCCGGGGTATGACGGTAATGTTATCCGGATTGGCCCTGGGATAGTTGTTGAGGATGTAATCACGGATAAACTCAGAAACAGCGATAACATACTCGCCGCTGATCATGATTTCGCTATAGCGGTTGACGGTGTACGGGCCATGTACCGTGGTGATAAACGCCGGGCGGGTGGCGGGCGGAGTGTTTTTCCAGGCCAGCCAGGCCACCCAGGCGGGCAGTCTTGAGCGGGCATGCAGGATGTCGACCCGTTGCTCCAGCAACAGCGCCCGCAGCTTTCTTACCAACATCAACGTGAAAGGCGATTTTTTGCCGATGGGCAGTTGAATATGCTCACTGCCTTGCCTTTGTAATTGCCCGACCAGACGCCCGCCGCCGGAGATAACAATAGATCGGTGTCCACACTCTACCAATGCTTTGGCGACCTCAACCGTACCCCGCTCTACACCGCCCACCTCCAGGGCGGGCAGTGCCTGCAGCACGGTTAATGACATGGGCGTCCTCCGGGGATGTTCTGTTTCACCTATCTATCTCTGTGGCCACCTTGCTCGACTGCCCAGCATCGTTGCCGTCTCGCTCACACCCCTGTTTTTAGAGGTGTCCATGATGTATCAGGCCCTTCTCCAGCAAAATGTGAGCACAACGGTTTGCCTCATCCAGACGCAGGGCCGGTGCGGGCATTCTCCGGTTATTCAACCAGTCGGCCAGCGTTGTCACAAGCCGATCTTCGATCAGCGTATCAACGGCCCGGTGAATGCGTGATCGGCCTTTTCTGGACACAGGCAAGAGGCCCACACAACACCCAGAGGTCAAGGCCTCGTACATCATGGACATGCTGTCTTCGCTCACCCAGACACGAGAGGCCCGGGACAGCGCTTCTGCCAGCCAGCCGCCATCGCAGTGCCGCCACAAAACAACATCGACCCCGGCGGATTCAAGCTCACCCAAGTGATCCACAAAACCGGCCGGTGTGCGCGGCGAGGTGGACAGGGTCCAGTGTTGCCCGGGTGCGCCGGATAACAGCGTTTTGATGTGTGCGATCATCTGCACGGTATCGAAGCGATAATGCCTGGAGCCGCCGCCGATGAGTATTAGCCCTCGCTCGCATTCATGTTTATCGCCATAGCGCATGGTGTTGATGGCGCCGTTGGTGATGGTGATGTTTTTTGCCGTTGGCGGGTTATCATGGGCCGGGATCAGGCAGTGATCAAACCACGACAAAGGCAGGCTTGGCCGCATCAACACAATAGCCCTCGCCCTGAAGGTGCGGCGGGCGGCCAGCATGGGTAAATGGGTGGCGTGACCGGCGCCAATGACCACATGGGGCGCCGGCAATGCCTCCGCCCAGGCACAGCTTTTTGTGCACAGGGAATACATACAAGCAGGCAAAGACGGCGCCTCCAGCAGATGCGCCTCAGCGACAACCCGCTCCAGCAGGGCATTCACCAGGCCGGTGGCCTGGCTGATGTGTCCGGCCTTGCCGTCAGATAATTGCCAAATGACCAAGGGCCTTGCCCTAAGAGAGCCGGCGCCGGGGTTCAAGTCGAATTAAGCGGTGGTCGAGACCAGGGTGAACTCGGCGCCACAATAGGGGCACTTCGCCTGGCCGGTCTCCTCAATGGGCAGATACACCCGCGGGTGCGAGTTCCACAGACTCGTCTCCGGTAGCGGGCAATGCAGGGGCAGCGCATCACCGGAAATTGTATACGCCCCCTGATTATTCGGGATACTCTCGCCCTCTCCTGGTGTTGTCATCGCTATCTATACCTCCGTCATGATCAGGGAAGCGTTGATTGTCTCGTCCTTAGAACCTAGACTCCCTGAACCTGGACATACGCCAGCCATTCGGGGTGGCTATCACGCTGCCCGCCCACCTGGGCAAAAAACGCCGCCTGAATCTCCGTGGTGATCGGCCCGCGCCCGCCGGTGCCGATGGTGCGCCCGTCCAGCTCGCGAATGGGCGTTATCTCCGCCGCCGTGCCGGTAAAAAAAGCCTCATCGGCGATGTAGACCTCATCTCGGGTAATGCGTTTTTCCGCTACCGTATAGCCGGCCTCCCGGGCCAGCGTCATCGCCGTAGCGCGGGTGATCCCGTCCAGCGCCGAGGTCAGATCGGGCGTATAGATAAGACCCTCTCTTATGATAAAAATATTCTCACCGCTGCCTTCTGCAACATAGCCTTCATTATCCAGCAGCAGCGCCTCGTCATAACCGCACTCAAGGGCCTCCTGCAAGGCCAGCATGGAATTGATGTAATGGCCGTTGGCCTTGGCCTTGCACATGGAGATATTAACATGGTGGCGCGTGTAGGAAGAGGTCTTGATGCGAATGCCCTGCTTGAGGGCCTCGCTACCCAGATAGGCGCCCCACTCCCATGCGGCAATGGCGAGATGGGTTCTCAGGTTATCAGCGCGCAGGCCCATGCCCTCGGCGCCATAAAAACATACCGGTCGCAGGTAGGCGGACTCCAGTTCATTGCGGCGCACCACGTCCCGACAGGCCTTATTGATCGTGTCCGCATCAAAGGCGATGGGCATACGCATAATATGAGCCGACTGGAACAAGCGGGCGATGTGCTCTTGCAGGCGAAAGAGGGCGGTGCCCCTGTCCGTCTTGTAGGCGCGAATGCCCTCAAACACACCCATGCCGTAGTGCAGGGTGTGTGTTAATACATGCACTTTTGCCTCCCGCCAGGGCAGCCATTCGCCATCAAACCAGATGACGCCGTCCAGATCGTCCATCGACATAAAACACCTTCTATTGATTATTGTGCAGCCAGATTGCGTATTCCACCACACTTATGCCGTGGCTGACAAATGCTCATCGGGTTTCATGGGAGATGTCTTGATTGGAGGGGAGAAAATTGAAAGGATTGCGTAGAATAGGCCTTTCAGGACAGCAGTGAGGCATAAAACATGATTAAAGAGATCACGCCGCCCGAGGCATGGGAGCGTCTGCAAACAGATCCTGAGACCGTCTTGCTGGATGTGCGCTCGCGCATTGAGTTTGAGTTTGTCGGCCACCCCTTGAATGCGGTGCATGTCCCCTGGCAGGAGGCGCCCTACTGGGGGGTTGATCCCGATTTTGTGAGCAAGGTTCGAGCGGCGCTGACGGCAATGCGGGCAGCGGCAAGGCCGGAGCATGTGCCGGTGCTGGCGCTTTGTCGAAGCGGGGCGCGTTCCCTGTCGGCGGCAAAGGCCTTGCAGGCGGCAGGCTTTGTTGAAGCCGTCAATGTCGCCGAAGGCTTTGAGGGAGATAAAGACAAAAACAACCACCGCAACACCATAAACGGCTGGCGTTTTCACGGCCTGCCCTGGGAGCAAACCTGATCTCACAGGGGATCAAGGCACGGGGATTAAAGAAGACAGTGGAAGTCCCTCTCAACGCCGATATCCTGATAACGTTTGCAGATGCCCGCTCAATCCATCCCCTGCCCAAACCCGTCTTGAACCACGCCCTGAAAGCCCCATCGTCAGGGGTATTCCCGGCGCTGTTGTCGTTGCGCCGAGGATAGGAACGAGTAAATGCTGGCTGGCCGAGAGATCTCCGAATGCCCTGGTCAACCGGGTCGCCAACAGGGGGTTCGGTCATGGCCCTGATCCCCGCCGTATAAAAGGCCATGTGGGTCCATCCCGGTATAAGCCCCGGTGGGTCCGGGGTTCTCGCCCCCGCCATATAAAAGGCCCGGCGGTATTCATAGGCGCTGATCGGATGGTGGCTCCTTTGAGATGGCCTGACAGGCGATCAGCGTTCTTCTTTAAGGGGGGGGGGTTCCGGGGGCGATAGCTACTTTGCCTCGTGGGCTGTGGCGGGCGCACTGACGGAAAGCGCCCGTTTAGCCTGATCTTCCTGGGCGCTGGTTTGCTCTGGCGCATAAACACGCCGACTTTCAAATACCCGGGCGTCGAATCGTTTGTTAGCGCTCAGCAGCAGGCGTTTTAGCATAAAATCAAACAGCAGCGCATTATGGCGGCGCACTTGGGACAGCACGTTCATTTCGGCCTCGGTGATAAAGCCCGTCAGTCGCCGCAGCGAGAACAGCGGCATCACCCCCGGCAGCGGATAATCCGAGCCATTGATGAGCCGCGCTTGCCAGGCGTCGGTCTCGATGAGTTCTTTTAGTATTGACGGATCACGGTTGCGTTGGGTGATTGCGGAGATGTCGCCGAACAGGTTGTTGTCAAACTGCTCTTCATTCATGAGCCGCTTGAACAGGGAAAAACTGCTAACCAAAGGGCCATCGTTGCCTTTGTCCAGGTCCCGGGCCCGGCCTAAAGAGGCGCAATGGGCGATGATGATCCGTACCCCCTGCTCCAGGGGCCGTCGTAACAGCAAGGGGTTGCCGTATTCCCCTCTGCCGCTGCCGCGAACCGCCCGCTCTTCTCCGCCATGCACCAGCAATGCCGTCCCGGTTTTGGAAAGGGCCGTATAAAAGGGATCACAGCGCGCCGAGCCCGGATCTATGCCCATGGCGGGGGGCAGCCATTTTATCCCCCGGGCCCCCGCCTTAATCGCCCTCTCCAGCGCTTCCAGTGCGTCATCCCGGTACGGATGTATGGAGGCAATCCACTCAAACATCTCCGGGTGCTGCCGGTGCAATCTCGCCGCCAGGGCGTTGGGCGTGTGAAAGGCGCTTGAATCTCGCCGGCGGCGCCCGGATTCATCATAGCTATAATCGAAGGCGAGCAACATCAGTCGGCTGCCGGCAGGAAAGGCGTTTTTCAAAGCGATCAGCCGTGATAGAAAACTCGCATCAACGGCGTCTTCTGATGCACAGGATGCGTTCAGGTAAAATCGAAAACGGGCGAATTGCAGCGGCCGAAAGGGGCTTTGCATCTTCGGGCTTACCCAGAGCCCTGAGCCGCTATCGCCGTTGCCGAGCAGATGAACATGGCCATCCCAGATATAATCGGCCCGGATCCCCTCAAAAACGGCGCGCACCAGTTCATGGGATTTTAGCGGCGCCGGGAGCGTTGGGCTGAGGCAGGGATTGAGCAGGCCCTGTTCAGGCCAAACTCGGCAGCCGCCTGCTCCGATCCCGACTAGCCCGGCGATGAAATGGCGGCGGTGCATTTTGTCTAGCCGCTACTCGTTGCGCCGCCTTCGGGGTTGTTTTCCTGCCGCCGCCTGAGAAGGCGCCCCAGGATTAAACCACTCTCAAACAACAACCAGACCGGCAGGGCGAGCAACACCTGGGAGATGATGTCCGGCGGGGTCAGCAACATGCCGACGGTAAATGCGCCGACCACAATATAGGGCCTTTTCTCTGCGAGCGCCTCAGGGGAGATAATGCCGGTCCAGATACACAGGATGGTGGCGATGGGCACCTCAAAGGCGAGGCCAAAGGCAAAGAACATTTTTAGTATGAAGTTCAAATAATGCCCTATGTCGGTCATCACGGTGACGCCCTCGGGGGCGATGACCGTTAAAAAGGAAAACAACAGGGGAAAGACGACAAAAAAGGCGAACGCATTGCCTAAATAAAACAACAATACGCTACTTGAGATCAGCGGCAGGATCCATCGCCTTTCATTCTCATATAAACCCGGGGCGACAAACGCCCATGTTTGATACAGCAAATAAGGAACGGCAATAAAGACGGCCACGAAGAACGTCAGCTTGAACGGCACCAGGAACGGCGCCGCCACTTCCGTGGCGATCATGCCGCCCTCGGCCGGCAAGTGGGTTAGCAACGGCGTTGCAATGAGCGAGTATATATCATTGGCGAAGGGGCTTAGCCCGAGAAAAATCATGACCACACAGGCCAGGGAGCGTAGTAGCCTTCCTCTTAGCTCAGCTAAATGGGCGATAAGAGGTTGTTCTACATCTGCATCAGCTTGAGCGGGTTTATCTGCCATCTGCCCCGGGCATTGTTAAGCCATGCCGATAAGCTATTTTACATCGTTGTGTTTGTCGGGGGCGATGTCCATGATCTTATCCAGGTCGGCCATTTTCGTCGCCAGATCTTTCTCTTCATCGAAGCGTAGCTGTTGCTCGATCTCATATTTGGTTTGCATGACGAACCGGCGCGCCTTTCCTGCCCATCGAGTTGCATCACGAACAAGGCCGGGCAATTTCTCCGGGCCGGCGACAATGAGGGCGACGGTGGCGATCAGCAATAATTCCCAAAAACCGACGTCAAACATCAGCCCTCTCTCGTGCATTGCCGCCTTCAACCTCGCCTTCAATCACCTGTGCGTCTGCCTGCTCGGCGATGTTGTCTTTATCGTCTTCTTTCATGGCGCTACGAAAGCCCTTCAGGGCGCCGCCCAGATCAGCGCCCATCGTTCGCAGTTTTTTTGTGCCGAACAACAGGGCGACAATCGCCAGGATAATAACCAGTTCCCAAATACCAAAACTCATAAGCTCTCTCCGCCAGTTAGGTTGTTATGAACCCATCTCAACATCGCGCTTCTCCGCCGCCTCTAAACCTCATTGCCCCGTGTAAATAGCATCTCTCAAAACCCCTCCGCCTTAAAGATGAAGAACAGCGCATTTTAAGCCAGGCGCATGCAGGGTTGAAGTTGTTGTCTGGTTTAACCAAAGGCATCCCTGATTATACGCCTTATCGAGGGATAAAACCCGGCATTAGCCGGATGTCGGGCGATTGTTTTCCCGGCCAGCCTTCTCTTCGTGGCCGGATGTGCCGAAGCGCCGTCCCAGCTCCGAGAGAACCTCATCGGGGCGTATGCCCAAAGCGCACAACAACACCAGCGTATGGAACCACAGATCCGCCGCCTCATGGATGATATGCTCATTATTCCCCTCGCGGGCCGCCTCGACTAACTCGCCCGCCTCCTCTTCAATTTTGGCCAGTATTTTTGCCGTCCCCTGCTCGTACAGGCAAGCGACATAGGAGGTTTCCGGATCCGCGCTCTTGCGCTTATCCAGCACGTTGGCCAGTTCATGAATGACGTCTGACATGGCGGGTTAGCGTGGGTATATGTCCTTTGGGTCTTTCATGACCGCGCCCGCCTCGCACCAGCCGTCGGCGGTTTTCAATAAATAGAAACAGCTTTCTCTGCCACTATGACAGGCTATCTTGCCCTGTTGGTTGACGATCAAAAGGATGGCGTCATGATCACAATCAAGGCGAATTTCAATGACGTCCTGCCTGTGACCGGAGAGCTCGCCCTTGCGCCAGATTTTATTGCGTGATCTCGACCAATAAACGGCGCGGCCCTCATCAACCGTGAGTTGCAGGGCCTGTTTGTTCATCCAGGCCAGGGTCAGGACGTTGCCCGTGCCCTGTTGCTGGGCAATGGCGGGCACCAAGCCGTCCGCCCCCCAGCTAACCGCATCTATCCAGTCAGATTGATCTGCGGCCACCCGCTACATCCTGATCTCAACTTGTTGCTCGGCCATTTTCTTTTTGGCCTCGGCAATGGTGTATTCTCCAAAATGAAATATGCTGGCGGCAAGGACGGCGTCGGCCTTTCCTTCTCTAACGCCCGCCAGCAGATGCTCCAGGTTGCCAACGCCGCCGGAGGCGATAACCGGCACAGTGACGCTGGTACTGATTGCCCTGGTCAACGCCAGGTCGAACCCGTCCCGGGTTCCGTCCCGATCCATGCTCGTGAGTAATATCTCCCCCGCCCCGAAGGCCACCATTTTCCTCGCCCACGCCAGCGCATCGATACCTGCTCCGCTACGCCCGCCATGGGTGAACACCTCCCATTTTGGCGTCTCGCCATCACCGATCTGCTTTGCATCAATCGCCACAACAATACACTGTGAGCCGAATCGCCCGGCCGCCTTCGCCACAAACCCCGGGTTCTCTACCGCCGCCGTGTTGATGCTGATCTTGTCCGCCCCGGCATTTAACATGCGGCGTATATCATCCAGTGAGCGGATCCCGCCGCCCACCGTCAGGGGAATGAACACCTGGCTGGCCACCTCCTCTACCACCTGCAACAGGGTCTCCCTCTCATCGCTGCTGGCGGTAATGTCCAGGAAGGCGAGCTCATCGGCGCCCTGCTCATCATAACGGCGCGCGATCTCCACCGGGTCGCCAGCATCTGTGATATCGACAAACCGCACCCCTTTGACAACTCGCCCTGCATCCACATCCAGGCAGGGGATGATCCGTTTCGCCAGCGCCATGGGATCAGCTACGCCCCAGCGTCTTGATTAGAGATAAGGCCTCTTTGAGGTTAAGGCTGCCCTCATAAATCGCCCGCCCGGTGATGGCGCCGGCGATCCCCTCATCGGCGCGGGCGCACAGGGCTTTTATGTCTTCCATGTCCTTGATCCCGCCTGCGGCGATCACGGGGAGGGTGATCGCCCGGCCCATGGCAACAGTCGCCTCGATGTTCACCCGGCTCATCATGCCGTCACGACCGATATCGGTGAAAATAATGGCCGCTACCCCCTCCTGTTCAAACCGTTGCGCCATGTGAACGGCGTCATGCTGTGAGAGTTTTGACCAGCCATCGGTGGCCAGCTTGCCGTCTCTGGCGTCCAGCCCGACGATGATATGCCCTGGAAACTCAAGGCAAATATCCGCAACAAAGTGCGGGGCGCTCACCGCGCGCGTGCCTATGATCACGTAATCTACCCCGGCGTCAAGGTAGGTTTGTATGGCCTTCTCATCACGAATGCCGCCGCCCACCTGCATGTCGATATCAGGGTGTGCCCGGGCGATGTCATGGATGATATCCGCGTTCACCGGCTTGCCCGATGATGCGCCGTCCAGATCGATGATGTGTAGCCGTTTTGCCCCGGCGTCAACCCATCTTCTCGCCACCGCCACCGGCTCGGCATCGTATACGGTTTCATCGCTCATATTACCCTGACGCAAACGCACACACTTGCCGTTTTTAATGTCTATCGCAGGAATTAACAACATGATGATGGCTGTTTGATAAGTTAGGCGGTTTATGCAGATGGATGGCGCTGGTGTGACATGATCATCTCTCTGCAGGGCATGGTATCACAGTATGCGGATCTAAGGGGCGGGCGTTGGCTAATGTGCCTCATCCCAATTTCCCCCCGTCCCTATATCGACGACCAGGGGGACGCGCAATGCCGCTGCCGTGGACATACATCTGGCGATTTCTTTTTTGTAGTTATCTATCCTGCCCTCTGCAACCTCAAAGACAAGTTCATCGTGTACCTGCATGATCAGGTTAATGTCCTTGTTGGCCCTTAACAGGTGTTTATCAATATCGATCATGGCCCGCTTGATAATATCCGCCGCCGTGCCCTGCATGGGCGCATTGATGGCCGTGCGCTCGGCATACTGGCGTGTCGGGGCGTTGCGGGAATGGATCTCCGGCAAATACAAACGGCGACCGAACACGGTCTCAACATAGCCCCGCTCTCTGGCCCCCTCCCGGGTTGAGGCCATATAGTCCCTAACCGCCGGGTAGCGTTCAAAGTAGCTGTCTACATATTGCTTCGCCTCGCCCCGGCCTATGCCCAGTTGTTTTGCCAGCCCGAAGGCCGACATGCCGTATATCAAGCCAAAGTTAATGGCCTTCGCCGCTCGGCGTTGTGCTTTTGTCACGTTTGCGATCTCAACGGCAAACACCTCGGCGGCCGTCGCCCGGTGTATGTCTTCGCCGTCACGGAAGGCCCTCAGCAATGTTGCATCGGCGGATAGGTGCGCCATGATCCGGAGCTCTATCTGGGAGTAATCCGCCGCCATTAACACATAACCGGGCGGCGGTATAAACGCCTGTCTGACTTTTCTGCCCTCCTCGGTGCGGATGGGGATGTTTTGCAGGTTGGGATCAGAGCAGGACAGCCTGCCGGTGGCCGCCACCGCCTGATGATAGGATGAGTGAATACGGCCTGTTGACGGGTTCATCTGCTGTGGCAACTTGTCCGTGTAGGTTGATTTCAGTTTGCTCAGGCCCCGGTGTTCAAGAATTAACCGCGGCAGCTCATAATCCACGGCCAGCTCCTGCAATACGGACTCCGCAGTTGATGGTTGCCCCTTGCCTGTTCGGGCAAGAACGGGCAGGCCCATTTTCTCATAGAGGATCTGTTGTATCTGTTTGGGCGAGCCGATGTTAAAAGGCCCGCCCGCCACTTTATGGCTTTGTAATTCAACCTCATGCATGCGCCCTGCCAGCGTCTCGCTTTGTCTAAGCAACCTGTCCGCATCAATGATCACGCCGTTGCGCTCCATGCCACAGAGCACAGCTAACAGCGGGATCTCTATCTCTTCATACAGCGCCTTCAGGCCGGTTTGCTTTTGAAGTTTCGGCCACAGGGCCCGGTGTAATTGCAGGGTGACGTCGGCGTCTTCGGCGGCGTAGGGCGCGGCGTCTTCAATAGCGATCTGATTAAACGTCAGTTGTTTTGCGCCTTTTCCGGCGATGTCTTCATAGTGAATGGTGGCCCGGCCCAGGTGTTTCTCCGCCAGGCTGTCCATATCATGGCGGGAGGCGATGCTGTCCAGCACATAGGACTGCAACATGGAATCGTGGGCGATGCCGTTTAAGTCGATGTTGTAGTTTGCCAGGATATGTTTGTCGTATTTTACGTTTTGCCCGACGATGTTCGCCACATCGGACTCCAGCAGAGGGCGCAGCCTCTCCAGCACGGCTCTTCGGGAGAGCTGCCGGGGGGCGCCGGTGTAGTCATGCGCCACCGGTACATAGGCCGCCTCACCGGCAGAGACGGAAAAAGACAGCCCCACCAACTCGGCCTGCATGTAATCAAGGCTGGTGGTCTCCGTATCCAATGAGAATAAGTCGGCTTTCGAGAGTTTGCTTATCCATCTGTTAAGTTGTTTGAAGGTGTAAATGCTCTCATAGGCGCCGTTGGTTTCGGCTGTATCGGCGGTATGTGACGGCGCCTCATCATCTCGCCCTGTTTTGCCGCCGTTTATCTCCGGTAGCCAGCTACGAAACCCCCATTTTTGATAGTGCGCCTTTAATTTATCTTTATCCTGCTCGCCTATGAGCAGTTGCCTCGGCCCCATCTCCAGCGCAACGTCAAGTTTTAGCGTGACCAGTTCCTTGCTCAGCGGGATCTGCGCCAGGTTGTTTCGAAGATGCTCGCCCACCTTGCCCTTGACACTGTCGGCGTTTGCAACAATGGTGTTCAGGTCCCCGTGTTCCATCAGCCATTTCACGGCAGTCTTCGGCCCCACTTTGGGAATGCCTGGGACGTTATCGGAGGTATCGCCGATCAGGGCCAGATAATCGACAATGCGCTCCGGCGGCACACCATATTTTTCTATGACGCCATCACGGTCAAACAAGGTGTTGCTCATGGTGTTAATCAGATGAATGTTGTCATTCACCACCTGCGCCAGGTCTTTATCCCCCGTGGAGATCAGCGTTTTCATGCCGGCGTCATCGGCCTGTCTCGCCAATGTGGCGATAACATCATCCGCCTCAACGTTATCGATGAGCAATAACGGCACCCCTAAGGCATGGATGATCTCATGTAGCGGTTTTATTTGACAGGCCAGCTCCTCAGGGATGGGCGGGCGATTGGCCTTGTACTTAGGATATAGATCATGGCGAAAACTTTTCCCTTTGGCATCGAAGATGACCGCAAAATAATCGGGTTGCTCATCCTTTATCAGTTTTCGCAACATATTGATCACGCCATAAATAGCGCCCGTGTGCTCCCCTGCCGCGTTGGTCAGTCGCCCCATGGCGTGATAGGCCCTGAAGAGATAGTAGGAGCCATCCACCAAAACCAGTAATTTCTCTCTCATCATGTGCTCATCAGATGCTTAATGATATTATGAAGCAAACACCCCCATCTTCCCAACTCCCTCGGGCGCAGACGGGAGAGAACAATGGGTCTTATGGGGAATAAGCGCTTAACTGTCGAACAGACGTCACGTTCCAGGTTATCATGGGTTTGACAAAATGTGAGATGAACAGGGCCCGATCACAGCAGAGCCGCAGTTAAGGGCCTTCAGGTTTTAAGGGCAGGATCAATGCAAAATTTTCTATTTAGTCTGTTGTTGATCACCATCACGGCCACTGCGGAGCAGGGCCCTGTAGAGGATTTTGCCGCAGCGCCCGAGCCGCCGGAGCTGCCCGATCCGCTTCAAAGTGGCCAGGCCATTGAACCGCAAGTGACGATTATCAGAAAAGAAGACGCCACCATTGAAGAGTACCGCCTCGATGGCAGGTTATACATGACAAAAATAACGCCGGCGGCAGGGCCCTCTTATTATCTGGTGGATCGGGATGGTGATGGCCAGATGGAAACACGCATGAGCGAGATCTATGATGATTTCATTGTGCCCCAATGGGTGTTATTCAGTTGGTAGTGCAGGCCATCCATCGCCTCCTGGGTAGCGTTATCGGTCACAATGACTTGACGCCCTGAAAGGCTCTCTACCAGTCTTGATCAGCGCTAGCGGGATGGCGGCGCCCGCAATGGGGGCCGGTTAAATAGGGCTAATCCGGCAGACTTCGGTTGCTCTTTAACCATCTCAGCAGGGGCTCCCACTGTTCCCTATCATAGGTCGTTTTCGATGGCGCAAACTCAAAAATACTTAACCCTTTCTCAGCGGCTTTGACGTAATTGTGACTGCTACGCAATATGGTCATAAAGGGCAGTTTCTGGCCGCTGGGCAAGGTTATCTTCTGCAGATAATACTCCAGTTGTGCGGCGGCAATGGTGTCTTCCTTGACGCGATTGGCGATGGTGGCGAGCTTGATCTTGTGGCCGAGCCATTTCCCCAGTGAGGATAATTCGCCAATAAATCGCTCCGCCGCACGGATGTCCATAGCGGACGGCGTTAAGGGGATGACCATAGTTTTGGCCTGTTTGATAAAACCCACAAGACGTTGGCCATATAAGGACGCCGGCGTGTCGATGATGAGGATCTGCGGGCGCTTTTCAACGTGAACCTTGCCGCCTTTAATGGTGGCGGCCTGTATGGTCGGGGCGGCATCTGGCCTCGCCTTGAGCCAGTCTTTACAGGAGGCCTGGGGGTCGCAATCGGCAATGGCCACCGACTTTCCCTGGGTTGCAAAATAACCGGCAATGTTGGTGGCGATGGTGCTCTTTCCACTACCGCCCTTGGGGTTTAACACCAGGATAGAGCGCATGATCACCTCCTCGTTTGTGTTTGCAGAAATGGGTCTTCTTAATAACGGGTGTTAGCACGGTTTGTCAAATCCTTCTCCCCGGGGGGGTTTGCGGCGCACAATATATCGAAACCAGGTCATCTAAACCGATGTGGCCTTCCCGTCGATGAGCCGTTTAACCGCAGGTGCGATAATCAACTGAATGGCGAAGTTGGTCTTGCCAGACGGCACCACAATGGTGTAGAGGGCGGACATAAATGAGCCCTGTAACATCTCCAGCAAATAGGGGAAATCCGCCTGCAATTTCTCCCGATTACGTATGTGGATCACGGTAAAGCTCTCATCGCTCGAGGGTATGTGCGCGCGGCTGAACGGGTTGGCGGTATCAATGGTCGGCACCCGTTGTACGTTAATGTCCGTTCGCGAGAACTGCGGGGTGATGTAGTGCACATAATCGTGCATACGCTCGAGGATCATGTTGGTCGCATCCTCGGTGGTATAACCGCGCACCGCTTTGTCCCGATGGATTTTCTGCACCCATTCAAGGTTAATCGTCGGCGTCACGCCGATAAGCAGGTCAACGTGTTCGGCGACATTCACCTCACGGGTGAGCAAGCCGCCGTGCAAACCTTCATAGAACAGGAGATCCGTATTCTCGGGAATGGCCCGCCAGGGCGTCAGGCAACCGACCGGATAATGATGGCGCGCCGACTCCTCATCATTGTGGATGTAGTAGCGCTGTTTGCCGCTGGCCGATGTGGCATATTCCTTAAAAGAGGCCTCAAGCTCGGCGAACAGGTTGCCCTCAGGCCCGAAGTGGGTGAGGTTTTTGCCCGCCGCCCTCGCCTGCTCACACACGCCGTCCATCTCTTCCCGACCATAGCGGTGAAAGCTGTCGCCTTCTATGATGGCCGCGTTGATGTTCTCTCGGGTGAAGATCTGCTCAAACGCCTCCCGTATGTTGGATGTGCCGGCGCCCGATGAGCCCGTTACCGCAATAATGGGGTGTTTTTTAGACATGTGCGGTCTTTATGTGCGGTTGTATGTTGTTTTATATGGTTGTATATTTCCGCCTCCCTGCAAGGCGATACTCTCATCTCCCGTGCCATATCATTAAGTCACGTTATCATTTTGACGGTACGATGTTAGCTGATAAAACCCCCGCCGATCTTGCACTTTACTTACGCCTGCTGGCCTGTGTAAAGCCTTATTGGCGGGTTTTCGCCATCGCCGTGCTGGCCATGACCGTCCTCGCCTTGACCAACCCGGCGATTGCGGCGCTATTCAAACGCATAACGGAGGGGGTTTTTTTTAACTCAGAGGCCGGACTTGTGGCAGAGGTGATTGTGCCTGTCCTGCTGGTGTTTGTTATCGCCGCCCTATCCGCTTACATCAGCCGGGTTGCGCTCGCCTGGGTAGGGGAGAAAATCGTTATGGACCTGCGGGTTAAGATGTTTGATCGATTATTGCTACTGCCCTGCTCAAGCATGGATGAACACACCAGCGGCAGCCTGGTCTCAAAGTTCACCTTTGACGTCGCCCAGCTAAAAGAAGCGGGCACCAGTGTCATCACCACATTGATCAGAGATGCGCTAAGCGTTTTAGGTCTGATTGCCTGGATGCTCTACCTTAACTGGCTCATGACGGTTATCGCCCTGCTGGCCGCCCCTTTTGTCATGCTCATCTTGCTGATCATCCGCAATCGCCTTCGCCGGATGAGCAGGTTAATTCAGGACTCCATGGCACAGTTGAACCATGTGTTGACGGAGGCGATCAGCGGGCATCGGGTGATTAAAATTTTCGCCGCTCGGGATGAGGAAAATAACATATTTGGGCAAAAGGCCAACGCCAACCGCCGGTTTAATATGAAGTTCACCAACGCCGCCGCCATCACCACCCCGGCAATCAACATCATGACCGCCTGCATCTTGGTGGCCCTTATCCTCGTGGCCATACAACAGGGATCAGCAGGTAACATCACCGTCGCTGAGTTTAATTCATTTTTTATCGCCCTGTTAATGTTGTTGAGCCCGGTGAGACGGCTATCCCAGGTCAATGAACATTTGCAACGGGGGCTGGCGGCCAGTGAGAGTGTGTTCGCCTTCATCGATCAGGAAATAGAAACAGACGCCCCCGCTGTCGCTATCGAGAAGCTGGGCGGGGCCATAGAGATTAACGCCCTTGATTTTTCCTATCATCAAGACGCCGGCCCTGTTTTGCATAATATTTCATTGCAAATCGAGCCGGGACAGACCGCAGCGATTATCGGGCCATCGGGCAGTGGCAAGTCGTCTTTGGTTAATCTGCTCCCCAGGTTCTATGACTACACCCATGGGGATATTCTAATTGGTGGTGAGAGCATACGGGCATTGTCGCTGGCGCAACTGCGCGCAAGCATTGCGCTGGTTAGCCAGGAGGTGATGTTGTTTAATAACACGGTTCGCAACAACATCGCCTATGGCGGCAACCGTCATGCCAGCATGGAGGCTATCCGTCATGCCGCAAGGCTGGCTAACGCCCTTGAGTTTATAGAGGCTTTGGATGGGGGTTTTGACACGGTTATCGGCAGGGACGGGTCGCGCCTTTCAGGCGGACAACGCCAACGCATTGCCCTTGCGCGGGCCTTTTTGAAAGACGCACCCATCTTGATCATGGACGAGGCCACCTCGGCCCTGGACAGTGAATCCGAGAAGGCCATTCAACACGCCATGGAAACCCTCCGCCATAAACGCACCTGCATTATTATCGCCCACCGCCTCTCTACCATCGAGATGGCCGATATCGTCTTTGTTCTTGAACACGGAAGGCTGGTTGAAGAGGGCAGGCACAGTGAATTGATCAAGCGAGACGGAACCTACACAAGACTGTACAACAACAGCGCCAGCGGCTTTATCGATTAGAAAGCCTTGCCCGTTTGTCGCTCTTCAAGTTATGGCTTGTCGTTGTTGTCGCGCGCGGCAAAATACAAAGTAGCGGTGCGCTTAATGCGCTCAGCGAGAGCACGCCTTGGTGAAGCCGTTCGGTTGGCGAAATCCGCGTGCGATTAAACAGGTCAGCACCAGCCAAGTCACATCTCCTTTCCCAAGAATGATGTTCCCGACCTGTACGAGAAGGTTATATAAAGCATTAGCGCTGTTTATATCCGCAATGGGCTTTTTAAATATTAAGTATCCAGTTACATACTGATATTAATTGTTTTTCACTTGTTAGATTAGCTGCATTCTTTAATTTGCCATTTAATAGTTGGCCATATATTTCTTTCGCCATTGAATTTTCTATTGTAGCACCAACAAAAAAAGTATAAGGAGAATATTTTACTGATTGAAATCTTTCTCTTATGCGTTCTAATGCAGAGTTTGCAGTTTTCCAATGCTCATCTGCACCAGCGGGATCAATGCCACCTTTTAATTCTCCCAACGCAATATAGACGCTCGGATCTCTATGATATGCAATTTTGCATTTGCCTTGTACCAAGTCAGGATACTTCCTATTAAATAAGCATATATCAACATTTTTGTTGACAACGGGGACAGTCAAATTAAACATTAAACATCTATATCCATTATTATTTTTCCAGCCTAATCCTCGCAGGGTATCCTCAATGCCAAACTCAGTTTTATCCAGTTTTTCCCACTTTTTGCTTTGGGAACGGGTTGCAAAAAGTTGTATTCCTTTTATAGATGCTGTGGAGATTAAAGCTCTTTTAAACTTTCTTTCACCCAATTTTCCAGCCAGGTTTCTCATTGCCCCTCCCAGTGAGTCGCCTCTGGTCAACAAGAATCTATAGACTAATTCATCTGTAAAATCTTTACCCGCAGGTTCAAGAAAGCCCTCTATCAGCCTCTTAACAGCTTCCTTTCTATCTTCATCATTAAAATGATTATTGGCTTTTTCTGATATGCCTGCCGCAGTTAATAATGAAACCTGAATCGCTTTGATATTTAATAATTCACTTGGTGAAGCGGCCTTTTCAGCAAAGATCTTTAACGCTTTTGCTTCCTCTATAAATGGAGTTGCTCTAAGATTTTTTTCAAGCGCTATTGATATGAAGCCCGCCCTGATTTCAGAGTGAGGAGTAATAAGTGATTTATAATCGTTGAGATGTGAGTTATATACGTTTGGGCTCAATTATTTTTTCTCCATACATATACACACTTCCTCAATTTTTCTCTTCCATGCTTCCCCATTTGCTGAGAGCTATTACCTTTCCCTTGTGGCAATACAAGGATATTTTCAACTGTAAAGCCAAGGTTCTCCGCAATCCTGGAAAGAATGAGATCAACAGAAATAGAAACACCTGCATACCTTACATTGTCATTAACCATAAAAAACAATCCATTTTTTTTGAGTATTCTATAAGATTCCTGTATCACGCATGCCATCTCATAAAAGTAACCTTCAACCATTCTGGCAATACCGGAATTATTTAGTGCTTTTAATTCTTTCATTTTATTCAGGTATCCGATAATTGCCTGTAATAATTCTAAATCATCGCAAATACTAATCGCAGTGTCCCATTTCCTGTTAATATCCAACAGTTTCTTGCTTTTGTTTTCAACTGTACAACTTAGCATTGCTTGCCTGAGTTCCATTGTCTTAGCCTCATCTGTTCCAAGAACAGCATGTTCAAGCGCATAGGTCCTAGTGTAATCGTATCTGTTGCAGTAAGGCGGGGATGTGAGAATTGCTTTATATTGTCTGTTTTTTAGTCTAGGGAGAATATTCAAGCATGAGTCCGAATAAAGCGTTATAGCTCCATGTTCAATATTTAAATTTCTATTCTCAAATAGATCAGCTTCTATACCCTGTTTATTTTCTAAATCACTGACAATTTCAATTAATTTTGAGCAAATAGCATCGTCAAACCCTGATATTTCTCCTTTGTTAAAATTATTTTTACCTACTAAATTACGATCAGATCTATGATCCCATCGAAGATACTGACCATCTTTTCTTGTATAACTAATCGACTCGAGAATACATAAAAGAGAAAATAGCAACATATTCCTTACATCCTTATCCTCGTTATTTATATCTGAAAGATATCGCTTGATTTTATATTCGTTTTCGGATGGATAAGCACCAGATGTAATTCGAAGAACAATGAAATCCTCGCCATCTCCTTCTTTATTCCATGGTTTTTCATTTAGCCAATACTTTAACCTTGAAATATTATTCTTTCCTAAATTGGTTCTTGCGATTATTCCCGCATTAATTATTTCTTGGCCAATTGGCAGTAATTCAATTCCATCAGCATTCAGCCCTAAATTTGAACAGGCGAACAATGTCGTGCCTGCGCCTGCAAAAGGATCGAGTACTACCCCCGTTTTTATATGGTATTTGGAAACTAAATATTCAACGAGATCAGCAGAGAATGCTTCTTTATATTTGTACCATCTATATCTAGCTCTTTCTTTGTTGGCTTGAAAACTTACTAGTCTTCTTGATAAATTTTTGTAAGTAATAATTCTTTCTTCGTATTGTTGGTATAAGCATTGATCCAGCGTTTCAATATAATTGAAGAAATAATCTGCTATTTCTTCCGTTAAATTACTATATTCACTTTTCTTTGCTGAATATGCCATGTTAGATAAACTACTCACCGGCGATGATCATGTTTTCCATCAACACCGAGCCGGTCATGATGTTGCCGCGCTTGTCCACATCATTACCAACACTGATGATCTGCCTGAACATATCCGCCAGATTACCGGCGATGGTGATCTCTTCAACGGGATACTGACGCTCTCCCCCCTGAACCCAGAACCCTGAGGCGCCACGGGAATAATCCCCGGTGATCGGGTTGATCCCAAAACCGATCATGTCCGTTACCAGCAGCCCCGTGTCCATTTGCCTGAGGAGGGAGGGCAGGTCCTGATCGCCCGGATGCACAACCAGGTTGTGTACGCCGCCGGCATTGCCGGTTGGCGCCATGCCCAGCTTGCGGGCGGAATAGGCGCTCAACAGATAGGTCTCAAGGACGCCGTTTTTAATCACGTGTTTTTGTTGCGTGCCCATGCCGTCATTATCAAACGGCGCACTACCCAGCGCTTTTCGTAAATGCGGTTGCTCTTCAATGTGAATGTGTGGGGCGAAGATCTCCTCACCCAGTTTATCCAGGAGAAAAGTCGCCTTGCGATATAATGCGTTGCCGGATATGGCCGTTATCAATGCCGTGAATAGCCCTTTGGCCACCGGGGCTTCGAAGATCACCGGCGCCGAACGGGTTGATAGTTTCTGTGCGCCAAGACGGGAGAGCGTGCGATGGGCCGCCTCTTTAGCAACGGCCTTGATATCATCCAGGTCGCGATGATCCCGGGCCCGGGTGTACCACCCGTCCCGCTGCATGTGGCCGTTCTTCTCTGCAATGACAGTGCAGTCAACATGGTGCGATGACCAATCCCAACCGTGAATAAAATCATGGGTGTTGCCGTATACGTGTGAGCCCACATAGGTGGACACCGATGTGCCGTCAGAGTTCGTTAGTCGCTTATCCGCGTTGCGTGCGCTATCCTCACAGGCCAGCGCCATGTCCATGGCGGCCTGCGGGTGGATCTCCCAGGCATGATGCAGATCGAGATCCGGGAACGCCCTCGCCAGGTATTGCGCCTCAAGCAGGCCGGCACACTCATCTTCACTGGCATGTTTGGCGATCGTGCAGGCGGCATCGACAATGGTATCGATGGCCTTGTTGGAAAAATCCGTGGAAGAGGCCGAGCCTTTGCGACCATCCCGGTAGACCGTCACGGTAAGACCTGTATCCCGCTCATGTTCAATGGTTTCAACCTGGCCCATACGCACTGTCACCGACAGCCCGTTGCCCGTGCTAATACTGGCCTCCGCCGATGTGGCGCCCATTTGCAGGCAGCGGGACAACACCTTGTCGATCAGGTGGTGGCTATTATCTGGATTCGCTCGCATGCTCTTGATTGATCACACCTGAAAACGCCCTTAGCCTCTACTCGCCACCCCCGAGGGGTTGTTCAACATGGCTCCAAGCGATGTTGTCGCGCCAGCGCGACTGGCGATGTGCCGATAAAAGTGGCCTCTACAGGGTGCGCTCTTAAATAATGACGTCTCACTATTCTAACACTTCCACCAACGATACAATGGATTAATGGATGTCTCGGCCGTTTTAGACGGGTTAAATGATGCACAAAGAGAAGCGGTGGCGGCGCCGGGCGGTAACATGCTGGTATTGGCGGGCGCAGGTAGCGGCAAAACCCGGGTGTTGGTGCATCGTATCGCCTGGTATATTCAAACCGGGCAGGCTTCACCCCAGGGCATTTTAGCGGTGACCTTCACCAACAAGGCGGCGGCGGAGATGCGCTCGCGTATTGAGGCCCTGTTAAAACAGCCTGTTGGGGGTATGTGGGTGGGGACGTTTCATGGTATCGCCCATCGCCTGTTACGAACCCACTGGCAGGAGGCCTGCCTGCCGGCGGGCTTTCAGATCCTGGACAGTGACGATCAGCTGCGTATGCTAAGACGGATCATGAAAGGCATGGGCCTGGATGAGTCCCGTTATTCCGCCAAAGAAGCCCAGTGGTTTATCAATGCCCGTAAAGACGATGGCCTAAGAGCGCAGCATATCGAAACACAGGGCGAGCCCATCCTGCAACAAATGGTGCACATCTACCAGACCTACCAACAAACCTGTGATCGAACCGGGCTGGTGGATTTCGCGGAATTGCTGTTAAGGGCCCATGAATTATTTCGCGAGCAACCCGGCTTGTTGGCCCACTATCAACAGCGTTTTCGTCATCTGCTGGTGGATGAGTTTCAGGATACCAACACCTTGCAGTACGCCTGGTTGCGTTTATTGGCGGGGGAAGAGAACAAGGTATTCGCCGTGGGGGACGATGATCAATCCATCTACAGTTTTCGTGGTGCCCGCATGGAGAACATGCAGCGCTTTGAGAAGGATTTTGCCGAGCCGGTATTACACAGGCTGGAACAAAACTATCGCTCGACTGCGAATATCTTACATGCCGCCAATGCGCTGATTGCGAACAATCATACCCGTCTTGGCAAAAACCTCTGGACCGACGGCAGGGAGGGCGGCAAGCTGGATCTGTACGCCGCCTATAACGAGCATGATGAGGCGCGCTTTGTGGTTGGACGCATCAAATCGGCCATGGTCGAGCATGTCAATCTTAAAGACATCGCCGTTTTATACCGGGTGAGCGCAACATCACGGGTGCTGGAAGAGGCCCTGATGCAGGAGCAGGTGCCCTATCGGGTATTTGGCGGCGTGCGTTTTTATGAGCGGGCGGAAATAAAAGACACACTGGCTTATTTGCGTCTCGCCAGTTTTTCCGATGATGACGCCGCCTTTGAGCGCATCGTCAATACCCCTGCCCGCGGGATCGGTCAGCGTAGTCTGGATGCGTTACGACATCATGCCAGGGGAGAGAATA
This sequence comes from Gammaproteobacteria bacterium, assembly GCA_965198875.1. Taxonomy (GTDB): domain Bacteria; phylum Pseudomonadota; class Gammaproteobacteria; order Eutrophobiales; family Eutrophobiaceae; genus CBDAPU01. The sequence continues at coordinate 1,178,873 of CBDAPU010000001.1, read as the reverse complement.
TATCGTTGTGGCAAGCTGCCGGGGGCCTGGTTAAGGACAAACTGCTCCCGGCCCGGGCCCTTGCCTCGGTGGAGCGGTTTCTTGCCTTAATTCATGAGACGTCACAATCCATGCAGGGGAAACCTTTAGATGAGGTGGTCGATATGGTGATCAGGACAAGCGGTTTGATAGCCCATTACAAAAAAGAGAAAGGCGAGCGCGGGCTGGCGCGCATTGAAAACCTGGATGAGCTGGTGAGTGCGGCAGGGGAGTTCCAGGTGAATAAAGACGTGCACGGTGAGCTGGAGCCGTTGCCGGCATTTTTATCACACGCTGCATTGGAGTCCGGCGACACCCAGGCCAATGCTTACATGGATGCAGTGAACCTGATGACATTACACATCGCCAAAGGGCTGGAGTTCGAGCAGGTGTATCTGGTTGGCATGGAAGAGGAGCTGTTTCCACATCGGCGTAACGTGCAAGACCTGGTGAGGCTGGAAGAGGAACGTCGGCTCTGTTATGTGGGGGTGACGAGGGCGCAGAAGAAGCTGACGTTAAGCTACGCACAACACCGCCGCCTGCACGGCGCCGATTATTATCCACGGCCCTCCCGTTTTCTGGGGGAGATCCCCTCGGAGTTGATCAATGAGATCCGCCTTGGCGGCACCCTCACAGAGGGTTTTTTTAGCAGGGCGGCGCCCGATAACGATGCCTCGTTTCACCTGGGCCAGCGCGTGGTTCACGCCAGGTTTGGAGAAGGTACGGTGTTAAACATGGAGGGTCAGGGCAGTCATACACGGATCCAGGTGAGTTTTGAAACCGCCGGCTCAAAATGGCTGATGCTAACCTACGCAAATTTACAATCGGTATAATGGCCCCACAAAATAAATAAGGGCTTTAAGAGAGGAGACCTTCATGAATATAAAAAACCGCCTGGGCGCCTTGCTATTCACGCTGACGCTCACCGCCTGTGGCGGCGAGCAAAGCGGCGGTGGTGATGATGTTGTTGATCCCGGTGCAGTCTACCGCTGGAAGATGGTGACCACCTGGCCTGCTAACCTGCCCATCTTTCAGGAAGCGCCGGCGCGTTTTGCCGAGCATGTGCGGATCATGAGTAATGGCCGGCTACAGATCACTGTTTTCGCCGGTGGTGAGCTGGTGCCCGCCTTGCAGGTTTTCGATGCAGTCTCACAAGGGGCGGCAGAGATGGGCCACGGCGCCTCCTACTACTGGGCCGGAAAGGTACCGGCGGCGCAATTTTTCTCAACCGTGCCCTTTGGCCTGGATGTGAAGGGCGTCAAGGCCTGGCTCTACCACGGCGGCGGACTGCAATTATGGAACGAGCTTTATGAGCCGTTTAATGTGATGGCGTTACCCATCGGCAATTCCGGTGTGCAGATGGGCGGCTGGTTTAATAAAAAGATCGAATCCATTGATGATCTAAAAGGATTGCGTATGCGGATCCCGGGTCTGGGCGGCAAGGTCTTGGCCAAGGCCGGCGGCAACCCCATCCTCATGTCAGGCGGTGAGCTCTACACGGCATTGGAGCGCGGCGCCATTGACGCCACGGAATGGGTAGGCCCACTGCATGATCTGCGCCTGGGGCTAAACCGTGCGGCCGATTATTACTACTACCCCGGCTGGCATGAGCCCGGCACGGAGCTGGAGTTGCTCATCAATAAACCCGCCTGGGACAGCCTGCCGGCGGATCTGCAAATGATGGTGAGACAGGCCGCCGGCGCTACCAGTGACTGGACCTACAGCGCCATGGAATACCACAACAGCAAGGCGCTGGACGAGCTGGCGATGAAAAAGAACGTGCAGGTACTACCCTATCCTGACGATGTGCTCGCTGAATTACGTAAGATCACGCAGGCGACCCTGATGGCTGAGGCGCAGAGAGATGCGGATTTTAAGCGGGTTTATGCATCCTATGAAGACTTCAGGGCGCTCTACCGGCCATGGCGCAATATCTCCGAGAAGGCGATGAGCAATATCGAATAAGGGCGTGGCCGGTGGCTTATTTCGTTTTGCCCGCTTGATTTTCTCGGACTATCCATCTCCCCACATGCGGTGCCATAAAAACCGTAAAGCACTGGATTACCGCTAACCAAGGTACAATAACGTGAGTTAATGTCAGGGCAACGGCCAGAAAAATAGCCAAATACAAACCAAAGCGCCCGAACATTGAGGCAGCGATGACGATACTAAAAAAAATTCCCAGCTGGTAATAAACTATTTCCATGAAGCCGACCTGTTACTGGCTGTTGGCCACCATGTAGTCCACGGCCGCTTTGACCTCTTCATCACTCAGGGCCATGTTGCCGCCTTTTGCCGGCATGGCCATCGTGCCCCCCTCGCTGATATACCCCTTGATCGCACGTTCATAGAGCAGGGCGTTGCCCTGTGCGATGCGAGGCGCCCACGCCAGCACATCACCAGTCCTGGGAATGCCGGGCAGGCCATTGTGACAGGTGATACAAAGCCCCTGATAAACCCGCTCTCCCATATCAACCGGCTCATCACTGGCGGGCTCTGCTGTTGCAACTATCATCTTCACCTCTGTCTCACCGGCGATATTGACCACCCCGACAGGGGCCGTGTTAGCGGCTACTTTTGTTGATTGCTTAACGGCGATGGCGTCTTCATCAATGCCTAAGTGACGGGCCAGTAGCAAAAGCACCAGGATCATCACGGCTAATATGCCAATGATGATGGAATAATTGTAAAAAAACACTCTATCTTGTTCTGAGCCCATTGCTGATCCTCTGAGTCGGTTGAATTGTCTTCATCTGAGCACGCCAGTTGGGCGCAGTATACCGCCTGTGGCAAACGCTGAAAACAACCACTTGAAAAAAGGCGCAAGTTGGTTGAGGATTGCCAAAGCAGGCTTGGGGTGCGCCTTCTCTTCAAAGCGCACCCTCACGCCGCTATCTTGCTAAAGACGGCTCGCCGTCATGGCGTCCCGGGCGATCAGGGGGTGTTGGGTTTACTTAATGGGACACGGGTTTAACGCCCCCTGTACTACGGGCAATGCGGCTCGCACGGGTGTTGTCTTCGCCTGTTGCAGGTCAATGTCCTTGATTTGATGGGTAGTGGAGTATTAAAAACATGTCTCATGCCTCGTTTGCCTTAAAAATAGCGCCGACAGTGGTTTTCGCTTTTATGTTCTTGCCCATGGCGGTGCAGACTGGCGAGATCGGCAGGATCAGTGGTGCAGTGCTGGCTGAGAGGATTAAGGCCGGGGATGCGCCGGTGATCCTCGATGTCCGTTCGGCAAAGGAGTATTCACAGGGGCACGTACCCGGGGCCGTTAATCTGCCATACGAGCAGTTACGCAATCGATTAGCAGCATTACCGGAAGAGCGGAACACCGAATTGGTGATCTATTGCTACAGCGGCAGACGCGCCGCCATAGCTCGGCGTATTCTCCTTGCGCTGGGTTACACCCATGTCAAGGACCTTGATGGCCATTGGCGGGCATGGCGTAGTCGGAACAACGAAAGCTAGTCGAGGCGGTGTTGTTACCTCAGTGCAGATAAGCGCTTTGGGCGCCACAGCACTTTTTCGCGGTAGCTGGCCATTGCGGGTTGGTCATGGCGCGCGCTCCGCATGATTGCCCGTTGATCGCTTGCTTTGTAAATACCATGCTTTGTTTGGGGCAATAGTTTGCGTACGAGTTTTTCTGATTGCGTAGAATAGGCGGAACCTATGCATCGCTCTCAATTTATGTTGCTGATGTTTGTCGCCGGCGCCATTGTTGCCGCCAGCATGGGGATCCGGCAATCCTTTGGTTTGTTTTTGCAACCGCTTGTCACGGGGCTGGACATCACTCGAGAAGTCTTTGGCCTCGCCATTGCGATACAGAACCTGATCTGGGGCCTGGCGCAGCCGGTTGCTGGCCTGCTCGCAGATAAATACGGCAGTTTTCGGGTGTTGATTATCTGTAGCCTTCTTTATATCTCCGGGTTGGTGTTGACCGTCTATACCACCTCTTCAGGGGGGCTCTATTTGAGTTTGGGCGCACTGATCGGGCTTGGCATGAGCGGTACTACGTTTACGGTGGTGTTAGGCGCCGTGGGGCGCATGGTGCCTGCAGAGAAGCGCAGTCTTGCTTTTGCTATTGTCTCCGCCGGCGGCTCTATCGGCATGTTCTCCTTTGTCCCTGCCAGCCAGCTTTTTATTGGCTTATACGGTTGGGCGATGGCGTTGTTGATCCTCGCTGCCTGTGCGCTGTTGGTGCCTTTGTTTTCCCTGTATTTTAAGGGCGTACCCGGGGAGGTGACGGCAGGGCCGGATGAGAAGGAAGTCTCCCTGTCGGCGTCGCTGAGACTGGCCGGCACACATTCCGGTTACTGGTTGCTGAACATGGGGTTTCTGGTTTGTGGTTTCCATGTGACGTTTATTGCCACTCACCTGCCCGCATTCCTCAAGGATCAGTCCATGACGCCGACCATCGCTATGGTTGCCCTCGCGCTCATCGGGTTTTTTAATATCATTGGCACCTATGCGTTCGGCGCTTGCGGCAGATACTATCGAAAAAAATATCTATTAAGCAGCCTGTATCTGGGGCGTGCCATCGTCATTGCCTTGTTCCTGGCTTTTCCATTAAGCCAGGTCTCCGTATTACTGTTCGCCGCCGCCATGGGGTTGTTGTGGCTAGGCACCGTGCCGCTGACCAGTGCGCTGATCGCAGAGATATTTGGCGCCCGCTATATCGGCACTCTGTTTGGGATCGTGTTTTTCAGCCACCAGCTAGGCAGCTTTATCGGCGCCTGGTTGGGCGGTTATGTTTTTGACGTCACCGGCTCATATACGCCGATCTGGCAGATCGCCATATTGCTGGGCGTGATATCCGCCGCCCTTCATTGGCCGATCAAGGATGCGCCGGTGGGCCTGCAAACATCACCCGCCTGAGGCTCTTGCAGGGAGAATGGTTATTGAGCCCGTTCCAGATCAATGAGGTGATTGATCACCGCCAACATGTTTTCGAATGAGCCGGCCCTGGATGCTGATACCAGGTATTTGCCGTTGACCATAACGGCGGGAACCCCGGTTAATCTGATATTTCGCGCCAATAAAAACGCCTGTTTTACCTTGATTTCGGTTTCGTTGGAGTCGTAATGTTTTATAAACTCTTTTTTATCGATGCCGACTTCTTCCGCAAAGTCGATAAGGCTGTCGCGGTTAAAGATTTTCCTGCTCTTCTGGTGCAGGGCTTGAAACAACGGCGTGTGTAATGTCTCCAGCGCCCCCATTTTTTGTGCAGCATAAAAGGCCCTGGCATGGGGGATCCAGCTTTGATTGAGCACCCCGGGAACAAGACGAAAGGCAACGTCATCCGCCAGGGCCTGCTTCCAGGCATGAATATGTGGCTCAAGACTGAAGCAATGGGGGCAGCCATACCAGAAAATCTCCGCCACCTCTATTTTATCGCCGGAGTGAGTGGGTTGGGCCGGCTTGATTGTGGAGTAGGCGTCATCCAGTGGCTGTGCGTGGGAGAGGTTGCCGAGGAGAAACAACGTGAAAATCGTTGCTGTTAATGACCTTGAAAAACCCATGATGTGCGTTATCCCGTGTTCAGGTGGTTAAAAACAAGCCCTTTGTAGACGCATCTCAACATACCCGCCCGCCAACAGGGTTTCAAAGGCGCCCTTAAATGCGTGACCGTTATAATTCGCCATAAGAGTGTAGCCCGGAGAGAAACATGTTAACACCCAAAAAAGCAAACAGGGTAATGAGAAGACCAATTATCGCCCAGATAGCCATCGCAGCGCCTTGCCAGCCCTTGCTCATTCGCATGTGTAACCAGGCGGCGTAGTTCAGCCATACGATCAGCGCCCATGTCTCTTTCGGATCCCATGACCAATATCCACCCCATGCCTCAGCCGCCCACAGAGAGCCTAAAATGGTGGCGATGGTGAAGAATGCAAACCCCAGGGCGATGGACTTGTACATCATATCGTCCATGTCGGTGCGTAACGGCAACCTTGCCAGCACACCGCCGGCCTGCCTTTCGCTATCACCGCCTTTGAGCAAATAGGCGACGCCCAGCATGGCGGCAATGCTAAAACAACCGTAGCCGATAAAATTCGCCGGCACGTGTATTTTCATCCAGTAACTTTGCAGGGCCGGCACCAGCGGCTGGATCTCATGGGCGCCCCTGTCAAAGGTATACCATAATAAAAATCCCACGGCGGCGCTGATCACGAGCAATACGAAACCGCCCAATGATTTGCTCCGCCATCGCCTTTCATAATGCAGGTAAATAACGGCGGTGATCACACAAAATAAAATGAAGACCTCATATAAATTACTGACCGGGATATGACCAACATCGGGGCTGATCAGGTAGGACTCATGCCAACGCACCAGCATACCGATCAATCCTGCGGCAACCCCCGACCAGGTGAGCGCCGTTGCCGTTGCGCCGGCAAAGGTGGAGCCGCTATACAGGGCGAGAAAGTAAGTCAATGTGGCCAGCACGAAAAGAAAGCTCATCCACATAATGGCGGACTGGCTGGCAAGGAAATACCTGAGCAGGAACGCCTGCTCCGCCTGTGCGAGGTCTGCATCGTAAATATAAACGGACAGCAACGAGAGCGTGAAAACGATGAGGGAAAGGCGTCTGAGCTCAGGCCAGATGACGCCGAGATAAGACAGGGTGGCGACAGAGCAGGCCAATATGATGAGCTCATAGTTGTCCATGTATTGCCGGTAGTGGAGAGATACAAAACCAAAGCCAGACAGCATTAACGCCATCCAGCAATAATCCACATAAGCGAATTGCCGCCGCCCGCCCGGCAGCGCCATGTTGTGTGTGATCGTCTCGGACGTCATCGGTTATAAAGCCCCATCATTATGACCCCCAAACGGGGGTTGGGTTGCTCATGCCGCTGGCAACAGGTGTTTTATTGTATGCGAGATCTGCGAGAAATAGCGATTAAAATCGTGTTGATGACGTGTTCTTGTGCCGGCCAGCAATATCTCGGTATTAGGCCCGGTTGATTTTATGTGCGACCAGAGCCGTTGATGGGGCACATAAAACAGTAAAAACACGCCCACAGTGAGCATGGCGAAACCGCTATACACCCACTTGGCGCCCGGTGAGCGCGTGATTTGCAAGCCGGTGGCCTCGATGTGTTCAAAGTCAACCAGTTCCAAATAATAAGGTGAGCCATAATCATGCAGGGCGGACAGGGCAATGATGGCGTCATTCAGAAAATCAACATCCCGTGCAGAGAGGTTGTCGGTGTCCTCGCCCCGCTCTTCGAGCATGGCCTGGTATGCTTGCTGTAAACCGAATTGCAGGATCTTCATGGAGGCGTTATTCAGGGCCTGCTTGATTGACGGCTCTGCGTTTGAGTTAAGGTGATGTTGCAGGGCGGCGGGCCCGCCATTGAGAAAAAGTCGGGTCAATCGCAAGATGATGTGGCTGATCTCCGGCGCTGATATGCTCCCCGCCAGGCCGCTGTCGGCGATGAGCAGGTGTTGTTTTTCCATGTAGATTCCTTTCAGCTTCTCCTCATCATTTAGCATGCTGAGGAACTGCATAAACCTTGATGCGCCGCCATCATCATCCGCCGGTATGTGCAGGTACTGATAGTCCTCGGACAACGCCGAACGAACGCCGCTTAATAGAAACTCGCGCCCATTGACTACCACCGGATACATGTAATTCAAATACTCCCTGGCACTGCCGTCCGTTTGCCGGATCTTGAATGTCACGCTTGGCCCAAAGTCACGGAACGGCTTATCCACCTCCGGGTCGGTATTTTCGAAAATGTTAAACTTTCGAAACTCCACCATTTCAAACTTGAGCCGCCTGCCCCCATGCTGCATCTCGAAGGCCTGATCCACCACCGCCCGCCGCGCCTCGGGCGCATTGCCCGGGGCGGTCAGGTCATGCAGGTTAAGGTTTAATTTTGAGCCGCCATCAGCAAAGCTGGCCTGATAGATGGTGTAGCCTTGATAAGTTAACGGGTGATTCACGGCGATGGTTTGTTCAATGTGATGATCGCCGTCCTTGAGGATTAAATCGCTCTCGAAGGATCTGGGCTGGCCGCTTGGGTAATGTTCAATGCGAAAATCCTTAACGAAAAGGGTGAATGGCAACTCCTGTACCAGATAGCCAGCGCCAAGATTGATGAAGGCCGCATTCACAGCCCGTCCTTCAGGGATGGAGACGCTGGCACGAAAGGAGGGATTATCAGCGGCCAATGTGCTCTTCTCCGGGATCTCATTTAAGGGCAGGTCTTTTGTCTCGGCAACCAGCTCGCCGCGCAGCGACTTCATTTTCAGCGGCACGTTGCTGTCCAGCAAACCGCCGATACAGATAATCACGATGGCCAAATGCGTGAAGATATAACCAAAGCGATTAGCGGCGCCTTTCATTGCCGCCAGGGTGGTGACGCCGGCGCGCTCTCTGGTCTTTATCTTAAACCCCAGGCGCGCAAGGTAGGCGGACAACCGGGCCACCGTCTCATCAGGGGACAGGGCGGTTTCATGCCTGAGGTGATTGGGTAGCGCAACAAGCTGCTCTTCCCGCCTGTTTTCCTGATAGTGCCGGATGCTGGCGAGCATCCTGGGGGTATTGCGATAAAGACAGATGCTGGTGGAGATAACCAGAAACGCCAGGATGAGTATGAACCAGCTCGCCGCATAAATATCGTATAAACCCAGTTGTTCAAAAACGTGATGCCAATAAGGGCCAAACTTAACGATATAATTTTGATAAGGCTCGTTCTGCTTCAGTATGGTGCCAATAACAGAGGCCAGGGCAATGGAGAGCAACAAGGTGATCGCCAAGTTCATGGAGCCCAGAAAGCGCAAGAGAGCGTTCATGCTCAATGACGGAGGGGCCAGCATGGTTCACGCCAGCCAGCAATCAACAGGGATTAAGAGGATGGAGGCCAACAACCGGCATGTTTTTTTCGGCCTAATGCAGGCCCTGAAGATAATCAGCGATGGCTTTTATATCGTCATTGGACAGCCTGCTGGCGATATCCCGCATGATGTTGTTGGGATCGTTATCTCGCTCTTCCGCCTTGAATGCCTTGAGATCTAATTCGGTGTAGAGGGCATGTTGTGCGTTGATCCTGGGGTAATTCGCCGCTGGGTTACCGATCCCGTTGGGGCCGTGACACGCCATACAGGCGGCCAGCCCCCTCTGGGCGTCACCGGCCCGGTAAAGACGTTCACCCAGTTCGATATGCTCAGGTTGCGTGACGCCGGGCCTGGCTTCCTGCGCTGCATAATAGGCGGACAGATCTTCAATGTCCTGATCAGAGAGCCCCAGGGCCATGGGCGACATCTGATCATTCTTCCGGGCGCCGGATCTGAAATCATGTAACTGCTTGGCGATATACTCGGCGTGTTGTCCGGCAATGTTTGGCCAGGTGGGGTTGGCGCTATTACCATCCGCCCCGTGGCAGGCGGCACAGGTTGTGGATTTGCCCTTTCCAGCTTCAATGTTCCCTGCGGCGATGGACTCGACACAGAGCAACAGCAGTGTTATCAGGCTAACGATTAATGTGTTTGGGATCATCATATCTCTTAATATGAGCGGGCGGATTATTTTTCGATTGCCCCTATCTTACAGAATAATTGAAAAAGTGGATAATGTTAAAATCCCGCATTTATACCTGCTCCGCCTTCCCTGCTCGCCGGCAACAGCATCATGCATGCCGCCATCATCATGAACCATAGCCGATATCATCAATCCAGCTATCTATGTAGCGCCCACAGGCTATCCCAGTTGCCCGCCGATACGGGCGCTGAAATCGCCTTTGCCGGTCGATCCAACACTGGAAAATCCAGTGTTATCAATGCCCTCAGCAGACGGAAAAGCCTGGCCAGAACAAGCAAGCAGCCCGGCCGCACCCGCCAGATCAATTTTTTTAACGTAGAGACCCATATCCGCCTGGTAGACCTGCCGGGCTATGGTTATGCAAAAGTGCCCGCTTCATTGAAGCGCCACTGGGGAGAGCTCATCCATTCTTATTTCATGCAGCGACTGTCATTGCAGGGCTTGATCCTGATAGTGGACGTCAGGCGGGCTTTATCCGAGCAGGACAGGCAGATCCTGAAATGGTGTGAGGCCAGATCACTGGCGGTGCATGTGCTGTTAAACAAGGCCGACAAGCTCTCTAAAAACAGCGCCAGGCAGACCTGTCTCGCCGTTGAAAAAGAGCTTGCAGATGGATGCAGCGTACAATTATTCTCGGCAACCAAGAAGCAGGGCCTCCCAGAACTCATCCAGGCAATGGATCTCTGGTTATAAATAGCCAAGCCAATGCGAGCATTAAAAGAGCGGCCCCGGAGTTGTTAAGGGGAAAGGGAGGGCTACCGGGGCCAAGATACCCGGCTGGGGAGAACCGGGGTTCATTTCCTGCCATGTTCAGGGTTTGCAGGGCAGGTTCATGTTCTTGTTGCATAAGACACACAGGGCGCAAAAAGGTTCCGTGGGTGGTTTGAACAGCTTATGTTATTCACAGCCCGGCGCCCATCGCCCGATTTTACCGGGCCGTAGCCGTGAAATCTCGCTGAAAGCCAGATAGACTTGTGTAACTTATTGAAAAATAATGATTATTAAAAACTGATTAAATATTGTCAGTTTTATCAGGAAGCCACTATCCATGCCCCATGCGGGCAAATGTGCTCATTACATCCACAGAGTTATCCACAAAATTTGTGGATAAGCGGTTATCTTTAAGCAGGGCAAACAGTTAAGTTTTGAAACTGAGAAATCATGTTAAAGAGATGCGCTAACTGCCCGCCGGTAATCCCGCCGAACTGGCGGGCAGGCGCTGTTTTTGCCTATTCTTATCTTAGATAGTGAACATCTGTGCCGAGGCGCCACATGCCGTTGTTCGCCGTTTTGTGAGCGAGCAGCCGACGATTCGGGTTGCTTGCCTAGCCGGCGTGGTGTCAAGCTCCAGTTTATTCATGTTCCAGTTTTAAGGGGGCTACAGGGATGGGCAGGGCTGTTCGCTGCGGTTTCTTAAAGAGGGCGCTTCGATGATGGTGGCCAGGCCGTTCAAATAACCAAAGCCATGGTAGAAAAGGGCCAATTCATCGGCAAAAACCCGGCTCTCACATATTGTATTTGCGTCGGAATTTATCGACCCGGCCTGCGGTATCGAGCATCTTCTGCTTGCCGGTATAGAACGGGTGGCATTGCGAGCACACTTCAATATGCAGATCATCTGCATAGGTGGAGCGGGTTGTAAACGTATTGCCGCAGCTACAGGTGACATTGATGTCGGCGTAGTTCGGGTGAATGTCAGCTTTCATGTCTTTATCCTGCCATTTCCGGGGCCGGGAGTGTAGTGGATGCCGCCGACAGGTGCAAATGCCATCGCCGTATTTTATAGCCTAAACTCAGCGACGACGGGCGTATGATCCGAGGGGCGCTCCCATTCACGGGGAGCGGCGTCTATCCAGCTATCGGCGCACTTCTTCGCCAGTGCATTGCTGGCCAGGATGAGATCGATACGCAGACCCCGGTTCTCTGCAAATGCAACGCTACGGTAATCCCACCATGAGAATGTGTTTTCTGCCTGCTCGAATAACCGAAACGTATCCAGCAGCCCCTTATCCATGAGTGAGGCCAAGCACTCACGCTCGGCGTCGCTACAGAGGACTTTGCCCCGCCATTCATCCGGTGCATGCACATCGAGATCCGCCGGCGCAATATTAAAATCCCCAAGCAGGACAAGATTTTCATGTCGCTCCAGCAAGGTATCGGTGAGTTTATCAAGCTGCATCAGCCAGTCCAGTTTGTAGGCGAACTTCTCCGAGCCCACTTTTGATCCATTGGGCACATAGAGATTTAAGACACACACATCATCGATCACACAACATAACAGTCGCTTTTGCGGATCGGCCGATCCCGGGAATGTGTCATGGCGTAAGGCCGCCGGATGTTTGCTGAGTATGGCCACGCCGTTATAGGTACTCTGACCGGCGAAGATTGCCTGATAATTTTTTTCATTGAAAGCGGCCAGTGGAAAACGCTCATCCCGGGTCTTGGTTTCCTGTAGCGCTAATACATCGGGTTGGTTATCGTCCAGCCAGGCCAGCACATGGGGCAGACGCACTGTCAGTGAGTTGACGTTCCAACTGGCGATAGTCCACATGTCGTGCCCTCAGTGGCGTTATCTCAGATCCGAAAGCCACCGTGTCGGCGGCGCACAAACCGGCTCATCATATACAGGCCAAAACCGATCCCGGCCAATAAGGCAAGCGCGACATAGATTAAAGTATTATCCCGGGCGGGTGGTTTTACCGCGCTTGGGCGATCCTCTTCCGAGCCCGCCGGGTTCATGGCTTTTGCAAGCTGGATACGTAGCGCCTTGTTTTCCTCTTCCAGCCGTTCAAGTTCGAGATGCAGAGATCCGCTATCGTTGCTCCGCCCTATTCTTTTACGCAATGTCGCAAGTTCAACATTCAAACCGCCCACCTTCAGGCGTTCTGCTTTCAATTTCTCTTGCAGCGTTTTATTCTCATCTTGCAGTTGTGCCATGGTTGCGTTTTCGCTCGCCTTGGTGGCGGCGCCTTGCAGTTGCGTGATCTTGCTGTGGGCGGATTGCAATTTTGTTATCTCTGCCTTCTGATCAGCGTGTTGTGTGACATAGTTGTTGTCGACCCAGCCGGTGTTGCCCTCAGGCCCTCGCACATAGGACATCTTCTCGCCACGTTGGATGATCTCAAGGGCGGTGTTGGTGTGGATGATGTTAATAATCGGGCTGTCTATGGATTTATCCGCATGCAAACCGGCAAAGCCTTGATCGCCGACATAAACGGTCTCCGCCAGTGTTGTTGCAACGGCAAACAGGGCAAAGACCGTGAGAGAGGGTAACACTGCATTCATGCGGACGCCGTATCATCTACAGTGGCGATCCCGCAATGCCGTAGCAAGGCATGGATGGTGGGTCTTCGACCACGAAACTCAACAAACAGGTCCATGGGATCCCGTGCCCCGCCCTGCTCGAGGATGCAGTGCAGGAACGCCGCCCCCGTCTTGCTATCAAAAATCCCGTTTTCCTCGAATTTTGAGAAGGCGTCCGCCGATAGCACCTCCGCCCATTTGTAGCTGTAGTAACCCGCCGCATAGCCGCCGGCGAAGATATGCGAGAATCCATGTTGAAAGCGGTTCTCCGGCGGTGTGCTAACCACGGCCACCTGCCGCCGCACCTCATCTAACAGTGACTGGACGTCATCTTCATCAGCGCCTCGTATCTCACAGTGCAGGCGAAAGTCAAACAGCGCCAACTCGAGCTGCCTCACCATCTGCATCCCCGACTGAAACGTCCTCGCGCGCAACATGTTTTCAAATAACCCATCGGGGATCGTTTCATTCGATTCAAAATGCCGTGCGAATAAATTTAATGACTCCCGTTGCCAGCACCAGTTTTCCATAAACTGGCTGGGCAACTCCACCGCATCCCAGGGAACACCGTTTATTCCGGCGACACCGCTGTAGTCGATGAGCGTCAACAGGTGGTGCAGGCCATGGCCAAACTCATGGAATAGGGTCAGCACCTCATCGTGGGTCAGCAGTGAGGGTTTGCCCGATACCGGCGGCGTAAAATTGCACGTCAGGTAAGCGACCGGTGTTTGTATCTCGCCGTCTCTCAGTTTACGCACCACACATTCATCCATCCATGCGCCGCCACGCTTTTGTGGACGGACATAAAGATCCAGGTAAAAACCACCGCGGGTTTTAGCATCACCATCCTTGATCTGGAAAAACATCACGTCCGGGCGCCACACATCCACATCGTATTTGCGTTGAATGTGAAGGCCATACAACCTGTTCACCACCAGAAACAATCCCTCAATAACCCGATCCACGGCAAAGTAGGGCCGTAATTCTTCTTGTGAGAAATGAAATGTCTTCTGTCGTAACTTCTCGGAATAATAGGCGATGTCCCAGGCGTCTAATGCTTCAACACCGTATTCCTGTTGGGCGAACTGGGTCAATGTGTGCATCTCGCTCTCTGCGACCGGTTTGCTGCGCTTCGCCAGATCATGCAAAAATGCCATCACCTCCTCCGTTGAAGAGGCCATTTTTTTAACCAGAGAATACTCAGCGAAGTTTGCATACCCTAGAAGAGTGGCTAACTCCTGTCGCAAACACAGGATCTCGGTCATGATTTTGCCGTTGTCCCATTTGCCGGCATTTGGCCCCTGATCAGATCCGCGGGTGTGATAGGCGGTGTACATCTCCTCCCTGAGGCCGCCATCATCGGCATAGGTGATCACCGGGGAATAAGATGGAAACTCCAGGGTGAATAACCAGCCGTCTTTATCATGCCGCTCGGCATTGGCGGCGGCCAACTCAATCACCGTATCCGGCAACCCGCTCAACAGCGCCTCATCGGTTATCTGTTTCGTCCAGCCATGGGTGGCGTCAAGGGTGTTTTCCTCAAATCGGGTTTGCAAGCGGGAGAGTGTTTGCTGTATTTCCTTATAGCGGTCTTTCTTATCCTGCTCGAGATCAATGCCCGACAGGCGAAAATCCCGCAGTGCATTGTTGATGATCTTCTGTTGTGCTGGGTCCAAATCGGCAAAGTCATCGCGCTCGGATATGTTCTTGTAGGCTTTGAACAAGGCTTCATGTTGACCGAGGTCGGTGGCGAGATCGGTCAGCCTGGGGATACAGGCATGATAGGCGTCGCGTAAGGGCTCATGATCGGCGACGGCATGTAAATGACTGATCGGTGACCAGGCCCGGTTCAGCGCATCTTCATCGTCCTCAAGGGGTTGAATAAGCGAATGCCATGTGTGCTCGGTGTTGTTTTCCAACAGGCCCTGTACCAATGCGCGGTGTTGAGCGATCAAGCCCTCGATGGCGGGTTCAATGTGCTCCGGCCTGATTTTGCTAAATGCCGGTAAGGCAAGGTTTTCAAGTAACGGGTTTGTCATCTTCTTATATTTAAGGTCTCTAAAAAGGCGCCTATGGTATTCAATCGCCGTCCTATGAACCACTAAAACGATTGGCTGCGTATATAGAAATAGAACGCTGCGACCACCGCAGCCACAATCAGGAAAAAAAACCACAGCGAGCGGGAAAAATAAGACTTAATCAGTTTGGGTTGCGGCACCGCTGATAGCATAAAAGGCCGTTGTTTATCGTGGGTGTCACTGAGCAGGTTTACCGGTTTGCTCATTGCGCGATTTTTTTGCTTGGCGAGCGCCTGTTGTAATGCGGCCTCACGGACTTTCTCCCATTCGTGAACATCGATCTGGCCATCCTTGTTTTCATCAAACCGGGCCAGCATGGCCTTGCTGTTTCTCTTCCATAGTTTGAGCAAGCCTTTAACCTCATCATTTAGTTCAGACTGGAGATCATCACTACTGCCTGTGGCTTTAAAGAGTCCTGTTGCGTAGAGATCTTCATTGGCATGGAGTCTTTCTTCCTTGTATCGATAGGCGCCATTATACCAGGTATCGCTGTGTACGGTTTTGACCCTGGCTCCCTCCGGGTCGATGATGCATTCACCGGTGTCATCGGTAATTAAAAACAAACTGTCGCTTGTTCCATGTTCTATGGTTGTAAGGTCGCTATTTATCTTCTCAATGGAGTAGCTATACCAGACACATGGTTTTCTCGACAACGGGGCGATGGTAGCGTTATTTTTCACGAACGGGCGGCTTTGCCCTTCCAGCTCCACATAGCCCTGGGCGGCGGAACGGATCTTCGAGGTGGGGGTGTCTTCTATGAGTCGTCCTTTTTTTAAGGCGTCAAATACCCCCGAAAAACTTCCCGTATAATAAAAATAATACTGGCCTGGCCCATCTGTTAGTACCGACAGTATGAAATGAAATATATATGCACCAAAAGCCAATATGATAAAAAAACCACTCCAGAAATCATCTGTAACAACCATTGCTAAAACAAACGCCACCACGGCAAAAATACCAACGAGGCGACGAAATCTGCTGATCCAGTAAATAATTCGAGCAAAAATCTTATAAAGAACGGCCATGATTATGCATAATCAGTTAAATAATTCCTTCACATTCACGTCTTTTATCTCTTCCTCGGAGAATTCCAATAGATCTTTTGCCATAAAACCAAAGCCTATGGCAATTAACACATCCGGGAACTGTTCAATGCGTACGTTGTTTAAGTTGACGCTTTCGTTGTAAAACTCGCGGCGATCGGCAATGTTCTCTTCCAGTCCGGTAATACGATTTTGCAGGTGCTGGAAATTATCATTGGCCTTCAGATCCGGGTAGTCTTCCGCCAGGGCGAACAAATTACCTAAACCGGCACGCAACAGGGTTTCCGCCGGGCCTAATGCACCCACATCCCCTTTTTCACGTGCGGCAAATACTTCAGAGCGGGCCCTCATCACTTTCTCCAGGGTGTCCTGTTCGTATTGCATGTATTGTTTACAGGTTTCAACCAGCTTGGGTAGTTCATCATGGCGCTGTTTCAACATCACATCGATATTAGACCAGGCCTTATCGATATTGTGTTTCAGGGAAACCAGGTTGTTGTAGATGGTGATGAGGTATCGCCCAAGGGCGACAAGCACGCCAAATACGCCGAGAAAAATAAAGATACCGACATCCATATAAAACCTCCTTATAATCGTTCATTATCGTTGATTTTGTGTCACTGATTATAATGAAAATGAAAATGCTTATCAATTAAAATCAATAGCTTACGCTTGAATTCAGCTCCTCTGTCGACTATTATCCAGGGCCAGTTTGACAAGATAAATGGAGGCGTCCCGATGCAAGGCAACGACAAAGTCATTGAGTATCTCAATGGCGTACTGAAAAACGAACTGACGGTTATCAACCAGTATTTCCTCCATGCCCGCATGTGGAAAGACTGGGGCCTGAAGGAATTAAATGAGCATGAATATGCAGAATCCATTGAGGAGATGAAACATGCGGACAAGCTGATCGAGCGCATACTGTTTCTCGAGGGTCTGCCCAATTTACAGGACTTAGGAAGGCTCTATATCGGCGAGGACACGAAGGAAATGCTGGAGTGTGATCTGCGGCAGGAACACATCGCCATTCCCCTGCTCAGGGAGGCCATCGCCCATTGCGAGGCCGTTCAGGACTATGTGAGCCGTGAGCTGTTTGCGGAGATACTGGAAGATGAAGAGGGGCATGTGGATTGGCTGGAAACCCAGTTGGCCTTGATCGACAGGGTTGGTCTTGAGAACTACCAGCAATCCAAGATGTCGTAATCGCTTTATCCGCTCTCATAACGGCAGGCCGTCACTATGCTTAACCCCCTGAGCCTGCGATGTTCTTGCTGTGGATCCAAACCTGGTAATGCCGCTCTCGCAACGGCACAGGCAACGTTGATGGCTGAATGATCATTTCACCGAGCGCACCGTTGCAACCCGCATGATGTTGATTGCGCCCGTCAGCACGGGCCCGCGCATCGACATCTCGCCGGGCCTATGCGGCGGCCTTAATCTTTGGACATTATCGGCGTCAACCAACACGGCGCTCTTGCCGTGTTTATCCGGGCCTTCATTCTCATGCTTTCATCGGCCCTGCCTCTCCAGCAAGGCCACCCGGTAGAAACCCATCAGGGCTTTGGAGAAAGAAGCGGTGGACTCCAGTCGTTGTTTTTCCCTGGAACCCTCGGGTTGATAGGGCGTCTCAAGGGCGTTTCGGGCGTCCAGCACCCTAAAAGGAAACGTCTCTTCAAAAATATCCAGGCTATCAAACCCGGATAAAAATACTACGTTGAGACGCTTTTGCAGCTCACGCACCAGCTCCAGGGACTCTTCGTGCGGGTAGCTTCCGTCCAGGACGCTGCGTAGAAAATAATCAAAGGCGATGCGAAAACGGGGAACTCTCGAACACAGATTGCGTAAAAAATCAAACATTAAATCCATGGGCAAATACATGGTATTCCCCTCCCAGATGAACAGGGTTTCCTTCTCCAGATCCAGTCCGGCCCGGATCAACTGCTCGGGACAGTCCGCCTCCAGATAGTTGCAGGCCACGGACTCACACAAGGGGGCCCGGTGTTTTTTCAGCACTTGGGTCTTCAGGGCAATAACGGCCTCCTGGTCCACATCAAAGAATGTTACTCCGTCCCTGGCATAGATGGCGTGACGTCCATCAAAACCACAGCCCAAATTAACCACCTGGCGGGCGCCTCGGGCTATCTCCTGCTCCAGGATGTCGTTGAAAAGCAGGGTGCGTAGGCGAATGGCCTGGGATATGACCGGGTGGGCCTCAATGACTGCCCGGGTGTAAGCCCGGCGCTCATCGTTCATGAAAAAATTGGCGTAAGGATCGGTAAACAGCGCAGGCTGCTGGTGTTCTTCCAAAGCGCGAACGCCGGCAATAAAAAAAGCGGTATCGGCAATCCCTTTATCGGACATACAAAACGCTACTCCGGGGTGGTGAGAAAAGTCCCATACCCCCGGCGCATTGCGGGTGGGGTTGGGCGGTATTATAGTAGGACGAACCCTCACCCGGGGCAAGCCTGAGCTCGTTAAGCGCCATCGAGTTCAATGGGCTCATTCCTTATCGCCGCAGCAAGGGCGTTGAGATGTTCTCTTGATCATGCTGAGCGTCGGCAAAGAACCTGCCCTTCCATCACGACAGCTCCTCGCTCGCCCCATTCTCTGAGGATGACGGGGTGAGCCAGAGTGCAACAGGCGGTAGCCCATACACATGACAGGCGCTATCAGACTATCTTGATAGCGCTTAACTTGCCGGGAGGCAAAGTAGATAAAGCCAACGGATAAACGTAATTGTGGTAAAGCAAGGTTATTACGGGTAGATCCCCCTGATGCTCAGGCGTAGCCGATCAGGGCTTATCGCCCGGGCATTTTGTTTATTGCCCGCATCCTCCTGATCTGGCGAGGATTATCTCAACAAGGCGCTATTGGTAACGTGTTGGATCCGGCACATTGGCGCCGGCAAAACCCTGCCGTCTGATCCTGCAGGAGTCACATTTGCCGCAGGCGCGGCCTTCCTGGTCGGCCTGATAGCAGGAAACCGTCAGGGAATAATCCACATTTAATTCATGTCCTTTTATGATGATTTCGGCCTTGCTGAGGTGGATCAGCGGGGTGTGCACGGTGTGATCGGCGCCTTCCACACCGGCCTTTGTGGCGAGCCGCGCCATGTTCGAGAAGGCCGCAATGTATTCGGGTCGGCAATCGGGATAGCCGGAATAGTCCACGGCGTTGACGCCGATAAACATATCACAGGCGTTAATGACCTCGGCCCAGGCAAGGGCGAAGGAGAGGAAGATGGTGTTACGTGCCGGGACATAGGTTACCGGTATGCCTTCGGTTTCCCGCTCCGGCACACTGATCCGGGGATCGGTCAGGGCGGAACCCCCGATCCGGGTTAAGTCGAGGTGGATAATGTTGTGTTGTGGAATTTGCATTGATTTAACGAGCCGCCTTGCGGCGATGACCTCAACACGGTGTCGTTGCCCATAATCAAAACTTAGAGCATGGCAGTGGTAGCCTTGCTGTTTCGCCATGGCCAGCAAGGTGGCCGAATCCAGCCCGCCGGAGACCAGCACAACGGCCGGTTTAGCCATTACACGCCCCGCCTGTCGCCCCAGAGGTATTTGTGTAATTGTATTTGCATGCGTACCGGGAGTTGATCGGCCAATACCCATCTCGCCAGCTCGGCGGCCGGCAGTTGCGTATAACTCGGTGAGAATAACACTTCCGTCTTCTCAGTCAGGCGGTGCTCCTTAACGATCTGTTTGCTCCATTCATAGTCCCCCTTATCACAAATAACAAACTTGATTTGATCGTGGTCGTTGAGATGATGCAGGTTGTCAAACCGGTTTCTGTGCGCCTCCCCGGACCCCGGGGTTTTTATGTCGAGAACTTTGATCACCCGCTGATCAACATTGGCGATGTTTATTGCACCACTGGTCTCCAGCGAGACGCAGTAGCCATCATCGCACAATAAAGACAGCAGATCATGACAACGGTTTTGGGCGAGAGGCTCACCGCCGGTGACGGTCACATGTTGTGAATGGTGCTCGGACAGCGTTTGCATAATATCCGCCAGCGACATCTTTTTGCCTTCATGGAAGGCATAGGCGGTATCACAGTATTGACACCGCAAGGGACACCCGGTTAGGCGGATGAAAGAAGTCGGCAGCCCCGCCTTGCTGGTCTCCCCCTGAATGGAGTAGAAGATCTCGTTGATGATCAGGGTTCTCGCCAGGACATCGGCTGCTCCCCCGGCATCGATGGCAACGGCGGGCATCGGTTTAATTCGTGCCGGTCGTCTCTGCCGGTGCGCCCGTCATTTCCTTTAGTCGCTCTTGCGCCAGTCTGGCGATAGTGGTTCCCGGGTTTAATTCCATGAGCTCTTGCAGTTGTTCTCTAGCCAGCTCGATCTGGCCAAGCTCATGATGGGTGTAGGCGATTTTTAGTTTCGCCTGATTGAGTTTCCGGCTTGCCGGGTAGCGCTGGACAACCTTGTTAAACTCCCGCAACGCCTGTTCATAATCACCGTTGATCATGTACACCTCGCCCAGCCAAAACTGTGCGTTATCGGCATACTCACTGCTCGGGTGTACCATCAGGAACGTATTGAAGGCCTTGATTGATTGATCATAGCGCCCGTTATTTAATAATGTGAACGCCTGTTGATAATCCGCCCGGGCCTCAAGCGGATCGGTCTTAACTTCAATGACGGGTATATCATCAGCGTTTGTCTCTTCTTGAGGGGGGATCGGATCCGGGGTGACCGTCATCAGCTGCGCCCCGGTTTGATCTTGCTCTACCACCTCCACCGTCAGCGCCGGATCAGTCCCGCCGTTTTCACTGTGCCCGCTGGCGTCATTGATGGCCGATAAGGTCTCAAGGGGCGGGTTAATCATCTCATCTGTGGTGATGGTGGATTGTGTTGTTGCAGGAGGGCCGCTCTCCAGGCGTTGCATACGTCGGTCGAGATCGGCGTACAGGCCCTGCTGGCGTTTTTTCAGTTGTTGCAAGGTGTGGTTTTGCACTTCTATCTCGCCATGCAAAAGACGGATCTCCTCTTGCAGGGATTCGAGCCGTTGCAGCATCTGCAATAAACCCTGGCTGGATAATCGTTGCTCCAGCGCATTTAGTCTTGCGAGAACAGCCGCATCATCCGGCTTTGTGTCTGTGGTGTGACCTGCACTCGCGACAACCAGACAGAGGATGAGAAAAAGCCGCTTTTTGCGTGATCGTGACATAGGGCGTTACCGATAGATGATCTCAACCCGCCGATTCTCGGCCCATGATTGCTCATCATGGCCTGTCGCTACGGGACGCTCTTCCCCATAACTGGTGGTTCTTGTTTGTGTGGATGACGCCCCTAAAACCATCAGTTGTTTTTTTACCGCCTTCGCCCGGCGCTCACCGAGGGCAAGATTGTATTCCCGAGAGCCACGCTCGTCTGCGTGTCCCTCCAGGGACAGGGCGAGCTCGGGGTATCGTTGCAGCAAGTCCGCATGGGCCTGAATGGCGTCGTTAAACTGCGGCAATATGGTGGTGCTGTCATAATCGAAATAAATAACCCGTGTGCTTAAATGCCCCCCGGGTGTATTTAATTCCTGCTCTGCCGAGAGACGATCTTCACTGGCGCCGTAAGTTGTGATCCCATCGCCTGTTTGCGCCGGGTTTGCCTCGGCGCCCGTGCCGGTGGACCGCTCGTCCACCGATGCGCCGCCGTCTTTTCTGCCGGTTGTCTCACAGGCATTCACAAACAGGCCGATGATAACAACGATTAACACTCTTCTGAACATATCACCTCTCCATTTATCAGGGGTAGAGCATACCATTCATTGCAACATCCCGTCAGTCACCCATATCTTGCAAAGGCATTGCATCCATGCCCCCTTACGCTATCCGGGATCATGGCTTACCGGGGGCGACTGGTCGCCTGTGAGCAGGATGACAAGCCCGAAGGCGCAGCGGCTTTGCCCGCCATCTTGCATTGTTGGGTGTTGAGGCATCCTCACCGGGGCGGAAACGGCCCCCAGGCCGGTTCACGTACCTCGCCATCCTGCAAGGCCAGTCTCTGGTGAACGGCGCCATCTGCCGAGACGGCGGCCAACTCTGATCCGTTTTTTCCGGTGGTGGCGTAGATGATCATACCGCCATTGGGCGAGAAGCTCGGCGACTCATCTAACCGATTGCTGGTCAGAACGCTTAAATGGCGGTTTTGCAGATCCAGATAGGCGATCCGGTAGGCGCCATCCTTGCCATGAACCAGGGTGATCCCCTCACCATTGGGCGAGAAACGCGGCCGTGCAAAGTAAGGCCCGTCAAACGTCAATCGCCGGGGCTTCCCCTCCGCCAGGTCAACTTCATAAATTTGCGGGGAACCACCGCGATCGGAAGTAAAAATCAGCTTGTTGCCATCGGGCGAGAAGGCGGGCTCGGTATCGATGGCGCGGTTATGGGTGATCCGTTGTAAATGATCATCAGATAGATGCAGAATAAAAATTTCCGGATCACCTTCTTTAGATAAAGTCAGCGCCAGTTTGCGCCCGTCCGGTGAAAATGAAGGGGCGCTGTTAATGCCTTCATGTGAGGCCACTTTATTTCTCTCCCCCGTGCGGATGTTCTGGATAAACACAGATGAGCGGCGCCCCTCAAAAGAGACATAGGCCAGATGCTTGCCATCGGGGGAGAAGGCGGGGGAGAGTAGCGGTTCATTAGATGTAAGCAGGACCTGTGGGTTAAAGCCATCGGCGTCCGCTATTTGCAATGAGTGGCGCTCCTTGCCTTCCGGTGTTCTCTTGATAGTGATGTAGGCGATCCGTGTGTCAAAGGCGCCACGAATGCCAGTGAGTTTCTCAAAAATAATATCACTGATCCGATGGGCTGTACGACGTAATTGTTTTTCGGTGGCCGGGATGCGAAAACCGGCCAGTTGTGATTTTTTATAGGGATCCAGCAGGCGAAATTCCACTTCAAAATTGCCGTCAGCGGTTTGTCTCAGGTTGCCGATAACGATGTTTTCCATGCGAATTAATTGCCAGTCATTGAAATTGACCTGGTCATAACGGCTGGGTTTTTGCGGCATATCAACCTCGCTCATGGTTAAAAAGCGACCGCTTCTCGCCAGATCATTGGCAATCGTTATGTGTAAATCTACAGGTGGCGGATCAGACGCCCCCGACCAGCCAAAGGGAATGATGGCGATGGGCAGTCTGTCTTCCACGCCGGAGTCGATATCGATGATGAAGTCACCTTCCGCAAAGGGCTCATGGGCCAAAGATAAAAGGAGAGAAACAACAACAAGGCATTGATGTGTGTTCACAGGGCCTAATCCACGGGTTTGAATTTGAATTTAAATTCTCTCAGGGGCAGTCTGTCAAATATAGCCACATCAACCGGCAGGGGTAGTGGTGACGCCTTCTCAACGGCGACGATAGCCCGTCTGTCGAATATGTCGTTGCCACTTGATTTGTCCATAGTGACGCGGATCACCTCGCCACCCGGTATCGTCTGCACCGATAATATACATTCCAGCCCCTCAGGCAGGCCGGTTTTGTTAAAGTTGCTCACCACCTTGGCGTATGTCTTAGCCGTTATGCTCTGAAGTAACGTGTGATCCTGCCGTCGTTGTGCCGCTTCCATCTCCTGTTGTTCCTTTTCCAGTTGCTCTTTTAGCGCCTGCTCGGCTGCTTTCCTCTTCTCTTGCTCAAGACGCTTTCTCTCCTCTGCCGCCCTTTTCTGCTCCGCCTCGGCTTTTTTCCTGGCTTCCTCTTCCTTGCGTTTTTTCTCTGCGGCTAATTTTCTCTCCCGGTCTGCTTTTCTCTTCAAGTCGGCCAGACGTTGTTGTTCTTTTTTCCTTTTATCCTCGGCTACTTTGGCCTTCTCCTCCAGCGCCTTTAGTTGTCGTTCTCTTTCACGTTGTTCCTGTAATTCGAGCGCTTTGAGGCGCTGTAGTTCGGTCTCTACCGCCTTGTTATCCACCGCAACGGCCTGGATGACATTCTCCGTTGGCTCAGGTTTTATGGCAGGGCGTTGTTTTACGGAGTCAAAACTTATCATGAGCACGGCTATCACCGCCGCATGGATAGCCAGGGAGTATACAAATGAGCGCATGGTCAATAAAGGCATGGTTCATTGTCGCTCCGGCGGCTCGGTGATCAGACCGACCCCACTCACCCCGGCGCCTTGTAATAAGGCCATGGCCTGTATCACCTTGCCGTAACTGACCTGGGCATCGCCCTTGACGAACACGGGCACATCCGGGCGCAACCTCATGACCGCGCTGATCCGGGTGAGCAACGCCTCTGGATCAACCGGTTTGTCCTGGTTTTCCCCGTAATTGATATAGACGTTTCCAGCGGCGTCAACACTGACTATCAGCGGATCATTCTCGCTTGGGGGTAAAGGTGTGGATGCCAGTTGCGGCAGCTCGATTTTCACTCCCTGGCTTAATAATGGCGCTGTGATCATGAAGATGATCAACAACACCAGCATGACGTCAATGTAGGGCACGACATTGATCTCAGATAACGGGCGCCTTCGGGTACGTGGTCGCATCAGTGACTAACAGACCCGCTCCTAGCTATGTGCATGGCGGTGCATGATGGATGAGAGCTCCTCGGTAAACGTATCGTAACGATTGATCAACCGCTCAACATCATTGGCGAAGCGGTTATAGGCGATGACCGCCGGGATGGCTGCGAACAGGCCCATGGCTGTGGCGATGAGCGCCTCGGCAATGCCCGGCGCCACCATGGAGATGGACGCCTGTTGCACGTTTCCCAGGGCCCGAAAGCTGTTCATGATCCCCCATACGGTACCGAACAAACCGACATAGGGGCTGGTGGAGCCCACTGTGGCGAGGAAGGACAGGTGCATATCCAGCTCCTCAATCTCGCGGTTAAGTGCAACACGCATGGCCCGTTGTGTTCCCTCCATCACGGCGTCGGCCTCTATGCCCGCTTGTTTACGCAGGCGGGCGAACTCCTTAAACCCGGCCTCAAAGAGCCTTTCCATGCCGGTCGCCTCATGGCTTTGGTTGCTCACCCTGGTATATAAAGGGGCCAGATCTTCCAGCGACCAGAAGCGATCTTCAAACAGATCCGCCTCGCGCCTTGCGCGGTTAAGCCAGGCGCGCTTCTTCAAAATCAAAGTCCAGGACACTACTGATACGACAACCAGCATGAGCATCACCGCCTGCACGGGCAGGGTAGCGTGAGTGATCAAATGCAGAAAAGAGAGATCAGGCGCCATTGCCGGGGCCTAAGAGAAGTGAGGCCGGTATGCGTTTGGGCAAGGCAAGATCGGCGTCCAGGCAGACGATGTTGACGTTCGCCTCACAGAGGCTCTCCCCGCCTTTGTTGATCCGCTGATAGAACCTCAGGCTGGCGCCGGCGCGCCTGTCGATGGTGACGCAGACACGCAACTCATCATCGATCCTGGCCGGCCTCTTAAAATCGATACTAACGTGATGCACCACAAACATCACTCCGTGATGTTCACGAAGCTGCGAATGGCTGTGACCGAGCGCTCGCAGATATTCCGTGCGTGCCCGCTCCATGTATTTTAAGTAGTTGGCGTGGTAGACAAGACCGGCCGCATCGGTATCTTCATAATATACACGCACATCCCAATTAAACTCACCCATTGGCTGTTTACTCGCCGCTTTTAAGTAAATAAATCCTGCTCGCCCCGTTGCTCCTCCGGGGCGTTAAGGCCGAAATGTAACCAGGCGGTTTTAGTCGCCACCCGACCCCTTGGGGTTCGCATCATAAAACCTTGTTGAATAAGATAGGGCTCGATCACGTCTTCAATCGTGTCACGTTCCTCGCCAACCGCCGCCGCCAGGCTGTCAACACCGACAGGGCCGCCGTCAAACTTCTGGATAACGGCAAGCAGTAATTTTCTATCCATGACGTCAAACCCGTGTTCATCCACGTTTAACATATCCAGCGCGCTTTTGGAGATGGACTCATCAATGTTGCCGCCCGCCTTAACCTCACTGTAGTCGCGTACGCGGCGCAGTAATCGGTTGGCGATCCGGGGGGTGCCGCGAGAGCGCGCTGCGATCTCCCTGGCGCCGGCGCCCTCTATGGGTACGTTCAGGATCTTCGCTGAGCGGGTAACAATGCTTGAGAGATCGGCTATGGAGTAGAACTCCAGCCGTTGCACAATGCCGAAACGATCTCGCAACGGCGAGGTTAATAAACCGGCGCGGGTTGTCGCACCCGCCAGTGTAAAGATCGGGACGTCCAGTTTAATGGCCCGTGCCGCCGGGCCCTCTCCGATCATGATGTCAATTTGATAGTCTTCCATGGCCGGATAGAGGATCTCTTCCACCACGGGACTCAAACGATGTATCTCATCGATGAATAACACATCCTTGGGTTCGAGGTTAGTCAACAAAGCGGCCAAATCACCGGGGCGCTCTAGCACAGGTCCTGATGTTTGTCTCAGGTTCACGTTCATTTCGTTGGCGAGGATGTGCGCCAGGGTGGTTTTCCCAAGACCGGGGGGGCCAAAGATAAGCACATGATCCAGCGCCTCGGCACGCTTCTTTGCGGCGGTGATAAATATTCTCATCTGCTCGCACACCGAGGGTTGACCGCGATAATCCGCCAGCGACTTTGGCCTTAGGGTATTATCGGCGGATCTATCATCCTCTGAGCTGTCGGTGGCGATAGCCGGGTTGGGTGTGTTCATGTGTTGTTGTCTTCTTTGCCGTGCTTGTATGCCGGGGTGTTTGATCATTCACAGCCAGGCCCGCCATGTTGTCTGGGGGATGACATATCCATGGCGGTGCGATGGTGATTTATTTTACCGATGCTTTCAAGGCCGCCCGTATTAGCGCTTCGCTGCCCATACCTTCGACCGCAACGGTGTGCACGAGGCGGCTCGCCTCCTGCGGTTTGTATCCCAGGGCGATCAAGGCGCTCACCGCCTCAGCGGTGGGATCGGCGGGTTTTATGGTGTTGTTTGATGTGCCCGCCGCTTTTGTCTCATCCTGGCGCCAGTCCTGCAAACGGTCTCGCATTTCCACGACCAATCTCTGCGCTGTCTTTTTACCGATCCCGGGCAGGCGATTGAGCCGCTCGGTGTCGCCTGTGTCGATACACGTCTTAAAATCACCCGCCTCAATACCGGATAAGATAGTCAAGGCCAGCTTTGCGCCAACGCCGCTCACCTTAATTAAGGCACGAAATACATAGCGCTCATCCTCATCCACAAAACCAAACAACAGGTGTGCATCTTCACGCACGATTAAGTGGGTCAATATCTGCATCTCGCTGCCGACTTCGGGCAAGGCATAAAATGTATTCATGGACGCCTGTAGTTCATAACCGACGCCTTGCACATCCAGAGTTAAGTAAGGCGGTTGTTTATTCATGATCTTGCCACGTAAAAAGCCAATCATCGAAGACGTCCCTTCCTGATCCCGGACACCCCCTGCATACGTAAAATACCTTCCCGCGAGTGGCAGTGACATAACGCCACGGCCAGTGCGTCCGCCGCATCGGCCTGGGGCGCATGAGGCAAGCACAATAACACCTTGACCATGTGTTGCACCTGATTTTTTGCCGCATGGCCCTTGCCAACGGTGGCCTGCTTTACCTGGTTCGCCGTGTATTCAAATACAGCAAGGTTCTGCTCCGCACAGGCGGTGATAGCTGCGCCACGGGCCTGCCCCAGTTTCAATGCGGAATCGGCGTTTCTGTGCATGAAGACTGTTTCTATGGCGCATTCTGTCGGCCGGAAGGTCTGCATGATCGCCGTCAAATCACGAAAAATCAGTTGTAATTTATCTGATAGATGATCGCCCTGGATTTTTATGTTGCCGTGGGTGATATATTTCGCATGATGAACTTCTGTGTCGATAACACCGTAACCTGTGCTTTGGGAGCCGGGGTCGATACCCAGAATGCGGATCATACAAACAGCGCCCGCCAAGCGGGACCCGTGAAGGGTAAACAGCGCATCCTCACGGGTTCAATCCAAGTTGGGCCAGAATATCATCGGCTATTGCCGCATTGGAATAGACTTTTTGCACATCGTCCAGGTCCTCCAGCATGTCCAGCAAACGTAGCATGGTTTGTGCGCCATTGAGATCCACATCACTGTGGGTGCTGGCGCGCAGGGTGATCTCCGCCGCATCGGGCTCATGGCCTGCGCCTTTCAGGGCGGCTTTCACATCGACAAAATCATCCGCTGTGGTGATCACCTCAAGAGAGCGATCATCGTTACTGATAACATCATCGGCGCCGGCGTCCAATGCGGCCTCGACGAGGGCGTCCTCACTGGTATCGGCGGGAAAAGAGATGAGCCCCACTTTGCTAAACAGGTACGAGACCGAGCCCTCGGCCCCCAGATTGCCGCCGCATTTATTGAATACGTGCCGCAGCTCGGCCACCGTCCGATTGCGGTTATCCGTCATACAATCCACCATCACGGCAACACCGCCCGGCCCGTAGCCCTCGTATCTGATCTCCTCGAGATTGGCCGAATCCCCGTCACCCGTGCCCTTTTTTATCGCACGCTCGATAGTGTCTTTGGGCATGTTGCTGGACAGGGCGCTATCGATGGCGGCACGTAATCTGGGGTTACCGTTTGCATCGCCGCCCCCCAGCCTCGCCGCCACCGTAATTTCACGGATCAGTTTGGTAAAGAGCTTGCCTCGTTTGGCGTCCTGACGACCCTTTCGGTGCTGGATATTCGCCCATTTACTGTGTCCGGCCATGTTCTCAACTCCATGATCGTTTGCACAATGTTACCACCTGCCCGGATCCCAACAAAGCGTGAAGACAAGATTTAAGGGGGCGAAGACGACGCAGTCGTGTTTTTAATAAAGCGCATGGGCATCTCAGGCCGAGCATGATGCGGTTAATAAGAAATGGCTCCCCGATGAACCCCGGCCTTGCCGTTGATGAGGCATAACCCGCCTGTCTATGGCATCTGCCCATACGTGCTGGACGATCATAAGATGCCTTTGGAAAAAGCCTTACCTTGCGAGGCGATTGTTGCCCCTTAGTGTTTATGCGTCATTATTTGCATAGATTACTTGGTTACGTTGCTCTGCGAAGTGAAGCAATCGTTTAATCGGCGCTTTGGCCCTCTCGATGATCTGCTCATCCACAACAATCTCATTACCGCCCGATTGCAACGTCATAAGCAGTTTGCTCAGACTGTTCATCGCCATCCACGGGCAATGCCCGCAGCTTTTGCAGGTGGCGCCTTCTCCCGCCGTTGGTGCTGGGATAAAGGTTTTCTCCGGTGCGGCAAGCTGCATCTTGTGAAAGATCCCATTATCAGTGGCGACAATGAACGTATCGGCAGCCAGGTCTTTGGCGGCCTTGATCATGCCCGTGGTGGAGCTCACCACATCGGCCTGCTCTATCACCGATCCCGGCGATTCCGGATGCACGAGCACGGGCGCCTT
The DNA here is from genome assembly GCA_965198875.1 of Gammaproteobacteria bacterium. Taxonomy (GTDB): domain Bacteria; phylum Pseudomonadota; class Gammaproteobacteria; order Eutrophobiales; family Eutrophobiaceae; genus CBDAPU01. Next base: position 1,149,506 of record CBDAPU010000001.1, on the reverse strand, counting down.
CGGGTATTTTTGTTTTAGCGCCCTCAGCTCTTTGCCCTTAAACTCTTCATGCACAATACAACTGCCCTGCCAGAGGAGCATGTCGGCGCCGCTTTGTTTTTGCACATATTCACCCAGGTATTTATCCGGCGCCCAGAGGATTTTTTTATCCTGCTCTGTGAGATGTGTGATCACATCCACGGCACTGCCCGAGGTCACCATCCAGTCGGCCCTTGCCTTCACCGCAGCGCTGGTATTGGCATAGACAACCACCGTGCGCTCGGGATGTTGATCACAAAAGGCGCTGAACGCCTCAATGGGGCAACCCAGGTCCAGGGAGCAATCGGCATGCAGGTCCGGCATCAACACCCGTTTTTCAGGGTTCAGTATTTTTGCCGTCTCTCCCATGAAGCGCACCCCGCACACCACCAGGGTCGCGGCGCTTGATTCGGATCCGAAACGCGCCATGTCCAGGGAGTCGGACACATAACCACCTGTGGCGTCAGCCAGAAGCTGTAGATCGGGATCGGTATAATAGTGGGCGATCAGTACCGCATCCTGCGCCTCTAGCAACTGCCTGATTTGATGCAGGTGTTTTTCCCTCTCATCGGCGCTCAGTCTCTCCACCACGGTTTCAGGCACTCGCTCCGGCGCTAATCTGTAGTCCTGCATGTTCATCGCATCATGGCGTTATCTAACCATGTCACCTGATCCCAGGTCTTCATGGGGTATGACCGGGCCGAGCGATGATGATCATCACGCCCGTTTCCTTATATAAAGATGGATGTCTACCCGTTTGCGAAAGCGCCTGTGATTGCCGCTCTTGAGCCGTGACGATCACAGCATCGTTAGGTAGGGCCGGGGTGGTGAGTGCTGGATGCGGGTATTGATATGGGTACATGGCCTGTCAGGTGGATCAACGACAGGGATAGCTTAGTGTATGGGTTAGGCCCGATCAAGGCGGGCATGGGGATCATGGCGTTTTGGCTGTTTTGATCAGCTCAATACCGAGCTCTCTTAATTGTTGGGTGGATGCGGTAGACGGGGCCGACGTCAGCGGACAAGCGGCCGTTTGAGTTTTGGGGAAGGCGATGACGTCTCTGATCCCGCTCGCCCCCGCCATGATCATGACGATGCGATCCAGGCCCAGGGCAATGCCGCCGTGGGGTGGGCAGCCGTAAGACAAAGCGTTGATCAGAAAACCAAATTTCTCCTCGGCCTGCTCTGCATTGATCCCCAGTAATTCCAGTACGGTCATTTGTAGTGCCGGGTTATGGATGCGAATGGAGCCGCCCCCCAGCTCCATGCCGTTTAAGACCAGATCGTATGCCCGTGATAAGGCATTCTTCGGATCGGCCCTCAGCGTTGCCGGGTCCGGGTTCTGTGGCGATGTAAAAGGGTGATGTAATGAGTCCCAGCGCCTTTCCTCTTCGTTATATTCAAACAGGGGGAAATCCACCACCCAGAGAGGCGCCCACTCGCAGGTGAGCAGGCGTCGCTCTTCACAGAGCCGGGTACGCAAGGCGTTCAGGGAGTCATTGACGATGCAGGCCCTGTCGGCGCCAAAGAAGATCACATCGCCGGATGTGGCGGCGGTTCGTTCTAATATAGCCTTGATCGTCTCATCGGGTAAGAATTTCAAAATGGGCGATTGTAGCCCCGCCCGCCCCTCGCCCGGGTTGTTCACCCTGATATAAGCCAATCCCTTGGCGCCGAACTTACCTACATGGGCGGTGTAGGCGTCGATGTTTTTACGGCTGAGGCTATTGCCTTCCGGCAGGCGCAATGCCGTCACTCGGCTATCTTCCCGATTGGCCGGGCCGGAGAAGACGTTAAACGCCACATCTTCCATGAGATCACTGACTTCCACCAATTCCAGCGGGTTGCGAAGATCAGGCCGATCAGTGCCATAACGTTGCAGGGCCTGGGCATAGGTCATACGCGGGAATGGTGCGGGCAGATCAACATCATTAAGCCGTTGAAACAGGGTACGCACCAGGCCTTCCGTGAGCGCAATCATGTCATCTTCATTGATGAATGACATCTCAACATCTAGCTGGGTGAATTCAGGTTGTCTGTCGGCACGCAGGTCCTCATCACGAAAACAGCGGGCAATTTGATAATACCGATCCATGCCTGAGACCATGAGCAACTGCTTGAATAATTGTGGCGACTGCGGCAAGGCGAAGCATTGTCCGGGTTGCGTGCGACTGGGCACCAGATAATCCCGGGCCCCCTCCGGGGTTGCCCTGGTCAGTATCGGTGTTTCTATATCGAGAAAACCCTGCTCCTGCAGATAATCTCGTATCGCCCGCATCACTTCATGGCGCAGCGTTAAGTTATGTTGCATCTGCTCCCTACGCAGGTCCACATAGCGATAGCGTAATCGCACATCGTCCTGGACATTCTCATCATCCAGTTGAAACGGGGGCGTTTTGGCTTTGTTAAGTATCGCGATACTCTGTGCTGATATTTCCACTTCACCGGTGGCCATATTGGGGTTGATGGCGCCCTCGGGTCGGCGCCTTACCCGACCGCTGATCTGTATGACATGCTCGTTCCTGACGACATCGGCGATAGCGAAAGGCTCTGTGCGCTCCGGGTTGAAGACGATTTGCGCGATGCCCGCCCGATCTCTTAAATCGATAAAGATCACACCGCCATGATCACGGCGCCGGTGTACCCAACCGCATAGCGAGACCTCCGTATCGATATGTGTAGCGCGCATCTCGCCACAATAATGACTTCGCATGGGCATGATCTATAAAGGCGTTCCTGCTGTATGGGAAAAAGGCGGCATATTACGAGCCGACAGCAGTTTACGCAACTGCATGGGCCGGCGGGCCTTGTTTAATCCCTTAACTTGCGCCGATGAAACCTAAGCATGGGCGAGTGCGATGTGGCCGCCGTCAGTTGCCGGGTATGCTACTCGCAAGGGCGGGGCTGTCTTCATCCAATAGCGGCGATCAGAGCCAGTGTTTGCGAGAGGATCTTAAGGTCTCCTCTCTTTCATCTGTGCGCCAGGGTAAGGGTGAGGTCAGGCATTGACGGGCGTGGCGTTAAGTCCCATCAACACAGGCGAGAACACGACTGCGCCATTGTCATGAGATTAGGTAAGCGCATAGGCGATCAGGGAGACATGCTTGCCCCCGGCCTTTGTATGCGCTTGCCCGCCTGTGTAAGAGGACAACCGCCGCTAGTCCTGAGTGTTGGTGGCGGGCTTTGCCGCGGGGCTGTCTTCACTCCTTTTTGCCTGGCTGGACGTTGCACTATCGTTGCCTGAGTTGCTTCCCTTGTTGTCTTTTTGGGGTTCTTTCTGAGCGGGCTTGTCATCGGTTTTATCGTTGGCTTCTTTTGGTTTATCCTCGCCCTTAGCCAGGTTTTTCTGTGCCTTCTCTTCCTTGAAGTCGGTCTCATACCAGCCGCCGCCTTTCAGGCGGAAGGCCGCCGCCGAGATCAGTTTGCGAAGATGGGGATCATCACATTCAGGGCAGTCCCGTAACGGCGCCTCAGCGATTTTTTGTAACTTCTCCAGCTTATGACCACAGGCGTCACACTGGTATTCGTAAATAGGCACAGCGCAATCTCCGTAAATGAATGGCAGGGGGAAAATAGAGTCGAATCAGTGAAATTTCAAGCAGGAAATGTACAGGCATCGGTAAGTTTGACGGGATCCGATCTGCACACACAGGGTGTGTTCAAAGGGCAAGCGTCGGGATGTGCGAGTCGGCTTTTAATCGGCCGGCCCTGTTGAGGATTGGCTAGAAGGGGGAAAATGCCGATACCTTGATAAATGGTGGGTCGTGCAGGAATCGAACCTGCGACCAACTGATTAAAAGTCAGCTGCTCTACCGGCTGAGCTAACGACCCGTGTGTAGAGGAAGGCGGCGATAATACCCAAGATTGATCGCGGGGTAAAACCGTAATGCCCTGTTCTCCTTTAAGATGATGGCGTTGGTAAAACCAGGGTGTTTTTATATTGGCTTGTATGCAGTTAAGACCTGGGTCAGCTCACCCGGATAAAGATGGGGCAGCGCATACTCCTTACGGGTTTGCTTGATGAGACCAACGCCCGGTGCATACCACTTCGTTTGTTCAACCTTGATGGTTTTAATGCCCAGCATCAGCCTCTTTGGCAGGTCCATAAACCCCCTTGCATCAACGCGCATACAATGGTGAAAACTGCCGGCCGGCACGTTCACTGTTTCATTAAGGCTGGTGATGGTATGCTCCAGGCTCAAATCGCCATCTAAACCATCTCGGTTACCGCCCGGTTTTTGCGGCAGGTTAAATACAAACAATGCCGACGGGCTTGTCCATCTCGTCCCCACCGCCAACGGCTTGCCCAGTACTATTTCGCCGGTATCTTCACCGGGTCGTTTTCGGATCAGGCCATCATCTGATTTGATCAAAAAGTATTTTTTTCCGTTAGCGTACAGGAGCGGGTAATGGGGGGTGTTATCGATGGTTTCCACAGTCAGACTGCGTACGATGGCTTTCTGTGACAGCGGCTCCGGCACGTTGGGAATGAGTCTGCTGAGGTCATATCGCCATTCATAACCCGGATGGGTGGGAAAGTATTCCGTATCCTCAGGGGGAGAGGCACAGGCGAGCAGCCATAACAACAGCCAGCCGTTGTGTAGGTGTTTGATCATGGCTTATGACCTGCGGAGATGACGTATTTTCTATGCAGCAAATAATAGGACAAAATGAAGGCGACTAACCACGCCGAGCTCAGATAACCGATAAAAGGATCATAATAATTCACCAGGTACTGATAGGGATTATCCGGTGCATGATCGGCAACATACCACACTATCCTCTCGCCCATAACGATCCCTGCATGAATGCCGATGCACGGGATCAGGCTGCTCGTCAATATTCGCACTATGCCGAGAAACAGGCCAAGCAAAAACAGCGTTAAAAACCCATCGTATATGCCCGGGTAGCTGATGTAGGTAAAGCGGATCAGCGCCTCGGGCAGCATGGTGACGCCTGTGAGCAGGTTTATGTCGGCGTCAGCGGGCAGATCCCGAAACTTGATGTAGTGTACGCCCGCATAGAAAAGGCTCACTGTGATCAGTGCGGTTATGTTATTCGTGCGATGAGCAAGACCGCCGAGCAGGGCGCCGCGGAAGATCGTCTCTTCAACCAGCGCAACCAACATGCCGGTGATGACGCCTTTGAGCAAAACCGTCAACAGGGAAGCCAGGGCATACTGCTGGTGGGGGTCCAGTTTATGTATGCCGAGCAGTAGCAGATTGATCTCAATTATCGCCATCAGCAGCAAACCTGCGCCGAGCCCGATGAGAAACGGCTTGTAGATAAGCCTGCCGCTTAGCCCCAGGCTTTCAAATGAGAGTCTGTGGCTGTAAGCAAGATAGGTCAGGCTGAGGGCAAGGCCGGTTAATAAAGTCGTGCGCGAGAGTACTTTTCTGAAAGGCACATCCATGAACAAAGCGCAGACCTCATAAACCGGCCAGGCGATGATAGCGCCCACAACAATGGCGCCCGTGAAGATAAGGATAAACAGGAATAATGCGCGCAAGTTCTTATCTGATCGCCGCCGGGAGAAGCCCTTTTCCGCTCCATGCGTCCCTGTGGCGATGTCTGTTGGCGTCTTCAACATTGCTGCCGCTGAGGCGCCTTATGCCCGGCGCTGTTTTCAGTGCTCCCATTTATGACTGATCAGCGAATAATTTTTATTCAAGAATACGGTTTTAATTTAAGAGCTATCTTCTTAGTTTTAAGTCCCGCTCGATTTGCAGCTCTCGCTCAAGATGGGCCAGCCGCGCATGAATCCGCTCGGTTTGATAATAATCCGGGCGCGGGCCGGGTTGTCTGAGTATATGCTTGAGTTGTTCAATGGCCACTCGCGTCTCGCCAGTGAGAAAATAATACTCGGCATTCGCCATGCTGGATGCGATCATGTTACCCGAGTCCGCCTCGGCCCGGGTTAAATAATCATAATAGGTAATATCGACCGCATGAAACCTGCCGTAGTGATGCAGCTTTTCCTGTGCCAGCCGTGGTTGTCCCGCCGTCAGTAAAGCGTTGGTGTACATGAGCACCAATGGTCGATAATCGGGGTAGATTTTCTCGGCCTCGGAGAAAATGGCGAAGGCATCGTCATATTCGCCCTGTTGCACTTCAATGTCCGCCGCCGCCAGCAGATAGGCGATGTTTTCAGGGTAACGCGATAACAAGGCGCGAATGTGCCGTCTCGCCGCCCCGTATTGCCCGGCAGCGGTCAGGGCAATCACATGGCCATAGCGGAAAATATCCGCCATCTCCCCAGATCTTGCCTTGCTCAGCTTATCGGTGAAGAAGGCCACGGCGTCTTCGGGGTTTTGATATGTCTTGACGATCAACTTCGCTTTGATCAAATAAAAGCTCTTGCTCTCGGCATAGCGTTTATCCTGCGGATAGGCCGCCGCCCTCGCCCGTGAGTCGGCAATGCGTCTGCTGGTCAAGGGGTGGGTACGCAGAAACTCCGGCGCCTTGGCGAAATAGCGGGAGTTCTTTTGCAGCTTCTCAAAGAAGTCCGTCATGCCCTTGGGGTTAAACGCCGAGCGTGCCAACAACTGCATGCCCACACGGTCGGCCTCCTCTTCGTTGGCGCGGGTAAAATTGATCCGTGCCTGAACAGAGGCGCCCTGTATCGCCGCAATGGCCGCCTGTCCGGCCTCGGGGTTTTGCGTGGCGATCAATATCGCCCCCAACATGGCCGCCAGCGTGGGAATGCTCATTCTCTGGGACATCTCCACAGAGCGGGCCATGTGTTTTTGGGTGACATGGGCGATTTCATGGGCCATCACCCCGGCCAACTCGCTCTCTGAGTCGGCGTTTAAGATCACACCGCTGTTTATGCCGACAATGCCGCCGGGGGCGGCAAAGGCGTTGATCAGCGGATCATTGATGATAAAAAAGGTAAACGGCTGGGTGTTGTTATCACTCTGGGCGACAAGACGATAACCAATGGACTGGATATAGGTTTCTATCTCCGGATCGGTGATGATATCGGCCTGTTTTCTGATGTGGCTTAAAAATGCCTGCCCCAGGCGCCGTTCAAACTCGGGGCTTAGGATCCCGCCGGTGGAGTCGCCGATATCCGGCAGGTCCAGGGTTGACACATCGGCCAGCACGACACTACAAAGACAGGACGCCAGTACGCATTTGCCGAGGAAGTCTCTCATTCTGTCAAGATCACAACCCATGATGTTAATGGAGTCGCATTGGCTGGCCGGGTTCCAATCATGATGTCTTCGTGCCAGCCCTGTTTTTGTGCCCTCGGGAGTGTAACATACCCTGTGTTTACGGCCTTTTTATGAATGTCAGGAAATGAGGAGATGTGCAATGTCAGCAGCAAAAAACGCCTTCTACGCCCAATCCGGCGGCGTGACCGCCGTGATCAACGCATCGGCCTGTGGGGTCATTCAAACGGCGCGTCAGCATGCGGACAGGATCGCCCACCTTTACGCAGGCCGTAACGGGATCATCGGCGCCCTGACGGAGGATTTAATTGACACCGGCCAGGAGAGTGATGGGGCCATCGCCGCCCTTCGTCATACCCCGGCCGGCGCCTTCGGCTCCTGTCGCTACAAGCTCAAAGGCGTGGAGGAGAATCAGGCCGAATATGTGCGTTTGATTGAGGTGTTCAAGGCCCATGACATCGGCTATTTTTTCTATAACGGCGGCGGCGACTCCGCCGATACCTGCCATAAGGTCTCGCAAATCTCCGAGAAGATGGGCTTTCCCATACAGGCCATACACATACCCAAGACAGTGGATAATGATCTGCCCATCACCGATAACTGCCCGGGCTTTGGCTCGGTGGCCAAGTACATCGCCACGTCCACCCGGGAGGCCTCTTTTGATGTGCGCTCCATGGCCAGAACCTCGACCAAAGTGTTTGTGCTGGAGGTAATGGGCAGGCATGCAGGCTGGATAGCGGCGGCGGCGGCGCTGGCGGCGGACGCTGACAATGACATACCCATCGTTATTTTGTTTCCGGAAGTGGCCTTCGATCAGCCGGCCTTTTTAGCGACAGTCAAAGAGAAGGTGGAGCGATACGAGTATTGCTCTGTGGTGGTCTCCGAAGGGGCGCACTGGGCGGATGGCCGCTTTCTGGCGGAGCAGGGCACATACGATGCCTTTGGTCATGCCCAACTGGGCGGGGCGGCGCCGGTGATCGCTAATATGGTGAAACAGGCATCGGGGTATAAATGTCACTGGGCCGTAGCGGATTATCTGCAACGCGCCGCACGACATATCGCCTCCAGAGTGGATGTCGAGCAGGCCTACGCCCTCGGCCGTGCGGCAGTGGAGTATGCCTTGCAGGGGAAGAATGCGGTTATGCCCACCGTGATGCGCGTATCTGATAATCCCTATGAATGGGAAGTCGGCTCGGCGGACCTTGCCGATGTGGCCAATGTTGAGAAGTTCATGCCGCCTGATTTCATCAGTGAGGATGGTTTCGGGATCACGGCGGCCTGTCGCCGCTACTTACAACCCCTGCTCGAGGGCGAGGATCACCCGCCCTATCAAAAGGGCCTGCCGACCTATGTGCAGTTACAGAACACGGCGGTGCCCCGCAGGCTCGCCTCCGACTTCGCCCTCTAGCCCGGTTCGGCATGTTGATGTCCGGCTTGTTGTAGGCAGGGTTTAGGTATAAGTGAGACCATGATCAGTGGATGAGACAAGACAGCGAGCAACACCCGCATGGGCCTTAAACCACTTAACCCCAATCGGGGTTTTACAGCAAGCGAGACTTAACATCACCCCTGCCCTCGGGCGGGACTGATCAGGTGCGTTAAAATGGCGTTGCGGGATACGCTGATGCTGGGAAGTCGCTTTGTGATTGACCGGTTCAGGGACATCCCGCAGATTGAGCGCCCCCGCAGTGTGATCGGCTCTATGATGCGGCCTCACCTTCCCTTGCTTGCCCGTACCTTTCAGGCCAGGATCAAGCCGTGATTCTCGGCTGTTATCTCTCAAATAATGAGAGTAGCGGTCGGCGCTGATCCGATCTTTACAAGGTTCGTTTCAGTACGTCATGGCCTTTTACAGCTTAAATTGCTCGCCCAGATAGACTTCCCGCACATGTTCGTTGGCGAGGATCTGCTCGGGGGTTCCCTCCGCCAGTATTTCCCCCTCGTGTACGATGTAGGCGCGGTCACAGGAGCCTAAGGTTTCCCTGACGTTATGATCGGTGATCAGGATCCCGATCCCGATTTGACACAGGTAGCGGTTTATTCTCTGAATATCACTGATCGAGATGGGATCGATGCCGGCAAACGGCTCATCCAGCAATAAAAATTGCGGTTCAGTCGCCAATGCCCTGGCAATCTCAACCCGTCTTCGCTCGCCCCCGGACAGGCTCATCCCCAGGTTATCTCGCAAATGCGTCACATGAAACTCCTGCAACAGGGCCTCCAGCCGCTGGGTTGCCTGGGCTTTGCTGAGATTTTTGCGGGTCTCCAAAATGGCCATGATGTTCTCTTCCACGGTGAGCTTGCGAAAAATGGAAGACTCCTGGGGCAAATACCCAAGACCCATGCGCGCACGCCTGTCCATGGGCAGAAGACCAATTTCCCGATCATCTAGGTGTATGCTGCCGTTATCGCAGGGTATGAGGCCGACGATCATATAAAAACTCGTGGTTTTGCCGGCGCCGTTGGCGCCCAGCAAGCCGACGATTTCCCCGCTGTTGATCAGCAAGCTGACGTCTTTGACCACCTGTCTTGTGCGAAATTTTTTCGATAAATGTCGGACGGATAAAACACTCATGGGGGTATTTTTAAGTCGAGGTTGCAGGCCAGTGTTATTGGCAGTCCTGCTTGAGTTGTCGCAGGTCTTTGTCTTCGAGCCCAGCCTCTCTCGCCGGGTCTTTGAGGGCATCGCAGGTGGGTTTGGTTCTCTTCTTTATAATGAGTCTCACCCGTTCCTTTTTCTTTGTTGTTATTCCACCGCCATCACCTTCAGGGCTGCTCCAGGCCTTGACCTTGCTGAGTTCGGTGTCATATTCTATCCGCTCGCCGGTCAATGTTGATGTCTCCTGTTTTACCCAGGCGTCCCCGATCAATATAACCTGATTCTTCAATTCATAATATTCCATCCGCAAGGCCCTGGCCTGGTCGTAGACCGTGCTGTTGTCCGGCAGTTGTTTGTAGGTGGCGGGATTGCCGTCCATGATCAGGTAGTCGAGTTTGTCTTCCTCGGTGTTGTAGACGGTCATAACCTCTCCGGTCATGTAGATAGAGCCCTGCACGACGATCACATTGCCGCGATAAATGCTGACGTTATGCAGATCATCGAGCTCCGCCTCGTCCGCTTCAATCTCGATGGGCTGGTCTTTGTCTGTGGACAGCGCAAGGGTTGAGGCGACGCCGACAAGAAGACACACCGCCGTCAGCAGCTTAGCCGTCAGGCGCTGAGTTGATGGTGGTTTTATCATGTTCAATGATCTGCAGTCGGCTCTCAGGAAGAAAAGCGCGCATGCCCGTGCCGCGAATGGTGGCGCTGTCCGTTACGATGGTTGCATATTGATCCGTCTCTGCGTATTCCTCATTTAATAATACTTTGACGTCGGTGGTGTTGATCTCAAGGGTGGCGTTGCCCTGTTCATCGAACTCCTGCAATTTAACCGCCCCTCGCAGCAAGAGCACCTCGTTATCTCCCGTGACCCAACCCTTATCCGCTTCAATATATAAGGGCGATTTGTCCTCACGGAATAATTCCATTTGCGGTTTTAATAATTCAGTGGTGTCGTTGTCAGGATAATGGGCCATGTAGATAGCATGTATCTTGTTTTTCGGCTTGCCGTCTTCTTTCAGGGTTAATGTCGTGAAGTCTTCCATGTAATAATCCGGATCATGATAATCGATGGACGCCTCCCCGGCCGGATCATCCGAGAGCCACTGCAACAACCCGGCGCTACCCGCCGCTGCGCCGATCAACAGGGCCAGCATGAATAAACGTTGCGCCATAAGCGGTTTATAACATCATCGATGTGGATCAAACATTCTCGCCCTTAGTTCCAAGGGCGGTGTTGAAGTAGCTTTTGAGGAGCCGATCATATTCTCCCTGCGCCTGCAACAGCAATTCACACACCTCTCTAACCGCCCCGTTGCCGCCCTGTTTGCTCGTTATCCAGTCGGCGTGTTGGATAATGAGCGGGTGGGCGTTGGCCACGGCAACCCCCAGGCCGGCGGTTTGTATCGCCGGCAGATCCAGCAAATCATCGCCAGTGTAACAGACATGCGCCCATTGCAAACCCAGCCTGGTGATCAATTCATCTAAAGCGGCGGCCTTGTCGGTCTGGTTTTGGTAGACATGCTCTATGCCCAGCTCCTGCATCCTGGTTGCCACGATGGCGGAGGAGCGGGCTGTGATGATGGCAACCTTGCAACTTGATTTTTGCAGTAATAGCAGGCCCTGTCCATCATGCACATGAAATCGTTTGAGTTCCTCGCCCTGATCGTTAAGCAACAACGCCCCGTCGGTCAAGACGCCGTCCACATCAAAGACGGCGAGTTTTATTCTCGCCGCTTTCGCTAGAACACCCTCCATGGACTACACCACCCGTGCGCGCAACAAGTCGTGCATGTTTAAGACGCCGATGAGTTGTTGGTCGTCATCTAAAACCAGCAGTGCATTGATCTTGTGTTGTTCCATCATCTGCACCGCCTGTGCCGCCAATGCCTCTTTGCTGATGGTTTTGCCGTTTTTCGTCATCACATCGCCCGTTGGTGTTGCGTGCACATCAACATTGCCATCCAGCGCCCTACGCAAGTCGCCATCGGTAAATATGCCCGGCGCCTCACCACGGTCATTGATCACGGCCGTCATGCCAAGCCCCTTTGCCGTCATCTCCAGCAGTGTGTCGCTGAGCAATGTTCTCTCATCTACCCGGGGGATCTCATCTGCAGTGTGCATGATATCGCTGACCCTCAGTAACAGGCGCCGGCCCAGCGTGCCGCCGGGATGAGACAGGGCAAAATCCTCGGCGTTGAATCCCCGTACCTCAAGCAGGGCGACAGCCAGGGCATCGCCCATGACCAGTGTTGCCGTGGTGCTGGCGGTGGGGGCGAGGCCCAGGGGGCAGGCCTCTTTGGAGACGCTGACGTCAAGACAGACTGTCGCCGCATTGCCCAGGGTTGAGTGGGGGGCGCCGGTCAAGACAATAAAAGGCACATTCAGACGTTTGATAACGGGTAATAACGTCACCAGCTCCGCCGTCTCTCCGGAGTTTGAGAGCACAATAACCACATCATGTTCGGTTATCATGCCAAGATCGCCATGGCTGGCCTCCCCCGGATGCACAAAGAAGGCGGGCGTGCCGGTGCTGGCCAGGGTTGCCGCAATTTTATGTCCGATATGGCCTGACTTGCCCATCCCCAATACCACCGTCCTGCCGGTGCAGCCTAGAATATGTTGACAGGCCTTAACGAACTGCTCATCGATACGTTGTTTTAGCTCATCCACCGCCTGTTGTTCTGTGGCAATGACGGCTTGGCCCAGATTGATGAGTCTTTGCGCCTCGCTGATGTTGTGATGGTTGCCGCCCATTAAATGCTATCATCATCTACCGGGTTTGAAATAACCCGTATTGATAAGCCAGAAAACACGCCAGTAACACGGCCCCCGCCCATCGGTGCGTGTTGTTTTCCCTGCTGGAGAAAACCATCCAGCCCATGAGTAAGGTTAAAGCGATCATGATCGGGAAATCCCGCCATAACACGTCCGCTGCAAATGTATCGGGATGGATGATACAGGGTATTCCCAGCACCATCAGCATGTTAAACATATTGGAGCCAATGATGTTGCCCACGGCGATATCGGTTTCATTTTTTATGACGCTCATGATGGATGCGGCCAGCTCCGGCAGACTGGTGCCCACGGCAATGATCGTCAGGCCAATAACCAGATCACTGACGCCCACTGCCCGTGCGATATAAACAGCGCCCCGCACCAATAATTCCGCCCCGCCCAGCAGCACGATTAAAGCGAACAACATCAACGCCAGGGGCCGGATCACACCCCCGGCTTTTTGTGTCTCTTTTGCAGGCATGGTGTTGATGGGGGGGCTCTGCCGGGCCAGCTTCAGGACCCAGCCGATGATCGCAACAAGCGAGAGCAACAACACTATGCCATCCATGCGGCTTAGCGCCTGATCCAGCATCAACAACAGGGCGAGCAGCATAGCCAGCCCCATCATGAAAAACTCACGCCCAAGCGTCTGTGATTTAATTATCAACGGCCCATAAAGTGCGGTGGCCCCGAGCACGAGCCCGATATTGGCGATGTTCGAACCCAGGGCATTGCCGATGGCCATGGTGGTTTTGCCGTCCAGGGCGGCAACGCTGCCGACAAAGACTTCCGGCGCCGAGGTGGCGACCCCGACGATAGTTAGGCCGATAACCAGTGTTGACACCCCCAGATGATGGGCTGTATTCACCGCCCCCGAGACGAACCGATCAGCGCCGAGCACCAATAGTATTAAACCGCCAAGTACGGAAATGATCGCCAACAACATGCCTTATCTCTCTCTTTTTTTATGAAGATAATGCCAGATACGATGAGGCTTTCACATCCATGAGGAGATCATCATCCCTTTAAGAAGAGATAAAGATAGTTTACGTTCAATTCTAACAGGCGGGGATAAAAAATATCCTCAAAATCCGGCACAGATCAGATTAAGATAACTTGATGCGAGCGATGATCCTGGCGGCGGGTCCTGGGGAGAGGATGCACCCGCTGACCGAAAACACACCCAAGCCCATGCTGGCGGTTGCCGGCAAGCCCCTGTTGCAACACCATATAGAGGCATTGGCGAAAGCCGGTTTTACTGATCTGATCATCAATCATGGTCGTTTTGGTTATCTGATCGAATCCTGTTTTGGGGATGGTAGTCAGTTTGGCGTGAATATCCACTACTCGGCGGAGGGAGAGCGCCCACTGGAAACCGGCGGCGGGATCAAACAGGCCCTGGGCCTGCTGGGGAGCGGGCCTTTTTTGGTCGTCAATGGGGATATATGGACTGACTTTCCCTTGCAGAGCCTCACAAAAAGAACAAACACAGGGCTGGCGCATCTTATTATGGCGCCTAACCCGCCGCACCATCCTGATGGGGATTTTGCCATGCGTGATGGGATGTTGCTCATGGAAGGGGCGCCCAAATACACGTTCAGCGGGATCGGTCTTTATAGTCCGGCGTTATTTGCACCCCTCAAGGCAGGCCGGTTTCCGCTTGCGCCCCTGCTGCGTCGGGCGATAGGTAACGGGCAGATCAGCGGCGAGATATACACCGGCCACTGGTTTGATATCGGCACAGCGCAGCGACTTGCCCGGTTAGATAAGTTCCTGGCAGAAAAGTAAGCGCATACTTAAACCATGAGAAAGCACCTTATCACCCGCCAGGGCGCCGCTAAAAAAACCCTCTTTGTGATGAGGGTGCGGGCAGCCTTCGAAGGGGCGACAGGCAATCGCCACAGATAATATTGCGAATCATTCTCATTTTCGCTATAATTCCTAAATATAGCAACAGGCGGGAGTTTGGCGAGATGTATTTATGTGTGTGTAATCGAGTGACGGAGCGGCAGGTAAAGAAGGCCATCCATGAAGGCGCCGTCACGGTCGCGCAACTGAAACTGGAATTGGATGTTGCCAGTCGATGTGGCTCCTGTGGCGATTGTCTGCACGACTACCTCGCACAAACCTTTGAGGATGAAACCGCTGATCTGAGTTTTGCCGCTACCGATTAGGGCCGCTCCCCTCCCCTCTTAAATCAGTGATACCGGCGATCACGGACAGGTTTGATCAATTTCCCGGTTTATGGGACAGGCGCCACTCCGATGCAGCATGTTCATAGAACGGATGTTGGGGGAAGACGGCAACCAACATCTGTCAGCACTCGGCATGACCCGGGTTTCAGTCAGGGAGAGCTGATCGAGTGAGCGCCCCTCAGGCAGATGTTTTAGAGAATGCCGGTAGGGGATAAGTGCGGGCAATCATGATCGGTTTATCGACGGTGTGGCCTTTATTGATAAGCCTGTAATAAGCAAGGCGCAGGCTGCATAGGGGTGTTTTCCCTTATCAAATAAAAACGGATCAGATATAAAGTAGAGAAGAGGTGGCCTATGATACGCGTCTTTGCATCAACCCTGCTATTTACGGCGATAGCGTTTGCAGAAGCAAGCGAAGTGAATGTGTACGCCGCCCGTAAAGAGGCATTGATAAAACCCCTTTTTGATCGTTTTACTGAAAAAACCGGCGTCAAGGTTAATCTCCTTACCGGTAAGGCGGACGCCCTGATCAAGCGGCTGGAACTTGAAGGCGATCAATCTGTCGCCGATATGTTGCTCACTGTGGATGCAGGGCGCCTGTACAGGGCCAAAGAAAAAGGTCTTCTCCAGGCGATCACCTCAAAGAGGCTTGACCAGGCCATAGCGAAAAATTATCGCGACCCTGAGGGCTACTGGTATGGCATATCGTTGCGTGCCCGGGTCATCGTCTACTCCAGGGCCAACATCAAACCGGCTATGCTCTCAACCTACGAAGACCTGGCCGATCCCAAGTGGGAAAAACAAATTTGTGTGCGCTCCTCGGCCAATATCTATAATCAATCGCTGGTATCCGCCATGATCGCCCACCACGGCGAGGCAAAAACCGAGCGATGGGTATCGGCGCTGGTGAATAACTTTGCCAGAGCCCCGAAAGGGGGCGATCGGGATCAGATCAAGGCGGTGTCCGTGGGACAATGCAATCTGGCGCTGGTCAATACCTATTATCTGGCGGGCATGTTAGCCTCCAACATCAAGAGTGAAGCGGCGGCGGCGAGTAAAGTGGCGCTATTTTGGCCCAACAACAACCAACGTGGCGTGCATGTTAATATCAGTGGCGCCGGCATTAGCCGGGTAGCAAAAAACAGGGCCGCGGCGATAGCGTTGCTGGAATATCTGGTGAGCGAACCGGCACAGAGGTGGTATGCAGAGATCAATCATGAGTTTCCCGTGCTGGCGAATGTGCCCGGCAGTGACACGTTGCAATCCTGGGGTGTGTTAAAAGCCGATGATCTGAGTTTGGAGATGTTGGGCAAGCACAATCAAACCGCTGTGAAGATCATGGATAAGGCAGGCTGGAAATAATTAAGGCCAGGATGAGCTATGGGTGGCCTTATCACAAATCTACCCCGCACATCCCCGCATAAACCGTTTCGAATTGGCCCTTTGCACCCCTGGGTGATCGTCTCGGCCATCCTCTCCGCCGTGTTGCTGGCGCCGCTGTTCGTTGTTTTCTCTTCGGTTTTTTTCTCCAGTGGTGGTCTCTGGCAACATTTATACGAAACGGTGCTCGGTGAGTACATCACCAATTCCCTGTTGCTCATGCTGGGCGTGGGCTGTTTGGTCTTGCCATTGGGTATCGTCCCCGCCTGTCTGGTGAGCCTGTGTCGTTTCCCCTTTAGCCGACAGCTTGAATGGGCCTTGTTGTTGCCCATGGCCATGCCCGCCTATATCATTGCCTACACCTACACCGGTATGCTGGATGTGGCCGGGCCACTGCAATCCTGGTTACGAGCGGTCTTTGCATGGCGGTATGGGGACTACTGGTTTCCCGAGGTCCGCTCACTGCCGGGGGCGGTGGTGATGTTATCACTGGTGTTGTATCCCTATGTTTATCTGCTAACAAGGGCAGCATTGGCCCAACAGTCCGTGTGTGTTATTGAAGTGGCCAGAACACTGGGCGCCGGGCCGATCAGGACAGTGATTAACGTTATTCTGCCACTGGCCCGGCCCGCCATATTCGTTGGCCTGTCTTTGGTGTTGATGGAAACCCTGGCCGATTACGGCACGGTGCAGTATTTTGGTATCACCACCTTCACGACAGGGATCATCAAGACCTGGTTTGGGCTTGGAAGCAGTGTGGCGGCAGCACAGCTATCGGCGTTATTAACGGTTTTTGTTTTATCTCTCATGGTGCTCGAGCATTACGCCAGACGCCAGACGCGTTATCATCATACCAGCACACGTTATAGCCGACTGGGCAGACATAAACTGCAAAGAGGGCGTGCCCTGCTGGCGCTGGCCGCCTGTTTGTTGCCGCTGGTATTCGGGTTTGTGCTGCCGGCCGGACAGTTGCTGATCTGGGCGATACAAACTTATCATTATTCTCTGGATTATGCATTCCTTACCCTGGCGGGCCACAGCCTTGAGTTGGCCTTCATCACCTCACTGCTGGCTGTTTTGCTGGCCTTGCTTGTCGCCTACAGCAAACGATTGCAACCGGGCCTGCTAACAGGGGGCATTCATCGTCTCCTCGGCATGGGCTATGCGATCCCCGGGGTGGTGATTGCAGTCGGGGTGTTGTTGCCGTCCACCCGCCTTGACAGGTACATAAACAGCGTCCTTGAGAAATTCACTGGCATAGATGCCGGCCTGCTGTTAAGCGGCACAACAGGGATTTTGGTGTTCGCCTATCTGGTGCGGTTTCTGGCGGTGTCTCTGAACACCGTGGACGCCGGTCTGGTGAAGATCAAGCCGTCCATGGACGAGGTGGGCAGAAGCGCCGGGCTTGGTAGCCGTCAGTTATTAAGGCAGGTGCACATACCGCTTATGCGCGGCACCTTGCTTGCCGCCCTGTTGCTGGTGTTCGTTGATGTGCTGAAGGAATTGCCGGCGACATTGATATTAAGGCCGTTTAACTTTAATACCCTGGCGGTACGTGCCTATGAGCTGGCAAACGAAGAGCGCCTCGCCGACGCCGCCTCTCCTGCCCTCGCCATCGTCCTCGTCGGCATTATTCCCGTGATCATGCTAAGCCGCGCCTTATCACGAGCACATCCCGATCATGGCCGCTAAACTGGCGGTAAAAAACCTGATCGTCTCGCTCTCTGATCAAACGATCATTGATGATATCTCGTTTCATGTGACGGCGGGTCATATTGGTTGCCTGTTGGGCCCAAGTGGTTGTGGCAAAACAACCCTGTTGCGTGCCATCGCCGGTTTTGAGCAACCGCTCAGTGGCGAGATCCAGATCAACGGTCAGTGTGTCAGCAGCAACACCACACTTATCAACGTGGAGCGGCGCAACGTGGGCATGGTGTTCCAGGATTTTGTCCTGTTCCCTCATCTAAGCGTTGAGGACAACATCACCTTTGGCCTGCAAAAATTAACGAAAGATGGGCGAGAAGCAAGGGCGGATGAGGTGATTGAATTATTAAACATCAGCGCATTTCGTCATCAATATCCACATCAACTATCCGCCGGCCAGCAACAACGGGTGGCCATCGCAAGGGCCTGCGCCCCGAGACCGGAAATACTGTTGCTCGATGAGCCCTTCTCCAATATGGATGTGGGCTTAAAAGAGCAGGTTGCCCGGGAGATCCGAAATACGTTAAAGCAGGATAATATCACGGCGATTTTGGTGACCCACAATCAACTGGAAGCCTTCGCCATGGCCGATGAGATTGGCGTCATTTGCGATGGACGCCTGTTGCAATGGGATACGGCGCTGGCGTTGTATCATCGGCCAGGGTGTGCCTACGTAGCGGGCTTTGTGGGTGAGGGGGTGTTTTTGAACGGGACGGTGTTAGATGAGATGACGGTGCAGACGGCGTTGGGGGTCCTGTCCGATCCCCGTGAACATGGTTATGCCCCAGGTGAGCAGGTGGCGGTATTGGTGCGCCCCGATGATATCATCCATGATGAGGATAGCCCCCTGACCGCAACCGTGCTGGAGAAGGCGTTTCGCGGGGCCGAGTTTCTCTATACATTGTCATTGCCGGGGGGAGAGCAGGTGCTCAGTCTGGTGCCCAGTCATTATAACCATGCCATTAAGGAAGACATAGGCATACGTGTGGAAATGGATCATCTGGTCGTATTTGATCAGGTTCAATTAGAAATACCCTAACTACGCCTACGTTCAAAGACAGGATAAATAAGCGGGCTCTCGGCAAGAGCATTATCTTGGGCGGTTATTCCGGCGCCGCCGGGGATCGGCCTGGTTCATGCCGTAGCGGGCTTTATGGGTGGGCAGTGTTTTGTGGGTGTTGATGGTGGAGCGGTTACCCGCCGGCCTTGAATAAGCGCTCGCGAGGTTCGGCGGTGATGTTCATGAATTATCCGTCATGGCTAAAGGCTTTGAGCCTGGCGCTTCGTTTGTGTCGCCTCATCATGTTGTTGCGCCGCTTTTTAACCTGGCCGAATGTCGCCAAACCGCATTTCAGGGGACATTTTCTCGGGCTTTTCTATCCTGCGGCAACATCTTTCGGGCAATGCACGAGAGGCCGGTCTCAGCCGTTAAGCCCCGGCGGTTATAATTTTAATTCGCCGAAATACACTTCAATGTTGTCTTTCATATACACCAGTCGCACCCGGGTTTTTTGCTGTGCGATGCGTTCGCCGTCAACGACTTTGGGCTTAAAACGCCATGTCGGGGTGACGTCAAGGGAGACTTTATCAAAGACGTTGCCGGGGTTTGATTCGATGATTTTCGCGCCCTCTACGCGCCCATCGGCAGTCACGGTAAACTCGACCAGGGCCCAGCCCTGTGGTCTTTCGCCATCTTTGAAGACCGGATACCTGGGGCGCATGACATACATGGGGTAGGCGGGGCCGTCTTTATCGGCGCTGAATTTGATCACCTGATCTGCGTGGTGTGCAAACTTATCATCCCGTAATCCCACGTATAATCTCGCCAGCCGTGCGTGGCTCGCCAGAACAACGGGATCATCTTCCAGCAGGTTGTCCTGATAGATGCGTAATGCCTCCAGGTATTTCAGCTCGGCCTTCTCAAAGGCCTCTCTGCTGATATCGATATCGCCGAGCAGGGAGATCACATTCGCTGAGGCCATGTTGCCCTCGCCATACTGCTCATCATAGATAGCCAGTGCTTGCCGATAGCCGGCCTCAGCCTTGATGAGTTTTTTCTCTGCAATATCGATGGCCGCCTTTTGCATTAAAACATTGGCGATGGCCGGATCTGTATCGCTGGACTGTTTGCTGATGATGTTGATAATTTTGTCCAGCTCCTGCCTTGCCTTGTCCGTCTCTTTTTTGCTGATATAGATTTTTGCGTGATCCTCGTGAACCGTGATCAGGTTCAGATCATCACTGCCGGATTGCTCGATAATGCGGGATTTCGCTTGCAGCAAGATGGGCTCGGCCTCCTTGATTTTTCCCGTGATGAGCAGCACATGGGCCAGGTTCACTTGCAGGACGGGGATTTTTTCATGATCATCTCCCAACTCGGCGATGGCGAGGTTAAGGGCTTTTTGCGCCAGCTCGGCGGCGCGCGGGTAATTTCCCTGGGCATAGGCGGTGTTATAGGCCCGATAGGTTTTGGTGAACTCCCGGGAGATCTGTTTATCTTGCGCCACGGCAGCTTGCAGGCAGAGCAGTAAACAGCCTAAGGTGATGATGGAAATAACACGCATTGTCTAACTTTTTAATGTTCAGTGTCGATCAGCATAACATGATCGCTTCAGACTCTTCGCCATTAACATAACAGGCCAGCCGTTATCCAATGAACTGACGACATAAATGATCCCCGGGCAGGTGATCGGTTGCCGATCCGTGGGTGGTGGCGTGGCTTTTGAGAGACGGGCGGGAATGGAAAATGCCACACCATGTCCGCTCGCCTTCGCGCATTTCTCGCCATGTCCGGCCCTGCTCTTGCGGGCGCCTTAAAGATGGCGTCGTCTTATCTTGCACGATGTGGCTTGCTAGATAGTATTCTTGCGGGATCATATCAGCTCCGCCTTATAAGCGGTCGATCCCATGACGCACAACGGATGCAGCAAGTTTGTGCCCTGCGCTTTTCAGCTTTGCCGGTGATGGGATCATTTTCATGTTCTATGCCACGGATTTTATACTGCAAACGGGGCAGCCCGGATCCTTCGGCAGGACGGCGGTATGCCATTCCATGGTGATGACGTCGATGAGCAATAATTTTCCCTGTAGTGTTTTTCCCAAGCCCATGATCAGCTTCATGGCCTCAGTCGCCTGTATGCTGCCGACAATGCCGAGCAAGGGCGAGAGCACTCCGTTAGCCGTGCAGGTTTGCTCAACGATGGCGTCATCTCTATAAAGACAGCGATAGCATGGAGAGCCCTCATCCAGGGGGTTATATACACTCACCTGCCCTTCAAAGCGAATAGCCGCCCCGGAGACAAGGGGCGTTCGGGTTTTGACGGAGGCGCCATTGATGGCGAAGCGGGTGTTAAAATTATCACTGGCGTCAACAATAACATCCGATCGGTTTGCATACCGGATAAGCTCATCATCGTCCAGGGCATGATCGATTAGGGTTAATTCTACCTCAGGGTTGATCGCCAGCAGATGATCTCTGGCCGAGTCGACTTTTAAGCGGCCGACGTCATCGCTCATGTGCAGTATTTGCCGTTGTATGTTGGATAGATCAACCCGGTCAAAATCAACCAGGATAATGTGTCCGACACCGCCTGCGGTGAGGTAAATGGCCGCCGCCGAGCCCAGCCCGCCGGCGCCGATGATGAGAGCCGTTGATCTCGCCAGTTTTAATTGCCCTTTCGCATCGATCTCGGGCAACATGATCTGGCGACTGTATCGCAATAATTGATCATCGTTCATGGTTGTGTGTCAGCAGATGGGCGCTGGTAAGTCCTGGGCATGTCTGTGTGACGTCTCATTACTTCTCCCAGTGTGCTCTTTGCGCTGTGGGTGTTGTTTGATGATCGGGTTTGAAATAGGCCATGTGGATCGCCTCGATAATGTGCCGCCATCCCGAATGCGGCTGCAAATAGTCCGCCTCGTTTTTCTCCCTGTAGGCGAGCATTATGTAGCGAGCCCTGTCTATTATGCCCATGCCGTCCATCGCACCGGCTGATATTAACGCCGATCTGATCAGGGCAAAGTGGCAATCAGGGAAAAGGTATTGCACCTTGAGGGTATTATCCCCATAGCTCATTGCCACGTCTTCCCCCAAAGTGGTTTTCAGCTCCGAGATCAGCCCCTGCGATATGTTTGCGCTGCACTTGATGATGACCGTCCGGGCGTCATTCATGGGCGTGATGCAAAACCATAGCGTTCATGCCCGGCCAGATCGGTGTGGGTACGAACATCTTCATAGTGGTGTGATACTAACCGGGATCTGACGAACTCGCCCTGATCCCAGCCATGCTCGGTAATCATGAAACCGCCCGGTGTTAAGTGTTGCCGGGCCCCGGCAATAATGCTTTGCAGGTGCTCCCGTCCCATATGCCCGCCATCGAGTGCGGCCCTTGGCTCGTATTTTAGCGCATTCGCCATGGCGTTGCGGCGCAGATAATCCACATAGGGCGGGTTGGATACGATCACATCGTAGCGTTGATTTTGTAGCTCCCCAAACCAGTCGGATTGTAAAAAGGTGATGTTGGTGATGTTGTTGGAAAGGGCATTTTCTCGGGCAACCTTGAGGGCCTCAATGCTGATATCAACGGCGGTTATCGCACAGCCCGGCCTTGAGGCGGCGATGGCGATGGCGATGGCGCCGCTGCCTGTGCCCAGGTCCAGCACGGCGCCGGTGTGATCAGCGGGCATGTGTTCAAGCGCCAGCTCAACTAATGTCTCCGTCTCCGCCCTGGGGATCAGGGTGTTGGCGTTCACATTGAAGCGCATCGAGAAAAACTCCTTGTTGCCCGTCAGGTAAGCCACCGGGCAACCGTCTTTCCTATCTTCCAGCAGGCAATGAAAATCCCTTGCTATGCTCTTATCGATAACGGCGTCAGGGTAGGCATAGAGCCGACTTCTATTCACCCCCAGCAAGGCGGCGAGCAATACCTCGGCGTCCAGCCTGGGGGTCTCTGAAACCTGCAATGCTTCCTCGGCGGATGTTAATAATTCTTGAGTGGTTTGTTGTTTGTTCACTTGATTGCCGCCAGTTGATCGGCCTGATGTTCATTGATGAGGGGGTCGATGATCATGTCCAGCTCGCCCTGCATAAACTCATCCAGTTTATACAGGGTCAGGTTGATCCGGTGATCGGTTATCCTGCCTTGCGGATAATTGTAGGTTCTAATGCGCTCTGAGCGGTCCCCTGAGCCCACCAGGTTACGGCGGTTTTCCGCTATCTTTGACGCCTGTTTTTCTTTTTCCCTCGCCAATAGCCTGGCTTGTAACAGGGACAGGGCGCGGGCACGGTTTTTATGTTGTGAGCGTTCATCCTGACACTCAACAACCATGCCGCTGTCAAGATGGGTGATGCGAATGGCCGAGTCGGTTTTATTCACATGCTGGCCGCCGGCGCCGGAGGCACGGAAGGTATCCACCCTCACATCATCGGGGCTGATTTCAATCTCACTGATCTCATCGACCTCCGGCAGGACTGCAATGGTACAGGCGGATGTGTGTATGCGCCCCTGGGATTCGGTCTCCGGTACACGTTGCACCCGGTGGGCGCCGGACTCAAACTTCAATTTTGCATAGGCGCCGTTACCAACAACACGCATGATGATTTCTTTGTAACCATCCAGGTGGCTTTGTGTTTTGCTCAATACCTCCGTCTCCCAGCCGCGTTTCTCTGCATAACGAGCGTACATTTTCATGAGATCCGCCGAGAACAGCGCCGCCTCCTCGCCACCGGCGCCCGCACGTATTTCCAGAAAGAGATTGCTGTTATCGGCCGGGTCTTTGGGCAAGAGTAGTTTTTGCAGCTCACATGCAAGCGCCTGGCTTTGCCTTTGTGATGATTCGACCTCCTCATTGGCCAGGGCGCGTATGTCACTGTCGCTGTCTTTTAACATCTCCTGTGCATGTTTTAATGACGACAGGGCCGATTGATAATCATGAAAGCAATTAACAACGGGCGTGATTTCGGCCGCTTCCCTGCTTAAATCACGGAAGCGGTTTTGATCGTTTATGATCTCAGGGGTGGCCAACAAGGCGTGGATCTCCTCCTGGCGAGCGCTTATTTTTTCCAGTTTCTTCTGCAAGCTGTCTTTCATGGTATATGTGAAAGGGGTGTGAAATAAAGAGGGGGTGCAGGGATCAGGCCGCTACCTGCGCTTTTTGGGTTTTAGATCCGCATCCGTCAGATCAAACAGCGCCCGAACGAGCTGCAACACGTCCGCTTTTCTCTTCAAATCCAGTTTATTTAAATGGGCGCTCGGCGGATGCAGCAGTTTATTGGTGAGGGAATGGGTCACCTCATGCAGTAGCGATTCTGGATCAGCGCCCTGCCGTAGTTTTTGCAGCGCCCCTTGCAACACCTCATCCCGTGTATGTTTCGCCTTGTCACGCATTGCGCTTATGGTTGAGACGGCGTCAAGGGAGTTTATCCATCCCATGAACTGAACGACTTCCGTGTCAATAATGCGCTCAGCTTCTCTGGCCGCTTGCCGACGGCTTTTAATACTATCATCAATAATGTCCTTGAGATCGTCCACGGTGTACAAATACACATCCTCGAGCTCGCCGGCTTGCGGCTCTATGTCCCGGGGCACGGCCATATCGACAATGAACATGGGCCGGTGTTTGCGCCTTGCAATCGCCGCCTCAATGGCGCATCTACCGAGTATGGGAAGCTGGCTTGCGGTTGAGGAGATGATGATATCGGCCTCATCAAGGTGTTCGGGGATCTCCCCCAGGGAGATGGCGTATGCAGCGTATTGCCGTGCAAGCTCTTGCGAGCGCTCCAATGTGCGATTGGCGATGATCATTTTTTTCAGTCCATTATCACGCAGGTATTTCACGGTCAGCTCAATGGTCTCCCCGGCGCCGATCAGCAGCGCCGTTTGTGTGGATAGATCGCCGAATATTTGTCTGCCCAGACGAACCGAGGCGTAGGCGACGGAAACAGGGTGGCTACCTATCAGGGTATGGCTCCTTATCTCTTTGGCGACCTTAAAGGCGTGCTGAAACAATCGATTCAACAACTTTCCAATACTGCCCGCCTGTAGCGCCGTTTGGTAGGCCTGTTTTAATTGCCCAAGAACCTGTGGCTCCCCCAGCATCATGGAATCCAGACCGCTGGCGACACGCAGGACATGTTTGACGGCGGTTGCATCCGGGTAGGTGTAGATGTAGTTTTGTAGTTCCTCTGTGCGGTATCCGTGAAACCCGGAAAACCAGTCAACCGGTTGAGCTGTATTTGCACCATCGAGATGGCAGTAGATTTCGGTGCGGTTACAGGTGGATAATATCGCCGCCTCCTCTATACAGGTGTGTCCGGTTAGCTCCGTCAATGCGAAAGGCACGGCATCGCCCAGGAAAGTCACGTTTTCCCGGACATGAAGTGGCGCAGTAGTGTGATTGAGACCAAATGCGAGTAATGTCATGGACAACCTGTTTTAGTCTGCACCGGATGGTTGAAATAGGTCATTAAAACGCTTTATCTATTAAGCCCCATGAATACAGAAGATAAATCTCAAAACCATTGTTTAGGTATGGCGCCTGGACTCTCCAGGGGCAAGCACAGGCATGGGTATTTAAGATAATCTGTTGATATGCTGGCATTCACGGATGAAAAGGCGAAGACCGACAGGAATAATTTTTTCATTGGCTTGGGCTGATCAGGGCCGTATATTGAGGATCTCGCAGTCAATGATATGCGAAGGTTGGGTATAATTCACGTTGTCATATCAGGCAAGGAACCATTAGGATGCAGAAGCAGTCCACTGCACATTAAGATATGAGCACAACCATGCACAACCATCGCAAACCACACCGAGTCGCTCTCGCCGCCAGATACATAACCGGTTTGGTGGTTTTTTTATCGTTTTCCGCCTGCACGGGTGCGCCGTCACAAAAGTCGGCGGTTGCTCAAGGGCAAATCGAACCCCAATCAGCCCATGAAGCCATAAACAGGGAACCTGAGAGCGTTCGCATTGAGTCGCCCCGCCCTGAAATCGAATTGACCGGGGAGATCCTCTACAAGTTGCTGGTGGCGGAGTTTGCCGGACAAAAAGGGCTGCTGGATGTGTCTGTGGAGAACTATCTCGACCTCGCCCGCTCCACTGGCGATCTGAAAATTATCGAGCGCGCCACGCGTATTGCCGTTTATGCCCGTAATGACGCCGCCGCATCAGAGGCGGCTGCATTATGGGTCACCCTCGACCCGCGCAACCCCGACCCGCATCAGGTCCTGGCCGTCATGCAGCTACGTGCCGGCAATACCAGCAAGACGGTCGAGCATTTGCAACGTATCTTTGATTATTCGAGCGGCGAGATGGATCAAAAGTTATGGATGATCGCCAATATGCTGGGCCGGGAAAAAGACAAGGACAAGGTGTTAGCCGTGATGGAAACGCTTATCTCCTCGCACAGGGACTCTGCGGATGTGTTGTATGCGTTCGCCCACGTATCGGCCAGGCTGGGCGCCCTGGAACGTGCCGGGGAATTGCTCGAAGACACCCTGGCGTTGGCGCCGGATAATGACAATGCCGCACTCAGCTATGTTTCCATTTTGCAAAGGCTTGGCCGGGAAAAACAGGCGCTCACCTGGCTGGAGGCAACCTTGGCGGGCCGAAAAGTCGATGATGTGAACCTGCGTATGGCGTATGCAAGGCTATTGGCTGATGTTAAACGTTTCGATGAGGCGCGCCGTCAATTTGAGATCCTCACAGCACAAGCGCCCGACAACAGTGATGTGTTATATGCACTGGGGCTGTTGTACTTGCAGGATAATCGGCTGGATGACGCCCGTGTTTATTTTGAAAAATTATCAAATAGCGGGCAACAGAGCGATGCCACCCATTACTACCTGGGGCGCATAGCGGAGGAGAAAAAGGACTATGAGAGGGCAAGCGCATGGTATCAGGGCGTACACAAGGGCGAGCATTATTTCGACGCCCAGATAAGACTGGCATTGCTCATAGCCAGGAAAGGCCATATCGAGCAAGCGCGTGATCATCTTCATGCCATACGCACCCGGGGTGAGCGTGAGGAAATCATGCTGGTGCAGGCCGAAGGTGAATTATTAACCGAGGAAAGGCGCTACGAAGAGGCCATGGCGGTTTATGATGAGGCGTTAGCAGATAGGTATAACCCTGATCTGCTCTATGCCAGGGCCATGGTGGCGGAGAAGATAGACAGACTGGACATCCTTGAGAAAGACCTGCGAGAAATCCTCAAAAACGAACCGAACCATGCACAGGCGCTAAATGCACTGGGCTACACCCTGGCCGACTCCACTGATCGTTATGAGGAGGCCTACGATTTGATCAAAAAAGCGCTGGAACTCAGTCCCGCGGATTTCTATATTTTAGATAGCATGGGGTGGGTCTTATACCGCCTGGGCAGGTTGGATGAGGCGGTTGCCTATTTAAGGCAGGCCATGAGTTTGAGGCCGGACCCGGAAATTGCCGCACATTTAGGTGAAGTGCTGTGGGTCAGAGGAGATAAGGACGAGGCAAAGGCGATCTGGGGCGCGGCACTGAAACTCACCCCGGAAGACGCCTACCTGCTGGATGTGATCCAACGTTTTAATCCGTAGTTTTTAACCACAAAAAGGGTCTTTTCAGGCGCCCCGGCGAACAATCCTCATGACGAGGCAGGAGAGCTTGCCTCAGGTGAAGGCCGCCGTGTTGTTGTGATCAAAGATGCGGCGACCCTGGCAAGGCCATCATCGTCATGGTGGCCGCCCGCTGAAATGTGTGATGAGGCAAAGAGCCGTGCGAGGAGGCCGCTTGAGCAATACCCTGATATCTCGGCAGCGCCGACTAGCTACTGTTTTCATTTTTTTATCTATCGCAGCTTTAGTCTCATCCTGCGCCCTGCTCTCGACCTCTGAGGATAACACGGCGCGGCAAAAATGGGAGGGACGCCGGGATGCGTTAATGCGGCTCGAGCAATGGCATGTATCCGCCAGAATATCAGTCAGGACTGGGCATGACGCCGCTACGGGCTCTTTGCACTGGCGGCAAGATAAGGGGCGATATCACATACGCCTTATCGCCCCGTTGGGCCGGGGGACAGTGGTGTTGACGGGCGATGATAACGAGGCGGCATTGCGCCTGCCGGACAACACCGTCTTGCGGGAAGGGGATGCAGAGGCGCTCCTGCAAAGACAACTGGGGTGGCCTGTGCCGGTATCTGCGCTGATGTACTGGATCAGGGCTCTGCCCGCGCCTTCATTGAAGACGGGCGCCTTGCTCTTCAATGAGCGGCATTTATTATCTTATCTTGAACAATCCAACTGGCGGCTCCGCTATAAAAAATATACCAGGACCCATGGGCGTTTCATGCCGAGCCGGCTTGATTTGGAATATCAGCAGATCCGCATTCGCATCGCCATAAGAAGATGGGGGTTTGAGTGATGGCGAAACCCTGGCCGGCGCCGGCAAAATTAAATCATTTTTTGCATATTACCGGTCAACGGGAGGATGGCTATCATGTGTTACAGACTGTGTTTCAGTTTCTGGATCTGTGTGATGAGTTACACATCCGCACAACGGAAGATAGGCATATTCAGTGCAGTGGCAACGATGCATCCATATCAGCGCAGGATGATCTGGTGTTCAAGGCAGCGACAGCGTTGCAATCAAAAAGCAAACAGCACAAGGGCGCTGTGATTGATATAGATAAGAGAATACCCCTTGGGGGCGGATTGGGCGGGGGCAGCTCGGACGCCGCCACCACCCTGATCGCCTTAAACCAGCTTTGGGGTTGCGGGCTGTCTGTCGAGGAATTGGCGGGCCTGGGTCTGGCCCTGGGGGCGGATGTGCCGGTGTTTGTCCGTGGTTTTTCCGCCTGGGCGGGGGGTGTGGGCGAGAGACTGGAGCCCATAGCCCTGCCCGAAAAATGGTGTTTGCTGATCTATCCGAATTGCCCTGTGGCCACAGCAGAGGTATTTCAGCACCCTGATTTGACACGCAATTCCCCTGCAATCACAATACACGACTTTCTGGCGGGGGATTGCCGTAATGATTGTGAGGCGGTTGTCCGCAGGCTGTATCCCGAGGTCGGTGAGGCTTTGGACTGGCTGGGTGAGCGTACCCGGGCAACATTGACGGGCACTGGTGCGACGGTATTCGCCGGGTTTCAACAACAGCACGAGGCGCTGGCCGTCCTCGCCGAATTGCCGAATAAGTGGCAAGGCTTTATCGCAAAAGCATCTAACCGCTCGCCGCTTGCAGGGCGGTTAGCGGAGGAATAGATCAGGGCACGCTGAGCAGTCAGTGGCAAGGGGAGGCGCCGCCCGATCAGGTGATGTGAAATCATTGATGTGGTGGGCACGTTAGAGATCACCGGACGAGTGGGTTGCCGATCCTCAAGGGACGGGTGTAGCGGTGTTGGCGGGACCTGTTCAAGGCGTCTCGGGATGTGAGCGACCGGCGGATCTGATCATAATGGGGCGTAGCCAAGTTGGTAAGGCACAGGGTTTTGATCCCTGCATTCCCAGGTTCGAGTCCTGGCGCCCCAGCCACAACAACGGGCAGAGAAAACCATGTCATTAGCCAATGTAATGCTGTTCTCTGGTAACGCCAATCAGCGATTGGCCATAGAAATTGCCGGCTACTTAAATCTGCCGCTCGGCAAGATTAGTGTAGGGCGTTTCAGTGATGGCGAGATCATGGTGGAGGTGGCCGAGAATGTACGCGGTCGGGATGTGTTTATTTTGCAATCCCTGTGTGCGCCGACCAACGATAACCTGATGGAGATGTTGGTGATCGCCGATGCGTTAAGAAGGGCCTCGGCGGCGAGGATCACCGCCGTCATTCCATATATGGGTTACGCACGACAGGATAGAAGGCCGCGCTCGGCAAGGGTGCCGATAACAGCAAAAGTCATAGCCGATATGATCGGGGTAACCGGGATCAACCGGGTGTTGACGGTCGATCTGCATGCCGATCAGATCCAGGGTTTTTTTGATATGCCCCTCGATAACGTCTATGCATCACCGGTGTTGTTGGGGGATATATGGAAGCATAAATATGAGCGACAGATTGTGGTATCGCCCGATGTGGGGGGTGTGGTAAGGGCGCGGGCCGTTGCCAAACGACTGGATGATACGGATCTGGCGATCATCGATAAGCGCCGCCCTAATCCGAATGAGGCGGAGGTCATGAACATAGTCGGTGATGTGGCTGATCGAACCTGTGTGATTGTGGACGATCTGGTCGACACCGCAGGTACATTATGCAGTGCCGCAGGTGCATTGAAAGCATTTGGCGCACATCGTGTTGTCGCCTATTGCACCCATCCGGTGTTGTCGGGCAAGGCCCTCGATAGCATTAACGACTCACGGCTGGATGAGCTTGTGGTAACGGACACCATACCTTTAAGCGGCAGGGCCATTGAGTGTAATAAAATCCGCCAGCTAAGTGTGGCGGCCATGCTGGCGGAGAGCATTCGGCGGATCTCCGAGGGGGAGTCCTTGAGCTCGATGTTCATGGATTAAGCGGCTTTAGGTTTCAGCGTTAAGTCCTTCCAGGGAGCCGCTGACTTAAATCTGCGTTTTCCTGGCGTGTGATGTTTATCCGTCCTGCGCGGGCGGGGGTTTTTTATCCTGGATCATTTCTTAGGTGAGGAGTAACAACATGCAGGAATATGAATTGAATGCCGAGCTGCGGGAGGATGCGGGCAAGGGTGCGAGCCGCCGCCTGCGTCGCACCGGCAGGATCCCGGGCGTTATCTACGGCACAAATAAAGAGGCACAATCCATTTCACTCTCCCATGATGACCTCACCCATCAGCTTGAACGGGAGTCATTTTACTCAAGCATTCTGACTATGAGGATAGATGGGCGAAGTGAAAAAGTCGTCCTCAAAGACTTGCACCGACACCCGTTTAAGCCAAATGTGTTGCATGTGGATTTTCTACGCATTGACGAGGATCAAAAAATTACCATGCGAGTGCCGTTGCATTTTATCAATGAAGACAAATGCATTGGTGTGAAAACGGGCGGCGGCGTTATCAGCCACGTCATGACCGAGCTTGAGATCAGTTGCCTGCCGAGGCGCCTGCCCGAGTATATTAACGTCGACATTGAAAACATGAACGTGGGCGAATCAATGCACCTGGGGGATATCACCCTGCCGCCGGGGGTGGAGATCTACGCCCTGCAACACGGTGGTGATGCTTCCCGGCCGGTTGTCTCGGTGAATATACCCAAAGTCGTTGAGGAAGGAGAAGCTGCCGAAGAGCTCGAAGGCGTAGACGGATCTGCTGAGGGTGAGGCGGCGCCGGGGCCCGCTGAGGATAGTGGCGAAGCATAGTTCTCCGAAATGCCCGGGTGCGCTCTCAATTAAAACTCATTGTGGGCCTCGGCAATCCGGGCCCCCAGTATTCTGCTACCCGTCATAATGTGGGTTTCTGGTTTGTAGAGACACTCGCCGCCCGGGAGCAACTCCCCTTCTCTCTGGAGAGAAAATGCCATGGCTATCTGGCCAGGATGCATACATCGGCAGTGGATTGCCGCCTGCTCATGCCCGCCACGTTTATGAATGACAGCGGTCAGGCGGTGCAGGCCGTCTTGCATTATTATGGCCTTGCAAACGAGGAAATACTCATTGTCCATGATGATATTGATCTGCCTGTCGGAACCATAAGGCTGAAAAAAAGAGGCGGTCACGGCGGTCATAACGGATTGCGCGATATTTCTGAAAAACTCGGCGCTGGCGATTATCTGAGGCTACGCATTGGCGTTGGTCATCCCGGCGAGAAAGCCAGGGTCACATCGCACGTATTAAGCCGGCCCGGCAGTGAAGATGAGGCGCTCATCAATCAATCCATAGCAAGAGGCGTTGAGATATTGCCATTGTTGTTTGCCGGCGAGCTGGGTAAGGCCATGACCTGTCTGAACTCAAGGCAAACATCATCTGCAGCGTGAAGATAAGCAAACCTGCGCCCTATAAAGTGATGATTAAAAGAGACACACATGGGGTTTAAGTGCGCTATTGTGGGGCTGCCCAATGTGGGTAAGTCGACGTTATTTAATGCGCTGACCAATGCAAAGATCAGCGCAGAAAACTACCCTTTCTGCACTATTGATCCGAACAGGGGTGTGGTGCCGGTGCCTGATCGGCGTTTGCAGGCCATCGCCGACATCGTCAAACCGGCCCGCACCCTGAGCGCTTATATGGAGTTTGTGGATATTGCCGGATTGGTGGCGGGGGCCTCAAAAGGAGAAGGGCTCGGCAATCGGTTTCTGGGGCATATTCGTGAAACCCAGGCCATCGCCCAGGTGGTTCGCTGTTTTGAAGATGACAACATCGTCCATGTCAGCGGCAAGGTGGACCCCATAGCTGATCTCGATGTTATCAACACCGAGCTGTGTCTGGCCGATCAGGAGACCCTGGAGCGGGCCTTGCAGCGCAGTGAGAAGTCCGTCAAGCGTGGTGATAAGGCGGCAATAAAACAAACAGCGTTGATAGAGAAATTACTAGCCCACATCGACAGGGGCACACCGGTGAGGGCGATGCAACTGCAAGAGGATGAGATGGGTTGCATAGAAGATCTGCATTTATTAACGGCCAGGCCCAATTTGTATATCGCCAATGTGGAGGAGGCCGGTATTGACGGCAATAAGTGGTTGGCGCAACTACACCAGAGAGCGGCACAGGATGGCTCTCGCCTGCTTGCCATATCCGCCGCCATAGAGACGGAAATTGTGCAGTTACAGGAACATGAGCGGGATGCGTTTTTACAGGATCTGGGTTTGCAAGAACCCGGGTTACATCGAGTGATCCGGGCAGGGTATGAGCTTTTGAGTTTGCAGACTTTTTTCACCGCCGGCCCTCAGGAAGTGCGTGCCTGGACGATAAGAAAAGGCGCAAACGCCAGGCAGGCGGCGGGCGTCATTCACACGGATTTTGAGCGAGGGTTTATCAGGGCGGAGGTGATCGGCTATCAGGATTTTGTTGATTTTAATGGTGAGCAGGGCGCTAAAGATGCGGGCAAATGGCGCCTGGAGGGCAAGGACTACATCCTCGCCGATGGTGATGTGATGTTGTTCCGCTTTAATGTGTAGTGCTTTTGAGTACACTTGATCTATGCAGGATCTAACATTACGTCAACACCTGATTAAAACGGCATGTTCATTACGGCGACATGATTTAGGTGTCGGCACGGCAGGCAATGTCAGCGCGAGAGTGAAAGAAGGATACTTAATTACACCAACAGGTGTGGATTACGATACATTAAGCCCTGAGAGCCTTGTCACCATGGACCTGCACGGCAGGGTGGTGGATGGTGACTTAAAACCATCCAGCGAATGGCGTTTTCATCAGGACATCTATCTCAACCGGGAAGAGATCGGCGCTATCGTCCACACCCATTCCCCGTTTGCGACCGGGCTCTCCTGCACCCGCCGGGACATCCCGCCTTTTCATTACCTGATCGCCATGGCCGGCGGCGAGAATATCCGTTGCGCTGACTATGCGACCTTTGGAACACGGCAATTATCAGAAAATGCCCTGATCGCCTTGCAGGATCGGCGTGCCTGTTTATTAGCCAATCATGGCGTCATCGCAACAGGGGCGGATATTGTCGCCGCCTTTAAGCTGGCGCAACAGGTCGAGGAGCTGGCCAGGCAGTTTATGATCAGCCAACAGGCAGGGACGCCCGTATTGCTGGACAGTGATGAGATGCAGATCAACCTGGAGAGGTTTCAATGCTATGAAAACCAGGGCTGATATGAATGCCTCCTCATCTGATATGTTGTCATCGCCCCTTTAGATAAATGGAGATCTGGCAATGCATCATCCTGACGCTGGTTGGGTTTGTCGCCGGTTTCGTCAACGTCATGGCCGGCGGCGGCTCGTTGCTCAGCATTCCGGTTATGTTGTTTATGGGGCTACCGGGGCCGGTGGCGAACGGCACTAACCGTATCGCCGTCCTTGCTCAAACGCTAACGGCCGTGGTGGCCTTCTTCAGAAGGCGTTATTCTGATTTCAGATTGAGCGCTACCCTGGCCCTGGCCGCCCTGCCCGGCGCCGTCATTGGCGCCTACGCCGGTGTGCACCTTGAAGGGGTGTGGTTTAACCGGGCGCTCGCCGTCATTATGATCATCGTCATGTTGTTGATGTGCCTTAAAAAGGCGCTCACCACAGCAGAGCAGGGCCTATCCCCAGGCCCCCGGCGGTTATTCTTGGCCCATGGGCTCATCGCCCTGGTGGGGTTCTACGGTGGTTGCATACAGGTGGGGGTGGGCTTTTTATTCATCCCTGTCCTCAGCCGCACCCTGGGGCTTGATCTCGTCAGGGTCAATATGCATAAGTCATTTATCATCGGCACATACACGCTGGCGGCATTGATTGTCTTCGCCTCCCAAATAGAGATCTTCTGGGTGTTAGGGGCAAGCCTGGCGCTGGGTAATGCCCTTGGGGCCTGGTTGAGCGCACAGGTGCAGGTCAATCGGGGAGAGCGGGTGATAAGATGGGTGTTGCATGGGGTACTGCTTATCTTCATTATTAAACTGTTGTTTTTCAGCTAACACCAAATGATAACACCGCAGGAGTTGCAATGCTGGAAATGCGGTGCAAGTCTGCACGATTTAATGTTGCCCGTTGCCAGGTCTGTGATGCTGCCGTTCGCATCTGCCGGATGTGCCGTTTTTATGATCCATCCCTGGCCAGGGGATGTCGGCAGCCCATCGCCGATGAAGTGAAGGACAAAGACAGAGCCAACTTCTGTGATCATCTTGAACTCATCCCCGGCGCCTATGTTCCCGCCGATCATGCAAAGGCCCATGCCGCCATGTCTGATTTAAATACATTATTTGGACTTAACCCCCATGATGATGAGGTGACGGGGAGGGGATATGTCTGAGGCCGAGCCGTCCAAAGCGACGCTGGATGCATTATTCGGCTTAAAAAAAGAGGGCTGACAAAGGCCGGCGTCTTTAATATCGGGCTGCTCTGTGTGTGGCGATGATCTTTAATGGATGAGTGAGCGTAGCATCTGTCCGGGATCCGGCGCCCTCATCAGGCTCTCGCCGATTAAAAAGGCATGGACCTGGTGAGCGCGCATGAAGGCGATATCGTCTTGATGGTCTATCCCGCTTTCCGTGACTATCGTCCTGTCCGGAAATATATCGGGCAACAGATCAATGGTTGTTTGCAAAGAGGTGGTAAACGTGTGCAGGTTACGGTTGTTTATGCCGATAAGCGGTGTCCGTAACAGCAGCGCCCTTTCCAGCTCTTCCCGGTTATGCACTTCAACGAGAATATCCAGCCCCAGCTCGGCGGCAATGATACTGAGCTCCTGTAATTGACCATCACTGAGCGCCGATACGATGAGCAATATACAGTCCGCCCCGAGCGCCTTTGATTCATAGACCTGATAGGGGTCAATGATAAAATCTTTACGTAACACCGGTATGTTGGTGTTTGCCTTGATCTGTTGCAGATCATCATCTGCACCTTGAAAAAATCTCTCATCAGTGAGTACGGATAAACAGGCGGCCCCGGCTTTTTCATAGCCGATAGCGATATCAACCGGCGCAAAGTCCTGGCGGATAACGCCCCGGCTCGGCGATGCTTTTTTAATCTCGGCAATGATAGCCGGGGCGCCGGAGTCGATCCTCTCCCTGATGGATTGATAAAAACTCAAGCAGGGCCTGGCGCCTGCGGCCTCTTCTTTAAGCGCCTGCAGCGGTTTGCTGGATCGGCGTCTTGCAACAAACTGCTTTTTGTAGTTTAAGATTGCAGCGAGAATATCCGGGGCGTTCAAGGTCAATACTCCGTGAGGTTAGTCCGCTCCCAGGTTTTGGGTAAATGCGATGAGCGCTTCGAGTTTGGCCCTGGCCTTGCCCTCGGCGATGACTGCCCGGGCCAGTTCAATGCCCTCGGCGATGGTTGTGGTGAGGTCGGCGACATAGATGGCCGCCCCGGCGTTAAGGAGCACAACATCCAGCGCCGGCCCCGGCTGGTTATCCAGCACAGAGAGCATCACATCGTAGCTTTGCTTGGGGCCGTTGACGATGAGTTCGGATTGGCCGGTTTTTTCCATGCCGAATTGCTCCGGCGTTATGCGGTATTTTTCCATATCGCCGTTTTTCAATTCAACGACTTCGGTGGCCGAGCCGTTGCTGATCTCGTCCATGCCGTCATCGGAGCGCACAATCATGGCATGTTCGCCGCCCAGTTGTTGTGTTACCCAGGCGAAGGTCTCCAGCAACTCAGCCTGGCCGACGCCGATGAGTTGTTTTTTTACGTAAGCCGGGTTGGTGAGCGGGCCAAGCAGATTAAATATGGTTCTTATCGCCAGCTCCTTGCGAGGCCCGGCGGCGTATCGGGTGGCCGGATGGTGGTTGGGGGCGAACATATAGCCCACCCCCACTTCACTAATGCAACGGGCGATCCGCTCAGGTGTTAAGTCCAGCACGATACCCGCCTGCTCCAGCACATCGGCGCTACCGGAGCGGCTGGAGATAGAACGGTTGTTATGCTTTGCGACCTGACCTTCAGCGGCGGCGATAACGAATGTGGCGGTGGTGGAGATGTTAAAGGTATGCAGGCCATCACCGCCGGTGCCGACGACATCAACCAGGTGCGGGCCATCCACCTTGACCCTTATCGCAAAATCACGCATCACATGGGCGGCGGCGGCGATCTCCTCACGGGTTTCCCCTTTCATCTTCAGCGCAATTAAAAAGCCGCCTATCTGTGCATCGCTCATCTGCCCGGACATCATCGCCTGCATCACGCACTTCATCTCGGCGGCGGACAGATCCCGTTGATGGATGGCCTTGTTTAATGCCGTGTGCGGATCCATAAAGCGGTTAATGGGCGTCGATGGAAAGGAAGTTTCTTAGCAGCTCATGACCAAAGGTGGTGAGTATGGATTCGGGGTGAAATTGCACACCGAACAGGGGGTAGTCCTTGTGTTTGATCCCCATGATCTCATCCATCTCGCCTGTCTCTGATCGGCTCCAGGCGGTGATCTGAAGGCAGTCCGGCAGGGTGTCCTTCTCTATCACCAGTGAATGGTAACGGGTCGCCACAAAAGGACTGGCAAGACCGGTGAACACATCGCTATTGAGATGATAAATATCGGAGGTTTTGCCGTGCATGATGTTGTTAGCGTGAACAATGCGCCCGCCCATCGCCTGCCCAATGCTCTGGTGACCTAAACAGACGCCGAGTATGGGGAGCTGTCCTTTGAATGCCTGGATGAGATCCAGTGATATGCCGGCCTCATTGGGTGTGCAGGGGCCGGGGGATATGACGATACGCTCCGGGTTTAATCTTTCGATCGCCTCTATGCTGATCTGATCATTGCGAAAAACAGCCACGTCCTCACCCAGCTCACCCAGGTATTGCACCAGGTTGTAGGTGAAGGAGTCATAATTATCCAGCATGAATAACATTAGCGTTGGCCTGGTTGGGTTATGTTGAATAATAAGAGCGCTTCACGGTTTGAGGGGGGTGATTTATGCGACCCTGTGCAAGGCTTTTCTCATCCGCCCGATAACCTCGGCATACTCATCGGAGTTAAAGATAGCCGAGCCGGCGACAAAGGTGTCGGCGCCAGCGGCGGCGATCTCGGCAATGTTGCCCATGTTCACGCCGCCATCGACTTCAAGGCGGATATCGTGGCCTGATTTATCTATCAGGTGGCGAGCCTGCTGTAGTTTCGCCAGTGTCGATGGAATAAAACGTTGCCCGCCAAAACCGGGATTAACCGACATCAACAGGATCATATCCACCTTGTCCATGAGGTAGTCCAGGTAGTGCAGGGGCGTTGCCGGATTAAACACCAGACCGGCCCTGCAACCCTTATCCCGGATCAGTTGCAGTGAGCGGTCGATATGCTCGCTGGCCTCGGGGTGGAAGGTGATGTAGCTGGCGCCGGCCTGGGCAAAATCAGGGATGATCCTGTCCACGGGTTTGATCATCAGATGCACATCCAGGGGCGCCGTAATGCCATGCTCACGCAAGGCCGACACCATGAGCGGGCCGAAGGTGAGATTGGGGACGTAGTGATTATCCATCACATCGATATGAATAAAATCCGCCCCGGCGCCGAGCACCGCCTCGACTTCCTCGCCGAGCCGGGCTATATTCGCTGATAAAATCGATGGCGCAATTACATAGTCAGTCATCAGTCGCCGATAGTATTACCGTATTTTAAGTATGCGCGCACTTTACCTGATCACGGCCGGCATCGCCAACCAGCCCAGGGGCGATGCCCTCCAATAACGATGCCGGGTGTTGTGTCCGGCAGGGGTGATCGCCGGTTCCGGCAGCGCCCGGGGATAGGTGATCACAGCGCGATGTTGTGATGCAGTATCGCCCAGCTTTGCCGAAGACTTACCTCGCCAAAACGAAAAACCAGAAAGGCGGGAAATCGGGGTGGAGAGAGTATAAAATCTGCATCACCATCAATGGGAGGAGATTGCCATGAGTGAGCAAGGTGTCGTGGAAGCACCAGGGCCTGAAAAAGAGGCGCGTAACTGGGCCATGATCTGTCATCTGTCCGCCTTGTCCGGTTTTATTATTCCCTTTGGCAATATTATCGGGCCATTGATCATCTGGGCCATTAAAAAAGACGAGTATGCCTTTGTGGATGAGCAGGGCAAAGAAGCGCTGAATTTTCAATTCACCTTGATGATGGCCTATCTTGTCTCTGCGGCGCTGATACTTGTGCTGATCGGCTTTGTGTTTCTGGCCGTGTTGCTTATTTACTCGTGTATCATGATCGTTATTGCATCGATAAAAACGAATGACGGCGTGCGCTATCGTTTCCCTTACATCATCCGGTTTTTGAAATAAAATGCAGGAAAATCTGACGTGCTCAGAGCGTCCCTAAACTATCTTCATTAAAGAAGAGGAACAATCATCATGGAAATTCTCGCTACTATTATCTTTATCTTCGCCATCGTCCTGCTCATGAAGATGGCGGTCACCGTGCCGCAGGGCTTTGAATACACGGTGGAATACTTTGGCCGATACACCAAGACCTTTCGCCCCGGCCTGCATTTTATCATTCCTGTTGTTGAAGTCGTTGGTGCGAAGATGAACATGATGGAGACGGTGCTCGATGTGCCGACCCAGGAGATCATCACCCGCGACAATGCCATGGTGGCGGTGGATGGTGTGGTCTTCTTTCAGGTGCTGGACGCCGCCAAGGCCGCCTATGAAGTCAACAATCTTCAGAACGCCATCTTGAACCTGACCATGACCAACATCCGCACGGTCATGGGCTCTATGGATCTGGATGAGCTGTTGTCCAAGCGTGATCACATCAATGCACAACTCCTGCAGGTGGTTGATGAGGCCACCGGCCCCTGGGGCGTGAAGGTGACCCGTATTGAGATCAAGGACATTACCCCGCCACGGGACCTGGTTGACGCCATGGCCAGGCAGATGAAGGCGGAGCGCGAGAAGCGCGCAAACATTCTTGAGGCCGAGGGTTTCAAGCAGGCGGAAATACTAAAGGCCGATGGGGAGAAGCAGGCCACCATTCTGGCGGCCGAGGGTGAGAAAGAGGCCGCCTTTCGTGAGGCCGAGGCGCGTGAGCGTCTGGCCGCCGCCGAGGCCAGGGCAACGACAGACGTCTCCACTGCGATTGCCAGCGGCGACATACAGGCGGTGAACTACTTTGTGGCGACGAAGTATGTGGAAGCGTTAAAAGACGTCGCCGCCGCGCCGAACCAGAAAGTCATCCTCATGCCTTTGGAGGCGAGCAATGTCATTGGCGCCATCAGCGGCATTGCCGAGATAGCGAAGGAGACCTTCGGCAAGGCGGCCGGGCAGGAACCCGAAAGTGCCGGGGGGCAGGAAAAATGACCTTGTTATCCGGCATAGTCTACTGGCACTGGCTTGTTTTTGCGCTGTTGCTGATCATGCTGGAAATGCTGGTGCTCCCGGTGACCTATTTCCTATGGATGGGCGTGGCCGCTGGTGTTGTCGGGATGCTCATGCTGGCGGTGCCGCAGTTATCTTTTTTTCTACAGATCGTTATTTTTGCGCTTATCTCTGTTCTCAGCTTGGTGTTGCATAAACGTTATTTGAAAGCCAACCCGCCACAGACGGACGCCCCGGCCCTGAACCGGCGTGGCGAGCAATACGTTGGGCGCGTGTTTACACTGGAAGAGCCTATCGTCAACGGCGTTGGCAAGGTCAAGGTGGACGATACAAGCTGGAAGGTGAGTGGTGAGGACATGGCCGGCGGCGGCAGGATTAAGGTGATCGGTGTTGATGGTACGACATTTAAGGTGGAGGCCGTTGCCTGATTAAAACCGTGGATTCAATTTGGTAAGCGTAGTGCTTAACGAGTTACCTGGCCGATAAACCGCATCATTATTCATGGTCTTCATCTTGGGATCAGGCAAGAGGAGCACCATAAAACGCACAGCCTGATCACATGAAACGATATCCGGTTTTGCCTTGTGCATCCGTATTTCGCCCTTTTTGGGCGAGGTCGAAGCAGATGAATCATACTTTAGTCCAAAGCGCACTGACGGCAAACGAGGACATGGTAGCGGACAGAAAACCATCATCTCTGGCCTGATCAGGGCAACGGACAGGTGTTCATGGAAAGGTTGCCTGACGCCAGCAAAGCCATGTTGCAAGCGCTTGCCCCAAGTAACGCCGTGTACGAATGACATATATAAAGACCCCGGCGTGCCGCAGTGGGTGCTGTTCAGCTGGTAGGCTAAGGCGCCTTATCCGCCGTTGCCCGCCTGTCAGCTAAGGTTTTTTTGCAGCAGAAACAGGTATTCAACATTGTCCGCATCCTCATCCCGTAACCAGTCATGGGTCCATGTCATGTGCGCCATGACATGGCGCCTGTGTGATATTTTGACAAAATCAATAATCCTGCCGTTCTCGCTCAGGATCTCCGTCAATTCCGTTGCTGTTGCGCGACCGCCGGAGCTGTAGGAGAGGACGACATAAGGGGCAATGGTGTCATTGAGCAGACGCGCCAGGGCCTCAATCACCCTGAACCTGCCGTTTGCCGCGCGACGAAACTCTTCAAACTCAGAGCCGCATACCGGATCAGCACAATCCGCACGGCGCCTGGCGGCGCCAAACAGCGGCGGCTGATCGTTCAATATAATGGTCTTCCAGATATGGTAGTACGACTCATAGCGCACCCGTGACGGCGGCATTTTTTCATTATTGGAGCCATAGGGCGGGTCGAAATAGGCGACATCGGCGCCCACCTTGCCGGCCAAGGCCAGGGCGTCTTCGTTAAAGATCTGATGTTGCATCTCGGAGCGTACAATATGCGGCAGTTTAAGGTGCAGGGGCTTAAACGAGCGCGGCGACCATTCTTTAAGGTAGGACACATAATGCCCCAGTGTGCTGTCAACACGCTCCAGGGCCAGGATCAGGCTGGTCAGCGCAAGGTGCCTCTCATCCTCGGTGAGCCCCATATAGTCTATCTCTTCTCGTATGCCATCGAGTTTGTTAGCGTTTTGCATCTGAAAGGGTTTTTTCAGGCCGTCCCTGCCCTGAGAGCGATTCCCCTCGACCACCTCTCCGCCGTAGTGCTCGGAGAACCAGCCCTGTTTGGGGGCAACCG
Organism: Gammaproteobacteria bacterium; assembly: GCA_965198875.1. Taxonomy (GTDB): domain Bacteria; phylum Pseudomonadota; class Gammaproteobacteria; order Eutrophobiales; family Eutrophobiaceae; genus CBDAPU01. The sequence goes on along the minus strand of CBDAPU010000001.1, from coordinate 1,108,098 downwards.
CATTCAGATGATCAATAATGCCTTGATAATGGGCCTCAGGTTGACGGGCATTCAGATAACATTCGGCAAAGGTCTTCGACCAGATAGCCCGATCATTGGCGATGACTTTGTACCCGGCCCTGGCCAGGGCCTGGGAGACCCGTGTCGTTCCGGCAAAGCCGTCAAATACGCATCTGGGTTTGACAGATGAGATCAGCTGCATGATCGGCGCAATCAGCCTGGTCTTGGCGCCGGCATATTTGATCCCCTGTGTGGCGATACTCTGTGGTGATATGTGACCAAACAGGTCCGGATTGAGCATGATCACGTCCTGGTGTTTTTTATGCTCTGCGCTATGTCGGCCTTTATTTCCTGCAAGGCGCTTTGATGTCCATTCTCGGTGGCCACCAGCGCATGGGAGAACAGGGCCACCAGCGAGTGCTTATGAGAGTAAGAGACCCAACCATTGGTCAGCGAGTTGAAATAGCGCAGCCCTGCTTGCGTATGCGTCCAAAGGCCGCGCTGCAAGGCGTTTGCCGTTGCATCCCCGTAACGTACTTCAAAGATATACTCGCCCGCCTTGTCATAGCAACGGTAGACCGGGTGCTTGCGCCGCCCCCTGGCGGGCTCCAGGGTGATGCGGTGTGCCGCCTGTCTGGCGCGCACCGCATCGAACACCAGTATAGTGCATTCCTGCTTTTTCTCATTATAGATAAGCGCAAGGATGTTGATCCCGTCAAAGGCGGAAAATGCGGGCGTATCCCAAAGACAGTTAAGCGTCTGCTCGGAAATGTTCTCTCCCAGCGCCTTGAGGGCCGGAAACATCAGCGAGTGTTTATCTGTGGATAATTGCAAAGGGCCATCTCCATACGCCTTCAGGCTGATCGGTATTTCCTCCTTCGTTATCTCGTTAATCACCTGGATATCCTCCTCCTTTGATTTGGCCCGATACAGAGCCTTGCCCACATGCCGGGACTTGAAGTCATACATGTACTGATTGATAAACTCAGATATGGCGATTTCGGCCAGATCGCCATGGGTTTTATTACCAATCAGGCGCATGGTAAATATATTGCTTAACGTGGTCACCACAAGCCCCGGGTTCTTTAAGAAGAGGAGCGTTAGTCTTTCGGTGAAGTCTCTATAGGCGGACATATTCCTTAAGGTATCCCCGTTTTTATTCTCATCATGGGCGCTCCTAAGGCAATAAAAACACCGTCGCCAGCCCCAAGAAAGTCATGAAACCCACCACGTCCGTGACCGTCGTCAGCAACACGCCGCCGGCGATGGCCGGGTCGACGCCGAGGCGTTTCAGGCTAAGGGGGATGAGCCCGCCCGCCAGCGCCGCAATGATTAAATTTACCATCATGGCCAGGCCAATGATGAGGCCAAGTGCGGTGCTTTGAAACCAGAAGGTGGCCAAAGCGGCCACCACGGCGGCCCAGATCAGGCCGTTCAACACGCCAACGGCACACTCCTTGACAAGCAGCGAGCGGGTATTGGCGGGGGTGATCTGATCCAGCGCCAGACCGCGAATGGCAATCGTCAAGGTTTGCCCGCCGGCAATGCCGCCCATGCTGGCGACAATGGGCATCAGGATGGCCAGGGCCACCAGGCTCTCGATGGCCTCTTCAAAACGGCCAATCACCCAGGAGGCGAGCAAAGCGGTGAGCAGGTTTATCCCTAACCAGACGGCGCGGCGTTTGCTGCTGGTAAGCACGGGCGCAAACATGTCCTCTTCACCCAGACCGGCCATGCTGCGTACGGTTTGCTCCGCCTCGTCCTGAATAACATCGACGACGTCATCGACGGTGATCTGCCCAAGCAGTCGGCCTTGCTCATCAATCACGGCGGCCGAGAGCAGATCGCGTTGTTCAAAGACTCGCGCCACCTCATGGGCGCTGGCGCCCGCCTGTATGCCGACTTCTCTCTGCATATGCTCGCCCACCATGGACTGTGGCCTGCTCGTTAAGGCATCGGCCAGTGACAGGGCGCCGAGGTAGTGATTGTCCCGATCAACCACCATCAGGTTAGAGGTTTGTCTGGGGATGGCGCCGAGTTTACGCAGGTAGCGGGCGAGGACGTCCAGGGAGACATCGGCACGCACGCAAACAACATCCGTATTCATCAATCCGCCCGCCGTATCCTCAGGGTAGGACAAGGCAAGGGCAAGGCGCTCCCGGTTTTGGGCGTCCATGGACAGCAACACACTCTCCGCCACATCTTCCGGCAGGTCCTGCAGGATATCCGCCGCATCGTCTGTCTCCAGCGCCCTGGTGACTTCGGCCAGCTCCGCCGGCGGGATCCGCTCAAGCAGACCGGCGCGCACCTCATCCTGGACTTCGGCCAGAATATCGCCTTCAAGTCCAGGCCCGATCAGAGCCCACAGGCCCTCCCTGTCTTTGGGCGTTTGACCCTCCAGCAGATCGGCCACCTGGGCGGGGTGCAGCTTCTCCAGCAACACACGGGCCTGTGCAAGCTCTCCGGCATGAAAGGCATGGAGGAGCGCTTCCTGTGTCGTGTTGTTGCTCATAGCCGTTGCTCTCACCTTGACGCTGGCAAGTGTAACAGCGCAACGGATTGGTAGTCGAGCCTCAGCGGCCTGGTCTTTCGTCATGGTTGCTGTGGTTGTGGTAGCTGGCGCGCCCATGATCGGTATTCCTCTTCCAGCAAAGAGTCTGAAATTGACGGGTTAAAAACATGCAATGATCCGTGGAGCGACTCTCTTCTTACTCAAACAGGTGATCAGGTATTTCAGGATCAACGGATCTGTTGCGCTTTTGGCTTTAATCTGCGATAAATATCAATATGTTAACGATTGCACAATGGTTGGCTGAGTATAATGAGAGCCATCAGCATAAAGTGAATAAACTGATCCACTGGATCTGTGTTCCGGCGATCATGCTCAGCATCTTGGGTCTACTGTGGTCGCTGCCTTCCCCGGCTGTTTTTTCCGCCCTGCCCATGCCGTTTAACTGGGCGGTGTTTATCATTTTGCTCGCTCTGCTTTATTATGCTTTCCTGTCGCCCAGGCTGGCTGTTGGTATGGCGGTGGCCTCATCCCTGATGGTGGCGTTTTTTTATTGGATGCAGACGATGGCGTTCCCTCTCTGGCAGACATCACTGGCGGTTTTTGTTTTAGCCTGGGTCGGTCAATTCATTGGTCATAGTATTGAAGGGAAAAAGCCTTCGTTCTTTAAGGACATACAATTCCTGATGATAGGGCCGGTGTGGTTGCTGGCGTTTGTATATCGAAAATGGGGCATTCATTATTAGCTTTAAGATACATCGCCGAGCGCTCGGCGGGCTTTTAATCTCACCTGTATGATGTTGCCATCCAAAGAACCCGGATATTTTACTAACTGAGGCGCCAATGCTATCTGGGGCGTGGCGTTTATTTTATGAAGGAGCCGCCCGGCATAAGCCAGGATTGCGGTTTTATTTGGGCGAGCGAGGCGGCACATGTTGTTCCAAAGCCCAGCCAACATGTTCACGCACTAATTCTGAAGGATGGTGCTCACGGGATTTTAATGCCTGTATCACTTGATCTGAGGTGGTGGCGTTACCCAGCGCAACGGCCACATTTCTCAACCAGCAGACATAACCGATGCGTCGTATGGCGCTGCCTTCGGTATTCCGGTTAAAGTCCGCCTCACTCCACATAAAGCATTCGATCAGGCTTATCTCATCGAGCCGATGACGAGTTTTGTAGTCCTCTTCTTTTGAGATGTTGGCGTACTTGTTCCAGGGGCAAACCAGTTGGCAGTCATCGCAGCCGTAGATGCGATTGCCTATTTTTTTGCGAAATGCCTCGGGAATGGGGCCACGTAATTCTATGGTCAAATAGGAGATACAACGGCGGGCGTCGAGTTGGTAAGGGCCGATGATCGCCTCAGTTGGGCAGACGTCAATACAGGCCTTGCAGGCGCCGCAATGTTCATGATGGAACCTCTCATCGACAGGCAATGGCAGAGACGTGTATATCTCGCCAATAAAAAACCATGAACCGGCTTTCGTATTGAGCAAATTGGTGTGTTTGCCTATCCAGCCAAGCCCGGCGTTTCGCGCCAGCGCTTTCTCCAGAACGGGGGCGCTGTCTGTGAATACACGATGGCCAAAGGGGCCGATAACCCCTTGTATTTTGCGCACCAGCGCCCTTAGCCGTGAACGCAATACCTTATGGTAGTCCCGCCCTAGTGCATACCGTGATATAAAGGCCAGTGCGTCATTATCCAGCACCTCCTCAGCGGGCTTTGATTGCGGGGGGTGATAATCCATGCGCGCCGATATAATGCTTATCGTCCCCGGCACGAGCTGGGCCGGTCGGCATCGTTTGATCCCATGCTTGAGCATATAAGACATCTCCCCATGCATGTCACGGCCCAGCCAGCTGAGTAGATGAGCCTCATCCTCAGATAAATCGGCGCCGGTGATCCCGATTTGCTGGAAGCCCACCTCCCGCCCCCAGCGCTTTATCTGCCTTGCCAGTGTGTCGAGTTGCATCCGGTATTAAATATCCAAAATGACGGGATAACCTCTCGCCTGGTTAATTGATTGACGTTATGATTGACATCGTTCTGATCGGCAAAATGACGGCAGTATGTTCGATATAATCAGTAAATGGTACAGGCGGTATTTTACCGATCCGCAGGCGGCGCTGTTAGTCGTTCTTCTGGCCGCTGGTTTTGTCACCATCTATTATATGGGCAGCATGTTTGCACCGCTAATGGCGGCGGTCGTCATTGCCTATATGCTCGAAGGGCCGATAGCGAAGCTCACTAAAAAGCGCATAAAAAGAATGCCGGCGGTCTCCCTCGTGTTTATCCTGTTCGTATTTTTTATGGTTTTTTTGATTGTGGGTTTATTGCCGATCTTATCCCGCCAGGCCAGTCAGTTTTTTCAGGAATTGCCCGGCATGATAAATCGCGGGCAGGAGTTGTTGATGCGTTTGCCCGAGCAGTATCCTGATATTATTTCGGTTGATCACATCAACGAGATTGGTCTCGCCCTGCGGGGCGGTATGAGTGATTTTGGCCAGGGGATCTTGTCGGTTTCCATGGCGTCCATACCGGCGATTATTACCGTGCTGGTGTACGTCATCCTGGTGCCGTTGATGATTTTCTTCTTCCTGAAGGACAAGGACATGATCCTGGGCTGGCTAAGTCGTTTTCTGCCGAGTGATCGCACCCTGGTCACGCATTTGTGGCAGGAGATGGATGCACAAATCGGCAATTATATACGTGGCAAGGTGTATGAAATTACCATCATGGGTTTGGCGGCCTATTTCGTCTTTAAGGTATTCGCCTTGAATTACGCCTCACTGCTTGCGATCGCCGTTGGTCTGTCCGTGTTGATCCCCTACATCGGTGCTGCCGTGGTGACGGTTCCAGTTGCCCTGGTCGCTTATTTTCAGTTTGGCTTTGAGCCTTCATTCGTGTGGTTGATCGTGGCTTATTTCGTGTTGCAGTTTCTGGATGGTAATGTTTTGGTGCCGGTGCTTTTTTCCGATGTTGTGAACCTGCACCCGGTGGCTATCATTGTGGCGATACTGGCGTTCGGCGGATTATGGGGATTTTGGGGGGTATTCTTCGCCATACCGCTGGCCACCCTGGTAAAAGCCCTGATCAATGTCTGGCCTACACACGAGGAAGAGCCGGTGGCCGCCGAAGAATAGCATGCTTATCGACGGGCCAGAGAGAGCGACTTCGAAGCTGGCGCACCCGCCGGATGGCCGCTACATATCAACGGGATTGAGCCGTTCTGGGTCTGTACTAAATTGCGACTTCAAAGCTGAAAGGGATCGGGAAACAGACGGAGTTTCGATTTCATCATTGGCATGGTAGTCTATGGGCATCGTGCTGGAGCCGCTTCGCAGGAACCCGATTTGATCCGCCCAACCAATCAGGAACTGAAATACATCATTTATCAGCAAAGACATGTTCACAGGTAGCCTGGTTGCGATTGTTACCCCCATGAAAAGCGGCGCCGGGGCGGATACGGCGCTGGATAGAGCGGGCCTGGAGCGGTTGCTCGAGTTTCACATTGATAACAGCACTGACGCCATTGTCGCCGTAGGGACAACCGGGGAGTCCGCCACGTTGACCCATCAGGAGCACTGTTATGTGATCAGGCAGGTTGTTGATATCGTCAACAAACGCCTGCCGGTGATTGCCGGCACAGGGGCGAACTCCACCATAGAGGCGATCGAGCTGACGGCCTGCGCCAAAGATGCCGGCGCTGACGCCTGCTTGCTGGTGACGCCTTATTATAACAAGCCCACACAGCAGGGGTTGTATGAGCATTTTAAGGTGGTCGCTGAAAGCGTGGTCATCCCGCAGATTTTGTATAATGTGCCGAGTAGAACCGCATGTGATATGGTGCCGGAGACGGTGTCAAAACTAGCCCGGTTGGAAAACATCATCGGGATCAAGGAGGCGAGCGGCGATGTGTCACGGGTAGGGGATATGCGTGAGCGCTGTGGTGATGATTTTTTGTTATTCAGTGGTGATGATGAAACCGCCTGTGATTTTATGTTGCTCGGCGGTGATGGCGTGATTTCTGTGACCGCCAACACGGCGCCGAAGGCCATGCATGAGATGAGTCATAAGGCCATCTCAGGTGAAGCGGAGCAGGCCAGGGAGATAGACGCTACCTTGATGGGATTGCACAGGAGCCTGTTTTTAGAGTCAAACCCGATCCCGGTTAAATGGACGGTACATCGGCTGGGGTTGATTGAAGATGGGATAAGACTGCCGATGACCTGGCTGTCCGATCAATTTCACGATGAGCTGGAATCCGCAATGAGAGAAGCAAGGGTTTTATGAGATGAAAAAATCGGTGGTAGAGAGCATTTTGGTTTTTTTTGCCCTTTCGGTGTTAAACGGCTGCGGGATCACCTCAAAAATAAAGAGCGTGTTACCGGATAAAAAGAATGAGTATAAAAAAAGTGAAAGCCTGCCTGATCTGGAGATCCCCCCGGATCTGACGGCAGACGCCATCAATGATTCAATGGCGATACCTAACGAGACGTCCGTCACGGCCACAGGTTATAACAAACCGGGTCGCCCTGCTTCGGCTCCCTCAAACACGGGCTTAACGGATGCAAACGAGCAATGGTTGTCCCTGGCGGGCACCGCTGAGAGGATCTGGCCGAAATTGCGCGAGTTTTTTGCATCGAGGAACTACCCGGTGGAATTGGACGATGTGGAATTGGGCGTGATGGAGACAGGCTGGTCATCGCAAGAGGTTGAGGCCGGCGTGACGAACCGTTATCGGTATAACATCTTCTCAGAGCCGGGCGGCAACCCGAATGTGACCGTTTTGTTCATCAGCCATAAAAAACAAACCACATCAAGTGACTCTGGGGACTGGGTGGATGAAGATAGGGACCTGGACGTTGAGCGGCGCTTTGTTGCTGATCTAAATCAGTTTTTAAGCCAGGGACAACCGCCGTTGTCGGCAACAACACCTGCCGGGATTGATAACCCCATCTCTCAGGGATCTGAAAAAGAGGCGCTTGAGGTAGTGGACATGGGGGATGGCAAATTGTATCTGGCAATACCGGAAGAGTTTACGCTCGCCTTCAGGAATACGGGGCTTGCGCTGGAGAGCGCCGGTTTGCAAATATCGAATAAAGATGCAACAAAGGGCTTTTATTTTATTCGTTACGTTAGCCCTGCAAGTGAAGAGAAAGGGTTTTTCTCCAAACTCGCCTTTTGGCGAGAAGCCGAATCTGAGGCGAGGCGGTATCAGTTGAGTCTCACCGGCGTCGGCAATAAAACTGAATTGATAGTGCTTGATGATAAAGGTGAATGGGAGAGGGGTTTTGACGCCTCGCAGATCTTGGGTTTGATTCAAAGCCGATACCCGATCAATGCGCTATAAATAGTTGTTTTCCTCGCCTGTCACGGCAAAGCTCGCCGTTGAGCATTTCCCTGTGCTTGTTTGCGGCTTAAAGATAACCCTTTGGCAAAATGGTTTTTTCAAAGAGCCTGGCCCGCCTGACCGAGATCATCTTCTCCCGTTTTATTTTTTACCTCTGGCGTGTCGGATCACTCTTCGGCGCTTTTGTATTTGTCTTCTCGTTAATGTATTCCTCATGCCTTTGTATGGGTTTTCGCTAAACTTAAACTCTATGAATAAAGGCGTGCCGATGAGCCCCATGCGTTTTCGCAAATAACCCGCCAGGTAGCGTTGATAATGAGCGGGCACGGACCTCGTCTGGTTTCCATGGATAATAATTCGAAACGGATCCCGCCCGCCTAAATGGGCATATCGTAATTTGATACGCCGCCCATGCACCCATGGCGGCGGGGTGAGTGTCGTCGCCTCATTCAGGAAACCGGTAATGTTTGATGATTGAAAGGTGCGCCTTTTCGATTGCGCGATGTTGTGAATGCTATCGAATAGTTTGCCTACCCCGGTCCCATGTAGCGCCGATATTTTGTGCTCACAGGCATAATCGATAAAATCTGTTCTTTCGCTAAACTGGCGCGCTATCTTAAACCTTTGCGCCTCACTTAAACCATCCCACTTGTTAATGGCGATGATGAGTGATCGCCCGGATTGCTTGATCATCCCCAGTAGTGTTTGATCCTGATCGGAAATGACGTCTTTGGCGTCCAGCACGAGGATGACGATCTGACACATCGTAACCGCTTTGAGGCTTTTAATGATGCTGAACTTCTCAACCTTCTCGGTGACTTTGTTTTTGCGCCGAATGCCGGCCGTGTCAATCAAGACATACTCTCTGCTCTGGCGGCGAAAAGGAATGCAAATGCTATCCCGTGTGGTTCCCGGCGCATCAAAAACCAACATCCTCTGATCGCCAATCATGCGGTTTACCAGTGTCGACTTGCCAACATTGGGCCGGCCTATTACCGAGATTTTAACGGCGTCTGTGTTGTCGGTTGTTTGCGTCTTGTTCTCCGGCAGCGCATCTTCGATCAAACGCAGCATTTCTTTTATATTGACGTTGGATCTGGCGGAGATGGGTATCGGCATGTTAAACCCCCCCAGGGAGCAAAACTCGGCGATGGCAAGTTCGGGCTGTCGATCATCTGTTTTGTTGACGATCAAAAACAGCGGTTTTCTCTGGGCTCTTAACAGGCCGGCCAGCTCCATATCACCGGTGCTCACCCCTGTTCGGGCATCCACCAACCACAGGATCACATCCGCCTCCGAGATGGCCTGCATGGTTTGTTCCATAACCAGTTTCAGTATGGCGTTGTCATTGGGTATGGAGGAGACAATACCGCCGGTATCCACCAACATCACGAGGGTGTTGTTTATGTTGGCGTAACCATATTGACGATCCCGTGTGACCCCCGGCTCATCGGCCACAAGCGCCGAGCGGGAGCGGGTCAAGCGATTAAACAACGTTGATTTTCCAACATTGGGACAGCCAACGATAGCGATCACGGGTATCATGTTTGATAAGTCTAATGGGCGAAGACAAAGGCGTCTTGCCCGGTGGTTAAAAAAAGCAAGGTTACACCACAAGCGCCGGGAATGATCAGGCGAGATGGATTTAAGAAACCTCCGATCAGGAAGGGGCGCCCCTCACATCATCGGTAGGTGTAGGCGGCGAGGCTACCATCACTGCAATAGGCGTAGGCGACTTTACCCACCACAATCGGTTTGGCGATGATCGCCTTATCACAAAGACGGCCCCTGGCCGAGAATGCCCCGGATTTTTTCTCTATCCAGTGCAGGTATCCCTGCCCATCGCCAACCACAATATGCTCGCCTATCACACCGGGCGCAGTAGCCGCCCTGACATGCAAGTCCTCCTGCTTCCACAGGGTGGCGCCGCTGGACCTGTCCAGCGCCCAGATATGACTGTCCTCATCGGTGATATAGATATTTCTCTGATCCGCACCGAACCCGGCGTGGGATGAGAGATCACGGCTCCATACAATCCTGCCGGAGTCCAGTTCTATGGCGGCGATGTGACCCTGGAATGTGGCGATGTATACCGTACCATCAACAACGATAGGCTCTGAGTCGATGTCCACCATTCTTTCAAGCTCGGAGCGACCTCTCGCCGTGGCGACACGGGTCTCCCAGATCAGCTTTCCAGTACGCACATCCAGTGCGGCCATTTTCCCGCCATCGAAACCCGTCACAACAACACCCTCGGTAATCACCGGGGTACTGGTTCCCCTAAGGGTCAGAGGGGGCACCGTCCTGTCATAGATCCACAGCTTCTTTCCTTTTGTGCCTTCCATGCCATACACCTTCCCGTCAATCGTTCTTACCACAACAACATTGCTTGCCCTTTGCGGGGCGGATAACACCTCACTGGAGACTTGTGAGCGCCACAACTCACTGCCATCCGTGGATGATAAGGTGATGATCTCCCCCTCTTCGGTGCCCACCATGATGCTTCGCTCGCCGTAACCGGGGCCACCGGTTATACGGGTAGCGTCGCCCCTGAACCATCCATCTTTGCCATCAATGCTCCGGGTTGCCCGGATCTTCTCACGCCACAGGCGTCTACCATTGGTTGCGTCCATGGCCGAAAGCTCGCCTTTTGAGGAGACAACATACAAGCGTTGATTGGCGATCACCGGCGCCAATTTCAGGTATTGCTCATCGGTGCCGCCGCCGCTATGTCTCTCCCAGAGTTCAACGATACTGATCCGGGGATTAAACGATACCAGCGGGGCGGGTTGCTCAGCATTATCATCATCACCTTTGAAATAACCAAAGAACTGCTCTGTTGCTGCACAACCGCATAATGCGCCGGCGTAAAAAAACAGCCAGAGTAATCGCAGGGGGAGAAGCCTAGTATCCAATGTCGTCAATCTTGATTTGCAATGTTGAGACGTCGCGCCCATCTGCCTGCGCCCTGTTGAGGGACTGCCGATAAGCGTCTCTGGCCGCATCCCTATCACCCCGGGCGGCGTTGACGTCACCCAGCAACTCATCATAACTTGCCGAGAATGTGCCCTTGTCCTGTATTGCAATCAAGCGACTGGCCTCATCCAGTTTATTCTGGCCAATCAGCACCCTGATCAAACGCAGGCGAATGACATGGGAGAGCGATGCCTCGATGTCTTTATCCAGCGCCCATTTTAAGCGCTCTTCAGCCGCATCCAGATCATTATCAGCGATGGCTAATTTTGCCAGAGACAACGTTGCGAACACCGCATAGGCGGAGTTCTCGTACTCTTCAAGGATGGTATCGGCCAGCTCTTCGGCGTCTGCTCTATCATCACTTCGAAGTGAGACAACCATATCGGTATACAGGGATGATGCGGCCTGTGACTGTTCGATTTCATAGCCTTGCCAATAACGCCAACCAAAAATCGCAGCAATACCTAAGGCGATGCCGACAACCACCGACATCCCGTTCTCGCGCCACCAGGTTTTTATCTCTTCGATCTGTTGTTGTTCAGTTGTATAAACGTCCAAGGGCTGCTCCTGCTATTTAAGCGATAAAACCATGTGAGGGCGCTTGCTCGGCCCCTTTTTGTTGCGACAACGCCATTGGCGCCGACTTAGTGCCCGCCGGTGTTGTCCACGCACTGCCGCCTGAGGCGCAGAAAAATAACGGCTCCCGCCGGCAATCATGATTATAACAAAACAAAATGCAGACCCCCTTAGCCTAAGACCTCAGGAGCCGATTGATTTCATCCACCAACCCATTCGTGTTGATCGCATATTGCGCCGTGTGCTCCCGTAATGGTTTGATGTTCACGATGTTATTTTCAACCTCCTCATCCCCTAATATCAAGGCATATTCGGCCAGAGATTTATCGGCCCTCTTAAACTGGCTTTTGAAACTTCCCCCGCCACAGTGTGTTTGTATGCGAAGCCCGGGTATTTGATCACGTAAAAACTCGGCCAGTTTCACCCCGGCATTCACCGCGGCATCGCCAACCAGGATCTGATAAAACTGCGGGGCTTTGGCGTTTAACTGCGTATCACTGAACCGAACCAGTTCCAGCACACGCTCAAGGCCTATGGCGAAGCCGATACCGGGGGTGGGTTTCCCGCCAAGCATCTCAGCCAGATCATCGTAACGCCCGCCGGCACAAACCGCCCCCTGCGCCCCCAGTTTATCCGTGACCCATTCAAATACAGTGCGATTGTAATAGTCAAGGCCGCGCACCAATCCGGGGTTTATTCTATAAGCCACGTCATTGGCGTCCAGTAATTCACAGACGGTTGCAAAGTGCGCCCGGGACTCCTCATCGATTGCATCGAGCAGTGAAGGGGCGCCCAGGATTAAGGGTTGCATATCGGGATTTTTGCTGTCCAGTATTCTCAACGGGTTCGTGGCCAATCGTCTGGCGCCATCTTCATCGAGCTTGTCTTTATTATCAGCGAAATACGCTACCAGCGCCGCCTTGTATTTTTGTCTTGATGTATAAGAGCCTAAGGAATTGAGCTCAAGGGTTACATCCTGAATGCCCAGTTGCCGCCAAAATCGCCAACACATCAAGATCATTTCGGCGTCAATATCAGCGCTCTCTATGCCCAACACCTCGGCGCCGATTTGATAAAATTGCCGAAGGCGGCCTCTTTGCGGTCTTTCATGGCGGAACATGGGGCCCTGATACCATATTCTTTGCGGGCCTTGATACAACAGTCCGTGTTGCAACAGGGCGCGGACACAACTGGCGGTGCCTTCCGGTCGTAACGTCAATAACTCATCGTTACGATCAGAGAAGGTGTACATTTCTTTATGGACAATATCCGTGGCCTCCCCGATTGAACGTGAGAATAAATCGGTTTTTTCAAGGACAGGCGTTCGCACTTCCCTGTAACAATAGGACTCCAGTATGGATTTTATGCGCTCTTCCAGTAGCTGCCATTTAATCGAGTCATCGGGCAGCAGATCGTGCATCCCCCGTAGGGCTTGTAACTTATCCGCCAAGTTAATTCCCCGTATATGCACATCCTGCCTGGATGATTGAAGTGATGGCGGGCACAGGGTCTTCTCTAAAGCGAATGAAATAATACAGAACTATTCTGCGCCAAGCACAAAGCGGGCAACCCCCGCCCGCGAGTAACCGGCATGGTCAAAGGCGACGCCGTTAAACTCAACCATCGCGCTCTGTGATGAGCCTAACTTTACCGAGAAGGGGGCTATCCCGCGCAGCAGCAATGTTTGTCCCGCACGGGCAAGATCAAGGTAGACCCGCTCGTCATTAACATCGAATACTTCAATCCAGCAATTACCTGAGAGGGATATTTTAATCGTATCAGGGCCTGTGCCCCGCTTATCTATCGCAACGGTAATAGCGGGTGGCGAGACACCGGCGGTATCAGGCCCTGGGGGGGTAACATCAAGCGCATCGCCGGCCTTGGGTGATTCATCCACACTCGGGGCACGATAAAACGGCGCATCGGTATGCTCAACAATCGTAATAGGGTAGGGCAAACCCGGGGACGGGTTGTCTGTCTCGCTCGGATCAGGGGCAGTGAGATCGGTGAGAGGATGGCCATCCTGAATAAAGCGGCTTTGCCACCAGGCGAGGGATAACAACATCAGGATAAAAACAACAAGATAGGAGAAGGCGATGACCGGTTTATCTCTGCTCGTTGTTTGTGTTTTCAGTTTTATCTGCGGGATGATCTCCGGCGGCGAAGGTGCATCAGCATCATACAACGCCAGGATCGCATCGGCCGGGACGGCCAGGACTTTGGCGTAACTACGCAGATAACCGCGCACGTAAGTTGCGCTGGGCAAGGCGTCATAATCATCACCCTCAAGCGCTGCGATAATCCCGGGATCAAGATACAACTGCGCGGCAACATCCGCGATGGAGAGCGCTTTCTCTTCCCGTAAATGCCGCAGATGCGCTCCGGTTGAAATGCGTATGTCATTGTCCTGATCGGTCGGCATGTGCTAACGGGCGCCTGAGTCATTGAGCAACCTGGCTTCGTTGGAGTCGGGGAAGTGATTGCGTAGTAGTAATGCATAGCTCGATACGGCGTCTTTATCGCCAAGCCGGGATTCAATTTGAATGCCGAGCCACAGGCTGGCGGCAGTTTGCGAGGCAATGTCTATATAACGTTGATAATAACCGCGTGCGGACAAGGCGTTACCTTTATCGAAATTGATCTGCGACATTTGCAATAACGCTACCGGGATCTGTGGATTGATGGCCAGTGCTTTTTTATAAAACTCCTCTGCCTTCAGTATTTGTCCATTTAATTTCGCACAGGTCGCCGCATTCGTCATGGCAATTTCAGGGGTGGCGTAAAGTGGATTTTCCACCGCCGTCTGGAAGATCCGTTGCGCCTCATCCACACGTCCTTCACTGCATAGAAATCGCCCGTAGTTATTCATCGTGGCGGAATCAGTCGGCTCCAGTTTTAATGATCGCTTAAAGTTCTTCTCGGCGGTTTTCGCATCCCCCAGTTGCTGATACAAAATGCCGTAAATATTGTAGGTTTCATGAAAATAAGGCGCGGCAACCTCAGCCCGGGCTAATTTCTCCAGCGCCCGCTCGTACTCACCAATACGCATGTATTCAATGGCGAGGTTCACATTGGCGAGTGCGATCTCATCAGGTGGTTCTTTCGGCCCTATGATCTGCTTCTGGCCGGCGGTCTGTGAACAGGCCGTTAGCATAAAAACCAGAACCAGCATTACGGGGATGTTATGCATCATCTATCTTTGTTGTTCCCGTGAGTGTTTGGCGGGCGGGATAACCTCTCCAGTCAGTTGTCCACAGGCAGCATTGATATCATCACCCCGGGTTTTACGGGTGATGGTGATAATACCCGATTGCATCAGTCTATCGCGAAAATCATCGATTGTTTGCATTGGCGAGCACTCAAAAGCGGGATCATCAAAAACGGGATCAGGGAAAGGGTTAAACGGGATCAGGTTGACCTTGGCCGGAAATCCTCTTAGCAAATCGGCCAGCTCTCTCGCCTCCTTCCCTGAATCATTGACGCCTTTGAGCATCACGTATTCGAAGGTGACGGGGGCGCCGCTACTCGCTTCACTGTATTGACGGCAGGCGTCTAACAGCCGGGCGATGGGATAGGTTCTATTGATGGGCACCAGCTTCTCTCTCAGCGTATCGTTGGGTGCATGTAATGATACGGCCAGGCTCACCTTGCTGCATTTCGCCAGTTTTATAATACCGGGGACGATCCCGGCGGTACTTAATGTGATCCGTTTGTTGGACAAGCCAAAACCCAGATCATCGGTCATTAGTTCTATCGCCTTCACGACATTGTCAAAATTAAGCAGGGGCTCGCCCATGCCCATGAAGACCACGTTACTGATCCGGCGTGAGCGTGTTTGAAAATAACCCAGCGCTTTATTGGCCTGCCAGAGTTGGCCGATGATGTCCGCCACGGATAAATTGCGCTTATAGTCCTGTTTTCCAGTGGCGCAGAAGGCGCAGTTCAATGCACACCCCGCCTGTGATGAAACACAAAGCGTGCCCCTGGTAGCTTCGGGAATGAAAACCGTTTCAATGATCTCTCTCTCATCAACCTGCATTAACCACTTGCGTGTGCCGTCCATGGAGGTTTTCTCAGAGACGATGTGAGGGACTGCCGGGCGGGTGTTGTTGGTTAAATAATCACGCAGGCGCCTGCTTAAATCGGTCATTGCGCCGAAATCCGTAATGCCCTGATGATAAACCCACTTCATGACCTGGGCGGCGCGAAAGGGTTTCTCGGACATACCGGCAAAAAAATCCCGCATGCCCGCCTGGTTCAGATTGAATAAATTGCAATCAGGGGCCACGTTGGTTATCTGCTTGCCGGGCAGATCTCCTCCGCCGTGAAGAAGAAGGCGATTTCCGCTTTTGCCGTATCCGGCGCATCTGAGCCGTGCACGGCATTCTCCCCCTGATCGCCTTCGGCGTCGCAGAAGTCTGCGCGAATGGTGCCTGCCCGTGCGTCTTTGGGAAAAGTCGCGCCCATCAGTTCACGATTTCTCGATATGGCATCCTCACCCTCCAGCACCTGCACCATGATCGGCCCTGAGGTCATGAAACTGACGAGCTCCTGAAAAAACGGTTTGTCATGATGCACCGCATAAAGATCGGCCGCCTGCTGCTCAGAGAGCCGAAGCATTCTCGCCGCCACGACCTTTAAGCCGGCGTCCTCAAACCGTTGATAAATGGCCCCGATTATATTTTTTGCCACCGCATCGGGTTTGATGATTGATAAGGTTTGCTCGCTGCCCATCTGTCAGTCCTGTCTTTGCGTTTTCCCGTGATGGTTGTAGTGGTTATCCCTTGACTTGAACCCCCACGCTGAACCTGCGCCTACTTTTGCCCTCGGTATGACGTGAGTCGGCGATGTATCTTTCAGAGGCCATTTTTCATTGCCAAAGACCAACACTGAAAACCGCGCCAATAAAAAAAGTTTCTCTTTGCTTAATGTGTTAAAGATGCGCGCGATTATACGTGTAAAAAGCCCTGCATTAAACCGCTATCACGGCTATCACTATCCATGTTTACGGGGTTTTATTGACGGAGCGGCGCTAATCCTGGCGATCATCTCGCACCTGTAGAACGCCATTATCAACCCGCGTTGGGAATATCGCTATGGGCTCGTAGGCGGGCGGGCTAAGGGCGGCGCCGGTCTTCATGCAGAAACGGGCGCCGTGGCGGGGACAGATGAGTGTTGCGCCTTCAATGACCTCTTCCGGCGCCAGCGCACAACCCAGCAAGGGCGAGCCATCGTGGGTGCAGACATCTTCCAGGGCGTAGTACTCACCCTGGGCATTAACGATTGCTATGGGTACATCATCCACATCCAGCAAACGGACCTCACCCGCAGGGAAGGCATTGACATTGGCCACGTCTACCCAGTCTGACATGCGCTTATCTCAAAGCGGTTGTTTTCTTGCCTGCGCCATGTTCTCGCCGCTCTCATCGACCCTTTTGCCTCGTGTAACTGTGCTTCTGGAGAGGTAGCGCCTTGCACGGATACCCTCATTTTGAGATCAGGCCCATGGGGGTTTGGCGCAAGAGGATGGGGCATGATCATAAAAGGCCGGTTTCAAGGCGCGCCGCCTCGCTCATCATGTCAGGGTTCCAGGGGGGGTCGAAGGTGAGTTCAACATGGATATGATCCACATTCGGCACCGCGGCTATTTTACTGTGCACATCGGCGGCCAGGAAATCACCCATGCCGCAGCCCGGCGCCGTTAATGTCATGGTGATAGCCACCTGGTTATCCCCTGACTCTGATCGCGAGATGTTACAATCGTAAACCAGGCCGAGCTCAACGATGTTGATGGGTATTTCAGGATCATAACAGGTTCGCATCTGTGCCCAGACATGGTCTTCATTGACGCTGCCATCTTCATTGGGGGCTTGTTCCTGGTTACTGCCATCGGGGACGTCAAAACCCAGGGCATCGGCGTCCTGTGCGCCCACCTGGGCGAGGTTGCCGTTGATATTAACGGTGTAGTTTCCACCCAGGGCCTGGGTAATAAAGACGATGCTCCCCTGAGGCAAGGTTATCGGTGTGCCGTTGGGAATGAGGATGGCCTCACACAGACGCTGTACCGTGACCGGCTCGTTGGTATGCCTGTTCATTCGGTGGTAACGGGTGAGTTATCACCGGCTAATAGGCAATGCAACGTGTGCCAGCAAAGGGTGGCGCATTTAACCCGGCTGGGATAGGCGCGCACACCGGCCAGCGCCGCCAGTTTTCCGAACCTGTCGAAATCAATTTCCGAGCCGGGATCCATAAGCAGCGCATGAAACGCCTCAAAGATGGCGTTTGCCTCTTCAACGGATCGGCCTTTCATCTCTTCGGTCATCAGTGAGGCGGAGGCAACGGAGATGGCGCAGCCGGCGCCATCGAATGTTATCTCCGATATCTTCTCATTCTCCATGTTCAAATACAAAGTCAGGCGGTCGCCACAAAGGGGATTAAACCCCTCCAGGGTTTTTTGTGCGGCCTTCATCTTGCCGAAGTTTCTCGGGCTTCGGTTGTGATCGACAATGACCTCCTGGTATAAGTCCTTTAAATCAAACATAAGCATTATTGAAAGATGTGCTTCGCCTTCTCCAGGCCGATAATAAGCCTGTCCACCTCTTCGAAGGTGTTGTAGAAGGCGAAAGACGCCCTGGCGGTGGCGGGCACCTTAAACCTGTCCATAACGGGCATGGCGCAGTGATGACCGGTCCTGATGGCGATACCCTCATCATCTAAAATCGTGCCGAGATCATGGGGGTGAATGCCGTCCATGACGAATGATAAAATACCCGCCTTGTGTTGCGCGGTGCCTATGGGTTTGAAACCGGCGATACGGCTGGTGGCTTGCGATGCGTATTGCAGGAGTTGGTGCTCGTAGTGGTTGATGTGCTCAAGGCCGACTTCGCTCACATAATCAATCGCCGCCCCCAGACCGGTGACGCCGGCTATATCCGGTGTGCCGGCTTCAAACTTATAGGGGAGATCGTTATATGAGGTCTGCTCAAAGGTCACCTTCCTGATCATATCGCCACCGCCGTGATAAGGGGGCATGTCTTCCAGCAACGCCTGCTTGCCGTAGAGCACGCCAATGCCGGTAGGGCCAAATAATTTGTGTCCTGAGAAGGTATAAAAGTCGCAGTCGAGATCCTGTACGTCCACTTTGGTATGGGGGACCGCCTGGGCGCCATCCACCACCACCACCGCATTCACCTCATGGGCGAGGGCGGCGATGTCCTTAACCGGATTCACCGTCCCAAGTGCATTGGATATGTGGCCTACCGATACGATGCGGGTTTTATCGGTTAATAGTTTTCTATACGCATCCATGATCAACTCCCCCGCATCATTGATGGGGATGACGTTTAATATGGCCCCGGTTTGTTCACACAACATCTGCCAGGGCACAATATTGGCGTGGTGCTCCATCTCTGAGATGATGATTTCATCGCCTGGCGTTAATTTATTTCTCCCATAGCTCTGGGCGATCAGGTTTATTGCCTCTGTGGCGCCACGCACAAAAATGGTTTCTCGCTCCGATCGGGCATGGATGAAGGTTTTAATTTTTGCTCTCGCCGCCTCGTATGCGTCCGTGGCAAGCTCGCTTAGGGTGTGTACGCCACGATGAATGTTGGAGTTGTATCGGCAATAGTAATCCTCCATCGCCTCAATCACCTTGCGTGGTTTTTGTGAGGTGGCGGCATTATCCAGGTACACCAGCGGTTTATCCCGAACGACCCTTGACAAGATCGGAAAATCCTGCCGATATCTATCCACGGGGAAATCGCAGACATCGGTGATACGGGTTGCCGTTGCCGGGTTTGTCATCGCATAAACGCCTTGATCAGATCGGCGTCCGGTAACCCGCCGGCAACGCTTCGCTCAAGGCGGGCGCGCATGTCAGGTAATTTCATATCACGCATCACCTCATCGGCAAAGGCGTAGATCAGCAGGCTTTTCGCCGTGTTTTTATCGATGGCCCGTGAACGCAAATAGAACAACATATTATCGTCAAGCTGACCGACCGTCGCCCCATGATTGCATTTCACGTCATCGGCGTATATTTCAAGCTCCGGTTTGGTATTCACCTCGGCCTCACCCGAGAGCAGTAAATTCGCATTGGATTGATGGGCCTCGGTCTTTTGCGCCCGCTCATGGACGATGACCTTGCCATTGAACACAGCACGCGAGCGACCGTTTAAGACGCCCCGATAATGCTCATGACTGCCTGTGTGCGGCTGTTTGTGCTCTATCAACGTCTGGTTGTCCATATGCTGGCGGCCGTTCGTCAAATAAAGACCATTTAGATGGATCTCTGCGCCCGGCCCGTCGAGCACCACATCCATATCACTTCTCGCCAGGGCGCCACCAAAGGACAGCGAATGACAGTCTATTTTGCTGTCTCTCCTCTGGGTTATTTTTGTGTTGCCGATGTGATAGGCGCGGCGGCCTTCCTGCTGGATTTTATAATAATCAAGATGGGCATTGTCCTCGGCGAGCACCTGGGTATGGGTGTTGGTGAAGTATTCAACATCTTCCATGCCGACATATGTCTCAATGATGGTGGTTTTGCTGCCTCTGCCCAGGGCGATTACATTGCGCGGGTGCGACATGGTGGGCCCGGTGTTATTCGACAGATAAATGATGTTGACGGGTCTTTTCACTTCAACCCCATCCGGGATACAGATCAACGCACCATCATTGAGAAAAGCCAGGTTCAAGGCCGTGAAGGCGTGGTCAATGTTCTCACTGGCGGTATGTAAGAGTTGCTCTAACCTGTCGGCTCTTGCGGTTTTTGCCTCAGCCAAAGAGCAGATCACGGCGCCGGCTGGAGTTGCCTTGAGGTTAGAGAGCGCCGCTGAGTAAAGGCCATTAACAAAAACCAGATCGATGCACGCCAGGCCCGGCAGACGTAAATCATCGACAGACGCTTCATCCACCTGTGCCGGAGCCGATTGTTGCAATGTGAACTCTCGCCGACAAAGAGGTGCGAGGTCCGTGTATTTCCACTTCTCCTTTTTGCGTGTGGGAAATCCGTTATTTTTCAGGTAGGCCAATGCCTCGGTGCGTTGCTCCGGTAGCCAGCCAGGGTCCTGATCGCATTTGAACCGCTCAAACTCGGACAGATAATGACTGATGGCGGCCTCGCTCATGGGGCTTTTGCCCCTTGTTGCACCCAGTCGTAGCCTTTCTCTTCCAGCGCTATGGCTAATTCACGCCCGCCTGATTTAATGATCTTGCCGTCGGATAAAACATGCACGTAATCCGGGACGATATGATCTAATAATCGTTGATAATGGGTCACCAGGACGATGGCGCGCTCCGCATGACGCAGTGTGTTCACCCCATCGGCGACGATTTTCAAGGCGTCGATATCAAGCCCCGAGTCGGTCTCATCCAACACGGCCAGCCGGGGCTCCAGCACCGCCATTTGAAAAATCTCGTTACGCTTTTTCTCACCGCCTGAGAAGCCCTCGTTGACGGCGCGGTTGAGCAGGGTCTCATCCATCTTCACAAGCTGCATCTTCTCTCGCACCAGCTTCAGGAAATCAACGGCGTCGAGCTCGGCCTCACCCCGGTGAACCCGAATGGCGTTGACGGCGGCCTTTAGAAGATAGATGTTGTTCACGCCCGGGATCTCAACCGGGTATTGAAAGGCCAGGAAAATGCCTTTTCGCGCCCGCTCTTCCGGCGATAATTGAAAGATATCCTCGCCATCGTATAACACAGCGCCCGCCTCGATCCCATAACCATCGCGCCCGGCCAGGACATGGGCCAGCGTGCTTTTGCCTGAGCCGTTCGGCCCCATGATGGCGTGGACTTCACCTTTATTGACGGCGAGGTTCAGGCCCTTGAGTATGGGCCTGCCGGCCACACTGACGTTGAGATTTTCTATGCTTAGCATGTATTTATCCTTAAAGAGTGGCCTTTATGCCGTGGTTTTCCCGGCCTGATGTTTATCCCACCGCACCTTCAAGGGTGATGTTTAAGAGTTTCTGCGCCTCAACGGCAAACTCCATTGGCAACTCCTTGAACACATCTTTACAAAAACCGTTTACGATCATGTTCACGGCGTCTTCCTCGTCTATGCCGCGTTGACGACAGTAGAATAATTGATCGTCACTGATCTTTGATGTTGTGGCTTCGTGTTCAACCATCGCCGTTGCGTTTTTCGTTTCGATATAGGGGAAGGTATGGGCGCCGCAGGTATCGCTCATCAGCAATGAATCGCACTGGGTGTAGTTGCGCGCATTGTCCGCACCTTTGCCGATATTGACCAGACCCCGATAGGCGTTTTGCGCCTGGCCGGCGGAGATCCCTTTGGAGATGATGGTGCTACGGGTGTTTTTCCCCAAGTGTATCATCTTGGTGCCGGTGTCGGCCTGTTGAAAGTGATTGGTGACGGCGACGGAGTAGAACTCACCGATGGAATTATCACCGCGCAACACACAACTGGGGTATTTCCAGGTGATCGCCGAGCCGGTTTCGATCTGCGTCCAGGAAATTTTTGCATTCATCCCCCGGCAGTCACCGCGCTTGGTGACGAAGTTATAGATCCCACCGACGCCATTCTCATCGCCCGGATACCAGTTTTGCACCGTGGAGTATTTTATCTCGGCATTATCCAGCGCGATGAGCTCCACCACCGCCGCATGTAATTGGTTTTCATCACGCATGGGCGCCGTGCAGCCTTCCAGGTAGCTCACATAACTGCCTTCATCGGCGATGATAAGCGTGCGTTCAAATTGCCCGGTGTTGGCCGCGTTAATCCGAAAATAGGTTGAAAGCTCCAATGGGCAGCGCGTGTTTTTGGGGATATAGCAAAACGAACCATCGGTGAACACCGCGGAGTTTAACGCCGCATAATAATTGTCTGCGAAAGGCACAACAGTGCCTAGGTATTTTTGCACCAACTCAGGGTGATCTTCTACGGCCTCCGAGAAAGAGCAGAAGATGACGCCGGCCTTAGCCAGTTTCTCCTTGAAGGTGGTCGCCACGGATACGCTGTCAAACACCGCATCCACAGCCACGCCAGCCAGCATTTTCTGCTCATGCAAGGGGATCCCCAGTTTCTCATAGGTCTCCAGCAGTTTTGGATCAACATCATCCAGGCTTTGCGGGCCATCGGCCCGGGATTTTGGCGCCGAATAATAGGAGATGGCCTGATAATCGATGGGGGGGTAATGCACATGCGCCCAGCGCGGCTCCGACATGTGTAGCCAGTGGCGATAGGCTTGCAAGCGCCATGCCAGTAGCCAATCCGGCTCCGCTTTTTTTGTGGAGATGAGTTCGATGACCTCTTCATTGAGTCCGGGCGCAACGGTGTCTGTGTCGATGTCCGTTACGAACCCATGTTCATATTCTTTATGAACCAACTCTGCCACTTCAGGGGTCTGGCTCGTCATGTTCTATTCCTCGTTATTCTGATCGGTGATGCTGAAACTCTCACCACAACCGCATGTTTCATTGACATTGGGATTGTGAAACTTAAATCCTTCATTCAAGCCTTCCTTTACGAAATCCAGCTCGGTGCCGGCCAGGTATCGCAGGCTTTGTTTATCCACCACCACGGTCACACCATTGGTTTGAAATGACGCGTCATGTTCATGCACCGCTGCGGCGGCCTCTATGACATATTGATAGCCTGAGCATCCGGTCGGTTTTACGCCCACCCGAAGGCCAAGCCCGCCCTCTTCTCCGGCCAGATAGTTTTTTACATGGGCCGCCGCGCGGTCGGTCAGGGCGATGTGATCATGTGACATTGAACGATACCTCATATTTTTCATTACATACGTACAAGCAGATGTTCCTGTCTTGCCAGGACCTGCCTCACCGACTGTTGTTGCACCAGATCAGAGAAGCTAATCTCACTCAGGAAAGTCGTGATCTGAAGGCTTAGGCTCTCCCACAGATCATGGGTAAGACAGGGTTGATCCGCCTGGCAGTTTTTATTACCGCCACAACGGGTCGCATCCACCTGCTCATCCACTGCACGGATGACGTCCGCTACGGATATATCCGTGGCGGCCTGTTGCAGGTGATAACCACCGCCCGGCCCGCGGGCGCTGGACACCAAACCGCTCTTTCTCAAGCGTGAGAATAACTGCTCTAAATAC
Source organism: Gammaproteobacteria bacterium (assembly GCA_965198875.1). Lineage (GTDB taxonomy): Bacteria > Pseudomonadota > Gammaproteobacteria > Eutrophobiales > Eutrophobiaceae > CBDAPU01. The sequence goes on along the minus strand of CBDAPU010000001.1, from coordinate 1,084,588 downwards.
GATAACGAGATCCCTTGCCGATTGGATATATCAGTCAGCCTGACAGGCCCGGAGTTCTCATGCAGGGCCAGATCCAGCATGGCCGTGACGGCGTAGCGTCCTTTTGTCGTTAATCGCATGGGGCTCACCCGAGGGGTTAAAAAGGGTTAAAGGCGATAGCGTTACATATCTGAGTATTTTAATCAAGTATTTCCCCGACTGTTTTTATCAGGCGGCAGGGCAGGGTTAATAAATGGCTAATACTGGAATATATCCTAAGGTATGCGCGCGCATCCCGGCGTTGCATGGGCGTAAAACATGGCCTCCGGTGTGGCCAATGGGCAAAATAAAATAGCCGGTTTCAGGATACCTGTGTCCTGCTCAGTATGGGTTTCAGGGGTAACGTAAGGTAATAGTTCAATGCTCCTTCGATCATCATCGGAGAATGAGCGACTGATAATCTTTATAATTGCTTTTCATGCTTGCCCCTGCGATCGCCTGATCACCTTCCTCGATCTTCTTTCAATCCACTATTCGGCCGCATTGACAAGGATCGCAGACAGATAGCAATTTAGCGCAAAAATGACTATCATCGGCTACGCCTTCACACCGTTGGGTAAAACGATAGGAGTGCAGGCAAACATCAAAGATAAAACCCTATTACTCACGATACCCGACCGGTAACCCGTGGCCTTAATGCGCCTTAGGCTTAGTTAAAAATGGCGACTGTGCCATCATGTATGATGCGAGGTCTTCAATGCTTATGTGCCGCAGGTATGAGATTTAAGGAGATCTGATCAGATGAAGCTCTACGATTGCGCCACTGCCCCCAGTCCAAGGCGCGCCCGTATTTTTATTGCCGAGAAGGGCCTGGATATTGAGTCGATCCAGGTGGACCTGGGCAATGGCGAGCAGTTCTCTGATCCGTTTAAGAAAATCAATCCCCGTTGCACGGTGCCAGTGCTGGAGCTAGATGATGGAACCACCATTACAGAGAATATCGGTATTGCCTGTTATCTGGAAGCATTGCAACCCGCCCCTTCACTGATGGGCCAAAACCCGATTGAGAAAGCGGCTGTTTTATCCTGGAACAGCCGCATTGAATATGAAGGATTCCTCGCCATCGCCGAGGCCTTCCGTAACCGTGCGAAAGGGCTTCAGGAACGTGCGCTGACCGGCCCGCACAAAATAAGCCAGATCCCGGCGCTGGTTGGGCGGGGCAGAGCGCGCGCGCAGTATTTTTTAGCGGAGCTGGACAAACATCTGGGCGGATCAGAATACATCTGTGGTGAGCAATTTACCCTTGCTGACATCACCGCATTTGTGAGCGTGGAGTTTGCCAGTTGGATAAAGCTGCACATTGATGACTCCCAGGCGAGTTTGAAACGCTGGTTTGCACAGGTGAGCGCCCGTCCCGGCGTGTCCGTCTAGCGCCACCCTCAGACTCGAAAGGCGTGGATGGCTGATGGGCGAGAGTTCTCGCATTCTAAGTCCGTCTCTTAATCTTCTCGGCCCGGTTTTTTCCGTAGCTCTTCCATTTCCTTCTCTACTTTGTGCATGTGATCTAACATGGCGTCCAGGGCATTTTGTATGGGATCAGGCATATCCTTGCTGGCGCCATAGGCGTCAAAGCCGATCTTCTCGGCCATGGCGGCGCGCTCCGCCTCTTTGCTTTCCTCTTCGTTTTCGGGTTTTTTGGCGATGATGTGGCCGGGTATACCGACCACAGTGGCGTAATCGGGCACATCTTTAACAACAACGGCATTTGATCCGACCCTTGAGTTTACACCCAGTGTTATCGGCCCCAGCACTTTCGCCCCGGCGCCTATGATCACGCCCTGTTTTAAGGTTGGATGGCGTTTGCCTTTTCGCCAGGTTGTCCCGCCCAGGGTGACGCCATGATAAACGGAGCAATCATCTGCAATATCGGCCGTCTCGCCAATGACAATACCCATGCCATGGTCAATGAAAAACCGACGACCAATCCTGGCCCCGGGATGGATTTCCACACCGGTGAGAAAGCGTGATAGGTGTGCGGTAGAACGTGCGATCAAGTACCATTTCCTCATCCACAGCCAGTGGTTCAGGCGATGAAACAAAATCGCATGCAGGCCCGGACAACTGATGAGTGTCTCCGCCGCACTGCGTGCCGCCGGGTCCCGATCGAACACGACTTGTATGTCTTCTCTTACCCTCTCAAACATGACGGTCGATCAGTTTTTGAATACGTTCCCGTTGCTCTGTGAGTTTGGCGATGGTACCACTTGCCTCTGTGAGTTTGGCGCGTTGTTTGTCTATCACGTCAGCCGGCGCCTTGTCGATGAAGTGTTTGTTGTCCAGTTTTTTGCTGATCCGCTGTTTTTCCATGTGCTTTTTGTGCAGCGCTTTTTCCAGTTTTTCTATCTCGGCTTTGGGGTCGATGAGGTCCGCCAGCGGGATTAAAATGATCATCTCCCCGGCGAGGGCCGCAACCGCGTCCTCTGGAGCGCTGTCGGCAGGTGAGATGGTCGCCACCTTCGCCAGTGTGTGGATATAGTCACGGTGTTGTTGTAGCCATTGTTTCTCCTTATCATTGCCACCCTTGACAAGTAGCGCCAGGGTTTTTCCAGGGGCGATATCCCGCTGTGCACGAATGCGCCTGACGCCAAGAATGAAGGATTTGAGCCAGTCAACAGTGGTGAGCGTGGCCTCATCGGCGGTAATGTCCGTGCTCACGGGATAGGGTTGCAGCATGATGCTGTCGCCCTGTTCTCCTAAAAGCGGTGCGACTTTTTGCCACAGTTCCTCAGTGATGAACGGAATGAACGGATGCAACAGGCGCAATAAAATATCCAGGTTGATCAACAGGGTCTGTAATGTGCTTCGCTTTTGTGCGCTAGATGCGGTCGGGTTATCTAAAGTGGTTTTCGAGAGCTCAAGATACCAGTCGCAATAGGCGTCCCAGGTAAACTCATACAGGGCCTGTGAGGCCAGATCGAAACGATAAGCCGCAATGCTTTTTTCCACCTGACCGATAGTTTGGGTTAAACAGGTGTTGATCCAGCGCTCGGCCAAACCCGGCGCTGTCTCTGCATGGGTCATATCGATGGCCTGCCCTTCAACACGCATGAAAACGTAACGGGCGGCATTCCAGAGTTTATTGCAGAAATTGCGGTATCCCTGGATCCGCCCTGTATCGAAGCGGATGTCCCGTCCCTGTGTGGCGAGTTGTGCAAAGGTGAAGCGCAGTGCATCGGTGCCAAATGCAGTGATCCCCTGTGGAAAATGCCGGCGGGTGGCCTGCTCGATTTTGCTCGCCAGTTGCGGTTGCATGAGGCCGGTGGTTTGTTTTTTGACCAGGGCGTCGAGCTCAATACCATCGATCAAATCCAGCGGGTCTAAAATGTTGCCTTTGGACTTGGACATTTTTTGCCCCTCGCCATCCCTGACCAGGCCGGTGATGTAGACTTCCTTAAACGGCGCCTCGCCCATAAACTTGAGCCCCATCATGAGCATGCGCGCGACCCAGAAAAAAATGATGTCAAAACCGGTAACCAGGACACGGGTGGGATAGAAGCGGCTTAACTCATCGGTGCTCTCAGGCCAGCCCAGTGTTGAGAAAGGCCAGAGCGCCGATGAGAACCAGGTATCCAGCACATCCGGGTCCCGGGTTAGCTTGAGCGTACTATCGAGATGGTATTTTTCCCTGATCTGCGCCTCATTTTCGCCAACGTATACCTGGCCCCTCTCATCATACCAGGCCGGAATGCGATGACCCCACCACAGTTGTCTGGAGATGCACCAGTCATTGATGTTGTGCATCCAGTCAAAATAGGTCTTCGACCAGCTCTCGGGAATAAAACGCACATCACCTTCTTTAACAGCGGCGATGGCGGGCGCCGCCAGCGGCTGGATTTTTACGTACCATTGATCCGTCAGGTAAGGCTCTATCACGGCGCCGGAGCGGTCTCCCCGGGGCACCATGAGTTTGTGCGGCTCTGTTTTTTCAATAAGCCCCTGTGCTTGCAGATCGTTAACAATTCTCTCCCGTGCAGCATAACGATCCATGCCCTGATAGGCTGGCGGGGCATTTTCGTTAATGGCCGCATCCCGGTTAAAAATGTTGATGAGGGGCAAATGATGTCGTTGCCCGACTTCATAGTCGTTAAAATCATGGGCCGGTGTGATTTTAACGCAACCACTGCCGAATCCCGGCGTGACGTAGTCATCGGCAATGATCGGTAATGTGCGTCCTGTCAGGGGCAAGGTCACCTCAAGGCCGATGATGCCCTGGTAACGTTCATCATCTGGATTAACGGCGATGGCCGTATCACCCAGCATGGTTTCCGGCCGTGTGCTCGCCACGATGACATGACCCCCGCCATCGGTGCGCGGGTAGCGTATGTGCCAAAGTTGCCCCTTTTCCTCTTCTGCCAGGACTTCCAGATCAGAGATAGCCGTATGCAAAACCGGGTCCCAGTTGACCAATCGCTTGCCCCTGTAGATCAATCCCTCATCGTATAAACGGATAAAGACGCTCTGCACCGCTTCTGAAAGCCCGGGATCCATAGTGAAGCGCTCGCGCGAGAAGTCCATGGAGGCGCCTAAACGTCGTGATTGCCGGCTTATCGTGTTGCCGGATTGCTCCTTCCATTGCCAGATGGCTTCGATAAATCTCTCACGACCGAGGTCGTGCCGCGATGTGCCCTGCGCTTGCAGTTGACGCTCTACCACCATTTGTGTGGCGATCCCGGCATGATCGGTACCGCATTGCCAGAGGACGTCATCCCCCCTCATGCGATGGTAGCGTATCAAGATATCCATCAGCGTCTGCTGGAATGCATGCCCCATGTGCAGGCTGCCGGTTACATTGGGCGGCGGCAGTGCAATGCTGTAACTGCGCCCACCCCCCCCAGGCATAAAATAACCTCGGCTCTCCCAGGTTTCATACCAGCGGGATTCAATGGATTTGGGGTCGTATGTTTTTTCCATAGTAGAGGGGGTGAAAATCCTAAAGGCAGGGCCTATGTGCCTTAATTTTTGCCGACGTCAACGACAGGGGTGAGCATCGGCTTATGCAGGAGCGCCAGGGCCGGGAAGATGCGATTTAGCAAAGGATCAAAGCCGGGGTTATTTTTCTCTATGCCCATGGTGCGGCTTCTTATCCGGGTGATGTTTGTCCTGGTCCTGAATCGCTGTGCGTAATTCTCTCGCTATTCTTTTTTTTAGATCGCCTTTGAACATGGCGATGATCGCTTCCAGCTCGCGGGTGAGCTTTTGCTCCAATCTGTCCGTTGCGTCAGCGAGTCCATCCCTCGATGCGATGATATCCTCTATCAGCGGCACAGGATCTTCAAAGTCACTCTCTGCCGCCAGCTCATCGAGGATCGGAATGGTTTTATGCCGAATGTCTTTCCCAGACCCTTCCTCAAGGGCGTGTTTTTTCCTGCTCAGCAAGGTCTCCAGCTCGTCAATTCGCTGTTTCAATAATGTATTCGATTGCCTGGATCTAGCGGATGCGGACATTAGTTGGGGCCAATATCATGACTATGTAGCGCCAGTCCCTGGTCTCGATAAGCCTTATACCGTTGCCTCGCCTTCTCCCTGTGATCGGGCGCTGAGGGCACGACTTCTATGATCCGTTCATACCCCTCAACAGGGTCGGGGAATGTATTTGACAGGTTCATGAGCGCTTGCCTGGATTGACAGACCTCGCCCTCCCAGCCAATGAGGATGGGTGTGTTGTCAGCATCGGCAGAGTCGATAAGGGCATGGGCGAGAAAACTGATGTCCCTGAAGGTCCACAACATCTCATCAAGTGTTGACGCCTGCTCTCTGGATGAGGCCTGTATATAGAGATCATAGCCTTCTTCTCTGACTTTATCACACAGGTTGCAAATAAAACGATACGGCATATTGTGATCAGCCACGATGTAGAAATCCGCCCTGGTCATGATCTGAGGATCATGTTTCGTGGTTATGCAGAACTAGCCTTCACATCTTTGAATTAAATACTGGGTAAGCAACGGCACCGGACGTCCGCTGGCGCTTTTGTTTTTACCGCTAACCCATGCTGTTCCGGCGATGTCCAGATGCGCCCACTGATACTTGCGGGCAAACTTCGATAAAAAACAGGCCGCCGTGATGGTTCCGGCTTCCCGTCCGCCGATATTGGCCATGTCGGCAAACGGGCTGTCTAGCTGTTTTTCATATTCTTCCCACAGGGGCAGTTGCCAGGCGCGGTCGTTTGCACGCTCCCCGGCATGTAATAGATCTTTGGCCAGCGGGTTATGATTGCTCAAAAGACCGGAGGCATGTTTTCCAAGCGCAATAACACAGGCCCCGGTCAATGTCGCTATGTCGATGACCACATCCGGATTAAATCGAGCGCTGTAGGTCAGCGCATCACATAAAATCAGCCGGCCCTCGGCATCGGTATTTAACACCTCAATGGTTTGCCCGGACATGCTGGTGAAGATGTCGCCGGGTTTGGTCGCCCGGCCGCCCGGCATATTCTCCGTTGCCGGTATGATCCCCACAAGACTGATCGGCAGCGCCATTTCAGCAACCGCCGCCACCGTGCCGAATACAGAGGCGGCGCCACACATGTCGAACTTCATCTCGTCCATATTGGCCGGGGGTTTTAATGAAATACCGCCGGTGTCGAAGGTCACGCCTTTGCCGATTATGACGACAGGCCTATGGGCATTTTTTGTGCCTTTATACTCAAAGGTAATGAGTTTGGCCGGCTGGGCGCTACCCTGTGATACCGATAACAGGGCGTCCATACCCAGGGCCTTCATCTGCTTCTCATCCATGATCTTCACCTTGAGCGACTTAAACGCCTTGCCCATTTGTAGCGCCTGCTCAGCCAGGTAAGCGGGGGTGCAGGCATTGGCCGGACGGTTCGCCAGATCACGGGTACGTTTCACACCGTTGGCAATGGCCATACCCCGTGAGAGGGCGACCTCGCACTGCGCCAGCTCCCGGCGTGAAGGCACCGACAGGGTTAATTTGCGAAGGGACTTGTTGGCGTCCTGTTTTTTCCTGCTCTTGAAATCGTTAAACTCATAGGTAGCATGATGCATAAACTGCACGGCGTTCTGTATATTCCAGCGGCTGTCTTTTCCCTTCACGCTAAGATCAGAGAGAAAGCTGATCGCATCCAACGCCCCGGTAGCGTTAATCTGTCTAATACTATGTTCAATAATTTTTTTATACTGGCGATCATCCAGGTCTCTCTCTCGACCACAACCGATCAGCAACAAGCGATCGGCGAGTATGCCGGGGACATGATGCAATAGTAAGGACTGGCCGAGCTTGCCGTCCATATCACCTTTTCTGATCACATTGGAGAGATATTTATCGCTGGCCTCATCCATGATCTTTGCCGAAGGCGTTAATTTACGCAGCTCATGGACCCCGGCGACCAGGCAGGCTGTACGTTGTTTTTCAGGGCTACCGCTTTTTATGTTGTATTCCATAATCAGGTCTCGTTATCTGGCGGATGGTTAAATTAAGCACCCACGTCTGGCTATTGTGGTGATAGGCCCGCAAGTTTATTCTTTTATGCGCTCTGAGGCAAAGCACGATGGGGCAAAACAGACGCCATAGCCGTTAAAATGATGATCCTAAAACGCTACATTCACCGGGAAATTGTCGAGAAACTGGGCTGGATAACCGCTCTTCTGTTGCTGATTGTGGCGAGCAACCGTTTTGTGAGATACCTGGCTGACGCCGCCGCCGGGGAGCTGCCCGCTGATCTTATCTTGCAGATGTTGCTGATGAAAATGCTCGCCGCCCTGCCAAAACTCATGCCCGCCGCCATTTTTCTGGCTGTTATTCTGGGCCTCGCCCGCCTCGCCCGTGATAAGGAATTAACGGTCGTCTCGGTATCCGGGGTTAGCCATCGATTTCAATTCATGTCTGTTTTTCAGTTATCTGTCCTGTTCGCATTACTGGTTTTCGCCATGAGTTTTTTTATCTCGCCCTGGGCGATACGGGGTGCTGAGGCGTTAAAGGCGAGGGCACAGGCGCAAGCGGACGTCACCGGTATGAAGGCGGGCAAGTTCAAGGAGTCCGATCAGGGAGACAGGGTGATCTATATTGAGAAGCTATCCGATGAGAATAACCACATGGAGAACGTGTTTTTACAGGTGAGGGAAGATAACCATCTCGGTGTTTTACGATCACACAGTGCGCGCTATGAGATCGCAAGGCGCTCGGGCAGCAAATATATTCTCTTTGAAAACGGCAGACGGTATGTGGGTTATCCCGGGGAGCTCGACTATCAGATAACACAATATCGCACCTATGGGGTGCTGGTTGAGGAAGGCGGGGAAGGTGCGGGGCATGTGAAGCTCGAGGCATTGCCGAGCCCGGTGTTGCTCAATTCAAAGAACCCGCAACATAAGGCCGAGTTGCAGTGGCGCTTATCGTTTGTGATGGCGTCATTACTGCTTCCCCTGCTTGCAGTGGCGTTGAGCGGCTATGCATTTAACGAGCAGAAATACCTGCCCATCTTGATGGCCATCATGATCTATATTATCTACATTAACCTTCTGGGTGTATCAAAAACCCTCTTAAAACGGGATGTCATCTCGGCGTCTGTCGGCTTGTGGTGGGTACATCTCATCCTCGTTTTGCTCATCCTTGCGGTATTCCAATTCCCTGCATTGAAGCGCCGGCTCCGCCACAGCAATCAACACCGGGGCCCGCCGGCAGAGCGATGAGAACCCTGCAACGTTATCTCACCGGCAGTTTGATCTGGACGACCTCCCTGGCATTGCTCGTTCTGTTGGGGATCTTCTTTTTCCTATCCCTGATAGATCAGCTCGAAGACGCCGGCCAGGGACGCTATGGCGCCCCCCAGGCCGTCATCTATGTGTTGCTGACGGTGCCCCGTCTTGTCTACGAACTCATGCCCATTGCCGCGATGATTGGGGCGATGGCGGCGCTCGGCATACTGGCGCAGAGCGGCGAGCTCAATGTTATCAGGACATCGGGTGTTTCCACATTCTCCCTGGCCACGATGATGGGGAGATCCGCTGTTGTGGTGGTGTTGTTTACGCTGTGTGTCGGCGAGTTGGTGGCGCCTGTGAGCGAGAGAAGAGCACAGCATCAGCGCTCCATCGCCCTCACGGAGCAGATCACCCTGCAAACGCAATACGGGTTTTGGGCGAGGGATGGAAACAGCTTTATTAACATTCGCAAGGTTTTGCCCGGCGATAAGGTTGAAGGGATCTATATTTATGAGTTTGATGACAAGGCAAGGCTGCGCTACAGCATTTTTGCCCGCTCGGCGGAATACGTGAATAACCGATGGGTGTTGGAAGACATTGAGCAGACCATCATCGACGGGGATGAGGTAAAACGGGAAGCGCATAAAAAGGCCAGTTGGGGCTCATTGCTTAACCCTGAAATGGTTAATCTGGTTGTTATCCGGCCGCAGTATCTATCGCTGTGGGGTTTGTACAGTTACATTCAGTTCTTAAAACTCAATTCACAAAGCGCCGCCCGCTATGAGCAGGCCCTGTATGCAAAACTCATCAAACCCTTCACCATCATCGCCATGGTGATATTGGCGATACCGCTGGTTAGCGGTCCTGGACGGGTGATGACGACCGGGCAACATGTCTTCAGCGGCGCACTGATCGGCGTTATGTTTCATTTTTGCAATTTAACCTCAAGCCACATGGGCATGGTCTATAACATCCACCCCTCCGTCAGTGTGACGGCGCCGACCTTCATATTGATGATGATCCTCTATGCACTATTGAGGGTGCGCCCATAGTCAACTGCAAAGCGCGCCTTAACCGGATCTGCTTTTGGGTTTTCTTAATTTTAGCGCCGTATGTGAGTATTGATCGTGAAATGTCAGCCGCCTGTCATTAAACAGCGCCCAGATAAAGCCGATCCCAAATGTTGCGAACGAAGCGCAGGCAAGCACAAATCGGATAGACAGGTCTTTCCAGGTGAGCGCCCCCCCATCGATTTTTTCTATATAAATGTGCCATGCGCGCATCCCCAGGGTTTGCCGGCCCTGTTGCCACTGCCAGGTGAAATAGATATAGGCAATGGTCAACAGGTACAGGGAATAAAACACATTCCCGCTCGCAAAGGCCTCCCCACCGCTGAGCGGTAGCGCCAGGGCGGTCGCCAACATGAAAACACAGGTGAGCAGGCAACCATCATAGATCATCACCAAAACCCGGCGGCCAAGGCTGCAATAGTTAGGCTCGCTCATGAAGATCTCCGTAGCGTGATATGGATACTGTCAACAACATGCTGGCCGATGCGAAGGATATTCGTGACACAATGATGGTCATACAGGTATATTGATCATCATCAACACCAGCTCAGAAGCGTCTTGGGATATAGCAGCAGAGGTTATTTTCATGATCAAACGGGCATGCTCAACAGGGTTGTTATACATCGTCGGCGCATTGCTAAGCGCCGCCCTGGCGAGCCCAGCCCGCTCGGTTATTCCCGGCAAACTGGTCGATGTGGGCGGCTACCGTTTGCATATCAACTGTGTCGGCAGGGGTCTGCCAACCATTATATTCGATTCCGGCGCAGGTGGCTTCTCGCTGGAATGGAGCCGTGTGCAGGTGGTGTTGGCAAGGCAGACGAAAGTGTGCACCTATGATCGGGCCGGTTACGGCTGGAGCGATATGGGCCCGTTGCCGCGCACCAGCGAGCGCATCACCAAAGAGCTGCATACGTTATTAAATAACGGCAATATTTCAGGGCCCTATATATTAGCGGGACATTCTTTCGGGGGATATACGGCACAGTTGTTCGCAAAATCCTACCCGCAAGACATCGCCGGTCTGGTGTTGATCGACTCATCTCACCCGGAGCAAGTGGTTCGCCTGCCCAGCAAGCCACGACAACCCCCAAGAGAGGAAAGACATAAGGCCCGTTCCTATATCGTCTCAAGGGCGATATTGCATCCCAATTTTCCCGCCGAGACCATGGTGATGGCGAATCAAATGATCAATAGCTGGAGCCACACCATGACCTGGCGAGAGGAGATGATGGGGTTTCCACTAAGCGCCAAACAGATCCTGGCTTCCGATGTGATGCCGGATATTCCGGTTGTTGTGCTCACGCGCGGGCAACGCGTTTGGTCAAATAATGATTATGGCGATGAAATGGAAAAGGTGTGGATGGAATTACAAGATGAGCTGTCCCGATTAGGTAGCAATCCGGTGCATTTAATTGCCGAACGCAGCGGTCATTTTATTCATCTGGATCAACCGGAGATCGTCATCGGCGCCATGCAAACGTTCTTAAATGCACATTTCTCAAGGAAATAAAAGACACATAAAACAGGCAATAAAACATTCGCTATCCCTTAAAAACAACACAGCAAGATCCGCAAGATACCCCCCATAGCCCCTCTGCCCTAGCCCGCTGACCGGGGCAACATCAGCCCCACCGATAAAACCACAACAAGCCAGGCCCGGATGCTGAGACAGGCATACATAAAACGCTTGCCTGTGCAAAGGCGCTTATTAGTCCAGCGCGCCCGCCTTTAACCCCTGTAATGGCATGAAATGAATACCTGTCAACCTGTTATCGCCCCGGGTTCAATAAAATGACGCCTTTTTTCGCTACCTGCCGGCGCATTATTTTGCCATCGGCTTGACATAAAAACCGATGCTTCAAAGGCGCCAGGGGCTGGAAATTAAAAAACCAGATTGGCGCTCCCTGGGGGAGTCGAACCCCCGTTTCCGGCGTGAGAGGCCAGCGTCCTCGGCCACTAGACGAAGGGAGCATTCTCTTTTGCATGAGAGGGCAGATGATGAGGATCTGTCGCTTTCAGGTATTGATCGTGAAGTATACCGCCCTGTCAAGCACATAAAAAACAGAGTATGATTTAAGCAGGTTAAATCAGGGTCGTAAACCCGCAAGTGGTTTTCTGACATGTAGCCTGATTATAGACGCCCTTAACCCATGAGTTGTCAGCATGACTGCAAAAAGCGATAAGGTGATCGCCCTTTCTCATCAGCCGGAGATCATCTTGCGCCATGAGCACAACATATCTCGCAAACACATCAGTGATGGTGCGTTAAAAGTGTTATATCGCTTGAAGAACGCCGGTTTTGGCGGTTATCTGGTGGGCGGCGGTGTTCGCGATTTGTTGCTTGGCAGAGAGCCAAAGGATTTTGATGTGGTGACGGACGCCACGCCCGAGCAGATAAGGGAGCTCTTTAGAAACAGCCGCCTGATCGGGCGTCGTTTTCGCCTGGCGCATGTGCGTTACGGCAATGAGGTGGTTGAAGTGTCAACGTTTCGTGCGCCTCACCCGATTGCCGATGGTGAAGGCTATATCATTGACGGGCGGATCGTCCGGGACAATGTGTATGGCGGTATCGATGATGACGTATGGCGTCGGGATTTTACCGTGAACGCCTTGTTCTACAACATCGACGATCACGCTGTGATCGATTATGTAAACGGCATGCGTGACATAACATCCCGTCACATCAGGCTAATTGGCGCACCCGAGCAACGATTTATAGAAGATCCGGTGCGCTTGTTACGAGCCGTGCGCCTCGCCACCAAACTGGGTTTTGAGATCAGCAAAGACGCTGAAGAGCAGATCGCCAAACTGGCGCCGCTACTGCATGACATACCCCCCGCGCGGCTGTTTGAAGAATGCTTAAAATTGCTCCTGGGTGGCTGTGCCCTGCAAACCTTTGAGCAATTACGCCATTATCAGCTATTCGGGACGCTCTTCCCGCAGACGGAAGCGGCCTTATCACAGCAGAGAGGCGGCTATCCACATACATTGATCATCAATGCGTTGCAGAACACTGATCGGCGTCTGGCCGAGAATAAAACCGTGACCCCCGGTTTTCTGCTGGCCGCCCTGTTGTGGTCGCCGATGGATACATTGGCGCAGGACTACATGGCGCAGGGGCAGCGCAAGGCCGATGCAATGATGCTCGCCGCCGATGTTGTTATATCCAAACAGACAAGCAGTACTTCAATACCGCGCCGATTTACCAACATGGCGCGGGATATATGGCAATTACAACCCAGGCTAACCCGCCCCGCCCGCCGCCGACCACACAGATTGTTACAACATCCGCGCTTTAGGGCCGCCTATGATTTCCTGTTGTTACGCGCACAATCCGGCGAGGACGTCTCACAGGCGGCGAATTGGTGGACCGAGTTTCAGCAGGCTTTTCCCGTCAAGGAAAAACCGCCCCCCCATAGGGGCCACAGGAGCAGTCGGCGACAGGACCGCAGAGGGTGTTAGCAATAGACTGTGTTGATGGAAAGAAGCTACATCGGATTGGGCAGCAACCTCAATAACCCCGAGTTGCAGTTAAATACCGCCCTTGAAAGATTGGGCGATATTAAACACACCACCCTGATCACATGCTCTTCATTTTATATCAGCAAACCCCTCGGCCCCGGCCAGCAGCCTGATTTTGTTAATGCCGTCGCCCTGCTCAAGTCGGGTTTATCGGCGCTTAAATTATTAGCGCAATTACACCTGATTGAAGATAGCCAGGGGCGCGTGCGCGGGCAGCGAAGATGGCGCCCCCGCACTTTGGATCTTGATCTGCTATTGTATGGGGCGCAGATCATTGATAACCACATGTTGAAAGTACCGCACCCCGAGATCAAGAGCAGGAGTTTCGTCTTGATCCCCCTGCTTGAACTTGACCCGGAGATTGCGATTCCCCGACTAGGCAGGGCCAAAGACCTGCTAAGATATATTGGCGCCGGCGGTACCAGGAAACTCATGGACGGATGAGTAAAGAAGTCGCCGCCTATATCGTCGTTGAAGGACCGCCAGGGGTGGGTAAAACCACCCTGGCGAGGCGACTGGCCGCTACCTTTGAGCATGACTTATTGCTTGAGCGGGCAGCGGAAAACCCGTTTCTGCCGAGGTTTTACGCCGATCCCAGGTCCGTCGCCTTGCCCGCACAATTATATTTTTTATTTCAACGCACAAGGCTCATTCAAACGTTAAAGCAAACCGATATGTTCAAGCCCGCACAGGTATCGGACTTCCTCATCCAGAAAGATACATTATTTGCCGAGGCGGTATTGGATGAGGATGAGCTGAGTTTATATCACCAGGTTTATCATCATGTCATGATCGATGCGCCGCTGCCGGATCTGATCGTCTACCTACAGGCGCCGGTTGACGTCTTGCTAAGGCGGATCCATCAACATGGCATGGCCTATGAGAGAAAAATAGATGAACGCTATTTGCAGCGGATTGCAGACGCCTATGTTAATTTTTTCTATCATTATGATGACTCCCCGTTATTGATTATCAACACCGGTGACTTTGACTTCGCCAATGATGTGAGTGACTATAACCTGTTACTGGAGCATATCAGCGATTTCAGCCCAGGCCGTCATTACTTTAACCCCCGGGATTGATGGATAACAAAACTACCATTGATCGCCTGCATGCGTTAAAACATGCCGGTGAGAAGATTGTCAGCCTGACCGCCTATGACGCCAGCTTTGCCAGGGTAATGGATGAGCTGGGTGTTGACGTCATACTGGTGGGTGACTCCCTCGGCATGGTGTTGCAGGGGGCCGGGGATACCTTGTCCGTCACCGTGGATAACATGGTGTATCACAGCCAGATGGTCAGCCGGGCGTGCAAAGACGCCATCATCGTTGTAGACATGCCTTATCACAGCTATGAGACGGAGTCCGCCGCCTATGATAATGCCATGGAGCTGATAGAAAACGGCGGCGCTGAGATCGTGAAGCTGGAAGGCGGGCTTGACAAGGTGGACATCGTTGCATCGCTAACCCGCCGTAACATTGCCGTGTGCGGGCATGTTGGCCTGCAACCCCAGTCCGTTAAGGAATACGGCGGCTATAAGGTACAGGGCAGGACTGAGGAGCAGGCCGAGCGGATCCTCTCCGGGGCGAAGGCGTTGCAGGACGCCGGCGCCTGCATGGTCGTGCTGGAATGCGTTCCGCAGTTGCTGGCCGCACGCATTACATCAGAGCTGGATATTCCAACTATCGGCATCGGCGCCGGTGTTGATTGTGACGGGCAGGTGTTGGTGGTCTACGATATGCTGGGCCTGTCCGCCCATACTCCCCACATGGCGAAGAACTTCTTACATGAAGGCGGCAGCATTCAAGCGGCCATCAGTGAGTACATAGAAGCGGTGAAAACCAAACAATTCCCGGGCAAGGAACAGGCCTATAACTGATCTTTGGATATGATGCAAGAGGTGATCATTGAGCCGTTGACCAGGGCGCCGGTGATGGAGACCATCTCGGATCTGAAGGGCGTGCGTTGCATCGTCCAGCAGTGGAGAGAAGCCGGTTGTTCCATCGCCCTTGTGCCGACTATGGGTAATTTACATGATGGCCATATTTCCCTGTTGCACCATGCCCGTGATATAGCCGATCGAACCGTATTGAGTATTTTTGTTAATCCCATCCAGTTCGGCGTGGGGGAAGACTATGATCAATACCCCAGCACGCTTTTTGAAGATAAACACAAGCTGGAAAAATACGGCTTGGATGTGTTGTTCACCCCTGATCTGAAGCAGTTATATCCGGGCGGTACTGACGTGGATACGCGCATCAATGTGCCGGACCTGTCAAACATTCTATGTGGGAGAACGCGGCCGCATCATTTCTCCGGTGTGGCGACCGTTGTCTGTAAGCTGTTTATCAATGTGCAGCCGGATGTGGCCCTGTTTGGTGAGAAGGACTATCAACAATTATTGGTGATAAAACACATGGTGCAGGATCTGTGTATGCCCGTTGAGATCATCGGTATGCCTACCGTGCGCGAGCCGGATGGCCTTGCGATCAGCTCACGCAATGCCTATTTAACCGATGCACAAAGAGAAATAGCCCCGCAGATCTATCACTGCCTGAAGGCCGCTGAGGGGCAATTACGCCAGGGACAAAGGTCAATCTGCGAGGTTGAAACAACAGCCATGGCGACTCTGGAGAGGGCCGGGTTTAGGCCCGAGTACGTGAGCATAAGGCGCACTTTCGATCTACGGCAGGTGCGCGCTGAAGATAAACAGTTATCCATTCTGGCGGCGGCCTGGCTGGGCTCGGCAAGACTCATCGATAATATCAAGCTGGATCTGAATGCGCCCGCACCATCGGCCTGATCCGTCCCGGTGTTTTGGGCTCTTACTTTTTCGCATACCGCTTGTGTGGGTGAAATCATTCACGCTGCCCGCCCGCTTTGTTATAGTTCTTACATCTTCTAATCAACCCTGAAATGACCTGAATGCGAATTGCAATCTTGATTTTATTTAGCGTTGTCATCTCGCCCGGCCATGCACATGAATCCCATACCGGCAGGGCTGACGCCCATGCCCCTGTGGGTGTGATGGGCGATCACATACATAAAGCCGGCGAGTGGATGCTCTCATATCGTTTTATGGGGATGCACATGGACGGCAACCGAGATGGCCGTCGCGATATTACTGAAACCGAGGTGCTTGCTGATTTTGCCGTCGCACCAACAAAAATGGATAGGCACATGCACATGTTTGCCGGCATGTATGCGTTTAATGATGTTATGACCGTTATGTTGATGGCGCCATATATAACATCGAGTATGACCCACATCACCCGCCGGGGGGGTGAGTTCACGACCTCTTCATCCGGGCTGGGTGATATTCGCCTCTCTGCAATGTATTCCGTTTATGCGGGCGAGGGGCATCGGTTGCATGTCAATTTCGGTCTTTCTATCCCCACCGGTTCCATCAATGCAAGCGATGAGACGCCCCTGGGCGAAGTTATCCTGCCTTATCCCATGCAGATCGGATCAGGCAGCTATAGCCTGCTCCCCGGGATCACCTATAGCGGCCAGGCGACTGACTGGTCCTGGGGAGGGCAGCTTGCAGGGGCCATAAGGCTGGATGATAACGATGCGGGTTATCGGCTGGGGGAGAGGTTGACGATAACGGGCTGGGTTGCCCGTCGCTGGAGCGCCTACCTTAGCACCTCACTTCGTCTTGCTGGCCGGGCCTGGGCGAACATTGACGGTGCGGATAGCCGCATCGCCACGGTTAATCCTGCGGGCGTGGCTATCGTACCCACCGCCCAAACTCAGCTAAGAGCGGGTAGCCGCATAGATGCAGGCGTGGGTTTGAACATCTATATGCCAGATGGGGTGTTGGGCGCTCACCGCCTGGCCCTGGAGGCGACATTTCCCGTTCAGCAGAACCTGGACGGCCCGCAACTGGAGACCGATTGGGTCATTACCCTCGGTTGGCAAAAGGCGTTTTGAGCCATGCTTAAAATGATTATGTCTCGCCCGGATGGTGCGCTTGTCTCATCAAACATCTTTTTTCTAACCCATGAACATCCCCTCTCAAAAGATATGCGCTGTGCTCTTAACGCCATGCCGATTTTCCGCTGGGTTCGATGCACAGCCTGATTTTAATTAAAAAAGTAAACCGCTATGATGTTCTTTTTCGATGAGGACGAATGGATCCGTGAACGAGCCGAGGCCAATAACCGCATGCCTTATTATTATCGGTAATGAGATCCTCTCCGGTCGTACCCGGGACGCCAATCTCGCCATGATAGGCAAACGCTGTGATCGCCTGGGTATTTCCCTGAGCGAGACGCGCATTATTCCCGATATTGAAGACAGGATCAGCGAGGCGATCAACACCTGCCGCCGTTTATTCAATTATGTTTTTACCACAGGTGGCATCGGCCCCACCCACGATGACATTACCTCGGCCTCTGTTGCCAGGGCATTCAACGTCAAACTCGAGCGCAACAGCGAGGCCGTCAAGGCGCTGGATGATTATTATGACAGCGGGCAGCTAACCGAGGCACGTTTGAAGATGGCGGAGATCCCGGTGGGGGCGAGGCTGATCGATAACCCGGTGAGCGGGGCGCCGGGGTTTCAGCTAGAGAATGTATTTGTGTTCCCGGGTGTGCCGCTCATACTGGAGGCCATGTTCGAGGGCATGGTTGATCGCCTGATGGGTGGCAGTCCGACTCTCACCGATAGCATCACGACAAACCTGGCGGAGAGCGTGATAGCGGCGGGTCTCGGCAGGCTACAGAAAAAATACCCCAGGATGACGATAGGCAGCTATCCCTATTTTAAGCGAGGCAAGCTGGGGGTGAACCTGGTGCTTCGCTCCACCGACAGCGACATGATCACATCTGCCGGGGATGAGCTAAAGAACATGATCAAGGGTCTTGGCGGGAGCCTGTTGAATGAGCCATGATAAGCAGGGGCTTCGGCAGATTTATCAATGGGGCGGGGTGGGCGAATGCGATGGCATTTTCCCTCGCCGGGCTTGCCGGCAACATCAATGGCTTAACCCCGTTGATGGCGCTCCCCGGCGCCACAGGCCATGCTGGTTCAATTAAGGCCTGCTGAATATGTTTTTAATGGTGGATTGCACATACGCAGGTCATGGGTGATGAAGATCGGCGATGGTATTGCCTCAAGGCGGGCAGGCTGGTCATTCTCTGAGCATACCGCCGAGATGTTCTCCGCTCACATCACACGCTCTATCCCCTATTATGAAGACGGACATGCGCTCATATCCCGATTGAGCGATTTTTTCGTCATGTCGGACAGTGTTGTCTATGATGTCGGTTGCTCCACCGGGACGATGCTAAAAAGACTGGCGCAGGATAATCAGCACAAGCCTGAGGTACGTTGGCTTGGCCTTGATAAAGAACGGCGGATGATAGCCCAGGCGGAGAGAAACTGCGCTGGCGTGAAGAACATCGAATTGTTGTGTGAAGATGCGCTCTGCTACGATCTGGAGATGGCGGATCTGATCATCTCTTATTATACGGTGCAGTTCATTGAGGAAAGACATCGCCAAGGGCTGATCAATAAAATCTATCAAAGCCTGAATTGGGGCGGGGCTTTTATTTTATTTGAAAAGGTGGGCGCACCCGACTCCCGTTTTCAGGACATGATGGCCTGCATATACAGGGAGTTTAAGCAACATCAGGGCTTTAGCAGTGAGGAGATATTAAATAAAGAGTTAAGTTTGAAAGGCATACTCAAACCATTCTCCACCGAGGGCAATGTGGGTTTACTCGAGCGCGCCGGTTTCGTGGATATCATGTCCATCTTCAAGTACGTGTGCTTCGAGGGTTTCCTGGCCATCAAGTAATTTTCCCGTCAATTTCGCCTCCCCTGTTTTTGCTCAAATCCTCGTCTTGAGGATAATGTGTACATAAACCTGATAAAGTGCGGAGGGGCGGTATTCGTTCAGCCCGGGTGTTTTATTGATCGCCATATCTGGGGATTGCATTGATATACTGCCTCAAGCGGGCGCCGGTCTCGCTCATAGATACCGACAACCAGGCCCATAACCATGTTTTAATCGCTAACGCCCGGCCACCAGGTGCCCGCCGTCCACGGGCAGGACAACGCCGTTCAGGAAAGAGCCGGCATCACTGGCCAGCAGCAGTAAAGGCCCGCTAAGCTCGTCCGCCTCTCCGAGGCGTCGGGCGGGGATGGTTTTAATGTAGTCCTGCCCCTTTTGGGAGGCGAAGAAATCCCGGTTTATCTCGGTTAGAAAATAACCGGGGGCAATGGCGTTGATGCGAATGTGATAACGCATCAATTCTGCGGCCAGGGCGCGGGTCATGTGTACGACCCCCGCTTTGGAAATGCAATAGGTGCTTTGCCTGGACTGGGTAGCCAGGCCCAACAGCGAGGCGATATTGATAATGCTGCCGGGTTTTCCTGCGGCGATAAGTTGTTGCGCGCAGGCCCTCGCCACACGCCAGGCGCCTTTGAGGTTGGTCTCCATCACCCTGTCCCAGCTTTCCTCATCCACATTCAGGAAGTATTCCGGCTCTGATATACCGGCATTATTCACCAGTACATCAATGACGCCGACGTCACCTTCCAGCCCCTCAAAGCAACTCATCACGCCGTCACTGTCGCGCACATCCATCACCCTGGCGATGGCCTGCCCGCCGGTGGATGTTATTTCCTTAACGAGTGTCTCGAGTTTCGCTTCTCTTCTTGCGCTCACCACAACGACCGCCCCCGCCGCCGCCAGCACCCTGGCGAAATGATAGCCGAGGCCACTGGAGGCGCCGGTTACCAGGGCTATCTTGCCTTTCAAGGAGAACAGCTTCTCTATCATCATTGCTGGATGCGGGCGAGAGCATCGGGATGTTGTTTCACTTAACCGATGATAACGCTAACCGCCATTGTTTCGCCAGCGCCGGTATTTGAAGAAGGTGGCGAGATTTTTAGTCCCTTGCAGGTTAAGGCGATCAGGGAGGGAATGTCGCCCCCCCCCCCCCCCCCGATGAGGAGGACAAGGGGAGTGTGATGTCTGAAGATGGGACAGCAGGGACTCATAGGCCTGCGGATACCACAGTGCAAAATCCCGCTGGTATCGCCTGTAGACCAGGTCCGCCGTCTGCCGGCTGTAGTGCGCCATCCATTCATCCGGGCGGCCTTGCGAGCGATTAAAATGCGCCAGCGGTTTCAGCCCGTATTTCTCTCGGATGGGCGCAAAGTCCTCGGCCAGGCTCTCATAGCGGCCAATAAAATCAAGCGGCGCCTGCTTCACCCCGTGCAGTTTGAAGAGGGTATGGTATTGCGACATGAAATGCCTTTCAGAGAAGGCGTCCGGCACCCGGCATACCCGCTTCACGAACTCGGTGAAGCTCCCCACCCGCTCCCGATGCAGGTAGCCAAACAGGTAATGCACATAATTTTGATCATGAACATGTTTGTCCATATAGCAGGAATACAACCTGGCGAAGGGGTTACGCACGAAGGTGAACTTGAAATAATCGGCCGCATCGGCCAGGGCGTGCAGGGGTTGATTCTCCCTTGTTATGTGCGGCTCAGCGGGTATTATCGACCTGTGTATGGAAGATGGCTCATCGGCAAACTCCCGCTCATGGAAGCCGGCCTTGATGGAGCTGCAGGCATTCTTGGGCAAGATGACGTAGATGAGTTTGCGGTGGGCGTCGAGCAAACACTGGGGATTCCCATAAAGATAAGCCCGCATCAGAGGGCGGTATACTCTGCGAAGGCGATCAAATACGGGGGCCGGCAGGTGCGCCTTCAGCGTCCCATGCAGGGGGCGTAGCAGGTAGAGATGTTTTAGCATGGGATGGGTTTAATTGACGGCATGGCGTTAGGACGCTAGTGCCCTATTAAATGCTAATTGCGCTAAAAAAACAACCTCTTATCCAATTACGGGAGCCCGAACCAGCCTGACCGACCTGGTTTTTGGCAAGCAGGAAAATAATAGAGTGGATGAGGTCAAAATAGAGATCCATGGCGTGATCCCTGTTGGCTTGCTACTTCATTCAGCAAGCTACATCATCTCACCCCGCAAGACTTTGTTCATGGCCGCGCCGGCTTCTCCGGTAACGTGCGAGCCATCGCCTGTTTTGTGAATCTGCCGTTAGCTGGCCGCACCCAGACCAGTCTGTGAGCGCACATACTGATCGGCAAAGGCATCATATTCTCGCCTTGCCTGTGGGCTTTTATCCCGTAGTGAGATCACGATGATGGTGACGAAGGCCACGGCCATGGAAAAGAGAGCCGGGTGTTTGTAGGGGAAAACAGGGGCGCTGTTACCGAGAATATCGACCCAGATGGTGGGCCCCAAGATCATGCAGGCCGCCGCCGTGATTAAACCGGCGAAGCCGCCGATGAAGGCCCCGCGGGTGGTGAGCCTGCGCCAGTACATGGATAAAAACAGGATGGGGAAGTTGACGCTGGCGGCAATGGCGAAAGCAAGGCCAACCATATACGCCACATTTTCTCTCTCAAACAAAATGCCGAGCACAATGGCGCAGACGCCCAGTAGCAGTGTCGCCATGCGGGAGACGTTGACCTCTTCGGACTCGCTCGCCTTGCCATGACGGAACACGCTGGCATACAGATCATGGGAGATGGCCGAGGCGCCGGATAAGGTCAGGCCCGATACCACAGCCAGGATGGTGGCGAAGGCCACTGCCGAGATGAAGCCCAGGAACACATCGCCCCCCACCGCCTCGGCCAGATGCACCGCCGCCATGTTGTTACCGCCGATAATACCGCCCCCGTCGGCGGCTAAAAACTCAGGGTTGTCGGTCAACAGGACAACCGCACCAAAACCGATAATAAAGGTGAGGATATAAAAATAGCCGATGAGGCCGGTGGCGTAAAACACCGATTTACGTGCAGCCCTGGCGTTGCGCACGGTAAAAAACCGCATGAGTATATGCGGCAGACCCGCCGTACCAAACATGAGGGCGAGCCCTAATGAGATCGCCGATATCGGATCCGAGACCAGACCGCCCGGCTCCATGATCGCCTGCGCCCTCGGGTGCACGGCAACGGCGCGTGAGAACAGGGCCTCAAAAGACATATCCATCTCAATCATCACGGCAATGGCGATAAAGCTCGCCCCCGATAGCAACAACACCGCCTTGATGATCTGCACCCAGGTGGTCGCCAACATACCGCCGAAAGTGACGTACAGGATCATCAACACACCCACCACGGCTACCGCCACCCCATAGGGCAGGCCGAACAACACTTCTATCAATTTACCGGCGCCCACCATTTGTGCGATCAGGTAAAACAACACCACCACCAGGGTGCCGCTGGCGGCCAGACTTCGCACCGGCGCCGCCTGTAGTCGATAACTCACCGCATCGGCAAAGGTGTATTTGCCGAGATTGCGTAACCGCTCGGCGAGCAGAAACAAGATCAGCGGCCAGCCAACCAGAAAACCGATGGAATAAATTAAACCATCGAAACCGCTGGCGAACACCAGACCTGAAATGCCGAGAAAAGAGGCGGCGGACATATAATCACCGGCAATGGCAAGGCCATTTTGCAGGCCGGTGACGCTGCCGCCTGCGGCATAGAAGTCTTTGGCGGTCCTGGTGCGTCTCGCCGCCCAGCCGGTGATCGCCAGGGTCGCAAGGACAAATAGCGCAAACAGGGCGATGGCGATGAGATTAAGCGGTTGCTCTCCCTGGGTAGAGGCCGACGCCAGGCCGGGCGCACAGATAAACGCCGCCGCTATTTTTTTAATCATGGCTATTTTTATCGGTTGATGTTATCTCCTCCAGCAACTCGGCACGGAGGCGATCAAACACCCGGTTAGCACGAAACACATAGGCCCCGGTGAGCACGAAACTGCTGATGATGACGACCAATCCGGTGGGGATCCCCCAGGTGATCACCGACCCCTCACTGATCCGCTGGGCAAAGAGTTCTGGCGAGAATGCGATCACCAATATAAATGAATAATAAATGAGCGACATGACGGCGGCCAGCGTCCAGCTAAAACGGCTACGCCGACGCTCAAGCGCATGAAATCGCTCATTGTGATAAACTCTTCTATACAGCGCCTGCATGTTCTCCCCCTTAAATACTATCTCTCATTTTAAGGCCGTCTCATCACCCGGCCAGCCAGGTATAAAAAGCGATAGACCCATTGCCCTAAGCCACATGCTCACCAAGAAACCCGCCGCACTGATGCGCCCACAACTGCGAGTAGATCCCCCTGCGCGCAATCAGGGCGCCATGGGCGCCCTCTTCAACGATGCGACCTTCATCCATGACCACCAGGCGATCCAGCATGGCGATGGTGGACAGACGATGGGCTATTGCGATCACGGTTTTGCCGCGCATGAGCTTAAAGAGGTTCTCTCTGATCGCCGCCTCCACCTCGGAGTCCAGTGCGGCGGTGGCCTCATCCATCACCAGCACCGGTGCGTCTTTCAACAACACCCGGGCAATGGCGATACGTTGACGTTGACCGCCGGAGAGTTTAACGCCGCGCTCCCCCACCTGTGCATCATAACCGTTGCGACCCTGTGCATCACGGAGCGCTGGAATAAACTCATGGGCCCTGGCCTTGACGGCCGCTTCAATCATGTCCTCATCGGTGGCGTTAGGCCTGCCATATAAAATGTTATCGCGTATTGAACGATGCAATAACGAGGTGTCCTGGGTGACCACACCGATCTGTGCGCGCAGACTTTCCTGTGTGACCTCGGCAATGTTTTGCCCATCAATGTAGATCGCCCCGTCTTCCGCATCGTAGAAACGCAAGAGTAAATTAACCAGCGTGGATTTGCCGGCCCCGGAGCGCCCCACCAGCCCCACTTTCTCCCCGGGTTTAATCAGAAGGGAGAAATCATCCATCACGCCCGATCCTTTCCCATAATGAAAACTCAGGTGATCAAACTGGATCCGCCCCGGGCCGACGGTTAGCCGTTTTGCACGGGCGCTGTCCTTCACCGTGCGCGGTCTGGAGATCGTCGTCATCCCGTCTTTAACCGTGCCGATGTTTTCAAACAACGTGGCCGTCTCCCACATGATCCATTGGGACATACCAAATAACCGCAACACCGGGCCAATGGCGGCGGCAATGGCGCCCACGGTGATCACGCCCTGCATCCAGAAACCGATGGACAGGGCGGACACAGTGAAGATCAACAACACGTTTATCGTCCACACGCAGACTACGAACGCGGTCACCAGGCGCATTTGCTCATGCACGGTGGACAGAAAAGAGGCCATGCCCTCCTTCGCATAATCGGCCTCCCTTTTTGCATGGGAGAAGAGTTTTACCGTGGTGATGTTGGTGTAGGTATCAACGACACGCCCGGTCATGGTGGAGCGGGCGTTTGCCTGCCTGCTCGCAACCCCGCCCAGGCGCGGCACAAAATACCAGAGCAAGAGGATATAGAGAAGCATCCAGATCAAGAGCGGTGCGCTTAGACGTGCATCCGCCTCGCCAATAACAAACACTAATCCGCAAAAATAAACCAGTATATATACCGCAACATCGAGCAACGTCATCACGGACTCTCGCACCGCCAGTGCGGTTTGCATGAGTTTAGTGGCAATGCGTCCGGCAAACTCATTTTGATAGAATGTGAGGCTCTGACCAAGCAGATAGCGATGGGCCTGCCAGCGTATGCTCATGGGATAGTTGCCCAACAGGCACTGATGCATAACCAGCGAATTGATCAGCACCATGAGCGGCAGCCCAATCAATACCAGCAAGGCCCAGGCCATGAGTTTATGCCCTTCTTTGGCTAGAAAGGTAGCAGGCTCACTGAGAATGAGCCAATCCACCAACCTGCCGAGGAAGGCGAATAAAGACACCTCCAGCAAGGCGATGAGCGATGCGGAGACGGCCATAATAAAAAGATAAGGTTCAATACCACGGGTATAATGCCGACAAAAGGCATACAGGTCCTCAGGCGGCTCTGTGGGTTCCTCGGGGGGAAACGGTTGAATGAGGTTCTCAAAAAAGGCGAACATAACATTGAGACAGTGAAGGACCTTGAGGCAAAACGAAGGGGCGAGTATACAAGAGTTTAATAGGCCGGTAGGTGTTATTTTAATGGTGGCGGAGGGCGATCCCAGGGCCTGTGATTTTAAGAATAACGGTGGGGAGCGCCAATGACAAAGCGGGTGATCCTGTCCTGGAGCTCGGGTAAAGACAGCGCCTTTGCGCTGCACAGGCTACAACAAAACGAAGATATTGAGATCGCCGCGTTACTAACCACCATAAACGAGCAGGCCGAACGTGTGGCCATGCACGCAGTGCGCTATGGGTTACTCAAACAACAGGCAAAGGCCACAAACCTGCCCCTCTGGACGGCGCCCTTGCCTTTCCCCTGCTCCAACCTGGAATACGAAAAAGCAATGGCGCAGGTTATCAAACGCGCAGAGGATGAGGCGATCACACACATGGCGTTTGGTGATCTATTTTTAGAAGACGTCAGGGACTATCGTATTAACATGTTGTCCGCTACCAACATTGCGCCCCTATTCCCGATCTGGTGCTCAGAGAAAGACACGCCCGCTGTCGCCAGGGCCATACTGGCGGCGGGATTTAAGGCCCGGCTGACCTGTCTTGATCCAAAACAACTGCCTGAGAAGTTTGCCGGCTGTGAATACGATGAGCGCTTCCTCTCGGCCCTGCCGGCCACGGTGGATCCCTGTGGTGAACGGGGCGAGTTTCACACCTTCTGCTATCAGGGGCCGGTATTTAATGCGGCAATCAACGTGAAGGTCGGCGATCGCCTGAGCCGCGATGGTTTTTGCTTTACCGATGTGTTGGCGCTCAATGATAGAGACAACAAGCCAGCTTAAAGCCCCCCAAAGACATGGCAGATGCAAAGACAGATCAGATGAACGACCCCGGCCAGGCGCCTCGATACGCATCTACACCAACACCAACATCCCGTTCGCCAGTAATTGTTGAAAGGCGCCGCGGACACTTTCCAGGATCTTTGCCGATGCGCCTGTCTGTTTGAGCTGCGTTAATATCTCATCAGCCGATGTCGCCCCGTTGAGATGTTCGAATAAATGGGCGAAACCCGCCGCCAGCTCGGCGGTTCGATACTCAACAACGGGCTCACAGCGGGACATGCGACCAACATACGCCCGGGCCAGCATCAACCGGGGCGCTTCTCTTTGCAAAATATCATGGCGATGATGTGCCGTCAGTGGATGACGGCTCAGATGCTTCCATAGCTCGGTATCGACACAGGGACACAGGCTACGTTTAAGCTGGGCGTAGGGTTGTGGGACAAGCCCCAGGCAGACGTAATCCGCCAGTTTGATCCGCCCATCGAAGCTGCCGTTCGTCCGGGGTGGATGGTGGCTTTCATCTACCCCGGTTGTCAACACCGCTGTTTTCAGGGCTGCCCCAGTCCATGCCATGCTCAATTCCAGCTCCGCCAGCGCCATGACGGCATGCTTCTCCTTCGCTGATGCAAAGGCCCGTTCGGTTAAACAGGCGCTTAACCTCGTGCCAAACCTCAGCGCTCTTTCAACCGGCGGGGTCCTCATGGTTTGTGTGTCGATCAACCCCTTGAGGGTTTCAAGGCCATCGGCTAATGAGGAGACGATGCTGAATGTCAACGGAAATGAACGGCAGATCTGGGAGAGAATAAAGTGCGCCCGCATCGTGGCGTCCAGCTCTATCGCCTCAGCGCCTATGACGGCGAGATCGTCTCTCTCCGCCTGGCTCAGCTCGTATTCCCCCAGCGCAGCAATCGAGACCTCACAAAAGCGCTTTCGCAAGGTGCGATCAAACAACAAATCGAACAACGCCCGTTCCTGCTCTTCAAAACTCATTTTCACCGTCCAGGCTGGCCACCAGCCGTTCACTTGCGCTTCTCTTTGCTACCAGCTCACGTATGCGCCCCAGGGTGGGTAGCACATCGGCCTCTTCCACCCCTTCACATTCGTAGCACACCGCTTTTACATTCGGCAATTCCGGTAACATGGATGCGAACATCTCCCAGGTCCGCTCCTGTATGGGGCCCTCATGGGCGTCGATATAGATCGGCCCGGTTTGGCTTTCCCTGATCCGCCCGCCGGCAACATGGACCTCAATCACCCGCTCACGGGGCAGCGCATCCAGTGCATCACGCACCGCCCGCCCACTCGCCATTTCATAGGAAACCAGGTGCCCCATATCCAGCAACAGGGCGCAATCCGTCAGCCTCGCCAGCTCGCCGAAGTAGGCGAACAGGGGGATACTACCGGCAACAAATGTGACCGGCGGCGGTTCGATGGCGACCGGCACGGGCACCGCTGCCTGCACTTCCCGGATCCTTGCGGCGGCACGTTCAATGGAGGCCTGATTAAATATGGGCGGGATGAAGTAACCCAGTTGCGTGGCGTAGCCAGGCCCCTCCCGCCAGAAACAATAGGCGCAATCCTGGGCGAACCAGGGCGAACCAACGGCCTTGATATGCTCGGCGGTGGCCGCCAGCCAGGGTGGTGAATTGGCGTGGGAGCCACAGAAATTGATATAAGAGGGGTGGTAGAGGATGGCCGCACCGGCTTCACGGATTTTTCTAACCTCATCGATCACCACAGCCACATCCACCACACCAGCATATTCAACAAAACTCGGCCCGCCCGGCTTTACTACCAGCGACAGCGGATCGGGCTCGGCGGATAAGCTCAAGCTGGCGCCAACACCGAGGGTGGGAAGGTGTTCAATCAGCGCATTCATCGGCTCTGCCTGGTGTTAGAGAGGTCCCCGTTAATTCCTGTGCCCAGCATCATAACAACTGTTGAGATGGATTGGTGTTCGATTTAGGTTGTTGGAAAATGAAACCTGCGTCACTGGCATGGCCGAATGACAGGCAGGAACCACACCGGCGCGGCAGTTGTGTCTTAACCAACGCCTGGCCTTTGCGCCATCATTAAAAGAGATAAAGGCGATCCGCTATCGCCTAACCGGTGACCTCAATGGCATCGGACATGATCACGAGATCATCCTGCGGCGGTTGCAAAAAGTCGCCGATGACGTAATCTGAGTTTGCCTGTCCCGCATAGAGGAGACCCTCTCCATCGGCGATGTTATCGAGAATGATCAACGAGCCGAGCTCCCTGGAAAACTCCGACATCTGTCGCACATTGTCCATCTTCTCTTTTATCAAAGGTATTTTGACGAACTCAAAACCACCCAGTTGCAAACAGGTTTTTAGCACTTTCACATTGGTGATCCCCGTCAGTGCAAAAGAGATCCCCCATTTATCACGCATTACATTCATAACAGCGCTGGCGGAGTCTTTGCTCGCCAGATAATCCATCGGTCGAATTTCAAAAACCGTTGTTGAGGCGATATTGGATGATTTGGTCACCAGGATGAGTTTGGCCATCCAGTCATTCATTTCCGTTGTCGTCAATGACTCTGAGGAGAGCGGGATCACCAGGCCATATTTAAGTGATCGCCCGCCTTTGTTGGCCGATAATAATTTCCCCAGACCGTTTCTGATCAACCACCGATCCAGAAGCGCCCGGTCGCCTTTGTTAAAGTCTTCCTGCTTTAAGTCATCGGCATTAAATATGTTGCCTTGCTGATCGATGAGCTTAACCCGTAGCTGCATAAACTCGGCGTCGAACAGGGTGGCCGTATCAGACATGGCGACTAGCGGCTGAAAATAGGGCTGTAGTCTGTTCTGTTTGATCACCTCCTGCAGATCAAATCGCGCCGCCCTCTCAACGATCCCCTTCTCAACAATCATATTGCTATCAGGACGGGCAGGTGGTTTTGTATTGGCCCTCTTCTTTTTCGGCTCCCTCTCCTGCACGGCCATCTTCTTATCCTTCCTTGCCGGCATGTCGGTGTGGATAAAAAACGTATTGCCCCCATCCTTTTGTGCGCTGCGGCAGGCCGCATCGGCGCGGCTTAGCAGCTTTTCCAGGCTGTGCAGGTCTTTCGATATGTTAACTGCGCCTATGCTGACGCTGAAGGGGATCGTCTCTTGCCCGTGGAAGATGGGTTTATTCGCTAATTCCCGGCACAGGTAAGAGGCGATCTGCTCGCCGGCGTCAATATCGCCGAGGCCGCTCACCAGAGCGGCTATGGCCGAGTCGCCGATGCGGGTTACGTTGATCCGGTATTTGTCGTTGTGCAGGAGCGCGCTGATGTTATCGGCAATGTTGGAAATAAACTGATCCGCCGCCAACAAACCCAGGGTCTCATAAAAACGTTGATAATCATCCACCCATAGCTGGAATAAAAACGAGACATGCTCGGTGTGTTCATCGGCCATCACGCCCTTGAGGGTGTTATAAAAATACTCTTTGTTAAATATGGTCGTTCTCAAATTGCTGGTATTGATAAGGGCGTTTTCCTTTAGCTGTTTTTCCCTGGCGTTTTTTATCGCCTCTTCCAGTCGATTTTTAGAGAGTTTTTGTTTGTTGATGTATTCCTGTGCGCCAAAGCGTAATGCGCGAACCGCAATTTCCTCACTGCCGTGAGCGGTGAGCATGATGGTGATGGGAAATGTCTTATCTTTCTTGAACTTGCGTAGCCAGTCGAGGCCATATTCCCCTTCACCGAGCTCATGGTCCAGCAATAACAACTCATACTTTGACCAATCAAACTCCCGCCCCGGGTTGCCTTTATCGACGGGGTCGTACTGTTCAATAGAAGATGAAGGGGAGATTTTTGCGAGCACGATCTGTAGCAGGGCCCGGAAGTCCGGATCATCATCTATGATGAGCACGTGATTTAATTTCATGCTAACGATCCCATTTCACGCTTTCCTTGCAAGGACAAACTGGCCGCTGATAAAACCAATACGCTATGGGCGCTGAGTGTGGAGAGATACCGGATCAGGCCTGCAACAACTCACCGACCACGTTTAATACATGTGCCGGCTGCACCGGCTTGGTGATCCAGGAGTCCTTGAGCCCTTTGAGATCATCTTCCAGCTTGCTCTGCTCGGTCTCGGTGGTTAAAACACAGATGGGCGTGGAAACATGGCCGGATAATTTTTTCACCTCTTTAATGAAAGTAACGCCATCCATCTCCGGCATATTAATATCACTGATGATGAGGTTGACGCCTTTTTCGGTCTCCTTCTTCAGCAATTCCAGCGCCTCTTTGCCATCTGTCGCCGTGATCACGTTATAACCGCCCATTTTCAGGGTTGTGCCGATAACGGCGCGAACAGATCGTGAATCATCAACAACAAGTATGGTGTGTGCCATATCACATGCTCCCAATAACGCTCTGATTATGATGCTAATTCCTCTTCCATCCTGTGGGGCCCGAGAGATCATGGCGAGGGCTCACGGCCCGCCCTGTTGGTTTGAGGATGACAGCTATGTATTTTACTATCGGGCGCCTTGATAAAGTAGCTCTTTTTTCTGTCGCCGGCCTGTCAATTCTCCCCATATAAAGATCACATAAGGACAGGAAAAACAGATATACTTAACTACCAGCAAAACAGTGTTTTCTAACGGCAGACCAGCGTCAGAGGATGTGGTCTTCGGTTATGTTGTTTTGCTTATTCTTTGAGGGGAGAGGTTGGTGAAGGCGATGGGGAACGTCCTCATTGACTTTATTTTTACATCATGATCACAATTTGAATACGACATCAGTGATGAGCTATGGCAAATAACAACAACAAAACAACAGTATTGCTGGTGGATGACTCCGCCTCCATACGAGAGATGGTGGGCTATACCCTGAGAGGGGCTGATTACGCTGTCATTGAAGCGACCGATGGCGTTGAGGCCCTGCACCTGGCCGGTGAGCATGAGGTCAATCTGGTGGTCACGGACATCAACATGCCGAATATGGACGGGATAACCCTGATCTCGGAGTTACGAAAGCTGCCGGGATTTAAGTTTACCCCCATCCTCACCTTGACCACGGAGGAAGGGGTGAACATCAAACAGCAGGGCAAAAAAGCCGGCGCCACCGGCTGGATTGTGAAACCCTTTGATCCCGACAGTTTGCTCTCCACCATTCAGCGAGTGCTCTGATCCCCTCCCGCCAGGCTCGGACAAGGTCAATCACATGCTACCCATCCTCATCTGCAACGGGATCATCAGCAGGCCATGAGTATCGACATTGATTTAGTCCAGTTTCATGATGTGTTCTTTGAGGAGAGCCTGGAAGGGTTGGACACCATGGAGGCCAATCTGCTCAGCCTTGATCTCGGCACGCCGGATGCGGAGATGATCAACGTCATTTTCCGTGCCGCCCACTCCATCAAGGGCGGGGCGGGCACCTTTGGCTTTCACCATATCGCCGATTTTACCCATGTGCTGGAGACCTTGTTTGATGAGGTGCGCGACCACCGGCGGGCGGTAACCAAAGACCTGGTGGGGATCATGCTGGAGTCGGTGGACTGTGTGCGCCACATGATCGCACAGAGCAAAAACAAGGCCAACATCGATGAGGCCAGGGTATCGGATCTAAGAGAGCGTCTTCAATGCCTGCCCGATGAGCAGAGAAATCGCACCACCTGGCGGGTGGCTTTCCGCCCCTTTGAGCACCTTTTCAAGACCGGTAATGATCCCTGCCGCATTATCCGTGAGCTGGAATCACTGGGGGAGCTCAAGGCCCGAGTGAACAAGGACAAACTGCCGCCCTTTGCAGAATTGGACCCGGAGCTGTCCTACCTCGCCTGGGATATCCGGCTCTTCGCGGAGGTTGATCGGGAGCGGATCAGGGAGTTGTTCGAATGGGTGGAGGATGATTGTGAGCTTGAGATAACCCTGGAAGATGAGCGCAGCGCCACGGCGGATGCGCCTGAGACGCCGCATCACACAGCGGCGGCGGATGTGGAGCAGCACATCATCGGCCAGGAGACAAGATCCATTCGGGTCAACATTGATAAGGTCGATAACCTGGTGAACCTGGTGGGTGAGCTGGTGATCACCCAGTCCATGTTAAGCCGCTTCGCCGATACCGATGATGTTGCCCCCGGTGATATCGAGCAGATCAAAAAAGGCATTGAGACATTGGGGCGCAATACCCGAGATCTGCAAGAGCAGGCCATGAATATCCGCATGTTGCCGATTGATTTTGTCTTTCAACGCCTGCCCCGGCTGGTGCGGGACCTGTGTGAGGCGCTGGGCAAACAGGCCGAGCTCAAGATATCGGGCGGCGGCACGGAAGTGGATAAAACGGTGCTGGAGAAGATCGCCGATCCCCTGGTGCATCTGGTTCGCAATGCCCTGGATCATGGCATAGAGGCGCCGTCTGTGCGTGCGGCCGCCGGCAAGCCGCAGGTGGGCGTCATTGAACTCAAGGCCTTTCACGAGAGCGGCAATATTGTGATCCGTATCCGTGATGACGGCGCCGGTCTTAAAACCGATCAGATCCTGGCGCAGGCGAGGCAACGGGGGATTATTAAGACGGATAAGACGGATGATGAATTATCCGATACGCAGATCCAGGATCTCATCTTCCAGCCTGGATTTACAACCGCCACCGAGGTGAGTGACGTCTCCGGGCGCGGCGTGGGCATGGATGTGGTCAGGCGCAATATCATCGATCTCGGCGGCCAGATCAGCTTCCACTCCACGGCGGGCAAGGGCAACGAGTTCATCATCCGCCTGCCCCTCACGCTGGCCATTGTCGATGGACAGCTCATCCGCGTGGGCGATGATATATTTATCATTCCCTTGTTATCTATTGTTGAGTCCATTCAGATCAATCCGGACCTCACGAGCCGGGTCGCCGGCAAGAATGAGGTGTATCGCTACCGGGATGACTATATCCCGGTGATCCGCTTGCACGAGTTATACGGGATTGACAAGGCGCGGCGGAACCTGGCCGATGGCCTTCTGATCATAACCGACGCCGGTCAGCGTGTCGGGCTTTTTGTCGATGAGGTATCAGGACAGCAACAGGTGGTCATTAAAAGCCTGAAAACCAACTTCCGACAGGTGGAAAGTATTGCCGGGGCGACTATTCTGGGCGATGGCGCCGTTGCCATGATCCTTGACTTGCCGGGTCTCATTCGCCATTTTAATGTTGTCCATGGTGAGCTCCGAACAACGGTGAGCGCTGAGGAGGGCGAATAAAGCGGATGGTTGCGCTCATGCACACTGAAACCACCTCGGCGAAAGACGAGTCCCAGCAGGATCAATACCTGACCTTTGTGTTGAATGACGAGGAATACGCCATAGACATTCTTAAAGTGCAGGAAATTCATAGCTGGGAGCCGGTCACGAACATTCCCAACACACCGGATTATGTGCTGGGCGCCGTCAATTTGCGCGGCGCCATCGTGCCGGTGATTGATCTTCGCAGACGCTTTGATCTGCAAGAGGCCGAGTTTGATGAGAGCACTGTCGTCATTGTCGTGAAAGTCGAGCATGAGGGCAAACACCGAACGGTGGGCTTTGTGGCGGACGCCGTATCTGAGGTGTACAGCGTAGCCAGACAGGAGATCCGCGCCGCCCCGGAGCTGGGCGCCGCTATCGCTTTGGAGTTTATCTTTGGTCTGGCGACAGTGGATGAGAAAATGCTTATCCTCATCGACATAGATCATCTGGTGAACTCCTGCATCCTGCAAAATACTGCCGCCCCGGAACCGATCTCGGCCACCTGATCCCATATCACATCAAGCAAGATGCGAAGCGTTGCTATCGTCAATCAAAAAGGCGGGGTTGGCAAGACCACCACCACCGCCAATCTCGCCCATGCGCTGGCGTTGACGGGGCAAAACGTCAGCGTGCTGGACTTCGACCCCCAGGGCCATTTATCCGCCTACCTGGGGTTCACCGCCCCCGATCAGCCCGGGCTTGGCGATATCCTGTTGCCGGGCGAAGTGGAGGCTGGTTGTTTAATTCAGGCAAGAGAGGGGTTGCAGCTATTACCGGCGGGCAAGCGCTTAAAACAGGTGGAGCTCGCCGCCTATAACGAGGTCTTTGAAAGACACCTTAAAGACGCCATCCGTGTTTTGCTGGAAGATCAACATGTCATGCTCATCGACTGCCCGCCGGCGTCGGGGACCTTGATCCGCTATGCCCTGTCCTTGGCCGATGAGATCCTGGTGCCCGTATCCGGGGACTATTTATCCCTGCGCGGGCTGTCCGATTTGATCGGCGCGCTAGGAGGGCTCGCCGATGAACAACATAAAACCTTCGCCCAATGGATGGTGATCACACGCTTTCACAGGCGCAGAAAGCTCTGCTGGGAAGTGAGGGATAAACTGCTTGAATACTTCCCCAAACAGGTGCTGGCCACCTTCATCAGGGAGACCTCAGTGCTGGCGGAGTCGCCCGGATTCGGCAAGACCGCATTTGAATACAAAAAAGGCAATCACGGCGCAGAGGACTACCGATCACTGGCCGATGACTTTCTGCAAAAGAGGTGTATGACATGATAAGCCGCAAGCGAAAAAAAACGAAGGCCCTGGGCGATGATCCACTGGCCTGGATCAAAGATGGTGCGCCCGCTGATCCCAAAGACAACACCCCGTTGAGAGAAGAGGCGGATCCGTCCAGAGACAACACCCCGTTGAGAGAAGAGGCGGATCTGTCCAGAGACAACACCGAGTTGAGAGAAGAGGCCGATCCGTCCAGAGACAACACCGACCCTGAGGAAGATGCGGTCGTGACGCTTGAGCCGATCATGACCATCAGCGAAGCAGGCAAGGTCTTCGCCACGTTCAAAGCGCTGCTGTCCCGGGATGAGGATATCCGCATTGACGCGAGCAAGGTGCAAATGCTCGATACCGCCGGCTTGCAGTTACTGCTGTGTCTAAGCGAGGACTTACGCGCCCGCAATCATCGCATTCACTGGCTATCGCCCTCCCCGGCATTCATTCAAAGCGCTGAACTGGCCGGCCTCTCAGAGCTCTTTGGGCTGTAGTGAGCATGGATCTGCAACCACTACGGTTTACCGATAGCGACTTCAAGTTCATCACGGAGCTGGTGTCAAACCATGCGGGCATTCATTTGAACGGCTCCAAACGCGAGCTGGTATACGGCAGGCTGGCGAGGCGTGTTCGCCGTTTGGGGTTTGACTCCTTCAGGGCCTATTGTGATCTGATCAAAGACGCCGAGAGTGAGGAGTTCACCCAATGTGTGAATGCGATCACCACCAATGTGACCTCCTTCTTTCGGGAGCAACATCACTTTGACTACCTCGCCGCATCGGTGCTGCCCGGATTGATAGAAAAATATGAGCATGGCGCCGAGCCGAGATTGCGGATCTGGTCGGCCGGCTGCTCATCCGGTGAGGAGCCTTATTCCATCGGGATCACCATTCAGGAGTTTACGTTTCCTGAAAAAAAATGGGACGTCAAGATCCTCGCCACCGATCTGGACTCCAATATCCTCAAGCAAGCCAGTAGCGGCATATATCAACTTGAGCAACTGGATAAACTTAGGCCCTTAACGCTGAAACGCTGGTTTAGAAAGGGCGTCGGCAAAAATCAGGGACTGGCCAGCATTTCCCCTGAAATTAAGGCGTGCATTACCTTTCGACAATTAAACCTGACGGCGGAGCCCTGGCCTATGGGCGGGCCCTTTGACGTCATCTTCTGCAGAAACGTCATCATCTATTTTGAAAAACTGGTGCGGAAAAAACTACTCAATCGCTTCGCTGATCTCTTGACCGAGGGCGGCCATCTCTTCGTTGGCCATTCGGAGAGTCTGTTCGGGCTAACCGATCGATTTCAAGCCCTAGGCAAAACCGTGCACAGAAAAATAACATGATCCCGACACGCCTTAAAAACTTAACCGCCCTTGAAGAGCCCGCCATGCCGGTGGCCTTGCCGGGGTTTGACGCCATCCGCCGCTACTGGGACGGCAAAAACCATATCTACTCGGCAAAAATAGGGCCGGGAGAGTTCTACGTCACTCACCACGGGGAGATGATAGCCACCCTCCTCGGCTCATGTATCTCGGCCTGTATAAGAGACAAAAAATTAGGGGTGGGCGGCATGAACCACTTTATGTTGCCCATCGCCAATCAATACAGCGCCAGTGCATGGACGGACACGCCGGTGAGCGCCGCCACCCGTTACGGCAATGTCGCTATGGAGCGATTGATCAACGTGATCCTCGCCAACGGCGGGCGGCGCGAGCACCTGGAGATAAAAGTATTTGGCGGCGCCAAAGTGCTGGATATCGACTCAGACGTCGGCAAGATGAATATCGATTTTGTGTCTGAGTATTTGCAGACCGAAGGCTTGCCCATCGCCAGCCATGATGTGGGCGGCCGCTATGCCCGCAAGGTCAATTACTACCCATCCTCAGGCCGTGTGCGTGTGAAGACATTATCCAGGCTGCATGATAGCAGGCTGGCGGAGCGTGAGCATCACTACATCAAAGCGCTGGAAGCTATGCCCGTGAAAGGCGACATTGATATTTTTAGCTAAACATTTCTACAGATGAGAAAAATCCGCGTCCTGATCATCGATGATTCCGCCCTGATCAGGCGTATGTTGACGGATATTTTATCCTCCGATCCGGCCATAGAAGTGGTGGGCGTCGCCTCTGAGCCCAACATAGCCAGAGAAAAAATCAAACTACTCAACCCGGACGTGCTCACCCTGGATGTGGAAATGCCGAAAATGGACGGGATCAGCTTTCTTCGAAGGCTGATGCGGCTTCGGCCCATGCCGGTCATTATGATCTCATCGCTCACGGAAAGGGGCGCTGACGTGACCCTCGAAGCCTTATCCCTGGGGGCGGTGGATTTTATCGGCAAGCCCAAACTGGATATCGCCAATGAGCTAAAAAAATATGCCGGCGACATTATCGATAAGGTAAAGAACGCCGCCACCGCCAAGGTGCGACCAGGCGCTGCAACAACAGAAGAAACCGAAGCGGGGCGAAGCGCAGAGTCGCTGGTGGATATTGATTCGAAATTCTCAACCACGGCAGTGCTGCAACGCCCGTTGCGACATAAACCATTCAAGACCACGAACAAGATCATCGCCATCGGCGCCTCCACTGGCGGCACGGAAGCCATACGGGAGCTCCTGCAACAATTCCCGCCCAACGGGCCGGCCACCCTGATCACACAACACATCTCACCAGTGTTCAGCGCCGCCTTTGCCGACAGGGTGAACAACCTCAGCCCGATGACGGTGGTGGAGGCGCTGGACGGTCAGGCCGTTCTCCCCGGTCATGCCTACGTGGCCCCTGGCGATAAACACCTGCTTCTCGTTCAACATGGGGGGCAGTATCAGTGTCGGCTGAATGACGGGCTGGCCGTGAACAGGCACAAGCCCGCTGTGGACGTATTATTTCGCTCTGTCGCACAGAGCGCCGGCAGCAACGGGATTGGCGTTATCTTGACCGGCATGGGTGCTGACGGCGCCCGTGGCTTAGGAGAAATGCTGGATGCCGGGGCGAAGACCATCGCCCAGGATGAGCGCACCAGCATCATCTGGGGCATGCCCGGTGAGGCCGTGAAACAGGGCGCCGCCGAGTATGTATTGCCCCTGGGCGAGATACATAAAAAAATCCTGGCGCTTTGCAAGGAATGAGCAGGCCGACACAACATCATGGCCGCTTTGGTGCGAGAGTCGCCGGCATAATAGGGAGAGCTCAAATGCCCATGAGAGGGGGCGGGTCTCTCTCTAAAATATAAGCACGCTTTTAACGGCCATGACTTCGTATTCATTTTTTGCGGTGGCATTCACATGACTGCTATCATCGGCCCAGCATGATGTTGCTCGCCACGGCAAATTGAAGCCCATGATAAATAACCGGAAGGATGCAAGCAGTGGAGCCCGCTAACAGCCCCTCAGAAGCCCTGAGACAGACACTTGATAAAGTCGCCGATAACGTCAGTCAACTGGTCATACAGGAGCAACAGGCCATGAACCGCGACTTCATCAGGATGAGCGCTATTGTGCAGGAGGCCGCCGAGAACCTTCGTGAGTGTTTCAATAAAATGAGCGCGCAACTGGCGAGACAATCCGCGCGCTTACGTGCAAAAAACAACGGCAATGATCAATCGCCCGATGATAACATCCTGGCGCTGATGTCCACGGCGGATGAGATAAGCGCCCATGTGGGCAAGGCGATCCGCTCATTGCAGTTTGAAGACATTATGCAACAGATGATCAGCCATTCCCGCCGCCGGGCCGAGGAGATCGAGAAACTGTTCGTCACATTAACAGGCCATATTGAGGGTTTAAGCGCGGACGACACAGGCAACCCCGAGCGGATCATCGCCGTGTTGGAGAGCTGTTTAACGGACATTCATCAAGTAGAGCAGGCCCTGGGTTTGAAAAGCCCGGTGAAACAACGCTCCCTGGCCCAGGGCGATGTTGAGATTTTTTAGTGATGTTATCTTTAACGCTCAAAATGAAATCACCCCCCCCCCCCCCCCCCCCCCCCCCCCCCCGCAGAGTCATAAAGCCCGGCTTTCGCCTGTTTTCAGTGTTTAGGAAATGCCCCAATCCAGGGGCGTTTGATTAGACGACTTTTTCTATTCCTTAAAGAAGGCGCTCAAAAAATGAAACTCATCACAAAACTCGTCTGTCTTGTCGGCGCCATTTTGGCCTTGAATGTGGTGGTGGCGATAACGTCCCTCACCAGTTTGAAAAAAGTCGAGCGGGAGATCGTCCATGTTGCCGAAGAGAGTATTCCGTTGATGCACCTCATCAGCCTGATTACCGCCACACAACTCGAGCAGGCCATCCTGCTGGAGCGGGGTATTATCGCAGGTGAGCTCAATGAGCAGGCCCAGCTTGCCGCCCTGATCTCGCAATTCTCCACATTGGCGAGAGAGGTCTCCCAACAGATAAAAAGGGCGACCGAGCTGTGCAGGGGCGTGCTCGATAAAGCGCCGAGCGATGAGGTCGGAAACGCCTATCAATCCCTGCTCTCGGCCTTATCAGCCATCGATGTGCAACACACAACCCTCAACAACCGGGGCAGGGAGATCTTAGGCTTCATGCAGGCGGGCAGGATCCAGGAAGCCGAGGCCATGATCCACCCCACGGAAGAGCTGGAAGATGCGCTGATCAAGGCGTTACATGCATTGCTGGAGCAGATCAGCCACTTCACGGGAAAAACCGCAATAAAAGCCGAAGCGCTGGAGAGGCAGGCCGTACGGACCGTCAGTATCATCATGGTGATCAGCATCCTCATCGCCCTTGTGCTGAGCCTGGTGATGGCGAGAGGTATGCTGATACAACTGGGCGCTGATCCGGGCGAGCTATCCCGTGTTGCAGATAAGCTGGCCAGGGGCAGACTGATGCATATAACCGATACCGCCACCACCGGGATCCAGCGTGCGATTAACGAGACGATAAAGAAACTGCGGCAGGTCATATCCGCCATAGAAGTCGCCGCATCGGAGGTGAGCATCGCCTCGGAAGAGGTATCCAGGGGGAACGCCAACCTCTCCCAGCGCACACAGGAGCAAGCGGCCACCCTGGAAGAGGTCGCATCCAGCATGGAGGAGATGACCGCAACGGTAAGCCAGAATGCTGGAAGCGCCCAACAGGCCAATCAACGGGCCCTCATCGCCCGGGAGCAGGCCGACAGGGGCAGTGATGCAGTGGGTCGCACGGTGGACGCCATGGCCGGGATCCATACCGCCAACAAGAAGATCGCCGACATCATCGGGGTCATTGATGATATTGCCTTTAAGACAAACCTGCTGGCCTTAAATGCGGCGGTGGAAGCGGCCCGGGCCGGTGAGCAGGGGCGGGGTTTCGCCGTGGTGGCCGGTGAGGTACGCAATCTGGCGGGTCGTAGCGCCGCATCAGCGAAAGAGATCAGGCGCTTGATCGAGGACAGTGTGGTGAAGGTGGAAGATGGCGGTCGACTGGCGGGCCGCTCTGGAGAGGCGCTCAGGGATATCGTGTTATCCGTTAAAGCGGTGAGCGATATTGTGGCCGAGATCGCCGCCGCCAGTGAGGAACAATCCCAGGGAATAGAGCAGGTCAACAAGGCCATCTCGCAGATAGATGACATGACGCAACAGAATGCAGCCCTGGTAGAGCAGGCAACCGCGGCGGCCGAGAACATGGACGCACAGGCGCAGGAATTAAACGCCCTGGTGGCGTTTTTTGATCTGGGCGAAGATGGCGAGCCTATAAGCTGATAAGCCGATAGTCGAACACAGGTGCAGATAGCTAAGGGCGGGCGAGGCGGCCCATCGCAAGGCAAACAACCTGGCGATGCGTGTTGATCTGCCAGGGATCTTTGAGATCACATCAAAATGCGCTGCCTCATGTTCATGGCCAGCGGCCCCGTGGCTGTCGATTTAACGCATGAAAAACAGTATTATCCGTAAGCTAATTCAAGATATAAGTATTGCCCGTTAAATACCATGCAGCTATCTCACAATCAGGCGCTGTTACTCGCCCCATCCCGCAGGCGCCTCTTACTCTGCTTGCCTTTTCAACCCCATCGGCAGATAAGGGGCGGACAGCGCACAGGTAGACGAGCGCCGTGTTGAGATAGCGCCATGCTGGATCGAATATTGATCATTGATAACTCCGATGATATGGAACAGTTGGTGCGTTTTTGCGCCCACTCCTACTGGCCGGACGTCATTCTTGAGACCTATGATCCCAAGTGCGGTATGCCTGAGGGCACCTTCAGGTGGAACCATTACGATCTGTTATTGCTCGATTATGATCTGGGATTAAACGGGGAAAACGGCCTGGACTGGCTACGGCGGCTCAAGCGGGAGCAACCCTATCTTCCCCCCACGTTTATGATCACCGAATATAGCGGCGCCGGTTTGAAGTCCGCATCAATGGGATCAGGCGCCGATGGTTTCCTCGATAAAGACTCACTCACCCCGCAATTATTCGCCAATGAAGTCAAGAAGATCCTGGTCAAGGCCGATGAGCAAGCGGCCCGATCAGCCACCGCTGATCACGATGGAAAAACCGAGTTTTTAAGCCCCAGGGAGCGGCATAAAGCGATGTCGCAATTTCGACGGGCGAAGGAAGGCGCGGATCACAATGCGCCCGATGATCAAACCCGTTTAATGGGAAGAGATGACATGGCCCAACTCATGGGCATACTCCCTGAAAGCGCCGAGGCTGAAATTGAAAACAGGGGGCAGAAGCGCCTTGCAACCGGGGGGCGAAAGCCAACCACCTCGGCCAGATATGGCGCCCGTTCACGCACGCCTTCTGAACGCAGGGCACAGCCTATCCTGGTGCCCGGGTACTTTGTTGAAAAGCAGATCGGTGAAGGCGGCATGGCCGCCATTTACCTTGCGGAGCGGGAAGAGGATGCGGTGAAAGTGGTGTTAAAAGTGTTGCGTCTGGAAAGTGAAGAGGACTCCAGTTTGTTACGGCGATTCATACGTGAATACAAGCTCATCGCGCAGATAGATCACCCCAACATTGTGCAGATCCATGAGCGGGCGTTCGCCAGTAAATTTGCCTATATCGCCATGGAGTATTTTCCATACGGCGACCTGGCGGAGCGGTTAAAGGAGGATCTGGATACCAAAACGACGCTATCTTTCCTAAAACAAATCGCCGCCGGGCTAGGCGCCGCCCATGCCAGGGGAATAGTCCACCGCGACATGAAACCGGCCAACATTTTATTCAGAACCCGGGATGTGTTAGCCATCACCGACTTTGGGATCGCCAAAACGGTTGAAAATGAAAGCCAGATGAAAAATCAGCTCACCCTGGAGGGCGAGCTCATGGGAACGC
Source organism: Gammaproteobacteria bacterium (assembly GCA_965198875.1). GTDB lineage: Bacteria > Pseudomonadota > Gammaproteobacteria > Eutrophobiales > Eutrophobiaceae > CBDAPU01. Next base: position 1,042,732 of record CBDAPU010000001.1, on the reverse strand, counting down.
TCTACTACATCAGCCCTGAGCAGATAGAAGGCGCCGAAGCGGATAAAAGAAGTGATATTTACAGCTTGGGGGTCATCATGTATAAGATGCTCACGGGCACACACCCCTTTGTGGGGACAACACCGATGGAAGTGTTTGAGGGGCACTTGCACGGGGCGCTCCCTGAATTGCCGAAGACATTCTCCAGCCTGCAACCCATCCTCGATGGCCTTTTGGCGAAAGACCCCGATGAGCGATTTCAGGATACCGAGGAAGTGGTGATGGGTATTGAATGGGAAGGGGATTAGGCGTGCATTGATCCTCACCCCGGTTGCAGAAAGACCCGCCGCTCATCGCTCGCTTATCGAGTAGCCCGGCTCTATGGATGGCTCTATGCTATTCAGTCATGAAGATCGCCGCTTCGCTGGGCAACTGATCGCCTCGCACAATGACCTGACAACATCCGCCTGTCGCCGCCGATCCGCCCTGTCTTAACCACCAGGGATCAGGCCATGCCAGGGCGAGCCGTCAGCATTTTTCAGTAAACCCCGGTGGTCGCCTCGGTTATCATCACCGACATGATGCCGGGCCGTTGATTTATGATATATTTCTATCAATACTCAAGAACAACCATGCACCGCCCACACGGCTCGGCGGCTATGGATTGCGTTCAGGATAACGCATTGAGAACATTTATCTGCTATAACTGTTTCAGTTAACCGCAAAAGTAATAGCAAAAGCAGATAGTCCGGGCATTGATTAAGGCATTCCTTACATTATGAGTGACGATACATTTGCCGTTGCCTCCGTTGGCTTTGAGGACCGAGATCAACAGGTGCTGACAACCGTGATGACCCTGGCGAAAAGCCGCTCCCCCAGCTTTAATTTATTCGAATCCATGGCGGATAAAAAATGCGCCGATATTATTATCGTTGACGCCGATGACGCCGACGCCCTGAAACGCTGGGACGCCTACATCAAGCTGAATGAAAAAAAGGGAAAAATATCCAGCATCATGTTGTGCACGGAAATGCCGCCGAAAAATCCCGACGATCCCATCTACTACATCAAAAAGCCCTTGGTCGCCACGCGCTTTTTAACCCTGCTGGAGAGAATCGCCGTTGCCGATCATGACTATAAAATCCCGCTTGTTTTTGATGATGAGGATGTCGAGGAGATCGAGCTGGACGGCGCCGGCAAAGGCGCCGATAACAACATAAAGGCATTGGTTATTGATGACAGCCTGCCGGTACGCATTCAAATGAAGAAGGCCTTGCTCAACATAGCCGGCCAGGTTGATTTTGCCGAGACCGGGGAGGCGGCGCAGGAGCTGATCGCACGCCATGTCTACGACATTATTTTTCTCGACGTCATTCTGCCCGGTGTGGATGGCTACGATATCTGCAGGCAGATCAAGCAGGGCTCGGAGAACAGCGACACGCCGGTGATCATGCTCACCAGCAATTCCTCTCCCGCCGATCGGGTAAAGGGGAAACTGGCCGGTTGTGATACCTATTTGATCAAACCCCTTCGGCACGATATTTTTGAAGAGGTCGTGCGTGAGTACCTGGAACTCGATGAGGCCCCCTAGTGCGCCTTTTGCGCCTGGGCGCTGAAAATGACGGCGGATAACGACCAGCATAGCCCAGGCGCCGGGCTCTCACCGACAGCGGTGCTGGCCCCATTGCTGCTCGATGGACCTTCGGCAACAACCGATGAGAGCCCGCCCGCCTTGAAAACGGCCCGTTATGGATTTAAGGCCGGTGACATCGGCTTCATGCTGGCGCTGCGGGAGAGGGCCGAAGTCATTGATCACTCAAGGCCCTGCCCCATACCCCATACCCCGGCCTGGTTCAGAGGCATGATCAATGTGCGCGGGCAGCTTGTCCCGGTCTTTGATCTGTTGCGATTGTTTGATGCAAGCAGCCACTATGCGCCTTATAAATTGCTCACCATCGGGCGGGGGGCGAAGACGGTGGCCTTGCCCATTGAGTCCCTGCCTGAGATCATCCAGCTCACCACGCCGAGCGATGAGACAGCCCATCTGCCGAGCGGTCTTACAGGCGCATGTTCGAGGGGCCTGTTTTTATCAGGACGCCATCTGGGTCGATGTGGATTTCGACGCCTTCTTCCATGCCCTTGGGGCCCGCCTGCTGACATGAAGATGAAACCATGAAGATGAAACCGATACACCGGTTAGCGGATCTGAAGGCGGCCATACACCGGCCCGGCAAACTCATATGGCCGGTGAGTATCATTATCATCATCATTGCCCTTTTAGGTTTTAATCACCTAAAGCTCAGCCATGCCCTGGGCGCCATGGCCACCCACACGGGCGAGTTCTCATCCACGCTCAAGGAGACAGCCCCCGCCCGCTTGACCACCAGCGTCCTGGAGTATGAGAAGGCGATGAGGGATTATCAGGCAAAGGTACGAGGATTTCAGTTCCTTTATCTGGCCGTGTTCGTCCTTGCATGCATCCTCATGCTGGCCGTTGTTTTTGTTTTCCTCGGCGATCTGGGGCGCTCGGTGAACAGGCTCTCAAACACCCTGGCCTTGGCCCGGGACGGGGATCTTAAGTCTCGCTCCTCGCTGGGCGGCAGTGATGCCTTGGCCGGTATTAGCCAGTCTCTGGATGAGTTTCTGGATCAACGGGTGGCGGTTGAGAGGCGGTCGAGCCGTGAAAATCGGGAGCTGAGTAACGCCGTCATCAATCTGCTCCATGGCGTGCACGATTTAAGTAAAAAAGACTTAACTGCGCGCGTGGAAGTGACCGAGGACGCCACCGGCCCCATTGCCGACTCAATCAATTTACTGGCCGATGAGATCGCCAATGTGTTGCAGGGCGTGGTGGAGATCTCCGATAAGGTATCCCATACCTGTCGCTCAGTGAAAGATCAGGCGGACACTGTGGTGAGTCTGTCCAGTGATGAGCTGCTGCAGGTCGATAGCGCCAATGCCGAATTACTGGCCGCCTCCCGGGCGATGGTAGACATTGCCGCCCTGGCGCAGACCTGTAATGCCGCAGCGGACGAGGCCATTCAAACCACCTCCACGGCCAAAGACACTGTGGAAGGCACGGTCGATGAGATCACGAAAATTCGCGAGACGATACGAGAGACCGAGAAACGGATCAAACGTCTGGGCGAGCGCTCCCAGGAGATCAACAGTGTGGTTGGCCTCATCAACAGCATTGCCGAGAGAACACACATACTGGCGCTGAACGCGAGCATGCACGCCGCCTCGGCCGGCGAGGCCGGTCGAGGTTTTGCAGTGGTCGCCGATGAGGTGCAAAGACTGGCGGAAAACGCCCGTGAAGCCACGGCGCAGATCTCATCATTGGTGAGCAACATTCAGGCGGAAACCGCCGATGCGGTGACCACCATGAACGAGGTCATCACCGAGGTTGTCTCCGGCACACAGCTTGCCGAGCAGGCCGGCATACAAATGCAGGAAACCATGATGCAGGCCAATCGGCTGGTCGCCATGATCCAGAAGATTGCCGAGAGCTCCAGTGAGCAGGCGAAGACCACCAACACCATCACGGAGCGGGCCCGGGCGATCAAGGAGACTACCCAGCAAACCAACCGGGAATTGCACGAGCAGTCCCATAATGCGGACAAGCTGGTTCAGTACTCATCCCGTCTTGTCGAGGCGGTGGGCGTGTTCACGTTGCCGGACAGCGCAGCGCCTATGACAACCGATGAGCGCCAAGCCCCCAACAAAGCATCCGTGCGCGCCGTCTAGTTGCGGCCCGGTGATAACCATAACCCTCGATGCAGACGATGGGCCTGGCTGACGAGCAGGGCGGGGAATTGCTTGAGGTCATTCAATCCCTGAGGGCCTCCCTGACGGCAAACACGGACTTCTCCGGGAAACTCACATTATTATCTGCACGCCTGCCCGTGATCGGGGAGTTGGCGGCGGCGAGGGGTTTTCCCGCCCTGCTGGATGTCTGCATCCTTTTCAAAGAGGCCCTCGATCAGATCGATCAGGCCGAGACGCCCCTCAGCGAGCAGGCCGAGGCGGGGCTTTGTATCTGGCCGGAGCTGCTGCTGGCCTATATCCACGCCCCCCAGGAGGCGAGATTAAAATCACGGCTGATCGAGCATCTGTCCTCCCCGCCCTGGGGTCGGCACGTTGATGCTGGCGCCATTGATATGCTGACGTCCCTGTTAGACATGCCCGTGAACCCCATCGCTGTTGACAATGAGCCAAGCGAGCAGCCAAAGGCCGGGCAAGCCGATGATGTGGCTGTCGAGACGAGCATCGATGAGGCCGTGCCGACAGCGCTGGCAGAATTATTACGGCTGTTAATAGCGGAGTTATTGCATTTTCGAAAGGCGCTGTTAGGGCTCATTGCCGCCCTCAATGAGGGGCTGACGACAACAGCGGCGCTCATTGAAGATGAGAAAAACCTCGCCCGGCAGTTACATCGCTATGCAGAGGCCACTGAGACGGTGGGCTTGACGGGGCTCACACAAGTTGTGCAACAGACCCATCACAACATCCTTCGGGTGGCCGATGAAGGCCGGCCATTTAGCCATGATCAGATCGAGTCCTTAAAGACCTGGTGCCTGGGTGTGTTGCATTATCTACGCCATCCGCTGGCGGTTGATGGCATGGAGAGATTGCTTAAACCCCTGGCCGATCCCTGCTGGCCGGAAAACATCAGCAGTGAGCAACAAGACGCTATGTTATCTGCACTGCGCGCCTTCACCTTTGATGGGTTTTCGAGCCCCCCGCCCCCTGAGAGGGCCATCGCCACTGAAGAAGACGTCTCCCTGCACCTTGAAGATGAGGTCAGCGATGAGCTGCTGGACGCTCTGTTGTCGGAATTGCCCGGGCAGATTGAAGCGCTGACCGAGGCCGTGCAACGGCTCGCTGACGGCGGCACATTGGACGATGTGACCATTGCAAAACGGGTAGCCCATACCTTAAAAGGGGAGGCAAACACAGTGGGTGTTCGAGGCATCGCCAAATTAACCCATCATCTGGAAGACATCCTGCTCGCATTTAGCAAACATGAGGCCCTGCCGAGCCCGCAGATCAGCGTGACGCTGATGAATGCCACGGATGCTCTGGCGATGATGGGCGAGCGTCTACTGGGCACGGGAGGCGCGCCTGCAAATGCGGTAGCGGTATTACAGGAGCTGCTGGATCTCGCCTATCGCATAGAGACAGAGGGGATAGAGACATCCGCCCCCGCCAAGGTCATTGACATGCACGAGGCGAAACGGCGCATCGCCCAGTCCGATGAGCAAGGCCAGCCACAACAACAGCGCAGGACGGAAGAGGAAGCCGGCGCTGTTATCCGCGTGCCGATGGACTTTGTCGATAAGCTGTTACGGCTTGTGGGCGAGTCGATGATCATGACGGAGCAGATCCGGGAGCGGGTGCGTTCAACCCTCAGCCAGGTTAAAAACATGCGCTCACAGCTCGATCTGTTGCGCCAACTGGGCGCAGAGCTCGAAGAGATCATTGATGTGAAAGACTTATCCATGCGGCGACATCATGCTGGCGAAAAGGGCAAGTTTGACGATCTGGAAATGGATCAGTACTCGGAGCTGCACACATGCAGCAGGCGATTGGTTGAGGCCGCAGTGGATGTGGATGAGATGAGCCGGGAGGTCTCCGCTGATCTGGCCCGGCTGGGCGAGATGCTGATCGAGCAGGCGGACTTGAATAATGAAACTCGGGAAGGGGTCATGCGTACCCGCATGGTGCCGGCCAGGGCGCAGTTCTCCCGTCTGCAACGCAGCGTCCGGCAGGCCGCCCGTTTGACCGGTAAAGAAGTAGCCCTGCATCTTGAGGGCGGCGATACCCTCATGGACACCGATACGGCGAACAACATGCTCGACCCGCTCATGCACCTGTTACGTAATGCGGTTGATCATGGTATTGAAGAGGGCGCTGAACGAGAGCAGCGCGGCAAAGACGGCAAGGGCAATATCTATCTGGCGTTTGCAAGAGAGGGAAACAACATCGCCGTCACCTGCAAAGATGATGGCCGGGGGCTTGATTTTGCTGCGATCAGGGAAACAGCCATGGAGAGGGGTCTGCTCAGTGAAGGCCAGGCCGTCACGGAGGAAGAGTTAAAAAATTATATTCTGCGCCCGGACTTCTCAACACGCAGCGAGGCCACCCAGGTCTCCGGCAGGGGCACAGGCATGGACGCCGTGTACGCCAGCATCATGGATCTATCCGGCTCCCTGCAGATTGACTCACACCAGGGAGAGGGCTCCCTGATCCACATACAAGTGCCGCAAACGCTGATCTCATCCCATGCCCTGCTCACACGGGCAGGCGATAAGATGATGGCCATTGCGGACAGGGGCATAGAGCAGATTCTTCATCATGAGGATGGGGTGTTGCGGGCAAAAGGAGAAGAGGAGGTGTTTGAGGTGGGCGATAAGACGTATCCCGTGAAACCGCTCGAGCGCCTCCTGAGCCTGTCCGCCGACCGTGAGGGGCAGGAGGGCTCGGCGCGCACGTTTATTCTGGTGAGCGCCGCCACTGGCAAAACAGCGATCAGCGTTGAGAAAATCACCGGCAGTTACACGCTGGTGATTAAAAGCCTGGGGCACTATATCCCCAAACTGCCCGGCATATTGGGCGTCACCATACTCGGCAATGGCGACATCACCCCCGTTCTCGACCTGGTGGATCTGTTAAGACACTGCCACGCCTTCGGCGGGAAAAAGCACCAGGCTGACGGTGTTGTTCCCGATCAGCCCCGCCTGCCTTGTGCGCTGGTCGTCGATGATTCGTTAAGCGCACGGCGGGCATTAGAACAATTCATGCAGGATATCGGCTTTGATGTGCGCGCCGCCCGTGACGGACGGGAGGCCGTTGACCTCATCCGTGCCGGAGCGCCCGACATTGTGCTAACGGATCTGGAAATGCCGAGAATGAATGGCATGGAGCTGGTGGGTATGCTAAAAGCCGCCAGCGAAACCGCTGCATTGCCCGTGATTATGATCACCTCCCGGGCGGCGAGAAAACACAAAGACGAGGCCCTGGCCGCCGGGGTTGACGTGTATTTGACCAAACCCTACTCCGAGGATGAGTTGCTGGAACACATTCACCATTTGCACCCTTACGCCAGGACAACAACAGGACGGAGCCAGTGAGGGCCTTGATATATGATCGGCCGGGTGGGCCAGAGGTGCTTCAATACCGGCATGAGGCAGATCCCAAGCCCGCTCTGCATGATGTTGTTATCGATGTGGCGGCGACCACCATTAACCGTCTGGACATCATGCAACGTAACGGCCGGTTCACTTTGCCCGGGTTTAAGTTGCCGCATATCGCCGGCATGGATGTGGTCGGCACTGTTACGGAGATCGGCGGCGGGGTGACGTTAGTGAAAACTGGCGAGCGTGTGTTGGTTGATCCCTCCCTCACTCAAGTACCAGAGCAATCGAGGCTCTCTGGTATGGGCGAGCGCTATGGCGCATTGGGTGTTATCGGCGCCACTGTGGCCGGGGGCTATGCGGAGAAGTGTTTAATCCCGGAAACCCATGTGCACCGGATCCCCGATGACATGTCCTGGCGCCACGCCGTTGTCTTCCCTGTCGCCTGGATGACGGCGCACCACGCCTTGTTTGATGTGGGCCGGCTCAAGGCCGGCGAGACCGTGATGATACATGCCGCCGGCAGCGGGGTATCGATAGCCGGCATTCAGTTAGCCAAACAGGCGGGCGCAACCGTATTGGCGACGGCGGGCAGTGATGGTAAATGTGAGCGGGCGAAAGCGCTGGGCGCCGATCATACCTGTCATAACCGTGATACCGATGTTGCCGCCTGGGCGAGAGAGATCACCGGCGGGAGGGGCGTGAACCTCGTCTTCGATCATGTGGGTGAGGCGCTCTGGGCTGCATCCCTGTTTTCAATGGCGCCTCGGGGGCGCCTGGTAAGCTGTGGCGGCACCTCCGGCCACGCCCCGGTTATTCCCGATTTGGGCTATATGTATCACATGGGTCTGCAATTACTGGGCTCCGATCCCTATCGCCATGAAGAGTTTGCGCCCGCATGGGATACGTATTGCCACAATGATTTTCAAGCCGTCATAGACAGCGTATTTCCACTGGCGGAAGGTGGATGGGCCCAGGAAAAACTCCTGAGCGGTTCATGTTTTGGAAAAATTGTACTGGAGCCATGAACATCAGATAAGCCTTGTGCTGTTGCCGGTCACGCTGTTTTTATCTTTAAGGCAAGCCTTGAAAAGCGGGGTTTGCAAACCACTCAAGAAGTAGCGTTTGCGATAAGGTGAAGCACATCGTATGAAGGAGAAGCCCTGTTTACTTCGCCCCCCAAACCTCGCGGGCCTTCTCATACACCCCCTGATCGTAGGAGAACTCCACCGTATTGCCTTCCGGGTCTTTAAGAAAACAGATATAGCCAATGCGTTTTGGCATTTGTACCGGCCCGTGCACAAGACAACCGGCGGCTTTGCCTTTGGCGGCGATATCATCAATGGTTTGCCTGTCGGGCGCTTCGATACCAATGTGGGCGAACGGCCCTAAAGATGGATGTTCTAAAGGCGCAAAGGGATCCCGCCCTGCAAAGAACTGCGCCAGCACAAGAATAAAAGGGCTATTCCCCTGGCTCTCATCACCCAGCCAGGCGCCGTAGCCGTCTTCATCCTCTTCCTTCAACAAAAGCCTCAAGTGGGTAAACTCTTCATACCAGGCGATCACCTTGTCAATGTCTTTGACGTGTAGCGCAAGGTGGGTCCAGGTGGGTTGCCTGGGTCTTAGATGATGTTCTACCTGCCTGTTATCCATTGCCTGTTTCCTGTCTTACTCCCACGTATACCTGACGGAGCCGATGATCTCCAGTGGCGGGATATACTCATGGCTTGTTGACCAGGTGCCAAATGGATTGGTGAAGGTATTGTTGATCCCGTCTTCATCGAACACGTTGGTCACACTCAAGGAGAGGCTGATCGGCCAGCGCGCCATGTCATAGCCAACATGCAAATTAACCACATCGTAACCGGGAATAGCGTCCGTTAAGGGATGATTAAATACCCGGGCCTGCATCCTGCCGCGATGAATATACTCAACTCGTGAGGTCAACACCGCGCCATTGGCGAAGGCATGGGTGTTACGCAAGGCCAGACGGGCCATGATGTTGGGCATTTTCGGCGGCTCATTGCCTTTAAGGCCGGTGGTTGTCGCCAGCTCACACCTGAGACTGCCGGCGGGTATGGGATCACAGGATGAGAAGACGGGCGAAGATCGTGTGGATGAGACGGGATCGGTGAGCAAACCCACACCCGGCCCTAATGCCTCACGGAAATCCACAATATCAAGTGCAAACACATCAGACTTAAACTGACCGTCCTGCCAGGCGAGCATCCCGTCAAAGCGCCAGTTGTCATTGATCCGCCAACTGATCTCCGTCTCGATACCGTACTCTTGCACCTCAGGAATAGTCCCGGTGCCGCCGCCAAACGCCCGCGGGTCTTCGAATATGAACTGCAGGTGTTCATGATCATAATAAAAAGCGGTGAGGTTAAAACGCACACTGCCGGCAAAGAAGGTATTTCGACTGCCGATTTCAAATGCGGTGACTTGCTCGCCAGCAAACTCGGGTTGCAGGAAAATCGCCTGGTTAGTGATGGCGCCCGGGTTAGTCCCACCATTTTTCCAGCCGCTGGATACCAGGGCATAGATGAGGTTATCCTCGGTAAGGTTTGCATCCAAACCGACTTTCCAGGTGAGCTGAGAGTTTCCAATGCTTCTATCGAAGCGATCAGCATAAAATTGTGCGCCCACATCCCGTTGCTCTTCCTCCTGATAGCGCACGCCAGCCGTGAGGGCATAGCCGTCATGAAAACGGTAAGTGCCCTGGGCGTATACCGCCATATCCTCCCGGGTAACAGTGCGAAACTCGTTAAACACCAGGGCCGATGCGAAAGGCGGTAGGCTCTGCGGGGTCGGGTTCACCAGCAACGGGGCGGTGGCTGAGAAGGGCCCGGGGTTTGCCGCCTCAAAGAAATCATTAAAGTTCTCATGATCCAGATAATAGCCGCCGAGCACCCAATCTAGCCGCTCGCCACTGTATGTGGCGTTGATTTCCTGGCTAAAGGCATCGGAGTTGTTGTCCCAAAACGGCAACACATCCCAGTTATCCACTCGACCAAAACCGTTAATATCCCGGGCGTAAGTCGTCTCCGATAAGCGATCACCATCGACGGACTGGCGTTTTTTCAGTCTTTGATAGCCCGTCAGTGATTTAACGATCACGCCGAGGCCCGTCTCCCAGGTCATCGTCAGGGAAGCGCTGATATTCTCCAGCTTGAAAATACCGGCAAAGTCCTGGGTCAGCTCGCGCGGATCATCATTGGGGTCGTCAACGTGCTTCTGTGCCGCCGCATGTTGATCTGAGTTATGGTAGAATACCTGTGCCAGTATGGAGACGTCATCGCCCATCCCCGCCGACAATGACACATGCGTTGAGAGGGAGTTCGCATCATCCAGATCATAGCCATCAAGGGCGCCGCCCTTGATCTTAGCAAAACCATCACGATCATATTTCTGGATATAGGCGCGCATCGCCGCCGTATCACTGAAGGGGATGTTGATGGCGCCACGGGCGCTCGTCCTGTTATACGTCCCATAGCCGACCTGTACATATCCTTTGAGTTTATCGGTAGCCGGTTTTTTGCTGATGAGGTTGATGGCGCCACCTGTGGTGCCTTGACCAAACTCCGTGCCCTGCGGGCCGCGATAGACTTCAATTCGTTCCAGCTCGCCAAGATCCATGCCCGCCGAGAGCGGGTTGGCAAGATAGATCCCATCGATGTAAGTCAATACGCTGGGTTGTGAGGCGATATTCTGCGCCGTCTCCCAGCCCACACCACGGATGGCCATGATGCGTCCCGCCCCGTCATTCTTTGCGATGACAAGCCCGGGGGCGAAACCATTAAAATTATCCAGTTTCACCACATTGGATTTCTGAAAATCCTCGCCGGAGGTAACGGAGATGGCAACGGCGGCGTCCTGCAAAGACACGTCCCGTTTACGGGCGCTCACAACGATCTCTTCCAGCTCCGCCAACACCGGCCAGGGCGTCATCATCGCTAAAATGATAACGCCTGAGATGGAAAACCGCCCTGCTCGATGTGCCTTGTTATTGCATCGCATCATCCACTCCTGCGGATCAAACATCTGTGATAAACGCCAGAAGCGCACACCATCGTTGTCCCGGATCCTGCCGCCAGAGACACAAGCGCTTTGAGATCAGGCACAATGATAACGACCATCCCGCCCCTAAAACCCGCCAGCCGTTTGAAATTAAAGCCATGATCAGCGCAATATCATCGAAGATCGGCCAGCGTTTTTACGTTTGCGTACTTTTTAATAGGCTGTGAGATAAAAGCCCTGTTTGCCGATTGAAAAACGCACCCGCCTCTAAAGGTAAGAGGAATGCGTGTCCTATCCTATTCTATGTGCCGGTTTTATCAAAAATCAATACCCTAATGACAGGTGTTCATCCCTCCTCGGCGTCACTGCCTGTGGCAAGCCGGCAATGAGAATGAGTCGGTGTTGCGAGAAGCCCAGGCATTATCAGAAGACCGGTAGCGGTGCAAAGAGCTTGCTCTGATCCACATCATCCCTCTAATTTAAGCCAACCCTGATCAGCGCTGACTTTGCAGACAGCTTTTTAAGTCAAACTTTGCTATTCTTGCCGGGAAGATCATAGATGCAAGATAGTATGAAGATAACACATGAACATGTTGTTTGCTTCTAATGGGTCGATGTGATCCGCTTTACGGATCAAGCGGGTTAATTTAAGGGGGATCATTGTGGGCGTTTTTTACGATAATCCGGCGCTACGTAACTACTGGTACCCGCTGGCGACAGAGCTGGAGGTCGCCGGCAGGCCTGTGGCGCGCACGGTGCTCGGTGAGCGGCTCGTCCTCTATCGTGACGCCGCTGATCACATCGTGGCGGCAGCGGATCGGTGTCCACATCGGGAGGCGCCGCTGTCAGCAGGCAAGGTAGACAAGGGGATCCTCAGTTGTTGTTATCACGGCTGGTCATTTGGCGAAGGCGGGGCATGTGTTTGCATCCCTTCGGCTGATGCGGACCTGCCCATACCCGCCAATGCCCATCTTGCCTGTTTTCAGGCGACAGTAAAATACGGTCTGGTCTGGGTATGCTTGGGAGATAACCCGCAGGCCATTCCCGCCATCCTCCAGGAGGAGGACGGCGCTTATCGACGGATCAACAATCCCGTTGATATATGGAAAGTCTGCGCCATGCGTATGACGGACAATTTTTTAGATATCTCTCATTTCCCCTGGGTACATGCCGGCACGTTTGGCGATGGGCAAAGAACACAGGCGCCAGAAATAGAGCTACAAACCCTGGCAGGGGGTTTCTACGGTTACGAATACCAGGTGGATGTTAAAAACCCGCCCGACGCCAATCTTGCCTCTGGAAAAATCAATGAAGCCGTGAGCCGCACAATGACGACCGGGTTTCATCTACCCTTTGCTGTACGCAGTACCGTCCATTATGACTCCGGGTTAGATCACATCCTGCTTTTGTTGGCAACGCCCATTGACGATGTCACTTCCTATTTCACCTTTGTTGTGTGGTGTAACGATGATTTCCGTATCTCCGCCGAGGATATGATCCAGTTCGATCGCGCCGTGGGCGAAGAGGACAAACAGATGTTGGAGAAGATCCCGGGGGTATTGCCTTTTTCACCCTTCGCCACGGCCAACTCACAGTCGGATAAGCCCTCCAGCGCCTGGCGCCACCAGTTCGCCCGCTTGCTGGGCGTCAAAATAGACAAAGAAAACCCCCGTCCTCTCTCTGGCTCTTAAAGACGGAGCGGGGCCAAACCTTATTTAACCGGCGGTTGCATCATCGCAGCGAGGATCAGGATGATCAATAATACCACCGCAAAACCTTGAAAGAGTATTGAGAAACCACCCAGCTTATCGCCGATATAACCAGCGGTGACCGGCCCTAACATGGCCAGCGTGGTAATGAAATTGAGCATACCCAGGATTTCAGGATTGTTTTTCGGGCCGAAATAGTTGATCAGCAACACTGTCGTCGTATAAAAACACATCCCAAAACCATAGCCTTCAGCAAACGCAAATACGGCGATGGTAAAGAGATCATCGGCCACAGCCAAAGCCAGCATCCCGACCGCCTCCGCCAGCAGTGCGGTTACCAACAACCACTTGGGATCAATGCTTGTGGCCAGCGCACCACCAAACAAACGTGCAAGAGAATTAACGGCCGCATGGGCGCTTAACGCACCGGAGGCAATGGCGCCGGCCACACCCATGCTCCCCAGGTGCGTATAGGCCCAGGTGTTCATGGTGATCCCGCAGAGCAAGGTCATGGTCATGGCGGCGACAATGATGCAATACTGATGTGTGCCTATCGCTTCCTTTAACGTCCACTCTACCGTGCTGTGATGAACCCTGGCGGAGCGTTTTTCCATCTTGACCTCTTCCGCTTCAGGGTCTTGCACATGGCCGACAACATGCTTCAATAAGAGTAGCGCAACAATCCCAAGACCGAAGCTGACAATAGACATGATCCCAAAATGATCGCGCCAGGAGCCTGTGCTGCTCATGATCACGTTCACGACCAGGGGGCCGGCGACGCCACCCAGCCCGCCAATGAACAGATATAAACCAATAGCAAATGAGCGCCTGTGGGGGAGCCAGTGATTGATCACATACACCGCCGGCACGTTGGCGCAAAAGGGAAAACCCAAACCCAGCAAACTGCAACCGATAAAATAATCAACATGACCCTCTGCGGTGGTTAAAAATACAAACCCGCCCCCCATAACCAGCATACCGATAACATAAGCAGGTTTGATCCCCAGCCGGCGAATGATCCAGGCGGGCGCCAAACTGGCGAGACCTGTGAATAATCCCAGCAACGTGTAACCAAGCCCGCCCGTCGTCCAGCTCCAGTTGAGCGCATCGATCATACTCGGCAATGCCACGCCGAGGGAGGCGTAGGTGGAACCCACAATAAAGAAAAAAATGCTACTGACGATACCAAACTGCACCCAGGCTTGCCGCATTCTTCTACTTCGGATCATACATTTCCCCGGTGGTAATAGTATGTTGATCACACAGTGGGGTTATCATCTCTGGCAAACCTGCCGTTCGAACTCCGCACTGTCCCAGTAGTCCACCCTGTGGGTGATCAGGCCCTGGCTCACTTTGAAACGAAACATGCCGCGAATAGAGAAGGCCTTATGTTGCCGCGCACCCGCATCCGTCCCCAGCCAGATCGCCGACATCATATAGGCAACGGCGACTTTATCACCATCGACGATCACCTCTTCAAGCTGATAATTCAGATCCTTGAACGCGCACAAAAACCTCTGTAGATGCCGACGATAAACATCCCGGCCAACAACACTCTCACCCAATGCAGCGGTATGCTCATTAACAAAATCATCACTCACATGGCCAGCTATCGCATCCATATCCCCGGCATTTAATGCCGAGATATAAGCGCGAACCACCTCTTCCGGCGTGCGTTTTTCTCTGATCAGCGGACCCTCAGGCGTCATGAGCATGATGAAGCGGCTATCTTAAATAATCGCGCTTCTGGTTGCTGTGTTCTCATCTCTCTCAAATGCGCGCTCGCAAGGCTCAAGGGCATATACAAACCCCGCTTCAGGGTCCCGCATCTTTTTCCTTAGCTTGCAGCTAGTCAAGCCGATCCGCTACTGGCGAGAGTTGCAAGCCTCATCCTCTGTCGGGTGAGATAAACATCTGATTGGGAGATGAAGATCCCCTGTTTTTAATTATTGCTTGTGTTAGATGGCAGCAGGTATTCGCTACGCCGGAACGCTTGGCAATAGGCACACCGGCCTGTTGTGCCTGTGGGTAGCGCTCTGCTTCGTCGATGAAGGTGGACTAATCCTTATCCATCAACCGCACGCCATCCACACCTTAGGCCATGCGCTGATCAGATGGGTTTTTCAATAACGCTCGCCATTTTCGCCGCTCTGGGTCGTGGAAGATAAAACCCACCCGCTCTTCTACGGAGCCGATTTCAGTGGCTATTTCCGGGGCCTGATCCTAAGCCGGTCTTTTCGGTATATATCGCTTAGTATCAAATAGCTGAATGTCTTTATTATATTTATTTGACCGCCCTCCAGGATCTCAAATGCTCAAACAAAGGCGCTGTAACCCGCCCGCATCATCTATTCAATGCTAGTAAGAATAATTTACCTCGACTGCCAGGGAACGCTCGTTGCCCGGGTGTACGAATGAACCACCGAACTCCGGAGCAGGTATCACTTCCGCCAGGTACTTCGTGTCCAACAGATTTTTCACAACGGCGTGAATGCCCCATTTTTCCGCTTGCAGTCCTGCGCGAACATTCACCAGACTGTAATTATCACGTTGTGACAGGGACTGATCGGCCAGACCAAATCCAAATGGCGTGAAAAAAGTCGGCGTTTGATCGCCTTCCTGCACTGTGGCGAACCAGGTGGGACCTACGGCGGTCAAATCCACCCGACTGACAAAATCCACCCCATCCAGCCAACCGCTGGGCCTGACATACTCGCCACCAAAATGAAATGTGTATTCAGGTGCGTAGGGCACCCTGTTGCCCGCCGTCTGCGGGCGAATGCCGTTCTCATCAATACGGGCGTTGGTCAGGGCGCCGCCACCATAGAGACGTAGCGCATCGGTCACCTGTACACCGAGAGCAAGCTCAGCGCCGGTAATCGTCACCTCATCTATATTGGATACCACACGCAATAAACCAAACGGGCCCACAAAGAAGTTAAAGATCTGCATGTCATCAACCAGCGTATGATAGGCGGCCCCTTCGAGCTGAACACGGCTCTGCGCCCATTGGGACTTAAAACCCACCTCAAAGGCATTGGATGTCTCTTTCGCAAATTGATCGCTGATCGGCAGGTTAGCCCCACCCAGACCTGCGGCAGCACCTAACGCCGGGTTATTTAAGAACAATTCGATGGTTGCGCCACTGCCCTGGTTGTTGAAACCACCGCTCTTAAACCCAACACCCCAACTGGCAAAGAATGTCCAGACATCGTTGGCGTTCCACCTGGCGCTGATCTTCGGCTGGATCTCTCTAAACGTCTCTTCACGATCAGGGATGCGGGTATTGATGGTGCAGGTGGTAAAATTGACGTACGCCGGGTTCAGCGGTGAGCCGACAAGACTATCTTCACACCCTATAGCGCCAAGCGGAAAAATTAAAGGAGTCATCGTGTAATCAACGTTTCTCGAGTAATTCATCGTGGTACCGGGGACAGGTGCGGGCACCAGGGATGATGCTCGCCGTTTTTCATTGTCATAACGCAATGCTGCCGAGAACTCAAGCGCTTTGGTCACGTCATAGGCCAACTGGCCGAACACGGCAAAAACTTCCGTGTCGAACTGATCGTGCACCAGGGACTCCGTTAATGGATTGACAAACGACTTGATCAACTGTGCGCCATCCAGGAAACCGATGCCCGGATCCGCCAACGTCGCCACACCCACTTCCCGTTCCAGGCTCAGATAATACACCCCAGCCTGCCAACGCAGACGCTGATCACCCGGTGAAGTGAAACGTAATTCCACACTGATATCTTCCTGATTACGCTCCTGATATTGATAGCCATCACAGGTGCTGGGCGTATAGGGTCCATAGAAAGAACCGCTCGGATTGAACCTCTGATCGAATGCTCGCGGATTGGAACCCTGTATCTGTGGGGCAGGTAATTGGAAACCGGCATTGGATAAGGCGCTTGTTGAGGCCATACACTGTGCGTCATTCTGGAAAAAACCAAATGCGCCACTGGTGCCGTCTGCGGTAAAGGCCTGATCGACGTCACTGTATAAAAACCAGGCGGTGAGGGTGGCCCAGGGCATTTCCCAATCGGCTTTAATGGAAAAGTCGAAAGACGTCTGCTCATTTGATGGGTCGATGTTTGGCTGAAAAATAAAATCGTGATCATTGACGTCGGCAAATAACGGCGCCCCGGGCGGGATAGCGCCGAATATGGGTAGCGCAAACGCCACATTAAAAGAAATCGAGGCGGCGTCCACTTCGCC
This sequence comes from Gammaproteobacteria bacterium, assembly GCA_965198875.1. Classification (GTDB taxonomy): domain Bacteria; phylum Pseudomonadota; class Gammaproteobacteria; order Eutrophobiales; family Eutrophobiaceae; genus CBDAPU01. Next base: position 1,025,667 of record CBDAPU010000001.1, on the reverse strand, counting down.
ATAATGACCACGCAGATCCACCGTCAGATCATCTACAGGCTCCCAGATCAGTCGGCCATTAATATTATAGTTTTCGAAGTCATCCACGATATTCTCATCGAGGGCCGTATTAAAACTATTCACGTTGTTATAGAAGCCATCAGTCTTGCGGTAATCAACATGTATCCTGCCGGCCAGGGTATCGGTCAAACCGTGGCTGGCGTGTGCGGAAACATAGTAAGTATTATCACTCCCGGCAGAGGCCTTCATGCCGGCTTCGAGCTCCTCGGAGGGTTTGCGTGTGGTGACGATGATCGCCCCTGCGGATGCGCTACGGCCATAAATAGCGCCTTGCGGGCCCTTCAAAACCTCGATCTGCTCCAGATCGGCAAACTCACGATTAAACGAGCTGGGATTGGTATACAGGATCCCGTCAACGATAAAAGCGAAGTTCGCCTCCGCATCCCGTGAGCCGTTAATACCGCGGATACTCACCTGGGCGTCACCCACTTCCGCCGTATCCACAAACGACACGCCCGGGGTGAGCGCAATAAAATCCTCCGCCCGCTCTATTGCGGCACGTTCAATGGCGCCGGAGGTAAATGCGGTAATAGATGCAGGCACATCGATCAAACGCTCTTCACGTTGCCTTGCGCTCACCACAATCTCCTCGATTTCCTGGGCATGGATAATGGGTTGCGCCAGAAACATCGCCGCAACAATACTGGAAAACGTTGTGAATAATCTTGCATGCAGTCGTCTCATGAAACCCGCTCCTTAGCTTGTTATCATCGTTAATGCGCTAGACCTGTGGCTAACACCATGAAATCAATGTTGTTGTTCACAAACAACTGAACGGCGGCATTGTATGGCTTTATTCAATGAGGTGTAAAGTGATGTATACAATTTTCGCGTCCTTTAAGGGCCTGATCCCAAGCCGGTCTTTTCGGTATATATCGCTTAGTATCAAAGAGTTGAATGGCTTGATGATATTTATTTGACCGCCTTTTGTGATAGCGTGTGTATAGAATTTAATTGATGTTGAATGAGAGATGAAGAGGTGGGGTATTTGTCACACGGCTATCGGGCGTGAATAAAAATCGCCATACGGGCGCCTGGTTTGTATATCATGTGATTAAAGAGAAATACACTTGGCGAGGCGATGTCTAAAGCAGTCAACCAGGCCTATACCTCCATACGGGAGAGCATACTCTCCGGCAAATACCCGCCCGGCTCCCACCTGAAAGAAGAGAAAATCGCCGAAGAGACCAAAGTCAGTCGCACACCGGTGAGGGAGGCCCTAAGGCGTCTGAGCAATGAGCATCTGGTGAAGTTTCTTCCCAATCAGGGCGCTTTTGTTACTTCCTGGGAGGCGGACGATGTGGATGTGCTCTTCGAATTGCGGGCCATGCTGGAAGGGTATTCCGCCTACAGGGCGGCGACCCTGATCACCGATGATGACATTCAGGAGATGCAAACCTGTATTCACGAAATCGATTTATTATGTAAAAACCACAGCAGGGAAAACCACCGCAGAACCATTGAGTATAACCATCGATTTCATTCCATCATTATTGAGGCGGCGAGCAGTGAGCGAATATATAAGCTGATCGGCTGGCTAGTGCAGATCCCCATGTTGCTGAAAACCATCGATCAGTATTCCGATGAAGAAGTGGAAAGGAGCAATATGCACCATAAAGAGATCCTGGCGGCGCTTAAAAAACGTGATCCGAGCTGGGCGAGGAGTGTGATGGAGTCGCATCTTCGGGCGGCCCATCAGATCTACACCAGGGCGTGTTGATCTTCACGCCACTATCTTTAAGCCCCAGGGTCATCGCAACACAATGATAAAATCAAGTAACCTGGTGAGGACAGGATGGTTTTGGCATATGTTTTAATGGCTTGCTCAACCGCTATCTCAACCGCCGCCGACGAGATAAAAACCATCAAACTGCCCTGAAAGCAGGGCCTGGGTTTGTGTGCATCCGAGAGATGTTCGATTGCCCGGGAGCCCTTCCTTAGAACATCCTATCCCCCGCTATCCGTGCCCAACGGTCGCCTTAACTAGCCTCATCTTTCTGCCTTGCCTTCTTCATCGTTCATTTGATAGGGGCGAGGAGCATCGGCTGGGTGACAAGGTTTCTCACGCCATGTGCATGATCTTCTTTGAAGATATTGTCTTCACACCATTTGCCGACAGTCATTATATTGACCCTGGCGACATGGGGGCGAACACTCCAGGTTACCTGAAAGGGCGAGCCGCTCTCGTTATAGCCGGGGCCTGTGGTTGAGCCGGCATAGACAACGGGCGTACCGGTATCATCCGGTATGTTCATGGCCTGATAAAACCCCCCTCTTCTGCCGTGTCGAGTGAGCTCGGCAAAGTCCAGGGCGGTGTTATCATTGACCAGCACGTAGACCTGCGCTTCAACCCGTAACTGCGGGTTTTTAATGGCCTCACTGAGGCAAGCGCCTAATGTGGCGCCCGGCTTTACCTCGGCCGTTGAGTGTACATAGTGGGTTTCAATGGTATCGCCGGACTGGATCCCGCCGTGCTTGCCCGCACATATCGGCTGGCTGACGGGCGTCATCTCGCTTTTGGTTAATGTCTCCGAATACACATAGCCGGTGTTATGCCCCTGGCCATCGCCGTTGCCGGCATAGGTTGTATATTGCCCACCTTTATGCTCTGCGTTTTTATGAAAGTGTATATTGCATAAATTCATTTCATTATATGCAGGCGCCGGGCTGAACATGATCGCATTCTCGCCTGTCACAGAGTCAATGTCCCGAGGCGCCTGGGGGCCAAAGCCCTTGCCCCTGGTGTTGCTCTCAAGATTAAGCCGTTGTTTGCTGATCACCCCATCGCTAACTTGATCTGTCGGCTCCCGGGATTGTGCATCAACATTGAGCGCCAGGGCCATCGTGATCACGGAAAATAAAAAGGGGATGTTTTTCATGGGACCTCCTGCTGGAAATGGATAATGGTATATTCGATATTCGTGCATTCGTGAGCGTTTTCATTGCCTGAATGATTGATCAACAGCTCTCTCGGCGCCTGGGCGCCGAAGCATTGTACAGATCAGCACGAAACAGCATATCAGTTGCGAGCGGATCTGCCCAGCGCATGTCTGTGGTATGTCATGAACGCTGTTGACCCTGATGATGACGGGTTGCCATCATCAGGATACGGGCAACGACACAGGGGCGGGGGTTTATATGGCTCGACTTAAAGACCGGCCAATCAAACATCACAATCATCTCCCAGGCCGACGCCAAGCAGCAGCCCAAGGCCGACCCCGATCAGCAGATCCTGCAAGGGGTCGCGTTGGCTGGGCATGTGCCTATCCATCTCCGCCTGTGTGATTGTACAGGGATCGAGATGATCACTGTCTCCGTTTGCGCTACGTTTGATCGCCTCTTCTCGTTTCACTGTGGCAAGCCTCCTCTCAGTGCTGATGCGTCATTTTCAAAACCAATCTCGGTCTGGTTATTCCAGGGATTGTAGTGCACACGCTGCATATTTCAACGCCCGTCATCTTTCGATGTTGCCGTCGCTGGCGCAACCAGCCTGATGGTCGCTGGCTTTGCGAGCGTGCTTGCCATCCATCATTATGCCCATCGTATTCAATAATGAATACCGCTATCGCCCATGCCCGCCATGTCGTTTTGCCCGGCGTAAAAAATTAACTATGGCGTTAGCAGCACGAAGCGATGATGTTGTTTGCGTGAGGTCAAATGTATAGGCGAAGGCGTCTTGTTGTTTTTCTCTGTATGTATCATGTGTCCGCCAGGCGGTTTTCAATGCGGCGTCAAGGTGTTTTATATCATTGACCACAGGGCCGAGACGCCAGTGATAGTAGTAGGGGTTATGGCGCCATGGGGTATTTTGCGGATTGAGAAAGATACAGGGCCTGGGGCGAATCAAAAACTCATACACCTGGCTGCTGACATCGCCTATGTACAAGTCCGAGGAGAGTGTATAGCTCATATCAGAGCTGCGATGACTGCCCGTATCAATCATCATATGGGGGCAGGTTTTATATCGGGCCGGTAGCCGGCGTGCCCGATTTTTCCATCGTCTCTCAAACAGCATAATGTGCGGGGCGAATATCAGATTGAATTTCTCTGAATGATAAAAGTATTCCAGCACCTCCATGCCCAGATGATGAAAGGACGACAGCCTGGGTGAGCAATGTGGATTATATATGACGGTCAAACGCCCATTATCGAATAAGCGGGGGGGGGGGGGGGCGTGGCACACAGATCGAACTTGGGGTAGCCTGTAATTTCATAATTCCCCCTGTTTGGAAGGCGCCCCAATGCCGCCAGGCGATCACGCATTTTGTGGCCTGCAAGCAAGATGAGATCAAACTTGCTGATCCGCTTATCAAAGGAGACTTCTCCATCCCCTGCCCCGTGTGGTATTTGAATCAACAACAGGTTTTCAAGGTTTTTATCACATCGCAAGGAGGCGCTGGTATATTCCGAGACGACCAGCGCATCGAATTGCCGGAGCAATGTTCGATTTAAGAGGCGCACCATCAACTTTTCAAAAGAAAACCATCCCTTGAGCGCCTGATGTATGATGGCCAAGGGCCAGTAATTTTTTGCCTGAATGATATGCGCCCGCTGGCCGGGGAATTTCCCCGCTAATGCCTTGATGAGCAGGAAGTTTTCCGAGTTGGCCGCAATAATCGTGATTTTTATATCCGGATAATGTGATGCGAGCTCAAAGGCGACAGAGACGGAATGAAATACCTGGTGATGACGATGATTAAACAGAAATCCTATGTGCATTGATGAGGTAGTGCCAAGCAGGAAAGTTAGGCGTCAGCAAAGGCTCAAGTGTAATCTAAACCGGATTAAATTGGTAATGCCAAAAATAGACCTTACGTTGCACCAGCCAATGTGCTGCATTTCGCAGAACGCATCGCTCGCCTCATTTAATTAAAGTGAGATCCATCTTCCGATGCACTCAAAAACCGCCCCTCACCCCTCGGCATGACGATGGTACAGAAAACATCTGCCGATGAAGGATTAACGCCAATGCTTTTTTACTTGCCCTGTGGCATTGAAAAAACACGGGCGCTTTATGCAGTGTTGTTGATAATGACCGCTTTGATCACACAGTGGCGGGTGAGCTTGCCGAACTATCCACGAGCCCCGGCTGTTTGAAGAGTTCAACGAATTTAATGAGAGACGGGCCGATGGGCGGATCAGGCATAAGGGCCTGCGTGCGCCTGGAAGACTGGCATGACAGGCCTCCATGCAGTACATTATCCATCATAACCCTGTGTGCAATAGGGAGAGCCATACACAACACGCTTATTGAAGATGATATAGAGCGAACGTGCATCCATGCCTGCATACGATTATTTTTGTGAAGCCAACCAGCAAACCGTAGAAGTTACCCATCCACTGGATATCAGGCTTGAGACCTGGATAGAGCTTTGTTATGTCGCACAGATAGCGGTGGGGGATACGGACCCGGCAGCGCCGGTAAAACGTGTGATTAAAAAAGCGCCGGGCGTGGCCGTGTCGACATTCAACAGTGAGCTGAAGAACATGGGTTTTACGAAACTGGTCAAACGCGATGATGGTATTTATGAGAACGTAACAGCGTTGGACACTGAGAAAAAATACATGCAACGGGGCGATAGGCAGTCTCTGCCTGATGTAAAAAAGAAAGTCGGGGATTGACTTCGGTTATGGAAAACGAGATGTAAAAATTTGCTTGTCATCCGGGTTTTCAGTAGTCATCTCTAGTGGATGTTTTCATTAGCAAGTCCATCAACAAGATCAGGGGTCGGTTTGGCCTGATGATGATGGCGTTTGTACGAATCGTTCTTGCGATGAGGCAGGGAGAGCGAAGGCAAAGCGATGCGCCCGCGCCAGGCGGATGCCGTCAAGTCAACGCTCAGCAGCAAGGTGGACGGTTGCACCTTGGCGAGACTATAAAAATGCTGGGGGCGATCAAGATGTGGCTGATCTTCGCCGGGAGCCAGTTTGAGCAACGCAAGGCTAACAGCAAGGCGAGCCTCATGAGGGGTGCGAGATGGTCACCAACATCCATACCGTTACTGGTTTGGCGTCATTTATGTGCTGATAAAACCCGGCATCAAGTTGGTAGAAATTGGTGGCTATGGGTGGACTTGAACCACCGACATCAGCATTATGAATGCTGCGCTCTAACCGACTGAGCTACATAGCCACGGTTTGAAAAGAGGTGGGATTTTGGTTGATTTGGTTGCATGTTGTCAAGGATGGCCAGGGTGGGTGGCTCCCTTGAAATGCCTGAGCCAGCGCCCACCGAGCACCATGATGGATTTGCCGGATACGCTAATAAGATGATCTTCCCGCAACTCTTTCAGGAGCCGGCCAACCATCTCCCGTGATTAGCCTGTTATGTTACCCTTAATTCTATAAAATCAACCCGTTGGAGCATGAAACATTATGAATGTAAACCTGGCCTGGGCAGGGGGCGTAGCATTTACAGGTGAAGCGGAGAATGGGCAACGGATAGTCATTGACGGGCCGCCGCAAGGTGGCGGCAAAAACCGGGGGCCTCGTCCAATGGAGACCTTGCTGCTCGGCATGGGGGCCTGCACGGCTTATGATGTCTTGTCCATTCTTAAAAAATCCCGTCAGAGGATCAGTGACTGTCAGCTTCACATCACCTCAAAACGTGCGGACGCCCATCCAAAGGTATTCACGCAAATACATCTGCATTTCGAAATTAAAGGAACGGATGTGAGTGAAAAACACATTGAGCGGGCTATCAATTTATCCGCAGAGAAATACTGCTCCGCATCCATTATGCTGGGCAAAACCGCAAACATCACCCACAGCTACAAAGTGGTTGAAGATAAACTAACAGATTAAGTGCCGATCCCCATCAACTCAAGCGTTATTGGCGCACCATCACCTGCATCAGATAAGGCTTATCCGCCCGTTCAGGATCTCGCCCGCCGTTGTTTTTCCCGCCAGTCTGATTGCCTTTGCCAGCGATATGGGTATAGATCCGAAACCGATGGTGATACAGCCGCCCAAAATGCGCTCTCACTCGCTGATCCATATCTCCGGGAAACGGTTCTTTATCTTACGCATACTGGAGAAGAGAAAGATGCTGCCTCTGCCCGTGTGCTGGCCGTCGATGTAGTAAGGCAAGGCGGCGATCATCGCTTTGGTGGTTGGGCGATGAAAGGGCGCAACAGGTGGTGCTATCTCGCCGCCTATTTTTACCATGATCTGCACAGGGCAATCCGCTATACACTAGATGTTGACGGGCTCCTGAGCGCGGCTGATCTTAAGCCTGACGATCCCGTTGTCTTCGTTTATATGCAAAATCTCATGGCCTGATCTGGCGCAATAGGCCTCAAAATCAATGATGGAATGGGGATCGGTCGCCTCAACAAACAAAACCTGACCCGGTTGCATTTTATTTAATGCGACTTTGGCTTTCAGTATGGGCAGGGGGCAGTTCAGGCCCTTGGCGTCCAGGTATTTATCATAGGTGATGTGGCTGGCGGACATGATCAGAAAACCGGTTACCTGATATGGCGCCTTTTTCTTACCGCATCGGCGAGCAACTCGAGTATGGGCAGGGTCATATCCCAGGAGAGGCAGGGATCGGTAATACTCTGACCGTATTCCAACGTGGCGCCGTTGGTCAATGCCTGCTTTCCCGCTTTCAGGTGGCTTTCAATCATCACCCCACATATCGTCTCTGAGCCATTGAGGATTTGACTGGCCACGTTTTCAGCAACGAGGGGCTGGTTTTTATAGTCCTTGTTGCTGTTGCCGTGGCTGAAATCCACCATGATACGTTGCGTGAGGTTGGCGGTGCGTAATTTTTCCGCCGAGGATGTAATGGATTTTTCATCGTAGTTCGGCCCATGGGAAGCGCCACGCAGGATCAAGTGACAACACTGATTGCCTTTGGTCGCCACAATGGCGGAAATACCCTGTTTTGTGACCGATAAAAAATGATGCGGACTGGCTGCCGCCCCGATTGCATCAATAGCAATCTGGATGTTGCCATCGGTGCCATTCTTAAAACCGACAGGCATAGACATGCCGGATGCGAGTTCACGGTGAACCTGGCTCTCTGTCGTGCGTGCGCCGATTGCCCCCCAGGAAATGAGATCCGCTATGAATTGCGGGGTAATGGTATCCAAGAACTCCGAGCCGGTGGGGAGCCCTAAATCGGCCAGATCAGATAATAACTGCCGCGCAATCCGCAAGCCTGCATTAATCTCGAAACTGTTGTCCAGTTGCGGATCATTGATCAGCCCCTTCCAGCCCACTTTTGTTCTTGGCTTTTCAAAATACACCCGCATGATAATGAGCAACTCTTCCTGCAGTTGTCTGGCGGTATTGAGGAGGCGTTTTGCATACTCAAGTGCGGCGATGGGATCATGAATAGAGCAGGGGCCGACGATCACCAGTAATCGATCATCTTTGCCGTGAATAATATCCGTTGCCTGTACCCGCATCTTTGATACCAGATAAGAGGCCGGCTCACTGATCGGGATCTCTTCCATCAGGATGGCCGGCGGGATCAAAGGCCGAAGCTCGGCAATTCTTAAATCATCTGTTATCTGAAACACTAATGAGACCAATGAAAAAAGAATAATTCTAACACCCAGGATAAAATCCGGTATAAAAAACGTGAGCCTGAATGGCCGGCGTCTTCTCTTACATCAACCTTAGGTCTGTGGCAACGCGAGTTCTCATGCGCTCTCGCTACCCGGTACTGCTTGTGAGATGGCGGCAGCCGGGCCCGGGCGAGAGAGCGCCAAAGCGCCGCTACCGCCCAAAGCTGTCGGCGTTGATGCTCTGATACCAGCCCCTCGCATGGTGCGCTTCCTTGCGGCGAAAAGCGGCGGTGGCCTGTAAGGGGCTCGGGCCGCCTGATCTTTCAATGAGCTTGATTCTATTATCCTCATACCGGTACATGGCGTTAATGGAAATACCGTAATCCGCCGTGATAAGACTGTAACAGGTATTATGATAAAACATGGGATCGGGCTCACGGCCTCGGAGCAGATCTACCACGGCAAGGCTACAGACTTTTGCCTGGCTGTTGGCCGATGATGCGGATTTTGGCATGGCGCCGGCCAAGGCGCTGTCCCCCAGGACATGTACCCCCGGTATGCGTTTTGATTCAAATGTTTTGTGATCGACGGGGCACCAGCCTGTCTCATCGGTCAGGTTATGGGCTATGGCGAACTTCCCCGCCTGTTGGAAAGGGATCACATTGGCGATAGCCACCTTAACGTCACCGGCCTCTGCTTTGAGGATATTATTTTTAACATCAACCCCGGTGATGAGACCACCGGCGGAGATGGGTATGCGTTCGATGATATTCTCATATAAAGCGGCCCAGGCCTCTTCGAACAGGTCCTGTTTGGAGAAATGTTCATTGGCGTCCAGGATCAACACTTTGGACTTTGGTTTGGCCTGCTTTAAGTAGCTGGCAACCAGGCTTGCCCTTTCATAGGGGCCGGGCGGGCAGCGAAACGGCGGCCCGGGGACAACAATCGCAAACACACCGCCGTCCTCCATGTTAAGCAGTTGTCTCTTTAATAAAGTGAGCTGCTCCCCTCCCCGCCAGGCGTGGGGCATATAGTCACTGGCTGTTTTATCGTACCCTGAAAAAACATGATCCCAGCGAAAACTGATCCCCGGGGAGGTGATCAGGCGATCATAGGGCAGGGTTGCCCCGCCTGCCAGGGAGATGCGCCTGCCAATGGGATTAAGTGAGGTCGCCGTATCGTGAATGACATGAATGTTAAATGTTTTTTTCAGCCCCTCATAGCCTTGCGTTGTGAAGTTCGCATCCTCAAGACCGCCGAGCACCGCATTACTAAAAGGGCAGGTGTGGTAGCGTCTACTGGATTCGATCAACGTCACATGCACTGCATTATCAAAATAGCGGATATATTTGGCGCAGGTCGCACCACCGTAACCCCCGCCGACGATAACGACACGGGGGGCCTGTTTGCCGACGGGCCTTGAACAGGCGCTCAGGGACGCACCGCTCGCTGTGGCGATAACACCTGTTTTCAGGGCCTGGGTCAGGAATGCTCGGCGTGTTTGCGACATCATGGTTGCGCCGCACTGATCATGGCGCTGAGTTGATCGATTTCATGATCCGTCAATGCTTTGGCAATCCGGTTCATGATGGTTGCCGGGACCTCATCGGCTTTATAGGCATACAAGCGGCGGCGAAGTTGCGCTTCATCCAGTCCCTCCAGGGGCGGTATCGGCGAGGGTTGATCGCCAGTGGCATGGTGACAGGTGTAACAGGTTGCTTGCATGAGTTTAAGCTGTGAGGGGTTAAGTTGTTCCTCGGCCTGTGCGCTAAACATCAACAACATCAACAGACAAGCGATATGCCGGGATGCGGGATTGATGTTGATGGGTATGATCATCGGCTCAGAATAGCAGTGATCAGTTTGTTAAGACAGGACCCACGCTCTCAAGTCGGCCCATTAAATAGGCGATCACCGCACTTTTAAATGTAATAATATAACGTTCTATTCTAAACTGGCGGGAAGCATTAGATGAGGTTGTGTTTATGGCGCAGGCGGGGGTGATACGGGCGTTTTCCCAACCACGGCATCAACATGCTGCCTGCATCGCCACGGCATTGAATGTGGCGGAGGAGACATGCCGTATTCGTGGTCAACGTCTCACGCCATTAAGACGTCGGGTGCTGGAACTGGTATGGGGAAACCACGGTCCGGTGAAAGCCTACGCCATTTTGGCGTCCATGCAAAAGGAGAGGCGATGCTCCGCACCACCCACGGTATACCGCGCACTGGATTTTTTGTTGGCGGAGGGGCTGGTTCACAAAATCGAATCACTCAATGCTTATGTGGGGTGTGGGGAGCCCGGTCACAGAAACTCCGGCCAGTTTCTGATCTGCCGTGAGTGTGGTGAAGTCGCTGAAATGGCCGATCCGGATCTCGCCAGGTTGATCGCCAAAAAAGCCCGAGGGTTGGGCTTTGAGATCACAGAGAAGGTGGTGGAGATAAAAGGAATATGCCCTGCCTGTAGCGCTGGGCATTAGCCGGGCTTATCCCATGATGAGAATAAACCTATTTCTTCTTAGCCTCTGCTTTTGTGCCGCCCCATCCGCCGCTAAGTTGTTCAATGTCTATGTGAGTATTGCGCCACAGAAATATATCGTTGAGAGGATTGGCGGTGAATATGTGAATGTCCATGTTATGCTCGGGGCCGGAGAGACGCCGGAGACGTTTTCACCCACGCCGAAGAAGTTATCCATGCTGGCGGGCTCGGTGTTATATTTTCGCATGGACCTGCCCTTTGAGGATGTGTGGATTGAAGCCATCCAGGACGCCAATGCCGATCTCAGGATCATCGATTGCACTCATTCTCTTATAGCCCGGGATCGCATCGATGGTGATTTTCATACCTGGACCGATCCGCACAATGTCATTGCCATGGCGCGCATAATAAAACAGGCGTTGATCAACATTGATCCCGCCCATGAGCGGCACTATGAGAGGAATTTCAATGCGCTAAAGGGATCCCTGGAGGCGTTAATTGTATGGATACATGAAAAATTAAAACACAAAAGAACGTCGTATTTTCTCGTCGCCCATGCCTCCTGGGGATACTACGCCAGGGCATTTGGTTTGAAACAGTTGGCCCTTGAAAGGCACAGCGGTCATGTGGGCCCGGGCGCCATTGGGGAGATGATAAAGATAGCCAGACGCGAGAGCATCCACACTGTTTTTACACAGGCGCAGATAGACCCGGCGGGCATGCGGATATTTGCAGATGAAATAGGCGCTGATGTGGTGGTGTTGGATCCATTGGCTGAGGACTACATCCATAACATGAAGGACGTCACGTTAAAAATATCAAAGGCCATGCAGTGATCAGTCCAACAGCCATACAGTTGATAAATGTTCATTTCTCCTATGCGGCGGCCCCGGTATTAAAAGACATCAATTTATCCATATTTGCCGAGGAGTTCTTTGGCTTGATCGGCCCCAATGCGGCTGGTAAAAGCACACTGGTAAAATTGCTCATGGGGTTGATAAAGCCCACTTCAGGCGAGATCACCATCTTGGGCAAGCCGCCGTCAGCGGTTCGTGAAAAAATCGGCTATGTGCCACAGCATGCCGCCTTCCCCAGGGACTTCCCGGTGACGGTCTCCGAGGTTGTCATGCTCGGCAGACTCACCGCAAGGTCAACATGGGGTGGTTTTGGCAGAGAAGACCGGATGGCGGCGGAGCGCGCCCTGGACGCCGTGCAAATCAACTCTATCGCCAGAGAGCCCATCGCTAATTTATCCGGCGGTCAGTTACAACGTATGCTGATTGCGAGGGCGCTGGTTTGCAAGCCTGAGATATTATTGCTCGATGAGCCGACGGCGAGTATTGACGTACAGGCGCAGGAGAGCATCTTCTCACTACTGAGACAATACAACGAACACATGACCATCCTGCTCGTCTCCCATGATATTGCCTTTATCTCGGATCATGTGCATCGGGTTGGATGCCTTAATCAGACTTTGGTTTGTCATGAAACCGCATCCATCAGCGGGAAAACCATCGAAGAATTATATGGCGTTCCACTGAGGATGATTCAACATACGCATTGATCAAGGGTGGGGCATGGTGGAGTTTTTAGTTGCATTGACCGAGTTCAGGTATATGCAATATGCGTTGCTGGCCTGTGTTTTATCCAGTGTGGGTTGTGGCGTTATGGGCGCCTATGTGGTGGTGAGAAGAATAGGGTTTCTCGCCGGCGGTATTGCCCATGCCGTTTTAGCCGGTATGGGTGTCGCCTGTTTCCTCGGCGCCTCACCCATGCTGGGGGCGGCTATTTGTGCACTCATCTCGGCCATTTTAATCGGCTGGATTAAACTGCGCTGGCGCCAGCAAGAGGATACGCTGATAGCGGCCTTCTGGTCCGTGGGCATGGCCATCGGGGTTATCTTTATCTCGCAAACGCCCGGTTACAAGATCGATCTCATGAGTTATTTGTTCGGCAATATTTTACTGGTGTCGGATAACGACATTCTGCTCATGGTTGTTTTGAACAGCATCATACTGCTCACGGTGTTCAGGTATTACAAGCATTTTTTAGCGACTGTGTTTGATGAGGAGTTTGCCCGTTTGCGCGGCGTCAATGTGGAATGGTTTTACATCGTGTTGTTGTGTTTGATCGCCTTGACGGTGGTGTTGTTGATCCAGATGGTGGGGTTGATCCTGGTGATTGCCCTGCTGGTCCTGCCGGCGGCCAGCGCCAGTCAGTTTGTGACCTCCATAGTACCCATGATGTTGGTGGCGGTGGTGATCAGCCTGCTCGCAACATCGCTGGGTTTGCTGCTCTCTTACGCCCCTGATCTGCCCTCCGGCGCATTGATGATCGTCATCTCCGGGGGGTTCTATGTCCTCTCAGTTTTGCTAAAGCATCAGTTGATAGCCCGAAATAAAAGCAAAGCAGTTAAGTGAGGCCGGCAGGCTACAACCCCTGTCGCCTTTGTGACGCTTGGGCTAATGAGTCAATTAAACCCAGCGTGTCCTCCCAGCCGAGGCAGGGATCGGTAATACTCTGGCCATAGTTCAGCGCCCTGCCCGGCGCCACATCCTGCCGTCCTTCATGTAAGTGGCTCTCAAGCATGACGCCGAAGATCCGCATCTCCCCCTGTTTTAATTGCTCACAGATATGCTCACCCACCACTAACTGTTTTTTATGGTTTTTCTCGCTGTTGGCGTGGCTGAAATCCACCATCAGGCGCGCAGGCAGTTTGGCGCTGGCCAGATCCTCACAGGCGATACGAATACTCTCTCCATCATAATTCGGTTTTCTGCCGCCTCGCAGAATGATATGACAGTCGGTGTTGCCGGTGGTGGCATATATGGCCGAGTTTCCTTCTTTGCGTAATGACAGGAAATGATGTGGGTTGCCGGCGGCACGAATGGCGTCGACGGCAATGTTGATCCTGCCATCGGTGCCATTTTTGAATCCCACAGGACACGATAAACCCGAGGCCAGCTCCCGATGCACCTGGCTTTCAGTGGTACGGGCGCCGATAGCGCCCCAGCTCACTAAATCGGTCACATATTGAGGGGTGATGATATCGAGAAATTCGGTTGCCGCCGCCACCCCCATTTCATTTAAATCAAGCAGTAGTTGTCGGGCCAGCCTGATCCCCTTATTGATATGAAAGCTGTTATCCAGATCCGGATCGTTGATGAAACCCTTCCAGCCCACAGTGGTTCTCGGCTTCTCAAAATACACACGCATGATAATCAACAAGGTATGTTGATATTTCTTAATGATCGGCTTGAGACGTGCGGCATATTCCGTGGCAGCCTGTATGTCGTGGATAGAGCAGGGGCCGGTGATCACCAACAGCCGTTTGTCGGCGCCATCCAGTATCGCCTTGATCGCCTGTCTTGCCTGATAGGTGTTTTTTGCGGCGGCCTCGGTGATGGGGAGCTCCTCGCAGATCTCCATAGGGGGCGTGACGGCCTTGATGGAGGCGATACGTAGATCATCTGTCTCGTACATCTCGTTAAACACCTGTTGCCGTTAACCGGGCGGCCAGGTGAATGAGCGGCCGGCGAGGATATGCAGATGCAGATGAAAAACACTTTGTCCAACATCAGCGCCGTTATTGACGATCAGTCTGAATGCATCGCCGACACCCAGCTCTCTCGCCACATGATTGGCGCTCAGCAGCAGATGACCCAGCAACGCCTGATCTTCACCATCGGCATCGATCAGACGGGGGATGGGTTTTTTGGGGATCACCAGGATATGGACAGGGGCCTGGGGATTAACGTCTTTGAAGGCCATGCACATATCATCTTCATAGATAATATCAGCCGGGAGCGCTTTATTGATTATTTTTGAGAAAATCGTATCCGTCATCAGACTCATACCTTATGGCAAAAAACCTATTATAGCGAATATCAGGGCATGTATCTGCAAGGCAGGTAAAAATCGGCTTTCGCCCGAAAGCCATCACCTGTATCGACAGTGACGCATTTTGCTGTGCATGGGCTCTCTGCTGTGGCCGATGCGCCATCATGGGGACAAGGCGGTGTTTTGCTTTGTGAAGATGCAATACTGCCGGGGCCGGGCGGTTCAGCATTTGGCCGATAGAGATCGGTAAATTATTTACAACCGGGGGCAGTTTGACTACCCTGTTAGCCATCACAAGCGCTGATTAAGAAGATAAAGACGCCTATGAGATATTATCCGCTATTGTTGATCGCCACATTATTGCCGGCCCAGGCTATGGCGCTGGAGCCCATCACCGAGCCCCACGCCATGTTTTATTATCAGATCTCCCTGGGTGGCGAGGGGGTAAGACCCAAGTCCCATTTTGGTTTTCGCATGGATCAGGCTAACTACCGCCCCGGCCAGATGATCGATTATCACGGGCTCACACAAAAACCGGCGGTCATGGATCTTCGTTTCAATCATCAGGGAGTTAAGTCCATCAAACTCGCCGGCAAGGATTATCTTGAAATGTATCGAGTGCATAGAGCGAATGGTGAAGATGTTGCCGTTGAAGATGAGAGCATGCAGGGGGGCGGGGAAGTGATGGATGAGGTAGCGGCTGATGTGACGGCAGGGGAAACCGAGACAACGGGCGAAGCTGGAGAAGTGACGGACGCATCAACCGAGGGGGAGGCAGAGATAAAAAAAGGCAACGTGATCACCAAAGTCGTCACCGATGTGGGTGCAACCGTGGGTGATGTATTGGAAGCGGCGCCTGTCGGTTTTCTGATCGGCGGCGGCATACTGATCGTATTGCTGGCCGGGATCTAGTACTACTCTATAAACACGTTTTAACCTGCAAGTGATAGCGGGTTCTCTCACGGCCCTTAGCATGCCTTTCGGTCGCTTTTTATTTCGGCTTGCCAGATAAGAAAACGAAAATCCTGGGATAATAAAGGTATGAGCAAGCGCTTCTCAGATCGGCATGAGGAATATCGCTATGCCGCATTGCATGAAGAGGACGTCAAAGCCGATCCGATAGAGCAATTCAAAGACTGGTTTCAGCAGGCGATGGATGCGGATGTGCCGTTGCCCAATGCGATGGTGCTGGCGACAGCAACACAACAGGGTAAACCCACAGCCCGTTTTGTGTTGTTGAAAGATATCAGTCAGGCCGGTTTTTCATTTTATAGCCATTGCGTCAGCGTGAAGGGAAAACAAATGGCGGAAAACCCGCAAGTCGCCCTGGTTTTTTACTGGTCACCCATGCACAGGCAAGTGAGGGTTGAGGGCATGGTTGAGCAGTTGCCCGCTGAGGATGCGGATCGGTATTTTGACTCCAGACCACATGACAGTCGCTTGGCGGTGTGGGTGGCCGATCAAAGCAGTGAAGTTGAAAGCCGGGCTTATCTGCAAGCCAGGATGGCCGAAATTGAAAAACAGTATCCGGGAGAGCATGTCCCAAGACCCGACACCTGGGTTGGGTATCGCATTCAACCTGAAGTAATGGAATTCTGGCAGGGCAGGGAAAGCCGCTTGCATGATCGGCTTCTCTATAGCAGATGTGAAGGCGCCTGGGAGATGATCAGACTGGCGCCTTGAGCCAATGCCTTCAAGGCAGGGTGAGACCCCTCAACACGCCATAGTATAGCCAACTCCCCCCTCAGGCCGGCCAGCATGGTCGGTGATGAAGAAACTCACGTTGCCTTGCTCATAGCCGCTCCTCTCCTCAAGCCGACCAGCAGGGCGCAACAACAGCGAGATGACGGGGCCTACAGCATCTGCCGCTCCGTGCGATGGCGCCTTTGTTGTTGCCTGTCAGGCCCTATTGATAAAAGCTGATCGGCATGGGGCTATTCGGCGGGCGCTCTGCCGGGGCGGATCACATTGATGAGCTCAGCCAATGTGAGTTGATACATGTTGACTGCATCTTCTGGTGCGAGGTTATCATCGCTTTTGCTGATCAGGCCCGCGGTGAGGATAGCTGCAATAATGTGTTCTTCATTCATGCCCGTTTCTCCGGTGATTGTTATACGGCTGTTACGATAACAAAATTAACAGGGTGTTTCATTAAAGGCGGGGCGGGCGGCCAGATGGGTAGAATATGTCGAGCATGTTAAGGCGGGGTTAAAGGTAAATTTTTAACGCTGGCGTCATCCATTTCAATTAAGTTTTGTTTTAAGCCATGTTATGGCGGCTTGTTCATTCTCTTCGATGGCGATTTCTACCGCTCTTTTTGCACATTCCAGCAGGTGCCTGGGTTGCTTGCGTAAATGAAAGGATTCGATGACCTTTTGCTGGATATGGCGTTGTTTTGGTTCAGGCAGAATGGGTATGACTGTCCCTTTTACCTGATCTGGCCGCCAGTGAAGAATGATCGAGCCACCCACATCACGGTTGACCTGTTCCTTTGTCAGAATTGAATTTAGTACCAGCGTTAAATACTCGTTATTGATTGCGTCAGCTTTGTTTTTCAAGCGGAGTATGCCACCCGATGGGATCATTTGCTGTGGTGTCTCGTTCAGATAGTGAGCAATGCCCGGGGTTGCATCTTTACTGAGCAGTATTTCGCCCTGCTCGGGCTGGTGTTGTTTGATTTCCTGATACAGTTCTGCAGAAATATATTTCTCTTCACTGATTTCAAACGGGCTTAGATTGCTGACTCGAACAAAGGGGAACCCCTGGTTCAGATATTCACCACTGCCGACCTCCACGCATTTTTTGATCGTAACCAAATTCCCCAGCGTATCCCAACCACCGGAATAGTTTTGAATGGCGTTGATGATTTCTTCATATTTCGGCTGAAAGTACTCCGCATCGATACACCCGGCTTCGCGGGTATCGGAAAAATACTTGATAAAGGTTGTAGGGCGGTTACTAACCGCCCGTTTTGTTTTGCGGATGGTTTTTGGGGCGCTTGATCATCGCCCGAAAAACTACGGGTTTCCAAACCCAGCTCAGAGAGGAGCAGGTGTTGGGCTTGTTGGTATAAGAGGGTGGATTTTTCTGCGGTTTCTTCGTGAAGCAAAGCACACTTTGATATTAGTTTTTCAAGTTCTCTATCTTTTGGTTTAAATACCAGTATATTACCAACTCTATCCAGAGTAAGTTGGAACTGGATAGTCAATTCCCTTTCTCTAAATAACTGCAAAAAACCGTATTGTGAACGAAGAAAAGAAACTAAATAATAAGGATCAATATTTTTTATTGACTTTAACCCAAGAACTGTCCGTGACAATGCAACATCATCTATATCATGAACGATTACCTAAATTAATCTCAGAAAAATTAACAATAGCAACCTGCATCCTTACCCCCTTTCTTCGGGCGATTTATAATCGCCCCTACCGTAATTTTGCGGATTTTCTCTATCCAGGTGCCACTTCAAGGGATTGTTTTGGATATATTCACGAATGCGATGTAAATCCTCATTGTTACGAATAATGTGGTCGTAAAACGAGCGTTGCCAGGAAAAATCGGGCATATTGCATCGTATTTGCTTAGTGGTTATTTGTTTGAATGATTTGATAATTTGAGACAATAATCCGTAGGGGCGGTTAGCCCGATTAGCGGCAGTTTGCGCCCGATCACTAATCGCCCCTATGACGATGATGCCGTGGATATGATTGGGCATCACAACAGATTCATCCAACTCGACATCGGGATAGTACCGTGGAATGGATTGCCAGTATTTATTGATGATTTTCCCTGTATCATTAAGCGTAATACTCCCATTGACAATATCACCAAATAAGCAAAGACGATTTTTTATGCAAAGGGTCACGAAATAATGACCTGGTCGTGAATAATCATATTCAGGCAAACGATTGGCTTTGCGGTTGGGTTTTATATTCATTGCCGGAACTGGGTGCCGCGTGCGCCGCTGACCCGAAAACCCACGGCCAATATCATGGGCAGGCTGTAAAAAAGCGTCGCATAGTTTTTGCCATCGGCGGCAGTATGTAAGAAATCTTTACATACTGAATTTTCCAATAACTCCTTTTCTTTCAGTATGTTAGCTATGTGTAAACTGATGTTTTGCTTGGAGGTGGCAAAAAGTTCCGCCAGTTGTTTCTGGTTGATCCAGACTTCTCCATCATGGGCATAAAGCGCCACAGATGCTTTACCATCGGCGGTTTTATAAAGGATGATATTTTGTTGTTCCATGTTTTTAGTTCCAGAAACTTAAATCTTCACTTCTCGCCCATTCAATAAAGGCTTCGGCAATGCCATCCGGTAATGCGCCATTGTGATTGTGCAAGTCATGGTCGACGATCAGGTGGCCGTTGCCGTTTTTAACATAGGTGTAATCGCCCGAATTATTCTTGCCGCCTTTTTCAGAGACGGCAAAGAAGATGGGGTAATCATCAACCTTGGGGCAAAGCGCCCCTTTTGCGGGGTCATCGTTCCATTTTTGCACGAACAACACGCTGGTTTTGGTACCGGTATGGGGTTTGAAGGTGTTGCCGTGCAGGCCCACCACGGCCAGGATGCGGCCATGCTCAGCGATAAAATCACGAATGTGCTTGTCTGATGTGTTGTTGAAACGGACCTGCAGTTCTCCCTTCGGGCCAGTCTCGCTTTACTATACTGTTCAAAGTTGCTCCTAGCGATGTTGTCGCTACCGCAAAGTTCTCGGCTTTGGCTTCCCGCGTTGTTCTACCTTGCACATCCCTATGCAAAACCGCGCTTTTCGGAAGGCTCATGCCTTACACAGACGAAAAATATCTAATTTTGACATAGGTTCTAAGCAATTTAAGTGATGCTTTTGACAGTCCGATACCTTACCTTTTTAGCTACTTAATCATTTAGATAGAACTTTTTTCTATTGTTTCTTCAACTGTTAAAAATATATCTGTGTTATGCCATGCATCAGTACCAAAAACTGAAAACAGTATTATTACGAAGCCTATTACTGCACCTGGCCAGCCGCCTAATATCCCAATAGTTATACCTGATATCAGGCCTATGATAAGAGGAAACCAGCCCCATACAAGCTTAACTAACATGCCGAAGCAAAAGTACAAAGTCACAAGGAGAACGATTGCTAAAATTATTGTAAAAAGCTCCATCATGTTGACTCCAAAACCTTTTTCTTTTCAGCTTCAAATTCTTCTGTCGAAATAACTCCTTTGTCTTTTAAGGTTGCGAGTTTTTCAAGTTTTTCATAGGGATCTTCTTTTTCAGGGAGTTGCTGAACTATTTGTTGTGGAGATTTCCTTGCTTCCAGTGCTTCTTGCACTTTATTTGTAAAATTTTTAACTGTTTTCTTCCAGACATTTTCTATTGAACGATTAGTAGCTCCGTCGGTGATGGTTATTGTGCCAAAGAATAAGCCTGTGCTGCCTGATACAGCATTGACTTTTTCCAAGTCTATGCTTGCCTGTTTTAGGCCATATATCATACCCTTGTCCAAAAATACGATGCGCCTATCAGTTAATGTGATCAGCCATGTATTCCCGTCCATTAATCCTGATGTGAATCCAAGAACTTGTTCTTTTTCCATAAGAATTTCCGGTATATAGTTCAATTCTTTCTTTGTGAAGAAACGATCATCACCCATTGCATCGGCTATTCTTTTATATTCTTTTTTCAACTCAACCTTTGACGCATTCTTGAAGTCAAACATTTTTATCCTCCTTTATCTTAAAGGCACCTCTGAAAATAATCTGGTTTTGGCCTGTTGGTTCCACATTGTAGCTGTTTATTTAGCCATTCCAGAAGTTTCGGGTCTATTTACGGGTACTTTTTCCTTGCCGAAGGTCACTGGATATTTAAAAGCCAGCCTGTTTTTCGGATAACCGTAGCGATGCACGAGTCGTGTTGCATAAAGCTGACGAACAACCTTTATCAACACCCTCTCGCCTAATGCGGTTATTTCATCATGTGAAAAGAGGCCAGGGTGATAAGCGCTGTCTTTAAGCATCTTCTGGATGATGTTTGCTTGTGTCATTTGTTTTCTCTCCATTTTAAGAGGAATGCACCTCTCACCCATAAACAGGTGGCGCAGTGGATTATGATTATCATTGTTTTTCGGATCAAAGACTTTGCAGAGAGGCCGGCCTCTCCTGCCGATCAGGAGCCTGATAAAGACCGGGGCGCGGGTTCATCTTTTGCGCCAGAGAAATGCCCACAAAGATTTATTACTTAACCCGGCAGGCGCCATTTGCCTCTTCCAGCACCGGATAATGCAATAACGATCAGTTGGACGGGTGCTCGATACCGTCAAGATAATCCGGATAAATCGGCGCCTGCTCCAGGTTGGAGCGCAGGATTTTGTGTGTAGCAAATAATTTTTTATGAAACCAGTTGATGACGTCAGGATAGAAGTATGCTACCAGTTTGTCGGTTTTCATCAGCCGATCCCCATCAACGAGCAGCATGTTCGCACTGCTCAGGATGATTTAGGTAATTATAATGAAGCGCCTTCCTCACGTTGCAACGGCGGCGGCATATTCACGGAAATGGTGGGCCCGGTAGGACTTGAACCTACGACCAATGGATTATGAGTCCACTGCTCTAACCAACTGAGCTACAGGCCCGGTGAAAGACTTGAACGTGTTTGTGGAAGTGGCGGTATCCCCATTTTATATTCAAGGCGGGGCCTCCATCTCATCGCCAGGCGACTTTGCTACCGATCCAAAATGAACAGGCCCGCCAATGTTTCCCTGGCCCTCAACTACTGATCGAGAAACGTGCGTAGCTGCTCCGAGCGGCTTGGATGTCGCAGTTTTCGAAGCGCTTTCGCTTCTATCTGACGAATACGCTCACGGGTCACATCGAATTGTTTGCCGACCTCTTCCAGCGTATGATCGGTGTTCATATCAATACCAAAGCGCATACGCAACACTTTGGCCTCCCGGGACGTCAGCCCGCCCAACGACTCGCGGGTCGCGCGACGCAGACCTTCAAAGCTGGCCTGATCCGCCGGCGCCTGGGTATTGAGGTCTTCAATAAAATCACCCAGGTGCGAGTCATCATCATCACCTATGGGCGTTTCCATGGATATGGGCTCTTTGGCGATTTTTAATACCTTACGCACTTTCTCCTCAGGCATCTCCATTTTCTCCGCCAGCTCCTCCGGGGTAGGCTCCCGGCCTTTTTCCTGCAGGATCTGTCTTGAAATACGATTGAGCTTGTTAATGGTCTCTATCATATGCACAGGTATACGAATGGTTCTCGCCTGATCGGCGATAGAGCGGGTGATGGCCTGGCGGATCCACCAGGTGGCGTAGGTGGAGAATTTATAGCCGCGGCGATATTCAAACTTATCGACCGCCTTCATCAAGCCGATATTGCCTTCCTGTATGAGATCAAGAAACAACAGGCCGCGGTTGGTGTACTTCTTTGCAATGGAGATCACCAGCCGCAGGTTGGCCTCGACCATTTCCTTTTTTGCGCGCCGGGCCTTGGCCTCGCCGATGGAGACCTTTCTGTTGATCTCTTTTATCTCGGCAATGCTGAGCAGGTTATCATCAAGGGCGGCGATCAGTCTCTCCTGGGTGCGGATCACATCATCCATGACGGCTTGCAGGCCCGTCGAGTAGGGTTCATTACGCTCGGCGAGCATGCGGATCCATTCGGTGTTTATTTCATTATCCGGGAATGAGGCGATAAACTCTTTTCTCGGCATCCTGGCGGCCCTGACGCAGAGCTTCATGACGTCACGCTCGGTCTTGCGGATCAGATCGATCAGGCGCCGAATATTATCGGTCAAGCCCTCAATAAACTTTGGCGCTAGTCTTAACTCAAGAAACTTCTCGGTCAGTGCAGTCTGGATAGCGATCGTTTTTTTGTGATCTTTGCCATATCGTTCAAGCGCTTCTACCAACTTCCTGAAGTGTCTTTCAATCGCCTTCACCGCCGCTTTGACTGCTTTCGGATCAATGGCGGCCTCCGCACCTGAGTCATCCTCGTCATTTTTATCTCCTGATGAAGATTTTGTCTCCGTGGTGGCCGGTGGTAGCCCGGCGTCGGGATACTCTTCCCGGTCATTAAACCCGACGATGATGTCGGCGAGTTTTATCTGTCCTCTCTCAACCAATGCGTGCCCCCCCAGGAGCAAATCGATGCTACTGGGATACAAAGACAGGGCGGCGAGGGCCTGATTGACGCCTTCTTCAATACGCTTGGCGATTTTAATCTCACCCTCTCGGGTCAACAGATCCACGGTGCCCATTTCACGCATATACATACGCACGGGGTCGGTCGTTCTACCGAACTCATTCTCAACATTCACCAGGGCGGCATTCGCTGTTGTTTCCGAATTATTGGAGATCAACAAGCCCAGATCCGGCGGGGATTCGTGTACTTCAATACCCATGTCGGCGATCATGTTGATCACCTCTTCGATTTGCTCAGGGTCGACGATCTCGTCAGGCAGGTGCTCGTTCACCTCATGATAGGTAAGAAAACCCTGCTCCTTACCCTTTGCAATCAGTAATTTCAACTGCGATTGCTCATCGTCCTCGCTTTCTAATGCGGGGCTCTCCAGTGGTTCAATTTCTGACATGGGCGTTAATATGGCTGTTGTTGGTTGATCGTTGAAACAGGCAATCGGACAGTATAGCGTATTGCGATGCAACATGCCAGATCGGTTTCGTTTTTCTTTTGATAATGAACTAGTTAGCCGTATACCGCTGGCGCAGTTTGGCCTTCTCTTCCGCTGACAGGTCGCTGGGGTTGGCCTGGGCTATTTTCTCTATCCGGTGTTTTTCCTTATAAGCCATGAGTTTTTCCAGGGCGTCTCGAAACTGCACGTCCAGATCGAAGGACGCCTCCGTCAGCGCATCGGTATCGGGCGCCAGCTCATTTAATCGTTGTGCGTAGGGGGTATCCCGCCAATGCTCCAGTATGGCGGCACAATTTATCCGGGGTTTGGCATGGATCAAACCAATCAGTTCGATCAAAAAATCAACACCGGCAGTGGGCGTCTCGGCTAACTCGTCAATGTCTTCGACAGACATGGCCAGCTCCGGTTTGCTGAGGATATATGAGATGAGCTCGCCGATGAGGTTTCTGTTTTGCCTTTGCCCCGGGCGCTGCGGTCTTTTTTGTACGACAGGCGCCACAGTCTGCTTGCCCGCCAGCAGGTCTTGCAGATGTGTTGTTGCGATATCCGCTACTCTGGCCACATCTTGCAGTAATAACTGTCGGATCCCGCTTTTCGGGATCCGGGCGATATGCGGGACGATGCGGTCCAGGAATTTCGCCCTGTCTTCACGGCTGGCTATCCCGGTTTCGGCTTTAACTGTGCTCAGCAAGAAATCGGACAGCGGCACCGGGTTTTCATCGGATTGAAACTCTCCCGCCCCGTGTTGCCGAACGAGACTGTCAGGATCATGCCCCTGGGGCATAAAATGAAACAACGCCTGTCTGCCTTCCTGTAGATGGGGTAACGTCACCTCCAGCGCCCGCCAGGCTGCTTTTTTTCCAGCGACATCACCATCGAAACAAAAGATGATCTGTGTTGTTGCCCTGAATAACCTTGCGATATGATCGGCGCTGGTCGCTGTGCCCAAGGTGGCAACAACATTAAAAACGCCATGTTGGGCGAGAGCAATCACATCCATGTAGCCCTCAACGATATATAACCGCTCCAGTTGCTTTAATTTCTGTTTGGCCTGATATAGTCCATATAACTCACGGCTTTTGTGAAAGAGCGGTGTTTGCGGTGTGTTCAGATATTTAGGGGTGTTATCTCCCAATACCCGTCCGCCAAAACCGATAGCGCGACCTCGCTGATCGCGAATGGGAAACATGATACGCTCACGAAAACGATCATAGTAACCCCCATCGTCGCGCCTGATAATCATGCCTGTTTTGGCAAGCCGTCTCTGCGCCCCATCGGATTGACCCAAAGCGCTGAGCAAACTCTCCCATCCCGAAGGGGCATATCCGAGTTCATAATCATTGATGATCCCATCGGCGATCCCCCTTTGCCTTAAATAATCCATCGCTTTTGCGCCCTGCTCCCGTAGCTGCCGTTGGTAATGCCGGATAATGCGTTCGAGCAACTCGTATAATTCCGCCGTCTGGTGTGCCTTTGCCTGATAATGGGGGTCCTGGGGGATTTCCAGGCCGCAACGTTTGGCCAACTCTTCAATGGCCTCTATAAAGCCCATGCCGTTGTAGTCCATTAAAAAGGCAATCGCTGTGCCGTTTGCGCCGCAACCAAAGCAATGGTAGAACTGCTTGTCCTGACTGACCGTGAATGAGGGGGTTTTCTCTTCATGAAAAGGGCATAGGGCCTGATGGTTTTTCCCAGTCCTCTTCAAGGGAAGATAAGTATCTATGACGTCAACGATATCAACACGGGTGAGTAAATCATCGATAAAGGTTTGCGGGATTCTGCCGGCCATTTGCCTTCAGAGTATAATCCCCCTTGTGCTTGCGGGCGAGAGAAACAGGCGAGGGAAGTGTCAACCAGTGTTGGTAAAACCAGTATGACTCGTTAGTTGACCTTAACGCTATGCGGTGATGACGATGGCGCTGCCGCTAGGGCGGCTATCGTCCACCTCGCCTCTGATCATAATGACTTCACGGCATGGACATCGCCGCCGCTCGCCTGTTTTATCGCAGATCAGCCCAGGCGCGCTTTTACCAGCCCGCTGACTTTACCCATGTCCGCGCGGCCCTGTAACTCGGGTTTTAATCGTCCCATGACCTTGCCCATGTCCTTAATGGATGTGGCGCCGGTAGAGTCAATGGCGGCGTCTATCAAGGCATGGATCTCATCTTCGCCCAGTGGTCGGGGCAGATACTGTGAGATGACGTCCAACTCGAACTTCTCCTTTTCAAGTAGATCTCCACGCTCGGCTTTTTCATATTGCTCGATAGCCTCGCGCCGTTGTTTACTCATTTTATCCAAAACAACCAGCACTTGCGTATCATCAAGTTCAATACGTTCATCCACTTCACGTTGTTTAATCGCTGCAGTGATCAGCCGTAATGCGGCCAGGCGTGCTTTTTCCCTGGCGCGCATGGCGCATTTCACGTCCTCATTGATGCGGTTTTTTAGAGCGTGCATTGAGGTGGGGCCAAAGCAACAAAGACTGCTAGTGCGGTCTTATTTGGCGATGATTGTTTTTTGACTGGCGCTTTTGGTGTCGCTTGACGGCGGCGGCGGCTTTGCGTTTTCTTACCTGTGTGGGTTTTTCGTAGAATTCACGACGATGCACTTCTGCTAGAATACCCGCTTTCTCACAGGCCCGTTTGAAACGCCGCAGGGCAAAATCGAAGGATTCATTGTCTTTTACTTTTACGGAAGGCATCGCCTATGGGTTCCTGTTAGCGGCTTCATTTGCTCAAAAGAGCGGTGATTTTAGTGAGAAACCGCTCAAATGCAAGGAAAACCTTGATTTTTAACAAACCAGGCTGAGAACGATGCGAATTTTAGGTATAGAGACCTCCTGTGATGAGACAGGTTGCGCCATCTATGACTCTGAAACAGGGCTCCTGGCCAATCAACTCCACAGTCAGATCCCATTGCATCATCGCTACGGCGGGGTGGTGCCGGAATTGGCCTCACGCGATCACATTCAACGCATCGCCCCTCTACTGCATGCAACCCTGGAGGAGGCCGCTCTCACATTACAAGACATGGATGCTATCGCCTATACCGCCGGCCCCGGGCTCATCGGCGCATTGTTGGTGGGTGTGAGTGTGGGTCGGAGCCTGGCCTACGCCCTGGGCGTGCCGGCCATTGCCGTGCATCACATGGAGGCCCATTTACTCGCAGTGATGTTGGAGGAGACCTCTCCCCGGTATCCGTTTCTGGCTCTGCTGGTCTCTGGCGGTCACACTCAGTTGATCCAGGTCAATAAGGCGGGAGACTACACCATGCTAGGGGAGTCGGTGGACGATGCGGCGGGAGAGGCGTTTGATAAAACGGCCAAGCTGCTGGGCTTGGGGTATCCCGGCGGCCCGCAATTATCGGCATTGGCTGAAAAAGGTTGTGGGGAGCGGTTTGCCTTTCCACGACCGATGACCGATAAACCGGGGCTGGATTTCAGTTTCAGCGGGTTAAAGACGGCTGTTGCCCTTGCTATCAGAGATAATCCGCAAGATGAGCAAACCCGAGCGGATATCGCCTGTGGTTTCGTCACCGCAGTCGTGGACACCCTGGCGATAAAATGTGAAAGGGCCATGGCAGAAACCGGCGTCCATCGGCTGGTTGCGGCCGGGGGCGTGAGCGCCAATAAACAACTAAGAGAGAAGCTGCTAGGCTTGGCGGCGGAAGTGGGCGGGCAAATATGTTATCCCAGGCCCGAGCTCTGCACGGACAACGGCGCCATGATCGCCTATGCCGGCTACGTGAAAATGATCGGCGGCGATCAAGCGCCCTTGCCCTTCGCCGCCTATCCCCGTTGGCCGTTAGCTTAAAACTTCTTTAAGGCCCAGGCCCTCCAATTTTATCTTCACTGCCGGTCAACAAATTTTTGATGTTTGATTGATGTTTGCAGATCAACATCATTGCCATCAAGGCGGCGGCGATGATGTGCAATGGGGCCGGATTAACTAGCCAGCAATAGAGTGGCGTTAATGCGCTTGCCGTGATGGCGGATAAAGATGCGTAGCGCCAAACCCATGCGGTCAGTAGCCATGTTGAAATAAAGGCAACGCCAAGCAGCCAATGAAAACCCAACAGCACACCGATGAAAGTGGCCACCCCTTTACCGCCACAAAAGCCAAAAAAGATGGGATAAATGTGGCCTAAAAATGCGCCGAGACCGGCAAGCACGATATAAACATCCGGCGCCTGGATAAGGCGCAAGAGAAGAACAGGCAACAGCCCTTTTAACAGATCGCCGATGAGGGTCAGGGCGGCGGCCTTCTTGCCAAATAAACGCAGGACGTTTGTCGTGCCCGGATTGCCGGAGCCCGCCGCTCTGGGGTCGCCCAGCCTCAAGGCCCTGCAGACGATAACGGCGCTTGCCAGGGAGCCGCTAAAATAGGCCAGAACCACCAGGGCGATGTACATCATCATCTCGTTATTGGACGGGGTAACGGCAAATGGGTCAAGCTGTTTATTCTGTCATTTTCAGCGCATCTGCCTTATGCTTGGGTGAATAGACAAACGGCAAATGGATCAACGGCATGGACATCATCTACCTGAACGAGCTGCGTGTGGATACGGTCATCGGCATTTACGACTGGGAGCGCAGAACCCGGCAGACGATTATTCTGGATATCGAAATGGCCGCCGATATTAAAAAGGCGGCAGGCTCAGATCACATAGACGATACATTAAATTATAAAGCCGTGGCAAAACGCCTGATCCGTTACGTCAGTGACAGCGAGTTTGAACTGGTTGAAACGCTGGCCGAGAAAATAGCGGAGATATTATTGAACGAGTTTGCTATCCCCTGGTGCAAAATAAGACTGAATAAACGAGGTGCGGTAAGAGGCGTGCGCGATGTGGGGATCATCATTGAGCGTGGAAACAAGCCATAAATGGCGAGGATCTTCATCGGTGTAGGCAGTAACCGAGAGCGTGAAAAGCACATTCGCGCAGGGCTCCAATCGCTCAGCGCTATGTTTACCAATCTGTCCGTATCGACCATCTACGAGAATAAAGCTATCGGTTTTGATGGCGATAATTTTTATAATTTTGTTGTCGGTTGTGATACCGCACTGGACCTGGAGGCCGTGGCCCGTCAGTTGCGAGAGATTGAAGATGCCAGCGGTCGTGACCGCACTGAGCCACGCTATTCGTCCCGAACCCTGGATCTGGATCTATTACTATACGATGATGTGGTTATCGAAACCGCCGATATCCAGCTACCTCGGGATGACATTAACAAATATGCGTTTGTATTGCGCCCTTTGGCTGAGATAGCCGGGGATCGGCGTCATCCCGTCTCGGGCAAAAGCTATGTGGAGCTTTGGGATGGGTTTGATCGATCCGATCAGCCATTATGGCCGGTGGACCTGGAGATAGAATTAAACTGAATTGCCATGAAAAAGTGAAATCCATGCCGATGAGAAAGATAATGAAACCCTCGATTGTGTTGTTGCTCATCTTCCCTTTGTTGCCCGCTTGTAATCAGGTGAAGTCAGGGCAACAGGCAAGCGCTTATGAGGATGCGGTTACCCGATATGTGGCGTCCTTGCGTTGGGGCCGGTTTGAGGATGCAAGGGCATTTCATCGCACCAAAGAGGGGGAGATCCCGTCTGTGGATATAGACAAACTGGAGCGGATCCGCATTACCGGTCATACCATCAGAAAAAATACGATTGATCCTGAACTGGACGCCGGATTGACGGAAGTGGAATTAAAGTACTACGGCAATGATTCTGCAACCATAAAGAAGTTCACCTTCTCACATCACTGGTGGTACGACAAGCGTAGCAAAAGATGGTTTATTGAGTCTGAGTTTCCCACCTTCAAATAAGGGTTAGGTCAGGTATCTTTAGCCCGCATGCGCCTTTTCAATGGGTCTTGATAGCTGCGCCAACCGGGCACACAACTGATGAGACAGGCAGAGCGGGGGCGATCCGGTGGTCGTTAAGTTATTATGATCAAGGGCGAGGGTGGTGGCGGGAGTTTATTATCATCAGCGCGCAGCGTTAAGGCCATCCCGAAGATATGCGCTGACCGAAAGAAATGGATGTCCCTCAGGCGATGCAAAGACGGGCGGGGTGAGGTACAGCGGTGCGGGAAGCCAAAGCCGGGGTGAGATAAGGCATCGTGAAAATCAGCCATAGAGGCTACGACCGCCGTCAACGCTGATGATCTGCCCGGTAATGTAGTCAGCGTCATGGATGAGGAAACGCACTGTTTTGGCAATGTCCAGGGGCTCACCGTGACGTTGCATGGGGATTTTGGACAAGATTTTATGCTTTAACCCGTTGTCCATCTCCTCCGGCCACAACACCGCCCCTGGCGAGACGGCATTCACCCGCACCGTGGGCGCCATCTCCCTGGCCAGAGCCTTTGTCAGCATCATCAATGCTGATTTCGCCACACTGTACAGGGGATAGCGTTTCAGTGGTTTGCCGCCATGGATATCGGTGATGTTCACAATACAGCCATTGTTTTTTTTAAGCTGTCCGCCCATCGATCTGGCCAGAAACAGGGGCGCTTTAAGGTTGGTGCCGATGAGCGCATCCCAGCTATCTTCATTTATGTCGGCTAACAAGGTGGGAAAGAATGCAGAGGCATTGTTTATCAGGACATCCAGGCGGCCGGTAAACCCGGTTGCAGTGGCGATGAGCCCATCATAGCAGCTAATATCCAGCAAATCGGCCTGTACACAATGGGCTGTGCCCGGGCGGGCGGCGTTTAATTCATCGATCAGATCCTTTGCCGCCGTTGCCGAATGGTGGTAGTGAATGATGATATTCAGCCCGCCTGCATGTAAATGACGGGCGATGACGGCGCCAATTCTTTTGGCCGCACCGGTGATCAATACTGTTTTGTCTATCATGGTCTGGGTATGATGTTGTCAGGGTCGTAGCGCAATCCTGGTGTATTTTTGCAGAGATAAACTTAGCCCAAGCAAGATGAGAACTATTCTAACAGATCAGGTGACGAGAAGTGGGTCTCTTCCCGTTCCCGATGAGCCGGCCAAGGCCCACAGCGAGCGCCTGAGAGAACAAATACGGGAAGAGATAAAGGCAAACGGTGGCGGCATCGGCTTTGATCGTTATATGGAAATGGCATTGTATGAACCGGGCCGGGGTTATTACAGCGCCGGCGCCGGCAAGTTTGAAGAGGCTGGCGATTTCACCACCGCCCCGCTCATCTCGCCGATATTCTCCCGCTGTCTGGCCAGACAATGTGCACAGGTGCTATCTGCGTCTTTGAATTGTATTGTGGAGCTCGGCGCCGGCTCCGGGGTGATGGCGGCGGACATGTTGCTTGAGCTTAAGGCCATCCATGCGATGCCGGATAAATACCTGATCCTTGAGAGAAGCGCTGATCTGCGCGCTCGACAAAAAGCGCTGTTGGGCGCTCGCGTGCCGCACTTGCTGGCGCACATTGAGTGGCTCGATGGTTTGCCTGATGCCCCTGTTAATGGCGTGCTTATCGCCAACGAAGTCATCGACGCCCTGCCGGTTAAACGTATTTTGCTGGATAAAAACTCAATTCGGGAGATGTGCGTAAGCTGCGATAAAGGGGAGTTTTACTGGCAAGCCCGCCCCGCCGATGAAACACTGATGCAGCATGTTACCGAGATCAAAAACCAACTGGGTCAGGCATTACCTGCACCCTATCTGACGGAGATGAATATGCAATTACCGGCCTGGATAAAGTCTTTGGCGGCCATACTCAATAAAGGCATGATGTTGTTTATCGATTATGGTTATACACGGGGGGAGTATTATCATCCCCAGAGGGTGAACGGCGCCCTGCTTTGTCATTACCGCCACCGCTATCATGATGATCCTTTTCTCTACCCCGGTTTGCAGGACATCACCGCCTCGGTGGATTTCACCGCCCTGGCGGACGCAGCCCTTGCCAACAACATGCAACTGGCCGGGTATACGACCCAGGCCCATTTCCTCATCGGCTGTGGCCTTGAGCGCATCGCCGGCGCTGATCAGCATAATAGGCACAATCCATCTTTGGCTGTTTCAAGGCAAATCAAATTACTGACGTTGCCGGGGGAGATGGGAGAGCGGTTCAAGGCCATCGCCTTTAGTAAAAATATGACCGGGCAATTAAGGGGATTTAAGATGGATCAACAACATCGCCTATGGCAACGCTGAAAGAGACGCCGGTAGAACGCATTCAATAGATGAGAGCGACGTGGATCCCTTGCATGCGGTCATTTTAGGGTTATTACAGGGGCTGACGGAGTTTTTACCGATCTCAAGCTCGGCGCACCTTATCTTATTACCCCGGTTAATGGGTTGGTCGGATCAGGGCCTGTTATATGACGTCGCCGCCCATTTTGGGAGTTTGCTCGCCGTAGTTATTTATTTCAGAGGGGATCTGCGAGCGATCATCATCGGCTGGACTGGATCGCTTAAAGGGGAGCGAGGCGGGGAGGCGAGGCTGGCCTGGTCTTTAATCATCGCAACCATTCCCATCTGCCTGGCCGGCCTGTTGTTTTCGGTGTTTATCGACTCTGTGCGTGAGCCACAGGTGATCGCCGGCGCCACTGTTGTGTTTGGTTTGTTGCTGTGGTGGGCGGATAGGGCGGGCAGGCGTCACCGCAGCATGGATGAGTTTAACCTCAGGGATGCGCTCATTATTGGCCTATTTCAAATTCTGGCGATGATCCCCGGTACCTCACGTTCGGGGATCACGATAACGGCGGGATTGATGCTGGGGCTGACCCGGGAGGCCGCCAGCCGGTTTTCATTTTTATTGGCCATACCCGTGATTCTAATCGCAACCGGCTATGAAGCCCTGAGCGTGACGTTTACTGGATCACAGGTCAACTGGCTGGCGGTGGCGATAGTGATATTGGTCTCGTTTATGAGCGCCTATGTGGCGATACATTATTTTCTTAAATTGATCGAACGTACCGGCATGTTGCCTTATGTGCTCTATCGCCTGATCCTCGGCGGGATTGTGTTGCTGTTATTTCGCTAATGTACCCAACCCATCACCCTTTTAAGGGGGCGCTGATGCGCTAAAGCATGTGTTGTTGTACCTCTCGAATAGCGGCTATTCTTTGCAGGCGAATGTGCTCTGCAATCTGCCGGCCGTTGTGTGTTTCTATATTCAGTGATGTCACATCTGTCTTTAGGCAGGCCTGATAGAACGTCATAAAGTGCCCTGCCTGCGGGTAGTGTTGTTGCTCCAGTCCCCGGCGACCACGGGCGTCCGCCTCACAGGCGATCAGAAATTGGGCGAAGCGATCCGGCCGCCGGAAGGCGTCCACGGCGGTTAGCGTATCCAGCACGGTGGCGGGGTTCATTTGCGCTATGCGGTGACAGTCGAGGTGGTATCTCGCCACGATGAGCGCCAGTTCTTTGTATTTTTTCGGTATACGCAATCGCTCACACATCTTTAATATGAGCGCAACGCCGCGCCGCTCATGGCCATGATGACGGGGCAATATCTCTTTCGGCGTCGTCCCTTTGCCCAAGTCATGTACCAGTACGGCAAAGCGCACCTCCGGCTCGCTGCTGAGCCTGCTCGCCTGCGCCAATGCCATCATGGTGTGTATGCCGCTGTCGATTTCCGGATGGTATTTTTGCGGTTGTGGTACGCCAAAGAGTTTATCTACCTCCGGGAAGACCCGGATTAAGGCATTGACCTCCCTTAACACCTCAACGTAGCGTTGCGGTTGGTTGGTTTGTAATGCCTTTTCTGTCTCCGCCCACACCCTCTCCGGAACCAGTGTGTCCAGCTCGGCTGTCGCACTGATCGCCTTTAAGAGCGCCTGTGTCTCCTCGGCAACGGTAAAATTAAACTGGGCGGCGAACCTTGCAACCCGTAGCACCCGTAACGGGTCTTCGATAAAAGCCGGCGAGACATGGCGGATGATTCTCGCTCGCAGATCCCTCTCACCACCGAATGGATCGATGATGTTTCCCCCGTCATCTTTGGCGATGGCATTGATGGTAATATCCCGCCGTTGCAGATCATCTTCCAGGGTGACGTCCCTGGCCGTATTGAAAGTAAACCCCTTATACCCGGGTGCGGTTTTACGTTCAGTGCGGGCCAGGGCGAATTCCTCTTTGGTATCGGGGTGCAGAAACACCGGGAACTCCGCCCCCACCGCCTGGTAACCCAAAGATCCCATCTCCTCAGGAGTGCTACCGACGACTACCCAGTCGCGATCCTTCGCCTTGATCCCCAACAACTCATCACGGACGGCGCCGCCAACTTGATAGATCTGCATTGGTTCTTAAAAGCTAGATGGACTCCAGGTAACGCAGCATCCGTTTTCGCATGGCCGCATCCGGGATCCGGCCTTTGCCGGCGCCCATGTTGTCCGCCATGTGTTTCACTTTTGTCGTTGCCGGGATGATGCAGGTGACCGCAGGGTTACCGGCGATGTATTTGAGGAAAAACTGCCCCCAACTGGCGCAGTCGATGTCGCTTGCCCAGGGTGGCAGGGGTTTGCCCTTCACTTTTTCAAAGAGATAACCCCGTTGGTAGGGGCGGTTGATCAGTGTGGCAATGCCTTTGTCCTGTGCCAGCGGTAATAGACGCTCATCTGTTATGCGGTTGTCGATGTTGTAGGTCAGTTGAATGAAATCCAGCGGCTCTTTTTTCATGATGGCTTCTAGCTCATCGTGGAAGCGACCGTGTGATGTGGTGATCCCTAGATAGCGGATCTTGCCCTGTTCTTTCCAGTTACGCAGGGTCTTTAGGTGAACCTGCCAGTCTTTAAGATTATGGATCTGCATGAGATCCATAACCTTCACGCCCATGAGTTCCATGGAACGGTTCATCTGATCGACTCCCTGCTCCCTGCCCTTCGTCCATACTTTGGTGGCGGCGAACAACGCCGAGGTGTTGTTGGTGGTTTCTAACAGCTCACCAACGATGCCCTCGGCAGGCCCGTACATGGGCGATGAGTCGATGAGCTCACCGCCGTTATCGAAAAATACCTGTAATACCTCGCCCAGTTGTTTCATTGGCGTGGCGTGAGTGAATGTCCGTGATGTGCCCATGCCGATAATGGATAATTCCTCGCCGCTGGCGGGGATCCGCTTTTTTATGACGTTATCCGTCATGGCCAATACGGTTTCAGGCAACGCACCTATGGCAAGGGAGCCGGCACAGGCCGTCTTTAAAAAGTCACGTCTTGAGATTGAAAGCTCGATCATGTGGGGTCTCCGTCATTGTATCATGTGCTTTGAAGATGATTGATCATAGGCGTTTCCGATAAAGACCGCCACCATTGCCCAGAAGATGGCGATGAGGGCGCCGATCAGCGCAATGCCCGTCAAGCCAATACCCAGGCCTTGAGCGAGGCCGGTATAGGCCCAGCCGGTTAGCATATCACCGCCCCGGTAGACGATGATATCGATGACGGATTTTGTCTTAAAACGGGTCTCACGGCTTACCAGGGTGAACAACATTTCACGAGCGGGACGGGTGATCGCATAGTTGCCTGCACGGCGGACTATTTGTAGCCCCATGAGCGCTGGCAGCGCAGGTGAGAGGGCGAGCGCCAGCCAGCCGATCACCATCAACACCGGTATGATGGATAAGGTTATCGCCAGCCCAAAGCGGGTGGCTAATCGGCCGGTAGCGAACAGGGCGGTGATAATGGCCAGCGAGTTTACCATCAGATCCATTATCCCCCAATACTGAGAGCGTGTGGCGCGGTCGAGATCCGCCATCATGTTTTTCAGCTCAAAATACACAAAGGTACTCATGGCGGTATACAGGAGGATAAAAAAGCCAATCCCCAACAGATAACGATGAGAGATAAAGTCCGAGAAGCCGATAAACGGGTTGCCGCCGATGCTTTTTTGATCAAGCGGGCCCATTTCCGGGCTTGCGTTTTTTAATGCCGTGCGTTTTAGTCTTTCTATTACTTTGAGCATGGGAATGATAAAAACTAATAATAACGACGCCAGCAACATCAGGTTGTAGGTTCCCATAGAGGCGGAGAGAAATATGGTAACGGAAGGGCCTGCGATCGCACCGATGCCGGCGCCGGATGCAATAAAGCCGAACAGCCGTTTTGATTGCTCCTTTGAAAAGGTATCGGCCATCACGCTCCAAAACACGGAGATGTGAAATAAACTGAATACACTGAGCCACACATAAAAAGCCTTATCGATATAAACCGGGTTCTCGCTGGTTTGTGTTCCCAGATAAAAACCCAGAAAGGAGAAGGCGAAAAACGCATAGACGCCGGGGATGAGATGTTTGAGTTTTATCTTCGCTATCGCAATACCATACAAGGCAACCGCCACAACGCTAAGCGCAAAGGTGGAAGTCCATAACCAGCTTAACTCAGCGTCAGTCCAGTCACTGGCCATGGCGTCACGAACGGGGCGCAAAATATAGTAAGACGCCATTAGCGTGAAGATAAGGAAGAAGGATGTAAACGAGGCCGTAACCTCGTGGGCTTCAATTTTGATCAGGGTTTGGATCAGTTTATGAGGGCGGCTCACCGGATGGACAGGGCTGATGCGGGATGTTCAATGATCGCCATGCAGAGAAATACGAGCCAGATATGCTTTGATGTGTTTAGCGGTTTTCCCGTCGGGAGCCCCGGCGGTATGCCTGGTATTTCCCCCGTTGTGTTTGATTGGTGAGGTAGGCCGACACAGTCGCCTTCATGCTGGTGGGCGTGATCCCCAGCTCCGTCATACCGTTGCATTCACAGACGGAGTCCACTTTCGTTGAGAGATAATTATCCGTTGAGAAAGGTTGTTCAACCCCTAAGGCATGAAATAAAAAACTACCCAGATCGAAGGCCAGGCCCTGCATTCTGGCGATGGAATCGGGCAGGGGCAGAACGATACGTCTCTTATCGATACAGGTAGCGGTAAACTCAACCAACTCTTGCAAGGTATAAATATCCGCCCCGCAAAGATCATAGCGTTTTCCATAATGGGCGGGATCATGCAACGTGCTGATCATCGCCTCGGCCACATCTTCCACATACACCGGTGCGAACCGTGCTTTGGCGCAGGCCAGCGGGAAAACCACCGGGGATAATTTAATGAGCGCCGCAAGACGATTGAAGAGGCCGTCGCCTTTTCCAAAGATCACGGACGGTCTGAAACTGGTGACTTGCAAGCCCTCAACGGTATGAATATTATTTTCCGCCTCGCCCTTGGTGCGAAGATAATGACTGGCGCCGTTGATCGCATCGGCGTTTAAGGCGCTCATGTGCAATACCCGCTGGATGTTGTTTTCCTCACAGGCATGGATCAGCTTATCGGTCAGCGCCACATGGGCGTGATGAAAGCCGCTGCCTTTACGGCCTTGTTCATTCAAAATGCCGACCAGGTTGATCACCGCATCGCAATCGGACAACTCGGCTGATAACGCCCGCTGGTTATGGATATTGACCTCAACCAGATCGAGTTTTGGTAATAAAATTATATTATGGCGCCTGGCCTCCCGATCCCGGGTGAGCACTTTGAGCTCATAGCCCCTGGCGCTTAACTGGTTTGCCAGTGTGGCGCCGACAAAACCACTGCCGCCGAGGAGCCCGATGCGTTTAATGATCATATTTATCTGTAGGCGATGGGGTTTTTTGTGCAATCCCGTCTCGCCATTAGTTCTTCTCTGGTGGGGACAATTCCATGCATTCTCTCAGCCACCGGCACCACCTCTCTTTGCAGTCGCCAGTCATAAATACTGGCGAAATACAAAATCCGCCGCACGTATTTTCGGGTTTCATCAAAAGGTATTTTCTCGATCCAGATCGCCGCTTCCAGACAGTTCGGCTCAGGTAGCCAGCGATTGACGTTGCCGGGGCCGGCGTTATAGGCGGCGGTGGCCAGCACCACATTGCCGTCGAAGCGGTCATACATCTGCTTGAGGTAGGCCGTGCCGATGGCAACATTATGTTTTTCATTTAATAGCATCTCTGTGTTAAAGCCTCGATAGCCGATGGACCGGGCGGTCAACCTGCCGGTCTCGGGCATAACCTGCATCAACCCCAGCGCACCTGCTGGTGAGCGGACCTCTTCAATGAAGGCGCTCTCCGCCCTGATCAGGGCATAGACCCAGCCCAGGTCCAGGCTACGTTTCGCCGCATACTGGCGTATGCGCTTTTCATGGGGCAACGGAAACCGGGAGATGAGATCATCGTATGCCTTTGCCCTGCCCAGCGTCAATATGGCGCGGTCGTGCCACCCCCAGTTAGTTGCGATACTTGCGGCCAGTTGCATTTGATATGCCGTCATATCATTTAATGCGTGATGCCATTCGCGCCGGGCCGAGTAGGCGTGCCCCAATAAATACAATTCCCGCGCCCTTGCGATAGCCGGCATTTCCGCTACTTGCTGCCAGCCTTTGAGGTCCTCAGGTAGTGGGTGATGATTCATATCGTATTTAAGGCCTAAGCGATCGGCGGCCAGAAAGCCGTAATAGTCCCGCTCCCGGGCCAATTTTCTGAACCTCTCCTCAGCGTCCTGACGCTCGCCCAATTCATGTAATGCGCGCGCCCGCCAATAGGCCCAACGTGTCTTTATCGCCTCATTGGGCGGCGTGCCCATCGTCCAGTTTAATAACATCCGCCAGTCATTTCTCTGCAATGCGCTACGCAAACGCCATTGAAAAAGCCGCTCATCAATAATGGATGTATCCAGTTGATCAAGCAGGACGATGGCCTGCTTGTGTTTTTTTCGTGCCGCCTTCACGGCCAGTGTTTTTTCCACGGCGTTTTTTTGCTCTCGGGTGAAGGTATAGCGGATCTTTAATGACTGCCAGCGGTCGATGGTTTGATCGATGCTGATCCGGGTTAATCGCTGCATGCCATGTACCAGTATCCTGCGCGCTATGTCCTCATCTGCATAATTGATTTTTCTCGTCCATCTCGCCGGGTGATGATGCATTGAGATCCAGCGGTTCAACCACTTTCGATCTTCATTGGATAGACGCTTGCCAAGGTATCGGGCGAGGCCCACATTCCCCGCCGCCATAGCCAGTGCAATCCGTTGCCAAACCAGCTCGCTGGTCATGAGGTCGCTTTTGTACAATCGCGCAAATGCAACGTCACACGCCGACGGCTGTGATCCCCCGGCCAACCAGATCGTGCGTGTATCTTCTAGCAGATAGGCCTGATTGTCAGTCTTGATCCGTGCCTGTAGATGATAACACTGCAAGGTTATGTCCGACTGGGGCGTGTAGTTTTCCATGAAGGCTTGCCAGCGTCCACGTTCGGCCAGTAATCTCAGCCATGCACGATGTATATCCCCGGCCATTGGCAGATCGCCGTAGCGTTTAAGGAAATGGATAACCTCTTCGTCTTTGACTTTCCATAGCCGTGGTTTGAGATAGTCATGTAGCAAATAGGGGTAAAGGGGATAGTCTTTTAGGGTCCCGGCCAGGTAGCGAAACTTTTTTACCTGACCTGTCTTTAAGGCGGCTTTGGCCTGTTTGTATGCTTCCCGTTGCACCTTGAGCGTGTCCGCATACGGGGCGGGCGGTGAGATCAGCAAGATCATCCCGAGGAGCAGGGTGCGGTTCAATGCATTCATAGGCCAATTCATGTGACGCCATTATGCAACATAAAATCAAAACAACAAATGCAAGTGGGTATATCAGCGCCCGGCCTGGCTGATCCCCGGCGATAAGGCCTATCGGGTTTGATGTTTCCGTGATGCAGTCATTGGCGATACTTATGTTCATGTCCCGTTTATTTTTTCCCGTTCGAATACGGCGGGAAAGACCCTCTTGACACGGTATTGTTCTTCCAGTTAAATCGCAGGCACTACCAAGCTATACCACGGGTGATCCTGATAGTCGGGTCGCCTATGAATACAACACCCTGCCAGGGGAATAAATAGGAACCTGCTTTTACTCGTGGTTGTTTGGTAGCCGTCCCGGCGCCGTTATATCCGGGATGTTTTATCAATCAAAAACGACAGTCAACATTGAGGTTCAATATGGCCTTCTACGATGGCCTATCTGCGGCGCAAGATCAGTGGGCCGCAACTCACCGATGTCTGTCAACATGTCCTCCCCGAGATAGGTGGCGAGCTTGCCACCCGGTTGCTTTTTGCCGTAGCGCTCGGCCCGGTTTATGCCTGGTGGTTGCTGGCCAGCAGTGTTGTCCATCTGACTAACCGGGATACGCCAAAACCGGCGCCGGTTATCGGCAAGCTCGTTATGCGACAGGTTCAATCAGGACAAACCCCTTAAAACCGGTTTGTGAGCACGACGCCAATGGGGGTATCGCCATAGAAGGGCAGGGTGATCGGTTTTATTGTTGAGCGCCTTTGTCCATGGCGTATTTAACTCGCTGTGGCAGATCCGCTGTCTCATCAGTCCACCCCTGCATATGTTTTTCGATAATTTTGCACAGGGCGGTTATGTGAGATGGCCCATCATTAAGGGCGGGGATGTAGTGAAACGCTTTTCCGCCGGCGGTTAGAAACAACGCCCGGTTCTGGATCTGTATCTCTTCCAGTGTTTCAAGGCAGTCTGCGGCAAAACCGGGGCAGATGATGTGCACATCTTCAATGCCTGCTTTGCCCCACTGCTGCAATAGTTTGTCCGTATAGGGTTTTAGCCACTCACGGGGGCCGAAGCGGGACTGGAACGAGACATGCCATTGGTCTTCATTTAACGCCAATTTATCTGCAACAAGGCGTGCGGTTTTATGACACTCACAAAAATAGGGATCGCCGGCTAGAAAATAGTGCCTCGGCAGACCGTGAAAGGAGAATAACAGCCTCTCGGGTTTGCTCGATTTTGCCCACTGGATGCGAATGCTCTCAACGATGGCGTCAATGTAGTGTGCATCATCATGGTAGTGTCTGCTCATCCGAAGCTCGGGCAACCAGCGCCAGGTCCTCAAAACAGCGCTCACCGCATCGAAGGTGGAAGCGGTTGTCGCCGCCGAGTATTGCGGATACAAGGGGAAAATCAGTAGTTTTTGTACGTTAAGTTGCTGTAAGTTATGCAGTGCTGAGGGGATAGATGGGCTACCATAACGCATACCCAGCTCGACATGAATGTCGCCGTCATGGGCTTCATTTAATGCCGAGCCGATGGCCTGGGCCTGTTTTTTGGAAATGGACAGTAAGGGGGAGCCCTCATCCGTCCAGATCTGGCGATAGGCCTTTGCGGAACGTTTGGGACGAAGGCGCAAGATAATACCGTGCAATATAAACCACCAGATGGGCCTGGGCACCTCTATAACACGCGGGTCCGATAGAAACTCGGCGAGATACGCTCTTAAGGCGGCCGGGTGAGGCGCATCCGGTGTGCCGAGGTTGGTGACCAACACACCGATTTTGCCGGGGGCGTCATGTTTGAAGTTGGGATTGCCCACGTATTTAACCATTTTCTTATCGCCTGCCCGGGTCTTTTTTTAAGCATGGGTTGATTGCGGATCTCCTTCTCCAGCACCTGCCATTTTCAGGTTCTCTCATCCATGTTAGCCACATAAAACATATTGCACTACGAATACCGCCCTTTCCGCCGGGCTTTGGTGTTGTTGCCGTCTCACGGATTATCTTGTCTAAAGCCATGTTGGTGAACTTCTGGAGAAGGTTCTCGCCCCGGGTGATGATACCGTCTTCTTATGTGCGACCATGAGCGCGACAATCACTTAATTGCCATGCCGTCATCCAGCCTGTCGGAGCGCCACCATAGGCGGTGTCGAGAGCACTTTACGTGTGCCCAGAAGGCCAGCGCTGACAATGATGAAGGTGCAAAGCAGCGGCACGATGAGCCAGATCCAGAAATTGACGACAACCTCGATTCTAAAGACATACCGGGCCAATAATATCTCACTCACCGTGGCTGTGAGTGCGGCAATGACCCCGGCGATGAGGCCCAGGAAGGCAAACTCGGTGAGTAGGCTGCCCAACACATGATTGCGCCCGGCCCCCAGGGTTATCAATAATGCAGACTCATATCGCCTCTCATCATGGGTCGTCTGTAGCGCCGAGAGCAACACGATGATCCCGGTCAGTAAAGTGAAAATGAACACAAACTCGACGGCCCTAAGTACCTGCTCCATGACCTGTCGGACTTGTTTAAGGATGCTATCCACATCAAAAATGGTCAGGCCGGGGAATGTTTTGATCAGGTCAATGAGTACCTGTTTATCTTCGGATGGCAGGTAGAAGCTGCTGATATAGGTGGCGGGGTAACCATCCAGTGTGCCGGGGTTGGCGATGGCGAAAAAGTTGACGTTGAAGGTATCCCAGTCTACCCAGCGGGTGTTGGTCACAGTGCCGCTGACTTCCCTATCGGCAATCTTGAACTTTAACTCATCACCCGGGGCTATCTTTAGCGTTGCCGCAAACTTATCTTCAAAAGAGAACAGGTTATCCTCCGTCTCCCCCCACCACTCACCCTGAAGCAGACGGTTATCGGCTGGCATTGTCTTTGCCACAGAGAGATTAAAAACCCGCCCGGCGAGACGCCTCGCCCGCTCATCTTCATAGTCATCAGGATGAATGGCAGTGTTGTTGATCGCCATTAAACGGGCGCGGATCATGGGGTGTGCTTGTGTCGCCAATCCGGCCTCTTGTTTGATAAATGCCGTAACCCGTTTGACGTCATCGGGCTGGATGTTGATTAAAAAATAATTAGGTGTGTTATCGGGCAATCGGTTACGCCAGTTAGCCAGCAGATCGGTCCTGATCAGGGTTAATAGGGTGAGCGCCATAATACCGAGGCCGATGGCGAGGATCTGCACGCTACTCATCTTGCCCCGACGGATAATATTAGCGAGCCCGAAACGGGGCGCAATCCCCACCTTGAACCTCAGGGGACGTAAGGCATGGATCCCCAAGCGAGCCGCAAAGAACAGGGCGATGGCGCTGATCAGAAGCCCGATAAAACCATAAAAAGTCAGCTTTGCATTGCCGGACTGCCAGGGCGTCAATAACAGCAAAGCGCAAATCGCCGCCGCATAAATACTCAGGTTGCCTAAGGGCAAAGGCATTAAATCACGTCGCAATACCCTAAGTGGCGTGACGTTTTTCAGTCTTAACATTTGTGGCATGGCAAACCCCAGCGCCGTCACAACGCCCGCCGACATACCGAGCACAATGGGCGTGAGTGAAGGTTTGGGCGGTGTTCTTAACAGCATGCCGCTCATCAATTTCACCAGCGCCTCCTGCCCGACATAACCCAGCAGACAACCGATCGCACTACAGCCG
Organism: Gammaproteobacteria bacterium; assembly: GCA_965198875.1. Lineage (GTDB taxonomy): Bacteria > Pseudomonadota > Gammaproteobacteria > Eutrophobiales > Eutrophobiaceae > CBDAPU01. The sequence continues at coordinate 982,959 of CBDAPU010000001.1, read as the reverse complement.
ATAGCGAGTATGAATAGCTGGGCGGTATAAATTTTGATAATGGTGTTTTGTTGTGCGCCGAAACAGCGCATGATGGCGCAATTATCAAAGTGCCTGACGGCGTACTGCTGTGCGGACAGGGCGATGGCAAGACCGGCCAGGGCAAGGCTCACCAACACCGCCAAGCCCAAAAACTGCTCCGCCCTGTCCAGCGCTACTCGTAGCTCCGGCCTCGCATCACGTATCCCCTGAACACGGTATGCCTTGCGCCTCTCAACCACCTCTCGAAAATTGGCGAGCGCATCACTCGCACCGGCCACTAACAGCCGGTAGGCTGCGCGACTACCGGGTTGCAACAGCTCGGTGGCCTCTAGATCTGCGATATTCATTAACAGCCGGGGTGCGATATTAAACATATCACCGCCGCGGTCCGGCTCGTAGGTTAAAACCCTGGAAATGATCAAGTTCGATGCACCCAGGCTAATCCGGGCGCCTGTTTGCACATCCAGCATTTGCAATAATCTGGCGTCAGGCCAGACATGGCCGGCTAACGGGATGGCATGGTGGTTCATCTCCTCAGAGAACAATTCCTCCGATATACGCATCTGGCCGCGCAAGGGGTAGTCGGGCGCCACCGCTTTGACTTCCGCTAACTCAAATTTATCGTCCACAACCATCACGCTGCGAAAACTCACGGTCAGGGTTGTTTTCAGACCCAGTGATTTTGCCTGCTCAATCAATGCGGGCTCTATCGGCTCGCCGGAGCGTATCACCAGATCGGCGGCCAGCAGCTCGGTGGCCTGGATCTCGGTGGCGAGGTTGATGCGGTGGGTAAAAAAACTCACCGAGGTCAGGCTTGCGGTAGCGATGATCAAAGCCAGGGCAATGAGGCGCAGTTCCCCCGCCCGCCAGTCACGCTTGAGGTATACCAGGGAGAGGTTAAGGGACGACATGGGTTATATGATAAGGCCGCCGGCCATAGTGACTTTGCGCGAGCAGTGATCGGCGATCAGCGCATCATGGGTAACCAGCACTAATGTGGCGCCACGCTCGGAATTAAGACGGAATAATACATCGATGATCTGGCTTGCGGTTTTCTGATCCAGGTTTCCAGTGGGCTCATCGGCGAACAAAATGCTCGGCTCACTGACAAAGGCGCGGGCAATGGCGACACGTTGTTGCTCCCCTCCCGATAACTGATTGGGATAATGCGCTATCCTGTCCGCTAAACCCACTTCATCAAGCTGCCTGAGGGCGTCTTCGCGCGCCCTGTTGTGACCGATGAGTTCAAGGGGCAACATCACATTCTCCAGTGCGGTGAGGCTGGGCAGTAACTGGAATGACTGAAACACAAACCCGACGCGCCGGTTGCGTAACCTTGCCCGTCCGTCTTCATCCAGCCTCGTCAGCTCGGTGTTACCCAGGATCACCTTGCCGCCCGATGGCACATCCAGCCCCGCTAATATGCCAAGCAGCGTTGATTTACCCGAGCCCGACACGCCAACAACAGCCAGGCTCTCGCGGTGTTTTATTTGTAGCGTGATATTATCTAATATGGTCAACATACCAGCAGGGCTTTGGACCTGTTTCACCACGTTCTTTGCCTGGATAATATAATCAGAGGTTTCGTTCATGCTAAGGCCGTTTGTATTTTTCATGTTGTTGCTGTCTTTGTCCGCACACGGATCAGAGAAGACGATCCTCATATTGGGAGACAGTTTAAGCGCCGGTTACGGGATCCCAATAGAGGATAGCTGGGTGTATAAATTACAAGCCCGTCTCACACGTGAAGGCTACCCGTATCAGGTGATTAATGCCAGTATTAGCGGGGAGACCACGCAGGGCGTTAATCATCGTCTTGATGGCATTTTAGAGGAAGTGAAACCGGCTATCACGATTGTTGAATTGGGCGGCAATGATGGGTTAAGAGGGTTTTCCCTGGCGCAGATTCAAACCAATTTACAGGAGATCATCGAGAAAATTTCATTTGCCGATAGCCGGGTTGTGTTGGTGGAAATGTTGCTACCACCCAATTACGGCAATCAATATATAGAAAAGTTCATCGGCATATATCAGGCGTTGGCGTTGCATGAGAACGTCACCCTGTCGCAGTTTATTCTAAATAGTATTGCTGATAATCCGGATTTAATGCAAAGTGATGGGATCCACCCTAAAGCCGAAGCGCAAAACAGGATATTGGATAATCTATGGCCGGCTCTACACCCCCTGTTACAATCCGATATTAGCCCATGAGGTTTTGTCATGCCTGTGGCTCTTCGGTGGTTCAGAAAATCCCACCGGGGGATAATCGCCTGCGTTATGTCTGTGGCGCCTGCGGGGAAGTTCACTATCAAAACCCGAACATCGTTGCCGGTTGTATCCCTGTCTGGGAAGAGAAAGTATTGCTTTGTAAGCGCGCCATAGAGCCCCGCTGTGGTTATTGGACATTACCGGCCGGGTTCATGGAATTGGGCGAGACCTCCCACGAGGCGGCCATGAGAGAGACCAAAGAGGAGGCCAACGCCCGGGTGGAAATACAGCATCTGTTCGCCGTATTTAATCTACCCCATGTGGATCAGGTCTATATGATGTTCAACGCCAGTCTTCTGGATCTTAACTTCTCGGCGGGGATGGAAAGTGAAGTCGTCTCGTTATTCGCCGGGGACGACATACCCTGGGATGAGCTGGCCTTCCCGACGATCAAATACACGCTGGCGTTTTTCTTTGAGGATCGAAAAAACAATGCCCGCCAACTTCACACCGGGGACGTCATCAGGAAGGGATCAGGCCATGAATTATTGATGGGGCCTAAAACGCAGTGCTGATCAACGCTATTTTTCTATTTCCACCCATCTGCCGAAACTGCACTCGTAACATCTGCCCCCGGTTTCAACCTGCTCCCCCTGATTAAATGCCTGATCGTTCCAGTAGCATTGGCTGTTCTGCAATGCCATTTTTACCGTTGCCTCATCACTCATCGGGCCGACAATCTCTGAGGTTTTTTTGCCGAGAGCGGCGGGATCAACAGGCGTACTCATTTCATGTCTCCTTAGGTTATCTTCATCTCACATGATAATGCGACTTAGGTTGATCCGCCAGCATCGATGCGGAAAAATCATAATGCAAGCGCCTTATTGACTTGAATTTGATCATGAGATCGGTATGGTGAGCGCCTTTTTAGCGGCGCGCCGCTATGGACTGCTTTCATGATCCTGGCGCATTCACCCACTCATAATCACGGAAAAATATGATCAAACCCTACGGCTCGGATGAGCTGCTTGCACTGTGTAGCGGTGATACAGCACAGCGAGAGACATTACAGGAAGAGGCTGAACGGCTGCCGCAACTGATGCTGAGCTCGGCGGCGGCGGCGAATGCCGTCATGCTCGGGGCAGGCTATTTCTCACCCCTGCGCGGCTATATGAATGTGCGGGATGCACTCAGCATTGCCAATGAGATGCACACGTTTGACGGCCTGTTCTGGCCGGTGCCCTGTTTGCATATGCGCGCTGATGTTTCCGCCATCGGAAATGCCGAGCGTATCGCACTACGTGATCCCAATGTAGAGGGCAATCCCGTTATCGCCATACAGGATATCGTCACGATCGAATCCTTATCCCATGAGCAGATCGAGGTATTGACTGAAAAAGTCTTTGGCACCCTGGATAAAGACCATCCCGGCGTCGCCACCTTTACCTCATTGGGCAATCAGATCATCGTCGGCCCCATTGAAGTGCTGAATTACAGTTATTTCGAGCGGGATTTTCCCGATACATTCAAGACCGCCGTGCAGATCCGCTCAGAAATCGCCGCAAACGGCTGGGATAAGGTCATCGCCTTTCAGACCCGTAATCCCATGCACCGGGCCCACGAAGAGCTGTGTAAAATGGCCCGGGAAGCGGTGCAGGCGGACGGGCTCCTGATCCACATGTTGCTCGGCAAATTAAAACCCGGTGATATTCCTGGTGCTGTTCGTGATGCCGCCATCCGCAAAATGGTTGAGCTGTATTTCCCGGCAAATACGGTCATGGTCGCCGGTTATGGTTTCGATATGCTCTATGCAGGCCCGCGCGAGGCCGTGTTGCATGCGGTGTTCAGGCAAAATGCCGGCTGTAGTCATTTGATCGTCGGTCGCGACCATGCCGGTGTCGGGGATTATTACGGCGCCTTTGCGGCGCAGCGGATCTTCCATGATCAGGTGCCGGAAGGGGCGCTGGACATTGAGATATTTGCGGCCGATCACACGGCCTACTCTAAAAAGCTGAAGCAGGTCGTGATGATGCGAGACGTGCCTGATCATAGCCAGGATGATTTTGTGTTGTTATCCGGCACGAAGGTGCGGGACATGCTGGCGGCGGGAGATCCTTTGCCGGAAGAGTTCGCCCGCCCTGAGGTGGCGCAGATCCTGATGGCCTTCTATCAACAGGCTGCCTGCCCTGCTTCGGGCCCAAAGGGATGATTTCCATTTAACCCTTCTAATCCTGTTGACATCTGAGTTTTTTTCACTATATTGCTTGCCAGCACTCACTTGATGAGAGTGCTAACAAGCAATACTAACCTTAACACGAAACAACAGTCTGATAATCTGGAGGTAGTTATCGTTATGAATATTCGTCCCCTACACGATCGTGTGATCGTACGGCGACTGGAGGAGGAGAAAACGTCCCCGGGCGGGATCGTGATCCCTGACAGCGCCACTGAAAAACCGGTACAGGGAGAAGTCGTTGCCGTTGGTAACGGCAAGATCCTGGATAACGGCGAAGTCCGCGCCCTGGAGCTGAAGAAGGGCGACAAAGTCCTGTTTGGCAAGTATTCAGGCACGGAGGTCAAAGTCGACGGTGAAGAGTTGCTGGTGATGCGTGAAGACGACATCATGGGCGTGATTGAATAAGTGCGTTAGGAGAGCAAAAAAATGAGTGCAAAAGAAGTGAAATTCGGTGATGACGCCCGCTCGCGTATGGCGCGAGGCGTGAACACCCTGGCAAATGCGGTTAAACAAACATTGGGGCCGAAGGGCCGTAATGTGGTATTAGAGAAAAGTTTCGGTGCGCCAACGGTCACCAAAGATGGCGTCTCCGTTGCGAAGGAAATCGAACTTGAAGATAAGTTTGAAAACATGGGCGCACAGATGGTGAAAGAAGTGGCCTCCAAGACCTCTGATGTGGCCGGCGATGGCACAACCACGGCGACGGTTTTATCCCAGGCAATCGTTCGCGAAGGTCTAAAGGCAGTGGCCGCCGGCACCAACCCCATGGACATCAAACGCGGTATTGATGCGGCGGTGAGTGCGGCGGTGGCCGAGCTTGAAAGCATCTCCAAACCCTGTGAAGACAGCAAGGCGATTGCCCAGGTAGGCACGATCTCCGCCAACTCCGATGAAGATGTCGGCAAGATTATTGCTGATGCTATGGAGAAGGTCGGCAAAGAAGGTGTGATCACTGTTGAGGAGGGCTCAGGTTTAGACAATGAGCTGGATGTGGTTGAAGGTATGCAGTTTGATCGCGGCTACCTCTCCCCTTACTTCATCAACGATCAGGACACCATGAGTGTTGAACTGGAAACCCCCTATATTCTGCTACACGACAAGAAGATCTCAAACGTACGGGATCTGTTGCCGGTGCTGGAGGCGGTGGCCAAAGCGGGCAAGTCGCTGTTGATCATTGCCGAGGACATTGAAGGTGAAGCGTTGGCGACACTGGTTGTGAACAACATGCGCGGTATCGTGAAAGTCGCTGGGGTGAAGGCGCCGGGGTTTGGCGATCGCCGCAAGGCCATGCTCGAGGACATTGCTATCTTGACCGGTGGTACGGTTATCTCAGAAGAGGTGGGTCTGTCATTGGAGAAGGCCAGTCTTGATGATCTGGGTAGCGCCAAGCGCATTCAAATCACTAAAGAGAACACCACGGTGATTGACGGCGCCGGCAAGACCGATGATATACAGGGTCGGGTAAACCAGATCCGTGCCCAGATCGAGGAGTCAACCTCGGACTATGACCGTGAAAAACTGCAAGAGCGTGTCGCCAAGCTGGCAGGTGGTGTTGCCGTGATCAAGGTCGGCGCCGCCACGGAAGTGGAGATGAAAGAGAAGAAAGCGCGTGTTGAGGATGCGTTGCATTCTACCCGAGCCGCCGTTGAGGAGGGGGTTGTGCCAGGGGGTGGTGTGGCGCTGGTGCGCGCACAACCTGCCGCCGCTAAAGTCAAAGGCAAGAATGATGATCAGCAGGTGGGCGTCTCTATCCTCATCCGTGCCCTGGAGGAGCCACTGCGTCAGATAGTGGCGAACTCCGGTGATGAGGCGTCCGTGGTGTTGAACCAGGTTGCTGAAGGAGAAGGTAACTACGGCTACAACGCAGCCACGGGTGATTATGGCGACATGATCGAATTGGGTATTCTTGATCCCACGAAAGTGGCGCGTTTCGCACTGCAAAACGCCGCTTCCGTCTCCGGTCTGTTGTTGACGACAGAGGCCATGGTGGCCGAGTTGCCCAAGAAGGAAGAGCCCATGCCTATGGGCGGTGGTGACATGGGTGGTATGGGCGGTATGGGTGGCATGATGTAACCCGCATCGCTTTATCACTATCAAAAAAACCCGCTTCAAGGCGGGTTTTTTATTTAGTCAGGTGCGCCACACAATCTTCCCGCATTTGTTCCCAACAATGCGGGGGGGGGGGGGGGGGGGGGGGATTCTCTAATGACGTGACGAACTCCATGAATGCCTGATAAGCGCCGTCCCACCTACAATTATCCTGGACGTCGTCTACCAGGATCGTGGTGCCTTCGTTGAAATACGGCGCCGCATTCTCAAGCACGGCGAGGGTTGGTTTGTACAGGTCGACATCCAGGAACATCACGTCCACACCGCCCTCGACTTTGGAGAAATCGAACTCGGCAGCGTCTGTTTTGACGGCTGTCAGAAACCCAAACTTTGCGAAGTGTTCTCTCCAGGTGTCGTAATCGTTATCGGAAAAGGTGTTCAATTCCGCTCTGGTTTTGCCACGCTTTGCGACTTCATAATCTATGTCTTTGGGCAAAAAAGAAGCAAAGGTGTCGATGCAATAAAAGCGCGCGTTTATTTTCTGGCTTGATATGTGCTCGCAGATGAATCGGGACGTCATACCCCTGGCGACGCCTATCTCAAAGACGTTTATCGGTGAGCGCAATTTGCGAGCCTGCTCTATGGCCAAAATGATCTCCGCTAATTGAATAGGCTCCACGCAGTATTGATAACGCGGCGCGCCCCATCTCGTATATTGAAAAGCAATTTTTTTTAGAAAATCCTTCATCGACTTCATCATCTTTTACTATCCTCGTTTGTCAGGATTGACGGCTCAGCGGCGGATAAGCCATTGTAGTGTCCATGATGAACTTTTCAACACAGGCTCTCAGCTAACAAAAAAATTTTAATGGGGCATAAAAAAACTTCAGGAGGCGGCCAAAAAGCAGGTGATTTTCTCCTTAGCGTTTATGCAGTGCTGGTTTAGCTGTCAGCATCATCAGTGAGGGCTAACTTCTATTCTTGTTCGAGCAATACTAAATTACTAACATGACAAAACCAGCAAGACCTTAAAGCAGTCAAATCATATAACAGCCCATCGAGGTGTCATATGCCGTAGCTTAACGATGAAGAACTGCATCGCTATCGGCTGGCCAATGGGCTTGTAGCCAGGTATTGCCGGCAACTGCAAGAGCGGTTTATAGAGAAAGGTAATGTGGCGGATTCTGATATAAGGAATTATGGCATCTTTACGGAATGCGCCAGGATAAAAAAATACATCGCATCACCCTTTTTTCATCGCATCGAAAAAGTCGGCATTATTTTTCGTTGCTTTAAGGCGTTCCAGTAAAAACTCCATGGCGCCGATGGACTCCATGGGGTGTAATAACTTTCGCAGGATCCACATCTTTTGCAGCTCATCTTTTTCCGTTAATAACTCCTCACGTCTGGTACCTGAGCGATTGATAAAAATCGCCGGGTAGATGCGTTTTTCTGATATTTCCCTGTCCAGGTGTAACTCCATGTTGCCGGTGCCCTTAAACTCTTCATAAATCACCTCGTCCATGCGGGAGCCGGTGTCGATTAGAGCCGTGGCCAGGATCGTTAAACTGCCGCCCTCTTCGATGTTCCTTGCCGCACCAAAGAAGCGTTTTGGTCGTTGCAGGGCATTGGCGTCCACGCCGCCGGTCAGTACCTTGCCCGATGACGGCACAACAGTGTTGTATGCCCGTGCCAGACGGGTGATGGAATCCAGCAGGATCACCACGTCTTTTTTATGCTCGGTAAGCCGTTTCGCCCGCTCTATCACCATTTCCGCCACCTGAACATGCCGGGATGCAGGTTCATCAAAGGTGCTGGAGATCACCTCACCCCGGACGGACCGTTCCATCTCGGTGACCTCTTCAGGGCGTTCATCAATAAGCAGTACAATGAGATGACATTCCGGGTGATTGTGTTTAATGGACTGGGCGATGGATTGCAGGATCATGGTCTTCCCGGCCTTTGGCGGGGAGACGATCAAACCCCGTTGCCCCTTGCCGATAGGGGCGGCCAAGTCAATGATCCTCGGCGTCAGGTCTTCCGTGCTGCCATTGCCTAATTCGAGTTTTAAGCGCTCCTGGGCAAACAATGGCGTTAAGTTCTCAAAGATGATCTTGTTCTTTGCCTTCTCCGGGGGTTCGAAATTAATTTCCGCCACTTTCAGGAGCGCAAAATAGCGTTCACTGTCCTTCGGTGGCCTGATCTTGCCGGCAATGTTATCGCCCGTTCGCAGGTTAAAGCGTCGAATTTGGCTCGGTGATACATAAATATCATCCGGGCCGGCAAGATATGAGCTATCGGCCGAGCGTAGAAATCCGAAGCCATCCTGGAGGATCTCCAGCACGCCATCCCCATAGATATCCTCGCCTTTTTTGGCGTGGGCCTTGAGGATCTCAAAGATGACGTCCTGTTTTCTGTGGCGGGCAAGGCCATCAAGGCCGAGGGACTCCGAGATAGTGACCAATTCTGAAGGGGGTTGTTGTTTTAATTCTGTCAGATTCATCGACTTGCGTAAACCGGGGTTTGATTGGTTGGCGCAGGGTTATGCGCGCAACAGGTTAGATTGACGGATGTGTTCTCTAATTAGAGGGACTGCTTGTTAGATGAAGTTGTGATCTCTAAAGAATAAAGCTAGCACGTCAAAATGGATCCGTCCAGTTTTTTAAGCGGATCAAATCACGCTATCGATAAAAGCGGACAGTTGCGATTTTGAGACAGCTCCCACTTTGGTGCCGATGATGTCCCCGCCCTTGAAGATCATGAGGGTCGGGATCCCGCGCACGGCGTATTTTTGCGGTGTTTCAGGGTTCTCATCAATATTGATTTTTGCGATTTTAAGATTATCGCTATACTCCCCGGCGATCTCATCAAGGATGGGTGCGATCATCTTGCAGGGGCCACACCAGGGGGCCCAATAATCTACCATCACGGCCGACTCGGCGTTTAATACATCCTCTGCAAAACTGGCGTCGGTTACGTGGATAATACCCTCACTCATGTTGTTCACCTTGATATTAAAGATAGCTGGAATGTGGCATTTCATCTGAATTGCCTGTTTATTTCAAGCGCTTCTGTTAAGGGGCTTTAAGCTAGGGTAACATCAACCGCCGGGCGGGCTATTTAATCAGGCCGGGATTGATGCGTGGATCGGGTATTCACGGCCCGGCCTGGGATCGGCGAGCAGGGCTGACGTACACGGGCGCTCGTTTTAAGTCCTTCATGTAAACAAGGGGGTTTGTTGATTGATGGCTCTGGTTTGCTATAAACATCGTTTTATCTTCCTCAAGACACGCAAGACGGCGGGCACCTCCGTTGAGATGGCCCTTGAGCCGCTCTGTGTCCCGCCGGGCACCGAGATCCGTGAACACCGTTCGATGATAAAGACCCGTTACGGCATCGTGGCCCACCGAGGTTTCGGGGGTTTGGATCAAGGCGGCCTGATAGAAGGCGGGGGGGGGGGGGGGGGGGGATAGGTATTAAAATACGAAATTACCTACGAAATCGCCGGAAATGGTATGATCACGCCAGTGCGCTGAAGGTTCGATTAGGGGTCGGTAGAAAATGCTGGCGCCAGAGCGCCAGGATAACAACGGTACGAAACCCCTTCGATAAAATCGTCTCCCGGTTTCATTTTCGTTGTTGGCGAAGGGGGATTGAGTTCGAGGATTTCTCATCGCTCAGGGCCAGTTTCCTTGAAGATATAAAGCGGGGATTTCTCACTGACGACAAAGATATCGTCTTTTTGTGGGGGAAGTACATCATTGACCATGCCATCCGCTTTGAGCATTTGCACGATGATCTGAGGGCGCTGCAAAGGGAGTTGGCATTGCCTGTTGACCTGGTTGCGAGCCTGCCACACACCAAGTCGATGAAAAAGTCCCGCAAGTCTTACCCGCTTGCAGACTATTTCGATCAGCAGGCTATTAACATTGTGACGTCAAGACTGGCCTGGGTCTTTGATCGTTTCGACTATCCCGCCCGGCCGGAGGAGGCATGAGCGGCAGATACGGCGCCATGATATCAATGCGTGGAACACATTCGGCTCTTTAGTTAATGCAGAGGTGAGCACGCTCGTCTCGGTAGATAATGAAAACAATAGCGGTGCTCGGCGGTATTTTTGTTTGACATTCCCCGGGCTGTTTTGGAAGATCCCGCCCTTTAAGTGCGAGCAACGTCCTGGAGAGCCCCATGTTTTCCATCCCGTTATTTCATCCCTGTCGACGGGTTTTATTTTCCCTTGTTTTTCTCACCTGTGCGGGATGCGGGCAAAAAGGCGATCTGTATCTTCCGGATAAAAATGAGGCCGCACTCGCCGCCGTAGAGCACAGCGCTTTGGCATAAATGCATATGCTCTCTTATAGAGACGGCATGTTGTTTGCCGAGGGCGTCTCGCTGGCTGAGCTCGCCGAGCGGCACGGCACACCGGCGTTTGTTTACTCACGTGCGGCTATTGAGCACAACTGGCGGCAATATGCCGATGCCTTTGATAGCAGACGGGTATTGATTGCCTATGCCGTTAAAGCCAACAGCAATATCGCCATATTAAACCTGCTGGCGAGGTTGGGCTCTGGCTTTGATATCGTCTCCGGCGGTGAGTTGGAGAGGGTGTTGCGCGCAGGCGGCAGGCCCGATAAAACCGTCTTCTCGGGTGTGGGCAAAGGCCGTGAGGAATTGATCCGGGCGCTGGAAGTCGGCATTAGATGTTTTAATGTTGAATCCGAGGCTGAGTTGCTGCGCCTTAATGACATTGCAAAGGAACTCACCGTCAGGGCGCCGGTTTCCATCCGCGTCAATCCCGATGTCGACCCACAAACCCATCCCTATATCGCAACCGGTTTGCGGGAGAATAAATTCGGCGTTGAGTTTGACCGCGCCCTGGATGTTTATCGACGTCTGCATGAGCTGGAGCACCTGATCCCGGTCGGGATCGCCTGTCATATCGGCTCTCAAATCACGGCGATTGCGCCCTACACCGATGCGGTTACAAAGCTGCGCTCGTTGCTGGATCGGCTGGAGGATATCGGGATCTCGGTGGGGCATGTGGATATGGGCGGCGGTCTGGGTATTCGCTACAAAGACGAAACGGCGCCGGATATTGCCGCTTTTGCCGATGCGATGAAGGCGCTGATCCCGCAGCGCTATGACCTCATCCTGGAGCCGGGCAGATCGATTACGGGCAATGCGGGCCTGTTGCTCACCCGTGTTGAGTATTTAAAGCAGAATAACGATAAACACTTCGCCATCGTCGATGCGGCCATGAACGATTTATTGCGCCCGTCCCTGTACCGGGCCTGGCAGGAGATTGTGCCGCTTGTGGCCTCGCCCGCTGCTGAGAGGAAAGTCTACGACATCGTCGGGCCGGTATGTGAGTCCGGGGATTTTCTTGGCCTGCAACGTGAGCTTGCGCTACAGGAAAATGATCTGCTGGCGATCTTGTCTGCTGGCGCCTACGGCTTCTCAATGAGCTCAAATTACAATAGCAGGCCCCGGGCGGTTGAGTTGTTGGTTGATGGGGAGCAGGCGCAGCTTATCCGCCTTCGGGAGTCTGTGGAGCAACTCATGGCCGGCGAGTCCTTGCTGTCGGAATCATAATGCACCAGATCGATGCTGTCATTGATCGCCTGGCACTGTTTTAGTGCAAGGCGCTGAGTGATAGCGAAGATAACTGATTGAGCCCGGTATGATTTTCCTGGTCTTTGTGATGGCACGATATGTGCTGATTTATGATGATGTTATTATCGCCACCCTCTCAAAGATGAGATGGGGTTTTGTGGCTGTGTCTATTTTAATCTGCATAAAAATCATTGTTAAGGAGATGAGCGATGTCCAAAGAGAAGGTGTATGAGCTGATCAAGGAGCACGAGGTACGCTTTGTCGATCTGCGTTTTTGTGATACCAGAGGCAAGGAACAACATGTATCCGTGCCCGCCGGTGTGCTGGATGACGGGTTTTTTGAAAACGGCAAGATGTTTGATGGTTCCTCCATCTCCGGCTGGAAGGGGATCAATGAGTCAGACATGACGTTAATGCCGGATCCGAAAACGGCGGTGATCGATCCGTTCTATGATGACGCCACATTAAATCTGCGCTGTGACGTATTGGAGCCGGCGACCATGCAGGGATATGAACGTTGCCCGCGCTCACTGGCAAAACGGGCTGAGGCCTATCTGCAATCCACCGGTATTGCGGATACCGCTTTCTTTGGCCCTGAGCCGGAGTTTTTTATCTTTGATGAGGCCCGCTGGGGGGATAGCGTCAACAGCGCCTTCTATGAAGTGGACTCAGAGGAGGGCCACTGGAACAGTGATGCGATTATGGAGGATAAAAATACGGGTCACCGGCCGGGGCCGAAAGGCGGTTATTTCCCTGTCCCGCCGGTGGATTCCATGCAGAATGTACGCTCGGCAATCTGTCTCGCCCTGGAAGAGATGGGTTTGCAGGTGGAAGTGCATCACCATGAGGTGGCCACAGGTGGGCAGGCGGAGATCGGCACGCGGTTTAACTCCCTGGTGAACAAGGCCGATGAGTTGCTGATTCTTAAATACTGCGCCCAGAACGTTGCCCAGGGTTATGGTAAAACCGTCACCTTCATGCCAAAGCCACTGGTGGGTGATAACGGTAATGGCATGCACGTACACCAGTCTTTATCCAAAGATGGCGAGAACCTGTTTACCGGTGATCAATACGGTGGTCTCTCCGAGACCGCATTGCATTACATCGCCGGTATTTTCAAACACGCGAAAGCCATAAACGCCTTTACCAATGCGAGCACAAACAGCTATAAACGTCTGGTGCCGGGTTTTGAAGCGCCGGTGTTGTTGGCGTATTCAGCCAGGAATCGCTCGGCCTCATGTCGCATTCCCTGGGTTGCTGATCCGAGGGCGAGACGCATTGAGATCCGTTTCCCCGACTCCTGCGGTAATCCGTATTTCATGTTCTCGGCGCTGATGATGGCCGGTGTTGACGGCATTCAAAACAAGCTGGACCCCGGCGAGCCGTTTGATAAAGATCTGTATGATCTCACTGTAGAGGAGGAGTCCGGTGTGCCCACTGTTTGCTCCTCTCTGGAGCAGGCATTGGAAGCGCTGGATGAGGACAGGGGCTTCCTCACCGCAGGTGGCGTATTCTCGGACGATATGATCGATGGGTATATTGAGTTGAAAATGGATGAAGTCAATCGTTTTCGTATGACCACCCATCCCGTTGAGTTCAGCATGTACTACAGCCTGTAAGATACGTGATCCCCAGCATGGAAAAAGGCCCCTGACGGGGCCTTTTTTATGAACCTGGCATAGAGAAGTCAACATCTAAACTTGTGATGAGGGGACGATTACACTATGCTTCCAAGACTATGCGTGACGGCTTGTTCATTGTGCTCTGGCTTGGTTCGGCGGTTGTGTTTGCTAACGAGGTCTACAGGAGCGTGGATGAGAGCGGCAGGATTATCTTCTCGGATGAGCCCTCCGAGGGCGCCGAGAGAATAGAAATACGCAAGCCACAAAGCATCAGGCCCTTATCAAACGGCAAGTTCAACTACACACCCCCAGCGGCCGCCACCGCCCCGGTCTATAATGCGGTAGAGATCACAGCGCCCAGGCATGATGAGGCGATCCGGGAGAACACCGGTAATATTGCGGTCTCGGTGAAAATAGAGCCGGCGTTATTGCCCGGACATAAAGTGTATTTATACCTTGATGGTCAGGAGAGGCAGGGCGGCGGTACTTCATTTAACCTGAACAACCTGGATCGGGGCACCCATACTTTACGGGCGGTCATCAAGGACTCCGGTGAGCGTATTATGAAGAGCTCGACGACCATTGTCTTTCACGTACTTCGCCATTCGGTATTGCACAAAAACGCACCGGCCCAGAGAGGTTACGGCACTCATCGTCCGGGGTGATCGCACCGCTAACGCCATTACGTAGGCCAGGTGCGGGCGGTCGCCTGGTCACAGATAAAGACATAGAGGGATAAAACGGTCTGTGCAGTTATGAATATGCGATGAGGGTAGCTGGCGAAGGTTATGATCATCTTGCATATAGCCCTTAACCGTGCAGGCCTAATCTAAGGCGAGGTCTTTAAGGAAGCGCAATGGACGCCAGCCGATATTGCCCGCCCCATAGACGTATTTTTCTATGGCCGGTGGATGAGCACCGCCAAAGGCATTGAGCGTGATCCACTCTCGCCTGATCTGACAAGGCAGGCTCGTGTCTCAGTGATGCTCCTTCTCTCCCCCGCCCAATAAATTCCAAAGACGAACATGAGGCCCTGATTAAGCCAAGAGCTCCATACCTCTTCACATCCCACGGCATGGGCGCTCTTATCGCCGGTTGGTGCCCTATGGATATGATCCCCATCCTGGCTCAGTATTTACTCTTTCTTAATGGAGATTCCAGTCGTAGCATTTGAGTGCGCTGAGTAAGCCTTTGAGCTTCATGGAAAATAGACAATGAAATCACCTGATCAGGCCGGCATATAAATCGCACCAGAGTAGTGCAATAATAGAGCTCATGGATTGCATGCAAGGTCGGGCAAACCGCCTGCTCGATAATATTTACACTGCCGTGCTGGTATTTGACCGCAAGCTACAACTGACCGACATCAACACGGCGGGGGAGAATTTGCTTTCCATCAGTCACAGGAAAATGTGCGGTCACTATGCCGATGAGATTTTAACCACACCCCATAAGCTGGTTGAGAACATCCGAAGGGCGCTGAAGACACGCCAGCCCTACATGGAATGGGGGATCGCTTTATCGCTACCGAATGGAAAAGCGATGACGGTGGATTATATGTTGACCCCGTTGATGGATGGGGAGGGCTGCAATGAGGTCATCCTGGAATTGATCAACGCCAATTCCTACACCCGTGTGATGCGGGAGAATCACCTATCGCTGTTGCATGATACGGCGAGGAAATCACTGCAAGGCATGGCCCATGAAATTAAAAATCCCTTAGGCGGTCTGCGGGGGGCGGCACAGTTGCTGGAAGGGGAGCTGAATGGCTCTGAGTTGGTTGAATATACCCGGATCATCATCAACGAGGCCGATCGCCTGCACAAGTTGATCGACAGAATGTTGACCCCGGCGGTGAAAAGAACGGTGAGCCGGATCAACATTCATGAACTCATGGAATACGCCTGTAATGTGGTTCAGGCCGAGGCAAGACTGAATACCCGGATCCAGCGTGATTATGATCCCAGTTTGCCCATGCTCAAGGGGGATAGGGAGCAGTTGATCCAGGCCTTGTTGAATATTCTCAGAAACGCCACTCAGGCGATCGATGAGAACGGCGAGATTCTGCTGCGTACACGGGTTAAGCATCGCATGACCATCCGCCAACAACCCTACAAACTGGCGGTGCAGATTGACGTCATCGACACTGGCCCCGGTGTGCCCGCTGACATAGAAGAGCAGCTATTCTACCCGCTGGTGACCGGCAGGGCGGAAGGGACGGGTCTGGGTCTGTCAATATCACAATCCTTGATCCAGTCCCATAACGGGATCATTCAATATGAAAGAATCGCTGATCAGACCTGCTTTCAGATCTGCTTGCCATTGGCGGAGGGGAGTGGGGCATGAGCCATAAAGTCTGGGTTGTGGACGATGATAAATCCATCCGCTGGGTGTTGGAGCGCGCCCTGATAAAAGGGCGGATTGACGCCAGGGGTTTTGATAATGCCTCAGCGCTACTGGGACGGCTGTCAAGGGAGACGCCCGACGTCATCATCTCGGATATTCGGATGCCGGGCATGGACGGGCTCACGTTGTTGGAGGAGATAAAGCGGCATTCACCCCATATCCCGGTGATCGTGATGACCGCCTATTCCGATCTTGAACGTGCCGTCTCCGCCTTTCAGGGCGGGGCATTTGAATACCTGTGCAAGCCTTTCGATGTGGATGAGTTACTGCATCTGGTAGAACGGGCGATGCAACAACCCCGGGCCGACAAATCGCCCGGGGCAGTGGACGGCAATACCGACAACAACATCATCGGCTCCGCCACGGCCATGCAGGAAGTCTTCCGTGCCATCGGTCGTCTATCCCGCTCACACCTGACCGTGTTGATCACTGGCGAGTCGGGCACTGGCAAAGAGTTGGTCGCCCAGGCCCTGCATCGTCACAGCCCGAGGGCAGAGGGCCCGTTTATCGCCATCAACACCGCCGCCATTCCAGGGGAATTGCTCGAGTCGGAATTATTTGGCCACGAGCGCGGCGCCTTCACCGGGGCGAATGCACAACGCCTCGGCCGCTTTGAACAGGCGAACGGCGGCACCCTGTTTCTGGATGAGATTGGCGATATGCCGGCGGATCTGCAAACCCGGTTGTTGCGGGTTTTATCGGACGGGGAGTTTTATCGTGTTGGTGGTCATCTGCCGGTGAAGGTTGACGTGCGGATCATTGCCGCCACCCATCAGGATCTGGAGAGCCGTGTTAAGGAGAGATCATTTAGAGAAGATCTCTTCCATCGCTTAAATGTGATCCGCGTGCATGTGCCCTCACTGCGCGACCGGCGCGATGATATTCCATTACTAAGCGCATATTTTATGAGATGCGCGGCGGTTGAATTGGGTATCGAGGCAAAACACATACTGAAAGAGACGCAGCAATTTCTGAACAAACTGGACTGGCCGGGTAATGTAAGACAGTTAGAAAACCTCTGTCGCTGGGTTACTGTGATGGCCTCCGGCAGGGAAGTGCATGTGGATGATTTACCGCCGGAATTAAAAAGCACCGCTGAGGATAGCGATGTCAATAACGACTGGGAAGTGATGTTGCGTAGATGGGCGGCGGCAAGTCTATCGCAAGGGGCGACAGCATTGTTGCATGAGGCCGTGCCGAGGTTTGAGAGGATTATGATAAAAGAGGCGTTGAAACAGTCCGCCGGCAGACGCCATGACGCCGCCAGGCTGCTGGGATGGGGAAGGAACACCTTGACGAGAAAAATGAAATCACTGGATTTGGAATGATCCCAAGCGCAGGTTGACGGCAATGATACGGGAGCGATTTGTCGAATACGAAAGTGAGCTTGTTGACGGGCGCTCCTGGCGAGCACTGGTGAATTTTTTGGCAGAGATTTTTTAGGGCGGATAGAATATAAAACATGATCATGTAACAGATCATCGGGGAAGTATATGAAGAAACAAGTAAAATCAAAGGCGCATCTAAACGACAAGGATTTCTTTACGGCAATCAAGAAGGAATCTTCCGAGTACTCGGACGACATAACGGAAGGTTTCCCTTATTTTTGCCTGAAAATTTTTTGGGATGCGTTGTCGGACGATCAGATCAGGGACGCCTTGACGGGATTGAAGACAAACGATGAGTCCATGGATGCGTTTTTTGTTGATGAGGAAAACAGGGAGATCAACATCATACAATGTAAATCATGCCGTTCGGAGAAAGACAAAAAAGCATTAAAAAAAGAATGGTTGTCTTATCTTGAGAATGTACCGGACAAGTTGAAGGATCATGAGTTTATTGATACGCATAAAAATGACAAAATCAGGGAGATTGCCGAAGAATATCTTCGCTATTCCAAACAAAGTTTTAAGACAAAACTACTCTTTTTCCATCTGGGCAGGGCGGGCGATCCTTCCATACTCAAACACTACGAAGGCAAAATAAAATACTATGGCTGGGATGAGATAAAAGAGGAATATCAGGAATATGTGTCCAAGCTGGACAGGACGGAACCACCCTATATGGACATTCGGCTAAATGACGATGTTATTAAACCTGGGGTAAGTAAAAAGCACATGACCCTGGTCTCCATCATTACAGGTGATGAGTTGATCAAGCTCCGTCAAAGCTACCGATACAAACTGTTTGACAAAAATCTCCGCTTCGGGCTGGGGCAAAACAAAATCAACAAGGGCATTGCAGACACTGCAAAAGGCGAGCCGGGAAATTTTTACTTTTATAACAATGGCATCACCATAACCTCCAAAGGCTTCAAACACAGAGAAACCAATCAAACACTGAGGATCGAGTATCCGCAGATAATCAACGGCGCCCAGACTGTCAATGCGATTTATGATGCGTACAAGAACAAACTGAACGATAAAAGGAGAAGAGAGTCGTCATCTGATGCAGAAAAAGAAGTTAAAGAAGAGTTTGCAAAGATCAAAATATTGTTCCGAGTGATTCAGGATGCGGAAAAAGACGGGCGCAAGACCTCACAATTCGAAGAGAAAGTTATCAGATATAACAACAGCCAGAACTCCGTAAAGGAAACAGATTTTTACGCCAATAATCCTGAGCAGATTGCAATTCAAAAACTCATGGCGAAGTTTGGCTATTTCTATGAAATAAAACGAGGCGACAGAAAGTTTCTTGATAGTGGAAAGGAAACCCATAATTTGCTCAACATGAGGAGAAAGGATTTCAAATACTGGGATGAGAAAATAACTATTGAAACGCTGGCTATCGTCTGGATGGTCTATGCAGTTGATCCTTCCCTTGCTGCTGCCAAGAAGAGTAGCATTTTCGGCTATGCTCAAGACAAATACTATAACTTGGTGTTTGATGAAAAGAGCGTATCAGAAGATCGAGTAAAAGAAATGATACTGGCATGGCACCTCTTTCAGGCAATCAAGGTGCAATCAGATATATACAGCAACAAACAACGCGATGGCCAGATCATTTCCAAAATAACGCAATGGAATAAAGATGCTACCGATGCCGCGAAGTCTCACCAAAATATCAGGGACATTATCAGCAGAAGCATACTGTTTGGAGAGATGATGAAGAAAGATATTTCGAATTTTGATACTTTCGTTGAACAAAAAGAAAATTTACTGGCTATGGTAAGGGAATATTATTTTTTTTCGAAAGGATACAATTTGACACTGGCTGTAATAAAACTGATTTTTGATAAATGCGGCTATGTCAGGCCATTGCTGGATCATGATTTATTTTGCAAGAAGGAGTTTCTTTCTGAACAGGTAGTCAACCCCTGGCTAAAAATCATCCTCGATGAATTGATTAAAAAAGAACATGCCGAGTTTGAAAAAAATATCGGTTCGTCGTTGCAAACTTTCTATGGTAGAGATGATACTTGGAAGAATATCCAAAACAAATTTAAAAAATTGAGATATAAAATGGATAAGGAGCACAAGGATATTTTCCCTTTAGCGTTGGGGTAAGGTGAGGCAAATAAGCGTACTGACTTCCTCAACACGATTTTAAGAGAGTTATTCCGCCAGCCACTCAGCCGCCTGCCTGGCGTAATAGGTCACTATGCCGTCCGCACCGGCACGTTTGCAGGATAACAGGGACTCCAGCACGACGGCTTTCTCGTCCAGCCAACCGTTTTGTGCAGCGGCTTTTAGCATGGCGTACTCACCACTGACGTGATACACAAAGGTCGGCAGTCCAAACTGGCGCTTGATGCGATGAACGATGTCCAGATAGGGCAGCCCCGGTTTCACCATCACCATGTCCGCCCCTTCCTGTATATCCAGCGCCACTTCCCGTAGCGCCTCATCGCTGTTGGCCGGGTCCATTTGATAGGTTTGTTTGCCACCCTTGCCCAGGTTGGCCGAAGAGCCCACGGCGTCCCGGAACGGGCCATAGAAACCGGAGGCGTATTTTGCCGAGTACGCCAGTATTCTGGTATTGATATGACCGGCGGCGTCCAGGGCATGGCGTATGGCGCCGATGCGACCATCCATCATGTCCGAGGGGGCGATAATATCCACACCGGCATCGGCCAGCGATACAGACTGTTTGATGAGCACATCGACCGTTGCATCGTTCACAACATAGCCGGTGTCGTTAAGCAAACCATCATGGCCGTGGCTGGTAAACGGATCCAGGGCGACATCTGCGATAAGGCCCAACTCAGGGACGGTATTTTTCAACGCCCTGGCGGCGGTTTGAACCAGACCCTTCGGGTTATGGGCTTCCCGGCCATCGGCGGATTTTTTCTGCTCGGCTATCACCGGGAACAGGGCAATGGCCGGTATACCCAGCCTGGCTATTGCCCTGGCCTCTTCAAGTAACAGATCGATGCTCAGCCGCTCCACACCCGGCATGGAGGGGATGGCTTCACGTAATGCCGCACCTTCCATGATGAATACCGGATAGATCAGATCATCGACCGAGAGAGCAGTCTCCCGCATCAGTCTGCGGGTAAAATCATGCTCACGCATACGCCGAAGTCGTGTTGTTGGAAACCGGCCTGAATAGGTATTTGCCATAGGCGCCCCGGGTGCTTCTGCGAAATAGCCGTTGGTTAAATTAGGTTTATACTCCCATAGATTAGCGTATTAGCCAATCAGCCTGGCAATCCAGGCATGGTGGCTCACTGGCTATCATTTAGGGGAGTTCTCTCATTATACCAGGGATCCCAGCTTATCCGGCGATGCTTTGATGACCAACACATGTGCCGCTGATATGCGGGGCGAGGCCAGTTAAGCTGTTCGTCATTGACATGCAAAGGTTATCTGCACTGCTTTAAGCATATCGTGGTAGATAATAAAGACTGTCCCTGCCTGTTGCAGAGCGAATGACCGCTACTGACGGGCAGGGGCCGGCAGCCTCGCCACCGTCGATTCGATCCATTGTGCTACCTCCAGGGTGATCGCATGTGCTTTTTTACCGGCCGGTTCAATCGGCTTGCCTATGACCATAGTAATCTCCCCCGGCCATTTCAGAAAGCTGTTGCGAGGCCACAGGTAGCCCGCATTATGGGCGACAGGGACAATGGGATAGCCGGATCTCTCAGCGAGCATACCCCCGCCCGGGTGATATTTCTCTCTCTCACCCGCCGCTATACGCGTGCCCTCCGGGAAGACGACCACCCACAGCCCGGCCTTTAATCGCTCAGTGCCTTGGCGCACAATTTGTTTCAACGAACGCACGCCTGCGTCCCGGTCGATGGCAATGGGCCGCATGGTCGCCAGGCCCCAACCGTAAATCGGGATCCATAACAATTCACGCTTTAAGATCCACACCTGTGGCGGAAACAGCAACTGGATCATCAACGTCTCCCAGGCCGACTGGTGTTTACACATTATTATGGAGGTGTGTTCGCTGATGTTCTCCAGCCCTTCTATTTTCGCTTTTATCCCGCAGGTTAGCCCAAGCCACCAGAGATTGAACCTGGCCCAATTTGACGCCAGGCGAAATCGGATCGGAAAAGGCGCCGGCAACAAGATGAAGGTGATGGGAACGGCGATCATGGTTGAGAGAATCAAACCTGATAAAAATAGGCCTGATCGGATGTAGATCATGGCAACCTAATCACCTGAGAGGATAGCCGAAGCCGCCGCCGCCAGATCAGCATACACCGGAATAGTATCGGCAATGCGCCCGGCGTCTATCTGTGATTGACCCTGGCCGGTTTTCACCAGCATGGGTTTGCAGCCGACTGCGAGCGCCGCTTCCATGTCGCTGCATTTATCTCCCACCGTAACAACGTCCTTTAATGAAATGTGCAGTCTTTTTTGTATGTCATGAAACAGCCCGGGCTTGGGCTTACGGCAGTCACAACCCGCATCCGGCCCGTGGGGACAAAAGAATATGGCCTCAACAACACCGCCGAATTGGGCCAGATGGGTGTGCATTTTTTGATGTATTCTGTTCAAGTCTTTTAAGGTGAACTTGCCACTGGCTAACCCCGACTGGTTGGTTGCGACAACAACACGATAGCCATGGTGATTGAGTTTTGCTATCGCCGAGAGGCTGCCGGGGATCGCATGCCACTCCTGCTCAGACTTAATATGCTCGCCCGAGTCCTCGTTAACCACGCCGTCCCTATCCAGTATGACTAGCCTCATCAGCGCTAACCTTGCAGTTTGGAAATATCGGCGGTCGTTAAAAACAGCTCTCTCAGCGCGCTCAGCAAGGCCAAGCGATTGTTTTTTAATGTCTCATCATCACACATGATCAGGACCTCATCAAAAAAGCTATCGACAACATCTCTCAGATCAGCAAGACCCGTCAACATGGAAACATAGTCCTGCCGCTGGATATGCGCCCCGGCGTTGATGGCCTGCATGTGTTGGTATAATTCTCGTTCCGCCTTCTCCTGAAACAATCCCTCATCGGGCGCCTCCCCATTCTCATAATTCGCCTGTTTGAGGATGTTCCGTATGCGTTTATTCGCCGCCGAAAGGTTAGCAGCGCCGGGTAATGACTTAAACTCCTCCACCGCCTGTAGTCGAAGGTTAAAATCATAGGGCTCGCCGGGTCGGCAGGCCAGCACCGCTTCGAACACATCGGCGCCGATCCCGTTGTCCGTATAGTAATGACGTAGCCTTTCCATCATGAAATCGAAGACATCAGCGATGACGGCATGGGCATTGATCCTGTCGTCATAACTCTCGGCGGATCGCTTGAGGCAGCTTTGCAGATCCAGCGGCAACTGGCGCTCGATCAGGATCCGAAGACAACCAAGACTGGCGCGACGTAGCGCAAACGGATCTTTATCGCCAGTGGGCGCCTGGCCAATGGCAAAAATACCCATTATCGTATCCAGTCTATCGGCGATGGCCAGGACCTGGCCGACACCTGACTTCGGTAGCTCAGCGCCGGCATATCGGGGCATGTACTGCTCATCCAGGGCCCCGGCGATGTCCTCGTTCTCGCCATCCCTGCCGGCATAATAACGCCCCATGACGCCCTGTAATGCCGGGAACTCACCCACCATCGCCGTCAGTAGATCGCATTTTGCCAGTCGTGCGGCACGTTCAACATCGCCGGCGTCGATCTTAAGTCGCTCTGCGATAAAGGCGCCTAGCTGTTTCATGCGCTCGGTTTTGTCTCGCAGGGTGCCCAGCTTTTGCTGGAAGATAACCTTATGCAACTGTGGGCGCAGGCTCTCCAGGGGCTGACGACAGTCACGCTGCCAGAAAAATGCGGCGTCACTCAAGCGAGGCTTGAGCACCCGCTCGTTTCCCAGCCTCACTTGTTCGGGGGATCTGCTTTCAATGTTCGAGATGGCGATAAAGTTTGCCGTTAGTTGTTTCCCGTCCTTGCTGAATACGGGGAAGTATTTTTGCTGGCTTTGCATGGTTGCGATCAACACCTCCTCCGGCAGGGATAAAAAACTTATCGAAAACGATCCGCTGATCGCCACCGGCCACTCAACGAGCGCCGTGACCTCATCAAGCAGCCCTTCGTCTATACGCGCTGTGCCGTCACAATCCTTTGCCGCATCCATGACAAGCTGGCGGATCAGGGCTTGTCGGTCAATATAATCCGCCAGTACGTATCCCCTGCTCTTTAAGGCGTCAATGTAGTCTTGGCTTTTATGCAGTTTGATTGCATGGGGGTGATGAAAACGGTGGCCAAATGTTTCATCGCCTGTGGCCTTGCCCAGGATGTGGGCGTCGATCACCTCATCACCAAATAATAAAACCACCCAATGTACTGGCCGGACAAACTCAACATGACCGCTACCCCAGCGCATACGTTTGGCGATGGGTAGCCTTGTTAATGCCTTGTTGATGATGTCGGGGATCAATCGAGAGGCGCTCTCCCCCTCGACAATCCCTTTGTAAGACAGCCAGCTACCTTTGCCTGTCTCCAGAGTACCTAACTCTGAAACAGACACACCACAGGCGCGGGCAAAACTTACCGCCGCCTTTGTGGGTTTGCCGGCCTCATCATAAGCGGCCTTGATGGGCGGGCCGCGCCGCTCAACAGCCCTGTTAGCTTGTGATGCGATGACGTCTCTGACGATAACTGCAAGCCGCCGGGGCGTGGCATACCATGTATGATCGCCGTGGTTAAGGCCATGATCATTGAGACCCCTGTGAATCTCCTCAGCAAAGGCGACCGCCAGGGGTTTCAGGGATGTTGGCGGCAACTCCTCGGCGCCTATTTCAACCAACAGATCTTCTCTATCCATCATGGGCGCCATCATTTACATAATGGAAAGCCAAGTTGTTCGCGTCTTTGCAAATAGGCCCGGGCGATCGCCTGCGCCATTTGCCTTATCTTCAATATAAATCGTTGTCGCTCAGTCACGGATAGGGCCTGGCGCGCATCGAGCAGATTAAAAATATGGGATGCTTTTAATACCATCTCATAGGCGGGCAATGACAGCCCCGCCTCGATGAGCCGGGCGCTTTGGGTGTCACATTCATCAAAGCAGCGGAACAGGTTTTCCGTATTGGCCTGATCAAAATTATAGCTGGACATTTCCACTTCGCTCTGCTGGTAAATATCGCCATAACGCACCTCACCCTTACCGCTGTTGGCCCATAACAGATCATAAACATTATCGGTATCCTGCAAGTACATCGCAATGCGCTCTACACCATAGGTCAGCTCGCCCGATACGGGATGACAGGTGAGGCCACCCACTTGCTGGAAGTAGGTAAATTGACTGATCTCCATGCCGTTTAACCACACCTCCCAGCCTAATCCCCAGGCGCCCAGGGTGGGAGAGCCCCAGTTATCCTCTACAAACCGAATATCATGGATGAGCGGGTCAACGCCCAGGTGTCGTAATGAATCCAGATACTGCTCCTGCATGTCATCTGGTGAGGGTTTCAACAACACCTGGAATTGATAGTAGTGTTGTAGTCGATTTGGATTATCACCATAACGACCGTCCGCAGGTCGCCTACAGGGCTGCACATAAGCGGCATGCCAGGGCTCAGGGCCGATGGCACGCAAAAACGTGGCGGGGTGAAAGGTGCCGGCGCCCATTTCCATGTCATAGGGTTGTTGTATGATGCAACCGCGCTCGGCCCAATACTGCTGTAGCGCGAAAATCAATGCCTGAAAATCCATGCTTAATGATGTTTTATAAGGGCCATCCCATGGCAGTATAACGTGTCAGTCTGTGCATCAACAGTCTCACATCAGCCGTATGCAGGCGCTCTGATCTTAAAGATAACATCATCAATACCGATAAGCCTGTTATGGGATAGGCGCGCCGCCATGGTTTATGAAAAACCGCAAAGAGATGTTGTTAGTGGGGCGATGGAAGTTGCAACAGGGATCAGTTTATATCGCCGTTTGCCTTATCTTGCTGCGGGTCACGGATCAGATCGGCTAGTGTTTTATCAAACAACGCCATTTTTGACTCCGATAACTGATAGGCCCAACCGCTGGCCCGCGCGTTTAACTGCGCCGCTTCCTTCTCCGGATTGATGTGCTCGGTGTTGTCCCCGTCCGTATCGGCATGCTCTTCATTGGCCGTTGATGCAGTTGAAGTTGAAAAAGAGAACGCAACATACTTTACGCCTTCGTTTTGCACAACGGTCACATTAGCGGAGAGCCCGTCAAAGGTCTTCACGGTGATCATCGCATCGGGCGAGGTAAAATCAAGAGCGCTCCGGTTTTTGACGCCCTCAACGTAAATGTTTTCAAGCAGGGCGCCCATGGGGTTGATGATATATTCAGCCTGTTGTTCTTTGCCCTCGGGAAGATCCGCTAACATCAGATCATCCGCCGATGTCTTCCTTTGCAAACGTATCGCTGCATCATCGCCTCGTTTAATTTGAATATCACGGATCCGATCAGAGGCAATGTCAATGACGTCCCTTTTTATCCATGTCACCATGTCAGTACTCACCGACAGCTTACCATCAACCAGCAGCGCCTGTTCCTGCCCGGGCAGGCGCACATAAACACCCGCACTCCCTGAGGGCGATTGACTTCGCCTGGTATCGCCGACAATCAAACTGGCGAGGGTTTTATCATCGCTTTTTAAGGTGAGCAAATGAGAAGTGGCGCCTTTGGTATCTGTCGCTTCAACGCCTAGCCGTTTATATAACTTAGGATCGGCGGTTTTCTCCGCCAACACATTTAACTCGGCCACCGCCACCACAGTTTGTTTTACTTTGTTGATTAAAGCCGGGTAGTTATCCGCATCGGCCATCGTCCATTTATCTGAGGCACGATGAATGGTCAGCGTCTTCTCGCTGTCGGTAACAGTGATTTCGCTGATGTTGTTAATGGAATTGGCCAGTTCAGGAAACAGTTTGGATTTCTCCCTGCTTGTCTGGGGCGCCCGCTGTTGGCTGATAAAGACAGCGGCAACGACAAAAAAAAGCGTAATAAACAGAAAAACCTTATTATTCATCGCTTTTTCACTCAATGCTTACGACGGCTCCGTTGGATGCCAGCGAGGGTCGCCAGGATAATAATGATCAGCGGGATGAGACCGATATTGATGAATTTAAGTTGTGTGCCCAGATGCTCAATATTTTTCTGTAGTTCATGTTGAACCGCACGCAGCTCTTTACGGGTTTTGATCTGCTCCAGTTGAAATTTTTCTATCTCCCTGGCCTGCTCAGGGCTTAATAATAATTCGCTTTGCCCGCCTTCCTGTTGTAATTGCACGATTTTACGTTCGGTCTCCTCGAGCTTCGCCCTGAGCTCCTGCTCCCGCTCACGAAACTGCGCCTCGGCGTCTCGGCGAATCTGCTCCACTACCTTGAATGGACGAGAGAATTCACCACGGCTACGAAGACTGATCAGATCGGTATTGCCGGAGAGGTTATCCAGTGAGTTGATCACGAAATCGCCATTGTTGGCGATGGTTTGTGGTATTTGAACGCCAAAGAAGTTCTGTGTCCGCACCCAGAAGTGATCGCTCAGTATGTCTGTATCGGCCACCAGGATGACATTGATGTCGCCTTCTTTAATGACATTGCCGTCATCACCCGTTTGCTCGGCGCTATCGGTCTCTCCGGCATCATCCGGCAAACCATCGGGATAGGCGCCGGGCACTTTACCGCTGATCCGGGCGGCGAGCGTGAGTTGGGCGCCCTCCGATGCAAAGTTCGCCAGCATCACATCAGGGTCGCGCTGGAAGAACACCAGGTCCCGCATCATCTTCATGGATTCCGTCGTGGTTTGAATTAACGGCGTTAATGCAATGCTGGCCCCTTCTTTCCTCTCTATGACGCCCACAGTACCCATGTGGATCAGCTTCAATTCACGGGTGCTGAAATCATCTCGATTTAAGTTGGCCTCGTTTAACGCTAACCAGGGCAGGTAGTGACTCTCCTGCGGGCCGCGCCCCCCCTGTGTCTGCACACGCATGGCCAGGTTGATATCGGCGGCAATGTGATCGGTGGCCACTTCAACGCCCCAGCCATCGAGTATGGTTTTGAGATCAGAGCCCATATCAGGGATCACATAAGGGTTGGCGGGATCGGGTCCGGCATTATCAGCCTCGGCCAGGGGATCGACAAACAGCATGGCATTGCCGCCTCCAAGCAGGTATTGATCGATGGCGAACAGGCTCTCTTCATTTAAGCCCTTGGGGTGGACGATCATCAATACGCTTATGTCTTTATCTATTTGCGTGACGTCCGTGCCCAGATCACGCACGGCAAAGAACTCACCGATGGCATTGATAATCGTCCACTGCTCCCGGGTCCCGCGATCAACATCAACGAATAACGGCAAGCCGGAGATCACGCCCACCACACGCTTCTCCGGATTGGCCAGATTAAAGATCAATTTCGTGACGTCATATTCCAGGGCGGCCTCCTGGCTGGCCTGAAAGAACGGGATGTTGGCTTCATCATCCGTTGAGTTGACGCCCACCAGACCGAAATAGGCGAGGTCCCCCGATGCGTTGACGGAGACGCCCTGCAGGCCGCTGGCCACAGCCTCATCTTCCGCTTCCGAGAAAGGCTCTGGCTCTATGATGGTTAATTCGATTTTGCCGCCGGACCGGGCTGCATACTCTTCAAGCAGATCACGTACGCGATTGGCGTAATTCACTAACTGCGGAAAGCCCGCCAATACTTTGCTGGATAGATAAAACTCGAGGCTGATGGGCTCTTCCAGGGAGCGGATAATGTTGATGGTACCCTCGGATAAGGTGAATAATTTATTTTCCGTTAAGTCCAGACGCACACGGGTGAACAGGGCGTCGGCGATAATGATCAGGGCCATGGCCAACATGGCGGCGATCAAAACACGGGAGCCGGAGCGAAGTGGTTTATATGTCATCACATCCAGGCCGCCTTCCTGGCGTCGATAACGACCACGTTGGCGTACAACCAGAAAGAGATGAACACCAGATAATAAATGACGTCACGCAAATCGATGACGCCTTTTTTTATGGCGTCAAAATGCGTCAGAAAACTGATCGAGGCGATCACCTCGATGAATGCCTGTGGCGCCCAGCCCTGAAAGAAATCCAGCACCAGCGGAAAGCCGCTCAGGATAAACAGAAAACAGATCACCACACTGATAACAAATGCAATGACCTGGCTCCTGGATAAGGCCGAGATACAGGAGCCCACGGCCAGATAGCCCCCGGCCATCAACAAACTGCCGATATAACTGGCGAAGATAACCGTGTTGTCCGGCTCGCCCAGGTAATTCACGGTGAGCCACATGGGAAAGGTCAGCAACAGCGCCATGGCGGTGAAGCACCAGGCGGCGAGGAACTTGCCGAGCACGGCGTCGGTGATCGAGACCGGCAGGGTCATCAACAATTCAATGGTGCCGCTTTTGCGCTCCTCAGACCAGAGCCGCATGGCTATGGCCGGGATCAAAAACAAATACAACCAGGGATGAAAACGAAAGAACGGCTCCAGGTCCGCCTGTCCTCGTTCATAAAAGGCGCCCAGATAAAAACTGAATATGCCCGTTAGAAATAAGAATATGACGATAAACACATAGGCGAGTGGCGTTGAGAAATAGCCGTACAGCTCGCGCTTTAATATCGCCTTGATGTTGTTGCTCATGATTGCCCCGACTCGCCCCGGCTTTGGTAGAACTCATGGGTCAGCATACGAAAGGCATCGTCATAGTCGTTGCTCTCGGATTTTGAGCGCAATTCGGCGGGGGTGCCGTCAAATAATAATTGCCCGGCGGCGATGATGATCGCCCGGGTGCAGATGGCTTCCACCTCTTCAAGGATGTGGGTGGAGATCACAATCGCCTTTTCCCGGGCCATGTCCTTGATCAAACTCCGCACTTCATGTTTCTGGTTTGGATCAAGCCCGTCTGTGGGTTCATCCATGATGAGCACATCGGGGTCGTGGATCAGCGCCTGGGCGAGACCGACGCGACGCTTGAAGCCTTTGGATAAGGTCTCCACCGTCTGGTTGATGACGGAGTCCAGATGGATCTGTTGAATGACATGACGAACACGCGCCCGTCTTTCATCGCCCCTGAAACCCCGGATCTCGGCAACAAAATCGAGAAAACGGCTCACGGTCATCTCGGCGTAGGCGGGGGCGCCTTCCGGCAGGTAACCGATGGCGGCTTTCACACGGATCGGATCGGTGATCACATCGTGACCATTCACCCGTACCGTACCGCCTGTGGGCTCGAGAAAACCGCTGATCATTTTCATGGTGGTGGACTTGCCGGCGCCATTGGGGCCGAGAAAACCCAATACTTCACCCCGATGAACAGAAAAAGAAACATCACGCACGGCATGAATGGGCCCAAAATATTTGTCCAGGGCTTTCACTTCAATCGCAAGGGCTTGATTGCTTGAGGTCATCACAAACGGGTATTAGTGGTTGTTTTCGGTTTGCCTGATCAGATCAATAAAAAACCGCAGAGGTGGCGATATTTTGCATAAATCATGGCTTGCGTCAATATCTCCGAGCCAGGACAAGGCCCACTCAACGGGCGTGTTTTGCCTGTTTCAGGAAGGCCCCGGCCTCTTCAGGCGGTACAGGGCGGAGATGTCCTCATCCCCATAACCCTGTGCCATGAGGGTTTCATAGTGCGCCAGGGTTTTGTCCACTAAGGGCAGTGAAATACCATCCAGATCCTGGGCCATCGCTTTGCAAATACGCAGATCTTTATGGTGCAGGTTCAGCTTAAAGCCGACTTTATTATTATTCGCCAACATGGTTTTGCCTCGGCGCTCCAAAAACCAGTTGCCGGCGGCGCCTTTTGCGACTGTGTTAACGACCTTCTCCATATCAAGGCCCATGGCCTCGCCAAACGCCAGGGCCTCGGTCACGCCCTGGTTGATCCCGGCGCACATGATCTGGTTTACCGCTTTACAGGCCTGACCACTGCCGGTGGGCCCGATAAGGGTGATGGTGCCGGCGATAGCGGATAAGGCCGGCCTTGCTCTCTCCAGAGCATCGCCATCACCGCCGGCCATGATCACCAGTGTGCCGCCCCTGGCGCCTTCAACACCACCGGATACCGGACAATCGAGAAACTCGGCGTTGCGGTGTTTTAGTATTTTTGCCGCTTCTATCGCCGTGGCGCTGCTGATGGTGGAGGTATCGGCAATAATCGTCCCGGGTTTGACGCTGGTTGCGATCTGCTCAACCATCTCTAATACATCATCATCACGGGAGATGCTCATAATAATGAGCTCACATGTTGCGGCTAAACTGGCGGGAGAGTCCATGGCGGGCGCCTTGATCGCATCAATCAGGGCCTCGGTTTTACTGCGGCTGCGATTCCACACCCCATGCAAATGCCCTGCCTTATGTAAACTCAACGCCATACCGGCGCCCATAGCGCCAAGACCGATAACACCGGTTTTCATCTCTCAACCCCCATCACATAAAAAACGACTGTCATCCCGGTGTCCGCCAGGATATGGATAAACCATTTTACCTGATAAGCAGTCAGCATCGAACATCGAATGAAACCGGGGCTATAACGCCAATATAAACATCGTTAATTTTTATGCTCGTAGTACCTCGCAATCACTTCTGCCACACAGCAGATCAGTTTCTTTGCCGGTTAGGTTGTCAGGATTCGGCTAATAAGTTCTCGATAGTGGACTCGATCTTCCTGGCCTGTCGGTCGCCTTCATGGGTCTCGCCGACAAATGCGGCCCGCACATCGCCTCTCTTATCTATGATATAAAATGTCGGCCAGTAACGATTGCCCATGGCGCGCCAATAGGAGAAGTCATTGTCGATCATGACGGGATGATGTAAACCAAACTCCCTGATTTTTGCTTCAATGTTGCTTTTTATCTTTTCGTGCTCGAATTCCGGTGTGTGTACGCCGATAATTTGCAACCCTTTGGGCGCTAACCGCCCCTCCATAGCCCTCATCCAGGGAAAAGAGCGATAGCAGTTCCAGCAGTCAAATGTCCAGAAATCTAACAACACGACCTTGCCGCGCAGGCTCTCCCAGGTAAGCGGTTTGGAATTAAGCCATGCATCCTCGCTTGTATGGGTGAAGGCCGGTGCTTTTATGGATGTCCCGCCAGTAGCGGGTTTGAGTAACAGGAAGGCGAATAAGGCAGGGCCACATAATAAAATAGTATATAAGGCGATTTTATTAAACATAAGCAGCTAGAGGTTTAGGGAGCATACTGCATTTGACCGCTGCTCGGTTTATGTGTTCGATAGCATTAGTTTATGGTCAATGATAGCCTGTATATATGATCAGATCATTTGAAGGTGTTATACCCACTATAGCTAATTCAGCGTTTGTTGATGAGACGGCCGTTGTGATCGGTAACGTCATTATTGGCGAGGACTCCTCTGTTTGGCCCATGACGGTCATTCGTGGTGATGCGAACAGCATTACCATTGGTAATAAAACCAGTATTCAGGATGGCTCGGTATTACACGTTAATCACGATGCCAAGTTTAATCCGGGCGGCGACCCGCTGATCATTGGTGATGGGGTCACTGTGGGTCATAAGGTCATGTTGCATGGGTGCACCATTGAAGATAAGTGTTTGATCGGTATGTCCACAACCATTCTTGATAAGGTCGTGGTGGAGCCGCAAGTCGTGATAGGCGCAGGCAGTCTCATCCCGCCGGGCAAGGTATTGGAGGGCGGTTATCTTTATGTGGGCTCCCCGGCCAGGCGGGCCCGTCGGCTCAAGGACGATGAAGTGTTTTTTCTGGGTTATGCCGCCGAGTATTATGCGAGATTAAAAGAAAGGCACAGATCTGGTGGTGTATCAGTTGATGCTCCTTCTGATCTGAGCCCTGGTACTGCTACCCGCTGAGAGGGAGCGTCGGATGGTTAGCGAGGCTATCATGGCCTAGCTTGGGCGCTCTGCGCGAAGATAGGCGCCAAATTGCCACTGAGCGCCTTCAAAGACATTCGAAAAGTTCGGTTTTATTATCATCTCCGGGATGCCGAGTTTTGCTTTGGTCGTGTGCTGGCCTGCGGTCAGGTTGCTTGAGGTATCGAAGGCGTAGCATGCATCCTGGACATCAGGGCGGCCGATCAGTTGGCCTAAGGGGCTACAGCTCTGAATGCGATTTATGCGGCCAGTGCGGGCATTATTTTTTGAACTTGCCAAGAACAAAAGTGATACCTGCCATCGTGAAGATTATTCGGGGGCGCAGGTCATTCCACATTATTATATCCGTATTTTTCTGCTCGGTTTTTTCTGCTCATGGTAACGCCGCATTGCAAGTACCCCAACAGAGTATAACACCATCATCAGCGCAGCCCTCCCCGCCCTGTTCATTTTGAACATATTCCGAAAAAGCAGGCACGGGTTTCAGGGGTTTTTCGTCTTGCTGAGCGACTTAAAACCCTCTCCCGTCTGAAAAACATCTCAGCGCCGTACACCGCCGCATCAACGATGATCTGGCTCAGATTGCTGAGGGGGTTATACGTTTAGTCGCTTTGTAACATTGATGCCAGCGTGTCCGGTTCCATGATTTCCCGCATGAGTAGGCAGAGCCAATGTCATAGAAGAAGCTGGGATCACGGCAACACAACGCCCGTTTTTTGCCCCTTTTCATTATCCAAATTATCAAGGCGTGATCCGGCGAATGACGGATAACATCGTTTATATGGTTTGCCGATGTCCGATCATGCCAGCCTTGAGTTTAACGGCTCTGACCTATTTATCTAAACCCTGTTGCCTGACGTCGGAGCAATACAACGTTGCCTTCGATAGAACGCCCGCCCCTTTACACAGGGCCCTGAACTCTTTTTTGCAGACATCGTAGGCCCTCATCCAGCCCAGCCTGTATTCATCATCGGTTTGCAGGCGCTCGGTGTCCTTCTTAAAAGGGTTATACACAGAGCCGCCCGATACATAGCCGCTGTGGCAACCATCATGATATCCTTGTTGATAGGATATGGACTGCCCCTCAACAGCGGACATATCAGGCCTCAGGGCGATGGGGTTGCAGGCCATTAAAAGCAACAGCAACTGGATGGTGAGTAAAGCTCGCCGCCTTCTCATAAATAGGTTTTCCAGTCAAACTGTGGATCGGCAATGGCGAGGAATGCCGGGTTAAGCAAGGAGTCCTTGGTGTTGTACGTTAGCCTTGAGAAGGCCATGTCCGTGACGGCGCCACCGGCCTCTTCCACGATACACTGGCCGGCGGCGGTGTCCCATTCAGATGTTGGGCCAAAACGGGGGTAGATGTCGGCGGCCCCTTGCGCCACCAGGCAAAACTTTAATGCACTGCCCACGGCCAGCACCTCGGTGTTATCCCCCAGATTATGGAAAAATGCAGTCTGCTTTTGATTGCCATGGGAGCGGCTGCCGGCCACGATAAATGCGCCGTCTTTTGTGCTTTTGGTCGATATTCTGACGGGTTTACTTTGCTTCTCTCGCCTAAAGGCGCCCCCGCCTTTGCTGGCGTAATAGCAGGATTGTTGAACCGGTATGTAGATAACACCGAGAACGGGGGAGTTATCCCTGATCAAGGCGATGTTGATGGTGAACTCACCGTTTCGTTTGACGAACTCCCTGGTGCCATCGAGCGGATCGACAAGCCAGTATTGCCGCCATGTTCTCCTCACACAATAGGGCACGCCCGCCGACTCTTCCGAGAGCACCGGGATCGCAGGGGTTAATTTCGCTAACGCATCGAGGATATGTTTGTGGGAGGCGAGATCGGCTTTTGTGAGCGGGGATTTATCTGCTTTGCTTTCAACCTGAAAATTGCCCGCATAAACCGCCATGATCTTATCTGCGGCCTGCTCTGCGATCATCATTACCGGTTCGATTAACTCTGACATGGCGTGATAAAATGTATGCCGTCTATTTTACCGGGCGTTGATGATTAAAGAAATATCTCCACGGCAGGCTGGAGACATAGCGGTGGTATGACTTAACATGGACTCGCTTTGCATGTTATGGGATCTTGTCATAAATCAGCTCCCGGATCCCATGCTCCAGGCGCAATCCTCTTCTTTCAAACCGGCTCACGGGCCGCCATGCTGGTCGGGGCGAGAACCCTCTGCTACCGGCGCAATTCAGCAGGCTCGGCTCCTCGTTACACACGGCTAACATGTATTCAGCCAGGCCCTGGCAGTCTGTGGCAAGATACAATCTCGCCCCCAGCCGCATTTTTAAGGCAAGCTGTCTGATAAATGGAGCATTGACAAGACGGCGTTTGTGATGACGCCGCTTTGGCCAGGGATCAGGGAAATGAATATACACAGCGGATAGAGACTGATCCGGGATCTGCCCGTCTATGACGTTGACGATGTCCTGGTGAATGATCCGAATGTTGCTGATCCCATGCTCGGCGATCATGCCTAATAGCCGACCGATACCGGGTCGATGCACTTCCACCGCCAGATAATCGTTTTCGGGATGGGCTTTGGCAAGGGCGAGTACGACCTCTCCCATACCAGAGCCAATATCCAGCATTCTCGGCGCTGTGCGTTGGAAAATGGCGTCCAGATCAAGCGGCGCCTTGGTGTGCTCGACGCCAAACTCTCTCCAGTGCTGCTCAATCGCCCTGCCCTGGGCTTTGGTGAGCCGGCCCTGTCTTAGCACATAACTTCTTACTGTCCGCCTGTTTTCCGTATGCTGCAAAGCGGTCTGCCAGAGAAGAGAACTAGCTGAAGCATGTGCCATCGACAGGCGATGAAGCGCTGGCATGGCCCCGTCTTGGCATACGCCCCGCCAGGTAGGCCTCCCGGCCGGCTTCGATGGCCTTTCTCATTGCCGAGGCCATTAACACGGGATTTTTTGCCTCGGCGATGGCCGTGTTCATCAACACCCCATCGCAACCCAGCTCCATGGCAATGGCGGCGTCAGAGGCGGTGCCAACGCCAGCGTCCACCAGTATGGGGACTGTCGCATTTTCCACGATTGCTCTGATGTTGTAGGGGTTACGTATACCCAGCCCTGAGCCAATGGGCGCCGCCAGCGGCATCACGGCAACACAACCAGCCTCTTCAAAGCGCAATGCCATCACCGGATCATCATTGGTGTAGACCATGACCTTGAAACCCTCCCGGACAAGCACCTCCGCCGCCGCCAGTGTTTGCGGTATATCGGGAAACAGTGTTTTTCTATCGCCCAACACTTCCAGCTTTACCAGGCTGTGGCCATCCAGTAGCTCACGCGCCAGACGACAGGTGCGGATTGCCGCCTTCGCATCAAAACAGCCGGCCGTATTCGGTAGAATGGTGTAATCCTTCGGGCTGATATGATCGAGCAGGGAGGGCGTGTCTTTTCTCTGACCAATGTTGTTGCGACGGATCGCCACGGTGACAATCTGTGCGCCACTGGCTTCAATCGCGTTTTTCGTCTCATCCAGATCCCGGTATTTCCCCGTGCCAACCAGCAAACGGGAAGAGTAGACCTGATTGTCGATCAGGAACGTATCTTCCGCCAATGTGGCGATGTTCATGATGTTATCCGCCGCCTACTGCGGTGATGATCTCTATCTCATCGCCGTTCGCCAGTTTATGCCGGGAGAAAGCGCTTTGCGGGATGATCTGCTTGTTAATTTCAACGGCAATTCTGCCGTCTATTTGCAATGTCGAGATCAGATCAGAGAGGGTCGAAACATCGGTAAGGCGTGTGCTCTCACCGTTTATCAGTAGATCCATAACGCATCTATAAGGCTGGCGGTCATAGGTGTTTTAAGCGAGATCCACTCGCATGCCTTCTCTGGCGACATAACATTTCAGTGATGCGCCTCGGCTCTGGATGATCGCCATGGCATGATTGTAGATCGCCTCGATCGCCTCATCATCGTAGTTCGGATCATGGTGGTAGAGATACAGCGCCTTGACCCCGGCGTCGATGGACATGTTCACGGTATCGATATAACAGGAATGGCCCCAGCCCCGCTTTTTTTCATAGTCTTGCGGGGTGTATTGTGCATCATGAATGAGTATGTCCGCATCATGAATGAGTTTTAATTCAGAGGCGTACTCGCCCTTTTGCATCTCAGCGTATAGCTCTTTCTCTTCCTCGCTTAATTCATTGTATTTTTGTTTTATGGATTTTTCCAGATAGCGACACTCATTATCGGATACGTAGAGTATGTTCTTTCCATTGACTTTTATTCTGTAGCCATAGGTCGTGCCGGGGTGATGCACGCCGGTATAATGAAAAGAAACAGGGCCATAGCGTATTTGCGCCCCCTCGTTTGGCTGCAAGTAGTTGATGTTCGCCAACCAGGTTTCCGTGCCTACCGGGAAGTAGGGCGCACGCATCTGTGATGAGACGTGTTTTTTAATATCGTCGGTGTCCTCGCCCGGGCCAAAGAAATGGATCCGCCAGTCCGGGATAAACGCCGGCACAAAGAAAGGCAGGCCACAAATATGATCCCAGTGATAATGGGTTAAAATGATCAGCAGCTCTCGGATCTCCGCCTGCGCCATCATTTTATTCCCGAAAGGAATAATCCCCGTGCCGGCGTCACATAAAATAATATGATCATCCACCCTGATCTCAACGCAAGAAGTATTCCCGCCGACCCCCAGGTGGGAGGCGAAAGGAGCGGAGTACGAGCCGCGTACTCCCCAAAAATGGAGATAGGCGTTACTCACCGTTAGTTCAATCTTTAAGTTATGCTTTATAAGTGTTTGTTGATCACGTCCGTGATCACCTTGATGGGCATGGGCTTGATGAGGAAATCCAAGGCCCCCAATTCGCAGGCGAGCGCGCGGTCCTGGGCGTAATCTTTAGAGCTGATCATAACAACAGGGGTGTCTTTGTGAAGGGGCGAACCTCTTAATTTTTTTAAGAAACTCAGCCCATCCCGCCCCGGCATCTTGGTGCTCAGGAACAACATATCGGGCCTGTTGGTTTTCAGGTAATCAAAGGCCTTATCCGCTGAGTCAAATAGGTTTAAGCACACATCCAGGCGCTCTGTGCCGCGTGCAAACAACGATCCGACGGCGGGATTGTCATCCACAATGACCAGTGTTTTCGTTGTATCGCTCATAATTTTAACTTAACGCATCCCCTCAGGCGCTCGGCGCGACCGCATCCACATCAATGATCGTTTGATCATCACCGCCCAGCAAAAAGCTAAGAGTGCTGAAATGGCGCCGCTTTGCCTTTCCCTGACAGGCAATAGTACACTAAATTACCCCTATTTAAGACAGGGCGAGCGGTTACTGGCCGGGATTTTCCGCCAACAACATCATATTTTTGGGATCTATTGCCAGTGAAATGGGGATGGATCCCGCATCGTTATTATCAATGAAACTGGCGAAAATGCGTATTGGCGATGAGCGGGTGAAGGGAATCGAACCCTCATTCTCAGCTTGGGAAGCTGATGTTCTGCCATTGAACTACACCCGCATCGGCGGACGGATCTTAACACCAAGCCGGCGCAAAATGGTGCTTTTTATCTCGCTATGTCCCTGTGATCATCCCTGTCATGGCAGTCTCGCTTAGCCGGCCTTTCGAACATCCTTGCCGATGATGTTATCTTCTCAGCAACGTTTTCTCTCGCTCACACATGCCCCGGCAAATGAGGCCAAAGCCCATGTCTTGCAGAGAATAAAACCGATCTTGTTTTTAAGGCGGGTTTGGGGGATTGCCTCAGGATCGTAGATGCGTTAATGCGCCTCATTTGCCATCCGTTGGCCGGGGAGAAGTCTGCCGGGGTCTCTTCATTGCGCTCACTCACGCTAGCCGCTCAGGTTGTTTTCTTTTTCAATTTTAACTTCAGGGTGATGAATTCGAGGTTGTGCTCTTCCAGTGTCGCCTTGATGTTTTTCAGCGTAGCGCCTTTTTTGTAAGGGCCGATCTGCACCCGATGGCGGATATCCCGCCTGTTCATGGAAATGCTCTGGATATCGGCGGCGATCCCCATTAAGGCGAGCTGCGCCTTGATTTGATCGGCGGATTGGTAATCCTTAAATGAACCCACCTGCAGGAGGTAGACGTTGTTCTGGATCGCCGTTGTCGGTTGTTGATCAAATGGATCTTCGGCCACCCATTCAGAGCCCGTCACTTCCCGGTCGGGCAAGATCTGATAAAACGTAAAAGTCGGCTCATCGAGTTGTTTTCTCTCCTGTTGTCTCTTTGCCATATCCGCCTTCCCGGTTTTCGGCTTGTTCGCTAATATCGATGCTGGTGAGGGGTAATAAGCCAACACAAAAAACGTCACCAACACCCCCAGAGATAACCCCAGCGAGAAAGATAACAGGTTGCCGGCCCATGGTGAGCCCTCCCGCTTGGTGTTTTCTCTTTTTTTATAATCTTTGGGCATTACATTACATTTTCATCGGCGCTGATACGCCAAGTATGGACAGACCGTTGTTGATAACCTGCTTTATCGCCAGGATCAAAGCCACTCTGGCGTCTCTTAGGTTAGCCTCATCCGTGATGATGCGATGTTGTTCATAATAACCATGAAAAAGACCCGCCAGCTCTTTTAAGTAATAACAAAGTGCATGAGGCTCATAGAGCTGCGCCGCTTTTACTATCACATCCGGGTAGCGGGATAGATGATGTATCAGTTTTTGCTCAGGCGTCTCACCCAGCAGGTGTAGTTGCTGCAATGCGTTATCTTCATCGTAGCGATAGCCTTTTTCTGTTAATTTTGCATACACATTGCATATTCTTGCGTGGGTATACTGTATGTAATAGAGCGGGTTTTCATTGGAACGGGATTTCGCCAGCTCCAGATCAAAGTCCAGATGTTGCTCGGGCCTTCTCATGACGTAGAAGAAGCGAGCGGCGTCTTCTCCGACTTCGTCCCGGAGTGCGCGCAAGGTAACGAACTCGCCTGTACGAGTGGACATTTGCAATTTTTCTCTGCCGCGATACAGGGTGGCAAATTGCACCAGCCGTATTTCCAGTTTCTCCGATCTCTCACCCAATGCTTCAAGGGAGGCCCTCACCCGCTTGATATAACCGTGGTGATCGGCGCCCCATATATTGATCATCTTGTCAAAACCGCGATCAAACTTGTTTTTATGATAGGCGATATCCGCTGCGAAATACGTATAATTGCCGTTATCACGGATCACCACGCGGTCCTTCTCATCACCGTATGCCGTGGATTGAAACCACTTTGCACCATCTTTATGATAGATATCCCCTGATTTCTCCATCTGTGCAATACAGGCCTCAATGAGCCTGGCCTCAGTTAATGAGCGCTCGGAGAACCAACTCTCATAATGAACGCCGAATGCCTCCAGATCTGATCGGATATCGGCAAGGATTTTATTCAGCCCTATCCTGTGGATGTGCTCAAAGCCCTCCTGGCCGAGAGTATCTTTTGCCTTGGTGATGAGCTTATCCAGTTCTAACTCGCCATCGGCTTCTTCCCATTTGCTATCATGGACGCCCTGCCCGGCGAGCGCGTAGGTCTTTCCATGTTCAGCGTACATTTCCTCCGCCATGCCCCGCACGTAGTCACCTTGATAGGCGCCCTTTGGGAAGGGGAGTCCTCGCCCGCACCGTTGCAGATACCGTAACCAGATGCTGACAGTTAAGATCTCCATTTGCCTGCCGCCATCGTTGACGTAGTATTCCTGACATACCTCATAGCCGACGGCTTGCAGCAAGTTCCCTATGACCGAGCCGTAGGCGGCGCCGCGCCCATGACCGATATGCAGCGGCCCGGTGGGATTGGCGGAGACATACTCCAACAACACCCTCTCGCCCCTGTGCCCGTCACTGTCGCCGTATTTCTCACCCAGGGCGAGAATGCGTGAGACAGTCTCATTGATAGCGCCGCGCTTGAGAAAGACATTAATAAAACCCGGGCCTGCGATCTCCAGTTTTTCAATAAAATCCGCCTTCGGCATATGCCTGACGATATCCCCCGCCAGCTCCTGCGGCGCTTTCTTAAAAACCCGCGCAAGTATCAGTGCGATATTCGATGCAAAGTCGCCGTATCGCTCATCTTTACTGTGCTCTACCTGTGCGGCCAAATCCGTCGGCAGGTGCAGTTGTTGGATGCTCGCCAGGTCCGCCGCCGTCTGCTGGAGCAATGTCTGGATCGCCTGTTTCATGGGGCTGTGAAGTGAGAGATGTGCAATGATAAGCGCCTGCTCGATAAAGAAAGGCCGGTAAAAAGTGAGAGAACTTGAGGCTTATAACATATCTTGCGGATCGATATCCAAAGACCACCTGATTTTTTTTGACCCGGGCATGCTCTCCAGCAAGCGAGTCCATGTCGCCATCACCGCCCTTAGGGTATTGCGGTTGTTGGACTGTATGAATAACTGGTTTCTGTAGCGCCCTCTTCTCTTTTCAATGGGGGCGGTGACGGGCCCGAAGATCGCCATGCTGGATGAGAGTGTTTCCAGTTTCTCTCTCGCCCTTTGTAGAAAACCGATCGCATCCTTGCGCTCATGTGCCTGTGTTCGAAGCAGGGCGAGATAGGAATAAGGCGGTAGTTGCGCCTGTTTTCTTTCCGTTAATAATGAATTGGCGAACTTATCATAACCTTGCCGCACCAGTGTTTGTAGTAGCGGGTGTTTGGGAAAGCGGGTCTGGATCATCACCTTCCCGGGCGCATCGCCGCGACCGGCCCTGCCGCTGACCTGCACAATGAGCTGCGCCATTCTCTCGCTGGCGCGAAAATCGGTACTCAATAAACCGCTGTCCGCATCGATGATCCCGACCAGGGTGAGTTTTGGGAAATGATGGCCTTTCGCCAGCATTTGTGTGCCGATGAGTATGTCGGCGTCACCACAGGTCATTGCCTTTAGCATGTTATCGATGGCGCCTTTGCCTCTGGTGCTGTCGCGATCCATACGCAGGATCCTGGCCTCGGGGAAAAGCGCCGAGAGGCTCCGATCGATACGCTGTGTGCCATGACCGAGCTGAATCAACCTCGGCAGATCACAAACGGGGCATTGTAACGGCAGGGCCTCCTGTCTGTCGCAGTGATGGCAAATGAGTTTATCGGCGTCCTTGTGGTAGGTCATCTTGCTGCTGCATCGACTACATTCAGAATACCAGCCACAGCCGTGACACAGGATCACCGGTGCATAACCACGGCGGTTAAGAAACAACAACACCTGGTTTTTCCGTTTTAAGGTGGCCCTGATTTCGGCCAACAACTGTTTTGAAAACGCATTGCCGAGGGCTTGATGTTGCAGACTGACGATCTGGATGGCTGGCGGTCGAACCCCCAATGCCCTCACCGGCAGGCTTAATCCGGTGTACTTGTTGCTCCTGATGTTCTCTATGGTTTCAAGAGAAGGTGTTGCTGATCCTAATACACAGGGGACGCCGTCAATATGGCTACGTACCACAGCGATGTCTTTCGCCGAGTAACGAAAGCCGTCCTCCTGTTTATAGGAGGGATCATGCTCCTCATCGACAATATAGATCCCGGGGTGCTTCAGCGGGATCCAGATTGCCGAGCGGGTGCCGATAATAACCGCTGCCCGCCCGTCTCTTGCAGCCATCCAGTTCTCCAGTCGCTCGGCGTCATTTAACCTGGAGTGCTGGACCCTGACGTCAACCGCCAAGCGTTGTTTTAGCCTGTCGATGAACTGGGTGGTCAATCCAATCTCCGGCACCAGAACCAGGGCCTGGCGGTTCTTTTTAATGCTGTGCCTGATCGCCTCGATGTAGACTTCCGTCTTGCCGCTGCCGGTTATGCCCTGCAAGACGTGGGTGTGGTGTATATCGGGATTGGACAGCACCGCCCTGACCGCAGCCTGCTGTTGTGCATTCAGCGCTATTGATCGGCCTTCATGGGAAAGGCCCCCGCCATCAGCCGGGGTTCCCTGTTTGCGTATGATCAGCCCCTTCTCAAGCAGGGCTCCTAAGGCTCTGCTGTAGTTTTTATGTTTTGCTTTCAGCTCGGCCCTTCTCAACCCCGTATCAGCACAGGCAAGCAACAGCGAGAGCAGCGCTTTTTGCAACGGCGCCTTGTTTAGCGCCTCCCCATCAAGCCTCCTCC
The DNA here is from genome assembly GCA_965198875.1 of Gammaproteobacteria bacterium. Classification (GTDB taxonomy): domain Bacteria; phylum Pseudomonadota; class Gammaproteobacteria; order Eutrophobiales; family Eutrophobiaceae; genus CBDAPU01. The sequence goes on along the minus strand of CBDAPU010000001.1, from coordinate 940,459 downwards.
CCTTCTCGCTTAATGCAAATACTTCCATATCGCTTTTTTTAGCCGCCCCCCCCCGACGCAGCAAACCGGGCAAGGCGGTGAAAATAACCTCTCCTATGGGATGATGGTAGTAGTCGCTGGCCCACGCCAGTAGCCGTAAGTCTTTTCTGGAGAGTAGCGGTTCGTTGTCGATAATGTGGTTAATGGATCTCAGTTTATCGGGCGCCACCTGGCTCTGTTTGCTTACCCTGAAGATCACCCCGATCTGGTTTTTTTCTCTGCCGAAAGGCACGCCAACACGCATACCGGGTGAGAACTTTGCATGTTTGAGGTGTTGATCGATTTTATAATCGTAAAGCTGTCTTAATGGCACCGGTAAGGCTATCTTGAGGAACCGGGCGCTCATTGAAGCACAGGCACACGAACCGGCCCGTGCGCGCACAAGCCTCTTCTTACACCACCGATGAAGGCGCTTTGATCTGCATGATAGCGCCGCCTCTCTCGCCAATAAAAAACCATGTCGCCCATCTACGCAGCCGGCTTTGCCGCCGCATGGATGATGTCAGGGCGTATCTTCTCGGAAGCTGTGAGCTGTGAAGGCATCGCCAAGTTGAGAAAACCTAGAAAAGCAACCCCGGCTCGTCCTCTTTACATGCCGTTGCATCCGCTAGATTGCCCGGCCATAAACACTTCAAACATGGCGTCTTTATCATCTGCGCTGGCGGGGCAGCCTGTTTCCCGGTTGATCCGGATATTCACTATGTCAACAGGGCGCGCCAGTAAGGCGTTCGATGTGCCCTCCAGGGCAACACGCATGTATTCTATCCACATGGGCAGGGCGGCCCTGCCCCCCACTTCCCTTGCGCCTAGTGGCGAGAAGTTATCAAAACCCACCCAGGCCACCGCAACCACATCGGAGTTAAAGCCGGCAAACCAGGCGTCCCGTTGCTCATTGGTGGTGCCGGTTTTACCGGAGAGATCGTCTCTTTTTAATTCCCTGTACGCCGCAACACCGGTGCCACGTCTTACCACGTCCCGGGTTAAGTGATTCATTATCCAGATGTTGTTTGCGCCAACCACCCGCGGGGCGATCGGTTTCTCTTCTCGCGAGGCGGCAATCTTATGCTCCACACTCTCAGCGCCGTGCTCTTCTTTTTCTACCCCTGCCCCGTCCGCAGTCTCAGCGCCGTGCCCTTCTTTCTCTGCTCTTGCCCCGTCCGCTTGTTCGCCCCCGGCTATCGGGCATTTAGGGCAGACGACGGGCGGGCGGGCTTCGAATAGTCGCTCCCCATCGTAGGTTTCTATGCGTTCAATAAAATGCGGCTCAACACGGTAACCGCCATTGGCGAAGACGGTATAAGCCCCGGCAAGTCGCCAGGGCGTAATCGCCCCGCTACCCAGGGCCAAAGAGAGGTTCCGGGGCAGCTTATCCGGATCAAAACCGAACTTGGCGATGTGCTTTAATGCTGTTTGCACCCCCAATTCATGCAGTAATCGGATAGAGATCAGGTTTCTTGATTTGCGTAACGCCACTCGCAGTCTGGTGGGGCCGAATGTTTTCCCGCTGTAGTTTTTAGGCCGCCACTTATTCCCGAGCCCGGGGTCGTTGTAGACCACCGGCGCATCATTGATGATGCTGGCCGGGTTAAAGCCGTGGGCCATGGCGGCGGAGTAAATAAAGGGCTTAAAACTGGAGCCGGGCTGGCGTTTCGCCTGGGTGATGCGATTGAATTTACTGCGATAAAAATCAAACCCCCCCGCCAGGGCCAGGGTGGCGCCGTTATTCGGGTGCAGTGAGACAAGCCCGCCTTCCACAGCAGGGAGTTGGGATAATTGCCACTGCCCGTGTTGGTTTTCCCGCACCCTGATCACATCGCCCACCTTGAGGATCGCATCGGCGGTTTTCGGCCTTGGGCCCATGACATTCTCATTGATATGCTGACGCGCCCATTTAAGGCCGTCCCATTCAATATCAATAGGCCCGATACCGGACAGGTAAGCTAAGACCGACTGCTCGCGTACCTCGGTGATAAGGGCCGGGAAGAGCGGCCCGCTGGAATTATAAGGCTGTAGCCATGTCTTCCATACATCTTCCCCCGCTGCCGCCGCCAGATCATAGTGATGTTCAGGGCCGCGATAGCCATGGCGTTCATCGTATTGCAACAGGGCGAGCCTTAACGCATGATTGGCGGCGATTTGATGTTTATCCCGTATGGTGGTCGTCACCTTGTAGCCGGCGCTATAGGTCTCATCACCGTATTCATCGGCTAATTGTTTACGCACCATTTCAGCGATATAAGGTGCTTCCAAATCAATACTTGGGCGATGTAAGGATGCGGTGATGGGGGCGGCATTGGCCTTTTCAAACTCCGCCTGATCGATAAAGCCAACCGCTAACATGCGTCTTAGCACATAGGCCCTGCGCGCTATGGCCTGCTCGGGATTGCTGATAGGATTGGTCGTTGACGGCGCCTTCGGCAGGCCGGCTATCATCGCCAGTTGCGCCAAACTTAGATCCGCTAAGGCGCTGCCATAATAAACCTGTGCCGCCGCACCAACGCCATAGGCCCGTTGTCCGAGGTAGATTTTGTTGATATACAGTTCCAGTATTTGCGCTTTCGTTAATTCCCGTTCAATTTTTAACGCCAGAAAAATTTCATTTAATTTTCTGCTATAGGAGCGCTCCCGGGATAAAAAGAAGTTGCGCGCCACCTGCATGGTAATGGTGCTGCCGCCCTGTCTTTTCTCGCCGCTTTTTATGAGTGCGACCGCCGCCCGCACAATACCCTGCCAGTCGACCCCCGGGTGCACATAGAAACGATCATCTTCGGCGGCGATAAAGGCCTGTAGTAGCGCTGGCGGGGCGTCCCCAATGGCGATCGGTACACTGCGTTTTTCACCGAACTCGGCGATCAATGAACCATCATGGCTGTATACCCTGAGCGGCACCTGCATACGCACATCACGCAAAATGGCGATATCCGGTAAACTCGGGACAATATAAAGGCCGACCAGGGCAAGAATTAACGTCCCCAGGATAACGACCCCAACCAGGTTTTTAAGCAGAAACCTCAACATGTTGTGTAGTGTAATGCAATTCTATGCAACATATATGGTTTTCAGGGAAAAGTTGGAAATACCATCCGTATTTTATAAAAGTTAGGTAAAAGGGTTTGTTTTTAAATTCATGTTGACTATAGTTGTGATCAGAAGTTAATGTTGTATTATATGAAACACATATAACTCACCACATTAAAAGGAAAAATTGTGTTACCTTTTAAGAAAAAAACCACGCCGGTGCTGGGCGTTGATATCAGCGCAACGGCAGTTAAGTTGCTTGAACTTGGCCGAAGTGGTGGTAGATATCGTGTTGAAAGCTATGCGGTTGAGCCCCTTCCGCCAAATTCCGTGGTAGATAAAAATATAACCGAATTGGAGCCGGTGGGCGAGGCCATTTCCCGGGCGGTAAAAAAATCCCGCACCGGATTGAAGACCTGCGCGGCGGCGGTCGCCGGCTCTTCCGTTATCACCAAGGTCATTGAAATGCCGGCTGGTCTGTCGGATCAGGATCTGGAGAATCAAATTCAGGTGGAGGCCGATCAATACATCCCGTTCCCGCTGGAAGAGGTGGCGATGGACTTTGAGGTTATCGGTGCAAAAGAAGATAACCCGGATCGCATTGACGTATTACTGGCGGCGTCACGCAATGATAATGTGGAAGCCCGTGTGGGCGCCATGGAATTAGGTGGGCTTGAGGTCAAGATTATCGACATAGAAGCCTTTGCCCTGGCGAACGCCATTGAGATGATAGCGAATGAGACCCTGGGCGGCGCCGGGGATAAGGTGATCGCCATCGCCGATGTGGGCTCCGCCATCACCACCTTCAGTGTTTATCAGAAGGGCAAAATTATCTACACCAGGGAGCAACAGTTTGGCGGTATGCAACTGACGGAGGATATACAACGGCGTTATGGTCTATCCTATGAGGAGGCCGGCATGGCCAAAAAGCAGGGCGGCCTGCCGGATAATTATGTGCCTGAAGTACTGGAGCCATTTAAGGAGAACATGGCGCAACAGGTTGATCGTGCCCAGCAGTTCTTCTTCTCATCCACCAGTCAGATCACCCACATCGATCATCTCATTATGGCGGGCGGTTGTGCATCGGTTGAGGGGATCGCTGAGCTGGTTGAGTCGAAAGTCAACGTGCCCACATCGGTGGCCAATCCATTCGCCAACATGTCGGTATCATCAAGGGTGTCCACCAATCTGATCGCAAACGATGCGCCGGCATTGTTAATTTCGTGCGGGCTTGCACTGAGGAGTTTCCAGGATGCAGCGGATTAATTTACTCCCCTGGCGAGAGGCCGAGCGCAAGGAAAAGCAACAGGCGTTTATTGCGCTGCTCGGCTTTTTCGCCGTCATTGCCGGTGTGTTGCTGGGGATGATCTGGTTCTACCATACGCAGCTCATTGATTATCACAAGGAGAGAAATGCCTATATCGAAAGAGAGATGGCGTTACTGGATAAGAAGATCAAGGAGATCGAGGAGCTGGAGAGAGAAAAACAACGTCTTCTCGACAGGATGCGGGCTATTGAGCAACTGCAAGGCAACCGCCCGCTAATCGTTCGTTTTTTTGATGAGCTCACTGAAAGCCTGCCTGATGGCGTGAGTTTGAAAAGCGTGAAACAAACGGGGCAGAACATCACCATAGTCGGCGAGGCGCAGTCCAATGCCCGGGTGTCCTCTTTTATGCGTAACCTGGAGTCATCACAATGGCTGGAAAAACCCGAGCTGGATATTATCGAAGCGGCCAGTAGCAGTGGTCTTAGAATAAGCAGTTTCACGCTACGTTTTAAGCAGGTTATTCCCAATGCGGCGGATGATGAGGATGAAGAAGCATGAGCTTTATTGACGAGATTAAAAACCTGGATTTCAAGAACCTGGACCCGGAGAATCCCGGCCTCTGGCCACTGCCGGTGCAGCTTGCATTATCGGCTGTTGTCGCCATCGCTATTTTGATCGGCGGCTATTATTTTTTAATTAAGGGGCAGCGGGGGGCGCTGGCGAAGATTGAGCGAAAGGAAGTGGAGCTCAAAGGCGCTTTTGAGAAGAAGCAGAAAAAGGCCGCTAATTTAGAGGCGCTCGAAGAGCAGATGCAGGAGATGGAGCAATCCTTTGGCGATATGATCAGGCAACTGCCCAATAAGACGGAGATCGCCGGTCTCATTGTGGATATCTCACAAACTGGTCTTGCCGCCGGCCTTGAGTTTGATCTCTTCCAGCCACAAACGGAAAGGCCAACCGAGTATTATGCGGAGCTACCGATAAACTTAAAAGTTAAGGGCAGTTACCATCAGTTAGGGGAGTTTGTCTCCGGCACTGCGGCGTTGCCTCGAATTGTGACGACACATGATATTACCATCGAGAAAGAGTCGGATAATGTGTTACGCATGGACGCCACCGCAAAGACATATCGTGCGGTAGAAGGCGAGGAAGAGGAATAAGACGATGGGTATAGGTAAAAAACGCCTTGTGTGGTCATTGCTCATCGCCGTGTTGATGCTGGGTGGCTGTGTGTTGCATGACATGGATGATCTGGATCAATGGACGAGCGAGGTGAAGGCGCGCAAAGGTGGCCGTATTGAGCCACTGCCGGAGATCAAGCCCTATGAGTTTTATGCCTACAAGGGCGCAGAGACAGACGCCAGAGATCCCTTTCGTCCTTTCTATCAACAACGTGAAGCGGAAAAACTTGAAGATGAGCCGGATCCCGGCTTAACGCCCGAGATTGTCAGAGAACTACAAAGAAACCGGGAAGAGCTGGAGCAGTTTGAATTGGATAGTTTAAGGATGGTCGGCACATTGCAAAGCAATGATGAGAACTGGGGCATTGTTACCGACGGTGACGGGGTGTTGCATCGGGTCCGGGTGGGAAATTATCTGGGGCGCAATCTCGGCAAGATCACCAACATCTTCGAAGACAGGATCGAATTACGTGAAATTATTAAAAACAACAGCGGTCGATGGGAGGAACGTCAGGCCGCTATCGCCTTGATCGAGGAGTAGTCTTAACAAGCATAGCCTAACGGGGTAACCGCCATGATAGATAACCGCAAACATTCGCTCACAACTATAAGATACGCGCTCGCCCGTCTTCTCATGAGGGGGCTTTCGCTGTCCTTCGCCTTTGTCATCGCCGGTACTGCGCCGCTCATCGCCAATGCCACTACCCTGGATGACATTGATTTCTCAGCCCTTTCCGGCGACCGCGTACAGCTAAACTTAAAGTTTTCCGAGCCCTTAGCGGAAGAGCCTATCGATTTTACCATCGATAATCCGGCAAGAATCGCCATCGATTTACCCGATGTGGGTTTGAATATCGCCGAGAAGAGTCAATCTATCGGGATCGGCGCCGCCCACAGCGTTGCAGCGGTGGAGGCCGGTGGCAGAACCCGGGTCGTGGTCAACCTCATCAATTCGGTGCCCTATGACATGATCATGCAGGATGATCGGGTTATCGTCACCTTGGGCAGCACGTCCGCTACTCAGAATGTGGCCTCCGCCCCGGGGGGGGCCTATGGGGGCGGCGCCACTGCGAGTTCAGGCGCTATCGAGAACATCGATTTTCGCCGCGGCGATAGCGGTGAAGGGCGCATTATCGTCACCTTGTCCGATCCGTCAATCGCAGTGAACATGGGCCAGGAAGCAGGACAGATCGCGGTGGATTTTATCGCCACCTCCCTGCCATCGGAGCTGGACAGACGGCTTGACGTGGTTGATTTCGCCACGCCAGTTAAAGAGATTGACACCTCATCCAGCGCTGGTGGTGTGCGTATGCTGATCGCTACCGTGAATGATCAATATGATCATCTCGCCTATCAGACCGAGAACCGCTTCACGGTCGAGATCAGGCCATTAACGGCGGAGCAGCAGGAGGAGATGAAGAAGAAAAAATTTGGCTATACCGGTGATCGCCTGTCTTTGAACTTCCAGGATATTGAAGTGCGGGCGGTACTGCAGTTAATCGCCGACTTCAACGGCTTTAACCTGGTGACCAGCGACACGGTGTCCGGCAATGTCACGTTAAGATTGAAGAATGTCCCCTGGGATCAGGCCCTGGATATCATCTTGAAAGCCAAAGGGCTGGATGTTCGAAGGAACGGCAACGTGATGATGGTGGCGCCCCAGGAAGAGATCGCCGCGCGCGAGAAACTTGAGCTGGAGTCGCAAAAACAGGTGACCGAGTTAGCGCCGTTAAGAACCGAGTTTATCCAGATCAATTACGCCAAGGCGGCGGCGTTGCAAACACTGATCCAGAGCGAGCAGGGCAAGCTGTTATCTGAAAGGGGGAATGTGTCCATAGATGAGCGCACCAATACCTTGATCGTGCAGGATGTCGCCAGCAGTCTGCAGGCGATCCGTAACATGGTATTGCAATTAGACATACCCATTCGTCAGGTGATGATCGAGTCGAGGATTGTGAATGCCGTTGAGAGCTTTACCCGGGATCTGGGCGTGAGGTTTGGCTATGCCAAACAAACACGGGCACCGAGCGAGACGGATCTGTTCGTCTCCGCTGGTGGTTCGGTTGGCGGCAGCATCGCCCCCGCCGGTATCGCCCTTGGGGAGGAGGGCGAAGGTGCGCCACGCCTGCTGGTCAACCTGCCGGTGCCCGGGGCGACCTCGGCGGCCAATCTGCTGGTCGGCAAGCTGGGCTCTTATCTCTTACAACTGGAACTCTCCGCATTACTGGCTGAGGGCCGGGGTGAAGACATCGCCAGTCCAAAGGTGATTACCTCCAATCAGCAGGAAGCCGTGATCGAAGCGGGCATTGAGATCCCGTTTCAGGAAGCCTCATCCAGCGGCGCCACATCGGTATCATTCAAAAAGGCGGTGCTGGGATTACGGGTGACGCCGCAGATCACACCGGATGATCGCGTGTTGCTGGATCTGAACGTGACCCAGAATACCCGTGGCTCGCCGGATGTGTTAGGTGTGCCGCCCATTAACACCCGCAATGTCGCCACACAGGTGTTGGTGGATGATGGCGAGACGGTGGTTCTGGGTGGTATATACAGCCAGGTTGACGGCACCTCCCTTGATAAAACGCCGTTCTTCGGCGACTTGCCTTACCTCGGCTTCTTGTTCAAGAAAAAGCGTGTTGAGAAATCCAGGACCGAGTTGCTTATTTTCGTCACGCCGAAAATTCTCAAGGAAGAATTAACGCTTTAATCTGGCCTCAAACTGTGCATAAAGATGTAATCCGGCTTCGGGTTACATCTTTTCCTATTCCATCATCACTTTGTTTTTATCAAACTGTGCAATCAACCCTGAAACAGGCCGATAATCTCTTTCTCATCGGCCTGATGGGCGCCGGCAAGTCCACCATTGGCAAACAACTGGCGATCCGGTTTCGCAAGGAGTTCATTGACTCCGATCATGAAATTGAGAAAAAAACCGGCGTCAGTATTGAGACGGTTTTCGATATTGAAGGCGAGCCCGGGTTTCGGCGGCGGGAGGCCAACATGCTGGAGGCATTGGTGAGGAGAGAAGGCATCGTGCTGGCCACCGGCGGCGGCGCCGTACTGGCGGCGGAAAATCGCCGTCGGCTAGAAGAAAATGGTCTGATCATCTATTTGCAGACATCGGTAGAGCAACTCGCCCAACGCACCAGGGAGGATAAAAGGCGACCGCTTTTGCAGGGTGAAGATAAGTTTAAGCGGCTTGAAGCATTGTTGATCCAAAGAGAGCCGCTGTACATGAGCCTGGCCGATGTTGTTGTTGCAACAGATAATAAACCGGTGCGTCATCTCATCACCGAGATCAGTGAGGCGATAGCTGAGAGATGATCAAACTGACCGTTGAGATCGAAGAAGGCGCATATCCTGTTTATATCGGCAGTGGTTTGTCAGGCAAACTGGAGCGTGTTATCGGCGGGCTGTTAAGTGATGAAGTGCTTGTCGTGACCAATACCACGGTAGAGAAGCTGTACTTACGGCAAGTGCTGGCGGGGCTACCGGAGGTTCGTGTCAGCACGGTTATCATTGAAGATGGCGAGCAATACAAGACCATTGAGACGATGGGCCATATCGTAACTCAGCTATTGCAAAACCGCTTTAGCCGCACCTGCACCCTGCTGGCCCTGGGTGGCGGTGTTATCGGCGATGTTACCGGTTTTGCCGCCGCCTGCTATCAACGTGGCGTGGGTTATGTGCAGCTCCCGACGACATTACTCGCACAGGTGGACTCCGCCGTGGGCGGCAAGACGGCGGTCAATCATGCACTGGGAAAAAACATGATCGGCGCCTTTCACCAACCCTTGGCCGTGATCAGTGACATTGATGTTTTGGCCTCCCTGCCGGAGCGTGAGTTTCGTGCCGGCATGGCCGAGGTGATCAAATACGGGCTTATCGGCGATTCGGACTTTTTTATCTGGCTGGAAGAGAACATGGAGGCGTTGCTTGGGCGCAAGAGGGAGGCGTTGATCCATGCCATAGCGACGTCATGTCGTAACAAGGCGGATGTTGTTGCAGAAGATGAACATGAGGCGGGATTGCGTGCGTTACTTAATTTAGGCCATACCTTTGGACATGCCATCGAGGCGGCATTGCATTACCGGGACTGGTTGCATGGCGAGGCGGTGGCGACAGGCATGTTAATGGCGGCGTCCCTTTCAACAAAAACCACCGGATTAACCAACACGGAGGTGGCGCGAATTGAGGCATTGCTTAAAAAAGTCGGGTTGCCCGTAAGACTGCCGGCTTCCATTCAGCCTGGGCAACTGAGGGAATGGATGGCGGTGGACAAGAAAACCCGCTTCGGGAGGCTTCATCTCATCTTGCTGGAGGGCATAGGAAAAGCCGTGGTGACATCGAGGTTTAGCGAGGAGGATTTAACCGCCACCATCGCCCGCTATGCGGCCAATCCTTAAAAAAACAGGCATGCAAAAGCGATAAAATCCGCATCACACCTGGTAAACAACACCTTGTTGAAACCCCTGATCTCCTTAAAGACTACGCAAACAACAGAGCGGTTTTGATTGCATTTTCAATCATCACCCCGTGGGCATGCAGGTGCGGCGTTAGGTTTCTCTCGGCGAGCGATGCGCCCGTTAGGAGGACCCATCAACTCAAGGGAGGGGGCAGATGATCTGGTGAGCGCAATGTAGCCGGGACTGCCCCGCCCGGGTGGGAGGTATAACGTTGTGGTTGTCGGTTAGCGCTGCTGTTTGAGCCAGGATTGCCTCGCACAAGTGGGTGGTACAACCGACCGTATTGAGCTTTAGTTTCCAACAACAGCCAGGACTGCCCCGCCCGGAAACAGAGCAGGGGGGGTACAACCAAAATCAGCAAACGGAAGATACATCACAAGGCCAGGGACTACCCCCACCCAGGTAGGCGATACAACCCGTGCTGATCAGGCGTTAAGCGGGTTCGTCTCTCTTTCGGGCCAGGCTGTTTTATCTCGGTTTGGATGATAATATTTATAAAAAGCCGCTATTGCCTCCTATCATCTTCTAACATCTGCGATCTATCCTGGCTTTTTTTATGTTGCGCCGTGACATAAGATCCTGGCTTTATTATAATCCTGACCCTTTTTGTATGATGGAAAATAAAACGGGCGCTATATCACGCTATATCAGGGGATATTGATCTGGATCGGGCGAGGGCAGGCGGATCAGGTGTGGCTGTGCCTGTTCCTTCAAAAACCGGATACGATAAAAATCGATGCAAAATGAAATGAATAAAAACTGGCGAGGGCCGCCACCGGCAGGTCTCTACGACCCCGTGCAGGAGCACGATGCCTGTGGCGTCGGTTTTGTCGTGGATATGCAGGGGCGCAAGTCCCACAAAATCGTTGAGAATGCGCTCACCATTTTGAAAAATCTCCTGCATCGGGGGGCCTGTGGTTGCGAGGAGAACACCGGTGATGGTGTGGGCATATTGATACAAAAGCCCCACCGGTTTTTCCTGCGAGAGTGCAGGAAATTTGGGCTCGCACTACCGGATGAGGCCCGTTATGGCGCCGGTCTCGTGTTTCTACCTCGCAAGGAGCCCCAGTCCAGATACTGCCAGGAGGTGTTCGAGCAGATCATCTCTGAGGAAGGACAAGCCCTGCTGGGTTGGCGTGATGTGCCGACGGATGATGCATTATTGGGGCCAACGGCTTTGCTAGGTGAACCCGCCTTCAAGCAGGTATTTATCGGCTGCAATGAGGACATAGAAGACCCGGCGGCTTTTGAGAGAAAATTGTATGTGATCAGAAAACGGGTTGAGCATGCGATCTGGGGCTCAAAAATGCAGGAGAAGGACTGGTTTTATGTGCCTTCACTGTCCCATCGCACCTTTGTATATAAGGGCATGTTGACCGGTTCACAGTTAGAGCCGATGTTTCCCGACCTCACCGACCCGGATGTTGAGTCAGCGCTTGCCCTGGTTCACCAACGTTTTTCAACCAATACCTTTCCATCCTGGCGGCTGGCGCAACCGTTTCGTTACGTATGCCATAACGGCGAGATCAATACCGTGCGCGGCAACATTAACTGGATGCATGCACGGGAGGCCTTGTGCGAGTCGGTGTTATTTGGTGATGATCTGCAGAAAATTTTCCCCGTGATCACGGAAGGGGGCAGTGATTCGGCGACCTTCGATAATGTGATGGAGTTTCTGCACATGACCGGCAGACCATTGGCACACGCCATACTCATGATGATCCCGGAAGCGTGGAGTGGTCATGAGACCATGGATGTAAAGCGAAAGGCGTTCTATGAGTATCATGCCTGTTTAATGGAGCCCTGGGACGGGCCGGCCTCTATTGCCTTTACCGATGGTGATGTTATCGGCGCCGTGCTGGACAGAAATGGTCTTCGCCCCTCCCGGTATTATGTTACCCATGATGACATGGTGATCATGGCCTCCGAGGTGGGTGTGTTAGACGTGCCCCCGGAGAACGTCAAATTAAAAGAACGTCTGCACCCGGGGCGAATCTTCCTGGTCGACACCAAACAGGGGCGCATCATTGATGATGAAGAGTTAAAGCAGCAATTTGTTGATGAGCAGCCCTATGGACGGTGGTTAAAGGAGAATTTGATCCCGCTGGAGAACCTGCCCAATCCAAAGCACATTCACGGCACGGATGCAGATACCCTATTGCAACGCCAGCAGGCCTTTGGTTATACCCATGAGGAGTTAAGGGTGATCATCGCGCCGATGGCCGAGAAGGGAGAAGAGCCCATCGGCTCTATGGGCGCCGATGCGGCGCTGGCGGTGTTGTCCAATCGCCCACGTCTGCTGTATGACTATTTCAAACAATTATTCGCCCAGGTCACGAACCCGCCACTGGATGGTATTCGCGAGGAGCTGGTGACCCAGGTGGCGACGACCATCGGCCCGGAAGCGGATCTATTACACCCCGGGCCGTTAAGTTGTCAGCGTATACGCCTGCATTCGCCGGTGTTGACCAATGCGGAGTTGGCGCGGATACGGGATATGAACCTGCCCGGGTTCAGGACGAGAACCATCCCGGTTTTGTATCCTGTCGCCGAGGGGGGTGAAGGATTGAAAATGGCCTTGAGCGAGGTGTGCGCCAGCATCGATAGGGCCATTGACGATGGATACAGTTACATCATCCTGTCAGATCGGGGTGTGGATGAGCAGCAGGCGGCCATTCCGGCGCTGATGGCGACGGCCGGCGTACATCACCATCTGGTGAGGACGGGCACGCGCACCCGGGTGGGTCTTGTGCTGGAGTCCGGCGAGCCTCGGGAGGTACACCATATGGCCGTGTTGATCGGTTACGGCATAGAGGCGATCAACCCGTATCTCGCCTTTGAAAGTATCGGCGGCCTGATCGGTGAGGGTTTTGTGCCGGAAATGGAGTTTGACAAGGCCGTCGGCAATTTCATTAAAGCCGTCAACAAGGGCCTGATCAAGACCATGTCCAAGATGGGCATATCCACGGTGCAATCCTACCGCGGCGCGCAGATCTTTGAAGCCGTTGGTCTTAACCGGGAATGCGTTGACGCCTATTTCACCTGGACGCTATCCCGCATAGGCGGTATCGGTCTTGATGTGATCGCAAAAGAAAGCGCCATGCGCCATCATCATGCCTTTCCGGCAAGAAAGGTAAAACAGCCGGATCTGGAATGGGGTGGTGAGTATCAATGGCGTCGTGATGGCGAGTATCACCTGTTTAACCCGGATACCGTATTCAAGTTACAACACGCTACCCGCTCAGGCCAGTATGGGATTTTTAAGGAATACACGAGCTTGGTTGATGAGCAGAGCGAGAACATGGCCACACTCAGGGGCCTGATGCGGTTTAAGGCAGATAATGAACCGCTTCCTTTAGATGACGTTGAGCCGATTGAGAATATCATGCGGCGTTTTTCAACCGGCGCCATGTCCTATGGTTCCATCAGTAAAGAAGCCCATGAAACCCTGGCCATCGCCATGAATCGCATTGGCGGGAAATCAAACACAGGTGAGGGCGGTGAAGATCCGCGCCGATATACGCCCGATGAAAACGGCGATCTAAGACGTAGCGCTATTAAACAGGTTGCCTCGGGACGTTTTGGCGTGACCAGTGAATACCTGGTTAATGCCGATGATCTGCAAATTAAAATGGCCCAGGGGGCGAAGCCCGGTGAAGGTGGGCAGCTACCGGGGGCGAAAGTCTATCCGTGGATTGCCGAGGTACGCCATTCCACGCCCTGGGTGGGTTTGATCTCACCGCCTCCGCATCACGATATTTACTCCATCGAGGATCTGGCGCAGTTGATCCATGATCTGAAAAACGCCAACCCCAGGGCCCGTATCCATGTGAAGTTAGTCGCTGAGGCGGGAGTCGGCACGGTCGCCGCCGGTGTTGCAAAAGCCCATGCGGATGTCGTCCTCATATCCGGATACGATGGCGGTACCGGCGCCTCCCCGGTGAGCTCGTTAAAACATGCCGGCCTGCCCTGGGAGTTAGGGTTGGCGGAGACACAACAGGTGCTGGTGCAAAATAAACTCCGTGATCGCATCGTTGTGCAAACCGATGGCCAGCTCAAGACCGGCAGGGACGTGGTCATTGCCGCACTGCTGGGCGCCGAAGAGTTTGGTTTCTCAACAGCGCCTTTGGTGGTGAGCGGCTGCATTATGATGCGGGTGTGTCATCTGAATACCTGTCCGGTGGGCGTGGCCACCCAGGACAGGGGGCTACGGGAGAAGTTTAGCGGTCAGCCCGAGTTTGTGGAAAACTTCTTTCACTATATCGCAGAGGAGATCCGTGAACACATGGCGATGCTGGGCTTTCGGACTGTAGATGAGATGATCGGTCGCAGTGACAGACTGGATATGAAGGCCGCTATCTCCCACTGGAAGGCGAAGGGGCTGGATCTCTCGGCTATCCTGCATAAGCCACAGATGGGGCCTGATGTGGGACTTTACTGCACGGAAAAACAGGACCACGGCCTTGAGCGGTCCCTGGATATGACCACCCTGGCGCCACTGTGCAAAAACGCCCTGGCGAGCTGCGAGCCGGTGGATATTATTTTGCCGGTGAAAAACACCAACCGCAGCGTGGGCACCATCCTCGGCTATGAGATCACCAGCCGTTATGGCAGCGAAGGCCTGCCGGAGGACACCATCAGGGTGCATTTTAATGGCTCGGCGGGGATGAGTTTTGGCGCCTTTGTGCCCAAAGGCGTGAGCATGACATTGGAAGGAGACGCCAATGATTATATTGGCAAGGGGCTATCCGGCGGGAAAATAATCGTCTACCCACCACGGGCGTCCACCTTTGTTGCCGAGGAGAATATTTTAGTGGGGAATGTGGCCCTGTATGGCGCAACCGCTGGCGAGGCCTATTTCAGGGGCATTGCCGGTGAGCGTTTTTGCGTTAGAAACAGTGGCGTCCATGCCGTGGTAGAAGGGGTTGGCGATCACGGCTGTGAGTATATGACCGGTGGATATGTCCTCATCATTGGCAAGACCGGCAGGAATTTCGCTGCCGGTATGTCAGGTGGTATCGCCTATGTGCTCGATGAGCAGGGAGATTTCGCTATTCGTTGTAATCAGCAAATGGTCAGTCTTCAAATAATGCAGGATAGGGAAGATGTTGATCTGGTTAAACGCCTGCTGGCGAAACATGCCCAGTACACACAAAGCGCGGTGGCGAGGAAGATGTTGGATAATTGGCCTTCCTACCAGGGCAGGTTCATAAAAGTCATGCCGGAGGATTATAAAAACGTGCTCGATGCGATCAAAAAAGGGCGCAAGAGAGGTCTCTCGGAGGAGCAGGCGATTATGGCGGCGGCCCATGGGTAAGATCACCGGTTTTATTGAGTTTGAAAGGGAAGCCCAACCCTACAGAGCGGTCGATGAACGCCTGGCCGACTGGGATCAGGTGATGGCGCCCTGGCCGCTTGAACCATTGAAAACCCAGGCCTCCCGGTGTATGGATTGTGGTATCCCCTTTTGTCACCAGGGTTGCCCGTTGGGCAATCTCATCCCTGAATGGAATGATCTGGTGTATCGGGATCAATGGTTGGCCGCCATAGAGCGCTTGCACGCCACCAATAATTTTCCCGAGTTTACCGGTACCTTGTGTCCTGCCCCCTGTGAAGGCGCCTGTGTTCTCGGGATCAACGATGAGGCGGTCACCATCAAGGCGGTGGAACTCGCTATCATCGACAAGGCCTGGGAGAGCGGCTGGATAAAACCCGAGCCGCCGGAGCGGAAGACCGGCAGGGCAGTGGCGATTATTGGCTCAGGCCCGGCAGGCCTTTCGGCCGCACAGCAGTTGGCGAGAGCCGGCCATGACGTGCATGTCTATGAACGTGATGATCGCATCGGGGGTTTATTATGTTATGGCATTCCTGAGTTTAAGATGGAGAAGCGGGTTCTGGACAGGCGGCTTAAACAAATGCAGGCCGAGGGAGTGGTGTTCAAGCCGGATAGCCATGTGGGCGTCGACATCGATGCAACTGATCTGTGTGATGCGTATGATGCGGTTTTATTATCCGCTGGCGCCACAATTCGGAGGGATCTAGCTATCCCCGGCAGGGAGTTGGGCGGGATACACCAGGCGATGGATTATTTGCCGCTGCAAAACCGGCGATGTGCAGGCGATGAGATGGATGGCGGGGCCTTTATCAGCGCCGAGGGGCGAGATGTGATTATCATCGGTGGTGGTGATACGGGCGCCGATTGTTTGGGCACCGCCAACCGCCAGGGCGCAAGATCCGTACACCAGTTGGAGATCATGCCCAAACCTCCGGCCTCCCGCGGGGATGATAATCCCTGGCCGCAGTGGCCGCGTATCTATCGCATCGCCTCGGCCCATGAAGAAGGGGTTGAGAGGGTCTATGGGGTGTCGACAAGGCAATTTCTGGGTGATGAAAACGGGCGGGTGAAAGCGCTGGAGCTGATCAAGGTAGACATGCAGAGCAAGGACGGTCGCCTGAGTTTTGAAGCAATACCCGACTCCCGGTACACATTGCCCTGTGATCTGGTCCTGCTGGCCATGGGTTTTAGCGGCCCGGAGAAGGACGGGATGCTGGCGCAGTTGGGCGTTGCATTAACCGAACGTGGAAATGTGAGGCGAGATAAAAACTGGATGACCAATGTTCACGGTGTGTTCACTGCCGGTGATATGCAGCGGGGGCAGTCACTCATCGTCTGGGCGATAGCCGAAGGTCGCTCTGCGGCCAGGGGTATTGATGCGTTTTTGATGGGAGGCTCTGATCTGCCGGCACCGCTTCCCTAGAATTGCCTGCCCATGACGAGGGGCGCTGATCATACCTCTTTTTTTGCAGATCAGGCAGATGGGCGTAGATAACATCAGCGCTCACACATATGAGATACCCATAATTAGAAGTGGCGGGGCAGGGCGCTACCATCGCCGCGGCCTTCGGCAATGACGATCGCTATTGCCTTCGCTCATCTGTTGGTGACTAGTAGCCGATAAGAAGATGGCTCTTATTCTGCTTTTTCTAATATGGATATGAATGCGTCTCTGCCTGTCTCGCCCTGGTTGCGGGGAGCAGCATTTTCGATAGCGGGTTGATCGATCTCTATTTTAAGGGTTGTGCCCGGTTCCATTTGCATGGACGGGTTTGTAGCCTCGCGGGACAGCAATGCTTCAGCTTCTTCTTTGACATGACTCTCAAGCCCTGAAAGTTCCGGTTGCATTAACACCTTCTCCGGCTTTTTGAACGCCTCATTATTTTCGCTGGATGTGATATCGACGGTATACAGGTTAAATACCCGTTTTGTGGTGGCCTCATTAAAACCGCCCATCAGGTAATGCATAAACAGCAATAACATTATCGTAACAAACATACTGGCGAGCCCCGCCGCTGATAAGCGCACTGCGGGCTGCGACATATATCTTGCGAGGTGTTTTTTCACTGTCATGCAAAACCGCCATTGTTGTTAATGCTTCCCCGGTGCAAGGCATCGAACCCACCATCTCATCGGGCGGGGTTTGATGATGCTTGTGTACTATAGACTTTGTATCGTCCCGCCCTGATTAGTTCACCCTGGCGGGTTGCAGGGCATGGTTGATGTTTAACGACCCATCAGCGGGTTATTTTCCGTATAATTGCCGCTATGTCTTCCTTATCGCAAACGGAAAACACGGCGACCGCCATGGTCACGATCCAGAGTCAGGTCCCTGAGCAGGCCATGACGTCCGCTATTCTCGGCACTGAGCGTGCCGGTAGTGGTGTGCGTATCCGTGATGATGGCCTGATTGCGACGGTGGGTTATCTGGTTCTGGAAGCCGAGCAAATATGGATCACATCGCACAGCGATCAGGGGGCGCCCGCTTATGTTATTGCACAGGACTATGATTCGGGGATCACATTATTAAAGCCCACTATCCCCCTGGGAGATAGCTGTTTGTCCCCGGGCAGTATCGAGACGTTATCCCCGGGGGAGGAAGTCAGCATCTGCCGTAGTGGTTATATGGCCCCGTTTCCTTCCCGGTTGATCGCAAAACAGGAGTTTGCCGGTCGTTGGGAGTACTTGCTGGATGAGGCGTTGTTTACTTCACCAGGTTGCGATGACTGGGCGGGGGCGGCATTATTGAACCAGAGCGGGCAGGTCTGTGGGATCGGATCACTGTTAATGGAGGTCCCCGGCCCCGCTGATGAGGAATTAATGGCGAATATGTTTATCCCGGTGGATCTGGTCGCCCCGTTTCTCGATGAGATGTGTCAATTCGGGCAGCGCCGGGCGCCGCCGAAACCCTGGCTGGGGGCGCTCATTCAGGAATACGAAGGCAAATTGGTTGTTGTCGGGGTATACAGGGGTTGCCCTGCTGATTTAGCGGGGGTAAAACCCGGAAATATAGTATTATCCGTGGATGATGAACCTGTCTACAGTCTATCGGGCATGTTCCGAAAGGTCTGGAGTCTCGGCAGCGCCGGCGTTGAAGTGCCGCTCATCGTCTCTGATGCAGGCAGCCTTCGAAACTGTAAACTGAAATCAATAGACCGATCAGTCTTTCATCAACCAACGGCGATGAGCTCGGTGAACTAGTGATCAGGATTTAAGGAGGGGATAAAAAATATCTGGTATGTTCAGATCGGAGCGTCCCCCTTGCAATGAGAAGTTACCGAGGAGGCGGTATTTCCCGTTAGTTGGGAGATGAGCGGAGCATGGATCAAAACCGCTTGATCAGGACAGGCGGGTTTTTGATACAGTGAGGGTAGCAATACCATTATCTAAAACAGCAGATGAGGAGTGAAATATGCGATATTTAACGGTTATTTTAATGGGCGCCTTATTGACGCTTGCCGGTTGTGGCGGGGATAAATCGGGCGGGCAAACACCAGCATCGGCCGCTTCGGCTGAGGGGGAGAGCCCCGTCTCTGAGGCAATGAGCGCAGAAGATGGGGCCCCAGTGGATACGCCACAGTGGATGATGTTGGAGCAGAATGTTATTTACTATGACGAATGAGTAGCGCCGGATGAAAGAAGATGGGGCCTCGCCCTCATCTTCTTGCATTCACATCCCAGCATGTCAGTGCCTGGATATAGATTAACACGGCGTGTGTTGTTGGTTTTATCGCTCGGCGGGGTGGCGAGCCCTGCTCTTGCAAACAACATTATCTCGCAGGACCGGTTCAATGGCGCCTGGGTCTTTAACCAGGGGTTAAGTGATAACACCGACCGGCAGGTGGAAGAAGCCATCAAAAAGGCGGGCGGCACGGTAAGGCGGCCCAAGAAGCAGGGGAAGTACAGATATAAAGGGGGAGCGCCGGAGCAGGCGCTGTATGATCATCTGGCATACGATGAAACCTTCCACTTCTTCTATGAAGCGCCCGAGTTTGTGCTCCGCTATGAGGAAAACTTCCAACGGGTATTTTATGGCGATGGTCGAAGCCGAACCGTCAGCGCCAGCGGTAGCGGTCAACGGGAAGATTACGCATTTGCAGCCTGGGATGGCGAGACGCTTTATATTGAGGCAAGAGTAGCAGACGGTGGCAGCACATCGGAGGTGTATTCGTTGCAATTAAATGGCGAGCAACTGCGGGTTGAGCTGCGGCTCAAACCAATTTCATTTGCGGTGCCTGTTGAGATCACCCGGATTTTTGACAGACAACAATAACGCCCCTCGTTATCGAACAGGCCGATACATGATACGAATAGCGAAAACGAGTGGGTTCAATGATGGCGGCGGCGATTATAATGGGCGTGGGCGCACCATCAGGCAAAGGCATCGCCAGTCTTGATCGGCATGTCTTTGTGGTTGGATGTGGCCGGGGAGAACTCGATGCGCTGGCGCAGATGATAGCGGCGGATGACGATAAGGTGCGCGCTTGTCTTGTTGATCAACGGATGGGCAACAGGTGATCATGTTGCTCAAATCGGCGCCTTATCATTGGCGATATACTGACGCCATCAATGCAGGCGAGTTATAGATAAACAGCCGGTCAATCCTGGCCAGGTTCCGATAATTATTATCTTTAATTCTGAAACGTAGAAGCCTCATGCAAACATTTTCCAGCGCTTTTGTCGGTGAGATGCAGGCCGGGTTCGCAAGCACATTCTTGAGCGTCCTGACCGATGGCAGGCCGGTGAGCCGAAAAGAGTTTTTCGATTTTATGGATACCGGCGCATTTATCGACGCCTGGCACAATCTTGCCCTGGAGGTCCGAGGGCATTTCTTTGCCGAAGGTGACGAGGTGGTTTTGCAGCCGGCGCCCACACCTCGGATTTTTTTGCCCGGCCAACATGGCGCCTCCTTTCACACCGATCACCTCTATGGTCATGGCCTGAGATCCATAACGGTCTGGGTGCCGTTGCATGGGGTGAGAGAAGACAATTCGTTTGCCTTTCTAAGGAAAGGAGAAGAAGCGCATTTTGCCGATTTGAGCCTATTCGCACAATACGATAGGGCTTTTGAAAATAAGCTACTGGCGGCATCGGATAATGTTGCGCCGGGAGAGAATGAATGCGTGGTATTTTCATCAACGGACATTCATGGCTCACCGTGCAACCGGGGCCGAGCGCCCCGCTATTCCTGCGATTTCAGGATGGCGGTGGCCGATGATGATACGTCAAACAAGAACCTGGCTCTGTACCACACGCTGGGGGGAGGGGGTAAATGGAAAACACCGCTTGAGGATCTGCAAGGGCGGAGGTTTTTGAAATACATCTGTGGTTGTAAGACATTCTCCACCCGGGCCCAGCATATCCTCATAGGCGAGATAGCTGATGCCTTGCAGCTCAGCATTGTCGCCCAGGAAGCGGAATGGGAGAGATTGGGTCATCCGATATTTGAGAAATATCTGGATGGTTTTGTCGCCGAAAAGGCATGTGATAGCCTGATTATCGCCTCCACCGAGATCTTAAATCGTGAAAAACTGCCCGCTTACGCAAACAGTGATGTGGATATATTTATCGCCAGTGAAGAGGGGTTTCTCAGATAATCCGCACTTGGGCTCGCCAGGTTTTTATTGCGTTGGGCGATCACCCGGCGCTATCGGTCTATTTTTGACGGCGCATTCCCTGCTGCCTGCTCTTCCCGTTGTTGTAGCTCCCAGAGACCGGCGTAGACACCGTTCATATTGAGTAAATGCGGGTGTGTTCCCTGCTCAACCACCCGGCCCTTATCCAGCACGATGATGTTATCTGCATCGATGATGGTGGACAGGCGGTGTGCGATCACCAGGGTTGTGTTATGTGTGGCGACCTCGGTCAGCGCCTCAAGGATAGCCTGCTCGGAGTTTGAATCCAGCGAGGAGGTGGCCTCATCGAACACCATAATGGCGGGATTTTTCAGCAGCATGCGGGCGATAGCGATGCGTTGTTTCTCACCGCCGGAGACTTTCAGCCCCCGCTCGCCCACCATGGTCTCATAGCCCTTCGGCAGTGTTTCTATAAACTCGTGCAGATGAGCGAGCTGCGCCACCCGCTTTATGGCCGCATCACCGGCATCGGGCCGTCCATAGGCGATGTTGTAGTAAATCGTGTTGTTGAACAGCACCGTCTCCTGGGGTACCACGCCGATAGCATGGCGTAAACTGCTTTGGGTCACATCCCGTATGTCGGTGTTGTTTATGCGGATCTGCCCGCTATCCACATCATAGAGACGAAATAATAACCGGCCGATGGTGGATTTGCCCGCACCGCTGGGCCCGACAACGGCAATTTTTTTCCCGGCGGGAATGTCAAAACTCACGTCTTCCAGGATCTGTCGCTCGCTCGTGTAACCAAAGCTGACGTCCTTAAATGCGATGCTCGCCGTTTCAAGCGCCAGCTCCCCGGCGTCTTGCCGATCGGTAATGCGAGGCCTCCTCTCAAGCAGAGAGAATAGTTGCTCAATATCGGCCAGCGCCCTTTTGATCTCCCGGTAGACAAAGCCGAGAAAATTAAGCGGAATAAACAGTTGCATCATGTAGGCGTTCACCAGCACCAGATCCCCCAGGGTCATATTCCCTGAGATAACATCATGGGCGGCAAGCCACATCATTGCCGTAATTGAGCTGGCGATCACCAATGCCTGCCCTGAGTTTAATCCCGCCAGCGTTAGCCGATTCCTCGCCCGGGCCGCCTCCCAACCAGCGAGATTTTTATCGTACTCATTGGCTTCATAGGCCTCATTGCCGAAATGCTTGACGGTTTCAAAATTGAGCAAGCTGTCAATAGCGCGGGTGTTGGTGTTGTTGTCCATCTCATTCATGGCGCGCACAAAAGACGTGCGCCACTCGGTCACCAACACGGAGAAGGTGAAATAACAACAGACGGCAATAGCGATAATCAAGGCATACCAGATGTTGTAATTGTAGAACAATATGACCGCAACAAGGCCGATTTCAAACAATGTCGGCAAGATGTTAAACAACAGGAAGCGCATCAGGAAGCTGATCCCGTTGGTGCCCCGCTCGATGTCTCTGGCGAGCCCGCCTGTGCGCCGGGATAAATGAAAATCCAGATCCAGTGTGTGCAGGTGTTTGAAGACTTTTAAGCCGATACGCCGCATCGCCCGCTCTGTGACACGTCCAAATATGGCGTCACGTATTTCCCCGAATAATATCGTCCCTAATCGTAGCAGGCCGTAGAGCAATAAAAATGATACCGGTATGGCGATGATCTGCGCCTGACCGGGATCAAGGGAGTCAACGATGTGCTTCATGGCGAAGGGAATGAGTACGCTGGCAATTTTCGCCAGGATCAGAAACAACATGGCCAACAGGACACGCCCCTTAAACTCCATGAAATAGGGGATGAGGCTGGCTATCGCCGCCCAGTCGCCGGACCAGGTATGCTCGCTCATATATCTGTCGCCGCGCATTGGCTTATCGTGTGATGGCAGAGTAAAATTCTAGCGGGGGGTGTAGAATAGCAAACACCAACATACCATTGACATCAATATGTGCCTTAAAAACGCCTTCTCGATAAGGCGATAGAAACAGTGCTATATCTCGCCTTTTAAGGTTTATAATGTATCTTTATCCATTGGCTCTTTAACCTTCCTCAATCCATGTCGGCAAAACCGAATAATGATCGCCTGTTGCGTGCATTGAAACGTCAACCCGTGGATAGGACCCCGATCTGGATCATGCGCCAGGCAGGCCGATATTTGCCTGAATACCGCGCCATAAGGCAAAGGGCGGGTGATTTTATGACATTGTGCCAAACCCCGGAGCTCGCCTGTGAGGTCACCTTACAACCCCTGCAACGATTTAGCCTGGATGCGGCCATCTTGTTCTCCGACATTCTGACCGTGCCTGACGCCATGGGCCTGGGGTTGAAGATGGTGGAAAACCAGGGCCCGCAGTTTGCTCACCCGGTGCGTACCGAGCGGGAGATCAAACAACTCTCAAAAGCCGATGTGGATCAGGATCTGCGTTACGTCATGGATGCGGTGGCCCTGATAAAATGTGAATTGAATAACAACGTGCCGTTGATCGGTTTCGCCGGTAGCCCCTGGACTGTTGCGACCTATATGATAGAAGGGGGGGGCAGTAAAACGTTTAGCCTGGCGAAAGGGATGTTATACAAGGAACCGTTGCTCATGCACCATTTGTTAGCGCTCTTGAGCCAGTCGCTCACGGACTATTTAAATGGGCAGATCCATGCGGGAGCGGATGTGATCATGATCTTCGATACCTGGGGGGGGATCTTGTCCTATGGGGCCTATAAAGAGTTCTCCCTTCATTACATGCACCGGATCATGGATGGGTTGCACCGTGAGGCCGACGGCAAAGCCGTTCCCGTGATTGTGTTTACCAAAGGCGGGGCCGGCTGGGCGCAAGAGATCATAACATGCGGTTGCGACGCCATAGGCGTTGACTGGACGGTGGACATCGGCGCCGTGAGAGAGAGGCTTGATAGCAAGGTGGCATTGCAGGGCAATCTGGACCCGGCTGTGCTCTATGCGGGCCCCGAGGTGATTCAACAGCAGGTTGAGGAAGTGCTGGCCTCTTATGGGCATGGTAGCGGGCATGTGTTTAATCTGGGCCATGGTGTTCATCCCGGCATTGACCCCGAGCATGTTGCTGTGCTCATCGACGCCGTGCATGAGCTGAGTGAAAAATACCACAGGGCCGGCCAGTAGCCGCTCGGATCACTCAACCCCCTACGAGCCTTTATAACAAACTGTGCACAGGGCGAACATCAAGGATCAGGGTGTGCTGGTAGTGAAAGGGTTTTGTGTCGGCGCGGCGGATATTATTCCCGGCGTCAGCGGCGGCACCATGGCGTTTATTTTAGGTATTTATCCGCAACTCATCGCCGCCATCCGCTCCTTTGATCTGGTTTGGCTGAGGGCCTTATTCAAGTTTCAGCCAGGTGTCGTCATATCCAGGCCCCATTTTTATTTTTTTATTCCCTTGGCGCTCGGTGTTGTCGGCGCATTATTGTTTTTCACTCGGATCGTTGCATTGCCGCAACTGTTAATAGATTATCCTCAGGAGATATACGGTTTATTCTTTGGCCTGATAGCGGGCTCGATTGTTGTGCTTTTCATTGAGTTCAAACCCATCGCCAGGGCTGAGGTCGTGATCTGCGTTGTGGGCGTGCTGTCGGGACTGGTGATATTAAACCTGGTGCCCGTGCACACACCTGAGGATAGCTGGTTTATATTCCTCAGCGGCGCCTTGTCGATCTGCGCCATGCTTCTGCCGGGCATATCAGGCTCGTTTATACTGCTCATCCTGAATAAATATGCCTATATCTTCAATGCCATCGGCTATTTTAATATAGCTGTGTTGACGCCTTTTGCGCTTGGCGCCCTCACCGGGCTTGTGGTATTCAGCCGTTTTTTATCCTTCCTGCTACAGCGATATTATCGCCCGACCATGTATTTTATTATTGGGATCCTGGTGGGGTCTTTATCGGTTATCTGGCCTTTTCAGGGGCGTGTCTATGAAATTGTCGGCGGTCATGCCGGTTTGATCGCTACCAATCCGGTTTTCCCCCCGGGGCTCTCACAGTCTGTGTTGATCTCCCTGTCACTGACGATAGTCGGGTTTGTGGCGATCCTGGGGCTCAATCAGCACAAAAAAACACATGAATAATGGCCTGATAAAATAGCTGCACTCAGCGGCTCTTTGACGCCGCTCCCCTGAACTCATCTCTGTAGACGAAAAAGACAAAGAGAAAACACAACAGCACCACCAGTGTGTCACCGGTTAGTGCGTAGAGGGTTGTGCCGGTAAATAAAGAAACCGATGCGGCGACGGCGTCCGCCTTAAATTGCGTTGTTTTGCCGATGATCTCCCCTTTTTCATTGATGATGGCGCTGATCCCGGTATTGGTTGCGCGCACCAGAAATCGCCCGGTCTCAATAGCCCGCATCTGCGCCATTTGCAGGTGTTGATGGGGGGCGGCGGAATCGCCAAACCAGGCGTCATTACTGATGTTGACTAACAGCTCCGCCTCCGGCAACGCCTTTATAATCTCATTGCCGAACGTATCTTCATAACAGATAGAAAGCCCCATGGAAAACTCGCTACCAGTGAAAACCGGTTTTTTATCCCAATCACCGGCACTGAAGTCCGACATGGGTATTTGCATGAGCTCCACCAGCTTGCCGAGGACCGGTTTGAAGGGCACATACTCACCAAACGGCACCAGATGTCGTTTGTTGTAGACTTGCCGGTCTTCGCCCAGCAATAGCAGACTGTTAAAAGTAGCGCCGCCGGCAAGGTCTTTTGTCGGCAGTCCAACGAGCAGGATCGACCCATGGGCTTTTGCCCTGGTGTCGAGTTGTTGCAAAAAATCGGCCTCATTGTGCATGTATGATGGAATAGCGGTTTCCGGCCAGATGATCAAATCGTTATCCCAGAAATGGCGGGTCAATGTGAGGTAGTGTTGAAGGGAAGATTGTTTATATTGCGCCATCCACTTGATCTCCTGGGGTATGGCGCCCTGGATCAGCGCCACCTGAATAGCTTTGTTTTGCGCCGCCGTCCATGGATGTTGTTTGCCAAGAGCCGAAAGGGCAAAGATCAGGATGATGCTAGAAGAGAGTAATACTTTTTTATGTGATCCCAGGAGCAACAGCAACAACAGCCCCGACAGCAAAACGATAAAAAAACTCACAGCGAATACCCCTGCCAACGGGGCGTATCCCGCCAGCGCACTGTCAGTCTGGGTATAGCCTAATGATAGCCAGGGAAAGCCGGTGAATAACCTCGCGCGCAGGCACTCGCCGAGGGTCCATAGGGACGGGACGGTGAGCAGATAATAATGCCCCTCTGATCTTATGTCATACAGACGACTTAGGTAACCCACCAGCGCCGGGAATAAGGATAAATAGGCGATCAGGAGGAAAGTGATCCCGTAGGCGCCGATTAAACTCACCCCGCCAAACAGGTTGATGCTGATGTGTAACCAGCTCACGCCAATACCAAACAGGCCGAGGCCGTAGGAGTAGCCGTAGATGAAGGCTTTCTCTTTGGTGTTGTTGCGCCATAGATGCAACAGGATCGCCAGTGTAAAGAAGGGGATGAAAAAGAGATAAAATGGCGCAAACGCCAGCGTGGTTAGGCCACCTGCAAACAGCGACAGCAGGGGCGGCGGTATGGTTTTGAGCAGCTTCGCCATAAGCGCAAACGAGGGCTTGGGGCAGGGAAGATTATGCGTCCGCTTTTTTGAACTGCAATGAGTGTACCCTTCTTTTATCGGCATGCAGCACTTTCACTTGGTAGCCTTCAAACTCGATCGTCTCGCTACGTTTAGGCAAGTACCCGAATGCATGGGTGATCAAACCACCCACGGTGTCATAATCCTGATCTTCGATCTGTGTGCCGAAATAGTGGTTGAAATCATCTATGGGGGTGAAGCCTTCCACTGTGTAGAGATGGCTTCCATCCTGTCGTATGTACTCCTCTTCATCGATATCATGTTCATCTTCTATCTCACCGATGATCTCCTCTATGACGTCTTCAATAGTCACCAGTCCGGCGATCCCGTACTCATCCACAACCATGGCCATGTGGTTACGATTGGTGCGAAAGTCCCTAAGCAATACATTTAACCGCTTGCTCTCGGGTGTAAATACCGCTGGACGCATCAGATCCTCAATATCAAAGGCGTTTGCCCCATTGTCGACAAAACAGGACAACAGGTCTTTTGCCAGCAGTATGCCCAGCACATCGTCCTGATCATCGCTCACCACGGGAAACCGTGAATGACCGGAGTCAATGACGATATGGATAATCTCATCGGGTTTGGCGTCATGGTTGATCACCGTCATTTGTACACGGGGAACCATGACGTCGCGCACCTGCATTTCAGATACATGGATAGCCCCTTCCAGCATCACCAGCACATCGGGATTTACGATATTCCTGGACTCCGAATCGCGCAGGATCTCAATCAGGGCATGGGAGTCCTGAGGGCTATTGGACAGCGTGGTTTTTAATTGCCTCCACCATGATTTTTTCGCCTCACTCGACGGGGGTTTGTCTTTGCTCATTGGTTTGGTATTAAATAGGGATCAGGAAAACCAAAACTTCTCAAGATGGCGATCTCTTTCGCTTCCATTATCTTCGCCTCATCCTCTTCTATGTGATCATAGCCGATCAGATGTAAAATGCCATGTACAACCATATGCGCCCAATGGGCTTTTGCCGCCTTGTTTTGCTCGATTGCTTCCTGCCCGATAACAGGCGCACACATAACGATATCGCCGAGCAGGGCAGGGCGCAAACTCCCATCATCACCAAGCGCAAAAGAGAGCACGTTGGTGGGCCCATCGACATGGCGCCATTGCCTGTTCAGCGCCCGGCTCTCCTGTTCATCGACAATGCGCAGGGTGATCTCGGCGTCATCAACATGCCCCCCCAGCGATGTGCCGGCCCAGTGAATGAGTTCATGCTCGGCTGGTATTGCCGGGACTGAGGAGATCATCTGCACGTTAATATGTGTCATTCGTATTTATCAGGTTCTTATTTTCATGGCGCTCATAGGCATTCAGTATCCTCGCCACCAGTGGGTGTCGAACCACATCCCGGGATTGAAAAAATGTGAAACTGATCCCGTCTTCCTCTTTTAATATGTCGATGACGTGGCGAAGCCCGGATTTTTTACCCCGTGGCAAGTCGATCTGGGTAATGTCGCCGGTGATCAGGGCCTTTGAACCAAAACCCGTGCGCGTCAGGAACATTTTCATTTGTTCAAGGGTGGTGTTTTGCGCCTCATCCAGGATGACGAAGGACTCGTTGAGTGTTCTGCCGCGCATAAAAGCAAGCGGCGCCACTTCAATTATATTTCGCTCCATGTATTTCATCACCCGGTCGAAACCCAGCATCTCATACAGTGCGTCATACAATGGTCGCAAATAGGGATCCACTTTTTGCACCAGATCGCCGGGCAAGTAGCCCAACTTCTCTCCCGCCTCTACCGCCGGTCTTACCAGAACAAGTCGCCGGGTTTGATTTTGCTCCAACGCCACAACGGCACTGGCCACGGCCAGGTATGTTTTACCGGTGCCGGCCGGGCCAATCCCGAAACTAACATCATGCTCTTGTATGTTTTTTAAGTACCGCCGCTGGTTCTGGCTTCTGCCTTTTATGATCCCGCGTTTGGTTTTGATGATGACGCCATCCCCGGGAGCATCATCCATGCCGCCGTTCATGGCCTTATCTTGCAAGGTCAAATGGATTTTTTCACTGGACAGCGCCTCTGATCCTGTTGCCTCATAGAGCTCCGTCAACAGTCGGCTGGTCATACCCACACTATCGGCATTGCCTGTAATAGAAAAGGCGTTCCCCCGATTATGAATCTCAACACCCAGACGCCGTTCAATTTGTCGTATATGCGAGTCCAGTGAGCCACACAGGTTCGCCAACCGCTCATTATCAGCCGGTTCCAGGTGCAGATCGGTGGATATGGGATGAATGTTGTCGGTTGAGGCGCTCAAGAATGATATTGCCGAGACATGTTCGGGCGTGATTCACTCATGATCAGGCGGTAGTAACTCACCACGCAGTGAGTGAGGGAGCGCCTTGGTGATTTTCACATCCACAAGTTGCCCTGTCAGCTCCTCCGGGCCGGCAAAGTTGACGATGCGGTTGTTTTGAGTTCTCCCCGCTAACTCGCACCTGTCTTTGCGCGATGTGCCAACCACCAGTATGGATTGAACGCCACCCACCATGGACTGACTGATCCGCTGCGCCTGCTGATTGAGCCTGTTTTGTAGTAGCTGCAAACGTTTTCTCTTCACTTCCATCAGCGTCTCATCGGCATAGGAGGCCGCCGGCGTGCCGGGTCTTTGGCTATAAATAAAGCTAAAGGATTGATCGAAGCCCACCTCTTCGATGAGACCCAGGGTCGCCATAAAGTCGGCGTCGGTCTCGCCGGGGAAGCCGACGATAAAATCCGAAGACAGGCTGATATCGGGTCTTACCTTTCGCAGGCGTTTTATCTTCGATTTGTATTCAAGGATGGTATGCCCCCTTTTCATGAGAGAGAGAATGCGATCAGATCCGCTTTGCACCGGCAGGTGTACATGGCTCACCAGTTTCGGCACATGGGCATAGACATCGATAAGATGATTTGAAAACTCAAGCGGGTGCGATGTGGTATAACGTATGCGTTTAATGTGATCAATTTCAGCAATGAACTCTATCAGCGTAGCCAGATCGGCAATCTGATCATCATACGTTAATCCCCGGTAGGCATTGACATTCTGGCCAAGCAGGGTGACTTCACGAACGCCTTGCTCGGCAAGCCGGGCGACTTCCGCTATCACATCGTCCAGGGGTCTTGAGATCTCTTCACCCCGTGTATAGGGAACAACACAAAAAGTGCAATACTTACTACAGCCTTCCATGATGGAGACAAAGGCAGCAGGCCCGTCGGCCCGTGGCGCGGGTAGCTGATCGAATTTTTCAATCTCCGGGAAGGCGATGTCGATCACCGATCTCGCCGATGTTGTCGTCTTCTCAAGCAGGCCGGGGAGCCGGTGTAGTGTTTGCGGCCCGAAGACGATATCAACATAAGGGGCGCGTTGATAAATGGCCTCGCCTTCCTGGCTGGCGACACAGCCGCCTACGGCAATGATCAATTCAGGCTTGTCTTTCTTTCTGCGGCGCCATCTGCCCAGCTCGGAGAATAATTTCTCCTGGGCTTTTTCACGGATCGAGCAGGTGTTGAAGATCACCATATCCGCATCCTCCGGGCTTTGTGTGGCTATCATCCCGTGAGATTGATGCAATACGTCTTGCATCTTCTCGGAGTCGTATGCATTCATCTGGCAGCCGAATGTCTTTACAAACAGCTTTTTCGTCATTGTCACTCATGCTGATCGGGGGTGGTTAAGTTACACGTTCTTGCCGATCTTTTCCAGCCACAGTGAGCAAAATGGGTGACGTTGCCTGGACGCTTGTCTCTGGCCAGAGGAGTTAAGGAATGATCTGGTGATGTTGGTGAAAATGAAGATTGACCTCCGTCGGTTTTATGCTTGCTTGTAACTTGCTATCCCGGCAACTGTGGTTCCCGAAAGCCGTGAGAACACCTTATCAGTCACCCACATCTCTCGAGCAGCGCACATCTATGAAACATCTTTAACGCTATTCAGTCATGACGATGATGGTTCGCCATGCCGTGACTACCCACCTCGCCCTTGACCATCATGGCTTGATGGCGTTCACCCGGCGTGCCCCACCCCCGCCTCGTCTATGGAAGAACAGGCCGAATAAAACGGAGATAACCCGCCGGGGGCGGTCCGGCAGTGGGGCCATGATCTGATCCTGTTTGTGGGAACAACACCACCTGGGCGCGTCACATTTTGCCAATGGCTACTTTGAGCTTGGGCGCCCGCATAGAAGATTGAGATGACGGCCACCATGCAGTACATTATTCATGACAGTACTCAAGGGCGCTCATGTGGTAGAAATATATGGGGGCTTGCGTCAAATGATAGAAATTGTAGAATTTTCCCGCTGTTTTGTACCGCTTGAGCCAGGTGGGTTTTTAAGTCCGGGGGATGGTATGCAAAGCGGATAATGGAATTAAACAGGAACATGGAAGAGAACATAAGAGATAAGAATCATGCTGAACGACACCCATAGAAGCGCATTCATCCGAACCCTGCTGGTTGGCGCCCTCGGCCTAAGCCATGGGGTCGTTGCGAAGGGAGTGGCGCCTCGAAAAACCGACGGCGCACTGGAGGAGGTTATCGTCACCGCGCAGTACCGGGCGGAGAACATACAGGATGTGCCTATCACCATCACCGCGCTGGGCGAGACGGCATTAAAGAAGTCGGATATTTTCGATGCGGCGACAATTTCCCAGCATGTCCCAGGCGTTGCCTATGCCGAATTTGCCCCGGGTCAGGCGTTGATCTCCATACGCGGGATCACCTCGACCGATGATGGCGCTGGCCTGGAAAACTCCAGCGCCTTGTTCCTGGATGGCGTCTATATTGGTCGCACCGCCAGTATTAACTTTGACATGTTTGACCTGGAGCGTATCGAGGTGCTGAAAGGCCCGCAGGGGACGCTGTTTGGGCGCAACGCCATTGGCGGCGCTTTCAATGTCATTACCGCCAGGCCGACGGATGAGTTAAAAGCCAGGGTGGGGGCGACGGCGGGAAATGAGGGGATCATCCGTTATCAGGGGCTGCTCAGCGGCCCCGTCACCGAGAGGCTGGCGGGGAAGCTCAGCTTCAATCATCGTGAGCATGATGGCTATGTTGATAATGTGTTGTTGAACACGGCACTACAAGATGAGGATCAAACCTCCTATCGGGCGCAACTCCGTCTGTCCCTGGACGCCTCGGAATGGCTGTTTTCAGCCGATTATATGGAAGATGATCGCAGCGATATGGGGCGCACGCCGATTGCTGATAATCTACCGCTTAGCCGCATTCTGATCGCCAACGGCGCCACCGGACCCCGGCAGAACGCCTCACCCTATGATGGCTTTTCAAAACGTGACGCCCGGGGGGTCTCGCTACAGGGCGACATCGAATTTGCCGCTGGCGTCCTCACCAGCATTAGCGGCTATCGTCAGTATGAAACAGATTGGGAAATGCAGTCTATCGGCGTCGGTCTTGGCGCCATTGGCCGGCCCTTTGATGAGTTGGTGGATGACATCTCTGAAGGGATCAAGACCTTCTCCCAGGAGTTACGCTGGGTATCCAGCCTGGACGGCGACGTCAACTACACCGCCGGTGTTTATTATTTCCGTGAAGAGACTGATCGCATGGAGGAGTTCAAAATTACCGCTGTCGGTGAATACCATGATCCCGATGTGCGCTTGCGTCAAACCGCCGTTGGCGAGCAGGCGATCATCGGTAACGAATATACCCGCACCGAGAACGAAACCAACAGCTATGCGGTGTACGGGCAGGCCAACTGGTCATTTAGCGAGGATTGGAATCTCATCCTGGGCGCTCGTTACACCCTGGATGAAAAAGATTATCGGGCCACTGCTGTTGATTGCGGGAACTTGCCCGAGAGCGGGCCCTTCGCTGGTTTTCCCGCCTGTGCGGGCCTGGGCGGCAGTTTGAACATCATCAACGAAACATTTACCGTCTCCCCAAGCGATAGCTGGGGTGACTTCTCCTTCAAGACGGCGCTGCAATACTACCTCGGCGATGAGATGATGATATTTGCCGCCGTCACTAAGGGTTATAAGAGCGGCGGCTTTGCCGGCTCACAGGGGGTTGAGATCAGCGCATCACAGCCGGTCGCCCCGGAAACGGCGCTGAATTATGAGCTCGGTTTCAAGGGTGATCTGCTTGATAACACCTTACGTCTGAATATCACCGCCTACTACAACGACTATAAAGACTTACAGATCGTGCGCTTTGGCCCGGTGATCGGCTCTGAGTTTGGCGCCTTCCAGACCACCAATCTGGGGCAGGCCGATATTTACGGGCTGGAAGTTGAATGGGGTTGGTATCCGACGCAGAATATCCGCCTGCTTGGCAATTATGCCTATCTGGAAACGGCTGTGAGTGATCTGGTGATCGTCACCGTAAGCGGCCCGGTCGATGCGTCCGGTTCCGATTTGCGCCAGGCGCCGGAGAGTTCATGGAATGTTATCCTGGGTTATAACCTGCCGACGGCCTATGGTGAGTTTGACGCCCAGATTGAATACAGCTACATGGACGAGCAAATCATGGACTACCTGGACCAACGCCCGGTCATACAACAACATGAGTTGGTTGACGCCCGTCTTGCCTTAACCTCAAACAACGGCCATTGGGAGCTCGCCGTGTGGGGCAAGAATCTGCTTGAAGAGGATTATATCTCCCAGTCCTACATCATTAGCCCGGGCGTTATCGGCGTATGGGGACCGCCTCGAACCTATGGCGTAACACTGAACTATCACTATTGAGAGACGCCGACAGCACCGCCCCGTCCTTTGTGCATACAGGGGTTTCTCTGCCCGGGGCTGTTCCACAGGTTGTTTTATCATCATGCTGAACAGGGAGCCTCAACGCCCTGTGGCTTGATGGCTTCTCGCTAATGGCGCCATGGGATCATACCGCCAGGATAACAACCACGATGGCGACTTATGACTCTGCTACCCCATCATTATGCCCGTTATTATGAACAGGGACTCTGAGAACAGTCAGTTTATTTATTGCCGATGGCAACAACATCACCGGCAAAGATGAGGGATAGGGATCGTAAATGGCGTCATCCATGCCTGATCCCACTGGTGCATAAAGCCCGGGGCCGGGTGAGCGGCGGATGATGGGAGATGATCTGACTTGCGAAGATAGATGTTCAGAGCCTTAAAAATCCGCTCCATAAAAACGATGGATTGGGTACTGAATCCAGGCATACGTTGTGGCATAATACCGCGCCTTATTTGAAATAATTTATGTAAATGACTGATTTTTTTATAAATAATGTGTGGGCGCAGGGGGGTTCCCAACAGGGGGGCGGTGGCTCGTTTTTATTTATGCTGGTGTTTTTCTTCGTCATTTTTTATTTCTTTTTAATCCGCCCACAAATGAAGCAGGCCAAAGAGCACAAACAACTGGTTGAAGACCTGGCCAAAGGGGATGAGGTGGTGACAAACGGTGGCATGTTGGGCAAGATCAATCAGGTGGGGGATAATTTTCTTGTGCTGGAAGTGGCCAGGGGTACCGAGGTCAAGGTACAAAAACAGGCGGTTTCCGCCATCCTGCCTAAGGGCACGTTAAAAACACTCTAGCAGGGCTTACCCATGAATCGTTACGCAATATGGAAGTACCTGTTGATCATGATTGTCATATCTACAGCTTGTGTGTATGCCCTGCCAAACCTCTATGGTAAAGACCCGGCGTTACAGATCTCGCCTTCTCGCTCTGCCGAGGTGAGCCAACTCACTCAATTCACCATCGAGAACGCCCTGGATGAAGCCGGGGTAGACTACCTGGCTATCGAGCTTGGGGAGAATAATCTGGTTGTTCGATTTCAAGATGAGGAGAACCAGCTCAAGGCGCAGTCGGTACTGGGTGAGGCCCTGGGCCGCGCTTACACCGTGGCGTTGAATTTGGCCGCGGCGACGCCGCACTGGTTACGGGCCTTAGGTGCAGAGCCCATGTATCTTGGCCTGGATCTGCGTGGTGGGGTGCATTTCCTCATGGAAGTGGACATGGATGCGGCCATCGCCAAAGCCGAAGAGCGTTATGTCTCGGACGTCAAAACACATTTGCGCGACAACACGGTGCGTTATAAAACGATCACCCGCAGCAGGGGGGGTGGGCTACTCATTCGCTTTCGTGATGATGAGCAGCGCATAAAAGGGGTGGCTGAGATTGAAGCGCATTTCCGCGCCCTGGAGCTTGAAGAGCTCGCATCTGAACCCGGGGAGTTCCAGCTTGCCGTCCGTATTGCCGAGGATGAGCTTAAAGAGACGCGTCGTTTGGCCATTCAGCAAAATATCACCACATTAAGAAAGCGGGTGAACGAGCTGGGTGTCGCCGAGCCTGTGATCCAGCAACAGGGGCTGGAACGTGTGGTTGTACAACTGCCCGGTGTTCAGGATCCCGCAAGAGCAAAAGAGATCCTGGGGGCGACAGCGACCCTGGAGTTTCGCATGACCGATCCGGATCACGATGTTCAGGACGCCCTCGATGGCCGTCTTCCCGCAGGCGCCAGGTTGTATTACGACCGAGGCGGTAACCCTGTGCTGTTAAAGAAACAAGTGATGCTAACGGGGGATTATATCATCAATGCGGCGGCGGGTTTCGATGCCGTATCCGGTAGCCCCAATGTCTCTATTACCCTGGATGGCAAGGGCGCCAAACGGTTTCGGGACGCCACCGCCGAGGAAGTGGGCAGGAGCATGGCGGTGGTGTTTATAGAGAATAAAACGCAAACCGTAGAGGAAGACGGTGTGATGGTGAAGCACAAAGAGACCATTGAAGAGGTGATCAATGTCGCCACGATTCGTGAACAACTGGGCAAACGGTTTCAGATCACCGGCCTGGACAATACCACGGAGTCCAGGAACCTGGCGCTGTTACTCAGAGCCGGGGCATTGGCGGCGCCCATTGAGATT
The DNA here is from genome assembly GCA_965198875.1 of Gammaproteobacteria bacterium. Classification (GTDB taxonomy): domain Bacteria; phylum Pseudomonadota; class Gammaproteobacteria; order Eutrophobiales; family Eutrophobiaceae; genus CBDAPU01. The sequence continues at coordinate 905,026 of CBDAPU010000001.1, read as the reverse complement.
ATTGAGGAGCGAACCGTTGGCCCGAGCCTGGGGCAGGATAATATTGATAAGGGCTTTATGTCGGTAAAAATCGGTTTTGTGTTGGTGCTGATCTTTATGGCGTTGTGGTACAAGGCGTTTGGTCTGGCCGCTGATGTCGCCCTGGCGTTGAACCTCGTTTTAATCGTTGCGTTATTGTCTTTGTTACAGGCGACCCTGACCCTGCCGGGGATCGCCGGCATCGTCCTGACGGTGGGCATGGCGGTTGACGCCAATGTGCTTATCTTTCAACGGATTCGGGAGGAGATCAAAAACGGAAACTCCCCCCAGGCCAGTATCCATGCCGGTTATGAGAAGGCGTTCTCAACGATTGCCGACGCCAACATCACCACATTGATCGCGGCCATTGTTCTGTTTAGTTTCGGCACCGGCCCGATTAAAGGCTTTGCGGTGACTTTATCGCTGGGTATTGTGTGCTCCATGTTCACGGCGATCATGGTGACCCGCTCGATCATCAATTTAATTTACGGCGGCCGCAAGCTACAGAGGCTGACTATTTAGTTCGGTTAATGCAATATGCAAATCCCGGGACAACCATTCGATTTTGACTTTATGGGTAGGCGCAGGGTGGCCTTTGTGGTATCGGCCATCCTCATCCTCGGCTCTGTAGCATCCCTAGTCATAAATAAACTTAACTTTGGTATTGATTTTACCGGCGGTACCCTGGTGGAGGTGGCATACCGGCAAACCGTTGAGCTGGATCAGATCAGAGATACGCTCGATGCAACCGAGTTTAAGGGCGCCGTTGTGCAGTACTTTGGCACGGCAAAGGACGTCTTAATTCGGGTTGGGGTGGTTCAGGGGAAAAGTAATGTGCAGATCAGCGAGGCCATCATTGATATCCTGAAAAACGCCGATCAGCCCTTTGAAGTGCGGCGCGTCGAGTTTGTCGGCCCCCAGGTCGGTGAAGACCTGCAGGAAGAGGGTGGCCTGGCCATGATCTACGCCCTGATCATGATCTTTATTTATGTCGCTTTTCGTTTTCAGCGGTTATTTTCCATAGGCGCTATCGCCGCCCTGGTACACGATATCATTATTACGGTTGGTTTCTTCTCTATCATGCAGATGGATTTTGATCTGACGGTATTGGCGGCGTTATTAGCGGTGATCGGTTATTCGCTCAACGATACCATTGTCGTCTTTGATCGGATCCGCGAGAATTTTAGGCGCTTGCGAAAAGGCTCTTCCGCCCAGGTGATCAACACTTCCCTGAATCAAACCCTGAGCCGCACCTTGATCACCTCACTGACCACGCTGCTGGTATTGATCGCCTTATTCTTTCTGGGTGGCGAGATCATACGTCCCTTTTCAACCGCCCTCATATTCGGCGTGATCATCGGCACCTATTCATCCATCTATGTGGCCAGCCCGGTGACTTTGATTTTAGGGATCAGCAAGAAGGATCTGATCCCGGTAGAGAAAGAAGGCGTACAAACGCACCCTTATCCCTGAGTCATCATCGCCCGTCTGCATCTCTTCTATACTGTGGTGCAATGAGAATCATCGCAGATAAAGCCATTCCTTTTGTTGAGCATTATTTTGCCAAGATGGGTGAAGTCACGCTCATGGCGGGCGGGGATATAACAGCCCGCTCCATTAAAGATGCAAAGTGTCTCCTCGTCAGGACAGCGACTGGCGTTGATCAGGCATTACTTGAAGGCACGGCTGTGCAATACGTTGGCAGTATGAGTAGCGGGATTGATCACATTGATGTGGATTACCTTCAGGAAAATGACGTCACCTTTTTTCATGCCAAAGGGTGTAATGCGAGATCCGTCTCGGAATACATCTTAAGTTGCCTGTTTGTATTATCGGCTGAATATGATCTGGATATAAAATCAGTTGGCATTATCGGTTGCGGGCATACGGGTGGTTTTCTGAGGGGGCTGTTAAAAATCCTGGATATGGAAACGCGGATCTATGATCCCTTCATCCAGGATGAAAAAGGTCGTTATTGTTTTCGGGATCTGGAACCGGTGTTGGCGGCAGATGTGATCACCCTGCATGTGCCGTTGACGGACGCCGGGGATTTCCCAACCAGGGGTATGCTTAACAGCGACTGGCTGGGGGCAATGAAGGCGAATGCCGTTGTTATCAATACATCCAGGGGCGGTGTCGTCAATGAGGATGATCTTATTGAATTCATGGAAAAAAACCCTGAGGCGCATCTCATCCTGGATGTGTGGGACAATGAGCCTGCTATTAGTCTTAACTTGTATAAAGCGGCCACCCTGGCTACCCCCCATATCGCTGGTTACGCCCTGGACGCCAAAGCAAGAGCAACCCGGTTGGTATTTGAACAGCTCTGTTTTAGCGTGGATAAAAAGGCGCCAGCCGATGAGCCGGTATTACCATCGGCCGGTGTGGGTGAGCTGAACCTCGCCGGGTTTGACAATGAGATGGACGCCATGCAAATGGCGGTGCTGGCAAGTTATGATGTACGCCGTGATTGTGCCGCTTTGATGCCCATCAGCGAATTTGACTTGCCCCGGCGAGCGGCGTTTTTCAGCTCATTACGGGCCAATTACCCAACTCGAAGGGAGTTCCATGCCCTGCAGGTTCACATGGCGTGTGCCGATGGTGATAGCCGGTTATATGAGAAGTTTGCTGCATTGGGTTTTACTGTGAGAAGACGATGAAACTGGGATTGCTTGCATCACATGACGGCACCAATATGCAGTCGATTATTGACGCCTGTCAAGACGGCAGGCTGGAGGCAGAGCCGGCCGTTGTGATCAGCAATAACCCTGATTCAGGGGCAATGCAGCGGGCGAGGCATGAGAAAATCCCGGCCTTTCACCTGAGCGGCCACACCCATCCCGGCCCGCAAGCGCTGGATATGGAAATCGTTGATACGTTGCTCAGGCATGAAGTCGCCCTGGTGGTGTTGGCCGGTTACATGAGAAAAATCGGCCCGCTGACGTTGGCGATCTTCCCATCTCGGATCATCAATATCCATCCATGCCTGTTACCCAAGTATGGCGGCCCGGGTATGTACGGGATGCGTGTACATGAGGCCGTCATTGCCGCCGGGGACAGGGAGTCGGGCGTCACTATCCATGTGGTTGATGAGATCTACGATAACGGCCCCATTCTAGCCCAGACAACGGTGCCGGTAGAGAAGGATGATACCGCCGAGACCCTGGCCCGGCGTGTGCTTGAGGTTGAGCACGGGTTCTATGTGCGGACTATCGGCCAGATCATCCGTGGCGAGATAGCCCTACCTTGCACTACGGATCAGGACAGTCGGCAATGATGGCTGTTATCGTGGCTTAATGCACTGTTGATGAGGGGCGAAGGCAGGGGCCATAACAAACCGAGCTCAAGGGTTATTGCACAGTAATGGTGATCGGCTTGGATCTCACCGCCGGCTCATGGGGTATGTGGGCGAAATCCCCCAGCAGGAGCTGTAGCGTGTGGGTGCCGGGGGGTAAGATCATGCTGGTTTGTGTCTGCCCGTTGCCGAAATGAAGGTGATGTTCATCGCTCATAATCGGTACACTCAAGGCGGGCAGATCAGTGTTCACCAGGAGATGATGGTGGCCGGTGTTCTCTATCTGCACTCCCGCCGGGGCAACCCCCATATTTTTAAGGCCAAACCGTACAACAACAGGGTTGGATACGGTCTCACCGTCAGCCGGTGAGATAAAATACAGCTCGGCGTCCTCGGGCGCAGGCGTTCTTGCGTGTGTGGAGAAGGAAAGGGTAAGGAGCAGAGAAGCGGTCAACGTAAACTTGTGCATAGAGAACACCTGTTGGGATGCCTAAAGTCCACAGCAGTCTATCATACTCTTAAGGCCGCAGATAACTGCAAGGCATTGTTATTTTCAAGGCTCAGGGGACATTAAACATATAAGAAGAGACGGCCCAAGAGGTTTGCCCTGCCCCCGGAAGATGTATGATTGAAGGCATGCATTAAAATCACTATTGACGATTGCATTCGGGTCAAAGAAAATCCCGCCTCTTTGATATTAAAGACATCCATATAGACATCGCCCATGTTTGCCCGGATCGCTTATTTTTATCATCACTATCTGCTCGGCGCCCCGAAGATCACCCTGATTGTCCTGCTCGCCCTGTTTTCTTTTTTCGCCTATTTTTCCAAAGACTTTAAGCTGGATGCATCAGCCGATTCCCTGATCCTGGAGAGCGATAAGGATCTGCGGATCTTTCGGGAGTTAAACGAGCGTTATGAGGGCCGTGATTTTTTGTTCGTCACCTTCTCCCCGAACGAGGACTTATTTTCCGAGACATCGTTAAAAACCATCTATCAATTACGTGAAGACTTAAAGCAAGTGAAAGGGGTGGAGGCGGTGACGTCACTGATAGATGCGCCGCTGCTGAAAATGACCGGCGGCACACTCGCCGAGGTCGCAGAGAACTATACCACCCTGGAAGACCCCGCCGTGGATCGGGATAGGGCCAGGCAGGAATTATTAAGCAGCCCGATATTCAGTAACCGCCTGGTGAGCGAAGATGGTCAGACAACCGCCCTGCTGGTTTATTTTAAGGCGCAGAGAAAATATGCGGAATTGCAGAAGAGAAAAAACCGCCTGTTGATAAAACGCCATGTTGACGGTTTGAGCGATGTGGAATTAGTCGAACTGGATAGGGTATTACAGGAATACAACGCCGTAAAGGACCGGGTGGACGGAGATAAGCGCCAGAGCATAGCGGCTATCCGCGCGCTTATTGATCCATATCAGGATACGGGGACACTGTACCTGGGCGGTGTTTCCATGATTGCCGATGACATGATCACATTCATCAAACATGATCTCATGGTATTTGGTATCGGTGTCGTTCTCTTTCTGGTGGTTATGTTGTTGCGTATATTTCGACAGGCGAGGTTCGTGATATTGCCGCTGCTTAGCTGTGTCTTTGCCGTGGTGATCATGATGGGTGTTTTAGGGCTGTCGGGTTGGCGGGTCACGGTTATCTCTTCGAACTTTATCTCGCTGATGTTGATATTGACCATGTCCATGAACGTGCATCTGATCGTGCGCTATCGGCAATTACGGCGGGACTTCCCTCAGCAGACCCAGAAAGAGCTGGTGTTCAATACCACCGGGCGCATGGTCTGGCCCTGTTTGTATACGGCGCTCACCACCATGATCGGGTTTGGCTCGCTGATCATTAGCGATATAAAACCCGTTATTGACTTTGGCTGGATGATGAGCATGGGGCTGGGCGTTATTTTCCTCACCTCATTTTTGCTATTCCCCGCCGTGCTGATGTTGTTTGATAAAAAAGTCAGTGCGCCTGAGAGAGCCGAGGCGCCGTTTACCGCCGCCCTGGCGAGAACAACGGAAAGGCACGGGGGCAAGGTCGTCCTGCTCGCCCTGTTGCTTGCGGCGGGCAGTGTCTACGGGATCACCCGGCTCAAGGTGGAGAACAGCTTCATCAATTATTTCAGCAAAAGCACGGAGATATACCAGGGCATGAAGCTCATCGATGAGAAGCTGGGCGGCACAACGCCGCTGGATATCGTCTTGCGGTTTGACTCGGCGGCTGAATATGGCGAGGAAGAGGACGGCGAGGGTGATGAGTTCTCTGATCTGGATGATCTGTTCGCCGGTTTTGAGACGGAACCTACCGATCCGGCGGACGCCTGGTTTACCGCCTACAAGGTCGAGCGCATCAAGGCGGTGCACGATTACCTGGACAGCCTGCCTGCAGTCGGGAAAGTGCAGTCACTGGCGTCCGTGCTACGCCTGGCTGAGGAGTTAAATAAAGGCGATGCGTTTGATACATTTGAGCTGGCGGTGATCAATAAAAAAATGCCTGTGGCGATCAAGCGGGCGTTAATCGATCCCTATATCTCCATTGAACATGATGAGGCCAGGGTAAGCGTTAGCATCCTGGACTCGTTGCCGGATCTACGCAGAGAAGAATTGCTGGAGCGCATCGACCGCGATCTGAAACAAAAGCTGGGGTTGGGCGCCGATGATTTTCAGATCAGCGGCATGATGGTGTTATACAACAACATGTTGCAAAGCCTGTTCACATCGCAGATTGAGACCCTGGGTGTGGTCATGCTGGGGATTGCCTTGATGTTGTTGCTCCTGTTCCGCTCGCTCACGTTGGCGATCATCGGCGTCATCCCCAATATCCTGGCTGCCGGGATTATCCTCGGGCTGATGGGCATTTTTGGGATCCCGCTGGATATGATGACGATCACCATTGCCGCTATCACCATCGGCATTGCGGTGGACAACAGCATTCATTATATCTACCGATTTAGGGAGGAATATGCGAACAGGGGGGATTATGTTAAGACGCTTTATTATTGTCACGCCAATATCGGGCGCGCGGTTTTCTACACGGCCATCACCATCGTGATCGGCTTTTCCATCCTGATGTTATCGAACTTTATCCCGACCATTTATTTCGGCTTACTGACCGCTTTGGCCATGCTCCTTGCCCTGTTGGCGGCGCTCACCCTGTTGCCCAAACTCATATTGCTCTTAAAGCCGTTTAAGATGGCATGACATATCAGCGCCCATGTCGTGATGTTGACGGAAAGAGGTTATTTGAAGGGAAAACGCACACTGCAATTCAAGGCGCTTTCTGCCCATAGCCCCTTGTCTCAAGGATGGGGAAGTGATTAGAATAGGTGCGTTGTCGTAACGGTGAGCCTTGCCTCAGCACCTCGGTGGCGGGCCTGGGTTAAGGGACGGGGTTATAGTGTTATCATTAGTTTTGGAGAGTCCATCATGAAGTGCAGAGCATTGTTGCTAACGACATTCGTGTTGTCGTTCATTTCAACATTGGCCTATAGCGCTGTTTCAAAAGCGCCCAAAGACGTGGTTATTTTAACTGTGGACAGCGTCATTGAGCGGATCAGTGAGCAGCGGGCGTTGCTGGATGCCGAGCCGGATAAAGTCTATGATGTGATTAACGAGTTGATCACGCCGAATTTTGATTTTTTCAATATGTCAAAATGGATTTTAGGCAAGCATTGGAAAGCGGCCTCGGCAGAGCAGCGGCGGACATTCACGGCGGAGTTTCAAACATTGCTGATCCGCACTTACGCCAGGGCGCTGTTAGGCTTTACCGATGAGAAGGTGAATTACATAGAAACCGTATACGGCAAAAAGCCCAATATCGTCATGGTGAAGACCGAGATCAAATCAACCGCCAATGAAAACGTAACGCCGATAAACTACACCATGTATAAAGTGGAGGATAACTGGAAGGTGATCAATGTTTCCTTTGAAGGGGTGAGTTTGGTTGAGACGTATCGAAAATCATTCGCCTCTGAGATCCGCAATAACGGACTGGGAGCATTGATTGAGAAGTTGGCCGCTAAAAACAGGAAACCGGAGCAGTCACCGGCCAGGTAGCACGGCGCACCTTCATGCTCCACGGCGCCGGGGTCGCTGATCTCGCCCCGGCAAAGACGGGCGCCTGCCTTAAAATGCGTCTTTTAACTCGCCGCCCCTTAGCCCGCCTGTTTCACATCGCCCCTGTGCGGTATTTTTTGTCTGTGTTCTCGCCTTATCTGTAGCCGGGCCGTGAGACGACATAGCCCGCCAGCCCCCTGCCTTGACGGATAAAAGATGATCACCCCGACGCCTGCTCTGTGGGTGCAAAGCCCTGTGCAAGATGAATATAATGCGCCTTAATCAAGACACCGGAGATATCCTTTGAAAATTGAAGAGATAAAAGAGCTGATCGAGCTGGGTATTCCCGGCAGTGAGGTTGAGGTCGATGGAGACGGAACGCATTTTAGCGTCATTGTTGTGAGCGAGGTGTTTGCCGGGAAAAATACGGTACAACAACACCAACTCGTCTATCGGGCCCTGGGTGACAAGGTGGGAGCGGATATACACGCCCTCTCTATCCAAACCTGCACACCGGCACAATGGGAGAAGAAGAAATCGCTGCGTATCGTATAAATACGAGAGGCGACATCCCCAATGGATAAGCTCCTTATTCAGGGCGGCGTCCCCCTGCATGGGGCGATCACGATCTCCGGCGCAAAAAACGCAGCGCTGCCCCTATTGGCGGCGACGTTACTGACGGATAAGGCCGTGGTGATTACCAATGTGCCGCACCTGCACGATGTGACCACCACCATGGAATTATTAGGGTTGATGGGCTCGCAGTTGACCGTGGATGAGCGCATGAACATTGAGGTGAATAACCGTAGCATCACCCGCTTGTTTGCGCCCTATGAGCTGGTTAAAACCATGCGTGCTTCCATATTGGTGTTGGGCCCGTTGCTGGGCCGTTATGGGCGAGCGGAAGTCTCTTTGCCCGGTGGTTGCGCCATTGGCTCTCGGCCTGTGAATATCCATTTGCAGGGATTGGCGGCGATGGGGGCGGACATTGATGTGGATGGTGGCTATATACGGGCCAGCGCCGGGCGATTGAAAGGGGCGCATTTGACCTTAGATATGGTCACGGTCACTGGTACGGAAAATCTGATGATGGCGGCCACCCTGGCCGAGGGGATCACCATCATCGAAAATGCGGCCCGGGAGCCGGAGGTCACGGCTCTGGCCGACTGTCTGAACGCTATGGGCGCACACATTGAAGGGGCGGGGACGGATACGATCAAAATAGAAGGCGTGGCGCAACTCGAAGGTGCAACCCATAAAATTTTACCCGATCGCATAGAGACCGGAACCTACCTGGTGGCGGCAGCCATGACCGGTGGTGATATTACCTTAAACAACACACAACCATCATTGCTGGACGCCGTGTTACAAAAACTAACGCAAGCCGGGGCCGATATAGGGATTGATGATGGTAGCATCTCGCTAAAGATGCGATCGGAACGACCAAAATCCATTGATATTCATACGGCGCCCTTCCCGGGCCTGCCCACGGATATGCAGGCGCAGTTCACGGCGATGAACTGTATTGCAGAGGGCAATGGCATTATCAGGGAGAATGTGTTTGAAAACCGGTTTATGCATGTGCAGGAGTTGCAACGTATGGGTGCGGATGTAAAACTTGAAGGCAACACCGCCATTGTAAACGGCGTGGGTCAATTAAAAAGTGCGCCTGTTATGGCAACGGATCTACGGGCCTCCGCCAGCCTGGTGCTGGCGGGCTTGGTGGCCGAAGGTGAGACCATGATCGAGCGCATATATCATATTGATCGGGGCTATGAGAGGATTGAAGAGAAGCTCACGCAACTGGGCGCACGCATAAAAAGGCTTCCCTGAATAAAAGCTGGCGGACAAACTCAATAATCAACATGAAGATGGCGCATCCCGTTACCATTGCCATATCCAAAGGCCGGATCCTCAAGGAGTCATTGCCCTTGCTGGAGCGCATGGGTATACGCCCAGCCGAGGATCCGAACACATCTCGCAAACTGATTTTTCAGACCAGTCAGCGGGGGGTTAAGCTGATTGTGATCCGTGCCGCTGATGTGCCGACTTATGTCGTCAATGGTGGGGCGGATATGGGTATTGCCGGAAAAGACGTGTTGATAGAATACGAAAGTGATAATTTGTATGAACCGCTGGACTTAAACATTGCGCGCTGTCGGCTGATGTTGGCCGGAGCAAAACACATTGCCGAGAGTAACGCTAACGCTCGGCTACGGATTGCAACAAAATATGTGAAAACAACCCGTCATTATTTCGCCGAGAAAGGGCAGCAGGTAGAGATCATAAAGTTATACGGCTCTATGGAGCTGGCGCCGGTGCTTGGCCTGGCCGATCAAATTGTGGATCTGGTGGACACCGGCAACACCTTAAAGGCCAATGGCCTGGCGCCGCTCGACTGTATCGCCGAAATCAGCTCCCGTTTAATTGTCAACAAGGCCGCCATGAAGATGAAACAGGGGATCATCAAGCCGCTGATCAGGCGACTGGCCGATGCCATAGATACATGATCAGCATACGCAGGCTCAGCAGTCGGGATGATCAATTTAGCGATCAGCTATCCGGGTTGTTATCCGCCGGTGATAACCTTGAGCAGGAATTGATTGACAGGGTATCCGCCATCTTGCTTGATGTGAGTGAAAGAGGCGATGACGCCCTGTTGGCATACACCAACCGGTTTGATCGCCGGCAGATCGGTATTGACGAAATCGAACTGGGCAAGGCAACGCTGGATCAGTCTTTGCGGGAGATCCCTGAGAACTCGAGGTCGGCGCTGGAGGCGGCCGCTGCGCGCATTTATCAATACCACGAGCGGCAAAAAGCGGCGTCCTGGCGCTATCAGGACGATGAAGGCGTCACGTTGGGACAGCGAGTAACCCCATTGGACAGGGTGGGGATCTACGTACCAGGCGGCAAAGCGGCCTACCCCTCATCGGTACTGATGAATGCCATACCCGCCAGGGTCGCCGGCGTCACCGAGATTATCATGGCTGTCCCGGCCATGAATAACGAATTAAACCCCATTGTGTTGGCGGCGGCAAAGCTGGCGGGGGTCGATCGCATCTTCTCCATTGGTGGCGCACAGGCCATCGCAGCGCTGGCCTATGGCACTGAGACTGTCCCTGCGGTCGATAAAATTGTCGGTCCCGGAAATCGCTATGTGGCCGCCGCCAAACGGCTGGTATTCGGCAAGGTGGGTATTGATATGATAGCCGGGCCCTCAGAGGTGGTGATTGTTGCCGACACAAGCGCCAATGCCGACTGGGTGGCCATGGACCTGTTCGCCCAGGCGGAGCACGATGAGGACGCCAGGGCGGTTCTCATTACCACCGATCCAGCCCTGGCGGATAATGTTGAGCAGAGCATGAACCGGGATCTGGATAAAATGCAGCGGGCCGAGATCATTAAGGCGTCACTGCAAAATAACGGCGCTTTTATCTGTGTTAAGAACATGGACGAGGCTGCAAGCCTGGTGAATGAGCTGGCCCCCGAGCATCTACAGCTTGCAGTGCAAAACCCCGACACGCTTTTGCAGAGAATAAGGCACGCTGGTGCGATTTTCATCGGGCACTTCTCGGCGGAGGTGTTGGGGGATTATTGTGCCGGCCCTAATCATGTCCTGCCCACAGGCAGAGCCGCCAGGTTCTCCTCACCCCTTGGCGTCTATGATTTCCAGAAACGCTCATCGATCATCGAATGCGGTGCAGATGCGGCGGCCAAATTGGCGCCAACAGCAACGGTACTGGCCCACAGCGAAGGTTTGACCGCCCATGCCCGCTCGGCCAGGTATCGCATGAGAAGGGAAACAGCTTCTGATAGCCGATAGCGAGCATGGATAGACATGAAAAAGTAACACGCTGGATCCGTCCTGCCGTCCTGTCTTCCCGTGCTTACGCTACCGCCTGCCCGTCCGCTTTAATCAAGCTGGATGCGATGGAGAACCCCTATACATGGCCGGATGAATTAAAACAACAGTGGCGGGACAGGCTACATCATCTTGACGTCAATCGTTATCCCGATCCCAACGCCACCCCGTTAAAAGAGAAATTACGCGCTGTTTTTTCAATCCCTGGGGAGGCCGGCGTTATCCTCGGCAATGGCTCCGATGAGCTGATCCAGATCATCTGTATGGCGGTGGCCGACCGGGATACGGTGATTATGGCGCCCGAGCCTGGTTTTATCATGTATAAAGCGGCGGCGGATATGACGGGCAGTCGCTTTGTTGGTGTGCCGCTTAACAGGCGCGATTTTTCACTGGATTTATCCGCCATGAAAACAGCCATTGAAGAGGCGCAACCGGCGGTTGTTTTTCTGGCTTGGCCCAATAACCCAACGGGGAACTTGTTCGCTAAAGAGGAGATTGAAGAGATCATTGAACTCTCGCCCGGTGTTGTCGTCCTTGATGAGGCCTACCATGCCTTCACTGGTGAGACGTTCATGCAGCAGTTGCCCCGGCATGATAACTTGCTGGTTATGCGTACCCTGTCAAAAATCGGTTTGGCGGGTTTAAGGCTGGGTTTTCTCTCAGGTAACCGGCGCTGGATAGATGAGCTGGATAAATTACGTATGCCATACAATGTGGGCGTCTTAACGCAGGCCAGTGTTCGGTTTGCCCTGGAGCATATCCATGTGTTTGACGATCAGGCGAGGCAAATAGGCGTTGATAGCAGATCCCTGTTTGCAACATTATCAGCATGCACTGGAATATGCGCCTGGGACAGTGTCGCCAATTTCATATTGTTCAAAAGCCTTAACCTGCCGGCCGAGCATGTCTTTAATGCGCTCAAAGCAGACGGGGTGTTGATCAAAAACCTCGATGGCGTGCATCCGTTATTAAAAGATTGCCTGAGGGTCACCGTTGGTACGCCGGATGAGAACGCCCAGTTCCTTAAAAAAATGAAGGCTGTTCTGGGCTGATCGTCTCCTTTAATAAAAAGCCGGTCTTTGCCCCACTTCGGCGCTCACGGTTCGGCTTCTCCAGCCACGCAATAGTTCTATTTCAATTTCTGTCGCCGGTTTGATTTGGGCGATCAGGCCGATGGCCTGTTGAGGATTGAGCAACTGCTCGCCGTCAATCCGCATCATGATATCCCCCGGGATAATGCCGGCATTGGCGGCCGGCCCGCCACTTAGCACCCCGGCGACCAATATCCCGCCGTCATTGAGTTCAGTGGCGTCCACAATATCCCTGGGTATGATCTGTGCTTCAATACCCAGCCAGCCGCGCACGACATAGCCGTGTTCGATAAGTTGCTCCATCACGTTTATCGCTAAATCGATGGGTATGGCGAAGCCGATCCCTCTGGTTTGCCCGCTTGTTTGCGCTATGGCGGTGTTGATCCCGATGAGGTTGCCGCGGGCGTCGATCAGTGCGCCGCCGGAGTTGCCGGGGTTGATGAAGGCGTCTGTCTGGATGAAATCTTCAAATGTCGTCAAGCCTAATCGCTTTCTACCCATAGCGCTGACTATGCCCTGACTGACGGTGTGCCCGAGGTCGTAAGGGTTGCCTATTGCCAGCACGACGTCACCGACACGCATACTGGCGGATTTGGCCACGGGCGCCGGGATCAGGTTTTCCAGGTTAATTTTTAGCACGGCTAAATCAGTCTCGGTATCTACCCCGACGATTTGCGCCATCGCCTGGCGGCCATCGTGCAGCGTGATAAAGATCTCATGGGCTTTTTCAATCACATGGGCGTTGGTCAACAGGTAGCCCTGCGGGTCGATGAGCACCCCTGAGCCGAGGTTGCTATTACGTTTTTGATCTGCATCGGGCATACCAAAAAAACGCCGAAATAGCGGATCCTGAAACAGCGGGTGGCCGGTTTGAGCCGGGATCTGTGTGGCGTAGACGTTCACCACGGCCGGCGCCACGGCGCTCACCGCATCGCTGTAGGATACAGGCCTTGCTTTATCTGTCGCTAAATGAGGGTTTTTTGCCGGATGAGCGCCCGGGTTCTCCGGCAACAAACCCGGGAATAAATAAAGCAAGATAAACGCCCCGGCGAGGCCGACCACGGCGGACTTCATAAGAAATGCGAGAAATGGAGGCGTTTGGGTGTTATGCATTATATAAGGCGTCTTTTGCCCCTCTTTTTCAAAGATGATACCTTCTAGCTGTGTAGATGAGAAAAACCTCTGGGGCTATTTTACGCAATCTTCCCGTTATTCAATAGCCCGTTTATTGACAGGACATGATACACTCCACCCCATATTAACCTATGAGACGATGATGACACCGGGGATGACTGGCGATGAATAAGGGCGTGAATACCGAGAGACGACGATTCCTGACCACCACGGCGTCCGTCGTCGGTGGGGCGGGCGCTCTGGCGACCGCCGTTCCTTTCGTATCCACGCTGACGCCCAGCGCAAAGGCAAAGGCCATCGGCGCCCCAGTTGAGGTTGATATCAGTGATTTACAGCCGGGTGATCTGAAGATCGTTCAATGGCAGGGCAAGCCGGTGTGGATTCTGCGACGTAGCGAGGAGGTGGTGGAGAACCTGGAGCAAATGGATGTGCTTGTGGCCGACCCGGGATCAGATAAAGAGCAGCAACCGCTTTATGCAAAAAACCAATACCGCTCACAGAGGGCCGAGTATTTCATCGTCATCGGCCTTTGTACCCATCTGGGTTGCTCGCCTATTTATGTGAAGGGGGATGAACCACACCAGCTAGGTGATGACTGGCCGGGGGGGTTTTTCTGTCCCTGTCATGGCAGTCGTTTTGATCTGGCGGGCAGGGTTTATAAAAGCGTCCCGGCGCCGGCTAATCTGGTGGTGCCCCCCTATCAATATCTCAGTGATACCCGGGTGTTAATCGGCGACGATGCAGGGCTTGTGCAATCATGAACGCACTCAGCAAACCCCTTTACTGGTTCCGTGACTGGATAGACGCCCGTTTTCCACTCATGAAGCAGTGGAATGAACACCTCGCCCATTACTACGCCCCCAGGAATTTTAATTTCTGGTATTTCTTTGGCTCCCTGGCGTTATTCGTTCTGGTGATCCAGATCGTCACGGGGATCTGGTTGACCATGAATTATAAACCGGCCGCTGATCTCGCCTTTGCATCGGTGGAATACATCATGCGTGATGTTGAGTGGGGCTGGTGGATCCGGTACATGCACTCAACCGGTGCGTCTGCGTTTTTCGTTGTGGTGTATTTGCATATGTATCGCGCACTGCTCTATGGCTCATACAAGAGGCCGCGGGAGCTGTTGTGGATCATCGGTATGTTGATCTATTTTACCCTGATGGGCGAGGCCTTCTTTGGCTATTTACTACCCTGGGGACAGATGTCTTTCTGGGGCGCACAGGTGATCATTTCCTTGTTCGGCGCCCTGCCCGTTGTGGGTGATGAACTTGCCCTCTGGATCCGCGGTGATTTCGTCGTATCCGATGTGACCTTAAACCGCTTCTTCTCCCTGCATGTGATTGCCTTCCCTCTGGTGCTCTGTGGTCTTGTGGCGGCGCACATCATGGCCTTGCACGAAGTCGGCTCGAACAACCCCGATGGTATAGAAATAAAGGATCATAAAGACGCTGATGGTATTCCACTGGACGGTGTTCGGTTTCATCCTTACTACACCGTGAAAGACATTGTCGGTGTCGTTGTCTTTTTGATCATTTTCTGTGCCGTGGTATTTTTTACCCCTGAGATGGGCGGGTATTTTCTCGAACACGCTAATTTTGTCCCCGCCGATCCACTGAAGACGCCGGAACACATTGCCCCTGTGTGGTATTTCACGCCGTTCTACGCCATTTTGCGTGCAGTACCTAGTCAGCTCGGCGGCATTGTGGCCATGGGCCTGGCAACGATATTATTTTGTTTTCTCCCCTGGCTGGACCGAAGCCCGGTCAGATCTATTCGCTACCGGGGCTGGAAATACAAAACCGCCCTGGCCTCCTTTACCGTCAGTTTTATCGCCCTGGGTTATTTGGGCATGCAGGTGGCCACACCCCTGTATACCTGGATGGCGCGGTTTTTTTCAGTGATCTATTTCGCATTTTTCCTGCTCATGCCGTTTTATACCAGCACGGATAATGACAAACCCGTCCCGGACAGGCTGACATGAGCCAATACAGCCTGCGTATTGTATTGCTGTTGTTGTTGGCGAATGTTTGCTGGTCTGCCGCTGATAACAGACACCTGATGCACATGGAAGTTGATCTGTCCGATAAAAAATCCTTACAGCGGGGCGCCAGGACGTTTGTGAATTATTGCCTCAGTTGTCACTCGGCTGCTTTCATGCGTTATAACCGTCTGGGCAAGGATTTGGGGATCAGTGAGGAGGTGTTAAAAGAGAATTTTATGTTCGGCACCGACAAGACTGGCGATACCATGACGGTATCGTTAAATAAACGGGAGGCCGAGAGCTATTTTGGCGTGGCGCCGCCGGATTTATCGGTCACGGCCCGCTCCCGTGGCGCCGACTGGTTGTATACCTATTTCATGACCTTCTATCGTGATCCGTCAAGACCGCCTGGCGTTAATAATCTGATCTTTAAGGATACCGCTATGCCCCATGTGCTATGGGAATTACAAGGTTGGCAAGAACCGGTTTATAAAGCAGTGACCGGGGCGGATGGGCAGGTCTCCAGGGAGATAGAGCGGCTGGAGCTGGTTTCTGCGCCGACTAATAAACCTGCGCCCTATGAAAATGAGGATTACGAGCAAACGGTGCGTGATCTGGTGAATTTTATGGTTTATTTGGGCGAGCCCATAAAACTGAAACGCAAGACTATCGGCGCCTGGACTATTACCTATCTTTTTGTTCTTTTGATCATAGTCTATCTATTGAAACGAGAGTACTGGCGGGACGTTCATTGATAGACGCACGCTTGTTTTAACACGTTTCCATCATCGGCGGTTAGGAGATAAGCATGGCCACTGTAGCTAATAGACGCTCAGTTATGGTGTTGTATTCCGATACAACAAGCCCGATTGGCCATTGCGTGCGTATTGTTTTAGCGGAAAAAGATGTGAACGTTGAGGTTCACTATATAAGCCATGAAAACCGTCCCCAAGAGTTGCTGGATTTGAACCCTTATCATTCGGCGCCCACATTAATCGATCGGGATCTTGTGCTCTATGATCCCCAGATCATCATGGAATACCTGGATGAGCGCTTTCCCCATCCGCCTCTCATGCCGGTGGATCCGGTCTCCCGGGCCAGTAACAGGCAGTTAAGGTATCGTGTTATGCGTGATCTCTATGGCTTAATTGACGAGCTAAACAGTGACAATGAGATAGCGGCGGCTAACGCCAGGCGGAACCTGCGTGACAGCTTAACGGCAATCGCCCCGGCATTTTCACAACTGCCTTATTTCATGTCGGAGGAGTACACATTGACGGATTGTTGTCTTGCGCCGTTGTTATGGCGGCTAGGCTCCTATGGCATTACATTGCCCATCAGCGTCAAGACATTACACAGCTATTCGGACGCCTTATTCGAAAGAGACGCCTTCCAATCCAGTCTCTCCGAGCTGGAGAGAGACATGGGCAAGGTCAGCCGGGTTTGACATGATCGCCAGCAGGCCCTATCTGTTAAGAGCGCTGAATGAGTGGTTGCTGGATAATGGATTAACGCCGCATATACTGGTGAATGCCGAGCTTGACGGGGTTGTTGTTCCGGCCCGCTTTATTGAAGATGGAAAGATCGTACTGAATATCTCACCAAGCGCCGTTAAGGGGCTCACCATAAATAATGATCATCTGTTTTTTAATGCGCGTTTTTGCGGCGATCCCATGCGGGTGGAAGTCCCCGTCAGTGCGGTAATGGCCATATATGCAAGAGAGAATAACCAGGGTATGTTGTTTGCCGAAGAAGACGTTGACGCTATGGATACGGATCATGAGCGAACCCGAGCGCATTCTAAACCCCACCTCAAACTCGTCAAGTGATCAAAATCGTTATTAGACCGCAGATGTCATTGTCAACTACAGCCCCTGAATGCACTCTGCCTGGAGGAGCCTTGCGTGTCTTTATGTGAGCAATTTGAATCTGTGGTTCAGCAGACAATACGCCGATGTTATGAAATGAACTATATCCCTACCCGGTTTCAGCAAATGGTTGAAAGATATGGCGCCGTAGAGGTGGCGAAGAAGTTAGTGAAATCCAGTGAACTTCAATCTGGCATTGGTGAGTTAGCCAGACGAGGTCGCCTGGATCTGAGCATGGAACAGATCATGCTGGAACCACGGTTTGAGGCGTTGTTTACGGAAGATGAACGAGCAATGGCGACTGGATAAGGCGTCTGCCCGTACAAACAGATAAATCAATACCTGAACACGGCTCGGGCAGGGTGGGTGAGCGGAAAAGAAAAAGCGCGGATCAGTCGGTATATTCAAACAACCTCACTACCTTTTGCACGCCGCCAGTTTGCCTGGTTATTTCGGTGGCCCTGTCCGCATCATATCGGGTGATCAAACCCATTAAATAGACGACGCCGTTTTCGGTCACAACTTTGATGTTAATACCACTGAGGTTTTTCTCGGCCAGCAATTTAGACTTCACTTTGGTGGTAATGACCGTATCACCACTTCGGGATATAAAAGAACTCGGCGCTGCCAGGGCAATTTCATCATGAACATGTGAGACCTTGTCGATATTTTTAACGATGTCAATGACCGCGCTTCTGTCTTCATCCGTCGGCGCCTCACCGCTCACCAACACCGAGGTGTTATAGCTGGTAAAATTGATGTGCACCCGTTTGTTGAGCGCTTTATTACTCATTAAAGCGAGACGGGACTTGGTTTCTATGGCCTCATCTTCAATGTAGGTGCCGGTTGTTCTTTTATCGCTGGCGACCGACGCCGTTGTCGCAATGCCGGTAACGGCAACGGCGGCACACCCCTGTAGCGTTGCGAATAATAACAGTAAAAGGGGAGTGACTATTCTGTGATCAATGATGTTCATGCCTCTATACCTAGTAATTTATGGTCGATAATATCGCACAGTGAATGGATGATCATAATATGCACTTCCTGGACCCTTGCCGTAGACCAGGAGGGCGCCCTGAGTTCGATATCGGTCTTTAGCAGCATATCTGCAATTTGCCCACCCGCCCGGCCGGTTAAGGCCACGATATGCATTTCTTTATCGCGGGCGGCGTCGATTGCATGGATGATATTATGGGAATCACCACTGGTACTCAACGCAAGTAACGTATCGCCCGGCTGCCCCAGTGCGCGAATTTGTTTTGAAAATACATCAGCAAACTGATAATCATTGGCGATGGATGTTAATGCAGATGAGTCTGTGGTTAATGCGATTGCCGGCAGGCCCGGTCGTTCCATTTCAAATCGATTGATCATTTCAGCGGCAAAGTGCTGTGCGTCCGCCGCTGAGCCACCATTGCCACAACTGAGAATTTTTTTATCCGATAACAAGCAATTCGTCATCAATTCAGCAGCATCAGCGATCAGGGGCGCAAGCCGCTCCCGGGCGTCGGTTTTAACCTGAATGCTTTCATTAAAGTTTCTCTTAACGCGCTGAATAAAATCCATTGCCGGGAAAACAGAGGACAAGAGGCGCTATTATGCCTCAAATGCACCTTTGATCCAGTCAATTTCCATATCGTTATCTTCCCCGGTCAGGGTGATCACATCAAAGCGAAATTGCGCTTGCGCTTTGATGTGTCTGTTTTGAATATAACGCTCACTGGTTTTGATGATTTTATGTATTTTTCTCTGATCAATGCTTTCAAGCGGATCTAAAAAGGTGGTATTTTTTCTTGATCGCACTTCTATAAAAACAATCGTCTCTTTATCCTGCATGATCAGATCAATTTCCCCATGGGCGGAGCGATAATTCCTCCCAAGCAAACGCAGGTTTTTATTTTCCAGAAACTCAAGGGCACGGCGCTCGGCAAGGCGCCCTGCATCTGTAGATGAATGATTTTTTACCATTATCAGGGGGTCTTGAGTAGTACCGGTTTTCCGTTCATCATCTTCCCCCAGAGCAATGTTCTACTGATGACACCTTCTCTGGAAATACGCAACTGGCCGGTCTCACCTGAAAAGCGCGCATTCTCATCGCCCGGTAAACGTGAGAGATGCGGGATGAGATTAAACGCATCAACCCCCAATGCGTATAGACGCCGATAGGCTGATTGAGTAGCCGGGAAATTATCATCAACGATGGATTGTATTGCAGTGGCCTGCCCACCCTCATGCCAGATCCAGGGAATATCGACAAACATGACGCCATCCATGTCCGCATCGGCTTGCTGGTTGATGTTGCCCGTAAAAACATGAGAGGTGGCGTAGACCGGTATATTTTCAGCTTTATGGAATCGAAGCTGAGGAACGATCTGCCGGGCTGATGAGGGGGCGGCAACCATGACGATGAGATCCGCATCCTGTCTCAGGCGTGACTCGCTTTTGAGCTTCCTGTTCAGTTTTTGCCGTAGCAATCTGGCCCGGTATTCACTGCGATCAACATTGAGTAATTGCTTGACCGGGTTTGCATAATCCTGGCTTTGCGGGTCGTAATCAATGCGCTCCAACATCCTGCCTCCCAACATCAGCCATACCTCGGCGAACGCAGTGTACAAGCGCTCCCCCCATTCATTATTCGGGATAATGATCAGGGCTTTATTATGCCCGTCAAAAAAAGCCCTCTTTGCTATCTGTCGTGCTTCATCTTCCGGCGCCAGCCCGAACTGGATTAAATCTGGAAGGCCAGCCTCTTTGTTGATGGTCGGGTGATCCGGGTGGGACTGAAGCGAGTTTAAGGCCAGGGTTGTCACCGGCAGTTTGGTTGATGTGGTGAGTTTTTTAATGGCGGCCTTTTGCAGGGGCCCAACGACAAGATCCGCACCCTCATCGAGAGCCTTAAAATATAGCTGTTCAATGTCAAGGGAGTGGGTATCGTAGAGCTTGATCCGGGGTTTATGTGCATCTGATTGGTACCAGGCGGCGAGAAAACCATCTCTGATGGCGACGGACGCTTTTGCATAGCCGCCCTGAAAGGGTAACAACAGTGCGATTTGCTCGGGTTGCAGGTGGTATCTCTGGCTACTGATCAGCATCTGCCTGGTGATAGAGAAATTGGCGGGATGTGAAGGATACTCATCTTGCCATGATCGTAATGAACGTCTTAGCACCGTTGGTTTTGTGATGAGTGTGCGATTGATGATGGCCAGCTCTATCCAGCTCGATAGCGCCCTATGGCCAGTCAAACGGGACTTATCAAGGGTGGCCGCATCGATTTTACTTAAGCTCTCCCAGATCTTGAGCGAGTTATTTTCAATACGCCTGTGGTCGTTCAAATACTCATTGAGTTTGAGCCGCTCTTTCACCTCGTCGATAAAACGCATCTCTCGTGCATGGATCAGCGCGCTGATCTCATGGCGTTGGGCATGAATGTATGCGGGCGTCGCCTCGGGTAAGTGCTCCGCTAAAATAGAAGCTGCCTGCTCAAGATTACCCCTCTTCAGCGCCAGCCTGGCGCTTAAAATAATCCTCAGTGCAACATCATGGCTGCTGTCTGCTTTCGGCCTGATAGATTGCAGCAAGGGATCGGCCTCGTTCAGTCGCCCCGTCAGGATCAGGATCTCCGCTACCTTTAAGCGATAAAAAACCGATTTATCCCGATATGCCTTTGCAAGACGGGCATACTCTTCAAGGGCCGCTTGATATTGCCCTTCATTGAACAACCGTTGGGCGTTAGCCTCTGACTCCCCCAATACAGATGGTCTTTGCACCTTCGGGGCACATGCCGGTAATAGGAGTATGATCAATAATGATATGATGGTGTGCTTCATCACCGCTATTGTATACCTTATCCGGGCTTTTGATGAGATCAATACTTTTGCAAACGCCAATATGATCCGCTTCATTCACCGGAGTGTGTTGTGACGACCCGGCCGGGCACGTTATACATTGTCGCAACACCCATAGGCAATCTGGATGACGTCAGCGCCCGCTCGATAACCATATTATCCTCGGTTGATGTGATCCTGGCCGAAGACACCCGTCATAGCCGCAAGCTGTTAAATAAACTGGCTATTAAGACGCCTTTGATTTCCTGCCATGAACATAATGAAGATAGAAAAACACCGCACATCATTGGCCAACTCGGCCTGGGACTTAATGTGGCTTTGATTTGTGACGCCGGCACCCCGCTGATCAGCGACCCGGGATTTAAGCTGGTGAGACAAGCCCACAGGGAGATGATCCCGGTTAGCCCGGTACCAGGCCCGTGCGCCTTGATCGCCGCCCTGTCAGCCTCGGGGCTCCCATCCCATCCATTCACATTTGAAGGTTTCCTGCCGGAGAAGCCGCTCGCCAGACGCAAGCGCTTAAATGCTCTGATGGATGAGGGCAGAACGATGATATTTTATGAGTCGCCCCACAGGATTCAATCGTTTCTGGATGATGCCGCCGCCATTCTGGGGGGACAACGCCATGCCTGCATAGCACGGGAGCTGACGAAAAAATTCGAAACCATAAAGAGCGGGAGACTATCCGACCTGATCGACTGGATGAATGCGAATGATGAGCAGGCCCGAGGGGAGTTCGTCGTGATTATCTCCGCCGGCAAAGATAAGCGATCAACCAGCCCCGATTTAGGGTTCATATTGAAGACTTTATTGAAATCATTAACGCTCAAGCAAAGCGTCCAGATAGCCAGCGAATTATCAGGTAGGAATAAAAATGCGATCTATGATCTTGCTCTCGATATACAGCAGGGGATCTCCGCTGATAAAAAGTGACGGGTGTTTGAGATCTCAACCGGTTTTAAGCTGAATTATTCAAAGCCACCTTCCTAAACATGGACTTGTAAGATCCGCTTTTTAGCGCTAACGTAACATCGGGAGTTGGCCAGACAATCGCTGTTAAAATCAGGGTTTGTGTTAATTTTGAGCGTGTTGTTGAGAAGGCCCGATGATGTTGGCCCGTTGCGAGCCTGTATAAAGGTTGGGAGGAAGTTAATACAAACCCTGGTTTTGATGGAGGAAAGTCCGGGCTCCATGGGGCAGGGTGCCAGGTAATGCCTGGGCGGTGTGAACCGACGGACAGTGCAACAGAGAAGATACCGCCTCGTTAAGAGGTAAGGGTGAAATGGTGCGGTAAGAGCGCACCGCATGGTTGGCAACAGCCATGGCAAGGCAAACCCCACCCGGAGCAAGGCCAAATAGAGGGGCGATAATGCGGCCCGCATTGCCCCCGGGTAGGCTGCTTGAGGTATACGGTGACGTATATCCTAGATGAATGATTGTCCTTAACAGAACCCGGCTTACAGGCCAACTCCTTTTATCATATAAACCTTCTCATCCATGACATGGAAAGTGAATGGGCGCTTCAGGGGGCGGTGAGCTACACATTCCCCTGGTCGAGTCGTTATCCCGGGGATCAACCTTCAATATCCGTCCATTTCTACGGTATTTGATTAACAAAGCCCTACAACTTCATGATATAAAAAGACTTCTCTCTGATATGCCTGCCCTATTCCCCATTCTTTTCTAACCTTTGTCCTCTAAGTAGTTGTAAAACACGCAGATTTTTGTCGGAAAACGGCAAGATCCGCTTGACACAATCGTTTCCAGGTTTCTATAGTTCACAAGAGTGGGGAAAAGTGGGGTATCGTGGTTTTCCTCAATAAAACGGGAGTTCTTGAGTGTTTCGAGGTTTTAGTGCAATCAGTATCGATGGCAAGGGGCGCCTTGCCATACCCAGTCGTTTTCGCGAGCGCTTGATGGGTATGACCGCAGGTTCTCTGGTGCAGACACTCAATCCACTGGATCGCTCCATCTGGTTATACCCCTTACCGGAATGGGAATTGATAGAAACCAAACTGGCCGCCCTGTCGGATTTTGATAAACAGGGCCGTCGCACAAAACAGATGATGCGGGGGTATGCCACGGATTGTCAGCTGGATGCACAGGGGCGGGTCCTGATCCCGTCTGAATTACGTGATTATGCCCAGTTGAAAAGGCAGGCCGTCATTTTGGGGCAAGGCAACAAGTTTGAAATATGGAATAAATCCCATTGGGAAACACAGCGTGACGGTTGGCTGGAGTTGGTGGGCGAAGATAAAAGCGAGCCATCAGAGGCGTTGAAATCGTTGTCATTGTGAGCCCGGTTTGTCTGCGTCCATCCTGTAAAGCAGTTGAAGGAATACGGACACAGGCCGGTACTGCTAAATGAGGTGTTAAATGCGCTCAAAATACGACCGGATGGCTGTTATGTGGATTGCACCTTCGGACGTGGCGGTCATAGTCAGGCGATTTTGCAACAGCTCAATGACCTGGGGCGCCTGTGCGCCATTGATAAAGATCCTGAGGCCCGCAAACTCGCAGAAACAGCATTTGCCGGGGATGACCGCTGTAGCTTTTTTCATGGCTCTTTCAGAGAAGTGGGGCGCCGGCTTGTTAAGCGAAACTTATCCGGCAAGGTCGATGGCGTCTTCTTTGACCTCGGCGTCTCCTCACCGCAGCTCGATGATCCCTTGCGCGGTTTCAGTTTTAACAAAAACGGCCCGCTCGATATGAGGATGAATACCGAGCAGGGCATGACGGCGGCGGAGTGGATCAACCAGGCGGACGAGGGCGAGATGATGGAGGTATTGCGTACACTGGGGGAAGAGCGATACGCCAGACGCATCGCCAAGGCGATTGTTGCGACACGGATCAACACCCCTGTTGAGCGCACGCAACAATTAGCGGATCTGATCAGGCGCTGTGTTCCGACAAGGGAGAGAAACAAGCATCCGGCCACCAGGACGTTTCAGGCGATTCGCATTCACATAAATGATGAACTCGTTGAGTTAAGGGAGGCCTTATCCCAGGTTATAGAACTCCTAACGGCAGGGGGCAGATTAGCGGTGATCAGCTTCCACTCCCTGGAAGACAGAATAGTCAAGCGTTTCATCAGGGAGCAGGCGAACCCGGATCCCTATCCTGAGTACTTACCCATATCACAGCAGGCGATCAAACCGGTTTTAAGGGCTATCGGCAGGGCGATAAAGCCGGGAGAAAATGAGATTGACGATAATCCCCGAAGTCGAAGTGCGGTGCTCAGAGTGGCGGAGAAACTACCCGAATGAACAGGTTGTGCAACGGGGTTTTGCTCATTTTGGTGTTGATGTCGGCCATCCATGTGGTAGCCGTTCAGCACACATCCCGAAAGGTATTCATGGAAATACAGGCGCTGGAGAGAAAGCGGGATACATTAAATGAAGAATGGGGAAAACTACAGCTTGAACAAAGCACCTGGGCCGTCGATGACAGAATTGAGTCCTTCGCCAAAGACAAACTTCACATGCGAAAAGCCGATAAAGGTTCCCTGTTTTATTTGATGAGATGAATAAGGAGATGGATCAACTCCCCTACACAGGGCGCAGATGGTGCTTGATAGCATGCTTTGGTATCGCCGCCATGTTGATTGTGTGGAGAGTGTTTTACCTGCAGATCTTAAATAAGGACTTTTTGATACATCATGGCGATGCAAGATCAGTACGGGTGATCGCCATACCGGCCCATCGCGGCATGATCACCGACAGAAATAACGAACCGTTGGCGATAAGCACGCCGGTGGCGTCAATATGGGCTGTCCCCGGGAAGGTGTTGGGTGAGGCAAAAGACATCGGTGCATTAGCGAGGATGCTGGGTATGTCGAAAGAAGCGTTATACCAGCATTTAGTGGATAGAAAGCACAGGGAGTTTGTTTATTTGAAAAGGCAGGTTGAGCCGAAGTTGGCACAACGTATTAAGGCTCTGGAGATGCCGGGGATCCATATTCAGAAGGAATACAAACGCTATTACCCGGCAGGGGAGATGGCCTCACATCTCATTGGTTTTACCAACGTGGATGATAAAGGCCAGGAAGGTATAGAGCTGGCCTATGATGAGTGGTTGCAAGGCGTCCCGGGCGCAAAAAGGGTCTTAAAAGACAGGCTCGGTCATGTGGTTAAAGATATAGAAAGTATCACCCCGGCAGACCCGGGCAAACCGTTATCCCTGAGTATCGATCAACGGCTTCAATATCTTGCCTACCGGGAATTAAAATCGGCGGTCATCCACCACAAAGCGAAAAGCGGCGTGGTGTTGTTGCTTGACGCCAATACCGCAGAGGTGTTGGCGTTGGCGGTACAACCCTCGTTTAATCCCAACAATCGCGCCGACCTTAAAAGCGATCACTACAGGAACCGCGCGCTGACGGATGTGTTTGAACCCGGCTCAACCATCAAGCCATTTACCATTGCGGCGGCATTGATCTCCGGGCTGTATAAACCGCAGACGGTGATCAAA
This sequence comes from Gammaproteobacteria bacterium, assembly GCA_965198875.1. Taxonomy (GTDB): domain Bacteria; phylum Pseudomonadota; class Gammaproteobacteria; order Eutrophobiales; family Eutrophobiaceae; genus CBDAPU01. Next base: position 879,381 of record CBDAPU010000001.1, on the reverse strand, counting down.
ACCCAACCCGGTTATCTGAAAATAGGCGGCCATACCATTCGCGATATAAATAATTATGGCGACCTGAGCGTTAGCGATGTTATTAAAAAGTCAAGCAATGTGGGCACAACAAAAATGGCGATGTCCCTGGGGCCGCAACGACTCTGGCGACTGCATCATGATGTTGGTTTTGGTAACCCCACTGCCAGTGGTTATCCGGGCGAGGCGACCGGGCTGTTAAATCACTACCGGGACTGGTCTGAGCTGGAGCTGGCGACGGTCTCCTATGGTTATGGCATATCCGTGACCGCCCTGCAACTGGGGCAGGCCTATTCCGTGCTCGCATCGGGTGGTTTGTTATATCCGATCACGTTTCAAAAACTCACCACCAGGCCACCCGCCACGCTTGCCGTGAGGGTGATCCCCGAGCCGGTGGTCAATGAGATCAACAACATGATGGTCTCGGTAGTAGAGAGCGGTGGCAGCGGGTCATTGGCGGCGATCAATGAATATCATGTCGCCGGCAAAACCGGAACTGTACATAAGACGGCCGCAAAAGGCTATGCAGAGGATAGATACCTTGCGCTTTTCGCCGGATTTGCCCCGGCCACAAAACCTGAGCTGGCGCTCATTGTGTTAATCGATGAACCGCAGTCGGGTCAGTATTTCGGTGGCCAGGTTGCCGCACCAGTATTTGCAAAGGTCATGGAAGGCGCATTGCGAATACGCAATATCCCGCCGGATAATCTCCATAACATTCAACAGCGAACACGGCTGGTCAATAACATTGAGGCGGGGATGTGATGCATGATGACATTGACTGAAAACAACTCCGCCCGCTCGGTTAAAGCCCTGCTGGGGGATTTTATTGAACGCCAGGTTGATGATGATATGTCGATAAAAGGCATTAGCGCAGATAGCCGCCTTACCCGGTCGGGCGATCTATTTCTGGCCTGCAAGGGGGTGAATGCAGATGGTGGGCGATATGTGAGCCATGCCGTGGATGCGGGCGCCAGGGCGATTGCGATCGATACCGAGCTCATGGATGTGCTGCCGCCTTCTCAGTTACCGATCTTTCCCATCCGGGAGCTACATAAAAAACTGGGTAAAATAGCTGCCCGTTTCTATGGTTATCCCTCGAGGGAATTAAACCTCATCGGCGTCACCGGCACCAACGGCAAAACCTCAATCACCTATTGGTTGGCCGAGCTCTACTCGGACATTAAAAACCGATCCGCCGGCCTCATTGGCACGTTAGGGTATGGGAAATACCCCGCCTTGGAATCGAAAGTCAATACCACCCCGGATGCAATCCAGTTACATAAGCTGCTCGCTGATTTTCATCGGGACGGGATGGATGCGGTATTCATGGAGGTATCATCCCACGCCCTCGCCCAGCACAGGGTCAGTGATGTTGATTTTAACATCGCCGTCTTCACCAACCTTAGCCAGGATCACCTTGACTATCATAAGACCATGCAGGCCTACGCCGACGCCAAAGGCAAATTATTTTCTTTTGACTCATTAAAAACGGCGGTCGTTAATTATGACGATGCCTACGGACAGGAAATCATCAATCGACTTGACGGCAAGGTCGATGTGATCAGCTATGGGCTAACACATGATGATCATAAAGGCCCAAGTGAGCCCCTGCCTTTGATCAGCGCTAAGGTATCGGCGAATAAGCAGGGAGGCCTATCTCTGCAAATACGTGGCCCGTGGGGAGGCGCAAAGATTGATACCCAAGTGCTCGGCAGTTTTAATGCCTATAACCTGCTTGGGGTTATTGCTGTTTTATACGCATTGGATTTTTCCATGGATGAGGTCATGGAAGCGGTGCAAAAGGTAAGCCCGGTCCCGGGGCGCATGGAACGCCTGGGTAGCGATGAGGGGGTGGCCATCGTCATTGATTATGCCCATACCCCTGATGCACTGGAAAACGCACTGGGGAGTTTAAGGCAGATATGTGAAGGTCAACTGATCTGTGTTTTCGGCTGTGGCGGCAGTCGGGATAGCGCAAAACGCAGGCGCATGGGCGCACTGGCCGAGCGATACGCAGACAGGATCATCCTGACCGATGATAACCCCCGTGATGAACCCGCCGAGCAGATCATAGACGATATTCTCTCCGGCATAAGCGCCACCACGAAGATAACGGTAGAGAGAAGTCGGGCGCACGCCATTGCACTGGCCATGAACCATGCCGGCAGGGGCGATTGGGTGCTGGTGGCCGGTAAAGGCCATGAGAGGTATCAGGACATCGCCGGTGTTCGATATCCGTTCAGTGACAGACAGCAGGTGAGCGAATTGCTGGGGAAGGGGCGGTGATCAAAATGCCATTATCAGAGGCCAGTGTTGTGACCAATGGGAAACTGATCGGAGCGGATAAAACATTTTCAGGTTGTAGTACGGATAGTCGCACGATAAGACAGGGCGAGTTATTTATCGCCATAAGAGGTGAGCGGCATAACGGCCACGACTTTATCAATGCGGCCGCTGGCAAGGGGGCTGTTGGGGCAATGGTAGAGGCGGGCTCTGATCATGCCTTGCCGCTCATTGAGGTCGGCAACACCAGGGAGAAACTCGGCGCCCTGGCGGGCCATTGGCGAGATCGCTTCAGCCTGCCGGTTGTCGCCGTGACCGGCAGCAATGGCAAAACCACGGTAAAAGAGATGATCAACGCCGTTTTATCCGTGAGCGGTGAGGTGTTATCAACGCCGGGAAATCAAAACAACGATATCGGTGTGCCGCTGACGTTGTTTAACTTAAATGAGCGACATCGCTTTGCTGTGATAGAAATGGGGGCGAACCACGCCGGGGAGATCAGTCGATTGAGTCAAATGGCAAAGCCGACGGTAGCCCTTATCGCCCAATGTGCGCCAGCGCATCTCAAGGGCTTTGGCTCTGTTGAAGGTGTGGCCAGGGCCAAGGCGGAGATATACGAAGGATTGGCGGCAAACGGCACGGCGATCATCAACAGTGACGATGATTATGCCGGGCTTTGGCTTGGCATGACCCGGCGGCACCGGCAGATCACATTCGGCCTGAAAGGCAATGCAGATGTTACCGCAAGGCATATAGATATGAATGTATCGGCGGGCGAGATAACCTTCACGCTGGTATTTGCGGGTGATGGGATCAACATCAATTTAAGGCTATTCGGCATACACAATGTCGTCAACGCCCTGGCGGCGTCTGCGGCCTGTTTTGCGCTTGGGATCTCAATGGCGCAGATAAAAACCGGGCTCAAGAAGATGCAGGCTGTTGACGGGCGGATGCAATTAAAAGCGGGCATAAATAACGCCCGTATTTTTGATGATACCTATAACGCCAATCCCCACTCATTAAATGCAGCGCTTCGGGTTGTCTGTGAATTAGCGGGCAGATCATGGCTGGTGTTAGGCGATATGGGAGAGTTGGGAGAGGCGTCCCGGCATTTTCACCTGCAGGCCGGTGAGCGCGCGCGGGCCCTGGGCATGGAGCGTATCTACGCCATCGGCCCGTTGTCTTTGGAGACGATCAGGGGCTTTGGCGTCGGCGGGCGACATTTTGAGCAGGTAGATGAATTGATCGATGTCTTGCGAGAGGACACTGTAGCGGGGGTAAATCTGTTAGTTAAAGGATCCCGGGCCATGGCAATGGAGCGGGTTGTCAACGCCCTGTTGAAGGGGGAGAGATAATGCTGCTCTGGCTGACGGAATACCTGGCGCAATACTACAGCGGTTTTAATGTGTTTCAATATATCACCATGCGTACAATTTTGGGTGCGTTGACCGCTTTGTTTGTTGCATTATTTGTTGGCCCGGCGCTCATCAAACATTTGAATAAATATCAAATAGGCCAGGCAGTGCGTGAGGATGGCCCGAGGTCGCATCTGCAAAAAGCCGGCACACCCACCATGGGCGGTTTGCTTATTTTGTTGTCTATCTCATCTAGCACATTATGCTGGGCGGATCTGTCCAATCGATTTGTCTGGGTGGTCTTCGCCGTCATTCTGGCCTTCGGTTTCATTGGCTGGGTGGATGATTATCGAAAGGTGATCCGTAACGATCCCGCCGGGTTAAGTGCGAGGTGGAAATATATCTGGCAATCGGTACTGGGTCTCTCGGCGGCTGTTTTCCTGTATATCAGCGCACAAGCGCCGGCGGAGACGCAACTCATTTTGCCGTTTATTAAATCGGTCAATTATGAGATGGGACTGTTGTTTATCGTCCTGGCCTATTTTGTCATCGTGGGATCCAGCAATGCGGTAAACCTGACGGATGGATTAGATGGGCTGGCTATCTTGCCTGCCGTCATGGTGGCCGGCGGTCTGAGCGTCTTCGCCTACGTTGCCGGACACATTGAGTTTTCCCAGTATCTGGGTGTGCCCTATGTGCCCGGTGTGGGGGAGGTCTGCATCATCTGTGCCGCCATCGCCGGCTCCGGTCTTGGGTTCTTGTGGTTCAACACCTATCCCGCACAGGTCTTCATGGGTGATATCGGCGCCCTGTCTTTGGGCGCGGCATTGGGCGTCATCGCAGTGGTCATAAGACAGGAGCTGGTGTTATTCATTATGGGCGGCGTGTTTGTGATGGAGACGGTTTCCGTCATTTTGCAAGTCAGCTCATACAAGCTCACCGGCAAGAGGCTCTTTCGTATGGCGCCCCTGCATCATCATTATGAGTTAAAAGGCTGGCCCGAACCCAGGGTCATCGTTCGTTTCTGGATAATCACCGTGATCCTGGTCTTGATTGGCCTCGCCAGTTTGAAGGTGCGATGAAGTTAAACGGCAATGACATGCAAGCAGTAAGAGAGCGGTACGATACCCTCATATTGGGACTCGGCAAAACCGGGATCTCCTGTGTCAAACACCTGCTGGATGGGGGGGAGAGTGTTGCTGTCGCCGATTCAAGAGGCGCGCCCCCTGAGCTTGAAAGGCTAAACAGGGACTACCCCCAGGTGCCCGTTTATTTAGGCGCTTTTAATGAATCCCTGTTAAGCGGTGTTAAGAGACTGATCATGAGCCCGGGGCTCTCGAGGCGCAACACCATCATAGAGAGGGCCATTGATAATGGTGTTGAGATAACCAGCGACATCGAGCTCTTCTGCAGGAGCATAGACGCCCCCCTTGTTGCGGTGACCGGCTCCAACGGCAAAAGTACGGTCGTGAGTTTGCTTGCACAGATGATCGAACGGGCGGGGGCGACAGTGGGCGTCGGTGGGAATATAGGCCATCCTGCCCTGGATTTATTATCCACACCTTCGCCGGATTACTACCTGCTGGAGTTGTCCAGTTTCCAGTTGGAAACGGTGAGTTCACACAGACCCGTGGCCGCCGCTGTGTTGAATGTCTCCCCTGATCATCTGGACCGCTATCAGAGTCTGGCCGAGTATGCGAGGGCGAAAGAGAATATATTCGCCGGTGACGGTGCGATGATCATCAATCAGGATGATGCGCTGATCGCCAGGATGAAAAAGCCGGGCAGAAAAATCACCACCTATTCATTAACACAAGGCCATGCGGATTTTACAATCGAACATCATGAAGGTGAAAGCTGGCTGGTAAATCGGCAATCTAAATTACTTCGCCGGGATGAGATTAACATTCCCGGTTTGCATAATGTTGCAAACGTCATGGCCGCCCTGGCATTGGGAGAGGCCATCAATCTGCCTTTCGATCCCATGCTCGATGCGGTGCGGCATTTTACCGGTTTGCCACACCGTTGCGAATGGGTTGGGGATACAGAGGCAGTTAAATGGATTAACGATTCCAAAGGCACCAATGTGGGGGCGACAATAGCGGCCTTGGAAGGGTTCTCTCAAAATAAAAGCCCTATTCTCTTAATAGCCGGTGGTGACGGCAAGGGCGCCGATTTTTCGGTTTTGCGAGCGCCGATAGGTCGGCATGTGAAAGCAACCATCCTGATCGGTAAAGATGCAGAGAACATCGCCAAAGTGATAGCCGATCAGGGCAGGGTTTTTTATGCGACCTCATTAGAAGCGGCCGTTAGCACGGCCTCCAAACTTGCATCCCCCGGGGATATCGTCCTGTTATCACCGGCCTGTGCGAGTTTCGATATGTTTTCAGGCTTTGAGGAGCGGGGCGATATCTTTAAGCGTTGTGTGCATGAGATTGGGTGCGGGTGACGGATGAGACAGAAAACACACGCAAGAAAAATAAAACACACAAAAGGCCATACGGCGTTCTCCTCCATGTATGATCTTGGGTTACTGACGGTTGCCGGATCTCTCCTGTGTCTTGGCCTGATCATGGTCGCCTCATCATCCATTACGATAGCCGATCGCATACATCATGATCCGCTGCATTATTTCTACAGACAGTTATTCGCCGTTTTCATCGGCTTTTTATTGGCGGGTGGTATTTTAAGGATCCCCTCATCTCTGTGGGAGAAGCTCAGCACGGCGATGTTGTTCACCGCCATGTTGTTGCTTGTCCTGGTGCTCATACCCGGTGTGGGTCGGGAAGTGAACGGGAGTATGCGCTGGATCGATCTGGGCGTGGTCAATTTGCAGAGCTCCGAGCCAGTTAAAATATGTATTATCACCTATCTCGCCGCATACATGGTCAGACACGCAGAGCCCCTGCGCCTGACTTTTTCAGGCTTTATCAAACCCGTGGGCGTCGTCACCTTCATTTCGGGCTTATTGTTGCTTGAGCCGGACTATGGCGCCGCCGTGGTGATGTTTTTAACCACGCTCGGCATGTTGTTTATGGGTGGTATTCCATTGAGCCGCTTTTTTGCCTGGATGTTAGCTGCTTTATCGGCGTTGGCCTCGTTGGCGGTCCTCTCCCCCTATCGGTTGAATCGATTAACCGCATTTATTGACCCCTGGCAGGATCCGTTTAATTCGGGATTTCAGTTGACCCAGGCGTTAATTGCCTTCGGCCGCGGCGAGTGGTTCGGTGTGGGTCTTGGCAGCAGTATACAAAAGTTATTTTATCTGCCCGAAGCGCATACTGACTTTGTCTTTGCCGTGTTAGCCGAAGAGCTGGGTTTGCTGGTGACGGTCATGGTCGTATTGATGTTCTTCTTCATCGTCTGGCGGGCATTTGTCATTGCCCGGATCGCCAATGAACTGGGAAGATATTTCGCATCATTTATGGCCTATGGCATTGGTCTCGTATTCGGTATACAGGCCTTCATCAATATGGGCGTCAATACCGGTTTGTTGCCGACCAAAGGCTTGACGCTGCCGCTGTTTAGCTATGGCAGTAACAGTGTGATCACAAGCTGTATGTTGATTGCCATGTTGTTGCGTATCGAGTTTGAGAATCGTCATTCGTTCAAAGCATCCATGCCCGATCCGGTGATGAATTATGCCGCATAAACCGATCATGATCATGGCCGGTGGCACGGGAGGACATGTTTACCCGGCTTTGGCGGTGGCCCGTTATTTTCGCTCAAAAGAGATCCCACTCTTCTGGTTAGGCACCGCCAGGGGTATCGAGGCCCGGGTGGCGCCGGAAAACGATATTGAGTTGCTCACCATAAAAGTCAGCGGCATACGCGGCCGGGGTGTTCTCAATCTTCTGATGGCGCCGGTAGAAATAGCTGTCGCCGTGGCTCAGGCAGGTTATATCTGTTTTAAGCGCAAGCCGGCTGTTGTATTGGGGATGGGCGGGTTCGCCAGCGGTCCGGGCGGCATCGCCGCCTGGTTGTTACGGATCCCGCTCCTCATTCATGAGCAGAACAGGGTGGCCGGCACGACGAATAAAATCCTTGCAAGGCTCGCCACCAAGGTGATGCAGGGTTTCCCCCATACCTTTGCCCATAGTAAAAAGGTCGTGACCACCGGCAACCCGGTACGGCGCGACATTGTTAGCCTGCCCGATGCAGATGTGCGCGGGGCGGATAACGATCCGAATACATTAAACGTTTTGATTGTCGGTGGCAGTCAGGGCGCTAAAAAGCTGAACCAGATCGTCCCCCTCGGCCTTGACAAACTGAGCGAGAAAATAACCATAGCGGTTTGGCATCAGTGTGGTGATGGGCATTATCAGGCGACAGAGGAAATCTACCAACGGCTCAGCTTAAACCCATACAAACTTGACGCCTTTATCACGGATATGGCGGGAGCCTATCGTTGGGCGGATGTGGTGATTTGCCGCGCCGGCGCCCTGACCATAGCCGAATTATGCACGGTTGGATTGGCGTCGATCTTGGTGCCTTTCCCGTTTGCCATTGACGATCATCAAACGGAAAATGCGCGTTATCTCAGTGAACGTGACGCCGCTATCCTGTTGCCGGAGCATGCATTAAGCGCAGATAAAATCGCCGCATTGTTGTTTGATCTGCATGTTAGTCACAATAAATTGCCGACTATGGCGATGAATACCAGGAAGCTGGCCTACCCCGATGCCGCCGAGCTGGTTGGGTCGCTGTGTGTGGGGCAGGCCCGTGCATAGGCTGAGCAACATGAGACGGGTCAATCATGTGCACTTTGTCGGCATTGGCGGCGCCGGCATGAGTGGTATCGCCGAGGTGCTGCATAATCTGGGTTATGCGGTATCGGGTTCCGATCTGCATGAAAGCCATGTCACAGAACGGCTGAGGGCGTTGGGGATACATATCAGCACGGCGCATCATGGCGCATTGATAAATGGCAGTGATGTGGTGGTGTATTCCAGTGCGATCTTAAAGAGCAATCCGGAGCTGATCGCAGCCAGGGCAAAGCGTATACCGATCATCCCCCGTGCCGAGATGTTGTCTGAATTGATGCGATTCAGGCAGGGCATTGCCGTTGCCGGCACCCATGGCAAAACCACAACCACAAGCCTGATCGCCAGTTTATTCGCTGAGGGTGCGCTTGATCCAACCTATGTCATAGGCGGTAGATTGAACAGCACCGGCGCCCACGCAAAACTCGGTGAGGGCGATTATCTGATAGCCGAAGCCGATGAGAGTGACGCCTCTTTCCTGCACTTGCAGCCGGTATATGCCGTTCTAACCAACATCGATGCTGATCACCTGGTGAACTACGAGGGCAGTTATGAAAAACTGCAACATCACTTCGTGGAGTTTCTCTATCAGTTGCCGTTTTACGGATTGATCGTGATGTGCAGTGATGATCAAGGCGTACAGGGCATAGTAAACCGCATACATAAACCCTACGTCACCTACGGCATTCACTCAGATGCAGACTACAAAGCTATCTCCATGGCGTTCGAGGGGCTGAGGAGTCGTTTTACCATCAGCCGTCGCAAGCAGAAAAACACGCTGGAAGTGACGGTTAATTTACCCGGACGGCACAATGTTCTCAATGCCCTGGCCGCCGTTGCCCTGGCCTCGGAATTAGGCGTCTGTGATGAGGCGATAGTGAATGGCTTATCAGGCTTTCAGGGCATCGCCCGCCGTAGCGCCCTGCTGGGAGAGATTGAGATCAGCGGCAATAAACTGCTGCTTGTTGATGATTATGCCCATCACCCGGGTGAGTTATCGGCGATGATAGACGCCATACATCAGGGCTGGCCTGATAGAAGGTGCGTGATGGTATTTCAACCACACCGGTATACGCGCACACGGGATCACTTCAGCGGCTTTTGTGAGGCGCTCTCTGATGTAGACGTATTGATTTTACTGGATGTGTATCCTGCCGGTGAGGCGCCGATCCCGGGTGCGGACGCCCATGCGCTATCCGAGGCCATAGCCCGCACAGGCAAAACAAAACCGGTTTATGTGAAAGATAAGCGACATTTATTTTCCGTGCTGAACCATCTTGTTGAGGATAAAGACATATTGTTATTGCTGGGTGCAGGGGATATCAGTGCGCTTGGAGATCAGCTACTGGCGGCATACAAGCCTAAGGCGCATTGAGGTGATACGTGGAGAGCCTGCAAATGATAACTGCCCGGTCATATCAGATGAGCATGAATAAAGCTGATTTTTGCGCCACGGTGTTGATAGATGAGAGTATGGCAAGGCATACCTCATGGAAGGTGGGCGGTGTTGCCGATCGTTTTTATGCGCCATCGGACATAGCCGATCTAACCGCCTTTTTATCCAGCCTGGATGAGCATGAGCCGCTAACGTGGCTGGGTCTTGGCAGTAATGTGCTGGTGCGTGATAAGGGTATTCGCGGCACGGTGGTGTCACTTAAAAACATGCAAGCGTTATTAGAAGCCACTTCGGAGACGACAGTATTGGCAGGCGCCGGTGTTGCCTGTGCAAAAGTGGCGCGTTTTGCCGCCAACAACGGCCTGACGGGCGGGGAGTTTTTAGCCGGCATTCCAGGCTCCATGGGGGGGGCGTTGGCGATGAATGCGGGGGCGTTTGGCGGTGAGACCTGGGGGATAGTTAAAGCGGTTGAAACCATCTCTCGTACAGGGGAACGGATCAGGAGAGAGGCCAGCGCCTTCTCAAGGGGCTACCGGTATGTTCATATCCCGGATGATGAGTGGTTTATCAGTGCGGTGATTCGATTGGATAAGGACATTCAGGGTATGGCGAAAAATAATATTAAAGCGTTGTTATCGCAAAGAGCTGAAATGCAACCTGTCGGGCAATTTAGCTGTGGTTCGGTGTTTCAAAACCCCAAAGGTGATTTTGCCGGTCGTTTGATTGAGGCATGTTCCCTCAAAGGTTATTGCATTGGCGGCGCCTTCGTATCAGAGAAACATGCGAATTTTATCATCAATAACGGCAACGCCACGGCGGCCGATATCGAGATGTTGATCGCCCACATACAAAATAAAGTGCAAGAGCAATTTGCCATTCGATTAACCCGTGAAGTGAAAATCATCGGTGAGGCCTGAGTATTGAAACATGCAAAATTGTGCGGATAAAACACAGCGAGGAGACTATGGAAAAGTCGCCGTTCTCATGGGCGGCGCCTCTGCCGAGCGCGAGGTGTCTTTGGCAAGCGGGGCGGCAATTCACGACGCCCTGGTAAGGCAGGGAATAGATGCACATAAAATCGACGTGGATAAAAACATCATCCGCCATCTCATGAACGGAGGGTTTGATCGGGCCTTTATCGCACTGCATGGCAGAGGCGGTGAGGATGGGGTTATACAGGGCGCACTGGAGACCTTGAACATGCCTTATACGGGAAGCGGGGTATTAGGCTCGGCGTTGGCGATGGATAAGATCAGATGCAAATGGATCTGGCGACAACACGGATTGCCCACCCCCATGTTTAGGGAGATCAGTGAGGAGTCTGATCTGCAAGGCATAGAGGAGGCCTTCGGCTTCCCCGTGATGATCAAGCCGGTGCGTGAGGGCTCCAGTTGCGGGGCGAGCAAAGTGCTTGCAAAACAGGATTTGAAAGCGGCCTGGCTTGGCGCCCGTCAATATGATGAGCGGGTGATGTGCGAGCAGTGGGTAGGTGGGGGCGATTATACCGTGTCCATACTAGATGACATGGCGCTGCCCATCATCAAGATAGAGACGGAACGTGATTTTTATGACTATCAGGCAAAGTATATAGATCAGGAGACCCGCTATATCTGTCCTTGCGAGCTGTCTTTGGAGAATGAGCGGCTGATCAGAAGCATGGCGGCGCAGGCATTTGCATCAGTGAATGCCAGCGGGTGGGGCAGGGTCGATATCCTGATGGATGAGCGGGGGCAAGCCGGCTTAATCGATGTGAATACCATACCCGGGATGACCCCCCATAGTCTGGTGCCCATGGCGGCCAAACAGGCGGGCATGGATTTTGACAGCCTGGTGATCAACATTCTCGATACCAGTGTGCCGGTGGCGATGAGGGATGAACAAGGGCAGGGGCTGACATCATGAGCGAGCGACAGCCGGGCATGGGCATGGAGACGGCGCCAGGGCGTGGCCTCCTCCCTGATCATAAATACATGGCGGGAACATGTCTTGCGCTTGTGTTACTCGCACTGGTTTTATTGCTGTGGATAGCAATACTGCAACCACAGGTTTTGCCGATAAAACATGTCCGGGTTGAAGGCGATTTCATACACCTCTCCACAGGCGGGTTGAAACACATCGCCACCAATGTGGTACGCGGTGGTTTTTTTAATGTGAATGTACAGGGCATAAAAAGCGCGCTCTTGCAGGAGGCCTGGGTAAGGGAGGTGACGGTAAGGCGTGTCTGGCCGGATGGTTTAATCGTCTATATCACAGAGCAACAACCGCTTGCCAGGTGGGGCGATAAGGCTCTGTTGAACAGCGAGGCGGAGGTGTTCACCCCAAACCATGACTTAATGCCAGCGGCTCTGCCGCTCCTGGCCGGGCCGGTGGGCAGTCATAAACGGGTGCTGGATAAATACGACACAATCTATGCAATGCTCTCTGCATACCATTTGCAGGTGGCCAGCCTCTCCCTGACAAAAAGAAGGGCATGGCGATTTAGGTTGGTAGACGGGCCCCTGGTGATGATAGGCAGCAAGCAGGTTGATGAGCGGTTAAAGCGGTTTTCGGAATTCGTCCTGACACAGTTCGCCGGGGATCTACTCAATGCTGAGCTGATCGACATGAGGTACACAAATGGTTTCGCCGTTAAATGGGATGAGGGCCTCGAAACCACCGTGGCCGGGTTGGGAGAGCATGGCTAGAAGAGCGGATAAAAACTTAATTGTTGGCCTGGATATCGGCACCTCAAAGGTGGTGGCCATTGTCGGGGAGGTATCGTTAGAGGATGAGATTGAAATCATCGGATTAGGCTCCTGTCGCTCCCGTGGTTTGAAGAAGGGCGTGGTCATCAACATTGAATCAACCGTACAAACCATTCAGCGCGCCATAGAGGAGGCGGAGCTGATGGCGGGTTGCGAAATACACGCGGTATACGCCGGCATTGCCGGCAGTCACATTCGCAGTTTGAACTCCCACGGCATTGTTGCAATCCGTGATAATGAAGTTGCCGTCGGTGATGTTGACAGGGTGATTGACGCCGCCCGTGCGGTGGCCATCCCGGCGGATCAGAGAATACTGCACATACTTCCCCAGGAGTTCATTATCGACAGTCAGGAAGGCGTAAAAGAACCGGTCGGCATGTCTGGGGTGCGCCTTGAGGCAAAAGTGCACATGGTCACCGGGGCCGTCAGCGCCGCACAAAATATTGTGAAATGTGTCAGGCGATGTGGTTTGGAAGTGGATGACGTCATCCTCGAGCAACTGGCCTCCAGCTATGCCGTATTGACCGAGGATGAGAAGGAGCTGGGGGTTTGCCTCGTTGACATAGGCGGCGGGACGACGGATATCGCCATCTTCACGGAGGGCGCCATTAGCCATACTGCGGTCATCCCCATCGCCGGTGATCAGGTGACCAATGATATCGCCGTGGCGCTGCGTACACCCACACAACATGCAGAAGATATCAAGGTGCAATACGCCTGCGCCCTGACCCAACTGGCCAATTCCGAGGAGACCATTGAAGTGGCCAGTGTTGGCGATCGTCCCACCAGAAGGCTGGCGAGACAGACCCTGGCGGAGGTGGTTGGGCCCCGCTATGAAGAGCTCTTCACGCTCGTCCAGTCTGAGTTAAGACGCAGTGGCTATGAAGATCTGATCGCCGCCGGGGTTGTCCTCACCGGCGGCAGCTCAAAGATGGAAGGCGCCATTGAACTGGCCGAAGAGATCTTTCACATGCCGGTGAGATCCGGTGTGCCGCAATTTGTCCACGGGCTTGTAGATGTTGTTAGAAGCCCGATTTATGCCACGGGCGTCGGCTTATTGCTGTTCGGTCATCGTCAATCACAACACACGTTGCCCGGTATGCCTGTGGATCCCGGCATTCGCGGAATTTGGGAGCGCATGAGGAGCTGGTTTCAGGGTAATTTTTAATTGTTTGGCTTACATTTCACAATAACAGGAGGTCAAGATGGCATTTGAACTGGTCGATGCCGCTAATCAGGCGGCGATTATTAAAGTCATTGGTGTGGGTGGCGGCGGCGGTAATGCCGTGGAGCACATGCTCGGCGCCAACATAGAGGGTGTTGATTTCATCTGTGCGAACACCGATGCACAGGCATTGGAAAACTCATCGGCAAAAACCGTGTTGCAGTTGGGCGGCAATGTGACCAAAGGTTTGGGCGCCGGCGCCGATCCGGAAAAAGGCCGCCAGTCCGCATTGGAAGACAGGGACCGCATCATGGATGTGCTACAGGGCTCTGACATGGTATTCATCACCGCCGGCATGGGTGGGGGAACCGGCACCGGGGCGGCGCCCATTGTCGCCCAGGTGGCGAAAGAGATGGGGATATTAACCGTCGCCGTGGTCACCAGGCCTTTTTCATTTGAAGGTGAGAAGCGTGCGAAGGTTGCCGATGACGGCATACGTGATTTGAGCGAGTTTGTGGACTCACTGATCACCATTCCGAATGAGAAATTAGTCAGCGTGTTAGGACATGAGGTCAGTATGTTGCATGCGTTTAGCGCCGCTAATGATGTCCTGCTTGGCGCCGTTCAGGGGATCGCCCAGTTGATCACCTGCCCTGGCCTGATCAACGTTGATTTCGCCGACGTCAGAACGGTGATGGGGGAAATGGGTATGGCGATGATAGGCTCGGGCAAGGCACAGGGGGAAGACCGTGCAAAGGTGGCCGCAGAGGCCGCTATATCCAGCCCCCTGCTTGAGGACATCAATTTAACCGGGGCAAAAGGCGTGTTGGTCAACATTACCGCCGGTCAGGATTTGGGGATCGGTGAGTTTAATGAGGTGGGCAATAGCATCAAGGGTTTTGCCTCTGACAATGCGACGGTGGTTGTGGGTACTGTTATTGACGCTGAGGTGAGTGGTGAGATGCGGGTGACCATCGTGGCGACCGGGTTGGGTCAGCCGCCGACAGCCGCCGGCACATCCAGGGTGGAGCTGGTTCACAACGGGGTCGGCAAGGTGAATTACGATGATCTGGACAGGCCGACGGTGATCCGTAATAGAACAGCCGAAGCCGATGCGAATGCCGTGGAGAGGGACGCCGATTATCTGGATATTCCGGCTTTTCTAAGACGCCAGGCGGATTAGTTAAGGGTGGCTTTTTTATCGTTAAGCATTTGATCTTAAACATCATGCTTGACAGTGACGGGGTTTGTCCGTAAATATCGGGGTGAGTTGCAAGCCCGTACCCCGGGGTTAAGCAACAACCCATCATGATAAAACAACGTACACTCAAAAACGCCATTCATGCCACTGGCGTTGGCCTGCACACGGGCAAGAAAGCGCATCTCACACTGCGTCCAGCGGCGCTGGATACGGGGATCATTTTTCGCCGCATCGACCTTGATCCCATCGCCCACATCCCGGCCTGTATTGACAACGTCGGTGATACAACATTATCCACCACACTTTGCAAGGATAACGCCAGTATCTCCACTGTTGAGCACCTGTTATCCGCCCTGGCCGGTTTTGGTGTGGATAATGCTTATGTGGATCTCAGCGCCGAGGAGGTGCCCATTATGGATGGCAGCGCCGCCCCGTTTGTGTTTTTGATTCAATCAGCAGGGGTTAAAGAGCAGCAGGGATTAAAACGTTTTATCAGGATAAAGCGGCCCCTGCGTGTTGAGCAGGGTAACAAGTGGGCGTTATTTGAGCCCTTTGATGGTTTTAAGATCGGCTTTACCATCCACTTTGAGCACCCCGCTTTTAAGGCGCAGGATTGCCGTGCGGAGATCGATTTCTCTACCACCTCTTTCGTCAAGGAAGTGAGCCGTGCCAGGACATTTGGTTTTATGAAAGATATCGCCTATTTGCGAGAAAATCATCTGGCTTTGGGTGGCAGTCTGGATAATGCCGTAGTGGTTGATGATGATCGGGTGCTGAATGAGGGTGGGCTACGCTATCGGGATGAATGCGTCAAGCATAAGATCCTCGATGTGATCGGGGATCTGTATCTTTTAGGTCATGGTGTGATAGGTTCATTCCAGGGTCATAAATCCGGCCACGGAATGAATAATCAATTATTACGCAAATTGAGCCTGTCTCGGGACGCCTTTGACATCGTCACATTTGAAGATGAGGCGAGTTTGCCCATTTCCTTCATGCAACCACTGACATCGGGCTAAGCGATAAGGCATTGGATACGAATCAACATGCCTTGATAAGTTATACTAAGGATGAATAACAAGTCGGTGGCGGAGATGCTATCGGCACGCTGGCGGGAAATAGCGGCGCTTTGGGGTGATATTTTTGCAGGCGGGGGTTATATCCGCTGGCTACTCAACAGGGGCGACCTTGATGCGGATGGTCTGTATGTCTGCAAGGTGGCGGTGACGTCGTACAATATCAAGGAGATCGGGCGCCTTAAAACGGAGTTTTGCCGCCCAGGCGGCGCTGTCGGTGTGTACAATCAGCGTTTGCTGATCAAAGTTGGCGATCGTGATATGTTGATTGAGGGGAGAGGGCAGTTGTGAGCGGAGATTTTTTTCTAACCGTCTGATCTTCTCGATATGGGCCAGGATCCCCGATAGATCCCCGGATGAGACAAGCAGATCGGCGATGCGTTTGCATCCAGGTTTTGCGGTCACGATATAATGAGCGTATAAGCATTGAGATGAGCATTATAATCCTCTTCAATAAAACAAAGAAGAGCCTGAGATTGTCTTTGGGCCCCTTGAGCTATGCTGTGGCGACGGTATTGATAGCCATATTGGCGGCGGGGTTTTTCTCTTCGGGGTATCGCTATGCGACAAACCAGTCGGCGGAGCTGGTGCACAGGATCCGTGAGCAAACGCAATCATTGTGGGGATCGGAAGTCAGTGACGGGTTAGACGAATTAAAAGACGTGAAAACAACAGCACAGACGTCCTTGAACGCCATGGCGAGCCGCCTGAGTGTATTACAGGGACATGTGATGCGACTAGATGCGTTGGGTTCTCGTCTCGCCACCATGGCCGAATTGCAGGACATGGAATTTGGTATAGAGCATCCCCCCGGGATGGGCGGCCCGCAAACAACATTTCATCATCATGCTCAGAAAATCCCGGATTTTCTGCTATCGCTGAATCGGCTCGAACAGGCCTTAGGTGATCGTCAGGATAAGTTACGGGCGATGGAGTCCATGCTGATTGACAGGAGTTTACAGGAGAGAACATCCCCCGCCGGTAATCCCGCCCAGGGGGGGTGGTTGTCATCATTATACGGCTATCGCTCCGATCCCCTGACCGGTAAACGGGAGTTTCATCAGGGGCTTGATTTTGCCGGCAAGCCGCAAACACCGATTACTGCGGTAGCCGCCGGTATCGTCACCTGGTCCGGCCCCAGTGATGGCTATGGCAAGCTGGTCGAGATCAGTCATGGCAATGGTTATGTGACCAAATATGCCCATAATATGAAAAACCTGGTGTCAGTGGGGGAGAAAGTTGAAAAAGGCGAGGTGATCGCATTGATGGGTAATTCAGGGCGCAGTACCGGCACACATGTGCATTTTGAAGTGGTGAGACATGGCAAACATGTGAACCCCAAAAGATATATTTCCTTGCAGTAAGTCATTCCCTATAATCTTCAGTTCAGCGTTTTTGTCTTTTTAGCGCGCCGTTATGTGTTGCGCTTATCTGTTTGGGATACGGGATGATCAGTCAATTATTAAGAAAAATACTGGGTAGCCGAAATGAACGCGCTCTTAAAAGAATGCGTAAAACCATCAACCAGATCAATGCCCTGGAGGCGACGATCTCACAGCTACCTGATGTTGAGTTTCCCGGTAAAACCCAGGCATTAAAATCCCGGCTGGCGCAGGGGGAGAGCCTGGATGGGCTGTTGCCGGAGGCCTTTGCCCTGGTGCGTGAGGCGGCGAGAAGGACCTTAAATATGCGCCATTTTGACGTGCAACTCATCGGCGGCATCGTCTTGCACCGGGGCAGTATTGCCGAGATGCGAACCGGTGAGGGCAAAACCCTGGTGGCGACCTTGCCCGCCTATCTCAATGCACTTACCGGCAAGGGAGTGCATATCATTACCGTCAATGATTACCTGGCGAGACGGGATGCACAATGGATGGGCGCCGTTTATGCTTATCTTGGCATGACGACCGGGATCATCGTCTCCGGTCTCAAGAATGATGAGCGCAAGCAGGCGTATTGCTGTGATATTACCTACGGCACGAATAACGAGTTCGGTTTTGATTACCTGCGTGACAACATGAAGTTTCTGCGGGAAGAGAAGGTTCAGCGTGAACTACATTACGGCATTGTTGATGAGGTTGACTCGATACTCATCGATGAGGCGCGTACCCCGCTTATTATTTCCGGTATGGTTGATGACAGATCGGATCTATACATCAGCATCAATGAGCTCGTCCCTGATCTGAAAGTGCAAAGAGATGAAGATGATGAAGGTGGCGACTACTCTGTCGATGAGAAAACCAGACAGACCTATTTAACCGAGCGTGGTCACGAGCGCCTGGAAGAGTTGTTGCTTAAGAAGAGGATAATTAAGGCGGGGATGAGTTTGTATGATCCGATAAACATCCCCGTCCTGCATCATCTAAATGCCGCCCTGCGTGCCCATGCCTTATTCCACAAGGACGTGGATTACATCGTTCAGGGCAAGGATGTGGTTATCGTGGATGAGTTTACCGGTAGAACCATGCACGGGCGGCGCTGGTCGGACGGGCTTCATCAGGCCATAGAGGCAAAGGAGCATGTCCCCATCCAGAATGAAAACCAGACCCTGGCGGCGATCACCTATCAGAATTATTTCAGGCTTTATAAAAAATTAGCCGGCATGACGGGCACGGCCGATACCGAGGCGTTTGAGTTTCAGCAGATCTATGGGCTGGAGGTGATTGTCGTGCCCACACACCTGCAAATGATCCGGGATGATCAACCCGACATGATCTATCTGTCCGCCAAAGAGAAGTTTGACGCCATCATCCATGATATAAAAGCCTGTCAGCAAAGAGGGCAGCCGGTGTTGGTCGGCACGGTGTCGATAGAAGTCTCGGAGTATTTATCCGCTCTGCTCAAGGAGGCGAAAATCAAACACCAGGTATTGAACGCCAAGTACCATGAGAGAGAAGCCGATATTATCGCCCAGGCCGGGCGCCCGGGGACGGTGACTATCGCCACGAATATGGCCGGCCGCGGAACGGATATCGTATTGGGCGGAAATGTTGAAGCGGAGATCAAGGCGCTGAAAGACCCGGACACATCGAGTGCAGAGCGCCTGCGTGCTGAATGGCAAGCTCGCCATAAGGCGGTGATCGAAAATGGCGGGCTGAAAATCATTGGCACGGAGCGTCATGAGTCCAGACGGGTTGACAATCAGTTAAGGGGCAGGGCCGGTCGCCAGGGTGATCCGGGTGCGAGCCGGTTTTATATTTCCCTTGAAGATGATCTGATGCGGATCTTCGCCTCGGAGCGGATGGCGGCGATCATGCAAAAGCTAGGCATGGAAGAGGGCGAAGCCATTGAGTCGAAGTTGGTGACCCGGGCTATTGAGAACGCACAACGCAAGGTGGAGGC
The DNA here is from genome assembly GCA_965198875.1 of Gammaproteobacteria bacterium. Taxonomy (GTDB): domain Bacteria; phylum Pseudomonadota; class Gammaproteobacteria; order Eutrophobiales; family Eutrophobiaceae; genus CBDAPU01. The sequence goes on along the minus strand of CBDAPU010000001.1, from coordinate 860,035 downwards.
GCATAACTTTGATATACGTAAACATTTGCTGGATTACGATGACGTCGCCAATGATCAGCGAAAAGTGATATACGAATGGCGTAATGATCTGCTCGCTGCGGATAACATCAGCGATGACATAGGGGCGATGCGAGAAGATGTGATCCGCAGTATTTTCGCAACCTATATCCCGCCGGGCAGTCTGGATGAGGCGTGGGATGTGGATGGCTTGATAGACGCCTTTAACAGGGAATTCAATGTTGATATACCGGTGAAGGAATGGCTTAAGGGCGATGTCTCACTGCATGAGGCGGCACTACTGGATAAGGTGATCGAATCAGTGAAGCGGAATATACAGCGAAAGAACACCGGTTTGGCCGATGAGCTGGTGTTAAGGCTTGAGAAAGACCTGATGCTGGATACATTGGACAGACACTGGAAAGAGCATCTTGTTGCGATGGATCAGTTAAGAGACGGCATTGGTCTTCGGGGCTATGCGGCGAAAAATCCCAAGCAGGAATATAAACGGGAGGCATTCGAGATGTTCTCCGTCATGCTGGAGAACATCAAGTACGACGTCATCGGCCTGTTATCGAAAATACACATAAAAGAAGAGCAGGACGTAGCGGCGCTGGAGAATCGGGCGCTACCCGATGACATGCAGTTCAATCACCCTGACGCCCCCAGCGCATTGGGAAATAAACCAGCGGCTAAACAAAAACAACCCTATGTTCGTGATGAGAAGAAAGTCGGGCGCAATGAGCCCTGCCCCTGCGGATCGGGAAAGAAATACAAACACTGCCATGGCAGGCTCAGTTAATTGCCGTAGTCGCTGTCTTAAAACAGCGCTTTTTTATCGCCCCTGTGGCGCTCATCTGCTCGCCTTCTTAACATCGCTCTTTGACCCTTCTCATCTTTACTGTATTTTTATCCTATCTCATAGGCGGGGTTGCAGGATGATGGGCCTGGCTCTAAAGGCCCCATGCCTTGTAAAGATAAAAAAACCGCGGATCTTCACGGGGGTGTTTTCAACATGGCGCTAACATTATCTCCTCCTTCAGAGCTGCTTGCCGTAGCCGGCCTTCAAACCGCCTTTGCCTCGGCAGGTATTGATAACACCTCTCGTGATGATCTGGCGTTATTCGCCATCAGTGAGGGCGCCACAGTCAGCGCAACATTTACCTCCAACCGCTTTGCCGCCGCGCCGGTTACGGTGGCCAGGGAGCATAGCAAGCGCAATCACATCCGATACCTGTTAATCAATGCCGGCAATGCAAACGCCGGTACAGGCGAGAGAGGCATTGCGGACGCCCTTCGGCTTTGTCAGGCCCTTGCCGAGCAAACGGGTTGTGATCTCGACCGCATTTTGCCTTTCTCCACCGGCGTCATTGGCGAGTATTTACCCGTCAATAACATTATTGATACTTTACCGACGCTGGTAGGTGGTCTATCAAACAATAACTGGTTGGGGTGCGCCAGGGCCATCATGACGACAGATACGAAGGCCAAGGGCTTTTCAGAGCAGCTCAGGATCGATGATACCCTGATCACCCTTACCGGTATCGCTAAAGGCTCGGGGATGATAAACCCGGATATGGGCACCCTGCTCGCATTCATGGCCACAGATGCACATGTTGATAAAGCGATACTCGATCGGATATGGCAATCCTGTATCAGCAAAACCTTTAACCGGATATGTGTCGATGGCGATACCTCAACCAATGACGCCTGCGTGTTAATCGCTACGGGCAAGGCGGCTATGGAGCGCATAACCGATAGTGATCATCACGCCTGTACACTGCTTGAGGAGCGGGTTCATGGGCTGTGTTTGAAATTGGCGAAGGCCATTGTCAGAGATGCTGAAGGGGCGACAAAGTTTATAACAATACACGTTAACCATGCCGAGAATGAGGCACAATGCACGGCAATCGCCCATGCGCTTTCAACCTCACCATTGGTGAAGACCGCATTTTATGGCTCTGATCCGAATTGGGGCAGGATTTTAGCCGCCATTGGCAGGAGCCATATTGAGGGCCTCGACGTTGATCATGTCTGTGTCTATTTGGATGATGTATGCGTGGTGAGAAACGGCGCCAGGGCGGCGGATTACACCGAAGAGAAAGGCAATCGCATTATGCAAAAAGAAGCGATTTTGTTATCCGTCGACTTAAGGATGGGCGATGTGTCCGGCGAGTTTTGGACCTGCGACCTATCACATGAGTACGTGAGCATCAATACCGAATACCGAACCTAGTGTCTACGCTGTCGGCACAGCTTGAAGATGCCCTGACAGGTTGCGGGGTGTTGACCGAGAACGAAGCCAGGCGTGATGGGAGTGCATAATGCGCCGGGGGCGAGTTAAAATTGCTCTGGGTGTTGTCTATAACGATAAAAAAGACAAGGTGTTCATCGCCAGGCGCTCGCAAGACTCCCATCTTGGCGGGATATGGGAGTTTCCCGGCGGTAAAATAAAAGCGGATGAGAATGAAATACAGGCGTTAAAGCGGGAGCTGTTCGAGGAGATAAACATCCACATAAAAAAATGCGCGCCCTTGATGTCGTTCAATTATGACTATCCCGATCAATCCTTAACATTCAGCGTCTGGCGTGTTGATGAATGGTACGGAGAGATAAAAGGGCGTGAAGGACAGGAGGTAACATGGTGCGCCCTCTCGTCCCTGACTGAAGTTCAATTTCCCCCCTCCAATAAAGGGATCATTACCGCCTGCATGTTGCCCGCTGTTTATCTGCTCACACCGGATCGGGCGCATTACTCCCTTGCTTTTATTGAGCAATTATCGGCATATATATCAGCCGGTATAGAACTCGTCCAATTTAGAAGTAAAACCTCATCCCCTGAGGATAATCGGGAAGTCATTCTAAAGATAAACAAACTCTGTCAAAGGGCGAATGCCAGGTTGCTGGTCAATTCCTCGGCTGAGTTTGCAAGGCAACTGGGCGTGGCCGGTGTTCACCTCAGCAGTGAGAGGTTGATGCAGTTAAAAGCACGTCCTTTAGATGAAGCATTCCTTGTTGCCGCATCCTGCCATAATGAAAATGAGCTAGAGCATGCGTTCAGAATAGGGGTGGACTTTTGTGTTTTATCGCAGATCCGTGAGTCCCCGGGTGAGAGTAGAGATAACATACTGGGTTGGGATAGACTCGCCAGGATGATTGCCGAGGCGCCGCTCCCCGTGTATGCCCTCGGCGGCGTCAGGCTTGATGAGCTGGCGACAGCCCGCAACAATGGCGCACAGGGGATCGCCCTGATCAGTGATGTATGGTCCAGGGAAGATGCGCTTGCCGAGATAAAGACAATGGGCGCTTAATGTTTTTTCAAGCCTTGTCCGGGTGGCTCGTCGGGATCATAAAAGCCGGCCTCGCCCAGGGAATAAGCGCCGTCCATCCATGAGCCCAGATCGAGCATTTGACATCGTTCACTACAAAACGGCCTGTAGATGGCATGACTGTCCAGTTGAAAAGACTGATCACAAATGGGGCAGTTGCTCTCTTTTATAACACGCAACCGTGTAATGCAAACTCGCTTTTATCTTCGCTTTGTGTTGATCTGGCCATGGTCGATGATTGCTCCATAAAACCTAGGGAAAAACGCTGTTTTGCGCCACTGATCTCGGGAAAGTATTCTCCATCGTTCGGCAGCTTTATTCGAATGAACGGATAGGCCGGATCCGCAACAATGGCCTGTTGATAGAGCATGTTCAAATGCGAGGAGCGTCCATACGGGTTCAATGGTGATGACTTTACTGTCTTAATTAGAAGATGTAGCCATGCCGAGATATTTATCATGCAGGTATTTAACTTGCGATTTTAACGCATCGAAACTGCCTTCATTGGTGATGATATCATCGGCGGCGTCCATTCTGCCCTGGCGATCAACCTGGGCACGGATGATGTTTCTTATATCGGCCTCGTCCGTGCCGTCGCGTTCACTTGCCCGGGCTATCTGCAATGCCTCCGGTGTGTCGACCACCAACACCCGATCTATTGTTTTGTGTGCATTGGTCTCCAGCAACAGGGGTATACAAATGATGCAGTAGGGGCCGTGGACTTTGTCCGTAAACGCCTTTATGGCTTCGCCTATCCTGGGGTGCAAGATGGCCTCCAATTGTTGTTTAAGTGCGGGATCTGTAAAAACCCGTTCGCGTATTTTAGATCGCCTCAGATCACCGGATGTATCCAGGATGTTATCGCCAAATAAGCGGACAATCTCTGTAAACGCCGGCTGCCCCGGCCTTGATACCTGGTGTGCTATGTCATCGGCATCGACTGCAGGCACATGCAGATCGTCGAAATATCCCTTGACCGTGGATTTACCGCTACCGATCCCGCCTGTCAAGCCAACACGTAATGTGCTGTTCACGGCCCGGAGCCAAGATGATGATAGTAATCGACAAGCATACCCCCCCAGATCAAATACACCCAGCCGGCCAAGGCCAGGTAAGGGCCGAATGGTATCGCCGCCGTTTTTTCATGATCACGAAACAGGATAAGTGCGATGCCTGCGATTGAACCCAGCAGTGAGGATATCAAGATGATCAGCGCCAGAGATTGCCAGCCAAACCAGGCCCCCAGCATGGCGAGCAGTTTGAAATCCCCCTGCCCCATGCCTTCTTTGCCGGTCATTTTTTTATAAGCGTGATAGATAAACCACAGGATCCCGTAACCCAGTACCGCACCCATCAAGCTGGCATGGATATCGGTGAATAATCCAAAGCCATTACAGAGCAGCCCCATCCACAGCAGCGGCTGGGTGATATGATCGGGCAGGAGCTGGAAGTCCATGTCGATAAAGGCCAGCGCCACTAACGAGAAGGTCAAAAAACAGGCGAACACCATTTTAAGGGTGACGCCGAATTTCATCGCAATAGCCAGGGTGAGTATCGCCGTTAGTATTTCAACAAGGGGATAACGAGATGAGATCTTATCTTTGCAGTTGGCGCATTTCCCGCCAAGCATAACAAAACTGATCACAGGGATATTCTCAATGGCGCGTATTTTATGCCGACACGCCGGGCATCTTGATCCGGGTTTGAGCAGACCGAATGACGCCGGCGTGGATTTATCTTCGTCTTTAATTTGCAGAAAGTCGCAACATTCCGCCCGCCAGGTCACCTCAAGGGCCCGGGGTAGCCTGTAGATCACGACGTTCAGGAAACTGCCGAAAATCAGACCCAGCATAACGGCCGTGGTATAGAAGACGGCGGGATAGGTTTGTAGAAGTTCAATGAAGGCCATGCTGAGCTGATGGGGTGTTGATCAAAAAAAACCAGCCCGTAGCATTGCCGCTACAGGCTGTTGTTTTTTTCGGATCTGATCTGAATAACCGCTGTTACATGACGTCGCCCATTTTGAAAATCGGCAGATACATCGCCACAACCAGCCCGCCAATGACGACGCCCAGGAAGGCCATGATGAGCGGCTCCAGCAAGCTGGTCAATCCATCCACCGCATTATCCACTTCCTCTTCATAAAAATCGGCCACCTTACCCAGCATTGAATCCAGGGAGCCGGCCTCCTCACCAATGGATACCATCTGTACCACCATGTTGGGAAACAGCGCTGACTCACGCATGGCCATCTGCATTTGTGTGCCGGTGGCGACCTCATCACGCATTTTCATGGTGGCGTCGTAGTAGACGATATTGCCACAGGCGCCGGCCACGGAAACCAGAGACTCCACCAATGGCGTGCCTGCTGCGAACATAGTGGACAGCGTTCGGGCAAAACGGGCAATCGCCGATTTATTCAATATATCGCCAACCACCGGCGCCTTCAGGGAATATCGGTCAATGGCCTGGGCGAAGGCCTTGGAGCGTTGTTTGAGCTCCAGGGTCCCTTTAACACCCACAAAGGCGCCAAGAAACATGGCCCACCACCAGGCCTGGAAGAAGTCAGATACGCTGACGACAAACTGTGTCGGCGCCGGAAGCGCCGAGCCAAAACCGGCGAACAATTCGGCAAACTGGGGCACCACAAACATCATTAAAATCGTGGTGATGATAAATGCCACAACAATGACCGCTACCGGGTAGAACATGGCTTTTTTGATCTTGGCTTTTAATGATTCTGTTTTTTCCAGGTACGTGGCGAGTTTGTGTAATATGGCCTCGAGAATACCTGCTTGCTCGCCGGCCCCAACCAGGTTGATGAACAGCTCATTGAAATGCAGGGGGTGTTTGGCCAGGGCCTCGGTCAATGTGCCGCCGGCTTCTACATCCGCCTTAATGGTGAGGATTAACTCCTGCATACTGACGTTTTCATGGCCACGACCGACAATCTCAAATGCCTGTACCAGCGGCACACCGGAGGACATCATGGTGGCCAGTTGTCTGGCAAAGATGGTAATGTCTTTTGTGGTGATCTTCTTCCCACCACCGCCGCCGAGCAGGGGTTTGGGCTTCTTCTTGACCTTGAGCGGGTTGACGCCCTGTCGACGTAGCATGGCTTTGACCAGGGCGTCACTTTGGCCGGACATCTCCCCCTTGACTTTTTTGCCTGATCTGTCTGTGCCTTCCCAGACATACATGTTGTCTTTTGCAGCTTTTGCCATCGTTTTCTACTCCACGGTTACTCGGTTCACTTCCACAAGGCTGGTGATCCCTTGCATTGCTTTTTGCAGTCCGGAGCGACGGATATCCCATACCCCTTCCGAGGCCGCCTGATCCGCTAACTGAACGGCATTCGCCCCCTCAATGATCAGGCGTTTCATGGCGTCGGATATGGGCATGACCTGGTAGATCCCGGCACGGCCTTTATAGCCACTTTCACAGTCCGGGTTTCCCGTCACAGGGTTGAAGAGTTTGACGCCTTTTTCAATCATCTCCTCAGTGAAGCCTTCCTTTTTCAATGAACCCGCATCCATTTCAAGGGGTTCTTTGTATTCAGCATGCAGGCGACGACATAGGCGCTGTGCGGTGATCAAGTTGATACTGGTGGCCACAGCAAAGGCGGCGATACCCATGTCCTGCAGACGGGTGAGTGTTTGCGGGCAATCATTGGTGTGTAATGTGGACATCACCATGTGACCGGTTTGTGCGGCCTTCACGGCGATGGATGCGGTGCCCAGATCACGGATCTCGCCGACCAGGATAATATCCGGGTCCTGGCGAAGAAAGGCCTTCAGGGCTTTTTCAAACGTCATGCCCGTCTTCTCATCAACCTGCACCTGATTGACGCCGGGCAAGTTAATCTCGACCGGGTCCTCGGCTGTGGAGATATTGATATCAACCTGATTGAGAATATTAATGCCGGTGTAGAGGGAAACCGTCTTGCCACTGCCGGTGGGGCCGGTGACCAGGAACATGCCGTAGGGTTTATGCAGATTGCCGAGGAACAACTCTTTCTGAAAGTCTTCATAGCCCAGCATATCGATTTGCAGGGCGGCGGCGTCTGAGTCCAGAATACGTAAACAGGCTTTCTCGCCGAACAGCGTCGGGCACATGCTGACCCGAAAGTCGATGGCCTTGGTCTTCGATAGTTTTAATTTGATCCTGCCGTCCTGAGGTACCCGGCGCTCCGATACATCCAGCCGTGACATGACTTTTAATCTGGCGGCTATTTTACCGGCCAGACTGATCGGTGGTTTGGCGACTTCCTGCAACACACCATCGATCCTGAATCGCACGCGGTAGATCTTCTCGTAAGGTTCAAAATGCAGATCAGAGGCGCCTTTCTTGATGGCGTCCAGCAGGCATTTGTTGACGAACTTCACCACGGGGGCATCATCAATAGAGTCATCATCCTCAACATCCGGACCGGCCTCTTCCGCCACTTCCAGATCATCGAATTCTTCCCCCTCTATATCACCCAGACCACTGTCCGCTGCGTCCATGGCCGTCTCTATGGCCTTGGTCAGCTTATCCTCTTCCGCTAAAATGGCCTCTGTGTTGATCCCAACAGCAAACTTGATCTCATCTAATGCCTGTAAATTGGTCGGATCGGATACGGCGATGTACAGCCGTTTGCCGCGCTTGAAGATAGGCAATGCGTGGTGTTTTCTGATCAACTCTTCCTTGACGAGCCGGGTGGTGTCAGGGTCCAGTTCCAGTGATTGAATATCCAGCAGGGGAACACCAAACTCCTGTGAGGCGGCCAGGGCGATGGGGGCGCTTTCAAGTACTTTGTTCTCCACAAGATAGGAGACAAAAGGCTTTTTTTTGCCTAGCGCTTTCTGGAAATGATCCTGTGCTTCTGTGGCTTCGAGCAAACCATCGATAACCAGCTTTCTAGCCAGACCACTTAACTGGATTTTTCTCTGGGGGACAGCCATAACGCGCGCGACCTTTTTAGTTTGACACCTCGATAGTAGATGATATTGCTAAAATATACCATCTACTTTACGCAGGATAGGGGCTGACGACCGCCTTGAATCGGCTGTTTTTTAAGTTTATTTGAGGAAACCCTCTCTTTTTAAGAGAAGGACGCCGTCATGTTGAGAAGTCCGCTGAGGGTGTCGGCTTTGGGAAGAACGCCTTAAACGACAATGGTTTTATGCTCGGAAAGGCATTCGAAAAGAGCGGTTTTATGATCATCTGAAGGGGTTAGCGGCCATACACTGACTATGGCGGTGCAAAGGCCTGGCGGCCAGCGTCTTCTTTCAGAAATGCGTCCTCTTAGCCCCTTCAACATGGAGCCAAGGCATCACCGATAGCGCCAGCGAGTTCAGGGACGGGTTTGACTCACGACTGAAAAGAGAACCAGATAACCCATCGCTACACCTATGCAAAAAACCTCAATATGAATACGGTCTGTGAGCATTTTAACCACAATGCTCAGGAGCAGTTCGTGGACTTCCATGAACACCTGCTGTTTGAAGATCTCCGCCTGTTCAAGGAAAAATTGGCCGATGGGCGGCTCAAACATAACAGCATACGATCCCATAAAAGGTGAGGATGACGAGCCTCTGTGCAGTACATTATCAATCACAACAAAAAGGGCAGTATGTGCGGGGTTATGCAGAATACAGACAGGTTAATCATCGCTATGATAATCTTTATCATGTCATCTTGACCCTGCTTCGTGAGAAGCCCATGTAGAGCGCTTAACTTCCCGAGGACCTGGAATTAATATCTGCTCATTAAATATCTGCCCTTGACAGGTGAGATGACAGTAATCGATTAACCCTGCCAGCGGCCTCCATATGCGGCATGTGTCCGGCATCTGCGATGGTTTGCGTATTGATATGTTCCTGTAAACCATCAAGCTGATCAACGCTCACCACTTCATCCGCTGCACCCCAAATTACCATGACGGGCAAAGATGAGAGGGCGTTTAACCAGTCTCTGAAATCATACTGTTGCGCGCCTTCTGGAAAGGCATGTTGGGCGATATTGCACAAGGCGTCTCTCACGCCATCAAGCCGTTTGTATCTCAGAGTATTCTCCGTCATTTCCCGAGTAACGAGATTCTTATCAGAAAACAACATACCCAAGGTCTGTTTAATATTACGCCGAGTGCATCCCTCAACAAACCCGTTGATATAAGAATGACTGATTGATGTGCCCAGACCAGTGGGTGCGATGAGCGCCAAAGACATCACGGGATCTGCCTGCATTTTTGTGACTTCCATCGCTACGCCACCACCCAGTGAATGGCCGATGAGATGAAATCTATCCAGCCCAATCGTCTCGCTAAATGCGATCACGGTGGATGCCAGAGCAGCAATCGAGCCATCATTTATTGCCTTGGTAGAGGCGCCATGTCCGGGGAGATCAAGCGCATAAACACATCGCCGACTCGCTATCTCGGCGATATTAAACATCCAGTTACCGCTATCCCCACCGAAGCCATGAATCATGACGACCGCAGACCCCTGGGTATCTGCCCGTTCAAAGGCCAGATAGTGAATGCGCTGATTATTGACCTCTATAAACTTTGAGTTTGACTCTTCCGCCTGGTCTTTTTCCGATCGAGTATAATTTGTCTGAAACTCCTCAACAAATTTGTCGATCTCTGATTCAGGGGTTGCCGCCTGAGCAATGACGCCAACCAGTTGTCCAACGGCAACGGTCGCCCCTGGTTGTTCAAGGATTCGGCTTACTATGCCTTTGCATTGGGACTCAACGGAATTCACTATCTTGCTGGTCTCTATATCCAGCAGGCTCTGCTCATGGATGATGGTATCGCCCGGCTTGACATGCCAGTCAACAATCATTCCCTCCTCCATGGATAATCCCCATTTGGGAACCGTGATGGCGTAAATACCCCGCCCTGAGTCAGCCATCAGTCATCATAACCGCCCTGGCCGCCTGAACGACTCTATCAGCATTGGGGATCCAGGCGTCTTCCAATACCGGGGAAAACGGCACTGGCGTATGCGGTGGCGTGATGATCTGTATGGGCGCCTTTAAGAAGGAAAACGCCTCCTGGCTTGCAAAGGCAGCTATGTCATGCGCTATGCCGCAGCGCGCAGCGGACTCATCAACAATCAAAAGCCGCCCTGTATTTTCTATCGAATCAAGCAGGCTATCCGTATCAAGCGGTGAGCTACTGCGCGGGTCGATGACCTCCGCCTCAATGCCTTCACGGGCGAGCGCTTCAGCGGCCTCAACAGCGACATAGACCATGCTGCTGAACGCCACGATTGACACATCGCCACCCTCACGCAGGATATTGGCCTCACCGAAGGGAACGATATAGGACTCATCCGGCACATCCATCTCTTTTTCATACAGGGTTTTATGCTCGCAAAAGATCACCGGATCATCATCGCGAATCGCCTGAATCAGTAATCCTTTGGCGTCATAGGCATTGGAAGGCATAACGCACTTCAAACCCGGCACCGAGGTGAACATGTGATAAGGGCTCTGCGAGTGCTGTGCAGCCGCACGCAGGCCGGCCCCGATCATCGTCCTGATCACCATGGGGCTTTTTGCCCGACCGCCGAACATATAGCGGAACTTGGACGCCTGGTTATAGATGGCGTCGAAACAAACACCAAAGAAATCAGCGAACATGAGCTCAGCTACCGGGCGCATGCCGGTCATCGCCGCGCCCGCCGCCATGCCCAGAATCGCCGATTCGGTGATCGGTGTGTCGATTACCCGCTCTGATCCAAATTCAGACCACAGCCCTTTCGTTACTCCCAGCACGCCCCCCCATGCCTCCAGATTCTCGACCGCACTACCGGCCCCGCCACGAACATCCTCGCCCATCAGCACAACGCCCGAGTCGCGCCGCATCTCCTGGAACAGCGCCTCTGTGATGGCTTCACGTACTGTTTTTTTCGTCACTGCTTTTATCCTTAATATGATACGTAAACATCAGTCAGCAGGGTATCGACACCAGGCAGATCGCTACTACGCGCCAACTTGACCGCCTCATCAATCAGAACCGCCACCTCATCGTCTATGCGCTTGAACTCATCAACGTCGATAGTCGCCTCGACCCTCTTGCGAAACAGCTTCAGCGGATCTTTATTCTTGCGTAGCGCATCGATCTCGCCGGTAGCGAAATAAGTGGCGGCCTCGCCCTCATAGTGTCCGTACCAGCGCTGCGCGACCGCCTCGATCACGCTGGGTCCCTCGCCGCTACGCGCCCGCTCAACCGCCTTGCCCGCCGCCTCATGGACAGCGAAAAAATCAGCGCCATCCACCCTCACCGCAGGCAGACCAAAACCGCCAGCGCGGGCGGCGATATCACGCGAGCCAACCGCATAATCATGTGCGGTGGCCTCGCCGAAGCCATTATTCTCGAACACGAAGATAACAGGCAGGTTAAGCACCACGGCCATGTTCATCGCTTCGAACGTTGTGCCCTGATTGGAACCGCCATCGCCGGTAAACGAAACGGCTATGTTGTTAGCTCCCTGATGTTTGCAGGTCAGGGCTGCGCCTATAGCCAGCGAGGGTGCGCCACCAACAATGGCGTTCGCGCCCAGCATACCTCTGGACAGATCAGCGATGTGCATTGAGCCGCCCTTGCCCGCGCACAGGCCGTTACCCTTACCGAAGATCTCGCACATCATCAGATTTATATCACACTCTTTGGCGATGCAATGACCATGCCCGCGGTGGGTGGAACCAATGAAATCGCTCTTCCCAAGATGCTCGCATACGCCCACCGCAATGGCCTCTTGCCCGGCGTATAAGTGAATAAATCCGGCAATATCACCGGTTAGATTTTCGCTGTGCAACCGCTCCTCAAAGGCGCGAATCTCCGCCATTTTGCGATATACGCTTAACAGCTGGTGGTTATTCAGGGTATTTGAGGGCATTAGTTTCTCTCTGCATCGTCCAACGCTAGTCGTTAGCCACCTTAATTAAGGGCTCCCCGCCGTCCCAATTGGCGGCCTGTTCCATGAGATCGCCAAAAAAACGGTTGACCTCGGGCGTATCCTCTATCAGCTCGGTGAACCCGCCCAGAGCTACAGCGGTGTCCATGTAAGCGAAGCGGGTCATTCCAGGCACAGTACCGATATAGGCCAGCTCATAGCCTTTTTCCTCGTGCGCTTTAATATCCTCATCAAAGCTGTCCGACATAATCCCCCAGTGATGAAACAACTGATCATTATCCCCCTTCACCTCACGATATACGGACGGCACATCATTATGCTGCTCTATGAACTCAAAACTCATGTTGTTGGAAAAGCAAAATCCCAGGGTCTTGCTGATCCCTGTTTCCTGGCCTCTATAACGCGGTTCGACCAGCGGGATGTCCCAGACGAAACATGGGGCGATACCCAGTATCTCACGCCAGTAGCGGGCGGTCCGCTCAATGCTCTTGACCACATAGGCCACCTGTACGATCTGCGTTGTCATGGGCTTCCTCCTAAAAGAAGTTGTATTGGAACGAGGCGCCTATCCAGCGCGGCGGCGTGTAATTGTTCTCTATATATTGCAGCAATGAAAGATCAAAGGCATAAACGCGCACATCCCGATCAAAGATATTCTTTGAAAACACCGACACCTCATATTTATCGTCTGCGGAGGCGTAGCTCAGGCGTGCATTGGCCACGAAGTTGGCGTCTATAGCCGTGGCTGGGGCATTGACCACGCCGGCCTGCAGCTTATCAGTATAGTTAAAATCAAATTGTGCACGCACCACACCCCTGCCGAGGAAAGTATTCATGCCCCAGTCCTTCAGCAGTACTCCGTTAAGCGTGAAACTGGGCGCTTGCGGCGCTTCGGTGTTCTCCAATCGACCGGAAGGCAAGACGGTGTCTTTCACTTCCGTGTGCAGGACGCTAACGCCGAGCAGGGCGGAGATGTCATAGCCCGGCTCCAGGATCAACTCCGCATCCATGCCGTAGATGGTGGCGTCTTTGCTACGCACGATCAGGGTCAGGCCACGCTGATCGAAGGATTGATAGTCTTGATAATCATAGTAAAAGCCACTGGCATTCAGACGTGCCCGACCATCGAAGAGAGTGCTCTTCACACCCAGCTCATAAGCGGTCAACACTTCACCCTTAAAGGGCACCTCATCCGGCACCAGGCTGCCGTCCAAAGGCGCATTGAAACCCGGGCCCTTCACGCCGCGGGACCAACTGGCGTAGAATAGCCAGTCATCGCTGGGCGTATAATCAATCTCAAACCGTGCTGACCAGTCGCCCTCGGAGACCCTGCCGGAGTATGATCCCAAGTCGAACAGATTGCCCGTGCCCGGTGCGTTGTTAAAACCGGCGGTTACGCAGTCCAGGGCCACAACAGTGGCGGGAATGATGTTGCAGGCGGTGCTCAGGTCCATTTTTTTCTCATCATTGGTCCAGCGCAGACCGGCGATGAGTTTAATCCGCTCATTCAGTTCATATTCGGCCTGCCCGAACACCGACCAGGACTCGGTATCCACCGCATAGGGCGTGTCCGCATCCACGCCGAAGGCGGGCACACCAAAGCCACGGAAGAATTTGCCGTCGATCTTCAGATAATACGCCCCCACCAGATAAGTCAGCCGCGCCGCATCCACATAAAGGCGCAATTCCTGGGAGTATTGATCGGTGTTCGTGCCCTGGCGGAAGCGTGCCAGATCCTGCGGCGAGAGATCATTATCCTCAAAGTAGCCCAGCTTCACCTTGGAGAAATTGCTGATGGAGGTCAGGGACATAGCTTCATTCAGACTGTAATCCACGTCAACGGTTACGCCCCAGGCATCGCGATACAGCCGCCCATCCTCACCCCAGGCGCCAGTGTACGGGTCGCCATCGGAGTCAATATAACTGCCACCGAAGAGAGCGTCTGTCGGCAGATCAGGTCGACGAATACCGCGCATGTCCATATCCGTCACCGCCCCCTCCACATAGGCGGCGCCGGCGTTGATGTCGTTTAAGGTGTAGTAGTTGCCGGTCAGCAGGACTTCAAGGTCGTCATGGGGCTGGTATAAGAGGTGCAGGCGTGCGGATTTCGTATCATCGTTGATAATGTCATCGCCAATCTCGTTCTCCATCCAGCCATCGTTGATGTTGAAGATTCCGGCCAACCTTGCACTCCAGTCCTGCCCAAGCGCCCCTGCTATTGCGCCTTCTCCTCTGATCTGATTGAACGAGCCAACAGTCAGATCCATATAGCCATCCGGCTCCGCCGTTGGTTTGCGTGTGATGATATGTATCAGGCCGCCAGTGGCGTTCCGACCGAACAAAGTGCCCTGGGGGCCTTTTAACACCTCCGCCCGCTCAACATCGAACATCAGCATGGATATGGCGGACAAGTTGCTGACATAGGTCTCGTCAATATACAGCGCATTGGGGGTTTCCTGGTGCGAGCCGAAATCATTTTGCGACACCCCCCTGATGGATGGCAGGCCGCTGAGCTGAGAGCCACCGGCCTGGGTGAAGATCAAGCCGGGCGTCTGGTTGGCTAGCTCGACGCTGTCGGAGATGCCTAAAGCTCGCAGTTGATTGCCGGAGAAAGCTGTGACCGCAATACCGATGTCCTGCAGGTTTTGATCGCGTTTTTGTGCGGTAACGATGATCTCTTCAAGCACGATGGTCTGCCCGGATTGGGCGAGCGCCAGCACCGGCAACAGGCCCAGGAGAAGGCCGAAACAACTCATCGCTTTCTTAGCTTTATCAAACATTGGCTTTCTACCCCCTCAAAACTGGTTTACGTCTTCTAAGGCAACGTCTGATTGCCTTAAATTTTTTCCCAGAGTAACCAAATTTTTACGCATCTAACTATCCCTCGCAGGGGTAAAAAAAGGGTAGAACTCATGCCGGGGAAGAGCAGTGCAATGGGGAAAGAAGATGAAAGGCCTGATGGTCGGGACAGCAAGATACTAAAGTACGGCGTGCTGCAATATCAAGATCCAGTCGCCGTGACGGCCTGGTGAAGATGACAACCGATCATGGGATTGCTTACAGGATCAGGGAGGTTTACGAGGGACTCTCGGGGGGGGGGGGGGGGGGGGGGGGGGGGGTAGAAGGAGCCGGATACCAGCCCCACCTTGCGCGCATAAATCGCCGCATCCATGCGCTTTGACGCCTTGATCTTGGCATAGATCTTCTTGATGCGGTACTTGATGGTATCGACTGAGACATGCAGCCGATTAGCAATGTGTTTGTTGGACAGGCCAGAGGCCAGCGCAATAAGGACTTCAGTCTCTTTGGCCGTCAGGTAGGGCTGGCGCTCGCCGGATGGTGCATCGCCCTTGCCGTTTCTCATCGAGAGCAGTTGCGAGAGATAGCCGCTCAAGTCCCTGAAACGCGCATCGGCGATGAACCTGGACGCCGCCGCCCGCATGGCCTCCATGAGTGGTTTCTCGTCCAGAAAGAGGCGCATCAGCCCCATGTTCTTTCCCTCAAGCAGGATCTGATGCAGAGCGCTGTTTGTGGCCTCTCGGGGTCTGGAATACGCCAGAGCGAGCCATGTCAGCGCCGCTATCCGGCAGGCGAGCGGGCGCTGACGCTGATTGAGGTATTTGGCTTTCAGCATTGTCAACCGCTCCAGCGCCATCTGGTAGTTCTGCTGATAGATAAACAAACGAGTCTCGGCCAGGGAGCAAGCGATATAAAACTCTCTTGCCAGCACGGCATGGGAGTCGATGCCATTGGCTATATCAACAGCATGTTCTACGGCGACCTCGGCACTAACCGGATCAGACATTTTCAGATAGATAAATGCGCGCACGCCCAGCGCCCTGATGATAAACCTGTCCTGCTCTTTCCGCTGGCCAAGCGTATACAACTCATCAATGCAGCTAAGGGCCTGTTCATATTCACCATAATGGGTATACGCCATCGCCATTGCCACATAGGGCTTAATAATGCCGTCCGGGGTTAAGTTCTCACGGATGATGCTCATTCGTCCCGACAATATGGCGAATAATTCATCCAGCCTGTTGGTCTCATACAGGATCTCCGCCAGGAAACCGGCGGCGGCGCAGGCGGCCTCAGAGAAATAGCCCAGCCGCTTTTCTGATAGGACAAGCCTTTCCCGCAAATAGCGTTCGGCCATTTTCAAACGGCCTTCCAGGGCGTAGGAGTGTGCCAGATAACACTGATGATACGAGGTCGCCATGAAACTTTTTTCCGCCTCGGGAATGCCGATTGAATAATTGTAGACATCGCGGGCTTTTTCAAACTCGCCTTGCTGTGAGAATGTGATGCTGATTGGATTAAGGGCGGCAGGGATAAACAACGCATCCTTAAAAGGCAAAACCTCCGGCCATTGCTCATAGAAGCGCAAAATCTTCTCGCCCTCATCTTGATACATGGCGATGGTGAGTTCGATGACCGATAATCTGAATTGCGTGAGCGCATCATTGGCCAGCTTCGAGCGCTCAATTCTTCGCATGATCCGGCGCGCATCAGACAGACGGAAACACAACATGAGGCTGTAGGCCGTGGCGATCCATATATCAGGATATGCCTCTACAGAAGGCGGCTGTAGAGTCTCGCACCATTCAATCACGGTGTGAAACCGGCCCTCGCCCAGCATTCTCACCGCGCTTTTTTCAAACAGGCGCAATGCGCCTTTTACATCATCGCCAGCCATCGCATGCTGCAACGCATCGGCGAATAAACCCTGACTTTCATACCACGTACTGGCCCTGGCGTGCAGTACCCTGATGTCCGACTTTGGCAGATTGATCAGGTTCATTTGCAGAAACTCCCGAAATAGCGGATGGTAAACATGCCAGGGTTCCATGCCTTCAACCGGGATGAGAAAAAGATTAAGCCGTTTGATTTTATCCAGCAATTCTGAGCAGTTAGGCAGCCCGGTGACGGCCTCGCACAAATCGATATTAATACGCCGCAGAATGCTCGTCTTCAGTAAAAAAGCAGTGATATCATCAGGCAATCCGGTGAGTATATCGGTATAGAGAAAGTCGGTTAGCTCCCTGGTACAGCCTGAAAAAGATCTAAACACATTTCTGGGCTCGACGCCGTTTTTCATCGATATGATCGCTAACTGTATCGCCGCAACCCAGCCATCGGTTACTTCATGCAGATGCCGACTTAAATCAACCTTGCCGGGTGGCGTCTCTGGCATTTCCAGCATGCGATGGATGAGCTGATGGGTCTCCTCATAGGATAATTGCAGGTCCTCGGATTTTATTTCTACCATATCGCCATGTATTCGATAGCGAGCAGTGGATAACGGCGGAATATGGCGGGAGGCGATAACGATACAAAGATTAATCGGGGCATGGTTGATGAGCTGATCAATCAAGTCCAGTATTGTCGGGTTATTCACATAATGCAGATCATCAATAATGAGGATTATCGGCGCAGCATAGGCGGATATCTCATTAATCAGGGCGTTGCGAAATTGCTGGGTGGCGCCGGATGTGGACTTCTGGAATACGGTCAATGCGACATGACCAACAGGGCATCCAGCGTATTTCAGGCTTTCAGTTAAGTAGGTTATAAACTGCGAGAGCTGCGAGTCGCCCTCATCCAGCGTCAACCAGGCGACCCGCTTGTCTTGCAATAGGTATGCCTTCTTAAGTTGCATCAAAAACGTGGTCTTGCCATAACCGGCGGGGGCGGTAACCAAGATCAGGCGTTTGCTGTCCGACTCTTTTAATAGCCGGGCTATGTGGGCACGCCTAATCAAGGTGGCGGGGGTGTGCGGCGGCATCAATTTACTGGCGATTATCGAGTGCTGCAAAACAGCATTACCGACTACCTGACTCACGGGATCTTCAACCAGACAGGGTGCATAGGCTTGCTGAAACCATATAAATTTAGCGGACTGTTAGCAATCATGTCCCAGGCTATTCATTGTAGTGGTCTAGTGAGTATATTCCAATCCAGAGATGAGTCTGAAGGGCAGGGGGGACTGTTTTCTGTTCAAGCCCTGACTTTAAGTCGCTCATGAATTGTTCAAAGAGTGGGTGTTTAGCTGAATGCAATTATTCAGCAGCGTCATTGTCGTTCATTTCATTAGCAAAAGCATCCGCTTGTTTGGGTGTGGCGCCGTCTCTCAAATACGGAGGGTCGGTTCAGGCGTTGGCGCCAGATACGCACCTAGGTTACAGCAGACATGAACAATCCGATTCCAGCAACAGCCGCAATGGGCATTCAAGCAAGCGGTTGAAGGCCGGAGATGCGGTGTTGTTGCTGGATCCCTTGCGTGCTCGGGAAGGCTCATTCGCACCGGCCATCGTCCAGAAGCATCAGGCCCGGATGCCCGCGTTTAACGACAAGACTCTGTGCCTGTATGCGAAAGGGATGAGCGCATGTAAAATCCCGCAGACGTTGCTGGAACTATATTGAGGTTGAGCAAGATAAAGGGGATTCAAACGCATCGGTTTTATTGCCCGCCCAAAGAAACTGAATATGGATTTCATCATCGGCGTGATAACCGTTATCTTATCTTGCTTAAACCGCTTCGGGAGAGGCGAGTTTAATGTCCTGGTTTCCCTGAAGAGGTCAATTAAATATCAGGTTGCCGTCTACCACATCGACGAAGATGGTATCGGTATCGGAGAACCTCCCCGCCAGTATTTCCCTCGCCAGCGGGGTTTCCAGGTGTGTCTGGATGGCACGTTTTAAGGGCCGCGCCCCATAGACCGGGTCATAACCAGCACTGCTCAGAAAGTCCTTTGCCGCTGCTGTGACTTCCATATTAATTTCCTGCTCACGCAGGCGCTCGGCAACGTGGGCAATTTGCATATCGGCAATGGCTTTAATGTGATCGCATTCCAGGGCATGAAATACCACCAGATCATCAATTCTATTGAGAAACTCCGGCCTGAAGTGACGCCTCACCACCTCCAGCACTTTGGCCTTCATCGAGGCATAGGCGCCTTCATCCGAGACGTCCTGTATCTGCTCTGAGCCGAGGTTGGATGTCATCACAATGACGCTGTTGCGAAAATCCACAGTCCTGCCCTGGCTGTCGGTCAGGCGACCATCATCCAGCACCTGCAACAGGATATGAAAGACATCGGGGTGGGCTTTTTCTATCTCATCCAACAACACCAGAGAATAGGGTTTTCTTCTAACCTGCTCGGTCAGTTGCCCGCCTTCTTCATAACCCACATAACCGGGCGGGGCGCCGATCAATCTGGCCACGGCATGCTTTTCCATATACTCGGACATATCGATGCGAACAATGGCATGTTCACTGTCGAACAGGAAATCCGCCAGGGATTTGCATAATTCCGTTTTGCCGACACCGGTTGGGCCGAGGAAGAGGAAGGAGCCGTTTGGTCGGCCAGGGTCCGCCAGGCCGGCGCGGGAGCGGCGTATAGCATCGGCCACGGCAACGATGGCCTCATCTTGACCCACTACCCGCCTATGCAGGGCGGCTTCCATGTGTAACAGCTTTTCACGCTCACCTTGCAGCATTTTAGCAACGGGTATGCCCGTCCAGTTTGAAATCACCTCTGCGATTTCATTTTCCGTGACCTTATTTCGCAATAACTGCATCCCCTCAGATCCTGAGTGGTCGGCATGTTGCAGTTGCTTTTCCAGCCCCGGAATGATCCCGTATTGCAATTCCGACATTTTGCTCAGATCGCCGGCCCGTTGTGCAGCGTCAAAATCAAGGCGTGCCTGCTCGAGTTTTTCTTTTAAGTCGTGCGCCCCCTGTAATGCCGCTTTTTCCGCTTTCCAGATCTCTTCCAGATCAGAGAATTCCAACGCCACATTTTGAATCTCGCCCTCCAGATCGGCCAGCCGTTTTTCTGATCCCGGATCGGTTTCTTTTTTTAACGCCTCCCGTTCGATCTTCATCTGAATGAGTCGTCGTTCCAGCCGGTCCATCGCCTCGGGCTTGGAGTCGATTTCTATGCTGATCCGGCTCGCCGCCTCATCGATTAAATCAATCGCCTTATCGGGCAGTTGTCTGTCGGTAATGTAACGTTGGCCCAAAGTGGCGGCGGAGATGATCGCCGGATCGGTGATCTGTACGTTATGATGGACTTCGTAGCGCTCTTTTAGGCCACGTAAAATAGCAATGGTGTCGTCAACACTGGGCTCATCAACGAGCACTTTTTGAAAACGCCTCTCCAGTGCCGCGTCCTTCTCAATATTTTCCCGATACTCATCCAGGGTCGTGGCGCCGATACAGTGCAATTCCCCCCTGGCTAATGCGGGTTTGAGCATGTTGCCCGCATCCATGGCGCCTTCCGCCTTGCCGGCGCCGACCATGGTGTGCACTTCGTCTATAAATAAGATGATCTGCCCTTCCTGCTTGCCGAGTTCATTTAATACGGCTTTCAGACGCTCTTCAAACTCCCCTCGAAACTTCGCCCCGGCGATGAGCGCCCCCATGTCAAGTACCAGCAGTGCCTTGCCTTTCAAGCCGTCCGGCACTTCACCGTTGACGATACGTTGTGCGAGGCCCTCCACAATGGCGGTTTTGCCAACACCGGGCTCACCAATCAGGACCGGGTTGTTCTTGGTTCGCCTTTGCAACACCTGAATGGTGCGGCGAATTTCATCATCTCGGCCGATAACCGGATCGAGTTTTCCCTGATTGGCCTGATCGGTGAGGTTTATCGTGTAGTGACTTAGCGCCTGGCGGTTATCTTCGCTGTGAGGGTCGATGACGCTCTCGCCACCTCGTACTTTATCGATGGCGGCCTCGATTTTTTGCTTATCGGCGCCGCTATCACGCATCAGTCTGCCCAGCTCTGATCTGTCCTCTACTGCGGCAAGGGAAAATAACTCACTGGAGATATAATGATCGTTACGTTTTTGTGCGTATTGATCGGTGCGGTTTAACAGGCATTCCAGCTCCCGGGACAGATGGAGCTCGCCATTGTGTCCCTGTACCCGGGGCAGGGCGTCAATACCGCTCAGGACGCCATGCTGTAATTTGCCCATATCAACCCCCGCCAGCCCTAACAGGTGGGTGGTGGAACCGCCCTCCTGACCCAGCAGTGAGGCCATGACGTGCAGCGGCTCTATAAATTGATGATCACGACCGACAGCCAAGCTCTGGGCGTCTCCCAGGGCCTGTTGGAAGCGGCTTGTTAATTTATCTGCACGCATGTTTTATCCTCGAGATGCGATGAACATGATAAATAGGGGTGTTTTGAGATGATTCAAGGGCGTGAAACGATTTACCTTTGACGAGGCAGGCAGGGCGAATGCGACGCTGAGGAGCCTGCGAAGGGCGCATGCCATGAAGTCATACGGCGTGAGGCGAGGTAGACGCTTGCGGCTTGGCGAGTGACCCCTATGGAGTGAGAAGACTGGCAATACCCGGAGCCATTGCCGGGCACTGATCCCACCTCTCGGCAAGTCAATGGCTCCCCTTGTTGTGTCTTTTAGCGGTGCTGCAAACAGGCTTGGGGCAGGCTTTTAATACACGCCTATATCAAAGTAGGCCCTTGAGATCTTGGATACGGCAACAACGTATGCGGCCGTTCTGAAGTCTTTGACTTTTTTATTCGTGTGCCGTGTCTCAGAGAGCTCCTGATAGGCATTTCGCATCGTATCATCGAGACCTGAGCGCACAAGGTCGAGCTCGTTCGCCCCCCGGGTGATCTCATCACGCATCCGGGCGGGAACGGTGGTGTCGGCCAGTGATTCCATTGCCGAGAGCAACTGCTGGCCACGCATCTCATCGAAACGTCGCTCCATTCTCCCAAAGCGGATATGCGAGAGATTGCGGATCCACTCAAAATAAGACACCGTGACGCCGCCCGCATTCACATAGGCGTCCGGGAGTATGGTGACGTTCTTTTTAAGCAAAATCTCATCGGCCTCAAAGGTGACCGGCCCGTTGGCCGCCTCAATAATGAGCTTCGCTTTAATGTTCTTGGCATTCTCCCGGGTGATCTGCGCCTCCAGTGCCGCAGGGATCAAAATGTCACACTCCATCTCCAGCGCCGATTGACTATCTTCAATAAACCTGGCGTTGGGATAGCCTTTAATGGTTTTGTGCTCATTGATGAATTGGCGCACCGCCTCTACGGCGATACCATCCTCGTTGATCAGGGCGCCGTCACGCTCGATGATAGCAATGATTTTTGCGCCATCCTCTTCATGCAGAAGTTTTGCCGCATGGTAGCCAACATTACCCAGACCTTGTATCACCACTGTCTTGCCGCCCAGATCGTCTTTTAGACCGGCAGCGGCCACATCATCCAGGTGACGAAAAAACTCCCGCATGGCATACACCACACCACGGCCGGTTGCTTCCGTTCGCCCCCTGATCCCGCCGTGATGTACTGGTTTACCGGTGACGCAGGCGGCGTAGTTTATGTTTTCAGGGTGCAGTTGCTTGTAGGTGTCCGCTATCCAGGCCATTTCTCTCTCGCCAGTGCCCATGTCCGGGGCGGGCACATTGGTAGCGGGGCTGAGAAAGTCTTTACGAATGAGCTCGCGGGCAAAGCGGCGGGTGATCAACTGCATGTGCTCACGGGTATACTTGGACGGATCGATCAACAGACCGCCTTTGGAGCCGCCGAAGGGGACGTCAACAATGGCGCATTTGTAGGTCATGAGTGCGGCCAGGGCCTCGACTTCATCCTGATCAACGATGGTGGCGAAACGTATGCCGCCTTTCACCGGCAGACGATGGGCGCTGTGTACCGCCCGCCAGCCGGTGAAGACTTCTATTTTCCCGTCTATATCCACCGGGAAGTTTAACTGGATAACGGCGTTACAGGCCTTGATGGCATGGGCAATGCCCGGGTCCAGCCCCATGACCTCAAACGCCCTGTTCGCCATTTGATTGACACTCTCGCTAAATGAGATGCTACTGTTCGCTTTGTTCATTGATCGCTCCCCAAAATCGTCTTGTTGTCATGTATTTTGTTGTTCTTCTTCCATGCAGTGGCGCTTACGCACGCCTTCTGCCCGTGATATAAAAAGCATAGCCGTTTTTTCACTTTAGTCCATCCATATTAAACTCGCCATCCTGCCCGTTTTCCCATCTCGGCGGTATGAGTAAAACAGCGCTTTTATCGAGTAGGTACACTGTCTGTGCTGATAGATCTCACCTACCCCGTTGTTATGTCACTCCATCTGCGCCAGCGCCCCATATTCAGATCCCAGCGACCGGCCCGACCGGGGCGCAGAAAATGCCCTCTCCGAGGCCAGCGCAAGTTACAGGCCGATACCACATCAAGACCCACTGCATAATGCTGCTGGCCGATATGCGGGCCCAACCAGGCAAGCAGATCCGCCGGATCACTACGGAACCTTTCCAGGGCCTTGCTGATGATCCCCCGGATCAGGCCACGCCAGCCGATGTGCAATGCCGCAATTTCAGTGCCGGTTTTATTACACAGAAGCAGGGGAATACAATCGGCCGTCAACACCGCACAGACTTTGTGCCTTGTTTTTGTGTAGGCGCCGTCCGCTTTAGCGCTTTGACCGGTGCGCATGTCGGTCACCCTGGCGCCGTGGCTTTGTTGTAGCCATAACGGCTCACCGGGCAGGGCCAACAATTCTTGCAGGCGATCTCGATTACGGCAAACCGAGCTACGCTCATCGCCCACATGGGTGGCCAGATTAAAACTGTCATAGGGCTCTTGGCTGACGCCATTCATGCGGGTTGTCGTGCCGGCATGGATATGGGCCGGGGCCGGCCAGTTTGCAGGTAGCCAGAAGGGAGGGCGGCTAGTGGTCTCTGGCGTGTTCTTCATGTTCCAGGGCGTCCAGCAGGCTTTGCATGTCCGCAGGCAGGGGAATACTCCAGGATAGCGCCTGTTTTGTTTCAGGATGGGTCAGCCCTAATGTGCAGGCGTGCAGGGCCTGCCTCGGGAAAGCGGTGATTGTTTCTCTGAGAGCGGGCGAGATATTTTTCCCCATGCGATTTCGCCCGCCGTAGAGCCGATCGCCTACGACAGGGTGGCCGAGATGCAGCATGTGGACGCGGATCTGATGGGTGCGCCCGGTGTGTAGCTTCACTTTGATGTCGGTAAACGCGGGGAAGGTATGGATGATCCGATAGTCGGTGGTTGCGGTTTTGCCCCTGTCGCTCACCGCCATGCGTTTGCGCTGTGTCGGGTGTCTTCCTATCGGCGCATGAACCCTGCCGCCACTGATCAGGCGGCCGTGAACAACCGCCCGATATTCCCGGGTGATGTTTCTGCTTTGCAGGTCTTTGACAAGTTGCCTGTGTGCGCGCAGTGATTTTGCCACCACCATGATGCCGGAGGTGTCCTTATCCAGCCTTTGTATGATCCCGGCCCTTGGGATCTGCGCTAATTGTGGGCAGTAAAACAACAATGCGTTGAGCAGTGTTTTATCGGGATTGCCGGCGCCGGGATGGACGATGATCCCGGGTGATTTATCAAGAATAATCAGATCATCATCTTCGTGGATAATATCCAGAGGCATGTCCTGTCCGACCCATGAGCCACTCTCGGGCGCTGTCGGCGCCAGCACGTCAATGGCCTGGCCGCCATATACGCTGTCCTTTTGTTTTCGCATCTCACCATTGACCGTGACAAAGCCGTTTTTTATCCATGCTTGCAGGCGTGAGCGCGAGTGTTGCGGGCACAGTAATGCCAGCGCCTGATCCAGGCGTTTTCCCGTGTGCTCTTCGGCTACAATAACGGTGAATGCCTGTTGTTTTGCCGCCATGTCATGCTTTGATGTGTTCCATAGAAGGGGGGTTGTGATGACAGTTTTGCCGCCAGTTTAATCGGTTTTGCCGCCTTGCGATTATTGTTATAACCTGATCAGTATGCGATTGCTATGGTTATTTCTGTTATTCATCGGTGGCTGTGCCTGGTGGGGCGGGAAAGAGGACGATGCGGCTAAAAACTGGACCGTAGAGCGCTTGTATTCCGAGGCCAAAGGCGCGCTGGATGCGGGCTATTACAGCAAAGCGGTTGAGTATTATGAGTTTCTCGACACCCGATTTCCCTTTGGCGTGTACGGGCAGCAGTCGCTTCTCGATTTGGCTTACGCCTACTATAAAACCGAAGACTTTGAATCGGCCATGTCGGCCTGTGATCGGTTTATTCGTCTATACCCTCAAAACCCCTATGTTGATTATGCCTACTACCTCAAAGGATTAGTGAACTTCAACCGCGGCAGGGGGCTGACGGAGCGGTTTTTGCCTATTGATTCCAGCCAACGGGACCAAAGCAGAGCGATGACCTCATTCCGTTCTTTCTCTGAATTGGTAGAGAAATATCCCCAGAGTGAATATGCCGAAGACGCCAGAAAAAGAATGGTGTTTCTGCGTAACAGGCTGGCGGCACATGAAGTGCATGTCGCCGACTACTACATGGAAAGAGGGGCCTATGTGGCCGCCGCCAACCGCGCCCGCTATGTGGTTGAGACCTATCCGCGCACGCCGGCCGTGCCCGACGCCCTGGTGTTAATGGCGAAAGCCTACAAAATACTACAGATGGATACCTTATCAAATGACGCCGTGAGGGTGCTGGAATTAAACTACCCCGATCACCCCGGGGTGTATGAAGTGCGAGAGACCCGGATCCGCTAAGTGAATGAGTAATGAAGATATGCCCCGTTGACGGACGGGAATGGGTAACGCCAGGCGCCGTTTAATGGGCGGGTTGTTTTTCTAGCTTTCGTTGTTTTTCAGCTCTCCCGGTAACGGGACGTGATCGGATAACGCCGATCCCGCCCAAAGGCCTTCTCGGTGATCCTGATCCCCGGCGCCGCCTGCCTTCGTTTATATTCATTTCTATCCACCAGCGCCACCACCTCAAGGACGGTTTTTTTATCGAACCCATCTTCTATGATCTCCTGGGGCGCGCAGTCCTGTTCAATGTACTTCTCCAGAATGGGGTCTAACACATCGTAATCGGGCAGGAGATCCGTGTCCTTCTGATGGGGGCGTAACTCGGCGCTGGGGGGGCGCTCAATGATCCGCCGGGGGATGATCCGCCCATCCCGGTTGCGCCAGGCGGCGAGTTTATACACCAGGGTTTTAGGCACATCTTTTAATGGGGCATAGCCCCCCGCCATATCGCCATATAATGTGGCGTAGCCCACCGCCATCTCGCTTTTATTGCCCGTGGCCAGCACCAGTTTGCCGGTTTTGTTCGATACCGCCATTAGTAACATACCGCGGCAACGTGCCTGGATGTTCTCCTCGGTGGTATCAACCGGCAGGTCTTTGAAAATCGGTTTTAAGATCTCAGAGAAAGCGCAGAGGGGCTGCTCGATGCTGATGATATGGTGAGCGACATTTAATCCCATCGCCATGGCCTTGGCGTCTTCAACACTCATGGCGGCCGTGTAGCGTGAGGGCATGATCAACACCTCAACATTGTCCGCCCCGAGGGCGTCAACGGCGATAGCAAGCGTCAAGGCCGAATCAATGCCGCCGGATAAGCCGATGACAACACCGTTAAAGCCATTTTTTAATACATAATCTTTCACACCCAGCACCAGGGCACGATAGATACCCTCTTCATAACCCAAAGCTGGCGGCGGTGGTGAGTGAGGTGTGAATACCAGCGCCCCCTTGTCCCGGTGTAATTCCACCACATACATGCCCTGCTCAAACTGCGGGGCCTTGAACACCAGGCGCCCGCTTGCGTCCATGATCATGGAGCCGCCGTCAAACACCAGCTCATCCTGCCCGCCTACCAGGTTGACGTAAATAATGAGTATGCCATACCGGCTTGCCCGCTCTTTGAGTAGTCTCTCCCTGACTTTTGCCTTATCAACATGGTATGGAGAGGCGTTGATGTTGATCAACATCTCCGCCCCCTTAGAGACCGCCTCCTCGATATGCGCCTGCGTCCACAGGTCCTCGCACACACTCAATGCCATACTGGCCAGCCCGGTCTTAACAAGGGTGACGTCATCCCCCGCTGCAAAGTACCTTTTCTCATCGAATACGCCATAGTTGGGTAAATGACGCTTCTGGTAGCGCATGATAAGTTTTTTATCGCTGATAAAGGCGCAGGAGTTATACAGCGCGCCTCCTTCTTTGCATGGATAGCCGAGGATCACATTGATATTGGCGGAGTTATCTATTATCTGTTGCAGGGCTTTTTCAATCTGGGCGTGACAGCCAGGGCGTAACAACAGGTCTTCCGGCGGATAACCGATCAGTGTTAATTCGGGAAAGATGATGGTGTCGGCGGATAATGCGTCTCTGGCCTCGTTGATACAGTCGAGTGCCATGCGGGTGTTGCCCGCTATATCGCCTACGCAAAGATCGATCTGGGCGATAGCGATACGACTTATGTTGATGTTTGACATGATCCATCCGACTACAGAACGACCCGTAGCCGGCTTGAAATTATTTCAACCTTGCAGCTATCGCCTCGCCCAATTCAGCCGGAGATCTAACCGTGATCACCCCGGCCGCCTCCAGTGCGGCGAATTTATCTGCCGCCGTTCCCTTACCGCCGGAGATGATCGCACCGGCATGTCCCATTCTTTTGCCCGCTGGCGCCGTGACGCCGGCAATGTAGCCGACAACCGGTTTCGTCACCTGATCTTTGATGAACTCGGCGGCCTCTTCCTCGGCGGTTCCGCCTATTTCGCCCACCATTATGATCCCGGCAGTGGCCTCATCTTGCTGGAATAGCGCAAGGCAATGAATAAAATCCATACCGTGTATGGGGTCGCCGCCGATACCGACACAGGTACTCTGCCCCAGGTCGGTCAATGTCGTCTGGTGCACCGCCTCATAGGTGAGTGTGCCTGAGCGGGAGACAATGCCCACACAACCGGCTTTGTGGATACTGCCCGGCATAATACCGATTTTGCATTGCCCCGGGGTGATGATCCCCGGGCAATTAGGGCCAACTAATCGCACATCGGCAAACTGCTCAAGACTGGCCCGCACTTTTACCATGTCAACAACGGGAATGCCCTCCGTGATACAGACAATGGTCTTGATCCCGGCCTCCGCCGCTTCGGTTATCGCCTCGCCCGCAAAAGCGGCCGGCACCATGATCATGCTGGCGTCAGCATGGGTTTCTCTAACGGCATCGGCAACGGTGTCAAACACCGGTCTATCAAGGTGTGTTTGTCCGCCTCGACCGGGGGTGACGCCACCCACTAGTCGGGTTCCATACTCGATTGCCTGCTCTGCATGAAAGGTGCCCTGACGGCCGGTAAATCCCTGGACGATGACTTTGGTGTTTTTATCTACGATAATGGCCATCAGTGAGCTCCTCTTGTCGCCGCAACTACTTTGTTGGCGGCATCGGTCAGGTTATCCGCCGATATGATCTTCAGGCCACTCTCGTTAAGCCGCCTTTTACCGGCCTGCACATTGGTTCCCTCCAGCCGCACCACCACAGGCACTTCAATTCCCACTTCCCTAACGGCACTAATAATCCCCTCGGCGATGAGATCGCAACGCACGATGCCGCCGAAGATGTTCACCAATATGGCCTCAACGTTGGGATCGGAGGTGATGAGTTTGAAGGCCTCGGCCACCCGCTCGGTGGTCGCACCCCCGCCGACATCCAGAAAATTCGCCGGCTCACCGCCGTGTAATTTAATGATGTCCATGGTCGCCATGGCAAGGCCGGCGCCGTTTACCATGCAGGCGATATTCCCATCCAGGGCGACATAATTCAGATCAAACAACCTCGCCTTGTTCTCTTTCGCATCTTCCTGGCTGGGGTCCCGCCAGCTCTCCAGCTTCGACTGGCGATACAGGGCATTATCATCAATGGCGATTTTGGCGTCCAGCGCCTCCAGATCCCCGGATCGGGTGATGATCAGCGGATTGATCTCAACGAGACTGAGGTCTTTATCGAGGAATAATTGATACAGCCCCGCCAGGATCCTCGCTAGTTGTTTTCTTTGCCTATCGTCCATCCCCAGGGCGAAACCCAGTGTGCGGCATTGATGTTGTTGCAGACCCATGATCGGATCAACGGTGAATGTGGCGATCTTCTCCGGCTCCGTGGCGGCCGTCTCTTCTATGTCTACACCGCCCGCTCTGGAGGCCATCACCGCCACCCGTCGGCTGCCCCTGTCCACCAGCATGCCCAGATAGAGTTCGGTGTTAATTTCCGATAAAGCTGAGATCAGCACACACTTAACGGGCTTGCCTTGTGGCCCGGATTGCTTTGTGATCAATACGCCGCCCAGCATGTCTTTCACACACGCCTCTAACTCTTCCTTGCCGTTGACGATTTTTACGCCGCCGGCCTTGCCGCGCCCGCCCGCATGTACCTGGGCCTTGACTATCCAGCTATCGCCCCCCAGCTCCGCCGCAATACTGAGCGCATCTTTCGCAGAATGGGCCGGTTTGCCTGCTGGGGTTGGAATGTTATAGTCGGAGAGAAGAAGTTTCGCCTGGTATTCGTGTAGGTTCATTTTGCCCTTGTCCTTAGAAATACAACGTCTTATTTTTTGATGGATTATATGCCTAAAGATCGGCGCAAGTATACTATCTCTGAACTCACCGCTGAGTGTAGTGCAAAACAGCCCCCGTTTCATCATCGGCTATATCAATGAAAGTCAAACCCTTTAACCGGGCGGGGCGGAGTTGGCGGGCCATCACCCAGGCCCCGCAGATAAAAGCTAAGGATCTCGCATCATCGGCAAATGGGCATGGGGGGATCTGAGAGGTGATCCGCTTAATCGTGGCGCTCGCCTTCCTCGTCCTGCTTCTCGCGTTGATAAACCGGCTTCTCTCCTGGCGATGCGTCAATAAACAAAACCCCCCGAACGCCCGGGTGTCGAAAATGGTGAAGTGTGATTACTGCCGGCTATATATACCCGAGGCGACTGCGATCAAACAGGACAGCGAGCACTTCTGCTCCGATGAGCATCGCCAGTCAGCCCTGATAAGGCAAGATGAGTAGTCTTATCCCCGCAAAACAATCCAGTGAGACGCCCTGGCGGGTCTTGCATTTCTTTAACGTATACCGGTTTTTGCTGGGCTTTTTTTTCGTTATCCTGGGTTGGGTCGGCCAGTTACCGCAACCGCTGGGGAGCTACGACGGCACATTATTCACCCTCGCCGCATTCGTGTATTTATCACTCTCCATTATCTTTATTTTTTTTATCCACCTTAAAAAACCGGCCTATCCCGTCCAGGTTGTCAGTCACGTACTGGTTGACGTTATTATCATTACCCTGATGATGTTCGCCAGCGCCGGTTTGGCAAGTGGCTTTGGCATATTGCTGGTTATCGCCGTGGCGGGCGGTGCGATTTTATTATCCGGCAAGATCGGTTTTTTATTCGCCGCTATGGCGACGTTATCCGTGCTCGCCCATGAAGTCTACGCACAGCTCACCGGGGACTTCCCGCAAACAAACTATCCCCAGGCGGGATTCCTGGGTATTGCGTTTTTTATCACCGCCGCTATCAGCGACTCACTCGCCACCCGCGCCCAGCAATCAGAGGCCCTGGCCGCACAACGCGCCACGGATCTGGCGAAAGTATCGCACTTGAATAACCGCATTGTTCAGCGCTTACAATCCGGGATCATCGTCCTGGATAACGCCTTGCATATTGTCTTGATCAATGCGGCGGCGATACACTTGTTAAGCATAAGGGGCGATCCGGCCCATCGCCCACTGGCGGAGTGCTCGGCGGCGCTGGCCGAATACATCCACCTGTGGGTGAATGATCAGGCCCCGCCAACGATCATATTGCAGTTGCAGCCGGGCAGTATTGACATTCAGGTATCACCGGCCAGACTGCAACAGGAGAGGCCCTCGGAGATCCTGGTTTTTGTGGAGGACGCCTCCCTGCTAAGGCAACGGGCGCAACAGCTAAAACTCGCCGCACTCGGTCGGCTAACGGCGAGTATCGCCCATGAGATCAGAAACCCCCTGGGCGCCATCAGCCATGCCGGGCAGTTATTATCCGAGGCCCGGGGGTTGAGCAATGAAGAGCGGCGCCTGACGAACATCATTGCCGAGCATTCCGACAGGGTGAACAACATCATTGAAAACGTGATGAATATCAGCCGTCGGGATCAAACCAAACTGGAGACGGTCAAGCTGGGCGACTGGTTGGCCGCATTCATTGAGGAGTTCAGGCAAAGACAGCATTTACACAGTGATGATGTTGAGTTTGAGTTAAAACAGAACAGCGAAGTGCAAATGGACCCGCGCCAGTTACACCAAGTGTTATGGAATCTGTGTGAAAACGGCGCCCGCTATAGCCATCGGCCGCCGTTATTAAAAATCATGGCGGACGTTAATCTTAACACACAAAGGCCGTGTATTACGGTAACGGATAACGGCCCGGGGATTGCCGATGCGGAGCTGGATAAATTATTTGAGCCGTTCTTCACCACCCGCTCCAGCGGCTCCGGGCTGGGCCTGTATATCGCCAAGGAGTTATGTGAGGCCAATCAGGCCACCTTGCAACTTCAATCCCATTGTAGCGAAGGCTGTTGTTTTATGATCCTGTTTTCCCATCCGCAAAAACTCACCTGAATTGAATTAAACTGACGGCATGAAGAGATCCACAGCGCTGATCATTGATGATGAACCCGGCATTCGCGAGTTACTTCAGATCACCCTGGAGCGGATGCAAATAGACTGTGACGCCGTGCCCGATCTGGCCTCGGCGAAGCGGGTATTAAAGCGGCGGCGTTTTCACCTGTGCCTCACCGACATGCGATTGCCCGATGGTGACGGGGTCGAGTTTGTGGATTATGTGCAACAACACTACCCACAGATGCCGGTTGCCGTGATCACCGCCCACGGCAATATGACGACAGCGATACAGGCCCTGAAAAGCGGCGCCTTTGATTTTCTCACCAAGCCGGTGGACTTAACGCTTCTGCGTCATATTCTTGGCAGTGCGCTGAACCTGCCCGCCGTATCGAAAGACAGTGACAATAAACTCATCGGTGATAGCGACGCCATAGGTGCGATAAGAAAAACCATCGCTAAACTGGCCCGCAGCCAGGCGCCGGTTTACATCAGCGGCGAGTCCGGCACGGGTAAAGAGCTGGTGGCCAGGCTCATCCATGAGCAGGGCCCGAGGGCGAGCCGCCCCTTTGTGCCGGTCAACTGTGGGGCGATACCCGAGGATTTAATGGAGAGCGAGTTTTTCGGCTATCTCAAAGGCAGCTTCACCGGTGCGAAGGCGGATAAAGACGGCCTCTTTCAGGCCGCCCACAGGGGCACGTTGTTTTTAGATGAAGTGGCCGAGCTACCAGCCCCTATCCAGGTTAAACTACTGCGGGCGGTACAGGAGAAGGCCATCCGCCCCATCGGCGCTAACCGGGAGGCCGTGGTTGACGTGAGGTTGTTATGCGCCACCCATAAGGACCTCGGCCGGTTGGTTGAAGAAGGCCGTTTCAGGCAGGATCTATATTATCGCATCAATGTGATCGAATTGCCTGTTCCGCCCCTGCGAGAGCGGCGCGCCGATATCAAACCCATTGTTGAACATATTCTGGCGCACCTTCACCGGCAAGCCGCCCGCCCGCCGATCGGCATAACCCGTGATGCGCTGGTTGCGCTGGAGTCCTATTCCTTTCCGGGCAATGTGCGCGAGCTGGAAAACATCCTCGAGCGGGCGCTAACGCTGTGTGAGGGTGATGTTATCCGCACCGCTGATCTGCAGTTATCACAAACAAGGGCGCCCCGGGCCTTGCCGGGCGATGCAACAGCGGGTGATACCATCGTCCTCGACAGCTACCTCGGCGATGTTGAGAAAAAAGTGATAGCGGACGCCCTGGAAAAACACAAATGGAACAGGACGGCGGCGGCGAGATCACTGGGGATCAGTCTGCGTGCCCTGCGTTACCGCCTGGAGAAGCTGGGGATGGATTAAACACAAAGTGAAAAATAACCCCTCGTCAACATTCCGTTATAGAAACAACTTAACAACGGCGACTACACCGATAGCCGCTGAGCCGCCGACGAGTATCAGTGATGCGCCCACAACCAAAGGGTATAGCGTTGTCTCTTTGGTAATTTTTCTTGTCTCTTCAATGGTTTTTTGGTTATTTCCTCGCATCTTCTCAATCTCTGCAAAGAGCTTGGCAATCTCAGCCTGCATCTTCTCATGCCGCAGATTTTCATCAATGTTCGTTGCACTCATATTTTTATCTCCTTAGGACTGTCGAGATAATAGCTGAAAAAAGAAAAGTCCAGATGGTTTTTTTCAGTATGCTTCAATCCTCATTGACAGGTGATGAGTAATCGCATCGAGTGTTTTTTTACCTTATCCAACATCTGCCGCAAGGGCAAAACCCCATCATGCCTCACAAAGTGACGTAACCCGCCATCCCGCTGGCATTGTGTTGTAGCCTGATGATCACCTCTTCCCTGTTGCGCCCCTGTTTTTCCCTTGCAATCACCGCTACAATGCCATCTCCAAAAACCCGAGGGAATTGATTATGGCGAGCGTGAAAGAAGAGCTGGAAATTGACAAGCTACGCACAGAGATCAACAAAAATGATTGCCGAGACGGCAAAGGTGAACAAAGAGATCCGCTGGTACGAAGTGATCATCATCGTATCGGTCACCCTGGCCGTTGTGGCCGTTGCCAAGATATTCCTCTAACCACTCCATCACCCCTCCCCTGTTTTTCCCTTGCAATCACCGCTACAATGCCATCTCTAAAAACCTGAGGGAGTTGATATGGCGAGCGTGAAAGAAGAGTTGGAGATTGAAAAACTACGCACAGAGATCAATAAGATGATGTCGGAGATCCATAAAATGATGTCAGAGACGGCAAAGGTGAACAAGGAAACCCAAAAGGTGAGCAAGGAGATCCGCTGGTACGAAGTGATCATCATCGTATCGGTCACCCTGGCCGTTGTGGCCGTTGCCAAGATATTCCTCTAGCCACTTCATCACCTCTTCCCTGTTGCGCCCTGTTTTTCCCTTGCAATCACCGCTACAATGCCATCTCTAAAAACCTGAGGGAATTGATTATGGCGAGCGTGAAAGAAGGCCTGGAGATTGACAAGCTACGCACAGAGATCAACAAAATGATTGCCGAGACGGCAAAGGTGAACAAGGAAACCCAAAAGGTGAGCAAAGAGCCCCAATGGTACGAAGTGATCATCATCGTATCGGTCACCCTGGCCGTTGTGGCCGTTGCCAAGATATTTCTCTAACCGCTTGCCGCAAAAACCACTTCCCGCAAGATACAAACCCATAATGCGTCACAAAGTGACGTAACACGCCACCCCCGCGGCGGTCGGCTCCCTGCGGTCGTCTTTATATTCAAGCCATCAAGCCATATCAGCGCCATCCGGCGGGCCGACACGACCACCCGCCTGGTTGGCATGAAACCTGCTTCTATCTCTGCCAGGCGCTTCGGGCGGTCAACACCCATGCCGAACCGGAGCACGAGATAAACAACATCATTCATATTCGAAGGAGATAAAACATGTTGAGAGCGAAGAAAACAAAGGGTTTTACCCTCATTGAGTTGATGATCGTGATCGCGATCATCGGCATTCTGGCGTCCATCGCCATCCCGCAGTTCGCCAACTACAAGCGCAAGGCGAACGACAAGGCGGCCCAGTCGGACGCACGCAACTTCCTGACGGCGGCCATTGCGGCCTCCGAATAACCCTCAATCATTAAGGAGACTAACCGTTATGAACAACATAATCCGTTTTTTCGCCATCCTGCTATTGGCCTTCTCCACCCCTGCTTTTGCCCAAACAGTGACTCCGGTTCAGCATGACGCAGTCGATCCAGACAACCCGGAAGTGCAAAGAATAGCTGATGCTTCTGCAGCTACCAACCTCTATATTAAAGAGGTGTTTGACTTCAATCTTTCTACGGGCATTGACATAAATGCCGTCCAATCCGCTTCCGCCATTGCCGTGAATACCGCCCATGCCGATGGCCTTTACAGGTTCGGCGGCTCATCGGAAGGCGGCGCCGTAGCGAGATGCGACACCAAGCGTAACCCCCCGGAAGATTGGGCGGCGGTAGTGCCTACTGAGGTAGATAATGGCTGTGCGGGTGGTTAATTGATATTGGTGGTTGATGATAGTACTCACCGATCATGTGATGATACGGCGGTGAGAGGTGGCGTGATTTTCCGGCCCTGATTATCGCTTGCATCACGTCCTTCCGCACCATGTCAACATAAGGCGCCTTATCTGAGATGGGGCGCCTTTTTTGATGGCGCACATTAGCGAAGACACTGAACCAAACTACTCGCCAGCAAAGGCACATTCCCAAGCTATCCGCCAGCAAAGGTACTTGCTCAAATGTATAGCGCACAAAATCCGCCGACAAAAGAAAGCATTCCCTCAAAGCACTACCCACTGGCAAAAGCGCATCCCCAAACTATCCACTAGCAGAAGCACTCCCCCAAAGCGCCACTCACTGGCAAAGGCACTGAACCAAACTATCCGCCAGCAAAGGCACTTGCCCAAATATATAGCGCACAAAACCCGCCAGCAGAAGCATTCACCCAAAGCACTATCCGCCAGCAAAGGCGCATCCCCAAACTATCCACTAGCAGAAGCACTTGCCCAAGTTTATAGCGCACAAAACCCGCCAGCAGAAGCACTCCCCCAAAGCGCTACCCGCTGGCAAACGGGCGTTCCCACACTACCTACCAGCAAAGGCACTTGCTCAAAGCGCTGCCCGCCAGCAAAGACATTTTTCCGGGGCGCTTTCCTGCTGGTGAAAACCTGCTACAATCTCGCCATGTCAACCATGATCTCCGAGGTCTATGATGCCTTTCTCTCCGTTGGCGTGCCGGATGACAAGGCGCGCCGGGCGGCGCAGGCGCTCTCAGCCGAGAATGTCCCCACCAAAGGAGATATGCAGGAAATGAAAGGCGATATACAGGAACTCAAAGCCGAACTACGGCTGATAAAATGGATGCTGGGCTTCGTCCTGGCATTTTGCCTGACCATGCTACCGATGATGTTCTCTATCATGTGGAAATTGTTTGCTGATCCCTAGCGCGTCCCTGTGCTACATACCGGCGATGGATAGCAAAAGCCTTTTGGACAACGGTTGGGAGGCAAAATGGTTGTTGAGGTGTTCACTTCGCTTTGTGCTACATCATCCCGGCCTTTATTGAAGTGGTCATCCCGCCCGCTATCCGTGGCCGGGTTTCTTGTGGTTTATTGATTTTGTCCGCTCTGATCCTGGGCTCGGCTTCTCTGGCGGCGAGTTTTTCCGTGCGCCATGCTGATCCTCTGGTGCCGTTATGAAGCCATGCCCCTGATTTGAAGCGCCTTTTGAGGTGCTTTTTTTGGCCTTGAAAAAGTGTTACGGACAGGAGATCTGCTATACTGCCGCCATGTCAATCATGATCTCCGAAGTCTATGATGCATTTCTCTCCGTTGGTGTGCCGGATGACCACGCCCGTCGCGCCGCCGAAGCCCTGTCGGCGGACAGCAGCGCCACCAAGTCGGATATTCAGAAGCTGGACAAACGGCTTGGTGATTGCGCCACCAAAGCGGATATTCAGACACTGCATAAACGCATCGATGAGTGCGCTACCAAAGAGGATATACGAAAACTGGACAAGCGCATTGATGGGCTGGATAAGCGGCTTGATGATTTCGCCACCAAATCAGACATACAGAAACTGGATAAACGTATTGATGCGTTGGATAAGCGGATTGATGGGCTGGATAGACGCATTGATGATTGCGCCACCAAGTCGGATAGCCAGAAAATGGATAAACGCATTGATCTGATCGAGGCCGAGCTACGGCTGATAAAATGGATGCTGAGTTTCACGCTGGCCTTTACCCTGACCCTGTGGCCGATGGTGATCTCCATCATGTGGAAACTCTTTTTCAGCCCTTAAACACTCCGGCGCGGCGCTTGGTCATGCCCCTGACTTGAGGTGCTTTTCTGGCCTTGAAAAAGTGTTATGGACAGGAGATCTGCTATACTGCCGCCATGTCAATCATGATCTCCGAAGTCTATGATGCGTTTCTCTCCGTTGGTGTGCCGGATGACCACGCCCGGCGCGCCGCCGAAGCCCTGTCGGCGGACAGCAGCGCCACCAAGTCGGATATTCAGAAACTGGACAAGCGGATTGGTGATTGCGCCACCAAATCAGACATACAGAAACTGGATAAACGCATCGATCTGGTTGAGGCCGAGCTACGGCTGATAAAATGGATGCTGGGCTTCGTCCTGGCATTTTGCCTGATCATGCTACCGATTATGTTCTCCATTA
Organism: Gammaproteobacteria bacterium; assembly: GCA_965198875.1. Taxonomy (GTDB): domain Bacteria; phylum Pseudomonadota; class Gammaproteobacteria; order Eutrophobiales; family Eutrophobiaceae; genus CBDAPU01. Next base: position 822,635 of record CBDAPU010000001.1, on the reverse strand, counting down.
TGTGGAAATTGTTTGCTGATCCCTCCAATCCCAAAGGCTGGAGTGCCATTGATGATGGAACAGGCAAAACGTCTTTTATAAATGAAAACATGGGCATTGTAGCTACTCAAAATGAAAAGGGCGGGTTTGCCTATAACAATTTGGAGGAGGGTTATAAAGCGCAACAACAGCAGCAGGCATTAAATAACTTGTCACAACACGCAGTAAATTATATCAATAATTTAAATATACGTGGAATACCTTTCAAAATATTAAAAAAAGATGGGAAGCTGATTGTTAGGACAATAAAAGATGACGGAAAACCTTTTGATGCGGAGTTTTAATCGAATGACTTTATTAGCCATGCTATGAACGATGACTTTTTTATAAAATTGTTAAATGATTCTAAATCGTCAGAAAATATTGACGGAAAATCTATTGAGCCATCGCCAGATATGCCTGCTCCAAGCCAGTCTCAACCCCCTGTGTTACATACCGGCGATGGATAGTCAAAGCCTTTTGGACAACGGCTGGTAGGTAAAATGGCTATTGACGTGTTCACTGCGCTTTGTGTTGCAGCATATCTGCCTTGACCTGCTCAAAAAAGATTAAGTAAAGCACCGAGCGATACGTTTTAGCCCCACCTGCTTTTTTTATTCCTGGTATCCTGGCCAGGCGCTACAATGCCGAGCCAGAACTCATCACAACAACCTTGCATGGGAGGTCATTATGACCACAGCAAGTCTACCATCCGCACTTGCCCGGTTTTACAATCCAGTTTGCCTGGTGTAGCCAGCTATTGGATAATCAAACAAAAACTTTGCAAGATGCTTTCCGATGAGAAATGATGAGAAGCTACGGATCGACATCGGTATGCAGATCCTGGATTATCTTTGCCAGGTAAATGGGAGGATGATTACGTGAGTATGACTACATTTGACACGCTGAAGTTTGCTCAACGTTTAGAGCGAGCTGGCTTGGATCCGCAACAGGCGATCGCTTTTTCTAAGGCTCAGAAAGAAGCATTCGATGAAGTTTTTGACTCTCAGGTTGCAACTAAAGCGGATATGATCAAACTCGAGGCCAAGATAAATCTCGTTCACTGGATGATTGGTTTTAACCTGGCGTTTACCTTCGCCATGTTTTGGAAGATGTTTATTGGCCAGGTTAGATTCATCTTCCATGTGGATGCGGAGGCAAGGCGTTGCATGGGCCGCATTCGCGTTATCCGTTAGCGTCTTCACGCTCTCACGAGCGCAACGGAGCGAGGGGACTAAGGCATTCACCTGGCTGAGAAATACGATTAAAGCCTTATATATTCGTTTTCAGGGTATTAGCGTTCTCCACCCTGATTGGCGACCCCTTATCGGAAATCAATAGGGGGCATTTTTCTCCTTATTGAGGATCCCTAATATCATGAATAAATGACTTAACATGCGTCCTGGATAGGCTTGATTGGTTTACTGGACTCCTCACTTTTGAGGCGCACAGGAAACAATCCGGCTGCACCGCCGAATGCGTTTTAGAAAAACCTGGCCGGTGTAACGACAGTTTATTGGAGCAGGCGTGCAAGATATTGGGCGATGAAGGCCGGGTGTAGGCTGTGTGAGTTTATGAGGCACAAACCGCGGATTATGATGAAGTGATGTTTATGGTGACAAAAAGCTACAAAGTGAGCGATGGGTGCATTTATTAAAGCCGCCCTGTTGTCGGGGGTACGTAGCCGGGTTTTTTATGGCTTATTGATTTTATCGGTCCTGATCCTGGGCTCGGCCTGGCTGGCGGCGAATTTTTCCGTGCGCCATCCTGAGACCCTGGCATTGGATATCGGTCTGTCGGGGATCCGCCTGGTGGTGATCCTCATGGCATTATTCTGGGTACAGGAGCTATTCGCCAAAGACATCGAATTGAAAACCGTGATGTTTGTGTTGTCCTATCCCGTACCACGTTCAATCTATTTACTGGGGCGCTTTTTCGGGATCACGCTGTTATCGGGGGCGGCCATCGCCATCATGGGGCTCATCGTCCTTCTTCTCGTCATCTTCGGCCCCATCGATTATCCCGGTGCGACGCCGGTCAACCTGGGCGTGCCGTATCTGTGCACGTTGCTATATTTGTGGTTATCGATTATGACGGTCAGCGCCTTTGCGCTCATGATCGCCACCCTCTCCACAGTGCCCATGTTGCCTTTATTATTAGGCGGCGGATTTGCCATTGTCGCCTCCAGCATCGGCCCTACCGTGGACTATTTATTGCTGGCGGAGACGGCGGATTATGAACACCGGCAGATCCTGGGGCCGGTGCTGGATAAGGTGTTGTGGTTGTTGCCGGATCTGAGTCGGCTGGATATACGCGACTGGGCGTTGTACGGAGCAAGGCCGGATACAGATGTGCTGGTCGCAGGGTTGGTTATGCCTGTTGGTTACATCATGATCCTGCTGGCTGTCGCCATAAACCGGTTTGACGCCCGGGATTTCACATGAACCTGCCTCAAAATGGCGCTTATTCCCCCTGTGCGGCGTTTTCACCTCTCTCAAATACGCATTTATATCAACCGCCGCCTCTCGAGAAGTTCATGCCTTGCAGAGACGGAAAAATGCTTTATTTCGAGCTATCCTCTATGGATGCGGTGAAAAAGTGATGTTGACGGCATGAGCTTCACCCAACATCCCCTTTTCTTATTGCCTTTGGGCCTGCTCCTGTATGTGAGTGCAGGCAGTGCGTTACGTGAGATTGAACGGCCACCGCTGGATGAGACGCTGCGGGTGGTCATGCCCGCCTACATGCAGGTGTTGCTGGCCTTTGGTGATCGTTTTCTGGCCGCTGATCTGGGTATGTTCCGCGCCATCACCCTGAGCGCGGTGGTGCGTGACCCCCTCACCTACGAAGTGCAGGGGCGGATCCAGCGACAGTCTTCCATTCTCAATCCCCGCCATGAGGACAACATGTATCTCGCAGCGGCGATCCTGCCCTGGCATAACCAGGTGGATAGCGCCCAGTGGATATTGAACCGCTCCACGCAAAGCCGCTACTGGGACAACTGGGCGCCTTTTTTTCAGGGCTTCAATGCGTATTATTTTAACGGCGATTATGAACTGGCCGGAGAGTTGGCCAGCATTGCCGCCGAGCGCACGAGAGGTGAACAGAACAGGCGTTATTTGCAGGTGACCGCTGCAAAATGGTACGCCAGGACGGCGGATAAATCAGTGGCGATGACTTTACTTGAAGCGCTGAAGGCATCGAGCGCTGATGAGGATATCAAGCGCCAACTAGACGCCAGGATCGCCCAGGTTAAGGGTCTTAAAACCATACAGATGGCGGTTGATCTGTATAACATCACGCAAGGTGCGGCGCCGACGGCCATGGCTGATTTATTGGACGGAGGGTATTTGCTTGTAGCGCCGGTGGATCCGTTTGGGCAAGGCTATGGGCTCGATGATCAAGGCAATGCCGTGGTGTTAAAAGGGGGGCGGGCTGAGTAATGTACGCCATAGAGTTAGCGCACATCAATAAATCCTTCAAGGCCAGAAACCGCCAGACCCGGGTCTTGCATGATGTGATGTTGCAGGTGCATGAGGGTGAGGCGTTTGGTTTCATCGGCCCTAACGGTGCGGGCAAAAGCACCACCATCAAAATCATGATGGATATCCTGCGCCCGGACTCCGGTGTGGCCAGGTTTTTCGGTGAGAGTTGCAGGCGCCCCGAGGCCCGGGAAGGCGTGGCCTACCTGCCGGAGAACCCCTATCTCTATGACTATTTAACGCCGCTGGAGCTGGTGCAGATGGGTGTTAAACAACATAAAGTGCAGTGCCGGGATGTAAAGCAACATGGCATGGCCTGGCTGGAGCGGTTTGATATGGCCCCGGCGGCCCATCGGCGTATTCGTAATTTATCCAAAGGCATGACCCAGAGAGTGGCCCTTGCCCATGCCCTGGCCTGCAATCCAAAGCTGTTAATTTTAGATGAACCCCTGTCGGGGCTGGACCCGGTGGGCAGACGTGATGTGGTTGATATTCTTTTAGACTACAGAAAAGGTGGCGGCACCCTGTTTTTTACCTCCCATGTGTTGTTTGACGTGGAGCGGGTTGCCGATCGCTTTGGCCTGATTCACAAGGGCAGGATGGAAGTGGTGAAAACGGCCTCTGATCTGTTTGCCGACAGTCAGGGTGTGTTTGTATTACAGATCGAGGCGGATGCGCCTTTGGATGGATATAGCCATGAATTTGGCAAGCGCTGGTTTTTAGAGGTGAGTCGTGACGCCCTGTGGGAGAGTTTGCGAGAAATTGAGTCCGCCGGGCACAGCCTTCTTTCCGTCAGACCGCAGTTGACGCTGGAGAGCGCTTTCTTCGAATATATCCACGATTAGACTGGACCCGCCAACCACAGATCAGCTCTGTGCCGCTCGAATGACGTCTAAAAGCAGATCATGGACCGGCGGATTTCCGGCCACGATGTCACCTGATGAGATGTCGGCGTCTCGCTGGTTAATATCACTCACAAACCCGCCGGCTTCTCTGATCAGGAGTATGCCCGCCGCCATGTCCCATTGCTCCAAGCCGTATTCCCAGAAGCCATCCAGTCGACCAGCGGCCACATAGGCGAGATCCAGAGACGCTGCCCCGGGTCGTCTGATCCCGGCGGTTAAGGGGATCAATTCTTTAAGTATCGCAAGGTATGTCTCGACTTTATCGAAGGCACGGAAAGGAAAGCCGGTGCCAATGAGGGCGCCGGCCAGGGTATGGCGGCGTGATACGCGCATACGGCGATTGTTTAAGTAAGCGCCCTGACCCCGGGTGGCGGTGAAAAGCTCCTGGCGTAATGGGTCATAGATGATTGCCTGCTCCAGAGTGTTTTTGTGTTTTAATGCGATTGAGATGGCAAATTGAGGGAAGCCATGGAGGAAATTCGTCGTGCCATCGAGGGGATCAATAATCCACTGGTATTCGTGCTCACCACGCTGACCACTTTCCTCAGCTAACATTGCGTGATCAGGATAGGCTTTATGTATCGTCTCAATAATGACGGCTTCAGCCTGTTTGTCCACATTGCTGACAAAATCATTGCGGCTTTTTTCGGTCACGGTGAGCCCCTGTAAGCGGTCTATGGAACGGATCATGATCTCGGCCGCCAGGCGGGCGGCGCGTATGCCGATATTCAGCATGGGGTGCATTTATTTCTCCTTGTTATATTATCGAGCGACTTGTTCTCACCCATATTGACGCTGGCGTATTATATGCTGGAAAAGGTAAGAATTGTTCTGGTCAATACCACCCACCCTGGAAATATCGGCGCCAGCGCCAGGGCGATGAAAACCATGGGGCTTGGGCAGCTCGCTCTGGTTAAACCCCAATCCTTTCCCAGCGCTGAATGTACCGCCAGGGCCTCCGGCGCCGATGATGTGCTGGCCAGCGCCCGTGTGTTCGCCCATCTTGAAGATGCGATTGCAGATTGCGGGCTTGTTCTCGCCACCAGCGCCCGCTCAAGGCATATCGCCTGGCCTGAGGTGACGCCGGATGTGGCTGCCAGGGAGATCCTCTCGCAGCGATATCGCGGTGCGAATGCGGCCATTGTATTTGGCACGGAGCGCTCAGGTTTGTCCAATGAGGCCCTGGATTTATGTCAAGCCCTGATCCGCATACCGACCTCTGTGCATTTCTCATCATTGAACATTGCATCGGCGGTGCAGATCATCTGTTATGAACTGAACAGGCAATGTGGCGACAAAAAGCAGGCTGGCGATGGCGCCGATCCGGCATTGGCGACAGTGGAGCAGATGGCAATGTTATATGCACATTTTCAGCAGGCATTGGCGGAGATCGGCTATTTTGATCCGCAAAATCCCCGAAGGCTCATGCGCCGCATAAAACGCCTGTTCAATCGTGCCCGTCTGGATAACGATGAATACCATATCCTGCGTGGTATTTTAGCCGCCGCACAGAACGCCACGAAAAATAAAAAATAAAGAAGCGATGGGGCGGGATCCCCGGTGATGTGACCTGGGCAACGGCCCTAGGGGGAATGCGCCAATCGCACCGGCTTACCGTTTCCCCTGTTACCCTTAACCGAGCCGATAACCCAACCGCGCTCGCCGATCTCACTCAGTTTGTTTAGGGTTTTTTCAACATCAGTGGCATTGACAATGAGCACCATGCCGATACCGCAATTAAACGTGCGATACATCTCCTCCGTATCCACATTACCCGTTTGCTGTAACCACTGAAATATCGGCGGCCATCGCCAGCTATGTGTGTCGATGTTGACGCAAAGCCCTTGAGGAATGACCCGGGGCAGGTTCTCAATAATGCCGCCGCCGGTGATGTGGGCGATTGCTTTTATTCTCACTGCCGACAGTAAACTGAAGAGCGTTTTTTTATAAATGCGAGTGGGTTTAAGTAGAATATCGGCGAACATCGTATCATCGAGTTTGTCGCTTAATCGGGTATTGGAATCGCTCAGGATTTTGCGGATCAGAGAATAACCATTTGCGTGGGGGCCACTTGAAGGCAATGCGATCAAGACATCATCTTCCGCCACGCCCGCGCCGGTGATGATGCGCGCTTTCTCCACCACCCCCACACAAAAGCCGGCCAGATCGTACTCTCCTGATCGATACAGGCCCGGCATCTCTGCGGTCTCGCCGCCGACCAGGGCACAATCCGCCAGCTTGCAGCCCTGCGCCATACCGCTAACCACCGCCGCTGCGGTATTAACATCCAGCCTCGAGCAGGCAAAATAATCAAGAAAGAAAAGTGGCTCGGCGCCCTGGACGAGAATATCATTCACACACATGGCAACCAGATCAAGGCCGATTGTGTCGTGTTGATCAAGTTCAACAGCCAGCTTTAATTTCGTTCCCACACCATCTGTACCGGAGACCAGAACCGGTTGCCGGTATGTTGTGGCGGATAGATCAAATAACGCACCGAACCCGCCTAATCCGCCCAATACTTCAGGGCCATGGGTTTCCTCTACGAGGGTTTGAATATGCGAGAGCAAGCGATTGCCGCGGGCGATGCTGACGCCGGCGGATGCATAAGTGGATCTATTCGATGCTTCTTTAGACATGGCGTTAAGATACCATAGACTGAAAACCCCCTGGGCAATCCTTTGCGGTCAATCCTTGACTTGTTCCCGACACTTGCATAGCGTAAAAACATGAAAACAGGACTCAGGGTTTTAAGTTGTCTTCTCTTTTGCTGCCCGCATATAGGCCATGGGGTAACAGTCCCTGGGTTATATCAGGCCGAGACCCGGGTGATGGATCAGTCCGCTGAAAATAGAGCGGCTGCGATCCGGGCTTCTCTTCGCATGGTGCTGGTCAAATTAACCGGCGAGCGACAGGCCGCCCGTAACACCGCTTTGCTTCCCCTGTTAAATCGAGCGGAAAAACTCGTTCAACAGTATCGTTACAAGGAGGTGCGATCAGGGCCTGTGGATGAACCTGCGACAGGTGAAACAGCGCTACATCTTGCAGTCACATTCGATGAGGAGACGTTAAATAAATCATTACGGGAGTTAGGCGTTGCAATCTGGCCGAAAGAGCGCTCTTCGGTATTAGTGTGGTTGGTGGTAGAGAAAGACAGGCAAAGAACATTCGCCAGCCCGGATGAGACCCCCGACTTACTGGATGCGTTATACAAGCGTGCGAGGCAACGTGGCGTCCCTATCCTGTTTCCCTTGCTGGACCTGGAAGATCATGGGCGGATTAAGCCGCATGATGTGTGGGGCGATTTCAAAGAGACGATCATGGCGGCATCGGCGAGATACCGCGCCGACATCATACTCACGGCGAGTATGTCATCTCCAACAGCGGGTATATGGGAGGGCAGGTGGACGGCTTACCGCAACAACGCCGCCTACAGGGAATGGGTAACAGAGACGGATCTGCTGGCGTTCGCTATGGATGAAGGGATCGACAACATGGCGGATATACTGGCGGCGGAATATGCACAGGCCAGTATTGATACTGAACTGCGCGAGGTGGAGATCACGGTGACGGACATACATTCCGTTGAGCAATATGCCCGGGTCATGGGTTATCTGCATTCCCTCAGCTCAATAAGCGAGATACAGGTGAGAGAGGTTGAGACAGGCGAGGTAACCCTGGCCTTGATGGCCCATGGCGGTGAGGTGGCGGTGATGCAGGCCTTGAGCCTGGGTCGGGTATTGGAGCCGCTTCAGGGTGGCGGTGATCATGATTACCGTTTGTTGCCGTAGAGCGCCATGACGGATTCGGGAAAATGGTTATGGTTTGCAGCGCCCATTGCAACGGGGTGGTTGATGTATTTGTTGGCCCCGGTTTTAACGCCTTTCCTGCTGGCCGCTTTATTGGCGTATCTGGGCGATCCGCTCACGGATAAACTGGAAGAGAGGAAGGTGCCCCGAACCATCGCCGTGATCATCGTTTTTTTGAGTATGTTACTGCTTGGGCTGATCGCGTTAATCATCTTCATTCCCTTATTACAGGGGCAGCTCAATAGCCTGTCAGCGCGTTTGCCCCAGATCATGAATTGGTTACAGTTTAGTTTTATTCCCATGATAACGACAACTGTCGGTGTGGATCCCGCTGCGCTCAACCTGGAGATCCTCAAGGCAGCGGTTCTGGATAACTGGCGTGATGTTGGCAATGTAGTGGGTCTGGTGCTGGGCAAAGTCACCCATTCCGGGCAGGTTATTCTCATCTGGCTGACCTACTTGCTACTGGTGCCCGTCGTCACCTTTTATTTATTGAGGGACTGGGATCGGATCATGGCCAGGGCCGGGGGGTTGATCCCGCGCTCTCAAGCGGCGGCGGTCATGCAAGTATTAAGCGAGTGTGACGGCGTCCTTGCCGGGTTTTTACGCGGGCAGTTGCTGGTGATGTTGGCCCTGGGATTGATCTATTCCACCGGTCTATGGATTATGGGGCTGGAGTTTTCTTTATTGATCGGTCTGTTTGCCGGCTTGGTGAGTTTTGTTCCCTATCTGGGTGCGCTGGTCGGGATCAGCATCGCCGGCGTGATAGCCTTCATGCAATACCAGGATCTCATTCACCTGCTCTATGTGGCCGTGGTGTTTGGATTAGGGCAGGCCATTGAGGGCATGGTGTTATCGCCGCTACTGGTGGGCGAGAAGATTGGCCTGCATCCCGTCGCCGTTATTTTTGCTGTGATGGCGGGAGGCCAGTTGTTTGGCTTTTTGGGTATTTTACTGGCGTTACCGGCGGCGGCGGTGATAACCGTGTTGCTACGTTATTGCCATGCACGCTATCTCAACAGTGATTTCTACACCCGGTGATGTCCTTATCGCCCCGAAGTGAACAAATTCTTCTGCCCTTCAGCCGCCATGATCGATATGAATTTGATTCATACATCGCCGGGGCAAACGGGGAAACCGTGGCATACCTGTTAAAAACCCTCAAGGGGGAGAGTAATAAAAACATCTATTTATGGGGCGGGCAAGGCGTTGGCAAGACGCATCTACTCCAGGCGGCCTGTCATTTGGCGTTCGTGTCAGAGCGGCGCTATGCCTATATCCCCTTGCGACAGATCCATGAATACACGCCGGACATGTTGACTGGCCTTGAGATGCTGGATCTCGTTTGCATTGATGATGTAGATAAAATCGCAAAAAATACTGAGTGGGAGAGCGCCGCCTTTAATTTATTTAACCATTTGAGAGAAGCGGAGACGCCGCTGATAATGAGCTCCCGGTTAAATCCGGGCGGCACCTTGATTGACTTGCCGGATCTGAAGTCCAGATTGTCGTGGGACCTGGTGTTCTATCTAGCGCCCATGAATGAGACAATGAAAATGGACGCCTTAAAGCAACGGGCGAATCATCGCGGGTTTGAATTAAGCGATGAGGTGATAGCCTACCTGATCAGGCGCATTAGCCGGGATACGCGCAGTTTGTTTCAGTGGCTCGATGAGCTGGATGAGAGAAGTTTAATTGCGAAAAAGAAATTAACAATACCCTTCGTTAAACAACTGCTGGAGGAAGGGGAATAATAACAAGCTGTGATTTCCAATAAGGCTTTAGTCAGTTACACTCGACCTCCGAAATATAATTGCGTGGAGAAAGTTGTGATTTCCAATAAGGCTTTAGTCAGTTACACTACGTAGTCCTCAGGGTGCTTAGCCATAGGGGTTGTGATTTCCAATAAGGCTTTAGTCAGTTACACTATGCGGGACGCAGGATGTGAGTGGATGTGCGTTGTGATTTCCAATAAGGCTTTAGTCAGTTACACTATAGTGCCAGGTGGATAATACATACCACGTGTTGTGATTTCCAATAAGGCTTTAGTCAGTTACACTCATAAAAGAGAGCATTGAATATGGCTGTTGTTGTGATTTCCAATAAGGCTTTAGTCAGTTACACTAGTACTTAGGCGGTTGCATAGGCATGTCGGTTGTGATTTCCAATAAGGCTTTAGTCAGTTACACTGAAGTCCTCGACTAACTGCGAGGTGAGTTGTTGTGATTTCCAATAAGGCTTTAGTCAGTTACACTAAAAGCAACGGAGGTATATATAATGAGTAGTTGTGATTTCCAATAAGGCTTTAGTCAGTTACACTTGGCCTTGAGCACTTTAGTAACCCATTCCTGTTGTGATTTCCAATAAGGCTTTAGTCAGTTACACTACGCCCTCGCTCATTGCTGAGGTAGTGCGTGTTGTGATTTCCAATAAGGCTTTAGTCAGTTACACTAAAACCCACCGCCGCCGCTCTGGCTATGCAGTTGTGATTTCCAATAAGGCTTTAGTCAGTTACACTCATTGGCCGGTAGTTGCTTGCGAACTATTTGTTGTGATTTCCAATAAGGCTTTAGTCAGTTACACTCATTGGCCGGCAGCTGCTTGCGAACCACTTGTTGTGATTTCCAATAAGGCTTTAGTCAGTTACACTTTCAGCCTTCAGCGCCTCCACAACATTGGCGTTGTGATTTCCAATAAGGCTTTAGTCAGTTACACTTTTCTGATCCCAAGCCACCAATACCAACAAGTTGTGATTTCCAATAAGGCTTTAGTCAGTTACACTGGAAGGGGACAAGCAAGCGATCAGCCTGCAGTTGTGATTTCCAATAAGGCTTTAGTCAGTTACACTTCAGCGGCACGAGTCTAATACAAATGTTGGTTGTGATTTCCAATAAGGCTTTAGTCAGTTACACTTGGATTTCAGTAACGTATTGAGAGTAAAAGAGTTTTTCAGTTTTCTCTTAAAAAAAACTGATTTGCTCCGGAGGGATTTCAGTGGGGGTACGGATTTTTCCATAGAAAACCTGTATGCGCGAGAATTGTTTGTCCGTAATCGTCATGATGCGTACCTCCCCATCCGGGGGCAACCACTGTTTAATCCGCTTTATATGCACTTCCGCGTTCTCCTCACTGGCGCAATGCCTGATATACACGGAGTATTGCATCATCAAAAAACCATCATCCAGCAGGCCCTTTCTGAAAAGGCTGTATTGCTTTCGGGCTTCCGCTGTATCGGTCGGCAGATCGAAAAGCACGACAACCCACATGGTCTGATAGCCTCCAAAGGTGGTCATATCAGGCCGGGAGAAGGAATTTGCAGCCTCTTTTCCTTGCCCTGCAGCATGCGCTTGAAGCTGGCGGTATAGCCATGCAGGGCTACCATCAGTGGCAGTTGGCGCTGCTCCAGCAATACATCCGTGCTCGCCAGTTGCAGCAGCATTTTTTTGCTGTCCTGATCCAGGGTTAATTCCGTATCCTGCAGGTTTTGAACATGCGTCTGCACCCGCCAGTCCACTATTGGCCTGAACGGCTCCATGAGATCATCGGCCAGACAAAAGGCATTGTACTGGTTGCTGTGGTGGATCCCGATTGCCGGGTGTAAACCGGCGGCGCATATCGCTCGTGTTACGCTTGCACGAATAATGGCATAGCCATAATTCAACAGGGCGTTAATGCCGGCCTCATCCGGGTCCCGGCGAAATTTCTGGTGGAACAGCTTTGGCCAGTAGTACTGTGCCGCCTGCGCTTCCTTGTTGTCCGTATCCCCGCTTTTGACCCGTTTTGTCATGCTCAACAAGGGCTGTGCATTTTTTTCAGAATGAAGCGCAAGCACCCGCGCCTGCGCCGCTATCTTGGCCTGCACAATCTGTTGCCAGAGGCGTTTTTTTATCGCCGCCTTCGCTTGCGTTTGTATTTTCAGGACGGCGCTGTGCATGGTGTTGTTATCCAATGGCAAGGTATAGGCACAGGGCATGTAGCGGTTATCGCAATGGATGACGGCGGATTTGTTTTCAATGAGGCGGACAGTGACCGCACTGGTGAGCACGATCTGCCGGTGGCTTAACAGCAGGACGCCAATGTCTTCTATGGGCACGGAGCCTACCTGCTCACCGTCCTGCTCTATGCAGAGTTGTTTTTGTTTGACTTTTAAGTAGCTGGGGTTACTGATTTCAATGATCCGTTTGATCATGCGTCATTTTCCCCAAAATGCTGATATGTAATTTTTTCAACTTATATGTGGTGATAAGAATAGAAACAGCTTTGAGTAATTCTTCATCTTTTTTATCTAAGGTAGCCGCATTGTGTTTTCTTAGCTTCAGATTTCCTGGCGCTTGCAATTTTTGCACTCTATAAACCTGACTCACACCCTCCACTTCAACACTCACCATATCGTTAATACACAGCACCATAGACAACTGCCAATCCGGACCGTGGTCTGTTTTGACATAACTCTTATTTCCCTGACGCAAGCGCCTGATCGCTGCCCAGGCCGTCACAAATTCGGGTTTGTATTTGTGCTTTCCCTTTTTATCCGGCGCCGTTGACTTGAGAATTTCCACATGATGATTATTACCGAAGGGGTAGTATTTATACGGCTCACCATCCGCATCGTTTATTGACAGAAAAGACGCCGGGTTAAAATTCTCAGCGGCAATGATACGCACATGGCGCACCCGGCCCTGATTCGGCAGAAAATAAAATGGCTGCTCGGCTGAGAAGGCGAGCTTTGGCTTACCCTCGTGTTTTTCCAGATGCTCATCTAATTTCTGTTTTAGTGCCGGATCAACGACTTTGGCGATCTGCTTTGCCGTGAAATCACCGTTCAGCGGTTTTCTATAGACCACCCGTTGCCCGTCATTCTCTGGATGTTGTTGTACGCCGTAGGCGGTTTGTTCATGCAAGGCATCGGCAATGCGGCGGCGAGGGGCATGGGAGATGAGCACATCATCCAGTAATCCCTGCACATCGGCCCTGAAACTCTCCCAGGGCGTATCGAGATTCAGATCAATACTACTCGCATCCCCCTTATATTTTGCCCGGGCGCTGATTTTTTGATAAAGGCCACGGCTCACCAAGGCCACAACAAGCGCATCAATAAGGTGATGGCGATGATCGCTACGCTCCTTTGTATCCGTGGCGCTGATGATGGTATTAAGCCCCCATTCATGTCTCAGCCAGGCGGTAAAGACTCCCCTGCTGACGCTAACCGCCTGATGTGCTGTCTTCGTATCATAAAGCTGTTTGACATAGTGCAGTATTTCCCGTGAGATGTAGCGGGTATCGCCCAGTTGGCTGGTCAGAAACTCGTCATTTTTTAGCTCTGTTAAATAAAATGCTTCCCGTTTCCTACTGCTCCTGAAGACACGAATCGCCTGCTTGATGTTTTCGTACCGTTCAGTGCCGTGCCAGGCTTCATAGGGCGTGCGGTCGCCTTTGGCTCTATTCTCACTGGCGAAGCAAACGACTTTATTGGTGAAGCTGTCATCCAGTGTGCGACTGAACGGCAGGATATGATCGATCTCAATCTCGGCGCTGAAAAGCTGGGTCAAGGCTATGCACCTGCCGCTGTATACGCATATTTCCTCGGCCTCTTCCCAAAGCCGGTATTTTATCAAGTCCGTCTTTGCAGGATATTGCGATAAACCCAGGTGCGGGTTGTTCTTGCCTATGCTCTGATAGTGCTCGCATGCGCGTGCATTGGCTTTTTCATTCCTGTTAAGCTGCTTTTGATATGCGTCCTTTTGCTTTTTCGACATCTTCATCTCACGCGCCATTTCGATACGAATCGCATCCGGCTTGCCATAGTGATGGATGATGGCGTTAATGACCTTGCGCGCCTCATGCAGGGCGCGGCTGATCACCGGATTGGGTATGTGTGGCGGCATACCAAGCCGACTTGTTTCCTGAGTCTCTTCCTGCTCGTAGCCATAGCCCGCCGCCACCCTGGCCTTGCTCAGCTCCCTACCCTGCTGTAGATAAGGCAGTAATTTTTTAATGGCTTTGGTGGAGTAGTTGGCGATGCCCTGATCCAGATCCGTGGTGGCCAGCGCAATGGCCTGCTCTGCATCAAACCGCCAGTGATTCATCAGCCGGTTTTTAAGGCCGCATTTATCACCAATCGTGATCAGATCCTCCGCCAGACAGTTTTGTTTGGCTGCCGACATGGCGTCCCATCTCTCGCCAATCACCTTGCGAAGGCTGCAAGCCGTCAGATTGCCCGTGAGATGCTTCTTGCTTTCCTGCAGATTAAAACGAACGCTTCTATCCAGGCCGAGCTTTTTGCGAATGGCGGCCCAGCTCAGGGTTTTTTGCCTCTCTAAAGTCTCGGCAAGGGCATGTTTATCTTCAAGGCGCAATTCATGGTATTCGCCGGTTTTGCGGTTAACATACGTCAGGTTATTCAAGTCCTGCCAGTAACGAAAACGCTGCACGGCAGGCCAGGCCTTTCTGGCCCTGGGACGTTGTCTTTCCAGTGAGCAGCGACCCAGGCGATCCGCCGCCAGTTTTAACGGCCTTTGTTTGAATAGCAGGCGTGCAATTTCTTTTTTGAAACGCTCATCTCGGACAACAGCATGATAGGCCGACTGTTTTTGCCAGATCAGTTCAAGCTCCCGCTGATACATCCTGCGCTCAGTGCGCCTGCTGCGTTTGCGCTCTTGCAAGGATAAGCCCGCCAGATATTCACCCAGTGTGCGTGCGCCGCTGTTGTCAATCTCCCGCCAAAGCTCGGCAATGTCCGCCTTCATGCCTTTCTCCTCTTTTGCCTGCTCTTCAGAAAGCATGGGATCCTGCTCTTCCTTATCTTCTGATCCCAGGGCTGCTTCGGCCTTTATTTCGAGGAAATCCGGATCATCAATCAAATTGCCCCACAGGGTTTTACGATTGCTCTGAAAACCGCGCCGCGCCGCCATGTGCAGGATCACCCGCCCCAGCTCATGGGCGCTCAGCGCCTCATCCAGGGCCTTGCGTCTGAGCGCATAGGGATTGCCCAGGCGATTGAGCAGGTTCTCCGGGGCGGGATTGTTTGCCAACTCCTTTGGCAGCAGATCTTTCGCCATCAAAAAGTTGCGTATGCGCCGCTTTCTGCGCGCTCTTCTCTGCACAAGCCGTCGTGCCAGGCGGGCCTTGCGCCGGGCCTGATTTTTAGGCGTCGGCGTCTTCTCTTCAACGGATTTGATAAATATGCGCACGCCGCCGTCCCTGATCCCCTTTGGCGTGCCGTCCATCTCTTCTATCAGCGTCCAGCCAACGGAATTGGTTCCGAGATCCAGACCCAAAATTGTCTTGCTATTCATAAAAATCTCCCTTGATATGTCAGTTAATGCTTGTTCTCTCTCACCTTTTGATCAATAATCGCCCTGTTAGTGTAACTGACTAAAGCCTGCTCAAGATACTTTTTGGAAATCATAACAAGAAGTGAATACTTCGCAGGATAGCCTTCCGAGGCGCCATAAGCCTCTGCTTTTGCAGGGGCTGTTTTATTTTGAAGCTGTAGAATTGCAGGCCGACTGATTTTTGATCGGTGCATTAAGGGACGTGCAGGGGCGCAATCATTCAGAGCCTGCTAGACTGTTTTACGTTGCCTTAGAATTTCATACAGGCAGATGCCGGCGGCCACTGAGACGTTCAGGCTGTCCACCACACCGTGCATGGGCAGCTTCGCAAGGTAGTCGCATTGCTTGCGCGTATTATGACGCAGTCCCCGCCCCTCATTGCCCATGACTAGGGCGAGCGGTATTGTGAGATCCAGATCATACAGGCTTTGCCCGCACTGGTGCTCCATGCCCAAAACCCAGACTCCGGCCTGCTGTAGTTTTCTCAAGGCCCTGGCAATGTTGGTTTCGGTAAGCACAGGCATGTGCTCCGCTGCACCACTGGCAACCTTGCTGACGGTGGCATTGACGGTAACGGAGCGATCCTTTGGAATGATTACGGCATTGACGCCGGCCGCATCGGCAGTGAGAGGTTTATCTTTACTGAATGACCAAGACCCGGAACCGATTACCTGCCCGTCTTAACCCACCCGTTCCATCAACGCATCATTCACAGTCATTTTTTCTTAAACCGGCCACGTCAGAGAAGCGAACTTCGAGAAAATTTGCTTACACATCGAACCAGACTTTTACTTTATCGGCTATAAATCTTCTTCGGCTTTCGGTTTGTCAGTTAAGTAAATGCTGATTTAAGTCAGAGTATCTTTCAATTAACGGCAGATTAAACTGCTTCAAATTCCAGGGTGTTTGTTTTCAGGTCTGGGGTGCGCCGGGACAGGTGCAGAATTTCGATGCCAACCACTTCATTCTGCTCGCTATAATCGAGAACAACGTCGGGCGCCACCTCATCCGATTCGACGATTTTTGAATCATCCAGGCGCAGATAAAGCGCATCGGCTTCTTTGTCTACGTGCAGTTTCATAATTTACCTCTCATGCTTCGATCAAAGAATACACTTACAACCAACTCCGGTACAGCCTTATTATTGACGACCGCCCGCAATACTCTGCCGCCAGACTCGGGAATTCTGAGAAAACGTCTTTCTATTTCCTCACCGTCCGGATCAGGCAATCGTAATTCCGGCGATGTCACAGTAGGTCCCATCCATTGCACAGGAATTTGCCTTTCTTCCATAACCTGTGAAGCAGGTTGAGTCAGGTTAAAATTCACTTTAGGGCACCTCTTAAATCCACTTGTTATTTGCACCAGCGCAACATCACACCACATCCTTAATCGCTTTCATTACAAGACATATTCAATTAGCGCGACTTTATCTGTCATCTACCCGCCTATTTTTTGGTACGCCTTCGTGATCAATGGTTTTGCCGACTCCAGTTGCTCACTATTATCTATACTGACTTCAATATCCCCCGTACCCAAATGACCAATGCTCGTCATGTCTCTTACATTGTCAGGCAGCACATCAATGTCGTTTATCGTTAGTTTTAAGAACATAAGAATTTTGCTTTTCTTGATCTCCACGCAAGCGATATTCTGGGAGATTTTGTAACTTATTATATATTTTCTTGGGCACTCCTCTATGGCGGGATCTAACCCAAGAATGAAATCCTGAATACGGATAAACAGTTTGGTTATTTTATCTGACCGCCCTTTTAGATGTTGCTCTACACTATACGATCCCATAGCCCTGGTTAAGGCCACCTTCTTCCCGGCGGTAACCATGATCGGGTTCTTGCCTGAAGAATCATTAACAGAGCCTGGAGAAGTGAATGATTTCCTGAATACTTCTTCCAGATAAAGATGATCGCTTTTAAAAAGCCTGTAAGTCCAAAGCTCTATATTCGCCCCCATCATCTGCACAGCATGTAGATCATACTTTTTATAGTTTGGAGCAATACATATCACCCGAATATCCGACCAGTCTATATGTACATCATTGCCCAAAGTATTCCTGGCGGCGATTTCAAAATCCCCTCTGTGATCGTTTATCCATGATAAATAGAAAAGGCTTTGATTGATCAAGTCTGATGATTCTACTTTCTTATATTCTATAATGACTGGATTACTGTCTTCTGAAATGGCCAGTGTATCAATTCTTCCCGCATGCCTAGCCCCGGTAATAAACTCAGACGCCACCAATCGACTGTTAAAAACAACTCCCATATTTTGCTCTATCAGGCTCTGAAGGTCTTTTTCAAGATTAAAATTGGATTGCTCTATGGAAGCCAATTTCGTTTTGTTTATTTCAAAAAGCGGCATAAATATTGACGCCTCACTGTTCCAGTTATTCAGATATGATGATTTATATCAAGACCACGGTGCAAATATCAAGGGCAATACTCCCCTTGTGCAGCGGGCTGTTTTTTCAAAGTCAAAAGAGTCAATTTGTTATCGCCCCATGCCCGCTCGTCTTCAAATAACAAAAACCATACGCATCAGGCAGAGGCTTATCCGCCTCGATATACGGTAAGCAGAGGATGCGGATGGTTTAAGAGGGCGATTTAAGGCAAAAGAAGACTTCATCAGGCCACTGCATAAAGTGATCCCTTTGGATTATAAGCAATAATGAAGGGAGCCATCACCGCAGGAGACAAACGCAAGCGGTGGCTGTTCAGGCTGTATAGTCAACTCTGTTCGTCATCACCTATGGTGGAGGCATGTTCACGCCCACTATGCAAATAGACCCGTTTGTCATTGCCCATGGTGACGGACAAGATGTTCATGCCGGATAACGTATAACCCAGACATCACCGATCAATTAGTTTTAATGCGAGTCTGGCGAGCCGCGCCCCTGAAGCGCTACATAAGCTCTTCTCATCCGCTGTTATTTTTTGATTGTTATCCATGCCAGCGACATGACTGGCGCCGTAAGGCGTGCCCCCGGCTTGCGTCGATAACAAGGCCTCTTCCGTATAAGGTATGCCTGTGATAACCATGCCGTGGTGTAACAATGGCAGCATCATGGATAGCAGGGTGCTTTCCTGGCCCCCATGCAGACTGCTTGTTGATGTGAACACCGCCGCCGGTTTACCGATCAACTTCCCCGATAACCAGATATCACTGGTCGTATCCAGAAAGTACTTTAATGGCGCCGCCATATTGCCAAAGCGTGTCGGGCTACCCAGCGCCAGGCCATCGCACTGGATCAGATCTGCTTTGCTCACAAATGGCGGGCCGCTGTCCGGGATGCTATTTTCAGTGGCTTCACATACCGTGGATACGGAGGGGACAGTGCGGATCACGGCATGACATGATGGGATGGACTCAATGCCACGGGCAATGTGATTGGCCATTTGTGCCACGCTGCCGTGGCGGCTGTAGTATAAAACCAGGATCCCAGGCATCGCTCAGAGGATCCCCAGTCCGTTTTCCGGCGCTCGCCCCAAGGCCGCTTTGCCGTTCGCCAGCACGATCGGTCTTTCAATGAGTGCGGGGTTATCGATCATGGTCTTGATAAGTTGTTCACTGGACAAGTTTGTGCTGGCTAAATTATCCGCTTTGCAGGTGTGTTCTTTTTTTACGCATTAGTTCGCGGGGTTTGAGCCTAAGTAATGAGAGGATCTCATGCAAGCCGGTTCTCTCCGGTGGCCTCGTTAAATAGTCTCTGATCACCGGTTCAACACCCTGCCCGCGGATCAACGCCAATGTTTGTCTTGACCTCGAACACCGCAGGTTATGATACACTCTCACCATTTTTTGATCGCCATTGAAATCGATCCTGCTTATTTTAGAGGCGCCCGTTAAATATCACGTCTTCCCGGCATAGCGCCCCATCGGTGGGTGGCATATAATGATCCGCATTATGCCGAATAAAACCTGTTCTTTCAGGGTCAAGGGCCTGGTGCAGGGCGTGTTTTTTAGGCAATCCACCAAACAACAGGCGGATCGGCTGGGGCTCAGGGGTTGGGTTAAAAATGTGCCGGAAGGTGATGTGATCGGTGAGATCAGCGGCG
This sequence comes from Gammaproteobacteria bacterium, assembly GCA_965198875.1. Lineage (GTDB taxonomy): Bacteria > Pseudomonadota > Gammaproteobacteria > Eutrophobiales > Eutrophobiaceae > CBDAPU01. Next base: position 803,014 of record CBDAPU010000001.1, on the reverse strand, counting down.
ATTCAGCTTCTCTCGATACGTTTCAGGCCTGGTTAAAACAGGGCCCGGCCATGGCGTGCGTGACGGCACTGGAGTGGCGGGAAATACAAGCACATAACCATGAGGGATTTCAGATCAGGTAACCGCCCTGCAAGCCTCATTGCCCCAGCTTATCCCTCATGAAGGGGAGCACCTCATTGAACGGCACATCCGTGTTTTGCTTATCGACCCTGCCTTTATATTCAAGGGTGTTGTTATCCAACCCCCTCTCGCTGAACACAAGCCGATGGGGGATCCCGATCAGTTCCATGTCGGCGAACATGACGCCCGGTCTTTCTTTTCGATCATCGAATACTGTTTCGATACCATTGGCCATGAGGCTTTGATACAGGTCTTCGGCGGCGTCTCGCAGGCGCTCGGATTTGTGCATGTGTATCGGCACAAGCGCAAGCTGATAGGGGGCGATGGATAGCGGCCATATGATCCCCCGCTCGTCGTGATTTTGTTCGATGGCCGCCGCCACAATGCGAGAGATCCCAATACCATAACAACCCATGAGCAGGGGCGCCGATGCCCCGTTCTCATCGAGACAATGCGCTCCCATGGCCTCGCTGTATTTTCTCCCTAACTGAAAAATATGGCCGACTTCTATACCACGGGCGATTTTTAGCGGCCCTGAGTCGTCGGGGGCAGGGTCGCCCTCAACCACATTTCTTAAATCGGCTTGTTCCGGTTCGCCCAGGTCCCGCCGCCAGTTTACCCCGGTGAAGTGATAACCTGATGTATTGGCGCCGCAAACAAAATCAGACAACATCATGGCCGCCCGATCAGCGATAACGGTTATGCCGAGCCCCACCGGCCCCAGAGAGCCTATGTCGCAACCCATCTGTTCATTGATCTGCTCTGCACTGGCGAAGGTGAGTGGCGCCGCCACTTCCGGCAACACCTCTGCTTTGAGGCGGTTTAATTCATGATCCCCCCTCAACACCAGGGCAACCAGCTCGCCATCCCGACCATTCACAATCAGGGTCTTTAAGCATTGCTTTGGCGTGACATGCAGAAAATCACTGATCTCTTCGATAGTGCGCTGATCCGGGGTCGCTACTTTTTCCAGTTCTTTCTCTGGTGCGGCCCTTTTTCCAGTGGGCATGGGCGAGGCGATGAGTTCCACGTTGCTGGCGAATGCCGCATCCTCCGTAAAGGCGATGCGATCTTCCCCTGATCCAGCCAAAACGTGAAATTCGTGGGACACCGCCCCGCCGATGTTACCGCTATCGGCAATGACCACCCTGAAGTCAAGGGAGATTCTTTTGAAGATCCGCGAATAAGTCCGGTACATCAACTCATAGGTTGCCTCCAGGGACGCTTGGTGTAAGTGGAACGAGTAACCATCCTTCATGAGAAATTCACGGGCACGCATAATGCCGAAGCGCGGTCGTATCTCGTCCCTGAACTTGGTCTGGATCTGATAGAAGGTGGCCGGCAGTTGCTTGTAGCTACGGATCTCATGGCGAATTAAATCGGTGATGCTCTCCTCATGGGTGGGGCCGATACAGAAATCCCGTTGCTGGCGATCATGAAGACGTAACAATTCCGCCCCGTATTCTTCCCAGCGTCCGGACTCCCGCCATAACTCGGCAGGTTGTACGGCGGATAAGAGGACTTCCTGCGCCCCTGTCGCATCCATTTCCTCGCGCACAATGGCTTCCGCTTTTCGCAGCACCTTTAATCCCAATGGCAACCAGTTATAGATCCCCGCCGCCGTTTTGCGGATCATACCTGCTCGAAGCATTAACTGATGACTGATCACTTCAGCATCCGCCGGCGCCTCACGCAGGGTCGCTAACAACATATCTGTGGTTCGCATTATGGTTTTCGGTGCCCGGTAATAAAGTTGCCCACGCTAACTTGGTCGCATCCTGAATGTTGGTTCATCTGTGCGCTATTGTACCCATCCGGGTTTGCATTGTGCAAAGCGCAACTTGACGTTCTCAAGGAATATCAGTAGTTTCCCCTGTCTTCCCGTTAATCAATCTGCAAAACCGCTGGTGAGCAAATCAAAAGCAACATTACGTGGCGCCGAGATCTTCGTCCGGGCGTTGAAAGATCAAGGGGTCAAGCATCTGTTTGGCTATCCCGGTGGCGCCGTATTGCATATTTATGATGAGTTATACAAACAAACGGACGTAGAGCATATCCTGGTTCGGCATGAGCAGGGCGCCGCCCATGCTGCCGATGGTTACGCCAGGGCGACCGGCAGGCCGGGCGTGGTGCTGGTGACGTCCGGGCCGGGCATGACCAATGCGGTTACCGGGATCGCCACGGCGTATATGGACTCCATCCCCCTGGTGGTTTTCAGTGGGCAAGTGCCCACCTCGGTGATTGGTAACGACGCCTTCCAGGAAGTCGATGCGATTGGGATCAGTCGGCCCTGTGTCAAACATAACTTCCTTGTCAGCGATGTGAAAGACCTGGCCGCCACTATCAGGAAAGCATTTTATATTGCCGCCAGTGGTCGCCCGGGCCCGGTGTTGGTGGATATCCCCAAAGACGTCACCGCCGATACCTGTGCATATGTATACCCCCGGGAAGTGGGTATGCGCTCATATCGCCCCACTGTGAAGGGGCATCCAGGGCAGATCAAACGCGCCATCAAGCTGCTCCTCTCGGCGAAGCAACCCATGATCTATACCGGCGGCGGCGTTATCCTTGCTGATGCACACGAGGAGCTAACCGAGCTCACCCGTATGCTGGGCTATCCGATCACCAATACCTTGATGGGATTGGGCGCCTATCCCGCCACCGATGAGCAATTTATCGGTATGCTGGGTATGCACGGCACTTACGAGGCCAACATGGCCATGCATCAATGTGATGTGCTGATGGCGATTGGCGCACGTTTCGATGATCGGGTCACCGGTGATCTGGAGAAGTTCTGTCCCCATGCAAGGATCATCCACATTGATGTGGATCCATCATCGATTGCGAAAAATGTGCCGGTGGATGTGCCTATTGTGGGTGACGTCAAACAGGTGCTCACGGATCTCAATGCCGGATTAAAGAGTAGCAAGAGCAAAATCGACAAGCAGGCGGTGAGTAGCTGGTGGCGACAGATCAAGGCTTGGCAAGCCATGGATTGCCTTCGGTTTGATAGACAGTCTTCCCTGATCAAGCCACAGATGGTCATTGAAAAACTCTATGAATTAACCCGGGGCGATGCCTATGTGACCTCGGATGTCGGCCAGCATCAGATGTGGGCCGCACAGTTTTATAAATTCGACAAGCCAAGACGTTGGATAAACTCCGGTGGTTTGGGCACTATGGGCTTTGGTTTGCCGGCGGCCATGGGGGTGAAAATAGCCTATCCCGATGAGACCGTCGTCTGCATCACCGGTGAGGCAAGTCTGGTCATGTGTATACAGGAATTATCCACCTGTTTGCAATATGAAGCGCCCGTTAAGATCATCAATCTAAACAATCGCTATATGGGCATGGTGAGACAATGGCAGGAGTTCTTCTATGAGAAGCGTTACTCCCATTCTTATATGGAGGCCTTGCCGGATTTCGTCAAGCTGGCCGAGAGCTTTGGTCACATAGGCATGCGTATAGAAGACGCCGCCGATGTTGAGCCGGCATTACAGGAAGCCCTGGGCATGAAAGATAAACTCATATTAATGGATTTCATTACCGACCAGGCGGAGAACGTATACCCCATGATTGTGGCCGGGAGAGGACAAAACGAAATGCATCTGGCGCCCGGTTCGCAAGAACGGGAACTGGCCTGATGCGTCATATTTTATCGTTATTGGTTGAGAACGAATCCGGCGCCCTATCTCGGATCTCGGGATTGTTCTCTGCGCGCGGCTTTAACATCGAATCATTAACCGTTGCCCCAACCGAAGAGCCGACGGTCTCAAGAATGACCATCGTGACGGTGGGATCCGATCCGATCATTGAGCAGATCACCAAGCAGGTCAATAAACTGGTGGACGTCATCAAGGTTGTGGACCTGAACGAAAGCGCGCACATTGAAAGAGAATTGATGTTGGTGAAAGTGCAGGCGGTAGATACATCCCGGGAGGAGTTAATGCGTTTGAGTGATATATTCAGGGGGCGGATTATCGATGTTACCGAGCATACCTACACCATTGAGGTGACCGGTAATGGCGAGAAGCTCGATGCGTTTTTGCAGGCGCTGGCGCCGGGGCTGATTTTAGAGACGGTGAGAACCGGTGTTTCCGGCATCGCACGGGGCCATAGAGCGATCAGGGTTTGAGCCCATCAACAGAATTTCATAACACACCGATTTTACGGCACACAATGAGAGATGAAGAAGATGAACATTTATTATGATAAAGATGCGGACTTATCCATCATCAAGAGCAGGAAAGTTGCCGTGATTGGTTATGGCTCCCAGGGGCATGCCCATGCCAATAATTTGCATGACTCCGGTGTTGAGATCTGTGTCGGCCTGCGCCCGGGTTCGGGATCAGAGGTCAAGGCAAAAACGGCGGGCTTGATGGTGAAACCGATAGAAGATGCCGTTAGCTGGGCGGATGTGGTGATGATATTGGCCCCGGATGAGCAGCAATCCCGCCTTTATCATGCACAGGTTGAGGCCCATATCAAACAGGGTGCGGCGCTGGCTTTCGCCCACGGATTTAATATCCATTTTCAGCAGATAGAGCCCCGTGCGGATCTCGATGTGATCATGATCGCACCTAAAGGCCCGGGCCACCTGGTGCGCTCAACCTATGTTGAAGGCGGCGGGGTGCCATCGCTGATCGCCGTATATCAGGACCCTTCAGGCCAGGCCAGGGACATCGCCCTCTCTTATGCCGCCGCCAATGGTGGTGGCAGGGCCGGTGTGATTGAAACCAGTTTCCGAGAGGAGACGGAGACCGATTTGTTCGGTGAGCAAACGGTTTTGTGCGGCGGGATCACAGCCCTCATTCAGGCCGGGTTTGAAACCCTGATCGAGGCCGGGTATGCCCCGGAGATGGCGTATTTTGAATGCTTGCATGAGACAAAATTGATCGTTGATCTGATCTATGAAGGCGGTATCGCCAACATGCGTTATTCGATTTCCAATACGGCGGAATACGGTGATTTTACCCGCGGCCCACGGGTTATTGGCAAAGAAGCGAGGCAGGCGATGAAGACAATCTTGAAAGAGATCCAGGATGGTGATTTCGCCCGCGAGTTCATCATGGAGAACCAGACCGGCACGCCAAAGATGAAGGCCATGCAAAGAGCCAGTAAAGCACATCAAATTGAACAGGTTGGCGAGCGACTTCGTTCCATGATGCCGTGGATCAAACAACATAAACTGGTTGATCCGCACAGGAATTGATGAGGGGATAAAATTGCATTGTGAGCATCACGGCAGGATAGGGCGAACACCCCGCCCAACCCATAACCCGGGCAGGCATGATTCCTCTCCTGGTATTCGTGCCGCTGATGGTTTTCTCATTATTCATGGAGCAACTTTTCGCATCAGCCGTGTTTGCCGCTTTCTCCCCTTTGATCGGCGTGTGTATACCTGGGGAGTGCGAGAATAGATATCCGGCCCGGGGCGAGGGCAAGTTACGGTAATGCGCTCATCAGTGGGCTTTGTGATGCTTTCGATCAGCATGATTGTTCGCATCATACTTATCTTGCAAGCTGATCGTAGACTTCAGTCTTTCGCTATAAAACATTGCGTTTTCCTACATCCTCTGCAATGGCGTTTTACGCTATAAGTCTGTAGTGTGTAGCAGTGCCATAACCTGACTATCCAGCCCAACCATGACGAGACGGCGCCGAGGCATTTATTTATTGCCCAATCTGTTTACAACATCTGCGTTGTTCGCCGGGTTCTATGCCATTGTCGCCGCCATCAACGACCGTTATGAGGCGGCCGCTATCGCAATTTTTATCGCCATGATCCTCGATGGCATGGATGGGCGCATAGCGAGAATGACGAAGACACAAAGTGATTTTGGCGTGCAATACGACAGCTTGTCGGACATGGTCTCGTTTGGTTTGGCGCCGGCATTGGTGATCTACCAGTGGTCTTTGTTTGAGTTTGGGAAACTGGGCTGGCTGGCCTGTTTCGTTTTTGCCTCTGCCGCCGCCCTTAGGCTCGCCCGCTTTAATACCCAGGCGGGGAGCTCGGATAAACGCTATTTCCAGGGCCTGCCGAGCCCGGCGGCGGCGGCGGTGATGGCCGGCATGGTGTGGTGGGGTGATGTGTACGGATTAGCCGATGGCACCGGCATTATCGTTTTTTCTTTTCCCGTTACCTTGCTGATCAGCATCCTGATGGTGAGCAACATTCGCTATCACAGTTTCAAACAATTCGATCTACGCGGCAAGGTGCCGTTTATCAATGTGTCCATTATCGTGCTCATCATTGTGCTGGTGGCCCTGCGACCCTCGCTGGTGTTGTTGTTGCTGGCATTGGGCTATGCGATCTCAGGCCCCTTATTGACCCTGATTCTACTGAGGCGGCACAGGGCGAGCCGGGCGGTGCAGGAAGAGCCATAGAAAAAGCCGAAGTTGACTTGCAATTATCCCGCTAGTAGCTATCCTTAGCCCCATCATGAGCGTGAACGGGTCATTCAATTCCGCCCTCTTACCTTGCCGTCTGTCGGTGAGCGTGCTATCTCGCCTGCTCCTGCTGCCCTGCTAGGGGCATATATCCACATCACAATCCGTTTGTATTTTTTATTTTTGCAGTCAAGATCCATCTAGTTGAAGGGCGCGAGGAGCAGCACCATGACAGATAAACTCATTATTTTTGATACCACATTGCGTGATGGGGAGCAAAGCCCCGGCGCATCCATGACCCGCGGTGAGAAAATGCAGGTTGCCAGGGCATTGGAGAAAATGCAGGTCGATGTGATTGAGGCCGGGTTTCCCGTTGCCAGCCCCGGTGACTTCGAATCGGTGAAGTCCGTAGCCGAGATCATTGAAGAGAGCACCGTGTGCGCTTTGGCGCGTACCGGCGATAAGGATATCGATGCAGCGGCCAGCGCCTTGAAGTCGGCAAGGTCGGCCCGGATCCATACCTTTATCGCCACATCACCCATCCACATGGAACGCAAGCTGAAGATGCAGCCCGATGAGGTGGTGGCGGCGGCGGTGAAGGCGGTGAAACGTGCAAGAGGATACACTGACGATGTGGAGTTCTCCCCTGAGGATGCTGCTCGCTCCGAGCTCGATTTTCTTTGTCGGGTAATCGAGGCGGTGATCAACGCAGGCGCAACAACGATCAACATACCCGATACCGTGGGTTACAGTATGCCGGCCCAGTTTGGCGAGACCATCAAGGGCATTATTGAACGGGTTCCCAATGCCGATCAGGCCATCTTCTCCGTACATTGTCACAATGATCTCGGGCTCGCCGTAGCCAATTCATTAGCGGCGGTGATGAACGGCGCCCGCCAGGTGGAATGCACGATAAATGGTTTGGGTGAGCGGGCCGGTAATGCGGCATTGGAAGAGATCGTGATGGCGGTGCACACACGCAAGGATTATTTTCACTGTAAGACTAATCTGGATACGACAGAAATCGTCAACTGTTCAAAGCTGGTCTCGAATATCACCGGTTTTCCGGTACAGCCGAATAAGGCGGTGGTCGGCGCCAATGCCTTCGCCCATGAGTCCGGGATCCATCAGGATGGGGTGATCAAAAGCAGAGAGACCTATGAGATCATGCGGGCGCAGGATGTGGGCTGGTCAACCAATCGACTGGTGCTGGGTAAACACTCCGGGCGCAATGCCTTTCGTACCCGGCTGAAGGAGATCGGCCTTGAATGTGAAAGTGAAGCGGAGCTGAACAATGCGTTTAGGAAATTCAAGGCCCTCGCCGATAAAAAACACGAGATCTATGATGAAGACTTACAGAGCATCGTCACGGATAACTTGCAGGATAACGGCGAGCGGATCAAGCTGGTCTCATTACGCGTGATCACGGAAACCGGCGAGGTACCAACCGCTGAGCTCACCCTGTCTGTAGATGGTGATGAGAAACCGACCACATCAGCGGGTGACGGGCCGGTGGATGCGGTGTTCAAAGCCATCGAAGCCATCGTCACCAGCGGTTGTGAGTTGCAGTTATTTTCAGTGAAGAACATTACCGGCGGTACCGATGCACAGGGTGAGGTGACGGTACGCGTGCATAAAAACGGCCATGTGATAAATGGTCGCGGCTCAGATACGGATATTGTCGCAGCTTCCGCGAAAGCCTACATCAACGCCATAAACCGCGCCCATTCACTGACGGAGAAAATCCATCCCCAGGCATGAGACTAACCCGACAACAACAGCAGTATCTTCAGGCCATGGGTATCGCACTCTGGTCGCCGAGGGAGACGGGCGTTTTCTCACCAGGCGATCAACCGTCGCCATCTACGCCCGTGATGGTGGCTGAGGATAACCGCCCTGAAGGCTGGGACGCCCTGAAGGAGAAGGTGGCGCAATGCAAACAATGCGCGCTGCATACCGGCAGGACACAGACGGTATTCGGCGTGGGTGATGTGAATGCACACTGGATGCTTATAGGAGAGGCGCCGGGGGCGGAGGAAGACAGACGAGGTGAGCCGTTTGTGGGCCGTGCGGGCAAATTACTCGACGCTATGTTGGCGGCAATCGAGCTGAGCCGTGAGCAGGTCTTCATCGCCAACATCCTCAAATGCAGGCCGCCCAATAATCGCGATCCAAAGCCGGAGGAGGTCTCATCCTGTGAGCATTACCTTGCCCGGCAAATTGACGCCATAAAGCCGAAACTCATTCTAGCTTTGGGCCGTGTTGCCGCACAAAATCTACTCAAGCTCGATACACCCATCGGCAAGATGCGTGGCAGGTGTTATCACTACGGCGAGCCACCCGTGCCGGTGGTGGTAACCTATCACCCCGCTTATTTGTTACGCTCACCCAAAGAGAAAAGGAAGTCCTGGCAAGACTTACAACGGGCGGTGAAAATATATGAAGAGCGAAGATGTGCGCGCTATTAAATGAGCCGTTCATGGGGTTTCGTCCCATGGTGGAAGAGGACCTGCCCGATGTTTTGCAGATCGAACGGGCGGTCTATGCTTTCCCCTGGTCAAGGAGCGGCTTCACGGATTGTTTATACGTTGGTTATTGTTGTTGGGTTGTGGAGCAGCAAGGCGTGATAGCCGGCTATGCGGTTATGTCGGTGAACATTGATCAGTCGCATATTCTCAATCTGTGTATCCACCCTGAATACCATGGCATGGGAATGGGCGGTATGTTGTTGCGTTTTATACTGGGTATCGCACAGGGGCATAAAGCGCAGATGGCCTCTTTAGAGGTGCGACTGTCAAATGAGATTGCCAGAGAGTTCTATCAGAGGGCCGGGTTTATCGAGACGGGAATGCGCCGTAATTATTATCCGTCAGAGTATGGCAGAGAAGACGCCGTTGTCATGGCTATGGCCATATCATAAGAAATACCGCCGACGTGCCCATGTCCTCCACAGCATCATCATACCCTGTTGCACATTACCCGGCTGTTGACTCCAGTGTGGGCAATACCCCGCTGGTAACATTACAACGCCTGCCCGGTGATACCTCCAATATCGTGCTGGCGAAACTGGAGGGGAATAACCCGGCAGGTTCCATTAAAGATCGCCCGGCCCTCGGCATGATCCATTATGCCGAGTTGCGTGGAGAGATCAGGCCGGGTGATGCGCTAATAGAGGCGACCAGTGGTAATACCGGTATTGCTCTGGCGATGGTGGCGGCAATACGGGGTTATCGCATGACGTTGATCATGCCGGATAATTTAACTGTGGAGCGCAGACGGATCATGCGTGCTTTCGGCGCCGAGCTTGTCCTGGTCAGCAAAGAGCAGGGCATGGAAGGGGCGCGGGATCTGGCGGCGGCGATGCAGCGAGAAGGGCGGGGGCGGATCCTGGATCAATTCGCCAACCCCGACAACCCGCGCGCCCATTATGAAGGCACCGGCCCGGAGATCTGGCGTGATACCCGGGGCAAGGTGACTCACTTTGTCAGCGCTATGGGCACAACCGGGACGATCATGGGCGTGTCCCGGTTTTTGAAAGAGCGAAACCAGGCGGTGCAAATTGTTGGTGTGCAGCCTGCCGGTGATGAGAACATACCCGGCATACGCCGTTGGCCGGCCGCCTATCTACCGGCGATTTTTCAGAGAGAGCGAGTAGATGAAGTGATAGACGTCACATCGGCGCAGGCCGAGGAGATGACGCGAAGGCTTGCCCGGGAAGAGGGCCTGTTCGCCGGGATCTCCTCCGGCGGCGCTGTCTCGGCGGCGTTACGATTATCCGCTAACATAGAGAACGCCGTTATCGTTGTGATTATTTGTGATCGGGGCGATCGATACCTCTCCACCCCGGTTTTTCCCGAATGACTTGTCTGTGATGATCAGAGGATAACGGGATGAGACCTCAATCCAGGACTATCGAAAACATGAACACGCTTGTCTTCGATATTGAAACCATCCCTGATCTGGATACCGGCAGACGCTTATTTAACTTGGATGGGCTGCCCGACAGGGACACCGCTGAGGTCATGCTGAACAGGCGTCGGCAGGAGACGGATAATGCCTCTGAGTTCCTGCGCCTGCATCTGCACCGGGTGGTGGCGATATCGGTGGTGTTGGTTGAGAAAGATGATCTCAAGGTCTGGTCATTGGGGAGCCCTCAGTCCGATGAGTCTGAATTGATCCAGCGTTTTTTTGAAGGCATAGAGAGATACACGCCCACCCTGGTTTCCTGGAATGGTCGCGGGTTCGATCTGCCGGTGTTGCATTACCGGGCGCTGTTGCACGGTATTCAGGCCCCCCGGTATTGGGAGACCGGTGATGATGATCCGGGTTTTCGCTGGAACAATTACCTTAGCCGCTACCATCAACGTCACACTGATCTCATGGATGTGTTGGCGGGCTATGAGTTTCGTGCCTTTGCGCCACTGACCGAGATCGCCTCCATGCTGGGTTTTCCGGGGAAAATGGGGATGGCGGGAGATAAGGTATGGGACAGTTATCTGGCCGGTGATATCGAGTTAATTCGGCATTATTGCGAGTCCGATGTGCTCAACACCTACCTTGTCTATCTTCGCTTTCAACTGATCCGCGGGGCTCTCTCGATGGACGCCTATGGAGCTCAATGTGAACGGCTCAGGAAAAAATTATCCGCCGAGGATAAACCGCATTTACAAAAATTTCTTGCGGCATGGCGGGATGAGCGCCTGCTCTCTAAAGGCGGGCGCTAAGGGATGTGGCGGGTGATCTGTCGCTGATAACGTGTATGCCCCGAAGAGGTAATACATATCTCGCCCACCTTGGGTTGTTGCAATCATCGCATCCTTCTCCCATGAGGGCCGGGGATCGCCCATATAGACGATGTGTCGCCTGATGAGACAGCCAGTTTTCAATATGCCCGAAGGCGAGGCAGGTGTGATGAAGGTGATGTTGTCGATGTCCTGGCATCTTCAGGACAACGATTTAGATCGGCGTGTGAACACTTCTCCATCTGTGGCGGTTGGGGTTTGCTGTATTTGCACAGTGATGGGCGGATTTTGCAGAAACAATCGGTATTACCGGCGCGATCATTACGCATCGGCGGTGTTGCGCCCGGGCCTGTTATATCTACATTATCCATCGCACATTGAACCCATCGCTGTATTTGAATGATCCTGTGGCGCCAGAAAAACATCATATCCTGATCGACCTGGGCGAGCAGAGGCTGGATCTAAAAAATAACCATGTCGTTATCAAGACCTACCCCGTATCGACCGCTAAAAATGGCCCGGGGGAGAGGCTCCACAGTGGCTGTACGCCCAGGGGCAAACACACTATCGCTGAGAAGATTGGTGCAGGCGCCAGGCCCAATACCGTCTTCATTGGCAGAGAACCTACCGGTGAGATTTATCACTATGAATTAAAAGCACGACACCCTGAGCGTGACTGGATATTGACCCGCATTCTGTGGTTGCAGGGGGAGGAGCCGGGATTGAATAAAGGCGGCGATGTAGACACCTACAGCCGATACATATACATCCACGGCTCACCGGATGACGTCAAGATGGGAGAGGCGGGTTCAGCAGGGTGCATACGCATGGGTAATGCTGATGTGATCGAGTTATTTGATCTGGTGAGCGAGGGTTGTGAGGTCATATTATTTGAATAAAATGATGTGCCGCTAACAGGGGCCCATGGGCGGGAGTTGTCGCATCTGGCTTTTTAATGATATAAAAATGCCCGGCCCTGTAGCCGTTGATGTGATGGCGATCGGGCGCTGTGAACGTTGAGACAAACAGGGGGATGAGAGACTGATATGCCATTAGGGCCGGTTATGCTGGACCTGCGAGGCGCCGAGCTAGAGGCCGATGAGCGGGAGATGTTGTTGCACCCGCTGGTTGGCGGCGTGATCTTATTCTCCCGAAACTATCGGGACCCGGGGACGTTAATCGCATTAACATCGCACATTCATGCACTGCGTGAACCTGCTCTGATCATCGCCGTGGATCATGAAGGCGGACGGGTACAACGCTTCCTTGACGGCTTTACCCGGCTACCGCCCGCCCGATGTTTTGGCGAGCTGTATGATAAAGATGAAGGCCGCGCACTCTCGCTGGTTGAAAACGTGGGTTGGTTGCTGGCCAGTGAGTTGTTGTCGGTGGGTGTGGATCTCAGTTTTACGCCGGTTCTGGATCTCGATGCGGGGATCAGCGCATTCATGGGAGAGCGCACATACCATCACTGCCCTGACGTGGTGGCGGAGCTGGGCCGGTATTTAATGAAAGGCATGGGCGCCGCCGGCATGATGGCCGTGGGCAAACACTTCCCCGGTCACGGCCATGTGAGAGAGGACTCACACGAGGAGACGCCAGTTGATAAGCGGCGTTATGAGGATATATTAGCGGCGGATCTGGCGCCGTTTGAGCGTTTGATCAATGCCGGTCTTGCGGCAATAATGCCCGCCCATGTCATCTATGAACAGGTCGATGACAAGCCGGCGGGGTTTTCCCGGATCTGGCTAGATGACATTCTGCGTAACAGGTTAGGCTTTCAGGGGGTCATCTTCAGCGATGATCTGAATATGGCGGGGGCGGGGGTTGCCGGCAGTTACACGGCGCGCGCCTATGCCGCCTTGGATGCTGGTTGTGACATGGTGTTGGTGTGTAATAATCAACCTGCGGCTATTTCTATATTGCAGAGATTACAATGGGAAATGCAGCCGGGATCTCAGGAGAGGTTGATGGATGTCCGTGGCAGGGAACCTGAGCGGTCATATGAGGATTTATTGACCGATGCGCGGTGCAGGAAGATCAGAGGGATGATCCATGAACTGGCATAAAGCCGTGAACCTGGATGAGGTGATGATCATGTTTAATCGCAACAATCTTGTTATCTTTCTCTTGCTGGTTTTTTCCAATCCGCTATTGGCGAAAGAGCCCATCTCGCCTGCATGCAGGCCGATACACGTCGAGGCGGGCGCCTACCCCGGGCCGCATCAATTCAGCCAGGGGTTGCTATGGCGAGTAGAAAAACAGGGCGCAATGCCCAGTCATATTTTCGGCACCATCCATGTGTCCAATGAAGCCATTTTATCCCACCTGGATGCGATTGAACCCATGCTGACGGCCAGCGAGGTGTTCCTCATGGAGGCCCTGCCCGATCCGGAGCAGATGTTTTTAATGGAGCAGATGATGTTTTTTAATGACGACACAAGGCTTGATGATGTTGTGCCGCCCGGGATTTTTTCAAGGGCCGTGGACATACTGGAAGCCTATCATCTGAACCGGCAAGTCGTCTCCATAATGAAACCCTGGGCGGCCTATATCACCATGAGCTATCCAGTCGATATGGGCGCCGTGCTGGATCTGGTGTTGTTGCAACAAGCGCAACAGGCGGGCCTGGAAGTCGCTGGCCTTGAGACACTACAGGAGCAGGGCGAGTTATTTAACCAGTTGGCCATGGGTGAGCAGCGGCAATTATTAACCGATGCGGTCTGTCACTATGACTTAATTGAAGATGACTTCGATAAGATGATCGCACTGTATATGCAGAAAGACCTGGCGGGACTGTATGCATACGGCCAGCGTTATGGGTTTGCTGATAATGCCCTGTATGAGGCGTTGATGGATACCATACTGACGAAGCGCAATTACACGATGGTAGAGAGGATGCAGCCGGCGCTTGAAGAGGGTGCGGCCTTTGTTGCCGTGGGGGCCTTGCACTTGCCTGGCATGGAGGGCGTGTTGGCGTTGCTGGAAAAACAGGGCTATGAGATCACGAAGGTGTATTAGACGCCAAAGATGAGGTGGGGATGGATTTTGATCGGGCAATAACGGACATACCGAATTACTTTCAGAACGGCTCCTGGATCCTGCAGGTATTCATCATTGTTTTTCTCACGTTACTGATCAACTGGGCGCAAAAAGGCGTGTTGAAAAGGCTGCTGATCAAGGCGGAGAAAACGAAAAACTACTGGGATGACGCCTTAATCCACTCCGCTACAAAACCACTGAGCGCGCTTATCTGGCTTGTTGGCGTCACTTTTGCCGCACAAATCGTCCAAAGCCAGTCGGATGCGGTTATTTTCGCCGCCATCAGCCCCATCCGAGAGGTCGGCGTCATTGTTATTTTCGCCTGGTTTTTAGTGCGCTTCATAAAGAAGGCGGAGCGCAACCTGGTGCAAAAATGTGTCGCGGCGGGCGAGCCGTTTGATCGCACCACGGCCGATGCGATTGCAAAACTACTGCGTGTCTCCATTATCATCACGGCTTTTTTAGTCATTTTGCAGACGCTGGGGTATAGCATATCCGGGGTGCTGGCGTTTGGCGGGATCGGCGGCATTGCGGTTGGTTTCGCCGCCAGGGATTTATTGGCGAATTTTTTCGGTGGCTTGATGATCTATCTGGACCGGCCTTTTGATGTGGGCGACTGGATCCGCTCTCCCGATAAACAGATAGAAGGCACTGTTGAAGATATCGGCTGGCGATTAACGCGAATACAAACGTTTGACAAGCGACCCCTGTATGTGCCAAACGCCATCTTCACCGGCATTGCCGTGGAGAACCCCTCCAGGATGAGCAACAGGCGGATCTATGAAACCATCGGCATACGCTACGATGATGTTGGCAAGATGTCGATAATCGTTGAAGACGTCAGGGCAATGCTAAAAGCGCATCCCGAAATTGACGCAACCCAAACATTGATCGTCAACTTTAACGAGTTTGCGCCCTCATCCCTGGACTTTTTTATCTATACGTTTACCAGGACCACGGACTGGGTCCGGTTCCATGAAATCAAACAGGATGTGATGTTGAGGGTGATTGAAATCATTGAAGGCCACGGCGCTGAATGCGCTTTCCCCACATCAACCATCCATATTGCCGCTGATCCGATCCCGCCCAATCCTCCTTAGAATAAGCGCTATCAGAGATAGTGAGCCCGGCATGTAACGGCACAAAGCGAGAGTTCCCATCCCGCCAAAGTGTTGGCAAGTTCTGCCGCCAGTCTGTAATCTGTGCGCCATGTTGCTCGAGTTCACAAAAATGCACGGCCTCGGTAACGATTTCGTCATACTCAATGCCCTGGAGCGGCGGATCTCACTCAACCCGGAGCAGATACGACATATTGCCGATCGCCGTCTTGGGATTGGTTGCGATCAAGTACTGATGATCAGGCCCAGCCGGGTTGCACAGGCGGATTTTCATTATCGTATTTTCAATGCCGACGGCAGTGAGGCCGAGCATTGTGGCAACGGCATACGTTGTCTCGCCCGACTCTTGCGTGATAAGGGTTTGCTGGATAAGCCGGAGCTGGTTGCCGACACCGATGCGGGAGCGGTGAAGGCGTATTTTGAGGAGGGCGCATGTATTCGGGTCAACATGGGCGTGCCCCGTTTCAGACCAGCGGACATTCCCATCTCGAGCGGCGAGATGAAACCGAGATACCAACTCAAGCTGGAAGAGATGAGCGTAGAGGTGATCGCCTTGTCCATCGGCAACCCCCATGCGGTTTTACTGGTTGAAGACACTGACGAGACCCCCGTTGCCCGGATAGGCCGTCAAATCCAGGCACATGGGTTATTTCCTCAAGGTGTGAATGTGGGGTTTATGCAAATAGTGGATGGTTCTCATGTGAGATTAAGGGTATTTGAACGGGGGGTGGGTGAGACACGGGCCTGCGGCACGGGCGCCTGTGCCGCCGTGGTGGCGGGGATCGGGCAATATGATCTGCATAAAGACGTCGATGTCGCCTTGAAAGGCGGTCATCTGAAGGTATCATGGGAAGGTGAGGGTGCGCCAGTCTGGATGACAGGCCCGGCGACAACAGTCTATAAGGGGCAAATTGAAATATGAGCGCTATAGAGCCGGCACGGGAGATGGTTTCGGTTACCGCCGATGAGGTTGAACATTACCTGAGGGAGAACCCGAGCTTTTTTTCCGATCGCTCGGCATTACTTATGGAGATGACACTGCCCCATGCCTCGGGTGAGGTTATCTCGCTGGTGGAGAAGCAGGTCAAAGCGCTACGTGAACGACATGAGCAGACCTGCAAACGCCTGCATGAATTGATCGAGATCGCCCGCTCAAACGAAGAACTGTCCCATCGTATGCATCATCTTGTGCTGACCCTCATGGATGCCGACGATCCCGGAGAGATATTCAGGGCCCTGTATGATGATCTGAAACGCAACTTCCGGGCTGATAAGGTGGCGGTTAGGCTGTTTGCCGAGCCGGCTGTTATTGAACCCTGTGCGGGCGAGGAGTTTGTCGGCACACAGGCGAGTGAGGTACGCCTGTTCAGAGCCATGATGGATAAACGCCTGCCGGTGAGCGGGCGCTTAAAATATCAGCAACAGGTTTTTTTATTTGGCGATGGAAGTGATGATATTGCATCGGCCGTGTTAGTGCCGTTACATGGGAGCAACTGGAGCGGTGTTATGGGGATCGGCAGTCATGATGCGGACAGGTTTGAGGAAGGCATGGGGGTGGAATTACTGACGAACATGGGTGAGGTACTCAGCTTTATTTTAAGACCCTGGATAGCGGACAGTTGACTGCTCTTGCAGATCAATCATCGCCCGTTTTCATCTCACAGGTGTTGATGCCTCGCCTCTGCAAAGAAGTCTGCGCCCGCAGTTGCAAAACATCTCCGGCTTTGTCTGATAGCGGGTAACGGGATTGACGGCGGCTGATTTTTGAGTGAGATATGAGAGAGCCGGAAGCTGAAAAAATAGGATCATTTTTGCAGACCCTGCACCATCTCTCGCCGCACACTCGCAAGGCGTATTCAAGCGATCTGAGCCTGTTTTTATCTTATTGCAAGCAGTTAGGTATTGAGCGATGGCGTGATGTGGATGGTCGTCAGTTACGGGGTTTTGTCGCGCAAAGACATAGACAAGGGATCGGTGGCAAGAGCTTGCAGAGAAATCTCTCGGCCATACGCGCCTTTTATCAATTTTTGCTGGAAAATGGCGATGTGAAACAAAATCCGGCAAAAGGCATTATCACGCCAAAGACGAAAAAACGATTGCCGAAAACGCTGGACGCCGATCAATCAACGAAGCTGGTTGCGATTGAGGATAATTCACAACTGGCCGTGCGTGACAGGGCGCTCTTCGAATTGATCTACTCATCGGGTTTGAGGTTGTCGGAATGTGTGGGTTTGAATCTGGACAGTATTCATGCCGATGATGCGACTGTTACAGTGAAGGGAAAGGGAAGTAAAGAGCGCATTGTCCCTGTGGGCAGACACGCCGTATCAGCCATTCAGGCCTGGTTGGCTATACGCCCGCAATTAGCGGCTGAGGATGAGCAGGCCCTGTTTGTGAGCAAAAGAGGGGGCAGGATCAGCGCGCGCTCAATACAACAGCGACTTCGCCACTGGGCGATCAGGCAGGGCTTGAATACCCATGTGCATCCACATATGTTGCGTCACTCATTTGCAACACATATTCTCGAATCAAGCGGTGATCTGCGCGCGGTACAGGAATTATTAGGTCATGCCGATATCAGTACCACACAAATATACACCCATCTGGACTTTCAACACCTGGCGCAGGTCTACGACAAAGCGCACCCGCGCGCCAGGAAGTCATAGTCATCCGCAGCCGTTTTCGATGAATATGGAGCCGGATGTGATAACGGTCGTGCATCCAACTATTGGTGTACAATATCCTCTTTTGCCGTGATCGCCTGAAAAGGATAGAACGGCGCATATTACCCGGGCAGGAGAGTGAGATTGGAACAATTCAGAGGCACCACCATCTTGTCGGTGAGGCGGGATAAGCAAGTGGTGATCGGCGGTGATGGTCAGGTGTCACTGGGCGATACCGTGATGAAAGCTAACGCCAGCAAAATAAGAAGGTTTTATCGTGACAGGGTGCTGGCGGGGTTTGCCGGCGGTACGGCAGATGCGTTTACCCTTTTTGAACGCTTTGAAGCCAAGCTGGAGGCTCACCAGGGAAACTTCATGCGCTCGGCCGTTGAGCTTGCCAAGGACTGGCGCACAGATCGTATGTTAAGACGTCTTGAGGCGATGTTGTGTGTTGTTGATGAGGCCCATTCCCTGATCATCTCAGGCAATGGTGATGTGATTGAACCGGAAGATGACGTCATGGCCATAGGCTCCGGCGGCTCTTATGCAAAGGCCGCCGCCAAAGCGTTGCTGGAGAATACCGAGCTAGATGCCCGCCGCATTGTCGAGAAAGCGCTGCATATCGCCAGCGATATTTGTATTTACACGAATGAGCACCTCACCATTGAGACGCTCTCATCAGCGGATTAAAAAATAATGGACGCATTAACCCCCAAACAAATTGTCGCTGAATTAAACAAACATATCATCGGTCAGGATTGTGCAAAGCGAGCTGTGGCCATTGCCCTGCGTAATCGCTGGCGTCGTGCCCAGGTGGATGCAGGGTTACGCAACGAGATCACGCCAAAGAATATCCTCATGATCGGCCCCACTGGTGTTGGCAAAACAGAAATTGCCCGGAGACTGGCCAAGCTGGCGAATGCCCCGTTTATAAAGATTGAAGCCACCAAGTTCACGGAAGTGGGATACGTTGGCAGGGATGTTGAGTCGATCATCCGGGATCTGGCTGATGTGGCGGTGAAGATGATGCGGGAAGAGGAGATGGAAAAAGTCCGTGACAGGGCCGAAGTGGCGGCGGAAAATCGAGTGTTGGAAATACTGCTGCCGAGTGCGAGAACATTCTCTGACAGCGAGGAGGAAGATCAGGCCAACCCAACGAAAGAGAAGTTCCGTGACAGGTTAAGAGAGGGGGGGCTGGATGATAAGGAAATAGAGGTTGAAGTGAGTATGCCGGCCATTGGTGTGGAGATCATGGCGCCGCCCGGTATGGAGGAGATGACCAGCCAGTTACAGGGCCTGTTTCAGAACATGGGCAACAACAAAAAAAGAACCAGAAAACTCAAAGTCAGGGAGGCATTGAAAGTGCTTGCGGAAGAGGAGGCGGCAAAACTGATCAATGAGGATGAGATAAAGCTACGCGCTCTGGAGAACGTTGAACAAAATGGCCTCATCTTCCTAGATGAGATAGATAAAGTCACCCGTCGCGCCGAGGCGAGTGGCCCTGACGTATCAAGGGAAGGGGTGCAGCGTGATTTATTGCCATTGGTGGAGGGCTCCACTGTGACGACAAAATACGGCATGGTCAAAACCGATCATATTTTATTCATCGCCTCCGGTGCGTTTCATCTCTCGAGGCCCTCTGATCTGATCCCGGAGTTGCAGGGCAGATTACCGATACGCGTCGAGCTTGACGCCCTGGGAGCGAAAGAGTTTATCCGCATACTGGTTGAGCCGGACGCCTCGTTGACGGCGCAGTATGTGGCCTTGATGAAAACCGAGCAGGTAAGCCTGTCGTTTTCCGAGGATGGGGTCGCCAGGATTGCGGAGATCGCCTGGCAGGTGAATGAATCCACAGAGAACATCGGCGCCAGACGATTGCATACCGTCATGGAGCGGTTGCTTGAAACCCTGTCTTTTGATGCGCCGGAGTCGACCGGCAAGCGGGTGCATATCGACGCCGGCTATGTCAATGATCACCTGAATGATTTGATTGGCGATGAAGACTTAACCCGCTACATACTCTAGCGGATGGGGTAATGACCATGGGTTTGAAACCGCTATCCATTCGCCTGAAAAAAAAATCCAGAGAGCTACTGATTGAATATGAAAGTGGAGAGCGCTACAGCTTGAGTTGTGAATTGCTGCGGGTGTATTCCCCTTCCGCCGAGGTCAGGGGCCATGGGCCCGGTCAGGGGATCTTGCAAACAGGCAAAGAGCAGGTGGGCATTGATCGCATTGAGCCGGTTGGCAGTTACGCCGTGAAGCTGTGTTTTGATGATGGCCATGCCTCCGGCATTTACACCTGGGATTATCTTTATGAGCTCGGTCAAAATCAGGAAAAAAACTGGCGGGATTATCTTCATGCGCTGAAGGTGGCCGGCTATGAGCGCAACGTAACATGAATGATTTTGTCGATTTTGGTTATCAACGACTCTCCCCTGATGAGAAGACCAGGCGGGTAGATAAGGTTTTCAGCTCGGTAGCGTCTCGTTATGATCTGATGAATGATCTCATGTCCTTTGGCGTCCACAGGATATGGAAACGATTTTGTGTGCATGTCTCAGGATTAAAGCCCGGCTCGGTCATACTCGATGTCGCCTGTGGGACCGGTGATCTGTCTTTTTTGATGAAGAGGTCACTGGGTAGAGAGGCCCGCATCATCATGTGTGATCTTAACCGCTCGATGTTAATGAACGGCAGGGACAGGTTCTACGACAGGGGCGTAACAGCGGGAGTGGATTACGTCATCGGCAATGCAGAGAACCTGCCGTTTGTGGATAATTATTTTGATTGTGTGACGATTGCCTTTGGATTGCGTAATGTCACTGACAAACCGGCGGCATTAAGATCGATGTTCAAGAAGCTGAAATATGGGGGCGCCCTGATCATTCTGGAGTTCTCACAGATCATCTCGCCCATCTTGAAACAACTCTATGATAACTATTCGTTTCATGTCATTCCCGCATTGGGAAAATGGGTAACAGGCGATCCGGCCAGTTATCAATACCTGGTGGAGTCCATCAGGATGCACCCGCCGCAGCAGGGGTTAAAAAACATGCTGGAAGAGGCGGGTTTCTCCAGGGTTGATTATCTGAATTTATCCGCCGGTATTGTCGCCCTGCATAAAGGGTATAAATTATAAATCCTTATCTCTAACAGGTTGCCTGTTTTGATATCCCTGGAACAGCTCATCAATCGCTTCCTGGCCGCCGATCAGGCGCTGCTCGATGATATAGCCGAGCTGTCCGGCAAGGTGATCCGCATCGAATTGATCAATACCCGGCTGGTGTTCAACCTGTTATTGCAAGACCATGGCATACACATTGATCAGGCTGATCCCGGGCAGGCGGATGTTCTCATCAAAGGCACACCGATGAGCATGTTGTTTTATGTCCTGGCAAGCCGAGCGGGTAATACGCATCTGCCGGAGGAGATAGAAATAGTCGGTGACGTTGGCTTGGCGCAGCGGCTTCAAGGTCTTTTGCAGAGAATGGATGTTGATTGGGAGGAGCGGTTATCCCACATAACAGGTGATACCTTGTCCCGAAAAACCGGTAACGCCCTCATGGCAGGTGTTGATTTTTTAAGGCAGTTTAAGAGAAAAATTGAAATGGATATCAGTGAGTATGCCTTATATGAGAGAGAAGTCTTCCCTGATGAAGATGAAGTCAATGGGTTTAATAACGCTGTGGATGTGTTGCGTCATGATCTGGAAAGAATGAAACAGCGCATCAACAAACTGGATCTGAGTGCATAGACGGTGTTTGGGGCGGGACAAATTGTAAGGCTGCTGGCCATTCAGCGGGTATTGGTGAGGCATGGTCTGGATGAGCTGGTATTTGCCGTGCGTCTTTTTCGCCGGATCAGGTGGTTGCAGTATGTATTGCCCTGGAACTGGTTCAACCGGGTCAATCGCAACCGCGAGAGCAGGGGGGTGAGGATCCGCTCGGTGTTGGAGGAGTTAGGCCCTATCTACATTAAGTTTGGGCAATTATTGTCAACCCGGCGTGATATGTTGCCGGAAGATATCGCCGTGGAGCTGGAGAAGCTACAGGATCATGTCCCGCCTTTTTCCGGGAAGGTGGCGAAAAAAATCGTGGAAGCGGCGTTCGCTAAAGGAATTGACGATGTGTTTTTGCAATTTGATGAGACGCCACTGGCCTCGGCCTCCATCGCCCAGGTGCATGCGGCGACATTAAAAGACGGCAGGGAGATCATCGTTAAGGTTGTGCGGCCGGAGATAGAAAAGGTAATGCGCCGGGATCTGGGGATCATGCATCTCCTTGCCGAGATGTTTGAAAACTACTCTGCCGATGTAAAGCAATTAAAGCCCACATCCGTTGTCAGGGAGTTTGAGAAGACGTTAATGAATGAACTGGACTTAATGCGGGAGGCGGCCAGCGCCTCCCAGTTACGACGAAACTTTATGAACTCCCGGGTGTTGTATATTCCCCAGGTGTTATGGGAATTAACCAGTCGAAACGTCATGGCCATGGAGCGGGTGTCCGGCATACCGGTCAATGACATGGCGGCGCTAAAACAAGCGGGCGTCGATCTGAAATGGTTGGCGGAGTCGGGCGTTGAGATCTTCTTCACCCAGGTATTCAGAGACAGCTTCTTTCATGCGGACATGCACCCGGGCAATATTTTCGTCAATCCGGATCATGATGGGCAGTTAAGGATCATGATGGTTGATTTCGGCATCATGAGCTCCCTGAATGAGTTTGATCAAAGATACCTGGCGGAGAACTTCCTCGCCTTCTTAAATCGTAACTATCAGAAGGTGGCCGAATTACACGTTGAGTCAGGTTGGGTGCCGAGGGGCACCAGGGTGGATGAGTTTGAGTTCGCCATCCGCACCGTATGTGAACCCCTGTTTGATCGGCCATTAAGAGAGATATCCTTTGGCGCCTTGCTGTTAAGGTTATTTCAGATCGCCCAGCGTTTTAATATGGTGATCCTGCCACAACTCATTTTATTGCAAAAAACCCTTGTCAGTATTGAGGGCCTGGGGCGACAGCTTTATCCGGATCTGGACCTGTGGCGCAGCGCTAAACCGATCATGGAACGGTGGATGGAAAATAGAATGGGTGTAAGAGGCTTAATCAAAGGCACTAAGGACAGTGTGCCCTATTGGGTTGATCGGCTGCCGGAGATCCCCCAGAAGACCATAGACCTAATTGAGCGATTAAGAGACGGGAAAATCCAGATCGAGTTGAAATCAGGGGGGCTGGATGAATTACGCCGGGAGTTCCATAACTATAATCGCAATAATGTGCTGGTGATCCTGGGCTCTGCATTAATACTATCGGCGATCATCTTCTATACAACCGGCACGCCGGTGTTATTGATAGGAAAAATCCCGGTGGTGCCGTTGCTGCTTGGCCTTGCCGGTGCGTGGATGATCCTCAAGGTCTTAAATCATCTGGACAAATAAACCCCTTAACTGAAAAGCAAGTCATTTTTATTCGCCATATCCCTTTGCCCATCGGCTTTGGTGCTCTATATCGTTCTTGACCTCCCGCCTCTTCGCTCCTTGCATCACCGCCCGGGTAACCCGCTGTCTTTATTCTGCCAAGACGATAAAGACATACAAAATACCGCCCGGGTTCAGTTGTTTCTGTCGGTGAGGATCTCCAGTCCTTTCAAGACATTTAAGGCCTCATGCAAGGCATAATCTTTTGCGGCGAGTGATTCGCCAGTGTTGTTATCCGCCTTGTCCGTCTCTTTTTCATTCTCAGAGCGGTTGTCCAGGTGTCTGCTGAGGTTGCTCTCTTTGATCACATTGGACTCATCCTCAACCGATGCTATTTTCACCCGATCAACGACAATATCCGGCTCTATTCCGGACGCCTGTATGGAGCGACCATCCGGCGTGTAGTACCTGGCGGTGGTTAATTTTAGGGCGGCTTCGTTGGAGATGGGCAATATGGTTTGCACTGAGCCCTTGCCGAAGGTTTTCTGCCCCATGATCACGGCACGTTTATGATCCTGCAAGGCGCCGGCGACAATTTCAGAGGCCGAAGCGGAGCCGGCATTGACGAGCACCACCATTGGCGCATCATCCAGTAAATCGCTCGGCTTGGCATGAAACTTTAATTTCGAGTCCTCAATACGTCCTTCGGTGTAGACGATGAGCCCCTTACGTAAAAACAGATCGGAAACCGCCACCGCAGCATTTAATATGCCGCCCGGGTTATTTCTCAGATCCAGCACCAGGCCATTTAGCCGGTTATTATTCTCCTTCTTCAGCCTTCTGAGCCCAGCCCTTGCATCTCTGGCGGTGTGTGTTTGAAAATGGGAGATCCGCAAGTACCCAAACCCCGGCTCCAGTGTGCGGGTTCTTACGCTTTTAACCTTGATGACGTCTCTGATAATGGTCACGCTAAGGGGCTTCTCTTCCTCTTCCCTGACAATGGTGAGGGTGATCGCAGTGCCCGGTTCTCCTCGCATTCGATTGACCGCGTCATTTAACGACAGCCCTTTCAGCGGCGTCTCATCCAGGCGAATAATTAAATCCCCTGATTGAATGCCGGCTTTCTCGGCGGGGGTATCGTCAATGGGCGAGATCACCTTGATAAAACCATCCTCCATACCCACTTCAATACCCAGGCCGCCAAACTCCCCCGATGTGCCCTCTTGCAATGCAAGGTAGGAGGCCTCATCCAGGTAGGATGAATGTGGGTCCAGACCTTGCAACATGCCTTTTATTGCGCCCTCCAGCAGGGTGGCGTCATCCACAGGTTCAACATAATCTTTCTTTACTTTGGTGAAGACCTCCACAAATGTTCTGATGTCATCAACGGGTAATGCGCCAATGGAAACCTTCCCATGATCGTCCGCCCATGCAGGGCTAAAGTGGCAGATGAGCAATAACGTGATGGTGATCCGGTTTATCAAGTTCATGTTGTTGTGTCCTGATATGGGTTATGGTTTTAGAGCCTGTCTTAATATGGCGCTGCCTTCTCTGTGCCTCGTTTTCGCCTCATGCCACAGCCATTGACCTCATATTAACTGCGTAGCCCATAAAAGCGCCGGCGCTGGCACGGAGAAAAAAACAGTTTGTTTTCAGATAAACCCAGTATGACAGGAAAAAGCAACATCAATCCAACTGATAATCGAGCATTTCCCGCCATCACTTTTAAGAATACGTTTTCTCTTTAACGTTTGCACCATAATGAAGGATTCAACGGATTGCCACCTTCTCTTATCTCAAAATAAAGCCCCGTGTATGGCTGGCCTCCCGTATCGCCGGTTTTGGCTATGGGATCATCTTGCCCCACCCAGTCGCCCCGCTTTTTAAGGAGCGCCTCGTTATGCCCGTACAAGCTCATAAATCCATTGCCGTGATCAAGGATGATCAGAAGGCCGAGATTTCTGAACCAATCCGCATAAATCACCCGGCCCGGGCTGATCGCCTTCACGTCAATCCCCGCCTCAGTCTCAAAGGTGACGCCACTGGATTTTAATCTGCCGCCTTTTTTATCATCCCCAAAACGGGCCCGGATTTTCCCTCGAACCGGCCAGGGCAGCTTTCCCTTGAGGGCGCTAAAAGGGGGCGCATTTTCAAATTCATCGACGATGGGGTCGGCTTGTTTTAAGTTATTGATCAGGGCGAGCAGTTGCCGTTCGGTTCGCTGTAGGGTTTTTAATTGATCATCCTGCCTGGAGGCAGCGGTTTGTAGCCGAAGGAGCAGTGTCTGTCGGGAAGATTGATGGGCATTAAACGCCTTGAGTTTGTTTATTTGATCCGCTTGCAGGCTATCCAGGCGCTCGGTTTCTTTCTGGATGTTGTTTTGTAGATCGTTGAGGTGCGCCAGAGAGTCACGGATCCGATTAATGCTTGCGGTGCGCGCACGATTGTAGTAGTCGTGATAAACCAGCACCCTGCCTATCATCGCCGGGTCTTCCTGATTCAAAAGCAATGTAATATCACCCACCTTGCCTGCCTGATAGGTGGCGCGCAGCTGCGCCGATAATTGTTTTCTCTCCCCCTTGAGCTTGCGGTTGAGTTCATTAAATTGCCCGTTGAGCAGGGATAACCTGTTCTTTTTATCCCGCATCAGCCCTTCTATTTCCGATAAGGCATTGGCCACGCCCATCGCCGCCATCTCATGGCTTTGTATTTCCGCCAGCGTTTTTTCGATGTCGTTTTCCGTGGATTGCCTATGGGTTTGTACCGTCTTGATCTGATCCCTGACGGCGCTCAATCTTTGCTCCGTATCGGCCTCCTTGCCCGTCTCGGCCAGCGATGGGGTTGACATGGGCAAGAGAAAACAGACCAGCCTGCACAGGGTTTTAGCGGATGCAAAAAACCGGCTTCCCCGGCTCACCGGCCAGGCCCTGCGCTGACGTCCATCAGTTTGAACAGGGCATGACCGGTCATCTCCTTTGGCTTATCCAGCCCCATAATATGCAGCATGGTGGGCGCAACATCACATAAAGCCGCCGTGGGGCTTGAGACCACTTCCGCCGCTCGCCCGATATAGAGCAGCGGCACAGGATTGCTGGTATGGGCCGTGTGCGCCTGTTCTCTCCCCTGATCGGTGATAAATGAACGCATTTGCTCGGCGTTGCCGTGATCGGCGGTGATCAGCATCTCACCCCCCACCGCCTGCGCGGCAGTGACAATTCCGCCAATACAGTTGTCTATGATCTCCACCGATCTGACGGCGGCGTCAAAATCACCGGTATGCCCAACCATATCGGCATTGGCGAAATTACATATGATTGTATCGTACTCCCCCCCCGCAATAGCCGTCAGTAACTGCTCAGTCACTTCAACGGCGCTCATCTGTGGACACAGATCATAGGTGGCCACATCCGGCGAGGGGATCAGTATGCGATCTTCATTTTCGAACACCCGCTCCTCACCACCGTTAAAGAAAAACGTGACATGGGCGTATTTTTCCGTCTCTGCGATCCGTAACTGCTTCATTCCCAGGCTGGCGATATATTCACCAAAGCCGTTTTTTAGTTGCGTGGGTGGAAACAGCGCTGGAGATGCGAAGTCCGATTTATACTCCGTCATGCTGATAAAGCTCACCGGCGTCATGGGTCTTTCTCTGGAGAGACCCGCCACCTGTGGATGGGTGAAGGCCCGGGATAATTGTCTTGCCCTGTCGGCACGATAATTTGCAAAGATGACGACATCATCCTCTTCAACCTTAACCAAACCGCCATCACGGCGGGTGATGCTGGTGGGTTTAACGAATTCATCGGTTTCACCCCGGGCATAGGCCATATCCACGGCGATGAAGGGATCATGTGATCGGAACTCCGCATCGGCATTGGTGATTAACTCATAGGCGAGTTTTGTTCTGTCCCAGTTATTGTTTCGGTCCATCGCATAGTAGCGGCCGATGATGCTGGCGAATTGGCCGCTACCAAGCTCACGCATCTTCAAATGTGCATCGTGCAGGTATTCTTCCGCGCTCCTGGGCGGCGTGTCTCGCCCATCAAGAAAAGCATGCAGATAAATTGCCTTAACATCATAACCGGCGGCACATTCCAGTAACGCAAACACATGCTCTTGATGGCTATGTACGCCTCCGGGCGATAACAAACCCATGATATGTACCGCACGATTATCTTTTTCGGCATTTGCAAAGGCCGCTTTCAATGTCTGATTTTGATAAAAACTGCCATCCTCAACAGACCTCATGATGCGGGTAAACTCCTGATCAACGGCTCGTCCTGAGCCGATATTCATATGCCCCACTTCCGAGTTGCCCATCTGCCTGGCAGGCAGCCCCACATCCAGCCCCGATGCGTTAATCAGGGTATGCGGGTACTTCTCCCACAGGCCATCCCATACCGGTTTCCTTGCGCTGTGAATAGCGTTATACAGGGTGTTCTCCGAATACCCCCAGCCATCCAGGATCAGCAGGATCAGGGGACGATGGCTTGCTCTTGCGGCATTCATGTGAGCTCAGGTCGCATTGGCGCTAACATCAGCCACAACAGGGCGGCGATCATGGTTGTGAAGGGAGGCAATGATGTTGACCAGGATACATAATGGTGTTCAATGACCCGGCATTTTAGCATAGAACCTTTCCTCAAAACGGCCCTTTTTCGCTTCTCTGAAATGCGCATTGACCTGGTGTAAACTGCGCTTTTCGAGAAGCCCATGCCCTGCACAGAGGCGAGGCGTCTCATTTAGAGATAAAGGTTCTGGTAAGGCATGATCGGGATCGTATCTTCGCTGAGGGGACGTGAATGCACTGGTTGTTTCATCGCTTTCGGATCCTTGTCATATCACGTATTATTCGATTATCCCAGAGCCAGTAGAAATCAACAGGAAGCCCATAACACCGTGGAACGCTTGCCGGAATTTATCGCCAATCACTTGATATTGGTGATGTTGTTCATCGCTATTTTATCCATGCTGATATGGAATGTATGTGGTGTGGCCATGTCCGGGATCTCCCAGCTCAACCCCATGGAGGTCACCCGGCTGATGAATCAGGAAAAGGCTATATTGGTAGACTTGAGGGCGGCCGCTGATTATGCCTCAGGGCATATATTAAATGCGATCAACATACCGGCCAGCGAGCTTGAAAATCGAAAAGAAGAACTGGAAAAACATAAAAACAACCCGCTCATTTTATGTTGCAGTCGTGGCGGCGAGAGCATCAAGGCCGGTCGCATTCTACGATATGCCGGTTATGAAAAAGTGTTTGCATTAAAAGCGGGGCTAGAGGCCTGGCGTGCTGCGAGCTTACCGGTAACACGCACTTCATAACACACGAGCCAGGACCGATGGCAGATGAGAAAATCAACGAGGCGGTGGAAGATGCCGAGCCGCAAGGGCAGTTTGCGATACAAAAGATATACATAAAAGACGTCTCGCTTGAGAGCCCGCATACACCGCATATTTTCAAAGCGCAATGGAACCCGTCCGTCAACATGGACCTGGCGAACTCAGTGGACGATCTGGGCGAGGACATGTATGAAGTCGCCCTGTCTGTTACGGTCACGGTGAGTGATGATAAGAAAACGGTGTATCTGGTTGAGGTGAAGCAGGCCGGGATCTTTCTTATCACCGCATTCTCCCGAGATGTGATTGCCAGGATGGTGGCAACCCTCTGCCCGAATATCCTCTTTCCCTTTGCGCGGGAGGCCGTAGCCGATCTCATCACCCGCGCCGGTTTTCCACAACTGCTGCTGGCGCCGGTCAATTTCGACGCGTTATACGTTCAACAGCAACAAGCCGCAACGCAAAAAGAGATGAAACACTGATCAGGACAGGGGATCGGTTGTGAACACCCACTCCATCATGGTTGCGGGGGGCGGTTCATGGGGCACTGCGCTGGCGCTGGTGTTGGCCCGCAACGGCTTGCGGACATACCTGTGGGATCGGGCGGTGGAACACCTTGATGAATTGATCGCACAGAGATGCAATCATAACCATCTCCCCGGATACGCCTTCCCGGATGCATTAACCGCCGTACATGATCTGACGCCATTACCTAAGCGGTGCGCCCATGTGTTGATTGCCGTGCCCTGTGAGGGCCTGAGAGATGTGCTACAAGCCCTACAGGGCGCGGATGTTGGCGACATGAAAATATGCCTGGCCTGTAAGGGGCTGGAGCCTGACACACTCACGTTAAATCACCTAATCGTCAAGGAATACTTGCCGGACGCCTCTGTCGCCGTTTTATCCGGGCCTTCATTTGCAAAAGAAGTGGCGGAAGGACTGCCTACCGCAGTCACCATTGCCTCTGAGGAGCCCGCTGTCGCCTCCCAGCTCTCCGCCCTTTTCCACAGCGATGTGTTCAGGACCTATACCCATGATGATGTTGTTGGTGTGCAAGTGGGTGGTGCGATTAAAAATGTCATGGCCATCGCCGCCGGTATTGCCGATGGATTACATTTTGGTGCGAACACCCGCGCTGCGCTGATCACCAGGGGGCTGGCCGAGATCATGCGCCTGGGTCTGGCCATGGGCGGGAGGCTTGAGACCTTCATGGGGCTTGCGGGCATGGGGGATCTGGTGCTCACCTGTACCGATGATCAATCACGTAACAGGCGTTTTGGGCTCGCGCTGGCGAAGGGCAAAACCCCGGAGCAGGCAAAAGCCGAGATCGGACAGGCCATCGAGGGTCTGCGTACAGCGAAAGTCGTCTGTGACCTGGCGGCGAGATACCATGTTGACATGCCTGTCAGCGAGGCAGTGTTGAACGTCATCAATAATAAAATCACGCCCAGAGAAGCGGTGCAATCCTTATTGGCCAGAGAACGAAAAGACGAGACGTCCTGATCGGTGATCAAGATGTAAAGGGCACGAGGGGCTTTAGCGGTTGCCTCGGTGATCGCTTTTTCCACACCGGCTTTCAGTCGTGTCCCGGCGCTTCCAGGAGCGCCTTGCAGTGAGCAAACATGCCGGGGCAAGCCGTCTCGATCATATCCAGCACTTTTTCAAACCCCTCAGCCCCGCCATAATAGGGATCAGGCACCGGCTCTGGCTGCGCCGGGTCGATAAAACTGCCCAGCAATGTTATGTGAGGCTTGACGCCGTTTGCTAACCGCTGCAGCTCAGCTAAGTTATCATGATCCATCGCCACAATCAGATCAAATGCATCTATGTCCGCCCGCCTAACCTGCCGGGCGATGGAGGCAAGCGTGTACCCACGTCTGCCGGCGGCTTCACGCATGCGATGATCGGCCGGGGCGCCGCTGTGATAGGCGGTGGTGCCGGCTGAGGCAACCCGGATTAGATCGGCATAACCCTGCTCATCCACATAGTGTTGAAAGACGCCTTCACCGCCCGGCGAGCGGCAGATATTACCCATGCAAACGAACAGGACTTTAACCATGGTGATCGTTATCAGTTAACCGAGCGGTAAAGAACATGAGAAGAGCGGGGTTTTAAGCAAGTGATTGTGCCTGCATGTGTTGTAGATCCTGGGGGCGGTCGAGATCATGTTTTCTCTCCAGCTCGAATAACGTAAGCCCCAACTGCCCTGCTCTGCCCCGGGTCTCCTGCAACACCTTCTCCGTGCCCCATTGTATCTCATCAAAAAGCCGTCGATATGCTTTTTTCAATCCAATCAGGTAATACCCGCCATCATGGGTCGGCCCGAGGATAACATCATGCCCCTGTGTTAGCTTCTCTCTCGCCAATTCCAGATCGGCTGCATTTAACTGAGGACAATCACTACCGATCAGCAACACCTTGTCACAGTGTTGCAAAGTCTGCGCTATTGCATGGAACATGCGCTCCCCCAGGCTCGCACCTGACTGGGTTTTAAGGGTGAGCATGAAGTCCTCGGCATATTGCTTTAGTAATTGACACTGTGTTGTTGGGCTACACCAGAGCTCCAGATGATGTATGGATGAGCGTCTCGCTGTCTCAATACTGTGCAACAGCAGGGAGATGTAGGTTTCCATTGCTCTTGATGCGCCGATGG
Organism: Gammaproteobacteria bacterium; assembly: GCA_965198875.1. Taxonomy (GTDB): domain Bacteria; phylum Pseudomonadota; class Gammaproteobacteria; order Eutrophobiales; family Eutrophobiaceae; genus CBDAPU01. Next base: position 771,527 of record CBDAPU010000001.1, on the reverse strand, counting down.
CGGGAATAAGCCGGGTTTTAACGCTGCCCGGGATGGGTGTTTTGGCGAATATCAGCAGGGCGATGTCTTTCTTAATCATATTGCCGAGCTAACTTCTTTGCCTCGTATCCCAGGGCATACAGGCATCGCAGCTTCCACATGGTGAAGATGGTCCTGGCTACGCCATTTTCCTCCCAGCGTCGGGAAGAGGTGACGACCGTCTCATCCATGCACCGGGGAGGGGCGATTTTCCTGAGTTTTCGGGATAGATCGATATCTTCCATCAATGGCATGTCCGCAAACCCGCCCACCTGAAAAAACAGTGTCCGATTGACAAAAATCGCCTGATCGCCAGTGGCGATAGCGGTGAGTTGCGAGCGCATGTTCATCAGTGTTTCAATGCACCGGTAGATAAAGCGCCCACCCGATAACCTCACCTTAAATCGCCCCCAGCCATTGGCTTCTACATCGATAGCATCAAGGGCGCCGTCAAAATCATCATCCACTAGCGTGTCCGCATGCAGGAATATCAACACCGCGCCAGTGGCGGCCTGTGCGCCGATATTCATCTGCCTTGCCCGCCCCGGTGTTGAGCGTAGCATGTTATCTACGCGGTTTTGCACCAGCGCGCAGGTCTGATCCAGGCTGCCGCCGTCGACAACAATGATCTCATGCCCCCGGCCCCGGGCCGCTTGCAGTCTGTCCAGGGTCTTGCCGATGTAGTTCGCCTCATTCAGGGCAGGGATGATAACCGAGTATTTCTGCATCAGGACAGCGCCCCGCCACAACTGCTACCCTGCCCTGCCGTACAACCGTAGCAATGATCGCGCACGGTGATGGGCAGGTTCGCCATGTCGTCAGTCAATAAATCCTGTAGATGGTATTGGGAGCGAACCGCACTACTCAGGCGCAACCCCAGCATTTGATTAAAATCACAATCGAACAAATGCCCCCGCCAGTTCACGCTGATCAGATTACGGCACATCACGTTTTCCAGATTGCCGTCCTGGTGGGCGCTTTTTAATAGCTGTATATAATCATCAAACTGTCCTTGAGAGACAAGCATGCTGCCAAACCGTTTGATCGGCATATTGGACAGGGTAAACAGATGGTCAAAGACGATGCCGAAATGATCAAATAACGCCTTTTTATATTGCCCTTCCAACGGCCCCTGGGAGGGTGGCAATCTCGCCCCCTGGGGGTTGTAGATGAGACTCAGCTTCAAAGGGCCATCCTTCTGGCCATAACCGAGGGCATTTAATTTTTTCAATGCCGAGATGCTGTCGTTAAAAACCCCGTCACCCCGCTGTCGGTCAACGTTTTCCTGTGAATAACAGGGCAGTGATGCAATGATCTCTACCTGTTGCTCGGCCAGAAACGCGGCCATATCTTCATAACCGGTCTGCTCCAGTATGGTTAAATTACACCGATCAATAACCCGGACGCCGACATCTCTCGCTTCCCTCACCAACCATCTAAAATCAGGGTGCATTTCCGGCGCCCCACCGGTCACGTCCAGGGTTTGGATATCCCGTTTATCGAGCACCTCAATGATCAATTCAATGAGCGCCCTGTCCATTTTTTCCCGGCGGTGGGGGTTGCTGTCGGTATGACAATGCAGGCAGGCCTGGTTGCATTCAAGGCCGATGTTCACTTGCAGGGTCTGAAGGTTTGCCCGGTTTAACGGGGGGAAATCAGTGGGCTCAAGATAGGGTAATGTCTCTCGCATCATACCAATGATAACAGATTACGCTTATGAGGTTAGCGAGGCGGCACAGCTCCGTTATCTCTCATCATCACCCTTATGCTTTTATGACACTGGCCGGGGGGCGCCCCACCTGCCCGAAAAACCGGCGCAGCCAGGCGGCTTTAGCACAGATTGAAAAGCCAGTTACAAGGCCGCAACAAAGAACACCTAAGAGAATGGCAGGCGCTCTTCTAATCGGTGCCGAGCAGCTTGGCGAGTAATCGAAGAATATGATCAGGGAGCCATGCCCCATCTCTTCACCCGGCCTTGATTTATTGTACAATCCTCTTAAAGAACTTGCTTTTCAAGCGAAGCCCTGGTAGCTCAGATGGATAGAGCGTCCGCCTCCTAAGCGGAAGGTCAGAGGTTCGAATCCTCTTCAGGGCGCCAGATGAGGGCGGGATCTGTTTACAAGCCGTCCCATCTATGGAGCTAAGGATGAGGGGTGTGACGCCCCCGTGTCAGGCGGGGGAATTCAGATCCGATCTACACAATCAGTTATCCGAGCTAGAGTACGATGCCCCCGTGTCAGGCGGGTCGTCAGATCACAGGGGCGGTGCAAACTTAACCTCGGCACACGCATGCACATGTGTTGCTCGCAGGTCATGGATAAGGGATGCGAGATTAAGCAATGTTAGATCTCCCTTAAAGCCTGCAAGGCCCTCTCTCTCGCCACTTTGTGATCAACAATGGGCTCAGGATAGGTCTGCCCCAGGGTAATACCGGCTGCCGCCAGTACATCCGCCGACGCCCGCCAGGGTTTGTGTATGCATGTGTTATCAAGCCTCGCCAGCTCCGGCAACCATCTCCTGAGATAGGTCCCCTCTGCGTCAAACCGCTCCGACTGTCTCAGCGGATTGAATATGCGAAAATAAGGCGCTGCATCGGCGCCGCAACCGGCTACCCACTGCCAACCCAGGGTGTTGTTCGCCAGGTCCGCATCCACCAGGGTATCCCAGAACCACTGCGCCCCTTCCCGCCAGTGGATGAGCAGGTCTTTCACCAGAAAAGAGGCGGTGATCATACGCACCCGATTGTGCATCCAGCCGCTATGCCAAAGCTCACGCATCCCGGCATCGACGATAGGATAGCCGGTTTTGCCCTGCTGCCAGGCCCTCAGATGGCTCTCATTCTCTCGCCAGGGGAAACGGCTGTATTTTTCATACAACGGCTCGTCCATTGTCTTTGGAAAATGAAATAGCAGATGGTATGCAAACTCACGCCAGTAGAGTTGGCGAAGATAGGCCATCGCTGGCGCTTTTGGGGCAAGATGACCACGGGTTTGCTCATTACCCACAATCTGACGCCAGATCTGGCGCGCACTGATCTCGCCAAAATGCAAATATGGGGACAGCCTGGACACACCCGCATCCCCCGGGTAATCGCGGCGCTCCCGGTAGTGTTCCATGGCCGATTCGATAAACCGGTTTAATTGTGTCTGTGCGGCGGCATGACCGGCCCGCCAGTTTGTGCTGATGGTGTGATGCCAGCTCAGTCGGGGTAAGAGGCCAAGCCCGTCGATGGTTTCGCTCTCCAGCTTCCCGGGAAATGCCTTGAGTTTCCTCACCGAAGGATACGGCGCCGATGGCGGCGCTTTGCTCTGGCAATAGCGCCAAAACGGGGTGAAGACCTTGAAGGGGCCGCCCTGTTTGTTGCCGATCTCATGCGGCTCATTCAACAATGCGCCATTAAACGTGCCAACTTCTATCCCCTGCGCTTTCAGGCGCTTTTCAATCCCGCTATCCCGTTTGATGGCTTGAGGCTCATACAGGCGGTTCCAGAGAACACGGCTGGCGCCCGTCTCTTTTATCAGCGCCTTTATCACCCGCTCGGGCTCGCCTTCTCTTAAGATCAACGGCGCACCGGTGAGTGCGAGATCGGCGGTCAGTGCATGCAATGAATGATGCAACCAGACTTTGCCGGCGGCGCCGGTGCGCCAGGGGTCTTTATCATCGGCATGATGAATATAGACGGGAATGACCGCCCCGCCGGCTTTACAGGCATAGAACAGCGCCGGGTTATCGGCGAGGCGCAAGTCGCGCCGAAACCACATAATGCTGATGTCAGGCATGGCGGATCTTAAGTTTTTGCTTTTCAATAGGTTCGAACCCTATCAGATTATCAGTCGACTGGATTAAAAATACGAATTCGTTAGACTGTGCTATATTTAAGCGCAGATCAGATTTGTCGTTAATTTACCATCACGATAGTAATTGGGGGTTATGCAGATGCCATACAGCCATGCTTTCCTTAGGGTTTCGGTTGTTTCCATGTTCTTTTTATCGTTCACCCTCTCGCCCTGGTCACAGGCGCAGATAGAAGAGGTCGTGGTCACGGCGCAAAAGCGCGCCGAGGACGTACAGGATGTGCCGATCTCCATCTCCACGTTCTCCGGTGATTTTATGCAAGACTCCGGCATAGACAATCTCCAGCAACTCAGCGCCTATACCCCAAACCTGACGTTGGCTCAATCCAGCCAGGTCGCAAACAACCGCATCGTTATGCGTGGCGTCGGCTCTGTGGGTAACAGTGGCATTGAGCCGAGTGTGGCGGTCTTCATCGATGGTGTTTACTATCCTCGCCCCTCATCGGTCGTCGGCAGCCTCACCGATCTTGAGATGGTGGAAGTGCTGCGCGGCCCGCAAGGCACGTTGTTTGGCCGTAATGCGTCCATGGGCGCATTGAACATTCGCACAAAAAAACCCGCCGAGGAAAGGCAAGCCACGATACGCGCCAGCTACGGCAGCTTTAATGCGGCCAGGATACAGGGCGCCGCAAGTGGCGGGCTCAGTGAAAACCTGGCCGCCCGGCTGTCATTTCATTATATGGACCGCGGTGGATACGGCGATAACACCTTCACCGAACTCGGCAATGATGATGAGTTTGGCGACTGGAAAGACATCGCCGTGCGCGGCAAGCTGTATTTTGCCCCCAGTGAGAACATAGAGGCCACATTGACTGTGGACTACTCAGAAGTTGAGAACCAGAACAGCATCATTGAGGTCATTGATGACGCCTTCTTGCCAGAATACTCACAGACACTGCGTGCCGTGCTCTCGCCCACCGGGCCTTTTAGGCCGACAGGGCCGGAGCCGGAGTCGACTGACGGCTTTGACTATGAGGTGAACCAGGACCACCGTGATAACGCCGATGACGCCCAGTGGGGTATCGCCGGCGATATTAACTGGTCTTTGGGCGAACACACCGTGCGCTCGATTACCGCATTTAGAGACTGGAAAAACGATAATTTTGAATCCGCATTAAGACTGCCCGCCGATCTGTTTAACCGTGTCACCCGTTATGATGTGGAGACCTTCTCACAAGAGTTACAACTCATCTCGCCCACCGGTGGTCGCGTTGAATACATTGGCGGGTTTTATTACTACGATGAGGACTACACCATCGATCAAAACTTCGATCTCGGCGTTAATTTTTGTAATGCCGCCGGCAACCTGGTGCAATTAAGCGTCGCCCGGGCCGGCATGATTGCTTCAGCACCAGCATCGGGTGCCTTTGCGAACATGCTTTGTGCGAGCAATGACCAGGAGGGGGCGGTTGATACCGAGTTTGGCCAGTCATTAAAAAGCTATGCACTCTTTGGGCAGTTGACATTCCATGCCAGCGATCAAGTACGCATCACCGGCGGCCTTCGCTGGACGAAAGACGACAAGTCAGGCAGTTTCACCAGCGTCATCAACAATCCCATCGTTGCGCCGTTCGCCTTTCCAAACAATCCCTTCGGGCTGGATATACGTGCAGGGGAGACAGCCCCGGATCTGGATTTCAGTGAAGAGGAGATCACCTGGATGCTCAACCTCAGTTATGACATGACCGATGATGTGATGCTCTTTGGCTCTGTATCAACCGGCTTTAAGTCCGGCGGTTTTAACTCGGACGGACTGAACTCCATCGGCCTCATGAGCGATGCCTCCCGGGTGTTTGATTCAGAGAAGGTCGATAACTACGAGCTGGGCCTGAAGAGCGCTTTATGGAATAACACCGTGACCGCCAACTTAACGTTATTTCGCACCAAGATCGATAATTTCCAGTCGCGCCAATTTGATGGTGTGAACTTTCTGGTACGAAACGCCGGTGAGCTAACCCAGCAGGGTGTGGAGCTGGATGTGCAGTTCAGGCCCACGGCACAATTCTTTGGCGTAATGGGCCTGAGTTATCTGGACTCTGAGTTCGACAGCTTCCCCAACGCGACCAATTTGCCCGCCGCTGTTGCCGTTAACCAGGCCCAAAACAGGGTGTTACTGCGCGCCGGTATGCCGCCCGTTCCCGTGCCGCCACAGGATCTGACCGGGACACGCAACCACTTCTCGCCCAAATGGCAGTTATCCCTGATGGGCGAGTATACCAACGCCATCCCCGGTTATGCGCTGGATTGGTATGTGCGCGGTGAGTTCCAGTACGTCAGCAGTCAAAATGTTGGGGCAGAGACCAACAATAACCCACAGTCCGTGCAATCAGGCTATGAGACGGTGAATGCCCGGCTTGGCGTCCGTAGTCAGGGTGCGGGTTGGGAGTTGTCCGCATTTGTACGCAACGTATTTGATGAGGGTTACTGCCAGGCCATCTTCAACCAACCCATTGGCACAACGCTGGGATTGGTTGATCCAAACACAGGCGGCGGGATGGGTGGGATGCAACGCTGTGTATTGGGCACGCCGAGGACATACGCCATAGAGGCGGCATATCGCTTCTAAACATCCGAGGCACGGAAAACCGCCGGTGTTCTCCGCCACAGGCGGTTTTTTGTTTATGTGTCCTTGTTTATGTGTCCTGGGAGGCGATCTCCGTCGTTGTCGACAGACGATGGATGAGGGTACGCAGGAATACCTTCAGGAACCTCACCTGGCAATTCAGGGAAACCTGGGAGATCACCGTGGAGCTTATCTTCAGCAATGCGATGTTGTCGGCGGATACAATGGTTGCCGTGCGTGTTGTCCTGGCCAGATACCCCATTTCGCCAAAGCAATCTCCGGCCTGCAAAGAGCGGATGGTTTTCTCGTTCTTCTCCACACAGACGTTGCCCTTGACGATGATATAGAAACAATCATCCAGCTCACCTTCTGTAATGATGTCTTGTGCTGGCGGATGTTCCTGCCAGGAGCTGGCCTGCAGGATCTCCCAGATCTCCGCATCGGGAAATCCGTGAAAGAACGCCAGTTTTTTAATTAGATTGAATTTCTCCGCAAGGGTGATGTGTTGCGCCGGCCCTTCCAGGGCCTCAAAAGCCCGGCTGAGTTCCGAGGCGAGATTAAGCCCCATCCGGTAACGATCCTTTGTGGATTTTTGCATGGCCTTGCGAACGATGCGCTCCAACCCTTCCGGGATATCGGGGTTAAGGTTCCGCATCGGCGTCGGCTCTTCGTTAAGTATGCGATTGACCAGGCGGGCGAAATTATCCGCTTCAAAAGGGTGTTGGCCGGTCAATAACTCATACATGAGAATGCCCAATGAGAACAGATCCGACTGATGGGTGATACGATCTTCATTGAGTTGCTCCGGCGACATGTATTTAGGGGAGCCCATGATCCCCTGCGGCTGAGTTTGGGTATCATCGGGTTTGTTTATGTGGGCGATACTGAAATCGCCGATTTTTACGTCTTGATCTTCGGTGATCAGGATATTGGACGGCTTGATATCACGATGTATCACCCCTTGCTGGTGTGCATAATCCAGCGCCTTGGCGCACTTGAAGAGGATTTCTACGACTTTCTCAATGGATAACAGGTTATCGGGGCGGGTGAACATTTTAAGCGTAGCGCCGCCCTTGATATATTCCATCACAATATAACAGGTATCTTCATCTATGCCCGCATCATAAATACCGATGATGTTGGGGTGCGTCAGCATGCCGGCCGTGTGCGCCTCATTAAAAAACAGCTTGCGATAACGCTCGCCGTACTCGGGATCATTTAAGGATTGAGCCAGGGCGACTTTGATCGCAACAGGCCGGTTGATATAGGGATCATGCCCCAAGTAGACGATCCCCATATCGCCACGGCTGATCTCCTCGTTGATCTCATATTTACCCAAACTCGATGGAATGTTCTCTGGCATGATCTTGCTATTGGACTGACTTCTTTATATGTTAGCGCTATGCTGTTTGTTACCGAAAACGGATCTGCAATGGCTGGATACTATCTTAAATGCCCGGGTCGGGTATTGACAGGCGGATACGCCTTAAAATAAGGACAAGTGAGATGCAGTGTAACGGGGAAATGCACCGGGAACCGGTGTAGAAATAGCGCTCATGCACGCAGCGGATAGAGCGGATAAAACCAACGCCTGGCGGCGACTGGCCAGGCATCGGGAGATGATCGGCGCTTTGCATTTAAGTGAGCTCATCTCACAGGAAACCGATCGCCCAGAGAGGTTGTCGCTGGCGCTGGAAGGGATAACGATTGACATATCCAAAAACCCTGTCACCGAAGAGACCGTATCATTACTGCTCGCCCTGGCCGATGAATGCCGGTTAGATGAGAAACGGAACCGACTGTTTCAGGGGGAGGCGGTCAACATCACGGAGAATCGCGCCGCGCTTCATATGCTACTGCGAGCGCCTCGGCATTCATCGCTGTTTGCAGCGGCGCCGGCATTGGCCACGCCCATCCACAAGGAGCTGAAGCGGTTATATCAGTTTGTTCATCATCTGCGTAACGGGGCTGTTAAGGGCGCTAACGGCAAACCCATTGGCAAAATGATCAACATCGGTATCGGCGGCTCTGATCTGGGGCCGCGCCTGGTGGTGGAGGCCTTATCCGAGTTTCACGATGCGCCGTTGGAGATGGACTTTATCGCTAATATCGATCCGTTTGAAATGGAACAGGTGCTGCAACGCTCGAACCCTGAGGCCACGTTGTTTGTGGTCGCTTCGAAATCGTTCACGACGCAGGAGACATTGAGCAACGCCAATCGGGCGAAGGAGTGGTTAGAAGAGAAGGGTTGTTGCGATATTCGCAAACATTTCATCACGGTCTCGGAGAATGTCGCCGCCGCTCGCCAGTTTGGTGTGGATGAGGGGTATTGTTACCGCATATGGGACTGGGTGGGTGGCCGTTACTCTGTTTGGTCTTCTATGGGATTGATCATTGCCGCCAGCATAGGCGAGGCTCATTTCAAACGCTTCCTGGCAGGCGCACACACAGTGGATCGGCATTTTCAGTCCACGGCATTAAACCGCAATATCCCGGTGATCCTCGGCCTGCTCGGGATCTGGAACAATAATTTTCTGGGGATGAAGACACACGCCATCATCCCGTACGATCACCGCCTGCAAAAACTGCCCGCCTATTTATGCCAGTTAGTCATGGAAAGTAACGGCAAGTCGGTCACGGCCGATGGCGAGCAATCCGGGGTAGATACATCCCCGGTGATCTGGGGGGGGACAGGCAGCAATGCACAGCATGCCTTCTTTCAGTTTTTGCACCAGGGCACACATCAATCATCCATTGATTTCCTGCTGCCATTGCATTGCCGATACGATGACGCCCGCCATCAAATGTTAGTGGCGAACTGCATCGCCCAGGGTGAGGCCCTGTTACGGGGCGTGACCAACCTCGCCGAGCCACATCGACATTTTGCAGGCGGCAGGCCGAGCACCACATTCTTGTATGAGCGGCTGGATCCCTATACCCTGGGGATGTTGCTGGCTATTTATGAGCATAAAACCTTTGTTGAGGCGAGCATTTGGGGGATCAACCCCTTCGATCAGTGGGGTGTGGAGCTTGGAAAAGCGCTTACAGCGCAGATCCTGGAAGAGCTGGGCAGTCATGAGGTAACCGGATCCCATGATCCCTCCACCGAATTCCTGATGAGAAAATACCTTTCAATGAAGGGCTAACCTGCCTGGCTTGAAACGAACAGGGTGGTCGTCGCCGACAACCGCCTGATCAATGTCTGCAAAAAAGCCCGACTAAAATGTAGCTGGCATTCTGCTGAGGCCTGCTCGATAAAGGCGGCGCTCAGTTTTATCAGCCGCACATGCTCCTTTGCGATGATGGTGGCTGTGCGTCCTGTCTTCGACAGATAGCCCATCTCGCCAAAACAGTCGCCTCTCACTAATTGATCGATGACTTGGCCCCCCTTTTTGACCACAACAGCGCCTGACGCCAGTATAAAGACGGCGTCATCCAGCTCCCCCTCCGTGATGATCGCCTCATCCGGGGCAAATGTTTGCCAAACACAGGCGTTCAGGATCTCCCAAATCTCGGCAACGGAGAACTCACGGAAAAAATCCAGGACCTGAACCGCATTAAACTTCTCCTGCTCATCGAGATCCGCCTCAGGCCCTTCCAGATGAGCGAAGGCAAGGCTCAAGTCCGCCGCCATGTTCAGGCCCATTTTGTATCGCCTCTCCTGGCTTTTCTGCAGTGCATGATGGGCGATCTTCTCCAGGATCTCAGGGACGTCATGCCGGTAGGTTCTTAAAGGGGGTTGTTGTTCATTGATAATTTTATGGATGAGCCTTGAGAAACTGTCACTGATAAAAGGATGCTTGCCCGTCAACATCTCATACATGACGATCCCCAGTGAAAACAGATCGGTCTGGTGAGAGATGCTGTCTTCCTGAACCTGCTCCGGCGACATGTATCTGGGGGAGCCGACAAACCCCATGGGCAGGGTGTTTGTGGTGTCTGAGGAGATCAAATGGGCAATACTGAAATCACCAATTTTTACATCACCCTCCCGGGTCAACAGGATATTGGTGGGTTTGATATCTCTGTGCATGATCCCTTGCCGATGGGCATAATCCAGCGCTTTTGCACACTTGAAGATGATTTTCACCACCTCATCAATGGGCAGCAGGTTGTCCGCCTTGCAATAGCGCTTTAATGTATCGGCGCCCTCGACCAGCTCCATGACGATGTAACATTGCTCTCCATCCATACCGGCATCGAAGATCTCCAGTATGTTCGGGTGGCGCAACATGCCGGCGGTGTGCGCCTCATTGAAGAACATCTTGCGGTATCTGGCGCCGGATTCGCCGTTTTTCAGTGAGTCGGCCAACGCCACTTTTACCGCAACAAGACCATTGGTGAAGGGATCATAGGCCTGATAAACGGCGCCCATGCTGCCCCGCCCCACTTGCTTTTGGATCTCATATTTTCCAATTTTCTCCGGCAGTGATCTCGGCATGGCGAGGCCTATGGGCTATGGTTTTTTTATCATTATGATCATCACCACATCATGACTGCCTCAAACCGGCTTTGCCGATCATGGCCTGTGGCGCTCATATCCCTGATCAGGCATATTGGGTCAACCCCCGGCAAGGTGATGGTGATAGGATCAGCCGTTGATGTTACTGCACCAACTCATTGCATGATAGCCCATATTCATTAAACCTGAGAGCGGCGCCCACGAAAACCGCACTAACCCGGGCGCCGTTCATGTGCCGGGTCAACACCTCGCTGCCCTAAAGACATCAAAGAGAGCTCATGAAAGCCACCATCCTCGCCGCTGGCACAGGGCAACGACTCGGGCGCGCATCTGCCGGCGGACCTAAGTGCCTGCTACGCTTTAACGGCAAATCATTACGGGAACGCCATATCGAGCTACTCAATGCACATCGCATAGAAAAATTATTATCATAGGTGGATATCGCCACGATAAAATTGAAAAAGCCCTGAGCAATATACCCTCTGAGGCCCCTGTTGAATTGCTCATCAACGAGCGCTATAAAAAAGGCAGTGCTCTTGGCTTGCACTGCGCCGCCCTCATGAGAATGGGCGATATGGCCACCATAGGCAGTTATGGCAGGGACAACCTGTTTCATATTTTGCTGGATAACGGTGTGCATGAGTCAACGGGCGCGCAGGCAACGTCAATTTTGCAGATATCGCCACAGCCTGTGGTTATGGATTGTCAATCAGCGGAAACGGGCTGGAAGTCATCGCTGAATTATTTGCCGGGCAGGGCATACACGGCGCCCGTTTCGCCCACCTTAAAACGATACCCCGACCCAGCATGGCGCCAGAAGAGGTACTACAACGGCTAACGTCACATTTCAACTGGTGATGGGAGCGGACGAGGGCAACCCTGAACATAGCTTTGGGAGCAGGAGAATAGCGCACGGAGATAACATCCCCGGGTGCGATGTTGAACGGCCAGGCTAGAGGGTGAGTAAAAAAGCATTGTTAGCGGCGAGCGTTAATTTAACCGACTGCCTTGCACTTTGGCAGCGATGGCGCCGGAGAAGTCCCTGGGCCGGGCCCTGCCGACCGGTTTTGGATTGCCCGCGTGATGTTGAATAAACGCTAACAGCCCGGCTTTCGTCAGCCTGGCGTCATCTCGCATATCCTCTTGGGAGCCATGCTGCACCAGCCTGTCGGGCAGGCCGTAATGGATAATACATTGTGAGATCCCCCGGGCGCCCAGATATTCACTGACGGCGCTTCCAGCACCGCCCTGAATGACGTTCTCCTCGACCGTCACCATGAGTGCATGATCTTCCGCCAGTTGCAGGATCAACGCCTCATCCAGGGGCTTCACAAAACGCATGTTCACCACCGTGGCGTTAAGCGCTTCACCCACCTCAAGGGCCTGTTGTAACACCGTGCCGAAGGCCAATATGGCGATCTGTCTACCCCGGCGGCGCACCACTGCGCTACCCACCGGGATGGCCGTCATCTGCCCCTGAACCGCCACCCCCGGCCCCCCTCCCCGCGGGTAGCGCACCGCCGCCGGTTGCTGCAGTGAGAACCCGGTATACAACATCTGCCTGCATTCATTCTCATCTGCCGGGGCCATGATCACCATGCCCGGCAGACACCGCAGAAAACTGAAATCATAAGCGCCGTTGTGGGTAGGGCCATCGGCCCCCACCAGACCGGCGCGATCAATCGCAAATAACACCGGCAGGCCCTGGTTCACCACATCGTGTATCAGTTGATCGTAGGCACGTTGCAGAAAGGTTGAATAAATGGCCACCACCGGTTTTAAGCCATCACATGCCATACCGGCGGCAACGGTAACGCTGTGTTGTTCAGCGATGGCCACATCAAAATACCGCTCTGGGTATTCCTGTGCAAACCGCACCAGACCAGAGCCCTCACGCATTGCCGGGGTGATGGCGACCAGACGCGGGTCCTTCGCCGCCATATCACAAACCCAATCGCCAAACACCTGGCTGTATGTGGGTTGAGAGCCCGCAGAGGATGAGGGCATGCCCGTCTTGGGATCAAAGGGCTTGCTGATGGCATGGTATTTCACCGGATCCGCCTCGGCCGGCGCATACCCCTTGCCTTTTTTGGTGATCACATGCAGAAACTGCGGCCCCTTGAGTTGCGCGATATTGCCTATGGTTTCAAGCAGGGCCGGCAGATGGTGACCGTCGATGGGGCCGATGTAGTTAAAACCAAACTCCTCAAACAACACACCGGGGACGATCAAGCCTTTTATGTGCTCTTCTGCACGTTTGGCTATCTCCCACACGGGCGGCATCCTGGATAAGACTTTCTTGCCTTTCGCCCTGGCCGTGGTGTACAGCTTCCCCGACAGGATCTGTGCAAAGCGGTTAGACAATGCGCCCACATTGGGTGAGATGGACATGTTGTTGTCATTTAATATCACCAGCAAATCAGCGCCGGTATCGCCGGCATGGTTGAGCGCTTCGAAGGCCATACCGGCGGTCATACCGCCATCACCGATAATGGCCACCGACTTGCGCGCAACACCGGTATGTCTTGCGGCAAGGGCCATACCCAAAGCCGCGCTGATCGAGGTGCTGGAATGACCCACCCCAAAGGCGTCGTATTCGCTCTCATCACGCTTTGGAAAAGGCGCAAGACCTTGGCGTTTTCGGATGGTGTGTAATTTATCCCGGCGCCCGGTGAGGATCTTGTGACCATAGGCCTGGTGTCCCACGTCCCATACCAGCCGGTCCTCTGGCGTGTTAAAGATATAATGCAGGGCGATGGTCAGCTCCACGGCGCCGAGACTGGCGGCAAAATGACCGCTGTTTTTGCTGGCCCAATGTAACAGCACAGCGCGGATCTCCTTTGCCAGGGGCTCAAGCTCGGTCTCGGGAAGACGTCTTAGATCAGCGGGCGAGTTAATGGCGTCCAGTATGGGCGTATGACTTTGCTCGGACATGGGTTTTCTTAAAATTTAAGAACACCGCATTATGAATAGGCTTATATCAGCTTGCAAGATGATCGCATGTTATTATTTGCACTTAAACAACATGCCAGTCGCAGGCAAGATGCCGATGAGCACTGTACTTTTATACCCTCATCCTGTACCTTGCCAGTCTCTAACCGCCTTTTAGCGGTTTAGCATACTGAATCTTCAATCTCGTCATCTCATAATTATGGAGTGATCTGATGGGCGTCCCATTAATCCAACAATACCGGATCGGCAAATATATCCTCGAGCAAAAGCTGCGCGGTGTGCCGCGCTATCCATTGGTGCTGATGCTGGAGCCCCTGTTCAGATGTAATCTGGCCTGTGCAGGTTGTGGCAAGATAGACTACCCGGATGCGATCCTGGATAAACGCCTGAGCGTAGAGGATTGTATGCAGGCCATTGATGAATGTGGCGCACCGATTGTCTCCATCGCCGGGGGGGAGCCACTGATCCACAAGGACATGGCACAAATCGTAGCCGGCTATATCGCAAAGAAAAAGTTCGTCTACCTGTGCACGAATGCGCTGTTGCTGGCGCGTCGCATGGGTGATTACACCCCTTCCACTTACCTGACTTTTTCCATACACCTGGACGGCAATCAGGCGCGCCATGACGCCTCGGTATGTCGAGATGGCGTATTCGATAAATGTATCGAGGTGATCAAAAAAGCGAGGAGCAAGGGTTTTCGGGTGACGATAAATTGCACCTTATTCCAGGGCGAGTCCGCCGAGGAGGTGGCCGAGTTCATGGATCTGGCTATGGCGCTTGGTGTGGAAGGCGTCACCATCTCCCCGGGATACAGCTACGAGCGAGCGCCGAGGCAGGACGTCTTCCTCAAACGCAAAGAGAGTAAACAGCTCTTTCGCGACATCTTCAAAGCCGGTCACGGCAAAAAGTGGCGCTTTAATCAGTCTTCCCTGTACCTTGATTTCCTGGCCGGTAATCAACAATATGCCTGCACCCCCTGGGGCAATCCCACCAGAAATGTCTTCGGCTGGCAAAAACCCTGTTATTTACTGGTGGGCGAGGGCTATGCGCCGAGTTTTAAGGCGTTGATGGAAGAGACGCAATGGGATAAATACGGCACCGGCAACAACCCCAAATGCGCCAACTGCATGGTGCACAGTGGTTATGAGGCCTCCGCCGTGGATGACGCCTTCAAACACCCATTCAAGGCGCTCAAGGTGGCCGCCTTGGGGCCGAAGACCGCCGGGCCGATGGTGGCGGAATTGCCCATACGCTACAAAGAAGATGAAACGCTCCCCAAACCAGGCCGGGTGGCACAGATGGGGTCTGTCGCCATCACTGAGAATAATCACAAACAAGTCGCTTAATATGGAGCCGCTCTGGCTTGCCATGCCGGGGGCCATCATCTGGGTCTCTGTGCTCGCCCTGCCCTGGCAACCCTGGCGGATTAGGGAGAAACTGGAGGTGGCGGACAACAAGAACGCTGATCTGTCCGACGTCACGGTTTTGATCCCGGCCAGAAATGAGGCGAAGGTCATTGCCGGGACCCTCGCATCCCTGACATCCCAGGGAAAAAACCTCAAGATCATCCTCGTCAATGATCAGTCCACGGACGCCACCGGGGCGGTGATCAGAGAGGGCAATATCGAGGCCCTCACCATCATCGAAGGCATGCCCCTTGAAGCCGGGTGGACGGGTAAATTGTGGGCCTTGCAACAGGGGCTGGTGCGGATAAAAACCGATAAGGTTCTGCTGCTTGACGCCGATATTCAGCTCAAGTCGGGCGCCATCGCATCGCTGCGTGAGAAAATGCAGCGACAGGGTCTGCATCTGATCTCACTGATGGCGGCTTTGCGTATGCACTCAGTTTGGGAGAAGATGCTCATGCCTGCGTTTATTTATTTTTTCAAATTGCTCTACCCGTTTCATTTATCCAATTCAAAATCCAGGCGAATCGCAGCGGCGGCGGGCGGTTGTATCCTGCTCAGCAGGGAAGCGCTGATCCAGACAGGCGGGTTCGCTCCCATCAGGGATAAGATCATCGATGACTGTGCCCTTGCACGACAATTCAAAAACGCTGGTTTTCGCACCTGGGTGGGGCTATCACATGCCGCCGTCAGCCACCGCCGTTATGATGATCTGAGCGGGATCTGGGAGATGGTGGCAAGAACCGCATTTACCCAGTTACGTTATTCAACGGGATTGCTGGCCCTGTGTTGCACGCTTCTCATCCTCGCCTTTGTCTCGCCGGTGATCTGTCTTTTTATCGCTGATTGGAATACAAACCTCTTGGCGCTGTTTAGTCTCACCCTCATGCTGATCAGCTACTTTCCGACGGTTCGTTATTATTCCCTTAACCCGCTCTGGACGCTGACATTACCCGCCACCGGGGTCTTGTATCTGTTGATGACCCTGACCTCGGCGCAGCGGTACTGGCGTGGTGTAGGGGCAAGCTGGAAAGAGCGAAAGTTATGCTGATCCCTGAGGAGGCTTTGACGTAATTAACCGCTCCCTTAAATGAATACTTTTGCAACCGGGCGTGTCCAATAAGACCTGACGGCGCCACGCATCGGATAACAACATGAAAAAAAGAGCCACTCTCCAGCACCCATATCTGCTTGTTTTGTTACTTGGCGCGCCCCTGTGTGCCGCTGACATCGCCATGCCCGTGGGAGATGGACAGGCCGGGCAGGTGGTGGCGGCGCTACACAAAACACTTGTGGATGTGATGCAAAACGCCGATGAGTTAGGCTATCAGGGCAGGTACGATAAACTAGCGCCCGTTATTACCCAGGGTTTCGATACGCCTTTTATCGCCAGGACCATCCTCAGCCGCTACTGGAGAGAGCTGGATGAGATGCAAAGATCCGAGTTTATCGCCCTGTTCAACCGCTTGAGTGTGACAACGTATGCCGCCCGGTTCAGTGGTTATGACGGCGAGGGTTTTCAGGAGGTCTCACAAACACCGCTTAAAAAAGGCCGCCTGCTGGTTAAGACCCGGCTACTGCGGCCCGGGCGGGAGCACCTGTCCCTTGACTATCTGTTGCATGAGAAAGAGGGCGCCTGGTATATCATCGGCGTCATCGCCAATGGCGTGAACGATCTCGCCCTGAAACGGGCTGAATACGCTTTTGTTATGAAAGAAAAAGGATACAATGGGCTCATTCAGGATATAACAATGCAGATCCAGGATCTGAAAGCCAACGCAACAACATCGAATTAGCGCGGTGCCGTCACGATAAAAAAAGCATGAACATGTCATTAAAACAACCTTTGAGGAATGATGAGAGGGGGCTGATCATGAACACAGGGTTACTAAAACGATTGGCGCCTTTGCTGGCGATACTGCTTGTTGCTGGTCTGTCTAGCGGCTGTGCGAGCACCACCGTAAACGGTGCATACAACCCGGACCCTTATGAAGATACGAATCGATCCCTGTATGCGTTTAATGATGCGCTGGACAGGCATTTCTTTAAACCGGTATCACAAACCTATGCGAATATCACCCCACAACCGGTGAGGACGGGTGTGACGAACTTTTTCAATAACCTTGAATATCTGAATGTGATTTTACACGCATTCCTGCAATGGAAGCTCGGCCAGGGATTCAGTGATGTGACCCGGTTTGTCGTCAATTCCTCATTTGGTCTCGGCGGTTTGCTGGATGTGGCGACACTAATGGGGCTCACCTCCCATGAAGAGGATTTTGGCCAGACGTTACACGCCTGGGGCGCTGATCAGGGCGCTTATCTCAATCTGCCCTTTTTCGGCCCTAATACCGCCCGTAATACGCCTGATCTGGCCAGCCGTTATTTTACCAACCCGCTGACCTACATTTCCGGCCTGGTGTTGTTGCCGGTGACCGCGTTAAATCTCATTAACAGCCGGGCGAATCTGTTGGAGGCGACAGCATTTGTCGATGAGGCTTCTCTTGATCCCTACGCCTTCACCCGCGAGGCCTATCTGCAAAGACGTCAATATCTCATTCACGATGGCAGCCCGCCCACCGAGGATTATGACGATATATTTGAATCAGGCATTGATGATGATTCAACACTCGTGATCGAATAGGCACGTCAACTACCTTATCCGTCATTCGTACCTGTTGGGTGGCGAAGGTCTATGGCATAGCCCTTATGCTGTCCGCCATGATGATGCTCCCCATCGCGATTGCCCACCGCATCTTGCCATAATAACTTGAAGGGGTCGCTTGGTACGGGCGCATCACCCTCGTTTTAACATACCGCTACATGCCCGGCGGCCTTCGCGGTTTTGATCTCAATGCCCCATGAAGGCGACACCGCTATCGGCAGTGAAAACACCCCTGTGCCGTGCTCTTTAAGAGAAATCAAAACACGCAGAGCGGCAGGGTCATCAGTGGTAGACGTTATCGGCTATGGGCCTTAACCATTTCATTTCCATGGGGTTTTTATAAATATGCTATGCTTGCATCCTGTTTATCAATAGGCCCGGGAACTGGATGAGTGAAGAGATCCTCATTAATGTCACTCCCCATGAAACTCGGGTTGCTGTGGTGGAAAACGGCCTGTTGCAGGACATCTACATTGAGCGTACCCGCAAGCGGGGCCTGGTCGGCAATATCATAAAAGGGCAGGTCGTAAGAATACTGCCCGGGATGCAGGCGGCGTTCATCAATATCGGCCTTGAACGCAGTGGTTTTCTGCACATCTCGGATCTGGTTGAAATGCGGGAAGGCTCAGAGATAGGGCCAGAGCAGAGGGCTCCGGGCGAGAGCGCCATTGAGACCCTGCTCACTGACAGGCAGAAGATAGTGGTTCAGGTTATGAAAGACCCGCTTGGTAGCAAAGGTGCGCGCCTGACCACCCGAATCGCCATTCCCTCCCGTTATCTTGTTTTTCTCCCTTATCGCCCGGGGATCCGCATATCCCGGCGTATAGAAGATGAGCAGGAACGAGAGCGCCTGCGCCAGGTCATCACACAGTATCAGGGGCAGATGGGGCAATGTACCGCTGGCAATGACGGGCAGGTTATGAGAGCCAAAGCAAACCAACAAGCGCCGATATGGCCCAAAGGCGGCTTTATCGTCAGGACGGCGGCCGAGGGTGTGGCGGCGGAAGAGATACATAAAGACATGGATTTTCTGCACAGGTTGTGGGAGTCCATATCGGCCAAAGAGAAGAGCACGCCTGCGCCCGGGCCCATCTATGAAGATCTACCATTAGTCATGCGTACCCTTCGGGATCTGGTGCATGATGGGATCGAGAAGATCCGTATCGACTCAAAGGCCACCTATAGCGATGTGCTGGCGTTTAGCGAACAGTGCATGCCGGCGTTGTCGGCAAGGATCGAACACTACCCTGGAGAGCGTCCCATACTGGATCTGTATGCAGTTGAGGATGAGCTACAAAAGTCCTTAAACAGACGGGTTAAGCTGAAATCAGGCGGGGATCTGATCATCGATCAAACCGAGGCGATGACCACCATTGACGTGAACACCGGCGCCTTCGTCGGCCATAGAGACCCTAAAGAGACGATTTATAAAACGAACCTTGAGGCCGCCCAGGTCATCGCCCGTCAATTACGGCTAAGAAACTTGGGCGGTATGATTATTATCGATTTTATCGATATGCGGGAGCCGGAACATGCCCGTCAGGTTTTACGCTCTTTGGAGAAACATATCGACAAAGATCATGCAAGGGTTATCATGAGTGAACTAACATCACTCGGGCTGGTGCAACTGACGAGAAAAAGAACCCGAAAGAGCCTTGAAGATCTTCTCTGTGAGCCGTGTCCAACCTGTCATGCCAGAGGCTCCGTGAAAACCCCGCAGACGGTTTGTTATGAGATCTTCAGAGAGGTTTTGCGTGAAGTGCGGCAATTCGATGCACAGAAACTACTCGTGGTCGCCGCACAAAAGGTGGTGGACAGGCTGATGGACGAGGAGGCGAGCAGCGTGGTTGAGTTGGAAGGGTTCATCGGCCGGCCCGTCAGCTTTCAGGTTGAGCCCCATTACACACAGGAACAATACGATATTATCTTATTGTAAGGTGCGGCGAATGTATCATCGAATTCTCAAAGGGCTTTATCACCTCAGTGTTTATGTTGTCGGTGTTGTCGTGCTCATAGCCGCTATCACCGTGACGATGATACGCCTGCTCCTGCCCGACATCGGTGCATATAAGGATCAGGTAGAGGCCGGGGTCAGCCGCTATATGGGATCCCCTGTCCTCATCGATTCAATTCAGGCCGATTGGCGTGGCTGGGTCCCGCATCTGCATCTTGCCGGTATCACGCTACTCAACAAAAACGGAACGCGAAAGATCATCCATTTTGCTCGCTCTCAAATCGACATTGATCCAGTTAAGACCTTGCTGGAACGACAGATTATCCCCAGAGAGCTGGTGATTTCAGGCTTTGAGGTTGCCGTTACACGGCTGGCGAACGGCGCTATTTATATTGCCGGCGTCAATATCACCGACACCGATAAAGACGCCCATGATAAAAATGAACTGGCTGAATGGCTGTTTAAGCAGGACAACATCGAAATAGAAGATGCGCGCATCGAATGGCTCGATGTTAAACATCAACAAGAAACTATCCCGCTCGCAGAGGTTGCCTTGACGTTGCGTACCCATGACAGGCGCTTGCAGGTTGATGGCTCGGCGAGGTTACCGCAGCAATATGGGGACAAAATACGTTTTGCCTTTGATGCAAGCGGTGATCTGACGTCTTCGAACTGGTCTGGCGAGCTCTACCTGTCGGCCTCTGATGTGGTCGCAGATAACTGGTACAGACACTACAGGCCCGCTGAAATCAGGGTGGCCGGCGGCAGTGCGGATCTGGAAATATGGAGTAGCTGGGCGGCTTCAAAACCCGCTCTCATAGAAGGTGCGGTCAAATACAAGGACTTTACCGTCACATCCGGCAATCAGGGGCTGCATGTAGAAGAATTATCCTTTCAGTTCAAAGGCATGCGATTGGAAGACAATCACTGGCACCTCTCGTTAAAGCCGGACACGGTATTGACTGAAAACGGCTACTGGCGGGAGGGGAGTTTTGAACTGGCGGCACTGAAAAAAGACGACAGCGGGCGCTATCGATATGCCTTCTATTTTGATCACCTGAGATTGGCCGATCTCACGGCGCTTATCTCCCATCTCGACATCATCCCGGAGGGTGTTAGAGGCGCTATGCTGACAGGCGCTATCGATGGGGAATTAGAGCAGGGACTCATCTTATATGATCCCGGGGCAAAGAAGGATAAACGGTTTATCTATGACGTTACTTTCAGGGATCTCAAGGTTGATCTTACAGAAGACCGGCCCGTCATCAACACCCTGTCGGGGCGCTTGCGTGGCGCCACAAGGGCAGGCGCCCTTGGCCTTGCCGGTGCGCCGGGTAGTTTTAACCTGCCGTCCGTGCCTGAGAAACCCTTATCGCTCTCCGCTATCAATGGAGATATATATTGGTCACTCAGCCCTGAGGGCTGGCGATTACAGATCGGGCAACTGTTGATGCAGACACAGGATTTCTCTTTTGAGATCAAAGGGGGGCTGGAAAAAGACGAAAGCCATGCACTACCTCATCTCAGTCTTATCGCCAAGGTGAAGTCCGACAGACTTGAGAACCTTTCGGATTATCTGCCCGACACACCGGGCTTTAGAATTAAAAACTGGATGGAGAGATCATTGCAGGCGGGAGAGGTCACCACGGCAATCGGCGTTATCAGGGGATATGCTGATGATTTCCCATTCAGGAATAATGAAGGTCAATTCAAGGGGTTGATAAATGTATCCCATGCCATTTTGGCGTATTCCCAAAAATGGCCCCCCGTAGAGGACATTGAGGCGGAGGTGTTGTTTGATAATGAGAAAATGCTCGCCCGTTTTCAGCAGGGGCAGATCTATGGGGCGAGAATAACGAGGGGCGCCGCCGTTATCCCGGATCTGACTAAAAGGCCAAAGATCATCTCACTGGATGGAAAGATCAAAGGTGGCGTGACTGATTTAAGCCGGTTTATTTCACAAAGCCCGTTATCGAAAGACAACATACTGAACCATATCAATCAAACCCTGGTCTCGGGCGATATGGGGCTGGACTTGAACATGGAGCTCCCCATTAAGGCCCCCGGATTAAAACCGGCGATCAGCGGCACACTTGATCTGCGCGAGGCGAGGCTGGACTCCAAACGCAATAAACTGATCCTGGATAGCATTCATGGTGAAGTGCATTTCACGCGAACATCAGCGCATGCTGAGGGCCTGTCCTCATGGCTTGATGGGGAGCAGGTGGCGCTCAGTATTTCCGGGGCCAAAGATGACGGGGAGAACCCGCCCACATTCCAGATCACAGGACATTCATCGGATCGCTTTATTTCGCATCAAATTGCAAAACGTTATCCGGCGCTTGGGCATTTCTCCACCAGGCTGGCTGAGCACATATCAGGCTCGACGGACTGGCGGGCAAAGATTGTCTTTAATAGCCAGGGAGAAGGTCTAACCCAGCGCCTTGAGCTGTCATCTGATCTCTATGGCATGGCTATCGAGCTGCCGGAGCCCATGCGAAAGCCCGCTGACGGCAGGAAACACTTACAGCTCAGCAAAACATTATTTGCTAATACCCCGACACGGCTGAGTTACGGCTCACTCGTAAAGGCCAATATCTATGTGGATAAAAACAACAAACAACAGCCCGGGGCCCTGGAGGTTTTCATGGGTGATCCCTTAGCGCAGCAGAGCGGGCATAGCGGTGAAGGCGTGATGATATCCGGCGAAACGGACAAACTTCCCCTCGGCCAGTGGCTAAAGACCATCGCTGCATTCACGCAAGGGAAGAAAAAGCAAGGCGGCCTTTTCAGCGATACCCCTATGCACATGGATATAAAGACGGATCGGCTCAGCATTTTTGAGCAGTCATTTCGGGGGGCGCATTTCATTGCCAATCGAAACCCTGAAAACTGGCAAATCGAGGTAACGGGGGAGGACTTATCCGGCGAGATCCGCATCGCCAGGGGCGCATCTCGCAACGGTACGGTAGAGCTGGACCTCAAAAAACTGGTTCTGGGCGGACAACATCATCATGCTGGTTCTGCCGGCAAGGCCGATCCCACATTACTGCCAAACATCCATGTCCGTGTAGCGGAGCTTATCTACGATGGTAAAAAACTCGGCGATATGCAACTCCTCGCCAGGCCCACCAAAACAGGTCTCAGCATCGATAGGCTCCAGTTTTCAAAGCCGGGGTTGAACATCAAGGGCACGGGTATATGGAACAGGGCGAATGATATGGACAGCTCCCATCTCACTATGACGCTACATGCCGAGACACTCGATATGATGCTGGAGACATTTGGCCATGAAGTCGCCTCGATGAGAGATGGGGAAACAAACATTACCCTGGACGCCCGCTGGGATGGCGCTCCCTGGGATGCCTCATTAGACAGGCTGAACGGCAGTCTCGACATCCATATCAAGAAGGGCCGGATCCTGGAAGTGAACCCTTCCATCAGCCGGTTATTCGGGCTGCTGAGTCTGCAAACACTTCCGAGAAGATTATCGCTGGATTTTACGGATCTATTAGGCAAAGGTCTGGCGTTTGATCACATTCGGGGGAGTTTTAATATGACCAATGGCAATGCCTATACCAATAACCTGCATCTCACCGGCCCTGGGGCAAACGTCTCGGTCAGTGGCAGAGTGGGATTGGCCGCTCGGGATTACGATCAAATCATCACCGTCACGCCGCAGCTCGCCGATAATCTGCCCGTCGCCAGTGCGCTGCTGGGGCCGGTGGGGATCGGGGTAGGGGCGGTGTTGTATTTAACCAGCAACATGTTCAAATCGATGAATAATAATATTGACGGCCTGCTCCGTTATCAATACACCATCACCGGCAGTTGGGATGCACCCAAAATAGAGAAAATCAACGCCCGCAGGGCAGATGATCGGATCAGCGCCCATCACACAGGCATAGGCCCCTGAGCGCAGTACTCTCCACAGGAGACCCCCATGCAATGGAAGCCCCATGTCACGGTAGCGGCAATCATCGAGGAAGAGGGAAAGTTCCTGCTCGTTCAGGAAAATATCAACAATAACCTGCTGTATAACCAGCCGGCGGGGCGCCTGGAGGAGGGCGAGTCCATGATTGAAGCCATCAAACGGGAAGTGATGGAAGAGACCGCCCGGCAATTCACGCCTGAGGCCCTCACCGGGGTCTATTTATTCAAGGGCAAACATCCTGCTATCACCTATCTGCGCTTTTGTTTTGCAGGCGCCTGCTCATCGTTTAATGCCGATCAGCAACTCGATGAGGGCATTGTGGCCAGTAAATGGCTGTCACGAAATGAGATTGCACATAGTGCATTGCGTACCGAGCTGGTACTAAAAAGTATCGATGATTACCTCAAGGGCGAGCAGTACCCATTGACCCTGCTGCATGATTTGAACATAACGCAATGACAGAGAAGATCATCGTCGGCATATCAGGTGGTGTGGACTCCTCTATCGCCGCCTTGCTTTTATTAGAGCAGGGCTACGATGTAGAGGCCCTGTTTATGAAAAACTGGGATGAGCATGATGATAAGGGGCGGTGCCTATGGGAAGCGGATGTTGAAGACGCCCTGTCCGTCTGTGAAACACTGGGCATATACCTAAACACGGTTGATCTGTCAGAGGAATACTGGCGCAACGTATTTGAGTTATCTCTAAAGGAATACAGCGAAGGCAGAACACCGAACCCGGATGTGTTGTGTAATCAGGAAATTAAATTCCGTGCCTTTCTTGAACATGCCATCGCTCTCAATGCAGATAAAATAGCCACAGGGCATTATGCCATCAACACTAGAGAGAACGGGAAGCACTATCTTCATAAAAGCCGTGATCGGAATAAGGATCAGAGTTATTTTCTCTGCCGACTGACGCAGGCCCAGCTTGGGAGGAGTCTTTTCCCGTTAGGCGAGCTTAAAAAACCTGAGGTGCGCGCCCTGGCAAAAAAAGCGGGGTTGATTAACCACGATAAAAAAGACAGCACCGGGCTCTGCTTTATCGGCGAGAGGCCGTTTCGGGATTTTCTCAGTCAATATATACCCACGCAAAGAGGCCCTGTTATCACGAGTAGCGGCGAGATCATCGGCGAGCATGGGGGTGTGCATCTCTATACCCTGGGTCAAAGACAGGGGCTGGGCATTGGCGGGGTAAAAGGCTACAGCCAGGAACCCTGGTATGTGGTTCATAAAGACATGGATACAAACACCTTGACCGTGGCGCAAGGTCTTGATCATCCATCCTTGTTGAACAACTCCCTGACGGCGACCCATGTCAACTGGATCACGGATATGCCGATGTTTCCTTATCGCTGCTCTGCAAAAACCCGTTATCGCCAGCTTGATCAAGACTGTATCATCGATTGCATCGATAATGATACGATCCGTGTGCGATTTACAAAGGCGCAAAGAGCGATGACGCCGGGTCAATACGCCGTATTTTATGATGGTGACCTCTGCCTCGGTGGTGGCGTCATTGAGGCGATATGCAAGGCAGGTTAATTAAATGCCGATAGGCTACCCACTACGGTTTATTCAATCCTGATAAGGATCCGTTTATTTAATCGACTGCCGAAGAGCGGCGGGATAATGCCCGGCTTTTATTGATCGCAATACCGTTATGGAGTGATAGATGACTGATAATATAAAGACGATACTGGCGGTGGATGGCAAGGAATATGTGATTTATTCCTTGCAGGCCCTTGAAGGGGAAAACAACATCAGCCGCCTGCCTTATTCCCTGAAAATCCTCTTGGAGAACCTGTTGCGTCATGAAGATGGGATCAACATCACCCAGGATGATATTACCGCCCTGGCGAGATGGGAGCCGAAGGCAAAACCCCATACGGAGATCGCTTTTACACCGGCGCGGGTGTTAATGCAGGACTTTACCGGCGTCCCTGCTGTGGTTGATCTGGCGGCGATGCGTGACGCCATGCAGGACCTGGGGGGCGATGCGGATAAAATCAACCCCCTCTCGCCCGCCGAGCTGGTGATTGATCACTCGGTGATGGTGGATGTATTCGGCACGGCTGATGCGCTTGAGAGAAATGCCGCCATTGAGTTTAAGCGCAACCGGGAAAGATATGCCTTTCTTCGTTGGGGTCAACAGGCCTTCTCTAACTTTAAGGTGGTGCCGCCGGATACCGGTATTGTTCATCAGGTGAACCTGGAATACCTGGCCAGAGCCGTGTTCACAAAAGCAATAGATGGTCTCACCATCGCTTATCCGGATACGGTGGTGGGCACCGACTCCCATACCACCATGATAAACGGCCTGGGTGTGCTCGGGTGGGGTGTGGGTGGTATAGAGGCCGAGGCGGCCATGCTGGGACAACCCATCACCATGCTCATACCCCAGGTGGTCGGTTTTAAGCTGACCGGCGCCTTGCCGGAGGGTGCGAGCGCAACCGATCTGGTATTAACCGTTGTTGAAATGCTCAGGGAGCGGGGTGTGGTCGGCAAATTTGTTGAGTTCTACGGCGAGGGTTTGCACAATCTGCCTTTGGCCGATCGCGCCACCATAGCGAATATGGCCCCTGAATACGGCGCCACATGCGGGCTCTTCCCCATGGATGAGGAGACGATCTGTTACCTGCGCCTGTCAGGACGCAGTGAGGCGCAGATCCAGCTTGTGGAGGCTTACGCCAAAGCGCAGGGGATGTGGCGAGATCCCGGCTCGCCGGAGGCGGAATACTCCGACACGCTGGCGCTGGACATGAGCACGGTGGCGCCCAGCCTTGCCGGCCCCAAACGCCCCCAGGATCGCATCCCGTTGACGGCGGCCAAGACCACTTTTCGGCAACATCTACGGCAGATGATCAAAGACCGACAGGGCGGCGGCGTTGCTCTCGCCAAATCACCCGGTGGCCGGGCCTACGAATTAAAAGACGGCGCAGTGGTGATAGCGGCCATCACCTCATGCACGAATACCTCTAACCCGTCCGTCATGGTGGGCGCCGGTCTGGTGGCGAAAAAGGCGCGGGAGAGGGGGTTGTGCGTTAAACCCTGGGTAAAAACAAGCCTTGCCCCGGGCTCTTTGGTCGTGCGCGACTATTTGAACAAGGCCGGGTTGACCGATCACTTAAATGGGCTGGGGTTTAATATCGTTGGCTATGGTTGTACCACCTGTATTGGTAATTCCGGCCCACTACCCGCTGAGGTAAGCCAGGGGATCAAAGAGGGTGATGTGGTTGTTGCATCCGTCCTGTCGGGTAATCGAAACTTTGAAGGTCGGGTTCATGCCGAGGTGAAAATGAACTTCCTGGGCTCCCCGCCACTGGTTGTCGCCTATGCCATTGCCGGGACAATGGATATCGATCTCCAGCATGATCCCCTTGGCGTTGATCAGGCTGGAGAGGCGGTGTATTTGCGCGATATCTGGCCTTCTCAGGCTGAGATCAATGGGCTGCTCGCCAATGCCATTGATGCGAACATGTTCCGTCAATCCTATGAAGGCGTATTTGCCGGCGACAGTCGCTGGGCGGGAATAGAGGCGCCCATGAGCAATCGATACCCGTGGCGTGAAGACTCCACGTATATACAAAACCCGCCCTACTTTGAACATATCACCCGTGAAGCCGAAGGGATTAAACCCGTCCAGGGCGCCAGGGTGTTAGCCAAACTGGGCGATAGCATCACCACCGATCATATCTCACCGGCCGGTATGATTAAGGCCGACAGCCCTGCCGGGGAGTATTTAATCGCCAACGGCATAGCGCCCGTTGATTTCAACTCCTATGGCTCAAGACGAGGCAACCATGAAGTCATGATGCGGGGAACATTCGCCAACATCCGACTCAAAAACCAGTTAGCCCCGGGCACAGAAGGCGGCTGGACTGTACATCAACCTTCTAACGAGAAGCTATCCATCTATGACGCCGCCATGAAATATAAACAGGAAGGCGTGCCGTTAATAGTGCTTGCCGGCAGTGAATACGGTACCGGCTCATCCAGAGACTGGGCGGCAAAAGGCGTCAAACTGCTTGGTGTGCGGGCGGTGATCGCCGTCAGCTTTGAGCGTATACATCGTTCCAACCTGATCGGCATGGGCGTCTTGCCGCTCATCTTCACGCCCGGTGAGAGTGCGGACAGCCTGGGTCTAACCGGCCATGAGATTTACGCTATCTCAGGCTTGGAAACGGGCGCCAGGGAACTCACCATCACCGCAACAGCCGATGATGGCGCAACAACAGAGTTCACCACCATCGTCAGGGTGGATACGCCAAAGGAATGGGATTACTACAATAACGGCGGCATCTTGCATTATGTCTTGCGGGAACTGGCCGCCTCATCAATGCGCCCGGAATGATAATGCCGGCGTCCGCGCGCTTTAAAGTAGCGTATCTTCATCTTGCCGGTCACCTGTGTCTTTCAGGCGAGCATAGCTCCATGGGTATGCTGATGCTGTTCGGCCATGACGCTCTCGCCGGATCGCAACCGCCCGCCTCGCATCTGATCACAATGACGTGATCCCATCCGCCCCTGCCTCGTCCAGAGGGCGCCTTAAAGACTTCATCTATACCAATGATATACACTGGGTCAAGATGATATTATCCTTGTCATTTTAACATTCATGCTGTGCGAGAGCAGATGAGATGAGCTTGATCAAACAGAACGACCTGATAGAAAGCATCACGGATGCATTACAGTTCATTTCTTACTACCACCCCATCGATTTTATTAAAGCCATCCACGGGGCCTACGAAAAAGAGGAATCACAGGCCGCAAAAGATGCTTTAGCACAAATCCTGGTTAATTCACGGATGTGCGCTGAAGGCAAAAGACCCATCTGCCAGGATACCGGCATCGTCACCGTGTTTATGCAAATCGGCATGGGCGTGCGCTGGGAAAATACCGCCATGAGTGTTGCGGATATGATCAATGAAGGTGTGCGCCATGCCTACACCCATCCGGACAATGTACTACGCGCATCTATATTGGCCGATCCGGCCGGTGCGAGAAAAAACACGGGCGATAACACCCCTGCCGTTATTCATACGGAAGTGGTGCCCGGCGATAACATGGACGTGCATGTTGCGGCCAAAGGCGGCGGCTCTGAAAATAAGGCCAGAATGGCAATGCTCAATCCCAGCGACAGTATTGCCGACTGGGTTGTGGAGATGGTCCCGACACTGGGCGCCGGTTGGTGTCCTCCCGGTATTTTAGGAATAGGGATAGGGGGCACGGCAGAGAAAGCGGTGGTACTGGCAAAAGAATCCCTGCTTGCGCCCGTCAACATCCAGGCGTTGAGACAACATGGCCCGAGATCAAGACTGGAAGCGCTGAGATTGGAGATATTCGAACGTGTCAATGCACTGGGGATTGGCGCCCAGGGGCTCGGTGGTTTAACAACGGTGCTGGACGTTAAAATCCTCGACTACCCGACCCACGCCGCCTCGCTACCGGTGGCATTGATCCCGAATTGTGCCGCCACCCGCCATACACATTTTACCCTGGACGGCCGTGGCCCTGCACGGCAAACACCGCCCAGTCTTGATGATTGGCCAGACATTAGCTGGGAAGCCGGCCCTGGCTCACGGCGTGTGAATGTGGATGAACTGACGAGAGAAGACATCGCCAAATGGAGGCCGGGTGAGACGGTATTATTAAGCGGCAAGTTACTCACCGGACGGGACGCCGCCCATAAACGTATTCAGGAGCTACTGGATAAAGGTGCGCCTTTACCTGATATCGATTTCAACAACCGGATCATGTACTACGTCGGGCCTGTGGATCCTGTCAGGGATGAAGTGGTCGGACCCGCTGGCCCCACCACTGCCACAAGGATGGACAAGTTTACCGACATGATGCTGGATAAGACCGGTTTGATCGGCATGATTGGCAAGGCCGAAAGGGGCCCGAGTGCGATTGAGGCGATAAAAAAACACGGTGCGGTTTATTTGATGGCGGTGGGGGGCGCCGCCTACCTGGTCTCCAAAGCGATCACCAGCTCAAAAATCATCGCTTTTGAAGACCTGGGCATGGAAGCCATTCATGAGTTTGAAGTGAAAGATATGCCCGTCACTGTTGCGGTCGATGTTCATGGGAACGCCGTACATCAAACCGGCCCTCGAGAATGGCGGCAGATCATTATCAACAGAAAAGCGGCGTAACACATTAAAATGTGTTCTTCTAAATCCTCAGTACTTCGCCTTCCCGGAACACGTTAAACTCGCCCCTCGCCATTTTATTCCATGCCTCATCATCGGTTAATGGGCGTGAGGCAATCACAGTGACGACATCATTCGGTGTGGTCTCCTGGCTAAAATCCACAATTTTACCGGTGTCCACCAGGCGCGCTTTACCGAATGGCGCCTGACGTGTTACCCAGCACATTTTATTACTACAAAATGCATATAGGTTGTAGGAGTCGCTCAACAAAAAGTTAAAAACACCGGTTTCATTTAACTCCAGGGCCAGTTGATTTAAGAGTCGCCAAAGCCGATCTGCTTTAGCGGGGCGCTGGCTGAATTTCTTTCTGATCTGATCCAGCATCCAGCAAAATGCGTGTTCGCTGTCCGTGGTACCGACGGGCGAATAATAGACAAGCGCACGCTTTTTTATGCCTTTTAATTGTCCGTTGTGGGCGAACGTCCAGCTACACCCCCATAGCTCCCGGGTGAATGGATGTGTGTTGGCAAGGCAAACCTTGCCACGGTTGGCCTTGCGTATATGGCTGATGATGATTTCACTTTTTATGGCATAGTGTTCAATGAGGTTGGCAATCTCCGAGGCGACACTGGGTCTTGGATCATGAAACGCCCGACTACAACGCCCTTCATACAGACTGATCCCCCATCCATCACTGTGTGGGCCGGTGCGCCCGCCCCTTTGTACCAGCCCGGCAAAACTAAAACAAATATCCGTGGGCACGTTGGCATTTAGGCCCAGTAATTCGCACATACACTTCCTTATCACACGCTTGGCGTTGTTATTTGCCGGTATTTAAGTAAAAATCCCCTGCCATACACCAGCTTTTAAGACAGAGTATCATTCATACCATGATTGACCAGCCTGTTTTCTTAAAATTCGTTAGCCTGATTATTATTCTGGCCGGCGCCTCCCTGATGGGCGGCTGTGGTGAGCAGACAGCTTCCCTCCCAAAGACTGCCACAGCCAATGAGAAAACCAGGCCAGCGAGCGCCACGGCCAGCGAGCCGAGTGTAACGGCAGATCAACATCAACCGCCCGGCAGACGATACACGATTGATAACACCCGGTATTTATTCGTGGTTGCCGAGCATCCGGTGGGGGAATTACAGGCATTACTGCAACGCGCCGATGACATCGCTCGGACGTCACGGGATCAATTCGATCAACTGGACATTGTCCTGGTGATACATGGGCCGAATATTGATCTGTTCACCCAGAGGAATTATGAGAAAAATAAACAGTTGATAGACTTGGCGGCGAGGCTCGACGCCGCCAGGGTGCTGGATTTGAAAATGTGTGAAACCTCGATGCGGCATTATGGTATTTCCCGTGAACAGGTGCCGTCTTTTATCGAGGCCGTGCCTTACGCCCCTGATGAGATTAAGCGCCTCGATGAGGCGGGTTATATCAACTTATGATTGATATGTAAGGAGCGCTAAAAACAGTCGTGAAAGCGAGAACGATCCAAACGGTGAGTCACCAAAACGTGGCGAGCAAAACGGGCATCTTTAGCGGCGCCCTAAAAATGCGAATAGCCAAAAATCTCCGGTTTGTACGAAGTGCCGTCATCTCTTTGGCACAACACATCCATTGCTTTCGTGATCTCCCCAATGTGGTAACAGGGCTGGCTGATATTTCTCAGCATTCCCTGCCTGCTCGGTGGCAGGGTAAAACATAGCTCATAATCATCACCGCCCGCCAGAATATATCGCCACTTCTTCTCCATGTTCTCTTCCTGCTCGAGAGCCGCATCATGGGGAATATGCTCGATATGAAGGCAGGCGCCCACCTCGCTCGCCCTGAGGATATGACCAAGATCGGCGAGCAACCCGTCTGATATGTCGATCATGGCGCTGGCGATACCACGAAGAGAGAGCCCTAGCTCAACACGGGGGGCGGGCCTGAATAATTTCTCTGAACATTTCGCCTTGATATCACCTTCACCCGCATCCAGCATAGCCAGCGCCCAGGCCGCCGTACCAAGGGGGCCACTGACATAAATGGCGTCCCCGGCCTTTGCACCGCTTCTTGTTATCGCCTGTCCTTTGGGGCACTCCCCCAGCATGTGTATGGTTATTGAAAGCGGGCCGCGATTGAGATCCCCCCCCACCAGACCAATCGAGTGATGATTCGCCAGATTTTTAAGACCCCGGCTAAACCCGGACAACCAGGGCTCGCCCAGCTCCTGATCGGATAATGTCAAGGCAAGCGTAAACCAACGGGGTCTCGCCCCCATCGCCGCCATATCACTCAGGTTCACCGCCAGTGATTTATGGCCGATGTCATAGGGATCCGAATCCGGGAAAAAATGCACGCCGGATATCAATGTGTCCGTTGCAACGATTAAACTCCTGTCAGCGGCACTTGATAACACAGCGCCATCATCTCCAATACCCTGTATGACGCCGTCCTCTTCAGCGGTTAACCCGACAAAGTATTCTCTGATGATCTGGAACTCATTGAGTGACATAGAAAAATAACCGCTTCATTTATTCTCGCGAATTCGCACAGCGGCTTTATCCAGAACCCCGTTGATATATTTATAGGACTCCTCCGCACCGAACATTTTCGCTAACTCGATAGCCTCATTTAAGATAACAGGCCGTGGTAGCTGCGGTTGGTATTTAAGTTCGTACACACCCAAATGTAAAATCGCCCTCTCTACCGGGTCCAGCGCTTCCAGTTTCCTGTCCAGAAAAGGCGCCAGGGCATGATCAATGGGCTGGGCGTTCTCCTCGCTGCCCATCAACAACAGGCGAAAATAGGCCCTATCGGCTTTTTTTAGCTCCGCCCTGTCATCTTCAAACTCCGAGATGATCTCACTCACAGGCCGTCCGGTGATGTACCATTGATACAGCGCCTGCAACGCCGATCTCCTGGCTTTTGCCCGTGCACGGGGGGAGAAGGGTTTTCTATCAGCGGCGCTCATCGGTGTTGAAACCCCTGTCGAGTTTCATGCTCCTTTTGAAATGATGAGTAGTCCCGGTGGGCACAGAATGGCATTCTCACTGATTTCAGGATGCCGACGGTTTGAATATAAATCGCCAATCCGCACCCATTTTACGGCTATCGATCATGTTAAGGCGGTAACGCTGATGAAGATCATTTAATACCGGCGTCTTTATCATATCGACCGAGCCTGTGCCCAGTATCACCGGCGCCTGATAGATAATGAGCTCATCTATTAAACCGCTGTTTAACATACTGCCGGAGAGGGTAGCGCCGGCTTCTATAAGCAGATCATTCACCGCATAGGTTTGCGCTAATTTATTGACGATGAAGTGTAAGAACTCACTCTCCGGGCAGTCAGCTCTCTCCACGATGACGCCCGCTTTTTTCAAGGCGGCGGACGTCTCCCGATGATGATCCCGGGTGAACACAATCACCTTGCCTTCACTTTCAAGCATTTTTGCGGACTCTGGAAACCTTAAACTTCTATCGAGTATGACCCGATGTGGTTGTCTGTTCTGTGTATCCACTTCCCTCACATTTAACCTCGGATCATCGGCCAACACGGTGTTGATCCCGGTGATCACCGCCGAGCTTCTAGCACGAAGGCGTTGCACATCTAATCTTGCCGGCTCGCCGCTTAGCCATTTACTTTTTCCATTAGCCAATGCGATTTTGCCATCAAGACTGATAGCCAGTTTGCAGCGGATATAGGGACGTTGCCTCGTCATTCTGTAAATAAATCCCTGATTGAGTTTTCTCGCTTCCCGCTCCATTAAACCCAGCTCTACATGAATACCCGCATTGGCCAGGGCGTCGAGCCCGGCTCCGGAGATAACGGGATTGGGATCGCGCATGGCGATCACAACCCTGGATATGCCCGCATCAATAATGCGCTCGGTACAAGGTGGCGTCTTGCCCTGGTGATGACAGGGCTCCAGAGAGACATACATCGTGGCGCCATGCAGCTCACAGGGCGCATGGTTTATGGCATTGATCTCCGCATGGGGCAGCCCTGCTTTTTTGTGCCAGCCGCTTGCCACAAGCCGCTCGTCTTTGGTGATCACACAACCGACCCGTGGATTGGGATGGGTCGTGAATTGACCCAAACGCGCCAACTGGATGGCACGAGACATGTGCATCATATCCTGTGAAGTCCACTTCAATTTTCACCATTATCGCCAGCGAGCAAATCAAGCTGGCTTTCTTTTAGCTCGGGCGGTAACTCGCTCTCCAGTCTTTCAATCTCTTCCAGGAATGCCCTCACATCCTCAAAGCTCCTGTATACGGAGGCAAAGCGCACATAGGCGACTTGATCCATGCCGCGTAACTCGTGCATGACCCAGTCCCCCACTTTTCCTGATCTCACCTCTCTCTCGCCGAGGGAGCGGAGTTTGCGTTTAATATGCGATAGTGCAATCTCCACCCGCCCCATTTCGACCGGCCTTTTCTCCAGTGCCCGCAACACACCGGCGCGCAGTTTATCTTCCATAAATTGCTCTCGTCTGCCATCTGATTTGACGATGCGCGGATAATTGAGCTCAGCGGCTTCGTAGCTGGTAAAGCGCTCTTCACACTCAACGCATTGACGCCGACGGCGGATCTGATCCCCCTCACCCACCAGCCTGGAGTCGATGACTTTAGTCTCTCTTGATGAGCAAAAAGGACAACGCATATTCGCTATTTATGATCAGGACAGGCTAAATATCATACATGGGAAAGTCTCTACACAGGGCTTTTACCTCATTTTTGATGTGCTCTATCACCGCCTCATCTCCCATCTGATCAATGACGTCACAGATCCAATGGGCGACTTTAACCGCCTCGGCTTCCCTGAAGCCCCGGGTGGTAATAGAAGGGGTGCCGATGCGTATGCCACTGGTGATAAAAGGCGACTGTGGATCATTAGGCACGGCATTCTTGTTGACCGTGATATGCGCCCTGTCCAAAGCGGCGTCAAGGGCTTTACCGGTGATCTTCTTGCTGATCAGGTCGACAAGAAACAGGTGGTTGTCCGTCCCCCCTGATACGATATTCACACCACGCTCTATGAATACCGCCGCCATGGTTTGTGCATTCTTCACGACCTGTTGCTGGTAGGTCTTAAATGCCGGCTCCATCGCCTCCTTAAACGCCACCGCCTTGGCGGCGATAACATGCATTAGCGGCCCGCCCTGGTAGGCGGGAAAGACGGCGAAATTGAGCTTCTTTTCAATCTCTTCATTGGCCCTGGCCAATATCAATCCCGAGCGCGGCCCCCTCAATGTTTTGTGTGTGGTGGTGGTGGTCACATCGGCAATACGCACTGGGCTCGGGTATACACCAGTGACGATAAGTCCGGCTACATGGGCCACATCCGCCACCAAGTAAGCGCCGACCTGATCGGCAATATCTCTGAATCGTTGCCAATCTATCCTGCGGGAATAAGCTGAAAACCCCGTCATGATGAGTTTGGGTTTATGCTCAAGGGCCATTCTCTCGGCGTCATCATAATCAATTTCCCCGGTCGCCTCGTTCAGACCATACTGGATGGCGTGATAGGTTCTTCCCGAGGCATTGACGTTGGCCCCATGTGTTAAGTGGCCGCCATGGGCGAGACTCATGCCCATTATCGTATCCCCCGGATCACAGAGCGCCAGATAAACCGCACCATTGGCCTGGGAGCCGGAATGGGGCTGCACATTGGCGTAATCGGCCTTAAATAAGGCTTTGGCCCGATCAATGGCCAGTTGCTCAACAACATCAACATGCTCACAGCCGCCGTAATATCGCTTTGTCGGATAACCTTCTGCGTATTTGTTGGTTAATACCGAGCCCTGTGCCTGCAACACCCTGGGGCTGACATTATTCTCTGATGCAATTAATTCGATATGCTCTTCCTGCCTGATCCTCTCCCCCTCCATGGCCCGCCAAAGCTCATCGTCGTATCCCGCTATTCTCATATCTTTGCTAAACATATCCGCCTCGTTATCTTCAGAAGTGTGAATGAATCAACATCGCTGACTAGAAAGTGGCGATTGGCCTGAACCGACAACTGCGGGCAGTCAGGCCGAACACCACGGGGCAAGGGTATCAAATATCTAAAATCCATTCAGTGCAAAACTGACGGCGATTGCCGGGTGAATGAGCATCAATATATAAACTGTTGTTTTTAGTGATCTTTTATCAGCAATAACACTTCCCTGACTGGCTGATGCAAACGTATAATGAAGGGTTCATCAACAACATCCTTGTAAAATGCCCGATACCGACAGTCTACTTCGTAGACTTCATGCTTTATTAGACCGGCTGGAGCGCATGTTTCCAGGGGACGCCAAAGGCCGACTGGAGAGACCCGCGCCCCTGATGAGATGGCGTAGAAGCAGAGCCGGTTATGCCCTGGAAGCGATAAAACACGCAAGGGAAGTCCACCTCGATGACTTACAATGTATCGACAGACAGAAAAAAATCATGCGGGCGAATACGGAGCAGTTTATAAACGGGTTTCCCGCCAATCATGCCCTGCTGTGGGGGCCTAGAGGGACGGGCAAATCATCTTTGATCAAGGCGCTGCTCTTTGAATACGGGCAACGCAATTTATTCCTGCTGGAAGTCAGCCGTGATCATCTCACCCATTTACCTGAGATCTATGATGAATTAGGCCAGTTTGAGGGGAGGTTCATCATCTATTGTGATGATCTGTCCTTTGAAGGCAATGATCCCGGTTATAAAACACTGAAAGTGCTAATCGATGGCTCTATTGGCGATACACCTGAAAATATCCTGATATATGCGACCTCCAACCGCCGTCACCTTGTGCCGGAATACCTCTCGGAGAATATAAAATCCAGCATGTTCAATAATGAAATCCATCACAGCGAGGCCATAGAAGAGAAACTGTCCTTATCGGAGCGGTTCGGGATCTGCCCGTCATTTCATCCTTTTAATCAGGAGCAGTATCTGCAGATTGTTTTTTACTGGTTAGATAAAATGCCCGGCTTACGCCACGACCCTGAAGAGGTGAGAAAAGCAGCCCTTCAGTGGGCGCTGGAAAAAGGCACACGTAGCGGCAGGAGCGCATCGCAGTTTGCCCGTCATTGGGCCGGCCAGACATTACTGGACTCCCGCTCAAAATAAGGCCGTATTGATATGATCGAGTATGCCATTATCGGCGGCACCGGACTCACCGCCATGAAAGACCTTATCATCACCGAAGATAAGGATATTGACACGCCGTATGGCTCACCATCAGCGACATTACGGATTGGAAAGTTGCATGATAAAGAAGTGATATTTTTATCCCGTCACGGTGCGAAATACGCCATACCGCCACATCGGATCAACTACCGGGCGAATATCTGGGCGCTTCACAGATGTGGTGTTAGACATGTTCTCGCCGTCAATGCGGTAGGCGGGATCACACATACCGCATCCCCGACTAAAATCGTGATCCCGGATCAGATCATTGACTACACCCACTCAAGGGCGAGCACCTATTTTGAAGATGATCTGGACAGGCCAACGTATATCGATTTTGGCGAGCCCTATTCAGAGGCGCTAAGACAGAACATCATCGATACCGCTAACGCATTAAAACTGGACGTGATCGCCAGGGGCACATACGCTGCAACACAGGGCCCGAGGCTTGAAAGCAGGGCCGAGATAGCACGTCTGGAGCAGGACGGCTGTGACGTTGTTGGTATGACGGCCATGCCTGAGGCGTCTCTCGCCAGGGAGTTAGATCTGCATTATGCCTCAATTTCAGTGATCGCAAACTGGGCTGCCGGCAAAGGAAGCCAGCCGATCACCATGGAAGAGATACAGAGCAATCTAACACTCGGGATGGACAATGTGATCGGATTGATAACGGCCTTACTCAGGAGATGTTGATTGAATGGGGATCTGCCGTGGCATTTCAATGACCGCGCCTTATTTTAAGTTTGTGAGTGAACCGAGCGGCGTGTTTTAGTCTACGGCCTTTGCAGAAGTCCCGGACGGCGCTACTCGGTGATCTCCATGTTCATCGGCTCTTCTTATCTCAGCCGGCTCACCTGGATGATCAACCCGAATACCGGATGGTCAAAATAATGTATCTCATCCAGCCTGATCCTTCGGGTTTCCCGCATTCTGACATAATCCGCCTGTTGATAATGGAATACATCTTCACCCTCTCCCTGCGCCCCCAAAACCGCATCCTCATTTTCAAACGATGGCGGAAAATACGCCATATCCACATCAAGATATAAAAAATGAGAGCCCCGAAGACGAATGAAACCATCATATAAAACCTCAGGCGGTATATACATTGCCTCGGCGACATCCGGCCCTCGCTTCACTTCCTTCTCGAACAACGTGTTTTCCAGATGCACTGCCAGGGCGCCCCGACTATCAGAGCTCGGTTGTTGCCAGGCGATATGTAGCCGAGGCCGGTATTCTCTGGATAATTTAAGCACCCGAAGGACCCCGTCCAGTCTGTGGTATTGTCTCCCTAAGGAAAGGAAAGGCGTCAAGCGCTTCTCTGCATCGGCTTGCGACAACTCCATGCCGTCATCATTGGGCGGATCCACTTTTTCAGTAATCAGCTCAATCGAACCGGCCCGTTGTGGCAATCCCGGATTTTCATACCATAACTCACCGTCGGCATCGGGCTGGATATATTCAAACATCACCACCTCTACCTGATACCAGGTTGCTGCAAAAGAGAGGTGATTGAACGAGCCGAGAATAAATAAAACAAAAAAAGCTCGAAACGGGAATGAGCGATAAAGAGGCATTGATTTGATCACCCTGTTTATAATTGTGCTCACGCCGCCGCCTTCATTGAGAGCTGCGCTAACAGGCCATCCAGCAGATAAAGCCTTTCCTGCACATCTTCAAATTTGCCCATGATAGCGAGTTTATCACCACCATCGAGTCGATATAAATCCGGCCGGGATTGAACCAGCTCAATGATTTTTCCCGGATCAATGATCGTAGAGCTATGAAAATAGATCCGCCCGCCTCTCTCACCCATGTCTATTCTTCGGATCCCCAGTGGCTGCGCCTTGAGTTTCATTTCAGTTAGCCGAAATAAATTTTTGAGCTGCTGAGGCAATAAGCCGAATCTGTCTATGCACTCTTCCTGTAGATCCGCTAATTCCGAGCTATCCTGACTGCTGGCAATGCGCTTGTACATGATCAGCCGGGCATGCACATCCGCTAAATAATCCGCCGGGATCAACGCCGGTATATGAAGATCGATTTCGGCGCCATGCCCAAGGGGACGATCTAACTGCGGTTGTTTCCCGGCTTTTAAGGAATGAACCGCCCGCTCCAGCAGGCTCATATACATGCCAAAGCCTATTTCCTGTATCTGTCCACTTTGTGCATCACCCAGCATTTCCCCGGCCCCCCGGATCTCCAAATCGTGGGTGGCCAGGGTAAAACCGATCCCTAAGTCTTCCAGTGACGCTATCGCCTCCAGCCTTTTAACGGCGTCTTTGCTCATCGCACTTTTATGTGGTGTGATGAGATAGGCGTAGGCTCGGTGGTGAGAGCGCCCGACCCGGCCTCTTAGCTGGTATAACTGCGCCAGGCCAAACTTGTCGGCCCTGTTGATGATGATGGTATTGGCGCTGGGGACATCAATGCCGGTCTCAATAATCGTGGTGCAGAGAAGCACGTTAAATCTTAAATGATAGAAATCCAGCATCACCTGCTCCAGAGACCGCTCCGGGAGCTGACCATGGGCTATTTGCACCTTTGCCTGCGGGATCAGATCTTCCACTTGTGCCGCCATGCGCTCGATGGTCTTGATCTCATTGTGCACAAAATAGACCTGTCCGCCACGCTTTATTTCCCTTAGCAAGGCCTCTTTCAGCGTGGGGGTGTGCCATTCCCTGATAAACGTTGTGATGGGCAGCCGTTTCGATGGCGGCGTGGCGATAATCGACAGCGATCTTAAATCAGACAGGGCAAAATGCAGGGTACGCGGGATGGGCGTGGCCGTTAGCGTTAACACATCCACCTCGGCGCGCAGGGATCTCAACTTCTCTTTTTGCCTTACGCCAAACCGGTGCTCCTCATCAATAATGACAAGACCCATGCTTTTGAAATGCAGATCATCCTGCAGCAGTTTGTGGGTGCCGATAATAATATCGGCCCTGCCATCTACGATATCCTCACTGACGGCTTGCTGCTCTTTTTTTGACACGAACCTTGATAAGACCTCAATACGCACAGGCCAGTTTGCAAATCTGTCTTTGAAGTTTTGATAATGTTGTTGGGCCAGGAGTGTGGTTGGAACCAGCAGCGCCACCTGTTTGTTATTTTGCACTGCTATAAATGCCGCTCTCATCGCCACCTCCGTCTTGCCAAAACCGGAATCACCACAGATCAGCCTGTCCATCGGTTTGGGATCCTGCATGTCCGCAAGCACATCATTGATGGCGTCCATTTGCCCCGGCGTCTCTTCAAAGGGAAAGTCCTGTATAAAAGCCGCATAGGCATTGTTGTCGAGCGTGAAAATAGAGCCATGACGTGCCGCCCTGCGTGCATGCAGCTCTAACAGTTCTGCGGCCACATCATAAACGCATTCCAGGGCCTTGCGTTTCGCCTTTAACCATTGACCACTGCCCAGACGGTGCAGTGGCGCCTGTTCAGGATCGATACCGGTAAAGCGACTGATGAGATCCAGTGAGGTGACCGGCACATATAATTTATCCCCCTGATCATATTCAAGACAGATAAACTCTGAGAGAACGTCATTGACCGTCAATATCACCAATCCTGCATAGCGTCCAACACCATGCTCTTCATGTACAACCGGCGCGCCCATCGTCAGCTCGGTGAGATCCCGCACAATGGCCTCGGTATGTTGTTTTTGCCGTTTGCGTCGTCGCCTTTGCTGTGCCCGCTCACCAAATAGCTGCGACTCGCTCAGGATAAGCAGATCCGGTTGTTCGAGGGCGGCGCCTTCTTCCAACGTGGCGACAGTCAATGCAAATGCAAGATCGCGGGTTATAAACGCATCCCAGCCCTCACAGCGCACCGGCCTGAAACCCTGCTCGCCAAACAGCGCCATGATGGTCTCGGATCTGCCAATGGATGCGGCGATAATCAACACCTTACCCTGATATGCATCCATAAACCCTCGGAACAGTGCAAAGGGATCCCGTGCCCGTGCATCGATGGGAATGCTGATCGGGTTTTTTGTAGCGAAATTAGTATTGCTGTTTTTATCCGGATCAAGGCGGGTTTTATGGGTATGGATCTGTGTAAAGGGCGTTAATCGCCGGGACAATTCCTGAGGCCGATAAAATAGCTCATCCGGCGCCAACACAGGTCGCATCGCATCGTCTCTACCCTGTTCATAGCGCATATTGATGACCTCCCAATAGGCCTTCGCTGCATCGTCAACCCCTTCATCTACAATCAGCGTTGCGCCACGGGGAAGGTAATCGAGCAAGGCGTTGGTTTGTGAGTAGAATAACGGCATAAAATACTCGATCCCGGCCGGGGCGATACCCTCACTCACCGCCATATATACGGGGTGCTTGTTGGGGTTGCCCTCAAAGCGGCTACGCCAGCTACTTCGGAAATGGGCAATCCCCTCAGGGGTGAGCGGCACTTCCCTTGCCGGCAGGATCCGTATTTGCGCGACTTTCTCCCGTGACCGTTGTGACTCGATATCAAAGGTCCTGATGCTGTCAATGTCATCATCAAACAGCTCGATACGATAGGGAACAACCGCACCCATGGGGAAAATATCCAGTATGGCTCCCCTGATGGCGATGTCCCCATGCTCCATCACCTGGGATACAAACCGATAGCCGACACTATCCATCTCTTCTCTAAAGGCGACCGGGTTCAGTTGTTGTCCGGTCTGTAAAAACAGGCTGTGCGATAGAAGATAATCCTTAGGCAACAGGCGATGCATGAGGGTGGAGACCGGCACGATAAGCATACCTTTGCTTATCGTTTGCAATGCCATCAGTACGGACAGGCGCTCGGAGATAATATCCTGATAAGGGGAGCAGTGATCGTATGGCAGGGTTTCCCAGTCTGGAAACAGGAAGATGTTGTCCGCATTTCCCTGAGATATGAAAAAGCGCAGTTCCTCAGAAAAACGCGAGGCGCTGATCTGATCGGCGGTGATAATAACGAAAAACCCCGGATGTTCCTTAACAGCAGATGCTATGGCCAGTGATTTGGCGCAACCGTGTAGCCTGCCCCAGTTTAGCCTTTGCTGTTGGCCAGCGGGTATGGGCGGCTTTAGCGGGCTTGAATTGACGGCGGGTGTTGACACGCTGGAGATGCTGTTATGCTAACCCAGTGCCGCTTTCACTTCATGGGATATGGCGATCAATGCCTGCATAGGATCGGCCGCCTGGGTAATCGGTCTGCCGATCACCAACTGATCACTGCCGGACTTGATGGCTTCAAAGGGCGTGGCGATCCGCTGTTGATCATCCCTTCCCGTGCCCGAAGGCCTGATCCCGGGCGCCACCAGATAGAAGTCTCGGCCCAGCTCCGCTTTTATGGCTTTACTCTCCCTGGCGGAGCAGACGATACCATCCAGGCCACATTCCCTGGCGAACCTCGCCAGCCTCATCACGTGCTCATCCACATTGCCACCCATGCCTGTTGCCGACAGATCGTCCGAGTGCAAACTGGTCAGCACGGTAACGGCGATCAGCAATGGTTTGTGTGATGAATGATCGATCGCCTCCCTGGCGGCCAGCAACATGTTTTTACCACCCATTGCATGAACATTCAACATCCATACCCCCATCGATGCTGCGGCTTTACAGGCCATCGCCACCGTATTTGGAATGTCATGAAATTTAAGATCCAGGAACACATCAAAACCGCTATCCATCAGTTTTTTAACCAATGTCGGCCCGTATTGTGTGAACAATGCCTTACCGATTTTTAAGCGGCAGTGCTGTGGGTCCAGTTTATCTACCAGTTCAAATACCGCCTGCTCAGAAGGGCAATCCAGAGCAACGATAATATGCGGGTTATTCATCTTCTTCTCTACGGACAGGTCTGGCGGTATTTCATTTCCTGCAACCGAGGCATTGCCCATGCAGTGGCTTGGGATCGAACCCAGAGGATAAACAGGCATAAGCTGTTTTATCACCGAGGCGCTGTTCAGTGAATGCTTTCATTGTCCCTTCCCCTGGAAGTCGCAGGCAGCTACGACCGGTAATAATATGAGTGCGGAATAAAACCACAATGGCGCCATTAGTGAGGGTTTTTCAAAGGCGTGAGAGGCAAATGGTTTAATTCTTTCTTATTTTTTTTCATCTGTTTGTTTAAGCGGGTATTGGCACGTTTGAGTTTTATGATGATCGGCAAGCTGGATATAACACCGAGCAGGGCGCCGATAAAAAGTGATATAACCACAACAAGCGACAGGGCCAATTCATGGCTTCCAATATAGTAATCGATTGCAACAAGTTGCCCATTACGCAAATGAAACGCAAACCCGCTTAAAACAACACCCAAGATAAGTAAGACCTTCAGCGCGCCCGCCATCTTCTCGCTCCCGTGTATTCTTTCAATGCCCGTATTCTAGCCTGACGCCAGTATACACATACAGGCGATTTCAGTTTAAAAGGTCGTGCATGGCGGAAATGGTCGGTACATGAATGCACGGTGCAAAGAAACACAGCGGGCAAAAGCACGAAACATCATGCAGGTGAGCATTGCCTGGGATGATATTGAATAGATGAGGATAGCGGGACTTACGAGAAGGTGGGCTGGCGAGTAGACAGCGCCATGTTGAGATGGGTTTTAGTCTTCCTCGTGAGGCAGGATCGGTGCGAGCCGTTTCGATTTATCCACCCTCTCCCGCATCTGTTTACCGGGCTTGAAATGGGGAACATATTTTGCCGGCAGGGAGACTGGTCGGCCTGATTTGGGGTTGCGTCCAACACGGGGGGGGCGGTAATGCAGTGAGAAACTGCCGAAGCCCCGAATTTCAATCCGCTCGCCGTTCGACAGCGTTTGCGTCATGTGCTCGAGGATTGTTTTCACCGTTAATTCCACGTCTTTCGATGCTAACTGTGATTGGCGTCTGAC
This sequence comes from Gammaproteobacteria bacterium, assembly GCA_965198875.1. Classification (GTDB taxonomy): domain Bacteria; phylum Pseudomonadota; class Gammaproteobacteria; order Eutrophobiales; family Eutrophobiaceae; genus CBDAPU01. The sequence continues at coordinate 727,524 of CBDAPU010000001.1, read as the reverse complement.
AAGAATGTCGATCAGCTCTGACTTGGTCATTGTGCTCATTTCACATTCATAAAGTTAAACTCAAACACAACAGCAAGCGCCGCCAGCCAGGTAAACTTGTACGGGGTGGCCCGGGCTTAGATGAAGAGGTGACAGGCTAACTATTATCCAGGTGTTCCTTTAGTAAATCGCCTAGCTTGGTGTTCGACATGGACTCAGGGGCGTATTCTCGAACGGCCGCATCTTCCTCATCGGATTCTTTCGCCCTGACGGAAACTGAAATGGTGCGTTTTTTTCTGTCGATGGTGGTGATTTTAACTTCAATCTCTTGCGCCTCTTCTACCCCGCTGTTTCTGGCGTCTTCAATTTTTTTCTCGCTGGATAGTTCGGATACTTTTAATTGCGCCTGAACCCCATCGGCCAATTCCACAACAATACTTTTTTGCTCTATTGATGTTATTTTGCCCACCACAATTTTACCCTTGGGGTTCTCGGCGACATAGGCGGTAAACGGGTCTTTTTCCAGTTGTTTGATGCCGAGAGATATGCGCTCTCTCTCAGCGTCGATAGCGAGCACAACCGTCTCGATTTCATCCCCCCGTTTATAATTGCGTAGCGCCTTCTCGCCCTCATCCGTCCAGGAGACGTCGGATAAATGCACCAGCCCGTCAATGCCCCCTTTAAGACCAATGAAGATCCCAAAATCGGTAATGGACTTGATCTGGCCACTGACATGATCGCCTTTGTTTTGCATGGCCGCAAAGGCTTCCCAGGGGTTGGGTTGGCACTGCTTCATGCCCAGAGAGATACGGCGGCGGTCCTGATCGATATCGAGGATCACCACATCCAGCTCATCACCCACATGCACCAGTTTTGAGGGGTGAACGTTTTTGTTAGTCCAGTCCATTTCCGATACATGCACCAGCCCTTCCACGCCTTCTTCCAATTCCACAAAACAGCCGTAATCGGCCAGATTGGTCACCCGTCCGTGTAAACGGGAGCCCTCCGGGAAGCGCCGGGTCAAATCACTCCAGGGATCATCACCCATCTGCTTCAACCCCAGTGATACGCGATTGCGCTCACGATCAAATTTCAGGACTTTTACGTCTATTTCATCGCCCATATTAACGATATCAGCGGGGTCCTTGACCCGTTTCCAGGCCATATCCGTGATGTGCAACAAGCCGTCAATACCGCCCAGGTCGAGAAAAGCGCCGTAATCGGTTAAGTTCTTGACCACGCCTTTGACGATCACCCCCTCTTTTAATCTATCCATCAACGCCTTTCGCTCGACCGTGTTCTCTTTTTCAACTACCGCCCGTCGTGATACCACCACATTGCTCCTGCGCCGATCTATTTTGATGACCTTAAACTCCAGGGGTTTTCCTTCCAGATAGGTGGTGTCTTTTACCGGCCGAACGTCCACTAACGATCCGGGCAGGAAGGTCCTGACGCTCTCCACATCAACGGTAAACCCGCCCTTGACCCGCTCTGTGATCACGCCCGTCACCGTCTCATTGGCCTCATGGGCGCCTTCCAGTCGCTCCCAGGCCAGAAGGCGTTTGGCTTTTTCCCGGGATAAGCGGGTCTCGCCGTAACCATCCTCAACGGCGTCCAGGGCCACATCCACCTCATCGCCCACGGCGACTTCCAGCTCGCCCTTATCATCATAGAATTGATCGATGGGGATCCAGGCCTCGGACTTCAGGCCGGCGCTGACGATGACATTGTCCTGATGCACATCCACAACAGTCCCGCTCACAATGGAGCCAGGGCGCATTTTCGCCTCTACCTGGCTTTGTTCAAATAATTCGGCAAAACTCTCGGTCATTTAATGTGTTATTCCTCTTTTATAAGTTTTACAAGGCTATTTCGCAGCCCTTTGAAAGTTAAACATCAAAGGCTGAAATGCTGTTTTATCAATGTCGATACCTGCATGAAAACATCCTCTATACCACTGGCGGATGTGTCAATGACGATGGCGTCCGCCGCTGCTTTCAAAGGAGAGACGGCACGCCGCTCATCCCGCTTATCCCGTTCGGCAATGTCCGCCGAAAGGTTGTGGAAACTAACATCAATTCCTTTAACATTCAACTGTTTATATCGCCTTTTGACCCTTTCCTCAGGGCGTGCGGTTAAAAAGATCTTCAGCTCTGCATCGGGAAAAACCACGGTGCCCATATCCCTGCCATCGGCAATTAAGCCCGGGGGTTGTTGGAAACGCCGTTGCCAATCCAGGATGGCCTCTCGGACCGGCGGGGATCTCGCCAGGCTGGATGCGGCGCTGGCGCACTGCTCCGTGCGGATCTGATCGGCGATATCCTCCCCATCGAGCAGCACTTTCACGCTGTTATCCTGCCCTGATGCGATGAACTTGACGTCCAAACCCGCTACAAGCGTTGCGATCTCGGCGGCGTTGGATGTGGAGAGGCGTGTGCGCTGCGCCAACAATACGAGGATCCGATACAAGGCGCCGCTGTCCAGCACATGCCATTGCAACCAGCTCCCAAGCTGACTGCACAGCGTCCCCTTGCCGCTGCCACCCGGGCCGTCTATGGTGATCACTGGCGCTTTAGTCATTTTCCGTCAACCGTCTCTCGATGTCCCAACCCACCTGCCCGGCAATGTCGATAAAACCGGGGAAGGATGTGTCCACGTTTTTACAGTCTTCAATGGTGATCGGCCCCATCGCCGCCAGGCCCGCCACAGAAAACGCCATGGCGATACGATGATCGGCATGGCTATCGACAACCCCGCCGGCAGGCCGCCCCCCCTGCACCCGCATACCATCAGCACAGGTTTTAACGTGAACGCCAATACGGGTTAGCCCCTCGGCAAGGGCATGAATGCGATCGCTCTCCTTAACACGTAACTCTTCAGCGCCTTCGAGCACCGTCTCCCCTCTGGCGTAACAGGCCGCTATCATGATGGCCGGGAACTCATCTATCGCTATGGGCACCCGGTCTTTCGGGATCACAACCCCGGTCAATTCACTGTGGCGCACATGCAGATCGGCGATCGGCTCCGTAGCGGAGCTATCCTTGTTTTCAATCTCGATATCGGCGCCCATCAAGCGCAGAATGTCAATGACGGCATGTCGGGTCGGGTTCAAGCCCACGTTCTCAATGACGATGTCGGCGCCGGGCACAATGCTGCCGGCGATGAGAAAGAACGCCGCCGATGAGATATCACCCGGGATCCGTAGCGAGTTAGCCCGTAACGTGCTCCTTTCAATCGCTATTTTATTGCCTGAGCGCATGAGCGGGCAGCCAAAATGGATCAGCAATCGCTCGGTATGATCACGGGTTTTAACCGGCTCAATCACTGTCGTCCTGCCACTCGCCTGGAGCCCGGCCAGCAACAGGGCGGATTTCAGTTGGGCGCTGGCGACAGGCATTTCATACTCAATGCCATGGAGCGCCCTGCCTCCCTTGATCTGGATGGGCAATGTGCCGGCCTCAGTCGTTCGGATATCGGCATTCATTCGCTTCAACGGCGCCGTGATCCGCCCCATTGGTCTTCGAATTAAAGAAGCATCACCGGTGAGCGTGCAATCAAATGCCTGTCCTGCCAATAGCCCTGTTAATAGCCGCGCGGCTGTGCCGGAGTTGCCTAGATCGATAATGGATGGGGGAGGGCGCAATCCTTTCGAACCCACCCCTTTAATCACCAGTGATGTGTCGTGCTCTTCAATCTGAACACCCATCCGTCTCAATGCCGAGACCGTGGCGAGGGTGTCTTCCCCGTGGAGGAAACCGTCAACAACACTCACCCCCTCGGCAATCGCCCCGAGAATAACGGCGCGGTGCGAGATGGACTTATCACCCGGCATGGAAACGCTGCCTTGTAGCGGCGCTTGCACGGGCTTGACGATGTAGTCAATTCTGGGGGCGGGCATTATGAATAGAAAACCCTCTTTGTCATATCAGTCTTTGTGTTTCGAATCAATAAACCGCTCCCGGGCACGCCTGGCATTGGAGAATATGGCCAGTAATCGCTCGCTCTCACCGTTAGCGATGGCCTCTCTTACATCCTGCAAATGCCGATCAAATTGCGCCAGCATCCCAAGCAAGGGCCCGCTGTTTGCAAGACAGACGTCATGCCACATCCGGGGGCTACTCGATGCAATGCGGGTGAAATCCGCAAACCCCCCGGCCGCATAGTGAAACATCTCCTCGCTATCTTGCATTTTCCCCAAACAGTCAACCAGCGCATAGGCCAGCACATGGGGCAAATGACTGGTGGCCGCCAACACCTGATCATGGTGCGCTACCGATAATTCAACAACACGCCCGCCAACACCTTCCCACATCCCGGCAATTTTTCTCTTGCACCCCTCATCGGTCTCGGCCAGCGGCGTGATGATCACAACATGTTGTTCAAACAACTCGGCAAACGATGACTCAACACCGCTCCTCTCGGTACCGGCAATCGGATGGGCGGGCACGAAAAACCGCATCCGCTCAGGGAGCGTTTTTCTCGCCGCATTGACGACAACACCTTTGGCGCTGCCCACATCGGTAATAATACAATCGGGCTTTAAGCCATCTTTCATGTTTGCCAGCAGGCGCTCAGTGCTGGAGAGTGGTGTTGCCAGCATGATCACATCCGCATCTCTCACGGCCTCTTTTATCTCAAGGCTGTAATCATCAACAACGCCTAACTCCACCGCTTTTTGTAGCCCGACCTCATCTCGTCCATAACCGGTGATGATCTCACACAGGCGATCCCGTTTTAACGCCCGCGCCAACGAGCCGCCGATCAAGCCGACGCCTAAAATGGTTATCTTCTTAAACAGCATGGGCTACTCGATGAAGATGCAGGTCGGCTAACAACCCACATGGCTAGATGATCGCCACAGGATAGGAGCCTAACAGCTTCATCATGGCCGCATTATCTTGCAGCTCAGATAAGGCATTGGCGACATTTTCATCATCAACATGGCCGATGAGGTCAACGAAAAAAACATATTCCCACATGGTATGGCGTGAAGGTCTTGATTCAATGCGGATCATATTGACGTCATGGGCGGCGAAACAGGACAGCACATCCACCAGCGAGCCGGGCTTGCTCTTTATCGCAAAGAGGATGGATGTTTTATCATCCCCGCTTGCCGGCACCGCTTCTTTGCCGATCACAAGAAAACGGGTGGTGTTATTCGGATCATCTTCAATGTTGGCTCTCAACACCGGCAGGCCGTAGAGCACGGCGGCATTCTCACCGGCAATGGCCGCTGAGTGACCTTCCCTGCTCGCACATAACGCCGCCTCGGCATTACTGGATACGGGCCTTCTCTGAGCGGCCGGCAAGTGCTCATCCAGCCATTGCCGGCATTGCGCCAGTGATTGTTCGTGGGAGTAGATCACCTCTATGGCGGAGATCTCCTCATGATTGCTCAATAACTGCTGACGGATCCGCAATTTAACTTCACCACATATCTTCAAATTGGCGTCTATCAACATATCAAGGGTGTGGTTTACCGCACCTTCAATGGAGTTCTCAACCGGCGCCACGCCAAAGGTGCATCGCTGCCCTTCCACCTCGCGAAAGACCTGGCCAATGTCGGCGAAGGCCGACGTGCTCACCGAATGGCCAAAGTGCTTGAGTGCGGCCGCCTGGGTGAAGGTGCCCTCGGGCCCCAGGTAGGCGATGTTGAATTGCTGCTCCTGGGCCATGCAGGCGGAAATAATTTCGCGGTAAATGGCGGTGATCTGCCGGGAAGTTAAGGGCCCTTCATTGAGCTCCATGATGCGGCGCAGGATCCGGGCTTCCCGCTCCGGCCGGTAGAACTGCGCCGCCTGCCTGCCCGCCGCCTGTTTGATCGCCGCCGCCCTGGCGGCAAGCCCGGCACGCTCATTGAACAGGGCGCACAGCTTGACGTCCAGGGCGTCAATATGTGCGCGAATGTCGGCGAGTTTGTGATCCATGTTCATCTCTTGTGTGCGGCTCGCCCGTTCATGCTATCTAAGGTTCAGCCGTAACGGCGGGCAAAATCGGCCATGAACTCAACCAGTGTTTTAACGCCGGCCAATGGCATGGCGTTGTACAGGCTTGCCCGCATCCCGCCGACACTGCGATGGCCTTTTAACTCCAGCAGGCCGACATCTTTCGCCTCGCTCAGAAAAGCCCCCTCAAGCCCGCTATCGGCGAGCATAAAAGGGACGTTCATCCTGGAGCGGCATCGCCTGTCCACCGGGTTCGTATAAAAGCCGTTGCTATCAATAAAATCATACAGCATGGCCGAGCGCGCAACTGCCCTCTCGTGCATTTTCTCAAGCCCCCCCTGCGCCTTTATCCAGCTAAACGTCAAACCGGCCATGTACCAGTTAAAAGTCGGCGGCGTGTTGAACATGGAATTATGCTCGGCCTGGATCTGAAAATCATACAGGAACGGAATGCCCTCGCGGGCCGGATGAATGAAGTCTTCTCTTATAATCGCAAAGGTGAGCCCGGCAGGGCCAACATTCTTCTGCGCCCCGGCGAAGATAACGCCGTATTCATTAACCGCCAGCGGCCGAGATAAAAAATTGGACGTCATATCGCTGATGAGTGTGACGTTATCCGGGAGTGCGGGGGCGCTTTCAAACTCCACCCCGGAGATGGTTTCATTATCGCAAAAGTAAAGGTAGGCAGCCCCATCACTTAACCGCCACTCGGCAGGATGCGGAATGCCCATGAAGCCCTTCGCCTCAGAGCTCGCCGCAATCCGTGCATCGAGATGACGCCTCGCTTCCTTGTAAGCCTTTTTTGACCAGCTACCCGTTAAAACATAATCAGCCTTATTCTTCTTCCGACACAGATTCAACGGCACCATGCTCATCATGTGGGTAGCGCCACCTTGCAGAAACAGGATCTGATAGTTTTTCGGTAGCTTGAGGATGTCCGTTAAATCCTCAATCGACCGCTCGGCGATGTCCTTGAACGCCGCACTTCTGTGACTCATCTCGATCACCGAGATCCCGCAGCCCCGCCAGTCCAGGAACTCTTCCCTGGCCTGTAACATGACCGCTCTGGGGAGCATGGCGGGGCCGGCCCCAAAGTTATATATGTGTCTCTCGGCAGAGCTATCCGGCATTATCTCATCTCCCAAACATGCACAACGGCGGCGGGGAACTTAGCTGGCGAGGGCCTCATCTTCTTTATATTCGATAATACGTTCGAGACCGGCCAGTCTCTCATCAGTCTTCAACATCACCAGCCTGACGCCTTTGGTATTGCGACCGACCACGGATACCTCCTTAACCGGTGAGCGGATTAAGGTTCCCTGATCACTGATCAACATGATCTCATCATCCTCATCCACCATCCGCGCGCCCACCGCCCTGCCGTTACGTTTATCTATTTGAATAGAAATCACCCCCTTACCACCACGGGCCTGCACGGGGTAGTCCTCAATGGCGGTACGTTTACCATAACCCTTCTCGGTTGCCGTTAAAACGCTCTTGCCGTTTTCAACGATAATCAGGGAGATCACTTTTTCATTAGCGCTAAGGCGCATACCTCTGACCCCTCTCGCCGCTCGCCCGACCGCCCGAATATCGGACTCCTTAAAGCGAATCACCTTGCCGGCATCGCTGAACAGCATGACCTCATGCCCCCCATCGGTTAACTCAACACCGATGAGCTGGTTGCCTTCCGCTAATTCTATCGCCCGAATACCCCCTGCCCTGGGTTTTGAAAAATGGGTCAATGCGGTTTTTTTGGTGGTGCCATCCTCCGTGGACATGAAAACGAATTTGTCATCGCTGAACTCTCGAATGGGCAATATGGCGCTGATCCGCTCGCCCTCATCTAACGGCAACAGGTTGACGATGGGTTTGCCTCTGGCGGTGCGACTGCCCTGTGGCAAGGCATAAACCTTTAACCAGTACAGCCTGCCGGAGCTGGAAAAACACAGCAGCGTATCGTGGGTGCCGGCGATAAATAATTTGTCGATAAAGTCCTCATCTTTCATGTTGGTGGCGGATTTGCCCTTGCCGCCACGGCGTTGTGAGCGATAGGTGTTGATGGCCTGGGTTTTTGCATAACCGGCATGGGAGAGCGTTACCACCACATCCTCTTCCGTGATCAGATCTTCCATGCTCAGATCCTGTTGATCTTCAATGATTTCGGTACGCCGCCCATCGCCGTATTCTTCCTGAACGGCTTTTAATTCAGTGCGGATAACACCCATCAGGCGCTCGGGACGGGAGAGAATATCCAGCAAGTCGGCAATGCGCTTGAGCAAGCCTTCATATTCCTTGATGATGTTATCCTGCTCAAGGCCGGTTAATTTTTGCAAGCGTAAATCCAGTATGGACTGTGCCTGTGCGGCAGATAGGCGATACCCCTGGGTCGTCAATCCCAGGTTTTCCGCCAAATCATCCGGTTTGGTGATATCAGCGCCCGCCCGCTCCAGCATGTGCACGACATCACCAGGCGGCCACAGGGGCTCAAGCAGAGCTTTTCTCGCCGCCGCCGGCGTTGCTGATTTTTTGATCAAGGCGATGACCGCATCGATATTGGCCAGGGCAATGGCCAGCCCTTCGAGGATATGCGCCCGCTCCCGTGCCTTGCGAAGATCGAAAAGGGTGCGCCGTCTCACCACATCCCGTCGATGCTGGATAAAGGACTGCAACATCCCCTTGAGGGTCATCAAGCGGGGTTGACCCTCATCCAGGGCAACCAGGTTAATACCGAACACACTCTGCATCGCCGTGAACTGGTATAAATTATTCAAAACGACCTCGGGCACCTCACCCCGCCGTAACTCGATCACCATACGCATGCCATCTTTATCCGACTCATCACGGAGCTCGCGTATACCCGTCAGCTTTTTGTCTTTGACCAGCTCGGCGATTTTCTCCAGTAGCCTGGCCTTATTCGTCTGATAGGGAAGCTCGGTCACAACCAGGGTGTGTTGATCCTGTTTTTCGCTGGATTCAATATGGGTGCGGGCACGCATGTAAATACGCCCCCGTCCGCTCCGGTACGCCTCATGAATGCCGCCGGAGCCATTGATGATCCCGGCCGTGGGGAAATCCGGCCCCGGTATGTAGCCGATCAGTTGTTCAACAGTGAGCCCTTCATCATCAATAAGCGCAATGCAGGCGTTGATCACTTCGCCTAAATTATGTGGCGGGATGTTGGTCGCCATGCCCACGGCGATACCGCTGGAGCCGTTCACCAGCAAATTAGGCAGGCGTGCGGGCAGGACTGTGGGTTCAAACTCAGCGCCGTCATAGTTAGGCGCATAATCCACGGTTTCCCGGTCGATGTCCGCCAGTAGCTCATGGGCAATTTTCGCCATCCGCACTTCCGTATAGCGCATGGCCGCCGGCGCATCCCCGTCTACTGAGCCAAAATTACCCTGCCCGTCAATGAGCACGTAGCGTAAGGAAAAATCCTGGGCCATTCTGACGAGGGCATCATACACGGCGGAGTCCCCGTGGGGATGGTATTTGCCAATGACGTCGCCGACAACCCGGGCGGATTTTTTATAGGGCTTGTTGTAATCATTGCCCATCTCGTTCATGGCGAAGAGCACCCGTCTGTGTACCGGCTTCAGCCCATCTCTCACATCCGGCAGCGCCCTGCCGACAATGACGCTCATGGCGTAATCCATATAGGATTGACGCATTTCATCTTCAATGTTTATTGGCGAGACAGACCCGGCCATTTCCTCAGACATATCTCTCTCTTAATGGATAGGACAAGGGGGGCGCTTCCCTTTTTCTTTAGCGTAAATTAAGGCGAACTTGTGAGGCGGGAAGCCTACCATAATCAGGCCTGTACAGACACCGTTAGCGCATAAAAAAAGCGCTAAAAATAACTTGAAAAACCCTCAAACATCAGGGCGGGTTTGCGCCCCTTTATGACGCCCCGTATCGCTGTGCGCCATCGCCTTTATCTCGCCTGCTCTCCAGGGCGCCGGGCTAACTTCATTAAACCGGGGTAGCCGTCATGGCAATGACCAAAGATTGACGATTTTGCAAAACAGCTCGGCGGTACGTTCAGCATCGTAGCGGGCGGAATGCGCCTCTGCCTCCTGCCATGGCAGCCCGGCCGCCTGCACGGCACGGGATAGAACCGTTTGACCATAAACGAGCCCACCCAGGGTGGCGGTATCAAATGTACTGAAAGGATGGAAAGGGTTGCGTTTTAGGCCTGCCCGATTGGCCGCCGCATTGATAAAACCCAGATCGAAAGACGGGTTGTGGCCGACTAATATGGCCCGGCTACATTGATTCCGCTTCATCTTGCTCTTGATGGTCTGGAAGATGTCATGCAAGGCTTCTTTCTCCGAGACGGCGATTTCCTTGCGAAAAGGATGCTCCGGATCAATGCCGGTAAACTCCAGCGCCGCCTTGTCCAGATGCGCGCCGGGAAAGGGCCGTGTGTGTTTTGAGATGGTGTCATATAAACACCATTTGCCATCGGCGTTAATCTTCAACAACACCGCAGCGACCTCCAGTAGTGCGTCTGTCTGCGGGTTAAATCCGGCGGTCTCCACATCCACCACCACGGGATAATAGCCGCGAAATCGATTGGCGATGGCACGATTGTCCCTGCTACTCATCCACCAACTTCCAGTTACAGATCTGACCGGCCATGAATGGCGCCACTTCAGTGTCGTCAAATTCGAGCCTGTCGGGAATAGTCCAGGGCTCTTTTATCAGCGTGACTTGTTCCTTGTTTATCGGCAGGCCATAGAACCGAGCGCCATTGATGCCGGCGAATGCCTCCAGCTTATCCAGGCTGTTGTTCTCTGCAAACACGGTCGCATAGGTCTCAAGGGCAGCATGGGCATTGTAGATCCCGGCACAACCACAGGCCGCCTCTTTTTTGCCGACGGCATGGGGGGCGCTGTCGGTGCCGAGAAAAAACCGGCTATCGCCAGAGGTTGCGGCGTCAACCAGGGCCAGCCGATGCCTTTCCCGTTTTAACACTGGCGAGCAATAATGATGCGGGTTAATGCCAGCTTCAAAAATGGCGTTGCGATTATAAATCAGATGATGGGGCGTGATGGTCGCTGCAATACTATTTGATCCCCCTTTAACAAAGTCCACGGCATCGGCCGTGGTGATATGCTCGAGCACCACCTTGAGCGAAGGCATGTTCTCTACCAGCGGCGCCAGGACCCTGTCGATAAAAACCCGCTCCCGATCAAAGATATCGATCTCTTTATCCGTCACCTCCCCGTGCACCAGCAAAGGCACCCCCTGCTGTGCCATGTACTCCAGTGTTGGCATGACCTGATGGATATTGGTCACGCCGGATGCAGAATTGGTTGTCGCCCCGGCAGGATAATACTTCAGCGCATATACGCCATCAGAGGCAAGCAACTGATCGATCTCATCTTCCGCCGTGTTATCAGTGAGATACAGGGTCATCAGTGGTTCAAAGCGGTGAGATGGATCCACACAATCCAGGATCCTTTGTCGATAGGCCATAGCCTGTTGCACGGTAGTGATTGGCGGGAGCAAATTCGGCATCACGATGGCACGGGCGAACTGCCTGGCGCTGTCATTGACGACACTGGCCAATGCCGCACCATCACGCAAGTGCAGATGACAATCGTCCGGTTTTATGAATGTGAGCGTGTCCATGTTGGTGTATTATCATTGTAGCGTTTGAGTATACCTGCTCTATCAAGGGAAAACACAGGGGATCAGATCGCTTATCAATCTTGGGCGTCTATAAACATACCCCCTGCGAGCAAACAACATCCGCTGTTGAACAGCCGCAGACCGGCCTAAAAGATAAACCCCAGGGACGGGGCGGGTAGTCTCGGCAGTACACAGATCGAGCACGACGCTGGCGGGGCTATCGCAAAAGAAGCATTTTTAGCGGCGCCCAATGTTATGATGTCACATCCAACATGAGCGGTGAGAGAATGCAATACCGACAACTCGGCCATACTGATATTAACGTGAGCCTCATTTGCCTCGGCAGCATGACCTGGGGAGAGCAAAACAACGAGACACAGGCGCATCAACAACTCGATTATGCCGTAGAGCAGGGCGTCAACTTCATCGACACCGCCGAGATGTACCCGTCCCCGACACGGGCGACAACCCAGGGCAAAACCGAAACGCACATTGGCGCCTGGCTAAAAAACCGTAGCGACCGGGATAAACTCATCATCGCCACAAAAATGTGCCCGTCCTCCGCCGATGTGATGCATATTCGGGACGGGCGTAATCGCCTGGATGAGAGGAACATGCGCCTGGCCGTGGATGCAAGCCTTAGCCGTTTGCAGACAGACTATATCGATCTCTATCAGCTCCACTGGCCGGAGAGAGACACCAACTATTTCGGCCAACTCGACTACTACCACGCCCCCGCAAAAGACGGCGTCCCCCTGGAAGAGACGCTTGCGGCCTTAAACAACCTCATCAAAACCGGTAAAATTCGCTATGCGGGGGTGTCGAACGAGACCCCCTGGGGGGTGGCGGAATGTTTGCGATTATCCCGTGAATTGAATCTACCCCGCATTGTCTCCATCCAAAATCCCTATAACCTGCTCAACAGGACATTCGAGATCGGCCTGGCGGAGTTCTCCCAGCGGGAGCAAGTCAGCCTGCTGGCCTACTCGCCCATGGGCTTTGGCGCCCTCTCGGGAAAATACCTGCAAGGCCAGCGACCAGCGGGGGCGAGATTAACCCTGTACGCCGACAGATATAAAAGATACATGAGCGATACCGCCGTTGCCTGCACGCAGCGTTATGTGGCCATCGCCGAGGAGTTTGGGCTTGATGCGGCGCAGATGGCCCTGGCCTTCGTCAATCAGCGACCGTTTGTGACCAGCACGATTATCGGCGCAACGACAATGGAGCAACTGAAGTCCAACATACGGAGTGTCGATATGAAGTTGGATAAGAACGTCCTTAAAAAAATAGCGGCCGTGCATCAATCTAATTCAAACCCCTGCCCCTAGCCTGTCACAACATCCTTTTTGTTCACTTTTGCCCGGTGGCGAGCAAGATAGGGCATCGGCGCCTCAATGTGGAAGGGAGTGATTTGGGCGAGTGGCCAGCTAAAGATAGGATATACTTGCAATGATGGAGTTGAAAAATCTCACTGCAATCTCTCCCATTGATGGACGCTATGGCTCGAAAACCCGCGCATTGCGGGAGATCTTCAGTGAGTACGGTCTTATCTACCGACGGGTGCTGGTGGAGATCCGCTGGTTACAGGCGTTGTCTTACCATCCCGGGATCAAGGAGTTGCCCGAATTCAGCGATGCCGCCAGGGATGAACTGGAGGGGATCATCAACGGGTTTTCACTCACAGATGCCGAGCGCATAAAACAGATCGAGAAAACAACCAATCATGATGTAAAAGCAGTGGAGTATTACATTAAGGAAAAACTCAGCGGGTATGCGGAACTCACATCCGCCTCCGAGTTTATTCATTTCGCCTGCACCTCCGAAGACATTAACAACCTTGCTCACGCCCTGATGTTGTTACATGGCAGGGAACACCATATCTGCAAGGACCTGGAGGCGCTCATCGGATCCTTGCAGGACCTGGCCGAGCGGTTCATCTCCCAACCCATGTTATCCCGGACCCACGGCCAGCCCGCCTCACCCACCACCCTGGGCAAAGAGATCGCCATCTTCATTCACCGGCTGCATGCACAGCTACGCCACTTTCAGCAGATCGCAATCCTGGGGAAGTTTAACGGGGCTGTGGGCAATTATAACGCCCATCTTGCCGCCTACCCGGATGTGGACTGGCCGGCGCTTTCCCGATCATTCATTGAGGCCATCGGTTTAACCGCCAATTTGCATAGCACCCAGATTGAATCACACGATTACATGGCCGAATACTTCCACGGGCTGCACAGGATAAATACCATCCTGATCGATTTCTGCCGCGATATCTGGGGCTATATCGCTATGGGTTATTTTGGCCAGAAGCTGCTTGAAGGGGAAGTGGGATCATCCACCATGCCGCACAAGGTCAACCCCATCGATTTCGAAAATGCCGAAGGCAATCTGGGCATTGCCAACAGCTTGCTGTCCTTTCTGGCCGATAAGCTGCCGGTTTCCAGGTGGCAACGTGATCTGAGCGACTCGACCAGTTTAAGGAACATGGGCACGGCAATCGCCCACACTCTGATCGCCTGGCAATCGATCTGCAAAGGCATGGGCAAACTGGAAGTGAATGCAGAGCGAATAAATGCAGACCTGGACAGTGCCTGGGAGGTACTGACCGAAGCGGTTCAGACCGTCATGCGGCGCCACGGCATCGCCACGCCTTATGAAAAACTGAAAACCCTCAGCCGTGGTCGCACGCTCACGAGGCAGGAGTTGCATGATTTTATTGGCAGCCTGGCACTGCCCGAGGCGGCGAAACAGGCATTGCTTGCATTAACACCCAGGAGCTATACCGGTAATGCCGAAGAGCAGGCATGGGAGATCATCGCCCGCCTCAAAGACATGACCCTATGAGATTGATGCGGGGCACAGCGAGCGCTTTGAGCGCAGGCCAGCGCTTATGCGTCGGGCTTTCCATATCGGCTCGACAGCGCATTGCCAAGCCCCTTACTGATCGGCCAGCGCCGTTGTGCGTTGTACCCAAACTCGTATAATGACTGCCTTTGCCATACCTTCGTTTGCTCTTTGAAGAGTCCGCCGGGATGCACCTGAAGGAGAACTGACATGCCCCCCAACTGGAGTTCCAAAACCATCTGGACTGGCGATTGCCTGGACATTATGCGCGGCATGAACTCAGACAGCGTGGATCTGATTTACCTGGACCCGCCCTTTAACTCCAGGACCAACTACGCCGCCCCCATCGGCTCCAGGGCCGCCGGCGCCGCCTTCAAGGACACCTGGACGCTCTCAGATGTGGATGTGGAATGGATCAATTTGATTGAGGCCAAGCACGCCGGACTGTATCGTGTGTTACTGGCGGCCATGACCGGCAGCGATAAGTCCTATCTGGTGTATATGGCCGCCCGCCTGCTGGAGATGCGCCGCATTCTGAAAGAGACCGGCAGCATCTATCTGCACTGCGATCCCACCATGAGCCATTACCTGAAGCTGGTGATGGATGCGGTGTTCGGGCGTAAATGTTTCAGGAATGAGATCGTATGGTGTTACCGGGGAGGCGGAGTGCCCAAACGAGATTTCGCCCGCAAGCATGATGTCTTGCTTCGTTATGCGCCAGGCAACCCTGTATTCAATGTGGATGCCGTGCGGGTTCCGTACTCCGATGATTCGACGGAGCGATTGGAATACACCGCTCGATCATTCAGGCCCAATGCGATCTATGACTCATACAGGCCAAATCCGGAAGGCAAACATCCCGAGGACTGGTGGCCGATCCAGCCTATCATGCCATCTTCCAAAGAGCGGGTAGGCTACCCAACACAAAAACCGGTTGCATTGCTGGAGCTTATCATTCGTGCCAGCTCCAACGAAGGCGACATGGTGCTGGACCCCTTTTGCGGTTGCGCTACCACCATGGTGGTGGCCGATGCCTGGGGCCGTCACTGGGCCGGGATCGACATCAGCCCGAAGGCCGCCAAACTGGTCAGGCAACGCATTGATGATCAACTCCGCAACATCATCCATCGCACAGACATTCCCAAACGCACTGATCTGGGACGGCTACGGCGTTATAATTCGACACAGAATCGCAAGTACCTGTACGGCGAGCAGGGCGGACACTGCGCCGGTTGCAGCACCCACTTCGAGGCGCGGCACCTGGAAGTGGATCACATCATCTCGCGCCAAAAGGGCGGCACCGATCACCTGGACAACCTGCAACTGCTGTGCGGCAACTGCAACCGCATCAAGGGCGACCGCGGCATGGATTACCTCAAGACTAAACTGCAACTGCTCTGATTTTGGCTCAGCCCGGAAACAGAATATAACTGCATGCGTGAATTTGGTGGCTACAAACTGGGTGAGACCAATGAGTTAATCGACATCGACACTGCCGAGCACCACCGCCTGGTCGCATTGCAGATGGCACGGCAAGGTCGCAGCACCATCCACATCATCAGCCGCAAACTCGACCCCGGGATCTATGATACAACGGATTTTATTGACGCCATCAGGGCATTTGCACTACAAAACCGCCGCGCCAGGGTGCGTATAATGGTATACACGCCACGGGAAATAGTGCGTCGAGGCCACAGACTCATTGACGTCGCCACTCGCCTTAGCAGCTTTTTTCAGATCCGCACCCCCGGCAGAGAATTTAAGCACTTTAATGAATCGCTTTTTATCGCCGATAAAACCGCCTATATTCATCGGCCCTTCTCGGAACGATATGAGGCCAGCGTCAATTTTAATGACAAACGCACATGCAAATATCTGCTGGTTCAATTTGAAGACATGTGGGAGAAAGCAACCCCTGATCTGAACTTAAATCGATACCACCTGTGAGAGTGCAATACCCGGCCTGAGTGAAAACCGTGATCCGCATCATCCCTGGTCCCACCGCTTTGTCAGATTTTCGTATAGAGAAAATACGCTCTACACTGGCGAGAATATCACCGGCGATGCGTTCGCTGCACGCCGAGTTTGTGCATTTTCTGGAGCTGCATGATGAATTGAGCGCCCATGATGAGCGGTTGTTAGCGAAACTGCTTGACTACGGCGACCTGCCTGATAGAGATGGTGCTCATCAGCCAACGCTCATCGTCATCCCGCGCCCGGGCAGCATCTCGCCCTGGTCCAGCAAGGCCACGGATATACTCCATCATTGTGGCCTCTCATCAGTCAAACGCATCGAGCGGGGTCTTGGCTGGCATGTTCATTTCAATGACGCCCACACAGTGCAAGCCGCTGAGCTGCAAGATATGAAACCCTATCTGCATGATCCGATGACACAGACCGTGATCAAAAACGTGGAAGAGGCGGCCTGTCTTTTTCTTAAAAGAGAGGCAAAGGGGCTAACCCATGTTGACGTCATGGGCAAGGGTCAAACCGCCCTTGTTGAGGCGAATGAACGCATGGGGTTGGCGTTATCCGATGATGAAATGGATTATCTGCACCAGGCCTTTAGAGAGCTTAAACGTAATCCCACCGATGTTGAGCTGATGATGTTTGCACAGGCCAATTCAGAGCACTGCCGTCATAAAATATTCAATGCAAAATGGACGATTGACGGTGAGAGAAAAGAGCACAGTTTGTTTGATCTCATCAAAGAGACCCATGCAGCCAATCCGGGGCGGGTGTTATCGGCTTATACGGACAATGCCGCTGTGATCCGGGGCTATGCAGCATCGCGCTTTTTTCCATCAGCCGATAAACGGAAATACGAATACGTAGAAGAGGACGTGCATATCCTCATCAAGGCGGAGACACACAATCACCCAACGGCCATCTCGCCGGCCCCCGGTGCGGCGACCGGTGCCGGTGGGGAGATCCGTGATCAGGCGGCGACCGGGCTTGGCGCCAAACCGAAAGCCGGCTTAACCGGTTTTTGTGTCTCTAATCTACACCTGCCCGCCTTGCCGCAGCCCTGGGAGAGGGAGCCTGCAAAACCGGCGCATATCGCATCTGCCCTTGAGATTATGATCGCCGGGCCCATCGGCGCTGCATCCTATAACAACGAGTTCGGCAGGCCCGTGCTTTCAGGTTATTTCCGTACTTTTGAGCAGTTTGATGCTACCGCCAAAGTGCTAAGAGGTTATCATAAGCCGGTTATGCTGGCCGGTGGTTATGGTGTGTTGCGTCCTCATCATGTGAGCAAACAGGCCATTCCCTTTGGTTCTAAAATCGTTGTGCTGGGCGGGCCGGCCATGTTGATCGGATTAGGTGGCGGCGCCGCATCGTCAATGGCCTCCGGCGATAGTGATCAGGCATTGGATTTCGCCTCCGTACAACGTGATAACCCGCAAATGCAACGTCGCTGCCAGGAGGTCATCGATCAATGCTGGGCGCTGGCTGATAATAATCCCATTCTCTCCATTCATGATGTGGGGGCCGGCGGTTTATCCAATGCGCTACCCGAACTTATCTATCAGAACAACAACGGCGCCGAGTTTGAATTACGTGACATAACAAGCGCCGATGAGGGGCTCTCGCCAATGGAATTATGGTGCAATGAGGCTCAGGAGCGTTACGTTCTGGCGATTGCAGATGAGTCCATGGGTTTGTTTACATCCCTGTGTGAGCGTGAACGTGCCCCTTATGCCATCATCGGTGAGACAAATGCAGGCGGACAACTGCTGCTCACCGATAATTTAAACCAGTCAAAACCGGTGGATATGCCCTTGTCCGTGATGCTGGGCAAGCCCCCGGGCCGGTCATTGGACGTTAAGAGCAGCGCCCATCAATACGACAGGGTCAATGTCAATCATATTGCAATCGATGAGGCCATCGCCAAAGTCCTGCAACTGCCGGCGGTTTCTGATAAGCGCTTTCTGATCACTATCGCTGATCGTAGCGTTTCCGGTCTTGTCGTCCAGGATCAGATGATCGGCCCCTGGCAAACCCCGGTGGCGGATTGCGCCATCACGGCCAGCGCCTATGATGCCCATGTTGGTGAGGCCATGGCCATTGGAGAGCGCACACCGGTCGCCCTCACCCACGCCCCTGCCTCGGCTCGCCTGGCCATTGCCGAGGCGGTAACGAATTTATGTGCAGCCCGGATTGCACGACTAGGCGATATCGCCCTGTCGGCGAACTGGATGGCGGCCAGTGGCGAGCCGGGCGATGCGGCTGCCCTATATGCGGCGGTTGAAGCTGCATCAACATGCGCCAGGCAGTTGGGCATAGCCATTCCGGTGGGTAAAGACTCCATGTCCATGAACATGAGCTGGACCCATGAAGGGATTGAGCATAAAGTCACAGCGCCCGTCTCCTTGAATGTCACTGCCTGTGCGCCGGTCATTGAAGTTGGAAAGTCGCTCACCCCACAGTTACACAACAACCCGGATACCTGCCTGTTGTTGATGGATCTGGGCGTCGGCAAAAACCGCCTTGCCGGATCAGCGCTGGCTCAGGTGTTGAATCAAACAGGCGCAGACACGGCGGATCTGGATGACGCCAACATGTTGCAAGCCTTTTTCAAAGGGATCCAGTCATTAAATGAAGACGGGCTGATTCTGGCATACCATGATCGGGCAGACGGCGGGGTCTTCGTCAGTTTGTGTGAGATGGCCTTTGCCGGACGTTGTGGGCTGGACGTTCACATTGATGCTGATGATCTCATCGCAGCCCTGTTCAATGAAGAGCCGGGGGGCGTTATTCAAATTAACGCCGCCCATACTGAAGACGTATTCGCCCAGCTTGTGCAGGCAGGCATGCCCGGATCCGCCCTGTCAATTATTGCCAAGCCAAATAACAACCGTAAGCTGAGGATCACACATCGCTCGGAGACGGTTTACTCATCATCCATCAGTGAGCTACACAGGATGTGGTCACTCACCTCCTATCACATACAAGCACTAAGGGATAATCCCGAATGTGCCGCCGAGGAATTGGCCGGCCTGCAAGACGAGACCGACCCCGGGCTGGCCGTTGCGCTAACCTGTAAACTAAAAAAGCCTGCCGTGATGAAACAGACAGGAAAACCGCTTATCGGTATTTTGCGGGAAGAAGGCGTCAATGGACAGGTGGAGATGGCGGCCGCTTTCGATCATGCCGGGTTTGATTGTATCGACATCCATATGACCGATCTGCTAAGCCGAAACATGTCCTTAAATGACCTCAATGGCATGGTGGCCTGCGGCGGTTTTTCCTATGGTGATGTATTGGGCGCCGGTGGTGGCTGGGCGAAATCGATTCTGTATAACACCCATCTACGGGATGAGTTCGAACGTTTTTTTAACAGAGACGACACATTTGGACTGGGCGTTTGCAATGGTTGTCAGTTGCTGGCCCAGCTAAAGGGCCTGATCCCGGGTGCTGCGTCCTGGCCTTCGTTTACTCGTAACCGCTCGGAGCAGTTCGAATCCAGGGTGGTGATGGTTGAGATCCTGGCCTCCCCGTCGCTGTTTTTTCGAAACATGGCCGGCTCAAAAATACCGGTTGTGGTTGCCCACGGGGAAGGACGTGTTCAGTTTGCTGATGTGGATGCGATCAACACAGCCTATCCGACATTGCGTTTCATCAGCAACCTCGGCAAAGTCACAGAGCAATACCCGGCCAACCCGAACGGCTCAATACAGGGGCTCACGGGCTTTACCAATAGCGATGGGCGATTCACCATCCTCATGCCCCATCCCGAGCGCGTGTTTCTGAAAAAACAAATGCCCTGGGTGAAAATCGGGCAGGAGGGAGAGGACAGCCCGTGGATGCAAGTGTTTTATAATGCCAGGCAGTGGATTGGTTGACTGAACGCATAAAATCGATTGTGATCATCAGCATGGATTGTCACCATCGAATGCGGGCAGTCCACATGAACCTTTAGATAAGCGGGCAGTCCATCTATAAAAGGGCAGTGGGGCGATAATGTGCTGATTAAAAAACCTGACGATATAAAACCATCTAACATCACCGATAAAAAGGTGTATTTAAGCAGGCGTAAGCTCATGCAGGATGCAACAAAACTGGGTATCGCCGGCACCTTGGCCGCTTCGGCGCCCGGTTTAATACTGCCCATGGATAGCGCAGAGGCCGCCACGACATTATCAACAGTCAAAAACCATGCCTTCTCCACCGATGAAGAGTTAACCCCCTATGACGCCGTGACCAGCTACAACAATTTCTACGAGTTTGGCACAGATAAAAGAGACCCGGCACGCTACTCCGGCAATTTCAAACCCCTGCCCTGGTCTATTGCGATTGAAGGCGAATGTATGAAGCCCGGCGTCTATGACTATGAAGACATCATCAAAGAACATCAGTTAGAGGAGCGGATCTATCGTCTGCGCTGCGTTGAGGCCTGGTCTATGGTGATCCCCTGGGTAGGCGTCCCCCTGGCTGATGTTTTGAAGCGGTTTGCGCCCACCGCCAATGCAAAATATGTCGCTTTTACCACCGTCATGCGCCCTGAAGAGATGCCGGGTTTAAGGAGAGGCGTATTACGTTGGCCCTATCGCGAGGGCCTGCGTATTGACGAGGCCATGCATCCCCTGACTATCCTGGCTGTTGGTTTATATGGCGAGGTATTGCCCAATCAAAATGGCGCGCCTGTGCGTTTGGTTGTGCCCTGGAAGTATGGCTTTAAAAGCATCAAGTCCGTCATCAAGATTGAGTTCACCGAGAGAAGACCGCAAACATCCTGGAATATCTCTGCGCCGGATGAATATGGCTTTTACTCAAACGTCAATCCGGATGTTGATCACCCGCGCTGGAGCCAGAGAAAAGAAAGACGCATTGGCGATTTCCTTAAACGCAAGACATTAAAGTTTAACGGCTATGAAGCCGAGGTCGCATCGCTTTACAGGGGCATGGACCTGCGAAGACATTATTAGTGAGGATTGCCTGCCGCAAACCCGCCGTATTCCTCCTGTGTTTGATACCGTTTATGTTGTTGGTATTCAATGCCCTCACGCATAACTTAACGGCCAATCCAATCAAGGAGATCACCCACTTCACGGGTGAGTGGGCGCTAAACTTTCTGCTCTTGACGCTGGCGATCACCCCGCTTAGAAAACTCACCGGTCTAAATGCCCTGATCGCTTATAGAAGAATGCTGGGCTTGTATGCTTTTTTTTATGCCTGCTTGCACTTCGCCACCTACTTGGTGCTGGATCAGTTCTTTGACTGGCGGGAAATTCTGCTGGATGTGACGAGAAGACCCTATATCACCGTCGGATTTGCCGCCTTTATCCTGCTCATTCCCCTTGCGGTTACATCAACCAACAAGATGGTGCAAAGACTGGGGGCGAATTGGCGCAAGCTGCACAGGTTGGTTTACCCGATTGCGGTCTTTGCCGTTTTACATTATCTCTGGCTGGTAAAAGCCGATCTCCTGCCGCCACTTCTCTACGCTGCCATTTTAGCCCTGTTATTGATGTTGCGTTCATCTAAAATCAAGATCCGCAAGAAGCCACCGCTGGCCCCATCACAGCTCCGCCCCTGACAAGGCGGGCAAAACACAGTAATCTATATGATGGGCATTCACTGTGGGCGCTGCTGATGGGCTCTTCAAAGCCGGATAAAGATGACGTTGCACTATTTAGAAACACCGTTGGCAAGGTCAACCCCATCAAGCAGGATGCGATCTATCATCAAGGGGACAAGCCTGCACCCATACCCGCCCAAAGGCTCGCCGATGAAGCAAAAGTTATCCATGAGATGGCCTATGGCTCTCCCGATACGCAAGACAGAGAAACAGGGGATGGACTGATGTACAAAAAACCGGGGATCCAAAACCGGGTATTTCAAAAATTAAAACGCGGCCAGTTCGCCATCACAGCGGAGCTGGATCTGCATGGGCTAACTGCGGAAGAGGCCAAAAATACGTTGGCGGATTTTCTCAGTCGATGTGCAAAATGCGATCGATGTTGTGTGAAAATCATTCACGGGAAAGGATTAAGATCAAAAGATGGCAGGCCCGTCATAAAAAATAACATCGGCAGGTGGCTACAACAAAGACAGGATGTGTTGGCCTACTGCCCGGCAAAACGATACGATGGCGACACGGGTGCTTTATACGTGCTGATCAGAAAAAATGCGCGTCTTTAGAAATCACGGAAATCAAGGTTCGATATGACCTCGCATCCCGTTGCCAGCCTTATGTAGATGAACTGCCTTTGCCGGAGTGGGCGTATATCCGGCCTGCCACCATCATCGACTACGCCGCTTTCTTCGGTTGCCTGCATCGCCTTCAGTGAGTGCCTGGATAGTGGCCTCTTTTAGTGCTATTTACATCATTTCAGTCTCATTCAGAACGATGATCTGCTGGTAGTGGGGGGTATCTATCATTTTGAGACAGGGGGAAATGGACAAAAAAGGGCGGAAAGCTAGTGTGGGTAAGGGTTTCAGGGATATAGGGTGAAAATTAAAGAATCATTCATTTTGCGACAAAAATACACTTTTATGTCACAAAAATGTGCAAAAAATCATCTAAAAATGATCACTTTATGCCCAAAAATACCCTGAAAATGATCATTTTAATGGCGCTTAAAGGGGATTTAATTCGGTTTTACAGCGGGTTTAAGGTTATACTGAAACTGTGCCGCGTGAGGCTGAAAAATCGCCGGGTCAGCGGGCTGTCCTATCCTAGCAATAGTGAAGCCCATGCGGGGGAACCAGGCATAGTGACCTGGATGGCGTCCCGCCATGCGGCCATTTCTATTTGCGGATGATGGTACTATCACAACTCCCCGCTTACCAGATCATATTTTTTCCTATCTTGCAGAGTAATTGTCGACACCATGCCGCCTGAGCGGACGCTATTTGTGTATTGGAGCTTCTTCTCGTAATTCACCCGAATCACAATTTTGCCGAGACGATCCTTCTCCCCGGCATCAAAGACATACAGTAACGCTGGATCGACTTTATCAAACAACACGGCCTGCGGGTGTTCGATATGCCTGGACAGGTTCAGGAGTTCAGCTTTAGGAACAGATGTACCCCGTTTCCTCTTCTTGTCTCTGTATATATGCCGTAATTCCTTATCCGTCAGGGTAATGGTGAGGTTTCTGGGTGTCATACCCCGCTGCTCAAGGGCCTCCACCACGGCCTTATCCAGGTAGCCCACGACCTTCTGCCGGTTCTGTGGCTGGTAGTCATCCGCCAACACCTGCTCTGCCCAGCGCTGATACGGCCGATGCAGATGACGGGTGAAGCCAGGCAACTGTTCCAGGGCGGCATCACGCAGGGCCTTGGGCAAGCTGGCGAGCCTTTGTCCGAACACGCTCTCCGGCGCAATCCATGCCTTGCCGACGTTGTAGTCCCAGCCCACACCGATGCCTTTGGGCACAGCGTCATAGACCTCGCCGGTGCGGGCATTGATGCGCTCAGTTTTATTTAAGGCTGGCGCTTTACCGACCTGCCTGCCTTCCTGTTCTAGCTGCCTGTCGCTTAGGGTTCTGACCGTGCAGCGACAGCCGAAACCATTCGGGGGGTAGTGGGTATCCCAGAAGGGATCGTCAATATGCAAGATGAGGCCATGCCAGGCTCGGTGCTCTGGCCGGACGCGGCGATCGCCCACGGACAAGTATTCCAGATAAGGCCGTGTCTCTTTCGTGCGTTGCATCTGCTGCCAGCGACCGGCCATGGAGGCGCTACGCATGTTGTTGTCGAAGATGACGCGGGTGCGCCAGCCGCGTTTGCCCTTGTAGCTCCAGCCGTATCGCTTGACGATACGATCGAAGTCTTTACGAAAGTCAGTAAGGGTGCCACCGGCTTTTCGGGTTTTTATCAGCGCTGCCCTGAAGTCACCCACCATCGCCACCTTGGTCGCCCCGGCCACCGCAAAGGCTTTGGCTCGGATCTCACCCAGCAGGTCATCCCAATGCCTGGTGGGAAGATCGACCTTGTCCTTGAGATAGGCAATGGCCTCGGGAAAGGGGACAGCGCCGAGCTTAACGTCTGGCATCGGTGGACTCATCCATGCCGCTAAGATAGGCGGTAGACAGGCTAAGCTGAATGACTTGCGCTAAGGCCGTCTCATCAAGCTCCGGCAGTAGTGCGGGCAAGGCGGCCTCGAACTCATCGAGGGACTTGCCTTGCCTCTCAAACTCAATCAGCCTGTCATAGATAATGGCGGGCAGGGTTTCCATGACCGCATCGGCGGCCTGAGTCGCCTGGCTTACCAGAAGATCAGGCTGATCCTCGGCAAAGGTGTGGCTCTCTCCACAGCTTGGGCAGTGATTGAATTGCCCTGCTGTGGCGCTCCCCGTATCGCCCTCTGCCACACCTGCGCTCGTTCGGCTGCGTGGTATCACCTCATCCTCGCCCTGCGGGGCGGTCAGTTGCAGGCGCTCATAGACCTCGCTTTGCTTCATATCAATGAGTTTGTGGGCGTCAAGCAGATACTTGGCCATGTCCTTGCGGGCTTCGGCCTCCTCGAAAAAGCGGAACTTAGGGGGCCTGGCGCCGGCCACATTGAGCTCGGTGACCCAGGCAAAGAGTTGATTGAAGGTCTGTTCAAGGCATAGGCGGTCGGACTGATGGACGGTGATCTCCCGCTGCCGATGGGTTTCACTGGCGGCCCGTGAGCCGGTCCCCTGTATTTCCGTGGCCAGGGTCTGCGAGGTCAGGGCTTTGGAGAGTTCCCGATTGCACAGGTCAATCAGGCGCTCCTGCACCGGCTGGCCGCTGTGTTTCGTTTCCAGCAGCTCTACCTCACTGTCTTTGGAGGTGACCGCACAGGCGGTCTCGACCATCTCGGCTAACTGCTCCAGCAGCTTGTCCTGTACCTCGTCCGGTGTGCCCTCGGGGTACTTGCCTATCGCCCAGGGGCTGCCGTATTTCTCGCAGAACCTGCTGAAGAACTTAAAGCCGCCATGCTTGAAGACATAGGGCCAGAAGCAGGCGGAGAGGACGGCGATGCCGTAGGGGTTCTCGGCGCTGGCCATGTGCGAGGTCAGTAACCATTTGTACGCACCCAGCGCCTCACCGGCCACCGGGGCGTTGCGGGTTTTAAGCCGTAGCTGATTGTGCGGGTCAAACACAAAGCGGCGCTGTGGGCGGTCGATGAGCTTGACCGGCATCAACACATCGCCCTGGCGATCCCAGACCAGCTCATGCACGGCGAAGCCATAAAACACCGACAGCCCCATGCTCCAGAGGGTATCCGTCCAGTGCATCCCCGGGGCGGGCCGCCCTGCCATCAGTTGCTCGCAGAGCTCGACTGCCCGTCGGTCCGCCGCACGGTCCCCACCCGGGACAAGCTGCCATTCAAAGGCCAGCAAGGCGGCACGCACGGCCCGCAGCTCGCCCAGGATATGGGCGTCACCGAACATGTCCTCATAAATCTCATAAGACCTGCCCAGCTTGCGTAACACCTTGTCGGGATTGGGCAGTACCTGTAAGGCCGAGGTGAACAGCGGGTCAATGCTGCGGGTGGCTATCTCGGTGTGCAGATGGCGCTTGGTGAGCTGTTTAATCGTGTGATCCGGCATCAGTAACCTCGGTAGTTGGTGTGTTCTCTGCGGAGTGAGGCCCTGCTGGCGGTCTTGATAACCGGCGCCGCATAGCGGCGGGTGGCGGCGAGTTTGAACAGCAGATACAGGGCCGATAAGCCGTCATAGTGGTGGCCGGGTTGCGGCAGTGGGAAGTCGTGCAACTCGGATAAAAGCCCGCTCAAGCCCGAATGGAACAGGATGCTGGCCTCGGCACCGTTGATAAAGGGTTCCAGGGATTCGATACGGACGTCAAGGGGTACGGTCTCGGTGAACGGGATAAGCGGCAGGATCACCTGGTGGTCAAGGGCGTCCTGGATGAAGCGGGTGCGCATAAACTCGAAGGCCGAGTTGTTCTCAAAGCCCCAGCCCTGGATGTGATATTCCCGCTGCATGGCGCGCATGTCCGCCGACAGTTGGGTGGGCAGGCGGCGTTTGATGTCCGCGGCAATCACATGTAGCCGCTTGCTCTCCACATCCAGTCCACCCACGACCATCGCCGAGGGATCAGCGCTTTCACTCTTGCCCATCGAGGGATCGCACCCGGCCAGATACACCCAGTGTTTCAGTCTGGAGACCCAGAACTGGATATCCGTGAACACCCGGTCTTCGTCATTGCGCGCCTCGCCCTGCATCTCGGTACCGAAGGAGCGCGGGTTCTTGGCGCGTTGCTTCATCAGCCAGTACAGCGAGCGCACCGCCGGCCAGGAGGTGACCGCGCCCTTGTCCATCTTTTTCTTATGTTTGAGGTAGAACTGCCAGGAGGGCAGGTGCTTGTCGGTGACATCCTGGCCCTTGCCGGTGAGCTGGTTCTCCACCCGCTTGTCCTCGTTACGAATGAGTTGCTCGCACTGCTCCCACACGTCCATGTGGGTGGGCAGGCGTTCAATGGCCTTGAAGTGATGCACCTGGTAGCCGATGGTGTGTTTGGCCCGCGAGATGGGATCGTCTGCGTTCAGGATGGTGCCGGCCCCGCAGAGCTTGACGGAGCCATCGGGCGGGCCGAGATAATCGACAGCCGCTTCCAGCCAGTGCCAGCGGTTATCCCGTTCGGTGGGGGACTTGGCCTCTCTATCGGTGATCAGGTCATCGGGGATAAGGAGCTTCGGCCGGGAGGCCCCGGAGAAGGTGCCACGGATGGCCTGCTCGGCCCCGAAGGGTTCCACCTTCACCCCAGTGCGTCCCACATACTCACCCACCTTCCACACCGACCCACGGCCGGTGACGTCGGGGAAGTCCATGGCCAGCGCCGCATTGACGCTGAGCTCTACCTTGGAGACCTCCATCAGCTTGGTGGGCAGGCGGGTCTCGGCCCCCAGGAGGTTGATGTAATCGATAAAGACCGGTGGCTTGCCGCGCCAGCCCACTTCCCTGCGGATGGCCGCGTGTTGCAATAAGGCAATCACATGCACATAGACCACACCGATCTTGCCCAGCAGCGAGCTCTTGCACTCGCCTCGCGGGGCCACCCAGAAGTGCTTGGCCCCCTGGGGCGAGAACACCATCATGGCGAACATACAAGACGTACTCAAGAACCTCAACCTGTTTGTGGATGGCAGAGGCTATGCCGGTCAGGTGGAGGAGATCGAACTGCCCAAGCTCACCCTGAAGACCGAAGAGTTCCGTGCCGGTGGCATGGACGCCCCCATCGAGGTGGAGATGGGCATGGAGAAGCTGGAATGCGCCTTCACCTTGAACGGCTATAACAAGGACGTCCTCTCCCTGTTTGGCCTGGCCCCCGGCAACCACAAACCCTTAACCATAAAGGGCAGTCTGCTCTCCGAAGACGGCACCGAGCGACCCATCCAGATCAACCTCAGAGGCATGTTAAGAGAAGTGGATATGGGCAACTGGAAGCCGGGCGATAAAGGCACGCTGAAAGTGATGATGGCGCTGTCCTACTACAAGCTGACCCATTCCGGCCAGGTGATGATTGAGATCGACCCGACCAACCTGGTACGCATCATCGATGGGCAGGATCAGCTCCAGCAAACCCGCGCCCACCTGGGATTGTGAGGAGGCAAGACCATGAGCAAACAACAAAGCTATCAGGTATTACAACCCGTACACCTGGCCGGACAGGGCGCCGTGCAGGCCGGTGAGAGCGTGGAACTGCACCCCCGCCAGGCGGTGTTTCTCTTAACCACCGGGGTGATTGAGAAAGCGCAGACCACAGCGCCCCCCGCTAAAACAACCCGCAAAGGTACCAGCCCAAGGAGACGAGACCATGAGCGAGACCATTGAACTCAAACACCCCATCACCCTCAATGGCGAGGATCTGCAGCACCTGTGCCTGCGCCGCCCAAAGGTGCGCGACATGCTGGCCGCCGATAAAGCCAGCGGCAGCGATGCCGAGAAGGAAGTGCGGGTGTTCGCCCACCTCTGTGAAGTGGCACCGACGGTCATTGAGGAACTGGATATAGCCGACTATCAAGCCTTGCAGGAGCGCTATGCCGGTTTTTTGTCCTAAGACCCCAGGATGCAAGACGGGCGGTGATCACCCTGGCCTCACATACCGGTTGGGCGCTGGCGGAGCTGATGGCGATGGACGGGGATGCGTTGCTGGCCTGGCTTACAGCCCTTGACGATAGCGTCCCTCGTCAATTCCATCCCTGATCGCCCAATAGATGGTGAAGGCAACGTTAACGATCAAGCCGACAATAAAGGCCATAGGAACTGTGGTGATCAGGGCCATGATTAAACCGACGAAGAGCATCCCGACCCATTCCATCGTTGAGGTCGGAGCAGGGCTGACGAGAACAGTGACAACTGTCCAGAACACCCATAAGCCACAGAAAATAACATGCGCGCCATAGTCACCGACAAAGTTGTAGATACGATCATCAAGGCGATCATCAGGTATAAGGTGGTCACTCATAGCAATAGGTTCAACGACCGGAGCAGGTACATTCATGGATAAGACCTTAGGTCTCAGTATAGTCATTGGTGCCGCCCTCGGCAAAGGATTCTTTCGCACGGTCGAAACGGTGGGACAACGCGCTGCCCGTTTAGGCAAACAATGGGAGACCACCAACAAAAAGCTCAAGGCCAGCGGTGATGTCATTAAATACAAAAAGTTGCTGGGCGAGTTAAAAGCCAAACAGGCGGCTTTGGGCGGTTCCAGCAAGCGTCTTGCACGGGGCATTGAGGAGGTTGAGCGGCGCTATAAAAACGCCAAACGGGCGGCCAAGGGCTATGGCATACAAATAGGCCAGGTGGTGCGTGAACATGACAGGCTGCAAAGGGAATTAAAACAGACCGAGGCCATACAGAAACGTCTGACCAGGAAGCAGGACGCCGCTGGCCGCCTTCGGGAGTTACGCGGCAAGATGCTGGGCATGGCTGGAGCGGCCTATGGCGGCAGCCGCCTGGTCGGGCAAGCCATGGCCAGAGAAGAACAAGGGCTTTATTTACGCACCGTCATCAATGCCAAAGACGGGGATAAGCATGCCGCCGCCCAGCGGGCCCGCACCCAGGCCCGTGCCTTTGCCCGTGACAGCCTGGCCAGTGAGGCGGAGATACTGGAGATTGAATACGCCCTGAACTCCGCCGGTCTGGAAGAAGAGACCGCCCGTGTCGGTGGCCAAATGGTGCATAAGCTGGCCAAGGTGACCCGTGGCATACCCGCACAGGTGGGCGAGATATTCGGCGATGTGTTTAACAACATGAGCGGCAGCCTTGCAGGCAGTGTGGATGAGAAGATTCAGGTGATTGGCAATGTGCTGGCCAAGACCCAGTTCAAATTCGCTATCCGCGACTTCGGGCAATTGGGTGAGGGCATGAAGTACATCGCCGCCAGTGCCGCCAGCATGAAACTCCCCTTAGAGCAAACCGCCTCGGTTATCGGCCACCTGAACAATTCCAGCTTGAAGGGCAGCCAGGCCGGCACGGCCTTTGAGTCGGTACTGAAAAACCTGAACAAGGCCGCCGATGAAATCGGCTTTGACATAGTGCGTGATGAAACGGGTGAGCTGGATATGCTCGCTACCCTGGAAGGACTCAAAGCACAACTGGATGGTCTTACGACCGATGAGCGTGACATGCTTCTCCAGGATGTATTCGACACCGAGGGCAAACGGGCAATTGTGCCGTTAATCGACAAGCTCAAGGCATTGAAAGCGGCGCACGCAGACGTCTCACGGGCAGGACAAGCCAACCTTGTGGATGAGGAATATGCGCGCTTTATTAAAAGTGCCTCAGGGCAATGGACAACACTGAAACAGAACCTGGCTCAGGTGGGCGTCGTCTTTGCCAATACCCTATTGCCTGCTGTGGGAGGGTTGTCATCTCACCTGGCCACAGCAGCCGGGTGGATGGCGAGGGTGGTCGAGCGCTTTCCTGTCATTGGTCATGCCATCGGCACGATTGGTGTGGCCTTTGCCTCCGTGGGCATCGCGATGACCGTCGTAACGGCGGGTGCCTGGGCCTTCAATGCCGCCATGCTGGCCAACCCCATTGGCCTGGTCATTGCCGGCGTTGTGGGACTTGGTGCTGTCTTGTATGCCCTGTTCAGCAAAGCCGAACCTATCAGAACCTTCTTCGGCGGTATGTGGGCGGGCTTCATGGATGGTATTGCGCCCGTCCTTGCTGCATTCGGCAATATCTCTGGCTGGGCAGCCTGATGGGCAGGATGACAGCCTTAACCGGTCGCCTGGGTGACTTCTCGAATGCCGGTCGCCTGACAGGACAGATCATAGGTGGGGCTTTCAGCGTGATTGGCAGGATTATCGGCCTGCTCTGGCGGGGGGTGGCCGGTTTGGGCCAAGTCATCATCGGCATTGGCAAGCTGATAGGCAGTGCCTTGTTACTTCCCTTGCAGGCCGCATTATTGCCGCTCAAGGCCATCGGTACGGCGATCAATTTTTTCAAAGGGGATGCTGGTAAGGAGAATGAGAAAACCGAGGCCGGCACAGCACCCAGTGCCGCCGAGGTTGCCCTGGCGGCGACAATGGCCGCCGCACCCTTGCCCGCCGCAGCCACGGTACAGAACACCGACAACAGCACCCACAGTTACCAACTGACCATCAATCAGCAACCCGGCGAGGATGCACAAGCCTTAACTGAGCGCATTCTGGCCGAGCTGGAACAGCGCCAGCAGCAAAGCCAACGCGAAGGACTGCACGATGGCCTCTAGTGTCCTGATGAGGCTGGGGGCGTACACCTTCGCCCTGAACCAGGCCGCCTACCAGCAGTTACAGCGCAGCAGCGCTTACCGCTGGCCGGGACAGGCCCGTCTTGGCCGTCTGCCCGCCCAACAATACTTAGGCCCGGGCGAGGAGACGTTGAGCCTGGAAGGCGCCTTCTATCCCCATTTTAAGGGCGGCCTGAAACAGCTTGAGGCCATGCGCCGGGAAGCAGGCAAAGGCCAACCCCTGATGCTCACCGATGGCACTGGCCACATCTGGCAACACTGGGTCATCACGCAGGTGAACGAAACCCATACGGTACTCTTTGAGGACGGCACACCCCGCAAGATCGCCTTCCGCCTGCACCTCGCCCGCTATGGCGAGGATACGCGCCGTGCCGAAGGTCTCTGATGCACTATCGAACCAAAGACGGCGATGTGCTGGACGCCCTCTGTCATAAGCACTACGGGCGAGAGACAGGCGCCCTGGAAGCAGTGCTCACCGCCAACCCGGGGCTGGCGGATCAAGGCCCCATCCTGCCCGCTGGCCTGCTGATTATCCTGCCGGACTTGCCCGAGCCTGTGCCGCACCGTCAACCCGTGAGACTCTGGGACTAAGGGTGAGTGAGCCGGTCGAACCATGACCCCCGCCTTCTCGCTGATTGCCGATAGCACTGACGTCACGGCCGCTATTACTGACAGATTGCTGTCCTTAACGCTGGCCGACCGGGCCGGTATGAAAAGCGATACCCTGACACTGCGCCTCGATGACCGCGATGGACAGATTGAACTGCCCCGCAAAGGGGCGGAACTCAGCGTCTCCTTAGGCTATGAGCGGAAACCGGTCAAGATGGGCCTGTACATCGTCGATGAGCTGGAACTCAGCGCACCACCGGCCACCCTGACCATCCGCGCCAAAGCCGCCAACATGAGAAGCAGCTTAAAAGCACACAAGACCCGCGCCTTTGATGAGATGACGCTGGGGAAGCTGGTCGCTGTCATCGCCGCCGAGCATGGGCTTGAGCCCCGTGTGGGCGATGCCCTGGCCCGCATCCGTCTTACCCACCTCGACCAGACCGAAGAGTCGGACTTACACCTCTTAACCCGCTTGGGGAAGCACTACGACGCCCTGGCCAAACCTGCCGGGGGCTATCTCTTATTCGTGCCCAGGGGCGAGGCGAAGAGCGCCACCGGCAAGACCCTGCCGGACATCAGCATCAACCCCCAGCAGCTCAGCGACTATCGAGTGACCCTGGCCGACAGGGGCAGGTATCAGGCGGTGGTGGCCAAGTGGCATAACACCGACACCGGCGAGCATCTTGAGGCCAAGGTGGGAGAAGGTCAGCCCAGCTACACCCTGCGCCACACCTGCCCGGACGCCGATACCGCCATCGCTGCGGCCAAGGCCAAACTGGAGGCCCTAAACCGAGGCCAGTCGAGCGCCCGCCTGACCCTCACCCCCGGCAATCCGCAGATGGCCGCCGAGACCAAACTCACCCTGAGCGGCTTTCGAGACGGCATCAATGGCGAGTGGGTGGCCACCGAGGTTGACCATCAACTCAGCAACAGCGGCTATAGCACCCGCGTGATGGCCGAGACACCGAAGCGATAAAGAGGCGGTGATTCACCGCTCATTGAAGGTGAATTTAACCGCCATTAAAGGGATAATTTAAGTACCATTAAATCACCCATAAAACGCTGTCTCAAAATGAGTGTAAAATGACCATAAATTCCTGTCGCAAAATGACTGTCACTTTGTCGCAAAATGAACGTCAGGCTACATGGCGAGTGATGATTCTCTTCGTTTAAGGCATTTCATTTATGCACACAGCGATGAGGCGGGTTTCCTTGAAGGTGAAGTCGAAATGGATGAGCGTGATTTCGCTGGACAGAGGAGAGGTAAACGAGGTTGAGGGACGACAAACCAAAGCAAAGCGGTGGTTTGGCGCTCCTGTTGCCCACCCTTGTTGGATTATTATCGTTGCTCAATTACGATATCTGGTTCTTTCCCATAGGAAGGACGCTGAAGGTCGGAGTCGCCCGATGACAAGCACTGGAAAATGACATTACCATCGATACTATTGTCGATATTTGTAACTAAAACCTGTTTCCCCATGCGGCTACAAAATATACCAGCGTGTCGTACTTTATATTCGTTGCCACAACCGTTTCCATATACTGCTGACGACATATAAGTATCTGGGCCTAGTTGAGTCATTTGAGAATCACATAAACTGATAGTGTCACCTTCCCACTGGCTTGTAGCACAACCAGAAATCAATATGGCTAGCGTAGAGTAAAGAACAATTTTCATAAAAACTTTATTGGCTAAGTGAGTACATCATTTCGGCATTTGAGATTCATTTAAGCTCATATAATGAACCTTCGTAAAAGACATAACAGTCGATGGGTGCTCCCAAAGGGAATTGCTGATCAGACTCTTCAAGAGTTCCATAATTTTTAATTATTGGCGTATAGTTTTTTATGTCCACTGTAACCGTTCGTCCATAGCCTTCCGAGGGCGAGCAAAATGATTTCTCATCGGATTTTTTTGAAACACGGCAAGCCTTTACTTCCATAATTCACCTCTCATTAAGGTATGACTCTAATGAACCTGACCGAGCGTCAGGGGGCACTTTGTCCGATAACACATTATAGATTCTGATAAGGTAGCATCGCCAAATCAAAAGAGTAAGAGGTGAAGTGCTTATACAATTTTTGACAAATCAATCGTTTGCCGTTATGTTGCATTGCACAAAATCTATCAACCATAGCGCACACATAGACGGAGTCCATTTTTGAGCAATTCGGAGCACAATAAAGAGCAGGCATTCAGCCCTGAGAAAATGACCGAGGTGATCACTCATATTGCCGGTCAGTACCATGACTTGCTGGCGGGCTTCCTGTCGCAACAAGATGAAGGCAGACAACAGCAGCTCGATCCTTTGGGTGTCGGTGAGTCCTTTCTGCAACTGACGGGATCGTTAATGCGAAACCCGGAAAAACTCATAGCGGCACAGATGCAGGCCTGGGGCGTCTACACCAACCTTTGGCTTAACACGACCAGGAAAATGCTGGGGGAGCAGGTCAACGATGACATAAAACCGCTCAAAGGTGATCGCCGTTTTCAACATGAGGGTTGGGATAGCAATCCGTTTTTTAATTTTATCAAACAATCCTATCTGCTCACCGCCAGCAGTATTCAGTCTGTTGTCGCTGAGGCCGAGGCGCTGGATCAGCAGTCCGCCAAGAAGGCGCAGTTTTATACCCGGCAATTCGTTGACGCCATGTCGCCTTCGAACTTTTTGCTGACTAACCCGGAGATATTAGGTGCGACACTGGACTCCAACGGCGAGAACCTGTTGCAGGGCCTGCAAAATTTCATCCACGATTTTGACGCCGAATCCGGCCAATTACGGATCACCATGACCGATCCCGAGGCATTTCAGCTAGGGAAAAATATTGCGGTGAGTGTGGGTAAAGTCATATTCCAGAATGACTTGCTGCAACTGATTCAATATGCGCCATCCACAGAGGGTGTGTTCAGGCGACCGGTACTCATCATGCCGCCCTGGATCAATAAATACTACATCCTCGATCTGCAACCGAAAAACTCGCTGATCAAATGGCTGGTGGATCAGGGCCACACTGTTTTCGTGATCTCCTGGGTGAACCCGGATGAGCGGCTTGCCCATAAGGATTTTGAACATTATGTGACGGAAGGTGCGCTGGCGGCTATTGATGTGGTAGAGGCCGCCACGGGTGAGGACAAAATGAACATCGTGGGTTACTGCATTGGCGGTACGTTACTGGCCGCCACTTTGGCGTACATGCAGGAGATGGGCGATGCGCGTATTGCATCGGCCACTTTTTTTGTTTCACTAATCGATTTCTCTATCCCGGGCGATCTGGGCGTCTTTATTGATGAGCAACAACTGGAGAAGCTCGAAAAAGACATGAGCGATAAGGGCTATCATGATGGCAAGGAGATGGCGGCCACGTTTAATATGCTGCGCGCCAACGATTTGATCTGGTCTTTTTATGTACATAACTATTTATTAGGCAAAGAACCCTTTGCCTTTGACCTGTTGTACTGGAATGCCGATGCAACCCGCATGCCGGCAAAAATGCACAGCACGTATTTACGCACCATGTATCTGCAAAATACGTTTAAGGAACCGGGTGGGTTGGTGGTGAATGGCGTGCCCATTGATGTGTCCACTATCCGAACGCCCGCCTATTTTATCTCCACGGAAGATGATCATATTGCGCCCTGGGAGAGCACGTATCTGGGCGCCCGACTGCTGTGCGCTCCGGTGAGGTTTGTGCTGGGCAGATCCGGACACATCGCCGGTATTATCAATTCACCGCAATCCAGTAAATACGGTTATTTTACCGGGCCGGATATAGCGCATCTCTCTGCCGGTGAATGGCGCGAGCAGTGCGAAAGTCATGAAGGTTCCTGGTGGCCCGACTGGCAGGAATGGCTGGAGCCCTATGCCGGCGAGCAGGTGACGGCACGGTGGCCCGGTGATCATGGGCAGGCCGTCATAGAAGACGCCCCGGGCTCCTATGTCAAAGTCAGAGTGTAGTTCACTGAAAAGTGCGTGACGCCTCTCACTGGGTCCACTTCGCCCATACTATGGGCAAACCACCGGTAAGCTGGTCTTGATCATCACCGCTTCTTCAGAGACCTCGGCCCGGTAAGCGATGGCCTCTACCCCGTTAGCTAACACCTCTCTCAAGGTCTCGCCGTATTTCCCGTCAATGTCATCGGCGGGGCGGAACTCTTCTACATCTTCACGCTGCACACAAAAACAGATCACGCCCCGATATCCTGTAGCGACGACCGCACGTAATTCCCTTAGGTGTTTGCGG
Source organism: Gammaproteobacteria bacterium (assembly GCA_965198875.1). Lineage (GTDB taxonomy): Bacteria > Pseudomonadota > Gammaproteobacteria > Eutrophobiales > Eutrophobiaceae > CBDAPU01. The sequence goes on along the minus strand of CBDAPU010000001.1, from coordinate 691,573 downwards.
CCACGTTCACTTACGGCATCGGGAAAATAACCGATCCCCTGCTCGGCCAGGGTGACGTTTTTGATCTCCACATAACAGGCCGGTTTGTGCTTATCTTCCAACAACAAATCAATACGGCTCCTCTCCTTGCCGTAGCGGACTTCTTGACGAATGGTTTCATAACCCTGTAATGGCCGGATGATCCCGGACTCAATGCCTTCCCTGATCAATGTATTGGGTAGCCCGGTGTTGATCCCGGTGAGCACACCGGGTGAGACTTCAATCAATTCCCAGCTAAGAGGGTATTTGCGCTTGGGGTTGGCCGAAGCCGATAGCCAGATCCGACTCCCCGGTTCACAGCAACCTTTCATAGAGCCGGTATTGGGCGTATGGGCGGTGATCATTTTCCCGTCATCGAGCTCAACATCAACGAGGAAGCGTTGATAACGTTTGATCAATGTGCCCGGGATCAATGGTTGCTCGAACTTCATGCTTTATTTTCTATCTTGCCCGTTAATCCTGAGATAATGGGTGCAATATCAGGATATGTTCAGATGCGCCCCCAAGTTTGTTATGATAATCGCTCATTGATATAGCCGCCAGAGGAGCATAGCGATCAGCCCTGTTGGCGCAAACAGGCAATGGGCAAAGTCGCCGTTAAAACAATTGACTGAAAGCGGTATTGTTGCGGCAAGTTTTGATCGGGCGCAACAGGAGAGAATGCGTAATCGGCTAACTGCATGGGGGCTGGCAAGCCCATGGGTGTTTTTAGCGATCTCACACCTACAACGCCCTGCCTTGAAGAGGCGGTGATCCGAACCACGGCCAGGAAGCGCTGAGCAGGAAAAACCACGTTATCACATCACGGCAAATAAAATGAGCATGAAAGTCACCACTATCCCGGTCACGCCCTTCCAGCAGAACGCCTCTATTCTTCAATGTGAGCGGACCAACAGGGCGGCTATTGTGGACCCCGGCGGCGAGCTGGAACGGCTCATGAACGAGGTTGACGCCCTGGGCGTGAGCCTTGAGAAAATACTGGTGACCCATGCCCATATCGACCATGCAGGTGGTGTTGATGATCTGGCGAGACAAACGGGACTGCCCGTTGAGGGGCCCCATAGAGACGATCAGTTCTGGATAGACAGGCTCACCGAGCAGGGCGACCTGTTTGGTATGCCGAACTCAAGTCCGTTTTCACCTGACAGATGGCTCAAGGATGAGGATGTCGTCACCGTGGGTAATATCAGGCTTACCGTGCGACATTGTCCCGGGCACACACCAGGCCATGTGATCTTTTTTGACGCCGAATCCGCTATTGCGATCGTGGGTGACGTGCTGTTTCAGGGTTCAATAGGGCGCACCGATTTTCCCCTCGGCGATCACGCCACACTAGTGCATTCCATTCGCAACCGGCTCTGGCCGTTGGGTGATGACGTCAGGTTTGTGCCCGGGCATGGCCCGGCGTCCACCTTCGCTCATGAGAGGAAGACCAATCCCTTCGTGGGCGATCACGTGGACTGATCATCTCAAACTGGTTCTTCTCCGTCTGTTATGACTTAACTTGAGATGAGCTGTCCTCATTTTAATGTTGAGCTCACATAGCATTGATACAACAACACCTTAAAATACGTTAAGGTGTGCTATAACAATCAACCATTAAGGAGGCAGTAGATAATGAAATTATATGTGTTCCCCCCGTCCCCCAATTCGTTGCGTTGTCAGGCGGTGGCTGATCAGGCCGGTATTGATCTGGAACTGATCAGCATCGACCTTCATGCCGGCGAGCAAATGAGGGATGAGTTTATCGCTCTTAATCCCAACCACAAGATACCGGTTTTAATGGATGGTGATTTTATCTTGTGGGAGTCGGCCGCCATCATGTTGTATCTGGCCGCTAAAAAACCAGATAGCGGTTTGCTCCCCGGGGATGAGAGGGAACGTGCCCTGTGCGCGCAATGGCTGTTTTGGAATAGCGCCCACTGGGGCCCTGCCTGCGCTATTTTTACCTTTGAGAACCTGGTGAAGAGAATGTTTGCTATGGGAGAGCCTGATGCGGCCGCCCTTGAAAAGGGGAAAGAGCAGTTTGGCCAGTTTGCGGCGGTGCTCAACGATCATCTCAAGGGGCGCGATACCCTGATCGGGGATAGGCCTACAGTCGCCGATCACGGCATCGTCTCCTGGCTGGTGCATGCGAAAGATGCACAGATCCCGGTGGGCGACTACGGCGAGATTGCACGCTGGTCGGCAGATCTCCTACGCTCTGATCCATGGCAAAAGGCACTAGCGATCATCCCCGATCAGTGAAACAGTGACTTTAACCTGTCAATGAAACATCCGGGGTCATGCCTTAACACCACTGATCACTGCCCTGTGTCAGGGCATTTCCTCGCTCGGCGATGGAGTTTATTTTTCGCCCGCCGGTTCATGTCTTTAGCTGAATGTTGATACGCAAAAATATAGCGAAACAATGTGCTGCCAAGCGTTATTTAATGGGGTGAAGAGAAAACATAATCGGGTTTGAAGGCCAGGCACAAGCCTGCGTTTGCTGGATGAACCCCCCGGTTTTCTCAATGTTTAAGGAGGCAGTGGTGGATGGAAATATGGCTGATCTGAGAGGTTCAGAAGCCTGTTTGCGATAACAGGGCGGGGGGTTGATCATGCCTCTGTTCTGGGTGTGTTGCCCAAAACAGAGAAAATTATTTCCGATCTGCACAAGCATCCCGAGCTTCGCGTTGGTTTTTGCAATGGGTTTATCAATCGAGGGAATGGTTGGTCGGGCTTGCTTAGCCTCTATTCACTGTCACAGCAGAATGTGCGTGGCCCGGATCAGGATCTGGCCTGTGGGGATCTGCAAAGGGGTACACTAATAAATCCAAAGATATCCTGACAGGGAGATTCTCCGTGAAAACGATCGCTTCTATGCTGGCTATGCCTGGAGCATGGCTTTCAAGCCCATCTGCCCATGCAGCCGGGATTGATGAAACCATCAACGAACTGACAGCCCCCATCGCCTCCTTTATCGGACAGGTTGTCTTCTTCAAGGTCCCGCTTTTCGGCGCACAACTGCCCCTGGTCGTTCTCTGGCTGGTCGTCGGTGCCGTTTTCTTCACCCTCTATATGGGGTTTGTGAACCTGCGTGGCTTCAAGCATGCCATCGAACTGGTTCGCGGTGACTATGCAAACCCCAAGGATTCCGGTGAAGTATCCCATTTCCAGGCCCTCGCAACGGCGGTTTCCGGTACAGTCGGCATCGGTAACATCGGTGGTGTTGCTGTTGCGGTTACCGTTGGCGGCGCAGGTGCAACCTTCTGGATGATTCTGGCCGGGTTCCTGGGCATGTCGACCAAGTTTGTCGAGTGTACCCTCGGCGTCAAATACCGTCAGGAAAACCCGGACGGCTCGGTCTCCGGCGGCCCGATGTACTACATGCAAAACGGTCTGGCGGCACAGGGCCGCGAAGGTCTCGGCAAGTTCATGGGCGCCTTCTATGCCATCGGTATCTTCATCGGCGCACTGGGTATCGGCAACATATTCCAGTCCAATCAGGCCTATGTTCAGCTCAACACGGTGGCGGGTGGCGCACTGGATGGTCTCGGCTGGCTGGTGGGTCTGGCCCTTGCCGGGCTGGTCTTTCTGGTGATCCTGGGTGGCATCAAGTCCATCGCCTCCGTCACGGAGAAAATCGTCCCCTTCATGGCGGTGCTCTACTGCACCTTTGCCCTTATCGTGATCCTGCTCAATGCCACCTACATCCCGCAAGCCATCAGCAACATCTTTGTTGGGGCCTTCTCTGCAGAGGGTGTCACTGGGGGTGCTCTCGGGGCCCTGATCATCGGTTTTCAGCGCGCTGTTTTCTCCAACGAGGCCGGGATCGGTTCCGCCGCCATTGCCCACTCGGCCGTGAAAACCAACGAGCCGGTCACCGAGGGCTATGTTTCCCTGCTGGAACCGTTTATCGACACGATTGTCATCTGTACCATCACAGCACTTGTGATCGGCACAACACAGGTTGCCGATCCGAACTTCGCAGGGGGCGCAACAGGTGTTGCCATGACATCCGCAGCCTTTGAACGCCAGTTCAGTTGGTTCCCGCTTCCCCTGGCGATTGCGGCCCTGCTTTTTGCCTTCTCGACCATGATTTCCTGGTCCTACTATGGCCTGAAGGGCTGGACCTATCTTTTCGGGGAAGGCTCCCAGGCGCTCTACAAGGTTATTTTCTGTGCCTTTGTTGTGCTGGGATGCATGGTGCAACTGGGGCCAATCCTCGACATTTCGGACGCCCTTGTCTTCCTGATCTGTGTGCCGAACATTCTGGCGCTCTATTTGCTGGCGCCGGTGGTCAAGCGCGAGATGAACGACTATCTGGCACGCATCAAGTCAGGAGAGATCCGAAAATACAACCAGGCCGGCGCGGACAGCCCGGCGGAAGAGACCTGATCGGCAGTTTTCGGCAGGCGCCCCGGGAGAGCACTGGCCTTTTCGATGGATCGCGGTTTTCCTGCATCAATCTGGCTGGTCGGGAAATGGCTAGACGAACACGCCGAACCCTTTTCAACTGCATCTATCGGAAATATCAATACTCGGCCAGGCCATCCGGCGGCAATAGTCCCCGATCCGCTTTCAGGGCCGGGAATATGTGTGCAAAGTACGCCTCTGATCTGGTGGAGTTGCGACCATTAGCCACGGCGGTGTGGATGTCTGACAAACTAAAAGAAAACAACCAAACAGATTATCTGACAAGGCAAGATAGCATCCAGCCGTTCGGTATGATCAGCCGATATTAACCGGGAGCCGTTTAGATGATGTTGGTGTGATCCGGCAAGGTGCGATCCCGGCTACCCTATTGGCGTTACTGATGCCGGGGTTGTTTGAGTGCATGGAATGGGCGCTACTGCCGAGATCGTTACGTTATCAGGTAGAAATATAAAGCGGCGATAGATGGTGTCCTTGAAGCATAAAGGAAATGTGGCGGTGTTGTAGAGGCATAAGAATGTACTCTCCCCCACGATCTGCTCTGTTGTTTTACCTCTATCATCGGCTGTGATCATGAAAGCACGGGCAACGAGAGACACCTTTTCAAGGCAGGCGGAGCGGGCGATATAGCCGCCTGAACGCCGAGTCGTTAAAATGCTGTTTTCTTCACGTATCACCTCTTACCGCGCAAGTTACCCGATACTGACGGATCCCTTCAGGCTCAGATAATGTCAAAGGACTCGATATTGTTTATGTCATCGAGTTGATCCGTGGGCTCACCTAAAAACAGCCCCATTGCATGGGTGGCGCCGGCGCTAATGGCCTTCGTCAATGTGGTTGAGTCTTCTATATTCTCGGCGATGATGCTGATCTCTTTTGAGCGCACATGCTGAAACAGGGAGATGTCGGCGTCATCGTCATCGCCCGCAAGTTCCACCTGATCCAGGATCATGTCAAAATCCACTTTAATGGCGTTAAAGTTCTCCATGTCCACCAGCTCCCTGGCCTGATCGGGGCCCGTGAACCCTGAAAGGATAAAACTAAAACCGTGGGAGCCGCCTAAATAATTGATCAACGCACTGGTTTGTTTCGGTAGTCGGGCGAAATCACTGGCCTGTAAAATGAGTCCGAGGGAGTGCCCCGGGTTGCGTGAGTTAAGTCCGGTGAGTATTTTTCTCAACCAGTTAAACAATGTGGCGTCCGCCAGGGAGGCGTCACTCAATCCCAGCCAAAATAGGTATGGACAGTGCTTGTTCGCAACAATGCGGCTCATGATCTCTCTTATCATCCAGCGATCAATAAATCGGCGAAATGCGGGAAAGTCCGTTTCATGGCGGACCTGCTCTGGATCCATAATACTGCCATCGGCATCGATCAACTGAAAAGATACCGTGTAGATCGCTTTGGCGGCGTCTTCTTTATTCGTCAACGTGACGACGGGCTGGAACAGTGGCACGACTCGTTTCTCATCAAACGCATTTTTGATCTTTCGCTGAGTGCGGGAGATCTGATTATCTTTTAGATCGGCGGCTTTTTTATCGGGCGAGGTGGTTCTTATCGCCACAGCTTCCCCCGCTCTTTCCTCTGTACCCTCCTCTGCACTCTCTTCCGCCTCATCATTGAAAGCGCCGACTTCCCAGGGGGCCGGCGCTGCTTCCGATCTTGTCTCGGTCTGCACTTCGGCTTTGGCCTCAACGGCGGCTTTGGTCTCTTCATCCGCCCTGGCTTTGGCCTCAAAAGCCGCTTTCGCCTCTTCATCGGCCCTGGCCTTGGCCTCAAAAGCCGCTTTCGCCTCTTCATCGGCTTTTTCTCTGGCCTCGGCGGCGGCCTGTTCCCGGGCCTCGGCCTCTTCTCTCGCCCTGGCGGCGGCTTTTTCCCGGGCCTCGGCTTCCGCCCTTAACCTCGCTTCTTTCACCGCTCTTGCAGTGGCCTCAGCCTTTGCCCTCGCCCTTAGTTTGGCCTCCGCCCTGGCTTTCGCCTCCGCTTCGGCTTTGGCTTTGGCCTCCGCACGGGCTTTTGCCGCCGCTTGCGCCCGGGCCTCGGCTTCGGCCCGTAATTTGGCCTCCGCCTCCGCCCGTAATTTCGCCTCAAGGGCGGCTTTGGCTTCCGCCTCTGCCTTGGCTTCGGCCTCCGCCCTTAATTTCGCCTCGGCTTGCGCCCGGGCCTCGGCCTCTGCCCGGGCCTCGGCTTCCGCCCTTAATTTCGCCTCGGCGGCGGCTTTGGCCTCCGCCTCCGCCCGGGCTTTTGCCGCCGCTTGCGCCCGGGCCTCGGCTTCGGCCCGTAATTTGGCCTCCGCCTCCGCCCGTAATTTCGCCTCAAGGGCGGCTTTGGCCTCTGCCTCCGCCTTCGCTTCTGCCTCCGCCCGTAATTTCGCCTCGGCGGCTACCCGGGCCTCAGCTTCCGCCCGGGCTTCTGCCTCGGCCTTTAATTTGGCCTCCGCTTTGGCTTTGGCTTTTTCTCTGGCTTTGGCCTCAAGGGCGGCTTTTCTCTCTGCCTCCGCCCGGGCTTTCGCCTCGGCTTTGGCCTTCGCCTCCGCCCTTAATTTGGCCTTTGCCTTCGCCCTTAATCGGGCTTCGGCTTTGGCCTTTAATCTGGCTTCCCTGGCGGCTTTTAAGTAGGCTACTTTTTGCGGTCTTTCAATGTCCTGGATCTCAATCTCTTCGACCGCCATGTCTTCCACCTTCACATCCGCCGGTTTTGTTGTCTGCGCTTTGGGATCAGTAGCGAGTTCTTTGGGCGGTGCCGGCACGATGGGATCAGTAGCGAGTTCTTTGGGCGGTGCTGACACGATGGGATCGGTAGCCTGTTCTTTGGGCGGCGCCGGCACGATGGGCTCGGCAGGATGAATAAAATAGGAATTGCCTTCGACTTTACTGGCATCCTCAATGCCAAGCTGCGCCAGCTTGATGATATGATCGGCATTTCGGCGGTTTCCCGCCAGGGGTACGACGCCCATGCTGACCGTGAAAGCAGAGGGTTTGCCATCAAATTCGCAGGGGTTTTTTTTCAGGTGCATACACATGCCATCCATGCTGAGACCCAGCTTTTTCTCAGAGTCCGGCGCATCGATCAACAGTGCAACCGAGACGTCACTAAAGCGCGTGATGCTGGGGTGAGAGCCCACCATCTGGAAAACATTGAAGCTCTCTTTGGCGAGGTGCCGGACGATATTATCGCGCCGTATGACCCCCAGTTGTTCCTCCAGCGCCTGATGGTTATCCAGCTCGATCAGTAAAAACAGCCGCGGCTTTGCATCTGTTGCGCCTGTTTGCTCCAGCTCTTTGTAAAACGACGCCTTGTTAAAGGCATGACGTTGATTGCTGCGCGCACTCAGCTTCTCTTTTGCAGCCCGGTGTTTTTCATAGGCGTTGAGGATGGCGTTGCGTAGCGCTTCCTTATCCAGGGTCTGCTTGCGTAGATAAGCGTAGACGCCTTCTTTCAGGGCGCGCACGGCGATGTCTTCATTGCCCGCACCGGTGAGCATGATGGTGGCGGGGAAAGACGTATTCTTGCGATTGGCATGGATGAGGTCGAGGCCGGTTACGCCATCAACACGCAGGTAATAATCGAGGATCAGCACATCATATTCGGACCAGGCGAAATCCTTGCCGGGAATATCGAGGGCTATTGGATCATATTCAACCAGGTCAACACCACTGAACAGCCTGCCCAGATAGGCAAGCAGCAGTTTGCGTAGATCAGCCTCATCATCCAGGATGAGGATCCGCCTTAGCCCTGCTTTTTCTGTGCCCATGCTGTTATCTTCCGGCTAAAAATAAAACCGCGCTTTTGCATAGAAATGTTCTTTTTTCAACAGTTTACAAGAAAATAGCGGACTATTTCATTAACAAAGCCCCGATTTTATACGCCCCCAGCGCCCCTTCTCAGGGTGCGGTGTACGAGCGTCTCAGGGCGCCTTAAGTCATCGAAAATGAGAGATCAGCAAAACCCGGTGAATGCCCGGATGGATGATGCGGGGTTGCCTTCAACTAACCGGATTGCCGATCCATCGCTGCGATCATCTCGGCGAAAATCGTGCAGCAATCCTGCTCTATCTTAAATAGCAGCTCGCTATCGGCCCGTGTTTTGCCTTTGTTGACGGCGGCCATGGGTATGCCAAGACGTCTCGCCAGACGACAGAAACGATAACCGGAGTAGACCATGAGTGATGAGCCGATAATGAGCATGGCGTTGGCCTTGCTTAACAGCCGCTTGATGGTTTCAACGCGCGCTTTGGGCACCGACTCCCCAAAGAAGACGATGTCCGGTTTTAACATCCCGCCACAGGACAGACATGCCGGTATGCTAAATTGACGGTGTTTCATATCGTCCATGATCATATCCCCATCCGGTGCGAGGCCGTTATTGGGCGAGACAAAATCCGGGTTATGGGACAGCAACCTTTCCTGCATGCACCTGCGTGAGCTGCGCTCATGGCATGAGAAGCAGAATATGTCTTTTAGATTCCCGTGTAGATCGATGACCTGGCGGCTGCCTGCTTTTTGGTGCAGGCCATCGACATTCTGCGTGATGATGTGGCTCACATAGCCACCCGCCTCAAGTGTGGTTAAAGCCCGGTGTGTGACGCTGGGTGCGGCCTGGTCAATGACCGGCCAGCCATTCATGCTACGCATCCAGTAGCGCCGTCTTGCCGATTCATGGCGCAGGAAATCGTTAAAGTAGACGGGCTTCGTCTGTTTCCAGCGCCCATCGCTATCACGGTAATCCGGGATCCCGGACGCCGTGCTGCATCCCGCACCGGTTAAGACGCATAGCGGTTGATTGCGCTCGAGGAAATCAATCAGTTGCGAGATAGCGGAGTTCATTCGATCAGGTTCATGCGATTGTTTGCCGGGGAATGTCGGATCATTCTCGGGGAAATAATGTATCACATATCGGATCAGAGATTGACCGATTAAAGCCCATGAAACGGGTAGCTGAAATCCCCTGGCTACGGGGTGGCCGCCAGTCTTTATCCGCCGGCGAGATCCGGTTTGCCCCTGTAGCCGGGATCCGCTTGCCTGTGTTTTCAATCCTACCTTTGATGTTGATCGGAGGATGGCCAATCCAGTGCGCCTTGATAAGATCCCCTGGGGCTACCGGCGGGTTTTTATCCGCCCCTTGTTTCATACCGCCGACGGGGCGGGGGAGAGTATGCCGTCAGGCCATGATGGTGAGATGCGAGGCGGGTCGGCGCCGACAACAACACCCTCACCGTCCTGTTCGCCTACCCGTGGAGAGGTGGTTTGATAGGTTATAGAAGACTGACGAGGCAAGCACCGAGGACGGCTTGCGACATCCAGGCATAAAAAAAGCCGCCCCTTGTGGGGCGGCCAAGTACCGCCTGATCCTGAAACAGGTCTCAGGCGGTGAGGGGGAAGGATGACTGATGCAGATGAATAAGGTTTCCAGCCTTACCCTTTCTTTTGCGTCGCCGTCTTCGTGGTTGAAGTGTTGATGGCGTCGTTGATGACGTTTTGCACCTCATTGCTGTAGCTTGTGCCCAGCTCAATGGCGGTTTGGGCGTCTTTCACGAAACGCTCGCTCACCGTTTTGGCGATCTCGGCCTGGTTGGTGAGATAGGTCTTCAAGCCTTCAACATCTTTGATCTCGCTGGCTGATTTTAATTGCTCAACGCCGATCTTGGTGTTGTCTTTTAACGCCTTTAGCTGCACGTCGATGAACTTCTCAACGTTCTCGATAGCCAGGGCGTTCAACTGCTTCACCGGTTCAAAATACTTCTCCACTTGTGCGTTCATGATCTGTCGCTCTCCTGTTGGTTTGTTTATGTTGCGGCGCATCATAACCTGGACGATTGTGCGATGCAACAAATATTTGCTATTTTTTTTATTAAAACACGAAAAAAATGTAATTAGCCTTATAAAACAAGCTGTTAGATAAAATAATCCGTCATGATCGGCGGTGGATTGGTCAAAAATATGCGGATCCGGGTGACGATAACGGGCGAATGGCGCCCTGTTCGCTGCTCTTTAACCAACCGCCCCCATCGCCCTGAAAACGCCCTCTTCATCAAAGATAAACGGGCGGTGGCGATGCGCTCGCCTCGGTAGCGCCAATGTCGGCCTCTCAGCGAGTGCGGCGCGCCGCTTTGCCGTTGCTTTATGGCCTGTGCCCGCCGTTGAGATGTCTCAGGAAGCCGCCCATATCGGCACAGATAACACCATGCCATCGCCGGGGAACCCCTGAGGAAGTGGGGCGATAAAGGCGCCGTCCGCCCTCTCGGATGAAAGGTTTTAGCCCGCCTTCACTTCTGCTACACTGTGCGCCGCTAACAGGGCGAATAATCAGGCCGGACAAGCGCAGGCAAATGCCGAGCCCATGCCCGCCCCAAAACCAGCGAAGAGCAGTAACACAGCATGTCCATCTCACTTGCACGCAACAGGAGGATCAGCACCATGACGAACACCGCCGGTAATATGCCCCCCCCCCCGCATAATTCGCCAACCATGTCAACCCCTGCTTTGCCTCTGCCTCGCGCTCATCACCGCCCTGAGTAGCCCGGGCCTGCAGGCGCAGCAGGCGCAAGCCGTAAACCGCACCATCGACACCCCGATCAACGGCGATGTTGCCGGTGCCGCCGGTGATGATACCTTCACCTTTGAAGACGGCGGCGAGATCACCGGCAGCCTCAACGGCGGCGCAGGCAATGACCACCTCGACTACAGCGCGAGGACAGGCTTTATCAACATCAACTTAACCGCCGGCGATGCGGACGGCTTTAGCGGCACGGCAACGGCCATCACCGGCGGCTTTACCGGCGTCGATCAGCTAACTGGCAGAATTAGCGCCATATTGATGGGCTACAACACCGCCGCCACCTGGAGCCTGGAGATGGCGGGTAACACCTACGTGGCGGGCGGGCACAGCCTGGCGTTCGCTACCTTTGGACAATTCACCGGCGGCGATGGAGTCGACACCATCAACATCAACGCTCAAACTATGCGGTCTACTGTTAATGGCGGCGGCGGTAATGATGAGATCAACATCAATGCCGAAGCCTTCTTGGTCGTAGGCGGCGATGGTGATGACGCCTTCACCCTGGGCCCGGATGGCAAGTTCGGTACTATGGCAGCCGCTTCCGTACTTAGCGTACTGATAGGCGGTGCGGGCAATGACGCCCTGATTGCCGCCGACACGGGCGGCCGGTTTACCCTCACCGGCATGAACGAGGGGCAGTTGACGGACCGCCTGGGTAACCCCGTGGTCGGCCCCCTGACCGACCCCAACATCCCCGGCTTCACTGGCATCGAAAACCTCACCGGCGGGGCCGGAGCGGATACCTTCACCTTTGAAGATGCCGGCAGTCTCACCGGCAACCTGGACGGCGGGATGGGCACGGATACCCTGCAAGGCGATGATGACGGCAACACCTTCACCCTCACGGGCAATGGCGAGGGTACGCTGATGGACAAAATCGGCGGCGCCTTCACTGGCATTGAGAACTTGAGTGGCGGCAACATGATGGACACCTTCACCATCACTGCCGACCACAGCGGGGATCTTGACGGCGGTGGCGGGATGGATACCTTCACCATCAATGCCACCCTCATGGGCAATGTTGTTGGCGGCGATGGGGCGGACACCTTCAATATTGCCGAAACACTCATGGGCAATGTTGCTGGCGGAGACGGCAACGACCGCATCAACATCAACATGGGCGGTGCTGTAACGGGCGATGTTCTTGGCGGTGGCGGCGATGATGCGGATACCTTCACCTTAGCGGATACCGCCAGCATCACCGGCGACATCATCGGCGGGGCGGGCGCTGATCACCTTATCTACAGCGCCAGCACAGAGGAGATCATCATCACCGTGACCGGCAATGATGCGGATGGTTTCAGTGGCCTGGCAACGGGGATCACCGGTGGCTTTTTCGACATCGATCGGCTCACGGCCGATGCAAACAACGTCAATCAACTTCGAGGCGATAACACCACCGCCACCTGGACCCTGGACGCAAACAACACCTACGCGGTGATGCGCGCCGGGCAGGCCGATACCCTCACCTTCAGCGGCTTTGATGACCTCATCGGCGGCAGTGGGGTGGATACCTTCAACATCAACGTGGCGAACATTAATTTGTTTGCTGCCGGCGGCGCAGGCAATGACGTCTTCAACATCAATGCCGAGGTCAGATCAGCCGAAGGCGAGGCCGGCGATGACGCCTTCATCATCAATGCACAAATGGACTCGATCTCAGGCGGAGAGGGTGATGATACCTTCACCTTTGAGGATGCGGGCGAGATCACCGGCAACCTTGAGGGCGGGATGGGAGATGACACCCTGCAAGGTGATAATGACGGCAACACCTTCACCCTCACGGGCAATAACAGCGGGCAGTTAGCGGACGGTGCGGGCAACACCCTCATCGGCGGCGGCTTCACCGGCATTGAGAACCTCATCGGCGGCGACTTAACGGACGCCTTCACCATCGCCACCGCCTTTAACGGCAACCTTGACGGCGGTGGCGGTGATGACGCCATCAACATCAACATGGGCGGTTCTGTCATGGGCGACATCGACACCGGGGCGGGGAATGATGAGATCACCCTGGAGGGCAACGCCAGCATCACCGGCGATATTAACTTGGGTGAAGGCGATGATACTCTCACCTTCGCCAGCGCCGATGTGCGCTTCATGGGTCTGGCCGATGGCGGGGCGGGCATGGACACCCTGGATGGCTTGAATATCTTCACCGACCCCTCCGCCACGACAATCTTCCGCTACACCAACTTTGAGGTAGTCAATGGAGAGGATGCGCTCCTGGCCAACCTGCCGGTGATCCGGATGGAAGAGATCGAGACAACGGGGGCGATGAGAACCCTCATCGCCTATGTGGATGACCCATCACAAGGCATGCCCGACCCTGACGCTATGGGCGGCGCCGATGGCACGGACGGCGCCGACGGTGACGCTGATATGATGGGCGGCGGACAACCCGACAGCAGTGCAGGTGCAGGTGGTACAGATACGGACACCGACACAGCCACCCCGACCCCACCCCCACCGGCCGATAACGTGCAGATAGCCGCCGAGCTCTCCCGCACCTATGGGGGTGAGATAACGCCACTGAATGCCGCAGGCGACGCCCCGGCCGAGGTGAACGCCTATCTCTTTGTCGACCCCACCGGCCCGGCCGCCCAGGAGGCCTCAGTGGGGGCGCTGTCCACTACGGTCAACACCGTGGTCAATCAACGTCTGTCCGGCTCAGTGCCCGGTGGCGGTGGCGGTCGCCGCACCGCCCGACCGGTACAGGTAGCCGCCGGGGCGCTGTTGCCGGTTCAAGTTTCAATCCACGCGCCCGCGAGGGGCGCGACAGGAGGATGTTGACAGATTGAGAGTCCGAGAGCAGTTTCAATCCACGCGCCCGCGAGGGGCGCGACGACTGCGGCGACCTGCTCATAAGGTTAGTGTTAAGTTTCAATCCACGCGCCCGCGAGGGGCGCGACCTATAGATATGTTGAGAACAGTTGAATTAAGGGCGATTGTTTCAATCCACGCGCCCGCGAGGGTTTCAATCCACGCGCCCGCGAGGGGCGCGACCGTCGAGATTATGGCCGTCCATGAAGCGCACGATTGTTTCAATCCACGCGCCCGCGAGGGGCGCGACACTGCTTTTTTTTGTTTTAAAACTGATCAAAAGTGTTTCAATCCACGCGCCCGCGAGGGGCGCGACTTCTCTTCAAGTGTTTAGCCAGCGATCCTTCCCTGTTTCAATCCACGCGCCCGCGAGGGGCGCGACGGTTTTCTGCGACAGGTCGATTGACAACTGGATTGTTTCAATCCACGCGCCCGCGAGGGGCGCGACTTTGCTCTTAGGATTTATGGCCTGCTCGGATAGCGTTTCAATCCACGCGCCCGCGAGGGGCGCGACCCGTTGCCCGCAATAACTCCCAGTTGCCTTGATGGTTTCAATCCACGCGCCCGCGAGGGGCGCGACGGTTATCCAGTCATGCAAATAGCCTTGACTGGGGGTTTCAATCCACGCGCCCGCGAGGGGCGCGACCGTCGAGATTATGGCCGTCCATGAAGCGCACGATTGTTTCAATCCACGCGCCCGCGAGGGGCGCGACTAGTTGCAGAAAGTCATTAACGCCTGTAGTGACGGTTTCAATCCACGCGCCCGCGAGGGGCGCGACTTAAACCGATGCCAGACTGCGCCATAACTCTTATTGTTTCAATCCACGCGCCCGCGAGGGGCGCGACTTTCAGAATGGGTTCCTGAAATCATAAACAAGGATGTTTCAATCCACGCGCCCGCGAGGGGCGCGACCGAAGAAAATAAACATTAACCAAGAGGAGATAAGTTTCAATCCACGCGCCCGCGAGGGGCGCGACAGCCTATCAGCATATAAGCCATTAAATGTTTTGCAGGTTTCAATCCACGCGCCCGCGAGGGGCGCGACGATGATTTCAGGCATATCCTTTTGCTCACGATCAGTTTCAATCCACGCGCCCGCGAGGGGCGCGACTCCAGCCCGGATCTGTCGCCGAAACTTTTAATCTGTTTCAATCCACGCGCCCGCGAGGGGCGCGACGGTTATCCAGTCATGCAAATAGCCTTGACTGGGGGTTTCAATCCACGCGCCCGCGAGGGGCGCGACTCATTTAGGCAATTCTGGTGGTGCAGGTGGATGGGGTTTCAATCCACGCGCCCGCGAGGGGCGCGACCGCCGATTGGTGTTGGGTTTGTGATCTTGTCTAAGTTTCAATCCACGCGCCCGCGAGGGGCGCGACAGTCTATGCCCCCCCACCATTCTTTAATCAATCCGTTTCAATCCACGCGCCCGCGAGGGGCGCGACCGCGTGAACATAACACAATAATTTCTTTAAGCAAATTCCAACTTGTCCGCTAACATGATGGCCAACGTCGACTAGAAAGAGACGCTACTCAGCCGTCATGCAAATATTTTTTTAAAGAACAGATACTTACAGCTCCGCTAACCACCCTATTAACCCTTGAGCACCACAGGTTAGCGCTTACAGAATCAGTTTGTCCCGCAGGGGATCAGCGACGGCTTTGGCGCCCAGGTGTTCGACTCGTTGTCTGCCGTTTTTGCCCAAAAAATAAAAGCGCAGGCTGTCCTCCGCCGGATTATACAGCGCTTCCAGTTCAGCTTTGAAGGCGGTGAACTGCGCCGGTTCCACTTCGCATTCGAAGACGGAGTTCTGCACGCGCACGCCATAGTCAAGGCATACTTTGGCAATGTTCCGAAGGCGCCGCTGCCCGCCTGCAGAAATCACACTGACGTCATAGGTGACCAGAACCAGCATCATTTGGCCAGAAAGGGTGGGTAGTATGCTGTATCGCCGCGAATGTGTCGCGCTAACAGCATCGCCTGACAATGCGGCAACAAGCCGACGGCAATCGACTCTTTTAAGTAAGGGTGCATGATCTCCACCTGCTTGCGCTCCTGGTAGGCGGCGAGAAATTGCTTTCTGGCCTCATCAGCGAGACGCACCGCGCCGCCCGCTTCGGTGACAAAATCCTGTAAAGCCAGTTGGTTGCGGTTGATCAGCGTCAGTACAAAACGATCCGCCCAGGGTGCTCTGAACTCCTCCAGTAAATCCAGCGCCAGGCTGGCCCGCCCGGGGCGGTCTTTGTGGAGAAAGCCGACGTAGGGGTCGAGCCCGACACCGACCAGTGCGGAGATGCATTCTTGCGTGATCAGTGAGTAAGTGAACGACAGCAGGGCATTGACCGGGTCCGTCGGCGGGCGACGAACCCGACCGGCAAAGGTAAATTCCGGCCTGCGCACCAGTTCGTGAAAGACGCCGAAATACACCGCCGCCGCTTCGCCTTCCATACCTCGGGCTTCGTCGACACGTCCGGCCTGTTTGGCCCAGCGGCAACTGACGGAAAGTTTGTCGATGGCCTCGGTCAGGCTCGGGTTCTGTCCGTGGTTGCGTATTTCCCGTTGCAGCACCTGGCGACTGTTGGCGATTTTTGCCGCAACCATCAGGCGGGCAATGGCATTGCACTGCGCCTCATTATCCGCCCAGCGATACTGCGCTCTTCGCAACAACACATTGCCCACCGGTTTGCCTGCCACGCGGGCCAGATAACGGCCATATTCGGTATAAAAGCTCAGGCCGATGTTGTTTTCGGCACAGTAGCCCATTAAAAACGGCGATACCGAGACCTGGCCAAAGCAGAGAATATTGGCGATATTGATCGCCGGAAACTGTCCCAGTTTTTCATCGCCCTGTTTGATGACGATGGTTTCCCGCTCCTTGTGCAGATAGCTTTCCTGGCGGGTGATGTAGAGGGTATTGAGCAGTTTTTTCATTCGCCCAACTGCGCCATATAGCGCGCCGACCAGTCCTGCCGGAAGGCGTGTGGCTGGCAGAGGTCGACCAGGGAGCAGGCGCGACACAGTTTCTTGTTGTTGATGGGTGGCGGGGTGCGGCCACTGGCGAGGATCTTGGCGGCTTGTTCGATGGTGCTGAGCGTGGCCTGTCGAAGGCTGTCGTCCAGCGCCACGGCCTCGCGCCGCCGCACCTGCCAGTACCAGATAGCGCCTTCCGTCACCTGCGTGTTTTTCATCTCCTCAATACAGAGCGCCTGGGCGCAGAGTTGTATTTTGTCCCAGTCTTCCAGCTTGGGCTTGCCGCGTTTGTATTCAACGGGGAAATAACGCGGCGGCTCGGTGCACTCGATTTCCAGCAAGTCCATTTTGCCCTGGATGCGATAGCGCTCGGAAACCAACTGGACACTGCGCTCGTAACGCAAGGTGCCGCGCTGTTCCCGCCCGCCCGAATCCACCCGCTCGTGCAGAATACGTCCCTCGGCGGTGAAGCGGTTTTCCGCCCAGGCCCGTTCAACATGGATCAGCGCAAACTGGCGCGGGCAATAGGCGCAGTGTTGCAGGGCGGAGAGGGGCAGGTAGTCGTCCATATCATCCTTATCGCTAAACCAGCGGTTGTTTTTCCCTGAGGCGGGCGGCATTTCGGGTGATCAATACTTAACCTAGGGAACCTCTGATTAATTACCTACGTTGTTATTGCTGCGTTAAAAATCAGCTCAAAATGCTCATTTATGGCCTATAAACTGCGCTTTTTCGCTGATTTTTGCCTTGCACTAACTGCCTCGCAGACATTAATCAGAGGCTCCCTAGGCTATGCGAACTCAGTGATCAGTTGGACGCCTGCGGGCATATCATCTTCGTTGACGGAAATCCGGTAGTCGGTAAACGCTCGGGGCGCTTCGTCTGCTACTCTGGAAACTGTGATGCGGTCAAAAAGGGCGTGGGCCTGGGCATTGCCCAGCTTGCTGTCGTGCTTGAAAACATAGAGACCGCGAGCGGTCATTTCGCCGCGTGCGGCGGAGCGGTCGTGATCAAACATATTGCCTAACGCCTGCCAGAATAATGTTAAATCATCATCGTCAAAGCCAGTTTGGGCGGCCAGGTGTGCTGAAATAAACCCGTGGCAGCGATACAGGCCATAGGGCACGGTTGCCTTGCGTCCCATGGTGCGATTGTCCCCGGATTGTTTTTCTGCTTCCGCCTCAGTTGCAACGGCCATGCGGGTGATGGAATGCTCCTGGGCAAAGATGGGATCAATGGAGCGCGAGAAGGTGATTTGGATGGGGCCGCGCACCTGCCCGGCATTCACTCCCGTACTCATGACCGCGCCAAAGGCTCGAATGTCATAATACTGCTCGCACATCCAGTCTCTCGCAGCGGCAGTTCTCGCGCCTTTTTCCTTGTCTTTAACGTCTTCCTGCTCGTGTGCCTCCGCAATCAGATTATTAAGAACGGCTTTCTCCCGAATAAAAATATTGTGTCTCGGCGTGTCCGCCTGGGTCATTTCCACAAAGTTACGCACCTTGCGTTTCAGGCAGACATCAGTTACTAACCCCTGCCCGGTTTCCGGGTCGACACGCGGCATATTGCCCGCATCCGGGTCGCCGTTGGGGTTGCCGTCTTTGACATCAAACAGATACACAAAATCGTAGCGGTTATTCAGGCTCATGTTTTTTCTCCTCATTCAGGTAGGTGATTTAAGAAGTTGGCTGGTCAGATTTTTCTTGGGGGTAGAGGTGCTGGCGCTGGTGGTAGTAGCCAACCGCAAAACTGCCTTGTTCCGATAACGACAGCCGATTGGGCAGCCGGGCAGGCAGCTTGCCGACAATCTCGCCCAGCAGCCTTTCCTTGTTGATGCGTTGACCTTTTTCAAGTTTGGCTAAATGATGATTCTTGAGCCGATCAAGAATGCCAAACACGTTGACCGGATTGCTGCTGATCGCGCCGTAATAGCGGTCTTTAATGGTTGCATTGATGCCCGGGTGTGATTCTTCCTGTATTTTTTCCAGGGTGGCGAACCATCGGCCGAGCACATAGGAGGTATCGGTGTTGTTCAAATCAAGTGCCATAGCAAGCTCCGTTAATGATAGTTGTGATTGACGAATCTGGCGGTTCAAACACGCCTTGATCAAGGCGGCGCGGTTGGGTGAAACATTCTCTACCGGTTTATTGGTCTTTTTGTCTTTCTTTACGGCGGCCTCGGCTTTTATGCGACGAATAACCCCTTGCATTAAGCTATCAGGCAAAGGTGTGCCGTTGAGGATGGCCGTTACTACCGCGCCAGGCAGGTTGGGCGGCACTTTGTCGTCCTCGCCTTGCAGTGCTGTTGAGCTGAGCAATTCTTTGAGTGGTGGATAACCAAATTTTTCCACGCCATCAATCTCAATATCTTTAAACCATTTGGCGATATTTTCAGAGAACTGGGCAACGGTTCCCACCTGCCAGAAGCGCACCATGATGCGGGCAGAATTGGGGGCCAGCCCCAGCAAGTAAAAGCGGTCCTTGCCATCGGGCTTTTGATAGGCTCCATTGTGGATGCTGTCAAACAAGCCTTCCACGGCATTGATACCTGCTTCGGTGTCATCTGTACTCATAAAGACGGGCATCCATTCTTCCAACGCTGAACCACGCTCCGACCAGCAGACAAATTCGTTGCTCGCTACTTTAAATTTGTTTTGAGAGGTGTCCTTGAGCATATGGTTTAGTGCCGTACTGTATTCAAACGATGCGCGCGCACTTATTGGTGAGTTGAAACTTTGTTTTTTTCCATAGGACTCGAACGCCTTTTCATTAAACGAAACAAGTTTAGGGTTAGTTCCGCCAATATACTTGATTGCTTCATGTGTTCTGGCTATTTCAGACTCAATGCCCTTTACCAAGCAGAAACCATCCTCTTCTTCCTCCATATTTGAAAGCAGATAGTTAATAACTTCTTCAGATTGACATGCCAATCGGTCAGAGCCCGCTAACCGAAATGCTACGGATTGCCCATCTTTTTTTATTAAATTTGGCCACTCTTCAGAAGCGCGCAACTGTTCCATGTTCTCATCGTTTAGATAAAACTTCTGTATCGCCTCTAGCTCAACCACACTCGGCAGTGCTTCTTTTAGCATTGCGATTTTGCATTTAAAACCCTGCATTTGCGCTTCGGCTAATTCAATATCTTTTGGAAGGTATGAATTAGATTTCTTGTCCAGTTTAGCCTGACCGGTAAGGTAGCCAAAATGATCCCAGCAAACTCCGGCCGTTTTTCCTTGAGACACAATATCAACACTGGCTTTCCTCGTTTTTGGCAGGCTGGGAACCGTATAAGTTTGAGCTTTTTCTTTTTTGCCTTGCTTTTCCTTGGTGCTTTGCAAGGCAATAAACTTTCCGTTCTGATCAATTACAATTAAATACGGAATTTCTACATCCGAAAACCCAAACTTGGGAAGATTTGTTTTGTTGCGCTCATAGTATTCCACCAGTGATTGTAAAATCATCCCCGTACCTCGCCGCTTTCTCTGTCGGGAACCCGGACGATGCCATTTTCCATTACGGCATTGAAAAACAGGGGTTGCGGGTCTTCGGGCTTGTTGTAATCCATGTCATACAGCATCCAGCTCAGGTCGCGGTCTTCTTTGATAGGTGCCTCCGTTGTATGGCCTGGCTCGATATAGCGGAAGCTGGCGGAAAACTCCCGGGTGCCCAGGTAGGGCTGGTTAAAACACTGACCCTTGCGGGCACGGCGCTTGAACATGTCGGCAAACTTGGGATAGCTGTTTTCACAAGGCGCATCGTCACAGTGCAGGTGTGGAAAACGATGCTGATGAGCGCTGTCATCCTGAAGCTGAAAACGGGCATAAAGCCGATAGGCCAAGTCGCGCAAAAACAAACCGGCGCGTTGCTGTCTATGTTTCAGTTTTCCATCTGGCTTAATTTCGTCGATATACAAGGCGGGCATAGCGCCGCCCTTCATCGCTTTTTTGATATTACTCTCAGCTAAAACCGAATCGATTTCATTGCGCCGTATGCTGACCCATTTGATGGGTTTCAGCACCTCAATTTTCTCGACCTGCCAGCGGATGGCGGGCTTCCAGAGAATGGCCTCAAAAATGCCCCGCGCCGCCGATGGCGTTATCACGTCATAGGACACCCGCTCCACCTTCATTTCCGGGCGGGTAAAACAGGCGAAGTCGCCGCTGACTTCCAGGCAAAATTGTTCTTCGCTGGGCATGTTGTGTTATTTCCTTTCTTGATGATGTTGGGCATAGGCGTAAAGTGTCGCAGGATCGATATCAACAGCGCCATCATTTTCTCAATACAAAGGCGAACCATTTCAAAACAGATTTTTCGAAAATGAACATTGCGATATGGGTTACACAATAGAATCCGATTTCAATGGATTGTTAATATCAATAATTCGTTCATCAGAATGTGGATTGAAACAATGGTTTTTCATAGCACGGACTCCTGCCCCGACAATTGTAGATCAGGCGTATAAATGCCTAGGTCTGGATGATAGAAACCGTCCTGCAATACCCGCAGCCCCGCTACCGTATCGATACAACCCGACTCAGCTAATTGGTTTGCTTGCCATTCTGGCAGAGTGACCGTATAGCGTTGCAACTTGCGATAAACCCATTTTCTGGACGCATCCTCTTCCAACAGCGCCAACCACGCATGAATCGGACTTGCTTTTTTCTCAAAAGGGACATAGGGCACGATAATCGACACGCCGTTATCGTCAATTAAGCGAAATTTGGCCGCAGCTTCTCTGAAATAAATTTCCAGGGGTGCATCGCGAGAGCACTTTGCACGCAGCAATTCCAGAATGCCGTGCTTGTCTGGTTTGCCTTTGCTGTTAAGCAGTCTAAAAAAGCGGGTAAAACTCGTAGGTGATAGCGGTTCATCCAGTTGTCCACATGCCAACAATTCAAGCGTTGCATCTTCCGCCTGCCTCAAAAACCCAAAGCTGGATTTTTCCGGCTTGAAAACAATCACCTTGCCCGGTTCGTCAAGGTTACTTTCCCGATTACAGCGGCCTGCTGATTGGGCAATGGAATCCAGCCCGGCCGTGGCGCGGTAGACAAGCGGAAAATCGACATCCACACCGGCTTCGATGAGTTGCGTACTGATCACCCGTATCGGGCGCTTGTCACCGGCCACTCTCGCTTGCAGGCGCTGTTTCATCTGCTCGATCAATGTGGAGCGATGCTCGGCGCACATTTGCGCGGAAAGATGTACGCTATTCTCTTTATCTTGCAGGAGTCCATATAACTCCCGTGCCTGCGGGCGGGTATTGACAATGCACAAGACGGCTTCTTCATCGCTCAGCTTTTCCGCCAAATCCGTCCAGGATAGCGGCGGTTCACCGAGGTCGGGTAGTTGCACATGCACTCTTGCGTTCAGTTTTTTCGCCAGTCTTTCCGGCTGCTGGATAATCTCGCGGACATGGTTAAGCCCCTGCATGAGAAGCTGGTTAAAAGCACTGCGCTGCTCGGTTAATACGGGCTGAGTGGCCGTACATAAGACCCAGGTCACGCCGTAATGATCCGCCAACTGCTGCATGACCTTCGTAATGGGCGCATGAAAATCCCGTGGTAATTGCTGTGCTTCATCCAGAATAATAATGCTGTTGGCAAGGTTGTGTAACTTGCGGCAGCGGCTGGTTCGCGTTGCATGCAGTGACTCAAACAACTGGACATTAGTGGTGACGACAACTGGTGCATCCCAGTTTTCTGAGGCCAGCCTGGAGCGGCTGTTTTCTTTTTGCTCGCTCACATCCAGATTGCTGTGGTGCTCCAGTACGGCATCATCGCCGCCAAGAAAATCACGAAAAACATCGGCGTTCTGCTCGATAATGCTGGTAAAGGGGATAGCGTAGATAATTCTTTGCTTATTGAAGATACGGGCATGTTTTAACGCAAACGCCAAACTGGACAGTGTTTTGCCGCCGCCCGTCGGTACCGTCAGGCTGAAGAGACCGGGGCGCCAGTCCGCCGCCTTGAGACATTGCTGTTGTATCTCATTGCGTATGATCGCCATGGGTGAAGACGCCGCGCCAGTCTTTAACTCCGCCATCTTGACATCAAAGCGCTGCTGCAATTCATTGAACGACGCCCGGCCACCTCGCTGTAATGTTCTTGATGGATCCATAAATTGCTCGGTATCAAGAAAATCGGCATCCACCAGCGAAGAAAACATCATTCGCATCCATAACGCGAACTTATAAGGCGAATCAATAAAGTCGGGCAATGCGGGCTTATTGGCATGGAGCAGTGGAAAATCGTCGGCAGCTTCAAGGCTCTCCTCATATTCATCCTGACTTTCAGTATCCTCCAGGCGGTGGGACAGCCCGCCCCGGCCGCCTGCCCAGTCGGGCAAACCGGCATGGTGGCCGGCGATCAGGTAGGCGATGATATGCCCATAAAAATCTCCCCATTGATCTACGGCGTGGATTGCGCCAGCGGTAGAATGCCGTGGGCGATCTGTGGTTTCTACATGGGCATTTTCTCGCTCATAGCCGGACTTATCGCGTATATAATTTTGGAACCGGGGGCGGTATTTACCGAGGTCGTGCCAATCGCCTGCCGCTTTTGCCCAATCGCCGCTGTCAAAATGGCTGGAAAACGTGGAAGACAGAATACCCACTTTTTGCAGATGCTGGCTTAATTCATGCTCACACCATTTTCCAGCATGGTCTTTTTTTGCATGTGCAATCTTCATGTTGCATTGGGTCCTTAAATTGCCTTCCAGTGACATCATAATCTGTGCATAAGCGGCATTATAGGTTGACGCCTCATCGCATTCATTACCCCATCCTGTTTGCTGCCTTGACCATTGTGTTTATCGATTCTATCAGGCGATTTAGCCCTGCTCATTTATCCGGAAAGGACTGGTATCACACTATAGATCAAAAGCCTTCTATGATTTCAGGGGATAAATCACTGAACTTGTCGCTGAGTGCCTGTTTCAGGCTGGATGTGTCTAACCGTCCTTTGGCTTTGATGTGTTCCTTCAAGGTATTATGTACCTTTGCGGATGAGTACTGGCCGGATTTGCAGTTGTGTTGCCACCAGATCAGCTTGTCCACGCTCATGGAGCCTTCAGGTCGGGCCGAGGAGGCATCGCCTTCAAATAGTCTGGGTAATAACGCCTTGATGCGGTCTGCATCGGTATCGCTAAAGTGGGTTTTTTTCGCCAGTTGCGGCGTCATTGCGCCATAGGCGACATAAACGGCCTTATCAACCCGGTGTTTCATACCCATTCGATCTGAGCTCATATCACTGTTTCCATTTTCATCGGACTCTTCTGTATTTGCGCTTTTTTTATTCTTGGGCTCTTGTGCATTGACACTTTTTGTAATCTGAGAACTGGTGATACTAATTGGCACAGTGCTGAATGCCGATTGAATGGTCACTGGCCCTCTAATGGGTATTGAGACACCTGAAGCTGAGTTGCCTTTTTCCTTACCCCACGCAAATAATTGCCCAAAGGCTCTGACATCGAACCATTTATCACAGGCTTTTCGCGCTGTGTCATCCGGGCTGGTTTTCCTCGAATTAAAGGTGTCTTTACCCAAACCAAATTCATCTGAGTAGGCACGATTTTGCAGGCTGGTCATGCCGTCCGTTTTCTTTTCATCCGATTGCACGAATATTGCCTGCCCCTGCTCTTGCAGTCGGTCGCGCAGTTTGCGCTTCAGGCAGACATCGGATATTTCGCCGTAACCGTCGTAGTCGGTTCTGGGGCGATTGTCGCTCAGCGGGTCGCCATTGGGGTTGGCATTAGTCACGTTTAAGATAATGGCAAAGTCTATTTTATGGTTCAGGCTCATGGTTTAGTCCTCCTGGGTTGATGAGTCGGTGGATTGGTCAGTTGGTTTGTCGTCTTGTTGCTCGGATGGTCGTAACGCGAGACGTTGGCTGTGAAAGCCCAGCAGGTATTCAGCGCTTAGGGGGGCGTCACGGGTAAAGTCATCGGGTCGAAATAAGTCGGTTACCGCATCCAGTTCTTTCTCTCTATTGACTAAAAAGCCCGTTCGAGACACTTGCAACTGTAGCCTGTAGGGTGTCAGTTGTTTATCGATATTCTCCCAAGTGGAGCTTGGCCGGTCGGCAAAGCGCTGCATCAGCCGCTGCGACGCCGTGGGTCTGTTTTCATCGCGCAAACTTAGCGCAACCCGTTCAATTTTATCGGCAATGGCCAGCAGGCGGCCAAACAGGTAGTCTCTTGAGGTGTTTTCTAAATCCAGGGCCATATCGTAGTTCCTCTGTTGAGTTGGGTTGGGTTGTCTGTCGGGGTGGTGAAAGCCTCGGTAAAGCGCACAGGCCACGCCCAGGTTTCTTTCCCATTCCCATTGTTCCCCACTGTTCGGGTTGCTGGCACGGCGAGCGGCCAGGCGCAGCAGGTCTTCAGGGATGGGTTTGTTCTCAACGATACAGGGCAGCAGTCGCTCGGTGACTTGTTTCTTGAGTGATTCATTGCTTTTAATAATGTCGCCATAACAACAATTCATGATAGCCCAGGGTGTGGGCGTTCCCGGCCACCAGCGTACCTTTGTATATTTTTTCCCTTTTGAGTTGATATATTCTTTAACAACCCGCTGGAACCAGACAAGGTGTTGATACCAGCGGTTGGTCATATCGAGATAATCCATCGCCATAAAATCCCGATAGTAGGTAATCGCCATGCGTCCGGGTGTGGCGGAATCGAGGCCCATGACGACGATGCTTTCGGTCGGCGTGTCTTTAAAATCCTGGTAGTAGCCTTTCATATAGCGCTGTAAGGCAATGCCGTGCTGCTGACCCAGCCCAACCGAGATATCGGGCTTGGCGTCCAGGTTCGTGTTGTCGGTGATGCCTGCATCATTCAGTTCAAAGGGTTCATCAAAGGATAAGGGAAGCTCGGCAAATGCTGAGGGTGTTTCCTTGCCTGAAATGGCCCAGATCACAACAACCTGATCACCATTGCGATAAACCTGCTTGCGCTCACCAATGAGCCAACGCAGGGCGTTGTGCGCTTTTTGACTGGTTAAAAAGCCAACATTACATGCTTGAAGTCCAGTTTCTTTTTTTGATATTTTTGTATCGGTAAATCTTCCCCTATAAGTGAAACCATTAATGTCATCACTCGACAAAAGCTTTGCTCCTGGTACTGAAGGAATTATTTTTGAGGGGTGCTTTAAACTGATCGGTCCGAAATCGCCAGTTATTGAACAGACCCCTTCTAAACCAGCAGTGGAAGCGTCATACTCAACCCACTTTTTAGATATAACGCGCTCTTTCCAAATGTCACTCCCAGGGCGACCAGGAATTTCAACTGACCAGCAAACAACAGCAACCCCCTGATCAAAGTAGCCTTTTTGTTGGTCTTTCGGTATTGATTTAAAGATAGGATATTTTTCTTTAACCTGATCGATTTTTTCAGGTGTAATCAACTTGCCTTTTTCATCGCAAGCCAAAATTCCTACGTCTATTAAATCAAAAACCAGCCGACCTTTTTCAACATAATTAAGAACAATCTCTATTAGTTCATCACTATAATCCGAATTACACCAGTTTCTAAGCAACTCTATATAGTCATCGTAAAATGGCGGTTTCTTACCCCCAAATGCTGCGTAATCACCAGCAATATATTGAATTTTGTCGTGAAGAGGGTGCGGAGGTGGCTTCTTTCCTGTTCGACTTGCAGAGTCTTCGGTTGCGGGAACCACAACAGGGTGTTTGAACAATACTTTTGCCCTAACAAAACTTGCGCTCTGATCTAGCACAACGTTAATATGAGCATTTTGCCTGGTGTGGCTGATTGGCATCAATTTTTCATCTTCCGGCAAGTCCAGCTCCAGCGCCTGCTCATAGGTTTTATACAGCGTTGCCATCCAACTCATAATTCAGTCTCCTGCTGTGCAACATTTTTCAGGTTTTTGTTTAATGCAAAGGGTTTCGGTTCCATCTTGCGGACAGGTCGCTTGTGGTCGCAGTCCGCCGGCAGTGGAAAATCGACAGTCCCCTTGCACATGCGTGCCCGCCAGAAATTACTGTGCAGTTCATTCACGCCGGTTTCATCGGGGTAGTCGAAGCTGTGAAACATCAAACCAAAACTCAGTTCACCCAGATCATCGTAGGCACCTGTACCCTCGTCGAACTGGCAGGGTTCAACATAGCCCTGACAATCACGGGTGCCGAGAAAAATATCCTGCCTGCCGCCTTTCTCCAACATACGTTTGGCAATGTTGTAATGTTTGCCGTCGATGCGGTCTGCTGCCAGTTCAGGACGATGTTCATTCCAGACAAAATGCGCCTGCACCTGGTATTCCACTTCATGCAGAAAGGTGTAAATGGCGAGGCTGTTACCGCCTTGCCAAACCAGAGGCTTGGTGCCTTTGGTCTGGGTGCGAATCGGTTTTATCACCCGCACTTTGTCGACCACCCAGATCAGCGTCGGCTTCCAGTAAATGGATTTAAGAATGCCCTTTAAGGCTTCATAGGTGGGGAGATGGTAGCTGCATTTCTCGCCGCCAATTCGGGTGACGGGGTCAGTGAACAAGGCATAGCGCCCCGATAGTTTGAAGCTGATGGTGTTTTTAGGTGTGAGATCATTCATAGGTTGTAATTCTCCATCAAAGCAACGGGCTGATCGCTCAGGCCGAAGTCAGCGCTGTAATAACGTTCATTCAAATGGTAAATGCCCAAACCGGGCTGGATTTCATGTGTTGCATTATTTTCTCGCAGCTTTTTCCATACATTGGGAAACACATTGACGCTGTAACTTTGCGCCTGCCGAAGGAGCTCATAATATTTTTCAGCGTCAAACTCAGCATCCACAGCACATAATTCTGCGATGATGTTTTTACCCTCACCAAAGGGCACAATAACGGCTTCAGTAGGGGCCTCAATGGCCTTGAATTGTTTGCCGGCTTCCATAAAGGATTGGCTCAATAGAGGGATTTTTCCTTGTTGCTGCCAGCGATCCGCATAAGTTGCTTGTGACTTTGGGTTATCTGAAAGCAGGTTCAGTAAGGAGTCAGA
Organism: Gammaproteobacteria bacterium; assembly: GCA_965198875.1. Lineage (GTDB taxonomy): Bacteria > Pseudomonadota > Gammaproteobacteria > Eutrophobiales > Eutrophobiaceae > CBDAPU01. The sequence goes on along the minus strand of CBDAPU010000001.1, from coordinate 663,777 downwards.
GCGGCCAAGTTTTGCAGTATCCAGCCGGTAGTCCATGTCGTCCGCCCGTTCGTGGAAGTAATACTTAAAATACTGGCGCATCGCCGCTGGCGCCACCAGATTGTCAAAGCCCTCATCCAATACACGCCGGGCCGCATCTTTCCCGGCTTCAATCTCTTTCAGCAGTCCGGTTGTCTCTTCCGCCGGGTTGATCACCAACACCTGCCCTTTTTCGGCTTCACCGTGACGGTTACATCGCCCTGCCGCCTGAGCGATGGAGTCCAGCCCGGCCAGAAAGCGAATCACTCGCGCAAAGGAGATATCCACACCGGCTTCGATCAACTGGGTGCTGAAACACAACACCGGTTGTTTTTGTTGTAGACGCCGGCGGATTTTATCCAGCCATTGTTTGCGGTGTGCCGGGCACTGGTGGGTGCTGAGGTGAAACAGGGCGTCTTTCGGCAAAGCATCCTGGCAGGCTTGGTATAAATCCTGTGCCCAGCTTTTGGTGTTGACAATCACCAGACAGCTTTGGGTTTCTGTAAACTGTTCAAGTGCCAACTCCCCCACGTCCTCCACTTGCCAGCCTTTGGTTTTTATCCGGGGGTCAACATCAACCCTGTGCAACTTCTCGAACAGGTCGGCAACGTCGCTTGCAATCTCATTTTCAGCGGGTATTTCGAGCGCTCCCTTGGCTTTATTTTTTAACTCGTTGAGCAGTGGCTGTGTCGCCGTGCAGAGCAGGGCGGTTGTACTACAGTGAGCGGATAAAAAATTCAGTGCATTGCAAAACAGGTGTACGCAGTTAATGGGCAGGGTCTGAATATCATCAAAGATAATGATGCTATTTGCCAGTTGGTGCAATCGCCGAACGCTGCGCGTGCCGCCCGCAAAGCAGGTTTCAAGAAACTGCACCATGGTGGTGAGCACAATGGGGCTGTCCCAGTTCTCGGCAATTAGCTTGCTTTGCCAGGTTTGCTGGTCCGGCTCCAGGTTGGAGTGTTGTTCCAGCACCCAGGGGAATCGATCGCCTTCTCGTTCAATGGCCTTGCGGACCTCTTTTGCATTCTGCTCAATAATCGAAGTGTAAGGCAGGATGTAAATAATCCGATCGAGCCCGTGCTGTGCCGCATGATGCAGCGCATAACGAAGGCTGGCATAGGTCTTGCCGCCGCCGGTGGGTATGGTCAGCGTATAGATGCCTTGCCTGCCTTGTGCTTTTTGGCGGCATTGATCAGAAATATCCCGCCTTAGTCCATCGATAGGATGGCTGGGTTTGAGTGCGCCGATAAAGCCTTCAACTCTGCTCTGGGCGATGCTCCAATCAAAGTAGCGTTCACGTTCACAACGGTCTTGTTTACGGCTCGGCGTTTCGAATTCAGCGCTGTTTAGCCGGTCGGCGTCAATCAGTGTGCTGAACAGAAAGCGGGTAAAAAAGCCTAAATGAAACCAGTCGATTTTCGACCATTTCGCGGGGTTATCCTGAGAAACCGACCGCATACGCTTAAAGGTGTCGCTGCATAACTGAGCGCTTGCAAGGTGTTCAATGCGGTTGAATAGGACTTTATCGGCATTTTGCTTGCACTCTTTGAGATGGGTTCGGTCATCCGCCTTATCCATTCGCTGCTTAAATTTTGGTTTGTTGTTGATGTCAAAACAATCAATCAGGCCGCTATGGTGAGAGGCGATGCACAGCGCCAAAACCTGGCCAACCAGATCACCTTGATTATGTGCGCCAGCACCGCTAAATCGATTCCATATAAATTGTGCACCGGCACTGGAGTGATCGATTTTACCCTTTAATAAATCCGCATCCACCCAGTTTTCATCATCCTGATCCATACCGCCAGTGGCTGCCTGGATGTAATTCTGAAATTCATGGCTGTATTTACCAAAGTCATGCAGTAAACCCAGCAAACGTCCGGCATCGGTCAGGCCGAGCTTTTCTGCAAAACCAGCGGCCAGCTCAGCCACTTCGGTCAAGTGGGTAGAGAGCAACTGGTCTGTATCCGTGTTTTTTCTTTTATGGGCAATAAACCCGTTTTTCATAGTTCAGCCTTTGAAAGCTGTTTGAAGCGACAGGTATTGATAGAAATGCCGCCACCTTAGCATTGGCAATCCACATAAATACTCATCTGATCATATCGCCCTGAGCGTGCATTGAGAAAGGCGCTATTCAGATTGTCCCAAGGCAACCATCCCGGATCGGAAAGATCCTTGTGGATGGGGCTCGGTCGGTCAGGATCAATCGCTGCCAAACCATTGCGAACCAGAATAAGTTCATTGAGCATAGTGGAACACTCCCTCTTTAATCCAGGCATTGTCTCCGTGCTGAAATGTCGGCTTGAATTGCCCCTGAAGGGGTGTATCAAACACGCCTTTTAATACAGAGACCAGATTCACATTCACGCCTGTGTCCACTTCTGTGGACTCTCGTATTTGCCCCCAGTAGCGGGGCACAAACTCGCTCCAGCCCAGGCATGGCGTGTGATGGCACTGGCCTTTTTTAAGCCGCCGCGCAAACATGGCTTGCAGTGCATGGCCTGGATTATCCCCTGAGCGCGGCGGCTTGCCCGAACCGTTTTCGATATTGGCATAGAGCCGATAGCAGGGGTTGGCAACCACCTGGGCCGCCTGTTGATAATTTGCTTTTTTCTTGATCAGGCTGGGTTCACGAAGTGGCCCGCGATAGTTGGTCATGTATTTTTGAAAATGAATGCCGCCGTTGCTTGCCGAAGCACGCGCCTTGCATACCTCAACACGGGTCGGGTTTATCCAGGCACGTCCATCCCTGAAAAAAGCGATGGATTCAAACAGCCCTTTGGCGGCTGACCAGGTGGGTATCGGGTAAGAAGTCGGGCTGGACCCCGTATCTGGCCGCGACCACATGGCCAGAGTGCCTTCAATCTCTATATTGATTTCATACCTTGTCATCAGTGTTGTCATCCTCCTTCACTGCAACAACACCAGCTTGTTAAATGCCATGACGCATTAGCGGCTGAATAGATCGGCCATTAAGCCGTTGATTTCATCGTACTGACTCAATAACGAATGGGCGGCATTGAGTTGCCCGCGCGCCCTGATTTCACTGTGTTCACTGTGGCTGCTGAATTTTTCTGCATCCCAGGAGAAGTAATTCTCGTTCAGTGCATCGGCGCAAAAGCGTGCGGCCAACTCGATAAATACCGTTAATGTGGCCGGTAAAATAGCGCACCACTCATCAGTAGTCAGTAGCGATGCGGCATAATTAGCGTATCCCTCCAGTGCCCCATGGCAATGTTTAAGTGAAAAATATCCCCTAGCCCTGTCTTCGCCTGAGGGGTTGCACCATGAACGCAAGGCGTCGGCTATTTCCATGTAGATCGGCATTTTGCCGAGTGTGTCGAAATCCACCATGCAGATAGCCGTGTTATTCTCACTGGAGAAAATAAAGTTCGATATTTTCGGATCGCCGTGCACCATTCTCTCCCGGACAGCGGGCAGTTGAGGAAGCCCCTTTGAGAGCTGCAAGATGGCCTCCCCCAATCCTTTGATAGTCTCATATCGCCTGTGAGCGCTTTTATTAAGGAGCGTATCGCGTAGGTGTGCGAGATGGCGGGGTGTGTCATGAACATGGGAGTGGCGAGCTGCAAACCCATCATCGAGCCGGTCCAAAGCAACATGCACCTTCGCCAGCATCTCACCTGCGGCCCGTGCCTGCCTGGCCTCGTTTAGCCGGTGAAATACCTTCCCTTCAATATAATCAAACATGCGCCAGATCCGGTTGTTGCGCCGATGAAATACCTCGCCTTCCCGGGTCAACACCAGCCTGGGGGTGATAAGGCCCGATCTCTGTAGATGCCGGGTGACGATATCAATGTCATGGTTTATCTCGGCAGGGAACCTCGCATTGACTGATTGCAGGATATAACACGATGCCTTGTCGCCTTTGATGCGATAGGTGGTATTGATCAAACCCGCATCGATGATCTGGGTCTCAATGGCCTTAATGCCATAGGCCCGTAACACCTCATCGGTGGTTTCAGCCTGGGGGTGCATCATGATAACCGGATGTGGTTGTCCTTCAGCCTTGGCAAACTACCGAGAACGCCTGAACCTGGCAAGTGGATAACCGCCCGGGCAGTCATTGACGAGCCGCCGCCAGCGAATTATCCCGGGCGCCGATGTGATCCGCCACCAATATCGGGGTTCTCGCCCGATCATGTAGCATGAACTTGAAATTTGCACTTGTTTACAGGCCAAAGTAGAATTTCCTTTATCTTTAATAGGTGTAAATTGATACTATTTCATCCAGTTGCTGTTTGAGTCTGACGGGGATGTGGGGGCGAAGTTAAAAATGAGCAAATGGCTAATGTCGGCTTCTCAGGGCCTGTGATCACATCACATTGTATCCCTGTTTCACATACTGTTGTATCCTCTCAAATCAGATCAGGCCAGAGCAATAAAATTAAAACAATAAAAACGATGCAAGAGCCGCCAAAGACCGAGCCTGTCTCTAAGGAGACTTTGATGGGATCTGTGTTCCCTTTTCAGGTTTAAGTCTGTGAAAAAAGAGTTTATCGTTATACCGTAGAAAAATCACCGCAAGGGTGGAGGGGTTATGCGCTTATGGAAAAAATATACAGATCAATAAAATATCGACAGCTCTTGATGCTGTGCCTTGTTGTCGGCATGAATGCTGTGGCCTTCTCGGCGGATAAGGTGGACTCGGCGGTGGATAGCAGTATCAAGCGGGCCGATGGGAACAAGGCCTCCCAGAAGCGCGTTGGTAAAATCGTTGAGTCTACCGATAAGCTAATCGCCCAGTACAAACGGGAGCTGAAAGTGATCGAGGGGCTAAAGGTCTACAATCAGTTGTTTCGCCAACAGATCCAGGCCCAGGAGGACAGGAAAGCGCAACTGAGAAACGCCATCGCCGAAAATGCTATCGTTGAGCGACAGATCTTTCCACTCATGCTTTCCATGGTCGATGCGCTGGAGCAATTCATCGAGCTGGATATGCCCTTCCACTTAGAAGAACGGCGAGAGCGGATAGCCAGGCTAAGAGAAGTGATTGGCGATGCACAGGTCATCGGTGCGGAGAAATTACGCAAGGTGTTTGAGGCCTATCAGATTGAGACCGACTTCGGCGGCAATCTGGATGCGTACACCGAGGTGCTGGATGTTGATGGCAAACAACTGAATACGAATGTGCTGAGGTTCGGTCGTGTGTCCATGGTGTATCAGTCCGAAGATGGCAAACACAATGCGGTTTGGGATAAGGCGTCACGTTCATGGGTTCCCATCGATGCGGCCGAGTACCGCAACTACATCAAGAAAGGAATACAAATTGCGAAAAAACAGATTGCCCCTGAACTATTCATTTTGCCTGTCAGCGCGCCGGAGTGAAGATCATGAAAACAATAAAAACAGTACTTATCTCATCGTTTATGATCGGCGCCCTGGGCTTGACTGGCGGCTCGGTGGCCGCAGACCCTGTGAGCCTGGATGCGTTGCTGAGGCAGGTAGAAGAAGGCGCCGTCAAGGATACCCGGGAGAACAAGACCCGTGAGGCCGAGTTCATGAAAAACAAGGCGCGCCAGGCGCAGCTGATCACAGAGGCGAAAGCCGAACGTGCCCGCCTGGAGCAGATCAGCGAGCAACTGGAGGTTCGCTTTGAAGCCAATCAGGACGAACTGGATGTGCTCAAGGTGGAGCTGGAAAAAAGTCTGGGTGAATTAAAAGAACTCTTCGGCGTCATACAAACCGCCTCAACCGATATCCGAGCCACATTTGACAATTCCCTAACCCAGATTGAATACCCCGAAAGAGGTGAGTTTCTAAATGGCCTGGCGGCGAAAATGGCCACGGGCGATGAGCTACCCAGCATGGCGGAAATTGAACGTCTCTGGTATGAGATCCAGCGGGAGATGACCGAAACAGGCAAAGTGAAAAAGTTCAAAGGCGATGTTCTCGTGCAAGGTGGCGATCTGGTGCAGAAAGACGTCATCCGCATCGGCACGTTTAACATCGTCGCCGATGGTAAGTTCCTGAGGTATGACAATAAAACGGGCGCCGTCTCCGAGCTACCCAAGCAACCGGAGGACAGGATTTTGAGCACCGCCGAGGACTTAACGGTGGCGCCAACTGGTGCAGTGGTGGCGTTTGCGCTGGACCCCAGCAAGGGGAGTTTGCTCGGGCAATTAGCCGATCTGCCCACCTGGAGGGAGCGGGCAACAACACAAGGCGGCACGGTTGGCATGATCATCATCCTCTTGGGCGCCATCGGCTTTGTGGTTGCCCTGGTGAGAATAATATGGATGCTCTTCGTAGACATGAAAGTCTCCGCACAAAAACGTAATCCCGATGCGCCCAGTCCCGGCAATCCATTAGGGCGGGTGTTGGCGATTTATCAACAAAACAGGGGGCTTGATATCGAATCGCTGGAATTAAAACTGGGTGAGGCGGTGCTACGGGAAGTACCCAAGCTGAGCCGTTTTAATACACTGGTGAAAGTGATCTCCGTGGTTGCGCCGCTGCTCGGTCTGCTAGGTACGGTGATAGGTATGATCCTCACCTTCCAGGCCATTACCCTGCATGGCGCCGGCGACCCCAGAATGATGGCCGGTGGTATATCCCAGGCGCTGATCACCACCATGTTGGGACTGTGCGTTGCCATCCCGACGGTGTTTCTGCATAGCATTATGGCGGGGCAGAGCAGAAAACTGATCGAGGTGCTCGAAGAGCAGGCCACCGGATTTGTCGCCCAGTCCTCTGAGAAGAAGCGCCAGTCAGCGTAATCCGTTGTGCTAGATTTTATCTATTACATTTTTCGCGCTATCGCCTCGGTTATTGGCCTTGAGCAGGTGGTGGTGAATGCCTGGGAGGCGGTGCAGGATTTCTTTGAAATTGGCGGCCCCGTCATCCCCATCGTCGCCGTGGTGCTGGTGATCATGTGGATCTTCATTCTGGAGCGTTTTTTTTATTTCTATTTTGTCCATGAAGGGATCGCTCAAAACGCCATGGATGAGTGGGAGGGGCGTGCAGAGCGAAAATCATGGCATGCCCACCGTGTACGGGAAGGTTTAATCTCCGAGGTCAGGTTAAAGACCAATGAGTTTCTGAGCCTCATCAAAGTGTGTGTCGCCCTGTGCCCGCTTGTCGGCCTGTTAGGCACCGTAACCGGCATGATCACTGTATTTGAAGTGATGGCTTTTTTGGGCTCCAGTAATGCCCGTGCCATGGCCGCCGGCGTCACCCAGGCGACGATTCCCACCATGTCCGGTTTGGTGGCCGCCCTGTCAGGCTATTTTATCAGTGTGTGGTTAAGCAGTAAGGCAACGGTGGAAATAGAAAAGCTCTCAGAGCAAATGACGATGGATCATTAGTGCATGTGTTTAAGAGATAACCAATGTCAATACTGAGGTGAAACGATGCGTAGAATCTCACAAGCCAGCCAGCAGGAAGAGTCCGATGTTGATATCACCCCCCTGATCGATATCGTATTTATTATGTTGATCTTTTTCATTGTCACCGCCAATTTTATTAAAGAGGCGGGTGTGCATGTGAACAAGCCTGAGGCGCAAACCGCCACAGTCCAGGACAAGGCCAATATTTTGATCGCCATCGATGCGAAGAATAATATCTGGATTGAGAAACGGAAGATCGATATACGCTCCGTCATACCGAACGTTAAAAGACTGCGCTCGGAGAACCCGGAAGGCTCCATCGTGATCCAGGCGGATGAGGAGTCGAAAAACAAGATGCTGGTCGGCGTCATTGACGCTTTGCATCTTGCCGGTATTACGGATGAGGAAATCGCCTTATCAGCGAATAAATAAGAGGCTCGTGGTTTGACGAATATATATGCAAGATGTGGCGTTGCGGTAGTGGCGACCTTTTTTGTCGTATTTGGTTTGTTCTGGCTGATGCAGTATTTGATCCAGTCAGCGACCATGGATCTGGATAAAACCAAATCCCTTCGCCTGCCGGATTTCGTTCGCATCAAGCAAAGTGAGACGGTCAATCGCCGGGAACCACCACCGGAGAAACCGCCGCAACCCGATGAGCCGCCCCCTGAGCCACCGCCACCCTCCATGGATGATATCACCCCGGAAACCGGGACCATGGCGGTCACCGCCGGCCCGGTGACGACCAGTATTAAATTAAACGCCAGTGGTTTTGGCCTTGCCCCCAGTGATGGTGAATATCTGCCGATTGTCAAGGTTCAGCCTATCTACCCAAGACGGGCCCTATCCAGAGGCATTGAAGGTTATGTGATTGTGCAATTCACGGTAACAAAACAGGGGGCGACACGGGATATACAGGTGGTTGAGGCGAAACCCAGTAACATCTTTAACAAAGCGGCCATACAGGCGGCGGCGAAGTTTAAGTACAAACCCCGGGTGGTGGACGGCGAACCCATCGAGGTGCCCGGGGTGCAAAACAAGATCACGTTTGAAATTGAAGACTGACGGGGGGCGAAGATGAAACATATCCAGCATGCTACGGTGTTCAAGTCATTTCAACACAGCGTAATGCTCGTGGTTGCGCTGTTTATCACATCCACTTTAATGAGCGCCTATGGGCCGGTGATCTGGGCGGATGAGGGCGGATCAGGCGAGAAACGTAAAACCAGAAAGGCCGCTTCCATGGGTGAGAAGGTCTATAAAAAACTCACCGAGGCGCAAGAGTTGATAGAGGCGAAAAATTATAAACAGGGGCTTTCGGTGTTAGGTGATCTGGAGAAACAGCCGAAACTGACGCCTTATGAAAAAGCACAGTTATACAATTATTTCGCTTACACGTATTTTACCCTGGAGCAGTACAGGGACGCTATCCGCTCCTATGAGAAGGTGCTACAACAACCGGAATTGCCCGAGGCCCTGGAGATCAATTCACTTTATACGCTGGCGCAGTTGTATTTCATTATTGAAGACTACAAAAAAGCCATCCAGATCATCAATAAGTGGTTTGCGCGCACGGAGAGGCCCACTGAAAACGCCTATATGTTGTTGGGGCAGGCTTACTACCAGCTAGAGCAATACAAACAATCACTGGCGCCACTGAAGAAGGCCTATTCTCTGGTGAAGGCCAGGGGGGATCAGCCGAAAGAGAATCTACTGCTCTTAATGCGTGTGAATTATTTTAATCTTGGTGATTATAAGAACATGATCGAGGTGCTCAAAGAGATGGTCGCACTGTATCCAAAGCCGGAATACTGGTTGACGATGGCGGGTTCCTATTCAGAATTGAAACGCTATGACAAACAGATGGCCATCATGGAGATGATGTATGAAAGTGGTAACCTTCAAAAAGGTAATCAGCAATTAAACCTGGCGAATCTTTATCTGTTGCACGATGTACCCTACAAAGCGGCGCTGGTACTGGAAAAAGGGATCAAGGAAGGCAAGATAGAGAAGAAGGTGAAAAACTTGCGTCTGTTATCCCAAGCCTGGATCCAGGCGGGTCACAGCAAGCGATCCATATCGCCATTGAAACAGGCCGCCAGCAAGGCCAAAGACGGCGACCTGGAAGTGCGTCTTGGTCAGGCGTATCTCAATCTGAATCAATATAAAAATGCGGTGGACGCCATTAACCGCGGTTTGGAAAAGGGAGGCATTAAACGTAAAGACCAGGCTTATCTGATGCTGGGCTCGGCACAGATTGAATTGCAACAATATAACTCAGCGCTACAATCCATGCAGAATGCATCCAGAGATAAACGCAGTCGAAAATCCGCTGAGCAATGGATTGAGTTTATAAGAAGCGAAATGAGTCGCAAGAAGACATTGGAAGAGGCATTATCCCAAAGGAGCGGCGTATCCTCATGAACACGGCAAACACCTGCTTGATCACCCCTGTGCATCCATCCATCCATCTGCCTGGCGTAACATAAACACGTCCATGCAGAACCTGCCCCTATGTGAACGGGCACATCACCGGGCGTGACCTCAAAGGCTCGAGCCTGGCGAGCCTGAATAGCGCCCACAGGGACGGGGCGGATAAGTTGTCTCGTTAAGGAATAGCTCCCCGTTTCCCGGCAATCGGGCGGCTCACTTGTATAAGACGTTCCTGTATACTTGCCCATATCTTTATGTCCGATCAGAGGTAATGCAATGGGACGTGAGTGCATGGAATATGATGTCGTCATCGTGGGCGCTGGCCCTGCCGGCCTGTCATCGGCCATTCGCTTAAAACAACTGGCGGCTGAAAAGAAGATGGAATTGTCCGTCTGTGTCCTGGAAAAAGGCTCCGAGGTGGGGGCGCATATTCTCTCAGGCGCTGTGCTGGAACCACGGGCGTTAAATGAGCTGCTCCCCGACTGGCGGGACAGGGGCGCCCCTTTGAACACACCCGTCAGTGAGGATGCGGTCTATTTTTTTACCCATGCGAACTCCGCCATCAAGGTGCCTCACTTCCTGGTGCCACGTAGCATGCATAATCAGGGCAATTATGTGGTTAGCCTGGGCAATGTGTGTCGCTGGTTGGCGGAGCAGGCCGAAGCGCTTGAAGTGGAAATTTACCCTGGGTTTGCGGCCGCTGAGATCCTCTACAACGAGGCTGGCGCTATCAGGGGCGTGGCGACAGGCGATATGGGAAGAACCGCCCATGGCGAGCGCAAAGATACCTATGTGCCGGGGCTGGAATTGCACGCAAAGTACACCGTGTTTGCAGAAGGTAGTCGCGGGCATTTGGGAAGACAGGTGATTGAAAAATTCAACCTGGACAAGGACAGCGAGCCACAGCACTACGGGCTGGGGATGAAAGAGCTTTGGGAAATAGAGCCCGAGAAGTGTCAACCAGGGCTGGTGGTTCATGGTACGGGCTGGCCCTTATCAAAGGGGACTTGTGGCGGTTTTTTTCTCTACCACCTGGAAGATAATCAGGTCGTTGTGGGTTTAATTATAGATTTAAATTATCCCAATCCCTATGTCAGTCCATTTGATGAGTTTCAGCGACTCAAACACCATCCGCTTATCGCGAAAACACTGGGCGGCGCTCGCCGGATCGCCTATGGCGCCAGGGCCATCACTAAGGGTGGTTTGCACTCTCTGCCAAAGCTGTCCATGCCCGGCGCCCTGTTGATCGGTTGTGATGCCGGCACCCTGAACTTTGCCAAGATCAAAGGCACGCACACAGCGATGAAGTCCGGCATGGTGGCTGCCGAGACGTTATTCTCCGAGCTGCAAAATGCAGATGGGGCAGGTAAAGACCTGGATGTATATCACGCGCATTTCCATCGCTCCTGGGCTTATGATGAGATGTACCGTGCACGTAATTTTGGCGCCGCCCTGCATAAATTTGGCGTGTATCTGGGGGGCGTCTTTAATTTTATTGAACAGAACCTGTGCTACGGAAGGTTACCAGTGCATCTCAAGGACACACAGCCCGATCATGAATGCCTAAAACCGGCCGCCGAGTGTGAAGCAATTCAGTATCCGAAACCCGATGGTGTATTGAGTTTTGACAGGCTATCCTCCGTCTTTATCTCCAATACTAACCATGAAGAAGACCAACCCTGCCACCTGCTCTTAAAAGATGATGCGGTACCCATCAACATCAACCTAAAGACCTATGACGCACCTGAGCGGCGCTATTGCCCGGCGGGCGTGTATGAAATTGTTGAACAAGGCGCTCATGCGAGATTACAAATCAACGCACAGAATTGCGTGCATTGTAAAACCTGCGATATCAAAGACCCAACCCAGAATATCATCTGGGTAACACCTGAAGGCGGCGGCCCTAATTACCCCAATATGTAGCGGGATTTATTGCCACATCCACTTTTATCGTATAGTCCCGATGCGATAAAAGCCTTTAACCCCGTAGTCGGCATAGTGACATTGCGCTCCCATTCAGCTCCTGATGAGTGCGATAGATCGCCAGGCGCATAAAATGAAACTTCAAAATACGATCATGGAAAGAGAGAGCCAGGATTGATACAAGGCGGTTTGCGAGAATAAACGAAGGTGTTAAAAATGGTATGGACTAGCAGAGGTGTTTTATGGGCGATGAACCAGTAAGAATGAATAAAAAGAGGCAAGATTAGGTTATCTAAAGTATGTTCCCGGGATTAAGACAACTGACAGATCGCGGACAAATAACAGTTATGAGGATAAATAATGATAGATTTTTTATCTGCCACCGATTTTTTGGACTCGCTCAACAAGTTTCATAATCAGCATGGAAAAATCTTGCAGACAGGCGCATCGCACAGGCAGATGTCGGGATGCCTGGTTAAGGGCCCGTGCCAGGTAGACGCCATCAGCGCATGCAGGGCAAAGCGAGATGAGCGGCCTGGGCTTGGCGAGGTCGCCATGACCGGACAGCGTCAGCCCATCCCATAGATGTTCGCTGGTCGACAGGCACGGATGACTGCTCATCACTTCACGCCTGTCCTAATTTTTGCAGTTTTAACCTTAACGCATTGAGCTTGATGAAGCCTGCCGCATCTTTTTGATCATAACTGCCGGCATCGTCTTCAAAGGTGGCGATGCTCTCATCGAACAGGCTGTCCGTGTCCGATCTTCGACCGCTGACGATAACATTGCCTTTATACAGTTTTAATCTGACTGTGCCATTAACTGTTGTTTGCGTCGCATCAATGAGTCTCTGTAATGCCAGACGCTCCGGGCTCCACCAATAGCCGTTATAGATCATGTTTGCATAGCGTGGCATGAGCTCATCTTTTAGATGCGCCAGTTCGCGGTCCAGGGTCAGGGACTCCATGGCACGGTGGGCTTTGAGCAATATCGTGCCGCCGGGTGTTTCATAACAGCCGCGAGATTTCATCCCCACATAGCGGTTCTCCACAATATCCGCTCGACCTATACCATGTTTACCACCCATCTCGTTCAGGGTCTTTAACAGATGACCGGGGGACATAGTGATTCCATTTAACGCCGTTGCATCACCGTGACTGAAATCCATCTCAATGATCTCGGCCTGATCAGGGGCGTGTTCAGGTGCGACCGACCAGCGCCACATAGTCTCGTCCGCCTCTTGCCAGGGGTCTTCCAGCTCGCCACCTTCGAAGGAAATATGCAGTAGATTGGCGTCCATGGAATAAGGTGAGGCGCCTTCACGTTTTGCCTCAATGGGGATGTGATGTCGCTCGGCGTAGGCGAGTAATTTTTCCCTGGCATTCAGGTCCCATTCACGCCAGGGGGCGATCACGTTTATATCCGGTTTTAAGGCATAAGCGCCTAACTCGAACCGCACCTGGTCATTGCCTTTACCTGTGGCGCCGTGGGCGATAGCGTCCGCACCGGTCTCTTCTGCGATTTCCACCAGGCGTTTTGCTACCAGGGGCCGGGCAATGGAAGTGCCCAATAAATACTCACCCTCATAAACGGTATTGGCCCTGAACATCGGAAAGACAAAATCACGCACATACTCTTCCACCAAGTCTTCAATATAAATCTCCTTAACACCCAGCGCTTCGGCCTTGCTTCTCGCCGTCGACACCTCTTCACCCTGGCCGATATCTGCGGTAAACGTCACCACTTCACAGCCGTAGGTATCCTGTAGCCACTTCAGGATCACCGATGTGTCCAGCCCGCCGGAGTATGCGAGCACGACTTTGCTAATGGATTTATCTATCATGGATAAGAAGTTAGAAAAGAGCGCCAATTCTAATGGCAAGGCATTGATGTGTACAGGATAAGACAGGTTCCCGCTAGATTAAAAAACGATTGATCTCCGCCAGCACGGCCTCGGGCTGATCGGCATGTAACCAGTGACCGGCATGCTCGATGTTGATAAAAGTGGCGTTGGGAAACAGCGCTTTTATGTATTCATGATCTTCCTCAGCCAGATAGTTAGAGGTTGCACCTGCCAGGAACAATGCGGGGGCTAAGCTGTGGGTATGCTTAAAGGAGTTCGGAAATGCACACAGTGTGGCCAGATTATTCCTGATGGCGGCGAGGTTGATGCGCCAGATGAACCTGCCCGCTTCCCGGGCCAGGTTATGGAGTAGAAATGACCTTAAGCCCTCCTGTGGTATCGCCCTCGCCAGGTGTGTATCCGCTTCTTTTCTTGATCTGATCGCAGTTAGTGGAAGACTGTCCATGTGCTCGATCAACTCAGCAAAATCGGTGTGATAAGTCTTGGGGGCCACATCCATGATCAGCAGACGTTTTAAGTTATCCGGGTAATTCAATGCAAACATCATGGCGACCTTGCCACCCATGCTGTGGCCGATAACATCCACTTTTTGCAGATCAAGCGTATCGACAAGCGCTTTAATATCATCTGCCATGTGCTGAAAAGACATGTCGGCGGTATGAGCGCTCTGGCCGTGGTTTCTGAGATCCACAAGAATGAGTTGCCGTGCGCCCGCCAGTTTTTTTGCGATACTGAACCAGTTACGACCAGAGCCAAACAGTCCATGAAGAATCATGACGGGGGCGCCTGTCCCTAGCATTTCATAGTGGAGTTTAACTGTCACTGAATAAATTTCTACAAATACGTTTAGCAATACCAATATAATTCCATAAACCAGTTTGATTATTAATCCTGTATCTAAACGCTGTAGCCCTGCTCTGCAGAAAATTTGTCTGGCAGAATGTGCTTGTTAAGGCTTGACACGACTAATAAAATGAAGACTATACGTAACATTGTTACTTAATTCAACCTTGGTTTCTGTTTTGAAGACTATTGATTTATTTTGCGGTTGCGGCGGACTTTCCGCTGGACTTAGAGATGCCGGATTTGACATATTGGCAGGCATAGATGTTGAGCCAAATTACATACAAACGTTCACTGAAAATTTCCCGGACACTCTTCCACTTTGTACCGATGTCTCAAAAGTAGACTCTTTGGAACTTCTCTCGAAATTTAATTTAAAAGTTGGCGAACTCGACTTGCTAGTCGGCGGGCCGCCTTGCCAAGGGTTTTCAAAGAATGTGCCACGCTCACAAAGGCAGTTAGATAGTGAAAACAATACATTGGTAAAAACATTTCTGGAACATTGCGAGGCGATATTACCCAAGTGGGTGCTGATGGAAAATGTAGCGGAAATGAGAAATGGATTCGGGCAACATTATACGGATAAAATCGTTTGGCGACTCACTAATGCTGGCTATCAGGTAATTCATGGTGTTTATAATGCTGCTGATTATGGGGTACCACAAAGAAGGTGTCGTGCATTTTTTATGGCACGCAGGGATGGAATTCCCCCCAAGGAGCCTAACGAAACACATGCTAAAGGGAATTCAAATGACTCGTTCAGCTTGAAGAAATCTCATATCAATGTATGGGATGCAATTAGTGACCTAAGGCCCTTAAAACACGGAGAAGGCACAAGCCCTGATCGCTATTATACCGACCCACAAAATGAATATCAGGAGTTCATCAGAAATGGCTGCACACAAACTTACAACCATGTGGCAAAAACGCTAAACCCTACTCAATATGAAAGGATTTCTTCATTACAGCCAGGACAAGGGATTAAAGACCTGCCTGCTCATTTAAAACCCAAAGGCGGATATAGCGGTGCATACGGTCGATTAACCAAAGAGATGGTTATGCCAACCATCACTAGATGGGTCTTTCATGCAGGTTCTGGAAGGTGGGGACACCCTTTAGATTTAAGACTGATAACCATTAGAGAAGCAGCTAGGTTGCATAGTTTTAAGGATTGTTTTAAGTTTGTTGGCAGTTATGTCCAGCAAGCGGGGCAACTAGGAAATTCTGTCCCGCCCTTACTGGGTAAAATTATGGGTGAAGTCTTTTTAAGTGATTGAAGAGATTTGATTCAAAAGTTTCATCAATTCAGGCTGACTCAACCTTTTACCTGGAAAAGCAAATTCAATTTTGTTTTTTGAATCGTTGGGCCACCACTCTTTTTCACCACTAAAATGCAACTGATTTTCCCCTAATCCATGCCATGCAAACCACTTTTTTTGACTCTTCTTATGAATACCATGTAGCGCAGGTAGTTGTTCTTTCTTTTTAATTTTTTTCGGTACTGACCATTTCCATTGAAATTCTTCTTCGCTGAAGATTTTAGGAGATTCTTTGGTGCAAAGGATTTTTTCAAAATAAGTTAGGTTTCCATTTTTGTGAATAATCAATCTAGAAAAACCAATTTCATTCAGTCCATACGTATCAAAGCTCTCAATCGCATGGTCGTTGCAAAATTTAATAATCGAGTCCCCAAGGTTCTGTAATCCTTTTTCACTTTTTCTCGAATCTTCTATTAGCTGAAGTGAATTCGGAATTTTTGCCCTCTTCCATGTTACTGGAGTTGAATCTTTCGTGGACTTTACTTGCCATCCAGCTTTCTGATTGCGATTAATTACATCAACAAAGTCATATGTATTTAATATCTCGCCATTTCGTACCGAAGCAATAACCGACTCCATCAAGGAACCGGGAACAGTGTCGCCAGAAAATGGCAATTTTAGGTAGCCAATTAAAATATTTGATATGTTTGAAAGCTACTTCTTGTTAGAAAAAATATTACTCATTTGCAATGCCAGTAACCAAAAATGAAATTTCAACATTCAAGGCATCAGCAATTGCGTGCATAGTAGTAAGAGTAGGATTTCTTGAGCCTCGCTCTAAAGAGCTTATATAAGTTCTATGAAGGCCTGAAAGTTCCGCAAGTTTTTCTTGCGAAAGCCCTTTTTCTTTTCTAATTTTCTGGAGTCTTGCCCCGAATGAATGAATTACGTTCATGGAGCATGATCGTATTTAATTGAATACTATATATCTACAGACTATGCGTAACGCTCGGTTTGGTTAATTCCAGAGACCTAACGCTTCGATAATCGGTGCGTTTTAACGCACGTCTGGCAATGAAGGCGTAACGAAAGCGTGTAGTTAATTCACTTGTTAGTACTATTACAGAGGATTGTCTTCACGTTTTCCGCTCCGAGCGACCCATACCAAGTACTCAACGCCAAGGTCAGTAATGTGTAATTGATCATCATGTTGAATTACCAAATTCCGATCAAATAAAAATTCCAGGTATTGTTCTATGCTCCACTCGCCAAGGGAATCTGAGTACATCTTCTTTACATGATCAATATGTGTGGTCACGTAGTCCATACTACGGCCCCGGCCTGCAACCTCATTTAATTTCTTTAAGAGGATAATTTGGCTACCAAATATTAAATGATGTACCTGCTCTAGATGTAGAAGTAATTGGGTGCCTGCAAGATGCCGCACTAATACTTTAGAGGCGTCATCAGACGGGATAAGTCCCCTAGCTCCAAGGTCTGCACGTATACGGTCTTCCAATCCCGCTATTACAATAGTACTTTCAATCATGTCCAATAGTTGCTGAACAGATTCAGAATTATTCTCTTCTAGCTGTATTTCTGGAGTGTTGCCTTCTGCGCTTAGCCCATCTTTAGAAATCTTACGAATCTTTGGTATTAACGAGGAAATGGGTGCTCTGAAGACAAAGATGAACACTATTGAAAATACAAATACCATATGCTCCCAAGTAACGGCTTCAAGAATTGTGGGTATTTGCTCAATATCTATTCCTTGATGCTAACGCCTCCATAAAAGGCGAGCAACTTGTTGCCAAGTCCAGTATCATGAGGGTGTGGTTTTTAGTGGCCTTATAATTATTGGTATTTCTTTCCTTGCCCGTTTAATCCTTTGATTTTTACATATAGACTTAATTTAATCAGGGCAGGTTTTCCCGGTTCAAATAATCCCGTGGCCACACCTGTAAATACAGGAGATCTTCATCTACGCCCTGCATCACATCGTAGCGTTTGTAGTTCTCCTTACTCACCCAGGCAAAGTCGGTGTGTTCATGGTTGAGTGCGATTTTCCCGCCCAGCCAGCGAAGATGAAAAAGATAAAACTCACCACAACCGCCGTTGTGCCGTCCACGCACTGGCCGCAGATGTTTGACGGGTTGCAGTGATATATCAGGCCCCATTTCCTCTTCCCGCTCTCTCCTGGCGCATTGCTCGGCGCTTTCATTTCCCTCAAAGTGACCGGCGGGAAATCCCCATAGCCCCGGGCCGTATTGGCGCTTAACACTTCTTCTTAAAAGCAGTATTTCACCGTTGTCGTTTTCGATGACACTAATCGAAAACCGGCCTTTAACCGGCGGGAGGGGATCTTCATTCACAGGAGGATGTCGCGAATGTCGGTTAGAATTTTCCCTAAGGTGCGGGTGAACTCGGCAGCGGCGACACCGTCTATGATGCGATGATCATAAGACAAGGAATAAGGCAGGATTAGCCGGGGCGCAAATTTGCCATCCATATAAACCGGCTGGATGGTTGATTTCGACACACCAAGAATGGCGACCTCCGGCGTATTCACAATCGGCGTGAAACCAGTACCGCCAATATGCCCGAGGCTCGATATGGTAAAGCAACCGCCCTGCATGTCGGCGGGTTTCAGTTTTTTATCCCTGGCTTTTTGCGCCAGCTCGGCAAGCTCCGTGGCCAGATCGAACATGCCTTTTTTATCGGCGTCTTTAACCACCGGCACCATCAACCCCTGCTCGGTATTAACAGCAATACCAATATGAAAATAGTTTTTATAGATCAGCTCTTCACCATTTGGGCTTAAAGAGGCATTAAACTCGGGGTATTTTTTTAACGTCACCACCACGGCCTTAATAAGAAAGCTGAGCAAGGTGAGTTTTGTCCCGTGCTGCTCCGCCTCGGTTTTTTTCGATTGACGAAATGCGTCAAGTTCGGTGATGTCTGTTTCATCAAACTGGGTCACATGGGGCACATTGATCCAGCTTCGGTGCAGGTTCTGCCCACCCAACCGTTTTAAGCGCGATAACGGTCTGGTTTGTATGGGGCCGAATTTGGAGAAGTCGACTGGCGGGATCTTGGGCAGGGAAAACCCGCCGGATCGATCGAAGATGCGGTTGTCCGACATGACGGCTTTGGTAAATGCCTTGACATCATCTTTCGATATACGGCCTTTACGAGCGCTACCTCTCACCAGGCCAAGATCGACGCCCAGCTCTCTCGCAAATTTTCTTACCGAAGGGCTGGCGTGAGCCTTCGATGAGTCGCTTGCGCCGATAGTCTGCGTACTGATCGGCGCCGGCGGCGCGGGTCTTGGGCCGCTTTGTGGCGATAAGTCTTCATCCGTGATCACCACAGCAGGTTCCGGCTCTATCGGCAGCGGCGAGTCGCCACTTTGTGAGTCTTCATCAGTAACGATGAGGGCGGGTTCCGGTTCTTTTATCTCTGGCTTCTCTTCGCCCTCAGGAGCGGAGGCAATGGCGCTTTCAGCGGGTTCCAGCTTCAAGATCAGCGTACCCTGAGAGACGGTATCGCCGATGTTGACCATGACCTCTTTGACCGTACCTGTGGCGGTAGCGGGGATCTCCATGGTCGCCTTGTCCGACTCCAATGTGATCAAGGTGTCTTCCAAATTGACCTGATCACCGGTCTGTACTGCAATCTCTATGATCTCCACCGCATCAAAATCGCCAATGTCGGGAACCAGGATGTCAACCAGATCGGCCATAGCTAGACGCTAACCGGATTGGGTTTTTCCGTATCGATGTGATATTTCTTAATCGCCTTCGTGACGACCTCTACCGGTATATCACCCTCATCGGCCAATGCTTTGAGGGCGGCGATAACGATGTAATAACGGTTTACTTCAAAGAACTTTCTCAACTGGGCACGGGTATCGCTTCTGCCAAAACCATCCGTGCCGAGGACGACATAGCGGTTTGGTATAAAATCCCGGATCTGATCGGCATGGATCTTCATGTAATCCGTTGCCGCAATCACCGGCCCTTTGCCGCTTTGCAGACATTGGCTCACATAAGGTGTTTTTGGTTTTGCTTCTGGATGCAGCCTGTTCCAGCGTTCAATATCCAGCCCGTCCCGACGCAGCTCATTGAAGCTGGTGGCGCTCCAGACGGCCGCATCAACGCCGAAATCATCTTTGAGTAGATCAGCGGCGGCGAGCGCTTCCCTTAAAATGGTCCCCGATCCCAACAACTGCACTGGCCGTTTTTCTCCCCCGCCCCCTTGCAATAAATACAGCCCTTTTAAGATCCCCTCTTCAACATTTTCCGGCATGGGCGAGTGTGCGTAATTTTCATTCATGACGGTGATGTAGTAGTAGACGTCCTCGTTATCTTCGTACATGCGTTTTAGTCCGGCATGGATAATGACCGCCAGTTCATAGGCATAGGTCGGGTCGTAGGAAACACAATTTGGAATGGTAGAAGATAACACATGGCTGTGACCGTCCTGGTGTTGCAGCCCTTCACCGGCAAGCGTGGTTCTGCCTGCCGTGCCGCCCAGCAAGAATCCGCGGCAACGCATATCGCCCGCCGCCCAGGCCAGATCGCCGATGCGCTGAAAACCAAACATAGAGTAATAAATATAGAACGGGATCATCTGCACGCCATGATATTTATAGGCGCTTGCAGCGGCCATCCAGGAGGAGAAAGCCCCGGCCTCGGTGATCCCCTCTTCGAGGATCTGTCCTTTTTTATCTTCTCGATAAAACATCACCTGATCGCTGTCCACAGGCTCATACAACTGCCCGACCGATGAGTAAATGCCTAATTGTCTGAACATGCCCTCCATACCAAATGTACGCGCCTCATCGGGCACGATGGGGACGATGTGCTTGCCGATGTGTTTATCTTTGATCAGGGCATTGAGGATGCGGACGAAGGCCATGGTGGTGGAAATTTCTCGCTCACCCGTGCCCGCCAGCAGTTTCTCATGAATGTTGATGTCGGGCACAGTGTGTCTGGGTGCGGGCGGCCATTTGTGTAACAGGAACCCGCCCAGCTCTTCCCGGCGCTCACGCATGTATCTCAGCTCGGCACTGTCCGCATCCGGTTTGTAGAATGCCGCTTCGGCGACCTGCTCATCGGATAGGGGAATGTTAAAACGATCCCGGAATGCCTTTAGCGCCTCCTCCCCCATCTTCTTTTGTTGATGCGTGATATTCTGACCTTCACCGGCTTCACCCATGCCATAGCCCTTCACCGTCTTCGCCAGGATCACCGTGGGCTGACCGCGGTGTTTCACCGCTGCGGCATAGGCGGCGTAGACTTTATGGGGATCATGTCCGCCGCGGTTAAGGCGCCAGATGTCCTCGTCCGACAGGTTCGCAACCAGGGCCTTTAACTCCGGGTATTTGCCAAAGAACTTCTCTCTTACATAGGCGCCGTCATTGGCTTTGTAGGCCTGGTATTCACCGTCAACGGTCTCCTCCATCAGCTTGAGCAGTTTTCCTTCCGTATCCCGTGCGATCAGGGGGTCCCAATAGGAGCCCCAGATCACTTTAATGACGTTCCAGCCGGCGCCTCTGAAATCCGCTTCCAGCTCCTGAATGATCTTGCCGTTCCCCCGTACCGGGCCGTCCAGCCTTTGCAGGTTGCAGTTTACGACGAATATGAGGTTGTCCAGCTTCTCCCTGGCGGCGAAACCGATGGCGCCCAGTGATTCCGGCTCATCCATTTCACCATCTCCCATGAATGTCCAGATCTTGCGATCACTTGCCGGGATCATCTCCCGGTGTTCCAGGTAGCGCATGAACCGGGCCTGATAGATGGCCATCAATGGCCCGAGCCCCATGGAGACCGTCGGGAATTGCCACATGTCCGGCATCAACCAGGGATGCGGGTAAGACGATAAGCCGCCGCCGTCCACTTCCTGGCGGAACTTGCCCATCTGCTCCTCGGTGATCTGCCCGTAGAGATAGGCGCGTGCATAAATACCGGGGGCGGAATGACCCTGAATAAAGACCAGATCGCCGCCGTGCTCCTCGGTCGCCGCGCGGAAAAAATGATTAAAGCCCACGTCATACAAGGTGGCCGATGAGGCGAAGCTGGCGATGTGCCCGCCTAACTCGGCGCTTGTCCGGTTGGCCTTGACCACCATCGCCAGGGCATTCCAGCGCACCAGTGAGCGAACCCGCCATTCCATGCCCGGGTCCCCGGGGGCGCGCGCTTCCCGTGACGGCGGGATGGTATTGATATAAGCGGTATTGGCGGAGTAGGGCAGGTAGGCGCCGGACTTCCTGGCCTTGGCGATCAACTGCTCCAGCAGATAGTGCGCCCTCTCCACGCCCTCCCGGGCGAGCACGGAGTCCAGCGCTTCAATCCATTCCTGGGTTTCCTGTGGGTCGATATCGACTGCTTTTTCTACCATCTGCATCACCAGTGAGATTTGGGCGATCTTATCTGAATCCTTGCGTTAGAGATACCGCTGCGTTTGTTTTTATGTTTTTCTTTATCACGATGGCGGGATGTAAAAACGCTCAATTTCACCTCAAGGCGTCCCTTTACTTAACATCAGCATGTGTCCTGGGTGCGAGGTTTTAGGGTGCGCCGCTATGTAGCGTATCCTGAGGTGATGTTGTTGGTCTTTTTTCATAGCCAAAGAAGGTGAAGTCCCTATCATAGATCCGGTTTACAATGTCAATCTTCCCCCCCCCCCCCCCCCCCCACTGAATTGGCGCATCAACGCATTCGGTGTTGTTGTATTTTTTGTCAATATCGATACCAAACAGCTCTCCCAGATCCTGCATATCCGCCTGGGATTCCATTTTGAATATATGCGCCAGAGGTATTGACAGCCCCAGCCTTCTTCCGAGGCGGGGGGCATACTTTAGCAAGCGCCTGCAATTCAGCTTCATGGCCCATGCCTGCGGATGAAGGTGGACGTCTTTTGTGTAGATAAGGGGAAGGGATGAGATGAACTCGGTGAACGTCACCCCCATCAACGCCCCGGCAATTTGTGCAGGTGGTGTGGAGTCGTTTAATCCCAGCAGCGGGAAAAATACTCTTTGGCTATCTTGCCAATTATCCTCGCCTGTCTTTATTTTGTCCCTGATATTGGCTTGCAGTTTATCTTTGTAGAAGGACTCCAGCCTGCTGTAGGGGTCTCTTGCCAGGGCATAGCACTGCATCGTATCAAGATGTAATCGATGCAATAATATCCTCACCGCAAGGCTTCTTGGCCGAACGGCGCCAAGCTGGTGGCGCAATGAAGAATACGCCACCTTGAAATTGGTGATTAAATACTTATCCCGGGTGTTGCTTTTGAATATCGGCATGATAAATCTGTTAATGCCGGGTTATAACCGCTTCATCGTCTCATCAATGATAGATGGGCTTTTCATGGTGAAACCGGCCGGCTTGGGGCCTGCCGGTTCGGACAGATAACGATAATGCGACAGGATCACGCCTTCGGCAAAGTGGCGGGTAAACCAGCGACAGCTATCATGTCAATGCAACGCTAACTAAACGGGCTATGGCTGTATTTGTCATCCGCCCATTGTATCGCTTGCAGGAATAAACGTGAAGCATGACATAAACTGATCATCACAACCTGAAAGGATAATGAGAAAACGGTCGCAATGATGGCGGTAACTGATCGAGAAATGCCCAGCTATCCATTAGCCCGTTGTATGCACGGGGATGCAGATAAAAACCGCGGGGTGGTAAATCCGGGTGGTGGCCAATACCACTGGCGATGCGGGAAGCGCAAAGGCGGCGTGATGTGCCCGGGCGGACGCGGTTAAGTCATGATGAGCAGGGGCGAGGTGGGTGAGAGCCGCCGTTATGCGCGGATAGCCATAAGGACGTCCTAATCCATCTGTACCATGCGCCAGGCAGGGATTGACCGATGAAGAGAAGGTCGACTTCAAGCACATAATTCAGCCAATTTCGGTAGCGCCGTTACCGAGGACTCCCGCATCAGAAGACCCTGATCACTGGCCAGCGCTAACTCGGTGAAGCTATTCTCTTCAATATTGACGTCGATAATACAGCCGCCTCTTTCATAGACCCTGTTGGCGATAGCGTTGGGCAGTGTCGTGGCGCCGGAGGTGCCGGCAATGATGAGCAGATCGGTGTTGCTGGCCACGGACAGGGCGCTATCCGATCTGAAATAATACTCATCATACTCTTCATCAAACCAGAGAACATGGGGGCGGAGCCAGGCCGAGCAGGATGGGCAACGTAACAATGCCAGCTCATCATCATTCAGGGCGTTGTTCTCTCTGGCGGTTTTTAACGCTTCCGCTAAGGCGAAGAGCTCGGCGGAGCAAGCCCGAGAGCAACGAGTAAAGTTGATATTGCCATGGATCTGCAAGGTTCGCTGCAAGGTGTTGCCGGCAAGGATATGCAGATTATCGATATTCTGGGTAATGAGGGTAAACCTGTCCTGCAGGGAGCGCTCCATCTGCACGAGGGCGTCATGACCCTGGTTGGGCCGGGCGCCTGAGGAACCCCCAAGACGGGATACATACCATGTCCAGACCTCCTTCGGGTGCCGGCTGAACATGGCCTGGGTGGCGATCTCCTGGGGCAGATAGTGTTTTGAACCCACCGTCCAATAGCCCCCAGGGCCTCTGAACGTCGGAATGCCGCTTGCCGCTGATATGCCGGCGCCCGTCAGTGCGGTGATCCGGGTTTTCGGCTCCTGAAGTATCGACTGTATATGCTCAAGAGCCATTTAGCTAAAGTGTCGTCAAGGCTTAAATCGAGATCATCTCGCCCACAGCAGGGCGGCGATGATAGGCCCGCAAGCAGTGAGTTTCAACGAAGAGCGATTTGCTGATGACCGGGCTCATACATTGCCCATAGTTGGCCGATCCGCTCCGCAGTGCCAACAGGAGAGAAAGCACCCGGTGTGCGCTTCACCACAGTGGCAGGTCCAGGCGGATTGCGTATTCTTCTGTGCGGCTAAAGCAGCCTCAATGATCGCCCGTGTCCTGGCATGATCGGCATCATCTTCAATCCACACCTCCGACCAGCATTCAATCGGGGGTAACTCGCCGATACCGGCCGAGAGATGCTCATTTTGCAGGAAACAATGAATGCCGTTTTGCTCGAGCAGGTTTTTTATGTGCTCTGACATGTACACATGCTCGTTGCTGTAGACTTTTAGCATCACCTATCTCGCAAATAACGCCGCTATCGCCACCAGCAAGGCTGCCAATGCCAGGATAAAAACGAAAGTAAAACGCCTGAACGTACGTTGCAGGGAGGCCGCCAGCATTTCATTTTGTCTGGCGAGTTGCTCGATGAGTTTGATCTGCTCGACATTGGACTCATCGGTAGCATCAAGGCGGGATTCTATTCTGCTAATGGCCGCCGTCAGATTATCGCCGCTGACGGATTGGGCGCTGCGCTCATCGGCTGTCGGCTCATCCTTCCGATCTTTAATATGTTTGATTAAACTGGTGGCTATCTCGATGATCGCCGGTGCGGAGCTGAGGATCGTCTTCATGGTGAGCGGGTTCATGTATTTTTTAGGCGCTAGACCAGGGTTATTGCCGGGTGCTGTTAAGTCAATACTTGACCTCCCGACATCTTGAGTCAAGCACAATGCAGGGGCGGGGTCAAAATACACACCGATCGGGCGATAAACGCATCCCTCTCAAGGGATTGCCATATCATCCTTAAAAATTAACAATAGGCCTGTTTAAGTATTTTAACCATCTGAGTTTGACACAACACCCTGTTGAATTTTAGCCAGGCGGCGCTGTCAATATCATTCTCTAAGGACTTGACGCATGTCAGAAAAAGCACAAATACGACGCCTTCAATCTTTCATATCCGGGCGGATTATCGGCCAGAGCAGGCTGGTAGACAGGCTGTTGATTGCGTTGCTGGCCGATGGGCATTTGCTTGTTGAGGGCGCCCCTGGCCTGGCTAAAACCAGGGCGATTAAGGTGCTGGGGGATGGCATTCAGGCGGACTTTCATCGAGTGCAGTTCACCCCGGATCTGTTGCCGGCGGATCTAACCGGCACCGAGATCTATCGCCCCCAGGACGGCTCATTTCATTTCCAGCAGGGCCCGTTGTTTCATAATTTAATACTGGCCGATGAGGTCAACCGGGCGCCGGCAAAAGTGCAGTCGGCGTTGCTGGAGGCCATGGCCGAGCGGCAGATCACGGTGGGCAGGGAAACCTATCCCCTGCCGGAGCTGTATCTGGTGATGGCCACACAAAACCCCATCGAGCAGGAAGGCACCTATCCCCTGCCTGAGGCGCAACTGGACAGGTTTTTACTGCATGTGCAGATCACCTACCCCGAGGCGCAAGATGAGCTGAAGATCCTAAATCTCGCCAGGGAGGAGGCGCGCCGGCAGGAGCCCCCCGCGCCCAGCGAGCCGATGTCGCAGGCGTCATTGTTCCTTGCCCGTAATGAGGCGTTGGACATCTATATGGCCGAGAACCTGGAGCAATATCTTGTGCAACTGGTTCTGGCCACACGCCAGGCCGCCGCCTACGGAGAGGACCTGGCCCAATGGATACAATATGGGGCGAGCCCCCGGGCAACGATCGCACTGGACAGGTGTGCCCGTGCCCATGCCTGGTTGAACGACAGGGATTTTGTCGGCCCTGAGGACATACAGGCCATCGCCCATGATGTGTTACGCCATCGTCTGATATTGCATTACGAGGCCGAGGCCGAAGGGGTGACGACTGATAGGGCCGTCAGTGAGCTCATCTCGCGCATCGCCGTGCCTTAAATGGGCTCAGACATCGCCAACAAGGAGCTCGTGAAGGCGTCAATCCCGGCCCTGGTTGGCTTGCGTCAACAGGCCGCCGCACTGTATCTTGCCAGTCGGAAAACACGTGCCCGGCAAAGTGGCGATTATCTGTCGCCCTTCAGGGGACGCGGCATGGAATTCGATGAATCACGGCTATATCAACCGGGCGATGACGTCCGTAACATCGACTGGCGTGTGACGGCAAGAACCGGCAAAACCCACACCAAGCTGTTTCGTGAAGAGCGTGAAAGACCGGTGTTGATCTGGGTTGATCTACGCACCGCCATGCACTTTGCCACACAGGGTAAATATAAATCGGTTGTTGCCGCTGAGCTCGCCGCCTTGCTCGCCTGGAGTGCGTTGAATAACGGCGACAGGATAGGGGGCGTTATCTTCTCCGATGAGGCGCACCATGAGTTAAAACCACAGCGGGGCAAATCCGCCGTATTGCGTCTCATCAACCGGCTCGTGCATCATGCTATCTGGCGGGAGCATCCTGCTGTTGATACTGGCAAACCCGCATTGGGTCATGCGCTTTTGCGCTTGCGGCGTATCGCCAAACCGGGCAGCCTGATTTTTCTGATCAGTGATTTTCGAGGCATGGACGCCTTTGCAGAGACACAGCTAAGCCGGCTAGGCAAGCATAATGATGTGATCATGTTGTTTGTCTATGACCCGCTGGAGAAGGCGCTGCCACCGCCGGGGCGTTATAAAATCAGTCATGGTGATAAGGCGTTTTTACTGGACACCTCCGACCCCGGGCCGGTGCATCAATACCAACAACAGTTCAAGGCAAGGGCAGAGAGACTACGGCGACTGGCCACATCCAATGGGCTCATGTTGCTTGTCTGCATGAGCAACGATGAGCCCTGCTCAGTCTTGCTCAAGGGGCTCACCGCACCTTCGAGAAGATGACCGATCCGTCCGCATTACCCCTTAGAGGGATCCATCTCCCTCAAGCGACAGGCTGGTGGCCGCCGGCGCCCGGGTGGTGGTTATTGTCAGGTCTTGTTGCGCTTGCCGTGATCATGTTGGTGTTGCTCAGAGAGCGCCGCCGCCAGCGCAGGTATTCGGCCATCAATATGGCGAAGGAAGAGCTAAAAGAGATACAGCGTCAATATGATCTCCATCCACATCCCAGGCGTTGCGTTCAGTCTATCTCGGCCCTGTTGAGAAGGTTGTGCATCAGTGTTTTCCCCCGAATGCAAACGGCCAGTTTAACCGGCGAGGCATGGCTGGCGTTTTTAGATGGTCTCTCGGAGCAGAAACCTTTCTCAGCCACTGTCGGGCAGGTGTTGATCAGCGCGCCATATCGCAAACAGGTGCCAAGCGATGAGGTGGAGCCGCTGATCGAGGGCTGTTTTGAGTGGCTTGACGCTCTACAGCATGAGCTGGGGAAGAGGAACCCATGATCCATTTTGCATGGCCCTGGCTGATCCTGCTCCTGCCCTTGCCATACTGTGTTTATCGTTTTGCCCGTCCTGTTGAGGACTCCCTGGAGTCGGCATTGCGGGCGCCGTTTCTTGATGATTTTATCACCGTGATCCCCGAAGCTGGCCGAGGAAACAAACGCTGGCCGCTGTGGCTCGCAACATTCATCTGGTTGCTTTTGCTGCTCTCCAGTATGCGTCCACAATGGTTAGGCGAATTGGTAGCCATCCCCGTGAGTGGGCGTGATTTAATGCTGGCTGTTGATCTCTCAGGCAGTATGGAGCAGCGGGATTTTGTCCTGAAAGGTAAACGCATCGATCGTTTGGCGGCGATAAAATGGGTCGCCGGTGATTTCATTGAACGTCGCATGGGCGATCGTATCGGCCTGATTTTGTTTGCCGAGCAGGCATACCTTCAGACCCCGCTGACTTTTGATCGGCAGACCGTGAAGATCCTGTTATACGAAGCCTTTATCGGCATGGCCGGCAAGGCGACCGCCATGGGTGACGCCATTGGACTGGCCGTTAAACGATTGCGGCGGAGCGATGAGGGCAACCGGGTGTTGGTGTTGTTGACCGATGGCGCCAATACGGCCGGTGTGGTAGAGCCTTTAGAGGCGGCGGAGCTGGCGAAACGGGAGGGCCTGAAGATCTATACCATCGGTGTGGGCGCAGATGAGATGCTGACGAGCAGTCTGTTTGGTTACAGAAAGGTTAATCCTGCCGCCGATCTGGATGAGACCACATTGAAAGAAATAGCCAGGCTAACGGGCGGCGCTTACTTTCGCGCCCGTGACACGGATGAGCTGGAGAGGATCTATGCCCTAATCGATGCGCTCGAGCCTGCCGAGCAGGACGTTAAAATGTTCAGGCCGAGGAAGGCGCTGTATCACTGGCCGCTG
Source organism: Gammaproteobacteria bacterium (assembly GCA_965198875.1). Lineage (GTDB taxonomy): Bacteria > Pseudomonadota > Gammaproteobacteria > Eutrophobiales > Eutrophobiaceae > CBDAPU01. The sequence continues at coordinate 634,997 of CBDAPU010000001.1, read as the reverse complement.
GCCTGTGCGCTACTGCTCGGCTTCACCCTGGTTATCATGAAAGTGCGCGGCTATTTAACATGATTGATTTTGCGTCTTTTCACTTTTTAAGACCTCTGTGGTTTATCGCCTTGATCCCCTTGTCGGCGGTTTTATTGTTGCTGGTATTTAAGCACATCGGTAGCCGTAGCTGGGAGGCGGTATGCGATGCGGGACTGTTGCCTTTTATTCTCATCAAGGGGGCGGGGCGTAGCGGGCAGGGTTTCACAATCGCCACAACACTGGCCGGTTTGCTGGCGATCCTGGCGCTGGCAGGCCCTGTGTGGGAGAAGTTACCCCAACCGGTATTCGCCACACAAAATGCGCTCATCATCGGTCTCGATCTAAGCCGCTCTATGGACGCCGATGATGTATCACCCAGTCGGCTGGGGCGGGCGCGCTTTAAGATCAGGGACATTCTTGATGAGCGTTTTGAGGGTCAAACCGCATTGCTTGTCTATGCGGGAGACGCCTTCACCGTTACCCCGCTGACGGATGATACGCACACCATACAATCACAGTTGAACGCACTTGAGACCGGGATCATGCCCGCACCCGGCAATCGCACGCATATCGCCATCAACCAGTCAGTGGCGTTATTAAAGCAGGCGGGCATGTCACAGGGTGATGTGTTATTGATAACGGATGAAGTGAGCTTTACGGGATCAGAGAACGCCGCCAGGGCATTACGCAAACAGGGCTACCGCCTGTCCATTCTGGGGGCGGGCACGGAGCATGGCGTACCTGTGCCGTTGGCCGATGGCAGTTTCCTCAAAGGCGATGACGGGGCGATCATCATCCCTGTGCTCGATGAAGGCCCCATGGAAGAGTTGGCGGCCACCGGTGGGGGGATCTATCTGCGCCTGAGCAAAGATGATCAGGACGTGCAGGCATTAACCCGCTATTTCGCCACCCAGGGAGAGCTCGGTGAGGACATCGCCACGGAGCTGGAAACACAAATATGGCGGGAGCAGGGGCCCTGGCTGGTGCTGTGTCTTCTGCCCCTGGCCGCATTGTTGTTTCGAAGAGGCTATGTGTGCCTGCTACTGGTGTTGATCCTGCCGCCCGCTATGCCTGTTTATGCCTTTGATTGGGATAGCTTGTGGTCGAGAAAAGACCAACAGGCGCAAAGGGCAATGGGCGATGGGGATTATGAAAAAGCGGCGGAGTTGTTTGATGAGCCCACCTGGAAAGCCGCCGCCCAGCATCGCTCCAAACAGTATGCCTCCGCCGTTCAGACCTTGAATGGGTTGGATGATACGCAGAGTCTGTATAACAAGGGAAACGCACTGGCGCGCATGGGAAAGTATCGGCAGGCGATAGCGGCATACGATCAGGCCCTGGCATTGACCCCGGAGCACGATGACGCCAAATTTAACCGGGCGCTGCTAGAGAAGGAAATGGAACAACAACAGCAGGAACAGCAACAAGATCAATCAGATCAGAGCCAGATCAACAACAGCAATCAGATCAGAGCCAACAACAAGAACAGCGACAACAACAGTCAGAACAGGAACAACAACAAGAGCAACAACAGGCAAAGCAGGAACAACAACGGCAACAACAGGCAAAGCAGGAACAACAACAGCAATCAGATCAGAGCCAACAACAAGAACAACAACAAGATAAACAGTCGCAAGAACAGCGACAACAACAGCCTGAGCAAGGCCAACAACAGTCACAAGAACAGCGACAACAACAAGCCGAACAGGAGCAACAGGACAATGAACGCCAATCCCTTGCACAACGTGGAGAGTCGAACGCAGATGAGGCGCAACAGGCCGCTGAGCAATTATTACGTCGCATTCCAGATGATCCGTCCGCTTTGCTCAGACGCAAGTTTCGCTATCAATACCAACAACGCCGTTATGACGCCGGTCAAGGCGAAAAGCGCTGGTAGGACATGCCGAGATTAACATCTCAAATGATGTTGCCGGGGTTATTGCTCGGCCTGCTATTTAGCATCCCAGGGTCATGCCGCCAACATCACGGTAGAAACCGACCGAGACCCCGTTGCCTTGCAGGAGTCTTTTCAGCTTATTTTTGAGGCTGACGGCAGCATCGATGGCGAGCCTGATTTCGATCCGTTAAAGCGGGATTTTCACATCCTCTCAAGCAACATCAGCAGCAACATGCGTATTATCGACTCCAAAATCACCAGCGCCAAACAATGGCGATTAACCCTGCTGGCAAAGAAAGCCGGGCGGCTGGTGGTTCCGGCGATCTCCTTCGGCAAGGACGCAAGCCCGCCATCGATGATCACAGTCAGCAGCAATGCGGGCGGGCAGGGCAATCAGGGGCAGCAGGATATTTTTGTCGAGGCGGCAGTCTCCCCTAAAACAGCTTATGTGCAATCGGAGATGATGTATACGATCAGATTATATCGATCCCGCGCCACAACAAACGAGTCCTTATCATCACCTGAGCTCACGCAGGGCCGGGCGATTATCGAGAAACTAGGCGAGGACAAACGCTATAGAACCAGCATAGGCGGCAAACCGTTTGATGTCTATGAAAGAGCTTACGCTATCTATCCACAGAGTAGCGGGGTGTTGTCATTCGCACCGGTTTATTTTCAGGCGCAAACATCCAGGGGCGGCGCTTTCATTTTTAATCCCTTCGGCCCGAAACCGCAAACCATCATCCGCCAGTCCGAAGCGGTGCAATTAGATATTAAACCCATCCCCCCATCCTTTCGTGGCGGGCACTGGCTTCCTGCAAAAAATGTGCAGATAACGGAGGAATGGTCAAAAAACCCGACCAGTTTGATCGCCGATGAGCCGGTCACCCGAACCCTCATCATGACGGCGAACGGGCTAACGGCAAGCCAGCTTCCAAAACTATCCGCCCAATCCATCGACAGCTTCAAGGAATACGCAGATAAACCGGTGCTAACCGATGAGAAAACTCACTCCGGTGTGACGGGGGTAAGAGAAGAGAAAAACGCCATCATACCCACACGCGCCGGCGAGTATGTGTTGCCCGAAATAGCCCTGCCCTGGTGGAACACGCAGACCGACTCCATGGAGTATGCCGTATTGCCGGAGCGTCGGGTTAAGGTCATCGCCCCGGCCCTTGAGGCCAACACCGATCTGCTTGCGCTACCCAAAGCCGACTCGGTCATTAAAAGCGGCGATGAGATGGCGACCACAGAGGACGCCGCCGCTATTTCAGCAACAGATAACGCAGCTACAGCAGATAGCCCCTTATGGCGCTGGTTGACCTTGATGCTGGCCATCACCTGGCTGTTGACGATCGGCTACATCATCAAGATACGCAGGCAAGATAAGCGGGCTCAACGCCAGATCATAAAGGCAAACGAGGACACTACACCGCTCAAGCGGGCTTGCTACAACAACGACCCACAACAGGCAAAGGCGGCTTTGCTGGTGTGGGCGAAAGCCAGATACTCTGCTGCGGCCATTGCGAGTCTGGGCGATATTGAAAAATACACCGGCGATGAACTGGCCGGGCAGATCAGCGCATTATCCAGACAGCTTTATGCCCGTGAGCAGGCCGCCTGGGACGGGGTTGCATTCTGGCAGGCTTTTAAGCAGGAAGAGAAAAAATCCGTCAAAAAGAGCAAAGACCGGCAGCCGGGGGAGCTGGAGCCCCTGTTCAGGCTGTAGACGTCATCATGGATAAAAAGCAGATGGGCGCCTCAGTTAATTCAGAGCCCGGTGCAGGACCGCCGAACGCACTGAAATACTAATGACTGACAAAGCGTTGAAACCGCCCGCCCTGTCAAGAGCAGTCGCGCCTCATTGGTGTTATCCCCCGCCTCGCCAGCCGTATCTGCCCGGATCGATTTTGCCATCTTCACTGAAGATTACGCCTTCCGCTTCGAGCAATATCCTTTGTCGATGATGACCGTCCGTGCCTGTGCGAGGGCTGATCTCCCAGCGGCTATTTATGATCCGCTGCCAGGGAACATCGGCGCCCTCTTTTAAGGCGGCCATGGCGTAACCCACTTCCCTGGCCGAGCAGTCGCCGACTATTTTTGCTATTTGCCCATAGCTGGCCACGTTACCACTTGGGACTTCTCTCACTACGGCATAGATTTTTTTATACAAACCCATTGTTGATCTCCCATCAGCCTGTGAGGTGATCCGGCCCCGGCTATCCCCATACAGCCCTTTTGATGGAGGATAACAGGTTGTTAGCGAGAAGGCGGCGATATTCATCATACCCTCAGGGGCAACAGGTGGCGGGGTCATATAAGGACTTGACAGCGCTGTTCATGGAAATTATGCTGATCCCGGGTTTAGATATGGAAACAAACATATCGGCCTGACAACAATAATAAAAACCAGAGATTTATAAGCGGCTTCGGCCGCTTTTTTATTGTGTACATGAACGTATTCTCCGCCCCGAGAGATGGTCGACGCCTGCAGGAACAAGGCGCAGGAGATGTTTATGCTACGAACGATGATCAGGATGCAGTCGCTGGCGAGAAGCAGGGGCCGGGTGTATGGCGTGCGTATTTAGCCTGCCGGCAAGCGATCGCCGGGGGCAGACTGGTTAAGCGGGCATGGCGGGGCTTGCATAACGCCATAGAGCTTATCTCAGGATGAGACATGCCTCCTCTGTGCAAGGCATGGCGCCTCTAAAAGCGTAGTTTCGCCCGTTTATGAGAGAGCGATGGGGCCAAAGCCGGGCGCCTTGCAATGGCGAGAAGGCATTATTTTAAGACGGCTTCCAGGATCATCATCCCACAGACATGTTATGTCAGACACAGTTTCACATGATTAAGGTTGGCATAGTCGGAGCGGCGGGTTATACGGGCGTTGAGTTGATGCGCCTGTTATCCGGGCATCCTGAGGCGGAGCTACTGGTGGCGACCTCGCGTACTGATCAGGGAGAGCCGGTTTGCTCGGTGTTCCCTTCACTGCGAGGTGTTGTCGATCTGCATTTTTCCGCACCTGATACGGCAGCGTTATTCCGCTGTGATCTCGTGTTTTTTGCAACACCCGGCGGGGTAGCGATGCAACAGGCGCCGGCGTTACTTGATGCGGGTATTAACGTCATCGATTTATCTGCAGATTTTCGCCTGAAAGATAGGCGCATCTGGGAGAGGTGGTACGGGCAGGCACATGCCTGTCCTGAATATCTGCACAAAGCGGTGTATGGTTTGCCGGAAGTGAACCGGGCGGAGATCAAAAACGCGCAGCTCATCGCCAACCCGGGTTGTTATCCGACGGCGGTGCTATTGGGTTTTTTACCCCTGCTGGAGAATAATCTGGTTGAACCGCATTCCCTGATAGCCGATGCAAAGTCGGGGGTCAGTGGCGGCGGTCGCAAGACGGCGCTTGATACGCAATTTTGTGAGGCGGGCGAGTCTTTTAGCGCCTATTGTGCCGATGGTCATCGTCATCTGCCGGAGATCAAACAGGGGCTTGTAGCCCTCTCATCCACTGAGATCGGGCTGGTTTTCGTGCCACACTTATTGCCGATCATCCGCGGGATCCACGCCACGTTGTATGGCCGATTGCGCGATACGACAACGGATATTCATGCGCTTTATGAGGCCCGTTATGCGGCTGAGCCCTTTGTGGATGTGCTGCCACAGGGAGCGCACCCGAATACCGCCTCTGTGCGTGGCGCCAATATCTGTCGTATCGCTGTTTTTCGACCGCAAGAGGGTGATACGGCGGTTATTTTGGTGGTTGAGGATAACCTGGTGAAAGGGGCGGCAGGGCAGGCCATTCAGAATATGAACATTCTCTACCGTCTCAATGAAACAGAAGGGCTAGGCCAAACCGCACTGGCCCCATGATGGCTTATCCATACCTCATCGTCTTCTAGCTCGACATGTCAAAACTGGTGGTTAAATTGCACAGGCCCTGGCATTGGTCGGTTGCCATTATCGCGCTCAGCATGTTGCTCGCATGGCTGACGTGGCTGTTGCTCGATAACAGTCATTGGTCCTATATTCGAGATCGGATCAGCGCTAATGAAGACTACAAATTACTGTGGGATGTTAACCAACGCCTGCAAACCGAAAACGCCGGGCTTCGGGAGAGGGTGTTGATGCTGGAGCAGATCACCGCCCTGGACAGGCAGACGGCAGCGTTGCTACAAAACGAGTTAAAGACCTTACAGGAAGATATCCACAAGTTAAAGGAAGAGCTGGAATTCTACCAGGGGGTTATGGAGGCCTCGGGTGATGAGAAGGGCCTCGATGTACACGGCGTTCATATTCAGGCGCTGACCCACGAGAGGAGCTATCGAATAAAGCTGATATTAACCCATGTGGCTAAAACTGATACAGTGGTGGAAGGTATCGTTGATGTGGCCCTGGAGGGCATTCAAAAATCGAGCGCCCGGCATTTGGGTTTGCATGAGATTACGCTTGATGATGGCCTCTCGCTGGATTTCAAGTTCCGTAATTTTCAGCGGTTCGAGAGCAACGTGATTTTACCTGAGGACTTCACGCCACAGCGGGTGTTTGTGAGTTTACTAACAAAAAACGGAAAAAGGGCTATGCTTAAAAAAGTATTTGACTGGCCTTTAACTGCCAGCCGGGAGGTATCACATGTGGGGCAATAAGCGCAAGCGTAGAACAAGCAAAATTGACACGCTCATCGGTCAGCAAACCGAGATCATGGGGGATGTGAAATTCACGGGCGGCGTCCATGTTGACGGCATGATCAAAGGCAATGTGAGCGCCGAGGCGGATGGGCGCTCGATGTTATCCCTGAGTGAGCAAGGCGCTATTGAGGGTGAGGTCAATACGCCCTATGTGGTGTTAAATGGTGCGGTCATCGGTGATGTACACAGCAGCGAGCATGTGGAGCTCTCATCAAAGGCGCGTATCACCGGCAATGTTTACTATAACTTAATTGAAATCGCCGTTGGCGCAGAGGTCAACGGCAAGTTGATGCACACAGCACAGATGAATGCAGATCCCCCGGCATTGGATGTGAATAAAGATGCGCCGACATTGTCCCATTCGGCGGGCTCACCAGGGCAAGGGTAAATATCCGCCCCGCCACTTGGTTTCTCCTTGAAATAAGGGTAGTCTCACCTCATATTAATCGTATTATTTTGCAGAGGACAACGTCATGCCAGAAGTAGCCGAGCCACTCCTCTTTACCGATGCAGCGGCCGTTAAGGTCAAAGAGCTGATCGAGGAGGAAGAGAACAACGCGTTGATGTTAAGGGTGTTTATTTCAGGTGGCGGTTGCTCCGGGTTTCAGTACGGGTTTACCTTTGATGAGGATCTGACCGACGGTGATACTGTGGTTGAAAACGAAGGGGTTAAACTGCTGATCGATCCGATGAGCATCCAGTATTTGATGGGCGCCGAGATCGATTATTCCGAGGGGCTGGAGGGGGCGCAATTCGTTATTCGCAATCCCAATGCACAGACAACCTGCGGCTGTGGTTCATCCTTCTCGGTGTAATGGCCGCATGACGCATCTCATCATCGCCTGCACAAACCGCACTTCACGGGCGCATAAATAGCGCCCAAAACCACCGGCTTTCTTGCGCCTGTCACCGAGGGTATGTTGCCGGGCGTCCCCTCAAGCCGCTGTCTCGCCAACCAGGCGAAGGTGATCGCCTCGACTGCATCTGGCTCAACGCCATGATCAGCGGTTGATTTCAGCGCCAGATCCGGCAGTAATGAGTCAAGGCGCTGTGTTAATGCCAGGTTATGGGCGCCGCCACCACATAGCAACACCTCTTCGGTTCTCCGCGCATATTCATTGATCGCATCGGCTATGGTGTTCGCAGTCAATTCCAGTAAAGTGGCCTGAATATCTTCGGGTTTATATTCCTTAGCTGTTTTCTCTATCTGCGATTTAATCCAGGCGAGGTTAAACTCATCCTTGCCGGTGCTCTTGGGTGGTTTCGCGCTAAAGTAGGGATCGGCCAACATGTTTTGTAATAAACGCCCCTGGCAACAACCTGCTCTCGCCCATGTCCCTTCCGCATCAAAATCCTCATCCAAATGGTGTTGCACCCACAGATCCATCAGCACATTGCCGGGGCCGGTATCAAAGCCGAGGATGTCGAGTTCGGGTTTGGCTGGCAGTACCGTGATGTTGGCCATCCCACCCAGGTTCAACAGGACCCGGTCAAGCTCGGGGCTTCGAAATTTGAAGGCATGGAAGGCCGGCGCCAACGGCGCTCCCTGACCACCGGCGGCCAGATCAGCACGACGAAAATCAGCCACTGTGGGAATGCCCGTGCGATAAGCAATAATATTGGGGTCGCCGATTTGCAATGTGCGCGGTCGCCCCCGCCCGGGCAGATGCAGAAGTGTCTGGCCGTGACAACCGATCGCATTAATGTTTCCCGGAGCAACACCGCTATCCTTGAGCAACGCTAAGATGCCATCGCTAAACAGCCCGCCAAGGATCACGTCCAGCTCCGTTATGTCATCAATGGATGCAAACTGATCGATGTTCCTTACCCGTTGCCGAAGTTCGCGATTGATGAGGAATTGCCGATAAGCAATGACGTCAACAACAACATCATCAACATCGATCAAAGCTACATCTATGGCGTCCATACTCGTGCCCGACATAAGCCCTGCGTAATACACTGTTCGCTTTTTCCCTAAATACTCACCACAGGTGAGATTTTAATGGGTTTTCGTCGGCCTGCGTGAATGATGTGTTGTCGATGGGTCTGGTTTTCTCGGCGATAACCGGTTGGTTGGGGGCGAGCAGGGCAAAGAGGTGATCTGTGCGCGCCTTGAAGTCAGCCAACTCCTCTTTGGGTATGCTCTCGGCCTGGGGTAATTCAACTGTCAATGGATTGCGGTGTATGTCGTGTACACGAAACTCATAGTGCAAATGGGGGCCGGTGGCCAGTCCTGATTTTCCCACATAGCCGATGATCTGCCCCTGTTTGACTGCGCGCCCCCTTCTCATCCCTTTTCCGTATTGGGATAAGTGGGCGTAGAGCGTGCTATATTTTCCGCCATGTTTAACAATGATGGTTTTACCATAGCCCCCTTTTCGGCCCACATAATGGATGACGCCATCTCCCGTGACTTTAACAGGAGTACCGGTGGGTGCAGCATAATCAACACCTTTATGTGCACGGATTTTATTTAAGATGGGATGGCGACGTTTGAGATTAAAGCGAGAGCTGATTCGGCTGAATTTCAATGGCGTTCTTAAAAAGGTTTTACGCATACTAAACCCGGCGTCGGTGTAATAATGCGCCTCACCCTCATCGCGTTGGTATCTGACGGCACGGATGGTGTTATTTTTATTCACGAACTCTGCGGCAAGTATCGGGCCATCGGCGACTTTTCCCCGCCCCTTGTATTGCTCTTCATAGACGACTTTGAAGCTGTCGCCCCTGCGGATGTCCAGAGCAAAGTCAATATCCCATCCGTATATCTCAACTAGCTGCATGATCAGCTTATCGGAAAGCCCGGCAGACTGCCCTGACAGGAACAGGGAATCATGGATCACCGCTGTGGATTGTTTTACTTGCGTCTCAAGCTCAGTGGTGATGATCTCGCTGATAAATGTATCCTTATCCCGAATTACGATTAGTGTTTTGACTAGATCGAATTCAAACCTCAAGGCGTGTAATTGGCCATCCTCAATTTTGAACGAGACGCGCTGTCCCGGGCGGAGTTGTTTTAAGATAGCGGTATCCTGTTTCAGTGACATGATCTCATGCAGCGCCGCAGGATTAAGACCAAGCCTGTTGAAGATCAGGGACAAGTTATCACCATCTGAGACGCTAATATCCGTCCATTCAATGCCCTTCCATGCAGGTGTTTTATGATCAGCTACCGGGGATGTTGTCGCTAGATCAGCATCGTGTGGTTGTGGCTTTTCCGGGAGCACATTGGGAAAATCCCGATGTTCCTGTGACCCATCATGGTATGCTGTTCTCTGCAATGTGGCGGTTGTAGCCTGCGCCAGGGCGCTCTCATCAGTATGTGGGTCACTAAAATGTGCATAAGCGATGACCGTGAATGCAAGCACGCCAAAGAGCAACCAGTAGC
>CBDAPU010000001.1:0-620000 GCA_965198875.1 Gammaproteobacteria bacterium | reverse complement strand
GGTGTGGAAGCGAACCCGGGGAACTGAAACATCTCAGTACCCGGAGGAAAAGAAATCAACCGAGATTCCCCTAGTAGCGGCGAGCGAACGGGGAGTAGCCCTTAAGCCATGGGGCGATTAGTAGAACGTTCTGGAAAGTGCGGCCATAGACGGTGATAGCCCGGTATATGAAAGTCAATCCATGGTGAAATCGAGTAGGTCGGAGCACGTGAAACTTTGACTGAACATGGGGGGACCATCCTCCAAGGCTAAATACTCCTTGTCGACCGATAGTGAACCAGTACCGTGAGGGAAAGGCGAAAAGAACCCCGGAGAGGGGAGTGAAATAGAACCTGAAACCGTGTGCGTACAAGCAGTCGGAGCCTGTCCACTCAATTACTTTTACAGGCTTTTTGTTGAACTTTAGATTTTGACAAAAGCCGCCTGGGTTAGTAGAGAACCTAAATGTCGTTCAGGCATAAGAGTAATTGAGGGACAGGTGACGGCGTACCTTTTGTATAATGGGTCAGCGACTTACTTTCAGTGGCGAGCTTAAGCGTGTAGCGTAGGCGTAGGGAAACCGAGTCTTAAACAGGCGTGAGTCGCTGGGAGTAGACCCGAAACCGGGCGATCTAGCCATGGCCAGGTTGAAGGTGCCGTAACAGGCACTGGAGGACCGAACCCACTTATGTTGAAAAATGAGGGGATGAGCTGTGGCTAGGAGTGAAAGGCTAACCAAGCCCGGAGATAGCTGGTTCTCCTCGAAAGCTATTTAGGTAGCGCCTCGTGTTTCACTGCCGGGGGTAGAGCACTGTTATGGCTAGGGGGTCATCCCGACTTACCAAACCATGGCAAACTCCGAATACCGGCAAGTGCGATCACGGGAGACAGACGGCGGGTGATAAGGTCCGTCGTCAAAAGGGAAACAGCCCAGACCGCCAGCTAAGGTCCCCAAATCACAGCTCAGTGGGAAACGAAGTGGGAAGGCTAAGACAGCCAGGAGGTTGGCTTAGAAGCAGCCATCCTTTAAAGAAAGCGTAACAGCTCACTGGTCGAGTCGGCCTGCGCGGAAGATGTAACGGGGCTCAAGCTGTGTACCGAAGCTGCGGATGCGTGCTTGCACGCATGGTAGAGGAGCGTTGTGTAGGCCGTTGAAGGCGTGCTGTGAGGCATGCTGGAGGTATCACAAGTGCGAATGCTGACATGAGTAGCGATAATGCGGGTGAAAAACCCGCACGCCGAAAGCCCAAGGGTTCCTGCGCAACGCTAATCGGCGCAGGGTGAGTCGGTACCTAAGGCGAGGCCGAAAGGCGTAGTCGATGGACAACGGGTTAATACTCCCGTACCGATTATGATTGCGATGGGGCGACGGAGAAGGCTAGGTCAGCCGGGTGTTGGCTATCCCGGTTTAAGCGTGTAGAGAGTGTGCCAAGGCAAATCCGGGCATACAATCTCAAGGCGTGATGACGAGCACCCTTTTTGGGAGCGAAGTGATTGATGCCATGCTTCCTGGAAAAACCTCTAAGCGTTAAGATCATAATTGACCGTACCCCAAACCGACACAGGTGGGCGGGGAGAGAATCCCAAGGCGCTTGAGAGAACTCGGGTGAAGGAACTCGGCAAAATAGCACCGTAACTTCGGGAGAAGGTGTGCCCCCGGTATGTGAAGGCCCTTGCGGCCGGAGCGGAAAGGGGTTGCAGTGACCAGGTGGCTGCGACTGTTTACTAAAAACACAGCACTCTGCAAACTCGCAAGAGGACGTATAGGGTGTGACGCCTGCCCGGTGCCGGAAGGTTAATTGATGGGGTTAGCTCACGCGAAGCTCTTGATCGAAGCCCCGGTAAACGGCGGCCGTAACTATAACGGTCCTAAGGTAGCGAAATTCCTTGTCGGGTAAGTTCCGACCTGCACGAATGGCGTAACGATGGCCACACTGTCTCCACCCGAGACTCAGCGAAATTGAACTCGCTGTTAAGATGCAGTGTACCCGCGGCTAGACGGAAAGACCCCGTGAACCTTTACTACAGCTTTACACTGGACTTTGAACATGCTTGTGTAGGATAGCTGGGAGGCTTTGAAGCGATGACGCCAGTTATCGTCGAGCCGTCCTTGAAATACCAGCCTGGTATGTTTGAGGTTCTAACCCAGGTCCGTTACCCGGATCGGGGACAGTGTATGGTGGGTAGTTTGACTGGGGCGGTCTCCTCCCAAAGCGTAACGGAGGAGCACGAAGGTACCCTCGGCACGGTCGGAAATCGTGCTATGAGCGCAAAGGTATAAGGGTGCTTGACTGCGAGACGGACAGGTCGAGCAGGTGCGAAAGCAGGTCTTAGTGATCCGGTGGTTCTGAATGGAAGGGCCATCGCTCAACGGATAAAAGGTACTCCGGGGATAACAGGCTGATACCACCCAAGAGTTCATATCGACGGTGGTGTTTGGCACCTCGATGTCGGCTCATCACATCCTGGGGCTGAAGCAGGTCCCAAGGGTATGGCTGTTCGCCATTTAAAGTGGTACGCGAGCTGGGTTTAGAACGTCGTGAGACAGTTCGGTCCCTATCTGCCGTGGGCGTTGGAGATTTGAGAGGAGCTGCTCCTAGTACGAGAGGACCGGAGTGGACGCACCTCTGGTGTTCCGGTTGTCACGCCAGTGGCATTGCCGGGTAGCTATGTGTGGACGGGATAACCGCTGAAAGCATCTAAGCGGGAAGCCCCCCTCAAGATGAGATCTCCCTTGAGCTTTAAGTTCTCTGAAGGGTCCTCGTAGACGACGAGGTTGATAGGCTGGGTGTGGAAGCGCAGTAATGTGTGAAGCTAACCAGTACTAATTGCCCGTGAGGCTTGACCGTATAACACTCAAGCGGTTTGTTATATGCGCTGGCATACAGTGTGATTTGCTTTTCAGTTTTCTCGAATTGAAGGTTGAATCGCGCCCGAAATCATGGGTGCAATTCGACTCTACAGGGAGTAAATCCTGGGTTAAGTCCAAGATGGCGCTCATCGCTACGCTCCCTGATACCGATTTCCTGGCGGCCATAGCGCGTTGGCACCACCCGATCCCATGCCGAACTCGGAAGTGAAACGGCGTAGCGCCGATGGTAGTGCGGGATTACCCGTGCGAGAGTAGGTCACCGCCAGGGCTTTAATAAAAAAAGCCTCTGCCCTTTTTAGGGCAGAGGCTTTTTAGTCTGCGCTTGCACTGTGTAACAAGAACATCCTGTCCTTAAAGGTAAATGACAAGTTTCAAAAATAAAATAGCAAAAACTATTAAAATGTTGCGGTCTTTTATGTTTAGAATGTTTGGCTGTTACTAAATGAATAGGGGAAGTTTCAATGACGGAAATACGACTGATAAATCACAAATATACGGTAGAACAAGCATTCAAAGAGTGTTTTTATGTGGTGCCGGATTATCAGCGCGAGTATGTCTGGACTGAGATACAGGTCAGTCAGTTGCTTGAAGATATCGACGAGCAGATCGACAGCGACTCCGAGTATTTCATCGGAACCGTTCTTGTGGCACCGATAAAAGACGAAGAATATCATTATGATGTTATCGATGGTCAGCAACGCTTAACGACTATTTTTCTGATTTTGTGTGCCTTACGGGTGCTTTTCAAAGATATGCAGCAAGGTCTAGTGATCCATAATCTGGTCGAAACTAATTACACAAGCCCACAGGGCGACATCAAAACTAATATAAAACTGGATCCTCGGTATGAGAATGCTGGAGAGGTCATCGAAAAAATCATTAAGGTCAATGGTGATCCAAAAGCTGTGAAAACGGGAATTCGAAATGATTGTATTTCAACTCATGGATCGATTGAAAAAATTCTGAATGCTTATAGTTTTATATACCACTTTCTGACAGGTAACTACAATAATGAGGCCAAACTTAAGAAGTATTGGGGGCATTTGTCTCACAATGTGGTCTTCATCCAGATTTCAAATAACGTGAGCAGCGCACTCAAAATGTTTGAGACTATTAATGAGCGAGGCATCGGCCTTAATCCAATGGATTTATTGAAAAACCTGCTCTTTACCCAGGTACCATCAGATGATTTTTCTAAACTGAAGGATGAATGGAAAAAGATTACAAGCCCACTTGAGCAGAATAAAGAAAAACCGTTACGTTTCTTAAGGTATTTTCTTATAGCAAATTACGTCATCAAGAATGAGGATGAAGATGCTACCCTAAAAGAAGATGAGATTTATAGTTGGATCTCAAAAAGAGAACATGCCGAACTTACAGGCTATCGGGAAGAACCCATTAAATTTGTCCGCCAGATCGCTCAAAACGTGAAGCAGTACATTGATTTAAGAAATGATGAAAATAGTGTGGAAATGGGTTCTTTGAAAAAGCTCACGGGCGGCGCCTTCAGCCAGCATTACATATTGCTACTGGCAGCCGCCAATCTGCCCGACACCTTTTTTAGCCAGTTTGTTACTCAACTTGAGAGTTTTCTCTTCTATCATATTTTTGCCAAATCACCAACCAATGAACTTGAGCGAAACTTCTCTACCTGGGCAAATGAAATAAGGAGCATCGCTCAAAGTGAAAATTCGGAAGAGCAGAGAGAGAAATTAAATAGATTTATTAAAAATCGCTTTGCTTCGAATATGGATAAAAAAACCTCGGAACTGAATGATGCGTTGAAGCGTCTTACGCTCGATTCCACGCAAAAATACCGAGTAAAATATTTGCTGGCTCGCTTAACGCAATATGTAGATATGCCATTTCACGGACAGAAAGAACGTGGCAGTATTGATACTTATTCTAAACTGGAGATTGAGCACATCCTGCCGGATAATCCGGCAAACGATCTGCGAAACACATGGCAAGCACAACATACTGATTCGGATTACGATGAATTCAAGAACCGTCTTGGCAACCTCACTCTTTTGGAGAAGCCGATTAACGTTGTAGCAGGCAATGATTTTTATGTAAACAAAAAGCCTATGTATGCTGAAAGCGGTAATTACTTAACTCGATCCCTTGCTGGTCTTGCTGATGTTGGTCAGAATACTTCCATCTCTCGTATTAACGAAAAATTGTTATCGTTTGAGAAGTGGGATGCCGAGGACATTGAGACACGTCAATCGCTATTAGTTAAACTGGCGCACGAGGTATGGAAGATTACGGAGATAACCAATTAATCAGTTTTGGGTCATAGCAAGCAAAAAGTCTAAATGAGCATCTCACGAAGCACTTTCAAGATAACAAGATAGGGCTTATCATGGCAATGGAATAAGGTCGCCTAAGCGATGAGTATGGAGCGATGGAGCAGATTGTAAATTTACAT
This sequence comes from Gammaproteobacteria bacterium, assembly GCA_965198875.1. Taxonomy (GTDB): domain Bacteria; phylum Pseudomonadota; class Gammaproteobacteria; order Eutrophobiales; family Eutrophobiaceae; genus CBDAPU01. The sequence goes on along the minus strand of CBDAPU010000001.1, from coordinate 614,718 downwards.
ATTGAGAAGTTACCGGATGGGTTTATCTCGCGACGACGGAGGACATCCCCGGTCTTATCGCCCAAGGCCGCACGGTCATGGAAATGTTGGAGATTGCCCGGGATGTGGCTAAGAAACTACTGGAGGCTCAAGCGGAGCGTCAGGCTTACCCGACTTTGAAACACACTGGTGACTCGTTTGATTATCCCCTGGTCGTCGGCAATTAGTGGGACGCTTGGCTTTAAGTACCGGCAGATTATTAAACGACTTAAAGAATTTGGGTTTTGTCTTTGACCGTCAGGCTGTCGGCTCACACGAGATTTGGCACAACCCGATCACGAATCGCTACACCACCATTCCCAATCATCCCGGCGACATGCCTGAAGGCATTCTACAGGGCGACTCTCAAGCAGGCCAGGGTTTCGAATGAGACGTTTTTAAGCAAGTAAACTTTCTAGTTTCACTCACCAATACTCGCCTGAACACAAAGACTTAACCGCCATTCCTTAAAAAGAGAATCAACCGCACTGTGAGCCGGCTCAACAGGCGCCCCGAAAATGCTGGCGTTACAACGCCCGATCAGGTATTTTCCAGTTCTCGTTTAGAATAACGACAGATTTAAGTTAAGTCACAGTCATAGTGCATTTCGGGAGAATAGAAGATGGCGGTCGATATTAATGTCAATGGCAAACAACACCGTTTGGATGTGTTGCCGGACACCCCCCTGCTCTGGGTGCTCCGAGATCATGTTGAATTAACCGGCACTAAATACGGCTGTGGGGTGGCGCAATGCGGGGCCTGTACAGTGCATATCAACGGCAGGGCGACCCGCTCTTGTGTGACGCCCGTGTCAGCGGCGGTGGGCGCCGAGATCACCACCATCGAGGGCGCACAATCCAAAGTGGCCGAAACAGTCAAGGGCGCCTGGGAGAAGAGACAGGTGCCGCAATGCGGTTACTGCCAGTCTGGCCAGGTGATGGCGGCGATTGCCTTGCTTGCAAGCAACCCCCGACCATCGGATGAGGACATTGACGCCGCCATGTCGGGCAACATCTGTCGTTGCGCCACTTACGTTCGCATTCGCAAGGCCATCAAAGATGCATCAAACACGCTTGGGGGGTAAGAAAATGAGCGGATTAACACTCAATCGTCGTCAATTTATCAGGAATGTGACGGTCACAGGCGCCGGTCTGTCGCTGGCTGTTTACCTTCCCGGGCTGTCCGCCGCCAAGCCGCAAACCGGCAACATGGTGGACGGCGCCTTCGAGGCCAATGCCTTCGTCAGCGTTGGCACGGACAATACCGTCACCGTCAGGATCAAGCATCTGGAGATGGGGCAGGGCGCCTACACCGGCCTTGCGACACTGGTGGCGGAAGAAATGGACGCTGACTGGCAGCAGGTGGTACCGGTCACGGCGCCCGCCGATGCAACAAAATACAACAACCTGTTCTGGGGGCCGATGCAAGGCACTGGCGGCAGTTCGGCCATCGCCAATTCTTATATGCAGTTGCGCCAGGCTGGGGCCGCCGCACGCGCCATGCTGGTGGCCGCTGCCGCAAAGCGCTGGTCAGTCGCCAGCAAGGACATCTCCGTGAGCAAGGGTGTTATCAGCGCTGGCTCAAACCGGGCGACATTCGGCGAGTTAGCTAGAGCCGCGGCCTTGCAGATGGTACCGGATGCAGAGACGCTGAAGCTGAAAAAGCCGAGCGATTTTGTTTATATCGGCAAAGACCTCAAGCGCAAGGACACCGGCAAGTCTGACGGTAGCGCCATCTTCACTCAGGATATCAAACTCCCCGGCATGTTGACCGCCGCCGTTGCCCATCCGCCGCTTTTTGGTGCGACTCTTGCCGCCGTCAATGATGCAAATGCCCGAAAAATAAAAGGCGTGGTTGATGTCGTTAAACTGCCCAATGCTGTCGCCGTGTTGGCGAGAGACTTCTGGACGGCCAAAAAAGGCCGCAACGCCCTTGAGATCCGCTGGGATGAGGGTAAGGCTTTCAGGAAGAGCACATCTGAGATCATGGCGGAATATCAGCGGTTGGCGGAGCAGGGCAAGGGCCTGAGTGCCCGCAAAGACGGCGATGCAGATGCCGCCTTTAAGAAGGCCGCCGAAATAGTCGAGGCCCGCTATACCTTTCCTTATCTCGCCCATGCCACGATGGAGCCGATGAATTGTGTTGCGCTGGTAAAGGATGATAGTTGCGAGCTCTGGTACGGCAGCCAGACGCAAACCGCCGATCAGAATGCGGTCGCAGAAGCATTGGGTCTTAAAGCCGCACAGGTGAATATCAACACCCTGATGGCGGGCGGTAGCTTTGGCCGCCGCGCCAGTAAAACGGTTGACTATGTGCTGGAAGCGGCGCTGATCGCAAAGGCACGCAAGGGCACAGCGGTGAAGCTGGTCTGGAGCAGGGAAGAGGACACCCGCGCCGGGCATTACCGGCCGGCTTATGTGCATAAGCTCAAGGGCGGGCTTGATGAGGAGGGCAGTATCATCGCCTGGGAGCACAGAATTGTCGGCCAGTCTATCCTGGGCGGCACCCCCTTTGAGGCCTTGATGGTCAAGGACGGTATCGACGCCACCAGTGTCGAGGGCGCCGTAAACCTGCCGTACGCCATTCCCAATTTGCATGTTGAGTTGATCACCGTTGAGCAGGCGGTTCCCGTGCAATGGTGGCGCTCGGTGGGGCATACCCATACCGCCTATGCGACCGAGACCTTCCTCGATCAACTTGCCCATGCCGGCGGCAAGGACCCCTTGCAAGTACGCATGCAGTTATTGAAAGATCATCCCCGCCATGCCGGCGTGCTGAAACTGGCCGCCGAGAAAGCAGGCTGGGGTAAGAGGCTGCCGGCGGGACGGGCAATGGGTCTGGCCGTACATGAGTCCTTCAGCAGCTTTGTTGCCGAGGTGGCCGAGGTGTCCGCTCAGGATGACGGTCGGCTCAAGGTAGAGAAGGTGGTGTGCGCTGTGGACTGTGGCGTTGCCGTCAACCCGGACATCATCAAAGCGCAGATGGAAAGCGGCATAGGCTACGGACTGTCCGCCGCCCTGGGAGAGGAGATCACCCTGGAAGCCGGGCGTGTCGTGCCGTCTAATTTCCATGACTATCGCATACTGCGTATCAATCAAATGCCGGATATAGAAGTCCATATCGTGCCGTCAGCCGAGCCACCGACAGGCGTTGGCGAGCCTGGCACGCCACCAGCGGCGCCGGCGGCGGCCAATGCGCTCCGGGCGGCCACTGGCAAACTCTACGAGAAGCTGCCCATTCAGGTGTGAACAAGCTACCCCCTGAACGGGTGCCTTTCAGGGGGACGGCGAGTAGTGTTGAAGTCTACTGATGGTTTTCTGCACCTGGATGAAAAGCCTCTCGGGTGGGGCTTACGAGCGCTGGCTCAGTAAAACGGGTTATGTTTTCCCCGCCATCTTATCCATCCAGCAGGTTCGCATCTCTGCTGTATTCTAAGCATTCCCTCTACTACCTCTTCCCATATGCAATACCCTGAGCACACTCACATGCTCGCTCATCCCGTTGAAATGGTTTGATGAAATAATCAGTTATAATTCACGCTTAATCATCAAGGCCAATGAAGCTAAGAGAGAGTTTAAGTGAAAAAAGTCATTAAGGTGATGGATACCTCTTTTCGTGATGGGTTCCAGTCTGTCCATGGCGCCCGTGTTCTGACTAAAGATTTTCTGCCGGCAGTGGAGGCCAGTGTTGAAGCCGGGATCACGCATTTTGAGGCCGGCGGTGGGGCGCGTTTTCAGAGTTTGTTTTTTTATTGTAACGAATCGGCCTTTGACATGATGGACGCCTTTCGGGAAAAAGCAGGTCCAGATGCGAACTTACAAAGCCTGGCCCGTGGTATTAATGTTGTCGCATTGAGCCAGCAGCCAAGAGACATCATCGATCTGCATGCCAGACTGTTCAGGAAACATGGGATCACAACCATACGGAATTTCGACGCCCTGAATGATATACGTAATCTTGAATACTCGGCGGCACGGATCACCGAGCATGGCTTAAAACACGAAGTGGTGATCGCGATTATGGACTTGCCGCCCGGTTGTGAAGGCGCACACACGCCGGAGTTCTATCTTGCGCGTTTGCGAGTAATGTTAGAGCGTGGTATTCCTTTTCACTCCGTTGCCTTCAAAGATGCGACGGGTACGGCTAACCCCAGGAAGATTTACGAAACCGTCAAGGGCGCACGGGAGATGTTGCCTGAAGGCACACATCTACGGCTCCATACCCATGACACGGTAGGCTGCGGCATCGCTTGTTATATGGCTGCGATTGAAGCGGGTGTGGATGGCATCGATCTGGCGAAAAGCCCGGTATCCGGTGGTACCTCACAACCGGATATCATTAGCATGTGGCATGCCTTGAAGGGGACTGATTATGTCCTTGATGTTGACTATGAAAAGATCATCAAGGCAAGTGACGTGTTTGAAGAGTGCATGAAAGAGTACTATGTGCCGCCGGAAGCAAAACAGGTCTCTCCGCTGGTGGCCATCTCACCCATGCCGGGCGGGGCGTTGACCGCCAACACGATGATGATGCGTGATATTAACACCCTGCATCTGTTCCCAAAAGTCCTGAAAGAGATGCCTGAGGTCGTGCGGTTGGGCGGTTTTGGCGCCTCGGTCACCCCGGTATCACAGTTTTATTTTCAACAGGCTTATATGAACGTTGCCATGGGAAGATGGAAACGGATCACGCCGGAATATGGCGATATGGTGTTAGGGTATTTTGGGCAAACACCTGTGAAGCCCGACCCGGAGGTGGTGAAACTGGCCGAGAAACAGCGCAAGAAGCCGGTTTATGAAGGTGATCCGCTGGATCTGCTAGAACCGGGGCTCCCTAAAGCAACGAAGGTGTTGGCGGAAAATGACCTGCCCGTTACAGATGAGAACCTCTTTATCATCGCCAGTTGCGAGAAGAAGGGGCTGGAATTCTTGCAAGGCAAGATGCAGGTTAATGTCCGCAAAAAGCAGGCAAAGGAAGAAGAGCAAAAACAAGTCGCTTAATCCGGGGGGGCTTGCAGATGAAGGCGAATGTGGAGATGATCCTGCCAGCAGATAGAACCATGCCAATGAACGTCATCTCTTACACTTCGACCCTGCGGCTTTGAATTTTTCCATGGCGTTTTGCCCCACCAGCACCTCCCATCTTCGTATAGCCTTTTGATATGTTGGTTCTTTGGCCGGAGTAGTCGATGGTGATTGGGACTGCCTGTCTGAATTTAAGAGGTGAAAAATAATCCCCCCTGCTTCTCATTTAACCGCCACCGATAGCCGGCATGAAAACCACTTCATCCTCATCTGTCAGTGATTGTAAAAGATCGAACGACTCATTTGTCCATCTACCGTAACAGACATATCGGCTTTAAATTTATCCCTGTCCACCACATCTTCTATACCGGGGTCGGACTCACATAGCGCCAGAGGGTCATGTCGATCCCTTGTATGGCGGAACCCTGCATCTGCCCCTTAACATAATCGGGATGCACGGCTTCACCCACGTCCTGGAAAATGGTGTAGCGGGTATCTACCTTGCCGTTTTCAGGATCAACATCAACGAGATGGGCGGCGATACCCGGGATAAAGCTCTCAGGGGTGTGGATTTTGTGGTAGCTGATGGGAGCTTCGGTCTCGAACATCCTGCGTGCCAACCCAGAAAGGGAAATGGATTGAGCGGCGTCAGCGATGTTGGTGAATATACCTCATCTTGACGGCGATATTGTCAGTATCGATTTCCCAGAACAGGGCGGCACGTTCACACATTTGATTGAGTACTTCTTCGGCAACCTGGCACATGTTGTTCCGCCAGTGATTCGAACGCCTGCGGTGAGTAAGGAGAAACCGATGGACGGTGCGTCACTCACAGCCGGTCTCACCTGCGCTATGTCTATCCCCAATGCTTGAGCCGCCTGCATGATCAGCGAGAGGCGGGCGTCGCTTAAATCAGGGCTTGCCATTGTTAAAGTGACTGAACCGTCCCGGTTGACTCGTATCTTTGCCCTTGATGTTTGACCTCGATTAAACCACAAGCAAGACCTCTGCTGCGGTTTGCATCTTCCAGTGATGTATTAAAATGCGGTGTTGTTTAACCCATAGTAGACGGATGCCACACTCAGGCATAGCGGAAAAAGTCGTGTAACAGGGAGTTTCTTTGAGTTGTATAAGTGGATAACAAACTCATCTAAAAAGTCGCGGATCTGTTTGTCCAGGGCTTCAAGGGATTGCGCCAAGTTGCATTAAACATCCCGTATCAATGAGGGCAAGAGGAAGACCAGGCGGTGACCGGTTTCCACTAGATTTTTCATACGCGAATAAAACGCCATCATTTCAATTTATGGGTCGGTGCATCCGAGGGAAAAGCACAAGCCGCCGCAAATACGCAGGCAGGATAACCCCTGGCCGGAATGGCCACACATCTATCGTGTCGCTTCCGCACACGAAGAAGGCGTTGAGCGTGTCTATGCCGTGTCTACCCAACGGTTCATAGATGATGGCACTGGCAAGGTAAAGGCGCTGGAGCTTGTGGAAGTCGAAATGAAAAATGCGGATGGCCAAATGAGCTTTGCAGAAAAGGCCAGCACCGCCTACACCATTCCGGCCGATCTGGTCCTGCTTGCTATGGGTTTTGTCGGTGCGGAAAAAGCCGGCCTGCTGCAACAACTCGGTATCGAACTTACCGAGCGCGGTAACGTGAAGATCGACAAGCAGTGGCAGACCAGCGTTGAGGGCGTCTATGCCGCCGGGGACATGCAGCGTGGTCAGTCCCTGATCGTGTGGGCGATTGCCGAAGGACGGAGTGCAGCGGCAAGTGTGGATGCGTATTTGATGGGCAGCACTGATCTGCCGGCACCGCTTTAACAGTCCGCAGGAGGGACGGGATCAGGTGGGGCGGATGAGATTAAAAGTCGCAATCGCAACACTGGCGCCCCTCTCATCATTCCCGGCGAGCACCTCAGCCATCTCATTGTTTTTCCTGTAGCAGTCTTTTGATCTCGACCAGTTCTCGTTGCAAGTTCTCAATCATCACCTGCTGGTTCTGATAATCCTCATCTCCTTCCCGCTTGCGGGCGTTTGCCATGGCATCGACGATAATACCAACAAACAGGTTTAAAATTACAAAGCTGGAAATAACGATGAAAGGCACAAAAAACAGCCATGCGAGCGGATACAGAGCCATTGTCGGGCGCACGATGCTCTCGGACCAGCCCTCCAACGTCATGATCTGAAAGAGCGTGTATGCGGACGCCCCGATATTACCGAACCACTCCTGCATCTGTGGGTCCGGGTGCTGGCCAAAAAGTATCGTCACCAGAACGGCTGACACATAGAAAATAAACAGCATCAGACACAACACTGAGCTCATGCCAAGTATGCAATATAAAATGGCCTCAATCATCTGGCGCATCTGCGGCAAAACAGAAAACAGCCTGAGAAGGCGAAGCATTTTGAGAACACGGAAAACCCTCAGCGTCCGCAATATAACCAGCGGCGCAGAAGATGGCACCCAGGAAACAGTGATAATCGCCAAGTCAAAGATGTTCCAGGCGGACCTGAAGAACACAAGACGGTACGCATATAACCTGAGCGATAATTCCAGAGAGAAAATGCTCAATATTACGGTGTCAAGCAGGCCCAGTAAGGATTGAAAATCCTCAGAAATAGAAAGACTGGTTCCAACACCAAGCGTTATGGCATTGATTAAAATCAGTGCTGTTATCAAGCCAACAAATTTGGGGTGCTCCACTAGTTTTGTGATTTGCCCGCGGATGCCGGAAGGTGTCGCCATAGATTCAGGCCGTACCATCTATTAGCCCTCTGAACAGTATTTCATCACGGTATTGCTATGGATTTAGGCGCTAACGCTGAGAGCGCTTTACACAGAGCGGCAGTCTGAAGATCAAAACCTTAAGGAGGGGTTGATACAATGCACAGGTATGCAGCGTAAACGCCACTGCTGAAACAGGCATGTCCCTGAGCCTCTCTGTGAAAATCCAGAGTAAATGCTGTGAGTTTTATATGCTCGTAAAAAAACTAAAGCTTTTGCAGCTTACCTGCTTTCCCGCAAAAAGGACACTTACTGCCGGTCATTTTCGGGTAATGCCCTTTAGCGTCTTTGGCACATTTTTTACAAACCATATTGCCACACTCTCCACACCGAGCCATCTGGCTAGATTTACACACTGTGCATTTCATTTCTTGATCCTCCTGTGTTGTTTAAGCTTTCCCGACACAGGCAAGGGTGTCGGGCATTTCGTCATGCGCTCACACAGGAAAAACACACCCTACTTATTTCCGGATGGTGTTGTATTCGTAGGATACCCGACTACGGGCTCCTGTGTGAAACGCAAGCTACAGGCTTCTGACGAAAGAAACCTGTACATGGCGCATATTACATGCAGACAATCAAAATGCAAGCACCTGTGTGAGTCCGCTACCTGCCGCCCTTTTTGCCATGGTTGATAAGTCAAGGAAATCATTCGGCAGGGAACTGCACTGGCGACCAGACTGTTCTTTATGAGGAAGGGGCCGATGCACATATTGATGAGTTGGCGGGGCTCTATCTGAAGCAGCGCCCCTACCCTTTCCGAGAGGAAGGTGAGGTTCGGGTAATCTACAAAATAAGGCCGGTTCAGTTGCAGTGTTTTAGCGGTTAGCCTTACCTTGCTTTAATTATCCAGCAGTTGAGCAGTCATTTTTTGCTGGCCACGTCCCAGCCTGTGTGGGCTAATTGGCCAAGACGACAATATCCATTACGTCATTTTTTGCCGGCCACGTTCCAGCCTGTGTGGGGGGGATCTATCATTTTGAGACAGGGGGAAATGGACAAAAAATGGCGGAAAGCTAGTGTGGGTAAGGGTTTCAGGGATATAGGGTGAAAATTAAAGAATCATTCATTTTGCGACAAAAATACACTTTTATGTCACAAAAATGTGCAAAAAATCATCTAAAAATGATCACTTTATGCCCAAAAATACCCTGAAAATGATCATTTTAATGGCGCTTAAAGGGGATTTAATTCGGTTTTATAGTAACTATGATGCTATATTCATGGTGTGCCGCGTGAGGCTGAAAAATCGTCGGGTCAGCGGGCTGTCCTATCCTAGCAATAGTGAAGCCCATGCGGGGGAACCAGGCATAGTGACCTGGATGGCGTCCCGCCATGCGGCCATTTCTATTTGCGGATGATGGTACTATCACAACTCCCCGCTTACCAGATCATATTTTTTCCTATCTTGAAGAGTAATTGTCGACACCATGCCGCCTGAGCGGACGCTATTTGTGTATTGGAGCTTCTTCTCATAGTTCACCCGAATCACAATTTTGCCGAGACGATCCTTCTCCCCGGCATCAAAGACATACAGTAACGCTGGATCGACTTTATCGAACAGCACAGCTTGTGGGTTTTCAATATGTTTGGGCAGCGTTAAGGAGTTCAGCTTTAGGAACAGATGTACCCCGTTTCCTCTTCTTGTCTCTGTATATATGTCGTAATTCCTTATCCGTCATGGTAATGGCGAGATTTCTCAGGTTTCATACCCCGCAGCTCCAGCGCATCCACCACGGTCTTATCCAGGTAGCCCACCACCACCTGTTTGTTTTGTACCTGATAGTCCTCAGCCAGTACCTGCTCTGCCCAGCGCTGGTACGGTCGATGCAGGTGGCGGGTGAAGCCAGGCAACTGTTCCAGGGCGGCGTCACGCAGGGCCTTGGGCAAGCTGGCGAGCCTTCTGTCCGAAGACACAGTCTCCGGGGCCAGCCAGGCCTTGCCGACATTGTAATCCCAGCCCACACCAATGCCTTTGGGCACAGCGCCATAGACCTCGCCGGTGCGGGCATTGATGCGCTCGCCTCGCTGAAGCGGCGGGGCCTTGCCGACCTGCCTGCCTTCCCGCTCAAGCTGACGTTGGCTTAGGGTGCGAACGGTACAGCGACAGCCAAAGCCATTCGGGGGGTAGTGGGTATCCCAGAAGGGGTCATCAAGGGCTAAGATGAGCCCGTGCCAGGCTCGATGCTCTGGCCGGACGCGGCTATCGCCCACCGACAGGTATTGCAGATAAGGCCGTGTCTCTTTCGTGCGTTGCATCTGCTGCCAGCGACCGGCCATAGAGGCGCTACGCATGTTGTTATCGAAGATGATGCGGCTACGCCAGCCACGTTTGCCCTTGTAGCTCCAGCCGTATCGCTTGACGATACGGTCGAACTCTTTACGGAAGTCAGTAATTGTGCCACCGGCTTTCCGGGTCTTGATCAGCGCTGCCCTGAAGTCACCCACCATCGCCACCTTGGTCGCCCCGGCCACCGCAAAGGCTTTGGCTCGGATCTCACCCACTAGGTCATCCCAGTGCTTAGTGGGAATATCGACCTTGTCCTTGAGATAGGCAATGGCCTCGGGAAAGGGGACAGCGCCGAGCTTAAGGTCTGGCATCGGTGGACTCATCCATGCCGTGCAGATAGGCGGTAGAAAGGCTAAGCTGAATGACTTGCGCTAAGGCCGTCTCATCAAGCTCCGGCAGTAGTGCGGGCAAGGCGGCCTCGAACTCATCGAGGGACTTGCCTTGCCTCTCAAACTCAATCAGCCTGTCATAGACAATGGCGGGCAGGGTTTCCATGACCGCATCGGCGGTCTGAGTCGCCTGGCTTACCAGAAGATCAGGCTGATCCTCGGCAAAGCTGTGGTGCGGGTCACTGCCTTGGCCACAGCTTGGGCAGGGTGCCTCAGCGGGGTCGGGCGGGGCGCTGAATTGCCCCGGTGCGCGGACCGGCACTGCGGCCTCTTCCCGGTCCGTCCCCATGCGCGCCTTAGGGATCACCGCATCCTCGCCCTGCGGGGCGGTCAGTTGCAGGCGTTCATAGACCTCGCTTTGCTTCATATCAATGAGTTTGTGGGCGTCAAGCAGATACTCGGCCATGTCCTTGCGCGCTTCGGCCTCCTCGAAAAAGCGGAACTTAGGGGGCCTGGCGCCGGCCACATTGAGCTCGGTGACCCAGGCAAAGAGTTGATTGAAGGTCTGTTCAAGGCATAGGCGGTCGGACTGATGGACGGTGATCTCCCGCTGCCGATGGGTTTCACTGGCGGCCCGTGAGCCGGTCCCCTGTATTTCCGTGGCCAGGGTCTGCGAGGTCAGGGCTTTGGAGAGTTCCCGATTGCACAGGTCAATCAGGCGCTCCTGCACCGGCTGGCCGCTGTGTTTCGTTTCCAGCAGCTCTACCTCACTGTCTTTGGAGGTGACCGCACAGGCGGTCTCGACCATCTCGGCTAACTGCTCCAGCAGCTTGTCCTGTACCTCGTCCGGTGTGCCCTCGGGGTACTTGCCTATCGCCCAGGGGCTGCCGTATTTCTCGCAGAACCTGCTGAAGAACTTAAAGCCGCCATGCTTGAAGACATAGGGCCAGAAGCAGGCGGAGAGGACGGCGATGCCGTAGGGGTTCTCGGCGCTGGCCATGTGCGAGGTCAGTAACCATTTGTACTCACCCAGCGCCTCACCATTGACGGGGGCGTTGCGGGTTTTAAGCCGTAACTGATTGTTCGGGTCAAACACAAAGCGGCGCTGTGGGCGGTCGATGAGCTTGACCGGCATGAGCACATCCCCCTGTCGATCCCAGACCACCTCATGCACGGCGAAGCCATAGAATACGGACAGTCCCATGCTCCAGAGGGTATCCGTCCAGTGCATCCCCGGGGCAGGCCGCCCTTGCATCAGTTGCTCGCAGAGCGCCACCGGCAAGACCCTGCCGGACATCAGCATCGACCCCCGGCAGCTCAGCGACTATCGAGTGACCCTGGCCGACAGGAACAGGTATCAGGCGGTGGTGGCCAAGTGGCATAACACCGACACTGGTGAGCATCTTGAGGTCAAGGTGGGAGAAGGTCAGCCCAGCTACACCCTGCGCCACACCTACCCGGACGCCGATACCGCCATCGCCGCAGCCAAGGCCAAACTGGAGGCCCTAAACCGAGGCCAGTCGAGCGTCCGCCTGACCCTCACCCCCGGCAATCCGCAGATGGCCGCCGAGACCAAACTCACCCTGAGCGGCTTTCGAGACGGCATCGATGGCGACTGGGTCGCCACCGAGGTTGACCATCAACTCAGCAACAGCGGCTATACCACCCGTGTGATGGCCGAGACGCCGAAACGCTGATGACCACAGGGACGCTTCATCCTCTCTCTGAATGACCGGCCGGCAGTCCGGGAGCGATTCCAGGGCTTCTGTATCGAGGCCGTTAAGGCCACCTGCCTGGTGCAAACCGGCAACGCCAAAGCTGTCGGGCAAGTGCTGATCCGTCACCAGGCTTCGGTGCATTTAACAGGATTTAATGACCGATTTAAGGCGGATTAAATCCCCCATAAAACGCTGTCGCAAAATGAGTGTAAAATGACCATAAATTCCTGTCGCAAAATGAACGTCAGGCTACACCTACCCGGGCTATTGGCAGACATGTAGCGCGTTTTTGGCAATGAGCTCGCCGCCGCCGAGGAGGGCGCCGAATACAGCACCCAGACCGGTGCCGCTATCCAAGAGGCCTTTGGCTCCGACGAGGCGGTGAAGTTCTTCAAGGTCCTGTGGGGACAGCAGGATGCTTTCCGTGAGAACGCCAAGGCATTAGAGGAAGCGTAGCAGCAGGGACTGGCCTTCACACAGACAATGGCCGCCGCCGCAGACACCAACATGGATGCGAAACTACAGAAGATGCAGCAGCGCTGGAATAACATCAAGATACAAATCGGCTATGCCCTGGTTCCCGCCCTGGAAAGGCTCATCCCCTGGCTGGAGAAAGTGGCCGAACGGGTCAGTCGCCTCTTCAATAACAACGGTCGCTTTGCCGCCATCCTGATGGGCATGGCAGGCGGGGCCGGCTTGATTGCCGCTGTCACCGCGCCGGTCATTACCGCCGTTGCATCATTGACCACGACCGTGGCTTATCTCGGCTATATGAGCAAAAAAGCCGCCGCCGAGACGACACTCGCCTCCAGCATGATAGGTGGCGGTGGCAAGGGTCTATGAGGTCTGGTGGGCAAGGCCGGGGGCTTTCTGAAGAGTAAAACGGGCATGGTGGGTGCTGTTATCGGTGCACTGGCCATCGGCAACACTCTGATGAATGATACATTAAGCGGCGCTGAAAAAGCCGCCAAGGTCACCACCATTCGCTGTGCCCGAGCGCACGATGGCATGTAGTTGATGCAACAGAGCCAAATGATGCGCTTTCAGATCACCACCCGCACCGAGTTTGAGCACCTGCCCCAAACCAACCCAGAGACCTTCACTGACTTGGGGCGAGCGGCTCGCTTCCTGTACTTGCAGCGCACCGCCTTCAGTGGTAAACCCTCCGGGCAGAACTTCGCGGCCGATAAAGTCCACCCGGCCCGCTTCGACGTCACCAAGCTCGCTCCGATGCTGGAGGACTTACACAGGCGCTTGACACGCGTGGTCATCGAATGCCTGCCCTACCAGGACTTCATCCGCCGCTATGACAATGACAACACCCTGTTCTACCTCGACCCGCCCTATTACAGGTGCGAGCACGACTACGGCAAGGACTTATTCCATCGGAATGGCTTTGCAGTGCTGGCCAGCCCGGGTTTTCCGGAGCACACGTTATCCCTTCTTATCTATCAGGGCCACCGCATTAACGGTAATGCCTTCCCCTTTCCTCTGCACAGTTACTAGCAGATCCTCCTGGAGATCAGGGCCACCGCATTAACGGCAATGCCTTCCCCCCGGCCAATAAAACCCATTTTCTCGCTGGTGGTCGCCTTGATGTTTATCGCACCTTTATCTATACAGAGATCCTTGGCCAGATTGACCCGCATCGCATCAACATGTGGCGCCATCTTCGGCTCTTGGGCGATGATGGTGATGTCGGCATTGAGTAGCGCATAGCGTTTCTCTTCCATGAGCGAGCGCACTTCCCGCAACAGGATCCGGCTGTCGATGTTTTCAAGGTCTTTATCATCATCCGGGAAATATGCGCCGATATCACCCAGTGCCGCTGCCCCCAACAGCGCATCACACAGCGCATGAATCACGGCATCGCCATCAGAATGCGCCGACAGGCCTCTGTCATAAGGTATGGTGACGCCGCCCAAAATCAACGGGCGATCATGGGTAAAGCGGTGCGTGTCATAACCATGACCTATCCTCACTGTGGCGCCCTCCTGTTTTGCAGGTAGAACTCGGCGAGCGCCAGATCTTCCATGTGGGTTATCTTGATATTGTGGGCTCCCGCCCGCACAATCTCGGCTTTATAATGCGTATTTTCAACCGCCTGCGCCTCATCGGTGACGATGATGTTGTTGGCCAGGGCGTGCGTCATACTTTCTCTTAGAAGCCCTAAGCGAAACATCTGTGGCGTCAGCGCACGCCAGAGGCCACGCCTTTCTATGGTGCTGGAGATGTGGTTGTTTGCATCGGCCTTCTTCAGCGTATCATCTAGCGGCATCGCCAGTATTCCGCCGACGGCATGATCTTTCACTCTCGAGAGCAGCAGATCAATATCATCGGCCATCACGCAGGGCCGAGCCGCATCATGTACCAGCACCCAGTCATCCTCATGGGCGAGCCTATGGATACGCTCAAGAGCGTTCAATACGGAGAGACACCGCTCTTTGCCGCCGGCTGCGGTTATTATTTTATTGTGATTAGCGATCTCCAGTCGGCGCCAGTGTTGATCGCCCGGCGCTACCGCCACGGCGACCCCCTTGATGAGCGGGTGTCGGCAAAAAGGGATCAAGCTGTGCTCCAGGATGGTTTTACCCAGTATGGTGAGATATTGTTTGGGCTTATCCCCTCCCAGGCGCTGCCCGCTCCCGGCAGCGGGTATGACAGCCCAGAAATCGGTTGCCCTGCTCATGGTGGGGTTGGCGCATGCCCTGAGAGATCATGAAGAGGTTCGGGGTTATCCCGGGTAGCCTGACTGTCTACAATTTGATAGAACACCTCGTCCGATCTAATCATGCCCATCTCACTTCGGGCCCTTTCCGCTATGGCCTCCTCTCCCTGTTTCAGCTCAATCACTTCGGCTACCAGTGATGTATTGCGCTCTTCAAGGCGTTTGTTCTCTTGCAGTAATGCCTGCTTTCTTCCTTGTAGTTGTCGGACGTCAGATAAGCCGCCCGGGCTAAACCAAAGCCGGTATTGCAGTGAGATCACTAAAAGAACAAGCGCAACAGCGAAAAACCTCATGTCCTAGATGCGTTGTTTTAAGTTGGGCAAGGCGTCAAGGCCGGGATAGGTTGCTCTACTACCCAGCTCATTTTCAATTTTGATCAGGCGATTGTATTTCGCCACTCTATCCGAGCGAGATAAAGAGCCGGTCTTGATCTGCCCTGATGAGGTGGCCACGGCCAAGTCAGCGATGGTGGTATCTTCCGTCTCACCAGAGCGATGGGAGATCACCGCCGTGTAATGGGCGCCCCTCGCCATATCGATGGCGGCCAGGGTTTCAGTGAGCGTGCCGATCTGGTTTACCTTGATCAAGATCGAGTTGGCTATGCCCTCGTTTATGCCTTTTTCCAGAACCTGGGTGTTGGTGACAAACAGATCATCGCCAACCAGTTGCACTCTCTCACCGAGGTTATCGGTCATCCTCTTCCAGCCCGCCCAGTCATCCTCAGCCATACCGTCTTCAATCGTAATGATCGGGTAGTTATCAAGCCAGGGGATCAGGTAGTTGAGAAACTGCTCAGCGTTGAATGATTTTCTCTCCGAGGCAAGATGGTATTGACCATCTTGATAAAACTCTGAGCTGGCGATATCCAGACCCAGCAGAACATCCTCGCCCGGCACATAGCCCGCCTGTTCAATCGCCCTCATGATGACTTGCAGGGCCTCTTCATTAGAGGCCAGATCGGGCGCAAAACCCCCTTCATCACCCACGGCCGTATTGAAACCCTGAGCGGATAAGATGGATTTTAAGGCATGGAAGATCTCGGCCCCATAACGCACTGCATCAACAAGGCTATCGGCGCCAACGGGCAATATCATGAACTCCTGGATATCAACGCTGTTATCGGCATGGGCGCCGCCATTGATGATGTTCATCATGGGCACGGGCATGACGAACGGGCCATCACCCCCCAGGTATTGATAAAGGGGCAGCGCCTCATCGGCGGCGGCGGCATGGGCCACTGCCATTGATACGGCCAGGGTAGCGTTTGCGCCCAGGTTTGTTTTGTTCTCCGTGCCATCCAGCTCGATCAGGGCGGCGTCAATGGCGGCCTGCTCCCCAACTTCCATGCCGATCAACCTGGGCTTGATGATCGTCTCGATATTATTGATCGCCTTTAATACGCCCTTTCCCAAATAGCGGGCCTCATCCTTATCTCTTAACTCCAGCGCTTCCCGGGAGCCGGTGGAGGCGCCCGACGGCACCATTGCAACACCACGGGATCCCTTAGCCGTTACAACCTCAGCGCAAATGGTGGGGTTGCCCCTTGAGTCCAGTATTTCTATGGCATTGATCGTGACTATTTCTGACATCATAAATGACCTGTTATGTAATGGGCCTATGGACAAGTCCATGCGGGCTTGCTCCGATACTGCAGACTAAAACCTCACCTGACTCAGCCATGATGCAACATCATCGATTATGGCGATACGTTATTGTACCTCACCCATTTAAGCCAGGGTTGGCTTGATGGATGTATCCAGGCTTATCAACATCTCCAGCAAGCCTTCCATCTCATTGAGGGGCAGGGAATTCGGCCCGTCGCTGAGGGCTGCATCGGGCTGTGGATGGGTTTCCATAAACAGACCCGCGATACCCACAGCCACGGCGGCCCGCGCCAGGGCCGGGATAAACTCCCTTTGCCCGCCGGATTGTCCGCCCAAACCGCCGGGTAATTGCACGGAATGGGTGGCGTCAAACACAACCGGGCAACCGGTTTCCCTTAAAATGACCAAAGCGCGCATATCAGAGATGAGATAGTTATAACCAAAACTCACCCCGCGCTCGCACACCATCACCTGCTCATTACCCGTTAGGCGGGCCTTCTCCACGACCTGTTGCATGTCCCAGGGGGCGAGGAACGGGCCTTTTTTAATGTTCACCGGCAGTCCACAGGCGGCAACATTGTGGATGAAGTTGGTCTGGCGGCAAAGAAACGCCGGCGTTTGTAACACATCCACCACCGCTGAGACTTCATGCAAAGGCGTATCCTCATGGACATCGGTCAACACGGGCACGCCACAGGTCTTCTTTACCTCCCCC
This sequence comes from Gammaproteobacteria bacterium, assembly GCA_965198875.1. GTDB lineage: Bacteria > Pseudomonadota > Gammaproteobacteria > Eutrophobiales > Eutrophobiaceae > CBDAPU01. Next base: position 597,498 of record CBDAPU010000001.1, on the reverse strand, counting down.
AAAATCGCCAGCCCGCGTTCGAGACCCGGGCCCCGATAACTCTTTGCCGAGCTGCGATTGGCCTTGTCAAACGATGACTTATAAATAAAAGGCACGGATAGTCTGTCCGTGATCTCTTTTAACCTGCCGGCGGTGTCCATCGCCAGTTGTTCGCTCTCAACAACACAGGGGCCGGCGATGAGAAATAGCGGTTCGCTGCCGCCGACTTCAAAATGACATAACTGCATTTTTTATCTTCCCATGCGCTCCGCCCTTCTGGGACAGCGCTGCCTTGATGAAACCTGAAAACAGGGGATGCCCGTCCCTGGGGGTGGAGTTAAATTCAGGGTGAAACTGGCAACCCACGAACCAGCTATGGCCGGATAACTCGACGATTTCCACCAGCTTGGCGTCCATGGAAATGCCGGCCACTTTCAGCCCATGCGCTTCGAGTTTTTCCCGATAGTGATGATTAAACTCATAGCGATGCCGGTGTCTCTCTGTAATGAGCTCTTTTTGATACATGGCCTTCACCAACGTGTCATCAACCAGTCTACACTGCTGTCCACCCAGGCGCATGGTGCCGCCCAGGTGAGAGTGTTCATTGCGTGTCTCCAGATCACCATCAACATTCAACCACTCGGTGATCAAGCCAACAACAGGATGGGGGGTTGATGCGTTAAACTCCGTGCTGTTAGCGGCATTAAGCCCGGCCCGGTTGCGGGCAAACTCGATGATGGCGACCTGCATCCCGAGGCAAATGCCGAGATAGGGCACATCGTTTTCCCTGGCGTAGTTGACCGTGGCGATTTTCCCTTCTATGCCCCGATCACCAAATCCACCCGGCACCAGTATGGCGTCCATATCCGCTAACAACATGGGGCCGCGGGATTGAATATCTTCTGAGTCAATGTAGTGAAGATGCACCGTTGTGTGTGTCTGTATGCCGGCATGAATTAACGCCTCTGACAGGGATTTATAGGCATCGGCCAGATCGGTATATTTACCGACCACGGCAATACGGACACTGCCGGTGGGGTGTTCCATGGCCTTAACCACGGCGTCCCACTCGGATAAATCCGCGGCATCCGGCTGCATGGCAAACCTATCCACAATAATGTCATCCAGGCCCTGCTCATGGAAAAGGCGCGGGATCTGAAACACATTATCCACATCGATGGCCGAGATGATCGCGCGCTCTTCAACATTGGTGAACAACGCCATTTTACGGCGCTCATTATCGGGTAGCGCCCGATCAGTGCGACAGATCAACACATCCGGTTGAATACCGATAGAGCGCAATTCTTTTACCGAGTGCTGGGTAGGTTTGGTTTTGATCTCGCCCACCGTGTCGATATACGGCACCAAAGTGAGGTGAATAAACAGGGAATGCCCGGGGCCGAGCTCAATTCGCATTTGCCGTATCGCCTCAAGAAAAGGTTGCGATTCGATGTCACCCACGGTACCGCCGATCTCTACCAGGGCAATATCAGCATCATCAGCGCCTTCCAGTATGCAGCTTTTAATCTCATCGGTGATGTGGGGTATGACCTGCACGGTACCCCCCAGATAATCACCGCGGCGCTCTTTCTGGATGACATGCTGATAGATCCTGCCGCTGGTGAAGTTGTTACGCCTGGACATACGGGTACGCACAAACCGCTCATAATGCCCCAGATCCAGATCGGTCTCAGCGCCATCTTCCGTCACGTAGACTTCACCATGTTGGAACGGACTCATGGTGCCCGGATCAACATTGATGTACGGGTCCAGCTTCAGTAGCGTGACGTTCAAACCACGGGACTCCAGAATGGCGCCCAAAGAGGCGGAGGCAATCCCCTTGCCCAATGAGGAAACCACACCACCGGTAATAAAAACAAAGTGCGTCACCATGCCACATCCAAAGGTCTCAATGGGAGAGCGGCAATCGATTTCAATGAACCGTTGCCGGATTCGGTCAAGCGCTGTAATTCATCCATGGTATAAGGGCGAGATGCTAACAGATAATCGCCGCCATGTCCTCGCCTTAAAGCCCACTCCCTATTGCGCTGTTTATTGTGGTTGATCAGATCCGCTATGGGGGTGTGTTATGCTGGTTATTGAATGTGTGGCCTAAGTCACTGAAACCGGCGTTCCAGGGAGCCTTAATATGAGCGGTAGCCAGAAAACACTTGGGGGTATTCGTGTGCTTGACTTTGGCCGCTATGTGGCCGGCCCTTATTGTGCGACCCTGCTGGGTTATTTAGGCGCCGATGTGATCCGTATAGAAAGGCGCAGTGGGGGTGAGGATCGCTATATTGCACCGCTAACGGCATCGGGGGAGGGCAGTGTTTTTTTGCAAACCAGTTGTAATAAACGATCAATGACGCTTGATCCAAAGCATCCTGATGCAAAAGATATTATTGCCCATCTTATCGGCTCGGCGGATGTGGTTGTGGCCAACCTGCCTGAGGAGGCGTTAGCCCACATCGGGATCAGCTATTCGCAGTTACAAAGGCTAAAGCCTGACGTCATACTCGCCACACAGACCGCCTTCGGTGAGCAGGGCCCCTGGGCGGGTAGAGGTGGCTTCGATGGGATCGGTCAGGCCATGTCCGGTGCCGCCTACATGACAGGAAATGAAGATGCGCCTGTGAAAGCCGCGGCGCCTTATGTGGATTACAGCACGGCCGTGATGTCCGCTTTCGGCGTCATGGCCGCACTGTATGAACGAGAGAAGACCGGCAGGGGACAGCATATTCAGGGCAGCTTGTTATCCACTGCCCTGGCGGTATTTAATTCGCACCTGGTTGAACAAAGTGTGCTCGACCTTCATCGAAGGCCCAGCGGCAATCGTGTGCAGACTTCCGCCCCGTCAGATGTATTTGCCAGCCGTGATGGTTTCATCCTTGTTCATGTCGTGGGGCAGGGTCTGTTCGCCCGCTGTGCAAAACTCATTGGCGCAAGTGACTGGTTAGAAGATGAGGGACTACAAACCGATCAGGCAAGGGGTGATCGCAGGGATGAGTTATGTGAGAGGATGTCTCACTGGATCGGTGAGCGCAGTACCGAGCAGGCCCTGGAAGAGCTGCAACGGGCAGGCGTTCCCGCCGCACCGATTTTGAATTTGCAACAGGCCATCGAGCATCCCCAGGTCAAAGCCATGGCGTACTTAAAGGAAGTGGATTACCCGGGCCTGGATAAACCGGCGCAGGTGGCTGATCTGCCTTTACGGTTTTCAGATATACCCGCAGGTATTACAGACAGTCCACCACAGTTAGGTGAACATACCGATACAATACTGGCGGAGCTGGGTTATTCCAGTGAGCAGATCCGCCGGTTTCGTGAGAGAGAAGTGATATAAACCCGCAGGAGAACAAATCATAATGGTTTTGCCGGTAATGTAAGTAATTTGCTGAATTTCTCTAAAATTTTACCAGTCGGTTACGTAATACGTTCCGGTAACGTACAGGGCAATTCACATTCTTCCAGCATGAGGGCGGTCTTTATGCCGTTGGGAGATGAAAAGAAGAACAGAATCTATCATGCTTTTCCTATTCTGTAGCCGGCCCTGGGAAAGTGTACGTTAACCATACCTGCTCTTGGGTCTTGTCGGCAAATTGATACTTCAGTGCGGTTAAGCGTAATGAGTGAGCCTTTCACGGGCACCTTGCCGTAGTCATCAGGTTCGACGATCACCTGATCGCCCGTAGACAGGCCTGTTGGATCAGAAGCATCCACTCCCCTGCCGGGTAAGGCAGCCGTCTCTCTGGCGATGGATAAGGCCTCTTCTGCCGCCATATCTTCTCGCTCTCCATGGCCGATTGCCTGCATGCGTGATTCCCATTGCGGCATTTTGCTACAGGATGCAAGCATGGCATTGACGGGGGCAACGTTACTACGCACCATCCACAGGACAAAGTAGGCATTGATATCCATCCAGCCGGGTGCTTCCCCCGATAAAAATGGACGACCATCGCCGAGTTGCTCTTCAAGCAGCGCTGCATGTGCCAACAACTGGGCATACATGTGCGGGATGTCTTCCTGCATCCGCTCAAAGTCCATAAAGTTAAAAAAGCGTTTTCTATCTTCAAGCACAGGCGCCGGGATCTCGGTATTCACAGCCATGGATAAACCGGCGCCAGGATTAAAGAACGCCGCATTACTCCAGTAACTCAAGGCGACAGCCATCCCCGTGTTGCCATCAGGGAAGAGGGTGGGCTCAGGAAAACGTTGCTCGAGTTCCCGGGCAATACGGTTAGTATCACAGTAGATCTCAGCGCCAATCTGTAACACCGGGGTTTTTCTGTAGCCGCCGGTGAGGGCGGTGAGATCGGGTTTTGGGATCACTAAAGGGGTTTGTACTGACTGCCATGACAGGTGCTTAATGCCCATAATCAACCGGGCTTTTTCAGCAAACGGGGAGATGTCAAAATGGTGCAAAATCAGATCTGACACAGGTTTATTCCTTGCTGTTTTTCAATCGCAGTATGAATTGTGCGCTTTGAAAAAACAATCACACTTGATTGTTTTTTTGCAAATGCGAGCCTATAATCAATTCATGATAGAGATGAAAGCGGTGGAGTTCATGAATAAACCTGAATACGCAATCAGTTAAAATGGACGCCGCATTCATAGCGCAGATCAAACGGGGAATGGATTTTGAACGCCAGCGCACCGCCCCTCCGGATGATTTCCCGCCCTTGCCTTCTGTTCCCGGGGGCAGATACACCGATCCTGAATTTCTACAGCTTGAACGGGACTATCTGTGGAGGCGATCCTGGTTATATGCCTGCCACACCGATGAGTTGCCGGGCCCCGGCAGTTTTATTCTCTGGAGAAAAACCGCCTCCCCGGTGTTGATTATTCGTGGAGATGATGGTGAGGTTCGGGCTTTTTATAACACCTGTCGGCATCGAGGCGGGCCATTGGTCAAACAGGCGAGCGGTAAAATCGAGGGTCGTCTTGTGTGTGGTTATCATGGATGGAGTTATAATTTGCAGGGTAAGCTGGTGGCACTGCGTGATAAGCGGGATTTTATCGGCCTTGATATGTCGTGCCAATCCATGATTCAAATTCGTTGTGAGCGTGTGGGTAACTGGGTATTTATCAACGAAGATCCCGGTGCAGAGCCCCTGCATGAGCACCTGGGCGTGATCCCCTCCCAGCTTGAGCAGTTCCAGCCCGATGAGATCAGGTTAGTGCATTCCAAAGGATATGATGTTGATTGCAACATAAAAGTGCTGATGGATGCATTCCTTGAGGTCTATCATTTATCTTCCATTCACCAGGATACCGTTGATCGTTTTCTGGATCATCGTGGTACGGTGATCACCCTGTGGCCGAAGGGGCATTCGTTAATGGTGACGCCAAATCGGCGATCCGACTGGGTTGACCCGGGCACGGTGGGTATGAAAGAGATACCGACTGTGACCGAAATCCCGGCCAGGCACAATGCCTCCTATCATTTATACCCCGGTGTTGTCTCACCGATGGCCTCAACCGGCATGCCGTTTTTGACATTCTGGCCGACGGGTAGTCGCACCATGCGTATTGAATGTCACTGGTTTGCCCCGGACTGGGGCGGTGATGAGGTGGATCCGCTTTGGGAGAGACGCATTGAGAATTTTGAACGCATCCTCTATGAGGACACGCAGTTCGCACCGCAGATCCAGGAGTCTTTGGAATCGCCCGGGTTTGAAGGGATGACGCTGAATTATCAGGAACGGCGCATATATCACTGGCATGAAGAACTGGACCGGCGTATCGGGCTGGAACGCATACCCGAACATCTTCGTGTGCAACCGGTTTTGCAACCCTGTATTGAGAGTCCAACGTGAGTGAAGATGGCGACCCGGTGGGCGGTTCCGGTATTGTCTCATACGGGGCGTATATCCCGACAACCAGATTGCAACGCACCGCCATTGCCGAGGCGGTGGGGTGGGCCATACCGTCAGTTAAGGCCCTGGCGAGGGGTGAGCGTGCCGTTGCCAACTGGGATGAAGATAGCATTACCATGGCCGTTGAGGCGGGACGTGATTGTTTGCAAGGGATCAGCCGAGATAGCATTGGATCGGTGGTGCTGGCGACAACCACAGCGCCGTTTGCCGACAGGAGCAACAGCGGCGTGATCATGGATGCATTAAATCTGCATGATAGCATCAGAAATCAGGATGCCACCGGAAGTCGCCGTGCCGCCACCTCGGCATTGATGGATGCTTTGGGTTTGCAAAATCAGGGACAACATCAACTGCTACTGGCTGCCGATTGCCGTGAGGCCAAACCCGGTAGCGTGCAGGAGATGGCATATGGTCACGCAGCAGCAGCGGTGTTATTGGGAAGTGATGAGCCTGTGGCAGTTCCCGTTGCCATGACAAGCCTGCATCGTGATCTCATCGATCAATATCGTGCCAGTGATGCTGAGCACGACTACACACTGGAAGAGCGGTGGCTACGTGAGGAGGGTTATTTGAAGATCGTACCCGATGCGATTTACCAGGTACTTGAAGGGTCCGGTGTTGCACCTGAAGATATTGATTATTTTATTTTGCCGACAACGAAGGCGATGGCGACCAGGATTGCAAAGATGACCGGGCTTAACAAGGCCGAGATAACAGACACGCTAAGTGACAGGGTCGGTGACAGTGGCACGGCCACATCGCTGTTGATGTTATGCACGGTGTTGGAGCAGGCCAGCCCGGAGCAATCTATTTTGTTATCCGGGTTTGGTCAGGGTGTTGATATGGTGCTGTTGAAAACAACTGAACATATCACTAGCAGACAAACAGGCCGGGGGGTTGCCAGGGTATTGGCAAATGGAAGTAGCGATGATAACTACATACGGTTTTTGTCCAGGCGCCAGCAACTGGCGCTGGATTTTGGCATACGCTCCGAACGTGATAATCGCACCGCCATGGCTGCTTTTTACAGAAAACGCAAGACCATTAGCGGATTTACAGGTGGCCGGTGTACTGCCTGCGGTACGTTGCAATACCCCCCATCTCGGGTCTGTGTGGAATGCTCAGCACTGAACACCCAGGAGGAGGCGTCGTTTGCCGAACTTGATGGTCAGATCAAGTCTTTTACTGAGGACTGGCAGGCATACACGCCTTGTCCACCGTTAATTTATGGCAACGTGACTTTCCCTGATGGTGGCAATGTGATGATGGAGTTTGCCGATTTCAACAAAGGCGAGGCGGAGGTGGGCAAAGCTGTGCGTATGGTCTTTCGGATCAAGGATTTTGATCATGATCGTCATTTTCGTCGTTATTTCTGGAAGGCAATGGCAAAACCCGAGGCGATAGGTAATGGCTGAGGGTATCGCTGATAAAGTGGCCATCATCGGCATGGGTTGTTCGGTCTTTGGGGAGCGTTGGGATTGTGGCCCGGAGGAGCTGATCCTGGAGGCATTCTCAGAAGCCGTCCTGGATGCGGGTATTGAACGTGCCTCGATTGAGGCGGCCTGGCTGGGGGTGTTTTTTCAGGAGCAGAATACAGGCAAGTCGGCATTGCCACTGAGTCAAGCGATTCGTTTACCTAATATTCCAGTTACCCGGGTGGAGAACCTGTGCGCTACCGGCACGGAGGCATTACGTGGCGCCATCTATGCTGTCGCTGCCGGCGCCTGTGATGTGGCGTTGGCGTTGGGTGTTGAGAAACTAAAAGACACGGGTTATTCCGGCCTGCCTGAACGCACCAAAGGGACGTTTGAAGATATGTGGTTGCCAAACTACACGGCGCCCGGGTCGTTCGCCCAACTGGCCAGCGCCTATGCCGCAAAGCACAAAAGATCCATGGATGAAGTAAAACAGGCCATGGCGCATATTTCCGTCAAAAGCCATGCCAACGGCAAAAAAAACCCAAAGGCACATTTGCAACGGGAAATAACCGAAGAGCAGGTATTGAATGCGCCCATGATTGCTTATCCCTTAGGGCTTTATGACTGTTGTGGCGTGAGTGATGGCGCCGCCTCGGCGATAGTCACGAGCGTCAAACATGCCCGTGAGCTGGGTTTCTCCGATGTGGTGACGGTGAAAGCCATGCAGCTTGCGCCTGGTAATGGTTATGAGCTATCGAGTAGTCGCTGGGATGGCTCTTATACCTTGACAACACGCCTCGCTGCACAAAGAGCGTATAGGGAAGCCGGCATTAAAAACCCAAGAGAAGAACTGGATTTATTTGAAGTGCATGATTGCTTTTCCATCACCGAGCTGGTGATGATGGAAGACCTGAACATGTCGGCGCCGGGCAGGGCCGTCAATGATGTGCTCGATGGTGTTTATGACGCCGATGGTGAGTTACCCTGTCAGATGGATGGCGGTCTTAAGTGTTTTGGTCATCCCGTCGGCGCCAGCGGCCTGCGAATGGTGTATGAGATTTATTTACAGTTACTGGGGCGTGCCGGTGAGCGGCAATTATCTTCACCCAGCATGGGCTTAACCCACAACCTGGGCGGGATCCCGATCCGCAATATTGCCAGTGTGTCCGTATTTGGTTTACATGCTGTGTGAATGAACGGCGTTAATTAACACAACCGAACGCTGATATGTCTCAGGTAGCCGAACAAATGGAAGATGCTGATCAGAAGCAATGGGGGTTTACCGAAGAGGAGCTGGCGGCGCACCCGAGTGTTTATCGTGATGATCTGCTGGCCGATCACGTCGTCATTATCTCGGGAGGTGGCAGTGGCCTTGGCCGGGCGATGACTTTTTTATTTACGCGACTTGGCGCGAGAGCCCTGATCTGCGGTCGTAATGAGCAGAAGCTCATCACCACAAAAGAGGCAATTAAAAAATACCTGGGCAAGGACATCGAGTATGTCGCCATGACCATCCGCAGCCCCGATGAAGTGCATCAACTGATGCAAACCGCCTGGGACAGGTTCGGCAAAATAGATACGCTCGTCAACAATGCGGGCGGGCAGTTTCCCCAGGCGGCCATCGACTTTTCTACTAAAGGCTGGAATGCCGTTATCGATACTAATCTCAACGGCACCTGGTACATGATGCAATCCCTGGCAAGGGTTTGGCGGGAGAAAAATCGGCCGGGTAATATCGTCAACATTGTCGCCAACATACAACGGGGCATGCCTACCGTGGCGCACACCTGTGCGGCCCGGGCCGGGGTTGTTTATCTGAGTAAAACAGTCTCTACGGAATGGGCGCCGTTAAACATCCGGGTGAATTGTGTATCGCCCGGCGCCGTTGAGACCGAGGGTTTTCATGTTTATGATCAGAAGGTCGCAGAGAATTTTAAGTACAGTAACCCCATGAAAAAAGTGGGCGACGCCTATGATGTTGCCGAGGCCGTTGTTTACCTGTCGGCGCCTTCAGGGAAGTTCATCACCGGTTCCGTTTTAACCGTAGATGGCGGACAACAACAGTGGGGCGAGTTCTGGTCAGGCGGCGTCCCTGAGCATTTCAAAATCAACTACGATTGAGTCATTATTATGTCAAACACACCCCTATCCCGCATACCACGAGAGAAGTTATCCGCATCCGCACGGGTAGCCTGGGATCGGCTTGATGAGCTGACCGGGGAGCCGGCTTTTATCGAGGTGTTCGCCAATGCGCCTGACATGCTGGATTTCGTCATGAATACATTTTACCGGGATATTTTTTTCGCCGGCAAGGTAGCGCAAAAATACAAACAACTGGCCAGATTGCGTTTGTCGATGCTCCACGGTTGTCGTACCTGTAACAAACAAAACGTGCCCGCTTCCCTGGATGCCGGAATTAGCCAGCAACAGGTCGATGCAATGGATGATGCAGATAACGGCCCGTTTACCGATGCCGAGAGGGCCGTCATCCGCTTCGCAGAGCAAATGGCGTTGACCCATCATGAAGGGAAGATCGATCAGGCGTTGTATTTACGTTTAAGCCAGCATTTCTCCGATGAGCAGATCTGCGAGCTGGGAGTGGTCATGGCTGTTATAGGTGGGTTGGCCAAACTGGCCTTTGTGATGGATCTGGTGGAACGCGAGGATTATTGTCCTTTTTCTTTCAATAACGATGGCTAAGAGCGGAGGGGTAAAGATGGTTGATAATGTTGTTGATAGCTGGATCATCAATCCGCATTTAACGGCGGCAGATCTCGAAGGCAAACAGCCGCCGGTCGATAACGGCACCGCACCATTGGATCCATCCCGTTATTACAGCGCCGATTTTATGGCGCTGGAATGGGAGCGTATGTGGACCCGGGTCTGGCTCATTGCCGGTGTTGTATCTGACATCCCTGAGGCCGGTGATTATCTGCTCTTTACCATTCGCCATGAAGAGATTTTAGTGGTGCGCCAGGAGGACGGTGGCGTTAAGGCCATGTACAACGTCTGTCCGCACCGGGGTAATCGGATTGTCTTCAATGAACGTGGTTCGGTCATGCAATTCACCTGTGCGTTTCACTCCTGGCAATTTGGCCTTGATGGTTGTAATCAGAGGATCACCGATGAGGAGACGTTTCATCCTGACGTGATCAAACACCGGCCCGGGCTAACCCCGGTGCATTGTCAGATAAAAGCCGGGCTTATCTTCATCAACATGGCGCAAGACCCCGAGCCGCTGGATGCGTTTATCGGTCTGCCTGATGGTTATCTGGAGCAATACAATATGGATAAGATGTTTGTGGTGCGCCACGTTGTGGCTGATTGGGGGGCGAACTGGAAAAACGGCGTCGATGCTTTTTATGAGTCCTATCATCTGCATGCCATTCACCCGCAAACCCAGGGCGTGATGGCGGACATCGGCACCCAATACGATCTGTATCCCAATGGTTGCACACGCATGATCGTCCCCATTGGCGTTAAAAGCCCCCGTGTTGAAGATCAGGACGCCGTGGATGCACCCCTTATCTACATGATGAAGAGTGAAGGCATGGATGTGGATACATTTACCGGCTCGGCGAAAGACGTAAGATGCGCGATTGCAAAACACAAACGTGCCCGCGCAAAGACACTGGGCTTTGATTACGATCATTTTAGTGATCACCAGTTGATGGATAGCTGGGCGACGGGTCTCTTTCCCAATGTGCAAATCGGCATGCACCCGGAGGGCTGTTTCCTGATGCGGTTTCTACCACATGCCACCGATCCCCAGCGGTTTTACTACAACGTCATGATCCTGTTTCGTCCGGCAGCGGATCCTGGCTATCGTGCCCCGGACTGGATGGGTATACCCGAAGACGCCGATCTATCCGGTGAAGAGCGACCCGATACCGAATATGTGCCCGCCGGTGAGCCGGCTGATCTGGGTGAAGTCATCGACCAGGACACGCAGTTGTTGCATGATGTTCAGCGTGGTACGCACTCCCGAGGGTTTAAGGGTTGTCTTTGGGGAGAGCAGGAAAGCCGCCTGCGACATTATCAGCGGGAGCTGGACCGCTATCTTCATGGAGAAAAATAGCGGATTTTTGCAGTTTCCGAGCGCTACTCAGACGCACAATCGGATAAATCGTCTCCTTTTTACAACATTCTCCCTCAACATACTGGTGAGAAAAAAACCGACACGATTGCTTTTTTTCCTGTGAATGGTAACATCAAGCCACTGAAAATAGCCTAATCTTATCGCCTGTTCCTGCAAATAGACGGCAGATAACAAAAAGCGGCTCGGCTCTGAATGAGGAAACACCAAGTCGCTAAATGACAACAACGAGGGGGGATCACATGCGCTCCAGTATCAAGTCACAAGTAGAATATGCTCTATTCATCGCCATCGCCTTTTCAACGCTGCCTTTTGCGGCCTATGGTCAGGCGGCGCTGGAAGAGGTACTCGTCACGGCAACCCGTCGTGGTGAGACGAACATCATGGAAACACCGGTTGCTATCACGGCTTTATCTGGGCGGGATATTAGTAATTTAAATGCCCGGGATCTGAATGATATTGGCGTTGCAGTGCCTGGATTATCCGCAGCGACAGTTTCAGCATTTAAGTCAGCGTCTTTCGGTTTGCGCGGTGTCTCTGAAACCACGATTATTCTATATAAAGAATCACCTGTTGCCGTGTTGTTAGATGATTTTGTCATGCCCCATATTCAAACTTCCAATCTCGAGATGTTTGATATTGAATCCATTGAAGTCTTACGTGGCCCGCAAGGCACCCTGTTCGGTAAAAATACAACCGGTGGGGTCATTCGGGTACAAACTAAAAAACCTGTGCTGGATGAGCGTGGTGCAGATCTAACATTCTCGTATGGTGAATTCGATACCAAAAAAGGCACAGCGGCATTCAATTTTGGTTTGAGTGATACACTGGCATTCCGTTTTGCAGGTATGTATCTACACTCCGATGGGTATTATAAAAATACTGCTGCTTTTGGTCCGCTTGGGGCAGATGCTCGTTTCCCTGTAGACCCAGCGTTTGCAGGGCAAACCGGTACTGGTGATGGGCGTGATCTGGGTGGAGAAGATGTCTTCTCCGGTCGCTTTAAAGTGTTGTGGGAACCTCTGGATAATCTCAGCTTCCTAGCCCAATATGAAATGATTCGTGATAATGGTGATACACCGCCCATCGTACAGGAATCACCGGCTAGTTATTTATTACCTCGATGGGGATATCCTGCTGCAACTGGTGATCCACTCAAGAATGCGGGCGTATTTCATCGTGATTCCCTGTTAGTTAATACATCAGATGGGCACCAGGTTGATGTGGATGGATTCTATCTCCACGCCGAATGGGGTATTGGTGATTATACGCTTCATGGCATGATGGGGTACCGCGCTCAAGAGTCAAGACTACCGAACACCTATACCGGCACAACGGGAGGACAGTCATTGTTTGATGCGACCCGCGACGATGATCGTCAGACCTGGCAAGCGGAGGTCCGTTTTGCCAGCGATCTGGAAGGGTCTTACAACTATGTGATTGGCGGGTTCTACCAGAACGATGAGACCAAATTCTGCGTACTGCAAATCGTCGGTTTTCTCGATAATTTCTTTCTGCCCAATACCCCTCAGAGTTTTTTTAATAACAACCCTCTTATATTGTGTAATCAACAGGATGCCGAAGCATTTGCAGTGTTTGCTGACGCGACGGTTGATTTTACCGAAAGGCTGCATATCACCAGTGGAATTCGTTATTCCTATGAGGCAAAACACTGGACAGGTCGTCCCCGTATACCTACCTCCGCACTAGATGGCGCACCCACATTAACTGAGCTTGGCGAGCCGATTAACGGTACCGACTGGGGACGTTTTCCCGGTTTGGTCGTTCGCGATGATGAGATTTTCCAGGAACCGACATTTCGTGCAGTCGTACAATACGATTTAACCGATGATATTAACGGGTATGTCAGCTATTCCCGTGGTTTTAAGAGCGGTGGATACAATGATCAAATAGGCACACAACTCAACCCTATCACACCTGCTGCTGCACGACCGGTTCTTCCAGAAACCGCTAACTCATTCGAAGGCGGTATGAGAGCAGTGCTCCTGGATGGCTCAATGAACCTCAGTCTGACAGCATTTCTCGTTCAGTACAAAGATGCACAGCGTACATTGAACGCAACCTTTCCGACCGGGCAGGAAACGCTGTTCTTCAATGCCGCGGAATTGGAAATAAGAGGGTTCGAATGGGAAGGCAGTTGGGCAATGACCGATGCCTTAACTGTTCGTATAAATGGATCCTGGAACGATGCAGAATTTAAGTCCTTCGAAGCAGATACCAATTTTGATGGCGTCATCGATACAGATTTGAGTGGCAGACCACCGACAAGGGTGCCGGAATGGATGTTCAGTGCTGATGCAACATACCGGCATGTATTAGGCGACATGGGTAATCTGGATCTTTATTTCAGGGTTTCCTATGAAGATGACTCCGTACAGTCTTATGGGGATGGCGGTGACCGTTTCAACACCATTCTTCAGGAGAAGACGCTGGTTGACGCCAGTCTTACCTGGACAACACCGGATGATAAGTATTACGTAAAGGTATTTGGCAAAAACCTGACCGATGAACGTTATCGTACCGGCTCATTATCAGTTGCAACAATATGGGTCATGTCAGCTTATGGTCCTCCACGTTGGTTCGGTGCTGAAGTCGGCGCAAATTTCGATCTCTAAAAAAACGATAACCACCAGGTGCAGTTTAATCAGGCCGACTTAATCGTCGGCCTTTTTATTTATCAGCACACAACATACTGGTTTTGCAGGAGATAAAAACCGATGATGTTTGTGCCGCTATGCACTTACGCCACAGGGCGGGTTGTTCTCAGGTAATCCTGTTGCATTCCCATCGGCCATGGCGATGATGTATGAAAGCACTATGTATGAAAGCGGATCAGAATGGATAAAAAAGAGATGACGGATAAAAAACTGGAAAACAAAGTCGCCATCATTACCGGCGCCGCCAGTGGTATCGGGCGCGCGATTGCACAGACTTTTTCAAAAAATGGGGCCAAGGTATTGCTTGTGGATCTACCGGGACAAGAGCTGTTTGAGCAGTTCAAGGAGGATGCGAACGCAAGCTGTCTTGAAATGGACATCACCGCCCCCCACGCGCCGGTTGATATCGTCAAAGCGTGTATCGGCGCCTTCGATAAACTGGATATACTGGTGAACAATGCGGGTATTTGTATCGCCGGTGAGTTTGAACATCTCACTGATCAGGCGTTTGACAGAATAGTGGCGGTGAATGTGAGTGCGATGTTCAAGCTGACCCGGCAAGCGGTGAGGTTTATCAAGAAACAGAAAAAGGGTCGCATCATCAATCTCGGCTCGATCATGTCGGATATGGGCGGCCCGACATTATCGATCTACGGCATGTCCAAACATGCGGTCGCCGGTTTGACGAAAGGCATGGCCGTTGATCTGGGGAAATATCAGATCACCGCCAATTATTTGCAACCCGGTTCAATAGTGACCGCATTATCAGAGCCGTTTATGGCTGATCCGAATTTTCGCGCCTATTGGGAAAACAAGGCGCCCATCGGCAGACTGGGGCAAGCGGAAGAAGTGGCTTACGCCGCACTGTTTCTGGCCACAGATGAGGCGCAGTTTATTTCAGGGCTTGGGTTGAACGTCGATGGTGGCGCCATCGTACATTTTTAGCCGCCTGGGCTACCAGGCCCCATTTGACAGGTGTCTGGCTTATCAACATAATCCCCGTTGCTTGTCTGTGATCTGTATCTGATCTGATAACGAAGCGCCGTAGCGGGGCGCCAGGAAGAAGACTTCAGTAAGCACAGAGGAAAAGACACTTTAGATGTATCTTCTTCCTGAGGAACGGGCAAGATGGGACTTTGCGCTTTGGCGTCTGTAGCGCGGTGTTGGCGAGCGAAAGGGCATAAGCACAGCACGCAAAGCGTTCCATGATGGCCAGAGAATGGCGGCGGTGAGAATGAACGGTGAGAATGAAAGAGAGAGGCGCCCGTAGCTCAGTTGGATAGAGTACCTGGCTACGAACCAGGGGGTCGGAGGTTCGAATCCTTCCGGGCGCGCCAGAATAACATGCCTTGCCGAAGGCAGGGATGACCGCCGAGCCGATCACATGCAGTGGCTGTGTGTATTATCACCGCACTCAGCAATGATGAGAACGGGATCTACACCGGTGAATGCGAGGTCATGATTTTTCGAACTGACCGAACCGCAACATGACTACAGGCATGATCAACAGGTTCAATATGGTTGAAGACGTCAGGCCACCAATAATGATGGCGGCCATCGGCCCCATAATCTCCCTGCCCGGGTTATCACTGCCTACGGCGATCGGCAACATGGCCAGCGCGGTTACCAGCGCCGTCATGAGGATGGAAGGCAGGCGTTCCTGTGCGCCCTGTATGGCCACTTCAAGACCCCAGGGGCGGCTCTCTTGTGTAACCAGATGTTGGTAGTGGGAAACCAGCATGATGGCGTTCCTGATCGTTATCCCAAATAAGGTGGCGAAACCCACCAACGAGCCCACTGACAAGGCATCGCCAGTGAGGAGTACGGCTATGACGCCGCCGAATAAGGCAAAGGGCAGGTTAAGCAACATCAAGAGCACATGCCTTAGATTACGTACCGCAATATAGATCAGCATCATGACGAGCGCCATGATCAGGGTTGATAAGACGATCAACTCTTCTCTCGCTTTGGCTTGCTCAATGGCCGCACCGGTGAACTCCGGATAAAGCTCGGCGCTGAACCGCACTTTTTCCAGCACTGTTTTTTCAAGCTCGTCCATGAAACCAACAACATCCCGTCCCCTCACATGGCTGGTGATGCTTTGTAGTCTTTGTCCGTCCTGATGGAGAATGTTGTAACGCCCTGCTTGCTGTTTGATATCGGCAAACTCAGACAGGGGCAGTATTTGTCCGCGCGGGGTTTTGATCGGCAGTTGAGCCACGTCTTGCGGTGTTTGACGTTTATCCTCAGGGAGGATAACGGACACATCAAAGATGCGATTATCTTCCTGAAACTTCGCCACTACGCGGCCCTCATAAGCGGTCTTAATGGCATTGACGACTTCTACCGGCCTTAGACCATGTTGTTTCAGCGGATCCAGTTTTAAGGCGATCTGTAATAAAGGCGTTTGTGTTGAAGAGCGTACCTGCACGCCGCTTGCCCCCGCTATTGACCGCATAACCCTCGCCACTTGTGCCGCTTTTCTGTCCAGCGCATCCAGATCATTGCCGTAGATATTAACGACAACCGGTGTGCCGTAGCCGGACAGGGTTTCGTAAATTCGCTCCGATAGAAAGTTGTATGCCTCAAAACGAATGCCGGGATAGGCTCTCAGGACGGCCCTGATCTCATCGAGCACGGCCTGTTGTTCCTTGCCGGAGAGATTATATTCGAGGTCGACTTCGAACTCACTGTAATGACTGCCAAAGGTATCGGCGCCGCGTTCAGCCCGTCCGGCCCATTGCGAAACGGAGATCACGCCCGGTATATCAAGAAACGCCTGGGTTAATTGATTACCGGTGCGGATGGACTCATCCAGGGAGGCGCCGGAAATACTGGCGGTATGGACGATGTAATGGCCTTCTCTTAAATTCGGGATAAACTGCCCCGCTACTTTCGGCAGAGCCGACAGCGCCAGCAGACAGAGCAATAATGTGAGCGAGATGAGCAGATAGGGAGATCGTGAGATCCAGCGTAAGGCCCGTGCGTATGTCGGCTGGATCTTTTTGATGATCGGCGGTTCAATGTTTCCCAGATCATCCCTGGCCAGCAAGAGAGAGCATAATGCCGGCGTGACCGTGAGCGCCACCAGCAATGAGATCAGGATCGATAATATGTAGGCGACACCCAGGGGCTGGAACAATCGCCCCGTTATCCCGCTGATGTGCAACAGCGGCACAAATACCAAAGCGACAATAAAGCTGGCGTAGATCACAGAGCCCCTGACTTCCATGGATGCGTTGTAGACAACATCCGCCATGGGCAGCGACTCCCTCAGCAGTGTATTTTGCCGTAGCCGCCTCAGGATATTTTCCGTATCGATAATGGCGTCATCCACCACCTCGCCCAGTGCGATGGCAAGCCCGCCTATCACCATGATGTTGAGGTTGACGCCGCTCTCCAGCAGGATCAGTGTGGCGGTTAGCAGGGAGAGGGGTATTGCCGTAACGGAGATAAACGCCGTTCTGAAATTAAATAAAAACAACACCAGCACGGCGATGACGAACAATCCGCCCAAAAGCAGGTGACCGCTAATGCTGCTGACCGATCTTTCGATATAATTGGCCGGACGGAACAGGGTCGGGTGAAACTGAATATCATTTTCAGCGAATATGGTATCCAGCCCCCGGATCGCCTCTTCGACCGCATTGGAGACGTTCAGGGTGTTGGCGCCGTATTGACCGATAACCATGAGCACGACGCCTTCCTTGCCCATGACGGCGCCTTTACCAAAGGCGGGCTCTGCGCCAAACTCGATCTTCGCAATATCACCCAGGGTAACACTGGCGCCGTCTACGTGGGCGACCACAACATCGGAGAGCTCTGTGTTGACCTCGGGCAGACCGGTGATATTTAAGGCCAGCCGTTGATTGGCGTTCTCGATAAAGCCGGCGCCATAAATGCCCGTGGCTTGCCTCGCCGCTTCCACCACTTCGTTGACGCCGAGGCCGAATAGGTTGAGTTTATCCTCATCGAGTTTGATCTGCAGTTGTTTGATCTCGCCACCAAAGACATTGACGTCGGCCACGCCGGGGACGCTCATGATGACTGGCACCAGGTTCCAGTCAACAATAGAACGTAATGCCATGAGCCCCCTGGTATTTGAGGTTACCCCCATGGTCAAAATGGTGGCCGAGGATGAGGCCATAGGTACCGGCACGGCGGGGCCAACTCCGGCAGGCAGCTCAGGGCCAAGTCCCGACAGGCGCTCGGCAACTAATTGCCGGTTACGATAGATATCGGTGTCTTCCTCGAAATAGATATTGACGATAGAGACCCCCTGAATGGACTCAGAGCGAATGTGATCAACACCGATGAGACCGGCCAGCGCCGCCTCGATCTTGCGGGTCACGAGCACCTCCACCTGCTCGGTGGAATAACCGGGGGCCTCGGTTTGCACAACGATCAGGTTGGGCGAGAACTCAGGAAAGATATCAAGCCCTGCCCGTGATAGCCGGTAGAGGCTGTAGATGATCAACAGGGCGGCGATGGTAATAACCACGCCCCGGAAGTGGATGGAGAACCTAACCAGGGTGGAGAGCATGATTGGCTAGTCGTTGTCTTCGTCCGGTATGGCCCATTTCAACTCTTCGGATAGCAATGTTTGCGCGCCGCTGATCACGATTTCCTCCCCCGCCTGAAAGTTCTCCCTGACTAACCAGCCGCCGTTCGAGCGTATGGGATTAAGCAAACTGCGTCGCTCGAATAATTCCTCATCGGTTTGCACATAAGACCAGGGCTCTCCCGCATACCAGATCACCGATGCAGTCGGGATATGAACGCCGGCGCCGCTGAATCCGGTCCCGGGTAGCCAGACATATAACCGCATGCCGATGCGTATGCCCTCGGCGTGGGTGCGAAAGAAAAACGTCTCACCCTGCAGGATATGATCCGAGAAAGGCGCGCTGGAGATAAAATAACCCTTCCTGGCCCGGTGACGATCATCGGTGCGTCCCAGAAACACAAATGCCTGGTTTTTTGACAGCTTTTGCCCTGCCTTCAGAGACACCAGGACAACAAGCTCATCACCATTGACCAGCCTTTCAAATAGTATCGAGCGCTCTTTCAACGCCTGCTCGGTCAAGGTGGTATGCCACTTCTGGATCATGGCGGCACGGATATGTTTTAACTCAACATCAGCAGCACGTAGCCGGGCCAGTTCCAGGTCATACCTGGCTTTTGCATCCTGTAGCTTGCTGGCGGAAATGTTGCCTGCTTCTTTGTGCAACGCCTCAAGCTGCCCCATGACCTCTCCGGCGTTATCCAGGCTGGCTTGTATGATCCCCCTGCTCGCCAGCGCCCGGGTGTAATCTGCACGTTTTAGCAGCAACTCGTTTATATCGATCACCGTTGCAAAGGCCCTGTGCTCGGCCTGTAGAGTCATGCGCTTTGTAGGTGTTGTCTTTATCCCCGCCAACGCTTGCGTTTTATCCGAGAGTCTCACCAGCAGAGCGCCTTGCCCCGGTTGCTGGATAGCATCCACCTCATTCTCCTCATCTTCTGCACCGGCGGCTGTTTCCGGGAGAAGGCGGGAGTGCGTTGAGAAGAGAAACGCAACAGCGAGCGCCGCCAGCGCTGTGAGGATGATCCCTGTATTTCTCATAGGGCGATCATACTACCCTGGGGTGTTGATGACATGCGCTATCAGTGAGGTGATGCGAAGCCCTTCAACGGCAGGTTGTTGCAGGACTTCCTGAAGCTGCGCCCTGGATTTTAGCAGATCAATTTCAACGGCGAGCAGGGCCTGGTTGGCTTTTTCGATTTCAAGCCTTGCGCGCACCAGAGACAAACTGTCTGTATACCCCAGTTGATGTTGTTTGTTGATCCGCCTCTCTTGTCGCTTTAATTCACCGGCCAGTCTCAGCGTGTCCTCATAGGTGCGGTAAAGATCAGTATAATTCTGAAATCGCCTGTCCAACTCATTGATGAGATGCGTTTGTAGATCCAGAAACCTGGCCTGTGCGTGTTTGCGTTGCGCCAGGGCCTCTTTAATCTGATCATCATTATTATGAAACAGGGGCAACACCCACGCCGCACCCAGGGTCCAGATCTTATCTCCCTGATCAAAAACAAACCCCGGCGATAAGTTAATATCGGGATCTTGTTGCTGGATCGCCAACCTCAGCGCCGTTTCACTGGCCTGGTAATCAGCCAGCTCGGCCCTGATGTCAGAGCGATTGCCGAGCAATGTGACCCTGGCGTCTTTTATGTTTGCAAAATCCCAATTTGCGTTTATATCAAGCGCGCTAAAATCAATTTGCTCGTGATTAAACTTATTTGCCTGCAAACCCGTGTTGGCGATCAGCGCATGAAACGCATTGTTGCTCACATGCGCCTGTCTTGATATTTGCAGTTGTACTTGTTGTAACATCAAGCGCATTGAGCTGATCTCAAATGCACTGGCCTGATCGAGCTCATATCGTCGTTGCAGCAGGGCAAGGCCCTCATTGAGTAGCGCCTGCTGGTTCAATAACAACCTTTGCCGCTCCAGCGAGGCTTTATAGTCAATCAAATCATGATGTATCCCGTTGTGCAGCTCCCACGCCTGTTGTTCCACCCTTATCTGCGCGGCTTCTCGTTTTAAGAGCGCTTGCTTCACTCTTGCCTCCCGCTTTGCACTACGTTCAAACAGAAAGTCTGCGAGCAGACCGATGAGCCAGGGAGAGCGGTTATCTTCGCTGTGATGTTCTAGCGGTATGGCGATGTGTGGGTTTTTCCTTTGTCCGGCAATGGCTGATTTCGCATCGTAAATGGAGAGCGCCTGGATGGATGCTTTTAGTGCCGGGTTAAAATAGATCGCCGCCAGGGTCAGCTCATGCAAACCCCAGTTGTCGACGGGCCAGCTTGCCGTTGAATAATGATGACTATTGAGAAATTCCCGAAAACCCTCGTATCGATGATCCAGGATGATGATAGCTTCAAAGCCTTGCTGTGGTTCGATGGGCTCGGCGACATAATGTTGCCTGGTGCAGGCGGACAGGGAGCCGATCAGCGCCAATATACCGAGATGCGCGAGATTCAGGCTGAGCCGATGGGCGCCTGGGCCATTCCCCTTTTTATAAAACACGGGCCTGCATGTATTATCTGGAAACCGTTCCTGGATAATAAATGCAAAATCCGCCTATTCATAGCCTATTTGCCACAATTCCCGGGCCACTTCATGCAGGGCACCGGATCCCGCATCGATCTCGATTTTCATCTCTTTGCCGGCGTCCGTGTTAATGTCAAACTCATACACGGCCACCCCGCTCTCCTCCAGCTCATATTCCACCTCAATGATCTCCCCGGGATAATACCTGAGCGCAATCGCCCTGGCCTCATCCAGGCCGATCTTCATGTAATCGGCGAAGCGTTTATCGGTGATCCCAAAGACCTCCTCCTCTATCTCGATGATCTGCGGGTCCCCGGCGCGACATGCCAGGTCCCAGTCCCGGTTCTCATCATCTCTCACATCAAACTCATAGATACGTTCGTTGTTTTCTATTTTAAGTTCAACCTTGATAATATCGCCCGGCTTGACGTCCAGTACGATTGAACGACACCTCTCCAGATGATATGGGGTATCATGCGCCGTGCAAATGGTGGATGAGATGAGCAGGCAGGCGATCAGGTTGTGGCTAAAACAGCTATTTCGCATGATATTCTCACCATCGGCCGATCACAGTACGATGGATGATATGCCCGTTGAGGTTTGATAAAAACAGGAAACTTTCCTGAATTTATCCTGTGGGTGCAGTCAGGCCGGCGTCATTGCCCAACGGGTTATCCCTGTCCTCTACCGGCTTGTGTGAGGTCGGCGATAAACTCGTTGATGATCGCCTCGGTGGTATCCCAGGAGCACATTAAACGGGCGCCCCTCTCGCCAATCATCACATGGTATACCCAGCCCCTCTCCGCCATGGACTGATGTGTCGCCGGGGATAGATCGACAAAGACCGCATTACTCTCTACCGGCGCCAACAGCTCGGTATCGTCTAATTTCTCCAGCTTCTCTCCCAGGTATTTAGCACAGCGGTTGGCTTTTTTTGCATAGTCTAGCCAACTGCCGTTTTCCAGTATGCCCACCCAGGGGGCGGTGAGAAAACGCATCTTGGAGGCAACCTGCCCCGCCTGCTTTGTGCGATGCGCAAATGCGCCGGCCAGGTCTTTGTTAAAAAAGACGATCACATCGCCTGCCGCCAGCCCCAGCTTGGTAGCGCCGAAGGAGAGCACATCAACACCCGCCCGCCAGGTGATCGCCTTCGGGGTAACATTAAGAGACGCAACGGCATTGGCGAATCTCGCACCGTCCATATGCAAGTGAAGGTTTCTGGCTTTGGCCAGCTTGCCGATTGCCTCGATTTCATCCACGCTATATACCGTACCCATTTCCGTTGACTGGGTGATGGAGATAACTTTATGGATCTGGAAATGAAAATCGAAACGCTGATGCAACACTTTCTCGATGGCCCCGGGTGTGATCTTGCATCCATCCCCCGCCAGCAATTCCATACCGGCGCCACCGGAGAAGAAGCCAGGCCCGCCACACTCAGCGGTGGCGATATGGGCGTGTTGATGACAGATGATCCGATCCTGTGCACGACACATGCTGGCCAGACCCAGTGAATTGGCCGCCGTACCGGTGAAGACAAAATACACATCACAGTGGGTTTCAAATACATCCCGGATCAGGTTTGACGCCTTGTCCGTCCAGGCGTCATCCCCGTAGGCGGCGGCAAAACCGGCGTTCGCCTCCGCCAGGGCGTCCCAGGCCTCCGGCACCATGGCGGCGGTGTTGTCACTGGCAAAGTGATATTTTAGCGTCATCTATTTTCTTTAAGGTTTATCGGTAAGGTTCATGGGTGATGTTGGCCTATGGACTGGTTATACGGGGGGCGCAGTATGCCTTGCTCGGTAATGATCCCGCTGATGAGTTCATTTGGGGTAATATCAAAAGCGGCGCTGCCGACATTGATGTTATCCGGTGCGATTTGACGTCCTCCCCAGTGGGTTACTTCGCCAGGATCACGCTCTTCAATGGGTATGTCCCTGCCGCTGGCACAGGCATGATCGATAGTGGAGCGGGGGATGGCCACATAAAACCCAATGCCATAGTATCTCGCCAGGATGGCCACAGCCAATGTGCCGATCTTGTTGGCGACGTCACCATTTGCGGCAACCCGGTCAGCACCGGTGATCACCAGTTGCACTTTACCCTGCGCCATCGTCGTTGCCGCCATGTTGTCACAGATCAAGGTCACATCAATGCCCGCCTGTTGTAATTCCCATGCAGTCAGGCGTGCGCCCTGTAGTAGCGGACGGGTTTCATCGACGAATACCTGAAAGTCAAGGCCGTCCCGGTGGGCGAGATACAGGGGGGCGGTGGCCGTGCCCAGCCCCGAGGTTGCCAGCGCGCCGGCATTACAGTGGGTGAGTATGCCCATGCCTGCTGTAATTAACGGCCGCCCGGCATCGCCAATGCGGCGACACAGGTCTCGGTCTTCATTATGTATGCGCACCGCCTCTTCGCTGAGCTGGCGGTGTAGTTGTGCGGCGCTTAAACCCACTAGCGCATCGCCGTATTTTAACATGCGCCCTATGGCCCATTGTAAGTTCACACCGGTCGGCCTTGCATTGATCAGATAATGTCCCTGTGCGTGCATTTCTTTTAGAAACGCATCACGGTGCAGATGTGTTTTATCGCGTAGCGCGATGAGCAGACCGTATGCTGCGGCAATGCCGATGGCCGGTGCGCCACGCACTTTGAGTTGTTTGATGGACTCCCAAACCTGTTGCACGGATTGTTGCCTCTCTTCAACGACCTCTCCCGGCAGCCGGGTCTGATCGATTAAATACAGCTCGCCCCCATCCCAGCGCACTGTCTGTGGCATGTTGAGCAGGTTGTTATCTTGCATAGGGTGTTCTTAAATTGAAATGCACACACGGGTGATACGGCCAGCCATTCTATCTGATAGGTGCGAGCATCGGTAATCGCATTGCTGTGATCAGTTTCCAGACTAAGGGAATATCCCCCAAAAAACCGCCGGGCGATGCCAGTTAAGGATAAGGGGCTTCACTACTTGCCGGCAAACTTAGGTTCTCTTTTTTCCAGGAAGGCGTTCATGCCTTCTTTGCAATCATCGCTATCGAAACAGAGATGTTGTATGGCGGCCTCATTGGCTATGGCGTCGGCATAGCTGAGCGAAGGCGCATCGCGCATGGCTTTTTTCGTTCTTGCCAGCGCCAAAGGCGCTTTTTGAGCCAGCCTTCGCCCCCATTCCTGCGCGCTTGCAAGCACATCATCATCGCCCACCACTTTATTGACCAGGCCAAGCTCGCGGCAACGCAGGGCCGGGAGTCGTTCATTGTCAACGGCCATTTCATAGGCATTTTTATATCCCATAGTGCCGGTCAACAACCAGGTGGAGCCGCCGTCCGGGATTAAGCCGATGGTACTAAATGGCGATAACAGGAACGCACTCTCTCCCATCACGGTCAAGTCACACACCAACGCATAGGACAACCCGATCCCTGCGGCAAACCCGTGTACGGCGCTGATCACCGGTTTTTCCATTTCGGCAATGTGCATAAGAGCGGGTTTGTATTCCTCGTTGAGTATTTGCTCTACTTGGGCGCCGGTCTTAAAACCGGCCTTTAAATCAGCGCCTGCACTGAAACAACGACCGGCGCCGACCAGCACCACAGCGCGGATATCGCCATCTTCCCGTGCCTGCTTGGTGGCCGCTACCAGGTCGTTGCGTAGCGCCTTGTCAAATGCGTTTAATGCATCAGGCCGGTTTAGCGTGATCGTCGCCAGCGGGCCGCTGGCGTCATATAAAACGGTACGGGCCATGTAAAAACTCCTGTTAAAGATCTCGACTATTCATGTATAACATCGTAACAGTGGCCGATTATGGCATATGAAATGGGCTAAATAACAGATAAACCATGAATGGGGGAGAGATGAGGGCGATACGCTGTAAACAGTTTGGCTCGCCGGAGCAACTGGTGTTGGCGCAAGTAGAGCCGCCGGCCCTCAAAGCGGGTTGCGTGCGTGTTAAAGTCCATGCCGCCGGCGTCGGCTTTCCCGATGTGTTGATCGTGCAGGGGCGTTATCAAATCAAGCCGGATCTGCCGTTTAGCCCGGGCAGTGAAGTGGCGGGGGAGATCACAGAGGTTGCCGATGATGTTGCCGATTTCAAGAGGGGCGATCGCATCTGTGCGTTGACCCTTTGGGGTGGTTTTGCCGAGGAAGTGGTGGTCGATGCAAGGTATGTCATCGCCATACCCGAGCAGATGAAGTTCGACATCGCCGGCGGCTTTATTATGAACTATGCAACGGCCTATTATGCCCTAAAACAACGGGGAGGATTACAGGCAGGCGAGAGCTTAGTGGTGCTGGGGGCGGGCGGCGGCGTCGGGCTTGCTACGGTTGAACTGGCCAAGGCTGATGGGGGCGAGAGTGATCGCCGTGGCCAGCACTGATCAGAAACTGCAACTGGCGAAAGTATACGGGGCGGATCAGTATATTAACTACAGCAAGGAAGACCTGACAGATCGAATAAAAGACTTAACCGCCGGAAAAGGGGCGGATGTGGTATTGGATCCGGTCGGCGGTGATCCCTGTGAACAGGCCCTGCGGGCAACGGCCCGGGACGGCAGGGTCTTGATCGTTGGCTTTGCCAGCGGGGCAATCCCCAAGATCCCGGCGAACCTGGTGTTATTAAAGAGCCGTCAGTTGCTTGGCGTTGCCTGGGGGGATTTTCTCATCCATCAGCGGGATGAGGCAATGCAAAATAATCAGGCGTTGTTGCAAATGTTTCAGCAGGGGCAGCTCATACCTTATGTGTCGAAGACCTATCCCTTATCCGCCGCCGCAAAGGCATTGACCCAGGTGATGCAGCGTGAAGTGAAAGGCAAGCTGGTTTTGCAGGTGTAACAGGCGAGAACTAGCTGACCGTCCAGATATCACCACTTCGAATATGTTGGAAAAAATCGCCCTTGCCCAGTTTATCTTTGGCCACTGCAATCTGCTCGTCCAGTAATTCGCCGTAGAGGGGTTTTTGTACCGAGCGAAACACCCCGAGTGGAACAGGGAAATCAGGTGTTTCCAGTTGCGCGAGCAAGAATGGCAGGGCGGTTCCGGTGCTCTTTGATGATCCCTCATCATGTACGAGTATTTCAGATCCATGCACATCGCTGACATGCACGACCTCAGGTTCCAGTGAACCACTGGCGCCGCCTCTGAGGGTAATAGCCCTGTCATTATTGCTACCAAAGATGATCGGCTCGCCATGGCGAAGGTAGGCCGTTCTATCGCTTTTCACCTCTTTAGCGGTAAAATCTTTGAACGCCCCGTCATTGAAGACATTGCAATTTTGCAGTACCTCCATGAAGGCCGCGCCACGATGGCCGGCCATGCGTAACAGCATGGCTCTGAGATGATCGCTGTCCGTGTCAACGGCACGGGCGATAAAACTGGCTTTTGAGGCCACTGCGATTGATAAGGGGTTGATCGGTTTCTCAACAGTACCAAACGGGCTGGATTTGGTTTTTTTGCCCATTTCAGATGTGGGTGAATACTGGCCCTTGGTTAGCCCATATATCTGGTTGTTGAAGAGGATGATCTTGATGTCGATGTTACGACGCAAGGCATGAATCAGGTGATTGCCGCCTATGCTCAGGCCATCACCGTCACCAGTGATCACCCAGACTTGCAGATCCGGTCGGCTGATGCAAAGGCCAGTGGCGATAGTCGGTGCGCGGCCGTGGATAGTGTGAAAACCATAACTGTTCATGTAATAGGGAAAGCGGCTGGAACAACCAATGCCGGAGATAAAGACGATATTCTCTTTAGGTAACTGCATCAGCTCACAGATCTCCGGCATGACCCGCTGCATCTGTGCGAGGATGGCATAGTCACCACAACCCGGACACCAACGTATCGTTTGATCCGATACGAAATCCTTGCGCTGATAGGCAGGGTTCTCTTTCACCTCGGTTGTGCCTTCCATCCTGCTCTCTTTTTTCTTAACCCTGTGCGGCGCTGAGCAGGTTAGCGCCCAGGACGTCATAGATCTTCTCTTTGACCTCCAGTGTACTGAGAGGTTGCCCCTGCACCTTGTTGAGCCCAATGGCGTCGATGAGAAACGTAGCCCTTATGAGCAACCGCAACTGCCCCAGGTTCAGCTCCGGTATCAGCACATATTGATAATTGTTCAACACCGCCCCCAGGTTTTTAGGGAACGGATTGAGGTAACGCAGATGGGCGCCGGCCACGGACAAACCATCCCCTTGGGCATGCTCTACTGCATGGCGGCAGGCTCCCCGCGTGCTTCCCCAACCAAGCACCAACAGATCGCCTTTTTCAGGGCCATGCACAAGCAGATCGGGTATGTCATCTGCAATGGCCTTAATTTTAGCCGCACGTTGTCGCACCATGTACGCATGATTCTCTGAGTCGTAGCTGACGTTACCGGTGATGGCTTCTTTTTCCAGTCCGCCAATACGATGTTCCAGCCCCGGTGTGCCCGGCGCCACCCAGGGGCGCGCCAGGGTCTTCTCATCACGCCTGTACGGTGCGAAGTTCTCAGGGGCGGTACAATCATCAATACGCCATTCAGGCAACTCATCCTTCTCTGGAATACGCCAGGGCTCTGAGCCGTTGGCGAGATAACCATCCGATAAAAAGAACACCGGCGTCATGTATTTCACTGCAATGCGAAAGGCCTCAATGGCCATGTTGAAACACTCACCGGGTGTTGTCGGTGCGATCACCGGCACCGGGCTCTCTCCGTTACGCCCGTATAACGCCTGTAGCAGATCAGCCTGCTCTGTTTTTGTGGGCATACCGGTGGACGGGCCGGCGCGCTGGATGTTGGCGATAACCACGGGGAGCTCGGTCATCACTGCAAGCCCAATGGCTTCGGCTTTTAAGGTGACCCCGGGCCCACTGGTGGCGGTTAATCCCAATGCCCCGCCATAGGCGGCGCCGATGGCCATGCCGATAGCGGCGATTTCATCTTCGGCCTGAATGGTCTTCACGCCAAAGTGTCTTAGCCTTGATAACTCATGCAAGATGTCACTGGCCGGTGTGATGGGATAGGAGGCATAAAAAAGCGCTCTGCCACTGAGTTCGCAGGCCGCCAGGAACCCCAGGGCAGTGGCTTCATTACCGGTGATACGACGATAATCACCAGCGGGCAGTATCGCTTTGTTGACGTGAAAACGGGTGGTGAAGACCTCAACGGTGTCGGCGTAATTATATCCTGCCTGCAAGGCCAGTTTGTTGGCCTCGGCCAGTTCCGGTTTTTTTCCGGCGAAAAGCTTCTCAACCCGGGCGATAATGTCTTCAATGGCGCGGTCATACATCCAGCAGATGATCCCCAGGGTGAACATGTTTTTACTGAGCCTCGCCTGCTTTTGGGACATCCAGGCGGACTCAACCGCGGCAACGGTCAATGAGG
This sequence comes from Gammaproteobacteria bacterium, assembly GCA_965198875.1. Taxonomy (GTDB): domain Bacteria; phylum Pseudomonadota; class Gammaproteobacteria; order Eutrophobiales; family Eutrophobiaceae; genus CBDAPU01. The sequence goes on along the minus strand of CBDAPU010000001.1, from coordinate 569,004 downwards.
TGATGGGCAAGTCATAGACCTGATAGCCGGATAAGGCGCCGTCTTTCCTGGGGTCCGTGTTATATCCGGCTTTTTTGAAGCCGGACTTTTCAAAGGCGTCATGATTTAAGATCAATGTGCCGCCCGCTTTCAGGGCTTTTAAGTTGACCTGCAAGGCGGCGGGATTAAGGGCGACCAACACGTCCGGCCTGTCACCGGGGGTGTGGATCTCAAAGGAAGAGAAGTTCAGTTGAAAGCTGCTGACGCCGGCCAGCGTCCCTGCCGGTGCGCGTATTTCAGCGGGGAAATCAGGCAAGGTGCTGATGTCATGACCGGCGATTGCCGAGTCGTGGCTGAACAAGGCGCCCGTCGTCTGAATACCATCACCGGAATCCCCGGCAAACCGGATAATGACGTTCTCAATTTCAAAAGACCCGGGCGATGTATGTTGCCCGGGATCTTCGGATTGGCTACTACCCATCTGCTCCACAGACACCTCCAAAACGGCAATAGGCGGATGTTATAAGAAAACAAACACGCATACCATACTATCGGCTATGATCCTCAAAAACCGATCCATGCACCCTGCTGATAAGTCCATCACCCGCTGTGCCGACCCTGATGGCAGGGGTGAAATAAGCGGCGTTAAAAAGACATGCGCGCAGATAAAAAAGAGCGAACATTCTCCCGCCGTGATCCGTTGTTATTCACGCCGGGCCCGTTGACCACATCGGCGAGGGTGAAACAGACCATGTTGCATGATTACGGCTCTCGTGATGCGTGTTTTATCGAGTTAAATCGTCGAGTGTGTGCGGCATTGCTGGGCCTGTGTGATGGGTATGGGGTTTGTGATCGCCAAAAAAGAGCCCCTTGATGAGACAAGGGGTAACGCCCACTCCTTGAGCCTGGATCTGTACGAGCAATGGCAGTATATGCATGCCAATGGGCAATGGCGTTTTACCCCGCCGATACATTGTTTAATGGCGCTGGAGCAGGCGCTACGGGAGCTGGACGATGAGGGCGGTGTCGCCGCAAGACATAGACGTTATCAAGAAAATGCCCGTGTGCTCATAGAGGGCATGGGCGAGATGGGTTTTGAAACGTTACTGCCGAATGCGTTGCAGTCGTCGGTTATCGTCACGTTTCCCTTGACCGATAACACCTTCGCATTCCAAGAGTCCTATGATCGACTGAACGCCCTGGGGTTTGTGATCTACCCGGGCAAGCTGACCGGTGTAGCGAGTTTCAGGGTGGGTTGTATCGGGCGCCTGGATGTCAACGATATGCAGGCGTTCATCGCTGCGGTGAGACAGGTGCTGGGGGAGATGGGGGTTCCTGAAATGTCATGATGTATTAACATACCTTTATCCCATGCCCGCTTTTACCCGCCAATGTGCAAACAGGTCTCTTTACTCATCCATTCATAGCCGAGATGCCGTGATATACTGGGCATAAGCAAGCTGATCCAGGTGGATTATTTTCAACCGCTTTGCTTTGTTTAAGGATATGCAAATGGCCGAAATCATACCTGCCCTGAACAGGGGCACACTCAATCGCATGACCACTGGCGAGAGAAAGCTCGCCCGCTGTTTGAAATCGCTGCTGGATGATGATTATCTTTGCTGGTATGACATTCCAGTGGGCAAAAAGCGTCGTTACCCTGATTTTATCGTGCTACATCCGGCCCGGGGTCTGTTGTTTCTGGAAGTAAAAGACTGGCGGGCTGAGACGTTACAAAATATCAACAAGACGGAAGTGGCGTTATCGATCAATAATCGCCTGGTGCGAAAGGCCAATCCCCTGGAACAAGCACGGCAATACACTTACCCGGTGATCAATCGGCTATCTGGCGACCCTGCGTTACAGCAGAAAAACGGCAAACATGCAGGTCGTTTCCTGTTGCCCTATGCCCAGGGCGTGGTCTTCACCCACATATCGCGCCGACAGATAGAAAAGATCATACCTGATGAGGCACCGGCGATGTTGTTGCCGGATCGGCAGGTTATTTACAGGGATGAGTTTTCTGAAAATGGTGATCCCGAGTTATTTGAGCAACGGCTATGGGGAATGTTTAGCCATCAGTTTGGTCATGAATTAAGTCCGCCACAAATTGATCGTATCCGCTGGCACCTGTTCCCGGAGGTGCGTATCGATAGCAAACAGATCTCCCTGTTTCATAAAGACGAGACGCCACCAGCGCAGAGCCGGGCAGAGGATGCCGATACGGCGCCGGACATCATCCGCATCATGGATCTGCACCAGGAGCAACTGGCACGTAGCCTGGGAGAAGGACATCGGGTGATCCATGGGGTAGCCGGTTCCGGTAAAACATTAATTTTAGGCTACCGTTGCCAACAACTGGCCGAGATGAGCAACAAGCCGATTTTGGTATTGTGTTTTAACATCTCCCTGGCGGCCAGGTTAAGGGCCTTTGTTTCTGGCAAGGGCATTCATGAAAAAGTGCAGGTATATCATTTCCATGGCTGGTGTGCTGAGCAACTGAAAACCCACCATGCTGATGTTATCCAGTCTGAGGACAAGTATCCCCGGCGCCAGGTCGAATCGCTGATAATGGCGGTGGATAGAGGGCATGTGCCCGTCGCCCAGTATGCCGCCTTGTTGATCGACGAGGGGCATGATTTTGAGGCGGCATGGCTACGGCTGGTCGTACGGATGATTGACCCCGGCACAAACTCACTGCTACTGCTGTATGATGACGCCCAGTCGATTTACAGGAAACACCATGACCTCGGCTTTAGCCTGAAAAGCGTCGGCATTCAGGCGCAGGGCAGGACGACCGTATTAAAAAAGAACTATCGCAATACCCGCCAGATCCTGCGTTTCGCCTACGAATTTGCACATCATTACCTCCATGCCGACAAGCCTGCCAGTGAGGACATCCCGCTCGTGGAGCCAGAGGCAGCGGGCGGGGATGGCGCCCTGCCCCAGGTGCGCCAGTGCAAACACTTCCGCCATGAGCTTGTCGATGCCGTATCGGCGCTGAAAAAGTGGCGTGAACAGGGGATCGCCTGGGCGGACATGGCGGTGCTTTATATGTACCGCGACCAGGGTAAAAAAATGGCGATGCAGATGGAACAGGCGGCCATTCCGCATTTGCTGATGGATGGCAAGAAAGAAAAAATGGACTATAATCGGGCGATAACCAGGGTCACGTTATCTACATTTCATAGTAGCAAAGGGCTGGAGTTTCCATGCGTTATCATAATAGGTGTTGGGTCGCTTTCAGATAAAAATCAGCAGGATAGTGGCAAGCTACTGTATGTCGGCATGACCCGCGCACAGCAAACATTATTGCTCACCACCTCAGGAGATAATCAATTCAGCCGACAATTATTAAACATCACCGCCGCGTAAGTTCGCCCTGCATTCACCCTTATGCCCATCGGCTAAACCACTGGGAGATGCGGATATTAAGTGCAGTATCGTCATGGAGAATGGAACAAGCAGCGAATAAAAATAACGACAGGATAAATGGTTGCAAACAGGTGACGGCCTGCTATTTATAGCTAAACTAAACATCATGCGCCCTTAGCTCAGTTGGATAGAGTACCTGGCTTCGAACCAGGTGGTCGGGAGTTCGAGTCTCTCAGGGCGCGCCAAATGTAAGAGTGACATTATACCGCAGAGCGGTGATTAAGCAGACCGATCTTGCCTTAATTTTTACCGTGGGGGGAAGGCTTTATTGCTGATCCCCCGTGAGGCTTATGCAAAGCTACTTTCATGGTTCATGCTATCTCCCTGCGCTCAGCAGGATATATTGCAGATAACGGGCGTGAAGCGATTGTGTCACTACCTGTATCATAAGTGAGTGCTCGCTGGCTCTCCTCATCTGCCCACGCCATCTTCGTTAGGTGGCGATCTTAAAATTGGATTTATTTATCTGCGGATATCTTTATAATCAGCGTCGTGCAAAAATCCAACATAAACGAATTCATAAGAGGTCTCGCCATGACATCAAAACGCATACTATCTATCGCACTGCTGCTCTACACATTCACACTAACCAGCATCGCACCTCCCATCGCTACCGCCGCCGAATACGATATCGACATTCCCGGTATGCATGCTGCCATTCAATTCAGAATTTATCACCTGGGCTACAGCGTCCTGACCGGTCGCTTTAACGATTTCGGCGGCACATTCACCTGGGACAAAGACAACCCCGGCGCCTCCTCGATAAACGTCAACATTAAAACGGCGAGCATTGACTCCAACCATGCCGAACGTGACAAGCATCTTCGTGAAGAAGATTTTCTTGATGTGAAAAAATACCCTGAGGCCATGTTCAAGAGCACGAAGTGTCAGTGTGACGCTGATGGCGGCAAGATGGAGGGGATCTTGACGCTACATGGCGTCAGCAAACCCATCTCCATTGATTTTAAGTACATCGGCGAAGGGGATGATCCCTGGGGCGGTTATCGGGCAGGTTTTGAGGGACACGTTAAACTACGCCGTTCAGATTTTGGCATGACCTATAACCTGGGTCCTAAGTCAGAAACCATGGATCTGGATCTCTACATTGAAGGGATAAGGAAATAATTATTAAGTGTTTATCCGGCATTATAAGTCATGGTCGCCATGATCCCAAACACAACGGCACAACATGAGCTCTGGACGGCGAGAATGATGATCTACTGGAGCGGCCATGGCGTTAATGGCGGATCTGGGGCTCAGAGCAAGCAGTCATAATCAAGAATCCCTGGATATGGCGCTTGAGACATTACAAACATGTTCTCTCACATCGACCAGGCTCTGGTCGGGAGCGGCGTTATTCGCACAACTGGATCGGTTGATGGAAAAACTGCTGTTCGTCGAGATTTATCATCGCTATGCCGATAAAAAAGGGCTCTAGATATCAGGTCTTTATATGAACAGTTGGGTATAGAGATGATGGGCGATCAGTCCGGCTGAAAGACAGTGGCGAGCTGGTGCATGTGCGAGAGGCCATTATGCCGATGGATGCGGATTTCGCCCGGGTGCGGGGTCAGAAGGCTCATTAGCCAGATCATGTGTCCCATCATTCGATAGTCACGCAAACGCTGAATACTTTTTCACTAAAACCTGAATATCTGGCGGTATAACGGGCGCCCGCTTGTGCTTTGACGGGGCTGCCTATCGCACCCAGGCTAAGCAGTTGGCCTCCAGCCAGCGATTGATTTCTCCTCTTCAACTCATCCAGCAGATACAAAACGGCGTTTAACGGGTGGCCGAGGATCTGTTCTCCCTGGCCTTGACGGATGATCTCCCCTGCTCCCGCCATCAGTTCAAATTCCATGTCCGGTAGTTGTTTAACCAGATAACCGGGATCGGTAATGCTCACCGCCTCTCCCATGACCCCCCATCTCGCACCCACATTGCTCGCCAGTAATAGGGCCGCCGCATTATCCTGCCCCAGGTCAAACAGGAGATCAGGTAATTCGATAAATGCTATGAGCGCATCAATATCCGCCGCCACCTCGTGGATTGTCGTCGCCTTGTTAATCCTGTCGGATTTAACACGCACCATTAAATCGAGCTCCACCCGTAGCGATGTGCCGGATCCCAGGGATACATGGGCGTTATTTTTTAATAACATGCCCGCAAACAAGGTCCCAACCAGGGGGTGGGTAATGGCGAACATCCGCCTCGCCTTGTTACTGGTCAAACCCACTTTATAACCGGCAACAGGGTGTTCTTTCGCCATAAAGGCCACGATCCCCCTTTGTGCGATAGCGGCTTTTTCCATGTTAGCGATAAGTCTCTGATAGCAATCACCGATCATGCGCTGGTTTTCGAACACATGGGTATAGTGAGCCGTGAAGTCATCCAGTAAACAGGCGGGGCTCGCCATTAAAAGCCGGGGCGGACTCATTAAAAAGAGCATCGCAATCGCTCTGCTTGGAAGTGACGGGGCTTTCATAGGGGTTAGGTAACTTGCATATATCAACCAATGAACCTAAGCCATATAATACCCCATAACACCCAGGTCAATAACAACAAGACATAATGAAGATAAAAACCATCATGCTGTTTGCAGGCCCGCTGGCCGCCGTGTTGTTGTTTCTCGTGTTGCGTTATTTTGATCACGACTATGCCATCGCCATGACGGCGGCTATTACGTTATTAACAGCGAGCTGGTGGATCACAGAGACAATTCCCATTCCGGCCACATCGTTAATCCCGTTCTTTGCTTTCCCGCTGACAAACGTATTAACACACAAAGAGGCCGCAGCCGGTCTGGGCAGTCACGTTATCCTGTTGTTAATGGCGGGTTTTATGCTGGCCAGGGCGCTGGAGAAGTCCGGTGTACACAGACGTTTTGCCTTGATGATATTAAATACTGTCGGCGGTAGCGGTAAAAGGATCGTGCTGGCATTTATGATCACCGCCGCTTTGCTATCCATGTGGATCAGCAATACCGCAACCACATTGATGTTGATCCCGATCGCCCTGGCGGTGCTCAAACACGTGGATGATCAGGACTTGTCCATCGCCGTTGTGCTGGGTCTTGCCTATGCCGCCTCTGTGGGCGGCACGGCAACATTGATCGGCACACCGCCGAACATCATTTTCGCCGGTGTTTACGCCGAGTTCACCAACCAGGAATACACCTTCGCAAGATGGATGAAAACCGGCCTGCCCATCGTGATATGCAGCTTGCCTCTCATGGCATTGTGGTTGACGCGAAACGTAACCTGGGATCAGGATCTGATCATCCCCGAGGCCGGTGAATGGCGGCGCGAAGAGAAGCGGGTGCTGGTGGTGTTTGCTATGACGGTGTTTCTCTGGATCACACGGGTTGAGCCCTTTGGGGGCTGGTCGGGATTATTAGGCGTCCCGGGGGTAGGGGATGGGACTGTTGCACTGGCGGCGGTGGTGGTGATGTTCCTGGCGCCTTCAGGAGGAGGCGGTCGTTTGCTGGATTGGGAGAGCGCCGTGGCTATTCCCTGGGGCATGTTATTGTTATTTGCCAGTGGGCTCACCATTGCAAAGGCATTCTCATCCAGTGGTCTTGCCGAACTCATCGGGCAACAACTGGCCGTGCTGGCGGCTTTACCTGTGCCCGTGTTGATTCTGTGTATCTGCCTGAGTGTGACGTTTTTAACCGAGATCACATCGAATACGGCGACGACCACATTGCTGATGCCCATATTGGCGGCCACCGCTATTGCTGTGGGTGTTAGCCCGGAGCTGATGATGATCCCGGCGGCCATCTCCGCTTCCTGTGCGTTTATGCTACCGGTCGCCACCGTGCCCAATGCCATTGTGTTCGGTTCTGGCAAGGTGAGTATGCAGAGGATGGTGAGAGAGGGTCTGGCGCTCAACTTGATGTTGGCGCTCATTGTTACCTTTATTTGCTATATGACGTTGATATGATGTTTATCCCCATAGCATGCGCCTCAAGGTGCCGTCCTTGTCGATAAACTGGTGTTTGATTGCCGCCCCCCCATGGCCGATAACTAAAAACAATGTGGCGTAGGCCAGATAAAAGTGAACGGTGATCGCCCATTCCCTGAGTTTTTCATCCACATCCATGATTGCCGGTATGTCAAACCAGTTGAACATTTCAATCGGCTTGCCTGCCGAGGTGGAGATCAGATAACCGCTGAGCGGGATCAACATCATCATAGCAAAAAAAATATAATGCATGCTTTTGGCGCCGATGCGCTCCCAGGGCTTTAACCCGGGCAGGGGAGCCGGCGCGGGTGTGTAACATTGCCAGCCGATTTTCATTAACGCGAGCACCAGCACCAGCACTCCCAAGGACTTGTGATAGTCCAGGGCGTCTTTATACCACTTGTCATAGTAGGTCAGCTCGACCATGTACCAGCCCAGCCAGATCAAACCGAGTATGAGGATGGCGATAGACCAGTGAAAGAGTTTTGTCAGCAGCCCAAATCGCGCCGATGAGTTTTTTATTAACATATTAACAATAGTTTGTTTATGTAGTGAGATTAGGGATATGAAAACGATTTCTCACAAGTTAAGTATAAGCGATAGACGACACATTTCTCTTTTATATTGATTGGCGGAGAGAGAGGGATTCGAACCCTCGATACGCTAAACGTATACACACTTTCCAGGCGTGCGCCTTCAACCACTCGGCCACCTCTCCGATATAGCTTCATGTTAAAACAGTTATCCCTTCCCAACGGGCATGCGCCTTCAACCACTCGCTACTGCATCCTGCGGCTCGGCGCCATCCTCGCTTTGCTCAAAGACCTAAGTCAAATGCCCAGGGCAGTGCCCGGCAACATTATCCGCCAGCCATGCCTGTCGGCCAGCCTGCATCCACGGGGCGGCCTGATGTTATCAGGCCATGACGATGACTGCTCGCCACCGCCGCCATACCCATCCCGCCTTTGACCCTATGATCTTAATTTGAGACCTGAGCTGTCCCGCCTTCCACCATACACCCACTCGCCTTTGATCTGAGATCAGGCTCGGCCAAGTATCCTTATCTTCGCCATATCCATCCCGCCTCTGATCGGAGGGCATCCACCTGATGCTCTGTCGGCCTCGTTGGATGGGGCACGATACGAATACCGGGAAGCCTCAGGTTAAGTCAGTCCGCCCTGGTTGAATTGCAGTCTGGCCAGCCTTGAATAAAGCCCGGCTTTTCCAATCAAGCCATCATGGGCGCCGCTATCCACCACCTTCCCCTGCTCCATGACGACAATTCTGCCAGCTTTTTTGACTGTGGCAAGGCGATGGGCGATGATGATCACGGTTCTGTTTACCATTAACTGCGCTAATGCCTGCTGTAGCAGGTTCTCGCTCTCCGCATCCAGGGAGCTGGTGGCCTCATCAAGCAATAATATCGGCGGATCCTTCAGTATTGCCCGGGCTATGGCAATACGTTGTTGTTGTCCCCCGGACAGCCGCGCGCCTCTCTCCCCCAGATAGGTCTGATACCCCCTCGGTAATGCGGTAATAAACTGATCGGCATGGGCGGTGACGGCAGCCTGTATCACCTGCTCATCCGTGGCCGCCGGATTGCCGAGGCGAATGTTCTCCAGCACCGTATCGGCAAATAACACGCTCTGCTGTGGCACGATGCCGATGCGTTTTCTAAGCTCATATAGATCCGAGTCCTTAATATCCACATCATCAATGAAAACAGCCCCTGATCGGGGCTCATAAAAACGTAATAACAACTGAAACACCGTGCTTTTACCGGCCCCGGAAGGGCCGACCAGGGCCACCGTCTCGCCCGATTTGATCTCAAGGGAAAACTGATTTAACGCCAACTGACCCGGACGGCTTGGGTAGTGAAAGCTCACATCGTCTATGGTAATTTGATGATCGCCCGTTACGGGAAACGCTTTGCTGGTCTGGGTTGTCGTGATCTCCGGTTTTGTGTTCAACAGCTCGATTAACCGCTCCATGGCGCCCGCCGCCCGTTGCACATCACCAAAGACCTCGCCGATGGCCGTGACGCTGCCCGCAACAAAGGTCGCATAAAACAGAAACTGCACCAATGTGCCGGCCGAGAGGTTGCCTTCAATAACAGAGCGGGCGCCCACCCATAGCACAATGACAATGGCGCTGAATGCGGTTAATACAATCACGCCTGAGAGCAAGGCGCTGACTGACAGTCGCCGTCTTGCTGCATTGAATGAGCGCTCCACCGATGCGCTAAAACGGCGTACTTGCAACTCTTCCATGGTAAAGGCCTGGACGATATGAATGGCATTTAACACTTCACTGGCGATACCGCTTGAGTCGGCGATGCGGTCCTGTGTCTCCCGAGAGAGTGTTCTCACTTTTCTGCCGTACAGCCACACGGGCAGGATAACCACGGGAAACAACCCAAATAACAGCAGGCTTAATTCAGGGCTGGTGATAAACAACATGGTCAACCCGCCGATCAGTACAAATGCGCTTCTCAGGGCGATGGACAGGCCGGCGCCGACTACGGACTGCACCAACGTGGTATCGCTCGTTAACCGGGATAACACCTCGCCCGATCGGGTCACCTCAAAGAACGTCGGGCCCATCTTGATCACATGTTGATAAACGGCGGAGCGGATGTCCGCAACCACCCGCTCACCTATCCACATCACCGTGTAATAACGCAATGAAGAGGACAGGGCATAGAGGAGCGACAACACCAGCAGCACAATGAAGTAGATATCAATGGACTGCACATGCTCATCGGAAAAACCATAATCGATCACATACCTGATAGAGACCGGCATAGCCAGTGCGGCGATGGCCGCTATCAGCAGACACAACAAGGCAAACAATAACCTGCCTTTATAGGTCAATAAAAATGGCAGGGAACGGTATAATGGCCTTAATTTATCGACGGCGGATCTCATCTAATATGGCGTTTTGCGCGGCAAGCCGAAGGATAGTACAGCGAATAACCCTCCAATACTACAGAAGTGATCGGCATGGTTTTTTGCTTAACGTGGATCAGGGCCGTTTATTTTTTCACGGTCACTTGAAAAGAAACACGCCCTTGCTTTTAAGCGTGATGCTAACATGGCCCTATGATCCGCTATTCTGATTTCAGGTCATCCTCATCAAGTGAGCGGTTTTACAAGGACATGTCGGCTTGTTTTCGGCATAATCAACACAATCCATTGCTGCAACGTATTGTGTAGTCATGAACGTGCCGGGCACGGCGCTAGAAAAGAGCCCGGTTGCGGCTATCATGCACGGATAAGACGAAACATAACGCTAACTCTGGGAGAGATATATTTCTATGTGGGTTAATTTTCTTACTGAATACGGGATGTTCCTGGCCCGGTTCGCCACGGTTGTTATCATCTTTCTGGCCCTGGCCTTTATCGTGGCCATGCTCGTGGCGCGTGCCCGGGCAGGCGCCGATGAGCATCTGGAAGTGAAAAACATCAATCAAAAGTTTGAACACATGCAACTGATGTTGCAATCGGCCATACTGCCAAAGAAGGCCTTTAATCAATCCGTCAAGGAGATCGAGAGCAGACACAAGGCGCAGAGCAAAGCCGAAGATAAAGACAGACGGCGGATCTTCGTCATCCATTTCAAAGGCGATATCCGGGCAAGTGAGGTCAGCTCGTTACGGGAGGAGATCTCCGCTGTGCTGACCACGGCGACAACGGAAGATGAGGTTGTCGTGATCCTGGAAAGTGGCGGCGGCACGGTTCATGGTTATGGTCTGGCCGCCGCACAACTCATCCGGGTTAAAAATAAAAAAATCAAGCTAACCGTCGCCGTTGATGAGGTGGCCGCCAGTGGTGGTTATATGATGGCCTGTGTGGCCGATCATATCATTGCTGCGCCGTTTGCCGTTATCGGCTCAATCGGCGTGCTGGCCCAGATCCCCAATTTCCACAGATTGCTGAAGCGGCACGACATCGACTTTGAGCAAATATCCGCCGGCAAACACAAACGCACTTTATCGCTATTTGGTGAGAACACCGATGAGGAGAGGGCGAAATTAAAATCCGAGCTAGAAGAGACCCACCAGCTTTTCAAAGAATTCGTCAAGCAACATCGTGAACGGGTAGACATTGAGAAAATAGCGACCGGTGAGCACTGGTATGGGAGAAGAGCATTGGATTTCGGCCTGGTAGACGCCCTGCAAACCAGTGATGATTATCTGGCGGAGGCGGTGGACTTCGCCGATATTTATGAAATCACCTTCGTCAGAAAAAAACCGCTTATGGAAAAATTCATCTCATCTCTGGTTAAGATGCTGGCGCCGAACTAGATCGTCATTGATCCGCTGGCGGGCAACCTGCTAATGCCGCTCATCTCATCCTGGCAGTTTGATGTTGTTTTACTTCATCGGCGATGATGTTTATCCCGGCGCTGACGATGTCATCATCCATGGAGTAGGTTATACGGATACATTCATGCTTGTGCCGCCAGTCATCGTCTTCCAGCCCGGGAAAGAAATAGTGGCCGGGTATAATTAAAACGCCCCTTCGCTTCAGGCGATGATACAGCTCTTCGCATGTTATCGATAGGTGCGGAAACCAGAGCCAGAGAAAAATCGCCCCTTCGGCCCTGTGTATATAATAATCCACCCCCGATAACCGCTCATGCAATAACGCCAGGGCACGTTTTGCCTTTCTTGCATAGTAGGGTTTTATGATTGTCCGGCTAATGTGTGTTACCTCATCTGACTTTATCAGATCAAGCGCCAATGCCGGGCCGATACTGCCCGGGGCGAGATTGATGATCCCGTTTATATTGCTGATGGTTTTAATCACCTTCTCCTGTGCGATGATGATCCCCGTGCGCGTGCCGGGCAGACCCAGTTTAGATAAACTCATGCTGAGGATGATGTTTTCATTCCACATCAAGTCAGCTTCAGTGAATATAATGCCTGGAAACGGCATGCCGTAGGCGCTGTCCAGGATCAACGGCACATGGTGATGGGACGCCAATGTGATGAGTTTTGATACTTCTTCATCGGTCAATACATTCCCGGTGGGATTTGTCGGTCTTGACACACAGATTGCGCCCACTGATTTATCCACGATCAGGTTTTCAAAATCCACATGATACTTAAAGGTGTGATCACCGAGTTTTTCTATGGTGGGTCTGTATGCGATGAACATGTCGGGGAGCAATCCCACATCCCCGTAACCGATATACTCCGGGGCCAGCGGCAACAGGATTTTTTTTCTGCCGCCATCTTCATATTCACCGGCATACATGTTAAACAACATAAAAAACGCCGACTGGCTGCCCGAAGTCAGGGCGATGTTGCCTGAGCCCACCTCCCATCCGTATTTGCGATTTAACAGATCCGCCAGCGCCGTTAAAAAGACCTTATCGCCCTGGGGTGGATCATAATCACCGATAACATGGGCAAACTCTGCCGGGTTATTAAGGAGCCGCTGGATCCTGTCCTGAAAAAAAGATTGCACTTCAGGAATATGGGCGGGATTGCCACCTCCGAGCATGAACATATCTTCCCCACCAGCCAGGGCGTCGGCCAGGTCATCCATCAGCAGGACGATACCGGACTGTTTGGAAAAACGTTGTGCGAACTTCGATAACATCATGTTATGTCTTTTTCATGTTGCGCCCGATCAGAATGAGCCGCATGACCCGCTCTGCCGCATTGGCAATATAGTCCCTGGAGTTTGTCAACGCCTCTGACAATGGCATATCACGAGCAATCGCCGCCTCAAGACCATGAATGCCATGGGAGAAGAGCTCGCCAACATCATCAGCTATCCCGCCACCGATAGCAATGACCGGCACGCCCTGTTTCTTTGCCAGCCTGGCGATACCTGCCGGTGTTTTGCCGAAGGCGGTCTGGAAATCAACACGGCCTTCACCGGTTAGAACCAGTGCGGCCGATCTCATCTGTCTCTCTATGGATGTTGCCTTGCTGATGATGTCGATACCACTTTTCAATTTGCAGTTGGTAAACGCCAAAAGCCCGCCGCCCAGACCACCGGCTGCCCCCGCCCCCGGTATGTCGCTCACATCAATACCAACGTCACGTTCAATGATGGCGGCAAGGTGTTTTAAGCCCTGATCCAGGCGCTTGACCACAGAAGCGCTCGCCCCTTTCTGCGGGGCAAACACATAGGCTGCGCCTTGCTTGCCGCAAAATGGATTATCAACATCACAGGCAACCAGTATGGGTGTACTGGTTAATTTTTTATGCACACCATCAATGTGGATAGAGCGGATTGTACCCAACATGCCGCCGCTGCCGTTTTGGCGAATGATACGGCCCTTATCATCTCTGAACACAACGCCCAGGGCTTGGGCCATGCCCACGCCACCATCATTGGTGGCCGAGCCGCCAATGCCCAATATGATCTTCCTGGCGCCCCTGTTCATGGCATGCACCATCAACTGCCCGGTGCCGTAGGTGGTGGTTTCCAGGGGATTTCTGTTTTTGCCTGTCAGCAGCGCCAGGCCCGATGCGGCCGCCATTTCTATTACCGCAGTTTTTTTATCGGCCAGGCGCCCGTATCGTGCTTTCATGGTTCGGCCCATCGGTCCTCTCACCCGGCAGGCCACCCATTGACCACCCCTTGCATCAATAAAAGCCTGGACAGTCCCCTCACCCCCGTCGGCCACCGGTATTTTTATACATCTCGCTTTAGGCAGGACCCGTTTAATACCGACTTCCATGGCCTTGGCGACTTCCATAGAGGTTAAATTTTCCTTGAACGAATCCGGCGCAATAATGATCTTCATCATGGGATCTGCTAAGAGCGCTTATCAGCGTATCAGCCGTACCCGGGCCAGGTTAATGTAGCTGATAACGGATCGGATCGCCCACTGCAATTCTCTGCGCGCGCACCTGTCCCGCCTTCAGCTCCAAAACCGCTTTGACCTCTCCTTCAGATGGCATCAACCGGGTTGATTGAGGCTCGGCGTTTTCTATGATTTTAACGATGTCGCCTTTATCGTTGATATAGATAATATCCAGCGGCACGAAGGTATTTCTCATCCAGATATTAACCCGTCTCGGCGTCTTATAAAGCAGTAACATGCCCTGATCTGATGGCAGGGTGTGTCTGTGCATCAGCCCCCGGCTCCTTGAATGCTCGTTATCAGCAACATCAATTTTATATCTCAGGGACTTCTCTTTTGTCTCGATGATCAGATCACCGCTCTTGAATAGGGCCTCATCTGCATGAGCCGCCGTTATCGCAAGCAACAGGCAAGCTATGATAAAAAAATGTTGTCCGACAGATGGGTTCATGAGGAAAGGTGCGGGTGAGATGACGCCATCAACCCTGCTCCAGCAGGTTCGCCAGATCGATAACCGCCGCATTCGCCCTTGAGATATAAGAGGCCATCACCAAAGAGTGGTTGGCCATGGGGCCAAAGCCTGTGCCATTTAATATGATCGGACTCCACACCGGATCCTGGGTCGCCTCCAGCTCACGAATGATTTGCCGTAGACTGACCAGGGCGTTTTTCTTGATCAATACCTGCTCAAAGTCCACCTCCACAGCGCGGAGAAAATGGATCAACGCCCAGGTTGCCCCGCGCGCCTCATAGAAGACATCGTCAATTTCATGCCGGGGTGTTTTTACAACCACGGTTTCAGGTTTTGCCGTGGACTGAACGGCGGCGGTATCGCCTTGCAGATCCGTATTCACACGCGTTTGCCCCACGCTGGCGCTCAATCGTTGAGACAAACTCCCCAGTCTTTTCTCAACAATGGCGAGCCAGTCTTTCAGGTTATCGGCACGGGAGAAAAATTGGGCGTCCTGTTGCCTGGCATCACCAAGACGCTTACTGTAATTTTCCAGCGCCGCCACACCGCTACGGTATTCACTTTCAGTGGCCGGTAGAATCCATGATGTCGTATCAAAGTGAAACTGCGGATCGGCGATGCTGAGATCCGGGTCTTCCGTTGACTGCGTCTGTGAGCGACTAAAATCATTTCTGAACGCCCGCGCCAGGTCCCGCACCTGGGTGATCACACCAAACTCCCAGTTCGGCACGTTATCCATCAACACGCCGGGGGGGAAGATATCGTTGCTGAGATAGCCGCCCCGTTTATCCAGGGTAATATCCATGACTTCAATCAGCGTGGCGGTGGTGATATATCCGGTGACCGGCTCACCATCTCCGTCAAGTCTCGCAAGGGCGGTTTCCCTGACGTTGAAAGTATCCGGCTCAGCGTCCCAGAAAAACATCACTGTCAGGATCAACACAACATACATGCCGATGGCAATACCGATGAGTTTGGCAATATTATTCATTTTCTGCATATCATTATCCAGCCATAGGTATTTCAGCGAAATCCGGCAAACCGGCCGCTATCCAGTTTTATTTTCAGGGCGTGATTTTCTCACTCCGGTGAACAACAACACCCATGCTCTTCCTTACTCGAAATAATCAACTGATGTGTTTATTGTCATCTTCCGTTTTTGTCGCCTTGCTGTAACCCCTATCCTGCCTGCTGAGATTAACCGCATGTTTTTGACGATAAATATCATAGACTTTTTCAGGCGTCAGCCCCGCACAGATCATGGCGGATACAAGAAAATGCAGTATATCGATAAGTTCCACTCTGATGTTCTGCATATCGATCTCATCCCGGCTCCACCATTTCCAAAGCAACGCCTCATCGAGCTCGGCCACCTCTTCCCGCATCGCTCTTGCATAATTTGCCAGCCAGGCGTTGGGCAACTCATTGACCTTGAGAGCGCCGTTATTCACAGCGGAGAATATGCCCTCCATGGTTAAGACGCCCCCGGACGGGCATTTGATATTATTTTTTCTAAAGACGTAATTATTGAGATCGGTTTGCATCGTAAATATACGCTCTAACATGTCCGCTTCTGTTATTTCCCGATTGCTCATAAGGCGCTCTTTGTTTTGTCGATTTACTCATTAAAGAGACAGGTAACGCAAAGTATCATTATGCCTGCAAGGGTTTTACGTGCTGAGCAGGTAAATGCTGCGACAGCAAAATGACGGCGTATTTTATACCCGAAACCCGATATCAATGACAGCCCGATGAGAAAGCAGCATTGATACCCGCTAATAGTAGCGGATCAGACCACCGCTTGACACAGACATGTCTCACCCCGCACAGGGGTTGAGTCGCCGAAAAACAGGCGTTTTGCAGAAAATCCCACCTGGGTTTCCGCGTCCCCGGCAAAGCGATAGCATGGCGGTTTCATTGGGGTGGTTGCATTGGAGGGACTTATAAGTGTTGCCAATTCGTTTATTTTCGTACAGACTATAGGGAGTTTGCACAATTTCTCTGGTCAATTCAGTAATTCCACCCGGTTTTTCCTGTATTACCTTTTTGAATTTGCAACAAACACATACATTATATTATGAGAGGTGATACATGGCGACAGGTACTGTTAAGTGGTTTAATGAATCCAAGGGCTATGGCTTTATAACGCCGGATGACGGCAGCCCTGATGTTTTTGTGCATTTCTCCGCCATCCAGGCGGAAGGCTTTAAGACGCTGAATGAAGGCCAGAGTGTTTCCTTTGAAACACAAACAAGCGATAAAGGTCTACAGGCTGCCAACGTGAGGATAGCATAGCGTTTTTCGTTATGCCTCCCCTGGCATAGGGCGCATCCATATTTATTAAAACCCCCCAAGACTCGGGAGAAGGTATCGTCTTGAAAAGAATGTTCGTAGGCAGTCTGCCGTCTGATACAACCGAAGCCGCCTTAACCGAGCTCTTTTCAGAGTATGGAAGGGTGAGGGGCATACAAATTGCAACGGACGTGTTCTCCGGCCAATGCAAGGGGTTCGCCTTTGTGGATATGGAAGGGCATGAGGCCAGGGCGGCAATCGATGGTCTTAACGGCAAGATGTATAACGGCAAGTATCTTCGGGTTAATTTCCAGGAGCCACGGGGTAGAAAAGGCAAAAAACGCCGCTAGTCTTCGTCCATAACAGGGGTTTTACTCACCTTCTTTGCTCGCCATTGCCAAGTGCCTTTGCTTGAAAAGCCGTTGGCGAAGATAAAGAGAGCGAAGGAGAAGCGATGCGCCCGCCTCAAGCAGATCATCAAGCCATTGTGAGCGGAGGCCAGGTGCATGGCTACTCTGTTGAGGCAGTCATCGTTATGCCTGAATAACGTCAAGCACATTCCGTGGACATGCGCTGGCGGATGGGCTAGATGACTGGTGGGTTTTTCCAGGATAGATCCAGTTTTCGTATCAGTGCCCCCATCGTTGTGGTTTGTATAAAGAGGGCGAAGATCACCACACCGTAGGCGATGGATTGCACCGTATACCAGGCGTCCAGCTCTAATGGCAAAGACAGGGCAAGGGCGAGCGTCACCGTGCCACGCACACCGCCCCAGGTTAATACCGCCTGGTGTTTTAACGGCATTTTACATGCCCTCGAGAATAGACCCAGTAAAGGCATCAACATAAAAAATAGCGTGCCCCTTGCTATTAAAACAGCAACGATGCCGATCAACATGGCTTTCCACTGATTGGAGAACATTGACAGGGTGATGGTGACGCCCGCCAATAAAAAGATCAGGGAGTCGGTAATGTGTTCGGCAAACCCCCAGAATCTGTCGGTGAAATCCGAGCTGACATTAAACCATTCTCCGGTTTGCCTTATAACGAGCCCTGCGGTTAATACCGCAATGACAGCGGAGACATGCAGGAAATCATCGGCGATGATATAAACCCCGTAAGCCGATAACAGGGTGATCAACGTCTTTAAATGGGGATCAGGCAACAACTTTAAGAATAAACCGGCCAATGCACCCGAAATGAGGCCAACCAGAACGCCGCCAAACAGTGCAATGCCAAAATTACTGGCGATGGTCTGGGGATCTATATTGTCACTGCCCGCCAGGGTAAGTGAGATCAACAGCATGAATAATATTATCGCCCCCACGTCATTAAACAGACCTTCGCCATCTAGCAATATGAGTAATTTCTCAGGGACAGGCTGTCTCTTTAATACGGAGATGATTGCAGAGGGGGCGGTCGCCGCCAATAAAGCGCCGGTGAGTAACGCCACCATCCAGGGAAAACCCGTGGCATGCCCTATGCCAAAGTACAGTATCGTCGCCGTTATCGCCGTTGAGATCCACATAAACGGGAAAGCGATAAAAAATATCGGTATGGCGTTTTGCCATATTGACTGGATATTCAGTTTCAGTGCGGCGGAGAAAATAATGATGGGGATAAAAATATGAAAGATGATCAACTGGAAATTATCCCAGCGGATCCCGGTATCAATACCAAAGACGCCTGTGGTGATCTCCGAGCCTATGAACCCCAGTAAAACCAGCACAACACTGACGGGGATTTTATGCTGATTGGCGATCGGTTCCATTAGCGCCGCCAGTAGCAACAACACAAAAAAGAAAAGGACGCCTTCGGGAGTGAGCATGATGACAGTGCGCGAAGGACGCGACTAGCGCATTTTACCCATCACCGGTTTCATGGGCCAAATTTTTTCTTAATCCAATAATCCAGGCTGATAAAGCGACCGCCCCCCAGGAAGAACAGCGCCGCTAACATAATGAAATAGGTGGCCGCCCATTCTATACCGTTGTTGGATATGACAAAGCTACCGTGCTCCGTTAGGTGGTGATAATCACCGTGCTCTCTAAGGATGGCCCTCGCCTCTGATAATCTGTCGATAGCCTCCCCGACGTTAGCTGAGGCATAGGGACTGACGGGATCGTGGATTGCCTGCCAGCCATGCCCAATGTGTACTGTCGTAGCGGCAACCACCATGGTGATCATCAAGGGGATGCAAACCCATCTCGTAGCCAGCCCCAGGGCCAGAATGATTGCGCCAAAATACTCTGCGCCCCAAGCCATATAGGCATTTATCGTTGGAAAAGGCAGGCCCAGCCCGCCTTCAGTACTACCGAACCAGGCAATGGTTGAATCAAGTGAGCTGTCCTCATCCAGGGGGTTCCATTTGTTGTTGCCGGCCACCCAAAATACCGGGGCCAGATACAATCTAAGCAAAGCGGAGCCAATAAAATCCAGACTCTCCCTGATTTTATCGAGTATGCCCTGTGCTTTATTGGCGAGATCAATCATATTCCCCTTGCCCCCTGATGCGTTTGAACTCGCCCAGTATATCAGACAACGGGCTTTATAAAATTGCCCATGGGCCCTGTCTTTTTTCACTTGCGGGGAGCATTATCCCAATGGTAGCAAAACACTTAGGTTTATCAGCGCCTCTCGAATGTGGCTGATCATGATAAAGCCTCATGCACCATTAAAAGGCAACGCATCCCGGCACAGGGCGACAATACTGACGAGAGGCTCGCCCACCAAATGCTCACACCCATATCGGCAATATCATCCGCCATGTGTAATTACCGGACAAGCTCCTGCGTGTTACATGGGCGGCCTTCTTTACATGGTTGATTGCATATCAGCCGCTGGCGCAGTTATGCCGCTATACGCATTCTCACATTGTGCATCCAGCAAAAGCATCTCGCCAGAAAAGTGGCGTGATCATGACGAGAAGTTTCTGTGCCTGCAGTGGTTTACCAGAGCACGGATGGGGTTATTGTTTTATTCCAAGTATGATCTGCTTCTCCCGCATCTCCCTGAGGGTTTCATGTCCGCCTTTTATCACCACATCGGGTTCAGGGTGTGACATCTCGTTTGCTATGCCGAGAAGAATGTCCCGACCTGATCTGCTTTTATTCTCCTTTAAGCAATCGACCAGCCGGGCTGAAACGGGATTGAGCTCGGTAAAACCCACTTCATCACGGCGGTTCCGATAGACGATTAAATAGACGGGTTGTTCGGGCTTGGCGCCCGGTAAATAATCAGGGCTGATCCGATGCACCGGGTATTCATAGGCGAGCGGCCAGGCCAGCTCGTTCAGTATCGGGACGCCGGATAGCAGATCGCCTCCCTCATCGACCCCGGCCGATCTGATCTCTCGGCTGTCAATGGATAGCGCCAGCTCCACCCACTCATAATGCGCCAATTCGCAGATAAAAGGATACACCTCCTCATCATCGCCTCGTTCGTCCTGTAGATACTGCAAAAACTCCTGGGGCATTTTAGGGAACAGGGGGGTGTGAGACTGATGATGTTTAAGATAATGCCGGATCAGGGTATGCCATTGATCATCGGTTAAAACCTTCCTCAATACCGGGAAGCTGTTGGCCAGGAAACCTTCTACATTTCGATAAAGCAGATCCCGGTAGATGGCCATACGCCTGTCTTCAACATCAGCGGGCGCAGGCGCATTCACCGGATCACGCATGTGCCGGGTGAATTGATATTGAATATCCCTAAAGGACTTGTTCGTATCGCCGGACAGGTTCATCAGAATGACTTTCCTGCCTTAACTGAAGGTGATGGATGGTATCTACTTCGCCAAGTAATTCAGGCAGGGGGGGGATATTAAAGTCTCGTTCCAGCAGTGTTGGAAACACGCCAAAATGCTCATAGGCGAGCTCAAGCAACCGCCAGACCGGATCGATGACGTCAGCGCCATGGGTATCAACACGCAAGTCCTCAGCTTCCATATAGTGACCGGCAACGTGGGCGTAGGCGATGCGCTCCGCCGGCAAGGCCTGTAGATAAGCCTCTGCATCATAGCGATGGTTAATGCTATTCACATAGATATTGTTAATATCCAGCAACAAATCGCAGTCCGCCTCATCCAACACATGATGGATGAACGCTATCTCATCCATCTCCTGGCCGGGCGCTGCGTAATATGACACATTCTCAATGGCTATGCGCCTGCCGATGATGTCCTGGGTACGCCTTACCCTGTCAGCGACATAATGCACGGCTTCATCTGTGAAGGGTATCGGCATCAAGTCATATAAGTGACCATCATCCGCACAATAACTCAAATGCTCGCTATAACAACGAACACGGTGTTTATCGAGAAATTGTCTGACTTTGTGTAGAAACGCCTCATCAAGGGGGGCGGGCCCGCCAAGATTTAACGACAGACCGTGACAGACGATGGGCATTTTCTCTGCGATGGCATGGAACTGGCGACCGAATCGACCCCCCACATCAATCCAGTTCTCCGGGGCCACTTCCATAAAATCCACCTGCTCGGGGAGTGGCTCTACGAGCGAGCCGATAAAGGCTCGCCGCAGACCTAAACCTGCACCTTGTACAGGGTATTTCTCAGACATGGTAGGGATTGAAGTGATTTAACTACCGCACTTGCCTTCGCCGCATTTCCCTTCACTGTCTTTCTCACCACTTTCGTGCTCACCACCGCACTTGCCTTCGCCGCACTTGCCTTCGCTTTCCTTCTCATCGTCGCATTTCTCTTCGCCTTCCTCCTCATCGTCGCATTTCTCTTCGCTTTCCTTCTCATGGCCGCACCTGCCTTCGCCACATTTGCCTTCGCTTTCCTTCTCACCACTTTCGTGCTCACCGCCGCACCTGCCTTCACCGCATTTGCCCTCACCATGATTGCCCGCCACCATGTAACCGCCATTGGACAGCTCGGTCATGCTAAAAGGATTCTCGGCAGCGTTAGCAACAGGGCTGGCGGCCAGAGAAACGGCGAAAGTCGCGCCCAGGGCGGCGGCTATTGGTTTTAGAGTTGTTTTCTTCGACATCTAAGGGTTCCTCCTTAAATTGGTTGATCATAGAGTTCGTCATGAGTGACGTGTTGTTGCGCTACAAAGAGCCCGGGGAGTATATCATGCTGAATGATCACCGCCCCGTTTTATTCACATGTTATGGACTGTATGGAAATGGGAAAGTTCTCGATTAACGGCAATTAGCGGGCGATACTCCCGCATTTCAGTGGCCAGACCCGGCATGTCATCAAGGCAATTTGCTTTCCATATCAAGACATTATTCCCTGTTTTTCATATGCGGGAATAATATGACGTCTCGAATGGAGGGCGCATCAGTGAGCAACATCACCAGCCTGTCTATGCCGATCCCCTCTCCAGCGGCAGGCGGCATGCCGTATTCCAGGGCGGTAATGTAATCGTGATCATAGTGCATGGCCGCCTCATCACCAGCGGCTTTCTCTTCAGCCTGTATGCGAAAACGCGCCGCCTGATCATCAGGATCATTCAACTCGGAGAAACCATTGGCGATCTCCCTGCCGCCGATGAAAAACTCGAACCGATCAGTCATATCCGTATCAGCATCGTTACGTCTTGATAAGGGGGAGACTTCCGCCGGATAACGGGTGATAAACGTGGGTTCTTTAAGATCCCGCTCAACCGTCTTCTCGAAAAGCGCAAGCTGGAGTTTGCCGAGGCCATCACTATCTTTAACATCCAGGTTCATTTTATGGACTATATCGGCCAGCCTGTCTCTATCCGTTAAATCCGCTGCCGATAGATCCCGGTTGTAGTGGAGTACGGCTTCCAGCATCGTCATACGAGGAAACGGTCGGCTTACATCACAGGTCTCTCCCTGATATTGGATTATCGTGCCCCCTTTTATCCTTGAGACCAATGAGCGCAGCAAGTCCTCCGTGAACACCATCAGGTCTTCATAGTCTACATAGGCCCAGTAAAACTCAAGCATGGTGAACTCCGGGTTATGCCTGGGCGAGAGACCTTCATTTCGGAAACTTCGATTGATTTCAAAGACTTTTTCCAGCCCGCCGATCAGCAACCTTTTCAAATACAACTCCGGCGCAATACGCAAATACAGATCCATATCCAGTGCGTTATGGTGGGTGATAAAAGGTCTAGCCGTGGCGCCGCCGGGTATGGCGTGCATCATGGGTGTTTCCACCTCCAGAAAACCGGACGTGGCTAAATAATCCCTGATGTGATGAATCACACGGGAGCGCGTTTGAAACATCTCTCTCGTCTGCTCATTGGTGAGCAGATCCAGATAGCGTTGACGGTAGCGGGTTTCCTGATCGGCAAGACCATGAAATTTCTCCGGCAGTGGTCTTAATGACTTAGCAAGCAACCTGATAGCGTGAACCTGTATGGATAACTCCCCGGTCTTCGTCTTAAACACAGCACCAGTTGCGCCAATGAGATCGCCGATATCCCATCTCTTAAAATCCGCATAGCTACTCTCAGAGACAGCATCTCGCTTGATGAAGAGCTGGATGCGGCCCGACATGTCCTGGATATGTGCAAATGATGCTTTGCCCATGATGCGACGGCTCATCATGCGCCCGGCAAGCGAGACATTTTCCGCCACCTGCGCCAGCGCTTCTTTCTCTTCGTTGCCGTAGCGCTCATGGATCTCGGCCGCCAGCACATCACGTCTGAAGTCGTTTGGGTAGGCCAGTCCATGTTCACGCAGCGCCTGAAGCTGGGCACGGCGTTGTTTGATGATGTTATTGTCGTTATCTCTCGTCATTTTGAAGGTTAATGGCTGTTATATCCCGGCTTTAAGGCTGGCCTCAATAAATTCATCCAGGGCGCCATCCAGTACCGCCTGGGTGTTGCTCACTTCCACACCGGTACGCAGATCCTTAATTCTCGACTGATCCAGCACATAGGAGCGAATTTGACTGCCCCAACCAATATCGGCTTTGGCCTCTTCCAGCGCCTGTTGCTCCACGGCGCGTTTTTGCAATGCCAGCTCATAGAGTTTTGCCCGCAACTGTTTCATGGCCTGCTCTTTATTCTTATGCTGGGAGCGATCATTCTGGCACTGCACTACTGTGCCGGTAGGTTCATGGGTCAACCTGACGGCCGAGTCGGTTTTATTGACATGCTGCCCGCCAGCGCCACTGGCCCGGTACGTATCAATGCGTAAATCGGCCGGGTTGATATGAACTTCAATGTCATCATCAATTTCCGGTGCAACGAACACCGAGGCAAACGAGGTATGACGCCGATTGCCGGAGTCAAACGGTGATTTCCTCACCAGCCTGTGCACGCCGGTTTCTGTGCGTAACCAGCCATAGGCATGATCACCGCCACAACGGATGGTGGCGCTTTTTATGCCGGCCACCTCCCCCGGTGATAGGGCCATTAATTCCGCTTTGAAATCATGCTGCTCACCCCAGCGTAAATACATCCGCAACAACATCTCCGCCCAATCCTGCGCTTCCGTTCCCCCGGAGCCGGCCTGGATGTCTAAAAATGCATTGCTCGCATCCATCTCGCCGGCGAACATCCTGTGAAATTCCAGTTTTTCCAACTGCGCGGTAAACCCGTCCAGATCAGCGTTGATGGCCTCAAGAAAACTGGCGTCATTCTCCTGCCTCGCCAGCTCAAGTAATGCCTCAGCGTCACGAATACCGGCGATGAGAGATGCTATGGTGTGTACTGTTTTTTCAAGATCGGCCCGCTCTTTTCCCAAACCCTGGGCTTTTTCCGGATCACGCCAGATGTTCGGATCTTCCAGCTCACGGCCAACTTCAATCAGACGCTCTGACTTTGTTTCAAAGTCAAAGATACCTCCTCAAGGGAGCTAGTCTCCCCTGGATGGCTTTAATGCGGCTGATTGTTGATGTGAACTCTAACATGCTCTCGCTATGCTGATGTGAAGGAAAGTCCTACTATAGCATATTCACAAATGGCGTTTTAAGAGCGCTGAAATAGCAAGAGGAGAAGTCGGGAGCAGAACCTTATCTTACAGATCAGCGGTTTTCAGGCAGGTTCACATCAACAGGGGGCGAGATGTTTGATGATGAGTTGCGGGGATGGATGGCCGTTATAGTCATTAACGCAGAGCTGGTAGATCAGCTCCAGGCTATCGGCCTCCTTAACACGCACATCATCACTGCTATAAAAAGAAATCGCATCGATCAGTTGTTCGGAATTTTCCGCCTGTAGTTTGAATTTCAGGTGCCTGCCGGCGATAACGCGCACATCCGCCACTGAGAAGCGCCCGTTAAATAACGGCTCTGCAAAGCCCTGTCCCCAGGGGCCTGCATTTTCGATTTCTCTGGCCAGCCCCAAGCTAAACTGATCAGCCGCCAGCTCGCCATCGGTTTCAATATCATCACCGATGGGTTGACGTCGGGTCAAACGTGTGATCGCATCATTGAACAGGGTTTTGAATAAGGCGTAGTGTTGTTGCTTTATCGTTAATCCCGCCGCCATGGCATGACCGCCGAATTTTTCTATCAACTGCGGGTTCTCTCTCGCCAGGGCGTCCAGTACATCTTTCAGATGTATCCCCGAGAGGGAACGCCCGGAACCTTTTAACAGGCCCTCATCATCACGGGCAAAGATGAACACCGGCCGATTGAGCCGGTCCTTTACCCTGCCGGCGAGCACGCCGATAACGCCCTGGTGCCATTTATCATCATACAGGCAGATCCCCATGGGCAAGGCATTGTGTTGTAACGGCTGGGCTTCATCCAGCAAGGCCTCCGCCTCTGCCTGCATATCACGCTGTATTCGTTTTCTTTCCTGGTTGAGTGTGTCCAGCCTTTGGGCCAGAGAAAGTGCATGGGAGAAATCATCCGTGAGCAAACAGGCTATGCCTAAACTCATGTCATCCAGGCGCCCCGCCGCATTTAGCCGGGGCGCAAGTGCAAAACCCAGATCAGTGGACGTCACTTTCTCAGGCACACGATTAGCCACATGGATGAGCGCCAGCATGCCCGGCGAGCAGATCCGTGAATTGATCCGCCTGAGACCCTGGGCGATAAGAATACGATTATTCAGATCCAGCTCCACCACATCGGCAATGGTGCCGAGGGCCACCAGGTCCAGCATGTGTGCGAAATTAGGCGAGCTGATCGCCTTATCTTCAAACCAGCCCAGCTCTCGTAACCTTGAGCGCACCGCCAGCAACACATAGAACATCACGCCGACGCCGGCGATACACTTGCTCGGGAAGGCATCGCCTTGCTGGTTTGGGTTAATGATGACGGTGGCCTCAGGCAACTCATCCCCCGGTAGATGATGATCGGTGATCAACACATCCACGCCGGCGGCGCGCACATATTTAACACCTTCAATACTGGCGATACCGTTGTCGACGGTTATGAGCAAATCCGGGTCAAACTCCAGCGCCAGTCTGGCGACATCCGTACTCAGACCATACCCGTGCCTTACCCGATCCGGCACCAGAAAATCAACATGGGTAGCCCCCAACTGCGACAACCCCCGTATCGCAAGGGCGCAGGCGGTGGCCCCGTCCGCATCATAATCGGCGATGATGAGGATTTTTTTATTATCCCCTATGGCCTTAACAAGCACATCAACCGCGGCGTCAATATTGCGAATAGCGTTAAATGAAAGCAGGTTTTCCAATGCATAATCAAGATCCTGTAATGATGCGATACCTCTACCCGAATAAATGCGTCGTATGACGGGATGCATCTCCTGTGGCAATGTGTGCTTGATGGTGTGACGTTGGACGATTTTCATGGATGTCAATCAGGATCCTCAATCAGGATGCAGGGATAAATGCGAGCGCCTTTCTCTTCTCCCCATTTTTTCAACGGCAACAACATGGAAAGGGCGTTTCATTTCGGGACAGACAGGCCGGGGATGAGGAATGTGACTGACGTCATGCGCTACCCATTATCGGCAACTATTAAAAACAGATCTTAAAATTGAGCTCATGACAACGCTGATTCATTCAGGGTTTCCTGTGGTACAGGGATGTAGCGCCATTTTTAATGACTGTTAAGTCATTGAAAATGAGAGCCAACAAAAATCATACTTTTTGTTTGTCGTGCCCTGATAGTTCATGGATGACATTCAGGGCTTTTTATATATGATCAAGTATCACCCTCTTCACGGCATCCAGGTTGGCAGAGACTGTTGTCACCGGCGCCTTGCTCTGTGCTATGGCAATATCCGTGTCCTTTAAGCCATGTCCCGTCAGGGTACAGGTGACGATGCTCCCCTCCGGGATCTTGCCTGTCTTTATATCCCTGACGGCGCCGGCAACGGCTACCGCCGAGGCCGGCTCGCAAAAAATGCCTTCCTGATCTGCGAGCATGGCCTGTGTCGCCAGTATTTCCTCATCGCTGAACGCATCAAACCAGCCGGCGGACTCTTCACTGGCCGCCCAGGCCAGCTCCCATGACTGCGGTTGACCAATACGGATCGCACTGGCCACGGTTTCCGGCGCACGGATCATCTCCCCATGCAAAAATGGCGCCGCCCCGCTTGCCTGATAACCCAGCATGACCGGTAATGTATCGATGATCGGAGCAAGCGGGTAATGACAGCTATCCCGGCAGAAGCGACATGCTGTTGTCCGCTGTCCTGCATATTCGCTGTAACCCGTCCAATAGGCGGCAATATTGCCGGCGTTACCCACAGGCAAACAATGAAAATCCGGAGCCCGCCCCAGCGCATCCACTATTTCAAATGCGGCGGTTTTCTGCCCCTGTAGCCGATAGGGATTGATTGAGTTGACCAGGGTGATCGGCGCCTCATCGGCCACTTCCTTAACCAGACGCATGCCATCATCGAAGTTGCCCACTATCTGCATCACGATCGCACCGTGCATCATCGCCTGGGCCAGTTTTCCCATGGCGATGTTTCCGTCCGGGATAAGCACATAGCACCTGATCCCGGCCCTGGCGGCATAGGCCGCCGCAGAGGCCGAGGTGTTTCCGGTTGATGCACAGATCACCGCTTGTGAGCCGGCATTCACAGCCTGGGTCATGGCCATGGTCATGCCGCGATCTTTGAATGAGCCGGTGGGGTTCAGACCCTCATATTTGACGTATAACTCAACATCTCTACCCAGTAGTGCGGGCATGTTTTCAAGCGCCACCAATGGCGTATCGCCCTCGCCGAGGGTAATAATGCGGGTGTTATCATCAACAGGCAGGCGCTCGCGATAACGTTCAATCAGGCCGGAATATCCTCTCATTCTAATCCAGCGATTCAACCCGGATGCGGCGTACGGATCTAATTGAATCCAGGGCTTCTATCTGCGCCATCGCCTCATTCATGCTCTTCTCAAGCACCGGTTGAGTGAGCAAGATCACCGGCACATGGCCGGCGCTGTGTTGCGGCTCTTTCTGCACTATGGCCTCAATGCTGATATCGAGCGCAGCCAAAATAGCCGTCACCCTGGATAAGACGCCGGGCTCATCTATGGCATGCATCCGCAGATAATACGCTGTCTGTACCTGCTCCATCTCCAGCACCGGCAGGGCGGACAGGGCCTCAGGCTGAAACGCCAGATCCGGTACGCGGTTTTCAGGGGCGGCCCCAAGCGAGCGGACAACATCAATAACATCGGCGATAACAGCGGAGGCCGTGGGCAGTGCGCCGGCGCCGGCGCCGTAATATAATGTCGGCCCCGCCACATCGCCCTGCACCAGCACGGCGTTCATGACGCCATCCACATTGGCGAGCAATTTTCTCTTCGGAATGAAAGTGGGATGCACCCTGAGTTCAATACCGCTACCCGTCCTTTTGGCCAAGCCTAAATGTTTGATTTGATAGCCTAACTCATCGGCGTAGGCCACATCCTGTTGTTCAATGTCGCTGATCCCTTCTATATAGGTTTTATCAAATTGCAGGGGAATGCCAAAGGCGATGGAGCCGAGGATGGTTAATTTATGGGCCGCATCAATGCCTTCCACATCGAGTGTCGGCTGCGCCTCTGCATAACCGAGAGCTTGGGCTTCCCTTAATGCCGGATCAAAATCCCGGCCCTTATCACGCATCTGGGTGAGAATGAAGTTGCCCGTACCATTGATGATCCCTGCGAGCCATTGAATCTGGTTTGTAGCCAGACCCTCACGCATCGCTTTAATAATGGGGATGCCACCGCCCACCGCCGCCTCGAAAGCAACCGTGACGCCACTCTGCCGAGCCGCGGCAAACAGCTCATTACCGTGGGTTGCGATCAGGGCCTTGTTAGCGCTCACCAGGTGTTTTTTGTTTTTTATCGCTCGCAAGGCCAGCTCTTTTGCCGGTGAATAACCACCGATCAACTCAATGATGATATCCACCTCCGTATCGTCAACCACCGCAAAGGGATCATCACCTATCTTCTCTATTTGCCCCAGCCCCTCGATCCCATCGGCGTCGTATTCCCTGGCCGCCGCATGATGGATGATGATGTTGCGACCGGTACGCCGGGCAATCTCAGCGGCATTATGCGTCAACGCCGTGACCGTGCCGCCACCCACAGTGCCTAAACCGAGTAGCCCTATTTTAACTGGAACCCTGTTCGCCATTAACCAAGCCTGATGAAATGCTATCTCGCCTCTATCAAAGACAGTGCGTCACAAAAACTCAAGGAGTATACGGCATAGGCTATCTGATCAGAAACCCTGTTTGCATGCAGGTGAGTGACGTATACTACCTGGATGAGTAAAGTTGCGATAATCCAGATGGTCTCCACGGCTGATGTGGCCGCCAATCTTGAGCAGGCGGCGGCGCTGATCAGGCAAGCGGCTGAGCAGGGCGCTGAACTTGCCCTGTTGCCGGAGTATTTCCCCATCATCAGCGATGATGGAACCGCCAAGGTGAAGATGGGGGAGGCGCCAGGCCAGGGGCCGATACAGGCATTTTTATCCGACCAGTGCAAAGAACATGAGCTCTGGCTCATGGCGGGGACCTGCTCGTTAAAAAGCCATGACCCATCCCGTGTGTACAATAGCTGTTTGCTGTACGGCCCTGATGGTGTTTGCAGCCATCGTTATGACAAAATACATTTGTTTGATGTGAAGGTGGGTGAGCGGGAAGAGGAGATCTACAACGAATCCAGTACCATCGTCCCGGGAGAGAACAGGGTGATAGCTGAAACACCGCTGGGTCATATCGGCATGACGGTGTGTTATGATCTGCGCTTCCCGGAGTTATATCGGGAATTGGCTAAACAACAGGCTGAGATCATGACCGTCCCGTCTGCTTTCACCTATGCAACTGGCAAACGTCACTGGGAGCTTCTCCTCAGGGCACGGGCGGTGGAGAACCTGTGTTATGTCATCGCATCCAACCAGGGCGGTCAAAACACCGAGAAGAGACGCACCTGGGGTCACAGCATGATCATTGACCCCTGGGGTGACGTCTTATGTTGTATTGAAGAGGGCCCCGGCGTCGCCGTCGCTGATATCAGCATCCAGAGGGTGCATGATCTCAGAGCATCTTTTCCGGCCCTGGACCATCGGGTTATAGGCATGCAGTCACCATGAGCCAGCAGCTAGATCTGGTCACGCAACAACTACTCAGTCCGGCGGGGATTGCGGTCACGGATGTGGAGAGAACCCTGGGGCAGATGATGGTGAATAACATCGATTATGCGGATCTGTATTTTGAGTTTTCCGAAGCCGAGTCCTGGTCCCTGGAAGAGGGCCTGATAAAAGAAGGCGCCCATAGCATTGATCAGGGAGTGGGCGTCAGGGCGGTGAGCGAGGATAAAACCGGTTTTGCCTATTCCGATCACATCATTTTGCCCGCCCTCACCGATGCCGCCAAAGCGGCGCGCGCGATTGCAAAAAGCGGCGGCGATAAAACATTAAAGGCCTGGCGAAGCCGGGACATAACGCCTTTGTATTCAAGCTCAAGCCCCCTTGCCTCCATCCGCTCTCAGCAAAAAATTAACCTGCTAAAACAGATTGACGCCAAAACCCGTAGAAAAGACCCCAGAGTAAAACAGGTGATGGCCGGGCTCAGTGGCTCTTACACAACGGTCTTGATCGCCGGCAGCGATGGCACCTATGCAGGCGACATCAGACCGCTGATCCGACTTAATATCAACGTGATTGTCGAGAACAACGGCAGGTTGGAGAGGGGCACCGCCGGCGGTGGTGGGCGGTTCGGCTATGACTATTTCTTAAATGAAGCTCGGGTTGATGCCTATATTGATGATGCGCTAACACAGGCGCTGAACAATCTCGAGGCAGTTCCGGCGCCGGCCGGCTCCATGACCGTGGTGCTGGGCCCCGGCTGGCCGGGTATTTTATTACACGAGGCCATCGGCCACGGGCTGGAGGGTGATTTTAATCGCAAGGGCACGTCCGCCTTCAGCAATAAAATAGGCCAGCGGATCGCAGCGGCGGGGATCACCGTAGTTGATGACGGCGCCATTGAAAATCGCCGGGGCTCATTGAGCATAGATGATGAGGGAACGCCCACTGAGTCAACCACACTCATTGAAGATGGCATTCTAAGGGGCTATATGCAGGACAAATTAAACGCCCGCTTAATGAACATGAGCCCCACCGGTAATGGACGGCGTGAGTCCTACGCCCACCTGCCCATGCCCCGCATGACGAATACCTATATGCTCGGTGGTGAATATGAGGCGGATGAGATTATCGCCTCGGTGGATAAGGGCGTCTACGCCTCGGAGTTTGGCGGCGGCCAAGTGGATATTACCAATGGCAAGTTCGTCTTCAGTGCAAGCCAGGCATGGATGATTGAGAAAGGCAAACTCACCGCCCCCATAAAAGGCGCAACCCTGATCGGTAACGGCCCGGATGTGCTGACCCGGGTGTCTATGGTGGGAAACAACATGGCGCTTGATGCCGGGATCGGCGTCTGCGGAAAAGACGGGCAATCCGTTCCCGTGGGTGTCGGGCAACCTACCATAAAGATAGATGAGCTGACGGTCGGCGGCACCTCAACTTGATGCAAGGCCAATAACGGCTTTCAGCGGCGCCTCAATCTATCCACAGGGGCGAGATGGGGCAAGTTGCGATAATCAACCCGCTTGCCGACATGCGCCCTGAACAGCCCTTCACAGAGGAAACATAACAATGGGTGCGCTGTTTAAGATCGCCGGTTTCTCTCCTTACCTGGCCGTGGTTTTCCTGAATGCCTTCGTTGATCTGGGTCATAAAATCACCATCCAGAATACCGTCTTCAAAACCTATGAAGGCGATGTGCTGATCATACTCACGGCGATAGTCAACGCCTTAATCCTGTTGCCATTCATATTATTGTTTACCCCTTCTGGTTTTCTGGCGGATAAATACCCGAAAAATAACGTCATGCGGATCAGCGCCTGGGCGGCGGTGTGTTTAACATCCCTGATCACCGTTTTTTATTATCTGGGCTGGTTCTGGGCGGCATTTGCCATGACATTTTTACTGGCGGTTCAAAGCGCATTTTATTCCCCTGCAAAATACGGGTATATCAAAGAGATTGCAGGTAAGGAAAAACTCGCTCGGGCCAATGGGCTGGTACAGGCAACCACCACTACCGCCATCCTCGCCGGGACATTCGTTTTTTCCATATTCTTTGAGATGTATTTGGCTGATGTGGCGTTTGCAGATAAACAGGATGTATTACGGGCCATCAAACCCATTGGCTGGTTTTTGATCCTGGGAGCGGTGGTTGAGTTAGTTCTGGCATATCGACTACCCAAAACCCAGGATCTGGATGAGAAGATGTTGTTCGACTGGGAGCAATATCGAAGCGGTCATTACCTGGTTAATAACCTCAAGGCGGTGAAGTCCCATGAGGTTATTTTCCTTTCCATCATCGGCCTGTCCATTTTCTGGGCGATAGGACAGGTGATGCTTGCGGCATTCCCGGCCTTCGCCAAGGAAAATCTCCATGTATCTGATACCAGAATTATTCAGGGGATGCTGGCCTGTGCCGGGGTCGGCATTATGTTGGGTTCGATCATTGCCGGCAAAGCGTCTAAAAATCATATCGAAACCGCCCTTATTCCAACAGGTTCACTGGGCATTGCAATCTGTCTTTTCATATTGCCGGGGCTGGGTAGTGTGACGGCGCACAGCGTGAACATTCTCCTGCTGGGCGTGCTGGGGGGCATGTTTATCATTCCGTTAAATGCGTTGATCCAGTTTCATGCCGATAAAAACAATCTGGGCAGGGTGCTGGCCGGCAACAACCTGATCCAGAATGCCGTGATGCTCGGCTTCCTTGTGCTGACGGTGCTCTTCTCTTTCATGGATCTCAGTCACCGGTTATTTACCCTGCTGACCGCCGTCGCCCTGGCAGGGACGATCTACACCGCCTGGAAGCTGCCACAGTCTTTAGTGCGTTTTCTTACCGCCCGGATCATTGGGCAACATTGCAGGCTAGAAGTGCTGGGGTTTGCAAACATCCCTGAAACCGGTGGCGTGTTGCTACTGGGTAATCACATGAGCCGGATAGACTGGGCGATAGTGCAAATGGCCTCACCCCGCCCGATACGATTTATCATGGAAAAAGAGACCGATCAGAAATGGTACTTAAACTGGTTTCTGGATCGCTTTGGCGTTATCCCCTTATCCGACGGCATGGGCCCGTCCACATTGAAGACCATCTCCGAGATGCTAAAGGCCGGTGAGGCCGTTTGTCTGTTCCCTGGGGGGGCGAGCAGTGGTTCGGGAGCGTTACGCACATTTGAGCACGACTATGAGAAAGTGGCCAAAACCGCCGCTGACGGGGTTATCTTGCCTTTTCATATGCGAGGTTTACGGGGTTCCGGGGCCTGCGATGGATTAACAACAACACCGGTTGCGGGCGGTCATATCATCATCGCCTTTGGGGAGCCCCTGCCGATTAACACCGGGGCCGGCGCATTAAAAAGACATATCTTTGATCTATCCATCGCTACATGGACACGCTATACGGAAACGTTCGCACCCTTGCCTTACGCTTTTATGGATCGGGTGAGGCGTGCGCCTGATAAAACCGCCGTAGTCGACGGCGCTGGCGAGAGGGTTTCCTATAGAGAACTAGCCACAGGGTGCCTGTGTTTATCCAGACGAATAAAGCAACAGGTTAAGGGGCAACATATCGGCGTGCTGTTGCCTGCCGGCAGCGCCGGGATCATCGCCAATATGGCCGCTCTCATGGCCGGTAAAACCCTCGTCAATCTCAACTACACGGCCGATATAAACGCACTGCAAGCGGCGCTCGCAAAAGCGCAGATAAAACATGTTTATACCTCCCGCCAGTTTTTAGCCGGGCTGGCGATGCGCGGCATGGATCTGGCGCCGTTATTATCCGAGTTAGAGGTTATTGATATGGATGAGTTAGAAGGGGCGATGCTCAGTGTAGCCAACATCTATGCCTCGGCCCTTTTATCCATAGGCCCGGCCTGGGTCTTAAAGAAGTGGCGCCGCCGACACGTTGAACCGGATGCGCCGGCGGCCATCTTCTTCGCCAGCGACAGTGAAGGGGCGCCTGAAGGCGTTATGCTCAGCCATCGAGACGTCATGGCTAACGTAAAACAAATCGCTACTGTGTTAAATACACAATCCAGTGATGTGATCATGGCGACCTTGCCGCTGTTTCAGGCATTCGGTTTCACCATCACGACCTTGATCCCGGCCATCGAAGGCATACCCATAGTCTCTCACCCTGCCCCGAACGATGTGGTCAATGTGGCCAAAGCCATAGCAAAATACAAGGCGACGATCCTCCCCGGCACAGCCACTTCCCTTCGTGCATATACAAAGAGTAGCCAGGTACATCCGCCGATGTTGGCGTCACTACGCATTGTCGTTACCGGCGCTGAGCAATGTAGCCCGGATGTGCAGGATGCGTTTGAATTAAAATTCAACAAGGCGGTTTTTGCAGGTTATGGCGCAAGTGAGACCACGCCTGTCGCCAGCTTCAATATCCCGGGCAGCCTTGCTCTCGCAAACCGCAAAGTGCGACCGGGCGCTGTCGGCATGCCTTTGCTCGGCGTTCGCTTTCTTATCGTTGACCCCGACACATGGGAGAGGCTACCTGCCGGTGAAGATGGTTTGATCCTCATTGGCGGCGCACAGGTGGGACCGGGTTATTGGCGAGATGATAAAAAAACCAGCAAGGTCATCGTCGAAATAGACAAGGCGCGCTGGTATAAAACCGGCGATACAGGTCATCTTGATGAGGATGGTTCTCTGATCATCGTGGGGCGTTATTCGCACCCGGCCTGACCCGGCTCTTCAATATCAGATGTGCGCGCTATTTTGCGCCTGATGGCGAAGAAGATGATCCATCAACACCATCGCCAGCATGGCCTCGGCAATGGGCGTTGCGCGTATGCCCACACAGGGATCATGCCTGCCGGTGGTGCTCACCTCGGTTTCATTGCCAGCTATATCAATGGTTTTACCCGGGATGCGGATGCTTGATGTTGGCTTCAAGGCAATACTGACAAGAATGTCCTGACCACTGGATATGCCCCCCAATGTGCCGCCGGCATGGTTAGATAAAAACCCCCGGCGGAGATCTCATCTCTATGCTCGGTGCCTTTTTGCCCTACCACGGCAAAACCATCCCCCAGCTCAACCCCCTTCACCGCATTGATACCCATCATCGCCTTTGCGATGTCCGCATCCAGGCGATCAAAGATGGGCTCTCCCAATCCAGGCGGGGTATTGCTCGCAACCAGGTTGATCCGTGCACCGATGGAGTCGCCGGACCTCCTTAGCTCATCCATATAAGACTCCAGCTCACCGACCATGCCGGGATCAGCACAGAAAAACGGATTGTTATCGACTTCATTCCAGTCTTTTAACGCTATCTCGATAGCGCCTAACCGGGACAGGCGCCCGCGTATTTGGCAGGCGTGCTGCTCTTGTAGATACTTCTTTGCGATGGCGCCGGCCGCAACACGCATACAGGTCTCACGGGCGGAGGCGCGCCCGCCGCCTCGGTGATCCCGTCTGCCGTATTTTTTCTGGTAGGTGTAATCGGCATGTCCCGGGCGAAACTTCTCTTTAATCGCCGCATAATCTTTCGCCCGTTGATCTTCATTTTTAATAATAAGCCCTATGGGCGTGCCGGTTGTCTTGCCTTCAAATACACCGGAGATGATCTTCACCTGATCCGATTCCCTGCGCTGGGTAACATGCCTTGATTTCCCCGGCTTTCGCCTGTCCAGATCCCGTTGCAGATCCTTATCGCTCAGCGCCATGCCGGGCGGACAACCATCAACAATGCACAGATAGCCATAGCCATGGCTCTCGCCACAACTTGTCACTGTGAATAATTTCCCAAAGGTATTGCCGGACATGGGATGTTATTTTAACGGCTTGGAAAGATTTATGCCCGCCGGATTTAACGGCTCTCTTTATCTCGTTGCCATCGTTGCCATCGTTGCCATCGTTGCCATCGTTGCCACCGGGGCGCCATAATAAACCGGCAGATGATCACGATAGCGCAACATGCACCTGTTATTTCAGTATGTGGATGAAGCCGTCCCGGTTTGGCATGTTGATGTTTTGTAAGGACCTGGCGTTCAGTGATTGCCCCTTAGGAATAATATCGTTCAGATAAAGGATATAGGCGCTCAGCGCATAGACATCAGAGGCACTCAGGCTGCCCGGTTCCGTCATCGGTTTGGCGCGGCGGATAAAATCAAACAGGGTGGTGGCGTAGGGCCAGTAAGTACCAACGGTCTTCTCCGGCCACTCATCGGTCAGTTGCATCCTCGCCCCCGCCAGTTGATCGCCGCTCTCACCAAGACCCCCGGCGCCGTGACAGGCGATACACTGCGCCTCATAGAGACGCTTGCCCTGCCTCACCGTGCCACTGCCTGCCGGCAAACCGGCGCCATCCGGCGTCACCCCCCAATCATGGGCGATGATGTCGGCGGCGCTGGCCGCTGTACCCAGACCGGGGCCGGGGCGTAGCTCACCGGCGAGGGGGCTAGTCCCAATCAGCATCAATGCCCAGATGATCAGCGCTCTGTGCTTTGCGATCATAACGGTGGCTAACATCACCCTCTTCATCAACATGCCAGGTGACGATGGCGTTGTAATGATAAAAACCCTGCCTGCCTTTAGCGGCGAGTAATTGTGCTCTCTCAGGTTGTACATAACCGGTCTCGTCAATGGCCCTGCTTTTTAATGTGGCCGGGGCGCCGTCCCATCGCCAGGGAATACGAAACCGGGTCAAGGCTTTCGCCAACACCGGCTCCTCAAGATGGGCCGCCGCCCAGGAGCGCCCGCCATCGGCGGAGACGTCCACCTGTTTTATCTCTCCCCGACCACTCCAGGCCAGCCCGCTGATCTGATGCAACCCGGGTTTTAAGGCCATGCCCGAAGATGGTGAGGTGATCAGTGATTTCGCCTCCATGGTGAAAGTAAACATCTGCGCCTTGCCGGACGGCAACAGCTCGGTGTATCTTGCCGTCTCATTACGGGACATGATGGGGCCCGCCGTCGCCTTTAATGAGCGCAACCACTTCACGTTTAATACGCCTTCCCAACCCGGCAACAGCAAACGCAATGGATAGCCGTTTTCAGGTCTTAACCGCTCTCCATTTTGATACAGGGCCACGATGGCGTCATCCCTGGCCTTCGCCATCGGGATACTGATGTTCATGGCGAAGGCATCGGCGCCATCGGCGATCAGCCATGTCGCCGCCTTGCTTACCCCCACTTCATCGAGAAGGCTCGCCAATGGAACGCCCGTCCATTCACTACAGGAAATAAGGCCGTGAAAATAACCCGCCTCGGCACGGGCAGGGGATCTGTTCCATCCGGCATTACTGTTACCGCCACATTCAATAAAACAGATCTGTGAGCGCAAGGGATAACGCAATAAATCGGCCATGCTGAAAAAAGCCGGTTTATCCACAAGCCCATGGATCAGTAGCCGATGTTTGGCCGGATCAATTTTCGGGACGCCGTTGTGGTGTCTTTCAAAATGCAGGCCGTTTGGGGTTAGCGTGCCTTCCAGCCGATGTAGCGGGGTCCAGGCAACACCGTTACCGGGCAGTTGCCGATTAGAGGAGGGGAAACGAATAACGGCCTCTTCAAAGGACGATGGTTCGCCGTAGGGGGTAAATCCATCACCAGGCACATTCATCCACTCAGGTCGGGTGAATGTTGTTCTCTCCCCGGCCTTTGCAGGGTGTGAAACAAGCGGTGCGGCCCCCACAGCCAGGGCACTTTTTAAGAACCTGCGTCTGTCTAATAAACCGCCGCCGGCCACGGCTTGTGCATCATCTGTGCGCCATACCTTGATGTTTTTCTCCATCATCTCTTTACGGTAGCAAGATTTTCAGCGAATAACAAAAACACGCCCTCGCCCCCCCGCTCGAACTCCAGCCAGATGAAGGGGGTTGTCGGGTATTTTGCCTCAAGCAGGGCGCGCGCCTCACCCACCTCAACGATGAGTATGCCATCGGCGGATAAGTGTTCATGGGACTGGTGAAGAATACGCATGATGATATCAAGACCATCGGCGCCGGCTCTCAAGGCCCTGCCCGGCTCGTGTTGGTACTCCGGCGGCAGGCTCTGCATCTCATCATCCGCCACATACGGTGGATTGCTGATGATGACGTCATACCGCCTTTTGCCGAGGGCCTGAAATACATCTGACTGGATGAAATCGACCCGCCCAGATACCCCGTGTTTTTCAGCGTTCATCTTTGCCACGGCCAATGCCCGGGGCTCAATGTCTACGGCGTCGATGAGCGCATCCGGGAAAACGCTGGCACAGGCGATGGCGATACAACCACTGCCCGTGCCAACATCCAAAATCCGCCGTACCTTTTTGTTTTGAGACCAGGGGGAGAACTCGGCTGATATTAGCTCAGCCAGCGGCGATCGGGGGATCAACACGCGCTCATCCACATAAAAACATAAACCGGCGAACCAGGCCCGCCTGATCAGGTAGGCGACAGGCCGCCTTGTTGCGATACGCCTTTGCACCAGCGCTTTTATTTTTTCTACCTGGGGGGGCGATAAGGGTTGCTCGAGCATGTCGGCGCCCGCATCGAAAGGCATGTCCAACTCGGTGAATAGCAAATAGGCGGCCTCATCCAGGGGGTTATCCGTGCCATGTCCATAGCATAAGTCGGCTTGAATGAATTGCCGCTCCGCCCAGTTAAGGAGTGCTTGCGGGGTATTCAATAAATCGTTATGAGATAAGCGGCCATTTACAGTGGTGCGTAGCCGGGGATGGCGTGAACATCCACATCGTCGATTTGCCCGGGGTCAAGGTATTGCTCGGCGTATTTGAGATAGATCCGATCATGCACAAAGACATCAAACAGATCCGCATCCACGTGTTTATCCTCCTTCATCCTGCCGAGGATCCTCAGGGATTGAGATAAGGTCATTGCCTTTTTATAGGGCCGGTCTCTGGCCGTTAAGGCCTCAAACACATCGGCTATGGCCACCATGCGGGCCGGGATCGACATTTGCTCACCGGTCAGGCCATGGGGAT
The DNA here is from genome assembly GCA_965198875.1 of Gammaproteobacteria bacterium. Taxonomy (GTDB): domain Bacteria; phylum Pseudomonadota; class Gammaproteobacteria; order Eutrophobiales; family Eutrophobiaceae; genus CBDAPU01. The sequence continues at coordinate 529,636 of CBDAPU010000001.1, read as the reverse complement.
AGCCGCTACCATCCATTTTTTCATGGTGACCACCGGCGTATTCCGGCACACGTCTTAAATGTTTCGGGTATGGCAGGGAATTAAGCATTTTAATGGTGACCGAGACGTGATTGTTGATGATCTCACGCTCTCTTACCGACAGCGTGCCCCTGCCGATTTGCAGGTTCTCAATTTCCTCTGTTGATAACAAACTGCCCTCATCATTCGCCGGCGTATTCCATGTATGTCCGCCTATTTTCTCAATGCGTTTTTTATCCTCGGCAGATAAAAACTCACCGCCGATATTGGTTTGTCGAATAAAATCACGCTCATCGTCCAGGCTTTGTAATGTTTTATTTAATGCGGCGTCGTCAAGGCAGGGGTCGGCGCCGCCGCCGAGATCGCTGATCCGGTTTAATAACGCCGCGATGATTGCATCCCGTTTGATCACCTCAAAGCGTGTATCAACCAGGTGAATGCGATCAAACAGGGTTTCCAGTTTGGTGCCCTTGTCCACCACGTATTCCGGCGTCGTTATCTTGCCGCAATCATGCAACCAGGCCGCCACTTCCACTTCATACTTCTCCTCGTCAGTCATTTGAAAATCTTTTAACGGTCCCCTGTCTATGCGGCAGGCGGCATCGGCCAGCATGTTGGTGAGCACGGGCACACGCCGACAATGCCCCGCCGTATAAGGTGATTTCTCATCAATGGCATTGGCTATCAATTGAATTAAGGCGTCGAATAATTTTTTCTGGGCGTTGATCAGGCTTCGATTGGTCATGGTGACCGCCGCCTGAGAGGCCAGCGATTCAACCAGTTGCTGATCCAGTGCGGAAAACGCCACGACCTGTCCATCTTCCATGGCATTGATCAGTTGTAATACACCGGTGATTTCATTTTCATGATCGGTCATCGGCACGGTGAGAAATGATGTTGATCGATAACCGGTTTTTGCATCGAATTGACGTGTGCCTGAGAAATCAAACTCATCGCTGCTATAGGCGTCTTCAATGTTGACCGTCTCGCCACTGAGCGCCGCCCAGGCGGCGACCATCTTTCTATTAGGCCTGCCCTGCTCATCATGCAATGCAATGGGATAGAAATTTATCGCCTCACCACTGGTGCCTCCCCGATGCAGCGCCAGGGATTCGGTGATCATGATTTCAAATTTGAGCGCATTATCCTCGGTACGGGTATAGAGCGTACCGCCATCGGCGCCGGTGAACGCTTTCGCCTTGAGCAGGATCATCTCCAGCAGGCGGGTATGATCTTTCTCGGCGGACAGGGCAACGCCGATATCAGTTAGCTCCTTTAAGAGCCCGGGGAAATCATTTTTTGTGATGGTCATTTAGCCTGTAGCCGGTGTGCGTATGCACGGGCATTCTAAATACTAATGAGGAATAAATACAAGTTTACGGCCCAGCACATACTGCGCTTCTGCTGTGATTGCTCATGCCCGGTAAAATGTAAGCAACGCAGTGACCCGTCTACCGCTTACCTTCAAAACATTCAATGCTTCGTTCTGATTATGTCTTTTAATGTATCGAAAATATTCTGGGGTTCACATGAATGATGAGCTGCCCGGTGGCAATTCGGGCATAGTGCCGCACAATTTTTGACCGTATCTTCGCCACCTTGTGACAAATATACAAGGTGATGCACTTCAAGATATGGCAGACCTGATTTACCCATAAACGGCGCATCATTCCCACAAAGCTCACACTTGCCTTGAGCCCGCTGCCGCACCCAGGTTACTACCGATGGATCACGGATAAATGACGTACCAATCACGTCTGTTTTCAAGGGTTTTTTATTCCCAACAGGCCTTTCCATGGGGCCTTTTTTCAACAAAGCATCAACCCGATGTGCCAACTCTTCACGATCATGGGTCGGGAGTATTCTTTTCACAGAGCACTTGGGGCATCCTGCTTTAAGGTCACTCAAACTCAGGTTCTCTTTAACCAGTGCATCTATCAACTTCTGAACATCTGGAAAACAGTATTTTGAATAGGTCGTCATTGAACTTCCAGTATCGCGAAACGATTTGCATGTTGACCTATGTAGAATGGCATATTGACGGCTAAAACCACGAGGATATGAATTTATGATCAGCCCTTCTTTTTCATTCTGGTCTATCCAGGCTTTTAACGCTGTCTCACCCTCTATTCGATGCTTTTCCATCATGACAACGATTTTTTACTAACCATCCGCTAACTCAAGCAACATGTTGTTTAACCGCTGCACGAAACTGGCCGGATCGGTTAGTTGCCCGCCTTCACTGAGCAGGGCCTGATCGAAAATGATATTCGATAAGTCATGGAACCGCTCATCATCGGCTTCCTGTTTCAGTTTATTGATAATGGGATGCCCCGGGTTGATCTCCAGTACCGGTTTTGCGGTACTGATCTCCTGGCCTGAGGCCTTGAGTATCTGCTCAAGATGACGTCCCATGTCATGTTCATCGGACACCAGGCAGGCGGGGGAGTCAGTTAATCGATGGGTTACCCGCACCGCCTTGACCTTCTCACCCAGCGCCTGCTGGATACGCCCGGTCAACTCATCCAGTTTATCTTCAGCTTCCCCGTCAGCTTCTTTTTTCTCATCCTCAAGCCCACCTAGATCCAGCTCACCCTTATTCACCGACTGCAATGGCGTTTTCGCATACTCGGTTAAGTGGCTAACCAGCCACTCATCAATGGTGTCGGTCAAAAGCAGCACCTCAATATCTTTTTTCTTAAATATCTCAAGATGGGGGCTGCTTTTTGCTGTTGCGTAGTTCTCTGAGGTGACGTAGTAAATGGCTTTTTGTCCCTCCTTCATCCGGGCCAGGTAATCATCCAGTGAGATCCTCTCCTCCTCGGTATCCTGTTGCGTCGACTTGAAGCGAAATAATCTGGCGATGTCTTCCCGTTTATCACGGGCGTCGATCACCCCTTCCTTCAAGACCCGGCCAAACGTCTTCCAGAACGTGCTGTAATCATCCGCCCGGGTGTCCGCCATCTTCTGCAGGAAATCCAGCACCTTCCTGGTACAGCCGAAGCGAATACTGTCGATGGTGTTGTTCTGTTGCAGGATCTCCCGGGATATATTCAGCGGCAGATCATCCGTATCGACGATACCTTTTACAAAACGCAGGTAAGGCGGCAGTAGTTGTTTCGCATCATCCATAATAAAAATGCGCCTGACATACAGCTTCACGCCATGTCGCTGCTCCCTGTCCCAGAGATCAAAGGGCGCCCGCCCGGGGATAAACAGCAGGCTGGTGTATTCGAGTTTCCCCTCTACCTTATTATGGATATAGCCCAGCGGGCCGTCAAAATCATGGGAGATGTTTTTATAAAAGGCATCGTACTCCTCCCGGGTGACGTCCTGCTTGTTCCTGGTCCACAGCGCCGTCGCTGAATTGACGGTCTCATCGCCGCTTTCCTCTTTCCCCTCTTTGGGCATAACGATGGGTAGCGAGATATGATCGGAGTATTTATTGATGATAGCGCGTAACTTAAAGCCATCAAGGAACTCCTGTGCCCGCTCACGCAGGTACAAGGTCACTTTGGTGCCGCGCCTTGGTCTGTCCAGGGTCTCAACCGTGTATTCGTCCTTGCCATCGGAGATCCAGCGCACCCCCTCCGTCCTGGGCCTGCCTGCCCGCCGTGTCACCACCTCGACTTTTTCCGCCACAATGAAGGTCGCATAGAAACCCACACCGAACTGCCCGATGAGCTGGGAGTCCCGGCCCTGATCGCCGCTTAATGACTCAAAAAACTGCTTTGTCCCGGATCTGGCGATCGTGCCCAGATTATCGATCACCTCTTCTCTGGACATGCCAATACCGTTATCCAGCACGCTGATGGTTTTTTGTGCCTTGTTATATTCCACCCTGATCTTGAGATCAGGATCATCCTCAAACAGCCCCTCATCCTGAAGCCCCTCAAAGCGGAGCTTGTCCGCCGCATCCGAGCCGTTGGAGATCAGCTCCCGCAGGAAAATCTCCTCATTGCTATACAGAGAATGGATCATGAGATCCAGCAACTGCTGCACCTCGGTTTGAAAACCCAGCGCCTCTTTCCTGGTATCTACCGTCATGTTATCCCCACAAATGGCTATTGCTTAAACCCGCCTTATCTATGGCCGAGCATGCACATTTTCAAGGACAACAGCGAAAAATCCTGGTAGTGCCTGATAAAATCAGTTGCTTGTATGTATAAAGCCGCAAACCTGTTGCGCCTGCCGCCGCCGATGTGCGGGCGTTGCAACAGGGCGTGTATGCGGGCAGCGGTGTTAAACTCGCTAATGTGCTCTCCAGTGTGTCTGGGTCGTTTATGGAGTGGTTTGGTTTTCGCTGATGATGACGGGAAACAACAATCAGGACAGGCCATGACGGAGTTTCAAGCCGCCACAGCCTGTATTCCGGCGCCACTGTTCCTAATCGTGCCGCTCATGGCGAGAATGTTGAAAATGTCCGCATTCAAGGTGGCGGCGCCTATGACTGCGATGGTGTTGGTCGTTGCCGACTAAAACCGAATACGCCCCAGTCCCACACCCCGTGTATGCCCTAACTTGAACAGAATCGGTATTTTTTATCTGCTCCCAGCCGGGCCTCGCCTTTAATATATACATCTTGCAATTAAGACAGGCGGCGAACAGCTTTAATGCGCTAAGATGATAGGGAGATAAAAGCAGTCCGCTAAATAGAAGGGGCAATCATATCCCTACAGGCATACTTGATACGATGCAAGGTGAAGATAAACCCGAAGCGCATGTTGAACCTGAGCTATCCCGATGTCGGCAAATCACTAAACATCGCCACTGATTGAAGATGTCCGCCCCTTTAGAGATCAACAAGCGACATACCCCGGTTATGCAACAGTACCTGGGTTTTAAGGCCGACTACCCGGATATTTTGCTGTTCTTTCGTATGGGCGATTTCTATGAGCTCTTCTTTGAGGACGCCCGCAAAATCGCTCGACTGCTCGATCTCACACTCACCTCCAGGGGCAGATCCGCCGGGGAGGCCATACCGATGGCGGGCGTGCCCCATCATGCTGTTGATCCCTATCTGGCCAGATTGATTCGCCTGGGTGAGTCGGTGGCGATATGTGAGCAAATTGGCGACCCGGCCCTTGCAAAAGGCCCGGTAGAGCGCAAGGTCGTTCGCATCGTCACGCCCGGCACGGTGACGGATGCGGCATTACTGGAGGAGAGCAGGGATAATCTGCTGGTCTGCATCTTTATGGATGAAAACGAGCAGGGCATCGCCAGTTTGAATGTGTCCGATGGCCGGTTTGTGCTCATGCAGACTTCAAGCCGAGGCGCCATGCATGATGAGTTACAACGTCTCAAACCGGCGGAATTGTTGATCTGTGAAGATATGCAGATGAGAGATCAGCTAAAGGCGGTTTGTAGCCGTATCGTTAGCCGTCCTGGTTGGGATTTCGACTATGCGGCGGCGGCGAATCTCATCAAGCAACAATATCAGATCAAAGCCCTCAGCGGGCTGGGTTGCAAGGACTTGCCGCTGGCGGTCTCGGCGGCCGGCGCCTTGTTAAAATACGTCAATGAAACACAGAGCGCAGCGTTACTGCATTTGCAACATATAAAAGTTGAGCGCCGCTCCGAGAGTATTATTCTCGATGGGATCACCCGTCGTAACCTCGAGCTGGAGCAGGGGCTCTCGGGCAAAAAAGATCACAGCCTCTTCAACGTGCTGAACTCGACCAGCACGGCGATGGGCAGTCGCCTGTTAAAACGTTGGTTGAACCGGCCGATACGTGATCAGCAAACGTTGCGACTTCGGCATGATGTGGTGGGATCCCTGTTGCAAAACCGCGCTTATAGAGAAGTGCGGGGGTCGCTGAAACAGATCAGTGATCTGGAACGCATTCTCACCCGTATTGCATTGAAGAGCGCCCGCCCTGTGGACCTCGCACAATTACACACATCCCTACGTCAGCTTCCGGGTTTAAAATCCACAGTGGCGGCGATCAGTAGCCCTCATCTACAAACGCTCAATGAGCAGATAGCGGACTTCTCAACACTACAACAACATGTGCAAAGCGCTTTAATGGACATGCCCGCCACCAGCCTGCGTGATGGCGGGGTCATCGCCGATGGCTTCGATGATGAGCTCGATGGGTTACGCCAGCTCAGCGCTGACGCCGGGCGATTTCTAGGCGCATTGGAAGAGCGTGAACAGCAGAGGACCGGCATCGCCAGCCTGAAAGTCGGATTTAACCGTGTACATGGCTATTACATAGAAGTCTCAAGGCAACACAGCTCGGCAGTCCCCAAACAGTATCATCGTCGGCAAACCCTGAAATCCGCCGAGCGTTTCATTACCGATGAGCTGAAAGTCTTCGAAGATAAGATCCTGAGCGCACAGGAGAAGGCCCTGGCGAGGGAGAAGTTTTTATACGAACAACTGCTGGAGCGGATCTGTGCGGATCTGAGGGCATTGCAAACGCTGGCATCGGCGCTTTGTGAAATCGATGTGCTGGCCTCCTTTGCCGAGCGCGCCGATGTGCTGGATTATCATCGGCCCGAATTCAATGATACCGTCGGCCTTGAGATGATCGCAGGACGTCATGCTGTTATTGAGCGACTACAAACAACACCATTCATCGCCAACGACGTCACGCTTAACGCTGAGACCAGCATGTTGTTGATCACCGGGCCGAATATGGGCGGCAAGTCCACCTACATGCGACAAACTGCGCTTATCGTGTTGCTTGCACACATCGGCAGTTTTGTCCCGGCAGAGAGGGCCGTACTGGGGCCAATCGATCGGATCTTCACCCGCATCGGCGCCGCTGATGACATCTCCACCGGCCAATCTACTTTCATGGTGGAGATGGTGGAAACCGCCAATATCTTAAATAATGCAACAGCGCACAGTCTGGTGTTAATTGACGAGATTGGTCGTGGAACCAGTACCTATGACGGCATGTCCCTGGCATGGGCCTGTGCGGCTTATCTGGCGAATAAAATAAAGGCGTTGACCCTGTTTGCGACCCATTATTTTGAATTGACCGCATTACCTGAGCTCATCAATAACATCAAGAATGTGCATCTTAACGCCATTGAGCACAATGATGAGATCATTTTTCTGCACCGGGTGAAACCCGGCGCAACCAATCGAAGCTACGGGATCCAGGTCGCCAGGCTCGCCGGTATACCGACACCGGTGATCCAGCAGGCCAACCATCAGCTCAACGTCATTGAAAACAACACGCTGGATCTACTTGAAGACATACCACAAGCGGATCTGTTTCAGCAGACGGATAGACAGCAGAAGGACAGCATTCGAGCATTACTGGAAGAGAACGACCCGGACGCCACCACCCCCAAAGAAGCGCTGGCGTTGCTCTATCGGCTGCACGCATTAAACCAATAAACACATGCGAATAGCGCCGTTATCTGTTTGCTTGTCTCCGCCATGAGCTGGTCTCGCATCGGGATCATACTGCTGTTTGACCTTCGTTACTCTTTAACCAGATTAAAAGGGTTGTTTCCTCTTATGCCCTACTTTTTATGCTGGATCGGGTTCCTGACAAAACTGGATCAACCCGGGGCCATGTGGCTGCAAGGCGAGGGGCTGGCCTTATTCGCCGCCGTATTTGAATATCAGGGCGCGATGGATCGGTTTCTCGCCCACCCACCCGCCATGTCCCTATTTCTGATCGTCAATCTCATCGGTATGCCGTTATTTGTGCTGCTCGCAGGTTGCGATCAATTCTCATCTGATCTGGGTGGTGGGTTTTTTCGCCTTTGCAATTCGCGCGCAAGTCGGCTGGAGATGTTTATCGGCCGCTACCTCAGCTCTTTTGCACTTATCTCCTTAGCGCTAATCGGTATGGGAGTAGTCATTACTGTGGCCTGCGCTACCCAGATGGAAGAGCCGGGTATCGCCATGTTTTATTATTTTATTGAAATTGAGATCAAGTTATTACTTTACGCAGCGGCGTTGTTATCTTTCATGTCGATGATATCGGCGCTCACGAGATCAGCGATCGGCTCTATTTTTCTCGGGGGCGTGACCTATTGCGCCTTGTTGTTCATGATATTTTTAGCTGGACATCTCATTGACGGCGGTGCAGTATTGATCTATTTATTGCCGAGTGTATTGAAACCCGCCCTCATCAATCTCGACCTTGTCGCCGTCATGCCGGTGTTGATGTTGTTAATAGTTTATGGGGTTGTTTATGCCTGCCTTGCCTGGTTCATTTTCAGTCGCAGGGGTCTTTGATGGAAGCGGTGATAGAAACCCGGCGGTTATCCCGGCATTACGGCATGATCCGGGCGCTGGATGATCTCTCCTTAACATTGCCCGCCGGCGGCATTATTGGCCTGGTTGGAAAAAACGGGGCCGGCAAAACCACTTTTTTATCCCTGCTATCCGGCGCCCTCAAACAAAGTCACGGCTTCATTAACGTGCTGGGTCGCTCGCCGTCTTCACCTGACATACAGGGGAAAGTGGGCGTTTTACTGCAAGAGGCGAACTTCAAAAAAGGCGTTCCGGTCCTCTCCCAACTGGTTCACTTCGCCCGGCTTCAGGGCAAAAACAAAATGGAGGCGGTCAATGAGATTAACTCACTGCTGGGCGCATTGAATGATATTGAGTTCGCATCACAAAAACCGGAAACCCTGAGTTATGGTCAGCGTAAACGGCTCGCCATATTACAGGCGTTCATCGGCAATCCGGCATTGATCATACTGGATGAGCCAACGGCGGGGCTCGACCCTGTTCTAGCCAATGACATACGCCTGTTCATAAAAACCCGCTCGCCATCAACCACCACCATCATCAGCTCCCATAATCTCTATGAAATACAGGAGATCTGCACCCGTGTGGTGATCTTGGATAAAGGCAAACTGCTGGCCAACCGCCTCATCTCAGAGCTCGCCCGGGCGAAGGCGAGATTGAGCTTTACCCTGGATAAACCCCTCTCGGCCCAGTTGCGCGCAAGACTGACACGGCTTGTTGGCATAAAAGAGTTGCTATGCGATGAGGTGGATGCAGGGCAAATAACCCTGTTGCTGGACCCCGAGCAGGTCGATGACGTACAAATCCAGGCTCAGGCCCTGTTCAATGAGCAGGGTTGTCGTATCCTGCAAATGCACCGTGGCCAGCGTGCGCTGGAAGGTTTGCTGGCGCTAATCGCCAAAGACAGGTGATTTAAGAGACCCACATCAGCTTCTCAGAATGGCATTTTATTCTTTTTCAACGGCCAGGAACACGGTATGATCGAGAGATAAATCCATCACGTTTGTTAAGGATATTTTATGCCTTTTATCGTTACCGAGGGTTGTATCAAATGCAAATACACAGACTGTGTTGAAGTGTGCCCGGTTGATTGCTTTCATGAGGGGCCGAATATGCTGGTTATCGACCCGGACGAGTGTATCGACTGCACATTATGTGAGCCGGAATGCCCGGTAGAGGCCATTATGTCCGAGGACGATGTCCCGGAAAATATGCAGGAGTTTATCACCTTAAATGCCGAGCTCTCCAAAGACTGGCCGGTGATCAGCGAGATGAAGGACGCCCCTGCCGATGCAAACGACTGGAAGGAGGTAGAGGGCAAACGCGAGCACCTGCAGCGTTAGTCCTGCATGGTTTGTTGAAATGGATTGCCTGTTATTAACACCCCATCAACACTGAAAACCAGGGCGTATTCATGCCAGGGAGACGATCATGCCGATATCGTCCGCTCGGATCTACTCAACTGAACTCAAATCAAACATCATCCGCTTGACGCTTGTTTGCCTGCTCAATCCATGCTTAGGCTTCGCCGAGGTCTACAGGTGGGTGGATGAGAGGGGTCGCGTGCATTTCGGCGATAAACCCCCATCAGAAGACGCCGAGATGATCCCTGTTGAGAGGGCGCCGCCCAGAGATAATGCTTTGAATGAACGTCGCAAAAAACAACAAAGGCTTTTGGAGGTTTACAGTGAAGAGCGGGCCGAGGCCAGGGAAATAAAGGCGAAAGAGAGGGCGGCGCAACAGAGGCGCAAGGCGAATTGCGAGCGCGCCAGAGCATACCTTTCGGGCGCCCAAAACGCCCGATTTTTATTCGAACAAACCGATGATCCCGATAACCCCCATGTCTATTCGGATGCTGAGCGACAAAAAGCGGAGGCGAAGGCGCAGGCTGATGTTGAGCATTGGTGTCATGCCCTATGAGCCGGTCATACCCCACTTCTTTTAATACGCCTGATCGAAGGCCAACAACATATCACGCTGGCTTGAGAGGCAATATAATGATATAAAATCTAGACTTTGCTGTATGATGTGTCTAAAAATCCTTGTTTATTATAAGGATTATTGTTTGGCGCCTGTTCCAGTTAAGGCATCATTCAAGGCGCAAATAAAACCCCGATAAAAACGACTGGGGTAGAATAGCCACAGCGGTCATTCAATAGAAGCCCATGACTTTGATGAGCCTGGCAGAGAAAATCGACATCGCCAATATCTCGGATGTGGGGCGGCGGCGTCCACACAATGAAGACAGCACCTTGAGCAATCTCGATGAGGGGGTTGCGGTACTGGCCGATGGCATGGGGGGGTACAAGGCCGGGGAGGTGGCCAGCGCCATAGCGGTGATGACGACCTACAATAACATCAAGGCCGGGATCCAGCGCATCAACACCGGCCAGATACAGGCCAGTACGGGTTTAACAGGGGTATCAGACATCCTCAAAAAAGCGGTCGTTCAAGCCAATGCCAATATTTACAACACCGCCGAGAGTGACGCCGAGTGTCAGGGCATGGGCACGACCATTGTCGCCTGCCTGTTTCACGATAACATGATCACAGTGGCCTATGTGGGTGATTCACGCCTGTATCGCAAAAGGGGCGGTACTCTCTCGCAAGTGACCAAAGATCACTCGCTCATTCAGGAGCTGATCGACAAAGGCGTCTATACCCCTGAGGAGGCCATCGCCAACACCCCCAAAAACCTGGTAACACGGGCCCTGGGCATTGAGGAGACAGTGGAAGTGGATGTGCTGGAGGAGGCGGTGCAGGTGGGCGATATTTACTTGCTGTGCTCTGATGGATTAAATGATATGGTAGATGATGAGGAAATTCACTTAACCCTAAGTAAATATAGTGCTAATCTTCTACAGGTGGCTCGGGAGTTGGTGCGAAAAGCAAACGAAAAAGGGGGAAAAGACAACATCTCCGTCATACTCATCCGGGTTCAGGAAACCTTCTCCTCATCCGGGGAGGGGTAAAAAAACATTGAATCGCCTTTTCTAAAGTCAGGGGAAACAGGGCAAAACTACAATGGCCAAGTTGGTTTTAAGCTTAAATGGCGTCGTCCAGGGTGAATATGAGCTCAGCAAAGAGCGGCTCACCATAGGGCGAAAGGCCGAAAACGACATCACTATTGATAATCTTGCCGTCAGCGGTAAACACGCGCTGGTGATCAGCATCCTCGATGACTCCTTCCTGGAAGACCTGGGTAGCACAAATGGCACCTATGTGAACGGCAAACTGGTCAAAAAACATGCCCTGAAAGACGGTGATGTTGTCGCCATCGGCAAACATGAGCTCAAATATATAAACGAAAACGCCACCGATGATGACGATGATGATGATGAGTTTGAAAAGACCATGATCATCAAACCCGGCTCCGCCAGCGCTGCGGTTGCCGCCGCCCAGGCCGCAGAAAAAGCCGGCGCTGCCGCAGAGGCCGCCCCGCCCCCTCCGGTCGGTGGTGGCGCCACTGCCACTGGTGGCGGCATGCCGCTGGGTCGCCTTACTGTGTTGAACGGCCCCATAGCGGGTAAAGAGCTGGAGCTCACCAAGGCGTTGATCACATTAGGCAAACCCGGCACGCAGGTGGCCGTTATTTCCCGACGACCACAGGGATACTTTCTCACCCATATCGAAAGCGATGGTGACGGCAGGCGCTATCCCACCGTCAACGGTGAGCCCATCGGTGTTAAGGCCTATCAACTAAACGACAGCGATCTAATTGAACTCGCCGGCGTGAAAATGGAGTTCTCCGCCGCCTAGACAGACGCCGCTTCTCTCACACATTGACGTTGTCCTGTTTTATTGATGTAGAGGGAGCATGTGAACGGGCGAGCAACATCCACCACAATAAGGCGAGTTCCCCTGTTAGAGAATGGCCTTGTCCCTGTTCAAATGACGCCTGCAGGTTACTAGTCGAGCGTTTTTAACCCTTCATGCTTCGTGATAGCGCTTCTTGTCTTTCCATTCACACAGGCGGTAGATAAGGCAAACATCACATTTTGGTTTTCGCGCCATGCAGGTATAGCGGCCATGCAGGATTAGCCAATGGTGTGCGTCCTGTTTGAACTTCTCGGGGACGCATTTTACTAACTTCTTTTCCACTTCCAGCACATCTTTTCCCGGCGCCATACCGGTGCGATTGCAAACACGAAAGATATGGGTATCAACGGCGATGGTGGGTTGCCCAAATGCCGTATTTAAGATGACGTTCGCTGTTTTTCTGCCCACGCCCGCCAGCCTCTCCAGCAATTCACGCTGATCGGGTACGACGCCATCGTGTTCGTCCACCAGCATCTTGCAGGTTTTAATGATGTTTTTCGCCTTTGTATTAAAAAGACCAATGGATTTTATGTATTCTCTTAGACCCTGCTCGCCCAGCTTTATCATTTGCCGAGGGGTGTTGGCCACCTTAAACAATGCCCTGGTTGCCCTGTTGACGCTAACATCGGTCGCCTGTGCAGAGAGCATAACCGAAATGAGTAACTCAAACGGGCTTCGGTACTGAAGCTCGGTTGTGGGGTTGGGGTTTTGTCTCTTTAGAATGGAGAATAGTTCTCTGCGTTTATCACTGTTCACATTATGAGGCTTGATTAGCGGACGGGTTATCGTGTTTCATTTGAAAATACCCCGGTATCGCAAGCAACAATCCAAAGACGATAAAGGCGCCGGCGGGGGTCTTGAACAAACTCAAACCCGCATCGAAAAAGTATACCGGGCGAGCAGGGCCTAATGCGTATATCGAAAGCAAACCGTGGACATCCGTTAAGATCCCGCCGTGGGTGAGGAGCTCCCGGATCAGGCCGACGCCAACACATAAAAAGATGGCGAGAACACCGACCGTCACAGCCGACAGAGCGCTCGCATTTACTCTTCGCCTGAGCGCTATCTCATCGAGAAAATACAGGATCGAGGTATTCATGGCCAGAATATAGATGTATATGCCGAGTTGATCTCTTAGCGGATAGGCATACGCCTGAAAAAGTACATCGACAACGCTGGTCCAGGTGGAGGTCACTAATAACAAATAAATTAACTTATACCGGGGCGGGATGCATAATTTTATGCCCGATACGGTGATCCCGGTGAAGATCAAAACAAGAAAACAGGCGACCCCCATCAGCAGGCCGTTCACTGAGGTGGTACACACCGCCAACAGGGGCGTTACGCCAATAACAAGCGGTGTGAATGATCTGAATAGATCGGCGCTCATGCTCTCCTGGGTATTATGCTGCATCAAGGCGCCCCCTCGGATCAGGCAAGCTCGCTGCGATGAGCTCCAGACGCTGGCTTATGCTATCCTCTTCCAGGATCGCCTGCCTGACTTTTTCATCCAGGGGGAGGAACTCCGCAAGGCGATAGGCCAGTATGCTGCTATCAACCCCATCATGGGGCTCATCCGGGTACAAGCTCTCATAACGCTTCATAAGATGCAAATAGATGGCCTGCAGTGATGCGAACTCTTCAGGGCAGGGCAGGCCCTTCTCATCCACTATCCAGTCGATATCCCCGGTGAGTAAATGATTATCCCGAACTGCCGTACTGAGCACCCTGAATCGGCTTTGTCCCTGCACATCAATCCTGAGCAGGGCATTTTGCTGTTGTGAGAAATCGATGATCCGGGCATAGGTGCCGATATGAAAACAGCTAGCGGCCGGCCCGACCTCTGTGCCGCGTTGAATAAGACACACCCCAAACCCTGAGTTTGTCTTCATACACTCGCTCACCATATCCACATAACGGGGCTCGAAGACTGTCAACGGCAAGATCCCGTGAGGATACAACACCCGGTGCAGTGGAAATAAGGGGATGTTCTCCATCAATGCTGTAATGCCGTGATGATACGTTGGTGTATGTTCTCAAAACCGCCATTGCTCATGATCAGTATGTGATCATCGGCCGATGTATCCCTGCCCAGCTCATTGACGATGGCCTGAGTATTATCACACAGGTGCAGTTTGCCGCCCAACTCCCTGAGCGATGCTTTTATATCCCAGCCAAGCCCCGGCGGGCTGTAGATATAAACCTGATCGGCGCCATCCAGCGATGCGGCCAATACCTCCCTGTGCACACCGGCTCTCATCGTGTTTGAACGAGGCTCCAGCACGGCGATGATCCGCTGCTCGCCAATTCGCTTTCTCAATGCCTGCAGGGTTTTTGTGATGGCGGTTGGGTGATGGGCGAAATCATCATAGACGCAAACACCATTCACCGAGGCGAGTAATTGCAGACGTCGTCTCACGCCCTTAAACTCAGTCAGCGACTCACAGGCCTGCCGTGGTGGCACGCCAACCTCACTGGATGCAATGATAGCCGCCAGGGCGTTATCAGCGTTATGCTCGCCGAATAATGACCAGCTTACCGTCCCGGCTATCCTGGCGTCTTTTATCACCCGAAAGGCGGAATAATCATCATGGAGCGGTTCGGTATACCACGGCGATGTCCTCTCACCAAAGCGTATGGTCGGCGTCCAGCAACCCATGTCCAGCACCTCGTCTATATAAGGGCTGGCGTCCCTGAGGATAACCCGTCCGTTATTCGGGATGATCCTCAGCAAGTGATGAAACGCCCGTTGTATGGCGGCGATATCATTGAATATATCCGCATGATCGTATTCCATATTATTGATAAGCAAGATATTCGGGCGATAGTGCATAAACTTCGAGCGCTTATCAAAAAAAGCGCTATCGTATTCATCCGCTTCCACCACGAACAACGCCGAGTCGCCCATGTCCGCCGATAACTTAAAGTTCTCCGCTACGCCGCCGATCAAAAAGCCGGGCTCCCGGTGTGCCGATTGCAGGATCCAGGCGAGCATGCTCGCTGTGGTTGTCTTCCCATGGGTGCCTGAAACCGCCAGCACCTGTTTTTGATCGAGGACGTTCTCAGCCAGCCATTGGGGGCCGGAAATATAGGGCAGGCGCCTGGATAAGATATGCTCAACACAGGCATTGCCCCGGGAGAGCGCATTGCCGATAACGATGTGATCGGGTTGTGGCGTTAAGTTGCCCGGCGCATAACCGTCATGAGCGGTTATATTTAAGCCGGCCAGCTCATCGCTCATGGGCGGATAAATACGCTCATCACTGCCGGAGACGTCATGCCCCAGTTGTTTGGCCAGGCGGGCAAGCCCGCCCATGAAGGCGCCGCCTATTCCTAACAGGTGTAATCTCATGTTATGAGCCCCGCAACACTCAATTCGATGAGCAGTCTTAATAATAAAACATAGCCGATCGAAATACAGATCCCTGAAAAGAGGGAAGTGGAAATCGCATGCCTGAAAATATGCGCCATCACGAGGATATACCACATAACGATAAGCAGTTGTGCAAAGTAAGAAACCGGTACGGTATCGCTGAGGAGCTCCGGCCCCGGCCTGTCCAGCATGAACGGCAAAACGAAAATGCTGAATATCATTCCCGTTCCCGCCAACGCCGTTGTTGTTTGCAGCCAGCGGTTGAGCTTACGGTGCAACAATAAAAGCAGGAACACAAATACCAGCAACGAGGCCGTATCCATGATCCCCACCACAATGGTATTGGGACTGGTTTTATCCAGTCCGGCTAATAAAAACGTGATGAGAAGATAACTCGTAACAACGATCAGGAGCAATGCCTGAGAAGCGGGAATATCCTGTGGGCGGCGCTTCAAAAGACAAATATCGAAAAACGCCCGAAACAGTACGATGACGCCATTATACATACCGTCAGTTTATAATAGCGGGATGAGAACGTGAACTCACTCATGCCCCGGGGGAAATCAGGTGTGCTTGGCCGGGGCATTGTTTTATATCATTTTACCTGTGACAATCTGTGTTTACGGGGAGATCCGTTTATGAATGAGGCGATAATAAAAATGACGTTACGCCTATTTGACAAGTCCAACAGGCGCACAGAAAAAGATCACATAACTGACGCTCAGGCAGCAAAAAAGATGGTTATTTTTTACTCCTCCGTGTTGTTTGCGAGCCTGTCTTTGCTGCCCGTCAGCACCGTCTCACATGCAGAGACAACATTAAAAAACGCGCTGGACGCCGACGCCATCGCATGGGTCGTTAAAACCAATCTATCCTTTAGCGAATGTATACAAAAAGCGGCGCTTTCGGGGTTAGACTCACATGCTGACATCCGTAACATAGCCGCACAGGCGGTCAACACATGCCGCCCGGTGCTGGATAAACTAAAGGCCGCCCTGGATGATCAGGGTATTCATCCCGACTTCTATAACGGCACAATCGAGCAGGTAAAAAACCGCGCTATCCGTCGCCTGTTGCCACTGTTGATGATGGAAAGATCAAATCAGACCCATTAGCCGAAACATCAACGAGGCGCCAACGAAGGCGCAGGCAAGGCTGGGAGATGCCCTGAGATCGCCATGATCACGGACGAGGTGAACGCTTGCGACCCTGGCGAGGAGATCATCTTCATGCCCGTACAGCGCAAGGCCACACGGACTACGCTGTGCGAGAAGTCTGCATGACCGAAGGGTTTGATGCTTGAATGAGGGGTTCGAGCTCAGCCAATGCGCGCCTGTAGACAGGCCGCTTAAAAGAGACAATACTCTCTACCGGCTCCCAAAAATCTATCCAGCGCCAATGATCGAACTCGGGTCGCCTGCTTACTGACAGATCAACATTGCGCTCATCACCCATGAGTTTCAGTAAAAACCAGCGTTGTTTCTGGCCGATGCAGAGTGGTTTCACATCTCGTCTGATGTATCTCCTCGGCAGTCGATAACGAAGCCAGCCCTGGGTTGCGCCAACAAGTCTAACGTGTTCAGGCAACAACCCCACCTCTTCGTGTAATTCCCTGAACATGGCGGCCTCTGTGGACTCATCCGCTCTTATGCCGCCTTGAGGAAACTGCCAGGCCTTTGCCCCCGTGCGTTTGGCCCAGAACAATCGCCCTTCTTCATTAAACAGGACAATGGCGACATTAGCGCGAAATCCATGCACATCAATTTGTGAGTCTGAGCCGGGCACCGGTTTTAACTTTATGTGATATTAAAATAGATGCTTAATAGCGTCTCTCTCGGCTTCCAATTCTTTTTGCGTCGCCATCATTTTCGTTCGGCTGAATGGATTAATATCCAGACCACCTACAACCTCATACTCACCCTGATCACAGGTAACGGGAAAGGAATAGACGATCCCCTCGGCGACCCCGTAGGCGCCATCACTCAGTATCGCCATGCTCGTCCAGTCACCATCGGCCGTGCCCAGCGCCCAGTCCCGCATATGATCCATGGCCGCACTGGCCGCCGATGCAGCGCTGGAGGCGCCACGGGCCTGGATGACGTCAGCGCCGCGTTTGGCCACGCCAGGTATATATTCATGTTCATACCAGCCCTGCTCGATCATCGCTATTGCCGAACTGCCGTTAATCAAGGCATGATGCAGATCCGGATACTGTGTGGTTGAATGATTGCCCCAGATGATCATCTTCTGAATATCGTTAATCGACGTGCCGGTCTTCTCTGCGAGTTTGGCGAGCGCGCGGTTATGATCCAGACGGGTCATGGCGGTGATCTGATTGGCATTGAGATCCGGGGCGTTCTTCATGGTGATCAGTGCATTGGTGTTGGCCGGATTGCCGATGACGATACACCTCACATCACGGCTTGCCTGATCATTCAGCGCCTTGCCCTGCACATTGAAGATATTGGCATTGGCCAACAACAGATCCGCCCTTTCCATGCCCGGGCCGCGTGGCCTCGCGCCGATGAGAAAAACATAATCCGCATCCTTGAACGCCACATTGGGATCATCACTGGTGAGGATCCCGGCCAATGTTGGAAAGGCACAGTCGTTTAATTCCATCACCACGCCCTCCAGCGCCGATAGGGCCGGGGTTACCTCCAGTAGCTGCAAAATCACCGGTTGCGCTTTCCCCAAAAACTCACCGGCGGCAATTCTGAATAACAACGCATAGCCGATTTGACCGGCAGCGCCAGTGATAG
Organism: Gammaproteobacteria bacterium; assembly: GCA_965198875.1. Classification (GTDB taxonomy): domain Bacteria; phylum Pseudomonadota; class Gammaproteobacteria; order Eutrophobiales; family Eutrophobiaceae; genus CBDAPU01. Next base: position 511,440 of record CBDAPU010000001.1, on the reverse strand, counting down.
CGACACGCACAGGTGGTTTCATTGTTGATCTTCTCCTGGTTTGATAGTCAATATGCTGGTGTATGATGGAAGATGTATACCGAGACCTATTTCCTCTCTGCCACGGGAATATACTCACGGGACCTGGGGCCGATGTATAACTGTCTCGGTCTGCCGATACGAAAGTCTTCATCCTCCATTAACTCCATCCATTGTGCTATCCAGCCCGCACTCCTCGCCAGGGCAAACATCACCGTGAACATGGACGTTGGTATCCGCAAGGCTTGATAGATGAGGCCGGAGTAGAAATCCACATTGGGATAGAGCTTGCGCTCGATAAAATAGTCATCTTCCAGGGCAATGCGCTCCAGCTCCATGGCGATCTCAAATAGCGGTTGATTTAAGTTCATCTCCTGCAATAAATCATGACAGGCCTTGCGAATAATTTTCGCCCTGGGATCATAGTTCTTGTATACCCGATGCCCAAAACCCATTAAACGGAACGGATCGGCTTTATCTTTCGCACGTTCGACGAATTTTTTAATATTTTGAGGATGTTCGATCTCCTCAAGCATCTCGATGACCGCCTCATTGGCGCCGCCGTGGGACTTCCCCCACAGGGTGGTGATCCCGGCGGCAACACAGGCATAGGGATTGGACTCCGCACTGCCCGCCAGGCGCACTGTCGATGTGCTGGCGTTTTGCTCATGATCGGCATGCAGGATAAACAACAGATCCAGGGCGCGAATAGCGACTGCGGACGGCTGGAAGTGCTCCGATGGCCAGGAAAACGTCATGTTCATAAAATTCTCTATATAACTCAATGAGTTATCAGGATATACAAAGGGCAGGCCAGAGGCATAGCGATAACACTTGGAGGCCACATTGGGGATCTTGCCGATCACCCGTTTGGCGGTTAACAGGCGGCTTTCCGGGTCACGGATGTCGGTGGCGTCATGATAATATGAGGCAATCGCGCTGGTGACGCCGGCCATGATGGACATGGGGTGGGCGTCATATCGATAACCATTGTAGAAACGGGTGAGGTGCTCGTGGGTCATGGTGTGCATCTTGATCGCATGGTCCCAGTCGTGCATTTGTTGCTGATCCGGCAATTCCCCATGGATTAACAAATACACCACCTCAAGGAAGGTGCTTCCCTCGGCTAACTGCTCTATGGGATAACCCCGATAGAGCAAGACTCCCTGCTCACCATCGAGATAGGTGATGGCGCTACGGCAACTGGCGGTTGTCGCATAACCCGGATCAAAGGTGAACATGCCGAGCTCATTATAGAGGGCGCTGGTGTTGATCACCGGGGCGCCATAGGTGCCTTCAATAACCGAACATTCAATCTGCTTGCCCGTTTCATTATCAGTAATCGTCACTGTGCGTGTCATGAACCCATCTCCCTGTACGGGGTTTATGTTTGAGGTGATCTGCATCTTAAAAAGACGCCGTTTTTCTAGCATACAGGTCAGCGGGAACAGCCCGCAAGCCCCTATCCGGAAAAACCCCCTGAAATAGACATGTCAACCTCTCCAAAATAGCTTATAGTCGAAGGGGCGGGCGCACCCCCTTCTTCAATGACCGTGTAGTCATTAGCAGTGAGAGAGAGCCTGTTTGTTGCGCTTGCTTCCGAGTATGCGCTTGTTTACAGGGGAGATGTGGCGCAAACTTCATATACTGCATTTGAAGAGTTCGGATGTGGATCTGTGCTATTACATTGAAAACAGTGATTTCGCTTAAACTTTAAGAACATGACGGTCAGACCTCACAGGAGCCAGGCAGAGCAATGAGCAATCCCGGGCACTCCCCTATCTACAGTGGCAATGTGGCGTTTATTGAAGATTTATACGAAGACTATCTTGGCCATCCCGAGAAGGTAGATAGAAAATGGCGAGAGTATTTCGACTCCCTTAATAAAGAAATGCCGGGGGCGGATAAAGATATAGCTCATGGCCCCATTCAAGATGCGTTTTTGCAGGCGGTAAAAAATAATAAGCGCTCATTTCCCGGAGCCGCACCCACCGATACGGGCAGCGCTGATAATAAAAAACAGGCCTCGGTATTGCAGTTCATCAATGCACATCGTTTTCGTGGCCACGGGCAGGCAAAGCTGGATCCGTTAAAGCAATATGAAAGGCCGGCGATCCCGGAGCTGGATCCGGACTATTACCACTTCACGGAGCAGGACATGGGTCGTTCTTTTAATACCGGCTCGCTGTTTGCGCCTGATGAGTTAGCGTTGTCCGAGATCACCGATCTCATCAAGACCACGTATTGCCGTACCATCGGTGCGGAATACATGCACATCAACGAAACCGAGCAAAAGCGCTGGATCCAGCAACGCTTGGAAGAGGGCAAAAGCACACCCCGGTTCTCAAGTGAAAAAAAGAAACGCATCCTGGATCGTGTGATTGCGGCCAACGCCCTGGAGGAATACCTGCACACCCGATATGTGGGTCAGAAACGTTTTTCACTGGAAGGGGGCGAGTCCTTAATCCCGCTACTCGATGAGGTCATCCAGTCCAGCGGGGCGGCGGGTGTACGGGAAGCGGTGATCGGTATGGCCCACCGCGGCAGGGTCAACGTGCTCATCAACACCATCGGCAAATTGCCCGATGAGCTATTTGGGGAGTTTGAAGGCAAAAACCATGACGCCACCAGCGCCGACTCCATGAGCTCGGGGGACGTCAAATATCACATGGGCTATTCCTCAGACATTCAAACGCCCGGCGGTGTTTTGCATTTGACCCTGGCCTTTAATCCATCGCATCTTGAAATCATCGATCCAGTTGTCGAGGGTTCAGTGCGCGCACGACAGGATAGAAGGGATGACAAAGCGCGCGATCAGGTCTTGCCCATACTCATACACGGCGATGCCGCGTTTGCCGGGCAGGGCGTGGTGATGGAAACATTCAACCTCTCGCAGACACGGGGTTACAGCACGGGCGGCACGGTGCACATCATCATCAACAATCAAATTGGTTTCACCACCAGTGATCCGCTGGACTCACGTTCCACCCTTTACTGTACCGATGTGGCGAAGATGGTGCAGGCGCCCATCTTCCACGTCAACGGTGACGACCCCGAGGCGGTTGTCCTGATCGCCAAACTGGCGTTGGATTTTCGTATGGCCTTTAAGAAAGACGTGGTGATCGACATGGTCTGCTACCGAAGACACGGACACAGCGAAGCGGATGAACCTGCCGCCACACAACCTGTCATGTACAGACAGATCAGAGCGCATAAAAACGTCAGGGAGATCTACTCCAGCTATCTCATCGAAGAGAAAGTTATCACTGAAGATGAAGCCGATGGTATCGCCAAGCGCTATATCGACTCCCTGGAGGCCAACAAAATGGTGGCCGGCACCCGGGCAACCAACGCCGACACGCAATTTTTAATTAACTATGAGCCTTTCAAGGCAACGGCCTGGGATACGCATGTGACCACTTCCATCAGCCGTGAATGGGTCGCCAAACTCACCGCAAAGCTCACCACCATCCCGCATCACTTCACATTACATGCCACGGTAAATCGCATTGTAGAAAACCGCAAAAAAATGGGCGCCGGGGAGATCCCCGTGGATTGGGGCTTTGCGGAAAACCTCGCCTATGCCGCCTTGCTGAACGAGGGCTTCCCCGTGCGTATCTCCGGTCAGGACAGTGGGCGCGGCACGTTTTTCCATCGACACGCCGTCATTCACAACCAGGATAACGGCGAGACATATTTACCATTGCAACATATCAAAGCGGATCAGCCTTCTTTTCTGGTCATCAACTCAACGCTCTCTGAGGAAGCCGTCCTCGCCTTTGATTACGGCTACAGTAGCGCCGAGCCGAATGCCCTGGTGTTGTGGGAGGCGCAGTTTGGTGATTTCGCCAATGGCGCCCAGGTGGTGTTTGATCAATTCATCAGCTCATGTGAGGCGAAGTGGGGGCGGTTTTGCGGGTTGACGGTGTTTTTGCCCCATGGTTACGATGGTCAGGGGCCGGAGCATTCATCGGCCAGGCTGGAGCGTTATCTGCAATTATGCGCCCGAGAAAACATGCAGGTCTGCGTGCCCAGCACACCGGCACAGATGTTTCATCTGTTAAGACGCCAGGTGATCAGGCCCTATCGCAAGCCGCTGATTGTCATGAGCCCGAAAAGCCTACTACGGCATAAGCTGTCAACATCCACATTGGATAAAATCACCGATGGCCAATTCGAACTCATCATCGATGAGATCGATGCGCTCGATAAAGAAGCGGTAACGAGGTTATTAATCTGCTCCGGCAAAGTCTATTACGATCTGCTGGAAGCAAGGCGTAGCAATGCGATCAAAAACATCGCCGTCATTCGTCTCGAGCAGTTATTCCCGTTTCCTCAAAACGAGATGAAACAGCTCATCGCCTCTTATCCTGCCGCCAGAGAGATCGTCTGGGTGCAGGAAGAGCCCAAAAACCAGGGTAGCTGGTATTATATGCAGTCCAGAGGAACCATGATCGGGTGCCTGGGCGAGCGACATGTATTCGGTTATGCCGGACGTTTTTATGCCGCATCACCGGCGGTAGGCTCTATGGGTCTGCACCTGGCCCAGCAAAAACAACTGGTCGATGACGCCCTGCAATTAGAGAAGTTGGAAGTGACGACACATTTAATAAACAGTGCATGAGAGCTGTTTCATCCATAACGCAAAGGTAGCAATCAGGAGAGAACCGTGATAGTTGAAGTGAAAGTCCCCATATTGGCCGAGTCCGTTGCTGAGGCCACTTTAATGAGCTGGCACAAAACCCCGGGCGCTGAGGTGAGGCGAGGCGACAGTTTAATCGATATTGAAACGGACAAAGTCACCCTGGAAGTGGCGGCGCCCCATGACGGTGTGCTGGTTGAAATACTGAAAGCCGATGGTGAAGAAGTTGGTAGCGATGAAGTGATCGCCAAAATTGATACCCAAGCGACCGTTGCAGCGCCCGCTACCACATCAGAGCCTGAAACCCCGCCACCCCCCGAGCCTGAGCCGCAACAACAATCCCTGCCGGTGGATGAGGGTGGCGCGGAGACAAAGCTAAGCCCTGCTGTGAGAAGCCTTCTGGTGGAGCAGGGTTTAGATGCCTCTGACATCGCCCACCGCGGCGAGCGATTGACAAAAGAAGACGTATTAAACCATCTGGCGGATCGCAAACCGCCCCCCCCGGCGGCGCCTGATCCGATGGCGGCGCCAGCGGTTCCCGAATCAACCCCTGAACCTTCACCGGTCAGCGCCGCCCCTGCACCCGAACCAGCCCCTGCACCAAAGCCGGCTTCGGCCTCAATACCCACACCATCAGCGAACGTGGACATCTCCGGTGCCAGAGCGGAAGAGCGGGCGCCCATGACGAGGTTACGTAAAAGGGCAGCCCAGCGTCTGCTGTCCGCACAACGGGAAAACGCCATATTGACCACCTTCAATGAAGTCAATATGCAACCCGTCATGGCGCTACGCAATAAATACAAGGACGAGTTTGAAAAAATCCATCATGTGAAACTGGGCTTTATGTCGTTTTTTACCAGGGCCGCCGTTGAGGCGTTAAAAAAATTCCCTATCATCAATGCCTCGGTAGACGGTGATGACATTGTCTATCACGGTTATTTTGATGTGGGTATCGCCGTTAGCTCGCCACGGGGTCTGGTGGTGCCCATCGTCAGGAATGCCGATGCGCTCAGCTTTGCCGAAATAGAGGCCACTATCGGCGAGCTCGGGCAAAAAGCCCGTGACGCCAAGCTCATGATTGAGGATCTGACCGGCGGCACGTTCACGATCACAAACGGCGGCGTCTTCGGCTCACTGCTATCAACCCCTATTATCAATCCACCGCAAAGCGCTATTTTGGGTATGCATAAAATTCAGGAGCGTCCGGTTGCCGAGAATGGCGAGATCCTCATTCGCCCGATGATGTATCTGGCGCTTTCCTATGATCACCGGATCATAGACGGGAAAGAAGCCGTGTCTTTTCTGGTTACCATGAAAACATTGCTTGAAGAGCCGGCGCGTTTGTTGTTGCAGGTCTAGATAACAGGGGGCTAAAGAATGCAGAGTTTTGATGTGGTCGTGATAGGTGCGGGGCCGGGCGGGTATGTGGCGGCGATTCGATGTGCCCAGCTTGGGCTCTCCACGGCCTGTGTTGAGCGTTGGCTGGACAACAACGGCAAGCCCGTCCTCGGCGGCACCTGCCTTAACGTCGGTTGCATCCCTTCCAAAGCCTTGCTGGACTCATCCCATCATTTTACCTTTGTTAAACACGAGGCTGCTGAACATGGGATCAACGTAGCCAGTGTGACGCCCGACATCCACAAAATGATCGAGCGCAAGGATAACATCGTAAAAACCCTCACTGGCGGTATCGCCGGTCTGTTCAAAAAAAACCAAATCCAGTGGTTGCAGGGCCACGGCAAACTGCTGGCGAACAATCGGGTACACGTCACGCCATCTGCCGAGGATGCGGGCGATGACTATACCGTCCAGGCCCGGCATATCATTATCGCCACCGGCTCTGTGCCGGCAAAAATACCGCCCGCACCGGTTGATGGGGATAAAATCGTTGACTCCACCGGCGCCCTCGCCTTTACCGATGTCCCTCGAAGGCTGGGGGTCATAGGTGCAGGTGTTATCGGGCTTGAATTGGGCAGCGTCTGGAGAAGGATGGGCGCCGAGGTCACCATCTTGGAGGCATTGGATGATTTCCTGCCCTCCGTTGACGGACACATAGCGGCTGAGACGGAAAAAATCCTGAGAAAACAGGGGCTGAACATACGGCTTGGGGCGACCGTCACGGGCACGGGATCCAACAGCCGTGAAGTCACCATTACCTATGAGAGCAACGAAGGCAAACAACAATTAGTCGTCGATAAACTGATCATCGCCGTTGGACGTTCGCCGAATACTCAGGGGCTGGGTGCAGAAGACGCCGGACTTGCACTCAATGAGCGGGGTTTCATTGAAGTTGATGCGCATGGCAAAACAAATTTGCCGAATGTGTATGCCATCGGTGATGTGGTGCGCGGCCCGATGTTGGCCCATAAGGCATCGGAAGAGGGTGTAGTGCTGGCTGAGCGTTTGGCTGGAAAGCCGGGGCACATCGATTTTAATACCATCCCCTGGGTGATCTACACCTGGCCTGAGATTGCCTGGGTGGGGAAAACAGAGCAGGAATTAAAAACGGAAGATCGTGAATACCATGCCGGCGTATTTCCGTTTATGGCAAGTGGTCGTGCCAGGGCGATGGGTGATATGAGCGGCATGGTGAAGATGCTGAGTGATAAAAAAACAGATCGTATTCTTGGCGTTCATATACTGGGGCCGAACGCATCGGAGTTGATCGCAGAGGCGGTGTTGGCAATGGAATTTGACGGTAGCGCCGAGGACATCGCCCGCACCATCCATGCCCATCCAACCCTGTCCGAGGCCATGCACGAAGCGGCGCTGGCGGTAGATAAGCGGACCTTGCATATATAACGCCGCCCATCCGATGGGTTAGCGAACGCGAAGCCCGTGCAGGATCCGTCAAGTGACGGGATCACAGGCGAGGTGGACGCTCGGCTCTGATGAGGCGAGCGAGGATCATGGCCTGACGGCGAAGGCTATCCCTTAGGTTCTGCGCCCCTCACAAGGCCTGGATGATTGACGGGGCCAAGCTGTAAGTGCGTCTTCGGATCTGTCTCCCGCCCGTCATCTTCATAAGACCCAAGTTTGGGTTAACCGCTAAAAACTGGTCTGTGCAAAGTGTTTTTGTTACCATCGGGGCTATCTTGTGCGCTGCAACGAAACTGATATAAGGTGAGATCATGACAGATAATATTGTTATTGTAGCGGCCGGTCGTACCCCGATTGGCGCATTTGGCGGCAGCCTGGCGGATATTCATGCCCACTCACTGGGGGCGACAGTGATCAGGGCCTTGTTGGAGAAAACGAACATCGCACCTGAGCAGGTGGATGAAGTCATTTTAGGCCAGGTGCTAACGGCCGGCGAAGGGCAAAACCCGGCACGACAGGCGGCGATCATGGCCGGCCTGCCGCACACCGTCCCCGCCATGACCATCAACAAAGTATGTGGCAGTGGCCTGAAGGCCGTTCATCTTGCCGCACAGGCGATAAAATGCGGTGATGCAGATATTATCATCGCCGGTGGTCAGGAGAACATGAGCCGTGCACCACACCTGCTACCGAGATCCCGTAACGGCACGAAAATGGGCGACTGGAACATGCTGGATTCCATGATCACGGATGGTTTATGGGACGCCTTCAATGATTATCACATGGGCGTCACCGCCGAGAACATCGTCGAGAAATTTAATATCTCCCGTGAGCAGCAAGATCAGTTTGCGGCCAGATCTCAACAAAAAACGGTCGCCGCACAATCAGAAAATGTTTTCGCTCAGGAGATCGTGCCGGTTCATATTCCACAAAGAAAAGGCGAGCCCGTTGTCTTTGCAAAGGACGAATACCCCAAGCAGGGCGTCACTGCACAAGGGATCGCCAGGTTGCGCCCGGCCTTTAATAAAGAAGGCACGGTGACGGCGGCGAATGCCTCCGGCATTAACGATGGTGCGGCGGCCGTCATCGTCATGGGTAAAGAGAAAGCAGATGAGCTGGGTTTGGCCCCTCTCGCCAATATCAAGGCCTATGCCAGCGCCGGCGTTGATCCGGCAATTATGGGAACCGGCCCTATCCCGGCCTCACAGCGCTGCCTTGATAAAGCTAACTGGAGAGTGGATGAATTAGACCTGATCGAGGCGAATGAAGCCTTTGCAGCACAGGCGATTTCCGTTAACAATGCATTAGGCTGGGATGTTGAAAAAGTCAACGTCAACGGCGGCGCTATTGCTTTAGGCCATCCCATTGGCGCCTCAGGTTGCAGAGTTTTAGTGACCCTCATCCATGAAATGCAACGAAGAGATGCACGCAAAGGTCTGGCTACGTTGTGTATCGGCGGCGGCCAGGGGGTGGCGCTTGCCGTTGAGAGATAAACAAAGACAATCCACAGCATGAGCGATATACGCATTATAAAAAAATACCCCAATCGCCGGTTATACGATACCGAGATCAGTCAATATATCACCCTGGATGATGTTAAAAAACTGGTGCTGAGTGGCATTGAGTTTCGCGTCAGGGATGTAAAATCAGATGAGGATCTAACCCGCAGTATCTTGTTACAGATCATCTCCGAGCAGGAGCACGATGGCCAACCTATCTTCAATACGCAGATGTTGACCCAGCTTATCCGTTTTTATGGCAATACCTACCAAAGCGCCTTTAGCGAATACCTGCAAAGGAGTCTGGAGATGTTTACCTCACAGCAACAGGATCTGCAGAAAAACTTTCAACAGGCTATCAGTCATAACCCGTTTGCCGCAAAGATGACTGAAATGACGGAGCAGAATATGCAGATGTGGCGTCAGGTACAGGAGAGCTTTTTCAAGGCCGCCGGGGTTGGTAGCCCGAATAAACAACCTGACGATAAAGACTAAGTCTCACATCACCAATGCAGGCCCGCCAGCCATTTATGCCTGTCGATGAGCCTGCCTTGGCGAGATCCTCTTAATGCTATCCGGGCATAACAACGACTGCCGCCGCCATTCTCTTTGCCTTTGACTACAGGGCGCCTCTAAAAATAGTGATTTTTCTGTGGTAGTGAGGCGGCGGCGCACACAGCACCGCAGTGTATAAGCCATACATGAGGATGTGAGTACGTCGCCAACGATGCTACCGCAGAGAAGTGCATTTTTAGAGATCCCCTATAATGACTTGATGATGGTCACTGGCGAGTCGCATCACTCCCTGCCCATCGACTGCGCTTCTTAAAAGACCCCTGCCGGGCGGAGGCTAAAAGTGCCTGACAATGAAATACGCTTTAAGGCGTGTTATTCGCTGTTAGATAAATCGATCATCGACTCATCAAACACGCCACCGCCCTGTTTCGCCGCATCACTGCGTAGTACAGATACCTGTTGCAAGTAGTCTTCGCTTATATCTCCGGTAACATACTCTCCCGTAAAACAGGAGGTATCAAACTGTTGTATTTGTGGGTTGCCTTCACTTGCGGCGTTAATTAGATCATCCACTTCCTGATATATCAGCCAGTCAGCGCCGATGGCATCACATACTTCCCGCTCCGTCTTGCCGGATGCGATCAACTCGGCGGGCGTGGGGATATCGATCCCGTACACGTTCGGATACAACACCGGCGGCGCCGCTGAGGCAAAATACACCTTCCTGGCGCCCGCTTCCCTGGCCATTTGAATAATCTCGCATGAGGTGGTGCCACGGACGATGGAGTCATCAACCAGGAGCACGTTTTTATCTTTGAATTCCAGCTCAATGGCGTTCAATTTCTGTCTGACGGATTTTTTCCGGATACTCTGCCCCGGCATAATGAATGTGCGCGGTATATAACGATTTTTAATAAACCCCTCCCGGTATTTTACGCCTAATTCAAAGGCCAGCGGCAAGGCGGACGTGCGGCCGGTATCCGGTATCGGTATGACCACATCAATATCGTGATCCGGTCTTAGTTTTAATATCTTTGTCGCCAGGAACTCCCCCATCCGCAAACGGGTTTTATAGACGGAAATATTGTCAATCACCGAGTCGGGTCTGGCGAGATAGACATGCTCAAATATGCAAGGCGCATATTGCGGGTTTTCAGCGCATTGTTTCGTATAGGACTCACCCTGCTCATTGATGAAGAGCGCCTCTCCCGGCGCTATGTCACGCCTCACCACAAAATCCAGTGCATCTATGGCCACGCTCTCCGAGGCAATGATAAACTCCTTGCCTGAATCAGTCGTGCGTTCACCAAAGATGATCGGTCGAATACCGTATTGATCCCGAAAACCAACGATACCGACACCGGATATCAGGGCGACAACAGCAAAGCCTCCCCGGCAACGCCGGTGTAATTGGCCGATCGCCGCAAAAATATCATCCGGGGTTAATGCTCCCCGCAGCTTTCCCATTCGCTGCAACTCGAAAGCAAATATGTTTAACAAGATCTCAGAGTCGGATCCGGTATTGATATGCCGTAGCTCATCACTCATCAGATCTGCCTTGAGTTGTTCGCCATTGGTGAGATTGCCATTGTGTGCGAGCACAATCCCGTAGGGCGAATTGACGTAAAAAGGCTGTGCTTCGGCGGAGGATGAGCAACCAGCGGTCGGGTAACGCACCTGCCCGATCCCCATCTTGCCCTTCAAATTCAGCATGTGACGGGTCTGAAAAACATCACGCACCAGTCCGTTATTTTTACGCAGGTAAAGGCGGGTGCCGTCACAGGTCACCATACCGGCGGCGTCCTGTCCGCGATGCTGAAGTATGGTTAAACCATCAAATATAGCCTGGTTTACATTCGATTTAGCGACAATGCCGATGATCCCGCACATGTGTTTATCGATCTGATCAGCCAGGGGATTTATGGGGTCTCTGATGCGGATTGCTCCGCTTCACGTTCAGGGGCCCTCTGCCCATAGCGGTGATAGGCGGCGACATTGTCGGGTAGAAACCGTTGTCCCCAGATGCAAATATGTTGAAACGGCTCGATCAGTACCGAGCTCCGCCACCAGGGTTTCTCCGTCAATGCGGTAAATCCAGCCAGGAAAATCATGACTGTTATGATAGCCCCCCCAAGCCCAATTCCAAAGAAAAAACCGAGCAGTCTGTCGGCGGCGGTGAGGCCTGCTCTGCCAAGCAATTTGACGATAAAATAGCCGAGAGCGGTCAATACCATCAAGCTGATGATGAAGATACTGGCAAAAGCGGCAATATCCCTGAGCAGTATCGAGTCGATATAATCAGTCAACAGCGGCGATAAGCCCGGGCCGAATGTAATACTGATCCCCAGCGCCAATACCCAGGCGGTGATGGAGAAGACAATGTTAAGAAACCCGTAAATCAGGCCCGTCAAGGCCGGTAGAAGCAACACCACCAAAATACCAATATCAACCCCTTGCACTAAAAAGCCCCGATACGTTTTCCGTTATGTATGATCGTCGGTTATGTTTGCCTCTTGAGAGATGCAGGCCCACGGGCCGGCCTTGCGTTCTCCAGCCATGACGGCGATGCGCTTGCCAGGCCCGCCTCGTCTTTGATCATCATCATAATCATCGTCACCTGAGGGGCTCCCTTCGGTGTCGATCACCTGCGCCGTCGCCGACATGAAAGAGAAGCGAAGTGGTTATGGGTAATCCAATACGATGCCTTGCAGGTTCATCTCCTCTTGCAACTTTGATTGCTGTTTTAACGCTTCTGAACGTAAAATCTCCGGCCCCACTCTCACACGATATGACAGGGTGTTCCTGTTTTTGACAGGTTGAACAAAAGATCGGTACCCGGCAGTTCGCAATCTATCATTTAATGTGTTCGCATTCTCCTCAATAGCAAAACTACCAACCTGAACAACCCAGGCGGTCAGTCCTTTTTTATCATGGCTACCGTCATTGACCCCTTGCGGGGGCACAGCGGTTTGCGTGTTGTCCGCCAGAGCCGCCGCCGTCCTGGGCGGGACTGTGGGAGGGGGTTCGCCCTCGGCGGGAACGATGATGCCTTTAGCGGCAACCATCTCATGGGGGGGCAGTGTCTGGCCGGAGGTGGCGGGATCTTCCATCGATGTGATGATCGGCGCTGTTTGTATTGCCGGCTCTTCCATCTCAGCTTCTTCCGTTTCCGGGGCCGGCGGGATGATATCTTCGGGTTGCGGCAACGGAATGAGCCGGGAGCTGAACTCACCATCGGGTTTTTGCGGAATATTGGTTTTGCCGATCAGGGGCTCCCGCTCTTGAGAGTCATCCAGCGCCATGGGGATAAAAATAACCGCCAACAACACCAGAACACTGGCGCCGATCAGTCTTTCTTTTAGCCGCCGTTCCATATATCAAATATTCTTCAGGTAGCCGATGGCGGCCCCAACTGCGATAAATGAGCCGGTCACAATGGCTCTATCGCCGGCACGGGCTTTTCTCTCAACCATCACCAGGGCGTCCTTAACGCTAGTGAAGCGATTAACCCGCTCGCCATCAACATAGGCCGATAATACCCGGGTTAACTCTTCCATGCTGGCGGCGCGATCAACATGCAGATCCACCAAATACCAGTGATCGGCAATCTTCGACAAGCGCTCAAATATGGCCATGTGGTTTTTATCTTTGAGCATACCAATGACGATATGGGTCTCGCCAACACAGGCAATTTTTTTAATGTTTTCAACCAAAGCGGAGATCGCCTGGGTATTATGCGCCACATCGAGTATGCAGGGGATCTCCCCGGGGATCATCTGGAGTCGCCCGTCCAGTCTAAAGTCCCTCAAACAACCCCGGATCGTCTCTATATCCACCGGAAACGCATCGGCTATGGCCTCCAGCACCATCAACACGCCGGCGGCATTTTGCACCTGTTTCTCGTTATTGACCCCCGGTTTGGGCAGGTTCTCATAAACCCGCTCGTCCCGCCTCCAGGTCCAGGTCCTCTCATGCAACTGATAGTGAAACTCCAAAGTGGCTTGATGAAGGTGCGCGCCGATCTCTTTTGCGTAACGGGCAATGCTGTCAGGCGGCGATGGATCAGAGCAAATTGCAGGGCGATTTTCCCTGAAAATACCGGCTTTTTCCGTACCGATATGCTCTCTGGTGTATCCCAGCCATTCCTCATGATCCAAATCGATTGTGCCGACCAGGGCAACATCGGCGTCCACAATATTCACCGCATCCAATCTGCCGCCCAAACCCACTTCCAGCAGGGCTATGTCAATATCGGCATGATGAAAAATATCAAGGGCCGCCAGGGTGCCAAACTCGAAATACGTCAGGGAAACATCACCTCTGGCCTCATCAATGCGGGCAAATGCCTCACATAACTGCTCATCGCTCACCGGGTCGCCACCCACACAGATCCGCTCGTTATACTTGATCAGGTGCGGGGAAGTGTAAGCCCCGACTTTATAACCGGCATGGCGCAACATGGCGTCCAGCATGGCGGCGCTTGAACCCTTCCCGTTGGTGCCGGAGATGCTGATCACCTTGAAATCAGGATTGAGCAGATGCATTCTCCGTGCTACCTGATCACAGCGGTCAAGCCCCATCTCTATTGCGGTAAAATGCAGGCCCTCCTGCCATTTAAGCCAATCGGCGAGATTATCAAACCTCGGCGGGCTCTGCCGACCAGATACTATTGAAAGTGGTGGGAACCGGGTGCATGTCATCTGTTTCCTGGGCGCCGGTTGATCCCTGATCAGATCAGAGCAGATCCGGGTTTACGGCACAGCATGGATAATAATGAGGCGATGCTGTCTCTCATCTCACGCCTGTCTACTATCATATCAATATTGCCATGTTCTAATAAAAACTCGCTTCTTTGAAAACCCTCGGGCAATGTCTGACGCACTGTCTGTTCAATCACTCTGGGGCCGGCGAACCCTATCAGGGCATTGGGCTCAGCGATGTTGATATCCCCCAGGCTTGCAAGGCTTGCCGATACGCCGCCCATTGTCGGATCGGTTAAAACCGAGATATACGGGAGCCCGGCCCGGCCTAATTTTGCCAGGGCGGCGCTGGTTTTCGCCATCTGGAAAAGTGCGATCAAGGTCTCCTGCATACGTGCCCCACCGCTGGCTGAGAAACACACCAGGGGGATGTTGTTTTCCACGCACGTATCCGTAGCGATAATAAACTTCTCTCCGACCACCGATCCCATAGAGCCACCCATAAAATCAAACTCAAACGCCGAGGCAACCACAGGCATGTTTTTGACATGGCCCATTATCACAACCAGGGCGTCATTCTCACCGGTTCGCTTGCGTGCGCTCGCTAATCTGTCCTTGTATTTTTTGCTGTCGCGGAATTTGTATTGATCAACCGGTTTTATATCTTCCCCCATTTCCACCCGGCCTTCCGTATCGAGGAAACTATCCAGCCTGGAGCGGGCGCTGATCCGCATGTGGTGAGAGCACTTGGGACACACTTCCAGGTTTCGTACCAGCTCAGCGCGATAAAGAACGGCATGACAATCAACGCATTTCGTCCATAAACCCTCCGGCACCGTTCGGCGTGTCGCCCCGTTGGTCTTTGATCCGTGATGGCAGTAATTTATCTAACCAACTCATAGCGTATTTCTCATGAAGCCCGATCCAATGCAGCCCGGATCGGTGTTATAAACGAGTCGACTGCAACGATCAGGTCTTTATGATGTTTATCCGCCTCATGTAGTGCCTCGACCAATGCGCTACCTATGATAACAGCATCACAACAGCCCGCTATCTCGGCGGCGGATCCGGGATCTTTAATACCAAAACCCACGGCAACGGGTAAATGGCTGTGTTGTTTGATCTGCCCAATTCTATGGCGCATATCTGTGAGTGTCGGCGCCTGGGCCCCGGTGACCCCTTTGAGAGAGACGTAATAGATAAAACCGGAAGCGACACTGATGATTTTCTCAATTCGCTCATCGTTTGTTGTCGGTGTGATCAAAAATATCTGATCGAGCTGTGCTGCGCGCAGATGTTCATTCAGTAGCATGGACTCCTCAGGCGGCATATCAACGATGATCACGCCATCAACACCGGCATCGCCCGCCTGCCTTGCAAAGGCCCCATAGCCGAGTATTTCTATCGGGTTTGCATACCCCATTAACACCACCGGCGTATCCGTATCGCACTGTCTGAACCGCTCAACCATCTGTAGAACATCTGGCCAATGAGACGCCTTGCGACAGGGCACGTTCGCTGGCACGCTGGATGACGGGCCCATCGGCCATCGGATCAGAAAACGGTATGCCGATTTCGAGCAAGTCCGCACCATGGGCTACCAACGCCCTCATCACCGAAACGGTGTGCGCCCGGGTGGGATCTCCGGCGGTGATAAAGGGGATCAGGGCCTTCCTGTTTTGCTCACCCAACGACTGAAATGTTGATGAAATGCGGCTCACGTATAATGAAAAGTGACTAAAATAGCGACAGCAGTTTAATTTAATCCGGGCAATGATGAAAACGCTTTGACCCAGGCTACAGATCATAGCGGATCATAAGGCATTGAAATGGGTGATCTGTTTATGCCGATGGCGCGCTCTCCTGTGGCTCGGGATAGGTTATTTTCATACGTAGCAATTCAATGGCCATATCCGGCACCGCCTCACGGTTTTTTGACTCATTTGACAACAACCAGCGATCAACCCGATCCCTTTTGACTTTCAACATCTCCGCTATTTCACGCCTATCCAGTGCATTATCACTCATCATCTCCATCAGTTTTTCTCGATTATTCATGGCATAACCCTTGTCATAGTGTAATACCTTCAATGTCGGCCACTGTTTGAATGTCTTTATCCCCCCGTCCGGACAGATTCACAACCAGGATCTGATCCGTGTCCATGTGAGGGGCCATTTTATTTGCATGGGCAATGGCGTGACTGGACTCCAGCGCCGGCATAATGCCCTCCGTACGGGTCAACACATGGAAGGCGTCCATGGCCTCATCGTCATTGGCGGTGACATACTCTACCCTGCCGCTGTCTTTTAGCCAGGCATGCTCAGGGCCCACACCGGGATAATCAAGCCCTGCTGAAATGGAATGGGTCGGCATGATCTGTCCATCCTCATCTTCCATCAGGTAAGTTCGGTTGCCATGCAATACCCCGGGTCTGCCCGCATTTAAGGGGGCGGCATGCTCACCGGTTTCGAGGCCTGCGCCCCCCGCTTCCACGCCGATCATCTTCACTGAACTATCTTCGATGAAGGGGTAGAATAAACCCATTGCATTTGACCCGCCACCGACGCAGGCAACGATGGCGTCCGGTAATTTGCCGATGTCCTCCTGGCATTGTTGCCTGGTTTCTCTGCCGATGATGGATTGCAGATCCCTGACCAATAGCGGATAGGGATGAGGGCCCGCCACCGTTCCAATGATATAGAATGTATCATCACTGTTGCTTACCCAGTCTCGCAGGGCTTCATTCAGGGCGTCTTTCAGTGTCTTTGAACCGGACGTCACCTCAATGACTTCCGCCCCCAGCAGTTTCATGCGAAACACATTAACAGCTTGTCGCCTTATATCCTCGGCGCCCATATACACCACACAGCGCAAACCCATACGGGCGGCCACTGTCGCTGTCGCCACCCCGTGTTGCCCGGCGCCGGTTTCAGCAATAATCCGGGTCTTCCCCATTCTTCCAGCCAGCAGGGCCTGGCCGACTGTGTTATTGACTTTGTGTGCGCCCGTATGGTTTAAGTCCTCACGCTTTAGAAAAATCTGCGCGCCGCCTAATTTTTCACTTAACCGCCTGGCGTGATACAAAGGGGAGGGTCTGCCGACAAATGTATGCAGATCCTCATCAAGCTCCGCCAGGAAAGCATCATCATACCGGTACTTCTCATAGGCAAGGGTTAACGCATTGAGCGGCTCGATCAATGTTTCAGCGACAAAACGACCACCGTAAATACCAAAATGCCCGTCTTTATCCGGCAGATGTGCGCCTTGCGACCCGCCAACAGCAGCCAGAGCCTCATTCTTTGGCATTGGCATACCTCATTCATGAATGCTGTCATTTTATGTCTATCCTTCACCCCGGCCTCGGCCTCCACACCACTGCTCACATCAACGGCATAGGGCTTCACGATGGCTATGGCCTGTTTAACATTTTCAACGGTCAGCCCGCCGGCGAGAATAACGGGCATGGATAATGTAACAGGGACCGGGCGCCAGTGAAAGCTCACCCCTGTTCCGCCGTATGCGGTTTCTGAATAACTATCCAGCAAAAGCGCCACGGCACTATCATATTGCTGGGCCATGAAATTGAGATCAACACCGTTTTTCACTCGAACCGCCTTGATATAGGGCCTGTCAAAACCACAGCAAAACTCCGGCTCTTCATCACCATGGAACTGAATAAAGTCCAGGGACGCCATGCCGAGCACAGCCTTGATATAGGCTTTATCCGCATTGACGAACAGGCCGACCGTCGATACGAAAGGCGGTAGTGTATTGATGATCTCCGCCGCCTGTTGAGGGGACACAAAACGCGGGCTACGCTCATAGAAGACAAACCCCAACGCATCGGCGCCTGCGGTTACCGCCGCCCGGGCGTCTTCAAGGCGGGTAATACCACATATTTTTATCCTTGTTGCCGTCATTTGAAAATGTATGTTGCGCCCATCCATTAAACCCATTCGAACACCGGGCTTTGTCTGGCCTTTGGGATCCCGTATTTTTCCGGGTAGTTGACGTCCAGCAAGTATAGCCCTGAGGCCGCAGCGGTGACGCCGCCATGCGCCCTATCTTTGGCCTTTAACACCTCCATCTCCCATCCGACTTTTTGCCTGCCCATGCCAATGGCCATTAAAACGCCGGCAATATTACGCACCATGTGATGCAAAAAAGCATTCGCTTCTATTAGAATATAGATGTATTCCCCTTCTCTTCGCACGGCAATTTTTTTTATCTCCCTGATGGGTGATGTTGCCTGACATGACTTCGCCCGATAGGATGTAAAATCATGCTCGCCGGTTAATGACAAAGCGGCCTGCGACATCTTCTCGGGATCCAGCGCCCGGGGCTCCCAGGCGACATGGTGAGTGTTCAGAGCAGGGCGGGCGGGGCGGTTTAAGATAATATATTGATATAAGCGGCTCAAAGCCCTGTACCGTGCATGAAAATCAGCGGCCACCGCTCTCGCCCAGGTCAGAGCAATGTCGCCCGGCAGGTATGTATTGCCCCCAAACACCCAGGCGCGATCCTCCCGCAGCGCATCGGTTTCAAAGTGGATGACCTGGTTAAGGGCATGTACCCCGGCGTCCGTCCTGCCGGCACAGGTGACGGCCACAGGCTGGTTGGCGACAGATGATAACGCCGATTCAACCTGCTCCTGAATGGAGGGAGAATGGGTCTGTTTTTGCCAGCCCGAGTATGTGTGGCCACGATATTCGACCCCCGCGGCAATCTTCATCATTATCCATACCCGTGATGCCGTATTAAAGTGCGCTGGCCTGTTCAATGACCAAGGGGATGAGAGCAGAAGGATACAACAACACTCGATAAAGAATTAAATCTGCCCCATTAACTGCTCTGCCTGTTTCTGTTGCGCTGCATTTCCCTGGGCGAGTATTTCATCCAGGATGGGTTTGGCGCTGTCCTCATCACCCAATTCCACGTAGGCTTTCGCCAGATCGAGTTTGGTAGAGACTTCATCCTCTTCGCTCTGCTCTTCGGGCTCAGATGATCTGGGGACAAAAACGGTGACCGGATCATCGTCATCCTCATCGTCAAGCTCAATCCCCATGGCCGGGATCTGCACGGTACCGTCCATATCGATTTCCGGCACCGCATCATCACCCATGTCGATTTCAATTCCCAGTGCATCCTCCCCATCCGAGGCAGGCTCATCCGCTTCAATCGTTAAATCAAAATCAGCGCTTAAATCACCAACGCTGGCCTCTGCAGTGTTATCGTCCAGGGATAAATCAAACGCTAAACCCTCATCTGCCGCCGCCTCATCCACTGCAAGCTCGCCGCCCGTATCATCACCAACATCTAATTCCAGGCTGAAGCCATCATCGCCGCCGACCGCTTCGCCCTCGCCCATTTCCAAAGACCCATCGGCGCTCTCCTCAGTTCCCATACCGTCAATATAAAAATCCAATCCACCCTCATCTGCCTCCCCCCCCTCAGCAGGGGCGCCACTATCAAGACCCGCTGAGGTAGCGTCTAAAAGGTCCTCTTCATTTTCAAGATCGCCATGGGCGGTAACATCCAGTAAGCCCTCATCCGTCATACCGGCGGACATATCCAGCGGATCCTCTTCCCCGGCTTCCTCACCCCCTGTAATGTCAAGTATATTCTCATCCGCAACGCCAGCGGTGAAATCCATGATATTCTCATCTGCAGCCGGGGCGGACTCTGCCGGCTCTTCCAGGCCCACGGATGCGGTCACATCCAATAGGTCTTCATTTCCCGCATCATCCGCCGTCGCCGTGATATCAAGCACATCGTCCCCTAAGTCAGAGGGCAGATCCAGGGCAATATCCTCGGCAGGCGCTACTTCCTCAGCGCCACCTATATCAAAATCGAGGCCACCATCATCGCCCGCCGCCGGATCCTCAGCGGTTAGATCAACAATGCCGCCACCGGCGCTATTCTCTGGCGGATCATCGGCTCCATCCTCATCGGCCCCTTCTTCAAATAAGGCGCGATGGGGTGACATGTCATTCCACATGGTCACCGCCATATCCCACTCCGCTCCCGCACCGTCCACTTTGTTATGCAAGACCCGGGCCGCCGCCTCGTAGGATCGCCTGTTACTGGCGGCGTAGAACACCTCCAGCAACTTCAAATGAAATGCAAGATTATCCGGCTCACCTTCAATGGCGTCCCGTACAAACTCTTCCGCCTGATCAAAATGCTCATAGGCCAAAAAGACATTCACCTCAGCCAATGGGTCTTCTTCCGGCTCTGGCTCAGATTCCGCCGCCGCCATAGACTGGGTGACATCTTCCCCGGCCGCTTCCATTGCATCGGCGGATGTAGCCTGAGCCCCGGCGCCCATCGCTGATGTTTTCTCATCGGTGATATCAAAAAAATCCGGGAAGTCAGCGATTGTGGCCGCTGCCGTCTCATTAGCGCCCGCCCGTTTTCGGCGCACCACCAAAACACCCACAACCGATAGCACAATGCCGCCACCGAGGATCGCCGCAATCATGATCAGGTTTTCCATCACCATTCCCATGATCTGATCAACCATTGACGTCTGTGGCGCCACCGGCACTACTGGTGGTGGCGCCGGCTGCGCCTCATCTATGGCCGTCTCATCGGCCATCACCCCCTCTTCCTCATCCACGCGCCCTTCATCTTCCTGCTTTGGGTCTTGCGGGGCCACCTCCGTCGCCTCATCTTCCATGACATCGCTCTCATCAGCCACGGGTTCATCCATTTGCGTATCTTCCATGACATCGGCGGATTCTTCGGCGGGCCCTTCCATGGCCTCTGGCTCAGTCATTAACTGCGTTTGCATGGCGGCGAGTTCATCATCTTTCAGCTCAAGCAGACGCTTGAGATCGTTGATAATGGTCTCGGCTTCATTGAGCCTGTCTTTGAGCTCGGTATTCTCCTGGGATAAGGTCTCTATCGCCTCATTGGCGAGTGTTAAAGACTGCGGATCAGCCGCCCCTGCTGAGCCGGCGCCCTGGGCCGCACCGCTATCGACGGCATCTTCAGTGGGCGCCAGCAAACGTAATTCCGACCCATCGCTAACAACCTCGCCAATCCCCAGGGTCTCATCAACCCTGCCCCTGTCCGGTTCTGTTGTTGATTGCACCCGCGCCGGCGGCTCATCCGGGGCATAGCCGGTCACTTCTTGCCAGAGAGCATTCTGGTTACGCACTTGTGAGATGGCCTCTGCAACTGATAATGCTTGCAACGCATCACCGGCGGGTATTTTTAAGATCCGCCCTTTTTTCAGGGCATTGATATTGTCGCGGGTAAAGGCGTCAGGATTGGCCATGAATAAAGCCAGCATCATTTGTTGTACTGAAATGGCGGGATCAGGGCGCGTTTTACTTGCTATAGACCATAGGGTATCGGAAGAGTCCGTGGGGCCGTATTCACTATCGCCGGTCGGCATAGCAACGGCAGCGGGATCATCGGCAACAACATCTTCCGGCTCGGCGAGATCCAGATCATCATCTAAGATGGTATCGGGCGCCGTACTGACGGGTTGTCTGCGGGCGCTGGGATCATACAGCGGCGGGTCCAGCAACACCGTGTATTCCCTGAACAGGCGTCCATTGGACCAGGCGGCCTCAAAGAGAAAATGCAAATAGGGCTCACGGATAGCATCACGGCTATAGACGCGCACAACATCCGGCCCGTCATCATTGCGTTTAAGCTGAAAACGTAGCTGACTGAGAATGAATGGGCGGGCGATGCCGGCACGGCGAAATGCCTCGGGATCCGCCAGACCAATCGCAAGACTGTCAAGTTCCTCCGCCGTTGCCGAGAGTAATTGAATTTCACCTTCAAACGGCTGGTTCAAGGCCGATTTCAGCTCCAGATTACCCAAACCCAGGGCAAACCCGCCAACGGGGATCAGAAATAGCATCAAGCTACTCAGGAATGTCCGCTTCATTGTTTTCTCTAATTCCCCTGATCCGACTAATTTAGATCGACTAACAGGGCCTTCTCCCCAATCATCCTGGCCATCGCCCGATCCTCAAGACTGAAATACATGCCTGCCACTTCACGACTTGCTAATGTCAATATCCTACCCATGCCTATCTTTATCTATCCCATGGCAAGCCCCAACATTCGCTGATTGTGAGTAGCATCCCGCCCCTTAAATAACCAGATCCTCTATCTCCCCGGTGGCGAGCGCCAACAGCTTGCCCAAGCACTGAAGGGCCGGTTTAAGTGGGCGATCAACCCGGCCTCAGACACAGCCAATCACAAATGGGAGCGGGCCGGGGCAACAACAGCCTATGAAACCCTATCCCGCCTTTTTCTAACCATAGCATTATTTAAGATAAAATATCATAAAAACAGATGCTTAAATAATTAAGCTAGAATTGAATTGCAGATCACGGCATGATTTCTTTATTATTTCCATAACATGCCCATGATCTCCCGCCCCAGAGGGATGGCCGATAGGACGTTCTGAAACCTGCGAATGTGCTTTATGATTCTCCTTTAAATGTAGTTTATAAATAGTGTTTTACCAAAATTTCAGCGATTTGAACACTATTTAATGCAGCGCCTTTCCTGACATTATCCGAGACCACCCATAGATTGATCCCCCTGGGGTGGGAGATATCTTCACGGATCCGTCCCACATAAACCGGATCCCGCCCGGCCGCCTCGGTCACAGCGGTAGGATAACCGCCGTCCTCATGTGCATCCATCACCACAACACCGGGAGAGTTCGACAATAATTCCGATGCCTGCGTAGCGCTGAGCTTTTGCCTTGTCTCAATATGCAACGCCTCGGAGTGACCATAGAAGACGGGGACTCGCACGCAGGTTGGGTTGACCCGAATGCTCTCATCACCCATGATTTTTTGCGTTTCCCAGATCATCTTCATCTCCTCCCTGGTGTAGGCATTGTCCTGAAACACATCGATATGGGGCAGGGCATTAAAGGCGATTTGCCTGGGGTAGACGGTCGGCGAGATGGGCTTGCCATTTAGCAAGTCCGCCGTTTGCTGATGTAACTCTTCAATGGCCTCTTTGCCGGTGCCGGATACCGCCTGATAGGTGGCCACGTTGATGCGCTCTATGCCGGCGGCGTCATGGAGTGGCTTTAGCGCCACCAGCATTTGTATGGTTGAGCAATTCGGATTGGCGATGATCCCCCGATGGGTATAGCGCCTGATATCATCGGGATTGACCTCGGGGACGATAAGCGGGATATCCTCTTCATAGCGGAATTGGGAGGTATTATCGATCACCACAGCGCCTGCCGCCGCCGCTTTGGGCGCATAAACGGCGGAGACGGCAGCGCCCGGCGAGAAAAGGCCGATGTCAACCCCGTTGAAATCAAACCTCTCCAGATCCTCAACTGTCAACTCATCACCATTGAACGCAATTTTGCTACCCGCCGAGCGGCGACTGGCGATAGCGTGAACATCGTTATAAGGGAAATCACGCTCCACCAACAGGGATAACAGGCTCTCACCGACGGTACCGGTGGCGCCAACGACCGCCACATTGACTTTCTTGCTCATCTCTCTCACCCACTTTGATGGATTTACGTTAATGCGCTAACGATGGCGTCACCCATCTCCGCCGTGGTGACCCGCCTCGTCCCTTCCGTGTAGATGTCCGCTGTTCTGAAACCCCGGGCCAATACCGATTGCACTGCATCCTCCACTCTGCCCGCCTGCTCCGGCAAGGCCAGCGAATAACGCAACATCATGGCCACCGATAATATGCTGGCCAATGGGTTGGCTATGCCCTTGCCCGCTATATCCGGCGCCGATCCATGAATGGGCTCATACATGCCTTTGTTATTCTCACCCAGAGAAGCGGAAGGCAGCATACCAATGGAGCCGCTCAGCATGGCGGCGAGATCCGATAAAATATCACCAAACAGATTGGTTGTGACGATGACGTCAAACTGCTTTGGCGAGCGAACCAGTTGCATGGCGGCGTTATCCACATACAGATGATCGAGCGTCACATCCGGGTACGCTTTGGCGACATCACGCACCACCTCCCGCCACAGCGCCGTCGCCTCCAATACATTTTCCTTGTCAACAGAGCAGAGACGCTGCTCCCGTTTCATGGCCAGAGAAAAAGCCACATGGGCGATGCGGCGAATTTCCGACTCTGTGTAGCGCAGTGTATTGAAACCCTCGCGCTCGCCGGCCGCATTGATCTGTATACCCCTGGGGGCGCCGAAATAAATGCCGCCGGTCAATTCACGCACGATGAGGATATTAAGCCCGCTCACCCGATCAGGCTTCAATGAAGAGGCGTCCGCCAGCTCTTTATAGGTTATGGCGGGTCTTAAATTGGCGAACAGCGACAGCTCGGAGCGCAGCCGTAACAGCCCGCCTGTTTCCGGTCTCAGCGCCCGCTCCAGTGAAGCCCACTTCGGGCCGCCAATGGCGCCGAACAATATGGCGTCACAATCGAAGGCTTTTTGCAGTGTCTCTTCCGGCAAGGGATGACCCGTCTTATCGTAGGCGGCGCCCCCCACCAGGGCCTGTTCCATGGTGATATCCAGTTCATGATGTTGGCGAAGCGCCTCCAGCACTTTTTCAGCCTCGGCCATGATCTCCGGGCCAATACCGTCACCGGCTAAAACTAAAATGTTATGGCTCACGTTCAGACCTGCCGGGTTCTATGGTTTTACTGATCAGATGGAGAAGGCGACAAAGCATAGCATAACCGGGCCCGGCATTCGCTATGCCTTACATTCACTTTTTCGTGACTTTGCACAAGCACGATGCACTGCCTATACTGCTTAGCCTTGATCAGAAAACGACAACGGCCAATGAACCCGGGTTTTGAGAGTCTACAACCTTACCCTTTTGAGAAATTGGCGGCCCTGAAAGACGGTGCGCCCATGCAGTCAAAAAAGCCGCCTATCGATCTCTCCAAAGGAGAGCCAAAACACGCACCCCCTGAATTCATCCTGAAGGCCATTGAAGAGAACCTGGCGCTGGCCTCTGTCTATCCCGCCACAAGGGGGCTGGAAGAACTACGCCATACCATTGCCATGTGGCTAACAAACCGCTTCTCTCTGCCCCACAACAGCATCACCACGCAACATGTTCTGCCGGTGAACGGCACCCGGGAGGCATTGTTCGCTATCGCCCAGTGTTTAATTGATCGAAACAAGCCGGCGCCAATCGTCATCATGCCTAATCCTTTCTACCAGATCTATGAAGGGGCGGCCCTGCTGGCCGGTGCAACGCCTTTTTATATGAACATGGACGCAGGCAATGATTTTAAGCCGGACGTCAAGAGCATACATAAAGACATCTGGCGATGTTGCGAGCTGCTTTATCTGTGCTCGCCCAACAATCCCGCCGGCAGCGTGATCGGGCTGGATACCATAGAGCCGTTATTCAAGCTGGCGGATGAATACGGGTTTGTCATTGCCGCAGACGAATGCTATTCGGAGATCTATCTGCATGAGGATAACCCGCCATTGGGGCTACTTGAGGCCGCCGCAAAACTCGGGCGTGATGACTACCAGCGGTGTATTGTGTTTCATTCCTTATCTAAAAGGTCCAATGTGCCCGGATTGCGTTCCGGTTTTGTTGCCGGCGATCCCGCTATCATGGAGACATTCCTTAAATACCGCACCTACCACGGCTGTGCGATGCCGTTGCACACACAACATGCCAGCATTGCCGCCTGGGGTGATGAAGAGCATGTCAGGGAAAACCGCAGATTGTACCGGCAAAAATGTGCAACGGTACTCAACATCCTGCAACCGGTTTTTGATGTGCGAAAACCACAGGCAACGTTTTATCTGTGGCCGCAAATACCGATCAGTGATACGGATTTTGCCAGGCGACTTTATACACAGCAAAACCTCACCGTCCTGCCGGGCAGTTTCCTATCCCGAGAGGCCAATGGCGAGAACCCCGGCAAGAGACGCCTGCGTATGGCATTGATCGCCCCGGAAGATGACTGTGCCGATGCGGCCCGGCGGATGGTAGAATGCGCTCATAACTTGTAGATAAGGAGCGATGCGAAATGAGCCGTATTGAAGAGATCATTAGCGAGGGTTTTGAAAATCGCGCCAACATCAGCAGCCACAGCGCTGATGAGGCGCTGAAGGAAGCCGTGCAGGAGACATTGGCGGGGATCGATAGCGGCGCATTGCGAGTGGCCGAGAGGCAGGGCGATGAATGGGTGGTCAGGCCGTGGTTAAAAAAAGCCGTGCTTCTCTCCTTCGCCTTACATGATAACCGCCTCATTCAGGGCGGGTTTAGCAATTACTACGACAAGGTCCGTCCCAAATTCGAAGGCTATGATAAAGGCAACTTCGCAGATACCGGCGCCCGAGTCGTACCGCCGGCGGTAGTGCGTTACGGCAGCTACATCGCCCCCGGCGTGGTGTTGATGCCCAGTTACGTCAATATCGGCGCTTATGTGGATACCGGCACCATGGTCGATACCTGGGCCACGGTGGGTTCCTGCGCGCAAATAGGCAAGAACGTTCACCTCTCCGGTGGCGTCGGGATCGGCGGTGTGCTCGAGCCCCTGCAAGCGAACCCCACCATCATTGAGGATAATTGTTTTATCGGCGCCCGCTCTGAAATCGTAGAGGGTGTTGTTGTCGGTGCAGGCTCGGTGATTTCAATGGGGGTGTATATCGGCCAAAGCACAAAGATCTACCATCGCAAGAGCGGCGAGGTAAGTTACGGCAAGATCCCGCCCGGCTCTGTGGTGGTATCGGGAAACCTGCCCTCGGAGGATGGCAAGTACAGCCTCTACTGCGCCGTCATCGTAAAACAGGTGGATGAGAAGACCCTGGGCAAGGTGGGGCTCAATGAACTACTCAGAGAGATATAAACATGACCGTCATACTCTATGGCATTAAAAATTGTAGTAGCGTGAAAAAAGCCCGCGCCTGGCTGGATGAAAACGGGATTGAGCACACGTTCCATGATTTTAGGCGTGAGGGCGTAGATAAAAAACGCATACAGGACTGGATGAGCCAGATCGACTGGCAGGATCTGATCAACCGGCGCGGCCTCACCTGGCGAAGACTACCCGAAGAGCAAAGACAGGGGCTCAATAAAACCAGGGCGGTGAGGTTAATGCTGGAGCATCCGACGCTGATCAAACGTCCGGTGCTGTCAAAAAATCAACGCCACTATGTCGGATTTAAGGACGATGACTATAAAAACCTGTTTACCTGATCTGTGCGATAAGACGACAAGCACAGGCGAGTAAAAACAGCACACGGGACAGGCGCTAGTGTCTCAAGCTGTAGACAACCAGCCCACTTCGTAGCTTGGGTTCAAACCAGGTCACTTTAGGCGGCATGATCCTGCCTGCATCGGCGATCCTCATGAGTTGTTGCATGGACACCGGGTACATGGCGAAGGCGATGGCCATCTCACCGCTATCCACGCGCCGCTCCAGCTCATCAAGGCCACGTATGCCGCCGACAAAGTCGATGCGTTTATCGACCCTCAGATCATGAATATCCAGGATGGGTTTTAAGATGGCCTCGGATAACACGGTCACATCCAGCGTATCTATTGGATCGCGATCATCATAGGTATGTGCCTTTGCGAGCAGACGATACCAGTCGCCCCCCAGGTACATGCCTATTTCATGACATCGCCCGGGTTTGCCTTCTCCATCACCCACTCTCTGAACTTCAAAGGATCCGCTAATGGCATGTAAAAATGAGGCGACATCATGGCCGTTGAGATCGGCGATAACCCGGTTGTAATCGAGTATTTGCAGTTGATTATCCGGGAAGTACACCGCCAGAAAATAATCAGCGCCCGGCTCAGCCTTCGCCTTTCTTAACTGCCGGGCCACCGAGCTTGATGCAGCCGTGCGATGGTGTCCGTCCGCCACATAGCATGTGTGCATTCGCTCGAAACAGCCCACAATATCTGCAATCACATCGGCATCATGGATGATCCAAAATCGATGTCTCACACCATCATCGGCGGTAAAGTCATACTCAGGCTGCTGTTGCCTGACGTCATCGGCAATGCCATCGAGGCGCATATCCTGCCGATAGGCGAGCATCACCGGCTCGGCGTTCATCATGGTGGTGAGGATGTGTTCTCTGCGATCAGCCTCTTTGTCCGGTCGGGTTAGTTCATGCTTTTTTATGTTGCCGCACAGATAATCATCCACCGCCGCCGCCGCCACGATACCGATCTGTGAACGTCCCGCCATGATCAGCTCATAGAGATACAGACATGCTTGCCGGTCCTTAAAAAACGTACCATTATCGATCAGGCGCTTAAAATTATCCGCCGCCGTAAGATAGACCGCCTCGCTGTCAGGCACGGTATCTTCGGGCAGGGTGATCTCCGCCTTGACGACATTCAGGAAGGAGTGCGGGTTGCCCTTCGCCTCCACCCTGGCCTCGGCGCTACTGAGGACGTCATAGGGTCTTGAGGCGACATCCGCTATTCTCTCTCCTGCCGGGCGATAACCCTTAAATGCTTTTATCCGCACCAGAGCGCCCCGGGTTTATAAATTGACCTGCACGACTTTGGAGACCGGGTCGATTTTTGTCAATGCGGCCATCAGCTTATCTTCCAGTGTGGTGGATACACCGATCACGGCGACAGCCTTATCACTGCCTGCTGCAATACCGAGGTGCATGCGCGAGATATTGATCTGCGCCTCGGCCAGCAAACCGGTAATAGCGGCAATGACGCCGGGCTGGTCTTTGTGTCTGCTCAAAAGCAGGTGTCCTTCCAGTACCGCCTCGATCTCATAATCGTTAATCCTGATCAGGCGGGGATGTTTTCTATCGAATAATGTGCCCACGACTTCTGTGGTTTTATCACCATGATGCGCTAACAGACCGACAGTTGAATGATAATCCGGATGTTCGCCACAACGGGTCTCAACCAGGCTTATTCCCTGTTGATCAGCAATATGCCTTGCGCTCACCCGGTTGACCGGCTCGGACATGTGGGTGTTTAGGAGCCCTATCAACCCTTCTGTGGCGATGGAGCGCAGATCTCTCTTCGCCGCATCACCACACAGGGAGACATCCAGTTGTCGGATGGGCTCCGGCACCATCGGGCCGAGCAGTTTACCCAGATGTCTGGCCAGGATCATATAAGGCTGTAGTTTGTTTAACTCATCGCTTGATACAGGCGGCAGATTGATGGCGTTAATGGGCTCGCCACTTGTTAAGTACACAGCGATTTGTTTTGCGATTTCAAGACCCGCGGCGGCCTGCGCTTCATGGGTTGAGGCGCCAAGATGGGGGGTCAGCACGACATTATCCAGCCTTAACAGCGGTGAGTTAGTCGGGGGCTCACAAGCAAACACATCCAGGGCGGCGCCCCCCAGATGGCCGTTTTTTAATTGCCCATACAAGGCGGCTTCATCGATGAGCCCACCACGGGCACAGTTAATGAGTCTGGCGCCGGGTTTCATGGCCGCTAATTTCTCCGCATTGATGATATGGCGTGTCTTATCGTTCACCGGGCAATGCAAGCTGATGTAGTCCGCCTGTGTGATCAGCTCGTCAAGCTCAACACCGCTGACGCCGTCAGCGGCAAACTTCTCGGGCGTGACGAACGGATCAAAAGCGATGATGTTCATGTTCAGGGCGATGGCCCTGGCGGCCACAATGCGACCGATATTCCCATAACCAATAATCCCCAGTACCTTGTTCGATAATTCCGCCCCCATGAACTTCGAACGCCTCCATTCTCCGGCTTTTACCGATTGATTTGCCTGCGGCAGGTTGCGGCTCAGGGAGAGAATATGGGCGATGCTCAGCTCCGCTGTGGTGGTGGCGTTGGCGTCAGGGGTGTTGAGCACGGCAATGCCCTTGCGGGTGGCCTCGGCGACATCAATGTTATCCACTCCAATGCCCGCCCTGCCGATCACTTCCAGGGCTGTTGCCGCGTTGATAACCTTATCTGTGATCGTTGTGGCGCTTCTGACGATGATGGCGTGATAGCCACCTACCTTCTCGCATAGCTCGGCCTCGGCAAGAGCGGTGATCTGATTAACTTCAATACCCTCCTGCTGATGCAGATAATCCACACCCTCCCGGGCGATGTTATCAGCCACTAACACTCGTTTTTGCATCGTCTCATCATCACGCCAGGGTTAAAAAACGGAACGGGCAGGGGCTTGCCTTGCAGATAAGCGGCGAGCTTCACGGAGATCATAATGGGCATGAGAGACTAACGGGTTGGGTATTGTCCCAATATCAACTTATCGGCCAGTGTAGTCGACTATCACTTGTTCTACCCCTCCCCAGGAGGGCGTTATTCTATGGAATGCAGTCAAGCCGATCAAGGGGAGAGAAGGATGGCCGATAAAGACAGATCAGAGAGCGGCCTATTTTGAGATGGCGTTCTCAACACAGTGGGTAAGGGTGTGCATAAACAGCGCCACCTGGGAGTCGGTTTCTCCTTCCACCATGATCCTCAGCAACGGCTCTGTACCTGAGGGCCGTAAAAGCACGCGACCGGATTGGCCCAGTTGAGCCTCAACGTCCTTTATCGCATTACCAATTTCAGGATAATCACCGAGATGAACCTTTTTTTGTAGT
This sequence comes from Gammaproteobacteria bacterium, assembly GCA_965198875.1. Lineage (GTDB taxonomy): Bacteria > Pseudomonadota > Gammaproteobacteria > Eutrophobiales > Eutrophobiaceae > CBDAPU01. Next base: position 480,728 of record CBDAPU010000001.1, on the reverse strand, counting down.
GCAATATTGTGTAGTTTTTGTGGGTATTTCTTCATCTTGCTTTTAAGGGCATGCAGGCTCTCGCCCCTCTCCCCCATGGCCTCTATGATCTGTAATGCCGATATGATCCCGTCACCACTATCGGCATAGTTAAGGTTGATGATGTGCCCCGACGCCTCGCCACCGAGCGCCAGCGCCCGCTCTTCCAGAAGCGCCATCACATACCTGTCTCCAACCGGGGCCCGGTGAAATGTGAGCCCCATCTCTTCTATGGCCTGTTGTAGCCCCAGGTTACTCATCTGGGTGCCGACGACGCCACCGTTTAATGTGTCCCGTTGTTGTTTTGCAATGATATAGATCAGCTCATCACCATCGACCCGCTCACCCTGGTGGTCGATCATGATCAATCGATCGCCATCGCCATCCAGGGCAATGCCCAGATCCGCTTTTTTATCGAGCACGGTTTTTTGCAGGCGCTGAGGGCTGGTGGCGCCCACACCATCGTTAATATTAAAGCCATCCGGCTCAACGCCGATCGCCTCCACAGTGGCGCCCAATTCCTCAAATACTTTTGGGGCGACCCTGTAGGCGGCCCCGTTGGCGCAATCAAGGACGATATGAACGCCACTTAGATCAATGCTTGTTTTGCTTTTACAGTATTCGATATATCTCCTTGGGGCATCGCTGATCCGATGCGCCTTGCCTAGATCCCCCGGGTCAACGACCGAGATGGCGTTTTCCATCTGCGCCTCAATTTGCAACTCGGCGAAATCAGGTGGTTTCCTGCCATCGGCAAAGAAGATCTTGATCCCGTTATCGAAATAGGGGTTATGGGAGGCGCTGATAACAATACCCGCCCGGGCACGGGTGTTTTTCGTCAAAAACGCGATGGCCGGCGTCGGCATGGGCCCAAGCAAGCTGATATCAGCCCCCGCCGCCGAGAGACCCGCCTCCAGGGCGGATTCGAGCATATAACCGGAAATGCGGGTGTCTTTTCCTATGAGGACAGGGCCCCTGGCGCCCTCCTGTGAGACCTTGCCGATGGCCCAGCCCAGTCTCATGATGAAGTCCGGTGTGATGGGCTCGACACCCACCTTGCCACGGATCCCGTCTGTGCCAAAGTATTGTCGCTTTCCAGCAGTCATGGTTTTCCCCCTTCAGTCATGCGAACAGGCTGACACGGCTACCCTTCAAGGAGCGAGCCCGTGAACGAGTTCACCTGCTATCAGGCGGGTTTGGCCGGCCCGTCTATGTTGGGCTCATCGATTGGCTTATCATCGCCTTTTGCCGGCGCCTCATCCTGCCTGCTCATCCTGCCGGATACACTGTTATCATCATCCCACCCCGCAGGTGGCCCGGGCTCTTCTCCGCCCATGATGCTGTCGATTTGCCCGGAGTCGATGGTTTCATATTTCATCAGTGCATCGGCCATCATGTGTAGCTTGTCGGTGTTGTCTTTGAGGATCTGCTCCGCACGCCCATAATTACGATCAATGATCAACCTGATCTCGGCGTCTATGGCATGGGCGGTTTCATCGGATACATTTTTATGCCGTGTGACGCTGTGCCCTAGAAAAACCTCACCATCATCTTCACTGTATTCGATGGGCCCCAGATTTTCCGACAGCCCCCAGCGAGTGACCATCTCCCGGGCGATGGAAGTGGCCTGCTGAATATCCTGCTGTGCGCCATTGGTGACCGCGTCATCACCAAAGATCAACACTTCGGCGATACGCCCGCCAAATGCACTGGCGATTTTGCCTTCCAGCCAGCGTTTGCTATAGCTGTGTTTGTCTTCTTCCGGCAGGAACATGGTGACGCCGAGGGCGCGACCACGGGGAATGATGGTGACCTTGTAAACCGGATCATGCCCCGGTATTAAACGACCGACAATAGCATGCCCGGCCTCGTGATAGGCCGTGAGTGTCTTCTCATCCTCACTCATGACCATGGAACGTCGCTCGGCGCCCATCATGACCTTGTCTTTTGCACGCTCAAACTCTTCCATGTCAACGAGTTTCTTGTTCGCCCTCGCAGCGAACAGGGCGGCCTCATTGATCAGGTTGGCGAGATCGGCGCCGGAGAAACCCGGTGTACCACGGGCGATGATCCCGGGCTTTACGTCATCTGCGATGGCGACCTTACGCATGTGTACTTTAAGGATCTGCTCGCGACCACGGATATCCGGTAACGGCACGACAACCTGCCGATCAAAACGACCGGGGCGAAGTAGTGCCGGGTCCAGCACATCCGGCCGGTTGGTGGCCGCAATGATGATCACCCCCTCATTACCATCAAAGCCGTCCATTTCAACCAGAAGCTGATTTAAGGTTTGTTCACGTTCATCATGACCACCGCCGAGCCCTGCGCCGCGATGACGTCCTACCGCATCTATCTCATCGATGAAGATAATACAGGGCGCATGCTTTTTCGCCTGCTCAAACATATCACGCACGCGCGATGCGCCGACCCCCACAAACATCTCTACGAAATCCGAGCCGGAAATAGTAAAGAACGGCACCCCGGCTTCCCCGGCAATGGCTTTCGCCAACAGGGTTTTGCCGGTGCCCGGTGAGCCCACCATGAGCACACCCCGCGGGATCTTGCCACCCAGTTTTTGAAACTTGCCGGGGTCTTCAAGAAACTCCACCAGCTCGACCACCTCTTCCTTCGCCTCTTCAACGCCGGCAACGTCATTGAACGTGATCTTGACCTGATCTTCCCCTAACAGACGGGCGCGGCTTTTACCGAAGGATAAGGCGCCACGACCGCCGCCGCCCTGCATTTGTCGCATGAAATAGATCCAGATCCCCAGTAGCAGTAAAATAGGGAACCAGGAAATAAAGGCATGCGCCCAGAACGAGTGCCTGTCGGGTTCGGAGCCTTTTACTTCTACATTGTTATCCAATAAAGTGCCTATCAAGGCCTCATTACTGGTTTCCGGGCTATAGGTGGTAAAGCTCGTCCCATCGGATAAAACGCCCTTGATGGTGTTTCCCTCTATGGCTACCCGAAGGACCTTGCCGGTCTTCACATCCAGAATAAATTGCGAATACGCAATGTTGCTGCTGACCGAACGCACGCCGAAGTTTTGAAACACCATCATCAAGACCAGGGCGATGATCACCCATAACAGTAAGTTTTTCGCCATATTGTTCAAACTCTTATCCTCTTTTTTAACCTGTCTATCGTTAGACCCTGCAATGCCGTCAAATCTCCCAGGGCATACTATACATCATAGCCCCTGCCTAAAACATACATCTCGCTCGAGTCCGCCCTGGACGCCTTTGGTTTATAATGGATAACCTTTTGAAATCGCTCTGATAATGCCGCTCTGATCAAGCCACTGTCCTGCCCCTGAAAGAATTTAATCAACACATCACCGCCTTCTTTGAGCGCCCGCTCCGCCAGCGCACGGGTGGTTTCGGCGAGATCAACGCTATTGGCCTGATCCGTCTCGGCAATCCCGGTTAAATTGGGGGCCATATCTGAAATAACAAGGTCGGCCCTGGACCCATTCAAGCAGGCCAGGCACCGCTCTATCAAGCGGTTGTCCCTCACATCGCCCTGCATGAGGGTGACGTTTGGGATAGGCTGGATCGCCAGGCGATCGATGGCGATAACGTTGCCTGATCCGCCCACTTTCTCACTGACATAACAACACCAACTGCCCGGCGCCGCCCCTAAATCGATCACCGTCTGCCCCGGCTTGAATAACCTGAAACGTTGATCCATCTCCTGCAGTTTGAAAACAGCACGAGAGCGCAGTTTGTGTTGCCTCGCCTTGTTCACAAACTCATCACGGCGGTGGTCTTCTAACCAGCGCTTGTTGCTTTTTCCCATATGTGCCGTCTAACGCATTGTGTGTAAATCACCTAATCCAGATCAAAGCTGGCCTGATGTTACAGGGACAACAACATCAGGGATGTATTCATGGCATGGCGGCGTGTTGTAACCGAGAGCAAAACAACCGCTTCAGATGTAGGCGATAGATAAGATCTCATACTCGGTTATCCCTCCCGGGGCATTCACCTCGATCACGTCCCCCGCTTCTTTGCCGATCAATGCGCGGGCGATGGGGGAGGCGATAGAGATCAGGCCCTGTTCGATGTCCGCTTCCTCTTCCCCCACAATCTGATAGCGTACCGCCCGCTCATTTTCCAGATTCAGGATCTCAACTGTCGCCCCGAAAACAACCCTGCCGTTCGCATCAATTTTAGTAACATCGATGATCTCCGCCCGAGCCAGTGCGTCCTCGAGGGTGGCGATACGTCCCTCTATAAAACCCTGCTGCTCGCGCGCGGCATGGTATTCCGCATTCTCACTTAGATCGCCATGGGACCTGGCCTCCGCTATTGCGGCAATGATTTTGGGCCTGTCCACGGTTTTCAGCTCGTCAAGTTGCCGACGTAGTCGCTCGGCGCCTTTTTTTGTCATGGGCGCTCTACTCATTCGCCATTACCTTGTGTAAGTCTTGAACACAGTTAATCGTATCCATGTTGTTTTTCCTCAATGCTGCAATGATAGCCTTGGCGCCGGCAATGGTGGTGGTATGAAACACCTTATGCTGGATGGCGGTGGTGCGGATGGGATAGGAATCGGCTATCGCCTGTTTGCCCTCAGTGGTATTGACTATCAAATCAATTTCATCATTTTTTAGCATATCAACAATATGTGGCCTGCCCTCTTTTATTTTATTCACCCGGGCACAACGCACGCCGGCTTTTGTGATTGTCTCTCTGGTGCCGCCGGTGGCGCAGATCTGAAAGCCCATTTGCTCGAAATCCCTGGCGATCAGCGGCGCATTCGGCTTGTCCGTATCGCGCACGCTGATGAAAACGGCGCCGTTATCCGGGATCCGCTCGCCAGTCGCCAGGATAGCCTTGTGATAGGCCTCGCCAAAGCTCTTACCGATACCCATCACTTCGCCAGTGGATCGCATCTCCGGCCCCAGGATGGGATCAACCCCGGGGAACTTCACAAAAGGAAACACCGCTTCTTTGACCGAGCAATAGCCCGGCTGAGGGATGGCGCTGAGGCCTTGCTCGGCCAGGCTGCGCCCCACCATGCAATTCGCCGCAATGCGGGCGAGCGGCACGCCGGTCGCTTTTGAGACAAATGGCACCGTGCGTGAGCCCCTGGGATTCACCTCCAGAACAAATATATCATCACCCTGAATGGCGAATTGTATATTCATCAACCCCACCACCTCCAGCCGCCGGGCCATGCTTTCTACCTGCTCAGCTAATCGGCCCTGGATGTCTTCACTCAAACTAAAAGGCGGTAATGAGCAGGCGGAGTCACCGGAATGCACGCCGGCCTGCTCGATGTGCTCCATGATCCCGCCGATAACAACATGCTCTCCATCGCAGACCGCGTCCACATCCACCTCGATGGCCTGATCTAAAAATCGATCCAGCAACACCGGCGCATCATTGGACGCCGCCACCGCCTGTTGCATGTATTGGGCAAGATCGGATCCGTTGTAGACAATCTCCATAGCGCGACCACCCAGCACATAGGAGGGGCGCACAACGATAGGATAGCCGATCTCCTCAGCATACTTTATTGCATCGGGTAAATTTCTGGCGGTTCTGTTTGCCGGTTGTTTAAGGGCGATGTTCTGCAATAATCTCTGGAACCGCTGCCGATCTTCGGCCAGATCAATGCTGTCCGGGCTGGTACCGATGACAGGCACACCTTCGGCCTCCAACAGCCGCGCTAACTTCAATGGCGTCTGCCCGCCAAACTGAACAATCACACCGTGTGGTTTCTCCAGATGGATGATCTCCAGCACATCTTCCAGGGTGAGCGGCTCAAAATAAAGCCGATCGGAGGTGTCATAATCGGTGGATACGGTTTCAGGATTACAATTCACCATAATGGTTTCAAAACCGGCGTCACGCATGGCGAGGGCGGCTTGGACACAACAGTAGTCAAACTCTATCCCCTGCCCGATTCTGTTTGGCCCGCCGCCCAGCACCATGATTTTCTCTCTCTCCGACGGGCTGGCTTCACATTCTTCATCATAGCTTGAATACAGATAAGCGGTCGTTGCCGAGAACTCGGCGGCACAGGAGTCCACCCGCTTGAAGACCGGACGTATATTTAATTTCCGGCGGTATTCTCTGACACGGGCCTCATCTTCGCCCAGTAATGTGGCGATACGGCTGTCAGAGAAGCCTTTTCGTTTTAATCTGAGCAGATCCTCGCTTTTCATTGCATTGAGCTGCGTGCCCAGAACCCTGCTCTCCTCGGCAATGAGATCCGCTATCTGCGCCAAAAACCAGGGGTCAATACGGGACAGGGCATGCACCTGATCGATATCCATGCCCTGACGAAACGCCTCGCCCACATACAACAACCGATTCGCACCCGGTGTTCGCAACTCATGGGTGATGTCGGCAAGCATGTCTTGTGTCTCTTGCCCGTAGAGATTCATAAAACCATCAACACCCGTCTCAAGACCTCTTAGCGCTTTTTGCAATGACTCCTGGAATGTTCCGCCCATCGCCATCACTTCGCCCACCGACTTCATCTGGGTTGTGAGGCGCGGGTCGGCCTGTGGAAACTTCTCAAACGTAAAACGCGGGATCTTGGTGACGATATAATCAATGGTGGGCTCAAAAGAGGCCGGGGTGGCGCCAGCGGTTATTTCGTTATCCAGCTCATCCAGGGTATAGCCCACCGCCAGTTTCGCCGCCACTTTCGCTATGGGAAAACCCGTTGCCTTGGACGCCAGCGCCGATGAGCGGGATACTCTGGGATTCATTTCAATGATGATGAGCCGGCCATTTTCCGGGTTCACCGCAAACTGCACGTTAGAGCCGCCGGTATCAACACCGATTTCCCGTAACACCGAGATGGCGGCGTCACGCATACGCTGAAATTCCTTATCGGTCAACGTCAAGGCCGGGGCGATGGTGATCGAATCGCCCGTATGCACGCCCATGGGATCCAGATTTTCAATGGCGCAGACGATGATGCAATTATCCTTGCTATCGCGGACGACCTCCATTTCAAACTCCTTCCAGCCAATCACCGACTGCTCCAGCAGGATCTCATTGGTGGGCGAGGCCTCAATGCCCCTGGTGCAGATCTCGACAAACTCATCCTTGTTGTAGGCGATGCCGCCGCCAGTTCCCCCCAGAGTAAAAGATGGTCTGATAATGATGGGATAACCGAGCCTCTCCTGACCCGCAAGCGCCGTATCCATATCATGGGCTAACTCAGATGTGGGCATGGACAGGCCGATTTTTTCCATGGCGTCACGAAACTTCTCCCGGTCCTCGGCCTTGTCGATGGCCTCCCTGTCGGCGCCGATCATCTCCACGGCGTATTTCTCCAGCACGCCTTCTCTGACTAAATCCAGCGCACAATTCAGCGCCGTTTGTCCACCCATTGTCGGCAGTAAGGCGTCGGGACGTTCTTTCTCAATGATCCTCTCCACGGTCTGCCAGGTGATCGGCTCGATATACGTTGCATCGGCCATGTCCGGATCGGTCATGATCGTAGCCGGATTGGAGTTCACTAAAATGATGCGATAACCCTCTTCACGTAATGCCTTGCAGGCCTGTGCCCCGGAATAATCAAACTCACAGGCCTGACCGATAATGATGGGGCCGGCGCCAATGATGAGGACGCTCTTAATGTCTTCTCTTCTCGGCATCAGACAGGCAAAGCATGGGATAGGGGCAAGATCATCTCGGTCATGAACGACCTCTTCTCATCAGGTCTATAAAGTGATCAAACAGCGGTTTGACGTCATGGGGGCCGGGGCTTGCCTCGGGGTGCCCCTGGAAACCAAACGCCGGGTACGTGTTGTGATGGAGCCCCTGTATGGTGCCGTCGAATAAAGACCGGTGGGTGATGGATAACTCATCGGGGACAGATCCCTCGGCAACGGCAAAGCCGTGGTTCTGGCTGGTGATCATCACTTTCCCATCGCCCAGATCCTGCACCGGATGATTGCCGCCGTGATGGCCGAATTTCATTTTCTCCGTCCTCGCCCCGAAGGCAAGGGCGAGTAACTGGTGCCCTAGACAGATCCCGAATGTGGGTATGCCAGCATGCACGATCTCCTCAATAGCGTTGATCGCATAATCACAGGGCTCAGGATCGCCAGGCCCGTTGGATAGAAATACCCCGTCCGGGGAGCGGGATAATACCTGCTTGGCGGGTGTTGTTGCCGGCACCACTTCCAGCTCACAACCCAGATCAAAAAGTATTCTCAGGATGTTCCTTTTAACCCCAAAATCATAAGCGACCACCCGCCATTTCTCAGTCGTTGCCTTTTTTCCATGATCATTTACTGATCCCCATGTACCCTCATCCCAGGGGTAATGTCGGGATGTGCTCACCACCTTCGCCAGGTCCATGCCCTTGATCCCGGCAAACCCCTGAGCGAGCTTGAGGGCCTGCTCTTTATCCAGTGTCTCCCCGGCCAGGATGCAGCCGTTCTGGGCGCCCTTGTCCCTGAGGATCCGCGTAAGCCGACGGGTATCGATATTGGCGATAGCGACAACATCTCCACAAACCAGGTGCTCTGAGAGCCCGCCCCGCCCGCGCCAGTTACTTGGCATCGGGGATAATTGTTTTATTATTAGACCGCTGGCATGGACTTGGGTTGATTCCATATCTTCTGGATTAACACCCACATTGCCAATCTGTGGCTGGGTAAGTGTGATGAGTTGTCGACAATAGGACGGATCGGTGAGAATTTCCTGATACCCGGTCATGGAGGTATTGAAAACCACTTCCCCCACCGCTTCACCTTCGATCCCGATAGACTGACCATAAAACACACTTCCGTCCGCCAGTGCGAGTAAAGCTGAATGAGTCAAGCATACCCCCGTCAATCGGATGACACACATAGAAAACGGGAGCCATCTTCACGAATGGCCCCCGCTTAATTTCAATGGCAGTTTACTCAAGTTATGGGCAGGCGTCCATTCTGTCGTGTTTGACCCGCCGATACATCATCTTGCCATTGCCACCTCAACTTCCGCCAGGTCTTGCTCGCACCCGCCTGCACCGCCCCACGTTTGCACCCATCTGTGTGGTGTTGATACTTAAATCAACATCGCCCCGTTAGTACAGGGGTGATCATTGATCCCATGAAACCACAGACGCTTCAATGCCGTGGCTTGTTCGTGGGTGTGGGGCAGGGCCGCGATATGGGCGAGCGGGCATTAAGCGATTTTGCCGGGGATGAGTATTTGCGCTGATGGCGAAGGCCGGCATTTTATCCTCACGCCCTCGGCTCTAAATAGTCGGCTTTAGGTTATATTTATTCTGCATTGACCGGGTCTTTTCATTCTCATGGATTGATCCAGGCTCTGATAAGATGATCGGCGTATAGTCCATTTTCAGGCATAGCGAGGGTTAAGCAATCAACATCATGACAAGCCGTGGGGCCCTGTCTAAATTACACGCCATTATCCTGGCTGCAGGGGGCTCAAGCCGGTATGGCCAATGCAAACAGCTTGAGGAGATCAATGGCTCGACCCTGATCAAAACAGCGACTAGCGAACTTTTATCACTATTTGATCGCAATAAAATACACATTGTAGTCGGGGCACATTCCGAAGAGATTGTTGAGGCTATCAGGACACTCCATGTGAACATCATCTATAACCATGACTGGGAGAGCGGCATGGGGTCTTCTCTAAAGACCGCATTGGGGGCGGTGGAAACTGATGCTGATGCGATCATGGTTACCTTATGTGATCAGGTGTTGATCAGGGAAAATCACCTGCATCAATTAATTGAAACATGGCGGGGCGCCCCCCTTAACATTATCGCCAGTGCATACTCGGATACGATTGGCACGCCCACCATCATTCCAGCCCCATTCTTCCCGCAGATTTTCCAACTGACCGGGGATATCGGCGCAAAATCCATACTCATGGATAATCCGGAGAAGACGGTTACATTGCCTGTGCCGGAAGCGGAATTTGATGTTGATACGCCTTGGGAGCTGGAAAAATTAAGGCCATTCCTGGAATAAAAGTGAAGTCGCCAGAAGCAGGCGGCATGTGATCATTGCGGAAGACAGATGATCACACCGAGCAGGCGCTTCTCTAGCGGGATACGCAATGGATTGTATTTCTTGCTAAACCCGCAATCCTATTTGCAGGGCAGGCACTTACCCACAATCCACCATCGCCTAAATATGAAAGCCACCGCCCAAACAGCAAGACGGGCTTCTTTCTGTCCCTCAACGGGCACAGCGGACAAAGCCTGGCTGGTGATACTGCCCCGTGTCGAAGGCAGATGTCAGGAGAAGGGCGCAGAGGAAAAAGGACAGCCAGAAAGAACACCGCTCGGTGGCGGCTATTTTCTACTCCCTGGCCGCTCACAGGGTGCTAGTAGTCAGTGCCCTGTTCCAGCGCATCCGCCTAGGCGGCACGCCTTACAATCGCCTCACGCAGCCCCTCAAGAAGACCTTCCAGGTGTGCCATACGCTCGCGCAAATCACTCACATCCTTGTGTAAAACACTGATGTCTTCGCTCAAGCGCTCTTCCACACGCCGCATATCCACCCTCAGCCAGGCGATAAGCCCAATCATCAAACCCGCCAGGGAAACACCCGTGCCGAGAATGGCGATCATTAAGGCGGTCGTGCTCATGGATGAATACTACAGCGTTCGAATGGTGATGTACATCAGCCGGAGAACAGAGAACTAAAAAAAAGAGGGCGGAGATCGGAAGACAGATAACCGAGGGCAGTCTTCCCCGCCCCCGGTTATCCATTCATCTAATTATCTATTTTCTACCCATCTACTTTCTCATCATGCCCATTACCCCTCAGTACTCATACTCCAAGCGCACAAAGCCACCGAGAGTACGCTCACTCACCCCGCCGAGGTCGTGGCTGTATTCCACATCCACCTGCAGGGTCAGGTCATCACTGAAGGCATGGCGACCGTCCAGGCCGATAAAGACGCTGGTCGCACGCTTATCGCCCGTGTCACTGTAACTGAAGCTCGACCCACCGAGACTCCCCTTGAAGTCACCGCCACCGGCGAGGCGTCCTTCAACACCTAAGCGCAGTCCCAGCTCATTGCTCGTATCCGGCAGTGTCCACACCCCGGCCACCTGCGCCCGGGTGGTGAGGTTGTGGGCGATGCGACTGCCCACGTCAATGGCGAAGCCCTCGCCCCCTCGCTCTTCATAGCCCTCATAACGGGCGAAGGTGTAGTTCAGCAGGAAGGCCGGGCGCAGCTCCAGATTATCCTGCAAGGACCAGGTGCGACTGAGACCCAGCCAGGGGTTGATGAAGAAGCTGTTGTAGTCGGCCTCGGCCTCCGTATCCAGTTGCGGGATATAACGGCGGTTATCATGGAACTCATAGCCCAGATTCAGTCCCAGGTTGATATCCAGGCTCTCCTTTGAGATACGACCATAGAGCCCGCCAAAGACGCTGCCGGTCTCGAGGTCCAGGGAGCGCAGGTGGGTGTTGATGTCGGCGTCCGCATAGCCAAAGAGTACACCTAAGCGCTGTTGTCCGTTTGCATAGCCCTGCTCGGCGCCGAAGAGTACGCCCCGGTAGTCATGGCCGTGGGCTAATGAGAAGCCATCCCGTCCACGGCGGCGGTCAGAGGCGAAGAGCTCGCCCCAGATGAGGGGGTCGCTTCCACCGGCCAGCAGACCCGGTAACAGCGCCCCGGCCGCCACCTGTGCCGAGCCCTCAGGGCGGCGGCTACCACCCGGAAGGTTACCGGATAGGCGTTGATTGATGACGGTGCTCACGGTGGTGGTCAGCGCCCCCACTGAGGCCGCCTGGGCGGACGGACCGGTGGGATCGACAAAGAGATAGGCATTCACGTCCCGCGGGGCCAGTGGCCTGGTCGGGGCGACCGTGCCCATGTCCGGCATGGCCGGTGCGGGTGGCGGGGGATCCACATAGGAGATGAGGGTTCTCATCGCCCCCGTTGTCTCGATCTCTTCCATTCGGATCACCGGCAGGTTGGCCAGGAGCTCCTCCTCACCATTGACTACCTCAAAGTTGGTATGGACGAAGATGGTGGTGGCGGAGGCCTCAGTGAAGATGTCCAGCCCGTTTAAGGTATCCGTGCCCGCCCCGCCATCGGCCAGCCCCATGAAGCGCACATCGGCATTGGCGAAGGTGAGGGCGTCATCGCCTTCGCCCAAGTTAATATCGCCGGTGATCTGGGCGTTACCCTCCAGGGTGATCTCATCATTCCCCTCCCCGGCGTCGATGTTGCCCATGACAGAACCGCCCATGTTGATGTTGATGCGGTCGTTGCCGTCTCCACCAACAACATTGCCGGTGATGCTGGCGGCAATGTTGAAGACATCATCACTGCCACCGCCGTCAAGGCTACCGGTGAGTTCGGCGTTGATGGTGAAGGTGTCCATCCCGGCACCGCCACTCAAGTTCTCAATGCCGGTGAAGCCGTTTGCAATCAGGGCCGTCCCTGCGCTGTCCGTCATCTGCCCCTCATTCATGCCGGTGACGGTGAAGGTGACGCCGTCATCATCACTGATGAGGGTGTCTGCCCCGTCCCCGCCGTTAAGATCGAAGCCAATACTGCCACCATCCTCAAAGGTGAAGGTATCATCGCCGTCATCGCCTTGAATGCCGCCGTTAAAGGCGGCGCCGATGGTGAAGGCATCGGCCGCCATGCTGCCGCCTTCGAGAACCTGAAAGCCGCTGAAGGTGAGGGTGTCGGTCACAGTTTGCCCTGTCATATCATCAACCCGCATCACGGCGTAGGTGTTGCCTGCCGCACTCAACGTCCAGGTGGCGGCGGCGTCCGCCATGCCCGTCAAGCTGTCGGTGCCCGTGCCGCCGGTGAGCTGATCGACGCCGCTAAAGTCGCCGTTGACGAAGGTTGGTAGTACCTGGGGGTTAGACGGGCTGTGACCGGGCAAGAGAGTGATAGCCACTACCGGTTCGCCGGCAAAGCCTGTTTCATCGCTGCCGGTTAAGGCGACGATGATGATGTCTTCTGTGCGGCTGGCGTAGTTAAGGTGATCGCTGCCCGCACCGCCGGCGATGCTGCCGATGGCGGAGCCGGCCATGTTGGAGCCGGTGAGGGTGAGGGTATCATCGCCTGCGCCGAGGTCAATCTCGCCGATTACCTGGGCGGTGTCCCGCACGGTGAGGGTATCAGCGCCTTCACCGAGGTCAATTTTGCCGATTACCTGGGCAGTGTCCCGCACGGTGAGGGTGGTCCCCAGGCCACTGTTATCCCAGATGGCGCCGCCGGTGCCAGTGTCGGCGGTATCGCCCAGTATTATGCCGCTCACTTCAAAGGTCTCTACCCCGCCGGTGGCGTCTTCCAGGAGCACGCCCCAGGCGTTCATGCCGGAGACTTCAATAATACCGCCCAGACGGAGCTCGGTGGTGGCGGTGTTGACCCCCCCGACCCCCGCTGATTCATCGGGGGTGTCGCGCACATAGACCCCGTGGGAGCCCGCACCAGAGGTGCTGATCGTGTGGCCGCGACGGGTGGTGAGCCTGTTGTAGTGCATCATGTCGGCGTCGCCGAGGGGTAACAGGCTGACGCCGTGGGACTCATCGCCCGTGGTGGTGATGGCGCCGCCGCTCAGGTCCAGCGTGGGATTGACGGTGGTGCGTTTCTCCGGCGTTCTGGCATAGCTGGAGATCCCGGCGGCGTTGTCTCCCGTGGTCTCGATGCGGCCGCCGCTCATGTTGATGGTGGTGTTGATACTGCCGATAAAATGCACGCCCGCAGTGAATATGCCGGATACGGTGATGCTACCGCCGGTAAAGTTCAGCGTGCCGTCCCTGGCGCCGCAGCAAAACTCAATCCCCAGGGCGCCCTCGCCGCTGGTCTCGATGTCGCTACCGCTGAGGTTCACTTCGACCCTGCTACCCCAGACTTCCACGCCGCTGGCCCAGAGACCACTGGTCTCGATGCGGCCGCCGCTGAGGTCAACGGTGACGTCAGCGGCCCCCGGGTGGATGAAGATAGCATCGCCATCCTGGCCTCTTTGCGTCGTGGTGTTCGGGATCAGGGTGGTGTCGCCCTGGGTGATGATGCTACCGGCGCCCAGTTGCACCCGCATGTTTGCGGCACGCACCTGTAAGCCGCGGCGCAGTCCAGCACCGGTCGCATCCGCATCGCTCGTGACTGTACCATTGATGATGAAGCTGTTACTGTCGGCGCCGAGGTCAATTCTGGGCATAGCAGAGTTACCGTTACTCGCCAGGCCGAGGAAGACGCTGGCGATGCTGCCCGTCGCGCCGAGGGTGACGACATCATCGCCGGCGCCGCCCAGGATCACCAGCCTGCTGCCAAAGCCTTCATTGATGTTGAAGCTGTCATTGCCCATGCCGCCCTCAAAATTGAAACGCCCCCTGCTGGACATATTCACGATGTCACGATTGAAGTTGAAGACGTCATTGCCCATGCCGCCGCCATCGGTAAGAGGGCCACTGCCAGGGCCACTGCCGTTAAAAGCATTGGGAGAGCTTTGAGTATCAATTATTTCAACGGCATTGAAATAATCAAAATTGAAGACGTCATCAAGGAGATCCGCTGAGGTTCGTGCAGTATCATAGGTAGCGAAATCAGTGATGTCGTAGGTATTCGCCTGCTGGGCAGGTGGTTGCTGGGCATGGGCGGTGTTACCCCAGAGGCAGGTGATGAGGAGGAGGCTGAGGGCGCCCGCCCAGGTGGGGGTGAAGTTGCCCCGGCGCCGCTTGTCCATCACAGCGCCCTCCCTGTGAGATTGAGGGGGGGGGGGGGGGGTGGCTAACTGCTTGATTTAACTTGCTTTTTTCGATTATGTTCATTTTCTATTGTCTCTCGTGTTGTTGAGTGTTCTCGTTTGGGGACGGCTTCGGTTAGAAGTGTATAAAAAAATTCACATCAATGCCAGAGGGTTACAGGGCGAGATTTAATTAGGACAGGCTACGCCGGTCAGCGGGTGTTGTTTGCCCGGCTTTGGGTCAAGGTGTTGGCGAGATGGATGTACGCATCAAGCGGCAATTCCCCGGCTCTCGCCTGTGGTGATATGTTGAGTTCACGCAGTTGCTCGCCGCTGATGAGGTGTTTTAAGCTGTTGCTGATCATCTTGCGCCGATGGGAGAAGGCGAGACGCACCAGTTCGGCGAAATCGGCATGGCATCTTATTCGTCTTGATAAGGCCGATGTTGTGAGCAGGCGGAGCACCGCCGATTGCACCTTTGGCGGCGGTTCAAAGGCGGCGGCCGGGATGTTAAATAATTTTTCCGTCTCACATCTCGCCTTCACCATCACGCTTAGCCTGCCGTAGTGCGGGCTGTTCGCCCTGGCACAGATCCGATCGACGACTTCTTGTTGCAGGGTGATGAGGATCTGGCGGATGTTTGCAAACTGCAGCAAATGAAAGATGAGCGGCGTTGAGATGTTGTAGGGCAGGTTGCCAATGATAGTGATGTTCGAGGCGGGAAAGCGGGAGAAATCCATCTTCAACACATCGCCCTGATGCAGCGCCATCTCGCCGAGCCCCTGGCATTTCTTCTTTAACCGGGCGCACAGCCTCGGGTCGATCTCAATGACGGTGAGCCTTCCGTGTTTTCTTAGCAGTGGCAGGGTGAGGGCGCCTTTTCCCGGGCCGATCTCGATGAGCGTGGCGTCTTCATCTTCACGGATCGCCTGGATGATGTGGGCGATGACGTTTTTGTCTTTAAGAAAATGTTGCCCCCATCTTTTGCGAGCGAGGGGCATGTCAGGCGGTGTTTGTTGTTCGGGAGGACAATGCGATCATCTCCATCGCCTGATGGATGGCGGCAAGCAGGCTTCTCTCGCTGGCCTTGCCGGCGCCCGCCAGGGCGAGGGCGACGCCGTGATCGACTGATGTTCTGATGATGGGCAGGCCCAGGGTCACGTTCACAATCTCGCCGAAGCCCCGGGATTTCAGCGCCGGCAAGCCCTGATCGTGATACATGGCGATGATCACGTCCGTCTCTTTTAAGGACGCCTTCGTGAAGGCGGTGTCCGCCGACACCGGACCAGTGAGATTGATCCCCTTATCTCTTAGCTCATCGAGGGCGGGGGTAAGGATATTTATCTCCTCCATCCCCAAATAGCCCTGCTCGCCCGCATGGGGGTTAAGCCCGCAGACCCGTATGCGGGGGGGGTCGATGTTAAACCTTGCGATCAAGTCACGATGCACAACGTGGATGATCGCCTTTAGTCGCTCGACGGTGATGTGCTCGGCCACCTGATGCAGGGGGATGTGGGTTGTGGCGAGCGCGACGCGCATGGACCGGTGTATGAGCATCATGACCGGGTGTGCGACATGGCAAAGATGGGCGATAAACTCGGTGTGGCCGCTAAAATCCATGCCGGCGTCGGCGATCACCGCCTTGCTGACGGGGCCTGTGATCAGGGCGTCGAATTGACCGGATTGACAAGCGGCCACCGCCGTGGTGATCGAGTCGATCACATAGGAGGCGTTACGCCAGTCAGGCTGGCCGGCCTTCACCGCCCGCCCGAGGGGCTGGTGGATAAAATAGAGCTGCCCCGGCGCCGCCCGCCTGAGCGCCTTGTCGGCCTGGTATTCGATAAGTTCAATGTCAGTGCTGATCTGCCCGGCTCGCCGCCGGATCAGATCCGCATCGCACACAGCAATGAGATGGGCGGCGATGTTGTGTTGTGCGACCTGGATGGCCAGATCCGGGCCGATGCCGGCGGGCTCGCCCGGGGTCAGTACCAGGTGCGGCAGGGACGGGGTGTGTTCCGGGGCAGGCGCTCTGTTATGAATCGTCACGTGTTATGGGGTTTGCAATACTGATGATGCCTGTTTGTCAAGATCAGCGCGGCGATCATCATGGCAGAAGGTGGCTTCACGCAAACGGCGGGCGGGATCAGGACTCAAGGCGGTATTCTACGTAGGCGTCATCGCGCATTTGCCTTAGCCACTCGGCGCGAGCCTCTTCCAGTTTGCGCCGACGGATTATCTCGCGGGCCCTTGCCCGTTTCATGTCCCGGGTGCCGTCATGTTCTCTTCTCTCCAACACCTGGACGATGTGAAACCCAAACTGGGAGCGGAAGGGCGCGCTTATCTCGCCGGGTTGCAAGGCGTCCATCACCTGCTCAAACTCGGGCACCAGATCGCCGGGATTGGTCCAGCCCAGATCGCCACCGGCGGCGGCGCTCATGGTATCACTGGAATGGGCCCTGGCTAATTCAGCAAAATCATCGCCACCGACTATTCTGATTTTCAGTTGCTCCAGTCTGCGGCGGGCGTCCTCAGGGGTGATCAACTCGTCCGGGCGGATGAGGATATGTCTTGCATGGGTTTGCGTGACCACGACCTTCTCACTGCTGCGTTTGTCGGCCAGCTTGATAATGTGATAGCCGCTGGGGCTTTTGATGAGCTCGCTCACCTCGCCTTTTTCCATGTCGGCGATGAAACCGGCGAACAACGTGGGCGCCTGGCCGGCCTTGCGCCAGCCCAGATCGCCACCTTCCAGCGCCTTTCGACCATCTGAATAGGTGGTGGCGAGGTTTGCGAAGTCGGCGCCCGAGCGCAGATCCGCTAACACCTTTTCAGCGGTTTGTCTTGCTTGTGCGATCTGTTTTGCTGAGGCGCCTTCGGCCAGGGCGATGAGGATATGGGAGATGCGAAACTCCAGATCCGTCTCCCCCTGGTGTTGCTGGTTTGAGAGAAAGTTCTCTATTTCCCTGTCAGAGACCGTCACCCGGTTGTCCACCTGTCTTTGTTGTAGCCGTGCTATCAGGATCTCATTGCGTATGTCGTTGCGAAAATCCGCATAGCGGTAGCCGTCACTTTCAAGCACGTCTCTGAACTGGCTGAGGCTTAGTGCATTTTCAGCGGCGATGTTGCTGATGGTGCGGTTTAAGGTCTCCTCATCAACCCGTATGCCGGTATTTTGCGCCATCTGGATCTGCAGTTTCGTCAGGATCAACCTATCGAGCACCTGTCTTTCAAGGACAGCTGACGGCGGCAGGGCGGCGCCCTGTTCACGCAACTGGTTTTTGATGGTTCTCGCCTTGGTGGCTAGTTCACTTTGCATCACCACATCATCATTGATGACGGCGACAATTCTGTCCAGCTCCATGCCGGCCGAGGCTGGCCGGGCCAGCAAAAAACTGCCACAGAGGATGAGAAAGACATGTCTTATCGGTTGTGTCATGGCGGTTAAAACTCGCTTTGGTATCCGGGGATCTGTTGCTCGAGGAAGTCTACCGTTTTCTGGCCGAGCCCCGCCAGCCCTTTTAGCTGAAATTGCAGGAAAAACCCGTTTTGATAGTCGCCATCGAGATTGGTTAGAAACCGTCTGATGACGGCACGCACACCAAAGCAACAGCTTTCATACTCAACGCCGGCAAACAGATCGATGGACTTGTTCTCCGGTACGGCGTAATTCCAGCGGGCCACCAGGTTCCATTTGTGGTTCAAGGGCCAGTAGAGGGAGACATTGGTCTGTTCAATATCAGTGGTGTTGCGAATGGACAGGCCGGAGGGGGGTCTTCGTACCCGGTATGCGAGATTGATCGCCGTGGCGCCGGGGGCCCTGTATTCGGCGCTGAACACCATCTTCTGGGTGATCTTCTCATTGGGGTCGTAGTGCAGCTCGCCTTTTATGTTCCAGCGCTTAAACACCGTGGTCGCCATGTCCATGACAAAAGGTGAGAGGCGGTTGTTGTTGAATGCGCCGACATGTTGATCGGCGAAGAGCACGGTCTGGGCAATGCGGATATGCCCCTGTTGTAGCCCGGATGTGCGATCAATCAATCTGCTGGTGAGGGCGAGGGTTACCTGATTGGCATCGCCCATGCGATCCGGGTTGGAGAATCGATCAGGGCGAAATAACCCCTCATAACTTAACGTATAGGCGCTGGTGTCAAATATCGGTAGCCCCGACTGGTCTTTATCGGGGACATATAAATAATAGGCCCGGGGCTCCAGGGTATTGAGATAGGAGCGGCCAAACAGCTTGATGATCCCGATCAAAGAATAAACCGCTATCAACACTGGCTATGGGCAGCAGGCGCTTGGGGGCGCGTTGAAACTGGATGTTATCTTCAAGCCGGTAGCCGGTGTAGCGAACGCCGAGCTTGGGGGTGATATAGCCGGATATATTCGCCATGGGGTAGGACACCGCCGGCCACACATCAAAGCGCAGGCCGTTGACGTTAATGAGGCGGGGATCATCACCGCGGGTAAAATAATCCACCCGGGCGCCAAGAGCATAATTGGGCTTGAAGTGCGCCGGGTTGGATCGGTAGTTCAAGCGAAGTGAAGGTAGAATTGCGTAGGGTCTGGCGGTAATCGGCGTGTTGGCGTTGATCACCTGATGTGCCTGCACATTACCGGCGAATGAGAGCGAGCCCCCCGGGACACGCCAGGCGTAGGTACTGTGGGCTCTGCTCAATAACGCCGGTTTGCTGGTGGTGACAAGGCTGGTGCCGAAGTTTTCGAGATAGCGGTCGTCAGAGACCCTTTCGTATCTCAATGACAGGTGACCACTCTTGAGGTAGGTTTGTTTGTGTTCAAAATCAATATAGCTGCGATCACGACCGGCGAAGCCGCTATCGCCGGGCAAGTATTGAACACGCAGATGGCCGCCGCCGCCCTTGAAAAGGTAGCGGTATTCCCCCATGCCCATAAAACCCCTGTCGGTGATAAACCGGGGGGTGAGGGTGGCGTCCATGTTGGGGGCAATGTTCCAGTAATAGGGGGCGCGAAACTCAAAGCCGTTGTTGGAGGAGGAGCCGTATACCGGCGTCAGCAAACCGCTCTTTCGCCCCTGGGTCAGGGGGAAACTGAAATAGGGCGAGTAGAAAACCGGGACGTCCTTGATCTTCAGGACAACATGCCTGCCCGTGCCGCGATTGGTTTCATGGTTCAACAACATCTCGGCGCCGGTTATTTTCCAGGTGTTGTTTTCAAGGCTCCAGGCGCCAGCATCGGGATCACAGGTGGAATAGTCGATATTAACCCCGGTTGTGAGCTCGCCATGATCAATGAATAACTCATCGGCGAAGCCCCTGCCGCGGTTCTCCAGCAGGCGATAGTGGGCGTTTTTGAAGGTGCCGGTGCTGTTGTCAAACTCAATATGGGCCTTATCGCTATTTAAGAATATGGCCTCATCCCAGAATTTGACGTCACCTGAGAGCTCGGCATTGTTTTTCGCATCATAGTAGAAGACCTCATCGGCGCGCACCTGCTGGCCATCTTTTGTGAGCTCGGCGTTACCCTTGAGATGCGAGACGTCTTGCTCGATGATATCGAGATAGTCGGCGTTAATATAGATATCCCCCGCCCCCAGCTCGGTATCGACAACGGGCCCTGGCGGCACATCAAACAGGGCCGGGCAAAGGGGCCATTTCCCCGGCTCTGGGGCTGTTTGCGCCCGGGGCTGCCCTGTCGGCATGAGCATGAGGATGAGGATGAGATGCTTGCAAAATAAGCAGGATTGACTCGATGTGCTCATTATTTATTTTTTGCGGCTCTGGAGAAGGTAGAATGTGTGGCGGGCGATATGTTCACATTTTTGATGATCCATTTTTGATGATCTGAGTAACTCTAACACCCCGGATTGGGTATTGAAAAGAGATGAATGTTCAACGATCCGCTATGCACATTATCGCCGTATGTTGTGTCGCCCTGATGATCGCCGCCCTCATCGTTATCACCCGCCCTGAAACCCGGGCGGGGTTACGTGAGGTGAAGCCCCGGGTTGTGCAGGGCGTGGCAGTCGAGCAAAGAGATGTTCGCCGCACCACCCGCATAGCGGGCAAATTGCAACCCGCGCGCAGGGTCAGTTTGCGGTTTGAGGTGGCGGGCCGGGTAAAACAGCGCTATGTGCAGCCGGGGCAGGCGGTCATAACCGGCCAGCTATTACTGGAAGTGGATAACGGTGATTATGTGGATGTGGTCTCTGAGAGCACAGCGCTGCTAGTACAGGAGAGAAGCGCCATAGGGCGGGACCGCAGGCTGTTGGCGCTGGAGCGAGAGGAGGCGGTGTTGTTGGAGAGGGAGCTTGAGCGTCTTGAAAGGCTGGGGCGTGAGTCCCTGGCCTCGAAGTCCCGATATGATGAGGCGCAACAAAGGCTGCTCCGACAACAGGCCGAGGTCGCCCGCCTTGAGCACAGCGTAGATACCGCACTTTCAAGGCAAAGCCAGCGGGAGGCGGCATTAAAAAGAGCCGAGCGCGATCTGCAAAGAACCCGGCTTCTCGCCCCGTTTGACGCCCATGTGAACCGCATCATGCTGGAGGTGGGCGAGTATGTGGCGGCCGGTCAACATGCCATCGACTTGATAGGGCTTGGGGAGCTGGATGTGTATCTGGAGGCGCCCGGGGATATTACCGCCGCCTTATCTTTCAATCAAACCCTTGACTTGACGGTGGGCGAGCGCATGTTGCAGGGACGCATTGTTGCGCTGGCGTTTGATCCCGATCCGGCCACCAACACCCATGCGCTCAGGATCAGGGTGGATGGTAGTGGTCTGTATCCCGGACAAACTGCCCTGGTGGCGCTGCCGGGGCAGGTGTACAGGCAGGCGAAAATGATCCCGGTGAGCGCCATATTAAATGAGTTTGGGGAGAGTTTTGTGTTCGTCATTGAGGGCCGGCGCCTACGCAAGCAGCCGGTACGGGTGATTGCCCGCCAGGGTGATTTACAACTGATAGATGGCCTTGACGCCGGTGTTGTCGTGCTCGCAGGTGATGTCTCAGCCTATGCAGACGGCCAGGCGGTGATCCGCAGGGAATAACAGACCCCGCCATGCCCGTTGTTGAGTTCTCCATCCGCAACCCGTTGATCATCAACCTCTGCCTGGTGTTGGTGATGGTGATGGGGATCATCGCCTGGCGCGCCATGCCACAGGAATTATTTCCCGCTGTTCAGCTTGACATGGTGAGGATAGCCACGGTATTTGAAGGCGCCTCCCCTTCCGAAGTGGAAGCGCAAATTACCCTGCCCGTTGAGGCGGAGTTTGACGATACCCGGGACATCGACTCCATCTCTTCCTACAGCAACGAAGGCGCCTCGAGTATTTTTATTCGCCTTAAAGGCTGTTCAAATGTGGATGACTTCATCGCCGATGCGCGCACCGTTCTGGATCGCATTGATGATCTGCCGGATACCGCCGAGGCGCCGGAGCTAAACCGGCTGCGGACACGCTTCCCCGTCATTACCCTGACCCTCTACGGGACGGCGCCGGAGGCGAAGATGTTCGCCCTCGCTGATAAGGCGAGAGATGCGATATTAAAAGTGCCCGGCGTCGCCAGTGTCGGCGTGGCCGGTGATCGGGATTGGGAGCTCTGGGTGATTGTCGATCCCTTTGAACTGGCGACCTTGAATATATCCCTGGATAAGGTAATGCTCGCCCTGCGAAATAATCTGCGTGATCAACCGGGCGGGAAGATCCGCTCCAAAGAAGGTGACATTCGGCTAAGAGGCAAGGGGGTGGCCCCTGAGCCGCAGGCGATAGCGGGCATCGTCCTCGCCACCAATGAACATGGCGGCCAGCTTAAACTCGGCGAGATAGCCAAGATAGAGCGGCGATTTGAAGAGGCGGGCACGTACGCCCGTTTTCGCGGGAGACCTTCCGTGAACTTAACCGTCACCAAGACCGCAGAGGCGTCCACCGTTGAAGTGGCGAGATGGGTGCGGGAGCTGGGCGGGGCGCTGCGCGATGGCCTGCCCGATGATGTGGAGCTGGCCTTGCACACCGATACGTCCGTGTATTTGAACACCCGCCTTAACACTGTGAAATCATCCGCCGTAGTCGGCTTGTTCCTGGTGTTGCTGGCGCTTTATGTATTGCTTAATTTTCGTGTCGCCCTGGTGACTGCGCTTGGCATACCGGTCTCATTCTTGTTTGCGGTCATGTTGATGTTCGCCTTCGGCTATTCCATCAACATGGTGTCCTTGTTCGCTTTCCTGATTGTGCTGGGCATGATCGTTGATGACGCCATTATCGTCACCGAGAACATCTATCGGCACATGGAAAAAGGCGCCGGGTTTTATGCGGCGGCACACACCGGCGCCGCCGAGGTCTTCTGGCCGGTGGTGGCCTCCACCTTCACCACCATCGCCGCTTTTTCGCCCATGTTTTCCATAGCGGGCATATGGGGGGAGTTTATGCAGGTGATCCCCTTTATCGTGTGCGCCGCCTTGTTGGGCTCTTTAATTGAAGCCTTTGCGGTCTTGCCCTCCCACGCCGCCTATTTCCTCAAGTTATCGACGGCGGCCTCAAGGCCACGGGTAGACTGGGCGAGAATACGCGAGCGATACGGGGCGTTATTGGAGTGGTCGGTACTGAATCGGTATGTTGTTGCGGCCTTGAGCGTTGGCGTTTTGATCATCGCCATCGCCTACGCCCACACACGCCTGCCCTATGAGCAATTAGGTGATATTGAAACCGGCCAGTTTTTCGTCAACCTTGAAACACCCAATACCTACAGCCTTGAAGACAGCCTGGAGCTGGCGAGAGAACTGGAAGATGTTGTCCTGGAGCTCATCCAGGAAGATGAGCTGGAGTCCCTCATTGCCAATGTGGGTTTGTCCATGATTGATTTTCACCGGATCAAAACCGGCGCCAACCAGATCCAGTTTGTTATCGACTTAAAAGAAGCCGAGCCGGAGGGGTTTATCGAGGAGTGGATATCGCCTTTGATCAGTTTGCAACTCTCAAGGAAGGGGACGCGCACACGCTCAACGGATGAGATTATCAATGCCATTCGCGATAGCTTCTCCGAATATGGCGGCATTAAACGCTTCAGCATATTAAAACCACAGGGCGGCCCTGCCGGTGATGATATCTCTATTGGTCTCGCCAGTGATAATGTTGAATTACTACAGGGCAAGGCGGATGAGATCCGCGATTACCTGAGCGCTTTGCAGGGCGTGAGGGATGTTCGCCATGATCAGGAGCCGGGCAAGCTGGAGTACAAATACGAATTAAACGACCGGGGGCGCCGATTGGGCTTATCCCAGGCGCAATTAGCCAATGCCGTTCGCAGTGGCTTTTTAGGTCATGAAGTGGTGCATGTGACCTGGTCAAAGCGGCGCATTCCCGTGAGGGTCATCTATCCTGAATATATCCGCGAGCAGTCCGCCAGCCTCGCGCAACTGCCCATCGTCCTCGCCGATGGGCGGACCGTGTATCTGGGTGATGTGGCGAATATCACTGTGGGCAGGGGGCTTAACCAGATCCGTCGACGTGACGGCGACAGGATGGCGAGAATAAGCGCAGAGGTGGACTCAGGCGTCATCACCCCGCTGGCGGTCACCAGATTGATCGAGCAGGCGTTCACGCCGGCGAATAACGACTACGAGTTATTGTTCCTGGGGCAGAAAAAAGACATGGAAGACTCATTTAAGGGCATGTACCGGGCCTTGACTATCTCGCTGATCCTGATCTTCTTTATGCTCACCGCCCTGTTTCGATCCCTGCTCGATCCATTCGTGGTGATGTTCTCCATCCCCTTCGGCCTGATCGGCGTGGTCATCGGTCATGGGCTCTTCGGGTATAATATTCAATTTCTATCGGTTATCGGCATGTTGGCGTTATCGGGGATCATCGTGAATGACTCCCTCATACTGGTGGACTTCGCCCGCAAATTGCGCGCCGAAGGTGAAGAGCGGGTGAGCGCCATCGTAGCGGCCGGCAAAGTGCGGGCAAGGCCGATATTGCTGACCACCATCACCACATTCTTAGGGGTCTCGCCGTTGATATTCTTCGCTTCCGGGCAGACCCGCTTCCTTGCGCCTATGGCGGTGAGTTTGGGTTTTGGGCTGGTTTTCGCCACTGCGGTTATTTTGCTCACCCTGCCGTGTTTTTATTTGATCGCCGATGATGTGAGAGAGCTGTTTCTGCGCCGATATCGGAGACGGCTTGCCAGGGTATTCAATCCGGTTTAATGGGTTGGCGTAAACCGGCTCTTGCCATCGCTATGGGCGGGATGCCGATCCGGATGTCAATCACGCCATCGAAACCGGCGCCGCGTTGGCATTGGAAAGATACATGAAAGACAACCGATCAAGGCCACAGGGTTTTGCCTCTATCGCCCGTTGCGCTATGCTCAATCCTTGCTGAGAGTGCAGTGAAGCCATGCACAGGTTCAGGCCTTGTCTTTCCTGTTAATGTTGTTGTGCCTGGCTTGTGATATATCCCGGGGATCGTTGAATTAAAGTCGTGATCGGCTAAGGTATTGAACATGGGGGGAGTGATGGCGGCACAGCGTTTGCTTTCGCTGGATGTGATGCGGGGTCTCACGGTGATCGGCATGGTTGTCGTCAACAGCGCCGCCGTTTTTAGCGGCGGTGGCGAGCGGCCTGTGTATGGCGCTTTGCTACATGCAACATGGCATGGGGCGACAGTGGCCGACCTCATCTTCCCGTTTTTTATCTTCATCGTCGGCATGTCCATTCCTTTTGCGCTTGAATCCGCAAAGGAAAAAACCGGCCTGACGGCGGCCCTTGTGGGGCGTCTGTTGTGGCGCGGCACGCTCCTGTTTCTTATTGGTCTTGCGCTTGCATGGTATTCCTTTGACATGGACGGTGAGAGGGCATTTCGCATCCCGGGGGTGTTGCAGCGGATCGGCGTTGTGTTTGTGGTGAGCGCGCTCATCTTCATGAGCACCACGCGCCGGGTACAGGCGGCGATCTCGGTATTGTTGTTGCTTGCCTATTGGCCGCTACTTTATGTGCCTTATCCGCACGGTGCGGTTGATCTGGCCATTGCCGGGCAGAGTTTTGTGCAGTGGTTTGACCGCGCTGTGCTTGGGCAACATATATACCAACAGTTTGCCGAATACCCCTACGACCCGGAAGGTATTTTGAGCACATTGCCCGCCATCGCCCAGGCGTTGCTGGGTGCGCTTCTCACGCAGTTCATTCAACAGGCCGATAGGCGGAAGCTGATCCGACAGATGTGCATGGCAGGGGCGGCTATGGCGTTGCTCGGCTGGCTCTGGTCCTATGCCCTGCCCTTTAACAAAACGCTCTGGAGCGGCAGTTTCGTTCTCTGGACAAGCGGCCTTGCGGTGCTTTTGTTCGCCCTGTTGTACTATTTGCTTGATGATAAGAACCTGGGCGCCCTGTGGGCGATGCCCTGCCGGGCCTTCGGGATCAACGCCATCAGCGGCTATGTGTTTCACGCCGTCATCCTGGGCCTCGTCTGGCATAGCCCCTTTGGCTCCGATCTGTATGCGGTTGTCCTGCCTTATATGGCGCCGCAGGTGGCGCTGTTGTTTCCCATTACGGCAAACGTGATCCTCACCTGGGCCCCGTTAGCGGTGTTGCAACACAAAAATATCATCATCAAGGTATGAGACGTGTGGCAATGTCGGCGATGGTGGGGTTAGGGAAAAAAACAGTAAACTAAAGGATGTGTGGGCGAGGGCAGGCGATCAGAAGGCCAACTTTGTCGCGGCGCAGATCAACATCACCGATGTGTTTTCCGGCTTCTACTTTATCCGTTGCTGCGAGTAGAGCCAGTCTTTATTGAGCGCATAATAATTTAATGTGTATTGCACGGCATGGATGACGGCGCGCGGGCTCAAGGTGGCGCCACTGAGCTGGTCAAACTCCCCGCCATCTTTTCTCACCGCCCAGCGTTGTTTTTCCGTATTGTCCAATGAGCGACCGGTAAAACTTGAGATCCAGTCGGACTTATCCTGATCGATGCCATCACCGAGACCGGCCGTTTCCCGGTGCGCCAGGATCCGAACGCCGGTTATCACCCCGTCTTCTTTAATACCCACGGCGATATCAATCATTGCGTTATAGCCGCTTGCCTTTATGGGGCTGAAAACAACACCCACCGGCTCCTCATCAAGCATCGCCCGGTAGATAGTGGCGCTCTCTTGCGTGCCGAAATAGGTGGGTAAGGTGATGGTTATTTTGTCCGCCAATAGATCATTGTCATAGGGGTATGGCATTAAGCCCTCAAGCAGCTTTATGGTGGATCCCTGTTTGTTGTGGGCGATTTTATCTTCCAGCAAGGTCTCGGCCACAAACACAGTGAACACCGCCACACAGGTGATGATAAGCAGGATGAGCGCATTGGGGTTGAAGCTGTTTTTGCGCCCCACCTATCGCTCCCCAAACACCTTTGGCGGCGTCAATATATCGATTAAAGGCACGAAGGCGTTGGCGATCAAGATGGCGAAGCCAACACCATCCGGATAGGCACCCCATGTGCGAATGAGATAAATGAGGACGCCGACCAGGCAACCGAACAGGATCTGCCCGGTTGGTGTGGTTGCGGCACTAACCGGATCCGTTGCGATAAAAAAAGCGCAGAGCAGGGTGCCGCCGCTGAAGATGTGGAACAGGGGGGAGGCGTACAGATCCGCATCATACATATTGAACACCAGGCTGATCAGAAAAACGCTGCTCAACAGGGCCACCGGAATACGCCATTTGATAACACCGAAGGCTAACAGATAAAGCCCGCCGAGCAGGAAGGCAAAACTGATCCACTCCCAGCCAACGCCGCCAAAATGACCAAACAGGGGCGCCTGCCTGATCTCCGAGACCATGCCCATAGCGCCAAGCCGGGACTGCATGTCATTTAAGGGTGTGGCGCCGCTGTAGGCGTCAAACTCCGCATGGGGCGATAGAAATATAACAGTGAAATACTCACTCAAACCCATTGCATCGGCACGCCAGGCAATGGCGGAGGGCCAGGCATTCATGTGTGCGGGAAAACACAGCAAGATAAAAACATAGCCCGCCATGGCGGGGTTAAAGAGGTTGTAACCCAAACCGCCAAATACGTGCTTGCTGATGATGATCGCAAATGCGATCCCGATCAGCGATATCCACCAGGGCATGAGTGGTGAGATGGACAGGGCGAACAACAGGGCGGTGACGATGGCGCTGCCGTCCCTGAGGAACAGGGCGGGATCACGCCTGCGTAGTGTTAACATGAGATATTCCAGGGTGAGCGCAAAGATAACGGCAAGCAGACACTGTATGATGACGCCGACGCCAAAAAACCACACATAGCAGAGGATCCCCGGTATGAGCGCAACACACACCTGCAACATCACACCGGTGATCGTTTGATTATTATGCCAATGTGGCGAGCTTAATAGCTTATCAATCATCGGATGTTTTATTTGCCTTCGTCCGGCTTGCGTTTTTTTCCTTATCTCTTGCAATAGCCGCCTCTACATAGGCTTTCTTGTCCGTTTTATGTTTATCCTCTGTCGCTATATGGATGTTGCCTCCATTGGGCGCAGCGTTCGCCATGCGTTTATTTTTTGCGATAAAACGGGAGCGGGCCTGATCGGCGCCCTGAATACGTCTTTCCTCATCGGCAATAGCGGACTTGGCGTAGCGATAATAATGCACCAGCGGGATATGACTGGGGCAGACATAGGCGCAACAACCACATTCGATGCAGTCAAACAAATGATACTTTCGGAGCAGGCCAAACTCATCGGCCCTGGCATGCCAGTATAACTGTTGCGGGAGTAACTTTGCCGGGCAGACGTCAACGCAGGCGCCACAGCGGATACACGGCATGGCCTTTGCCGCTTCGATATGCGCCTCGATGAGGATGCAGTTGGTGGTTTTGATAACCGGTATATCCAGATTGGTAACATGTATGCCCATCATGGGCCCGCCGATCAGCACTTTATGCTCTTTGCGGTGTTCATACCCGCAGGTTTTAAGGCAATCTTTCACCGGTGTGCCGATCAGCACTTGCAGGTTCACGGGGTTATCGACCTTGCCGGTGACGGTCACGTAACGGGATACGATGGGCTCGCCCCGGGTCACGGCACGGAATACGGCCGCCGCCGTCGCCACATTGTGTATCACAATACCGATATGAATAGGCAGCCCGCCACTTTGCACTTCCTTGCCGGTCAAGACTTTGATGAGCTGCTTCTCGCCACCGGCGGGATAGCGTGTGGGCACTTTTACCAATTCCAGATCATCATCGCTATGGGCGGCCAGCGCCTCATAGGCCAGTGGCATGTCCTCCTCCACGGCGATCACGCAGCGCCTGGCCTGCACCGCATGGCGGATCATGCGCGCACCGGAGATCACGTAGCGGGCTTTTTCCTGGATCAGGCGATCATCACAGGTGATATGGGGTTCACACTCAACGCCGTTGATGATCAAGGTATCAACGGCATTGTCCACACCCTCCATCAGTTTCACATGGGCGGGAAACCCGGCGCCCCCAAGACCGGCTATGCCGCATTCCCGGATCAGGTTTTGTAGCCGTTTGGGATCAACCGAGTCGTACTCTTCCGTTGGTTTTATATCGCACCAGAGGTCATCGCCATCCGGCTCCAGTACCAGACAAGGCGCTTTGATTGCCGATGGGTGTGGCACCGGGTACTCACCGATAGCGAGGATTTTCCCGGAGGTGCTGGCATGTACCGGCACGCTCACATAACCGCTCGCCTTTGCGATCATCTGCCCCTTTAAGACCTTATCGCCCGCTTTGACCAGCGGCTCGGCGGGCAGACCGATATGTTGTTGCAGGGGCAGAAACATCCTCTCCGGCAGGGGATGGAGCATCGATGTCTTTTGATCGGTGATGTGTTTGTGTGGTTCAAGTAATAGACCACCGGGGAAGCGGTGTAACTCGCCCATTACCGCCCTGCACCATACCCGGGCGTCGGTTTTTGCAGCAAGGTTGCGTCCCGCCCCACCATGGAGATGCAGTCCACGGGGCAGGGCGAAACGCACAATTTGCAACCGGTACAGTATTGCGGGATGACGACATGCAACTGTTTCGCACTGCCGATGATGGCGTCAACCGGACAGGCGACAATGCACTTCACACAACCAATACAGGCCTCCTCATCGATCAACGCCACCGACGGGGTGTGATCATAATCGCCATCAAGTGCAGATGAGGTCTTTCCCAATAATGCCCTTAAACCCCTGGCGGTCATCTCCCCCCCCGGTGTGCAGAGGTGAAGCGGCGCCTTCTCTTCAACGATGGCCCTGGCGTAGGGCAGGCAACCCGGGTAGCCACAGTCGCCACATTGTGTCTGTGGCAGCAGGACATCGATGCGGGCAATTTTCTCTTCAAGACTGTCTTTTGCGTGGCCCTTTGCATGGTCCTGGGATGATAGAAAATGCACGGCGCTCAATATCAGCAGATAAAGCACAGAGATGATCGCAACGAGCGCTAACATCACACTTTAACGAGACCGGTAAAGCCTGAAAAAGCCATTGACGTCAGACCTAAGGTGATCAGTTGTATGGATAAGCCCCTGAAAGGCAAAGGCAGATCAGAGACCAACAACCGCGAATGAATTGCAGTGAAACTGAGCAAGATGATGGAGAAACCAACGCCAGCGCCCAGGCCGTATAGCAGAGAGCCTGCCATGCCGTTTTCCGATTGTATGTTGATCAAGGTCGCCCCCAGCAGGGTGCAATTCAGCATGAACAGCGGATAGAATTGACCAGTGCGATGAAACAGGCGGGGAGAGAACTTCGCCAGCAATCGCTCCGAGAGCAAACCCGTTACAAGGATGGTGAGCACTAAAAACAACAGGGCGAAACTCTCAAGCTGGTATCTTGAGATGATCAACACCTCCAGCGAATACGTGGCGAGGGCGACGGTGATCAGAACATAAGTCATGGCTATCGACATATCGATGGCTATCTCAAGTTTCTCCGTAGCGGCGAGCACAGGGCTGACGCCGAGCAGATGATCAACGATGATGTTGTTGACGAAGCCGGCGCCCAGAAAGATGAGAAATAACTCCGCCACCTCAGGTCACTCTCATGCCCGGTTTGGCGCCGTCATCAGGTTGCAAGATGAAGATATCATCACCCCCGGGCCCGGCGGCAAGCACCATGCCCTCGGAGATCCCAAAGCGCATTGCTCTTGGCGAGAGGTTGGCGACCATGACGGTGAGTTTGCCTATCAGCTCCGCCGGCTCGTAAGCGGATTTTATCCCGGCGAACACATTGCGCTTATCCCCGCCCAGGTCCAGGGTGAGTTGCAACAGTTTATCCGCCCCCTCAACATGGGCGGCATGGGTGATCTTTGCAATACGCAGATCGATTTTCGCAAAATCATCAATGGCGATCTCATCGGCGATTGGCTCATCTGCGAGATAGTGATTTGCCGTCCTGTTGGCTGTGGACTTCAGATCCGCCTTGCTGGCTGCAATCATGGCGTCAATGTTGTCCTTATCTATGCGCGTTAGCAGGGGTTTGAATGGGTTGATTTTGTGATCAAGTAATGGTGCTCCCAGATCACGCCATGACAGGGGATCAACATTCAGGAATGCCTCAGATTTTTGCGAGAGGGCAGGCAACACCGGTTTCAGATAAATAATAAGTATGCGAAACAGGTTCAAACCCAGGGAGCAGACAGACTGCAACTCATCATCCCTGCCCGCATCCCGGGCCATAACCCAGGGCTGATGCGCATCAATGTATTGATTGGCCCTATCGGCCAGCGCCATAATCGCACGCATGGCCCGTGCGTATTCCCGTAACTCATAGGCGTTGGCGATGGCGGCGTCGGCATGGATAAAATCATTTAACAATGCCTGTTGGTGTATCGTTGCCGACAGTGAGCCATCGAAGCGTTTGTTAATAAAACCGGCGCAACGACTGGCGATGTTCACGACCTTGCCGATCAGATCAGCGTTCACCCGTTTCAGGAAATCATCAAGGTTCAGATCGATGTCATCAACACCGCCGCCCAGCTTTGCAGCGAAATAATACCGCAAGTACTGTGCATCCAGGTGATCAAGGTAAGTGCGGGCCTTAATGAAGGTGCCCCTTGATTTTGACATCTTCCTGTCATTCACGGTGAGGAAACCATGGACAAAGACATTGGTCGGCATGCGATAACCACTGCCGTGCAATAGCGCAGGCCAGAACAGGGTATGGAAATACATGATGTCTTTGCCGATGAAGTGATACATCTCGGTGGCGCTGTTTGCCGATATCACATCATCAACATCCAGCCCCCTGGCGTCGAGCAGGTGCTTTAAGCTGGCGAAATAACCGATAGGCGCATCCAGCCAGACATAAAAATACTTCCCCGGCGCCCCCGGTATTTCAAAACCAAAGTACGGCGCATCCCGGGAGATATCCCATTCCTTCAGTCCCGCTGCAAACCACTCCTCCAGTTTATTGGCCACCTCATCCTGTAGATGACCGGCCCTCACCCAGTCTTTTACGATGCGCTCATATTCCGGCAGATCAAAGAAGTAATGCTCGGATGCTTTTTCCACGGGCGTGGCGCCGGATAAAGACGAGACGGGGTTAATGAGATCAGTGGCTGTGTATGTGCGATTGCAACTCTCGCAACTGTCGCCGTATTGCTCCCCGGCATGACAGAAAGGGCATTCCCCACGGATAAACCGGTCCGGTAGAAACATCGCTTTCACGGGATCATAGAATTGCTTTATGGTGCATCGCCGGATATGGCCTTTCTCGTTCAGGCGGGCATAGATTTTCTCGGCAAACTCGCGGTTTTCCTCGGAGTGGGTGGTGTAGAAGTTGTCAAATGCAATCTCAAAATCGTCATAGTCGCGCCGGTGCTCGGCATGAACACGGGCGATCAGCGCCTCGGGGGTGAGCCCGGCCTGCTCGGCGCTCAACATGATCGGCGTGCCGTGGGCGTCATCGGCGCAGATATACAGGCACTCGTGCCCGCACATCTTCTGGAAACGCACCCAGATGTCGGCTTGTACCGCTTCCAGCACATGGCCAATATGGATAGAGCTGTTGGCATAGGGTAAGGCGCTGGTGACAAAGATGTTACGTTGTTGGTCGATCATAGATCATGCCCTTAAATATGGCGGTGTAAGTTACCACTTATCTGATTGCCGGTGAAGTCAACGAATAAAACGCCAACGCCGGAATTGGTGTAAAATGGTTTTTTTAATGAACCTTGTCCGAGTGCGCCATGCCAGAGATCAGTCGTGAAACAATAGAGCTTGCCTTAACGGCGGTGCAGGATATTCACCTTGATCAGGATCTGATCGCAGCGGACATGGTCAAGGAGATACAAATTGACGGAAATAATATCAGCCTTTCCCTGCAAATGGGTTATCCCGCAGAGAGTTACACAGAGACGCTACGCAAGAGCGTGATAAATCAACTACGCCAGCTCCCCGGCATGGGTGAGATTACAGTTAAAATCAATACGAGAATTAAATCCCATGCGGTGCAACGGGGCGTGAAACCGGTGGAGAACATCAAAAACACCCTGGCGGTGGCCTCAGGCAAGGGAGGGGTGGGCAAATCCACCACGGCGGTTAATCTCGCCTTGGCCCTGCAAGCGGAAGGCGCCAAAACCGGGATCCTCGATGCCGATATTTACGGCCCCAGTCAGCCCAGGATGCTCGGCTGTCAGGCCAAACCGGATAGCCCGGACGGCAAATCCATCACCCCGAACCTCAGTTATAAACTGCAGTCCATGTCCATCGGTTATCTGGTGAATGAAGAGACGCCCATGATCTGGCGGGGGCCTATGGTGACCTCGGCGCTGGAGCAGTTGCTAGGCGATACTAGCTGGTCGGATCTGGATTATCTGGTCATTGACTTACCGCCCGGCACCGGTGACATTCAGCTAACCCTGTGTCAGAAAATCCCGGTTTCAGGCGCCCTCATCGTCACCACCCCCCAGGACATCGCCTTGCTCGATGCACGCAAGGGGCTGAAGATGTTTGAGAAGGTTGAAGTGCCGGTGTTGGGCATTGTGGAGAACATGAGCACCCATATCTGTAGTGAATGTGGTCATGAGGAGCACATATTTGGCGCCGGCGGCGGCGCGCAAATGGCCGAACAACACCAGGTAGACCTGTTAGGTTCATTGCCATTGGATAGCCGCATCCGTGAAGGCGTTGATAACGGCCGACCGACAGTCGCTATGGAGCCGGATTCAGGCATCGCTGAAACCTACAGGGTCATCGCCCGAAAAGCCGCGGCGAAATTATCGCTGCGGGCGAAGGATTACAGCAACCAGTTTCCGAACATCGTGGTAGAGAATGCGTAATGCCAGTGAAGAGCGACAGATGGATCCGGCGAATGGCCGAAACAGCGGATCTGATCGCACCATTTGAGCCTCGGCAGATAAAACAAAACGGCGCCGAGCCGCTGGTCTCATACGGCACCTCCAGCTACGGCTACGACATTCGTTGCTCGGATGAGTTTAAGATCTTCACCAACATCAATTCCGCCGTTGTTGATCCGAAGAACTTTGACGAAGACAGCTTTGTCGATTTTAAGGGGGGGGTCTGTATTATCCCGCCGAATTCTTTCGCCCTTGCGCGCACCGTTGAGTATTTCACCATCCCCCGCAACGTCTTAACCATCTGTCTTGGCAAGTCCACCTACGCCCGTTGCGGGATCATCGTCAACGTCACGCCCCTGGAGCCGGAATGGGAAGGCCACGTCACACTGGAGTTCTCCAATACCACGCCCCTGCCGGCAAAGATCTACGCCAATGAAGGCGTGGCGCAGGTGATCTTCCTGGAGTCCGATGAGGCCTGTGAGACGTCCTATAAAGACAAAAACGGCAAGTATCAGGGGCAAAGAGGGGTGACGCTGCCCAGGACCTGACGAGGCGCTGGCTGGGGGAGACCTACGCTCAGGGATTGATCAAGCATCATCCACCCCCAGTGTGTGCAATATGTCTCCAGGTTTATATGGAACCTGCTCGGCAACAGCGCCTTAACAAGGCGGTGGGAGGGGTTGCCCTGCGAGCAGTTTTGCGCCCCATGCGTTATTATCATCGTCCCTGTCCTGTGAAGAGTGGAGTGAAACCATGAAAAACATTCAGACCGCCGCCCTGTTGTTACTATGCCTCTGGGCTAATATGACCATCAGCGGGGATTTCGACGCCGCTGTGGCGGCATACGAGAGCGGCGACTACGCCACCGCCTTAGGCGAGCTCACCACCCTGGCCGAGCAGGGCCATGCCCGCGCCCAAACCATTCTGGGGCTGATGTACGACAGGGGCGACGGCGTGGCGCAGGATTACCAGGAAGCAGCGACATGGTACCGGCGGGCGGCCGAGCAGGGTCTTGCTGATGCTCAACACAATCTGGGAGTGATGTACGCCGAGGGCAAAGGCGTAGCGCAGGATGACAGGCAAGCAGCGACATGGTACCGACTGGCGGCCGAGCAGGGCTTTGCTCTGGCCCAACATAATCTGGGGCTGATGTACGCCCATGGAAAAGGCGTAGCGCAGGATGACAGGGAAGCGGTGAAGTGGTACCGGCGGGCGGCCGATCAGGGCGTTGCTGATACTCAACACAATCTGGGGCTGATGTACGCCGAGGGCAAAGGCGTGGCGCAGGATTACCAGCAAGCGGTGAAGTGGTACCAGCGGGCGGCCGAGCAAGGCTATGCCAGTTCTCAATACAATCTGGGACTGATGTACGCTAACGGAGAAGGCATAGCGCAGGATAGCAAGGAAGCGTTGAAGTGGTTTCGGCAGGCGGCCGAGCAGGGCGTTACTGAGGCCCAATACAATCTGGGGGCGATGTACTACAATGGCAAAGGCGTACCGCAGGACTATGTGCAGGCGCATCTATGGTTTAACCTTGCCGCCGCCAATGGGCAAGAGAAAGCCGCAGAGATCAGGGATTCGACTGCCGAACTTATGAGCCCTGAGCAGGTGGCCGAGGCGCAACGGCGGGCGCGTGAGTGCTTCAACAGCGGCTATAAAGCGTGCTGAAGGGCGGGCTTTGCCCTGCATCTGCCTGGTTTACAAACGCTCCGCCCGATGGCGAGCTCTGGATGGGGTGCGGGTAGTTTCACTGGCGCCCCTGGCCGACGGGATAACGGTTAAAATCGCCGCTGGCATGGGGGGCGATCATCGCCTTCAAGCACGCTGGCTATACGAGAGAGGGCAAGCTACGATTTCCGGTTTATTTAAGAGCCTAGCCGCGGCTTTGAGCATGTTATCTGACCGCATGATGTTGTCATTTGAAGGTTAAGCGCTGGCATTTCAGCATCCCGCTTTTCGCTGAACAGCCTGGGCTCTTCTAACAACAACACCCCATGCCCGTCACAGGGCATGATTGCTTTCACACTAAAGAAGGCAGCGAAGTCGGCTAAAGCCGAGTTGAACCGGCGTTAGCTACACACCCATCGCCAGTGCGGTGAAGGGCGAAAAGGGCGCTGTTGGGCAGGCGCCTTAAAGCCATGTCAGGCGCTACCTTGCATGGCCGGGCGGGAGGCAACCTCTTCAAGCGGGCGTCGTCATTATCTGATGTAGCTTCTGAAATCATTTTTTTCGCAGATGTGATCAACTTACAATAGCAGCATGGCATTCTTCCCCGTTTTTCTCGATCTGGATGGGCGGCGGTGTGTGGTGATCGGCGCCGGTGATGTTGCCGCAAGGCGGGCCCGGCAGTTGCTCAAAGCGAATGCGGATGTGTTGATCATCGCCCCTGAGGCGGGCGCCGGGATCACGGCTCTAGTTGAGCGAAACAAAATCGAATTTCGCCAAAAAGCCTTCTGCCCCACGGATCTGTCAGGCTGTGTGCTGGTGATAGCGGCGACGGACAATGAAGCCGTCAACCAACAGGTGTCCGACATAGCGAGAGGGCGAAACATTCCGGTAAACGTGGTGGATAATCCCCGGCTTTGCAGTTTCATCATGCCCGCCGTCATCGACCGCGATCCGGTACAGATAGCCATATCCACCGGCGGGGCGTCACCGGTGCTGGCCAGGTTACTCAGGGCAAAGCTGGAGAGCTTGATCCCCGGATCTTACGGCCGGCTGGCGAGCGCTATGGGTGAGTTCAGGGAGAGAGTGAGAGAGACATTCCCCGCCATGGGTGAGCGCCGCCGGTTTTGGGAGCAGGTGATAGAAGGGCCCATTGCGGAGCTGTTTTTCGCCGGCAGGGAAACCGCGGCAATCGCTGCCCTGGATAAGGCGCTGGCGGCAGATCACAGCCCGTCAAACAACAGGGGGGAGGTGTATCTGGTGGGGGGTGGCCCTGGCGATCCGGATCTATTGACCTTTCGCGCACTGCGCCTGATGCAACAGGCGGACGTGGTGCTGTATGATCGCCTGGTGGCGCCCGCTGTTGTTGCATTGACGCGCAAGGATGCAGAGAAGATTTACGTGGGAAAAGAAAGTGACGGCCATACCGTGCCGCAGCCTGAGCTCAACTCGTTATTAGTCAAGCTGGCCAGGGAAGGCAAGCGGGTATTGCGCCTTAAAGGGGGCGATCCGTTTATTTTCGGTCGCGGCGGAGAGGAGATTGAAGAGTTGGCCGCAGCCGGTGTTGCATTCCAGGTTGTCCCGGGCATTACCGCAGCATCCGGCTGCGCCTCCTATGCAGGCATACCGCTGACCCATCGTGATCATGCCCGCTCCTGCGTCTTTGTTACCGGCCACTTAAAGGAAGGCAAGCTGGATCTGAACTGGGAGGCATTGCTGCAGCCGCAACAAACCATCGCCATTTACATGGGCGTGAAGGGGGTGGATGTGTTGCAAGACAATTTGCTCCAGCGCGGGATGAATGCCGATACGCCTGTCGCCATCATTCAGCAAGGCACAACACCCGGGCAGAAAGTGTACCTCGGAACAGTGGCGAGGTTAGCTGACATCGTTCGCAAAGAGGCGATCAAACCACCGTCCATGATGATCATCGGTGATGTCGTCAAGTTACATGAAAAACTCTCCTGGCGGTGAATACGAGCCCCCTAGGGATCATCTTTATCATCTTTACTCAAATCCAGCGACGCCGAATTGATGCAGTAACGAAGGCCCGTAGGGTCCGGCCCGTCCGGGAAAACATGACCGAGATGGGCGTCACAGGCGCTACACATCACCTCCGTTCGGATCAGGCCATGGCTGCTATCGGTTTGTGTTTTGATGGCGGAGGCATCCTGAGGGGCGTAAAAACTGGGCCAGCCCGTGCCCGAATTAAATTTCGTCTCTGAGCTGAATAATGCCTGATCACAGCAAACACACCGGTACATCCCCGGGTCCTTGCAGTCGTGATATTTGCCCGTAAACGCTCTTTCCGTCCCCCTGTTTCGGCAAACCTCGTATTGCTCGGGGGTTAGCTGCGCTCGCCATTGTCGCTCGGTTTTCTGAATTTTATTCGCCTCAGACATATTCTGGCTCCTGGATTTGCTAAATAGGTTAAAGGGGTTAAGGCATTGTTCATGGTTTCATTATTTCATTCAATCGATTTTACCGGGCTTGCCCTAGGTTCATTGTTGCTTGAAAGTTCTCTAATTGTTCTCTATTCTGCAAAGAGAACATTAAGAGAACTTTTATGCTGACCCGCTTAGAAGAGAGGTTGTTGCAGTTTATCACCCGCCACATTGCCCAAAGCGGCCACGGGCCCACCCTGACGGAAATGGGCGTGGCCCTGGGCATAAACTCAAAAGGCACGATACACCGCTATATTGAAGCGCTGATTGAAAAAGGTTATGTGCATCGCTCCGGCCGAGGCTGGCGTAGTATTCGCCTGACCGGGAAGCATGATCGGCGTTTGACGATCTTACCGCTGGCCGGTCGCATGGCCGAAGGCAGGCCCATTGAGGCCATTGCCGATGAAAAAGAGATCAATTTCTCCGCTCTCTTGCTGGGGCCGGGGCGCTATGTCCTGAGGGTGCTCGGCAACGCCATGGTGGATGCGGGCATTATTGAGGATGATCTGGTGATTGTGAAACAGGCCGTCACCGCCAATGATGGCGATATCGTCCTCGCGTTAATCGATGAGGAGGAGACGGTGCTAAAACGGCTGAAAAAACACCCTAATCGCATCGAGCTGTTGCCGGCCAATCCTGCCCATGCCTCCATGATCTACCCCGCCGAGCGGGTACACATCCAGGGTATTGTGATCGGACAGGTGAGGCTCTACTAGCTCTTCACTACCGTAAGTCGGCGTGTTTCTCGCAATAGTCATTATTTAAGATGCATATCTTAAGTATTGACGCTGGGGTGATTCATTTTATTATTAACACAATCATATCCACTTGAGCGGCAGTTTAACGTCTTATTTAAGCGCTATGGGCGTGAGTATTTCATCCTTGCTGAAAGCGGGCGCTACAGGCGATCTGCAGGCCCAGCTACAGCTTGCTGATCTATATGAAAATGGCATAGGCGTGCCTCTGGATCAGGGGCAGGCCGCTCATTGGTATCAACAGGCGGCAGAGCAGGGATCAGCGCTTGCACAATCCAGGATGGGGCAGCGGTATGTCAGGGGAGCCGGTGTGCCTTTGGATCACAAACAGGCCGTGAAGTGGTTGAGTTTGGCCAGTGAGCAAAATGATCCGGCGGCACAGGCTGATCTGGCATGGTGTTATCAGGAAGGTATGGGTATTGAGCGAGATTATGAAAAAGCCTTCGATTTATACTTAAAAGCCTCCAGGCAGGGATGTGCTGATGCCAGATTTAACTTGGGTTATATGTATGCCAATGGCATTGGCACCGGGAAAAATGCCATCGAAGCGGTGAGGTGGTATACGCGGGCCGCTGAGCAGGGCCACATGAAGGCACAGTTAAATGCGGGCATGATGTATGCGACGGGTAGAGGGACGAAGGTCGATCTCGACGCCGCCATAAAATGGTATGAAAAATCCGCCGACCAGGGTTATGCGAAAGCGCAATATAATCTGGCGTTGATGTACTCCGGTGAGCATGCTCTTGCACGAGACGATGAGCAGGCCTATCAATGGCATAGCAAGTCCGCACGGCAGGGGTACTATAAGGCGCAGTTTAATCTGGGATTGTTTTATTTATATGGCATCGCTGTAGAGCAGGATTATGCCGCCGCCATGCACTGGTTTGAAAAAGCGGCTGAGCAAAATTATGCAAAAGCGTCTTATCAACTGGCGAAAATGCATGCGATCGGACAAGGCGTACAGGCCCATGAGGCAGCGGCGGCGAGGTATTTTGAGAAAGCGGCGAATGAGGACTACGACAGGGCGCAATACCATCTGGGGTTATTCTATATGCAGGGCAGGGGTGTGCGGCGTGATCAGGCGCTGGCGTTACGATGGTTTGAAAAAGCCGCCATGCAGGGGCATAGAAGGGCGCAGTATCAGCTCGCAGTTTGTCTTTCGAGAGGCTATGGCGTTGCCCGGGATTGGGTGACGTCCTATGCCTGGTTGTTGTTGTGCTCGGATAGCGCCCCTTCGGGGGCCAAAGACATGATGGATAACATCGCATCAAGGCTTAATGATGATGAGAAAATGCAAGCGAAGCGTCTTGCCAGGCGGTGGAAACACCCCCGCCAATGATGGCCTAGAAGCCCATTGAGTCGATGATCTCATAGTGCGCCAGTTTTGTCGGCTCTATGTCTTCATGGGTGAGCTGTACCAATGCGGTGTAGTATTTTCTGATGTTGGCGACAAACTCCACCGGTTCACGCCCCCTGGCGTAGCCATGTCTGGTTTGTTGATACCACTTCTTCTCGCTCAATAACGGCAGGTGCTCCCTCACCTTGCTCCAGTCATCCGGGTTGTCTCCGTTTTTCTGAGTGAGTACTCTGGCGTCTTCAAGATGACCATAACCCACGTTGTATGCGGCCAATGCAAGCCAGGTGCGGTCGGGCTCGCCGATTCTCTGTGGTACTCTTTTTATCAATGATGACAGGTATTTGGCGCCGCCCCAGATGCTTTGCTCAGGATCAAGGCGGTCGGTCACGCCAAGCTGTTTGGCTGTGGTCAGCGTCAACATCATCAAACCCCGCACACCGGTTACTGAACGTGCGTCCTTGTCCCAGTGGGATTCCTGATAACTGACGGCGGCCAGCAGTCGCCAGTCAAACCCGAACTCGGTCGCTGCATTTTCGAAATGGGGTTGCAGATCCGGCAGGCGGTTAAAATAGCGATCAATAAATTTTCTCGAGTCCACATAATCAAAAAACGTGATGGGTCCATAGAACTGTTGTATCAGGGCGGCCAGTTGCCCATTGTCATTGACCTCATCATGGAATTGCCGAATGGCCTTGATCAGTGAATCATCCTGCGGGGTTTTTTTAACCGCCCAGCGCAGTGGTTGTGGCGTGGTGAGGTTAAATGCGGCGCGGATCTCGGGGTTTAACAGGCGTGAATGGGCAAGCTCATTGGAGTAGGCGATGGTGTAGCGGATCTCGCCCTTTTCTATCATGGCCAGTAGATCATGATGGTTTTTATCACGGTGGATCCGCCATGAAAGAGAAGGATGCTTGCTCTTCAATCGCGCTAACTGGGCTTCACCTAAGGTATCGCCGGCGAGATGGAGCTGATCCGGGCCGATCTCATCCAGAGAAGATGGCCGTTTATGCCCGTTTCGGTAAACCACCTGCTTTGTTACCCATTGATAGCCCGGCCCATACTCTAAGGGGGGATCAACGGCGTGGTCTGCGACTAACCCGGCGGCGGCAATATCAGCCTTGCCGGTGTTAAGATAGTCGATCATTTCCGTCTCGTTATCCGCCACGATCAATTCAACATCAACACCCAGCCTCTCGGCAAACAAACTGATGAGTTTGTACTCAAGGCCGGTCTCGCCATCTTTATCGAAGTAATAGGTTGTGGGGCCAAATCGGGTGACGACATGCAATACACCACGGTGTTTGATCGCCTCAATATGCGATCTTCTCTCACTACAGCCCGGCGCCAACACACAAAAGGTGAGAGCGATGATCACCCGGGTGGCATGAGCGCATAGCCGCCTGTCGTAATTGAGCATATCTGCCTCGATGGATAACAGGCGATGATTATATTCCTGACGTCGGCATTTGTGGACGCCTTATGCCGCCCATTTCATGCCCGCCGGGAAATAACCGCGCCTTGAAGTTTGCCTGGCCTTGAGATAAAAGTATTTTGCCGGCAGTGATCGAGGCGGGCGTAACAGATGATGGCGAACATCTTCTTCTAGATCCGGAACCTGTTTGGCTGGCTTGATGGTCAGACATGCAATAGCCGATATTATCTCGGCGGTAGCTACCGTGGAACGCATCGATCCGGTCTCTCGACTTTATTAAACAAAAAAGCCCCTGCTCATTTGGCCTGCCTGTGGATCCGCCCCTGAAAGCGTATTTCATCCGCTTCTCTTTATCCATCGCATCGCTGCCTCGAGATAAAAGTATCTTTGCGGTCACTTGCAGTGCATCGTGATATTGTGCTCGTTTTCATCCCCGGATGTGTACAATATGTTCCTGCCCCCATGCACACTGCTTGAGACCCAGGTTTAATGGAAAAACATCTCCGAGAGCTGCTCGAACAACACTACACACTGTTGACCTCAACTAACAGATTAAGTCAACATCTACGAGCGCAATTCGCTGCATGGCAAATCGCTGAAGGTGAGATAGCATGGGAGACGCCGGCCATCGCATCATGGGATAACTGGCTTGGCGCCCTCTGGGGCGAGATGACGGCGATGTCAGCCCTTCACACCATCGTGCTCACAAGGGCGCAACAACATTGGGTTTGGGGTGAGATTATTCATCACTCTGAACACGCCGCCAACCTCATCCACAAGGCCGCAACCACACGCCAGGCAATCCATGCCTGGCAATTATGTCAGGCCTATCAGATAGACATACTTAACTGTGATGCTTACCTGAACCAGGACGCCATGGCTTTTGTATCGTGGGCGAGAGAATACACAGCGCAATGTGAGCGGCAAGGGTGGATAGATCAGTCAAGCCTGGCGATGGCTGTTATGCAGCATTGCGGTAATGAGATGGCGCGCAGTATTGCGCTTGTCGGCTTTGATGATCTGACGCCACAACAGAAAAACCTGATCGCGGTGCTGAGGAGTAGGCAATTCAACATCAAGCTGATCCCCCTGGCGGACAGAAACCATCAAACCCGCGTCGGTGGTTTTGCTAACGCCAATGAGGAGATCACCTGTGCCGCTAACTGGGCGAGGCGCTGTCTTCATCATCATCCGGGCGAGAGTATTGGCGTTGTTGTGCCCAATCTTCATGCCCAAAGACAACAGATCCAATCCCGGTTCAACGATATTCTACAGCCAGAGGCGATGTTGAGGTTTACCGAATCCCTGCACAGGCCGTTCAGCATCTCACTTGGAAAGCCACTCATAGACTACCCCGTCATTGATACGGCATTGACGATTTTAGGGCTGGTTCTGCAACCCGTAGATATGAAAGACCTGAGCCGGTTATTGCGTACGCCCTATATCCATTTTGCTGATGGGGAGAGGGCAACGCGCGGCATGATAGATGCGGCTTTAAGGGAGCACGGTGAGCCCAATATGAGTATTCACACCTTCTTGCGAGTGTTTCATGATGGCGCCGAAAACGCCGCCTTCTCCTCTGCGTTTTTCTCTCTTTTGCAGAGATTGCACGCTGCATATCAGGCCCTGCCCGGGTTTCAATCCCTAGCCGAGTGGGCGAAATCATTCTCCCGATTGCTGGGTATATTTAACTGGCCGGGTGAGCTCAGTCAGGACAGTAGCGAATATCAAACCCTGCAGGCATGGCGGGAGAGGCTGGATGAGTTCGCCGGTTTGGGCCTGGTTGCAGAGCAGGTGAATTATCAAACCGCCTTCATGCAATTACGCCAGCTCCTCATGCACTCGAGTTTTCAACCCAAAACAGCCGAAACACCCATCCAGATAATGGATATTGAAGGCGCTGCCGGTATGCAATTTGATCATCTCTGGGCCTCAGGCTTGCATGAGGAGGTCTGGCCGGCCAGTGCAGAGGCTAACCCGTTTGTCCCGTTATCACTACAACGTGCCGCCGGGGTGCCTGCTGCAACGGCGGCGCATCAACTGATCTGTAGCCAGAATGTGACTGCGCGTTTAATCCGCTCGGCCAGGGATGTGATACTGAGTTTCCCGTTAAATGAGAATGAAAGACCGCTTCGTCCCAGCCCCCTGATAAGGGGATACCCTGTGCAGGACGATGGGCCAGATTTCGAGATGGCGCCTGACTATTTAGCATCGGTTCATGCTGGTGGAGAACTGGAATCACTGCAAGATGATATGGCCCCGGTCATTCACGCCGATGATACAGTCAGTGGCGGCACAGCCCTGTTTAAGGATCAGTCCGCCTGCCCCTTCCGTGCTTTTGCCCGGCATCGCCTGAAGGCCCGGGGTTTATCGGCAATCGATATCGGCCTGGACCTGCGCGCGCGGGGTTTGTTGATACACACTGTCCTGCAACGTCTCTGGGAGCAGTTAGGTGATCAGCAAACGCTGAAGAATAAAAGTGAAAAGGGCTTGAATGAGCTGATAGAGAGAGTCGTTGATGCGTCAATCAATGTATACAGGAGAAAAAGACCACAGACATTTTCCGGGCGTTTCGCCCGGGTCGAAAAACAGCGACTGGCACTCATACTCAAGGAATGGCTTGCACAGGAAGCAGCCCGCTCACCCTTTAAGGTCATCGCCTGCGAGAGGAAACAGGTATTTGAATATGAGGGCGTCCTGATCAAAATGCGGGTTGACCGTATGGATCAGTTGAGCAATGGAGAGCAGGTGATCATAGACTATAAAACAGGACAGGCAAAGGCAGGGCAGTGGTTCGCAGAGAGGATGGAAGAGCCGCAGTTGCCTCTTTATGCCAGCGTAGCAAGCGCCGATGTAGCGGCCATCACCTTTGCACAGATAAGGCGCGGGGGGGCGAGATACATCGGCTTATCCAAAGACGCCGACACCCTGCCCGGGACAAAGGCTTTTATGCAGACAAAATACGCCACGGGTTA
Source organism: Gammaproteobacteria bacterium (assembly GCA_965198875.1). Taxonomy (GTDB): domain Bacteria; phylum Pseudomonadota; class Gammaproteobacteria; order Eutrophobiales; family Eutrophobiaceae; genus CBDAPU01. The sequence goes on along the minus strand of CBDAPU010000001.1, from coordinate 436,137 downwards.
TGATCACTGGGATGGATTATTAAATGCCTGGCGGGGGCGTTTACGTGCGCTGATGGGCGAGTTTCGAAGTGGCGTGGCGAAGGTGAGCCCCAGGGATGCAGATTGCTGTCGCTACTGCGATCTGCATTCGCTATGTCGGATCCATGAAATACGGAGGCACCCTGAGGATGTGGGGGAGATAAAGGCGTGAGCGGATGATGCGCGAGATGGACATGGAACAACGTCAGCGTGCGCTAGGGCCTGATCAGTCATTTATCGTTCAGGCGCCGGCGGGTTCCGGCAAGACCGAGCTACTGATACAGCGCTACTTGCGTTTGTTAGCTTGTGTGGATGAGCCCGAGGAGATACTCGCCATGACGTTCACGCGCAAGGCGGCCGCTGAAATGAGGGGGCGCATTTTAATGGCGCTTGAGGACGCCTCCAAAAATAGCGATACAGCGGATAAGCACAACACAAAAACCATCACGCTGGCACAGCAGGCGTTGAGATGTGATCAGGAAAAAAACTGGCATGTGTTACTCAACCCCGCCCGCCTACGCATACAGACCATTGATTCGCTCTGCGCTGCGCTTACCAGGCGTACCCCCGTGCTCACGGGTTTTGGCGCACAACCTGAAACGACAGACAATGCCGAGGAGTATTATCATCAGGCCGCACTTAACGCCCTGGCGGAGCTGGAGACGGGGCGTGTATGGTCAACGGCCATTGAGACATTATTAACCCACCTGGATAATGATCTGCCGAGAGTGAGAGATATGCTGATCGCCATGCTGGCCAGACGGGAGCAATGGTTAAGATATATCGCCAGGGGGCAGCAAAAAGATGCGCTTCAAAGAGACAGGTTTGAATCTGCATTGATGGGCGTGGTTGAGTCTGTTTTATCAGAGCTTGCGATGTCTTTTCCTGAAGATTTGGCGGGAGAATTACTGGCGCTGATAAATTATGCGGCGGCAAACCTCCTTGATAATAACCCGTCCTCACCTGTTAGCGTCTGTCATGAGATGCAGGCATTACCATCAGCAAAGGCGACAGACCTGAAGAAGTGGCGGGGCATTGCCGCTTTTTGCCTGACCGATGGTGGCTCGATACGCAAGTGCGCCGACGTCAACCTGGGTTTCCCGCCGCCTTCCTCCGATAAAATACAGGCAGAGCGATGCAGATCAATGAAGAGACGGTTTGCCGGTTTGACGTCAAGCCTGGCTGCCCACGGACGGCTGATTAAGAACCTCAGGGAAGTGAAAGCGCTGCCACCTGTTCACTATACCGATAATGAGTGGGTGTTTATTGAAGCCGTCTACCAGTTATTGCTACTGGCTGAGGCGCAATTACGGATCCTGTTTGCAGAGCGAAACAAAATCGATTTTAGCGGGGTGGCGCAGGCGGCGAACCAGGCTTTGGGGGAAGCGGACAAGCCCACTGATCTGGCGTTGTATCTGGAATATGAGATCAAGCACATCCTGGTGGATGAGTTTCAGGACATATCTATCAATCAGTATGTGTTATTACAGAAGTTGATCAGCGGCTGGTCGCCGGGAGATGGACACAGCCTGTTTCTTGTGGGTGATCCCATGCAGTCTATTTATCGATTTCGTGAGGCGCAGGTGGCCCTGTTCTTAAATGTCTGGCGGGAGAAGAGACTGGATCAATTCCCCTTGACGCCGGTGAACATCACCGTGAATTTCCGCTCTGCGCCGGGGATAGTGCATTGGGTCAACAACACCTTCAGCCAGGTGTTGCCCGAGATCCCTGATCTAGTCCGTGGCGCCGTCGCCTATGTACGAGCCCAGGCCGGCAGAGACGGGCCCGATGGCGAGCCAGTCAATGTCCATCCGCTGATCAACGCCGGGCAGGCGGAAGAGGCCGGGCTTGTGGTGAAGCTGGTAGAGCAGGCGAGGTTATCCGCCAGCAATGCCAGCATTGCCATACTGGTGCGTAACCGGAATCACCTATTGGACATTATTCCCGCATTAAAAAGAGCGGCGATTGGGTTTCGTGCCGTGGACATTGAAGCGCTTGGCGCCCAGCCTGAAATACAGGATCTATTGGCGCTCACTCTGGCGCTGAATTATCCGGCTGATCGCATTGCCTGGCTGGCGGTGCTACGGGCGCCGTGGTGTGGATTGCTGTTAGAAGACCTGCACACTCTCGCCGCTCACCCGGCCAAAGCCATCTGCGCCGGCATAGAAGATGATGCGCTTTTATCCTCTTTAAGCCGGGATGGGCAGAGGCGATTGGGCAGGATCAGGGGCGTATTGCAAAGCGCACTGGCTGCATTTGGAAGATATGAACATAGCCATTTCATCAAGTCCGTCTGGGTGCAGCTAGGCGGTCCTGCAACGGTAAAGAACGCCGCCCGCTTGCAGGACACTGCACTGTTTTTTTCGCTGTTAAGTCAATTCGAGCAGGGCGGGGTACTGCGGGACAGGGACCGGTTTGTCGAGCAGGTGCTCTCCCTGTACGCAAGCCCTGAAGTGGGCGCCGAGGATGATGTTCAGATCATGACTATCCATAAGGCCAAGGGGCTTGAGTTTGATACGGTTATCATTCCGGGTCTCTCGAGGGGCACGGCTGCTGATGAGGCGCAGTTGTTGTTGTGGTTGGAGCAGGCACAGGGTGATGCACAGAAACTGCTGCTGGCCCCCATTAAACAGGCAGGTGAAGATGCGGCGCCCATCTATCAGTTTCTAAAAGGCATCGAAAAGGAAAAACAATACTTTGAAAATGGGCGCTTGTTATATGTGGGTGCGACCAGGGCTAAAAATCACCTGCACCTTATCGGCACGGTGAAAACCAGGGCGAAAGGGGACGGCGTCAGTTTGGCGCCGCCCCATGGGAGCAGCTTATTAAGACAGCTCTGGCCGGTTGTTGAGGATGAGTACAGGCAAGCGGCCGAGCAGGCCGACATGAGCCAGGCCGGGCAGATCCATGAACAGGGGGCTGGCAGACCCCTTATACGCCGCCTGACGGATAGCTGGTCCTTGCCGGCGCCGGTTTTATCCCCTGAATGGAAGGCGCCGACGGTGAGTTCGGCCCCTCCAATCAACGATATTGAGTTTGAGTGGGCGGGGGCAACAATCAAACACATCGGCACGGTAGTGCATCATTGCATAGAGCGGTTAGCCTCTGAGGGGTTGAAAAACGCCCATGAGATAAAAATTCGCTCCGATCGCCAGTATTATATTTGTGCGTTAAAACGCCTGGGCGTCACAGGAGAAGAGCTGGCATATGCCGGCAGGCAGGTAGAGAGCGCATTGATCAATATGACCGGCGATGAGCGTGGTCGGTGGATCCTGGACGGCGAACATCAAGAGCAGGAGAATGAATATGCCATCACCGGCCTCCATGAGGGCAGGCTGGTGAGTGTCGTCATAGACAGGACTTTTATAGACAGTGACGGGATAAGATGGATCATTGACTACAAGACAAGCCGCCATGAGGGTGCGGACCTGGATGTGTTCCTGGATGAGGAGCAAACCCGTTACGCCCGGCAGTTGGAGAAATACGGCCATCTCATGCAGGGAGTGGACGAGAGACCCGTTAAGCTGGGTCTTTATTTCCCGCTGCTGTGTGGTTGGAGAGAATGGACGTTGAAGACACCAGCGGTGAGTTAGATAGCCTTAAATCCTGTTGTGCCATTTGTCGGGGTGATGGGCGATAGGCGCCTTGATACATGTGCTCGCCTTTATAAGCGCCGCCCTTTTGCCGGAGTTCATCCGCTCCCAAAGCGGATCTGCCCATGACTACCCTTTGTGCGACCTCGCGCCACCCCATTAAACCTGCCGACCGAGCGGTTTTCCTCCGGCAGGTTGGGGGATCAAAACGGCAAGACCCCGGCATTGGGAGAGCATGAGCGCTGCCTTTGGGGCGAGATGCGCCGTCTCATCGCATAACATCGGTCACTCGATACGGCAAGACCCCGGTATTGGGAGAACATGAGCGCTGCCTTTGGGGCGAGATGCGCCGTCTCATCGCACAACATCGGCCACTCGATGACCTGTAGTCCATGTACCGGGGCAAGATAACTCTCGCCATTATCAGCTCAAGCGCTAAGGATACCAACCGACAGGGGCGGGCGGGCACAAAATACAGGGCGCCCGCCATTTCCGTCAGGAGATCAGCAGTCGACCGTGAAGATGATCATCTCACCTAAAAAGCGTAAAGCAATCTGATCTGAAACTCCCGGAGATTATCCACGACAAACGCATCGGATTTAAGGTCCTCATAATACTTGACCTGGATCTGCACATTGGGGCGAATAAAGTATTGCCCGTATAAATAGCCCCTCCACACTTCGCTCTCATCGTTCTGCCCAATATTATCAATGCGGGTTTCACCGTTGCTGATGTAAGAGCCTTTAACGCCTAATCTGAGTTTATCGGTCACCCCATAAGTTGCCGTTAATTGTAACTGATAGCTTTCATCCTGCTCACGGGTGGCGTCATTGGGGCCAAAGCTCGTATTATCAGAGAATACGGTCACATCACCGATCATCTCCAATAAGAGCTTGTCCGTGGGCTTGTGCCAAACACCCAGTTGCAATGTCGTTGCGAAACGGTTGCCGCCAAAATTATCCAGGCCCCTATCGCCATCATAATCGCCGATGGGGACTGATATGAAAGGGGTAAAGCCGAATTGCGTCGTTTCCGTTTCATGTAGCCAGAGGGTCATGGCGAGAATCGGGTCGCCGACACTGGTTGTATCGATGACCGAGGCCGTGCCCACATCCAGGCTGACATGACCAAAGGGGATGATGAACTGGGGATCAACGGTCATACCAAGCAATTTGTTATAGTGCACATAACGGGCGAGGTTGATGTTAGCGTCATAATCAACGCCACTGGTCCCGGCGTCGGCTCCATAACCCACATACATCAGGGCTATATTCGTGCCCTTGGGCAAGGCCGTATAATCCCCGGGGTCTACCTCAATCGCCTGCAAAAGATTGATCGAAAAAAGCCATACAACCACGCCTGTCAATTTCGCTATCATTTTAACTCTCATTGGTCTTCTCCTCATAAGTGTTATTCGTTCATCAATATAGCCTGAAAGCAAGCAAGAATACACAGTATTTTCCACATGTTCTTTGCTGTGTTGTTGCATCTACAAGATACCGGCCCGGGTACCGGGGTGGCAAGGCGGTGGCGACCGATAACGTCAATTTGCGTTATGTGTTCAAACACAGGAAGTAGTCGGCTGGTTTTATTTTTAGGCAGGGTCTGAACCGGCGGACATAGCGGTTGGAGAGCGCCTAAAAAGTGACGTTTGTGATATTCTGATTTTTAGGTGGTTATTTGAATGTGCATCCTCGCCTGCCTTGCAGAGATGGGCTATCGTTCTGCCTCAAGGTAAGCGGTGTGTATGCTCCCATGGTGTTGCTCTTCCCGGCTCGCTAGAGGGATCTGTAAAATAACAACGTCGCTTATTCGCTGGTGAAGCCGTTAAGCGTGACACTGACAAGTTAAACTCTAAGGATATCAAACATGCGCGATCAAAATGAAAAAATCCCTTTTGGCGTTGAGTTTTGGCAAGAGGAAGGGGGCGATCAATGGGTTAGGCATATCGAGCAACTTGAGCGCTCGCTAAAGCCCTACAATGACAAGCTGCTTGAATCCATTCACATCAAGGATGATGGGGTTGTTCTCGATATCGGTTGTGGTGGCGGGCTGACCAGTTATGCGCTGAGCAAACTGATTGGCGATGGCGGCAAGGTAGTCGGCGTGGATGTCTCCCGGCAAATACTACAAGTAGCCCAAAGTCGGTTTGGTGATGTTAAGCATTTAGAGTTCAAGTGCGTGGACGCCGGCTCCGGGGAGCTCGGTGTTGATCAGTACGATACCATCATCTCGCGTTTTGGCGTCATGTTCTTCGAGAGGCCGGTTGACGCCTTTACCTGTCTTAACAGGTGCTTAAAGACGGGGGGGATCATGGCGTTTATTTGCTGGCGGGAACTTGCCAAAAATCCCTGGATGTATGAGCCGGCCAGGGCGGTTGAAGAGATAATACAAGCGCAAAAACCAACGGATAGCAAGCCCGATCCCGATGCGCCCAATCCGTTTTCTCTGGGCGCCCCGGAGCGGATCCGCTTTCTTTTAAGTCAATCGGGTTTTTCTGATATTCAAATCGAGCCGGTTGAATATGGCATCAATCTCGGCAGTATGTCAGAGGCGCTGTCGTTTTTATCGGAGATGGGCCCGGCTGCGGCAAAACTGCTGGACGCCACAGATCCACAGAGAGCTGCAGGCGTCAGTGCGATGAAAAAGGCGCTCGGCCAGTATCAGACGCCTGCCGGGATCATCACGCCGTCGGCCGGTTGGCTGGTGACGGCGGTGAAGACAACATCATGATCCACCATTGAGGCGGCGGGTGCGCTCAATGCGGGGGTAAAGGTAGCGCGATCCACCCACAGGGCTGATCCTGATCAGATATGATGGTGAGATGCGAAGTGGGTGATCGCACCTTGATAGGGCATTGTTGCCATCTTAAATTATGAACTGCTGGATTTTTTATTGCGTTACTTTTGTGAAAATCAATGTGGCGTTCGTACCGCCAAAGCCAAAGCTGTTCGACATGACCGTGGTTAAACCGGCGTTATCCTGTCGTTCAAGGACTATGGGCAGACCATGGGCTTTTTCATCTAATGTGTCTATGTTTGCGGATTTGCAAACGAAATCGTTTTTTAACATTAACAACGTGAAGATCGCCTCATTGGCGCCGGCCGCCCCAAGCCCATGACCGGAGAGGGATTTGGTCGAGCTGATTTTGGGCACCTCGCCGTTGAAGACCGTTTTAATGGCCTCAAGCTCTCCCATGTCTCCCGCCGGGGTACTGGTGGCATGGGCGTTGATGTAGTCGATCGGCGTATTTGCCGTTGACATGGCCATGTTCATGCAACGAACGGCGCCTTCGCCGGAGGGCTTGACCATGTCGTAACCATCTGAGGTGGCGCCATAGCCCGTCACTTCCGCATAGATGTCGGCGCCTCTGTTTATCGCATGTTCATATTCTTCCAATATGATGATCCCGCCGCCGCCGGATATCACAAAACCATCTCTGTGCTCATCAAATGGCCGGGAGGCCAGGCCGGGGGTGTCGTTGTAACGGGATGATAAGGCCCCCATGCCATCGAATAATAACGTGCCGGACCAATGCACCTCATCTGCGCCCCCGGCAAAGATAATGTCCTGTTTGCCGGATTGGATCAGCTCGTAGGCGTTGCCGATGCAATGGGCGCTGGTGGCGCAAGCGGAGCTGATGGAGTAATTAATACCCTTGATTTTATAAGCGACCGCCAAACAGGCGCTGCCGGTACTGGACATCACCCTGGGCACCAGGGTCGGGCCGACTTTTCGCGCGCCTCTTTGCCTGAGTATATCCGTGGCGGCGATCATGTTTTCGGTGGATGAGCCACCAGTGCCCACGATTAACCCGGTGCGGTGATGGGAGATATGATCGGCATGCAAATTCGCATCTGCTATGGCGTCTTGCATGGCCAGGTAGCTAAATGCGGCGGCATCGCCCATAAAGCGTTTTAGTTTTCTATCGATGAGTGCATCGAGATCAAGATGGATGGGCGCATAGACATGGGAGCGAAAACCCAGATCAGCGTATTCCTCCGAGAACTCAACGCCTGCCCTGGCTGCTTTCAGGGAGGTGAGAACCTCTTCCTGGCTATTGCCGATACTGGATTTAATCCCCAGTCCGGTTACCACAACCCGTTTTAACTGTTGCATGATCTTAAAAAGTCTCGTCCGCCTTAAATAGCCCTACCCGCAGATCCTTCGCTGTGTAGATCGTTTTGCCATCAACACGCATCTGTCCATCGGCGACCCCCACAACCAATTTGCGCGATATGATCCTTTTTATATCGATAACATATTCTACCAATTTGCAATCCGGCGTGACCTGATCGGTAAACCTTATCTCGCCCGAGCCCAACGCCCGACCCCGTCCCGGGGCGCCCAACCAGCCCAGGTAAAAGCCCACTAATTGCCACATGGCGTCAACACCCAGACAGCCGGGCATGACTGGATCTCCCTGGAAGTGACAGGCAAAAAACCACAAATCCGGGTTGATATCGAGCTCGGCCAGGATATATCCCTTTCCCCTTGAGCCGCCCTGCTCACGTATCTCGGCTATCCGATCCACCATCAGCATATCAGGCAGGGGTAACTGGGCGTTACCCTCTCCAAATAATTCCCCGCGACCACATGCCAGCAGATCGGCTTTGGAGTAGTGGTTTTTCTTATTATTCATGAGATCAGTATCGCACACCAGCCATCATTTTCCTTGTCATGATGGTTTCATAAAGGCCGGGCGCCAATAGCATCTCTTCAGATGTGCAGTGGGTTATGTTAAGATCCGTATTGTTTACGTAACCATCATAGCCGGGTGATAAAGACTGTCCAGAGCCGGGTAGCAGGCTTGACTTCGGCTACCTTCTCGCTAGACTAAAACTCGCCTATAGTTAAGAGAGCCTCCCCGGCAGTATGACAGAGCAAAACGCCCCCCTGGAAAGACGTCAGGCCATAGCGGTTAATATCGGCCCGGTAACAGTCGGCGGCGGCGCCCCGATTGTCGTGCAATCCATGACCAACACAGACACCGCTGACGCCGACGCCACCGTCAGGCAGGTGCTGCAACTAGCGGCCGCCGGTTCGGAATTGGTACGTATCACCGTTAATAATGAGGCTGCGGCAGGGCAAGTTACGTCCATACGTGAGCGGCTTGACGCCCAGGGCTGTCGTATCCCGTTAATCGGTGATTTCCATTATAACGGCCATCAGCTATTAACTGAATACCCGGACTGTGCCAAGGCCCTGGCTAAATACCGGATCAACCCGGGCAACGTCGGTTTTGGCCGAAAGCGCGACAGCCAGTTCGCCACCATGATAGAGAAGGCCATCGAATATGATAAGCCTGTCCGTATTGGTGTGAATTGGGGCAGTCTGGATCAGGCGCTCGCCACCGCGCTCATGGATGACAATGCGCGCCGCGCTGCGCCCCTGGATGCCGATCAGGTGATGCAGGAGGCCTTGATCATCTCCGCCATCAGCAGTGCGGAAAAAGCAGAGCGGATCGGTTTGTCAAGGGATAAAATTATTCTCTCCTGCAAAGTCAGTGGCGTACAAAAACTGATTGCCGTTTACCGAGATTTGGCAAGGCGCTGTGATTACGCCTTGCATCTGGGGTTAACCGAGGCGGGTATGGGCTCTAAGGGCATTGTTGCATCCACGGCGGCGCTGGGGGTTTTGTTGCAGGAGGGCATTGGTGATACGATTCGTATTTCCCTGACCCCGGAGCCCGGAGGTGATCGGGCGAATGAGGTCATTATCGCCCAGGAGATCCTGCAAACTATGGGTTTGCGCTCTTTCACCCCGCTGGTGAGCGCCTGTCCGGGTTGTGGTCGCACCACCAGCACCGTATTTCAGGAGCTCGCCGATACCATTCAGGGCTACATCAGAGCTCAGATGCCACTCTGGCGGGAGAAGTATGCCGGGGTAGAGACATTAAACCTGGCCGTCATGGGTTGTGTGGTCAACGGCCCTGGAGAGAGCAAACAGGCCGATATCGGGATCAGCCTGCCGGGCACGGGCGAGGCGCCATCGGCGCCGGTATTCATTGATGGTAAAAAGGCCATGACATTGCGTGGCGATAATATTGCCGCCGAGTTCCAGGCGATCATCGATGATTACATTGAAAATCGTTATGGCAAATCGAGCGGCCAACAACACGCCGGGCCTAAAACTCAGTAAATACCGATAACAACATCGCAAAAGAGGTGAGCGCCAATGTCTGAGGTCAAAACCTATCCCATACCCCAATCCATGGCCAAACACGCCCATATCTCTGATCAGCAGTACCGGGATATGTATGCCCGATCAATCCATGATCCCGATAATTTCTGGGGTGAGCAGGCCGAGCAATATGTGAGCTGGTTCAAAAAGTGGGACAAGGTGCAGGCGTGGGATTACGACACGGTGGATATCAAGTGGTTTGTCGGTGCGAAGCTGAATGTCTCTTATAATTGCCTGGACAGGCATCTACAGAGCCGTGCCGAGGATATCGCCATTATCTGGGAAGGTGACGACCCCGGGGTCGAGAAGCAGATCACCTACCGGCAACTACATGAGCAAGTGTGCCGCTTCGCCAATGTGCTAAAGTCAAGCGGTGTGCAAAGGGGGGATCGTGTGTCCATCTACATGCCCATGATCCCCGAGGCCGCCGTGGCCATGTTGGCCTGTACACGCATCGGTGCGGTGCATTCGGTGGTATTTGGCGGCTTCTCGCCCTGGGCGCTGAAAGATCGCATACTGGACGCCGATTGCCAGGTGGTCATTACCGCAGATGAGACGATACGAGGTGGCAGGCACACGCCATTAAAAGCGAATGCCGACAAGGCCCTGGAGCAGTGTCCGAATGTCCATACGGTTATTGTCGTCAAGCGCTCAGGCGCCGACGTCAACTGGCATGAGGAACGGGATATCTGGTATCACGAGGCCATGGAAGATGCGAAACCGGATTGCCCCCCTGAGGAAATGGATGCGGAGGAGCCGTTATTCATCCTCTATACATCCGGCTCAACCGGTAAACCCAAAGGCGTGCTGCATACCACGGGCGGTTATCTGCTCTACACGGCGATGACCCATAAACATATTTTCGATTATCGCGATGGCGAGATTTACTGGTGTACGGCGGACGTCGGCTGGGTGACGGGTCATTCCTATATCGTCTACGGCCCGCTGTGCAATGGCGCCACAACCTTGATGTTTGAGGGCGTTCCCACCTACCCCGATGCGGGCAGGTTCTGGCAGGTGGTGGATAAACACCGGGTGAGTATTTTCTACACCGCCCCGACCGCCATCCGCGCCTTGATGGGATTGGGTGATGACTTTGTTAAAAAGCACAGTCGTAGCAGTTTGCGTATACTCGGCAGTGTGGGTGAGCCCATCAATCCGGAGGCCTGGGAGTGGTATTACCATGTGGTCGGTGATGGTCGTTGCCCGGTCATGGATACCTGGTGGCAGACTGAAACAGGCGGCATTTTGATCGCCCCGCTACCTGGCGCCACTGAACTGAAACCGGGTTCGGCCACTCGGCCTTATTTTGGTGTTGAACCCTGCCTGCTTGATGAGAAAGGCAACGAGTTAGCGGGGGCGGCGGAAGGTGCCTTATGCCTTAATCGATCATGGCCGGGACAAATGCGTACCGTCTATGGCGATCATCAACGTTTTATCGATACCTATTTTAAGATGTTTCCCGGTCGTTATTTCTCCGGTGACGGCGCCCGCCGAGATGAAGACGGATACTACTGGATAACCGGTCGCATCGATGATGTTATCAATGTCTCCGGGCATCGTATGGGCACGGCGGAGGTGGAAAGCGCCCTGGTGTTACATGATGCCGTGGCGGAAGCGGCGGTGGTGGGTTTCCCTCACGATATTAAAGGCCAGGGGATCTATGCCTACGTTACCTTGATGAGCGGTACTGCACCCTCCGCTGATCTGCATGCGGAGTTGATACAACATGTGCGTAGTGAAATTGGCCCCATAGCCAGTCCGGACCGGATTCAATGGGCGCCGGGATTACCCAAGACACGCTCAGGGAAGATCATGCGGCGCATCCTACGCAAGGTGGCGGCCAATGAGCTGGATAATTTAGGCGATACCAGCACCCTGGCCGACCCCGGTGTTGTGGATGATTTAATTGAGAATCGGGCGAATAAATAGGGGCGCCGTTTCCGGGGAGTTGCGCTACTTGGTCTATGCAAAAGGATAATGATCTGCAATGGCAGGCTATCTGGGCTGAGACCCAAAAGAAATACCTCGAAGGGATCAATCATCTCTACTCGCCACATCAGCGAACCTCACCCGCCAGTGCGGAGTCTGCATCCGAGCGCTTTTTTAATGCCTGCCCGCAAGCTAAGCCCGCCCCGTTGCCCAGCGACTTATTTGCGGTTTTTAACCATCTTCTCAATCAAACCACATCCATCCATTCACTTGTGCAGGTTTTCAGCGGCCTGCTGGTTGCCCTTGCAGATCTGCCAGAAGATAACGATGACTGGGTGCAGGTTCTGCATCATCACATAGATACATTAAAAGCAACACTAACCGCTACCCATCATCATTCGCCATACATGGGCGTGCATAAAAGCCTGCTTGAGTCCATGCAGTATTGGCGGGGTCATACCGCTGCTGTGGATGGGCGGATCTTCGGCATGGGTGATCTGCCTTTTGTGTCGGCATTATCTGCAAAGATGGCGGGCAATCGGCAATATACTGAAGAGATGAACGTGGCGAGAGCTCTCCAGGGAGAGTATGAGCGGGCCTGGCTTAATTATCAGGCGGTGCTCCTGGAGCTGGCGCTGCTTGCCATAGATAAATTGCGCGATACCTTCATTCACTTTGGTCTTTCAGGCAGGAAAATCACCACATTAAAACAGCTCTATGATCTGTGGATCGAGGCACAGGAAGAGGCCTACGCCGAGATCGTTTTCACCGATGGCTACGCCAGGAAATGGGCTGCATTGGTGAATCTGTCCCTGTCCCTCAGCAAGCAGACGGGCCGGGTTTTTGAAGTGGTCTTTGCAAATGCCGATGAGGGTATGCGCGAGGAATTAAAAATACTGTTCAATGATCAAAAACACATGAGCGAAGCGGTAGCGCAATCTCAACAGGCGCTATCTGAAAGCAAGATGAGGATAGACGCACTGGAGAAGGAATTGACTGAATTGCGTAATATGATCGCCAGCAACAGCAAAGAGCCGCAATGAACCCGTTTCAAATAACGGCGGAGCAACTGGGATCGGAGCTCCTCGAGCTGAACCGAAAGCTCGCAGAAGGGTTTGAAACACTGGCCAGGTTGGCGGACATTGATGTGGGCGGATCTGAGAAAGCAGTGATACACCAGGAAGATAAGGCGAGGTTATATCAGTATAAATCGCCCCCTGATGGATCGGCTGATGAGGGGCGCCATGGTGTTCCGTTGCTTATCGTCTATGCGCTGGTGAACAGGCCCTATATCACGGATCTGCAAGATGGGCGCTCACTGGTACAGGGGCTGCTAAATGCCGGCCAGGACGTCTACCTGCTCGACTGGGGGTATGTGGATGACCCCGACTCTCACCTCACGTTACACGATTATGTAAACCGCTATCTGGATCATGCAGTTGATGTTATCAGGCAACGTCACGGGCTTGGCCGGATTAATCTGCTGGGCATTTGTCAGGGCGGCACGTTAAGCCTCTGCTATGTGGCCACCCACCAGCATAAAATAGCCAATTTGATCACCAGCGTGACCCCGGTTGATTTCCATACGAGAGCCGATCTGCTCAGCCATCTGGTGAGATATATCGATGTTGATCTATGTGTTGACGCCCTGGGCAATGTGCCTGGTGAGTTCCTGAACGGGTTATTTCTACAACTGAAACCTTACCGCCTGATCGGCAAGAAGTACATGGATATGCTCGATATGCTCGATGATGAGGAGAAGATGGCGTTATTTATGCGTATGGAAAAATGGATCTTTGACAGTCCCGATCAGGCCAAAGGGGCCTATCGCGAGTTTGTCAAGGGCTTCTATCAGGAGAATAAACTGATCAAGGGAGAGATAAAAATTGGCGAGAACAACATCGATCTGGAGAAGATCGACATTCCCATCCTGAATATTATCGCCAGAGACGATCACCTGGTGCCACATGATGCATCCAGGGCATTGGCGGGCTGTATCAGTAGCGATGATTACACGGAAATTGAATTGCCCGGCGGGCACATCGGGATCTATGTGGGCGCTCAGGCGCAAACGTCTTTACCCTTGTTGATCCATCAATGGTTGCGTGAGAGAAGTGCATGTGCAACATCAGGGGCGGGTTGAGCTGAGGCGCTTGCCGTCAAGTCATAGATCAGAGGCGAGGTGGACGGTTGCGGCCTGGCGAGACGCTCCTCCGGTAGGGTTTGCAAGCGCCCCCGCATTGGCGAGTAGGTGCGGGTCCCCCGGGCAAACAGTGGCTCTAACAGTAGTTATGCTGCCGGAACCAGGCTATCGCCTCTTTAATCGCCATTCGTGCCGGGCGCGCCTCATAGCCTAATGCCTGTTTGGCCTTCTCTGATGAGAAGAACATGTATTTCTTCGCCATGTTCACACCATCGACGGTGGCCAGTGGTTCCACCTTGCTGACCATCGCCCAGCGCTCGGCAAGCCAGGCGATGGGGTATATGGCGTTATGCGGTATTTTGAGTTTGGGTGGCGATAACCCGGCAATATCACAGATGCTCTCAAGGATCTGTTTTAATGACATGTCCTCACCACCTAAAATATAACGCTGCCCGGATTGCCCCTTTTCAAATGCAAGCACATGGCCCCTCGCCACATCATCCACATGGGCGATGTTCAAGCCGGTATCCACATAGGCGGGGATCTTCCTCTTCAACGTATCCACAATGATCCGACCGGTGGGGGTGGGTTTGACGTCCCTCGGCCCGATGGGCGTGGATGGATTAACGATGGTGATTGGCAGGTCATCATTTTTTATCAATTCCCAAATGGCTTGCTCAGCCATGAATTTAGAGCGCTTGTAATGGCCGACCATGTCATCGAGGCTAACCGGGGTCTCCTCATTCGCCGGTGAGCGATCTTGATTGATCCCTAATGTGGCGACACTGCTGGTGTAGATCATTTTTGTGACGCCAGCATCGGCGGCATGGCGGATCAAATCACGCGTGCCCTGAACGTTGGTTCTGTACATGATATCGGGATCCGGGATCCAGAGACGATAATCGGCGGCCACATGGAATAAGTAGTTGCACCCTGAAACCGCTTTTTTTAATGATCCGGGATCGGTCAGATCCCCCTTAATAAGGGATACGTTGAGGTTATCCAGGTTCTGTGTGTTGCTGCCCGCTCTCACCAGCGCCCTCACATCATGGCCTTTATCGATGAGTTGGCGGATGAGTGCGGAGCCGACAAACCCATTCGCACCGGTGATCAGTGTGCTCATTTAAGTGGCGATTTTTTTAAGCCGAGATACGCATGCAGCACCCACAGCGAGAATAAAGGTGCGCCGATACCAGCGAGGATCAGAAACCCTTGCAGTTGCGAGAGGAGGGTGATAAGCGGCAGCAGGTAGAGTACGTCTTCCGCTTCGATGACGCCGATACCGGGCTGTCCGGCGCCTTCTTCTCCTGTAATAGCAAGGCGCATGTGAAAAATAGCCGCAACCGCAACACCGGCCAATAGGCCCCTAGCCAAGGCAAGGGTGCCCAGGTCACTTTGCATCATGCCGATACCAATACCGATAAAAAGCAATATATTGACCGCAGCGTCACTGGCGAGATCAGAGTGATCCCCGGTTTTGCTCATCCTCGCCAGCTCGCCATCGGTATGATCCAGGAAGTGTGACATAACAAAACACACAGCGCCGATGTTCGCCCAGAGATAATCACCGAGGCTGAAAAAAACACAGGCGCCGATCCCCGACATCAGGCGAAGGGTGGTGAGATGGTTCGCTCTCACCCATGAATGACGCAGGGGATAAATCAGTCTGTACGCCAATCTGGCGTCAAGGGGTTTATGCGCCTGCATCTTCGGGCTGTCTTTCATTGTTGCATCCCCCCTCAAGCAGGGCCGGCAAGAGCACCAGCATACACAGTGATGTAACGCCAATACCCATCGTTAATAATACACCCATACTGGCCGTTCCCGCATGGGGGGAGATGGCGAGATTACCGATCCCCCCCATGGTGGTTAAGGCGCTGACGATGACCGCCCGTGCCGAGCTGCTCGCCAACAGCCTGTGCCCGTCCGCAAGATCGGTGCGGTAGCGATGGATGATGTGAATGCCGCTGTCAACACCCATGCCCAACAGTAACGGCAGCGCTATAACATTGGCGAAATTAAGCGGCATATCGAGTAACACGCTCACCCCGCCGGTGATGATTGCGGCGGCGAGCAGGGGCAACAACACCAACAACACATCGCTCTTGTGGGTAAAGAGCACATAGAGCATGAGGGTGATGACGATGAAGGCGTAGAGGAACGCCTGTTTGAAAGCGGCGGCCACCGCATCACTGGCCTCAAGGCTGATCACAGGCGAGCCCGTCACCCGGGGCGAAATGGCCTTTATCTCCCTGACGAACTCCCTTAAATGGGTGTTGTTTTGCATGTCTTTGGTCGGGTATATCTCAAGGCGATAGAAGCCATCCTCGCTCAGCCAGCGGGTTTTTAATGCCGCTGGCAGATTATCCATGGTGATCATCTCGGCGCCCAGGGCGTCACCCAGTGAGGCAAGGCGCCCCGGCAGTGATGCGAGAATAGCCGTTTCCAGTTTCGCCAGGTTAGCGGATTTCTCAGACGGGTTCTTTTCATTCAAAAGTATGGACAGGTTCTCATTCAGTTTTTGAAAAACGCCGCCAGTTAAGATCAGTTGGGTGGTTTGCAGTTTTCTCTGAAAATCAAGCAGCGCGCTTTCACGCTCGGACATCGCTATGTCTTCCCGGGCGGCAGGCATGGCAAAGTCCCCTAACAGCAACGACATCTCATCGATGAGGGCTAATTTCTTATCCTGCGCTTTGGGGATGAAATCATCAATGGAGATAACATGATGGACGAGTTCTGAGTCGGAAAATAATTGTTTATACCGCTTGGCCTCCTGCTGCCCTTCAGCGAGCATAACGGCCTTCCAGGGTGAGATCGCCTTATCGGCCAGCAGGGCCCTGAAGGTCTTCACAGACGGGTTATTTTGATCCTGCAAGTTCAGGGTGTTGTGATCAAAGCGGATCTGCGTGAGTGAGAAAGCGGAGATCACCACCAAAGTGGCCGTCACAGCGATTATCCTCATAGACTGATTTTCCGGCAGGGCGATCATCGTTTTATGCCACTTTGGCGATGGTGTCTGCGGTTTTCTCTCTCTGAGTGGAAACAGGCTCAAAAGCGCCGGTATGACGGTCAAGGTGACGAGCAGGCTGATAAACATGCCGCACCCGGCAATCCACCCGAGCTCGGCCACGCCCACATAGTTGGTCGGGATAAAAGCAAAAAAGCCGATCGCCGTGCTGGCGGCACACAGCATAAGGGAGCTGCCGATATTCACGGAGGAGCCCGTTAAGGCCAGGGTGTTGCCGGCGCCGTCTTGTATGTATTGCCTGTAACGCAGACAATAATGGATGGCGAAATCAACACCCAGGCCGATATACAGCACGGCGAAGGCGACAGAGATTAAATTCAGCTCGCCAACGCTGAGGGTGGCGAAAGCGGCGGTGAGTATCAGGCCGGTGATCAAACTGATGATGGTGGCGAGCATCAATTTAACCGAGCCAAGACCAAAGAGAAGGATGATCGTCACCATACACAAAGCCGCTATGAGCGCTACGCTCGTCCCTTTCGTGACGCTGATCAGCTCCTCGTGGGATAGCACAACAGTGCCCGTTAGATGAATGGCGGCCCCTGGAGATGTTTCGATGTTGAGTTCTTTGTAGATGTCGTGAGTTTTTTTGATCGCTCTGCTGGCCGGCAGTAGATGGCGGTAGTCGAGCTTGGGTTGTAGCAAGATAAACTCCCGATAACTATCCCCGGTATTATCCTCAGCGGACATCAATCCCCGCCAGGAAACCCGGTATGGGCTATCGGTTAGCTGTGCCTCGATGGCCTTATTGATCTGCACCAGTATGGGGTGAATGTCGATATCCTCGCCCTGTTCCATGGCGTCAATGGCAGTTGATAGCAGGTTAAAGAGGCCGGGAAGGGACGGGTCTTGCGTTAGCCTGGCGAGAAAAGGCTGTATCCTGGCGAGCTGATCGGCCAGATCCTGCAGGGCATCCATCTCAAGAAACAACAGGCCGGACTCCTTAAAAACGGGCAGGGCCTTCGGATAATACACCCGGTGGAAGATGTCGTTTTCTAACAGCAGGTTCTCATAAAGCAAAAAAGCGGCGTCCTGCGCCTGATCCGGTGTGTCCGCCTCAACAACGATGACGATGTTGTTGTCGTATTGGGGGAAATGCCTTTCATACTCCAGATCCAGTTTCCGCCAGGTGAGCTCCGCTGATAGCATGTCTTTGGTGCTGGTGTTCATGCCAAGATTGTTTTTTGTGTACTGAATGGCCAAAAGGGCGAGCACGAATACCAACAAGAGTACGGCGATACTGGCTTTTTCTACCAGCTCTATCCATTTGGCCAAGATGGATAAGGCAATCTGTTTTAAGCTGCCCATGCCGGGATCTCCAAAACGGGGAGGTTGATCAAGATAAGATGGATGAGATCAGCAAACTTGAAAATACCTATTCCCTGGCCGTTATCTCTGTCCCAATCGGGCGTCTGTCCTGTCGACGTCATAGGGGCGCCGTTTGCATGATCTCCCGTCCGATCCGCCGCATGGTTTTTGTGGCGCGGGAATGGGCCCTGGCGATCTGGATCAGCGCCGGGATCTGATCGGGCGCTCTCAGCAACGCCATCAGCAAAGACGGGGTCCTCAGTTCGCCAAACTCATTGGTGTGTTTTAAGGCCAGCTCGGGTATTTTGAGTTCCAGGGGATCAATGATTATTCGAACGGCGAATGCCGGTATTTTCTTCCCTCTAGCCTGCTTTATGATGATCGCCGTTTCCATGTCCACCGCCGATCCCCCGGTCTGCCTGGATAATGTCTCTTTTTCAGGGCTTGAGGTGAGCACACGGTTAACGCTCAGCAAGGGCGAAGTACTCACCCTCATGCCATCCCTCAGGGCCTGCTCTTGCAGGTGTTCTCGAAGGGGCGAATGTATATCGAAGGTATCGCCGTTCATGAGCACTTTTTCAGGCAATAACAGATCGCCGGGTTTTAGTAGAGGTGAGATGGCGCCGGCCATACCAAAGCTGATAATGTGATCGGCATCACCAGCAAGCAATGTATTGGTAGCGTGCTCTGCATTCCCATGACCCATCCCCGAGATAATGAGAGAGATGTTGTTTTCAATTCCGATAACCCGATGCGGCGCCGGCGCCTTGTCAGTGAGACAGGCGGCCTCAGAGTATAAGGCGCAAATGATACCCAGGCGCTTCAATGTGACGAGAACATCATGGCTCAGCCAGGCTCTGCAACCGGCAGGGTTTTAGCGGTGGTGTTGAACAACCACTCCAGCAACCTGTCATGCCGGGTGAATAGGTGAGTCGATAACATCGTCGCCTTGACGCTATGGCGCGAGATTTTAACTTGCTCGCCACAGGTGAAATCACGATTATGATTGATTTTCCTGAGCGTGAGCACCGCCATGCCCAACGCCCACAGGCAAAAGCGTCTGATCCCCACTTCCTCTTTGGGCAGCAGCAATGTGTAACGCAGCGCCCTCGCCAGATGCCCCCTCGCAACACCAATCAGGTGTCCCAGGGCTTTTTGAAAATGGGCGCTGTTGGTTAATGGCGCCTTGTTATCCACCTCCACCCCGTATTGCCTGAAAACTGATCGCGGCAACCAGCAGATCTTACGTTTTTGATCGTCCCATATATCCTTTAAGATGTTGGTCATTTGTAATCCCTGACCGAACGACACAGCCAGTTCCATGAGCTCATCATGGTGTTTGTTTATTTCCGCCGAGTGATCACAAAACAACGCCGTTAGCATCTCCCCGACAACACCGGCAACAACATAACAATAGCGGTCCATGTCGTCCTGGTCCTGTAATCCATTGGCGACATTACCCTGCTGATATTTCGTCATACCATCGGCCATGATCGTAACGCAACGCTCCAGTGCGGCGCGCTGTCTTTGATTGAAGCTATGTGTAATTCTCATGACGGTCGGTGTATTTTTAATGAGATCACGTTCATCCTCTGTAGCGCTGGTTGATAGCTCTGGATACAGCTCCCGGGCGAACGTCTCGGCGTCAAGCCGGGCGCCAAGAACCTGAATGAATTGATCGGCAAACTTACGTTTCTGTGGGGGCGACATATCCTTGTCATCTTCAATGGTATCGGCAATTCGGCAAAGCAGATAGGCGTTGCCGATCACGAGGTCTAGCGGCGCCGGCAGTTGCGGTATGGTCAGGGCGAAAGTACGCGAGACGCCTTGCAGGATCTCATCCTGATAAGCGAGATCCGCTGTTGAAGGCGTGGCGCTCATCTTTGTATTCATAAAGTCATCAACACCTCATCCGCCAACCATTATGACAAATCTTTCACTTCCGGGGAATGTGAATAGGGGTGTTCCGCCTATTTAAGCCGATGTCTTGAAAATATTGAGTTTGGATTTTAGGTTCGTCTTTGGAGGTAGCGATGACTTTCAATGTGATGGAAGGCGAGCAACCCGGCCGGGTCAAAAATCATATCGCGCACTCTAAGGGACAGTGAAACGGCTAACGCGAGCTCAGGGCCAAACCCGATCAATGCCCCAATAATGACAAAAGCCCCTCCTGTATCCCGCAGGCATTGGGAATGATAAACGCAATATCACTCAAGGTGGCGGTGAGACTGCGTAACATCAATGCCTCCGGCATACCCACCGGCTGCCCAGGCAGATAGCCGGCCAGCCATAGCTCGATGCTATGCAATGTGAGAAAACCCAGCCGATACTATTTTCAGTTTATCAACATAGAGCTCGCCTATGACTTCATCCACTTCTTTAGCGGAAAACGCCACGCCCTCCCAGGATGGGGTTTTGATTATTCCGCCATCCAGCAACACAAAGAAGCCCAAAGCGGCATAGCCAGCAAGCTCGGTATTGCCGGATACGGATAATAATAACAGCACACCGATCATGCCCCACAGACCCAGTGTCAATGCCTGCACGGCTTTATCCACCATCACCGAGGGGTGGCATGCATGGCGTGTGTGCCCCAGATGGTAAGCAGCCTTGCCTTGACGACCTCACCGCCAATGCTCACCACCGGTAATACATTATTCACGGCGCATCCCATCCATATCGCCGGCAAGGCATGACCAAACAACAGCGTGTGTGTCGCCTTAAATAGCTATCGCCAGCCTTGAGTGGCCAGCAGTAGTACCGGAAACCACGTCAGAGGGAACAACAGCAAGCGCCAGCCGGATGAGAATAATAATTGCAAAATCTCCAGGAATCCCCGCCAAGGAGTAATCCGATCAGCAACAGCAATCCCGCCATCAGCCCAATTTGTATCAGTAAACCCATGAAGGCGTGTTACCTGGGGCTGCTTGGCCGGCCCTGTCAATGCCGTTATTTTCACCCTCTGACATATCGGTAGCTAACGGCGAGCAGGGCATGAACAGGCCGGCGGCGCCTTTAGAGATGTTTTCATATCCATCTTGAGAGCGTGTGCGGTTTGGCGGATAAGTTTACTATTTTATTGTATTATCCGATGGCTTGTTTTCCTCGCATCGATGCGGATCGATCCTGTGGTTTTGGCATATCAATACTTTTAACTTTTGGAGTGGCGCTTGATGAGTGAACGGGTTGAATTGCACGGTTTGTCTATCGACAAATCACTCTATGAGTTAGTCGGTAACGAAATCGCACCCGGCACCGGTGTCGCTACGGACAAGTTCTGGCGGGATTTGGCGCACATCGTTACCGATCTTGGCCCCGAGAACCGCTCGTTACTGGAGAAACGCAACGACCTGCAGGGCAAGATCGATCAATGGCACCGAGAGCGCCCCGCATACCGCCTTGAGGACTATAAGGCGTATCTCAGGGAAATCGATTACATCGTACCTGAGGGGGAGGATTTTAAGGTGACGGTCGCCAATGCCGATGATGAGATCACGCGCATTGCCGGGCCGCAGCTAGTGGTGCCGGTTGATAATCCCCGCTATGCCTTAAATGCCGCCAACGCCAGATGGGGCAGCCTGTACGATGCGCTGTACAGCACCGACGTCATCCCCGAAACGGACGGTTGCAAACACACGAAAAAGTACAATCCGGTGCGTGGCAGGGAAGTGATCGAGTATGCCCGCCGGTTTCTTGACCGGGCCACGCCCATGGCCGTTGGCTCCCACAGTTATGTCGTCAAGTACAAGGTGAAAGACGGCAGGCTGATCGGGCGCATGGGAGATGGCAGTGAACATGGCTTGGGTAAACATGAACGCTTTGCCGGTTACACCGGCGACCCGGAGTCGCCAGACAGTATTTTGCTGGAGCACAATGCCTTGCATATTGAGTTACGTCTGGGTGAGGGCTTCTACATTGGACGCCATGATCTCGCCAATGTGTATGACGTGCAGATGGAATCGGCCATCAGCGCTATTATGGACTGTGAAGACTCCGTCTCTGCGGTCGATGCACAAGATAAGGTGCGGGTTTATCGAAACTGGCTAGGTCTGATGAGGGGCGATCTTGTCCGCACGGTTGTAAAAGAAGATGGGGTGATTGAACGTAGCCTTGAGAAAGACCGCAAATACACGGCCCCCAACGGCGCCCCATTTACCCTGCCCGGCCGGGCCTTGATGTTGTTGCGTCATGTGGGGATGCACATGTATACCGATGCGGTGACAACCGCCGATGGCAAGGCGATCCCGGAGGGTTTTCTCGACGCCATGATCACCGTGCTCGCAGCGAAGCATGATCTGCTCGGCAACGGTCAATTCAGGAATAGCCGCACCGGTTCGGTTTATGTGGTCAAACCCAAACTGCACGGCCCCCGGGAAGTGGCGGCGACGGTGATGTTGTTTGAAAGAGTGGAAGATGCTTTAGGGTTGGAGCGATTGACGATCAAAATTGGCATTATGGATGAGGAAAGACGCACGAGCGTTAATCTGAAGGAATGTATCCGCATGGCGGAGAGCCGGGTGATCTTCATCAACACCGGTTTTCTCGACCGAACCGGCGATGAGATCCACACCAACATGATGGCGGGTGCGGTGTTGCCTAAGGGCGAGATCAAACATGCGCCGTGGTTACTCGCCTATGAAGACTGGAACGTGGATGTGGGGATGCACACCGGCCTGCCGAGACGCGCCCAGATTGGGAAAGGCATGTGGGCTGAGCCGGAGAACATGGCGGCCATGATGGATGTGAAAGTGGGTCATCCCCGTGCGGGCGCAACCTGTGCCTGGGTGCCATCGCCGACGGCGGCGACGCTCCATGCCATGCACTATCACCGGGTGAACCTGGCCACACGTCAAAGGGAGCTGATCAAACTGAACCGCGCAAGGCTGGATGATATTCTCATTCCATCTTTGCTCGGAGAGAGGGCGCTTGGCGCGCATGAAATAAAAACCGAGCTACAGAACAACGCCCAGGGCATTCTCGGCTATGTGGTGCGCTGGATTGAGCAGGGCGTTGGCTGCTCCAAAGTGCCGGACATCAACAACACAGCACTGATGGAAGACCGTGCCACCTTGCGTATTTCAAGCCAGCATATCGCCAACTGGTTGCATCATGGGATCACAACAAAACAACAGGTCATTGAGGTCTTCAAAAAAATGGCGCCACTGGTTGATTATCAGAACAGCGAGGCGGCCGATTATGTCAATATGGCGCCCGACTTCGACAACAGCATCGCCTTTCAGGCGGCCCTTGATTTGGTGTTCACGGGCAAGGAGGAGCCCAATGGATACACAGAGCGGGTGTTGCATGCACGCCGCCGGGAGTTTAAGCGAAGGGCGGCAACTCATGCCTTAGCACCTTCAGGGAAGGTCTGATCAAGATCAGCGCTCCCTGTGGAATAAGGGGCGCCAGCCGCTTCGATTACGAGACGCCATTGAATTTGCCGACAGATTAAACATCACATTTTCCCGCCAGGACTAGCCGGAGCGCTTGGATAGTGGAAGAGGGTGAATGCGAGGCGATGCGCCTGTGCCGGGCAGACGCCATCAAGTCACTCAGATGCGCTCGCAGCCCTGGCGAGAGCGCTCATGGACGGACAGTGTGAGGGCGCATAGACACGCCCTGATCGACGGGATTGATGAGTGTTGGCGTAGAGTATAAACAGCAATGTTGGGTTATTAACCCGGGGCATACTGATCGGCCCTGGCCATGCAGGTGCGTATGTGATCTGCCGCCCATACGGCGAATTGGCAATCCAGGCAAAAATAGTTATACTTGCACGGGATCATCATTCACTTAAACGGGTTATTAGAGAGTGGGCTTTACGCCCACTTTTTGTTTTCAGGCCGATGTATACAACGAATTCAGCCCTGGATGGCATGTTGCGCCCTATAGTGACGGGCATGGGTTACGTATTCTGGGGTATGGAGCAGGTCAATCACAAACAGGGGCGCCTGCTTCGTATCTATATTGATAGTGATGCGGGTATTTCATTGGCGGATTGTGAGCGGGTGAGTCATCAGGTGGTGGGAGTATTGGATGTGGAAGACCCGGTGAGTGGTCGCTACCACCTGGAGGTATCCTCGCCCGGGTTTGATCGGCCTTTATTTACATTGGCGCACTATGAGCAGTTTATTGGCGAGAGGGTGAAAATGCACCTTTCCCGACAGCTTAATGGGCGCAAACGTATAACAGGACGCATTGAGAGTGTTGATCAGGATGAGGTGATCATACATGAGGTGGGAGCGGCATTTCATATTCCTGTGGCGCTCATAGAGAAGGCGCGACTGGCGCCCGGGGATTTTTGACGGCAAATGAAACCAGATAGAAGAATGTGAATGAATAAAGAAATACTCATGGTGGTTGATGTGGTTTCCAATGAGAAAGGCGTCGCCAAGGAGATCATCTTCGAGGCGATAGAAGCGGCATTGGCCAGTGCAACGAAAAAACGTCATCGCGAGGATATCGAAGTGCGCGTTGCGATCGATCGTGAAACCGGTGACTATGAAACCTTCAGACAATGGTTGGTGCTTGAAGATAATCCTGATCCCCTTGAGTTTCCCACCCGGCAGATAAAACTCACCGACGCCCTTGCAAAGCGGGATGGCGTCCATCCTGAGGAGTACATAGAAGAGCCGATGAAATCGGTGGAGTTCGGCAGGATCGCCGCGCAAACGGCCAAGCAGGTGATCGTACAGAAGGTGCGTGAGGCGGAGCGCAAGCAGGTTTTTGAAGCCTATATCGACCGGGTGGGTGAAATGGTCAGCGGGGTGGTGAAACGGGTTGAGCGAGGCAACGTCATACTGGATCTGGGCAACAATGCGGAAGCCTTGATCTTAAGGGATGAGATGATCCCCCGGGAAGCGGTCAGGCCGGGTGATCGGATCCGCGCTTATTTGCAAGAGGTGAAACCTGAGCACCGGGGGCCGCAGTTGTTCCTCAGCCGCACTGCATCCCGGCTACTCATTGAATTATTTAAAATCGAAGTGCCGGAGATCAACGAAGGACTCATCGATATCATTAACGGCGCCCGCAATCCCGGCTCCAGGGCGAAAATCGCCGTGAAAGCCAATGACCCCAGAATCGACCCGGTGGGCGCCTGTGTCGGCATGAGGGGGTCGAGGGTGCAGGCGGTGTCCAATGAGTTGGGCGGGGAGCGGGTTGATATTATTCTCTGGGATGAGAATCCGGCGCAGTTTGTCATCAACGCCATGGCCCCTGCCGAGGTTGTCTCCATACTCGTGGATGAAGATGCACACAGCATGGACGTGGCCGTCTCCGAGGAGAATCTCTCTGACGCCATTGGCCGTGGTGGTCAAAATGTCAAGCTGGCGAGTGAGCTGACGCAATGGGAGCTGAACGTCATGTCCGTGGAGCAGGCCGATGAGAAGACCGAAGCGGAGTCGCAGACGTTGCAGGTGATGTTCATGGAACAACTGGATGTGGATGAGGAAATTGCCGTTATCCTTGTGCAGGAGGGTTTCTCCAGTGTGGAAGAGGTGGCCTATGTTCCCGAAAATGAAATGCTGGATATAGAGGAGTTTGATGAAGAGTTGGTAGGGGAACTCAGAGACAGGGCCAGAGACATTATGCTCACCCGGGCGATTACAAGCGAAGAGAAATTGGCCGAGGCAAAACCCGCCGATGATTTATTAACGATGGCCGGCATGGACAAGGCATTGGCTTATGAATTGGCCGGCAGAGGGGTGGTTACCATGGAGGACCTGGCGGAGCAATCCGTGGATGAATTACTTGAGATTGAGGGTCTGGATAAAGCAAGAGCGGGAGAGCTCATCATGACTGCCCGTATCCCCTGGTTTGAGGCAGAGGAGCAAAGCGGGCGAGGTGTTATCGATGCCTGAGGTGACGGTAAAACAGTATGCCGATGTTATCGGCGTCCCGGTTGAGAGGTTGCTTGAACAACTCGAACAGGCCGGTTTATCGGATAAGTCCGCCGAGGATAAGATCTCCGATAATGAGAAGTCTGAATTGTTGGGTTATTTAAGGCGCAAGCGCGGGAAAAATGATGACGCCGAGCCCGGCAAGATCACCTTGCGAAGAAAGACGGTCAGTGAGATCAAAGTGCCGGTATCAGGACAGGGAAGTCGTAACAAGCTACGCTCGAAGATGGTGAGCGTCGAGTTTAGAAAGCGCAGGACCTATATCAAGCGTAGCGTCATTGAAGAGGAAGCGGCGGTACAAAGAGAGAAGGCGGCGGCGGAGCAGGCGGAGGCGGAAGCGGCGGAGCAGGCAAGACAGCAGGCCATTGCCGAGGCTAAAAAGCCGCAAGAGGAGGCGCTGAAACAGGCCGAGGGAGTGAGTGTCGTTGAAGACGTCATAGAGAGTAAGGAGACAGATAGCACAGAGACAGCCGATGAGGCAGTCCAGACTGAGCGTCCCGTCCTTGCGGAGGCGGTTGTGCCCGCCGCCACTGAGCCGTTTCCTGCGCCGCCGCCCAAACACACCAAACAGGATAAGTCTGCACGCATACATCGCAAAGAGCTGCACGTTGCCTCGGATAAGTCAGGGCGCAGGAAGAGAAAACAAAGACCAGGGGCTGTGGTGAACCGCCCGGTACAGCATGGTTTTGAGAAGCCCACCGCCCCCATTGTGCGAGAAGTGGAGATCCCGGAGAGCATTACCGTATCAGAGCTGGCCCAGCGTATGTCGGTGAAAGGCACCGAAGTGGTTAAGGTGATGATGAACCTCGGTAGCATGGTCACCATCAACCAGACTGTTGATCAGGATACCGCCGCCATCGTTGTAGAGGAAATGGGGCATAAAGCGAAGGCATTGAAGGAAAACGCCCTGGAAGAGGAGATCATCAAGAGTAGCCGTTTGCAGGGAGAAGAGATAACCCGTGCGCCGGTGGTGACGATTATGGGGCACGTCGATCATGGTAAGACCTCACTGCTTGATTTTATCCGGCGCAGCAAGGTTGTGGCAGGAGAGGCGGGGGGGATCACCCAGCATATCGGCGCTTATCGCGTTACAACTGATAAGGGCGACATCACCTTTTTAGACACCCCCGGGCATGAGGCCTTCACCGCAATGCGGGCGCGGGGCGCGAAAGTAACCGATATCGTTGTGCTTGTCGTGGCCGCAGATGATGGTGTCATGCCGCAGACGGAAGAGGCCATTCAGCACGCCAGGGCAGGGGCTGTGCCGTTAATCGTCGCGATAAATAAAATCGACAGGGAAGACGCCGATCCTGACAGGGTGAGGCAGGAGCTCTCCAAGTTTGACGTGATCCCCGAGGACTGGGGCGGGGATACCCAGTTTGTGCATGTGTCGGCCACCACCGGGGAGGGGATCGATCATCTGCTCGATGGCATTTTGTTGCAGGCCGAAGTGCTGGAGCTCAAAGCCACAGGCAGTGGGCCGGCCAGCGGCACGGTTATCGAGTCGAGACTGGATAAGGGCAGGGGGGCGGTAGCCACCGTGCTGGTGCAGAGCGGTGAGTTAAATAAGGGCGATGTCATACTAACTGGCCATGAGTTTGGGCGGATCAGGGCCATGTATGATGAAACGGCAACTGCCGTGAACCTCGCCGGGCCGTCGATTTCTGTGGAAGTGCTGGGCTTATCCGGCACACCCAATGCGGGTGATGAGGTCATCGTCATTGCCGATGAGCGCAAGGCAAGGGAAATTGCGCTGTTTCGCCAGGGCAAGTACCGCGAAGTGAAACTGGCCAGGCAACAGGCGTCAAAGCTGGAGAATGTGATGTCAAAAATGGGCGATGAGGATGTGGCCACCGTCAACATTCTTATCAAGTCCGATGTGCAAGGCTCCTCGGAGGCCCTGTCACAATCCCTGCAAAAGCTCTCCGGTGATGAGGTGGCGGTGAACATTATCAGTACCGGTGTGGGCGGGATCACCGAGTCAGATATTAACCTGGCCATGGCCTCGAAAGGCATCGTCATCGGGTTTAATGTGCGCGCTGACAGCGCCGCTAAAAAGCTCGTTGCCGAGGAAGGCGTTGATTTACGTTACTACAGCGTCATCTACGATGTGGTCGATGATGTGAAGGCCGCCATCAGCGGGTTGTTATCACCTGAAATACGAGAGCAAATTGTCGGCGTCGCCGAGGTGAAAGAGGTGTTTCGCTCGCCCAAATTCGGTGATATTGCCGGTTGCATTGTGGCCAGCGGTGTTGTACGAAAGGCCAACCCCATTCGCGTGCTACGAGATAATGTCGTTATCTATGAAGGTGAACTTGAATCGTTGAGACGATTTAAGGACGATGTGAGCGAGGTCAAATCCGGTACTGAGTGCGGGATCGGCGTGAGGAATTATACGGATGTAAAACCGGGCGATCAAATTGAAGTGTTTGAGCGCGTTGAAATCAGCCGTAAAATGTGATCCGGGCCCGTAACCATGCCGCGGATCTATGGTAGAAACCGGCGGGTCGCCGACCTGGTTCAACGTGAGATCGCTGCGGTTATTCAAAAAGAGTTGCCCGCCTCTAAAACCGGCATGATCACCCTTTCCTTTGTTGATGTAAGCCCGGATCTGAAGAATGCAAAAATCTACTACACCTGTTTGGGATCCGCTCTTGAAGATGAGGCGCTTGGGCAGTTATTAAATCAGAAGGCGAAACATTTCCGCCATCATTTGGCGAAAACCCTGCCGTTGCGTGTTGTGCCCGCATTGGTGTTTCTCTATGATCAGTCTGTCGCCAGGGGCGCTCGCCTATCGGCGCTGATCGACGCCGTCAATGAAACCTAACCGGGATCCTGCACGGGTGCGTCGGCGAGATGGGGAAAAACAGTAAAGCGAGAGGCCGAGAAGTCAACGGCGTCTTGTTGCTGGACAAACCGGCTGGTGCGACTTCCAATGACGTGCTGCAAAAAGTCAAATCCCTATATAGCGCAAAAAAAGCCGGACATACCGGTAGTTTGGATAAAGCCGCCAGCGGTTTATTGCCGATCTGTTTTGGTGAGGCGACAAAGTTCTCAAGGTTCCTGCTGGACGCCGATAAACATTACCGGGCAGTGTGTCGACTAGGCATACAAACCACCACGGCAGATGCCGAGGGCGAGGTCATTGAAGAGAGGCCGGCGCCACAGTTAAGCCGTCGTGAGATTGAATCAACCCTTGATCAGTTTAAGGGCGAGACATGGCAAACACCGCCCATGTTCTCGGCACTGAAACACAAGGGGCAACGGCTGTATAAGCTGGCGTATCAGGGGATGGAGGTCGACAGGCGACCACGCAGGATCATGCTATCCCGTATTGCACTGCTGCGTTTTAGCGATGCGGAATTTCAAATAGAGGTTGCCTGCTCCAAAGGCACTTATATCCGCACCCTGGCCGAAGATATTGGCAAGGCACTAGGTTGTGGCGCCCATCTGAAGAGACTAAGGCGCATGGGCGCCGGGCCATTCACACATGAGAAAATGCTTACCCTCGATGCGCTACAGAGGATGGCTGAAAGCGGGTTCATCAAGCTGGATCGGGAACTGTTGCATATAGATAGTGTGTTGCAGGATCTACCTGCCATCAACCTGGCCCAATCGGTATCCCATTATCTATGCCAGGGTCAGGCCGTCATGGTTCCACATGCCCCGGCCCGGGGTATGCTCAGAATGTATACTGAAAACCATCGTTTCATAGGCATCGGCGAGGTCCTCGATGATGGTCGCATAGCGCCAAAGCGTTTGCTCGCCCAATACTAAAGATGCTTCAAAATAAGCATGATATTTTTAATGTTTTTCCTTGTGAGTCAGAATATGCGTGGGTACAATGCGCGTTTTTTAAGGGCGCGCAGGAGCGTATTGCATGTCATTAAGTCAGCGAAAGAAAGCTGATATCGTCAGTGAATATCGACAATCATCCGGCGATACGGGCTCGCCGGAAGTACAAGTCGCCCTGTTGAGCGCACGTATTACCGATCTCTCCGAGCATTTTCAATCTCACAAGAAGGATCATCATTCGCGCCAGGGGTTGCTAAGAATGGTCAACCGGCGTAGAAAATTATTGGATTACCTGAAAAATAAAGATGCGAATCGGTACAGATCACTCATCGGTCGGTTGGGTCTGAGAAAATAGCGACCCACCCCAACATGATCCTCTCTCATCCATGCGGCGTTCTCGCCTCTCTTAAACGCCCCTGTATTTTTATACAAACCCCGCGCCCCAAGAGACCCTGCCCGAGCAAAAGCCCCTCATTTTGAGATTGAATTAAGGCCAATAACATCCCTGCATTTTTATTAAACAATAACAACCTTATCGCCATTCATCGCTAAAAGGTGCATAGATCAATATAAGCTGTTTTAGCCATTTTATCGTTAACCAACAATCAGGTGAGCATAATGAACGCAGTCAGAAGAGCATTTCAGTACGGTGATATTCCGGTAGTTTTAGAGACGGGCAAGGTCGCAAGACAGGCCAGCGGCGCCGTCATGGTAAGCATGAGGGATACGGTCGTCCTGGTCAGTTGTGTGATCAGCAAGGAGGTGAGGCGAGAGCAGGATTTTTTTCCGCTGACTGTTGACTACCAGGAGAAAACCTACGCAGCCGGCAAGATCCCCGGCGGTTTTTTCAAACGGGAGGGGAGGCCTTCAGAGAAAGAAACCTTAACCGCAAGGCTGATAGATCGCCCGATTCGCCCGCTGTTCCCTAAAGAGTTCAGGAATGAAGTGCAGATCATCGCAACCGTATTATCGTTAGACCCACAGATTGATCCGGATATAGCGGCCCTGATCGGCGCCTCGGCGGCGCTCGCCGTCTCCGGCGTTCCCTTTAACGGCCCCATTGGTGCGGCAAGAGTAGGCTACAGAGACGGTCGTTATTTGCTCAATCCGGGTTTTAGGGATCTGACGACATCACAACTGGACCTGGTGGTAGCGGGGACAAAATCCTCCGTGTTGATGGTGGAGTCAGAGGCGAGAGTCCTGTCTGAGGCCATCATGCTGGGTGCGGTGATGTATGGTCATGAGCAGATGCAAACCGTGATAGAGAATATCGAAGGCTTGGCCGCCGACACAGGGATAAAACCCTGGGACTGGCAAGTGCCTGAGCAGGATGAAGATCTGGAGAGCGAGGTTGAGAGCCGGTGTGCGGCGCTGCTCAGGGAAGCCTACGCCATTCAGGACAAGCTCGCAAGGCGCGAGCGTCTGGCGGAAATAAGAGCGGAGATTATCCATGCCATCGTGAGCGATCATGAAGCGAGATGGGGAGAGGGCGTCATCGCCGGTAAAATCGAGGCTTTGGAGAGTAGCCTGGTAAGAAGCGCCATCCTTGCCGGTGAGCCGAGGATAGATGGTCGCGACCCAAAAACAGTCAGAGACATACAGGTAGAAGTGGGCCTGTTGCCCAGGGCACATGGCTCTGCGCTTTTCACTCGCGGCGAGACACAGGCTTTGGTGGTCACCACGCTGGGCACGGATCGGGATGCACAAATTATCGACGCCATAGAGGGCGAGCGTAAAGACCCGTTTATGTTTCATTATAATTTCCCGCCTTTTTGTGTGGGCGAGACAGGACGCGTCGGCTCACCCAAACGCCGCGAGATTGGTCATGGCAGATTGGCTAAACGGGGCGTGATGGCCGTCATGCCGGAGCTGGATACATTCCCCTATGTGCTACGGGTGGTCTCAGAGATCACCGAGTCAAATGGCTCAAGCTCAATGGCCTCCGTCTGTGGCGCCAGCCTGTCACTGATGGACGCCGGCGTCACTGTCAAGGCGCCCGTGGCCGGTATTGCTATGGGGTTGATTAAAGAAGAGGATAAGTTTGTTGTGCTCTCGGATATTATGGGTGATGAGGATCATCTGGGCGATATGGATTTTAAGGTGGCCGGCACGGATAGCGGGATCAGCGCATTACAGATGGATATTAAAATTGACGGCATTACCAGAGAAATTATGCAAACTGCTCTTGAGCAGGCCAGGGAAGGTCGATTGCATATCCTTGAGAAGATGAACGCCATCATCTCCTCCCCCCGGCAGGAGATGTCTGAACATGCGCCGCGCATTACGACCATCAAAATTCATCCCGATAAAATCCGCGACGTCATCGGCAAAGGCGGCACAACCATACGCGGGATCACCGAAGAGACCGGCGCCACCATAGACATTGACGACAGTGGCACGATCAAAATCTATTCCAGCGATAAAACCGCCAGTGATGCTGCGCGCAAGCGTATTGAAGATATCACGGCCGAGATCGAGGTGGGTAAAATCTACCACGGCAAGGTCGCCAAGCTCATGGACTTCGGCGCCTTCGTCAATATCCTGCCCGGCAAAGATGGCCTGGTGCATATCTCGCAGATCTCGGAAGAACGGGTAGAGAATGTCAGCGATAAACTGGCGGAAGGCGATTTTGTGAAAGTCAAGGTCTTGGAGATTGACAGACAGGGCAGGGTGCGCCTGAGCATGAAGGCGGTGAATGAATAGGCAATCGCCAGTACAGGGGTGACGGACAGCCCCCCTTTGATAAGGGGAAAATCAGCAGTGCGTGAAGAGCGTTATCTCTCATTGCACAAAGTCAACCAGCATTCCACGAGCGCCATCTCCTTAGGTTCCAATCAGCCATCTACTCACAACAGCCAGATTGCATTTCCCCCGCATACTATTTTATTATTGTTGATACATACACTGGCTGGATAAAGAACTCTATGGCATTTTCCTTAATGATCAATGGCGAAGAGAAAAGCGTTGATGTAGAGCCTAATATGCCCTTGTTGTGGGTACTACGGGATGAGCTGGGATTGACCGGCACAAAATTCGGTTGTGGTATTGCCGCCTGCGGGGCCTGCACCGTGCATGTGAATGGTCATGCCATGCGTAGCTGTGTATTGCCGATATCGAGCGTTGCGGGGGCACAAATTACCACCATAGAGGGCCTCTCTCAACATGGTCTGCACCCGGTACAACAGGCATGGATAGCACATCAGGTGCCCCAATGCGGATATTGCCAGTCGGGGATGATCCTCGCCGTATCCGCACTGCTCTCGAAAAACCCCAATCCCAGCGATGAAGAGGTGAACGCGGCTGTCGATAATATCTGCCGGTGTGGCGCCTATCAAAATATCAAAGAGGCCATCCATTCCCTGAAAAAACCCATCGAAGCAGAGCATGTCTAGGCTAACAAGACGCGCATTTTTAGTGAGCGGCGGGCTGCTGGGGGGCGGTCTGGCGCTGGGGTATTTTCTCACGCCCAACCGCCTTGCCTTAAAGGCTGCCCCCACAGCGGAGCAAAGCTGGCTGACTTCCTGGGTCAGTGTGAATGCCGATAACACGATAACCGTGCTGGTTCCGCAGGCGGAAATGGGACAGGGCGTTTTAACCGCATTGCCCATGATGCTGGCGGAAGAGATGGAGGCGGACTGGTCGCTGGTCAATGTTGAGCAGGCTCCGGCTGAGGACATTTATGTGACCGATAAGATAGCCCGTGGTTTTACCACAGGCGAGTTCCCCGTGCCCGAGTCGTTAAAACGATTTGTGGACTACTCCTTCTATAAGGTCTCGGACGTCATGAACTTGCAGATCACCGGCGGTAGCGCCAGTGTGCGTTTTACCGGTCAATGGGGAATGCGTGTTGCTGGCGCTGCCGCCAAAGAGATGCTGATCAGCGCCGCCGCCGAGAAATGGGACATCACAGGCGCTGAGTGTTATGCCAAACTCAGCCATGTGCGCCATGACGCCAGTGGACAATATGCCAGTTTTGCTGAATTGGCCGGGGCCGCAGCGAGGCTTACGCCATCTCTCAGCCCGCAATTAAAAAACAAACAGGACTATACGATATGCGGTCAATCCATCCCCCGTGTTGATATTCCTGAAAAAGTAGATGGTACTCTACAATTCGGCATTGACCTGAAGCTGGATGGCTTAAAAGTGGCGGCTGTACGTCATGTGCCTGTTTTTGGTGGCGAGGTTACATCCTATGACAGCAGCGCCATAGAAGGCCTGGCCGGCATAGAAGACGTGTTGCAGATCCCGGGGGCGGTTGTCGTCACCGCCGATAACTATTGGCGCGCACAACAGGGGGTGACTCACCTGGCGGTTGAGTTTAGCGACGGTGAAAATGGTCATTTCAATTCCGAGGAGCTGTTTGGGGATTTTGAACGCATTATGCGTGATGGTGACAGGGAGGTTGACCATGAGCAGGGCGATGTGGAAAAAGCCTTCGCCGACTCCGCCGCCATCATTGAAGCGGAATATCGTGTTCCGTTTCTGGCGCACGCAACGATGGAGCCGATGAATTGCACCGCCCACTACCATGACGGCAAACTGGAAGTCTGGACGGGGACCCAGGATCCCCTGGGCACAAGGGCATTAGCATCGGAGGTCTCCGGCCTCGATATGAAGAACGTCACGCTGCATCCCCTACAACTGGGGGGTGGGTTCGGCAGGCGAATTTCCTACACCGGGAACTTCATTGAAGACGCCGTCCATGCCGCCATGCAGGTGTCCTACCCCGTCAAGGTGATCTGGTCCCGTGAGGAAGACATGCAACATGATTATTACCGCCCGGCTGAGCTCAGCCGCTTCAAGGCGGCGCTGGATGGGAATGGCATGCCGCTGGCCTGGCGCAATTTTTATACCGACATTGGCGTTAATGGTCATACCGCCGCCGCTTTTATTCCTTATGATATAGCACATCAGCAGATCGGCAGAGTACCCCATGAAACGCCGGTGCCGGTGAGCTACTGGCGAAGTGTAGAGCATTCTTATCAGGGGTTTTTTATCGAGTCATTCATTGATGAGCTGGCGCATCATGCAAACATTGACCCGCTTGCCTATCGGCTTGCATTATTAGCCAACCACCCGCGTCATCGGGCGTTGTTGCAATTCGTTGCGGAGAAGATCGATTGGGGCGGATCATTAGCCGATGGTTCGGGCATGGGTATTGCGATGGTTGAGAGTTTCGGCACCATCGTTGTTGAAGCGGCGCAGATCTCGTTGGTCAATAACGGCGTGCGTGTAGATAAAGTCGTGGCGGCGGCGGATCCGGGCGAAGTCATCAATCCCGCCACGGCAAAAGCGCAAATACACAGCGGGATCATTTATGGCCTGACGGCGGCGCTGTATGGCCGGATCGATATTGACAAAGGCAGGGTGGTGCAGAGTAATTTTCCCAATTATGAGATGGTGCGTTTGGCCAGCGCACCGGAAATCGAGGTGTATTTCATCGAAAGCGGCGCCACAATCGGCGGTATGGGGGAAGTGGGTACGCCACCGATAGCAGCGGCGCTCGCCAATGCCCTGTTCGCCGCCAATGGACAACGCATTCGCCGTTTGCCTGTGAATGGCCAGCGCTTAAATCACCCGGTTTAGTTATCAACGCCGTTATCCTCTCAACATCATGGCCGTGCTCAGGGAGCCTGGGGTGTCTTTGATTGGTTTGAAAGCGGTTTCGTATCATCTGTTTCGCCAGGGCGCGCCCATTTTTTAATCTATTTCCACCCCTATGAGAATGACCGGAGCGCAGTTCAGGCGCTGGCAGCAGAAATCCATCACCCTGTTAGGCATGTCCGGTGTGGGTAAAACCACCCTGGCCAGGGTATTACGCCGACATCACTGGTTTCATTTCTCTGGTGATTATCGGATCGGCACCCGTTATCTGGACGAGGCCATTCTGGATAATATAAAACAACAGCTTATGCAACTGCCTTTTTTGCAGGCGTTACTGCGCTCGGACTCGGTGCATATCGTCAACAACCTGGATATTGATAATCTGAAACCCCTGTCGAGTTTTTTAGGCAAGATTGGAGATCCGGAATCAGGCGGGCTTGGTCTGAAGGAATTCAAACGACGCCAGGCGTTACACCGCCAGGCGGAGGCGAGCGCCATGAATGATGTACCCGAGTTTATTCGCAAGGCCCATGAAGTATACGGTTATTCTCATTTTGTGAATGACGCCGGAGGCAGTTTATGTGAAATGGATGATAACGTGATCTCCCTGTTGGCCGAGCATAGCGTGATCCTGTATATAAAGGCGACGATGGGCGATGAGCAGGCGTTGATATCACGGGCGGAAGCCGATCCCAAACCACTGTACTATGAGGAAGCCTTTTTAGATGAGCAATTACACACTTACATGCACGAGAAGACGCTTGACTATGTCGCCTTGATCGACCCGGATGATTTTGTCAGGTGGGTATTTCCCCGATTATTTGAGGTGCGTATGCCACGTTATGAGTACATCGCAGATCGGTATGGTTATGTTGTTGCAACGGATGAAATCCCGGCGGTGCAAACGGAAAGTGATTTTATTGATCTTATCGTCCAAGTACTGGATAGAGGTTGAGGATTAAAGCCCATGCCGTTAGTTGCGAACACCCATCTCCCCAGTTTCAAAAGGCTCAAGCATGAAGGCGGTCACGTACTTGAGCGTGACGTCGCCATAAAGCAGGATATTCGTGAATTGCATATCGGCCTGCTGAACATGATGCCGGATAAGGCGCTGGAGGCAACGGAGAGGCAGTTCTTCCGACTGGTGGGTGAGAGTAATCAGATCGCACAGTTCTACCCACACCCCTTTACCTTAAAAGAGCTGGTACGCAGCGAAGAGGGGCGGGCGCACGTTGATCGGTACTACAAGACGTTTGATGAGATTAAGGAGGAAGGTCTCGATGCGTTGATCATATCAGGGGCCCTACCCGGCCCCCAGCTATCGGCGTTACCGTTTTGGCGACCGCTGATTGAGGTGATCGACTGGGCCTATGAGAACGTCACGTCAACGTTATGCTCCTGCCTTGCCACCCATGCGGTGATGGAGTTTCGATATAAGCAGAGAAGACGGCCACTTCCCGATAAGCGTTGGGGGGTCTACTCGCACAGTATTGTAGATAAAACCCATCCCCTGGTGATGCGAATGAACACCCGGTTTGATGTGCCCCATTCCCGATTTTATCAGATCAACCGCCGGCAGTTTGAAGAGGCGAATTTGAAAATCCTGGTTGAGAGCGAGGCGGCGGGCGTGCATTTGGCCGTCAGTGAAGATGGCTTTCGTATCGTTTTTTTTCAGGGGCACCCGGAGTATGACGTGAACAGCCTGTTGAAGGAGTACAAACGGGAAGTGGGTCGGTATATCTATGATGAGACTGATCGCTACCCGGCCTTTCCGGAGAATTATTTTAGCCTGCAAAGCAAAGCCATCCTGGATGAATATCGTGAACGTGTGCAGGTGGCTAAAGACAACAACACATCACCCCCGGCCTTTCCAGAGGCGTTGATCAGCCATGCACTGGATAACACCTGGCATGACAGCGGTGAGGCGGTGATCGATAACTGGATAGGCAATGTGTATCGACTGACCCATCTTGATCGTTTAATCCCCTTCAGGGATGGCGTCGATCTGAAGAACCCGCTGAACCTGTCGCACTGATGATATGGCAGGCGACTATTGATTATCCGATGTATGTTTATCCGTTAAGGCCGGTTGATCAGCCATCGGCCACGGGCTAAATGGAAAGGGCCGCTCCTCAGATTGAAACGTGATGTAATTTAAGATCTGAAACGCATAGTGGGTTAAACCGGCACTGAAATCAGACAAGCGCTCATTTAGATTGCCGGTGATGAGCCTGGTAAAAAACTGAAATACCACCGATAACCAGACGATGCCAATGAGGAAATACAGGATCACGCCAAAGATGAGGATAAACAACCCGCGGATCCAGACGTCACGATTTTTTACATTTTCTTTAATATCCATGGGACTCTCTCCATTTTACACGGAAATAAGAATCATTATCCTCAAATGCCCCTGCGTACTCAAGGAAAAGATAACATCCCGGCAGCCCCGTGGCTTGATAGCCATAAAGCGATGATAAAAAAAGATCACCTAAAAAACAAAATCGGCTTTATCAGCCTGGGGTGCCCTAAGGCCCTGGTGGATGCGGAGCGGATCCTGACGCAATTACGCCTGGATGGTTATGATTTTGTATCCGGTTATGATGAGGCGGATCTGGTCGTGGTGAACACCTGTGGTTTTATCGACAGCGCCAAAGCGGAGTCCCTGAACGCCATTGGTGATGCAATAAAAGAAAATGGCCAGGTCATCGTCACCGGTTGTCTGGGCGTGCACGAGGGGCTAATAAGAGGGGCTCATCCGGGTGTGCTCGACGTCAGCGGGCCACAACAGTATGAACAGGTTGTCAATGCGGTACGTCGATATATGCCGCTCCCTGTGCGCCCTGATCCCCTCATGGATCTGGCGCCGGATCAGGGGATCAAATTAACACCGCGGCATTATGCCTATCTGAAAATCTCCGAGGGTTGTAACCATAGATGCCGTTTTTGCATTATCCCCTCCATGCGCGGGAGGTTAGTCAGCAGGCGCATTGATGAGGTTATGCAGGAGGCCGAGGGGCTGGCGAGGGCGGGCGTGAAAGAATTGCTGATTATCTCCCAGGACACCAGCGCTTATGGGGCCGATCTCAAGTATGAGACCGGTTGCTGGCGAGGCGGAGAAATTAAATCCCGCTTGTACGACCTGTGCGAGGCCTTGGGGTCTTTGGGGATCTGGGTAAGGTTGCATTATGTTTATCCTTATCCCCATGTGGATGAGATTGTGCCTTTAATGGCTGCGGGGAAAGTCCTGCCCTATCTGGATATACCCTTGCAGCATGGAAGCGAGAAGGTGCTCAGATCCATGGGAAGACCGGCTGCCGCCGAGGATATGTTGACCCGAATAAACAAATGGCGGCAGGTGTGTCCGGGGATCACCATTCGCTCTACGTTTATCGTGGGTTTTCCAGGTGAGACGGAAGAGGATTTCGCATTGTTGCTGGCATTTTTGGAGCAGGCGCAATTAGACCGGGTGGGTTGTTTTCAATACTCGCCTGTGGACGGGGCCCGTGCCAACAGCCTTCCCGGGGTGGTTTGCGAGGAAGTCAAACAGGT
This sequence comes from Gammaproteobacteria bacterium, assembly GCA_965198875.1. GTDB lineage: Bacteria > Pseudomonadota > Gammaproteobacteria > Eutrophobiales > Eutrophobiaceae > CBDAPU01. Next base: position 397,086 of record CBDAPU010000001.1, on the reverse strand, counting down.
GCGCTGGGATCGATTTATGCAAACACAACAGGTGATCAGTGCAAATAAGCTGCAAACCAAAGTGGGCGAAACACTTCAGGTGATGGTGGATGAGATTAACGATGATGACGTTGTGGCGAGAAGTCATGCTGACGCCCCTGAAATCGATGGTGTTGTTTATGTGAAGAGCGATAAGACACTGCAACGAGGGCAATATGTAGACGTCAGGATTGATGGTGCGAGTGACTATGATCTATGGGGGCAGGCTATCGTTCAGGCATAGGCGTGATATTAGCGGCTCGCTTCTTGCCGGTCATTGGCGCTGGCCGGCGATGATGCGGCAGGAAGATAAGCCGGGTTAATGGTTATCAGACGTTGCTCGGTAATAATGGCGTCCATCAACACATCGGTTTTTGTCGTGGGTATGTCCTTAACAATCTGACATTCGTAGCTCAGGGCAATTTTGCGTGTCTGTGGCTTGGTTCTGAACCATTTATCGTAATACCCCCCGCCAAAGCCGATACGCTTGCCCTGGGTGGTAAATCCCAGTCCGGGCGTGATGCAGAGAGCTATTTCCGCTGGCCACTCGATGGCGCTATCGGGCGTGAGTATTCCCATCTCACCTGGGCTGAGGTGATCCCAGCCCGTGAAGGCCACGGCGATCATGTCCTCCCTGTTGATGATTTTTGGGATGAGAACGGTTTTATTCATTTGTATGAATGGCTCCATAAGCGCGCGGGTATTGACCTCATCTGCCGATGAGACATAACAAAATACCGTATCGGCCCTGCCTATATCGCTACTGCCGAGCAACTGCTCACAGATGGCCTGATCACAGGCCAGGCGCTGGTCTTCAGTTAAGGCGCCACGCTTTAATTTCAGAGATTGCCTCAGCCGGCTTTTTTGCTTGTTTATTGGCATTATGGATATAACAGGCAGTTAGAATAAGATGAATTAAGCGCCGTCATGAGACGGATCCATCACCGGCCCTGCCGAGGGTCGCCCCGGGTTTGGGGAATGTGCGCTAACATGCCGTTGCTGTGCAGTTAAGTGATTGTGCGCCCTTTCTTTTTTTATCATATGCCTTACAATAACGCCCTTTTGTGGCGGGCACAAACTGGCTAACATAATAAGGTTGATTCTATGGTAACAATTCGATTGGCACGGGCAGGGGCGAGAAAAAGGCCCTTTTATCATGTGGTTGTGGCTAACTCACGTAGCCCCCGTGATGGTAGATACATCGAAAGGCTGGGTTACTTTAACCCGATTGCGGGCGGGCAGGAGCAAACATTGCATCTTAATCAGGAGCGCATTGATTATTGGCTGTCAAAAGGCGCCCAAGCGTCTTCCCGTGTCAGCAAACTAATCAAGGATAACGCCCGGGCGTCGGCGGGCTAGAGGCGCCCGTGGGATCCGCCCAAAGGGGGATGTTGACGACGGGCTGTCTTATTGTGGGTAAAATCAGCGGGGTCTACGGTGTAGCGGGGCAGTTAAAAGTATTCTCATACACAGAGCCTCGGGAGAGCATATTTTTATATGATCCCTGGTTGATAGAAGACGGCGATACATGGCGTGAAATAAAACACATGGGCGCTCGCAGGGCAGGCAAGTCTCTGACGGTGAGATTGGCTGGCATAGCTGATCGGGATAGCGCAGGCAAACTCATGAATCGTCGCATTGCCGTTCACCGCTCGCAACTGCCGGATCTGCAAGCCGGTCAGTATTACTGGGCGGATCTGTTGCAGATGGATGTGATCACCCTTGCAGGTGATCACCTGGGAAAGATCGTTGAGATCAAGCCAACCGGCGCCAATGATGTTTTGGTTGTTGAGGGAGAGCAGCGCCATTTAATCCCCTTCGTAGAAGATGACGTGGTGAAGCGGGTAAGTCGGGATGATGGTCTCGTCAAGGTTGAATGGCAGACGGACTAGGCGATGTTCCGAGCAGGTGTGGTGACGTTATTTCCGCAGATGTTCTGTGCAATCGCAGAGCATGGCGTTACCCGCAAGGCCATTGAGTGCGGGTTGTTAAAACTGGATACGTTTAACCCCAGGGACTATACAACCGATCATTACCGTAGCGTAGACGACAGGCCATACGGGGGTGGTCCGGGCATGGTGATGATGGCGGGGCCGGTACGGGCGGCGATCCGGGTGGCCAAACAGGCGCTACCGGATGCGGGTGTGATCTATATGTCACCCCAGGGAAGGCCGATGAAACAGCAGGACGTCATAGCGTTTGCAGAAAGAGATGCCTTGATTTTTCTGGCCGGTCGTTATGAGGGGATAGATGAGCGGGTCATTGAACAGGATGTTGATGAGCAATGGTCTGTTGGTGACTATGTGCTAAGCGGTGGCGAGTTGCCTGCGATGATCATGATCGATGCGATTACCCGGTGTATACCCGGGGTATTGGGGAATGCAGGATCTGCGCTGGCCGATTCGTTTTATTACGGGATGCTGGATTACCCACACTATACACGTCCGGAAAATGCCGATGGTCAGGGCGTGCCGGCGGTATTGTTGAGTGGCCATCATGAAGCCATTCGCAAATGGCGCTTGCAGCAGGCGCTGGGACGCACATGGAAACACAGACCGGATCTGCTGGAAGCATTGACGTTGAACAAGGAACAACAGATGTTACTTGATGAATACATGAACGCACACCGGCGTTGATGAGAGTGAGCCATTCATTGTGGAGCGTATCGCCATGACAAACATTATCGAACAACTCGAAGCCGAGCAAATGCAGCCTCATATCCCGGCGTTTCATCCGGGTGATACGGTCATCGTGCAGGTTAAAGTCGTAGAGGGGCAACGGGAGCGACTACAGGCCTTTGAAGGCGTGGTCATTGCAAAGAAGAACAGGGGGCTCAACTCCTCATTTACGGTGCGTCGGGTTTCTTATGGCGAGGGAGTAGAGCGGGTTTTCCAGACACACAGTCCCGTCATTGCGGATATTTCCGTCAAGCGCAGAGGCGCTGTGAGAAGGGCGAAACTATACTATATGCGTGACAGGCAGGGCAAAGCGGCGAGGATAAAAGAGAAAATTAAACCATCCTCTTAAATACTCGCCCGTGTCATATCAAGGCAATGCTGCCGATAGCGTGATCTGTGTCTGAAAAAGATCCCATTGCCCAGCGTTCCCGGGTTCTCATCGATCACTTTCTTGACGCCCTGTGGATGGAGCGGGGTTTAAGCGGAAATACCCTGGCGGCTTATCGTAGCGATCTGTATGCATTTGCAGATTGGTCGGCTTCTTCTTTCAGGACTGTTGAGCAAACACAACCGGCGCATATCCTCGCCTATCTCGCCACATTCAGCGCCAGGTCTGCCCGTACCAGCTCCCGCAAATTATCGGCCCTGCGCCGTATTTTTCAATATCTGGCGAGAGAAGGGCGGATCGATCATGATCCGACGGCGCAAATAGCATCGCCCCGAATCGGCAGACCCCTGCCCAAATCGCTCACCGAGTCAGAAGTAGAGGCCCTGATCAAGGCGCCGGATCCCACGACTGCCATTGGTTTGCGTGATCGGGCTATGCTGGAAGTGTTGTATGCAACGGGGCTGAGGGTGTCTGAATTGGTCGCCCTACAAATGGATCAAATCAATCTCAGACAGGGGGTGATCAGGATTGTGGGCAAAGGCGATAAAGAGCGTCTGGTGCCGTTGGGTGAAGAGGCGGTTGCGTGGCTCGAGACCTTCATCAGTGACGGCAGGGCGGATTTATTCAAAGAGGCCCCGACCGCAACGGTTTTCCCCAGTCGGCGTGGATGCGTTATGAGACGGGAGACGTTCTGGCATACGATAAAACGTCATGCCATCAGGGCCGGGATCGGAAAACCCATCTCACCCCATGTATTACGTCATGCCTTTGCCACGCATCTGTTGAATCACGGCGCCGATCTGCGCGTGGTGCAGATGTTGTTGGGGCACAGTGATATTTCCACCACACAAATCTATACGCACATCGCAAAAGAACGGTTAAAGATGCTGCATGCAGAGCATCACCCCAGGGGGTGAGCCGCCTATTTTTAAGAGCATGAAAGCGACAGGTGAGTGATATATCTGTTACTGAAATGCAGAGATCAGCGTGCATAACATGACGGAGATGGGGACGCCACTCGGTCTGTTGTTGCTCGCCATCTCCTCTAGCCTTATTTTTGCGTGGCGTTCATTTATGCCGTCTCATGAGTTCGGCCACGTCCCGTTCCCGCATTGATTTTAATCAAGCCGATGCGCCCGTTTTGTTACCTGATCACCCTGGCGCTGGCGCCGGCCATGAGTTTTTCGACTTCGGCCAGTGTCGCCATGGAGGTATCGCCGGGGGTGGTCATGGCCAGTGCGCCGTGGGCGGCGCCATAATTGACCGCCATCTGTGCATCGCCTGTTTCAAGAAAGCCATAGATAAGCCCCGATGCGAAACTATCACCGCCGCCCACCCGGTCCAGTATCTCCAGGTTATTGCGCTGCACTGCGCTGTAGAAGGCATGGTCATACCAGCCTATTGCGCCCCAGTCGTTGATGCTTGCAGTCTTGACTGTGCGTAAGGTGGTGGCGATGGCCTTGAAGTTTGGAAACGCTTCTACCGCCGCCTCGATCATCGCCTTGAATTTTTCAACATCAATCGATGAGATATGCTCATCCTGGCCCTCCACCGCAAAGCCGAGGCAGGCCGTGAAGTCCTCTTCATTGCCGAGCATAACATCAACATATTTTGCAATCCGGAGGTTCACTGCCTGCGCCTTCTCCCGCCCGCCGATGCACTGCCACAGCGAGGGGCGGTAATTCAGATCATAGGAGACAACGGTACCGTGCGCCTTGGCACACTGCATCGCCTCTTCAATAACCGCCGCCGTGTTTTCCGACAGACCGGCGAATATGCCGCCAGTGTGAAACCAGCGCACGCCCAGTTGGCCGAATATTCTCTCCCAGTCAATATCACCGCTCTTGAGCTGAGCGGCGGCGGTGTGGCCTCTGTCGGAAACACCTAAGGCGCCGCGCACGCCAAAACCACGCTCGGTAAAGTTAAGGCCGTTACGCACTTCCCGGCCGATCCCATCGAAGCGGCGCCATGTGATCAAAGATGGATCAACACCGCCCTGGAGGATGAGATCTTCCAGCAGGCGGCCAATATCGTTATCGGCCAGGGCGGTGACAATCGCCGTTTTCATGCCGAAGCAACGCCTTAGCCCCCTGGCCACATTATATTCACCGCCGCCTTCCCAGGCCCTGAATGTCCTGGCTGTGCGTATGCGCTCGCTGCCCGGATCAAGGCGCAGCATGATCTCGCCCAGGGAGAGTAAATCGTAAGTGCATGCCTGTCTGGGTTTTATTGATAATCTGCTCATTGCCTCTTTGCTCATTGCCCCTTCGCTGCTTGTTCGAGGCTTGCAAGCGCCTGTCTGGTTAATTCAGTGATCTGATCAAATTTATTTTCTTTGATCAGGTCTCTTGCCACAAACCAGGAGCCACCCACCGCAACGACCGGCGCCAGGGCCATGTACTCGTGCATGTTGGTCGCATTGACGCCGCCGGTGGGGATAAACTCAATGCCGCTGTGCCCATAGGCGCTGATGATGGCCTGTAGCATTCTCACGCCGCCAGCGGCCTCGGCCGGGAAAAACTTGAGCGTGTTCAGCTCAAGATTGCGCGCCAACTCAATCTCCGAGGGGGTCAGGACGCCGGGGATGATGGGCAGCGCAACTTCTCGGCAGGCGTCAATGATGCGGGTATTGAGCCCGGGGGATACGGCAAATGTCACGCCGTTATCGATGAGCTTAGGTATGACCTCGGCGTTGATGAGCGTACCGGCGCCGATGATCATCTCGGGGATGGCATGGTGGATCTGTTTAATACAATCGATGGCCGCATCCGTACGCAGGGTCACCTCGATAATATCGATCCCGCCGGCCATCAGTGCTTGGCAAAGCGGCACGGCGGAGTCTGCATCCTCAATGACCGCTACTGGCAGCAGCCGGTTTTTTCCTAGTATTCTTAACATAATAATTTAAGCTAGTGTATACCTGCGCCTATTATACCATTCACCTGGCGATAGATTGCTTTGCTACAAACACCAACAAACTCAATTAATTCCCATGGGAAATGCCCTTCCACCAGAAACTCGGCCTGTTTCGCTTCTTTGCAAGAGGCCCAATGCCTGGCCTTAACAGCGCTCCAATCAACCTCGTTTAAGCAGGACAGATCATTGCGATCCTCAAAATAACAGGAACCCGCATTCGAAAGCGTAAACGTCCATCGCCTCTGATGGCTGTTAGCCCAATCAACGGCGGCTTTCAAATCAGCTTGCAAATGCACGATTGATTGCTGCCCGCCTCGATACTCAAGTTCGGGGTGGTTGGCCTGATGAATCAGGTAAAGGGTGCCTCTAAAAATAGTGATTTTTCTGTGGTAGTGAGGCGGCGGCGCACGCAGCACCGCAGTGTATAAGCCATACATGAGGATGCGAGTACGTCGCCAACGATGCTAGCGCTGAAAAAGCGCATTTTTAGAGATGCCCTAAAGGGTGACCGAGCGCGGGCAGAAGTAGAAGGGCACACATTCTCCTACCTTCAGATCAGGGTAGCTATGTCAGAGTCAGTGTGGATTGTGCAGTCACGGAATATTGGCTCATAGAGCAATAAATAGCCGTCAGGAATGAGGCTGAGTTTTTGGCCTATGGCGCTGTAATTCCATGCCATCACTTGAGGGGGAGGAATGCGTTTTCAATCCGATGGCGCAGCCTATGAAGTCCTTACATCCTGCTCAGGTTATTCAAGACGGTAATCAGGTTCATCCCCTGTTTATGGCCTGGATAAGAAAGGCATCGGTATCATGGCCTTTTGTCGGCAATCAGCTATTCTGTGTCGGGCACCTGTCACATCCGTGAGACGCCATAAACGGACGTGTTTTTATTCCACCATTGCGCCTGATCAGGGTCTTAAATAATCGGATTTTCCCGATAACTGGCCTGATGATGGGTCCATTCCACGATGTGCAATCCACACATGCCCGGAATGACATGCAAGTGATGCCCAATGCTGGCATGATGACTCTGAAACAATCCGCCGATTATCTTACAGGATTGCTGGCAAAACAGCCTGGCCGCCTGCATCCGAAGGTGCGGCGACAAAGTGGGCGGCGCTCTTTGCCTCTGGCGGTTTCGCAGCAACGGGATTGATTGTGGGATACTCAACAACAAACAGAACCAGGAGAATAAAACATGAACGCAAATCAGCAACGCGCCGCCCTGCAACGCCAAATCTGGCAGATCGCCAATGAGGTACGCGGCGCAGTCGACGGCTGGGACTTCAAGCAATATGTGCTTGGCACGCTGTTTTACCGCTTTATCAGCGAAAACTTTGCCAGCTACATGGAAGCCAGTGACGACAGCATCCACTATGCAGAGCTGGAAAACAGCGTTATCACGCCGGAAATCAAGCACGATGCGATTAAAACAAAAGGCTATTTTATCGCCCCCAGCCAGCTTTTCGTCAATGTCGCGCACACTGCCCACCACAACGAAAAACTGAACACTGACCTTGCCGCCATTTTTACCGACATTGAAGGCTCCGCCAGCGGCTACCCTTCCGAGGACGACATCAAGGGCCTGTTTGCGGATTTCGACACCACCAGCAACCGCCTGGGCAATACCGTGCAAGATAAAAACGCCCGCCTGGCCGCCGTTCTCAAAGGTGTGGCCGGGCTGGATTTTGGTGATTTTCGCAACAACCAGATTGACCTGTTCGGCGATGCCTATGAGTTTCTAATCTCAAACTACGCCGCCAATGCCGGCAAATCGGGCGGTGAGTTTTTCACCCCGCAGCATGTCTCCCGATTAATCGCACAGCTCGCCCTGCACAAGCAGGAAAGTGTCAATAAAATCTACGACCCGGCCTGTGGCTCGGGTTCGCTCTTGCTGCAAGCCAAAAAACAATTTGATGATCACCGCATTGCAGACGGCTTTTTCGGGCAGGAGCTGAACCACACCACCTACAACCTGGCGCGCATGAACATGTTCTTGCACAATATCAACTACGACAAGTTCAACATTAAGCTGGGTAATACGCTCATCGAGCCGGATTTCCGTGACGACGAACCATTTGATGCGATTGTGTCTAATCCGCCTTACTCAGTGAAATGGATTGGCGCCGATAATCCGCTCTTGATCAATGATGATCGCTTTGCCCCTGCCGGCGTGCTGGCGCCTAAATCAAAAGCCGACTTCGCCTTTGTGATGCACGCGCTGAGTTATCTTTCAGCCACAGGGCGGGCCGCCATTGTCTGTTTTCCGGGCATTTTTTACCGTGGCGGGGCAGAGCGGAAAATCCGCCAGTATTTAGTCCATAACAACTATGTGGAAACCGTGATCTCGCTCGCCCCCAATCTGTTTTACGGCACCAGCATTGCGGTGAATATTCTGGTGCTCTCCAGGCACAAAGCCGACACAAACATCCAGTTCATTGACGCCAGCGGCGAGGCGTTCTTCAAAAAAGAAACCAATAACAATGTGCTGACCGACGAGCATATCCACCAGATAATCGCGATATTTGACAGCAAACAGAACATCGCCCATGTCGCGCAATCGGTATCCCCTGAAAAGATTGCCGACAACGATTACAACCTGTCGGTCAGCAGCTATGTGCAAGCCAAAGACACCCGCGAAGTGATTGATATTGCCAAACTCAATGCCGAACTGAAAACCACCGTCACCAGAATCGACCAGCTACGCAGCGATATTGATGCCATCGTGGCCGAGATTGAAGCATGAGCCAAAACCTCCAGTTCTTGGTCTACAACCTCCAAAAGAAGATGTGAAAGTCAATAAGGTTTCGAAAAAACAGGCCAACCGCAAAGCAGGCAGAGAATAGGATGCTTTTCCAGTTTTATTCACTTTAACAAAACACAGAAAATTGAGTCCGATTTTGACAAGCTCATCAAGTCCCTGGAGAAGGGAGATAAAGCATGAGCGGTGCAAGTTTTTTAGAAAAACTCCCATTCCCCTCCCCCGGAGGGGTGCCCGTCAGGGCGGGGTGGTTGGGTGACGCCCAGCGGACCAGGTGGTCGTGATGAGAAAAACAAAACATGCTTTGACATTGATACAAACAGACTAGTTTTATAAACTAGTTGATTTCTGAAAGAGAATAACGCAATGCGTGAAAAAATAGGTTCATTCGACGCCAAAACCAAACTGCCTGAAATTCTCCGGCGCGTTGCTGCTGGAGAGTCCTTCACGATAACCAACAGAGGTGTGCCGGTTGCTGACGTAATGCCAAGCCAGAGCGTTAACCGGGCAAAAACACAGGCCGCAATCGACAACATCATGGCTGCAAGGAAGCACGCTGTTTCCGATTCGGCATTGGTAGAGCTTCGGAATGAAGGCCGCAAATGATTAAGTTTGTATTAGATAACTCTGTTGCCATGCGCTGGCTGTTATCAACCCGGAAAAAAGCCGACCAATCGTATGCCAACAAAGTGCTGCAAGGCATGGTTGACTGTGAAGCGCTGGTTCCTCACCTGTGGCACCTGGAAGCGACCAACGTGCTTTTAAGTGCGGAAAAACGCGGCGAGTTATCAATAGGTGACGTTGAGCGGTTTGTATCTCAGCTTGAGAAGCTGCCCATTCAGGTTGACCCACTAACCGCCCAGCAGGCATTTGGCCGGATACTGAGCCTTGCCAGGTCGTACCGGCTAAGTAGCTATGATGCCTCCTATTTGGAGTTGGTCATACGGGAAGGATTGCCACTGGCAACCCTGGATAAAAACTTGTTGAAAGCAGCAAAGAAGGCTGAAGTGCCACTTTATTTAAAGGATTGAAGTGCGGGTTTAACTGCTGAACTTCCCGAAAAAACCACAGAACACAACATTCCCCTCTTACGAGGTACTGAAAAAGCGGTTCGACTTCCTCCTATTTCCCTCCTACGAGGTGTTGGAAGAGCGGTTCGATGCCCGCCCATTCCCCTCCTTTGGAGGGGTGGCAGACGAAGTCTGACGGGGTGGTTCAGTGGCAGGTGGCTCGGTGATAGGTGGAGCTTGCCAGGATAAGCGTGAACGGTTGAAACAAAGAATTAAGAAGCGAAAGACATGCGTTTTTTAGAGAAACTGTTGGATGGCGCCGAGGTGACGTGGGTGCCCATTGCAGAATTATTTCACCTGAAAAACGGGTATACGCCTTCTAAATCAAAAAAAGAGTTTTGGGAAGATGGGAAAATTCCCTGGTTCAGAATGGATGACATTCGTCAAAATGGTCAGATACTTGATAGCTCTCTTCAGAAAATCACTGAAAGTGCTGTTAAAAGGGGAAAACTCTTTCCTGAAAATTCCATAATTATTGCAACCTCGGCAACAATTGGTGAACACGCTCTCATCACTGTTCCACATTTAGCCAATCAAAGGTTCACAAATTTAAGTGTGAAAGAGAAATATGCAGAAAAACTGAATATTAAATACCTTTATTATTACGGTTTTTTACTTGCAGATTGGTGCAAAAAGAATACAACAGTATCCAGCTTTGCGTCTGTGGACATGGCAGGTTTTCGGAAATTCCGCATCCCCATTCCCTGCCCGGACAACCCGGCAAAGTCCCTGGCCATTCAGGCGGAGATTGTCCGCATACTGGACGCATTTACCGCCATGACAACCGAGCTGACAACCGAGCTTAGCGCACGGAGAAAACAATACAACTATTATCGGGAGCAGTTGCTCACTTTTTCCGATGATGCAGATGTGAAATGGAAATCGTTGGGGAATGTGGCTGAAGTCCGAAGCGGGCAGGGGTTCCCAAAAGCCTATCAGGGGCAAGCAGAAGGCCACTATCCATTCTACAAAGTCAGCGACATGAATCTTGTCGGGAATGAAACAACGATGAATTTAGCCAATAACTATATTGATTCTGCAGTAGCGAAGAAGCTGGGGATTTCGCCAGTATCTGCGGGAGCTATAATATTTCCTAAAATTGGGGCCGCAATAGCTACAAACAAGAAGCGCCTCCTGTCTATACCGTCCGTTTATGATAACAATGTAATGGGTTTAATCCCGAATGAGAAAATTATTTCCTCCCGCTTTCTCTTCTACTGGATGCAGATGGTTGATTTGAGCACGTTGGCGAATGACTCTGGAGCTATTCCCTCGATTCGAAAGAGTACTATGGAGCTAATGCTGGTCCCCATTCTCCCCCTTTCCGAGCAGGCCCGCATCGTTTCCATTCTAGACAAGTTTCATGCGCTCACCAATTCCATCAGCGAAGGTTTGCCCCGTGAAATTGAGTTGCGCCGGAAGCAATATGAACACTACCGCGACCAGTTGCTGGACTTTCCCAAATCAGAGAAGGAGAGACATGACTGAGCAAACAAAACCCATTGCCGAGACGAACAGCTTTATCGTGCTGAATACCTATATCAGGGCATGGTCAGTCGCGGAAAGCTACCAGAGCGAGGCGGACCTGGAAGGGGAGCTTGTCCGGGATCTGGTCAGCCAGGGCTATGAGTTTCTGCCAGCCCTCACTAATCCCGAGGCCATGCTGGCCAATGTGCGTGTGCAACTGCAAACCCTGAATGACGTGACGTTTTCTGATGATGAGTGGCGGCGTTTTGTCGACACCTGGCTCGACAGACCCAATGACGGCATCACCGATAAAACCCGCAAGATTCACGATGACTATATTCATGATTTTGTGTTTGACGATGGCCGCATTCAAAACATCTACCTGCTGGATAAAAAGACCGTTGCCCGCAACAAGGTGCAGGTGATCAGGCAGTTTGAGCAGACCGGCCTCCACACCAACCGCTATGACGTCACCCTTCTGGTCAACGGCCTGCCGCTGGTGCAGATTGAGCTGAAAAAGCGCGGCGTTGCGATTCATGAGGCGTTTAACCAGATTCACCGCTACAGCAAGGAAAGTTTCAATAGCGACAACTCGCTGTATAAATATCTACAACTGTTTGTGATCTCTAACGGTACCGACACCCGCTATTTTGCCAACACCACGAAACGCCATAAAAACAGTTTTGATTTCACCATGCACTGGGCGAAGAGCGACAACAGCCCGATCAAAGACCTCAAGGATTTTACCGCCACCTTTTTTCAGAAAAACACCCTGCTGACTGTGCTGCTGCACTATTCTGTTTTCGATTCGAACAATACCCTGCTGGTGATGCGCCCCTACCAGATTGCCGCCACCGAGCGCCTATTGTGGAAAATAACCAGCTCCCATGAGGCGAAAAACTGGAGCAAGCCGGAAAGCGGCGGCTATATCTGGCACACCACAGGCTCCGGCAAAACCCTGACCAGCTTCAAGGCGGCGCGCCTGGCGACCGAACTGGATTTTATCGACAAGGTGTTGTTTGTGGTGGACCGTAAAGACCTTGATGACCAGACCATGAAAGAATACCAGCGTTTCTCACCGGACAGTGTCAATGGCTCCAGCAGCACAGCCGGGCTGAAACGCAACATAGCGAAAGACGACAACAAAATCATCGTCACAACAATTCAAAAACTCAATAATCTGATCAAAAGTGAGAACGACCTGTCTGTCTATCACCAACAAGTCGTTTTTATTTTCGATGAATGTCACCGCAGCCAGTTTGGCGAGGCACAGAAAAACCTGAAGAAGCGGTTCAAGCGGTTTTATCAGTTTGGCTTTACCGGCACCCCGATTTTCCCCGATAACGCCCTCGGCGCAGACACCACCGCCAGCGTGTTTGGTGCCGAATTGCACGCCTATGTCATCACCGATGCCATTCGTGACGAGAAAGTGCTGAAATTCAAGGTCGACTATAACGATGTGCGTCCACAGTTTAAGGCTATTGAAACCGAACAGGATGTGGTCAAGCTCAATGCAGCGGAAAATAAAAATGCCTTGCTGCACCCGCAGCGTGTCGAGGAAATATGCCGCTACATTCTGCATCACTATCGCCATAAAACCCATCGCCTGCAAGGTGGCCATCAAGGGTTTAATGCGATGTTTGCTGTGAGCAGCATCGATGCCGCCAAGCTGTATTATGAGACGCTGAACAAATTACAGGCAGACAGTGACAAGCCGCTGAAAATCGCCACCATCTTCTCATTCGCAGCCAATGAAGCGCCAAATGCGATTGGCCATATTCAGGACGAGAGCTTTGAGGTATCGGCCATGAACAGCAGCGCCAAGGAGTTTTTGAGCGCAGCCATTGCCGATTATAACCACTTCTTTAAAGCCAATTTCAGTGTGGATAGCCTTGGTTTCCAGGACTATTACCGTGATTTGGCAAAGCGGGTAAAGGGGGAAGACAGTCACGGCAATCCATTAAAACCGGAAGAGAAAATAGACCTGCTGATTGTTGTTGGCATGTTCCTGACCGGCTTTGATGCACCGAGGCTCAACACCCTGTTTGTCGATAAAAACCTGCGCTACCACGGCCTGATACAGGCGTATTCGCGCACCAATCGTATTTATGACGCCACCAAAACCTTTGGCAATATCGTCACCTTCCGCGACCTGGAGCAGGCCACCATCGAGGCGATTGCCCTGTTTGGCGATCAGAACACCAAAAATGTGGTGCTGGAGAAAAGTTACAGGGAATACATGGAAGGCTTCACCGATACCATGACCGGCGAGGCGCGGCGCGGTTTTATCGATGTGGCGGCGGCGTTGCAGCAACACTTTCCCGACCCCGCAGCGATTGCAGAAGAGGCCGACAAAAAAGCCTTTGCAACGCTGTTTGGTGAGTATCTGCGCGTGGAGAACATACTGCAAAACTACGACGAGTTTACCAGCCTGCAGGCCCTGCAACACATGGATGTTAATGATGCAGAGGCAGTGCGGACATTTAAGCGGGAGCACCATTTGACTGATGATGATTTTGCCACACTGCAGAAAATCACCCTGCCCACTGAACGGCAGATCCAGGATTACCGCTCCACCTACAACGATATTCGCGAGTGGCTGCGCCGCCAGCAAGCCGCCACCGATAAGGCGCAGTCCACCATCAGTTGGGATGATGTGGTGTTTGAGGTGGACCTGCTTAAATCGCAGGAGATTAATCTGGACTATATTCTGGAACTGATCTTTGAGCGCAACAGGCAAACCGGCAATAAATCAGACCTGATTGAGGAAGCCCGCCGGATGATACGCGCCAGTATCGGCTATCGCGCCAAAGAGAGCCTGCTGGTTGATTTTCTTCATCAAACCGAGCTTGATCAGATCGGCGACAAAGCCAGTGTGCTTGATGCCTTCTACAGATTCGCACAAGCACAAAAACGGCGCGAAGCCCGGGCACTCATCGATGCAGAGAACCTTAATAGCGATGCCGCAAAACGCTATATCACCACTTCAATCAAGCGCGAATTTGCCAGTGATAATGGCACAGAGTTAAATGCCATCCTGCCCAAAATGAGCCCGCTAAACCCGCAGTATCTGTCCAGAAAACAGCATGTGTTTCAAAAGATTTCAGCGTTTGTGGAAAAGTTTAAGGGCGTGGGTGGGGACCTTTGAAAAAGAGGCGCCGACCGGGCACTCCTCTTTCCCGGCATTGTGATCAGGCACCACGAGGGACCCAGAACAGATGACGGCCTTCGCCCACAGGATAGCAACAGAACAGGACATGCCTGCGATCAAGAGCCTGATGCACAGAGCCATCGGGGAACTCCAGCGGCCATTTCTGAGCGATGCACAGGTGGCCGCATCGTTTGAACTGATGGGACTGGACACCTGGCTGATTGCGGACCGCAGCTATTTTGTCGTGGAAGCCGACGACATCCTTGTCGGCTGTGGCGGCTGGAGTTATCGCACCAGCTTTTATGGCGCCGATCACACCCCCGGACGTGACGCTTCCCCTTTAAAACCGGGCAGGGATGCCGCCCGTATCCGCGCCATGTACACCCACCCGGACTGGACCCATCGTGGCATAGGACGCATGATCCTGCAGCTCTGTGAGCAGGCCGCCATACAGCATGGTTACCGCAGGGCGACAGTGGCCGCCACCCTGGCCGGCGAGCCTCTTTACAGCACGTGCGGCTATATCAGGAAAGAATATTTTGTCGGCACGACATCACGGGGCGTAGAGATACCGCTGCTCCGCATGGAAAAACCGCTGGCCGGGAAACCATGAGCGAGCCGGCGCCACTGCAAGCGCTCGCCCTCCCGATGACAAACAGCACTCATAAGGATGGATCAGAGATCGATGTCATTCTGATCTTTGGTTTACCCGGGCTCGGCCAGTCCCGTCCCCTGAACACTCTGTTGCGGCTGATGCGGGCAGGGGGTAGGTGTTCCGGGCCGCCAGCGTGGCACTGGTGGGCTGTTGCACAGAAATATTTTCAAAGCCGTCCCCGGGCTTAACGTCTCTATTGACGCTGTCCTTGGTGCTGTTGGCTCTACAACTGTCGGATTTGGTTCAGTTATCCGCAGACCGCTGCGCTCTGAATTCTTCAAGCTCTGATGCGTATCGATCAAGAATTTCTCTGTCCGTCACCTTCAGGTTTGCGCCTGAAGCGATGCTGGAATTAAGCAATTCAGTATCTCCAGCATCGACGGCCCAAAAAAGATCAAGATCATGGTCCTGAACCCGTTTTGTTTCGCGCAGAAACTGCATGAATCGGTGAAACTCATCAAGGATCTACTTCATCCTCCTGGGCAATACGCCACATTGCTGCGATAATTGGGTCCTGACTTCTGCTAGTTGGGATTGTCGCAAGCATCCCCGGCAGGTCTGACATTTCCCTGGCGAGTTCTTGTATATCGCTTTCCTTCAATCCGGCCATCAGCTTTTGAACCTTCACAGCCGTGTGCGCCGCGCTTTGAGGGTCATCGGTGCCTAAAATTTCCGCGAGATAAATGAAAAACACTCGCCAGGGTTCGCCTATCCCCTCTCCTGCCGCTACGCTCTTTTTTGCGAGCAAAGCACGAACAGGCAGCGTTGTTGTTCCGGCAAAAAAATCCTGTATGAGCGCCTGTTCGGGCCTGATGTCGTAGGGTGTCTGACCTGAGGCAAGTTGCGTCGAAAGGGCGCCTTTATAAACCAATGCATCCATAAACCAATGCATCCAGCGCCGCGGTCAAATGCGCGAGGTCTTTCTTTACCTGCTCTGACACCTGAAAGTCGCTGGTAGACATCTTTCTTGTGTCACGCCTAGCCTTAAAAGCGACACCAAGGGACGCAAGTGAGATTACTATAGCTGATAATTCCAGACCGAATTTCGACATTGTACTTATACCCAATTCTCCACTCTTTTTAGCACTTTTCATTGAACCTCAAGGGTGATTCCATAGGTTAAAGGATATTAACCCGCCCGAAGGAGGGCGCCTTATTTATCAGGAAGAGCGTATCATCACCGTCTGTCTGATGATAGAAAAAGTTTACAAGGAGTTGACGGCAGACCGACCCCTGCGTCGGGGTGGTTTTCCGCCAGCCATTCGGGCGGCACACCGTGGCCAAGTAGCTGCTCATCATCGAACCTCTCAAACAGCAAGGGTTTAGGCGGCGGGGCCGTCTCAACATGGACGTAGTAGGGCACACGAACCTCTTCAACCCGCTCGCGTATCTCAACCAGTTGCGCCGCCCCTGTTCTGGGGTGGGTTTCCAGCTTGCGCCTCTCTGCCCAGTGGTAAGCGTCATCATGGTGATTGACATAGCAGAGCAGCAAACTGGATTTTGCCCGATGCACAATGATGCGAATATCGCGATTCACCCGCACTGACCAAAAGTTTTGATCCTGCGCCCGCTCCAGCTTATGAAAACTGTGCCCGGGCTTCTGCGGGTTCATCTGTAAATCGAACGCGGTGGTTTTGACTGCCTTCTGCTCATCGCTGGTCAGTTTCGCCAGACTGTCGGTGAATGAATCAGAGATACGAAATTCCATATACAGTTAATTTCCAAGCACAAACTTTACATTTTCACGCCGCAACATTTGGTAGGGGTTAATCCGGGCTATGCCCAGCCCTAAACACAGGTTTGGAATGTTTATTTTCTTCGTTGTGTCAGCGGGCACTTCATGGGTCACGAGCGTATGTCCATGCGCCAGTGCATAGGCAGTCAAATAGTCATCTGCCACCTGCGAAAAGTAGCGATGGCAGAAGGTTCATAATTTTTTGATTGTATCCATGTGGCGACTTCCGACAATTTGGAGAATATGGCTTCGTCCGTGTCCTTGCAAAAAGTCTTTCCTTTTGTTTTTGCCCAATCCGCAAGCTCATCATTTCCTTGAGCAAGTTCATCCTGAACCTGCCTGATGCTTAACACCGTACCCAGGGTATTACTCTTATCCAGCCATTGCCAAAAGGCAGGGCAAAAATCGAAGCCATAATGCACGTTGCTGGCTTGTATAAAGATATTGGCATCCAGCAAGTAAGCCATTACATCAAAACCCCCAGCTTTCTTCCCAGTCCATTTAGGGTTTTGACTTTTTTTACGCCTAGCATCCTCATGGCATCCCGATGCAGGGTTTGCCCCTCCAGTGTGCTGCCAATCAATGCACGGGCAAAAGTGGGGCTGAGTTTGCGCGGTTGATTGCGGTAAAAGTCTCCACCGCTTGCGCCCCCCTGGCTTATTTCCGCAAGACGCCCCAGTTCTTTTTGGTACAGCGAAAAAAAATCTGTTTCAGAAAGTTGACCCGCATCAAACAAGGGAGGCCATCACCTGAAGACTGTCGCCCAGAATCATGCGGTTCGACCAGTTGGCCTCGTGCTGGTAGAACTCGGTTTTGGCGGCTTCATTCGGCAGGCCGTTAAAGTCGGCGAACATATCAACCATGAAGCCGGCATCGCCTTTTTCCGCCTCGGCTTCTGCGGCCTCGGTTTGCTGGCGCAGGTCGTCAATCAGCACTTTGGGGTGGACTTTTTCCTGAATATACAGCGGCGGCGCCTCCACGCTGAAGGTGCTGGGATTCTGCGCCTGTCGCCCGCTCGGATCATGGCCGCCATCGCCGGGCTGATCGTACTTGCCGCGCCAGATCAGTTGCGGATCAAGATCAGGATTGCGCCGCTCGCAGGCAACGCGAATCGGGCTTTTGTCCTTGTCGTGCAGCATGGCCTCGTATTCCGCCGTGGGTATGTTCAGCCGCGCCGCATCGGCGTGGGTCAGGGTGTCGATTTGTTTGGGCGTGGGTTTGTTTTTTCTGGGCATGGCTCTTCCTATTTTCCGGTAATTTGTTTTAGTTTGTCCCGGGCAAAACCAAGCAACTCAAAACAGAAATATCCCGCTGCCGTAGCCGCAAGAGCGATGCCATGTCCAGTTACTTTTTCTTCACCATGAAGCGAAGTATCGCTATAGAATACTGCACCGATCACTTTGCTTTCGATAAAAAAGAAAGCGAGCATGCCCATTACACTGCCAACAAATATAAATGCGTACAATGACAGGGTAGACTCTCCCTGATTTCCTGCTTTTTCAGCGCTGATAACGATATACTTAATACTCCCTCCAATACCGCCAAATACCAAGCCCAACACCAAAAAAGGTATATCATGTATCAATTTTAAAAATTCCTCTGGAATTTGATTATGATAAATTTCAATGCCATCAATAAAAATAAAAGGATCACTAGAAATAAAATACCAATAAAACAGGAAAACTACTAAAACAAAAATCAAATAAAAGTAAATAAAAAACACACGACTCATAATTTCCCAAATGTTAAGCAGGATTAAATACACATTGTTAAAAAATTTTCTAATGCCTCTGAAAAAATATGCTAACGGTTTGGCGCCATATTCAGGTGAATCAGGAAGTTTATTTTCATTTTCACTCATGGTTTAGCTCCCATAGTTTTTTGATATTCGTGTAGGGCAATTCCTGACGGTCGTTCATCCAGTTTTGCGCATCGGTGCCGAAATATCCGGCGGGGCGTAATGTTGCAAAGCCATGATGCTACACATAGCCAAGGTATCTCCCCACCCGGTAATGAGCGCTTTTATGCCAGTTTGAGGAGATTTTTGCGGGTTTTTATTTACTCTTTCAGGGGCTCTGTACTAGACTGCTCGGCGATGTTTGACAAAATAATCATAGAACATGAATTTCACAGCGGCACCACCGTTGCCTTGAAGATCTGCAGAGAGGGAGGTAGCTATGGAAAAATCCAGCCCTGGATTTGAATCAGTCGGCAACGTCCTTGTATTTACCATGAAAATCCCTGTTCATGTCAGAGAAGAAGGCGGCTGGTATTATGCCGCTTTTCATGGATTAGATGTGCATAGTCAAGGGCGCACAGAAGATGAGGCGATGAAAAACATTGCAGAAGCTATCCAGGTGTTTGTTGAGTCCTGTTATGAGCGAGGAACGCTTGAGCAAGTGTTAAAGGATTGCGGATTTCGCCCAGCCAGGGGGGGAGATACAGAGTGCCATGCGCTTAGCCCTAACCCAAATGAGCGCATGATTGACGTGCCGTTGCCAGTGCTGGTTGCCGATCATGTCCAAGCTCAAGCCTGTTGATTATCGAACACTCATCAAAGTATTTGAGAAGGATGGTTTTAAGCGGGACCGCAAACGAGGCTCCCATTATGTCCTTGTTAAACCTGGAGTGCCCAGACCCTTAATAATACCCGAGTATGATGAAATTGGATTGGACATTATCAAGAGTTGCTGCAAAACAGCGGGCATGTCCAGAGAAAAATACCTGGGACTGTTGAAGCAAGTAAAGTAAGTGCATCCCCTCACCATGACCATTGGATTGAGCGATTCTTTATAATCGCTCATAGTATTTATGTATCCTCATCATAAAGAAATACTGTAATCTTTTTACATGGGGTACGATTACCATACCCACTAGCAAACCCTTGCCGCCCTTCGGCTTTTTTATGGCAGGATATCTTTTTCACCGTGTTTACATCTCAACTACCTCAGGCTGTTCCTTCGTTGGGCGATCACTATCAATTTTTTCCTGTATACGCTGATAAAGTGATCGGCCAGCAGTTTTTTCCAGGGAAGTTTTTTGAAGATAAAGGCTTTTATCCGGTAAAGCCAGCTCACCGAATAGAGCAATTTCACATCCCCATAGGCATTTTTGCCATGGCGCTTTCCGCCTGCCGCTGACGCTGAACATAGTCTTCCAGCCAGCCGCGAAACTTGGCGTTCAGGGTGGTGTGTTCGCTGGCGAGCCGCCTCGATCAGGTGTGCATCGGCACTCAGGGTGATATTTTTCATGTTGCTTTCCTCACTCTGTGCTTTGCTACAGGAATACTGTGTACGCTATTACAGTGTATCAGGCGGTCTTACAAGGGCCTGCACCATCTTGTTAAACTCGGCCTGCAGCTTGTTCGCAAAATCATCCTGCATGGCATAGACATCGGTAAACTCGGCGAAGGCCCAGCGACCGAAGGTCTGCAAATGGTTCACGCCGGGGACCCAGTAGGTGTCCATGGCGAGCTTCTTTTCTTTGGCGTCTTCACGCCTGAAGCCCTTGATTTCCACGATCAGATTGAGCGGATCATCCTGCCCATCGTCAATCTGCACGATAAAGTCCGGGCGGTACTGGCGGGCCTCTGAGCCGTAGCGATAGGGTACTTCTAATCCCAGGCCGTGGTTCTTCACATAGGCAATCACCTGCTCATGGGCTTCGGCGATGCGGCAAAACTCGCCTTCCCAGTGACTGTCCAGAATCACCCAGTTGATGTGGGATTTTCGCGGGTCTGTTTCCCAGCGCTCGGTCTTCGAGGTATTGAAATTGACGTGCATGGTCGAGCCCCTCGGGTTATAGGGGTCGAGCAATGCCTTGATGGGCCGCTCCTTACTCTGCTCGGCCAGGGTGATGGCCGCTGTGATCCTCGAGCAGGCCATGTCCGCCAGCTCCTGATACATGAGCTGCGCGGGATAGGTGCCGCCCTTGCAGCGGAGATAAGTGTCCAGCCATTGCCGGGTGATCCGTTTGAGCTGCCCGAACAGGTGAAGTTTCGGCTCCTCGCCCGCATCACGCCATTTTGTGTAGAGCAGTCTGCGCGTGAGATGATACAGCAGCCTCTGGGATCGCAAATCATCAGTATGCATCAGGTTAAGATCAACGGTTTCGCCAATAATGCCGGCATTCTGCGTCACCGATGGGCCAACCAGTTCAGGGGTCAACTCAAGCACGGAGTCATCGTTGAATTCAGCCGTCAGTCTCTCCTCGGGCAATTCCACCCGGTAGCCGCTGACATGCGGGAAGCGAATTTCCAGGGGGTCGCGCTCGGGGCGCACGGCTTGAACATGGATGGTTTTTCGCGGCGACTGCGGCGGAGCAATCACCGGCTCTGCGGTGAAATCGAAGGGAATGCCCAGCACATCGGCGTACTCGACGTTGAAGCGATTTTCCTCGTTCAGATCATAGGATTGTCGCCGCAGGGCACGGCCAATAACCTGCTCGCACAGCAACTGCGTGCCAAAGGCGCGCACGCCCAGCACATGGGTCACTGTGTTGGCGTCCCAGCCCTCGGTGAGCATGGAGACGGAAACAACACAACGGATAGTGCCGCCGAGCGCGCCATGCTTCCCTACGGTGTTCATGACTTCCCTTAACAGGTCTTGATCGGTGAGGTTCTCCGCCTGACGTTGATCACCGGTGCGTTCAACAATTTCGCGCCGATAGCGTTGGATCTCATCATCGGCCATGGCGCGGAAGTTCTTGTCCAGGGCATCGCCGGATTCCAACTGCTCGCTGTCGATCAGCAGCGTATTGGGTCGCGACAACGGATTGCCGTGGTCGTCAAAATTTCGGAACAGCTTGAGCCGACCGTTTTCAAGCGCCGTGGAACCATCGTCGTTTTCGCGCTGAAAACCGGAGATATAGTCGTAAACCAGTTTTGAGGTGGAGGTGTTGTTACAGACAACGATAAAACAGGGCGGCACCTTGACGCCTGCATGCTGCCAAAGATCAGAAGTCTTCTCGTAGTGGCCGTAAAGCGCCTCTAGTGCGCTCTGCAATTCAACGGGAATGCTGAGCGGGTCGAGCTTCGCCGCTTTGCCCCGGCCTTTTTTCGGCATCTTTGCGCCGATGTGCTTCCAGAGTTCACGGAACCTCGGCATTTCCCCATCGGGTATGTTGTCCGCCACCGGCACACGCGGCAATTTGACGATACCGCATTCAATGGCGTCCATGAGGGAGAAATCGCTCATGGTCCAGGGAAACAGCGTTCCCTCGGCGTAGCCCGAGCCGCTGAGAAAAAACGGGGTTGCGGATAAATCCATCACCCGGTTGACGCCGATTTTTCGGGCGATGATCTCCAGCCCTGAGATCCAAAGACGGGCCGCCTCACGGTTATTTTCCGCCGCCTTCCTGTCATCGCCTTTGAGGTCGCCCTCTTCAGTGTCGCCGGGCTTTTCCCGATAGCAGTGATGCGCCTCATCATTGAGCACCATGATGTGCTTCATGGCCATCAGCTCGGGCAGCACGCGCTGGAGCATCTGGCCTTCGGTTTCCAGCGTATTCAGATCTGCGCCGCGCTTACCCCTGAGCAAAGCGCGCGTGCCCCTGGACAGGTCGACCCGCTCGCGCAACTTGAAGGCGTGGTAATTGGTAATAACGATTTTGGCGCTCTTCAAATCCGCCAGCATATCGTTCGGGACAATCTCGCGGCTTTGGTAGTAGCTGTCGGGGTCGTTGGGCTGGAGCACCCGCAATCGGTCTTTGATGGTCAAACCCGGCGTAACCACCAGGAAACCTCGGGTAAACTTCCTGCTGCCCGGCTGTCGAGCCGCATTCACCGTCTGCCAGGCGATAAGCATCGACATGACGGTGGTCTTGCCCGCACCGGTCGCCAGTTTCAGGGCAAGCCGATGTATGCCGGGATTGGCGTCTTCATTCGCAGCCTTGAGATGGTCGAGGAATTTCCCGCCGGTTTTGCCCATTTTAGGTGCGACCTCGGTGAGCCAGATGGCCACTTCCACGGCCTCAACCTGGCAGAAGAACGGGCGAATGCCGTTGAACGCATGGTGCCGCCAATGGCGCAACAGTCGAGCGGTGTGCGGCGTCACCCCCCAGTCACGCTCGTTGGCTAAACCCCGCCAGGTGTCGACCTGACTGCGAAGCTCGTTAATCAATGACCTGGGATCGTATTTCTGACGGCCATCCCCCAATCCGAGGCTTTCATCAAACAGCTCTTGAGAAGCGGAGTCCGTGCGCTTTTTCGGCTTTGGAATGGGCGTGATGAACTCGGCTTTGCGGCGGGAATGGACGATATTCTGTGTCGGCAGCCCGTCTTTCAACTCCCAATGAGCCGATGGGCACTCATAGGGCGAATTCAGTATGGGTTTTTCAAAAAACGGCTCGCTCATATTGTGATCAGATCCCCTACGTTTCCTCATCGTCAACAGGCTTTCATCACCTGTCTGCATACCCCGCACAGGATCAGCCCCCCCCCAGGCTTCTTCATCCTCAACAGGCGGCTTTCAGCCCTTATCTGCGCACGTTGGCTTTTCGCTCATTCGCTCAGAAATCCAGACCGCGACATCCGCCTGCTTAAAGCGCCAGCGTCCACCGACCTTGAACCCCGGCAACTTCCCCTCAGTAGCCAATCGATACGCTGTTTTCTCAGCCAGCTTTAAGTACTCGGCGATCTCTTTCAGGGTTAATATCTCGTTGTTCATGCAGTTTTCCAGCAATGGGGTCGCGCAGAGGATAAGAGAAAACTGGCGAGCGGACAACCTGAAAAGGCGTGTAGAAGCAGAGACTTATCCAGGATTCTCTCGCTGCTACTCAAGGGCACCCGATGTCGAGCCTTTCCTGCATAGCCGTTTATACTTGCAACACTTTGCTGCGCCGCATCCAGGGACGCTCCACCCGTCATCCACTGGCGAAACGGTGGTCGGGGTTGAGCGGAAACTGGCGCACATTCCTCGTGAGATAAGAGGGTTTGAGATTATGGCTACGAATCATCTCCCGCATATAGATGTTTGAGCGGTAAATTCGCACCATGCCAAGAGACAGGCTCGGCATGACCCTGCCCGGATTTGAGGTGCTTTGTGAGAATGTTAAGCAAACAATGTCACAGCCATGCGGTCAATAATCACAAGATAAAGATGAGTGGTTTTGCAGTTAAAAACATGCACCCATGTCAGCCGGGGTTAAATACGGCGAGCAGCTCGCCCACTTTTTCGCGTTTCTTGCCATCACAACTGATACTGCGCTGAACCTTAAACCGATGGATTTTTGCCCCGGCCTCTCTATACAGATCGCGTATTTCGCTTATATTGTGGTTTGAAATCACCACTTGAATATCTCCAGCGGTTGCCTCTTTAGCGGCGTCGGTTAATAAAACCTGATCATCCCAGTTGAACCCGCCAACATGGTAGTCCGTGAAACAGGCGGCGTCAGATAAAGGGGTGTAAGGGGGGTCGCAGTAGATCACATCACCGGGCCGGGCCCTGGCCATACTTTCATCGAAACTGGACTGTAGCAAAGTGACGTTTTTACCGCGTGCAATAAACGCCAGCATCTCTTTTTCCGGGAAGTAGGGTTTGGTATACCTACCGAATGGGGTATTAAATGTGCCTTTACTGTTGTAACGGCATAAACCGTTATAACCATGCCGGTTCAGATACAGGAACAAGGCCGATTTTCTACGCCGGGCGGATGTGTTATTAAACTCCTCACGATAAGCATAATACTGCTCCCCGGCATTATTCTTACCCGTAAAAAACCTGCGGCAGTATTTGATAAACGGGGGGCCTTCTCTTAGAAGCTGTTGGTAAAGGCCGATCAGATCCGGGTTGGTATCGGCAAGCAGATAGGTGTTGTAGTCGGTATTTAGAAACACAGCGCCCGATCCGAGAAAAGGCTCGATCAGTCGATTGCCGGGTTTTAAGGTGGCCTTTATTCTTGACAGCAGCCGGTATTTACCACCCGGCCATTTTAAGAAAGGTTTTATCCGCTGTTGTTTGATGAAACCTCTTCCACTGTCTTTGCCTGGATACTGAGCGCATGGATCTCGGCGGCCAACAAATCATCCACCGCCCTGTACACCATCTTATGCCGCTCTATTGTTGAGTGACCGATGAATCGATTGCTGATGATGCTGACGGTAAAATGCCCGCCGCCCGCCGCCGCACCAGCATGGCCGACATGCCGATGGGAGTCATCGGTGATCTCGATATGCCGAGGCTCCAGGGCCTTCTCAAGCCTTGCCCGGATCGCCCTAACCCTATCCATGATCAGGGCATGATCTTCCTGAACGGTTTCACTGTGACCCGTTTGTACACGCCGGCCAGTGTGAAGGGATCGTGCTCGGCCCATTGCTCTGCCTCTTCCAGGCTATCAAATTCCGCCACGATCAAACTGCCGCTGAAACCGGCGGGCCCGGGGTCTTCGCTGTCGATAGCCGGATGCGGCCCGGCAATCAACACCCTGCCTTCGTTGAGCAGCTTGTTGAGTCTCGCCCGGTGCTGATCCCGTGCTGCTTGACGCAAGGGTGCGCTACCCTCCACGTCTTCACTGATGATGGCGTAATACATTTATTTCTTATCCGTTTCAGCTTGTTCAATCAGGTAACGGGATAAAAACATAAAAAGACCCAGCAAATAGATAAAGTTCAATATCAAAAACCCAAACAGTTTGAAGGTGGCCCATATCTCAGTGCTGAAGGTATAGGCCACAAACAGGTTAATAAAACCGCTGGCGAGGAAGAAGCCGACAAAGGACATATTCGCCCAGTACCATACCCTTCCAGGTGCAGCAAAAAACTGCCCCATGAAGCGCACGGTTAAACTCTTGCTGCCGATGTATTCACTTGCCAGGAAAGCCAGGGAGAACACCCAGAAGACAAGCGTGGGTTTCCATTTGATAAAGCGCTCGTCCTGAAAAAACAAGGTGGCCCAGCCTAAGAGCAGTACAACGAGAAAAATAATGATATATTGCTTTTCAATCTTCTTTGTGATGAGCCAACTGATCAGGATCTGCAAAAAAGAGGCGGCGATAAGCACTTTTGTCGCCAGGTAGACGCCGTCCTGCCTGTTCTCAGGGATAAACAGGGCGATTAAAAAAGCGAGGCCGGGCAGGAAGTCCAGGAAAAATTTCATGTTGTTGGCGGAAGCACAAATGACGACAGTATATGGCACGGCGCTTTAAAGTCCACCTTAGATAATCAATCCTCCATGATGCTTGTTGAAGATACGGTTGTGAGATTGCCTAAGGGGGCGTCATTGTGTCTCCAGCAGAGATGCGGGTTTGAACATACCACGGTCGTTGACCTCAGGGGTGGGATGATTGAGATCATGCCTCAGGGCATAGGTGGCTGGCGGCAAATTCTCTGACATATTAAAAATCTCACTAAACCATTATGCCGGATAACAGGTTATAATCTGCGTTTATGTCATTAACGGGCAGGGATAATATTGTCAACTTCAGGTAATCAGCGGGTGATGTCCGGTATGCGACCGACCGGCGCACTGCATCTTGGACACTATCACGGCGTATTGAAAAACTGGGTCGAATTACAAACAAAATACGAGTGTTTTTTCAGCGTGGTGGACTGGCATGCCCTGACCACCGAGTATGAAACACCGGATAAGATCAATGAGAATGTCTGGGAGATGGTGATCGACTGGCTGGCGGTCGGCGTCAATCCCGGCGCCGCCAAGTTATATATCCAATCCCGGGTCCCTGAGCATGCTGAATTGCACCTGCTACTGTCCATGATCACCTCCCAAAGCTGGCTGGAGCGGGTGCCTTCCTATAAGGATCAGCAGGAAAAACTCAAGGATAAGGACTTGACGACTTACGGGTTTCTTGGCTATCCCTTATTGCAAACGGCGGACATTATCATCTTCAAGGCCAGTTATGTGCCCGTGGGTGAGGATCAGGTCGCCCATGTTGAAATGGCGCGTGAGGTGGCCAGACGATTTAATTATCTGTATGGCCGTCGGCCCGGTTATGAGGAGAAAGCCGAGCGCGCCGCCGGCAAAATGGGCAAGAAAAACAGGCGCCGCTACTTTGAACTATTAACACGTTATCAGGAGCAGGGCGACACCCAGGCGCTGGAGAGGGCCCAGGCGCTGGTGGCGGCGCAACAAAACATCAGCATTGGCGATCGGGAACGTCTCATCGCCTATCTGGAGGGCGGCGGTAAAATCATCTTTCCAGAGCCACAGGCGCTGCTGACGGCGGCGCCGAAGATGCCGGGCACGGACGGGCAGAAGATGTCCAAGTCCTATCACAACACCATCTCCCTTCGGGAAGAGCCGCACAATGTTGAGGCCCGGGTAAAGACCATGCCCACCGATCCCGCCCGCATTCGGCGTGATGATCCGGGCGATCCGGAAAAATGCCCGGTTTGGGCGCTGCACAAGGTGTATTCGGATGAGTCCCTGAAGGCCTGGGTGGGAGAGGGTTGTCGCAGCGCCGGGATCGGTTGTCTGGATTGTAAAAAGCCGCTGATTGACGCCATTCTCAAAGAGCAGGCGCCGATCAGAGAGCGGGCCGAGGAGTATCTCGATGATCCGGAGACGGTGAGGGGGATCATCTTTGAAGGCTGTGAATCAGCACGGGATATAGCCCGCAACACCCTGGAGGAAGTGCGGGAAGCCATGGGGCTTGACTACGGCTGATCCCATTCGGTTATCGGCTATTGCAAAAACCCCTTTTGTTAGACGATAAAAATATCGCAGACAACGGATAACAGCCCAGCCGATGAGCCATGATAAGACCCGGGAGCCAGCCCACAGCGCACAGGCGGATGCGCCCTTCGCCGTGGTGCGGGGTACTCCCTTAACCGAGCTGCCGACAGATCTGTATATTCCCCCCCATGCGCTGGCCGTCTTTCTTGAGGCATTTTCGGGGCCGCTGGATCTGCTGCTGTATCTGATCAAGCGCCAGAACCTGGATATTCTCGATATTCCCATCGCCCGGATCACTGAGCAGTATATGCGCTATATCGAGTTGATGGACGAGCTACAGCTTGAGCTGGCGGGTGAGTATCTGCTTATGGCGGCCATGCTTGCGGAGATCAAATCCAGGATGTTGTTGCCACGACCGCTTGAAGAGGCGGATGAGGAAGACCCGCGCGCCGAATTGGTGCGGCGCCTGCAGGAATATGAACGCTACAGACAGGCGGCGCAGGACATCGATACACTGCCCCGGCTGGAACGTGACGTCTTCGCCACCGTGGTGGATTTTCCCGACAGGCGCCGAGCAATCACGCCCCCTGCCGTGTCGCTGGATACGCTATTGCGTAGCTTCGCCGAGGTCATGTATCGCGCTGATGCTTTTTCCCATCACCCGATCCAGCGTGAGGCCCTGTCCGTCAGGGAGCGCATGATCCGGGTACTGGAGAGAGCCAGAGGCGATGAGTTTATCGAGTTTCAGGCGTTTTTCAGCGTGGACGAGGGGCGGGCCGGCGTGATTGTCGTTTTCCTGGCTATCCTGGAGCTATTAAAAGAATCCCTCATCGACCTGGTTCAAAATGAGGGCAATGGCCCGATTTATGTGAAGGCGGCGGCATGAGGCAACCGGAGCTGAAGCACATCGTAGAGGCCGCATTGATGGTGGTGAATGAGCCGTTGAGTATACAGGGCATGATGGTGATGTTTGCGGATCAACCCATCAAGCCGGCGCGTCATGAGATACGTGCTGTGATCGATGAATTGCAGCAGGAGTATGCAGGGCGTGGCGTTGAGTTGAAGGAGGTGGCCAGTGGCTTTCGATTTCAGGTGTGTGGCGAAGTGGCGGCATGGGTAAACCGCCTGTTTGAGGAAAAACCGCAGCGTTACTCCCGCGCCCTGCTGGAAACCCTGGCGATCATTGCGTATCGACAGCCGATCACCCGGGGTGAGATTGAGGATATACGAGGCGTGGGCGTCAGCGCCAATATCATGCGAACACTGATGGAGCGGGAATGGGTGCGCGTGGTGGGGCATCGTGATGTGCCGGGCAGGCCGGGATTGCTGGCCACGACCAGGCAGTTCCTGGATTATTTTGACCTGCGGCGACTGTCCGATCTGCCTTCATTGACGGAAATAAAAGACGTTGATCGGCTGAACCCGGATCTCTTTGCCGCCCTGGAGCAAGAGGCCGGGCAGGTCCGTAACGATGCAACCGGGGAAGGCATGGCCGAGGCCGATAAAACCTCTGTCGCTGAATTGGAGGGCGCAGCCGGACAGGAGGAAGAGGCGGCGAGGGATAACGTCATCCCATTTTCCGGATGAGTGATCATGGAACGTGAGCGCATTCAAAAAGTGCTGGCACGGGCCGGTTTCGGCTCGCGTCGCACACTGGAGCGGTGGATAGAAGATGGGCGTATTGACGTAAACGGCAGGCCGGCGGCATTGGGCGATCGTATTACCCGCCGGGATCGCCTGCAGATAGACAAGCGCCGCATCGATCTGCACTGGCGAACAGCGAAGACAAAGGTGCTGGCCTACTACAAGCCTGAGGGTGAAGTGTGCAGCCGTCAGGATGAGAAGGGCCGGCGCACGGTGTTTCAATCCCTGCCCGGGATAAAACACGGGCGCTGGATCAACATCGGTCGTCTGGACATCACAACGATGGGTCTGTTGTTATTTACCAATGACGGCGGCTTAGCCAACAAACTCATGCACCCTGCAAGTAACATTGAGCGGGAATATGCCGTGCGCGTGCTCGGCAAGGCCACAGAGGCGCAACTTGATGCCATGCGCCGGGGCGTGGCGTTGGAAGATGGCCTGGCGCATTTTACCGATGTTGTTCACTCAGGGGGGCGGGGGGCGAATCACTGGTATCATGTTGTACTCATGGAAGGGAGGAATCGCATCGTTCGGCGTTTATGGGGATCACAGGGCTTGCCGGTAAGCCGCCTGATGAGGGTGCGTTACGGCGCCTATGCGCTGCCTCGTAGCAAACGGCCCGGGCAGTATTGGGCGCTGACGGAGCAGGAGATTGGGGCATTGAAAAACCACGGCGGCGATCAGGGCGCCCCGCTCACTTGATCTGCCCGCCTTTTGCCTGATGGGCATGGCATCGCCATTATGCACACTCTACCGGCGGCTCTACGATGCTTACGGCCCGCAACACTGGTGGCCGGCAAAGACGCCTTTTGAGGTGATGGTGGGCGCCGTGCTGACGCAAAACACCAACTGGGGGAATGTTGAGAAAGCGCTCAAGCGTTTAAGGGAGAGTGCTTGTCTGAACCTGGAGAGCATGATTGCGCTTACCCCGGATGAGCTTGCCCTGCTCATTAAGCCATCGGGGTTCTTTAATGTGAAAGCCAGGCGATTGAAAAACCTGTGCCACTGGTTGGTTGAGGCCGGCGGCATGGGCGCCCTGTCAAGGTGGCGAACAGACAGATTAAGAGCCGGCCTGCTTGGCGTTAATGGTATCGGCCGGGAGACGGCGGACAGTATTTTGCTCTATGCCTTTAACCGGCCGGTATTTGTTATCGACGCCTATACCCGAGGTTTATTAAGCAGACTTGAACTCATCGAAGGGGATGAGGGTTATGAGGCCTTACGAGCGATGTTCCAATCCGCCCTGCCTGAGAGAAGTGCCTTATATAATGAATACCATGCCCTGATCGTCCGACACGGCAAAGAGAAGTGCAGTGGCGGTGCGGCTTGTCGGCATTGTTTTGTAGAGCAGGCCGTGACGCCTGGCCTGTGAGGCATCAAGCTGGCTGTTCTTTTAGTCTGATATGCCCATATCCATCTCCTGCTGGGCGACCATGCCTTGTGTCATCCGCCAGGGGATCCGCCCCGCCGCACGATGTCTTTGACTTTTCAGGCATTTGCTTTAATCTTGCCCCCTTTTTTACATTCAACCCCTGTGCACTAATACGTTATGGCGAGCAGACAACCACTGGTTGCGGGCAACTGGAAAATGAACGGCGCCCGTGCCTCCATTGCCGCATTGTTGGCGGGGATAAAACGGGGCATGCCGGTGGATGGGGTGGAGGTGTTGGTGTGTGTACCTTATATCCACATAGCGCTGGTGGCCGATGCGCTATCGGGCTCGATGATCGGGCTGGGCGCACAATCGGTATCGGAATATGCCAACGGCGCCTATACCGGTGAGATCTCAGCGGCCATGCTAAAAGAGCATGGTTGTCAGTATGTCATAGTCGGTCACTCAGAGCGGCGGCATATTTTTGCTGAGACGAATGATACGGTGGCGAGTAAATGTCAGGTTGCCGTAGAGAATGGCCTGCAGGTGATCCTGTGTCTTGGCGAGCAGTTGCAGGAAAGGGAGGCCGGGATAACGGAGCAGGTGTTATCAGAGCAGTTGGCGGCGGTGATTGACAAAGCGGGCATTGAAGCGTTCGATAATGCGGTGATCGCCTACGAACCGGTCTGGGCGATTGGCACAGGTCTTAGCGCCACAGCAGAGCAGGCCCAGGAGGCACAGGCGTTTATCCGCCTGCAAATAGCGCGGCATGATAATCAAATCGCAGATGATATACGCATTCTCTATGGGGGCAGCGTTAGGGCGGATAATGCAAAAGCCTTGTTTTTTGGGGCGGATGTGGATGGCGGCTTGATTGGCGGTGCTTCTCTGGTCGCTGACGATTTCCTGGCGATATGCCGGGCGGCGAGGTAATCATCAAGATGGAAACATTACAGATAATATTATTGATCATACAGGTACTGGTGGCCCTGAGCCTGATTGGCTTTATTCTCATTCAGCATGGCAAAGGGGCGGATGCCGGCGCCGCCTTTGGCAGCGGTGCTTCCAACACCGTGTTCGGCGCACAAGGCTCAGGGAACTTCATGACCAGGACAACGACCGTCCTGGCTTTCGTGTTTCTTGCCAACAGCCTCGCCCTGGCCTGGATCGCAAAAGAGCGGGTCAAAGGCGCAAGAGAACTCAACCTTAATATCGATACAGGCGTTGTTGAGCAACAGCTTGAGAAGACGCCCGCCGTCATTGATGAGGCGCCGGTGGATAACAGCGACCTGGGTATTCCCGTCATACCGGAATAAGACCCGCTTGATGACTGATCAACATGTGCCGATGTGGTGGAATAGGTAGACACGCTATCTTGAGGGGGTAGTGCCTTCGGGCGTGCCGGTTCGACTCCGGCCATCGGCACCAATCACCATTTCACCTGTTCTGCACTTTGCCTGTATTATCTAGCCTTATCAAGTAGTTAAGGATATCCTTGATTACAGGTTTTTCACTTAACCCTGCCCGAATACGTACTTTTTTCGTAAAATTTACGATTATTTTACGACTGGAATTACGACTATGGCAGCAATTAGAAAACGGGGCAAGCGCTGGTTTGCTGAGGTACGCAAAAAGGGCTACTACAAATCAAAGACATTTGATACCAAAGTCAATGCCTTAAGCTGGGCGCTGGAGATGGAACAGTCTCTCTCCGATGAGTCGGGTATTATTCGGAGAAAGACCGTTTCGGATGCACTCGACCGGTATGAGGCGGATGTATCGAAGGAGAAAAGGTGAGTGTGGGGACAGGATACGCATCAACCAATACCAGCGTGACCCTTTTCCAATGTCATGCTGGCGCAGTTGAGTACAGAGCAGATCAATCACTGGATTGCCGGGCAGAGCACCTCGGCTCAATCATCAATCGGGACTTGAATCTCTTGTCATCCATCTCACCCACTGCGTCAAATGGAAGTGGATGCAGGTCAATCCATCCCTGTAAAGATTGTCACCGACCCAAGTCGCCGCCCCCCGGAGATAGACGGATTTCCAAGATTGAGACCGACAGGATACTACAGGCTTTGTATTTCCATGAGGATGTGGAGTTGACGGCCAGGAAGCAAACCGGCTATGCGTTTTTGATTGCCCTGGAAACAGCCATGCGTCAGGGTGAAATATGGGATCTGGACGGGTCGGCCATTGACTTTGGCAGTCGCTATCTCAACACTGTATGATACCAAAAACGGCAGTCGCCGGAATGTTCCCTTATCCAGCAAAGCTATTGCGCTATTTCGAGCACTGTTACCTAAAAAGGCTGGCCGAGTGTTCTCCGTCTCACAGGAGAGCGGCGCCATCTACTTTCGTAAAGCGGTAAAGCTGGCCAGTATAGACAATCTCACCTTCCATGATGCCCGGCATGAAGCCTTAACCCAACTGGCCAGAAAGCTGGATGTACTGGACCTGGCCAGGATGGTGGGGCATCGTGATCCCCGCTCATTGATGATCTACTACAACCCCACGCCAAGCGACTGGGGTGATACAGATGCGGGGCGACATAGCAAATAGCCCAATCTCTACCAACTTGACCTGATACAATCGGGTGTGATGTCAATCGATCTACAAAAAGTGGATTTACTCATCCAGTATGCCTTGTTAGTGGCTGGAGAGGCGGATGATTATCAGGACAGATCGCTAGGCCCTATCCATTTATTGAAATACGTTTACCTGTCAGATTTGGCTTATGCTAAGAGGGAACAAGGGCAGACCTATACGGGCACACCGTGGAAGTTTCATAAATTTGGCCCTTGGTCGGCAGAGGTGCATGGCAGGATTGAACCTGCGCTTAGGCTTATCAATGCGGACAAACGCAGCTTCGAGAGTGACTATGAAGAGGGGGGTGAGTGGTATCGTTGGAGCTTAAGGGACGAGAGGAAACTCAACGAGATTGAACGCCAGCTTCCATTCATGGTTTCACATGCCGTCAGGCGTTATGTACACCAATTCGGTAAAGATGCCCCATCCCTTCTGGATCATGTCTATAGGGCGCCACCCATGCTTTCCGCCTGCCCAGGGCATGCCCTGGATTTTGCTTTAGCCATGCCAGTGGAACAGGTACAAGAAGAGCCGCTACTAACCAAGTACGAACAACTCTCAAATAAAAAGAAAAAGCTGCTGGCTGAAAGAATGGATAACCTGCGCGACCGGTATAGGCGGCAGAAAAAAGAGCAACCAGAACGTATCAACCCTGTGCAAAAGAAGCTCTATGGCGATGAGGTATTTGTTGAGGGGGTAAAGTGGTTAGATGATATTGCCGGTCCTAAATTTTCCGAACAGAAGGACTCTCGCCTGGCTTAGTCGGTTGCCCACAGCCTGTCTTTCTCTTCCTTGCGACGCCCCCAGATAAGGAACTGAAGGTCATCGGATTCACTAACCTGCACCAGCAGTGTTGCACCTGGCACTGGAAAGCAGGTCTTGATGGTCTTGCCATCCTGTTAATAGAGTACGCTACTACACATAAAAATTAGTTTTCGTATGTATATTTTACGATAAATGCGTATAACAATGTTGTTGACTGGCGATGCATCTGTGCTGAGAGACGTGAAAATTCATAAGTTAGATTTCTGCTACCCTTCTGTATAAACTCAGCAAGCGACTCAATACACTGCCTTTGTTCTTGTTTCCTGAGAACCTCATGTTATTGTGAACAAATGACTGCTCTCGCTCGGAAAACCAGCCTGAAAGCCACTTATCAAGATGTGCTCGATGCACCACCGCACAAGGTGGCGGAGGTCGTCTATGGCGTTCTGCAAATGCAGCCAAGGCCAGCCGCTCGCCATGCTTGGGCGAGTTCCGGGATAGGGGCTAAAGTTGCACCGCCCTTTGGATATGGCGATGGCGGCCCGGGCGGCTGGTGGATTGTGTTTGAGCCAGAGTTGCACCTGGGTGAGGACATCCTCGTGCCCGACCTCGCTGGCTGGCGCCGTGAGCGGATGCCGGTGTATCCGGATACCGCCTTCTTTGAGCTTTCCCCGGACTGGGTCTGTGAGGTGTTATCACCTTCCACCCGCCAGCTTGACCTGACCGACAAGCGGGACATCTACGCCCGTGAGGGAGTTTCCCATCTGTGGTTTGTGGACCCGGACGCCCGCACCTTGGAAGCCTTTGAGCTCAAAGACAAGCATTGGGTCTTGACTGCTTCACTCGCTGACGATGCGCCGGTCTCCCTTCCCCCCTTTGACGCCATCAGCTTTCCGCTCAGTGCGCTGTGGCCGGACAGTCCCGTTCCTGAACCTGCCTCTGGGTCAGAACCGGGGATGTGAAATTTATCTCTGGCATTAGATTTTTCATGCCCACTTTCTTTGCAGTCATGATCGGCTTGATGGGAAAAGTGCGTTCTACGAGTTTCATATTCATCAAGCAACTGAGAGATGTGAAAAGTCTTCTTGTCAGGGATGCGTATTATCCTCGCAGTGTCCTCGTCATCCAGACCATCTCATCGATTGCCTTCATGTCATCCGTCCAGGACACAGGTTTTCAGTCTGGGCGATCGCTGATAAGTTTCGAGTTGTCACCATCATCCTGACCGGGTCGCTTCAAAACCAGATTATCATTAGTACGAATAACATAGATATGTCCCGTCCGCCTACTCATATCCTTAGCGCCCTCTATCAGCGTTGGATCCATAAACTTAATGATATGTAAGAGCGCAGTTATCTTTTTTATGTACGTTAACATATATTTATTACGCACACACTCCTCGAGCAATTAAAACAGGCGAGGCAGAAAAAAATCTTACCCAATCCGCATTGGGCAAAAAACTTGGCTTGCCGCAGAGCCATATTCTCTCTATCGAGCGGGGAAAAACCGAACCACGCCTGTCAACAGTCAACGAGTACGCAAAACTGCTCGATCAGGTACTCATGCCTGTGCCAAGAAGCCTGGTACTTATTGATTTCCACCATGATTGATGACCGATATCATGGGAAACCAGCATGGACACCAGATGACGGAGAAGAATCATGATACTGGAAACGGCAGTTTTTCTAGGTGAAGTGAACGCAGGGATGCTCATATTGCTTGCAGGTGATCGCTCCCTTTTCTGATTTTCAGAGTATTATCTCCAACGATCAAACCCTCCCCTGCTAGGCCAGGGTATATCAACACCGCCGGAGATATAATCATTGATCTTCGCCCCACACAAACCAGGTTATCCCCATTTCTCTCCAATCTGTTGCCTGTGAAGGCCATATGCGAACTTATCTGGCGATGCAAAGCGGAGTGAAGCCTGAGCGTGAGTTCATGCTTTTACAGTTGCTTGGTGATCATCTGCCGGGAGCGGTTGTGGTGCGCTCGCAAGGGCAAATGGAGTCATTGACGAAGCAGGCAGTACAGGATGATGCTATTTATCACTTTTCCCCGGCAGGTGTGCAAATAAAATTCTCGGCGGTATTGGAGTCCAAGGCGGTTTGACAATACCGGTAAGTGGTGTAGGCGATGGCTGGATTGTCAAGTTGCCTTCACAACACTTTACAGATGTGCCGGAAAACGAATAGTCTACGTTACATCTGGTAGCCGAGGTTGGGCTACCATTGCCATAGAACCGACTGGGA
This sequence comes from Gammaproteobacteria bacterium, assembly GCA_965198875.1. Classification (GTDB taxonomy): domain Bacteria; phylum Pseudomonadota; class Gammaproteobacteria; order Eutrophobiales; family Eutrophobiaceae; genus CBDAPU01. Next base: position 360,992 of record CBDAPU010000001.1, on the reverse strand, counting down.
TCGCTGGATACTATCTCAGGGCTACCGGAACCAGGGGCATTATCCGGTAAGCATGGAAACGCTTTAACCGACAGCCGGGAGGCATACGTATCCATATTGAAGACTTTAGAATCTTGCGAAAGATCGGTGTGCATTTTTTCTTACGTTTCAAAAAGCTAATGAATGTTGACGGAATTAAATATAATTTTGCGGAATTTTTGTCGTTAAAATTCAACCGTCTATTCGGTCATCAGTTAGCCATTATTGGGGGGGGGGGTATTATCGGGGCAGGCATGAGTGGTCTGATAGCGACCATCTCAAGCCGACGAGCACTTGGTTGTTGCCGGGGTAAAGCCCCAGGCATTTAGCGCCATTGTTTATGCACAAACTCCATGATGGCACCTCCAATTGCGCGTTTATGATCTGGTCATAGTCCCAGAAAAGGTCGGGCTGGGATATGAAGATGGTCATTGCCAAACTGATGGGTGGCGGCATAGATGACACTTGTGCCGATCACCGCTTCGGTTTTCCACCAATCAGTCGGGGCCGAGCGCACCAGATGGCCGTCAAACTGCAACAGCTTGGCGGGTTGTTTGTTCCGGTAGCGTTTAGATGTTAGCGTGGATGCTTTGCATTTGGGACAGCTCAATCATGAAGGGTGATAAATCAGCCCCTGTGGTAAGCAGGCTCGCATGCTCCTGGTCAGGTCTCATCCCGCGATGTTCTCTCGTGCCCTGCCGGATACAGAGTGGTATCAGTTGGGTGCGAATATTGCCATACAGGCACAAGCCAATTCACAGCCACTATCTCCGTCCTCGATTGAGCAGATGAGTGCAATCCCGGGCTTGCGTGATCACCTCTTCGCGGCATCATCGGCTAATTAAAAGGAGTTTGGCGATATTACAAAAAGCCGATAACCTTCTGCTTAATCTCGACTATGTGGTGTGGTCATTCGTGCAAGCCTTGGGGATGACCATAGACAGTCATTGCGATCTGGAGACCATAGACGATGCGATGACGGTGGTCGGCAAGGATGGTTCACTCGGCACCCTGATTCGGATCAACGGTATTCTGCATTGACCCATCTGTTGCACCTGTGGATTGAAGCCGTGATTTGATAAAGCTGTCTGCAAATTGCCTATGCAAGTCATCAGGGCCATCCATCACACCGATGTTCTAAGCCCAGCCGTGGTGGAAAGAGCGCGCCTTTTTGATTAAAATGGAAAGCGGGGCTTTATAGAACTGACAACATAACTTTATCAAGGTGATCATATGCTCATGGATGAACATATAAACGAGAACAATCTTCATCACTGGCTCACGCTTCTGCACGCAAGCGCACGCAGCCATCGCAACCTGTCTCATTTATTAGATCAGTTTAAGACGGCAGAGGCGATTATAGAGGCCGTTAAAGATGGCTCTTTAAACCGCTCACATTTGCCCGAGAAGACTCTCAAAAGCCTGCAAGCCCCCGATTGGGAAAAAATCGATCAGGACCGGGAATGGTTGCAGGATCAACATCATCATCTGATCACGCTAACAAGCCAGTACTATCCGCCATTACTTAAATATATTCCGGCGCCGCCGGTGGGTTTGTTCGTAGAAGGTGAGCCGGACATCCTGACTACGCCGCAAGTTGCCATAGTCGGCAGCAGAAAGCCTACCGTTGAAGGGCGACGGTGTGCCTTTAATTTTGCCGCTGAGCTCGTGAGAGAGAACATCACCATCACCAGTGGCATGGCGTACGGCATAGACACAGAGGCGCACAGGGGGGCGTTATCAGGGCAGGGGGGAACGATTGCGGTTTTGGGCAGTGGTCTTAATCGCATTTATCCAAAGCCAAACAAAGAGCTGGCCGAGAAAATCAGTGAAAACGGGCTGCTTGTTTCAGAGTTTCCCGTCACCACAGGGCCGTTTGCACAAAACTTCCCGCGCCGTAACCGCATCATCAGCGGTCTGAGCGCTGGTGTGTTGATCATAGAGGCGGCTGAGAGAAGCGGCTCTCTGATAACCGCAAATCATGCCCTGGAGCAAAATCGTGAAGTGTTCGCCATCCCGGGGTCTATCAACAACCCACTAAAGAAAGGATGTCATAATTTGATTCAAAACGGGGCGAAATTGGTGGGCGATGTTGACGACATTCTCGAGGAGTTGCCGGCCTTTGCAAGCCCCGTGAGCGTTGAGCCGGATCCGGGCAAGGGCTTATCGGCGAGAATAAACAAGCTGGATGAGGCTGAAAAGGCGCTGCTTGAGCATATAGGATACGACCCTGTCAGCATCGATGAGATGATGTGTATGACAAAAATGAATGTGGAAGATGTGATCAGTAAACTTCTAAAACTGGAATTAGATGGCCTCATCTCCATCCTCTCGCCGGGGGTGTATATTCGAAATTAAGCACATGCCCGTCACATCGGCCATCTTCATTTGCTGATCGTAGCTCTCATCATAACCGAGAGCGGGGATCGCCGCTGCCGGTCAAGCCCGACGACCCATGCCCCTCACCCCTGGCGGGGCGAGAGGCAGGAGATGACCCTTTACCTTTGCAGTCATCTCGCTACCATCTTCGGCATCGACTCATTGATGAAAAGCGTCTCCCTGATAGATAAACGATGCGCGGCCCCATTGCGCTATTATTGCCCAGAGCCTGGGGGCGAGATACAAAATAGGAATGAATATTCCCGGGGCTTCACGCAAAATTCACATAAAGGATGATTAAGTAAGCGGCCTGTTCTATTTGCTGGTTGATTATGAGCGCTGAAACCACTGGCTCAATTCTGTTGATCGAAGATCATCACGATATCGCCGACATGATTTATGACTACCTCGAACGTCGTCATTTCATTATTGATTATGCGGCGGATGGTATTACCGGACTGCATCTTGCCGTAACCAATGTATATGATGTGGTTGTCCTCGATCTGATGTTGCCGGGCATGGATGGTATTGAGTTATTGGGGAAACTGCGAAAGGAGGCGCGTAAAACCACCCCCATCCTGATCCTCACGGCAAGGGACACCTTGCAGGAAAAAATTGCCGGTCTTGAATCCGGCGCCGATGATTATTTAGTCAAGCCTTTCGAGATAAAAGAGCTGGAGGCACGGCTCCGCTCTTTGATCCGACGGCACCGAGGTTTAATCAGTGCGGAGAAGTTAAAGGTGCATGATCTGGAGTTTCATACCGGCACCATGACGGCAACCAGAGGCGGGCAAACATTGAAGTTGACGCCGATCGCCATGACCATCCTGCAGATCCTGATGCGCGCCTCGCCAGATGTGGTCAACCGTCGTGAGCTGGAGCGCCAGGTATGGGGGGATATTCTGCCCGATAGCGATACCCTGCGTAGTCACCTCTATAACCTGCGTAAGTGCATCGACAAGCCTTTCGATGTGCAGTTATTGCATACCATTCAAAATACCGGTTACAGACTGGCCAGGAAGGAATGAATAGCGGCAGAGGGCTGGGGCAGAGGCTCTGGCGCGTGTTCATCTTGCAGGCCAGCATCATCAGTGTCGCCGCCATCCTCGGCGTTTTTGCCGCGCGCTTCATTCTGGGTGATGTACTCATTAAGCGGGCGATGCAGGATGAGGCCGATTTTTTCTGGGAACAACATGCGCGTGCTCCCGGCTTCGCCAGACCCATGACGCATAATCTCAGTGGTTATCTGTCTGGGGCGGATCCGGTGCCAAAGGCCATTTCAGCTTATGGGCCGGGGTTTCATACACTCAACCATCCGGGCTCTGATCTTTTCATTGTTTATGTGACGGAGAAGTTCGACAGGAGGTTATATCTCATTTTTGATGGCGAGCATGTGGGCGAGCTGGCGATATTCTTCGGTCTTTTCCCGCTGGCCGGTGTGCTCATCGTGCTCTATCTGTCCAGTTGGATTGCCTATCGTTTCTCATCCAGGGCGGTCTCTCCCATTTTGAAACTGGCGCAGAACATCGCCGAGCTTGATCCATCCAAAGACGATATCAGCGCCATCATCAAGCGCGCATTACCACAAAACCCGGATCAGGAAATACGCATACTCACCGACGCCCTGCTGGGCTTGTCCGCCCGTATAGAGGCGTTTGTGCTACGTGAGCGCAATTTTACCCGGGATACCAGTCACGAGCTACGCACGCCCATTACGGTGATCAAAATTGCGGCGGAAATGCTACGCACCGAGGGGCATTTGAATGAGAAGGAAATGGCCTCAGTAGAACGTATCGGTCGCTCGGCAACGGATATGGAAGAGCTCATCGAGGCATTGTTGCTACTGGCGCGGGAGTCAGAGAGCGCGCTGTCTTTTGATCCGGTGTGTGTGAATGATGTCGTCAGAGAGGAGTGCGAGCGCGCCAGTATCGTCTACTCAGAAAAAGCCATCGACATAGACATCATCGCCCCCGAACCCCTTGTCATTCTAGCGTCTGATAAAGTGCTCTCGGCGCTCATTGGCAATATTATTCGCAATGCCTGGTCTTATACTGACCGCGGCAATGTGCGTATTGAAGTGCAAGACGCCATCCTGCGCGTGCGTGATTCCGGTACCGGTATACCGGAGCAGGACATTGAAAACGTCTTCAAGCCCTTTAATCGAGCGGGAAACAAACATCGTGGTGGATATGGTGTGGGCCTGACGATCGTGAAGATGCTCTCCGATCGCTTCCACTGGCCGATCACCATAGAAAGCGAGCTACAAAAGGGCACGACCATCAGCATTGATTTCAGTGGTTCGAGAAAAGACGGGCCTTCACAAAACTTTCACATGGGCTCGACTCTTTATTCACAGCAATGACTTAATACTAGTCTTATGTTTCAGAAATTGCTTGGCTGGTTGCTCAAAGATGAACGCCGTTTTGCCGGTTTTAATGAGAGTGAGCTGGTAGAACTCGACCCCTTGAGGGTGGGCATGTTTATGCTGTTGCACCTCTTATGTCTGCTCGCCTTGTATACCGGGGTGAGTGTTTTTTCTGCTCTCGCCATGTTGTTTTTTTATGTCACCCGCATGTTTTTTATCACCGCTTTTTATCACCGCTATTTCTCCCATAAGACCTTCCGCACCGGCAGGTTCATGCAGTTTATGATGGCGGTGTTGGGTTGCACTGCCGGTCAACGGGGGCCGCTCTGGTGGGCGGCCCATCACAGGATGCACCATCTGTCCTCTGATACACCACAGGATCCCCATTCACCCAATCATGGTCTGTTGCATAGCCACCTGCTGTGGTTTTTACGGCGCGGCAATTTTGTGACGCCCGAGGAGCGGGTGAAAGACTGGGCACGTTACCCGGAGCTACGCCTGCTGGAGAGACTGGACTGGCTGCCTTTCATGGGCCTCGCCCTGCTCTGTTATGTCACCGGGGACTACATATACCACCATTACCCAATGCTCAACACCAACGGCGCCCAGTTGCTGGTGTGGGGGTTTTTTATCTCAACGGTACTACTCTATCACGGCACTTACAGTATTAATTCCCTGGCGCATCGCCTGGGTACGCGCCGCTTTAACACCCGTGATGACAGCCGCAACAACGCTTGCCTCGCCCTCTTAACACTGGGGGAAGGCTGGCATAATAATCATCATCGTTTTCCGGCCTCGGCGAGACAGGGTTTTTATCCGGGAGAGATAGACGTCAGCTACTTGGGCATTCGCCTGCTGGGGTTACTGGGTCTCGCCCATGATATACGCCAGGTGCCTGAGGCGGTGCTCATTGAAGGCAGGCGGGGCGGCGGATCATGAAGATCGCCATCATCGGCAGCGGGATCGCCGGATTGACCTGCGCCCGTTTGTTGGGCCCCGGCAATGAGATGACCCTGTTCGAGGCGAATGATTATATCGGCGGGCATACCAATACAGTGTCTGTTAAGGAAGGTGGGCGCACATTGCCGGTGGACACGGGCTTCATCGTCTTTAATCAGCGTAATTATCCCAACCTTTGCCGGTTGTTTGACACACTTGAAGTGGAGCAGCGCAACTCGGATATGAGTTTCAGTGTGACATGCGAGAAGTCGGGGCTGGAGTATAACGGCACAAAGCCCGGCAAATTGTTCAGCCAGAGACGCAACATCATCAATGTGCGCTTCCTGCTGATGTTAAAGGATATTCTGGCTTTTCATAAACACGGATCAGATGCGCTGGCGAACGGCCTGGATGAGACAACCACGGTGGCCGACTTCGTAGGGCGACAGGGTTACTCTGAGTATTTTCTGGAGAAATATCTGCTGCCCCTGGGGGCGTCGCTCTGGTCTTGTCCGCCAGATCGATTTAAGGATTTTCCCATGCGCTTTGTGCTCGAGTTTCTGCATAATCACGGCATGTTACAACTGCGAAACCGACCGCTCTGGAAGACGGTCGTCGGCGGCTCCCGGGCATACATCAAAAAGATGATCCCGCCCTTTGCCGATCGCATTCGTCTTCGCACCAGGGTGAGAGGCGTTATCCGCAATAGCGCGGACGTCACCGTGGCATTGAATGATGGCGCTATCGAGCATTTTGATGAGGTGATCATCGCCTGTCATGCCGATCAGGGCCTGAGCATGATGGCGAATGCAGACAGTGTTGAGAGAGCATTGCTACAGCAGTTTGACTATCAGTTCAATGAGACCGTACTGCATACCGATACGGGATTGTTGCCGAAAAATCACCGCGCCTGGGCTAGCTGGAATTATCGTATCCCCAAAGACAGGGATGAGCATATCCAGGTCACCTATAACATGAATAGGTTACAGGGCTTGACCTCAAGGAAGACCTATTGTGTTTCGTTAAACCAGACAAGCGCCATAGAACCGCAGAAAATAATACGCACACTTGGCTATCATCATCCTATCTTCAAAGCGGGCAGAAATACCGCCCAACAATCACATGAGCGGTTGATACGACGGGGGCGTATTTCCTGGTGCGGCGCCTATTGGGGATACGGGTTTCATGAAGATGGGATCAACAGCGCCCTTAGGGTCTGCTCGGCCTTTGGCAGGGATCTCAAGTGATGCAAAGTCGGCTCTATGAAGGCCAGATCACCCACAGGCGTATGCAGCCAGTGGCGCATGCGTTTCGCTATGGGTTGTTTATGTTGTACATTGATCTCGATGAATTACCTGATCTGTTCCGGCCTTATTTTTTATGGTCGGCAAGCGGCCCGGCCATCGCCAGATTTCATCGCCAGGATCACTATGGCCCTGTAGATAGGCCATTGAAAGAGACGATCTGTGAGTTGGTGGAGAAACGCACATCAGTGTCTCCTAAGGGCCCGATCCGTCTGCTTACCCACTTGCGTTATTTTGGTTATTGTATGAATCCGGTGAGCTTTTATTTCTGTCGCCATGAAGATGATACACGCACTGAGTTTATTGTTGCGGAGGTACACAACACGCCCTGGGGGGAGACCCATTGTTATGTGATGGATTGTCGTGCCTTAAAAGACACATATCGCTTTGAGTTCGATAAGGCATTTCATGTATCGCCCTTTATGCCCATGCAACAGCAATATGAATGGACGCTGTCCGAGCCTGAAGACACACTTGCGGTACACATGGTAAGTTTTCAAAAGCACTCTTTAGTATTTTCCGCTCATCTCTCACTTCAGCAAAAGCCCATAAACCAGCTCAATCTCACGCTGGCGCTGTTACGTTACCCCTTCATGACGTTACGGGTTGTGAGCGCAATTTACTGGCAGGCGCTCAAGCTCTGGCTTAAAAAAGCGCCGTTCTTCGAGCATCCTCGGCGCTATCAAAAAGACGGGTTCAAATTATGAAGTCACTGGCCATGATACATCCTGACATACCTGGCCTGTTAAGCCCGGCCAGGTTCATTCGTAACCGGGTGAAAAAGAGGCTCGGTCACCTCCCTCACGGGTGTATTCGGATTGAGGATCCATGGGGCGCCTGGTATGCCGGCTATGGCACGGATCATGATGTGGAAGTGACTGTTCTTGATCCCCGTTTTTATATGGATCTCCTGCTTGCAGGCAGTAACGGTGTCGCCGGCGCCTGGCGTGACGGCTTCTGGGCCTGCTCTGATCTCACCTGTTTGTTTGAAATAGCCATGATGAACAGGGAGGAAATGGACAAGCTGGAATCGGGCATCGCCAGTATCGCTAACATCTGGTTGCGCTGGCGTCACAGACGATCCCTGAATACGATTGCAGGCAGCAAAAAGAACATCAGCGCCCATTACGATCTGAGTAATGAGATGTTTTCACTGTTCCTGGATGAGACCATGACCTACTCGTCCGGGATCTTCACATCAGAGCAGGCGACAATGAAACAGGCGTCCGTTGAGAAGCTCGATCGCATTTGCAGAAAACTGAGATTAACTGAAGATCACCATCTGCTTGAGATAGGCTCAGGCTGGGGCAGTTTCGCCATCCATGCGGCCACCTATTATGGCTGTCGGATCACAACGACCACCATCTCCCGCCAACAATATGAATTAGCCCGGGTGCGGATCCGTGAGGCCGGGCTTGATGATCGGGTAGACATTCAATTATGTGACTACCGGGATGTGCAAGGTCAGTTTGATCGCATCGTCTCCATTGAAATGATCGAGGCGGTAGGGGATAAGTTTCTGCCGCTCTTCTTCAACAAATGCGCCTCCCTGTTGAAGGTGGATGGGCAGCTCCTCATACAGTCGATCACCATGCCGGATCGGCGCTATCAACGCTACCTAAAGACCAGCGATTTTATTCAGCAATTTATTTTCCCCGGCAGTTGTGTGCCATCGGTTAGCGCCTTATTGCAGGCGGCAGGCGGGCAAAGTGATTTGCAGATAAAACACCTGGAGGATATCGGCTTGCACTATGCCACCACGCTGCGATGTTGGCTGGAGAAGTTCCGAAGTAATGAGCCAGGTATTCGTGCATTGGGTTTTGGCGATGACTTCCTGCGCCTGTGGGAGTATTACTTTTGCTATTGTGAGGCTGGATTCAGGCAACGCTACCTGGGAGATGTGCAGATCATCTTCAATCGTCCCGCTTGCCGGGAAGAGAACATTCTTGGAGCGCTCTAGGCCATGCTCAAGGTGATCAATTTTATGCTTTTCCAGGGCGGCTGGCTGCTGACGGTGTATGGCGCCGGTAGCGGTTATCCCTGGGTTGGGCCCGCATTTACCCTGGTGTGGGTGTGCGTACATCTGGGTCTTTTCAAACCCCGGCGGCGCCCCGAGCTGGGGCTGTTAATTTTTTCCGGGCTCTTTGGTTATATCTGCGATTCCATATTGGTGGTATCGGGGATGATCCAGTTCCCCCTTAGCTCACAGCTAGGTGCGCCCTCGACCCTGTGGATGGTGGCGCTGTGGGTGAATCTCGGCATGACCTTAAATTACTCATTGGCATGGCTGGGTGGTTATCAAAAGTGGGCCATCGTGTTTGGGTTCGCAGGCGGTATGCTGGCCTATTTTGCCGGCGGTAAACTCGCTGCCCTCACCCTGTTGCAGGGCACGACATCTCTATTGATGATCGGCATTATCTGGGCTATCGCCATGCCGGTGTTGTTCTTAGGATCCCGCTATCTGTATGCACACGATGCGTCTTTGCAAACAGGGCAAACAGGGCAAGCAGGGCAAGTGAGGCAACCATGAGCTACTCTGGCCTTATCCTCGCCTGGGGCGTGGTGGCGTTCATTATGTTGTTGCTGTGGTTATGGCAATTAAAAACCGAAAACGCCGGCGTTGTGGATGTGGCCTGGGCCTATCTCACCGGTATCGTCGCCGCAGTGTTGTTGTTGCAAATGGACGGTGGTGCATGGGAGAGACGTCTTTTGCTTGCCGCTATGGCATTGCTCTGGGGTTTGCGCCTCGGTACCTATCTTTATGTGCGCGTGGTGGGCAGGCCCGAAGATGGTCGCTACCGCTATTTAAGGCACGCTGCCGGGGATCACGCCAAGCCGGTGATGTTGGTGTTTTTTCAGTTACAGGCCATGTGGGTGATCCTGTTTGTCTTGCCATATCTTGCCGCCGCTGCCTCGGGATCACCGGCGCTTGGCTGGCTGGATCTGATCGGCGTGGTTGTGTGGCTGTGCGCCATGGCAGGTGAGGTGATCGCCGATCAGCAATTACACACATTCCGGGTTGATCCGGCGAACAGGGGCAAGGTGTGTGATGTTGGCCTGTGGCGCTACTCTCGCCACCCGAATTATTTTTTTGAATGGATGATATGGTGGGCCTTTGTGTTCATCGGTGTTAGTTCCCCCTGGTGGTGGGTAACCCTGGCCGGTGTGGTGGTGATGTATGTGTTCATCACGCGCATAACCGGCATACCCTACACGGAGAAACAGGCGTTGCGTAGTCGTGGCGATGCCTATCGCGCCTATCAGAGGACCACCAGCGCATTCTTTCCCTTGCCGCCCAAACACACAGCATCCTCCTGATATGAAAAACCTGACGGCAACCGCCATTGAACTGACTGAAACAGGTCTCATCCCCGACTGGCTCCTCCGAGCCGGGATCCGAAAGCTGATCCGATCACGTATTCAGTCCTTGAAGCAGGCGGATTGTGAAGCCAACAATGATCTTACGCAGGCGTTCATCAACGGGATCAGAGGCGCCCCCATCGCCATCAACACCCAATCGGCAAACGAACAGCATTATGAATTGCCGGCGGCTTTTTTCTCACTGGTGCTGGGCAGACAGAGAAAATACAGCGCCTGTTATTGGGATCCATTGACCGACGATCTTGATCAGGCGGAAATAAATGCGTTACGGATCAGCAGTGAACGGGCGGGTCTCTCTGAGGGGATGCACATACTGGAATTGGGTTGCGGCTGGGGCGCCTGGACATTATGGATAGCGCAGCATTACCCGGGCAGTCATATCACCGGCGTTTCGAACTCTCGCTCCCAACGTGACTATATCATCTCCCAGGCAAGTGCAAGAGGTCTGGGTAATGTCGAGATTATCACCGCTGATATGAATGCCTTTGATACGGAGAGACAGTTTGATCGGGTGATCTCCATCGAGATGTTTGAACACATGCGTAATCATGAACATCTAATGAGCCGGATTGCCTCCTGGTTAAAAGCGGACGGCGCCTTCTTCATGCATGTTTTCTGTCACCGTGACACGCCTTATTTTTTTATGGAAGAGAGTGAGTCTGACTGGATGAGCAAGTATTTTTTTACCGGCGGGATGATGCCCTCCGATGCACTGCCGCTGTACTTTCAAAACCACCTGCATCTTCTGAACAAGTGGCGCTGGAGCGGCCTGCATTATGAGAAAACCGCCAATGCCTGGTTGCAGAACATGGACGGGCGAAAAGATGAAATTCATAGCATATTCTCCGACACCTACGGCGCCGACCATGTTGATAGATGGTGGATCCGCTGGCGTATTTTCTTTATGTCCTGTGCGGAGTTATTCGGGTTTGCAGATGGTCAGCAATGGTGGGTCGGCCATTACCTGTTTAAGAAAGCGAATGCGTGATCACATGACGTCAATCACCTTATCATTAAGGGTGATCACCATCGTGGTAGCGGTATATTGCTGATCCTGTTACTGATTGGTGTGGGTTATGCGGTATTGACCGGTGATTTTCTCGCCGAGTTCAACACCATGTCAACCATGCCGTGGCTGCTGATCACGTTGCTCGATATTTATGTTGGGTTCATCCTGTTTTCCATGTGGGTATGCTGGCGCGAGCAAAACGCCCTGTTGGCCCTGGCCATCTGTGCCGCCATCATGATGCTGGGAAATATCGCCAGTTGTCTGTATGTGTTATATGCAGTGCACGGTGCGGGGGGCAGTATGCACAAACTCATGAATGGTCATGGTTGATCCGGTATGAAAATTTCAAATCGTATCCTGTGTTGTATCTTTTTATATGCCGCTACCCTGGCCACATCTGCCGAGATCACCATCCGAGAGGGTTTCGCCTATGACATGGACAGTGATCGGTTGTTATACACAGAAGTCCATCATGAATACTGGGTAGAGAACATCCTGGTGAGGGACAGAGTGGAATACCGGTTGCCTGATGGCGAGGTATTGGCGGAGAAGTTGGTTGAGTACGGCGATGTATCGTCCATACCGGATTTCGAGTTAAGGAATCGTATCTCCGGCCATCTGGAGAGTGCGCGGAAAATGGATAATCAATTCGAGGTCAATTTTCAGAGAAACCGCCGTGCCAGCAAGCGATCAGCCAAAGTGGACATTCCGCCAGACAGTGTCAGCGATGCCGGTTTTGATCGCATGATCGAGGCCCATTGGCCGGAATTGATTATGGGCGAGCGCATAAAGAGGCAATTTCTGATCCCCTCCATGATGCGGTTTATCACCTTCAGGGTTTATCAGGACGCCGTGATCAGCGCAAAGGAAAAAGCAGTTTCGGCGGATCATTATCGAGCCTGATAACCCGCTGCTCAGATTTGTAGCGGACAGGATTGTTGTTGATTACAGTTTTGATGAGCCTGTGTTACGTCGATTCAGCGGCGTCTCCAACATGCGAGATGAGGATGGTAAAAACTACCGCGCATCGATCTTCTTCCCGGATGAGCATATAAAGCTGGCGCTACTACGGGAATATCTTTAAAGCGCACAGCGGTGAGGTCGCCATCACCTTGAACATATCACCCTTTCAGGCAAGGCGCTATTTGCCCATGGCGCGGGCAAGGGCTTTTGATACTTTTTCTTTGTTAAATGTGCGCCACCGGCCAGCCACATGTTGATCGGGGCGTATTAAATAGTAAGTGCCCGGTTGGGCGTCATAATGTTGGTGCAACAGACCTTTGCTATCGACAATCTGATCCTGGGCCGCTTCTCATCACCGTCAGTCTCGCCACGGGCAGATCCGCAGAGCCAATGTCATCAATACCGTCGGGCCTTGAGCCATCATGACTAAAATAAAGCCCCACGAAACGTCCCCCCAGTTGGTTTAAGAACCAGTCAGCCTTACCGTTGATCAACACTGGCGCATCCACACAGGGGGAGCCGGGGCGTTGTTTATCTGAGAACGCATCCTCATCCGCCGTATTTAAGGGTGAGTTATCTAATGTGCATGGGGTGGACAGCCTGCCGGGATTAACAAACCCTCTGGCGAACTCAAAGTCCCTGGCCATCTCCAGTGTGGCGTTACGAAAAGCAAGGCTGACTTCACTCTTGGGCGTCATAAAGTCGGTGCTGCGTGATGAGTGCATCACATTCTCTTTTGCGCCATAAACACGTTCATCATCATAACTATCAATGAGCTCAGGGGGCGCTGCACCTTTCAGGACGAGGCTCAGTTTCCAGGCGAGATTATCCACATCCTGCAGGCCGCCATTAGCGCCACGGGCGCCGAAGGGTGAGACCAGATGGGCCGCATCACCAGCAAAGATCACCCGGTTATGGACAAACTTTTCCATGCGACAACACTTGAAGGTATACAGGCTAACCCATTCATATTCGAATTCAAGATCGCAACCGAGGAAGGCCCGGATCCGGGCGTCGATGTTCTCCGCCTTCATCACCGCTTCCCGATCGATATCCCAGCCCATCTGAAAATCAATGCGCCAGACATCGTCGGCCTGTTTATGAATTAAAGCGGTTTGTCCCGGGTTAAATGGCGGATCGAACCAGAACCGGCGTATGGCCGGGAACTCGGCCTGCATACGCACATCGGCAATAAGAAAGTTATCTTCAAATGTGCGACCGATGAAATCCAGCCCGAGGCCCTCCCGGATCGGGCTACGATGACCATCGGCGGCGATCAGATAATCACAACTGATTTTATAGTTTCCCGCCGGGGTCTTAACGGCAACGGTCACTTTATCTTCTGCATTATCCACATCAATGACCTCATTTTGCCAGCGTATGTCAGTGTGTGCATGATCAGGGAAGAGGTCGATTAAATACCGCTCTGCATAGAACTGTTGCAGGTTGATGAAAGCGGGGAATTTCTGTTCCTTGTCGGGGAGTAAATCGAATGTGTATATGGGCTTCGTCTGATCACCAAAGTAGACCCAGCCCTGATTCCATACCACGCCTTTATTCACCATGCGCTCGCCGGTGCCGATCCGATCCAGTATTTCCAACGTGCGTTTTGCCCAGCAGATAGCGCGGGAGCCATCACTGATGGTGTTGTGTTTTTCCAGCACCACCGACTGAATATCATGATGGGCAAGGTCAATGGCAGCGGCCAGCCCGATTGGCCCGCCGCCGACGATGATCACCGGAAAATGGGTGATTTCGCCCGATTCAATCTCCCCGGGTTTGATAAAGTCATAGGTGCATCTCGCCTGGCGGCGGGTTTGTCGGGCGTTGCCGATGTCTGCGTATTTTGCCATGAGGTCTGATCCGCTTGTTAATAAATGATACACCGTGCTGATACGGGCGATCCATGACCGGCATGTGATCCTCAGCGAAGTGAGGGCGCGGACAGGAGAAATAGCGGGGCCATTATATACCCCTGCCAGATAATGTTTGCCTCCCACAGCCGCACTTAATGACATGGCGGATGCGCGCACATGGCGGCATGAGCAGGCGAGCGGCCCTCTTCTAAACCGAAGCCCTTCTACGGGCACATAGACGCTTTCGAAGGCATACCGCCAAAGCGCCCGTTACCTGCTACATCAAAGAGATGGCACGCAGGCATGGATGGAGGCTAACCATGCTGACGGATAGCTATTTGAAATCTCGCAAGAGTTTACCAGCATGCAACACTGACTCGGCCAATTCATCGGGCGTTGCATCAATGCTCACATCTTCAAGGACTTCCCGTTTGGCCTGCTGATAGCGTTCCGGCGGCAGGTGGATTTCAGGTTTATCGATCATGATGAGGCTTTCCACTCCGCCATCGTGCGCCCGCCCTTGCTTCGGTTGCAGCCGGAGCAGAGTAGTTGCAAGTTATCAAAGTGATCCGTCCCACCCTGTGAGCGGGGCAAAATATGATCGACTTCCATGACGCGAAACGGGAAATGCGTATCGCAACCGAGGCATACGCCTTCCTGCTTTCCATACAGCCTGTGGCGGTGCGTGCGGTAGTTTGGCAACTCCCCGAGGTCTGTTCTCTTTGGGGGCTCCGTAGCCGTAGTCACGCCGCCCCATAGCCCTCTGTCCTGCTCAATGCGGTCGTCTACCAGCTTGACGGCCAATGGCGACAGATCCACGCCTGCCCATTGTCGTCGAAGCCGATCAGCCGCGACAAGCGCAGTTGCACAGCCGCAGAATGGATCGAGCACCATATCACCCTCGTTACTTGACGCTTTGATGATACGCTCAAGCAACGCTAATGGCTTCTGGGTAGGGTAGCCGGTGCGTTCCTTACTATCGTAGTTTGTAAGCCCGGTGGGCTGCCAAATTATGTCTTGCAAAGGCTTTCCAATATCAGCATCTGCGTAGCGCACAAGACCAGGCCAGAACCCGGTTGTCGGATGCATAATCAACCCGGCACTGTCAAGGGCGTCAAGCCTGCCGTGTACGCTGGCAATGGTCTTGTAGCCGGGGATCAGTTTCTCTTCAATGTAATCAGCGTAAGAACCGGTTTTGGGTGGCGACCAATGGAGACCTCGAGAAGCAACATCATAACCTTTCCATGCGCGGGAAGACTCCCCGCCTGCCGTTCCGTGAGATGGGCCGGTGATATTGTCGGACCGAAAACGTTTTCCGTTGTTATCCATGCGTGGATAAGCCTTTTCAATGCTGGCCGCATCCTGCCCTTCCCGAACAACATTCCATGTCCATTTTTCAGTTGCCGTATAAAACAGAAGATAATCGGAAATACGCCCAAATCTTCCAGGGTCGTTATGGGCCGTTGCCCGTCGCCAGGTGATGGCGTTGCGGAAACATCTTTTGCCAAATACAGCATCCATGAGAATCTTCAGGTAATGACCTGCCGTATCATCGCAATGCAGATAGATGGAGCCGGTCGGTTTCAGGACGCGCTGCATTTCCATCAGTCGCACGGCCATAAAAATCAAGTAGGACTGCATGCCCTTGCCGTGGGCTTGCCGGGCTGCCTCGATGATGGCATAGGCGGCAGGATTACGGTCAGCCAGTTCGCCGTGTTCATGTACATCCACGTCATCCAGTGTCCATGCGTCCTTGAAGGATGCGCCGGCCGCCTTTGATCCTATCGGCGCTTCATAAGTGCGGTTGGAGTTAAACGGCGGATCAAGATAAATCAGATCAACACAGGCGTCATTCATGCCGCGCAGGACCGGCAGGTTATCGCCCGTCCACACCGTTTCGCTGGCAAAGTTGGCGTTCATGATGCGGGTTTTGCGCCGCCGGGAAAGCCGTTGTTTGCGATCAAATAACGGCCGATCTTCACTGACGCTTCGCCATCTTGCCTGTCTGCATGCGGGCACGCACAGGCAGGTTCGGCTTCATCGACTGCCCGGGTTTTTAAGTCTATATGAAGATATTTACGCATAACGGATCAACCGCTCAGGTAGCAAAAACGGCATCCAGATCATTTCCGTGACGCATTTCCGTGGCGGGAATGACGGGATCATAGCATGTTGGTTTGGCGCCAGGATAAGGATCAACGTGTTATCTCATCCATAAACCCCGGGTTGGTTGATGTTGATCATGGTTGTTGCCCAGGGCGTCAAAGCCTTCTTTCGGCCAGGCGCCATGGACAAACGGGGTGTACTCGCCAAAGCCAGGATGCGACCATAAAACCATGCAAACAACATCAACCCTGTTTTAACGGAAGGCCGTTTAACCGATCAGTTGTTCCTCAATCTGAATCACCGGCTCTATGTTAGTGAAGTTGGGTATATCACCCATGATCGCCTCAGCATCTGACTTTAGCGCCTCTTCAAACACCGCTACACTGTCGAACTTCAAGCTGGCGATGGTGACATAGGGCGCATCGGCCCCGCCAGCCCCGCCTAAACCTTTATACACCTCAACGCCTCTCAGCACGGCCATCCCATCTTTCATTGACGATCTTCATATGGGTGTTAAGGTAGTAATCATAATCAAAATGACCATCGTCCTGTTTCGGGTACATCACATTCACTCTAATCATTATTTCTCTCCGTTATTGATTTTTATCATCACAGAAGATGCAGACCTGGAAAACCAACATGTCGAAACCGCCGTCATGTGCAACATCTCGCCCGATTATATACTTTAATCATCACTAAATAACCCGGCTTATCACAAATAAAGACCCGTTTTTACTCTCTGCCGGTCATCGCAAGGCAATCATGGCGCATGACTAAACCTAAGCATCTTCATCTTATGACACTGGGCGCCCAGGATGTTTGCCGGGACTCTCCCTGTGCTCTCACTGCCCGTGGCGCCATTGCCGGCCCCCCATCGGCCCCGGGATTATTGTATAATGGACTCTCATAACGCTGATTGGAATGCTAACTGAAATGAGGTTGTTGCAGGCTTAACCGTGATCTTCTTCTCCAATAAAAACCGGCCGTTTGAAAACGGCCCCTATCCCCTGGAGCGGTTAAAACGGGATGCGATGATTATTAAGGAAGAGCAGCAGGCGGCGCGAAATACAAAACCGCTTGTTAGCAACGGGGCGAGGTCACACTACGCTGATGCGCTAGGGAAATACCATAATATCTTCAGGCAATACTGTGATGGCGATGTGGCCCCGACAAAGGCCCCGGTTCCTGATGATCTGCAAAGCAGATCGGCGGATATTAAAGGCGCCGGTTATTTTCTTGACGCCGGCCAGATGGGCATTTGTCAATTATCCGCATCATGCTGGTACAAGGACGCCAGCCCCAAAAACCACACCCACGGTGTTGTGGCATTAGCGGAATACCCGCGGCTACCCGAGGCCGATAATCTTGCCCGTGGATGGTTAGAAGACTGCATTCATAAGACCGCACAGATGCGGGCGTTTGAAGTGGCGGTGGGGCTCGCCAACCACATACGGGCGATGGGGTTTAACGCCACGGCCTATGACGATAAAAATGACCAGGTGGATGTTGTCCGCTTAACCATACTGAGCGGTCTTGGCGTGCGTGATGAGAATGAGGCGGTGAATCCGTACCTGGGCACAGCGTACTCAGTGGCCATCGTCACAACAGATTATCCACTGGCGAGCGATAAACCACTGGCGAAAACGGCGAAGAACGGCAAAGACCTGGCTTACTGGCTGGGTGTTGGTGGCGCCACTTCCGGATTAGAGCGATGGCGCCGTGCCCATCGCACAACCCATTTAAGCGACTACCCGATGGAGCAGGTGAGGCGTGTTGAGCGTCCAACCACGTTAATACTGGATGATGAGGTGCCCCGTGTGCCCAGACGCGCTGCATTTTTTGAACGGGCTATTCACGGCGACCTGGGTAGAAAAGCACAACATGAAAGGCAACGCTTTGCGTTTAAGCATCCGTTCGCCAGCGCCATGCTCAAGCAGATCCGGGGGATGGCGCCGCATCAGGACGGGCCAGTCGCAGCCACACCATCAGCGAGCCTCTCTGATGCGAAAGCCAACACCAAAGCCATCAAGTCTTTATCCTACGCATTAGGCGCACAGCTCACCGGGGTCTGTGAACTCCCAAATTACGCCTGGTACTCACATACAGAAGATGGCTCGCAAATAACACCTTATCACAAGTACGCCGTCGTCAGTTTGATCGATCAGGGTTATGAGACCCTGGAGGGCGCATCGGGTGATGATTTCATCTCCGGCGCCCAGTCGATGCGTGCTTACATGCGTGGCGCCTTGATTGCCGGGATTATGGCCGAGCATATCCGCTCTATGGGTCACGGTGCGCGACCGCAAACCAATGCGGACTCCCACGTTCTCCACATCCCGTTGGTGTTGTGGGCCGGGCTCGGCGAATTGAGTCGCATCGGTGAGTTGGCGCTTAATCCATTTATCGGCCCCCGTTTTAAGACCATCGTGATGACGACAGACTTACCCCTGATGGCCGATAAGCCGATTGATTTCGGCCTGCAATACTTTTGCTCTCACTGCTTAAAATGTGCCCGTGAATGTCCCTGTGACGCCATCCCCTTTGGCGAGAAGGTGATGTTCAACGGCTATGAGATGTGGAAGCCGGACGTTGAACGTTGCACCCGTTATCGAATAACTAATCAACGGGGGTTGGCCTGTGGTCGTTGCATGAAGACCTGTCCGCTGAATAAAGTGATCAGTTGGGACGGCCCGATCACCACACAAATCGCAAGCTGGTGTGGCGTGAACGCATCCTGGTTAAAACCGCTCCTGGTGCCCATCGCGGTAAAACTCGATGATATGCTGGGTCACGGGATCCGTAACCCGGTAAAAAAATGGTGGCTGGATCTGGAGATCGTAGACGGTGTTTGTGTGGCGCCCACCAAAGGCGTTAATCAACGCGACCTGAATGTTGATCGCAAGATCGATGTAAAGAAACACAAGGTCGCCTATTATCATGCCGATATGATGCCGCCGCCGAATAGCTCGGGAGTTGCGATGATGGTGGAGAGAAAAGCCGGTTTGGCGGCGGCGGGGAAAGTTGAAACGCCGCAGCAGGCATTGGCACGCAAGGCAAAAGGCGGCGCTGTTCCCGAGCATTACATCCCGACACCGCCAATGGCGAACCCGGCGGGATCAGGAGAAGACGTCACCGCGTTTAATCCATACAAAAACTGATGCTGTCCCAAGATTAAGACATTCCCTGATGGATGATCAAGGCCGTTATCCATGCCGCTTTGCTACCCCCCAACCTCTCATCGACATCGTCCCCTGCATTGAAGCCCTCTTTGTTCCTGCACATGGCAACAGCTTTTCATGGTAAACACGCATTTGTTCCCAAGCATGATATTTCTGAGGATCAGGTTTATTCCAGTGCATGATCCGCTCCGGGGCACCGATAGCGATAAGCAACATCTTTTGGAAGGATAACCGATTGGCATTGTCTATATTTCAGATTACTACCTCCATGAAACCGACGCCTGGCTGGTCTTTCCGCATGAGCTGGTCGGTTTGAGTGTTGATGAGATCAAAAACGGCAAACCGGAAATGACCACAGCCCTTGCCGCACTGAATACATAGCCTGCAAAATGCCGGCATTGCTCTATGTCTTTGATGCCGGGGAGAAGGATCGTCTTGGCAAAATTGTGATTCGGGTGAATTATGAGAAGAAGCTCAAATATACTAATAACATCCGTACTGGCGGCATGGTGTCATTAGTAAATCTACGGGACACTAATCAACTAGAACTTATCAAAGGTAAGCTGTAGATACAAACTGGCCGCATGGCGGGACGCCATCCAGGTCGCAGTGCCTGGTTCCCCCGCATACAGAGGCCCGAAGGTCTCACGGCTAACCCGGCGATTTTCCAGCCTCATGCGGCACGCCTTTAGTATAGCCTGAAAGCCACTGTAAAACCGAATTAAATCCCCTTTAACCGCCATTAAAATGATCATTTTCAGATGATTTTTTGCACATTTTTGTGACAAAAAAGTGCATTTTTGTCGCAAAATGAGTGATTCTTTCATTTCCACCTCATATCTACGAAACCCTTACCCACACTAACTCTCCGCCGTTTTTTATCCGTTTCCCCCTGTCTTTCCTTGTCAGCCAAGATGCGCACTGTTTTCTTTAGCGTAGCTTGCAGACGTTTTTTTGCGATCTGGAGATAATTTTTTTCCGTCTCACAGCCGATAAATTTTCTCTGCTTACACAGAGCGGCAATGGCCGTGGTGGCGCTGCCGGCAAAGGGATCAAACACCAGATCATCCGCCCCGGTGCTGGCCAGAATGATGCGCTCCAGCAAGGCACAGGGTTTTTGCGTCGGGTGCTTGCCGAACGCTCGCTCCGCCTTCGTTGGTGGTTTGATGTGCCACACGGTTTTCATTTGCTTGCCGTTGTTTTCCTGACGCATGTCCTGATAATTAAATCGATGCCTGGACTTTTCATTCTTTGCCGCCCAGATAATGGTTTCGGTAGAATGGGTAAAATAGCGGCAGGAAAGGTTCGGCGGCGGATTGGGCTTCTCCCAGGTAATGTCGTTCAACACTTTCATGCGCAACTGTTGCATGGCGTAGCCGATGGAATGGATGACGTGGTGGGTCCCGGAAACCCAGATGGTGCCGTTGGGACGCAGCAGTTTTTGACAGCGCAATAACCAGGCGAGATTGAACGCATGATTGAGCTCTGCGCCCTGCGATTGATCCCAGTCGCCCTTGTTTACCTTGACCATCCTGCCAGCCTGGCAAGTGACGCCGCCGTTGGATAAAAAATAGGGCGGATCGGCAAAAATCATGTCGAATTTTCCCTGTGGATGATCTGCAATCAAGGCGTCCATGAACTTAAGGCAGTCTGCCTGATACAGCCAGACGCCCGCCTCCTCATCGCAAAACACGCATTGTTTGTCGGTATGAGAGCTTTTGATCTTGACCGGCGATGTGGCGCCATCTTTTTGCATGGTTTTGCGCGCAAGATCAGGGAATTTTTTAACGATGCGGATGTTTTTATACGGGCCCGCCGATTTCTTTTGCGAGATGATCTCACCGAGCGTTTGGTTGATTTTCACATAGCGATCGCTTTGTGGATGTTTTACCTGAATCAGATCAGCTTGCTTGCCCGTAGTCTGTAATGCCTGTTTCTTCTTCATAAGTGCGAGTTTACCTGATCGACTCTGAAATCCAACACTGCTTTGACCTCAGTAGATCATGCTGCACAGCATACCGCCATCTACGATCAGGTTCTGCCCGCTAATCCAGCGCGCAGCGGGCGAGGCGAAAAACAGGCAAGCGTCGGCAACATCAGCAGGGTCGCCCATGCGCCGCAGTGGGGCTGTACTTTCCCAGCGCTGCACGCCATCAGGCCAGTTATCCCGAATGCCCCTTTTCAAATTTTCGCACCCCGCCATGCCGCCGCTTTCATAAACGGTGGCAGGCCTGTCTCGCAAACCTGCCGTAACATCCCGATGATTCGCTAACCCGGGTTAAGCTCCGGTGCGCGTAATGAGTAGATGGCGATAATGGCGATGACAAGCGGCATGGCAAAGATGATAAAATTCGCCGTCAAGTTAAACCCCATATCGATTAACACGCCGCCTGCATAAGGGGCGATGATGGCCGCGATACGACCGGCGCCGATCCCCCAACCCACCCCCGTGGTGCGTATTTCCGTCGGGTATAATCTTGCGGAGGAAATATAAAACCCCACAAAACCACCGATTACGCAAAAGCCGATCAGGAAACTCAGGGTCAACAGGAGCGGGACTTTCACCGGCGCCAGGGCGAACACCAGCATGAATATGATCCCGGATATATAAAATGCGATTATCGAACGTCGTACACCCAGTTTATCGGAAAGATAGCCGAGCAGGGTGCAGCCAAGAAATGCGCCGAAGTTCAATGCGGTGCCTATATAAATGGCCCTATCGACGGGCAACCCCTCATCTACCATGACTTTCGGCATCCAGCTAAACAAAAAGTACAAAGGCAAAAACGACATAAAAAAACCGCACCATAACAATAATGTCCATTTGCGATATTTGCGGTCCAGCAATACCTTAACGGATGGCCTGGTGGCGCTTTTAATGGAAGCCGGGAGCGATTCAATGGACGGCCATTTCATGCGAGATAAGATCCTGTTGATCCGCTCCAGTGCGTTGGGGGGTTGCCTTTTTGCAAGAAATGCCATGGATTCGGGCAGAAAAAAATACGTGATGATGATCGCTACGAGCGATAACAAGCCGCCGAAATAAAACACCGCCGGCCAGTCATAGAGCTCGATTAACCAGATAGCGACCACCCCGCCAACGGTCGCCCCCAGGGGATACCCGGCCATCACAAATCCGACACAGAGACTACGGCTTCTTGCCGGACTGTATTCCGCCACCATTGTCGTCAAACTGGCGAGGATACTGCCAATACCGAGGCCGGTCATGATCCGAAGGACGATCATCTGGGTGGCGGAAGTCGCCAGACCGGTTATCACCATGCTGACGCCGATCACAATCAGCGAGATGAATATCATCGCCCGTCTGCCGATCACATCGGTATAAGGGGCAATGAACGCCGCACCCAAAGCCATGCCCAACAAGCTGGAACTTAAAATCAAACCCAAAGTCCGCGCTGAGATCTCCCAGCTTTGGGAGAAAACCGGCGCGGTAAATGCCGTGGACAGCACATCATAACCATCGAGCATATTCAGGAAAAAACAGGCGAATATCAACTGTAATTGAAGCCCTGTGAACGGGCGCTCATCAATGAGTTTTCCTATGTCATTGGTTGTCGGCATTATTATTCTTAATCGTGCACAAAGTGTGGCGCCGGCCATGCTAATGGCTGAGCAGGGGTATTAACATAAATAGTCGCGCCAGGTGTTTATCATGATCAAAAGCGCGCCCATGGCTGTTTTATCCTTCAATGCTCACTGTGTCCTCTTAACCAATAGTTTTTTCACCTGATCTGCTATCACATCAATAGCCAGATCCACTGTATCGATATGGGTACGACAGGAGAGAATGGCGAGTCGCAACATATAATCATCGCCAATCCGCTAACCTCTGAAGAAATGCTTCTGTGTAGTTGTTTACCTCGGACAATAACTGCCGCCGCCTTTTGACGTCCGGCTCTATGATCTCGGCTTGCTGTGCATATGCCTTGATTCTTTTAATTAACGCATCCATGTTCGATCCATGTTGTGATTTTTTCGTGATCGCGATCACCCCTGTTGATCGATGCTCAACGACTGTGCCAATGTGTCATTGTATTCATCCTGGTTTGCCTTTCGCTGGCAACGGGCTTGTCGATACCAGCATGAGATGGTGCAGGGTCTTTCAACGGCGGGCAGGATCAACCGGCCGCCCCCCTCTCAAACAGGCTATCACGTAGCGGCATACGTGTTTTTGCTTTTATGCAATCCTCTGGCGCAATATCAAATACCAGGGCGTTATCAGGCCCGATCCCCTCTTCACGTAAACAGGCCGCCATATCATCATCGGCGTCCGTCATTCCGGCCAGACGATTAAACTCCCATTCATCCTGAAGGCATTGCCAGCCTAAATCGGCAATCCTCTCCCGGCTCACTTCCTCTCCATAAAACAGGCCGTAGCACTGGCGCACCTCATCCAGTGTCGGTTGCAGGAACTGGCAAAAACCAGAGGCATCACACACGGCGTTGATGATTTGCGCCTCCTGTGACGCCCGTATAGCCGCATCGCCTGCGAGATCAGGATCGATCACCAGGCCGGCGGTGTGATCCGCCCCCATAGCGCTGGTTGCATAGGTCACGCCCGCCGCTTTTAATGGTCTCGGATCCCAAGCGGGCAACGCCTGACCTTTCGCCACCGGTATACGATGATGGTTTCGATGGGTGCCGATGGCGAGCGCACCGTTACCGATCAAGGCGCCTATCTCCGAGCCCCGGCTGATCTCATTGCGTAATAGGCGCTTGGCGCCTTCCGCATCACCCCATGCCATACCACCGGAGTCCATATACACGGCAATGGCGGCGCCCGTCTCAATCGTATCCATGCCCAATTCATCACAGAGGCGATCCAGCTCCGCCACGTCTTCCCAGTTGTTAATGGCGCAACACGAACCCAGCAGGGTTAATGTTTCGAACTCCAGTGCTGAGGTCATATAATTCCCGTTAGCATCATGGACAATATTAGAGCAACGCACGATACAACCGGTCATACAGTTGTGCATACCCCCGCCTCGCTCAGCGAAGCTCTCATGAATGCGTGCACCGTCCAGCTTGTCCACTTCAGGATTTCTCCCGGCCGTTCTGTTTTTATAAGGGAACGTATTTAACATGTTCGCCATGGGCACGCCGGTACTGGTGCCGCCTTTGAAAGTATCATGGCGACCATCACTTAAATAGGTCTTGCTGAAACGCTTGTTATTGGCGATGAAGGCCCTGTTATCGGCGGCTTCTCTCAACTTCGCCTTGCCCGGCTCTATCAACACCCATTTCAAACACTTCGAGCCCATGACCGCACCAACACCCCCCCGGGCGGCATGGCGCGCCGGCCGACGTTGTTTGTCTCTGTCGGTACAGGCAACGGAGGCGCCCTTGAGCAGCCGCTCACCGGCCGGGCCGATGCTGATCGCCGATGCACTCTTTTCCCTGCCGCTGAATAACTTCTCACAGCAGGCATAATTCCACATGCCCTTGTAGTCATCGGCAGGGGTTAAATACACATCATCCTCGCTCACCACCAGACCCCAGCGCCGGTCCATATCCTCAGGTTGGCCAGTGACTACAATAGCGCGATAACCCAACTTCATGAGGTCCTGCCCCGGATTACCGCCGGCGTTGGCTTCTTTAATACCGTCGGTCAGGGGGCTCTTGCACCCCACCGACAAACGGCCGGAGGTCGGTGCGGAGGTGCCCGATAAAATACCCGGCGCCAATATCAGCCTGTTATCGGGGCCGAGTGGGTCGCATTTCGGATCACATTCCGCTAACAATATCCGGGCGGATAATGAGCGACCGCCCAAGTATTTCCACTCTTCGGGGTAGTCAACAATCGCAACACTGAGTGTGGTCATATCGACCCTGATCAGTTTATCGTTATCCCAGACCTTCGCCATAGCAGCGCCTCCAGTAGTCATAAAAATGTATCGTCAATTCTCCCGTGAATGAGAGCAGTCTTTCGCAGGATTGTAGTCGCTTAAAAAAGTCTGTCACACTAAATTTCATGCAGGATTACAAGCATCAACCTTACTCGAGCAACTTATCAAGTTTATTCATCACTTCCTCGGCGATCATATATGATAAGAAATACTCAAGGGTGATTGCTATCATAATACAAAACACCTGCATCATTCCTGATCATACATCGATATGTTTTGTGATCGCATACGAGTTTGTCAACGTCAATTAAACTGACTTTTTCGATATGGGTTAAAATGCGTCTTACTCCCTTGATGCGCGGCTCTTGATCGTTATGATGGAAGGCCGACAGGGCAAAAACGTCTTTATGATTTAATGCGGCGCTTCCCTTCATTCATCGTATTGTGAGCCGGTGTCAGCATGAGAGATCTTTATCTCTGTGCAGGGCATGGGCGTCTCGAGAAGCGCGCTCTATACGAACGCAGATGAAAGCAATTTGAGATAAGATGAAAATGTAGCACAGGCGGGAAATAACGATTTTCAGACAGGTGCATTCCGTTATCGCGTAAAATGCCGATCAAGGTGAGACCAGCAATCCGTGTAGTGTTGTTGTCGCTGGGGGCACTCCAGGGCGAACCTTGTCGGCTGGATCACATAGCGGGACTCAAACATAAACGCCATCGTGGCCTCCTGTTTGACCGGCGCCAGTTTCGCATTTGAGCCCTTTTCAAATGCCTCACCATCAGGTCCGTGGGCACACATGCAATTATGCAAACTGGCGCCACCGGGGATAAAACCATCCGCCTTCGCATCGTACCTGCCATAGATCAAACCCATAAACTCACTCATGATGTTACGGTGATACCAGGGGGGGCGGAAGGTATCCTCGCCCACCATCCACCTGGGTGGAAATATAACGAAATCCACATTGGCCGTGCCGTAAGTTTCCGAGGGAGAGGTTAAGACAGTGAAGATGGAAGGATCAGGGTGATCATAACTCACCGTGCCGATGACATTGAACCGCGTGAGGTCATATTTATACGGCGCCGAGTTACCCACCCAGGCCACCACATCTAAAGGGGAATGATCGAGCTGGCAAGCATAAAGACGGCCTGCAAACTTGCACACCAACTGGCAGTCATCTTCCTTGTCTTCATAAGCGGCCACTGGCGCCTTGAAATCCCGATCATTGGCATAACCGTCTGAACCAACGGGGCCACGCTCCGGCAGAGAAAAGGCGGCGCCGTAGTTCTCACAGACATAACCACGGCTCGGCCCGTCGGGCAGAGCGACTGAGAACTTCATGCCCCTGGGTATGAGTATTATCTCACCGGGTTTTGCATCCAGCCTGCCACATTCGCTATGCACAGCCAGCCGCCCCTGTTGCGGCACGATAAGCAGCTCACCATCGGCGTCATAGAAATAGCGGTTTTGCATGGAACGATTAGCGAGATAGTAATGAATACCGCAACCGATCTGTGTCGCCACATTGCCGTTCGCAGCGAAAGTCACCAGTCCATCAATAAAGTCCCTGGGTTCATCCGGCACGGGAATGGGGCGCCAGCGCATGGGATCAGGTGGTGTGATCACGTCCGTTATTGGGGCACTTTGCAGGTGATCATGCTGGAGTGGACGAAAATCGCCCTGCGTGACTGAGGGCCTAATACGATAAAACCAGGTGCGACGGTTCGACTCCCGCGGTGCGGTAAAGGCGGTGCTGCTGAACTTCTCGGCGTAGAGGCCATAGGCCACTTTTTGCGGAGAAAACCGGCCCTGGGGCAAGGCGCCGGGCAGCGCCTCTGATTCATGTTCATTACCAAAACCGGATAAATAAGCATGGGTTTCAGTAACATCAGGCTTAACTGCTGTGTGCGGGTTCATCGCCATGTTTGGCTCCTTCGCTTGACTTGGTTCGTGTAAAATCAGTATGGTTAGAAATGTCATTCATTTCAATCCATCATGTCAGCCAGATCAATCCGCTGAGATAATGGGCGATTAAAAGCATTATATAGCGTCCAGGGGGCCTGCTTGTGAAACTCGCCAGTCTTAAAGAAGGAGGCCGTGACGGCGCCCTGATCGTGGTTAATCGTGACATGAGCAAGGCGGTGACGGTAGCGAACATTGCCGCCACCATGCAGGCTGCGCTGGATGAATGGTCACATGCCGAGCCGGCGCTACGTGCGGTTTTTAATGAACTTGAGGCGGGACATCTTCATGGGGCTTTTGATTTTGATCCTGAGCAGCTTGCCGCTCCCCTGCCTCGGGCATACCATTGGGCCGATGGTAGCGCCTACGTCACCCATGTGGAGCTGGTACGCAAGGCCCGCGGCGCCGAATTACCCGCCTCCTTCTGGAGCGACCCATTGATGTACATGGGCGCCTCGGACGCCTTCATCGGCCCCTGTGATGATGTGCTGGTAGAGGATGAGGCATGGGGGATCGACTTTGAATCGGAAATCGGCGTCATTACCGATGACGTGCCGGCCGGGATCACCCCTCGGCAGGCGGAAAAACACATTAAGCTGGTGACCATCTTAAATGATGTGTCCCTCAGAAACCTGATCCCGGCGGAGCTGGCCAAACAATTTGGTTTTTATCAGTCAAAACCCTGGACGGCCTTCTCGCCCGTTGCAGTCACACCCGATGAGTTGGGTGACGCCTGGCGAGACGGTAAAATACACCTGCCCCTGCATTCAACCCTGAACGGCAGGAAGGTGGGCTCTCCCAATGCCGGTATGGATAACACTTTCAACTTGCCGCGGTTAATCTCGCACGCCGCAAAGTCACGCCCGCTGATGGCGGGCACGGTGATTGGTTCGGGCACCGTCGCCAATGCGGGCAGTAAAGATGGCGCCTCCTGTCTGGCTGAGATCCGATCCCTGGAAACCATTGCAAACGGCAAGCCCGCCACGGAGTTTATGAAGTTTGGCGATCATATCGAAATAGAGATGTTTGATGCGAGCGGTCATTCTATCTTCGGCAAGATCGATCAGGTGATCGTTCAATATCACCCGCCCGCCGGCCAGGGTTCCCTATGAAACTCTACAGCTACTGGCGCTCGTCCGCCTCATACCGGGTACGTATCGCGCTGAACCTGAAGGCCCTTGATTATGAAGTCATACCCATCGATCCGCTTCGTGATGGTGGTGAACAATTCCAGCAGGCATATCAGTTAAAGAATCCGCAAGGGATCATTCCAACCCTTGAAGATGGTGATGTGATCATCGGCCAGTCCCTGGCCATCATCGATTATCTTGACGGTCAACACCCCGCCCCCCCGTTGTACCCGAAAGACAGACGGGAACGTGCATTCACACAACATCTCGCCCTGGCTGTCGCCTGTGACATCCATCCACTCAATAACCTGCGTGTATTAAAATACATAAAAAACGATTTCAATCTGGACGATGATATGAAGGACGCCTGGTATGCCCACTGGATCACAAGCGGTTTTACCGCCCTGGAGAAGTTACTTGCAAAGAGGAACTGGAGCGGGCCCTACTGTATGGACGATCAGATCACCATTGCCGATCTGTGCCTGATCCCGCAGATCTACAATGCCCGTCGTTTTCATGTGCCCCTGGACAACTTCCCCACTTTGATCAAAATTGAACATGCCTGTATGGCATTAGACGCCTTCCAGGATGCAGCGCCTGAGCGTCAAATCGACGCAAACACATAACACCTTCCCGCTGATAAATAATGAAATTAAAACATGGCCGGATTTGACAAAGTCGTAAGCGATTACGAAACCGCCATGGACGGGATCCGGGATGGGATGACCATCATTGCCGGTGGTTTTGGTTTGTGCGGGATCCCGGAGGGTTGTATTGCACAGATCAAGCGATCCGGTGTGCGTGATTTAACCATCGTCTCTAATAATTGCGGTGTAGATGATTTTGGCCTGGGGTTATTGCTACAAGATAAACAGATCAAAAAGATGATCGCATCCTATGTGGGTGAGAACGCCCTGTTCGAAGCACAGCTACTAGACGGCGAGATGGAAGTCGACCTCACCCCGCAGGGCACATTGGCCGAGAAAATACGCGCCGGTGGCGCCGGCATACCGGCATTTTATACGGCGACAGGTTACGGCACACCCGTTGCTGAAGGCAAGGAGATGCGGGAGTTTAACGGCAAGCACTACATCCTGGAAGAGGCCATCACCGGCGACTTCGCTATTGTGAAAGGCTGGCGGGCGGATCGTTACGGCAACGTCATCTATCGTCATACGGCACAGAACTTCAATCCAATAGCGGCCACGGCCGGCAAGATCACGGTGGTTGAAGTAGAAGAGATCGTCGCCCCCGGGGAGCTGGAACCTGCCGAGATACATACGCCGGGTATTTATGTTGACAGACTCATTGAAGGTACGTTCGAGAAGCGTATCGAACAACGCACCATTATGGCCTAACACCATGGCGCTCTCCCGAGAACAGATGGCCATGCGTGTCGCCCGGGAGCTGCAAGACGGCTATTACGTCAACCTCGGCATTGGCATCCCCACCCTGGTGGCTAACTATATCCCTGACGGCATGGCGGTGATGTTGCAGTCGGAAAACGGCTTGTTGGGTATGGGCCCGTTTCCTAACGAAGCGCAACTGGACGCCGACATGATCAATGCCGGAAAACAAACGGTAACGGCCATCACCGGTGCCTCCATCTTTCATTCCGCCGAATCCTTCGCCATGATCCGAGGGGGGCATGTTGATCTCACCGTGCTCGGCGCTTTTGAGGTGGACGTACAAGGTAACATCGCATCCTGGATGATCCCGGGCAAAGTGATCAAGGGCATGGGCGGCGCCATGGATCTGGTGGCCGGCGCTGACAACATCATCGTCACCATGACCCATGCAAGTAAAAAAGGAGAATCAAAGCTACTGTCCAGGTGCACACTGCCCTTAACCGGTGCCGCTTGCATACATAAAGTCGTGACCGATCTGGCCTATGTGGAGATCAACGAGGGCAAGTTCTGGCTCAAAGAACGGGCGCCGGGTGTTAGCATTGATGAGATCCTGGCGAAAACCGCTGGCGAGATGGTCGTGCCTGAGTCCGTTCCAGAGATGGCTTTTTAATAATTTAAGGACACTTAGGCCGGGTCTTAGGTTTCCTTCAGGCAACCTCTCGCCTAACCGGGGAGCCAAAGCCCGGCATGTCATAACCGGCCAATGCTTTAACACCCGGGAGCCGGTATGCTTGTTTGCTGTGGCTTAACCCTGTTTTAACAAGAGCGTCCGCCAGATGAACCGTCAACGGAATGGGATCGATCACCGGCACATCCAGGCCAGCTTGCAGAAGGCCCCGCCGCATCTCGACCGCACAACCTAAAAAGCCGGTGCAACCGAGTATTATCCCATCGGCATGATCTTCCTTAACGGCCTCGATGGCCTGCTCGGTTAAGGCCTCAGTCAACCTCGATATGTCATGGTGTATATCCAGTACCGGCACATTCACGGCTCTGAATGAAACATACTTATCCTTAATCCCATATTGAGAGGCCATGTTATCGATCATCGGCCTTAACCTCTCCAGCACCGTGATGAACCCGAAACTGTGTGCGAGCAGAGCGGCCATGTACATGGAAGTCTGGCACGGCCCGAGGACAGGGATGGACACGACTTCCCGGCAGGCGTCAAGACCCGGATCACCCATGCAATCTATGACGATGGCATGAGCGCCATTTCGCTCAGCTTCAATGGCCTTCTTTATGGTATCGGGCACACTGAGCGCCTCATCAAACGCCGACTCAATAGACGCCGGGCCCTGCTCAAGCAGCGAATGGGTAAACGCCAGATCGGCGCGCTCCAGTTGTTTTATATCATGTAACTGCCTTATCCCCCTGGTGATGATGGGGGTAATAAGATGCACTGTCGTTTTCATAAGCCTTCCGCTCAGAAGCGATACTCCAGATCAATGCCATAGGTGCGCCCTCGTGCCAGAAAGCCGATGTCGCCGCCGACCGTGCCGGCGAAGAGGGAGGCGTTGTAGTCCTGCCAGTACAGCTCATCGAAGATGTTCTTCGCCCAGATGAGGACTGTCCAGTTTTCAGTGGTCAGCGTCGCCCGGCCACCCAACAGGCCAAAGTCGCCCATGGGGTTCAGGTTGTCGGAATGCCAGTATTTTTTCCCTCGGTGTTCGTAGTCGATACGCAAACTGCCTTCAACCTCGCCGGTCAGCGGCAGGCGGTATTCCGTGCCGATGTTAAGGCTGTACTGTTGGTTCTTGGGTGTGCGCTTGCCCTCATCCTGTGGACGAGATACGAACGTTTTGATCTCGGAATCGGTGATCCCCAGTGCGCCGAACAGCGTCCAGCGCTCGGCCAGCAGAGCCTGAAAATCCAGCTCAACGCCAAGCATATCCACCCTGTCGATGTTCTCGATGATCTGTGAGGCGGTGGCGATGTCGACGCGGAAATACTGGAAATCCTCGCTTTTGGCGTAGAACAGGGCACCGTTCAGTATAAAGCGCCGCTCAAACCAGGTGCTCTTGAAGCCGAGTTCAACATTATCCAGGGTCTCCTCGTTAAACCTTGCACTGGCGACACTGGGCGCATTAAAGCCACCGGAGCGAAAGCCGCGGCTGTAGCTGGCATAGCTGAGCACATCCTCGCCCCAGCGCTTGCTGAGCACAATGCGCGGTTGCAAGTCGGAAAAGCTCTTCTTAGGCGTGTTTGTCGTCGGGCTTAATGCCTGATGCTTGCGCTCATCGTAGTCATAACGCAGCCCCAGGGTCAGTTCCAGCTCATCGGTCAAGTCGTATTCCGCCTGACCGAACAGGGCAAAGGCCCTGTTGTCGTTCTCTTCGGCGATATTGAGAAAGGGCGGGGATGAGAAGCTCGCTCGGGAAGACACCAGCGCCGTGCCGGGTATTTCCACGGAGGCGAGGGTGGTCAGATCACGCTCCGTGTCCAGGTAGTAGAGCCCGGCAATCCAGCGTAGTCGTTGCTCGTCCGGTGAGGTGAGGCGCAGCTCATGGCTTGTTAGCGCCACATCCAGTATTTGTTGCTGTCCCACGCCCAGTGGAACGCCGATCAGGCCGCCGAGAAAAGCACTGAGACCGTTAGTGGTATTGTTAGTGAAATCCAGATCGGCAAAATAGGTCTCTTCCACATCGCTGACGCCTAAGATGTAAGTCAAATCACCCAGGGCGGTATCCCAGTTGATCTTCACCGTGCCCTCGATGAAGCGTTTTTTATCGGTCTCGCCCAGCACATTGGTATAGGGGCGGGTGAAGGTGTTGCTGGCGGGGTTGGCGCCGCTTCGGGGCAGGTTGGGATTGGGGATGAAAGTATCGCTGCAACAACCACCATCGGCGTCCGAGAAGGCAAGGCGGCCATCAACGCTCAGCGTATCACTCACCTGCCACAGCAGGCGGCCACGAATATCGCGGCTGGTGTAGAAATCCACATCCTGCCCCAGGAAGCTGTTTTCAGTGACGCCGTTAAAATCCTTAAAGGCGCCGGATAAGCGAAACAGCAGGCGATCTGCCACCAGGGCGCCGCCGAGCGCACCGCTTACCTTCGCCAGCCCGCCGTTGCCTGTCCCGGCCCTTATTTTTCCTTCAAGATCGTTACCCGGGATCTTGCTGACGATGTTGATGGCGCCGCCAATGGCGTTGCGCCCGTACAGTGAGCCTTGCGGTCCTTTCAACACCTCAATGCGCTCGATGTCAAATAATGCCTGTTTGAGTTGCTTCTGGTTGTTCTGCGGGACGCCATCCACGACAATGGCCACGGGCGAGTCGGCGTTGTTGATCTGCGCCACGCCGCGTACCTGCACAAAGGTATTGCCCAGGGTGAAGGAATCATCCAGGGTCATGTTGGGCGTTAAGTTGATAAAGTCCTGTGTGCTCTCGATACCCGAACGGGCAATGTCATCAGCGCTGAAGGCCGTGACCGAGACCGGCACATCCTGCAAATTCTCCTCACGGTATTCTGCGGTGACCACAATCTCCTCAAGCTGCAAAGCGCCGCCCTGTGCGAGAACATGGCCCGATAACGGCAACAACATGAATACTGAAAATATCATGCCGTCCACACTCGCTCTGTTTACTGATCTAGTCATCTTCGATCCCCCTGTTTTATGTCATAAAGTTAAGGAAACGCGCACTTATGCAGCGCATCCGCCGGCACCTGGACGTCCTGCCATTTCCAATGACTGTTAAGCCCTTGGAAATGAGAGACAAACAAAAATCACCCCTTTTGTTTGTCGTGCCCTGCGCCATTCATGGATGAATGCATCAGGGCTTGCATTATTTTTCACACGCATAACGCTTCAATCGGCACAAATTCTTCCTGCAAACCAAATGCCTTCGGCCCGAAAACAGCAAGACATTCCGGCCTTCTTAAAATGGGCGCGGCACTGGCGCCGATGACCTTGACGCGCTGTCCGTATTTCATGGTCTCCACGGTAATGGGTTGACCGCTTTCCCGATCCAGCACACAGATTAAATCCGGTACGATGGCGAGGGTTTTTCCATTTAACCGTGCGATTAAATTCTCGTTTTGAAACAGGATGGACAGGCGTTGTGCGCCGCCATCAAGGGCGTCCATGTCACAGTGGCCGATGGCAAAGCCTTTGCGGGTCTCTCTTCTGAGATCGGTGATTTTCCCATCGAACAGGACTTTGCAGTGATGGTAGTATTTTGTCGTTTGCAGGTAGTTCAACAAGGCTGCAATCGGCTCGCCCTCTTCTCTGCCTTGAGAGAGCGCACGGCCAACACCCAGGGCCAGGGTGAGCGTCCCCTTGACGGCATAATTTTTTATCTCTTTCCCGCTCATGGGATAGCAGGCGATCATCACGCTTAAGCCCATTTGTATGGCGCCGGCGCGGATCAGACCTTCTGCGCGCTTGCCCTCGTTAGTTTCAACGATCAGGGTATCTAAATGCTCATCGACAATGACGGCCGGTGTGGCGGAGAGCCCATACGCATGGAACGTCACCATTTGCAGCTCAGGGAAGGCCCGCCCCATGCCATCACAATTCACTAGAGGCAGACCGGCGCGCGCCGCCGCCACGATGGGGATCATTGAATTGATCCCGCCTATTTCAATCGGGCATATTGCATCGGGTTGCCTGCCAATAAGCTCCGCCAGCCGGTTGACGGCGTGGTCGATGTCCTCTCCTGAGCCCGCCTTCTCCATTAACACGGTAGGGGCGCCCAGCATGGCGGCCGGCAACACGGTGGCCTCATCATCGAGCGCATCGGCCTCAATGATCGGCGGCATGCCGTATTCGGCGATGGCCTGTTTCGCCATTAAACGACCGATGTAAGGATCGCCGCCGCCACCGGCGCCTAAAAATGCGGCGCCCCGGGCCAGATCTTCCAGATCGCCCAACTTGAGCAAGGAAGGCGCTTTATCCGGGGTGAGGCTCGCTAACATAGAGTGAGCTCCCCGGCGGCCTTTGCCCGCACCCGCACGGCGTTACCCGGCATATAGGCGAGCGGCGTCTCCTCAAAGTCGATGATCGCCACGCTGTTAGCATCAGCCCCGGCGTCAACGGCGCGCTGCACCGCCTCGGCTTTGGCGCTTGCAGTCGCCTCTTCACGGGAGATTTGCTCGTATGAGTAGACTTTGTCCACCTCACCGCCAATCTGTGCGATAGAGGCGCCGATGGCATTGGCGACATCGGCATGATCGGGGACGATGCAGTCGCTTGTTCCCGTGATTGATCGCTTGATCAAAATAGACCCGCCGCCGACCAACACCAGCGGCAACGGGGCGGCATGGGTTTTCATACGATCAACCGCCTCTTCCAGCATCCTGTGGATGATGTCGGTTGTCCGCTCAACGAAGGCTTTCGGTAAGGTTGCAACGGCTTCAGGTTCGCCCACATCGGCAAAGCCGGCGGCCACGGCCATATCGGTGGCGGTGAGTTGCTCGCCCCCGAACACCTGCGCCTCCTCAAGCAGGCGATAGCCCACCGATTGCGGCCCGATTTTTATGCTGCCATTTTGTTTGACAAGACTGCCGCCGCCGAGGCCAATGGCGAGTATATCCGGCATACGAAAATTGGTACGCACGCCGCCAATATCCACCGTCACCGTCGACTCCCTCGGAAAGCCATTCACCAACATGCCGACATCCGTGGTCGTGCCGCCAATATCGGCCACCAGCGCATCTTTCAGCCCGGACAGATAAGCGGCGCCGCGCATACTGTTTGTGGGGCCGCAGGCAAAGGTCAACACCGGGTATTTCTCAACGAACCCCGCATTCATTAAGGTGCCATCGTTCTGGCTGATGTAAAATGGCGCAGTGATATTGAGCTTTGTTAATGCCTGTTGAAATGAGGCCACCACTTTTCTCGACAACCCGGCCAGGCTCGCATTCATGATCGCCGCATTTTCCCTTTCCAACAGACCAATGCGTCCGATACGGGATGACAGGGTGATCGAGATGTCCGCTATTTCATTACGCAGGATCTCTTCCGCCCTCTCCTCCATGTCGCTATTAACAGGCGAGAAAACCCCACTGATGGCAACGGCTTTCAGCCCTCTCTCACGCATGTCTTTTGCCGCCGATGCGATGGCCTGCTCATCCAGGGCTTCTATAGGCCGTCCGTCAAACTCATAGCCCCCTTTGACTAAATAATGATGTTTACCAATGCTGTTTGCGAGCTCCGCTGGCCAGTCAACCATCGGCGCAAGACCCTTGGTGGCGGGCAGGGCAAGACGCAATACCCCCACTTCCAGCAGGTGCTGACGTTCGACAAAGGCATTGGTGAAGTGGGTGGTGCCCACCATGACGGCCTGCACATCCTCGGTGGCCACAGCGGATGCTTGCAGAACCTTCCTGATGACGGCGACAATGCCATCTGAAATATTGGCGCTCGTCGGCGCCTTATGGGTCGCTTTGACTGCTCGCCCATCCATCAATACGGCATCGGTGTTGGTACCACCGACATCCACACCAATTCTCATAATCCCTGCCTGTTTTAAGTGTTTTAGATCGTTATCAGCGCAGATGATCAACAGGACAATTTGACACACCTGACTTTTTCACCACAGACCTTAGAGCGGGAAAACAAAGAAAAAAAGCGATCAATTAAGGAGTTTCGGACTCATGTTAGTAGTGGCGTCTCTGCCCGTTGCGTACACACCACTACCAATATGAGTAGTGGTGTGTCAGTGGAGGATCGGCGGTGTCTGCAAGCGATTTTCAGGCTGAAGCGATGACCTGCCCCTGGTCGGGACAGACACTTATTGTGGCCTTAATTGTTTCTGCTATAATTCCCGCAGACTACCCCCGCCGTTTCGTCGGCGGGCCGCAGGGTCTTGAGAGAGCATTCTCAAGACCCTTTGCTTTTTCTGGAGGAAAGGGAGTGCGGACGGCAATCTATGTTGATGGATTCAATTTTTACTACGGTGCGGTCAAGGGCACACCATTTAAATGGCTGGATCTGAAGCGTCTTTGTGAGCTTATCTTAAAACCCGAGCAGCGGATTGTTTCTCTTGTTTATTGCACCGCACGTGTGAAACCAAAGCCGGAAGACCCTGGGGCGCCCGCCCGTCAAGGAACCTATCTTAAGGCGCTAAAAGCCCATGTCCCTGAAACAAAGATCATCTATGGGCACTTTTTGGAAACAAAACTTCTGTGCAAACCCGTTGATCCCGCTCTTGGGAGACTTGTGGAAGTAATGCGTTCCGAGGAAAAGGGATCGGATGTTAATCTGTCGGTGCATCTGGTCAATGATGCATGGAAAAATGAATATGACTGTGCAATAGTCATCAGCAACGACAGTGATCTGGCCGAAGCCATGCGGATCGTAAAAGGGGAATGCGGCAAAATCGTGGGGCTGTTTACTCCATGGCGACGGCACACTTCAAAACAACTGATGCCTTATTCAACCTTCCAAAGGACAATACGCCGCTCCGCTTTAGCGAAGTGTCAATTACCCAATCCTGTTCCGGGGACGAAAATATACAAACCCGGAACGTGGTAGCCCGCACAAAATTCGCGCAGATAAATTAAACACTTTTAACAAAACAAGGTAATTGGAAATAATAATACCGGGCAAATTTAATGCACAATATAGCCGACATAATATACATAAACAGTTTGGCCTGACTTAACCGGCCGTATCGATAAGGCCGCAATGACGGGATTTGTTGATGGCCTGCATACGATTGCCAACGCCCAGTTTTGCGTAGATCTTCTTCAGGTGATAACGCACGCCGTGGGCGGTCATGCCAATGGTGCGGGCGATGTGTTTATCGGACTCACCCCTGGATAATTCATGCAGGATCTGCAGTTCACGGGCGCTAAAGGCCGCGGCAGGTTCCGTTTCCCTTAAAGGATTAACGGAGCGACTATTAAGAAAATGGATAAAGTCCAGCTCGGTTTTATCGATTTCATTCTCAGCCAGTATTAATTTAAGAACCGGTTGCAATAAGGCGATTTCCTGTAAAAAGGGTCTTACGTATTTTCCCGGTCTTGCGATATTGACCGCCGCCATTAAGCGGCTCATCGCCTCAGATGGCAAGCCCGTGTGCTCATGGATAATCGAGTATTGAACCAGGGCATGGATGGCCAGCCGTTTGTTGTCGCTCTTCTGCGCTGCATTCATTAAATAATCAATGCGGGAGGCCGCTTGTTGGTAGTCATGATGTAATATCGCCAGGCGCGCATTGGCGAGGCATATAGTTTCTATCTCCCGCCATGTGGTGCGAATACGGGGATCATCCAGCAAGGTATCAATGTTGGATAAGTAGTCGAAGTCCGCATCCACCTTCCCGGCAAAATACAGCAGGTTCGCCCTGACGGCATTTAGAAACCGCTCAAGCCGGATGAGCTCCTGCTCAATGGCATGGTTTTTTGCCTTATCCAGAAACAACAATGCGGCGTCAATTCCGACATCGTGGAAAATATACTCGGCCGTTGTTTGATACCCGGCCATGTAGATATCAAACCAGGCCTCCGGGTGTTGTACATCATTCATCACAGGCTTTAGATGTTTGCCTGCCTGCAAGCCGTCACCCATCTCCCAGAAAAACTCACCCAAAACAACATGACCGATCCGTTTCAGGCCCATATCCCCTGGAAACTCCGTGCGCGCCATACGATGCCCCTTT
The DNA here is from genome assembly GCA_965198875.1 of Gammaproteobacteria bacterium. Taxonomy (GTDB): domain Bacteria; phylum Pseudomonadota; class Gammaproteobacteria; order Eutrophobiales; family Eutrophobiaceae; genus CBDAPU01. The sequence continues at coordinate 322,515 of CBDAPU010000001.1, read as the reverse complement.
TCATACTCCGCCAAGGCCCGCCCGGTCTCGATGCGGATCAGATGCGCCATGCCGAAGTGAAAATAAATAAACAACTCCCCGTATTTTGAATTGTTTTTCTTAAAATGCCGGATCGCCTGCCTGCCGGATCGGATACATGCTGCAAATGATCCCGACTGCATGTGGGTGAGGCATTGCAAGGTCATAATGTAGGCGTAAATGAGCGTATCATTATCGACATTGTCCTGGATAGACTTCAGGCTATCGCGCTTTAGGGCCTCGGTAGGCGGTGCACAGCCGTACTCGGTCAACATCAACTCGATAATATGGCGATCGATTAGAAGAGATCTGTCATCCCCGCCGGCCCGGTCTTTTTCAAAACCATTGGACAGGGCGCCCGCCAGATCAAATGAGGCCCTCGCTTTTTTCATTTGACCGTTCTTTGCATACACCAGGCTTCTGGCCAGATGGATGCGGGGGAAGGCGTCAACATTATGCCCGGCCAATAAATCCAGCCCCATGCGAAGCCGTGACATGCCCTCCAGAAAACACAGTTGCGGCCCGCCGCGCATACGCTCGAAAATCTCGGCGGCTAACGGCACGTTATCACCCTGCAAGGCGAACCGCATGGCGTCAAGACCCTGCCCCCGGCTCGCCATCCAATGGGCGGCGCTCTGGCATAACTGCAGGTATTTTTTATGCGCCTTGTCACGGAGTTTCCCTTGAAGATACTCACGCACCAGGGGGTGTAGCCGATAGCTGAGATCATCGACCTCCAAAGGCATCAATATGCCCTCCAGATAAGCCAACTGTTGCCGTATGGCGCGACTGTCTAGAGCCCCCCGAATGAAGTCCGCACAGTCGAGATGTATGGGATCCAGTATGGATACATCATAGAGAAAATGACGTTGTTGATCAGAGAGATGATGAAGGAGCTGCTCACGAAAATACACTGCCATCTCGCGGCTGTCGCCGGAATACCGGGAGAGCGCCCGGGAAAGATGATCAGCATCGCCAACCAATGACTTCAGCAACTGCACAGCCACCGGCCAGCCATCTGTTCGTTGCATGATCAAATCCATTTGCCGTCTGCTCAGTGTGCGGCCAAAAAGCGCACTGATCTCACGGCTATCAAACCTTAATTCCTGTGCGCCCAGTGAGGTCAAAGCGCCCTGCACGGATAAATGTGAAAGCTGTATGCCGGGGTTCTGCCGACAGGCCATGATCAGGCTTAAATTATTCGGCAACAAGCGGATCAGCGGTTGCAGGATCCCTTCAATGATCGGGCTACTGATATGCTCGACGTCATCCAGCATCAACACGCAATGTTTGGGGGTGTTTTCAATCCGCTGCAAAAAATACCCTAAATCATAATCCGTGCGAGCACCGTGAAAGGAAGGTGATAACAGGCCGGTGCTGTCCATGGGCAATCCCGCCACATGAAAGGCATAGGCGATGTATTGCATCAATGAATCCGGCTCATCAGACCTGTCAATGGACGCCCAGGCAATAACACAAGCATCACTCTTTAGCTCCTGCCGCCATTGGGATAAGAGAAACGTCTTGCCGAAACCGGCCGGGGCCTCCAGTAAAGTCACTGGACTTGCATGTTCATGCACCAGGCGATGGATCAGCTTCTCTCGTCGGCAGGCGCCGAGCAGTTGCCGCGGCGGCGATACCTTTGTGCTGATCAACCAGGGTGCAATGGTGTGCCTCATCTGCAAGTCATGTTTGATGGGATTTATGGATGTTACCAGCCGCTCACATCTAAGCCGCTTTTATTTCAAGGCGATGGATTGTTTTATCTCTATGGTAGAGTCTATCCAGCAACACGGCCTGCCTGTGTTCGGCCTGCTTGATGTTATTCAGTTTAATGTGACCAAAGCCTCGGATCTGCTCCGGCAGCGAGGCAATCTCAACGGCAACATCATAATTATCCTCGTTTAACGCTAACAACAGCTCACTGATGATCTGTTTGTAGCTGTCGATCAACCGCCGCTCTTTGCGGCGCTCCTCGGTATAACCGAAAATATCAAGGCGCGTGCCCCGTAGCCCCTTTAGGCTCGCCAACAACCCGAATAGCCTCATCGTCCATTGGGGAAAGGTCTGTTTGATCAACCTGCCGTCCCCGTCTTTTTTTGCAAACAAAGGCGGCGCCAAGTGAAACTGCAAGGTGTAGTCCCCTTCGAACTGCTCACTTAACCTTCTCGTAAACTCGCCATTACTGTACAGGCGCGCTACTTCATATTCATCCTTATAGGCCATGAGTTTGAACAGATAACGGGCAACGGCCTTGATCAATGTCTCTCCCTGCCGCTCCCTGAGATGCGGGTTGGTTGCAATTCCCTCACGTACACGATGAACAAAATCCCTGTATTGCTGTGCGTAGTGTTGATCCTGATACTGGATCAGAAAATCAGATCTATGCTGGATAATCTCATCCAGCTTTTCGATGGGTGATGCGGTGTTGTTTTTTATATTGGCGATGGCAAGCGCCGCCTCCAGGTTATGTGCGCTGCGACGCCCCCAGAGAAAGGCTTGCTGATTAAACGCTACGGCAACATTATTTAACTCAATCGCCCGCTCAATCGCCTGTGCGCTCACTGGAATCAGACCGTTTTGATAGGCGTAACCCAGCAAAAACATATTGGCTGCGATAGCATCGCCCAGCAGCGCCGTCGCAATCCCGGCGGCGTCAATAAACTGCACCTTCTCTACGCCCGTTTCCTCTGCTATCGCCTGCTTCATGTCGTCCACCGGGAAGACAACATCGGGGTTGGAGATGAACTCCGCCGTGGTTGACGGGCTGCTGTTCACAATAGAATGGGAACGACCGGATTGTAATTTCGCCAATGCCTCATCGGATGCGGATACCACCAGATCACATCCCAACATCAAGTCAGCATCACCGGCGGCAATGCGTACCGCATGGATATCATCCTGGTTTTTACCGATCCGCACATGGCTGATAACCGCACCGAATTTCTGTGCAAGGCCGGTCTGGTTCATGGTGGAGCAGCCTTTTCCTTCAATATGTGCGGCCATAGCCAGTATCGCACTGACCGTGAGCACGCCAGTGCCGCCCACACCCGTGACCAACACATTCCAGGGGCGCGCTAATTCGGGCTTCTCAGGATCAGATAAGGCTATAAACTCTGTGGCGCCACCGGGCATTCCCCCTCTTCGAGGACGACCGCCAATGACCGACACAAAGCTCGGACAAAACCCCTCAACGCAGGTGTAGTCTTTATTGCAGGCGCTTTGATCAATCCTGCGTTTGCGACCGAATTCCGTTTCCTGCGGCAACACGGACAGACAATTCGATTGTGTGCCACAGTCGCCGCAACCTTCACATACCTCCTCATTGATAAACACCTTTCTATCCGGCTCCGCTATGAGGCCCCTTTTCCTTCGGCGGCGTTTCTCGGCGGCACAGGTTTGATCATAAATGATAATGCTCGTCCCCGGTATTTCCCGCAATGCTTTTTGTATCTGTGGGAGTGCTCCCCGGTGATCCAGGGTCACACCACTGAACTTCGACAGATCCCGCGGGTATTTTCCAGGTTCATCAGAGACAACGGCGATGCGTTTGATCCCTTCCCCCCGTAATTGATCAATCATCTTCTCCACCGTTAAGACGCCGTCCAGTGGCTGACCTCCGGTCATGGCAACCGCATCGTTGTAGAGGATCTTGTAAGTGATGTTCACGCCAGCGGCAATCGCCGCCCGGATTGCCAGCACACCGGAATGAAAATACGTACCATCCCCCAGGTTTTGAAAGACATGTTTTGTTTCAGTAAACGGCGCCTGTCCAATCCAGCCAGCGCCCTCACCACCCATCTGGGTAAATGTATGGGTGTTGCGGTCCATCCACGTCACCATGTAGTGACAGCCGATCCCCGCCAGACCCATGCTGCCTTCCGGCACTTTGGTGGAGGTGTTATGGGGGCAACCAGAGCAGTAATGGGGTGTGCGCGAGAGGACGTTGCGCGGTTTCGATAATCGTTGCTCTTTCGCTTCAAGAAAGGCAAGCCGCTGCGCTATTGTTTTACTGGTATAAAAACGGCCTATGCGCGAGCTGATGGCGCGGGCCACCAGGGCCGGTGTGAGCTCAGCCAGATTGGGCAACAGATCATGGCCGTATTCATCAAACTCGCCGATCACACGGGGACGTTCATCAACCGGCCAGTTATAAAGCTGACCGGTTAGCTGGTCCTCAACAATACTGCGTTTCTCTTCCACCACCAGTATCTCTTCAAGCCCTTTGGCGAACTCATGGGTGGCGATGGGCTCCAGTGGCCAGCTCATGCCCAGTTTATACACACGCAGGCCGATGCGGGCCGCTTCCGTCTCGTCAATGCCCAGATCATCCAGCGCCTGCAAGACATCCAGATAAGCCTTGCCTGTGGTGATCACGCCTAAGCGCGGGTTGGGGCTGTCCATTTTGATCGGGTTCAGATGATTGACATAGGCGAAATGACGGGCGGCATAGATCTTAAACTTGTTCAGTCTTCTCTCCTGCTCCAAAGGACTATCCGGCCAGCGGGCATGGACGCCCTCCTCGGGCAGGGCCACATCATCCGGGATGATGATGTTGACGCGATGGGGATCGATCTCGGCCGATATGGCCGAGTCCATATTCTCTGTAATGGCCTTCATGGCCACCCAGCAACCGCTGTACCTGGATAACTCCCAACCATATACCCCCAGGTCCAATACCTCCTGCACATTGGCGGGATTGAGAACCGGAATGCAGGCGCCGATAAACATATGCTCGCTCTGGTGGGGTAATGTGGAGGATTTACAGGCATGATCATCGCCGGCGATGGCCAATACGCCACCGTATTGGGAGGTGCCGGAGGCATTGGCATGGCGTATCGCATCCATGCTGCGATCCACCCCCGGGCCCTTGCCGTACCACATGCTGAACACGCCATCGAACTTGGCGCCTGCAAACAGGTTGACCTGCTGGCTCCCCCACACGGATGTGGCGGCCAGATCCTCGTTCACACCGGGCTGGAAGTGAATATGGTGTTCATCAAGCCAGGGCCTGGCTTTCCACAGGGCCTGATCCAGACCGCCAAGTGGCGAGCCGCGATAGCCGGAGATAAATCCGGCGGTATTTAAGCCAGCCTCCACATCACGCTGGTGTTGCAGCATGGGCAACCTGACCAGAGCCTCGATACCGGTGATGTAGGCACGGGTTGTATCTAACGCATATTTATCATCAAGAGAGACAGTCGCCAGCATCTTCACACCCCCTATGTTTATATCGGTTATGGTGAAATACTAATGGAAAATCAGGGCATAATTTATGTTGTATATACTGACCATAGCGATATTGCTGTATAACTTTTTCCATTTTTATGCTTGAATAGAATGAGTTATGTTATCAGCACTCTCGAAAACCGATATTAAAATTCTGCAATTATTACAGACAAACGCTGCACAGAGCACAGCCGAAATTGCAGAAAAAGTCGGCCTGTCCCAATCACCTTGCTGGCGGCGGATCAGCCGCATGGAGCAGATGGGGATCATAAAAGATCGCATCGCCGTTCTCGATCATGCGATATTGGGCATGGAGGTGGTGGTCTTTGTTACTGTCAGCTTAAACGCCCACGGACGGCAAAACCTTGAAGACTTTGAAAAGGAGATCAGGACATTTCCTGAGGTGCTGGAATGTTATACCATCACCGGTCAAATGGATTATTTGTTAAAAATTATCACCAAAGACATTCAACATTACGAGGCGTTTATTCGCAATCACCTGATGATGATCCCTGTTATACGCGAGATGCATTCCACCATCGCGGTGACGCAAATTAAAGACACCACACAACTGCCGCTACAAACCCAGCTATAGGTTAGCATCATCGCTTAACAAAGTGGCGTTGCCGCCAATGGCCGATGTGTTTACCGTATAGGTTTGCTCTGTTGCAAAGCGTAATAAATAATTAGGCCCGCCTGCCTTTGGGCCGGTACCGGATAGCCGACAACCCCCGAAAGGTTGCACGCCAACAACAGCACCGACCATATTGCGATTAACATAGATATTCCCGACCCTGGCTATTTTTCTTATCTCTTCCGCCTTACCTTCAATGCGACTATGAATGCCCAATGTCAGACCATAGCCATAATGATTAATATCATTGACGATGTGATGTAAATCTTCTGCTCTGTAACGTATCACGTGCAAAACAGGCCCGAATACTTCACCTTCTAATTGTGAAATACGTTCTATCTCTATCACGGCGGGTGGAACAAAATAGCCATTCATCTCGGCGGATGGAGCGCCACAGCGGTATAACAACTTCCCTTTTTCCTGCATTGTTGAAATATGCTCTTCGAGCGCCTCCATAGAAGCCCGGTCGATGACCGGACCGACATCTGTCGATAAATTGACCGGATCACCGATGACGATTTCCTGAAGATGCCCTGTGAGCATGTCCAAGATGCGATCAGCTATTTCATCCTGTAAATAAATCACGCGCAAGGCAGAGCATCTTTGACCAGCACTGTTGAAGGCTGAATGGACAATGTCTTTAACGACTTGTTCAGGTAATGCAGAGCTGTCCACCAACATGGCATTTTGCCCACCTGTCTCCGCAATAATCATCGCCAGGGCGCCGTCACGTTGTGCAAGCTGGCGATTGATCCTTTGTGCCGTATCAGTAGAGCCAGTGAACACCACTCCGGCAATGCGCTCATCACTTAAGGCATGCTCGCCGAACTCCCTGCCACTTGAAGGTAAAAAACTCAGTACCTCTTCTGGAACACCGGCCTGGTAGAGGATCTGACAAATCAATCCGGCAACCAGAGACGTTTGCCTGGCGGGCTTGACCAACACGGTATTGCCAGCCACCAGGGCGGCAGCCATTTGACCGGTGCAAATTGCCACAGGAAAATTCCAGGGACTAATACAAGCAAATACCCCCCGCCCCTGATAACCGAGCCGGTTGCTCTCACCGGTGGGGCCTGGCAGATCAATGGGATGACGAAAACAAGCCCTGCAAGATGAGGCGTAATAGCGAAGAAAATCGATGGCTTCACGAACGTCATCATGGGCGTCACGAATGGTTTTACCCGCTTCTCGCACACATAAACCAATCAAACTTGCACGATGCTGCTCGAATTGATCTGCGGCATTCTCAAGTATATGAGCCCGAGTCGCTGCATCCGTATTATTCCAGGCTGACCAGGCATTTGTTGCTGTATCAAGGGCGTGTTTGATCACTGGCTCATCGGCAAACTCAGCAACGCCGATTTGATTGTTGATGTTGGCCGGATCAAATACGTTCATTTTTTTACCTGAGAGAAACTGACCGTTGACACGGGGCCTCACCATCCAGTGTTTATTGATGGCCTTGTCAACGTCAGCGGCCAGAGGAGCGTATTCATGATCATCTGCAAAATTGACCCCGGATGAGTTTACTCTCTGATCATCGAACAGCTCTGAGGGTAGCTTGATATGCGGATGCCGATATTGTTCATTATTACGCTCAACCAGGTCGACAGGATCGACAACGATCTGAGAGATATCACGGTCCTGGTGTCCGAGCTGGTTAACAAAAGAGGTGTTGGCGCCGTTTTCCAGCAACCGCCGGACTAAATAAGGCAAAAGATCCGCATGGGCGCCCACTGGCGCATACACCCGGCAGGGAACATTTAATTTTTCATTAGAAATCACTTCGTTATATAACTCTTCACCCATGCCATGCAGACGTTGAAATTCATAGCCTTTGCCGTCGGCGTGGTGATAAATGTAAGACAGGGTATGGGCGTTATGCGTGGCGAACTGAGGGAATATATTTTCACATTCATCCAGCAAATAACGTACACAGGCGAGATAGGAGACATCGGTATTGCACTTGCGAGTGAAGACCGGAAAATCCCTCAGGCCTTTTTCCTGCGCTGATTTAATTTCCGTATCCCAGTAGGCGCCTTTGACCAGACGCACGGGGATGATCTTGCCCACATCATCGGCAAGGGCATTTAACCATTTAAGCACTGGCAAGGCGCGTTTTTGATAGGCCTGCACAGCCAATCCAAGCCCCTCCCAATTATTCAATTCACTGTGACGATAGACATGCTCAAATACCAGCAATGATAGCTCCAGGCGCTCGGCCTCTTCAGCATCGATGGTCAGGCTGATGCCGGATTCTTTAGCCAGCCTGGCAAGCGCCAACAGGCGGCAGGTCAGTTCCGCACAGGCCCGTTGCTTTTGTGAATACTCATAACGGGGGTATAGGGCCGACAGTTTGATCGATATACCGGGCCTGCAAATTAAATGTTCATTTTTGTCAGTGGATTCGCCTATTTTTCTAATCGCCTCGGCGTAGGCCGTTTGATAGCGATTAGCATCTTCCAGGGTCAGTGCAGCTTCGCCCAACATGTCAAACGAATATCTGTTGAGATTGTTTTTTCCCTTCCGCCCGCGTTGCAGGGCTTCATCAATACTCCTGCCCATGACAAACTCAAAGGCCATAATCGCCATCGCTGACTTTAATGCAGTTCGAATAACCGGCGCTTCTACACGATTAAAAAATGCCTTTAGTGTATTCTTTGAACCATCTATCGGCTTTTCAAGGGTTTTGCCAGTCAACATAAGCGCCCATGTGGACGCATTCACAAAAAATGATGCGCTCCTGCCCAGATGTTTTTCCCAGTTTGCAACAGATAATTTATCGTTGATCAACTTATCTGTTGTTGCTACATCGGGTATTCGCAATAGCGCTTCAGCAAGACACATTAAAATAATGCCTTCCTGTGAGGATAGATCGTAATGGTTCAGAAATGCATGCAACCCTGAGGTTTTTTGCCGCTGACTGCGAACGCCCTCTACCAGCTTCAATGCAGTCTCATCAATAGCAGTGGATAAGATCGGTTTTGCCCGTGCCAGTGCAATCAGCTCACGTACCGTATCGCTCTCATCCGCCAGGTAGTGATGGTTTATGCAGGCCAGATCAGGCGCCAACACCGCACCGTCCCGCTTCATGACGCTCGCCTGCTTCATCGTTGCAATCCGTTATCTCTTATTTAAGATCCCTGATTTAATAATACTTTCATAATTATCCGGCAGATAAAGATAAAATGGTATTTTGAATAAACCGGATCGCCAGTATTTTTTATTCATGCAAAAATGAAATTGCATGGCACTATGATGCTCACCCCTCAGCCAGTCTCGCCTGTTCATGCCGGCCTGTAGTCACCGATCAAGTGCCGATGGACTTGGCAGGCTATGTCCATCAAACAGGTTTATACCTGATAGCAGATCAGAAAAAGTTATATCTAAAATCGACGCCCCAGATCCGCCCCCCCCCTGCGGCGGAGAAGCCACCCAGCACCCATTCGGTATTGTAGATCTCGTTCGTCACATTATCGATGGTCGCCATGACAGACCACGCATCGTTGTTGTCCTGAATGCCGAAGCGCAGGTTGAGTAATGCCAGGGCCGAGCGGGCCGTGCTGTTCTGCGGGTCCCAGAACTGCTTGCCACGGCGTTCAAAATCCACACGGGCGAGAAGCGAGGTATCGGCCACCAGCAGCGGCAACACGTACTGTCCGCCGATGTTCAGTGTTGATTGTGGTATATAAGGCGACCAGTTGCCGACCAGGTCCGGGTCGAATGCGTATGCGTCTATCTCGCTACTGGTGATCCCGTAGGCGGCGTACACATCCAGCCCCTCGACCACATTAAACACCGCCTCCAACTCAGCGCCCAGCAGGGAGACCTCATCAATATTCAACAGCACCTGGCCGCTGACCTCGCCGATGAAGACGAAGTAATGCTGGCCTTCCACATTTGTCTTGAAGATAGATGCATTAACCCTGAGTCGATCATCCAGCCAGGTGCTTTTTAAGCCCGCCTCAAAGGATTCGGAGTCCTCCTGATCGGCAACATCATCTGCACCGGCGACAAGCGCGCCAACGCCATTCTGGTTAAACTGGCCGCTACGAAAGCCGCGCCCCCAGGTGGCGAACAGGATCAGATCATCGCCGGGCGTGTAGCGCAGTGTGGCCTTGGGCTGCCAGGCGTCAAAAGAGCGCTTGTAGGACGAACCAGGCATGCCGATGACTTGCATCGTATTGCTGGTGAACTGCAAGGGTGAGACATGCTGTTCACGTATTTCTTTGTCGTAGCGCAGGGCGAAGGACAGCTCCCACTGCTCGGTCAGATCATAGTTGGCCTGACCGAATAACGCCCAGGCGGTGTTGTCGTTATCATCGGCAAGGAATGAGAAGGTCGGGTTGCGGGGATTGGTGGTCGGCGCACGCTCTACCCGGATGATCCCGGCGCCGGTATCCGTGCCGACGACCGAGGAGATATACCGATCCCAGGCGAGATAATAAGCACCCACATTCCAGCGCAGGCGTTGATCCTCATAAGAGGTCAATCGGATCTCCTGGCTGAAGCCTTCAATATCGAAGAACTGCGACTGGGTGCCGTCAAAGCCGAGCAACGCCGCCGAGCTTCGGGCATTGGTGTAGGGGAATTGATCCGAGCCACCGTATTCTTCCAGGCTTGTATAGGAAGTTGTCGAAGTCAGCGTACCGAGGCTGGTATCCCAATCCAGTTTCAAGGCAAAATCTTCCGTGTCTCTCTCGCCTTCATCGGGGTTATTTGCGCGGATGGTGACGACATTATCCGCAGACAACGGCCCGGTGGAGGCAGGCCCGGTGGCGCCAAAGCCAACTCCCGTGATCCCGTCCGCCCCGATATTGACTGACTGAAACTGAAAGCCGACGGCGCGACCATCATGCTGTGAAATGTTGACACGCAAGTCCGCCGTCAAATCCTTATTCACTTCCCAGATCAAGCGCCCGCGCACGCTGAGATCCGCAAACGGATCGTCTTTGGTGTTGCGCGTGATGTTGTCCAGATAACCATCGCGATCTATATAGTTAATGGAAATACGACCATAAAGGTTATCTTCGATAATCGGACCACTCAAAGATGCGCCCACCGAGTATTCATCACCTTCACCCAACCCGCCTCGAATAAAACCATCCGCCTCATTACCCGGCCGTTTGGTGTTAATAATAATGGCGCCGCCCGCGGCGTTTCTGCCGTAGATGGCGCCCTGGGGACCTTTGGCGACTTCTATACTCTCAATATCAAACAATTCCTGCCGAAACTGGTTGCTGTTAAACTGCAACACGCCATCAATGATGGTTGCAACAGGCGACTCACCATTACGTACCTGCGTCAGTCCGCGAATCGTCAGGAAGCTGGTACCGATACCTTGCGAAGTCGCCAGCGACACATTGGGCGTCAGCTGGAACAGGTCTTCCATGCGCTCAATATCCGCATCCGCAATCGCTTTTGCACTAAAGGCGGTAATGGTCACGGGCGCACTCTGGATGGTCTCGGCCCGGCGTCTGGCGGTGACGATGATCTCCTCCAGCACTATCTGCGGCAGGGCGGGCAGGGCTAAACTGCTGAGCAGGATAAGTCCCAGAAATTGCTTCATCATTTTATCCAGTTTCATTTCAATCTCCCCTTTAAATATTTTTGAAGGTAAGAAATATTTATTATATTAGCCAACATTAATTTAAAAAACCGAATTTTTTCAGGCTGTCGAATAAGATAATCAAAGTTATATAAAACAAATATTTAAATATTATTTATGAATGTTATGGCCTGAATTCGAGGCATTTTGACCTCAGGTCATTGATATATTATCAAAAATACTAGTATATTTTTGATAAATCAAATATTTTTGATATTATTCATTTCAAACGGGATGGGCGGGTTTTCAAACCACACATAACGATGAAGAAAGTGGTGCTGATAATATTTATACTCGGCCCGTCATTTTCTCATTTACCGGAGGGGCATGGTGCTTCACGCCGCTAAAGCCAAACATATTGAGAAGTCTATCCCTTCCTTGCTCAAGGCAAGGCGCAAGGAGTTGCGGATGACCTTGCAGGAGTTGGCCGATGCAGCGGGATTGTCCCCCGCTTTTGTCTCCCAGGCGGAGAGAGGCAAGGCGGTTCCGTCTATTGTTTCTCTGCTCCAGCTATCCGGCGCCCTGGATATCGACATCAATTATTTTCTGACGCCACCTAAAACCAATAGCCTGGTGAGGCGGGCGTCCGAGCCGATCACGGTTGAGATTGACTCGCCAGTGACCTATCACCGCCTGGACGGCGATGTCAGAAACAGGCTGATGAACGCCTTGCTGATCATCATCCCGCCGGACTGTGAATTGCCCAAAGTGCATAGGGAAGAGGGCGAGGATTTCTTCTACGTGCTGGAAGGGGAAATAAGGGTGGATGTGGGCGATGAGGCATTTGACTTAAAGCAGGGCGATTGCGTGCATATTAATTCACAAATAGAGCATGACACGATCAATATGTCAGATAAAGCAGTTCGCATTTTGTGGGTGGGCACACCGCGGATCTTTGAAGACTAATTAAGAGCCGACAAGAGAAAAAATGAAAATCACAACGCTTCGTTACGGCACAGAAGAAGAGCCACTGATTGAACACCTGAGCCTTGAGAATATCAACAACGCCAATGCGTCTATTGGCACAGCCGCCTTTAAGGCCGGACAAAGGGTGCCGGAAGGTGCTGGGCGCTCTACCCATATGCAGGATGAGGTCTCTATTATCATAGACGGGAAGATGACGCTTGAGACTGAGGATGGCAAGGTGACGCTGGAGCGGGGTGCGCTTGTGCATATTCCCGCTGGTGTCGCCCATGCCAGCGTTGCGATTGAAGATACAAAAATATATTACATGCTGATAGGGTGATTTAAGATGCAAATACATCTTGAGTTTTGCGTTACCGCTACTGGGAGCCTTTGCTTATGTTTAACGCCTCGGCGTGGCTGTTGTCTTTATAGTGGTGATAGGCACGGGCATGGTTGATGGATATTTCCGAATTTGCCTTTAATCTGTTGCTGATATTTTTCCCCGGTATTATCTGCGCCTACATGGTTGATATGTTCACCAATCATGCGAAGAGGACTCCCTTCCAGTTTTCCGTTAATGTCTTCCTGTTAGGGTTTGGCAGTTACCTGATTTATTATTTCTTTGCCGGGGTTTTCTCTTGCCTGGATGGGCGCGGGAGCTTTCTGTATTGCCTGTCCGCCTTACCGGAGCGATTGGAAGACCCGTCAACCAGGGAAATCATAAACAACATAACGCTATGGCAAATTATATTGGCATCCGTTATCTCGGTTTTACTGGCCGTTTTGCTCATCTGTATCAATACCTATAAGCTCCACTTCAAACTGCTACAAGGGCTCGGTATTACCAGGAAGTTTGGTGAGATAGATGTGTGGGGCTTGCTGATGAATTCTCGAGGCACTGAATGGCTTACCGTACGGGATATGGAAAACGATTTGATGTATCAAGGCTGGGTAAAGGCCTATTCCGACAGCTCGGAAGCAGCCGAATTATTATTGGAAGCAGTGATTGTTTATAATAACAGTACGGGCAAGGAATTATATGAAGTGGATGCACAATATTTGTCCCTGGATCGGGGGCGTATTGCCATTGAAGCAAAGTTAAACACAGGAGATGACCATGACAGATAAACTGGCTCTAATAGAAAAGGCAAAAGAAGAGAAAGATCGATATTCATATATTATCGAAGGCACCTTATATAAAGGTGGTATAAACATTGAGCCGCCATCCGGCGAACGACCGCCACCGCCAGTCGGGCAGGGTAATACTGGCGCAACCGGTGAGGCAGAGGCAGGCGTTGCCGGGCACACACCAGTCAAAAGCCAGGGTGATTGAGGGCGACTATAAAGTGCCTTCAGCCGAGACCTTGAGTGTGTCTTTATTAAAACCGCCATCCTGGTCGGCATTTGTGGCCGAATTTTCTAAAGCTCACTGGCCTGGTTGGCAGTCGGCTCCCTAACTTCCATATTCCCGCCGGTGTCACCCATGCCAGCGTTGCGGTTGAAGATACAAAAATATATTACATGCTGATAGGGTGATGAGCATAGATAGAAGTTAAGAGTTTTTATCCCCCCACCTATTCAATGCAGACATGCGAGGAAATAACATGCGCATAGCCACCGATGTCGGCGGAACCTTTACCGATCTGGTTTACTACAGCATCGACGGGAACACCGGGAAGGTCAGCGAGTTAGGCACGGTGAAGGTCGATACCACACCACCCAATTTCGAGCAGGGGGTGATGAACTCACTCAGTAAAGCAGGATTGTCTCCTTCAGAATGTGAGTTCTTCGCTCACGGCACAACAGTCGTGATTAATGCCTTAACTGAGAGGAGGGGTGTTAAGACGGCTTTAATTACCACCCGGGGCTTTCGGGATGTGCTGGAAATCGCCAGGGGCAACCGCCCGGATCTGTTTAATTTTAATTTCCGTAAACCCAAACCCTTTGTAGCGCGTTATCTGCGTTGCGAGCTGGATGAGCGGATCAATTACAAAGGTGAGGTACAGCAAGCGGTGAAGCTGGAGCCGCTGGCGGAGTTGGTGGCGTTTTTTCGTAGCGAGGGGGTTCAGGCCATCGCCGTGTGTCTATTGCATGCCTATATCAATCCCGAAAATGAGATAAAAGTGGTCAACAGGCTAAAGGCATTAGCACCGGATATCTCGGTACTGGCCTCCCATGAGATAAGCCGGGAATGGCGCGAATATGAGCGCACGAATACCACGGTGCTCTCCGCCTATATCCATCCTATCGCCAAGCGCTACATGGAATCCCTGGAGAGGCGACTGACTGAGGCGGGATGCACAAAGAGCCCTTACATCATGCAGTCCAACTGCGGTATCGCCACGGTGGCCTCGGCAAAGCGCAACCCGATTACGATGGTGGAGTCCGGCCCGGCGAGCGGCATTTATGCGGCGGCGCACCTCGGCAACACGATCAATGAAAAAAACTTAATCGTACTGGACATTGGCGGCACCACGGCAAAATGCACCCTGATTGAAAATGGTGAGATCCGGATCACGACCGATTACTACATAGAAAAAGATAACAGGAGTCCCGGCTATCCCATCCAGACGCCGGTATCGGAGATTGTTGAAATTGGCAACGGCGGCGGCAGTATCGCCTGGCTCGACGAAGGACGGAAACTGCATGTGGGCCCGCAGAGTGCGGGCGCATCACCGGGTCCCGCCGCCTACGGCAGGGGTGGGACAAAACCCACGACCACCGACGCCAATTTAGTGCTGGGACGCATAGATAAAAACAGTTTCGTCGGCGGTGAAGTAGAGCCGGATATGGCTGCCCTTAAAAACGCCTTTAAGCCGCTGATGGAAAAACTGGATATGAGCATGGAAGCGCTGGCGAGAGGGGTGATTCGTATCGCCAATTTTAATATGATCAATGCCTTGCGTCTCATCTCCACCAACAAAGGCTATGATCCTCGTGATTTTTCTTTAATTGCATTTGGGGGTGGTGGCGCCATGCATGCCGTGGCGCTGGCGGAAGAGCTGAAGGTGCCCAGGGTGATTGTGCCGGTGAACGCCGCCGTGTTTTCCGCCTGGGGGATGTTACTCACAGACTTACGCCGGGACTACGTACAAACCAGCCCCTTGACGCTTGCAGCATCCAATGTGGCGCAGATCAGCAAGACCTATCAGTCCCTGCAAAACAATGCGGCGGATGATTTCGCCAGTGATAATATTGATTTATCCGCCAAGAGGATCACATTCGAATATTTTGCCAATATGCGCTACGCCGGACAGGAGCATACGGTGAAGATCACATTCCCCATGACGGAAAAAGGGGAGGTGGATCTGCCAGGCGCCATAGAGGGTTTCCATGACGCCCATGAACATCGCTTCACCTACCGTCTCGATACCGGCATTCAAATCGTGAACTTTCACCTTCTCGCCAGGGTGGCGGTCGAGAAGCCGGAGCCGGCTAAAAAAGCCGTCACCGGCGTCACACTGGAAGAGACAGTGATGCACACACGAAAGGTGGACTTTGATCAACATGGCGTCCATGAAACGACGATCTATGACGGCTTAAAACTGGAGCCGGGGATGGCCTTGTGCGGCCCTGCAGTGATACAGGAGCCCTCTACAACGCTCATCGTCCCACCGGGTCATACTGTGAGTGTTGATGATTATGGTAACTGTCATGTCGCTATAAAAATGGCAAGTCATGAATAAACAGAGAAATTCACCCAAGTCGATTTGAATCGATTTAATCACTTTATCTTCGAAGGACATCAAACTATGCCCGTTAACAATACCGCCAGCACCGACATCTTCACCCTGGAGATCATCAAGGACTCTATCGTTGCGCTGGGTGATGAGATGTTTAACGCCATGATCCGCACCAGCATGAGTCCGATCATCTATGAAACCACGGATTTCGCCGTGGGGGCGACAGATGCCAAGGGAAACCTGCTGGCACAGGGCAACGGCGTGGCCGGCTTTCTGGCGACACTGGATACGGCAGTGCAGAGTCTGTTCGAGCATCACAGGGTGGAGGAGATGTATCCCGGCGATGTCTTCATCACCAACAGTCCCTACGAAGGTGGCGGTACGCACCTGTCGGATGTGGTGATCATGGTGCCGGTTTTCTTTGAAGATACACTCATCGCCTGGACGGTCAACAAGGCGCACTGGACGGAAGTGGGCGGCGCCCAGCCGGGCAGCATCTCCACATCGGCAACGGAGATCTATCAGGAGGGTCTGCACTTTTGTTTTTTGAAACTCTATGAAAAGGGGACATTGAACCGGGCGTTACATGATCTGATCCGTGACAATGTACGCCTGCCGGAGGCCACACTCGGTGACATGCACGCTGGTGTCGCCGCCGCCAGGGTCGGCGCCAACCGCATTCTGGAACTGGTCAATAAATACGGTGCTGAAAACCTGCTCCTGGCCATGAATGAGCTACTGGATTACGGCGAGGCGATGACCCGCATTGAGCTGGATAAACTACCCCAGGGCGTGTTCGAAGCCGAAGATATTATCGAAAGCGATGGCCTCGGTAACGGCCCGTTTCCCATCAAGGTGAAAGTGACCATTGCCGATAACAAAATGAGCATGGATTTTACCGGCACATCGCCCCAGGCACCGGGGCCGATCAATGTCTCTTCCAGCGGCCTGGTCACGGCCACCCGCTGTGTCTTCAAGTGCATCACCAATCCGGACATACCGGCCAATGGCGGCTGTTTCCGTGCCATGGAGGTGATCTGCCCTGAGGGCACCTTGTTCAGCGCCGTGCGGCCCGCCCCCGTCTCCCTGTATTATGAAACCGATGTCGCCGCCATGGAGTTGGTCTGGAAGGCATTGGCGCCGGCGCTGAAACACAGACTGCCTGCCGGTCATTATAGAAGTGTTTCCGGTACTTTTATCTCCGGTGTGCATCCGGATACCAATGAGCTGTTTGTGATGGGCGAGCCGTTAGCCGGCGGCTGGGGCGCCTCTCACGACAGGGATGGTGACAGCGGGCAATTTTGTGCGCTGAACGGCGAGACGTTTAATATCCCCACCGAGCTGTTTGAGACACGCTACGGCATACAGGTAGAGCAGTACGCCTTTCACAATGCCGAGGGTGGAGAGGGGGAATACCTGGGCGGTAAAGGTATCGTCATAGATTATCGGGTGACGGCAAAAGAGGCGTATTTAACCTATGGCGCAACACGGGGTGAAACCTTTCCCTGGGGCATGGATGGCGGTCAGCCCGGCTCCCACAACTACGCCCTGGTGATCCGCGCAGATGGCTTGGAGGAACGATACAACATGTGCACCATGATTCCTGTCAGGAGGGGTGAACTCATTCGTATCTATACCGCCACTGGCGGTGGCTATGGCGCTCCACGAAAACGAGCGAGAGATAAAGTCGCAATGGACATCAAAAACGGCTACATCACCACGGAGCAGGCCGCCCGACATTTTGGCGTTTAGCGATGATTTCATCGCACCTCTGATCTTGTCAGGCGTCACCATTGCCCCACCGCCAGCATCTATGCGCTGAATGTGACCGGGATACGGCGAGATCATGGTGACATGAGTACGATAAAACAGAAAACAACCATAAATAAGCGTGCCTTCATCGCCTGAACTGTTGGGATAATCATGGGCTTATCTCGCCGGCACGGGATTATTTTCCATTACGGCTATCGCTACTGTTATCTGTGGTAGTCTGAACAGTGAATATACCTTGCTTCAGCGGGGATGAGCAAAAACATGACGACCTTATTATTAAAAAACGGGCTTATCTTTGATGGACATCAACCTGAGCTCATTGCCGATAAATATGTATTGGTCGAGAATGAGCGTATTGCATCCATTACTGATAGCAAACCAGACAGTCAAGTTGATAAGGAAATAGATCTGGCTGGCAGAGTAGTCATGCCGGGGTTGATTGACTGTCATTTCCACGCCTACGCAACGGATGCTAATTTTCATTTGCTGGAGACCCTGCCCCGGACCTATGTGGCCCAGGCTGCCCGCCCGCTAATGGAAAACGCATTGAAACGCGGCTTTACCACAGTGCGCGATGCCGGCGGTGCGGACTATGGTTTATGGCGTGCCATTGAAGAAGGCTATGTAGAAGGCCCCAGGTTGTTTTATGCAGGCAGGGCATTTAGCCAAACCGGAGGGCATGTCGATATACGGCCGCAATACCTGGAACCCTGTGGTTGCGCCCTGAGAGGAAATCTGGGAGAAGTTGTCGATGGCGTAGACGCCTTGAGAAAAGCCGTTCGTGAAACCCTAAGACAAGGCGCACATCAAATTAAACTGATGGTCTCCGGTGGTATTTCCTCACCAACTGATCCCATCTGGATGCGCCAGTTCTCCGAAGAGGAAATTTTGGCGGCGGTGGATGAGGCGAGCCGCCGGCGCAGCTATGTGATGGCCCATGCCTATACTGCAGAGACCATCAGTCGTTCCGTCAAATTAGGCGTCCGTTCCATTGAACATGCTAACTTGATAGATAAAGAAGCGGCGAGCGTTGTGGCGGAGCATGGTTCTTATGTCGTACCGACGCTGATCACTTATGCAGCGATCAGTCGCTACGGTGCGAAAGCGGGTACGCCACAAACAACATTGGACAAACTGCTTGAGGTGAAAGATAAGGGACTGGAGGCCGTTGAAATATGTAAACAGGCGGGGGTGAAACTTGGTCTCGGAACCGATCTGTTAGGTGAGATGCATAAACACCAACTGGAAGAATTAAAAATACGCTCAGAAGTCGACACGCCTTTTGAAGTGTTACACTCGGCAACGGCGATCAATGCGGAAATTATACAGCGACCGGACGAATTAGGTTGCATAAAAGCGGGCGCCTATGCGGATCTGCTGATCGTCAACGGCAATCCGTTGCAAGACCTGTCATTACTTTACGCCGCCGATAAAGGGCCGGACTATATCATCAAGGCGGGAAAAATAATTAAGGCTCCTCTGATCTGAACACGTCCATCTAAGGGTTTGTGTTAAGGCAAGCAAACTAACGCCACCCTCGTTGCTTAACGATGGGCTTGCCTGCACGCTATCCTTTTAGTTAAATACGATGTTGTTTGTCGTGCTTTTGAAACCAGGCGCCATCGCATCGATCACACTTCCTGTAGCATCCCCCGGCGGATCTGATCCTGCTCAATGGACTCAAACAGCGCCTTAAAATTACCCTCGCCGAAACCATCGTTACCTTTGCGCTGAATGATCTCGAAGAAGACCGGGCCGATGACGTTTTCCGTGAAGATCTGCAACAACAGCCCTTGCCCCTCGCTCGGTGCGCCATCAATGAGTATCCGGCGTTGTTTAAGGGCGTCGATATCCTCACCGTGATCGGCCACCCGTGCATCAACCTGTTCATAATAAGTATCCGGCGTGTCCTGAAACACCACATCGTGGGCGCGCAAGGCGTCCACACTGGCATAGATATCATTGCTACCCAAAGCAATGTGTTGTATGCCCTCACCATGATATGCACTTAAGTACTCTTCAATCTGGGATCTATCATCAGCGGACTCATTGATCGGGATGCGGATCTTGCCACAGGGGCTCACCATAGCCCGGCTTTTCAGCCCCGTCAGTTTTCCCTCAATATCAAAATACTTCAGCTCACGGAAGTGAAACAGTCTCTCATAAAAACCCGCCCACTTATCCATATTGCCCTGATGCACATTGTGCGTTAAGTGATCCACATAGGTCAGCCCGGCATCAGGCAGCGGATGATCAACCAGGACAGGCTCAAAATCCACGTCATATATGGTGTGATCGCCGTAACGATCGACCAGATAGATGCGGCTACCGCCGATCCCCTCAATGGCGGGGATATTGAGTTCCATGGGGCCGGGGCTGGATTCAACCGCCTCAGCGCCGGCTCCCAGCGCCCGTGCATAGGCCCTTGCGGCGTCTTTGACGCGAAACGCCACTGCACAGATGGACGGGCCGTGTAATTCGGCGAATTGCCGGGCGAAACTGTCCGCCTCAGCGTTAATAATAAAGTTAATATCCCCTTGAGAATGCAGGGTGACGTTCTTGCGCCGATGCCTTGCCGTCACGGGAAAACCCATTTTTTCAAATAGCCTGCGAAGCAAGTTCGGATCGGGCGCCGTGTATTCAATAAACTCAAAGCCGTCCGTGCCCATGGGGTTGTCAGATGATGTCGTCATATCTATCTCGCCGTTCTGTTATCATTGCGCTCTTGTTTAACGCATATTAGTTGTTGGTGCAACTATTGTCAATCCGCGGAGGGGCGGCGCATTTTGAAACATCAAAAACCCTTGAGGCTTGAGTCTTTTCTGCCCTATCGGCTGTCTTTATTGTCAAACATGATCAGCGGCGACATCGCCAGTCTTTATGCAGACAAGTTCGCCATTTCCATGTCGGAGTGGCGGATCATGATGATCCTGGCGGAATACCCGGCCATCTGTGCCGATGAGGTCTGTCAGCGCACCCGGATTGAAAAGTCCGTTCTCTCTCGCGCCGTCTCGAGGCTACTCCGGCGTCATCTCATTGATCGGCGGATGGATGAAGAGGACAAACGCCGTTCCATATTAACATTATCAGAGACAGGGCTAACGGTTTATGATGAGGTCATGCCGGTTGCGAAAGACTACGAAGATGCGCTGATCGCCAGTTTATCCCGTCAGGAATGCAGGCTGTTTAACAAGATCATTGATAAACTGATGGACAGGGCCGGCCAGCTTCAATGAATGATCACCACCACGCCACCCTGCCGGTAATCAACGCTGTCTGGATAGGCGACAGGCTCGGGCCCATCCATGCCGCCTGTCTGGCTTCCTTTGTGCGGGTGGGGCACCGGGTTGTGCTGCATGCCTTCAATGAGATTGAAGATCGGCCGCAGGGGCTTGAGATGTTTGACGCCTTGCAACTGATGAGCACGGATGAGGCCGCCCGTTACCGCTACCGCCCTCATGGGAGCCCCGCTTTGGCGGCCGACATCTATCGCCTTCGCATCTTGCGGGAGAACCTCGGCGTTTATGTTGATTGCGATGTGTATTGCCTTAAACCATTTCCCGATCTTGACTACCTGTTCGGCTGGGAGTCACGGCGCTTCATCGCCAATGGCGTTCTGAATATCCCGGCGGATTCGGCATTGCTGCGCGCCCTGCTAAGCGATGCGGAAAATCCCACGTTCATCCCGCCTTGGTATGGGCGCAGAGGCAGATGGACATTACGGCTTCGGCAGGCGCTCGGCGCTAAAGACACCCGCCCGCACCTTCAATGGGGGGCGCTGGGCCCCGCCTTGCTGACGCACCATATCAGACGGCTTGGCCTGCAGGATCACGCCCTGGACAGTGATATTTTCTATCCCTCGCACTTTGAGCACAGGCCCCTGCTGAACCGGCCGGGGCTCAGCATCTCCGATCACACCACCGACCGCAGCCTCGCCATCCACTTATCCTCATCCATTGCCATCGGCGACATCCAGCCGGGCTCGACCCTGGCGCAGATCGCACAATCATCATAAGGTCATCCCCATGTCACAGATAGACGTCTTTGTCATCAACCTAAAGCGAAGTGCGCATCGCCGTGCCCGCATGGAAAAGCAGCTCAAGGCCTGCAATGTGCGCTATGAGTTCATTGAGGCGGTGGACGGCAACCAGCTAAGCGCCGGGGAGATTGCCGAGGCGCAGGCCAGAGGCAGCGGGATAATGGAAAAATTCCCTCGCAGAAACCCACTGCTTCCCGGGGAGATCGGTTGTGCGCTCAGTCATTTGCAGGTGTATGAAAAAATCGTGGCTGAAGATCGGGACTATGCCTTAATACTGGAAGATGATCTCCGCATCGAACATCCGCACATGTTGCGCTACATTTTGCAGAGAAGCCATCTTCTGGACTTGAACACAAAGCGCCCTTTTGATTTCATTTATCTCTTTGCTACCCTCCCCCATTCCAGAGGCTGGTATCGTCTCTTTCCCTGGCGCTCCCCGCACGCCAAGTTTGCACAATGGGGGAAAACCAGCCTGGGCAAGGGCTTTTATCTGTGCAGGCCCTGTGTCCATCTCTGGGGAACCGGCGCCTATATCGTCAATAAAAGGGCCTGTGAGGTCTTCCTGAAAGAAGGCTTGCCGGTAAGAAAACCGGCCGATGTGCTGACCGGCTGCGCCCCAGTGTTTGGCCTGCGCCAGTATTTTATCAGCCCGCTGCCGATTGGTTTGAATGAAGAAGAACAAAGCACGATAGATAAAGCCTGTCCCCGCCATATTCATCCACCGAGGCCACCCCTCTACAGGCGACTTCTCATCGCCTTGAACCCGGCCAGGGCGATCCACTTCCTGTTAAGAAAGGCCGGCGTGATAAGCCATGCACACACTGTGAGAGAGAAGATATACTATGAGTGACGGAGAGGGTCATCCTGCACGTGGCGATGTGAGGGCAAAGGGAAACTCCCATGGCCTGAAGTGCATGTCGGCCTGCCCTACACTCGCAGGGCCTCACATGATCGGCGCCGGTTATGCCATGCCCCTCATCGAAGATAATCCACTGCTCACTGGTCAATCTTATCGCCCCTTAAACGCATGAGCCTGCAAGACATACTCATCACTGGCGGCGCCGGTTACATTGGCAGCCATGTCTGCATCGCCTTGC
This sequence comes from Gammaproteobacteria bacterium, assembly GCA_965198875.1. Lineage (GTDB taxonomy): Bacteria > Pseudomonadota > Gammaproteobacteria > Eutrophobiales > Eutrophobiaceae > CBDAPU01. The sequence goes on along the minus strand of CBDAPU010000001.1, from coordinate 299,528 downwards.
TGCAGGCCGGTTATGGCGTGATCGTGGTGGATAATCTGTCCAACAGCTCTGCCGTTGCGCTGGAGAGAGTGCAGGCGATAACAGAGAAGCCTCTGATCTTCTACAATCGGGATCTGAGGGACGGGGATGGGCTATCGAGCCTGTTTGAACGCCATGAGCTGCACGCCGTGATCCACCTGGCGGGCTTGAAAGCCGTGGGTGAGTCCGGCGAGCGGGCGCTGGATTATTATGAAAACAATGTGGGCGGGACGATGAGTCTGTGTCGGGCGATGATGCGGCATGGGGTGAGAAATATGGTCTTCAGCTCCTCGGCCACTGTCTATGGTGAGCCGGCCAGGCTGCCGGTGGCCGAGCACATGGACACAAGCCCTGAGAATCCCTATGCGCGCACAAAGCTCACCATTGAAAATCTGTTAAGAGACATACAGGCCGCCGATCCCGACTGGCAGATCTCCATCCTGCGTTATTTTAATCCGGTGGGCGCCCATGAGAGCGGCGAGATAGGCGAGAACCCCAGGGGCGTTCCGAACAACCTGATGCCGTTTATCTCGCAGGTGGCCGCCGGGCGCCTCAAGCGCTTGCGGATATTCGGTGATGACTATCCCACGGCGGACGGCACTGGCGTGCGTGATTATGTGCATGTGATGGACCTGGCGGGCGGGCATCTCAAGGCATTGCAAAAACTTAACCGGCGCCCGGGTCTCATTGTGCATAATCTTGGCGCGGGCAGGGGTTATTCGGTGCTGGAGGTTGTCCGCTGTTTTGAGCACGCAACGGGGGTGAGGATCCCCTATGAGATCGTCGCCCGCCGCGCCGGTGATATTGCCGTCTGTTATGCCGACTGTAGCCTCGCGCACAAAGAGTTGCACTGGCGCGCCGAGCATGATCTTGGGAAGATGTGCGAGGACGCCTGGCGCTGGCAATCGGGGCAGATCAAGACAACATAACGGGCGGATGTTGTCTCGGATGTTGTCTCGGGCGCGCGCAAACACGCCCCCGCCAGATAACATATCAATGGCGATGGAGAGGCTGTCATGTCATCGCCCCTGCCGGCATGGCGCATGATCACATCACCGATGTTGTCGCTGAAGGGTCAGTGAAGGCGCAGGTAGAAATGAACGCTGCTCATGCTACTACCGATGGGGCGGGGGTGAGGGGCATGAAGCGCCCCGCCCGTCTTGCGTTTGATGCTATCTAAAACAGGCCGCTGATATTGCCGTTCTCGTCCACGTCAATTCTCTCTGCTGCAGGCGCTTTGGGCAGGCCCGGCATGGTCATCATGTTGCCCGCAATGGCGACAATAAAACCGGCGCCACTGGCGATACGCACTTCGCTGATCTCAACGTGATGTCCGCTCGGCGCGCCGCGCACTGAGGGATCGGTGGAAAACGACATCTGCGTTTTCGCCATGCACACCGGGAAGTTACCATAAGTCTTGTTTAGCGCTTCGATTTGCTCTCTGACTTTACTGCTGGCGCTGACCGATCCGGCGCCGTAGACTTTGGTTGCGATCGCCTTAATTTTCTCCCAAAGCGGGTCTGTCTCCTGATAGATAAACTGATGCTGACCTGGATGATGATCGACGATCTCGGTGACCGCCCTGGCCAACTCTTCCGCACCGCCCCCGCCTTCGGCCCAGTGTTTTGCAACAACCGCCTTGCCGCCTGAAGCGGCGACTTTTTCCTGCATCATCTGAATTTCCGCATCTGTGTCATGGGTAAAGTGGTTGATACTGACCACACAGGGCAGGCCATAGTGCTCGCTGATGTTGTTAAGATGACGTTCCAGGTTCACCAGCCCCCTATCCAGGGCGCGCAGATTTTCACTGTTCAAATCGTCCTTATCAACACCCCCGTGATATTTCATTGCGCGCACTGTCGCCACCAGCACCACCGCAGCCGGCCTCAGGTCGGCCATACGGCATTTGATGTTAATGAATTTCTCAGCGCCCAGATCGGCGCCAAAGCCCGCTTCCGTGATCACGTAGTCGGCCAGTTTCAGGGCTGTTGTTGTTGCGCTGACGCTATTGCAACCATGGGCGATATTGGCGAATGGCCCGCCGTGGACGAAGGCCAGATTGTTCTCCAGGGTCTGCACCAGGTTGGGCTTAATGGCGTCTTTTAACAGGGCGGCCATGGCGCCCTGGGCGTGCAGGTCTTTTGCGTGTATCGCCCGCTTGTCCTGGCGTGTATAACCAATGACGATATTGCCCAGCCGTTCTTTCAAATCCGCCAGTGACCTCGCCAGGCAGAAAATCGCCATCACCTCTGATGCAACGGTAATGTCATAACCCGCTTCCCGGGGAAAGCCGTTTGCTAGGCCGCCCAGGGAGAGCACGATCTGTCTTAGGGCGCGATCGTTCATGTCGACAACACGCCTCCAGGCAATGAGTCTTGGGTCCAGATCCAATGCGTTGCCGTGGTGGATGTGGTTATCAATCATGGCCGATAACAGGTTGTGCGCCGCGCCGATGGCATGGAAGTCACCGGTAAAATGCAGGTTAATGTCTTCCATTGGCACGACCTGGGCGTAGCCGCCACCGGCGGCGCCACCTTTAACCCCGAAGCAGGGGCCGAGAGAAGGCTCTCGCAAACAAATGAGGGTCTTTTTGCCGATGCGGTTCATGGCGTCCCCCAGACCAACCGTGGTGGTGGTCTTCCCCTCGCCCGCCGGCGTAGGGCTGATCGCCGTTGTCAGGATGAGTTTGCCATCGCCCCGGGCCTGTAAGCTGTCGATATAATCTAAGGATAATTTCGCCTTGTAATGCCCGAAGGGTTCAAGGTGCTCGGCACGAATGCCGTAGTGCTCATCGGCTAACTCGATGATCGGTTTTTTCCTGGCTTGTTGTGCAATCTCGATGTCCGACATGATTAGGCTCCTTCAAGTTATTTCTGATGCGTCAGTCTGTCGTGTTGTTGCTCTCTTCAGATGTCCCCGGCCTGGCTTGAACATGACACTAAACGTGATCATTCCCTTGCCGAAAGGTAAGGCCACGCCACTTGATAAGCATTCTAGCGTGATGCCGGGCGATCCCCTAATTTATTTAATGAGCATGTTTATGAGAAGGCCGATACATATTTATTCACCCGCCAGGTTTTCAAGGGAACGCCAGCGGCTCATAATCAGTCAGGCTGAAAAGCGATATGGCCTCTTGTCGGCAAACCCATCATCAACCCGACGGGGCGCAGGTCTTACCCGCCTTAATAAATGCAAGTGTTATGATGATATGGATCATCACTTTATGTGTGAAAGCGATATACTTGACAAGGTAGCCAGATTAAGGCCAATCCATACGGCGATTTTTTGATGATGTTATCCTGACCGGCGCTATGGCAGGCGCCATTGTTTTAATTCAGCGCTAGGTCAGGCGAGCTTAAAAACCCAACCCGAGAACAACAACCAATCACCAACAACCCATAGCCATGCCTACCCCCCCCTCAACCGCAATTTACATCAGGCCAAAGACGCCAAAAAGGACGAGTTCTACACCCAGCTTGCCGACATTGAACGGGAGCTCGCGCATTACAGACATCACTTCAAAAACAAGGTTATCTACTGTAACTGTGATGATCCCCGGATCAGCAATTTCTTTCATTATTTCTCTTACAATTTTGAAGCCCTCAAACTGAAAAAACTGATCACCACCTGCTATAAAAATCAGCGGCGGGACCTGTTCAGCCAACACGACAGCGAGCAGTCCATTTACCTGCAGTACGAAGGCGATAAAAACGACAATCGCGTGCCCGACATAGACGAAATCGGCGTCCACCGGCTACAGGGCGATGGTGATTTTCGCAGCGAGGAATGTATCGCACTACTCAAACAGGCCGATATTGTGATCACCAACCCGCCGTTTTCCCTGTTCCGGGAATATGTGGCGCAACTGATGGAATACAGCAAGAAGTTTGTGATTCTCGGGCACCAAAATGCAATTACCTATAAGGAAATTTTTAAGCTCATAAAGGAAAATAAAATATGGCTGGGTGTTGATAATGGCGGGAAGAAATGGTTTGGAGTAAAAGACCATTACGACATTAAAACCGAGTCCAGGAAAAAGATTGTCAACGGACAAAAATACTTTAGCATGGGCAGCGTAAACTGGTTCACCAACCTGGATCACAATAAACGCCACGAACAACTGATTTTATACAAAACCTATCAGGGCAACGAAACCGACTATCCCAAGTACGACAACTACGACGCCATAGAGGTGAGCAAAACCAAAGAAATCCCCATGGACTACGCTGGCGCCATGGGCGTGCCGATCACCTTTCTGGATAAATACAATCCCGAGCAGTTTGAGATTTTGGGTATGGAGAGACCATTGGTAGAGGCTATCACCGGAAAAGTCAGCCGCTTTCGAATTGATAGCAAGGAAATTTATGCCAGAATCGTAATCAAAAACAAAAGATTGTAAACAATACGCAAAAAAGTATATCTTACAATTAATACGAGAGGAAGAAACTAAAGATGAATAAAATAGAGCAAGCCAACCAAGAGGTGACCGATAATTATCAGTTCTTTAAAACCCAACTTGTGGCGTTAATGAAAAACCATGCTGGAAAATATGCATTGCTTCATAAACAGAAAGTCATTGAATTTTTTGATAGCGAGGATGACGCCATTAAAGTCGGCATGAAAGACTATAGTGAAGGTTGTTTTTCCGTACAGCAGGTAGACAATAAAATGATTGACCTGGGCTATCAGTCAAATGTCCTCGTTTAATCAGTCATTAAATCAAAAAAGTCAATTCATTATTGCTGTTAAAGTGATCAAATGTCCAACCGATGAGCAGTATATAAATGAAGAGGCGCAGGCATTAATTACTGGTGCTAAGCCCAGACGGGCATTAATCGATACGGGGGCCACTAATACCTGCATAACACAAGAGTTCGTAGATGAATTGGGATTAATTCCGGTAGCACAACAGTCCATGATGACGGCTGGAGAGCCGTGCGAAGTCAACCAGTACCAGGTTGATATTGCTATTCCGGTGACAACAACTGCATTGCAAGCAGTCAAAGAAAACGGAAAGGAGACCATGAGGATAATCCCGATAGGTGAAGAAAACTGGGGACATGCTCAGCATAAGGTTAACGCCATACCTTCTGTCGGTAAAGACAGGGGTTTTGAGGTGATACTGGGGATGGATATCCTATCTAAAATGCATATCACCATGTTTGCTGGACAAATTATCATGTCTTTCTAGCATTTTATATGAATGATGATATATGCACCATGAAAGCGGCGAATGAGGAAATCCATCAGGCGAATGGATTGAACGATATAGCATCGCTGATTATTGAACTGCGCGGGCAGAAAGTCATTCTGGATAGCGATGTGGCGGCTATTTACGGGGTGGAGACCAGAGCAGTTAATCAAGCCATCGGAAGAAATGCAGATAAATTTCCCGATGGCTATATCCTTACATTAGACGCCAATGAGTGGCGATCTTTGAAATCACAAAATGTGACTTCAAAAACAAGCTCGCAAGGCGGCAAGGTTAAGCCGCCCAAAGCCTTTACCGAGAAAGGTCTGTACATGCTGGCGACCATTCTGAAATCAAGTCAGGCCACAGAGGCTACCCTGCAAATTGTCGAGACCTTTGCGAAGGTGCGGGAGTTCAGCAAAGTGGCGAAATCACTGGCGCTGGAAAAAAACGATGCCGAGCAGAAAAAACTCATTGCCAAAAGCGGCGAACTGATCGGCGATATTCTCAATCAGGAATTTGCCGCCGACGCCAGCAGCGAGACCACCATCGAATTAAACCTCGCCATGATCAAAATAAAACACACCATCAAAAAGAACACATGCAAATAGAACTCAAAGAAATCACCATTCGCGCACTCACCGAGGGCTATCAGGACAACCAGGAAAGCGGCGTATCTGGCTACGGCGGCAGGCTGGATATTCGCCCGCCCTATCAACGGGAGTTTATCTATGAAGACAAGCAGCGCGATGCGGTGATTGATACCCTTACAAAAGACTTCCCGCTCAATGTGATGTACTGGGCGGTGCGCGGCGATGGCCGCTATGAAATCATTGACGGGCAGCAGCGCACGGTTTCCATCTGTCGATATGTGAACGGCAAGTTTTCTATTGATGGCCTCTATTTTCATAACCTGCAAGACGATCAACAACAGCAGATGTTGAATTACAGGCTGATGATTTATCAGTGCAGCGGCACTGACAGCGAAAAACTGGCGTGGTTTAAGACCATCACGGGCGAGCCGCTGACCGATCAGGAATTACGCAATGCCGTGTATGCCGGGCCCTGGGTCACCGATGCGAAAAGACATTTCAGCAAGACCGGTTGTGCCGCCGACGGTTTGGGCGGCGACTATCTCAATGGCAAAGCGATAAGACAGGAGTATCTGGAAACGGCCATCAAATGGATAAGCGACAACAACATAGAAGACTACATGGGGCAACATCAGCACCAGAGCAGCGCCGAGGTGTTATGGCAGTATTTTCAAGACGTGATCAACTGGGTTAAGGCCGTTTTCAGCCAATACCGAAAAGAGATGAAGGGCCTAGCCTGGGGCGATTTTTACAACGAATTTAATCACCGGGAATTTGACCCGAACGAGATGGAAGATGAAGTGGCCAGACTCATGGAGGACGAAGACGTAACCGCCAAAAGGGGCATTTATGAATATCTTCTAACCGGTGAAGAAAAGCATTTGAATATTCGGGCGTTTACCAACAAACAAAAACGCGAAGCCTACGAGCGGCAAAAAGGTGTTTGTGCCGAATGCAAAGAGCCGTTTGCACTGGGGGACATGGAGGCCGACCACATCACCCCCTGGCACGAGGGCGGCCCAACGACCCCGGAGAATTGCCAGATGCTCTGCCGGGAACACAACAGAAGGAAGTCCGGGGGATAAAATTGCTCAATGGGCTGGGCTCGGGATCAGCATGAACCTGCTTTACAGACAGGGTATGCCCTAACAGGGAAGGGAGTGGAAACCCTGTGATCCGACGAGGCAAGAAGAGCGATGCGCCCGCACCCGGTGGGCGCCATCAAGGCGTTATGATCAGAGGCGGTGCATGCCCGCAACTCGACGAGAGTCATCATCACGGGTAAACCGCGTTAATGACAGACCATGAGCCTGCGCTGGGCGAGGGGTGTAGATGACGGGCAACACCTCACCTGCACCGGGCTCTGCTCAATCCCCGGATTAGAACGAGGCATTTCGGGGATCATAAGTCGAGGGTGGGCGCCATCTTTATCCCGCACTTAAAGTCATGTAGCTGGCTCTTTAGATGTGCGCCGGGCAGGAAACCATCCACTGTATAAAGCATGGGAACCGGCTGCACTTAAATCAGAGGTGAAAGACAAGCGTACTATCCACACTTGAGTTTTGATGATGTCAGGCTGTCAGTGGGAAGGTAGCGATGGATAACCGTGGGCAACAACACTTGCTTTCCAAGTCTTCAATCGCTTTAGGTGAGAAGGCAGTGATGGATAACCGCAGGCAACAACCCCGCCTAACAACCTCTTTCAGTGAGATGACCTTCCGGGGCAAGCCTGGTCAGATTACTACCCTTGAGCACAGTGGCAAGATGCGCTAATCCCTGCCGCATACTCCAGGATCAGGCGGTTTGTGTCTGGCTTCCAGGGCGCTGAGAGCCCGATGCCCGCACCACCTGGGGTGTGGCGCCGCCCAATCCGGGCAAGCGACTGTTTGTTCACTGCCACGAACCCCCTGCCTGTGCCGTACAGGCCTATCAAGACAAACAATGCGATGGGCTTGTGCGATTTGTTTTGTTTGTATTTTGCTCAGGGTATACTGCCCAGGCACAGATAGAGCCCGGATGATCACGAACAGTTATTTTACCGATGGATTTCCAATTCACTGCCGAGCAGATCCAGCTTCAGGACTCAGCGAGACGCTATGCACAGGAGAGATTACCTGGGCTGGCCGAGGAAATGGAACGCACTGGCGAGCCACCAGGCCGTGATTTAATTAGCGAATATGCGAACATGGGTTTCTTGGGGGTCAACATCCCTGAGGAACTGGGTGGTCTTGGGCTTGGAAATCTGGAAGCGTTAATCGTACTGGAGGAGTTCGCCAAGATATCCTCAGCCGTTGCTTTTCCGATTTTTGAGTCATCGGTAGGGCCGATCAGGGCAATAGAGAAATTTGCCTCTGAGGATCTCAAAAACCGCATCGTGCCTGCCGTATGTCGCGGCGAAATGGTAGTGGCCGTGGCCATGTCCGAACCCCATGCTGGTTCCGCCTTGACGGACTTGTCAACCCGCGGGGAAATACGCGGGGATAAGGTTGTTTTGAATGGGACAAAGAGGTGGTGCTCCGGTGGCGGTCATGCGGATGGTTATGTCATCTATTGCAAACTCTCCGATGCCCCGGGCGCAAAAGGCATTGGTGCGGTGTTGGTTGAAAAAGGCACAGGCGGATTAGCATTTGGCAAACAGGAGCAGTTAATGGGATTTCGTGGCGTGCCCTCAGCGGACATCTTCATCGATAACGTGACCGTGCCCAAAGACAACATCATCGTGCCCGCAGGTGGTTTTAAGAGGCTGATGGAAGCCTTTGATCTGGAACGGTGTGGCAATGCCACCATGGCGCTGGCCCAGGCCTCAGGCGCCTTGCTCGATGCCGTTGCTTATGTGCAGGAGCGAAAACAATTCGGTAAGCCGATTGTTGATTTCCAGGCGGTGCAATTAAAGATCGCCGAGATGCGTATGCAGGTGGATGCGGCAAGATTGTTAATTTATCGCGCAGCGGCCAATGCCCGGGATGGTTTGCCGAGTATAGAGGAGTCGTCCATAGCCAAATGCTTTGCCAATGAGATAGCCCGTACGGTCACCGGTCAGGCGCTACAGTTGTTTGGTGGTTATGGGTATTCAAAGGAATACCCCCTGGAGCGGCGCATGCGCGATGCCTGGGGGTGGGGCATTGCCGGTGGCGCCATTGATATTCAGAAGATCAACATTGCCAGTGCGATAATCGGGCGGCGCTTTGATCAACGAAAATAACTCGACATCATTGTTGAGTACCCCGTTCCCGGCTTTGCTCTGCCCGCATCATCCTGTGCTCGCCGCTTTCTCATAGGCGGGAACGGAAAGCGGCGGGTTTGCAGATCAGATCAAAAATACATTCCTGGCATTCTCTGCCATACCTCAAGGCGCGAGCTTCTCAGAAGGCTCAGGTCTTGACGTAAAAAATACCCCATTTTACAGGCGGTGCATTTTTTACTGCATTGTGATCTCCGCCGGAACGGTACTTTAGACATTATTCATCCAGATCGATGAAGATATCATCTCCCTCAACTTTCAAGGGATAGGTTTTTATCGGCTGAAACGCAGGAGCACCGAGCACGCTACCGTCTCTTATATCGAATATGGCGCCGTGCAACGGGCATAGCAGTCGATGTCCTCGAATACGCCCCTTGTCAAATGACTGCTCGGCATGTGAGCATTGATTGATCACGGCAAAGTAGTCATCTCCTACTTTGCAAACAACAATGTTATGCCCGTTGAGCCGAAAACAATTTACCCGTCTCTCATCGATCTGATCTGTTTTCGCCAAATAGGTCTCACTCATGTTTTGATGATTTTCTATTCCCCGCAATGGTGGCTTTATGGTAACACCGATGCGCCCAAATAACATTTATGTGCGTTTTCTTATGCTAATGGGGGTGGTAGTATGTAAAGATAAAATGCCGGAGGCGATGACCATGTTGACGTTCCTTGCGAGGATGAAAGTCAAAGCAGAAAGAGAAGAGGAGTTTATCAGTCTTGCTGGAAAATTGACCGAGCGGACCCTTGCCAATGAGACGGGCGTGCGGGCTTACCAGTTCTATAAACTGCGGGATGAGGAGCGAGGCTACGCCGTATTTGAGGCATTCGTGGATGATGCGGCGGAAGAGGCGCATCGTCATACTGATCATTTTAATGAGTTCGCGCCACCATTGCTTGAGTGCCTTGACGGGACTTATGTAAGGGAGTTTCTCGACCCGCTGGCATGAAGAGATGAGCGGCGAGCTTGCCAGTATCAGGGTAACAGCAACGACATTGGCCGATCTGTTACTCATAGCCGCAGATCAATACCCCGATACCGATGCCATCGTGCTGCCGGATCGGCGCTCCGGTTTTGCCGAATTGAGTCAGCGGGTGATGAGACGTGCCAGAGGTCTGCATGCGCTGGGTGTTAAACCGGGCGATCACGTTGGTTTATTACTGCCCACCTGCATGGATTTTGTCGATACCCTTTTCGCCATCTCCATGCTCGGTGCGGTAACGGTTCCCATTAATGCGCGTTACAGGCCGCCGGAGATCGCCTACGTCACGGAAAATGCGGATCTGGTTGCATTGATCACCAGCGATGAGTTTGATGATACAGTCCATTTTGTTGAACGCATACAAACGGCTTTTCCGGATCTCACAAAACAGCCTGATCGGCGATGTCTGAGCATCAGTCACGCACCGAGGCTACGTCATGTTGTCCTCTATGGACAATCGGAAAGTGGCGGTATGTTATCTCAGGCCACGTTGGATGATCTGTCGGCCAACGTTGATGAAGATGAAGTGCATCTGCGTCGTATCCAGACGCGCTTGGGCGGTACTGCGCTTATCCTCTACACATCCGGCACAACCGCCAACCCAAAGGGTTGCATGATCTCCCATGAGGCCATCATCAGAAACAGCGCCGCACTTGGGGCACGCTATGAATTGACCCATGAAGACAGTTTCTGGTCTCCGCTGCCCATGTTTCATATCGCCGCTATCCTGCCCATGATAACCATTTTTGCAGCGGGCGGCGCTTATATCACCACACCACATTTCGATGCAGGCGAGGCGTTACGTATGCTTGAAGAGGAAAAAGTGACCGCCGCCTACCCTTGCTTTTGGACTATCATGTCTGATCTGGTTAATCACCCTGACTTCCCCACGACCGACTTATCCCGCATCAAGCTGATGAATGCGAATTTCGGCGTACAACCGGCCATCGTCGGTGAGACCATGGAAAAAGCCATGCCGGATACGGTTTTTGTCGGCACCTTCGGCATGACCGAAGCATCGGGGACGGTCTCAACCAGCCGTCTGGATGATACCCGCGAGCAACGTTTCAAACGGCTTGGTACGCCCCTGCCGGGCATTGAAGTCAAAATCATGAACCCGGAGACCAGAGCAGAAGCGGCAACAGGCGAGCCGGGTGACGCCTGGATACGGGGTAACGGGATCTTTACCGAGTATTACAAATCACCTGAAAAAACCGCTGAGGCGCTGGATGATGACGGTTGGTTTCACTCCGGTGATATCTGCTCCATCGATGCAGATGGCCAGTTGCTGTTTCATGGTCGTCTAAAAGACATGCTCAAAGTGGGCGGTGAAAATGTCGCCGCCGTTGAAATAGAGACATGCCTGCAAAGACACCCGGCGGTAAAACTGGCGCAGGTGGTCGGGGCGCCGGATATAAGGCTGTCCGAAGTGCCCGCCGCCTTTATCGAATTAAACGCGGGCCAAAATGCGAGTGAGGCGGAGTTGATTGCATTTTGTAAAGACAACATCGCCAGTTTCAAGGTGCCACGATATATTCGCTTTGTTGATGAGTGGCCGATGTCATCGACAAAGATCCAGAAGTTCAAATTACAAGCGCAAATGAGAAAAGAATCACAACAACAGGAATGAACATGTTTACGTTTATTGCAAAATTGGTGGTAGCGGAGGGGAGGGAAGCCGAGTTTGAACGCCTGCAAACAGAGCTCTCAGCATTAACCCATGAGAATGAACCGGATTGCCTTGTGTACGATGTGATCCGTCACCAGGCGCATCCCCGAAGTTATATCGTCTATGCTCGATTCACAGATGAAGCTGCTTTCCAACAGGCATCAGGCCATCGACTTTCATGGGCGGCTGGTGCCCCCTATCCTGGATTGCCTGGCCGAAGAGATGGACCTGCAGTTCTATCACTGGGTCGCTTGATCTGCTGCAAACATCATCAACACATTGCCCGGCATGTGAAAGTAAATGCCGTAGCCGGAGGTCATATAGACCTTGCCATCGGCAATGATGGGGCCTGCCCCGCCACTCATTGAACCACCACTGGCGATTTCGCCGGAGAGGGTTTTCATCTTCTGATAAGTATCGTACTCCCAGAGGAGCTCGCCGGTCTCGGTATCATAGGCACGCAACCAGCCATCCAGGTGACCGGCGAATACCACCCCGGGAATAGCCGTCACCGGTGCGGAGATCCCGGGATCACAATCTTTGCGCTCAGCGCAGTGATTCTCGGCAGGGTTCGACCACAGAGGATCGCCGGTAAACGCATCCAGCGCATAAATACCGGGCCTTGCATCCTCAATGGGTAGTATGCCGTCATCATAATCAGCAACGGGAACAAAAATCTTGTCAGCCTCCGCTGCCAGGCCAAAATTGATCCCGCCCTGGTTTCCGCCCCGCGCCACTTTTTGATCCCAGATGATCTCCGTGGAATCGGGATCGATCCCATAAACATCACCGGACTTTTGTGCGCCGATGAGGATCTCTTTATCTTCAAACTTGATATGCATGACGGCCGCTGCATAGTCCACATCCGGCCCCGCTTCCTCGGGGCAATTCTCCCGGCTCGGCGAAAAGGGGAAGCAGGCCACATTCCAGGCGTCACCGCTGGTTGTTTGTCGCACCCACTTTATCTCGCCATTGTTCACATCAAGGGCAATAATGGCGTCATGGGTGTCTTCCGATGGTGAGGAATAATTATTCCCTGTACCCACATACAACACCTCTCGTTTCTCATCGATAGTCGGGCTGTTCCAGATGGGCGAGCCCGATGGCGCCAGTATCCTGGTGCCGACAGAGGTCGTACCAACCTGCCTCGGATCTGCCCGGATCAGATAACGCTTCCATTTGATCCCGCCTGATCGGGGATCAAATGCGGTGATCGATCCACGAAAGCTGCAACACGCATAATCGGCCTCCGCCGCCGCCGCCTCTTCCAATGAAGATGAAGGTTGATATAAGGTATCTTTATACAAGACAGGTTGTGCCGTGGCGGTAGCGGCAGGGTGATCATCCACTTTCTTCATCCAGCGCAACTCACCGGTAACGGCATTGAGCGCATAGGTACGGGCAAGTAAATCAGCAAAGAACACCAGCGGTGGCGCTTTGGTTTTCTCATCTCCCGTCCAGTCACTGATGGTTATGCCGGTACGCACCTCGGCGGAGGCACGGAACGTCCATCTCACACAACCCGTATCCGCATTCAATGAGTAGACAGTGCCGTCCTGGCTGCCCACATACACCGCCCCACCTGCCAATGATACCTGTGAGCGGGCCCGACTCATGCCCGGAAAGGCAAATGCCCATTTTAATCTCAGGTTCTTAACATCGCCCTTTGTTAAACTTGCTTTTTGTGCATCAATATACCGGCTATTCTCCCGGGTGATCCCCCAGCCGTACCCGAGCGGATGTTGTGCATAATCGAACTTGGCTCTCTCTGCATCACATTTAACGGGCGGGAATGTGTTTGTCTTGTTCGCTTCGCCCGCCAGGTATTGCGCCACATGCACTTTATCCTGTGGTGATAACTTCGCCGACATGGGTCGCATTATGCCATTCTCCATGGTATGCAGAATCATATCGCCCGGCAGCATTTGCAAAAACGAGATATGGGGCGCCCGGGATATTGCGTTGGTATGACATTGTGCACAGTGCTCATCATAAATAATTTTGCCGGGATGATGATCACCGCCACCCACCATACCACCACGCATGGTTTTATAGGGATCCTCTTCGGGTTGTTGGACTGTCACCGTTTGCCGGGAGACTGACGTATTATCCGAAGATGGCGCCTCTTCGGAGCAGGCAAGCAGTATAAAGGACAGGCAATAAAGATAGCGTCGTGTTTTCATTTAGAGATGAACGATTTTATCGTTATGTTATCTATCTTCAATGCAATTTGGCAATGTTACGCTTAACGGGTTGGTGAGAGAATAAACTGCGTTATTATTCTATAGCCTTCTCTAGTGATCAGGAAAGAAGGGCGCTATGAGGGCATACGACACAGCTTGCCCGGGAGAGCGATGGCCGATCTGGCATGATCATGATCTGAGCCGCCTAGATCAACCGTCATCCGAGCGCGCTACAGGAATGCCGGGCATCGTTAATCTCACTCCTCATCCTTAAAAGCGGCTTTTATATCTCTCAGTAACCGCTTTTAAGGACGGGGCCGGGAGGCACATTCTCTTCTAATCGCCCTGGCCCAAGCCGTGTGATCAGATCATTTAACACAGGATGCATAGGCAGGAAACAACCTATCCAGGTGGCATACATCCGTTAAAAACGGGCGGTTGGTATTCCTGGCGGTTCACGATTAAACTACTGATACTCACTGAACAACATGCCCCTCACGGGACGGATAATAGTGCTCTCATCAGGAAAACCCGCTTCTCAATTAAAATAGTGTGCGCTATGAAAGTGATGGTTATTGGTTCAGGGCTAATGGGTGTTTGCACGGCCTATTTTCTCAATCAGGCCGGTGTTGACGTCACGGTTATCGAGCGTTGTGACGGCCCGGGGCTTGGGACCAGCTATGCGAATGGCGCCATAATACATGTCAGCCAGGCCGAGCCCTGGAACACACCGGGCATTCTCTGGCGGGCATTGGGCATGTTGGGCAAAGATGATGCGCCGCTGGTGTTTCGCCTGCATGCGCTTCCCTCCCTGCCCGCATGGGGGATACAATTTTTAAGGAATTCCGCACTTGGGCCCTGCCTCGCCAACACCAATAAAAATGTCGAGCTGGCGCTGTATAACTTAAAGGTGATGCAAACACTCAAGGCAAAGCTGGCGCTGGACTACCAACAACACGAGGGCGGTGCGTTAGAGATTTTTTATACCCAGCGAGCATTGGATAGAGCCAGGCGTTTTTTTGATGCGCTAAATCGCTCTGACATCATCTATGAACGGGTAGATGTACAACGGATTTTAGCCCTGGAGCCTGCGTTGCATGAAATACAGACAGAGCTGGTTGGTGGTTTATATTATCCACAGGATGAGTCCGGTGACGCCCATCGGTTTTGTTGCGAGTTAGCGAGGGTATGTGTGCAAAATGGCGTCAACTTCATCTACGGGCAGGAGATCAGGGGGTTTAACGTATCCGGCGCCAGGCTCACAGGTGTGCACACCGGGCAGGGCGTTTTAGATGCGGACGCCTATGTCCTGGCTGCCGGCAGTGATAGCCGCATCATCTTGAAAACAGCGCATATTCCCCTGCCCGTGCGGCCCGTGAAAGGGTACTCGATTACCCTGCCTTTCTCTGATCGGGACAGGCGTCCCAGATTGCCCGTCATTGATCATGAAACCCATGCTGTGGCAACACCCCTGGGCGATCATCTCCGGCTTGTCGGCACGGCGGAATTCGATGGTGATAATCGGCGCATCGATCACACCAGGATAGAAAAATTAGTGAAGTTTGCGAGAAACCTCTACCCCATGCAGTTTGCAGATGTGGATGATGAGTCGTTAAATCAATGGGCGGGGCTTCGTCCATACACCTGTGATGGCGTGCCGATTTTGGGAAAGACCGGCTATGAAAATCTTTTCTTAAACACCGGTCACGGGCATTTGGGTTGGACTATGGCGGCGGCATCAGGAAAAATGGTGGCCGATGTGATCCTCGGTGAGGCCACTGCTATTGACATTGCGCCCTATCAACTGGACCGGTTTGCATAAGCGCCTCATCAACAACCCCTGAAGAGACGCCGATCAAGCCAGCGCGCCGCCCGGATCAGCGGCTTAACGTCATTGATGAGTCAGGGGCTATCGCCTTGTTGGTGCGTGTTTTAAGATTAGAGCGGGGAAGATCGGCTTTTGAGTGGACTTCTTTTAGCGCCCTGATCATTCCCATTCGAGCTCAGTAAAGGCCCGGGTCACATTGCGTTTATGGTAGTGTTCATGCAAGAGCCAGTTGTTTTTCTCATCGCTACCGACACTTTCAATCACATCTTCCATGAATGCGCCTTTATTGATCTCAGCCCGGGTTTCATTGAGCAGGCTCTTCAGGTATTTCTCCTGCGCCGACATTACCTGAGGCCAAGTGGTCGATACCCTGCCGTGACCCGGGATCACCTGCTTTGCCTGCTGTGCTTTGAGGCTTTCGATGATGTTTAACCATCCCCTCAAGCTGCCGTCCAGCACCGGTATGGCGTCCACAAACAGGAGATCCGAGAGCCACAGCGTTTCGGTTTTTTTATCATATACGGATAAGTCCGTGTAAGAATGCGATACCGGATGTGCGCTCAGGGTGATTATCCTGCCGCCGAGATCCAGTTCCAGGCTATCCGATACGAGAACATCCGGGCCGATGATGGATGCATCAGTGGGATCAGCCCCGAGGTTGGCCTTAAATGCTGACAGGAAAAAAGCGCGGTTTTGATTGATCTCCTCTTTGAGATTTTCATGCCCAATAAACTCCGGGCTGTCTTGCTTGAAAGCCAGATTGCCCAGAATGTGATCGTAATGGATATGGGTGTTGATCACATAACAAATGGGCAGGGAAGATGTTGCCCTGATTGTTTGCCTTAATCTCGCCCCTATGGACACCGAGCCGCCGGTATCAATGACGGCAATACACCTCTCGCCTTCGATAAAGCCGATGTTGGCGATATCATCACCATCATGATGATCAATGTAGAGGGGCTTGCCCTGATGAACATAGACCCCTTGCGCCACTTCCGTTAGATTAAATGCCCCATCACCAGCTAAGGCATGATGGGCGGGCGATAACATCAGCAAAATGATTAACAGCGGTTTGTAGAGGTTCATCATCGGCGCTTCGTCATGCGTTGTTTATGAAAATCATTTTCGCTTTAATTCTTTTCAAACAACAGGGTTTTCTTCGGGGCGGTTAAATCTCGCAATTTTTCACCGCAATAAATAGCCTGTAAAGGGTGTTGTGTGTTTACGGATATGCCTGGATCCCATTGATTTTTAAGAGATAGCAAAGTGGTTTTTTTTAAGAGATATATTGCACTTGTAGTTCCGGGGGAATTCGACTAAGTTAATAGATGAGCGCGCATGCACAGACTTAGAACCATTGTTATCGTCCCGTTGATTTCATTTCTGAATGCCTTTTCCAATGTGCGGTTCTCTGCCGAGGCCACATCTTTTCCAATCCATTTATACACAACCTGAAGGGGGCGCTATGTTTGAATATGAACAGGAGATCGTTGATACATTATTAACGGAAAACGCGGATTTTAAGCGGTTGTATTGCCGCCACGGCGAATTAAAAGACAAGGTAAAAGAGGCAAACTCCGGTTTGGTTCCATTGGATGACTATGCACTCGATACCATGAAGAAAGAAAAGCTACTGCTCAAGGACCAAATGGCGGCGATGATCAGCGCATATCGCCAAAGCCATCCGGGCTAGTATTCGGAGTTTGACCTATCGGCTTATACATGCCCCGCTTATGCGGGGTTTTTGTTTTTACCCGCCAGGTCCCAGGGCAGATTAGATCATCGCCAGGCGCCCGCCGATCAGCATCAGCATGGAAGCAAGAATGGGGCGCATGTACTTCTCGGGTAGTCGCACCCCGGTGCGACTACCCAGATAGATCCCGGGCAGGGAGCCGATAATCAGGCTGAATAGCAAGTGAAAATCTACTGTACCCAGATGCCAGTGGCCCAGTCCGGCCAGGGCGGTGATCGGCACCGCATGGGCGAGATCCGTGCCCACGATATTGATCGTGCGAAGGCGAGGGTAGAGAAAGAAAAGAACGGCCGCCCCGATGGCGCCGGCGCCGACCGATGAGAAGCTCACCAATATGCCGATAGCGGCGCCGGATAAAATGGTCATCGGTATGCAAAAGCGCCTGTGTATGATGCGAATGAAGCGAAAGGGCTCTGTGCTACCAAGTGAGTGCAGTTGTTCTTTGAAGAAGATCACCAGCGAGGTCAGGATCAATGCGATGCTGAGGGTGGAGGTGATGAGGCGCTCATAGTCGGCCCCCATGGTCGTCAGATGGTTGAGAAGGAGAATAGCCGCCAGGGTTGCCGGAATACTGCCCAGGCAGAGCAAGCCGACGATTTGCCAATGGATAGTACCACGGTTTTGGTGGGCCAATATACCGCCGCTTTTGGTGATGGCCGCATAGAGCAGATCAGTACCCACTGCAATGGCGGGTTTGATACTGAATAGCAGGATTAAAATGGGCGTCATTAGTGAGCCACCACCGACCCCCGTGAGGCCGACAATGAAACCGACGATAAAACCGGCGAATGTAAAGGCAAAATCCATGATCCGTGATGTTTTGAAACCTGCATGATGGCAGTGGATTGGCATTCTACATAACAATCAAATATGCTTAAAACTAATTATTCACTATATTTTTATAATTTTTTCTTATAAAAATCCCCCATGAAGTTACAGCAGTTACGTTATATCCGGGAAGTGGCCAGGCATAACCTGAATGTCTCGGCGACTGCCGCCAGCATCTACACCTCACAGCCCGGGATCAGCAAGCAGATCCGTATGCTGGAGGCAGAATTGGGTCTTAAAATATTCCAGCGTAGCGGCAAGCATTTAACTGAAATCACCCCGGCGGGTGAGGCCATTATCGCCATTGCCGATGACATACTCACAAGAGTTGAAACGTTGCAGCAGGTGGCCATGGAATACACCGATGAAAATCGGGGCATGCTCTCAATCGCCACCACGCACACGCAGGCCCGCTATGTGTTGCCACCGATCATCAGGCAATTCAGTGACAAATATCGGGACGTCACCCTACAGATGCACCAGGGCACGCCTTTGCAGATCTCTGAATTGGCCGCAAGGGGTAGCGTTATCTTCGCCATAGCGACGGAAGCGCTGGAGTTATTTGAAAATTTGATCATGCTCCCCTGCTATCGCTGGAACCGTAGCGTTATCGTGCCAAAGGGACATCCGCTGGCAAACATCGGGCGACTGACCCTTGAGATCCTGGCCGACTACCCCATTGTTACCTATGTTTTCGGTTTTACCGGTCGCTCGCAACTGGATCAGGCCTTCAACAGCGTCGGCTTGAAACCACAGATTATCTTTACCGCTACGGACGCCGATGTTATCAAGACCTATGTCAGATTGGGCATGGGGGTGGGGATCATCGCCAGCATGGCCTACGATGAGGGGCTGGACGCCGATCTGGTGGCGATGGACGCCAGTCATTTATTTGCCGCCAGCACCACCCGGATAGGGTTTCGGCGGGAGATCTTTTTGCGTGGTTACATGTATGATTTTATTGCGCTCTTTGCACCGCATTTAACGAAAGAGGTGGTGCAAAAGGCGCTCCAGAGCGATAACAACACTGATCTGGAGGGCCTGTTCAAAGACCTGTCCCTACCCCTGCGCTAGCTGCAAGGCCATGCACTGTGATGGGGGTTTGTTGCATTTTGAGCCGGGCTCTCATTACACACGTTCTCGCTAACGATGGGGCGGGGTGCCGGAAGGCCATGATGATCAGAGGTGAGGTGGGTGGCCTAGCCTTTACCCAAGTTGCCGGCATGCAGGCCGCATTCTTTCAGGGTCTCCTCTTCCCACCACCAGCGGCCTTCACGCTCATGCTGGTTGGGCGATACCGGTCGGGTACAGGGCTCACAGCCGATGCTGATATAGCCTTTCTCGTGTAATGCATTATAGGGTACATCATTTTCCCGGATGTAGCGCCACACCTGCTCGGAGCGCCAGTTTGACAGGGGGTTGAATTTATACAGGGTATGCGCCTTCGTGGAGAAGGCTTTGTCGGCCTCCATGACGGGGACGTTGACCCGTGTCGGGCTTTGATCTTTTCTCTGGCCGGTTACCCAGGCCTCCACCGTGGCCAGTTTTCTACCCAGAGGCATGACTTTGCGAATACCGCAGCATTCCTTATGTCCGTCTTTATAGAAGCTGTAGAGGCCCTTGTTTTTAACGAAGTTCTCAAGGGTGGCCGGATCCGCTGAGAGCACCTCCAGCTTGATCTGATAATGCTCCCTCACTTGCTCTAAAAACCGGTAGGTCTCTGGATGCAGCCGGCCCGTATCCAGTGAGAAGACCTGTAGATCCGGGTTTATTTTGCTGGCCATATCGATGAGGACGACATCCTCGGCGCCACTGAATGAGATGGCGATGTCGTCAAATTGTGCATAGGCAAACTCAAGGATAGCTCCAGGGCCACTCTCGGCAAAGGCCCCGGCCTGTGATTGGATGTCTAATGTCTCGGCTGTCATGATCTCTCTATTTAACTGATTGAAATATATAAAAATATAACCTCGGAAGCGGGCGATTATAACAACAACTACTTATGCCAATAAATAATAAGTCATTATATTGATATGCTAATACGCTCTTAATAAAACGTTCAGAGGCAACACGCTTTGGTGTTAAGGCGGGGCTAGTAGCCTGTGTGCCGTTCGATGTATTGTTTCGGGATGAAGGTGCCGTGAGAGGACATATCGGTAAGCCTGAGGGTGCGGTTATCGAGGTTCTCTATGAGCAGGTGCAGGCGGGAGATATCCCGTAGAGACGGGCCTAGCATGACCGTATTGCCGAGATCACGACCGATGGTGCTCCGGCCTTTACTCAGATCATACTGCTCCCCAGCCTCATCCATAAAGGTGATCTTCTCATCCTCGATCACTATCTTGCAGATGTATTTTGACAACCGCATTTCAACCTCTGTGCCGGGCGCCAGGGTGATGCTGAGCGCCTCGCCCTTGGGCATGCGTTCAAACGCCTGCCCGGCGCTATCATCTCCCTCGCCGGGGGGCTCGAAAACCGTGTTCTCCAGCAGGGCGGTCTCTTTGTATATGTTGTTGCTCTCCAGGGTCTCTTCGGCTTTTTCCTCAGGTTCTTGCAGCATCTTCCGCTTCTCGGAGTATAGATACTTGATGATCTCCTGACGGGATGACAAGTACTGCATGTACTTGACCAGGGCGATGCGGCGATAAGCATGATATTTTTCACTGGCCTCGTTTAACCCGTTGATCACATCTCGCCAGTTATGATCCTGGGAGAACATCAACGGGTCCAGCTCTCTTAGCGCCCGGCTTATGCTGTTTGCATCTTCAATGGATTTGGAGAGGATGGAGACAAAACGTTTCTCTATATGCTTGATCGTTTGCGCTTCTTTTTTTAACTGCTCTGTCGTGAACTTCACCATCTCAGTGATTTTCCTGGAGGGGACAGCCGTTCTGCCGGCCATACTGAACTCAAAATCCGCCACCGAGCAGAATTGAAATGCCTGCTCGCCAATGGTGATCTTCAGCCGTCGGTTCAAAAAATCATTCAACATGGGTTTTTGTTACGCCGATTTATCGATGATGAGTGGTTAGCGGCGCATTTCCTGTAAGGGTCATACCTGCCCTTTGTTGTGATCCACCCTCACCGAGCAGGTGTTTTCTTTGGGCCTGCCGGATCAGGCAGGCCCGGGCGGCATGATCATCTCCCCCAGGGCAGGGCCCGTGGTCAATGGCGGGGATGTTTCCGCTACCTGTGGCATACAACATGAACATACATTTTGTCTCTGGCCTGCCCGCCGGATCAACGGCGGGGAAAGCCAGAGAAAAGGCCAGGCGCTCTACGGGCCTGAAATTCTTTTTTTCTGGGGGGGGGGGGGGGGGGGGGGGGGGGGGGGTAACTTATTGTTTTAACTAGATTTTTTCTCATCATCGCTCTCGTGTTTCCCGGTTAGCGTTAATGCATGAGTCTCTCGCCGGCCACCCCGGTCTTGATAACAGCGTATCTACGGGGTTCCCTGCCACTCCCGAAGACCACCCACCTCGCCCCTTGCCATCCATACCATCCATGTCTTCACGGCATTCGCCCTGTGCGATCTCCCTTGCAGGCAGGCTTCGCTCTTTTTGCCCCATCAACTATGTGAGCGCCCTGCAAGTGTAACCCCTGAGGAATTGCTTGGCGAGCATGATGTTGCAGGTGTTTGCCTTTATTATGATTGAACCCGGCCTGATCGGCAGGTTGGTCATGGCCTTCGCCACTTGCCGATACGGAGAGACAAAGCGATTGCCGATCTACAGAGACGTTCAAAGCCGACTAACATGCCCCATCCGTTAGGTGATTTACCAGGGCGTTGTGACGTTGATCGATCTGGCAGCCTTTCCAGGATTGAATCAGCGCATAGAACTTATCCAGGTCGTGGTCAAGCCTTGCGTAGATTGTGAGAAAATCCGACGTCCGCCTTCGGTATGTTGAAAAAGCGGATATCTTCGCATTGTTTATTTCCGTCAGGAACCAGCCATCGTAGCGGCGCCCTGCCTGGTTGTTATCTCGCAAGGCAATGTAGGCGTCTCTCAGTTGCCGGAAGATGACCTCTTTTTGTTGGTGTTTATCCGCATGGGTTATGTCTGAGGCATACAGCTCTTGCAGCCTGTCCCGATAGCTGAGGATGAGCCCAGAGATCGCCGCATCGTATTCTCTCTCAGCCCGCATTTTTTTATCCAGGATTTGCGGGTACATGTCTTGTAGCCTGTCGAGCCCGATTTCAGCGACGGCGTCCGCCAGCGCTTCGTTAAATTCAGTATCATGTTTTATGTACACCTTCTGGTGGACAAGCTCATGGAAAATCACTCGCGCCAGAGCCGTCCTGCTGTTGCTCAGCATCGTATTTAACAGCGGATCATCGAACCACCCTAAAGTGGAATAAGCCCTAACACCGCCCAGGTAGACGTCAAACCCCTGCCGTTTTAATTGAGCGGCGAAACCTAGCGCATCCTGTTTCTTAAAATAGCCCCGGTATGTAAGACAACCCACGATCAGAAAACACCATTCATTGGGTTTTAAGGAAAGCGGCGGGGCGGCAAACACATTCCACAGGGCATATTCTCTGTTGATGTTGGCGTAGTCCTCATAACTGCCGTTATTGGGCAGCCGTAAATGTTCATGGGCGAACCTTAGCAACTGCTGTGTGAAAAGCAGTTTTTCCCTTAAATCTGCGGGGGTGTCCGGTGCGTTGACTAATCTGTTGACAGCCTGCCTTTGTATGATGATATTGATATGCCCGCTCACCGACTGGCGGTAGTATTCCATGCTCGAGCAGGCGGCCAGGAGAGGCGACAGACCGGCCAATAAAATGACATGTAGAGACTTATGCTGCATTTTGATACGCAAGTGATGTTGCCTGAATGCCCTTAAACTTAAAAACTAAGGCCACTAGAGAATGCACGATACACTGATTGAAGCGCAAACGTTATATGATCATCTCCATGATAAGGATTGGTTAATTATAGATTGCCAGTATGATCTGATGGATAAAGAGGCGGGTTATCCGGCCTATGCCCGGGGGCACATACCGGGGGCTATTTACGCCAGCATCCACAAAGACTTAAGTGGCGCCCCTGCTGCCGGTAAAGGCAGGCATCCCGTCCCGTCACCGGAGGTGTTGGTGCGGCGATTCTCAAAAATGGGCGTGAGCACGCAAACCCGGGTGGTGGCGTACGATAATTCAGCCGGGGTCTTTGCTGCCCGGTTGTGGTGGTTATTGACGTATATGGGACACAGCAGTGTGGCGGTATTGAACGGCGGATTAAATAGCTGGCGAGAGGCGGGGTTTGCTGTTGAGCAAAAACACAATCCCTGGTCTCACAGCCATTTTACCGCTAACATAAACGAAGGTGCATTGATCAGGCTGGATGATGTTAGCTCGGCGCCCCGTTTGATTGATGCCCGTGAGCCGGAGCGCTATTCAGGCGAGACTGAGCCCATTGACCCGGTGGCCGGGCATATTCCGGGCGCTAAAAACTACTACTGGAAAAACAACCTGGATGAGCAGGGGCGGTTTTTGTCGGCTAGGGAAATAAAACGGGCGTTAGAGCCGATGTATTCCGGCGTTGCCCCTGAGGATCTGGTGTTTTATTGTGGCTCCGGCGTCTCCGCCTGTCATAATCTGATGGCGGCGATGTATGCCGGCTATCCCCTGCCGGGATTGTACGCCGGTTCCTGGAGCGAATGGTGTGCTGATCCGACCCGGCCCCTCGCCGTTGGCTTTGAGTGACGCGCTTAGTTATTCCATAGATGATGTTGATCCGGAGCCAGATAGATGCCTGTTAAGCGCAGATTACTAACAGTCCTGCTGGTTTGCCTGGTGAGCCAGCCGCCGAGCGCCGGGGATCTGTCGGCCCCGCCTTCAGTTGATCCGCATCTTGAGACGACAGGTGCGGTAAGTGGAGCAGTAACGGGCGAGGCGATAGATCACCTGCGCCGTGATGATGATGGTGACGGGATGCACCTGCACCATGAAGGAATCACCCTGCTAACACAGGCGGGAGAGGATACGGCGCCCCTGAATGAAACAACCGGGGCGGCTCTGGGCAGCCCCCTTTGGAGCACGACCCAAACCCCGCAATCCGCCACACCTGCCGTCACAGCAGATAGCGACACGGCTGGCGAGGAAGAGCGAATACGATCGCTGATCATAGTCATTGCATGGATCATCCTGATCATGGCCCTGCTGGTGTTGATTTTCCTTCTGATACGCAAAGGCAAAGGGATGAGGGCGGGGATGCTGGAAGCGGAGGCCTATCTCAATGACACATCGGGTTGCACATCGCAGATGATTCATAAACTGGGGGAGAGGCCCGTCATGGTGGGACGGGTTGCCGGTAAACACGGCGCTCATCTGGATTATCTGGTTATACCGGAGCCCACCGTGGGCAGGCGCCATGCGTTGATTGAGTATAAAGATTTTGGTTTCTGGCTGCGGGATCAGGGCAGCATCAACGGCACTTTTGTCAATGATGGCATGATCAAAACGGAGACCCGGCTCAAGCATCGGGATAAAGTGCGTTTCCATCTGTTTGAGTTTGAGTTTTTCATGCCGGAGATGGGTGAGGGCAAGACCGAGATTTCACATGGGGCCATCTCGGCACAGACCGCCGCCACTTCGGATGATGGCTTCATTGATATCAGCGGCGGGATGGAAGCGCCGGCGGATGGGTTTGCTGAGGAGGATGGCGTACCTGAAAAGGAGGCCACGCTCCCGGACGTTCAGGATAACGATAAGCCCGCATCGTCATCATGAACAGGAAAACGTTATTGCAGTTGCTGGGTGATCATCACTATCACTCAGGCGAGAGATTATCTTCCCGCCTGGGGGTGAGCCGTACGGCAATATGGAAAGGGATCCATGAACTTAAAGAACGGGGATTACACATCACCTCCCGGCATGGCAAGGGCTATCGCCTTGAAGATGAGATTGAGTTGCTCTCAAAAGCGGAAATAGCCAGGGGGCTTAATGACGTCATTGATGAGGACTGCATAGCTATCCTGTTTGAGACCGACTCAACCAACCAATACCTGCTCGAGAAGCTGGGCGGCGACAGTTTCCACGGTCATGTCGTGCTGGCTGAATATCAACACGCTGGCCGGGGTCGGCGGGGCAGATCCTGGGCGTCAGCGTTTGCCAGGGGGGTGTATCTGTCCATTGGCTGGCGCTTTGACAGCCCCCCCGCCTCCTTAAATGCCTTATCCCTGGCGGCCGGTGTGGCGCTCATTGAGGCCTTGAGGGAAATGGGCGTGACCGGGGCCGGTTTGAAGTGGCCGAATGACGTCATCTGCGATGATAAAAAGCTGGGTGGTATTTTACTTCAATCAAGGAGCGAGACGGCGGCCTCCTGCGATGTGGTGATCGGTATCGGTGTGAATGTTGATCTACCGGATCCCTGCCTATGCGCTATTGATCAACCCGCCACCGATATAGCGAGACAGCTTAACATCCCATTCTCGAGAAACGCCCTGGCGTCCGGGATCATCAAGCGAGAACTACTGATGTTAAACAACGTGGCGCAGGAAGGCACGGCAGATTATGTAGAGAAGTGGAAGCGACTGGATTGTTCATGTGGTAGAGACGCCGAGTTACACATGCCAAATGCCGTGTTACACGGGGTGGTAGAAGGGGTTGATAGCAATGGGTTGTTGTTGATGAACATCGATGGCGAGACGCAAACATTCAGCAGTGGCGATCTCAGTCTGAGACTGGCTGCTTGAAATTACTGGTTGATATTGGAAACAGCCGGGTGAAATGGGCCTGTAGCGAGCACCATTCGTTATCGGCCCACGGCAGTTTTGCCTACACTACAGACTCAATGCCTGATCGGCTGGCGCAGCATTGGCGCTCGTTAGCTAAACCACAGCAGGTCTACCTGGCCAGTGTTGCTGATGATGAAGTGGTGCAGGGGATCAACGCTTTTATGTGGCGGTCCTGGTCATTGCAGGGCAGGGCGGTGGTCCCGGAAAAAGAATGCCGTGGATTAAAGGTCGCCTATGAAGATGTGGCGGCTATGGGCGTTGATCGCTGGCTGGCCATGTTAGCGGCCTGGAGCCGATTCAAGGCGCCGTTATGTATCATCGATTGTGGCACTGCCGTAACAGTTGATATTATCATGCAGGAAGGTGAGCATATTGGCGGTTTTATCCTCCCGGGTTATGCCCTGATGAGCCAGGTCCTGAGGCAGAAAACACAAAGAATTAACAGTGCCGAGCGAGTGCGCTCTGTCCTTGAGCCGGGACGCTCAACCCAGGCCTGTATCGCAAACGGATATGCCCTCGCATTGATAGCGCTGCTTGAGAGATGTATCAGGGAAATGCACACGGAGGGCCAGGCGGATCTGTTGTTGGTGATCACCGGTGGTGGGGCAGGGCGGATCCTGCCATTGCTCCCCGATGATCATATCCATGCGCCGCATCTGGTCTTGGAAGGTCTTCATTTGCTCAGCTCACAAACATGAAGTGGTTTGCCCTGGTTTTATTGATCCTCAATGTCCTGTACCTGGGCTGGGAGATGGAGCGTGATACGAAAATGCGTCTTTCCAATAGTGCGCCGGCAATGGCGGTATCTGCCACCGTCAGGCCATTACAAAAACTCGATGAGCTGGCAAAAAAACCGGCGTTAAGAGATGGCGCATCGCCCATTGAGTTTGATCAATCACTCCTGCCGGATGGGATGGAAAACGAATTAATCGCCGGGCTTGATGAGCGCAATATCGGCCTTGAAGATCGGCTAACGCCCTTATCGGCCATTGACGCTAAGCGGCCAACTGATCAGGCAGGGGGGGCGTCTTGTTTCTCCTTTGGCCCCATCCCTGATCGGGGCAATGCGCTGGCGCTCAATGACTGGTTCCTCGCAAGAGGGATCCGTTCACGCCTGACGGATAAAGCAAGCGATACAAAAAAGATATTCTGGATCTATCTGGCGCCTCAGGGCAGTCGCACCGGGGCGATGGCCCTCATCAGGGAATTGAAAAACAAGGGCATTGAAGATTACCGATTGATCGACAAGGGCGAGCTGAGCAACGCCATTTCGCTGGGTTTGTTCTCCAGTCAGTTAAGCGTTAATCAGCGGCTGAGGGAATTGCATCGTGAAGGCTATCAACCGGTTATCGTCCCCTATGATGATGTGCAGCGGATCTACATGGTGGCGGTGAGACTGGAGGCTGGCTCAGAGGTGGCGGGGCAGGTCTTCAGCGGCTACCCTTCGGGGTTTAACGTGAGGCCGATAAAATGCGCCCGGATATAGCCTTGTTGATCACCTAAGCACGGGGGTGGAGGTGTATTTTATCCATACCAGGTCTATCTTTTTCAACAGGTTCTGATAATGATGAGAAAAATCAGCGATCCGGTAAGGTCAAACCCGTCACCTTGCCCTGTAGCGGCGCTTTATTTGCTGCTCTTTGCGGCGCCTGATTTTGTCTTTGGCGCCGTCTCTTCCGATGCAATACGACAACTGATCGATCAGGGCCAATTACAGGATGCCCTAAGGCAGGTTGAGCAAACATTAAGTGAAGACCAGGAAGACGTCACCGCTTTGTTTTTGCAAGGCGTGATTTTGACAAAATCCGGTGCGCTTGATCAGGCACGGCAGGTATTTGAGCGGCTCACCGAGCAACGCCCGGATCTGCCCGAGCCGTATAATAATTTAGCCGTTGTCTATGCGGCATTGGGCGAGTTTGACAGGGCCGAGGACGCCTTGCGAAAAGCCATCAACACCCATCCCAGTTATGCAACGGCACATGAGAACATCGGTGATATCTATGGGAGAATGGCGAGCCGGGCATATCATCGGGCATTGCAGCTAGATGGTGAGAGCATAGATGGTGAGGGTAGCGGTGCGAAAACGACATTGTCATTGATCGATGGGCTGTTTTCCCTGCCCGGGACCACATCCCTGAGAGGCGCTCAAACACCACAAGCCGTTGCCGGCCCGACAGGTGAGGCACAGGCGGCGGGTGCGCCACTCGATACGAACGGACGGATTGCCAAGCACATAACACGCCGTCTTGGGCAATGGGCCAGCGCCTGGTCCGCTCAAGACGTTAGCGCCTATCTCTCATTTTATGCCGAGGCGTTCACCCCGCCCGATGAGCAAAGCCGGGCGCTTTGGGAGATGGTCAGGGCGAAGCGCATTTCAGCGCCGCAATTTATCAGGCTGGATATTGCGGATGTCGAGGTCACTGTGCAGGGACCGGGCCAGGCGCAGGCGATTTTTTCACAAAAATACCAATCCGATACCTATGATGATGAGGTAGTGAAGATCATGTTGTTGAGAAAGATAAATAACACCTGGTATATCGTGGCGGAGCGAAATCAATAAACATCAACATGGGCCAGCCATTTTTCAGCGTTATCCTGTTTTTGCTCGCACCTGTCTCAGCCGCCGCCGATATAATGGCCAGCCACCGGTTATTGCATCAGCGCGATCATGAAACCATGCTGGTTGAGGCCATAGAGAAAGTAAGAGAAGACAATATCCAGGGAGCGATTAACACCCTGTCACACCTCACCAGAGATAAACCTGAGTTCAGGTTAGCGCAACTGATATACGCTGATTTGCTATTGGCGCGCACTCGCCCCATCCCTGCCTTCGGCGCCCTGCCATCGGCGCCACGGGAACACATCGCCCCATTGCGTGATGAGGCCCGGGCCAGATGGGCTCATTATTTGAGGCCGCCCCCTGCAAACCGGGTCCCGGCCTCGCTGGTGCAACTGGACGCCGACCAGCGTCATGCCATTGTGGTCGATATGCGTGCCCACAGATTGTTGTTGTTTGAGAGCAGAGGCGGTGTACCCTATTTAATACGGGATTTCTATGCGACCATCGGCAAGCAGGGCGTGGGCAAGCTGAAACAGGGAGATAAAAAAACCCCTATCGGCGTGTATTTCGTCAGCGGATTTATTAGCTCGGATGAATTGCCGGATCGTTATGGTAGCGGCGCATTTACCCTTGACTACCCCAATGCCTGGGACCAAAGACAGGGGCGGACAGGCTATGGGATCTGGCTACACGGCACCTCGGCTAGTACCTTTAGCCGCCCGCCCCGGGATAGCGACGGCTGTGTGATTGTGAGCAACGATGACTTAAATGAAATAGCCCCCTATATGCAGGCGAAAGGCACACCGGTGATATTGACCGCCTCGATTAACTGGCTATCCAGGCAGGCGTGGCTAAGCCGTCAAAGTGATTTCGCCAAACTCATCGAGCGCTGGCCCCAGGACCGGGAAAGTCACGATGCCGACCTGTATCGCAGTCATTATTCCCCCACCTACTCTGGCCCGGCGGCCGACCATCAGGCTCAGGCAACGCATAAACCGCACCCCAGCCCCGACAGGCGTTTTATCAGGGGCGATAGTTCAAACAGGGGCATGTTCTTATATCCGGGTGAGCCGGGTTTACTGCTCGTCACCTTTGGGCAGGATGATGGCGGTGATGAGGTTGGGGAGCCTCTTCTAAAGCGACAATACTGGCAAAGGGAAAAAGATGGTCGCTGGCGAATAGTTTATGAAGGCGGGGCCTCCTGATGTGTATGCGCCCTGCATAAATATGAGGCCCAAACGAGCAGGCGCGCGGGTTTTTATTCAACCGATGAGGTGGCGAAGGCGAAGGCGAAGCGATAGAAGAATGCCGTCAAGTCAGGGGCGAGGTGGGCGCTCGTGACCTGACGAGACAGTCAGCATCATGGCCGGGCGTTGTTAAGCGCGCCCATGGATGTGCGCTACTCAAGAAACAGAGATGACTGGCGAGCTAAGCTGGGCGTCATTGAGGGCAACGCCAAAACAGACTAGGGCAAACATCACCCAAGCGCCCGTGTTGATGAGGTCAACACCCGCCCATGGCAAGGTTCACTGGATGATGACCTTGCATTCACAATGATGCCGACTATACTCACCTTATGCTGCTGAAGGGCAGGGGTTTCCATCACAGACTGTCGTCCGGCAAGCTGGCGTAGCGGGTTTTTAGATAATCATGACCTGATTGGCGTATTGCAATGAAGATAACCGCAGGAGACAGCACGATGAGAAAAGCCATATTAGCCACGCATTTGCCCTTTAAGAGGGCTTTTTCTGCCCCCCCCCCCCCCCCCCCCCCCCCAAAAATCGCCATATACGGCGTCTCAGTGCGTTATAACCGCCCATTCTGACGGCAGATACAACACCACTGAAAACCACGCTTCCCGCAACACTTCTCTAGCCCGCACCCTGGTTTTCCTGCTGGCCTCCTGCTGGGGCGCATCGGTCGCCCTGGCCGCCAGTTTTACCGCAGGTCCCGATGCCCCTGCTGCTCCCCCGAGACCCGCCTACACCCTGGACGGTGATAACCAGACGGGCAATGTGCCGACAGGTCGGTTGGTCGGGGTGGTTCCCAACCATGACCCGGCCGTGATTCTCACCCAAAATCCGCCGGGCGGCACGGCCACTGGCCTTGTTCTCACCATTGCCGGCCAGGTGTCTACCAGTCCTGCGAGCCCAATGACCGATGGCCTGCAACTGAACGCCGATGGCACGGTCAATGCCCGCAACGTCACGAACATCACCCATGATCCGACCAGCCAGAGGCTAAGTAACGGTCGCATTCGGACTCGCTCTGAAGGTGGCGGCGTGGCCATTCGCATCCAGGGGGACTACAACACGATCAACATCGGGGTGGGCGCCACAGTGATCGCCACCCACAGCGAAGTGATTATCTCCACGGCCGATCACACCCGCATCGATGTGGCCGGCTCGATCATGGCCGAAGGCCGGGGTGGGAGCGTCAACCGCGGCATTTGGGTAGAAGGCGACAATGCCCTGATCAGCACCCGGACAACGGGCAGCATCGACACCGGGGTCTGCCTCACAGACGGCGCGCAGGGCGCCAGCACCTGCCCCCAGGACGCCAATGCAAACTCCTCTCACGGCATACATCTCATCGGCGCTAATGCCGAGATCAGCCATGAAGGGCGCATAAGCACCAGGAACGGCTCCGCTGTCGGTATCGCCATATTTAATCAGGGCAGTATGCAGTCGGGCGCCCGCTCGCTGTTGACCACGCGCCCGGGCAGCCTCATCAGCACTGAGGGCCCGCAGGCGCATGGGGTCTTCATAGGTCGCTCGCCCGGTCACGATGCACCGCTGGACCTTAACCTCGCCGGCGAGATCAGAGTGAGTGGCGCCGGTGCGGTCGGCATCGCCATTCGGGATGAGACGGGGATCGTCAGGGATTTTATCATCAGCGGTCGCATCACCGCCATGGGCGATGCGTTCACCGCCATACAGGATAACAACGCCTCCACCACCCTCATGGTGCAGGGCCCCGCCCGCATCACCGGCGACATCAACATGGGCGGTGGCGATGATCGCATCGTGCTGGCGGCGGGCTCACAGATCACCGGCGCCATCAGTCTGTTCGGCGGTAATGACGGCGTCAACATCGGCGGCACCGTCACGGGCAACCTGTTCGGCGGCGATGGCAATGATAGCTTCACTTTCGAGAACAGCGGTCGCATCACGGGCGACCTCATCGGTGGCGATGGCATGGACACCCTGCAAGGGGATGATGGCAACGATTTCTTTACGATCGATGCACAAGATGGCGGCGCCCTGGCCGGGACAATCGGTGGCCGCTTCACCAGCATCGAGAACCTCAGCGGCGGGGCGGGCAATGACCTCTTCGATTTCGAGAACAGCGGCAGCATCAGCGGCAACCTCACTGGCGGGGCGGGCACGGACGATGTGCGAGGCGATGATGACGGCAATGTCTTCAGGATCGATGCGCAAGATGGCGGCGCCCTGGCCGGGGCAATCGGTGGCCGCTTCAGCGGCATCGAGAACCTCACTGGCGGCGATGGGGCGAACACCTTCACGTTCGAGAACAGCGGCAGCATTACCGGTCGACTGGCCGGTAGTGTGGGCATGGACACCCTGCAAGGGGATGATGACGGCAACCTCTTCACCATCACTGACCCTGACGGCGGCGCCCTGGCCGGCAAAATCGGCTCATCCTTCTTTGGTATCGAGAACCTCACTGGCGGCGCTGGCGATGATAGCTTCACCTTTGGCAATCTCGGCAGGATCAGGGGCAGCATCACGGGCGGGGCGGGCACGGACACCCTGATCGGGGATGATGACGGCAACACCTTCACCCTCACCGGCAATGGCGCCGGCGCCCTGGCCGGGAAAGTCGGCGGCACCTTCAGCGGTATCGAGAACCTCACTGGCGGGGCGGGCATGGACGCCTTCAATCTCAATGCGAACCACAGTGGCGATATGACCGCTGCCGCCGGCAATGACGCCTTCAACATCAACGCCAGGCTCACGGGCAATCTTGAGGGCGGCGGCGGCGATGATAGCTTCACCTTTGGCAATGGCGGTCGGATCAGTGGCGGCATCACCGGCGGGGCGGGCGTTGATCACCTCAACTACAGCAATCGGGCGGGGGGTATCGTGGTCATCTTAACCGCCAGCGATGCCGACGGCTTTGACGGCCGGGCAACGGCCACTGGCGGCATCGAAGACATCGACCGGCTCACGGGCAGGGTGGGCAGGAACAGCCTGACGGGCGTTGACGGCACCGCCACCTGGACCCTGGTGGGTGTGGCGAACAACACCTACGCCGTGGGCGGTCAGAGACTTATCTTCAGCAACTTTGACAGCCTCACTGGCGGGGAGGGCATCGATGCCTTCAACATCATGGCCGTGCTCATGGGCAATCTTGAGGGCGGCGGCGGTGCGGATAGCTTCACCTTTGAAAACAACACCCGCATCAGCGGCGATGTCATCGGCGGGGCGGGCATGGATACGGACACCCTGGCCGGGGATGATGACGGCAACCTCTTTACCATCAATGTGCGAGGCGGCGGCGTCCTCGCTGATACAATCGGTGGCCGCTTCATCGGCATGGAGAGCATCACTGGCGGGGCGGGGGCGGATGTGTTCACCTTTCAAGACCGTGGCGGGCTCCTCGGCGGCGTCGCCGGCGGGGCGGGCGATGATACCTTCAACTTCGAGGGCAGCAGTGGCCGCCTCAGTATCGCCCAGGCGCAGATGCGTACGGCGATGGGCGATACCATCTTCACCCTCGAACGTGGCGGCCACATCATCGGCGAGGTCAGCGGCGGGGATGGGGCGGACGTCTTCAATATCAATGTGCTGATCGGGGGCAATCTTGAGGGCGGTGCCGGGGATGATACCTTCATCCTCGGTGAGGCCGGGCTTTTCGAAAATGTCAATAATGCGCCGGTCCTGGACGGCGGCGCCGATAATGACGCCCTGGTGGCCGCTGATGATGGCACTCGATTTACCATCACCAGCCCTGACGGCGGGCAGTTGGCGAACCTCGCCGGCGAGAACCTGATCTCCAATCAGAGCAACAATAACGGTTTCGTCAATATCGAGAACCTCACTGGCGCCGCCGAAGATGACAGCTTCATTTTCGAAGATGGCGGCCGGATCAGTGGCGACATCACTGGCGGGGCGGGTATGAACCACCTTAACTACAGCGCCAGGACAGACGACATCATGGCCACCTTAACCGCCAGCGATGTGGGCGGCTTTGACGGCCGGGCGACGGCCATCGGCGGCGGCATCGAAGACATCGACCGGCTCACGGGCGGGGTGGGCACGAACAGCCTGACGGGCACCAGCGCCAGCGCCACCTGGACCCTGGTGGGTGCGGCAGAGAACACCTACGCCGTGGGCGGTCAGAGACTTATCTTCAGCAACTTTGAGAACCTCACCGGCGGGGCGGATGACGACGCCTTCAACATCATGGCCGTGCTCATGGGCAATCTTGCCGGCGGCGCCGGGGATGATACCTTCACCTTTGAGAACAACGCCAGCATCATGGGCGACCTCACTGGCGGGGCGGGCACGGACACCCTAATCGGCGATGATGACGGCAACACCTTCACCCTCACTGGCAATGGCGCCGGTATGCTGGCCGGGAAGATCACTGGCGGCGGCTTCACCAATGTCGAGAACCTCACTGGCGGGGCGGGCGCAGATACCTTCAACATCAACGCCAACCACAGCGGTGATATGACCGGCGGTGCCGGGGATGACGCCTTCAACCTCAACGCCACCCTCACGGGCAGTCTTGCCGGCGGTGCCGGTGCGGATACCTTCACCTTTGCAAACAACACCAGCGTCAGCGGCAGCATCACTGGCGGGGCGGGCAGGGATCACCTTAACTACAGCGCCAGGGCGGACGACATCACCGTCACCTTAACGGGCAGCTATGCACTGGGCTTTGACGGCAGGGCAACGGCCACTGGCGGCATCGAAGACATCGACCGGCTCACGGGCGGGTCGGGCATGGACAGCCTGACGGGCTATGACGCCATCGCCACCTGGACCCTGGGCGCACAGGGCGGCACCTACCGGGCGGGCAGCGAGAGCCTTGCCTTCAGCGGCTTTGATACCTTCACTGGCGGCGCCGGGGACGACACCTTCATCCTTGAAGATAACACCAGCATCATGGGCGGGATCACGGGCGGGGCCGGCAGGGATCACCTCAACTACAACAGCCGAGCAGCCGCCATCGCCGTCACCCTGACCGCCAGTGATGCGGGCGGCTTTGACGGCACGGAAATGGCCATCGGCGGCGGCATCGAAGACATCGACCGGCTCACTGGCGGTATGACGGTCATGGACAGCCTGACGGGCATTGCAGGCGCCACCGCCACCTGGGACTTCTTGGGCGCCGCCGGTAACACCTACGCCGTAATGCGCCCTGTTGTCGGCGGGCAACCGGCCACCGACACCCTCACCTTCACGGGCTTTGAGAACCTCAGCAGTGGCGCCGGCGATGACGTCTTCAACGTTGCCGCCAGCATCATGGGCAATGTTGAGGGCGGCGCCGGCGATGATATGTTCATCTTCAGCGGCGCCGGCGAGATCACCGGTAGCCTCTCTGGCGGTGCGGGGGATGATACCCTGAACTTCCTGGCGTTAAGTGATGCACAGCGCCTGAGCGTTATGATCACCGATGCGGCGACTGGCACGGGCACGGCGAGCTTCCTCAATGGTGGCAACCCTAGTGGCTTCACTGGCATTGAGAACCTCATGGGTACGCTGGCTCGCGTTACAGGCCCGAATCAGAACACGCTCTGGACCCTGGCGCCGGCAGGCAATAACTATCAGGAATTAGACCCGAGCGGACAGCCTGTTCCCGGGACATTGTTCAACCTGCCTCAGAATGTCAACACCCTGACGGGTGGCGGCTTATCGGACACCTTCAACATCAGTACCGCCTTTGCCGGCACCCTGCAGGGCGGTGCCGGCGATAACACCTTCACCTTTGAAGATAGCGGCAGCATTGCCGGCGCCGTCACCGGCGGGATGGACAATGACCACCTCAACTACGCCAGTCGCACAGACGCCATCACCGTCACCCTGACCGGCAGTGACGCCACTGGCTTCAGTGGCCGGGCAACGGGGCTCACGGGCGGCTTCTCCGGCGTCAATCAGCTCACCGGCGGTATGACGGACAGGGACAGCCTGATGGGCATTGCAGGCGCCACCGCCACCTGGACATTCGGTGCAAACAACACCTATGCCGTGATGCGCCCTGTTGCCGGCGGACAATCGGCCACTGACGCCCTCAGCTTCACGGGCTTTGAGAACCTCACCGGCAATGACATGGCCGACACCTTCAACATCAATGCCCCCTACAGCGGCAGTATTGATGGCGGGGATGGTGGTGACGTCTTCAACATAGCCAGCAGACTCACGGGCGATGTTGAGGGCGGCGCCGGCGATGATATGTTCATCTTCAGTGGCGCCGGCGAGATCACCGGCACCCTCTCTGGCGGTGCGGGGGATGACGCCCTGAACTTCCTCGCCTTAGGTCAAATGCCGAACGTCAGGATAACGGATGCGGCGGTGGGTGCGGGCGAGGCGAGCTTCATCGGCGGCGCCGGTGGCTTCATTGGCATCGAGACCCTGATAGGTGAGCTGGATAGCTTTGCCGGTCAGGCCGACCGAGACGCCCTCTGGACGCTGGCGGCGGCGGGCAACACTTATCAGGCGCTCACGGCGCCGGCGTCCGATCCGGGCGCACGGCCTGTCGGCGCCTTGATCACCCTGGCTGCGGACGTCAACACCCTGACGGGTGGCGGCTTATCGGACACCTTCAACATCAGTACCGCCTTTGCCGGCACCCTGCAGGGCGGTGCCGGCGATAACACCTTCACCTTTGAAGATAGCGGCAGCATTGCCGGCGCCGTCACCGGCGGGATGGACAATGACCACCTCAACTACGCCAGTCGCACAGACGCCATCACCGTCACCCTGACCGGCAGTGACGCCACTGGCTTCAGTGGCCGGGCAACGGGGCTCACGGGCGGCTTCTCCGGCGTCAATCAGCTCACCGGCGGTATGACGGACAGGGACAGCCTGATGGGCATTGCAGGCGCCACCGCCACCTGGACATTCGGTGCAAACAACACCTATGCCGTGATGCGCCCTGTTGCCGGCGGGCAATCGGCCACTGACGCCCTCAGCTTCACGGGCTTTGAGAACCTCACCGGTAATGACATGGCCGACACCTTCAACATCAATGCCCCCTACAGCGGCAGTATTGACGGCGGGGATGGTGGTGACGTCTTCAACGTAGCCAGCAGACTCATGGGCGATGTTGAGGGCGGTGCGGGCGATGACATGTTCATCTTCAGCGGCGCCGGCGAGATCACCGGCACCCTCTCTGGCGGTGCGGGGGATGACGCCCTGAACTTCCTCGCCTTAGGTCAAATGCCGAACGTCAGGATAACGGATGCGGCGGCGGGTGCGGGCGAGGCGAGCTTCATCGGCGGCGCCGGTGGCTTTACTGGCATCGAGACCCTGATAGGTGAGCTGGATAGCTTTGCCGGTCAGGCCGACCGAGACGCCCTCTGGACGCTGGCGGCGGCGGGCAACACTTATCAGGCGCTCACGGCGCCGGCGTCCGATCCAGGCGCACGGCCTGTCGGGGCCTTGATCACCCTGGCTGCGGACGTCAACACCCTGACGGGTGGCGGCTTATCGGACACCTTCAACATCAGTACCGCCTTTGCCGGCACCCTGCAGGGCGGCGCCGGCGATAACACCTTCACCTTTGAAGATAGCGGCGGCATTGCCGGCGCCGTCACGGGCGGGATGGACAATGACCACCTCAACTACAGAAGCCGCACAGACGCCATCACCGTCACCCTGACCGGCAGTGACGCCACTGGTTTCAGTGGCCGGGCAACGGGGCTCACGGGTGGCTTCTCCGGCGTCAATCAGCTCACGGGCGGTATGACGGACAGGGACAGCTTGATGGGCATTGCCGGCGCCACCGCCACCTGGACATTCAGTGCACAGAGCAACACCTACGCCGTGATGCGGACTGTTGCGGTTGGGCAATCGGCCACTGACACCCTCACCTTCACGGGCTTTGAGAACCTCACCGGTAATGACATGGCCGACACCTTCAACATCAATGCCCCCTACAGCGGCAGTATTGACGGCGGCGATGGTGGTGACGTCTTCAACATAGCCAGCAGACTCACGGGCGATGTTGAGGGCGGTGCGGGCGATGACATGTTCATCTTCAGTGGCGCCGGCGAGATCACCGGCACCCTCTCTGGCGGGGCGGGGGATGATGAGATCACCCTGGATGGCGATGCCCGGATCACCGGCGATATTAACCTCGGCGAGGGCGATGATACTCTCACCTTCGCCAACGCCGATGTGCGCTTCATGGGACTGGCCGATGGCGGGGCGGGCACGGACACCCTGGATGGCTTGAATATCTTCACCGACCCCTCCGCCACGACAATCTTCCGCTACACCAACTTTGAGACAGTGAACGGTGAGGATGAACTCCTGGCCAACCTGCCGGTGATCCGAATGGAGACAACCGAGACAGGGGGCGCGATGAGAACCCTCATCGCCTATGTGGATGACCCCTCGGCAGGCATGATCCGAGGGAGACAACAACCCCGGCCCGGCAGCGGTGCAGGCACGGCCACGCCAACCACCGCCGGACAGACACGAATAGCCGCCTTATCTCAAGACTACGGCGGGCAAGTCACTCCCCTGAATGATGCAGGCAATGGCCCGGGGGACGTGAATGCCTATCTCTTTGTCGACCCCACTGGCCCGGCCGCCCAGGCGGCCTCGGTGGGGGCGCTGTCCACTGCCGTGAACAACATCATCAACCAGCGCTTATCCGGCGGCCTTCCGGGCGGCAGTCACTCGGTGAGACCCGAACAGGTGGCGGCCGGGGCGCTGTTGCCGGGTCTGTTAGCCGGTGGGAGCGACCCCCTCATCTGGGGCGAGCTCTTCGCCGCCGAGCGGCGCCGTGGACGGGATGGCTTCTCATTAGCCCACGGCCATGACTACCGGGGCGTACTCTTCGGCGCCGAGCAGGGCTATGCAAACGGACAACAGCGCTTAGGCGTACTCTTCGGCTATGCAGACGCCGACATCAACACCCACCTGCGCTCCCTTGACCTCGAGACCGGCAGTGTCTTTGGCGGGCTCTATGGGCGCATCGCAAAGGAGAGCCTGGATATCAACCTGGGGCTGAACCTGGGCTATGAGTTCCACGATAACCGCCGTTATATCCCGCAACTCCTTGCTGTGGCCGAGGCCGACTACAACAGCGTCTTCATCAACCCCTGGCTGGGTCTCACCCGTGAGTATCCCCTGCAGGATAATCTCAGCCTGCGCCCCCTGCTGGCCCTGAACTACACCTTCGCCCGCTATGAGGGCTATGAAGAGCGTGGGGGCGAGGGCTTCGCCATTGACGTGGGCAGTCGCACCGCCCACAACCTCAGCACCCGCCTGCAAGTGGCCGGGGTGTGGACGCCGAGGACGGACAATGAGTTGGGACTGCGTTTGGGGCTGGAAGGACGCCTCGCCGGTGGCAGTGACTTCAAGGGCGGCCTGGGCGGGTCGAGCTTCAGTTACAGTGATACCGGAGATAAGCGTGTGACCAGCGTCTTTATCGGTATTGATGGTCGCCATGCCTTCAGTGATGACCTGACCCTGCAGGTGGATGTGGAATACAGCCATGACCTCGGCGGGGTGAGTGAGCGTACTCTCGGTGGTTTTGTGCGCTTGGAGTATGAGTACTGAGGGGGTATGGGCATGATGAGGAAGTGGATGAGTAGATGAGTGGGTAAGGGGATGCGTAGATAACCGGGGGCGGGGAAGACTGCCCTCGGTTATGCCTGCCTGCTCGGTGTGATCATCTATCTGCGTACGGGCAGGGGTAGTAAAGGAGGTACTACGCTTATCGTCTCGCCAGTCATCTATGTCTTTCGAACAGTGTGCATTGATGGGATGTTCTTAACAATGCCCGGCCATGATGATGGTCTCGCCAAGTCGCGACCGTCCACTTCGCCTCTGACCTATGACTTGACGCCCGCTTGGCGTGACTCCTCAGCTTTGCGCTCGCTCTCCTGCCCGGGATTGCCCCCTGATCTCACAATGACCTGATCCCTTGCCCGGATTGCTAAGCCTTTGACCATCATCACTTGACCGCTTCTAGCTGATAAGGGGAGACACTTGCCCGCCCTCCTGAGCCTTCCGCAAGGTGCTATTCTTTCTGATTGTCCTTTTTCCTCTGCGCCCTTCTCCTGACATCTGCCTTCGACACGGGGTAACATCACCGGGCAGGCTTTGTCCAGCGTGCTTGTTAGAGGGCGAGGTTTGAAGTATACCGCCCTGCTGTTTGGGTGGTGGCGGATTGGGAGTCAGTGCCCTGCTGTTTGGGCGATGACTCTCATATTTGGGCGGTGGCGGATTGTGGGTAGTGCTTGCCATGCAATACCTGTCTTGAAAATAGGATTGCGGGTTTAGTGGGAGACACAATCCATTGCACCTCTCGATGACGAAACCCTACGCAAACCCCTGCGTCAAGCGGGCTTTGTCACGCGCGATGCAAGAGAAGTCGAAAGAACTGCCTGCCATCACAGGGTGTTTATGCCGGGATTGGGTTATTTAAGCTGAAGACAACCCCCAAGAAAATGATCATGCCGACCCAGTTATTATTCTTAAATGCCTTAAAGCACTTGTGTGGCGCCCTGTCATTTATCAGGATCTGCTGATAGATCATGAAGACGACAACAACTAAAAGCGCAGTGTTGTATATTTTGCCGAGCGCCAACTGGTAACCCATACTAAACAGAGAAACAATAAACATGATCTGGATGATGCCGATAATCACCCTGTCGGCGTCAGCAAAGAGGATGGCGGTGGATTTTATCCCTATCTTTAGATCATCTTCCCGATCTACCATGGCATAGATGGTGTCATAGATCATGACCCACAGCATGTTTGTGGCGAAAATCAACCAGGCGATCTTGGGAACGGCATTCATGGATGCGGCAAATGCCATGGGGATCCCCCAGCTAAACGCAAAACCCAGGAACACTTGTGGCAGATAGGTATAACGCTTCATAAACGGATAGAGAAGCGTGATAAAAACGGCGAAAATCGATAGCAATACGGTCAGGTGGCTGGTGGTCAGCACCAGGAAGAATGCGATGAGGGTGAATACGCACATGATGGTATACGCCTCTTTCATGGTTACACCGCCACGGGCAAGCGGCCGGGATCTTGTGCGTTCAACATAGGGGTCAAAATCGCGATCCGCCAGGTCATTGACAACAACACCGGCGGAGCGGGTAAAAAAAACACCGCCAACGAATACAACAAGCAAATGCAGAGAGGGCACGCCTTTATTTGCAATCCAGAGGGCCCACAGTGTAGGCCAGAGCAGTAATAACCAGCCGATGGGTTTGTCAAACCGGATCAGCTCGGCGTAAAGCAATGATTTTTCCTTAATCTCAGGCCCGTTCTCTTGCATCCATGATGTGAATGATCGCCCATAGCCCGTGAGGCGATGGGTGATGTTTTCCAGCTTGTTCATTGTCAGGCGCAATCAGGTTCAGACTTTTCCAAAGTGGATGTTGGTTTTTAACCATCTTGCGATTAGTGGATGAACCCGCTCCGGATAATCTGTCAGGATGATATCAGCGGCTTGCCGTACCTGTGCTATCAATGTTGTATCGCGCACTAGATTCGCTACCCGAAACTCAGGCATGCCGGTTTGTCTTCTCCCCAATAATTCGCCAGGGCCCCGAAGCGCCAGATCACTTTTGGCGATGTCAAAACCATCATTTGTCCGCCGCATTTTATTCAATCTTGCCTGTGCGTTATCGGATAGCGGCGTCTGATAGAGCAGGACACAGTCACTCATTTGTGAGCCCCTGCCAACGCGGCCACGTAACTGATGCAACTGCGACAAACCCAGACGCTCGGCATTTTCAATGACCATGAGGCTGGCATTGGGCACATCAACCCCTACCTCGATCACGGTGGTGGCCACCAGCACACTAATTCTACCGCACTTAAAATCAGCCATGACGGATTCTTTATCCGCACTTTTCATCTTCCCGTGAATAAGACCAACGGTGATATGGGTTAATGCTTCGGCCAGGTGTTTCTGGATGTCCTCAGCGGCCTCAAGTTGCAGGGAAGCGGAGCCCTCGATCAAGGTGCAGACCCAGTAAACCTGCCGACCCTGCCGGCAAACCTCATGAATGCGTTTGATCACCGCCGCTCTTTTCTCGTTGGAGATGACCGTTGTTTTTACCGGCTCTCTGCCTGGCGGCAGTTCATCGATAATGGAGATATCAAGATCGGCAAACAGGGTCATGGCCAATGTTCTGGGTATGGGGGTGGCGGTCATGATCAACTGATGGGGTTGTCTGCTTTTCTCCGTGCCTTTTTCAAGCAGCGCCAGGCGTTGATCGACGCCGAAGCGATGTTGTTCATCGATAATGATCAGGCCCACATGCCCGAATGCGACCTGCTCCTGAAATAATGCATGGGTGCCCACTACCAGCAGGGGTTGTGATGAGTGTAAGCAGGCAAGGCTCTCTTCCCTGTCGGG
The DNA here is from genome assembly GCA_965198875.1 of Gammaproteobacteria bacterium. Taxonomy (GTDB): domain Bacteria; phylum Pseudomonadota; class Gammaproteobacteria; order Eutrophobiales; family Eutrophobiaceae; genus CBDAPU01. The sequence continues at coordinate 257,351 of CBDAPU010000001.1, read as the reverse complement.
CCGGGGTTGTTTTCCGGTCAACAGGAACACCGGCACATCAAATGGGGATAACCATTGTTTGATGTTGAAGTAGTGCTGATCGGCGAGTAATTCCGTGGGCGCCATGAGCGCCACCTGATAGCCGGATTGAATGATGTGCATGGCGGCGATGGCGGCCACAACGGTCTTCCCCGAGCCGACGTCCCCCTGGATGAGACGTAACATGGGCTGCTGTTTTGACAGATCCTGTTTAATCTCGCCGAGCACTTTTTGTTGTGCGCCGGTCAGCTTAAAAGGCAGCTTGTGCAAAAATGCCTGCACGTCCGCTGCATTTTTTTCAGTTATTTTGAATGACTCATGTTTATGTAGTTGTTTTCTTACCAAACGCAGGCTTAAATGGTGCGCCAGTAATTCTTCAAAGGCCAGTCGTTGCTGGGCCGGGTGGCGGCCTTCCATGAGGGCGTCCATATCAGCATCTTTCGGCGGTCTGTGAACGTATTCGATAGCGTTGATCAAATCAAGAAAGGCGAGTTCATTGAGTAGCTCTTCTGATAAGAGTTCTTTTAACGGCGTCTCTTCGTTGGTTAATGCGCTCAGCGCCTGTGAGGTTAAGTTGCGTAGTTTACGCTGTGAAATACCCTGGGTGGCCGGATAAACCGGCGTCAATGTCTCCTCTACCGCTACGTTTTCATCACCACCGATCAGCATATATTCAGGGTGGATCATCTCCACCCCCCTGCTGCCTTCCCTGATCTGACCCCAACAGCGAAGGGTGAGCCCCCGTTTGAAGGTGGCCTGCTGGGCCTTCGAGAAATGAAAGAAGCGTAACGTCACTGAACCGCTACCATCACTGATCCGACAGAGCAAACTTCGACGTTTTCCAAACAACACCTGCACCTGCTCAATCGCCCCCTGGCATAATGCCGAGCTGCCGGCTACCAGGCTACCAATGGGTAAGAGCCGGGTCCGATCAATATAACGACAGGGCAGGTGGAACAATAGATCCTGGATCTGCTTTATCCCCAGATGGCTCAGGCGTTCACTGATTTTGGGGCCGACGCCCGCTAATGTTTCTACCGGGGCGGACAGGGCAGGGGATGGGTGTTGTCCCACGAAGTGAGTGTGCCTCCGGGCTTAAAGTTTGTGCATTATAACCTACCCTTGCGGATAAGCGGGAGAGGCAATCATTGGCCAGGGCAGATCAACGACAGCGGGATTGCAGTTAAGCATGCCCGTCAGTCGTTCATGGCTTTACAGGTAGCGCATGACCTTAACCCTGGGCGGTCATGGGGATGACCCTCCCGCCAGGGCGCCGGCAAGTCCACCTTGCCCCTGATCATCAATGACCCGATGGCATTCGCCGTTGCCGGCCTCTCTGCGTATTCGCTCTGCCTGCTCTCCTGAGAGATCATCTTCTGCTGATTCGGGATACATGGGGGAGATTTCGTATTCGCCTGATGATCCGCGCCAGATGCAATCGATCGGAGACTTCAACCACGAACTTCAAAGTGGTGTAGCGATCATCCCGGTCTTTCATTTCCACGTTAATGATGTTGGCGTTCTGATCGGCGATCTCGGCGGCTATCTTTGCCAGCACCCCCCGCTGATTGGTAATGTCGACCCTCATATTCGTTGGAAACTCCCCGGCAATGTCTTCCTCCCAGTCGATGCTGATCCATTTATCGGGATGGTTCCTGAATTCAGTGATATTCGGGCAGGACTGGTGATGCACAACGATGCCGCGGCCGGCGGTCACAAAGCCGAGCACCGGATCCCCGGGGATGGGCAGGCAACACTTGGGAAAACTCACCACCATACCCTCAGTGCCTTTAATGGTTAAAGGCAGGCTGCTCTGACCATTCATCGGCTTGTCTTTGGCCGGCTGCTCGATAAGCTGGCGCACGACAATCGCGGCAATGCGATTCCCCAGGCCCACTTCCTGTAATAATTCATCCCGAGTGCCCAGGTTGCATTCGTTTAATACCTTCAGCCATTGTTGCGGGCCGATTTCATCAAGGCCGGTGGCGTACATTTTCAGCTCCCGGATCAACAGGCGCTTGCCCAGGGCGCGCGCCTCACTCTTACGCAGGTTTTTCAGATAGTGCCTGATGTTGGATCGGGCTTTGGCGGTGACGCTGAAATTAAGCCAGGCCGGATCAGGTCGCCCTCCCGGGGCGGTGATCACCTCGATGGTCTGCCCTGTCGCAAGGTGGGTATTTAGGGGAGAGAGGCGCCTGTCTATCCTGACGCCCACACAGCTATTGCCCACATCGGAGTGGATGGCATAGGCGAAATCCACCGCAGTGGCGCCTTTTTGCAATTCGATAATTTTGCCTTTTGGGGTAAAGGCATAAACCGATTCAGGGAACAGATCGACCTTGACGTGTTCAAGAAACTCCTGTGGATTGCCTGCCGTGGTTTGCATTTCCATCACCCGTCTTAACCACTCCCGTGCGCGTTTGTGTGCGCCGGAACGATCGCCGGCAGCGCCGGATTTGTATAGCCAGTGGGCGGCAATACCGGCCTCGGCCACATCGTCCATGTCCCGGGTTCTGATCTGCACTTCCACCGGTACGCCATAGGGGCCGAATAAAACGGTATGCAATGACTGGTAGCCATTGGATTTTGGGATGGCGATATAATCCTTGAACTTACCCGGCACGGGTTTGTACAGATTGTGTACGCTGCCAACGATGCGATAACAGGTATCCACATCTTCCACGATGATGCGAAAAGCATAGACATCGTAGACCTCATTAAAGGACAGATCCCGGGTTAGCATCTTCTGATAAATGCCGTACAGGTGTTTCTCTCTGCCGAGCACCTGTGCGTGGAGTTTTTCCTGCCTTAGTCGCCGCTTAAATGCGTTACGTATTTTATTGATGATCTCTTTTCGATGCCCTCTCGCCTTGATGATCTGCTCGTTTAGTATGCGATGGCGCATGGGATACAGGGTGGAAAAACCGAGCTCCTCCAATTCCAGGCGAATGCGGTTAATGCCCAGGCGCTGGGCGATAGGCGCATATATCTCCAGTGTTTCTCTGGCGATCCGGCGCCGCTTTTCAGGGGAGAGGGCGGCCAGGGTGTGCATGTTATGCAGACGATCAGCGAGCTTGACCAGAATAACGCGAATGTCGTTACTCATGGCCATTAACATTTTGCGAAAATTATGTGCCTGCGCCTCAGCGTGTGAGTCGAACTCAATTTGCGTTAATTTACTGACGCCATCCACCAGCTCGGCCACATCCTTGCCGAATTGTTCTCTTATTTCATCTTTGGCGGTTTCGGTGTCCTCGATGACGTCATGCAATATGGCCGCAACCAGGGTTTGAGGGTCCATGTGCATGTCACCCAGAATAGCCGCCACCTCAAGGGGATGATGGATATAAGGCTCGCCACTTTTACGATGCTGGCCTTCATGGGCCAGTGCGCCAAACTCATAGGCACGGCGCACCTTGCCCACATCATCGGCGGTCAAATAGCGGCTGATCCGTTTTTCCAGGGCAGAGATGGTGATCATGGGGATCAGTGTAACCCGGCAAGGTGGTTTTTGCCCGGTTAAGATGTTGGCGCCGGGCTTATGAGGCGGCTTTTAGGGGAAGTGTGCCGTAAAGCTGTCGGCGATGCCGAGATAGGGGGTTGTTTGAAACTCAATCGCATCCGCTTCATCTTCGAATCGGGGTTTGTCTATGGTGCTGATATTCTCATTGGTGATCAGCCCGGCGGCGATCTCGCGCAGGGCGATAACCGTGGGTTTGTCCGATCCCGCCTCTACCAGGGGGTCGGCGCCGGTACTTAATTGCCGCGCACGCTTGCTGGCGAGTAATACCAGATCATAACGGTTATCCAGGTTCTCAAGGCAGTCTTCTACAGTCAGTCGCGCCATTATCCGTCCTCGTTTCAGTCCTCGTTAAAATTTAGAAATGGGTTACTCTTGGCAAGCCTCAAACCTGGGCAGGGGCATGTTACTTGAGATCCCGTCCCTGTCGCAATAAGTCTTCCACAATTTCCTCATAAAAACCGCGCTGCAGGCGGTATTCGTGCCTGGCTGCGGTAAAAATCGCTGATAATTCATCCAGGGTTTTATCGAAATCATCATTAACCACCAGGTAGTCATATTCTCTATAGCGTTGCATCTCGCCGATGGCCTCGTGCATTCGGCGGGCGATGTTGTCATCTTCATCACCTCGCCCCCGAAGGCGCTCCGCCAACGCGTTGAAAGAGGGGGGCAGGATAAAGATGTTGATCGTCTCCCTGATGATGTGACGTACCTGCTGTGCGCCCTGCCAGTCAATCTCCAGGATCATGTCGTTGCCTTCGAGAAGTTGTTGTTCCAACCAGGGTCGCGAGGTGCCATAGTGATAATCAAACACTTTTGCATATTCCAAAAACTGGTCTTCATCTATCATGCCCTGGAATACCTTCTCGCTGACGAAATGATAATCCGAGCCGGGTTGCTCGTATGGCCTGGGTGGCCGTGTGGTATGTGAGATGGAAACAGACAAGTCCGGGATCATCGCAAGCAGCGCTTTTACCAGCGAGGTCTTGCCTGCACCGGATGGCGCCGAGATGACGAACAACATACCCCTACGCATACCCATACGCCGCTATTCGATATTCTGTATGTGTTCACGCATCTGCTCGATAAGCACTTTTAGCTCAACCGCCGTGTTGCTGGTGTCGATGTGGGCGGATTTCGAACCCAGTGTGTTGGCTTCCCGGTTTATTTCCTGCATGAGAAAATCAAGCCGTCTGCCAATGGGAACGGCCCCATGCAGCACCCGTTTGACCTCATGAATATGGGCCTCCAACCGGTCCAACTCTTCGGCCACATCCAGTCTCTGCGATAGTAGAAGCATCTCCTGCTCCAGTCTGTCTTGATCCAGATCAACCTTGCCTGCATTGGCCCTGGCCAGGTAACGCGCTTTTATGCCGTGCATAATATCGGGGATCTGTGCGCGCACAAACGCCACATGGGCTAAAGACTGATCACAGCGCGCATCGATCAGCGCTTTGATTTTCTCCCCTTCCCGTTGCCGATCGCTGGTGATGATATCCAGCGTCTCATCCAGCAACGTGATCACCGGTCCCCGAAGTGTGTCAGGATCGGTTGTTTTTTTCTCGATAACGCCGGGCCAGCGCAAGATATCAAGGGGGTTGATGGAGGGATCACCGGCTATGTTCAAACTATCCGCCGCATGGATGAGCTGTTTGGCCAGTGGCGCATTGATACAGATCTCATTGCGGGTAGTGTGGGTTTCATAACGCAGATGGCAATCGACTTTGCCGCGGCTGAGTTTTGCTGAAATATGCTCTCTGATTGTTGCCTCCAGGGTTCGAAACTCTTCGGGCAGGCGCAGTGAGGTATCGAGATAGCGGTGATTAACCGTGCGGATCTCCCATATAGCCCGGCCCCAGTGGCCTTCACCTTCCAGCCGTGCGAATGCCGTCATGCTTGCGACCATCTCAATTCCCACATCGGTTATGGATTCGGGTTCATCGTGGGAGAGAATAGTACCTGCTTCACATAAAACGGCAAACATCTGTTTTATTGATAAAATTCATATCATGGCAGGGATCGCCGATTATGGTATAAAGATGTACACAAAATCACCGATCAGGAGATAAGTCACGATGCGCGCAGATGGACGTGCTCATGATGAAATGAGAAAAGTGATGTTGACCCGGGGCTATACCTGTCATGCCGAGGGCTCCGTGCTGGTCGAGTTCGGCCGCACCCGGGTGATCTGTAATGCGTCCTTCGAGCGCTCGGTGCCGTCTTTTTTGAAAGGTGAAGGCAGGGGCTGGGTGACGGCTGAATACGGGATGTTGCCACGTTCCACCCATCGGCGTATGCGTCGTGAAGCCAGCCAGAATAAACAAAGCGGGCGTACCCAGGAAATCCAGCGCCTCATCGGACGCGCATTGAGGGCGGCGGTTGATTTATCCGCCCTGGGTGAGAACACCATCTTCGTGGATTGTGATGTGATTCAGGCCGATGGCGGTACCCGCACCGCCTCGATTACCGGCAGTTATGTGGCGCTCGTGGATGCAGTGAATCATGCATTGAGGCGGGGCCTGATCAAGTCCAATCCCGTCACCTCGGCGGTCGCTTCCGTGTCGGTGGGTATTTGTGCGGGGGCGCCGGTGCTGGATCTGGATTATGCGGAGGACTCATCGGCCGGGACAGATATGAATGTGATCATGAATGATAAAAATGAGTTAATCGAGGTTCAGGGTACCGCCGAGGGACATCCATTTACCTTTGCGGAACTGGAGCAGTTACTGGCGCTGGCCAGAGGCGGGATCAATGCACTCTTCACAATCCAGTCGAGCACATTAAATCTTTAAGATCCCATGCTGAGTAGCACTTCTCTTAACGGGGCGCCCGCTCCCCTGCGGGATGTTGTTGCCTTATCTCTAAGCGGAGCGGCGAGGCGGCGGGTTTTGCCTCGGATGTGCATCTCAAAGCCGCCTATGCCCGGCATGGATGAGAACACCGCCGGGGGTGATGTTCAATGCGCGAGGGTGGGCTACCGGGGTGTGGCGAGGGATCATGTCTTGTTCTGAGAGGGGTGCTGGTAGAGAAAGGGGCGCCGGTAGAGAAGTTGTTATCGCCAGCGCTAACCCGGGGAAACTGCGGGAGTTCGCCGCCTTATTCTCCCGCCACGGCATTGAAATCATACCGCAGTCGCGATTTTCAGCGCCACAAGCCGTGGAGAGTGGAAACAGTTTTCTCGAAAACGCCCTGCTCAAGGCCAGAGGCGCTGCGGGTATGAGCGAGCACCCTGTTATCGCCGATGACTCCGGCATTGAAGTGGATGTATTAAACGGTGAGCCCGGGATCTACTCGGCCCGCTATGCCGGTGAGGCCGCCTCAGATGAGGATAATCGGCGCTTGCTGTTAGAGAACATTGCCCACACCGGCGCAGAAAAACCCACCGCACGCTTTCAATGCGTCATGGTCTATATGCGAAGTGAAACCGACCTTAAGCCCCTCATTGCACAGGGCGTCTGGCGGGGATATATTGTGAATGAGCCACGAGGTGATAATGGTTTCGGCTACGATCCCATATTTTATGTCCCTGCTAAGGGTTGTACCGCAGCGGAGTTGCCAGCGGACATCAAAAATACACTCAGTCACAGGGGGCGGGCCCTGAGAGAGTTGTTTGCACTGATGAGGCAGGCGAATGAGTTTATCTAGCCACACACCCACTCTCTGCATGAAGCGATGCGCCCTGGTGGTCATGGGTCTGCTGGTGATTGGCGGATCAGGCACGGCACAGGCACAGCAACAGCGCGCCACACCGGTGAAGGTGGTTAAAGCCATGAGCGCACCGCTCTTTGAAGAGTTGCCCCTCAGCGGCTCGGTAACAACACCCCGCCTATCCAGGCTCTCGCCGCAGGTAGCCGGTTTGGTCGCATCGATCAGCGTGGATGAAGGTGATGAAGTGAAACAGGGCGATGTGTTGCTGGCATTGGACAGGGACATAGCACAGCTTGATTATAATCGCTCCCAGGCCCAGGTGAAAGAAGCCGAGATCAGGTTAAAAGAGGCCATGCGACAACGGGATGAAGCAGCCGGGCTGGTGAGCAGGAAACACATCCCGGCAACCGATTATGCGGCGGCGCTGGCAACGGTGGATATGGATGGCGCCGCACTGGAGCGCCTAAAACAGGCGATGCAAAAGCAAAAAGAGATGCTCAGGCGGCATACGGTAAAAGCGCCGTTCGATGGGGTGATCACCCAAAAGCGGGTGGAGGTGGGCGAGTGGGTAGGGACCGATTCGGCGTTGTTTGAATTGGTGGAAATGCGGATCCTTCGAGTCCATGTGCCCGTGCCCCAGTATTACTTCAATGATGTGCAGTTAGGCACGCCGGTTACCATGACGTTCGACGCCTATCCCGAACGGCACTTCTCCGCCAGGGTAACGATGAAAGTGCCCATGAGTAATGAGTCCGCAAGGACATTCCCGGTGAGGATTGACCTGAATAACCGCGATCGTCTGATAGCGCCGGGCATGTCGGCCCGGGTGGTCTTTCATCTCAATGACCCCTCAGCCGGAGAAGCCCTGCTACTGCCTCAGGACGCCATCGTCCGAAAACCCGATGGCAGTGAGTCCGTCTGGGTATTGCAAAAGCAGGGCGCCGCCCTGAAGGCCAAACCGGTGATCATTCAGACTGGACGCAGCTACCGTGAGAGTATTGAAATTACCGGAGGTCCTGTGCAGGCCGGCGATCAGGTGGTGATCCGGGGCAATGAAATGCTGCAACCCGGCCAGCTCGTGGAGATCAAAGACGAGCTTGAGTTGAAACTCTAGGGCCAAAACCATGTTTCAATTCGCCATTGAAAAACCCGTCATTATTGCGGTTGGCATAGTGATCATCAGCGTATTTGGCATATTGTCCATCTACAGTGTGCCTGTACAGATGATCCCGGACATAGATGTGCGTGCCGTTACGGTCACCACACGCTGGCCTGGCGCCACACCCCAGGACGTAGAGAAAGAGATCATTATCGAGCAGGAAGAATACCTGCGTCGTCTGCCCGGCCTTAATCGCATGATCTCCAACGCCAGCACCGGCAGTGCGCGCATTGAGCTGGAGTTCCCCCACGGCACCGACATTAACGAAGTGTTGATCCGGGTGAACAATGCCCTATCGCAAGTGCCCGCCTATCCGGAAAACGTGGATGAGCCGCGTATCATCACCAGTTCGATTTCCAATAATCCCTTCATGTTCTACCTCACACGTCCGCTGCCCGGTAACCCGAACAACGTGAACATGGTAGAGATGCGGGATTTTCTGGAAGACCATGTGCGTACACAGATCGAACGGGTTGCCGGTGTATCTGAGGTGTCCATGTGGGGCGGGGCGGAGCGGCAGATCAAGATCTATGTGGACCCAATGAGGTTGGCGGAAAGGGGAATATCCCTGGCGGAATTGCGTAATGCCATTCGCGCCCGTAATCGCGATATCTCCGGCGGCGACCTCGATAGCGGCAAGCGCCGTTATATCGTCAGGACCATGGGGCGGTTTGAAACCATCGATGATATTGAGAACATGGTCATCGCCAATCGTGGTGGCGCCTTCATTCGCCTGAAGGATATAGGCCATGTGGAATTATCCACATTTGAAGTGCGTTTTTATTCCTACGCCCAGGGTGTGCCCAACATCACGTTGGGGGTAAGACGGCAGATCGGCTCCAATGTCGTTCAGGTTAAAGAGGATGTGGTAGAGAAGGTAGCGCAGTTAAACGCCGGCCTGTTGAAACAACAGGGTCTATACATGCAGCTCAACAGTGATGATGTGCAATACGTTACCGCTTCGGTCAGCAATGTAAAGCAGAACCTGATCATCGGTGCGCTTCTGGCGACAATGGTGTTGTTTCTTTTCCTGCGAACGCCCTCGGCCACTGTTACCGGCGCCATCGGTATGCCCATCTGCACTATCGCTGCGTTTTTGGGATTATTGCTCACAGGCCGAACGATTAACGTCATCTCCCTGGCCGGCGTTGCTTTCGCCATTGGCATGACCCTGGATAACAGCGTGGTGGTGCTGGAGAATATTTATCGGCATATTTCCGAGGGTAAAGACCGAAGGCGTGCCGCCATAGATGGGGTGAGGGAAGTCTGGCCGGCGTTGCTGGCGTCAACATTAACCACCGTGCTGGTTTTTGTGCCGCTGGTTTTTGTCAGGCAGGAGGCAGGGCAGTTGTACTCCGATATCGCCGTGGCGATTTCCGCATCCATCCTGATGTCATTGCTGGTCGCCACCCTGCTGGTGCCGGCCATGTGTAGCCGCTTTCTCACACCAAAGACCCCGACGCCATCGACGGGGTTCGGTCTTTATAACAGCGGCCGGAAAGTGGGTGATAAGATCCTGGGTTTTGTTGATTGGCTATTAAAAGGCCTGCCCCGTCGCTTCATCCTGGTGCTGGTGATCCTGGCGATGACCTTGGCCATCTTTGCATTAAGACCCAAGGCCGAGTACTTACCGGAGGGGGAAGAGAACAAGCTCTTCGTGATGATGTATGCGCCGCCCGGTTATAATGTGAATGAGATGCATGATGTGTTTAAGGAAATGGATGACTGGTTAATACCCTATGTTGATCAGGACCCGCAGATGTATGCCAGTGGCAGGTCTCACTTGCCTGGTCTTAACTATGTGATCGGTTATGCCGGTGCCGGGCGTAACATGTTGATCCCGGAGGCGACAGAGGCCGCCCAGACGAATGATCTGCTGGAGATCATCTCCGCACGCATTCGACAGATCCCCGGGATCAATGCGTTCGCCTCCCGTGGCTCCATCTTCGCCAGTAATTGGGGCGGCAGCCGCAGTATCAACCTGGAACTCAGCGGCACGGATCTGGTGTCCCTGTTCGATGCTGGATTAAAGGTCTTCATCAAATCGAAAACCATTTTTGATCCCGCCCCCCAGGTGCGACCTGAGCCCCCCAGTCTGGTTATGGGGCAGCCGTTTATTGAGGTTCGCCCCGACTGGGAGCGGGCCAGTGAGCTGGGGATCGATACCGATGATCTGGGTTATTCCATCTGGGCGTTTTCCGACGGGGCCTTCGTTGATGAGTTTTTCCTGGGTGATGACAAGATCGACATGTTCATCTATTCAACTCAAGGCACGATTGAACGTCCGGAAGATGTGGATAACATTATGTTGTATTCATCTCGGGGCGGTGTCGTGCCCCTTTCCGCCGTGGCGGACGTCAGGCAGACAGTCAATACGGAAAGTATCCGCCGGGTCGACAGTGTCAGGACGATCACCCTGGGGATCATTGCGCCGCGCAGTGTGCCCCTTGAAGAGGGGGTGGAGATAGTCAGGCGAGAGATCATCGAAGGCATGAAGGCGTCCGGTGAAATCGGCGCAGATATTAATATGTCCATCAGTGGCGCCAGTGATCGATTGCAGGCCACCCGCCAGGCGATGTCAGGCAATTTCCTTATCGCCGTGCTCATTTCCTATTTATTACTGGTGGCGATTTTCTCCCACTGGGGCTATCCCCTGTTGATCATGACCACGGTGCCCCTCGGGATAGGCGGCGGGCTTTTTGGTCTGTGGCTATTAAACGCCGCAGGCGCCCATCTGCACGTGCTGGGTTTCGCCAATATTCAACAGCCCTTTGATGTGATCACCATGTTGGGGTTTCTTATCCTCATCGGCACGGTGGTGAACAACCCGATCTTGATCATCGATCGCACCATCAAAAACATCAAACACAAAGGCATGGAGGCGGTGGACGCCGTCATGGAGAGCACCCGCGCGCGGATCCGCCCGGTGATGATATCCAGTATCACAACCATCTTTGGCTTATCACCACTGGTCTTTAATCCGGGGGCGGGCACCGAGTTATACCGAGGTCTGGGTGCGATCGTGTTGTTCGGTTTGCTGTTCTCAACCTTGATCACGCTAACCTTCATGCCTGCCTTGTTGTCCCTGATCTTGCAGCTCAGGGAATGGTTGAGCGCACGGCAAAAACCGCTCTTTGGCCAGAGGACAGGCTGAAGCCGCTATCCCTGCTGGACGTGATCAACCCGCCCCTGTCCCTGTACATCCATCTGCCCTGGTGTGTGCGATCCTGCCCTTATTGTGATTTCAACTCCCATGAAATAAAAAACGGCGCCTTTCCGGAGAAAGACTATATCGACGCCCTGGTTCGGGATATTCAGCAGAGCGTCGGGCTTGCTCGGGGCAGAGAGATCCTGTCCATTTTCTTTGGCGGGGGCACGCCCAGCGTTATCTCGGCGCAGGGTATTGAGCGTGTCCTGCAAGCGGTTCATGCCACATTGACATTGCCTGCTGATGCGGAAATCACCCTGGAGGCCAACCCGGGCGCTGCCGATCAGCAACGCTTTGCTGATTACAAGGGCGCGGGTATTAACAGGTTATCCATTGGGGTACAAAGTTTTGACGATCATAAACTGGCGCACATTGGCAGGGTTCATGACGGCAGGGGAGCCTTCTCTGCAATCGAGGCGGCGCACCTCGCCGGTTTCTCGAATATCAACATTGATCTGATGTACGGACTGCCGGGGCAAACACCGGAAGAGTCCTTAGGCGATCTTAAACAGGCGATAGGCTGTGCGCCGACGCATATTTCCTGGTACCAGCTCACCATTGAGCCCAATACGCTGTTCTACTCCCATCCCCCCGCATTGCCGGATAGCGATGCCTGCTGGCAGATGCAGAGACAGGGACAGCGGTATTTATCAGAGCATCAATATGGGCAATATGAGATCGCCGCCTACAGCCGTGCCGCCCTGGAGTGCCAACACAATATGAATTATTGGCGTTTCGGGGATTATCTTGGTGTGGGGGCCGGTGCCCATGGGAAGCTCACCGATGAGCGAGCGGCAACTGTGATGAGGCAATCAAAACGGCGTGTGCCCGCCAGTTATATCCGCCATGCAGGATTAGAGGACGTCTATGCCGGGCAGAAGCGATTATCAGAGCCGGATCTCATCCTGGAGTTTATGCTCAATGTGTTGCGCCTTAAAAAAGGCGTGCCACGGGATGACTTTACTGAGAGAACAGGAGTGATGTTTGATACTATCCATGAACAAGTCACCGCCGCCACGGAACAAGGCTTGCTGGCAGATGATCAAAGCCTGATCCGGGCCACAGAGAAGGGATCGCGCTTCTTAAATGATCTGTTGCAGTATTTCATGCCTGAGCCTGTTTCATGCTCTCGGCCTCCCCGGCGCTGATCTGTTCCGTGAGTTTCTCTATCACGAGCCCTGTTTCAGGGAAGGCGTTACCTGAGAGTGAGATCAGGCAACGCCATCGCTATCGGTAGCTAGATAGTTTTAACTGCCGATCTCCCATGCCTCCACGGAGACCTCGATAATGTCCCCTGACTCGGCGCTGACCTCCACATTGAACTCGGCGCCGTCTTTATCTTCTATATTAAACTCATAGACCGGCTCACCATCGAATTCAATTTCATATTGCACTTTCTCCACTTTCCCGGGATATAAGGCGGTGGCGGTTTTTCTCGCATCGGACTCGGAGACCCGGGCACGGCCCTTAAACAAGGGATCGGATCCTTTTTCTACTTCCTGCTCTATCTCCACCAGGTTTCCTTTGGTGTTGCATTCAAACTCCCAATGCCGGCCACTGTCATCGGTTAATTCTATTTCATAGGCGGGCATGCCCTCGTGTGAATAAACGTGGAACTCGGCACGGGTAAACATGCCTTGTTTGATTTTTTTAACCACTTGCAGGCAGTCTTCCAGGGTGGCATGGTTGCCCTTTCCCCTGTGATCTGCAAAGGTAGCCGGTGTGGCCAATACGAAGGTCATGATCGATAAGGCTAACATTTTCAATTTACGCATGTCTCTCTCCTGGTTTGCATGGATAATTAAAAACAACAACAGACATAATATATAATTAAACGCCATTTAAGAAATGCACTGTGTGAATAAAAACCAACCAATGGCTATCGAAGACCTGATCAGAGAGCGGCGGACAGTGCATCAGTTCAAGCCCGAGCCAAAACCCGATGATGAGATCATGCGCGCCGCCATTGAACAGGCAGTCTGGGCGCCGAACCATTATCTGACCCAACCCTGGCGCTTCTACCTGTTAGGGGAAGACGGCAAACAGCGGCTCTGTTTATTGAATGCGGAGCTGGTTAAAGAGACACGGGGAGAGCGGGCCGCTGAGATAACACTCAAACGCTGGCGGGAGATCCCCGGCTGGCTGGTCATGACCTGTCAGCAGTCGGCAGATGAGATCACCAGGCAGGAAGATTATGCCGCATGTTGTTGTGTCGCACAGAATATGATGTTGTTGCTATGGGAGCGGGGTATTGGTGTGAAATGGACTACCGGGGCAGTAACACGCACACCGGCATTTTATGATGTTATCCAGGCGAACAGCGAGACTGAAAAAGTGGTGGGCCTGTTTTTCTATGGTATGCCAGATCAGATCCCCGATGCGAAGCGCAAGCCCCTGGAGAGGGTCCTCACGAAACTACCCTGATGAGGGCCTGATCTGCATCTCTCATCAAACTACCATGTCATTCTTCAGTCGACTTATCCCTTTCATCGTTTTTGTCACCACGGGCGCCCCATCTTATGCGTTCATCATGGGCAGTGATGATCGCCAATTTCTCACCGATCATGAACAAAACATAGCGGTCATACGGCAAACAGGCCGTGTGATCATCGCCGCTGAGGGGTTTGTCTCCGGGGTCCTGACGGGGGATAATTGCGATGTCGTGATCTCGGCCGGTCATGCCGCCATTTATTGGCGGACAGTAGAGCATAAGGGCTGGATGAGGGGAGCTGTGCGTGCCGATGGAAAGTTTTTCTTTGCACTAAGAGCGGGATTGGAGCAGGCGCCTATCCCCATGCGGTTAATAAAATCCGGCTTTGAGAACGTGGATAATATTGGCAAGGATGAATATGACTGGTCTGTCTTTCGCTTAATGCGCCCGGGGATGCAACACTGTGCTGTGCTCCCTCTTTTGCAATCGAGCCTTAACTGCCGTGGCCAGCTCATGATGCCCGCCTATCATTTTGACGGGCGGGAGATGATGCTGGTTGATCGCACTTGCGATATAAAAGGCCATGTTAAGGAGGGCGTGATAGTGCATAATTGTGACAGCAAAGATGGCTCATCCGGGGCGCCATTGGTTTGCCAAAGCGGGGAGCGCAGCGCCATCATTGGTTTTAATGTGAGCGGCGTCACCGCAAAGCGCCATTACGACCCCGGGGAGCACGGTGTTGAAGGTCGGGATTTTCATTATCGCAACCACAAAAACCTCGCCGTCGCCATTCACGGGCAGTTTGCACGGGAATTAAAGAAAGAGTTGCAACGTTCCGGGGAGCGCAGGGCACGGCAAGATCCCAAAAAGCCATAATCCGGAATATAATGGGTTATAATGGGCAAGGCTCTATAACTTACATCACCATGTTAATGGGAGGTCACAGTGACGGTACAAGTTGGCGATAAGGCCCCGGCGGGGCGGTTTCATGTGATGAATGCGGACGGCCCGGGCGCCTTGAGCGCCGATGATCTGTTCGGCGGCAAAAAAGTCGTGCTCTTCTCCGTGCCCGGCGCATTTACCCCCACCTGCTCCAGAGAACACCTGCCCGGATTTATAGAACAGGCCGATGCGATCAAGGCGAAGGGTGTGGATACCATTGCCTGCATGGCGGTGAATGACGCCTTTGTGATGGACGCCTGGGGCAAGCATGTTGGCGCTGGCGATAAAGTGCTGATGCTGGCCGATGGCAATGCCGAGTATACCGCCGCCCTGGGGCTGGAGCTGGATGGCTCCGCCTTTGGCCTCGGCAGGCGTAGTCAGCGGTTTGCCATGGTGGTGGAAGACGGCGCCATCACGCAACTCTATGTTGAAGCGCCGATGGAGTTCAAAGTCAGCTCCGCACAAAGCCTGCTGGGGAACCTGTAATCCGTTTGGAGTTGTCCTGGATAGCGGGTTTATCCGGGGTGGTTGGGCGAGAAAAAGTAGGCTCGGCGGGTATAAACATCTGCACTGATCCAGTTGTTCTCTACGGCATGCAAGATGTCGTTATGGGCAGGCTGTACTTTGTGACGGGGGCTTCATTCGTATCTCTCACTACCGAGATAGGGTGTTTCCGACACATCAGAACTGATCCGAATTTTTTCGTCTCATGTTCTCTCAAGTTCACAAGAAGGCGCCACGCTGGTTTAACCACATGTATGACGGCGACGACAGGTGGTTATCGCAAATACCGCCCCGCCCATCCTGTAAGCCCACGGGCATAACTCATCGCCCGTATGCTGTTAAATGGATGGGGATCAATGGGGCCTTCCCATCGTCTTGAAAACACTCTTAATAAAGAGTGGACCGCTTCATGCACATCGTCTGAAGTGAGCACCCATCGACCCGAAAACACGTTCAAGAAGGGGGTGTTTCAGCAGGCAATGAGAGAGGCACACTGCCGGGCCCGGAACGCCCGGCAGTGTGTTTCCTGAGGTGGATGGCTACTTGCTACCAGCGCGATGTCAAAGACATGCCGAAACTGCGTCCCAGCACATCGTATTCACTCAAGGTGCCGAAGAAGTTTCCGCCTGCCTGAGGCAGCGGGATCTCTTTGTCCAGCAGGTTCTTAATCCCGGCCGTGAGCGTCAGGTGCTTACCTAAGCGATAGTTAGCGGTCACATCAAAATAATCCTGAGCGCCGATTTTATCAGAGCGATTACCGGCATTGACGACATCGCCAATACGGCGCCAGGAAAAGAGGGCGGAAGCGCGAGCACCCTCCCAGGCCAGGTTCACCCGGTGTTTGTAATCAGGCTGAAGGAAACTTGCGCCATCGCCTGAGCATGCCGTTGCGAAAGTGCCTTTACAATCGATCGCATCAACGGTGGCATTGGCTTGTCGGCTCTGCTCGGTGACGATGGTCGCCTGATAGCTCAGCGTGAGGCCCTCAAGCCGTTCACTCAACACACCCAGCGGCAGAACACTGCCCACATCGAGGCTCTTCTGGATCAGAGTCGCCAGGTTGAAGTCATTCACCAGGGCCTGGCTGATCAGCCCGGTTGCCGGATTACGAAGAACTGCGCCACACAGCGGGTTACCCGGCACGGGATTATTAATGTAGCAGTCCGTGAGTGCGAGGATCGGCTGGATAACACCCACCGCATCGGTGATTTCAATATCGACATAGTCTACGGAGAGGCTTGCGCCGGAGGCAAATGACGGTGTGAAGACAAACCCGAAAGTCACTGTCTCACCTTTTTCGGTATCGATATTCCGGTTTCCGCCAAAGCTATAGGCGGCCTGACTGGTATCAAAAGGCGTGCCGGCGGCGGGGGCGCCTTGTGCGGCGCACTGAGCGGCGTCACCGCGCCCATCAAGGCATGGATCGCCATCAAAGCGACCGCCCAGTCGCGGAATGAAGCTCGAGCTTGTCGGATCAAAAAGCGCAAGCGACAGCCTCACTTCCGGCCCGGCAAACTCACCCAGGTTTGGGGAGCGCACAGTGGTTTGACGCTGGCCTCGAAAGCGTATCTGATCGTTCACGACCCATGTGCCCCCAATCTTGTCGGCGTCACCTGAGCCAGTGTTAGACACATTGAACCATCTATAGGCACCTTCAAAGTTCAGCTCCTGAACGAAGGGCAGATCGGATAAGAGCGGGATCAGGATCTCGCCGAAGAACTCCCTGGTATTAAAGCTGGAGTCAATGGCGCTGACCCCGCCAAGCCCGAAGGCAAGTCCGTCTCGAAGCGCATCGCCCGGCACGGACTCGCCGCTTTCCCTACGGTACTCGGCGCCCAGTGCAAATCCGACCGGGCCTGCAGGCAGCTCGAAAACATCCGCCGAATTGCCGGCGACCACCACGGTTGAGATGAGTTGATCTCGCCTGCGATCAGAATGGACGATGTCACTTCCAAAGCCGCTAAAATCGGCGTCCGGGCCGAAAATATCCACCGTATCGGCAATCGCCGCAAAACGGCTGTTGCCGTCCTCGTCATCTTCAATGGCGTTCCCGAAGACGACTGCGTGCTCTTCTGTTTCGCCATACTGAAAATAGACGTCCCAGTTGATGTTCTCCGTGATATCGCCCCTTGCGCCCACAAGGATCTGATACATGTCACGTCCTGTTTCAGTACGTTGCAGACCCAGTCCAAGATTGCGCTCAACCATCACATTGGCCATGCCATTCACGAATGTGAGATCAGGGCGTACATTAGCGGGGATAAATGGATTGGCCTCAGAGATTGAGACAGGTTCATTGACACTGATTGGCGTCTGCCCGGTGGAACCTGCGCCAGTGACGTCCGTCTGGGTAAACATGGCGCGACCGTATAACTCCACCTGCTCGAGCAGGTTGTACTGGAACAACACCCCCGCATGCAAACGTTCCAGGGGCTGTATCAAAAAGCGCTCCGGCGTGGCATTGTCGGTTTGTCTGTCGGTCTGGAAATTACCGGTACTGTCGAATGCAAAGAAATTACCGCTTGCGACATCCGTGAAGTTGCCGCCCTCCGATGGAATGGCGGTGATGGTCTCAGAGGTGAAGTCACGATCACGGGCCAGCAATTCGAAACGCTTTGTATACCCCACATAGCCCACGACATGGCCGCGCTCATCGCCCAGCTCCCGGCCGGCAATAAAATCCAGTGACACACTCCTCCCGCCACCTTGCGGCACCTCTGCCGTTGCACTGATCTCAAGCCCCTCGAACTCATCATCGAGGATAAAGTTCACCACGCCGGAAACGGCGTCTGCACCGTAAATCGCCGCCGCCCCACCGGTCAGCACTTCAACATTTTTAATGAGCCCCGTTGGCAGGCTGTTTGTGTCAACGGCATTGCGAAAACTGAAAGGCACTGCACGCACGCCATTGACCAGCACCAATGTGCGGTTCTGGCCGAGTCCTCGCAGGTCAATGGTCGAAGACCCCAGCGAATCGCCAACGGACGCCCCGGTTGCGTTTGCCCCTCCCCCGGCCTGAGGCAGGCGGATAAAGATGTCTTCAACGACAACGGAGCGATCAGCTTCAATGAGCTCCTCGCCAATGATTGTCACTGGCGTTGACGCCGTCAGCTCGGTGCGCTCAATGCGGCTACCCGTGACGATGATTGTCTCCAGCACTGTTTTAGCGTCTGCATTGCCCTGTGCATTGCCCTGTGCATATACGGGGGAGGCAAGCAACAAGGCGGACAGAATGCCCATCAGCACGGTGAGAGAGAGTTTTGGTTTTAGCATGTCGTTTCTCCTCCTTAAACAGGCTATGGCCACAGGCATATCACCAGCCTGTGGCTATTCACTTAAAGGCTATGATACCATTATGTTGCCAATGCAGGCAATAAGTCAAAATGTAACCAGACCAGATTGATGATAACAAGGGCGAACCAGGTTATTTTTAGCGCATGACCGGCCTTTGAAATGCGGGCGAAATTATCCGCTATTATCTAATTTTATACTTAAAAACAATCAGTTATATGATGAAAAGATACATTTTCTCTAAAGGTTATGTACTGGTAGGCATGCCCGTAATACATCCAGGCGCTCAATACGCCCGCCCCTGTTTTGGCGGTACCGGTCTTTGGCTTCCCTCTAAGCCTTGCAAGGTCGTCGGTAGCCGCTGATCATGCCAAAGACGCCCAGCACAAAGCATGACACCAAGATGTTTCATGAAGCCGCCGAGGCGCCTGAGCGGGTAGAGCGGCAATGTCAGAGTAATCGGGACAGGGTCGAGGAAATCGCCGCCCGTCTGTCCAGCGATAAAATCAACATGGTCCTGACCTGTGCCCGGGGCAGCTCCCATCACGCAGCGGTCTATGGAAAGTATTTGATCGAAGGCCTGGTGGGTAAGCCGGTCGCCGCATTCGCACCTTCAATGGCCTCCATCTATGGTGCGGATCTGCATCTGCATCGAGCGATGTTTCTTGCCGTATCGCAATCGGGCAGAAGCGAGGACTTGCTGCAATCCACCCAAGCGGCAAAGGCCGGCGGTGCATTTACCGTGGCCATGACCAACGATACCGAAAGCCCGCTGGCGGCCTTATGTGAGGCCACTCTGCCTTTGCTGGCCGGTGAAGAGCACAGCGTGGCGGCGACAAAGTCCTTTATCTGCTCGCTCACGGCATTCGCCGCACTGGCCTTTTGCGCTGGCGGCGATCATCGTGGTCTGGACGCCCTGGGGCAATTACCTGCGCACCTGAGGAAAGCATGGGCGGGTGACTGGGGGGCGGCGCTGCCAGTGCTGAAGGAAGCCGGCAATCTGTTTGTTTCCGGGCGCGGCTCGGGCCTTAGCATTGCCGGGGAGGCGGCGCTCAAGCTGAAAGAGACCAGCGGCTTGTATGCCGAGGCGCTCAGCGCCGCTGAACTTCGCCACGGGCCCATAGCGGTCCTCTCCAGGGGTTTCCCAATTCTGGCGTTTGTCTCGGCGGACGAGGCGAGGCAAAGCGTTCTGGAGCTGGTTTCTTTTTGCGCCGCCCACGGCGCCCAGTGCCTTACTGTGGGTGGGGCGGTATCGGGGGCACTGGCGCTGGATTGCCCGGGGGGTGATGATCCGCGCCTGACGCCCATTCTGCAGGTTCAGCGGTTTTATCGTTTTGCAAATGCGCTCTCACTCACGCGCGGGAAAAACCCCGATGAGCCGCCCTTTCTGAAAAAAGTGACGGTGACGGTGTGATGCGTGCGCTGTTTGGTTGCCCCATGCTGGTGGAAGGTGCATGGTCAGAAGACCGGGCGGTGCTGATTGAAGGCGGGCGTATTCGGGATATTGTGCCTTTGGAGGCCATTCCCGCCGCTGCCGAGCGGGCCCGCCTCAATGGCGGGTATCTCGCCCCGGGGTTTATTGATCTGCAAGTGAATGGCGGCGGCGGTGTGCTTCTAAACCAGGCGCCCACTGTCGCAACAATTAAGACCATCGCTAGAGCGCACCGTGCCTTTGGCACCAGCGGATTTCTGCCGACCCTGATCAGCGATACGCCGGAGGTGATCGCCGAGGCCATTGCGGCAGTGGATGAGGCCATTGCCCTGGGTGTGCCGGGGCCGCTGGGGATCCATATTGAAGGGCCGGTACTCAATAGCGATAAAAAAGGCGTGCACGATCAGCAGAAGTTGCGCGCCCTGGATGCGGAGTTTATTGATCTCCTGTCCAGCCTTAAAAACGGCAAAACCCTGGCGACGCTTGCGCCTGAGCGTGTGCTGCCGGGCCAAATTGCGGCGCTTGTGGAACGGGGCGTCAGCGTATGGGCCGGTCACAGCAATGCCGACTACGACACCGTTCAATCCGCCATCCAGGAAGGGCTCTCAGGCTTTACCCATCTCTACAACGCCATGTCGCCGCTCATGAGTCGGGCGCCCGGCGTAGTCGGTGCGGCGCTGGACTCTGAGCACACCTGGGCGGGTATGATCACCGATGGCTTTCATGTGCATGAGGCTGCACTGCGTATCGCAATCAAATGCAAAGGTATTCAGAAAACGGTGCTCGTAACGGACGCCATGCCCAGCGTTGGCGCACCTGCCGACTTCAGTGGCTTTGACCTGTTCGGCCAGTGGGTGGATGCGACCGGCCCGCGCCTTATGATCGAAGCCGGCAACCTTGCGGGCTCATCCCTTAATATGATGTCCGCCGTCACATACGCCCAGCGAAACCTGGGGGTCTCCCTGCCTGAGGCCATTTTCATGGCGAGTCTCGGCCCGGCCAAAGCCATTGGACTGGGCCATGAACTGGGGGAGATCGCTGTCGGCAAAACAGCCAGTCTCAATCACATTACAGATGACGGTAATGTGGCAAGAAGCTGGGTCAACGGCAGAGAGACGGATGTTGGCTTAGCCGCAAACAGGACTGGCGCCCGGCCCGGCCAGATGCATCATAGCAGCGAGCATCAGGGCACTACCTGTCACCCGACCTAGTGATTTTATTTTGCTACGTAAACCGAGCCCTGTAACTTACATGAGCGATGAGACAATTCCAGAGGCAGGCATGTCCACAGAGCTGGTGAGCGACAGATTTGGCGGTATTGATAGCTGGTCAGCCGAGGACGCCGTAGACGCCATGATCGAAGGGCAGCTATCCGCTGTTGCCGCCATAAGGCCGCTGTCCCCCCTGATTGCAAAGGCGGCGATGGCGGCGGCGGCGCGCCTTTCAGAGCGAGGTCGCCTGATCTATGTCGGCGCCGGAACCTCAGGGCGTGTTGCCGCTCAGGATGGCGTTGAATTGCATCCCACCTATGGATGGCCCAATGAGCGACTGGTCTATATCGTGGCGGGCGGGCTTTCTGCGCTGGTTGAGAGTGTTGAGGGCGCCGAGGACGATGCCGAGGCCGGCGCCAGCGAAATGGAGCGTCTTGGTATCGATGAGAATGATGTTGTGATTGGGGTGGCCGCCAGCGGCAAGACCCCGTTCACTCTTGCAGCGCTTGAGGTTGCGCGTGAAAAAGGCGCACTGACGATTGGCATTGTAAACAATCAGGACGCACCCTTACTTAAGGCCGCTGAATTTGGTCTGGTGGCGAATACCGGCAGTGAAATTGTCGCCGGGTCAACGAGGATGAAGGCCGGTACCGCCCAAAAGGCTATTCTGAACATACTCTCGACCACAATCATGCTGCGTTTGGGCAAGGTATATAAAGGTCTCATGGTGAACATGTTGATCTCGAACCGGAAGCTGCGTCATCGTGGCGCCGAGATCGTTCACCTGCTCTGTGGGATCTCAATGGATAAGGCGGACGCCGCACTCACTCAAGCAGGGGATAATATCCCGACAGCCGTTTTGATCGGATTTGGGGCGGAGAAAGAGCGGGCTGAAGCGCTGTTGGAGCAGCATCAAGGGCATTTGGGGGAATCGATCCATACACTAATGAGGTAACTTCCATGCAGGCAATGTCAAAGGAAAATCCAACGCCGCTATATCTTCGCATAGCCAATAGTATTCGAAGCAAAATAAATGAGGGCGAAATTATCAACGATGAGGCCCTGCCCTCGGAGCGTGAGCTGACGACAATCACCGGCGCTTCCCGTGTAACGATACGCAAAGCGATTGATACGCTGATTGCCGAGGGTCTTCTTTATCGCAAACAAGGGTCTGGCACCTACGTATCGGCAAGGATCCAGTCGCCTTCTTCTTTTCTGAGCAGCTTCACTGATGATGCACATAAGCGTGGGGATGAGCCGGGCGTGCTCTGGATCGTTAAATCGTTTTCGAGCCCGACTGCAGATGAGGCGAAGCAGTTGGCAATTCCAGTCACGGCCGAGGTGGCGAGACTAGGGCGCGTGCGTTTGTCCAATGGCGAACCCCTGGCGATTGAAAATGCCGTTGTACCCAAACAGTTTATTCCCGACATAGCGATGCTGGGCGATTCATTGTATGAGGCGCTTTCCGAGTTGGGGTATCGTCCAGTCCGTGGTCAGCAGAAAATCAGGGCTTCTCTCGCTACGCCCACTGAGGCCAGTCTGCTACAGATAGATGAGGGCAGTGAAGTGCTGCGAATTGAGAGAAAAACGTATTCTGCTCACGGGGTTGTCGTTGAATTTACGCGCTCGGCTTATCGCGGGGATCGTTATGAGTTCGTGTCCGAGCTGAGTTAGCGGGTGTTGTTGCGGCAATTCCCTGCACTCGCCACCAGGAATGCAACTATTGTCGCCACGCATAGCTTCCAGGTAAATGCGAGCTCGGTGTAAGCCTCTGGAATGCCGATGGCACTGCCGATGTTGCCGTCACCCAGGCCCATGGCAATGAAGCCAACAATGAGTGCGGCGATAATGGAGCCGGCACTGCCACGCCTGGTAAAAACGACAGTAGCGTAGATACCTAAAAGACCGGCATAGGCGAAAGTCATGACCGCCAGGGCAAACTCCAGAAGCGGCATATCAGTAGAGCGCTGCCAGTAATGACAAATACAGGACATCAACAGCAGGACAAGCGCAAAGCCGAGCATTGCGATCTGTCCTGCACGTACATAGTGGCTTTCTGGCTTGCTCTGACGAAGCGGGCGATAGAAATCGCTTACAGCCACCGCTGACATGGAGTTCAAGCCAGAGTTCAGGGTTGAGACCGCAGCGGCAACGACACCGGTCACAGCAAGGCCGCGCATGCCTGATGGTAATTCACTCAAGATATACTGCATAAAGATGGTGGTACTCTTAAGCTCCAGGCTCGTCATGGCCCGCCCGGTGATCTCGGGTCTCTCATAGAAGATATGCAGGAGTTGTCCAATCGTAACAAAAACGAAAGTCAGGGGAACGGCCAGCAGGGCGGCAAAAATCAGCGCCTTGCCTGCTCGCTTTGCACTGCCGGCGGCGAGTAATCGCTGGGTGGTATCTTGATCCAGGCCGTAGTTGCCCAAAAGTAAAAGCGTCAGGCCCGTCATGATCGAGGGCATGGTGAACGGCTCTTGCAGGTTAAGCGAAAAGTCGAACAATAATAATTTGTTCTGGCCATCGGGAGCATTTCTGGCGGCCGCCAGTATGTCGGATAACGGTAAATCGATGGCCTGGTAGATGCCCGCCATGATAAAGATGGCTGTAAATACGTATACAGCGAATTGCAGCATGTCACTGGCCACAACGGAGCGAAGGCCGCCAACCAGGGTAAAAGCCAGGGCGATGAAGGTGATGAAACAGGAAGCGAGTGCAACGCTGTGAAAATCAGTATCTGAGAACACAATCAGGGCAACGGCAAGCGCAGCCATGAACAGCCGGGCGCCGTTTGCAAATATGCGTCCCAGCAGATACACGGCCCCGGCGGCCCTCATAGCACTTGGGCCGTAAGCCTTGTCTAAAAGGTCATATACGGTGATGACATTGGCGGCGTAGAACCTGGGCAACAGGACGATGGCCACAATAATACTTGCCAGAATGGTTCCCAATGTCCCGGCGAGATAGGTGTAATTTCCACGAAAACCAATGTCCGGGCCACCAAGAAAAGTGGCGGCGGACTGAGTGGTCGCCAGAACGGAAAATACGATCAGTGAAAGGGGCAGGCCACCTTTAGAGAGAAAATACTCTTTCGATGAGGTGGTCGCTCTTCTTGAAAGGATGATCCCCAGTGTTGATACGATGACAAAATACCCGCCGAGCACCACCCAGTCAAAACTTGAAAAGCGCATGGTTTAGTTTTTGGGCTTGTTTGGCTCAGGTAAGTGCTCTTAAAGCGACTTTTGCAAGCGATTGGCGCCCGCCAGCAAAAGCGCACCATCCAGTCCATCGCCAGCGGCCGCCACAAGCCTGTTTGTGGTACGTCTTCGCAACCAGGGCGTCATTCTTGCGGCCAATCCGCCGACCAGGGCACAGCGCTGTGCGCCTTTGGCGAATATTGTCTCAATGAATCGCTCAACGTGTTTCGCCGCATCTTCAACGATTGAGCGGGCGATTTCATCATCTTCCTCGGCAAAGTCGAGCACCAGCGGCGCAAAGGCGCCGTAGTCGTATGGCGTGGCCTGATCCATCCAGGCGATGGCACGAGTTGTATCATTGTCAAATTGCTTGGAGATTGCGGCGCTTAACGGGGTGGCTTTTGTGCGTCCATCGAGTGCGCGTAGGGCGTGCCTGACGCCACTTAGCCCCAGGGCGGCACCGCTACCTTCGTCCGAAATTGGAAACCCGTAGCCACCAATGGTTATCGCCTCGCTACCATTTTTTATGTGTGCGATGCTGCCCGTTCCAAGAACCAGGATTGCGCCGTCCGCCCCTCCGTATGCCCCGAGGCAGGCCACCGCCGCATCTGTATCGAATGCTCGGCATCTGTAGGGAAGCGCCAGGTTCTCAATGGCCAGGCGCATGCCTGGGCGGTTTATGCCGGCAATCCCTATGCCGGCGATAACATTCGCAAGCTCGGTGAGAGGGAGATCGGCTTTTTTGAGTGCGCTCTCAGCAATGTCCATCAGGATGGCCGTCAGCCGAGCAACCCCGATGCGGGCGTTCGCCGGTCCTGATTCAACCTCCGCCAGCACCTGCCTATCTTTATTGACCAGTCTGGCCTTGCAACGGCTACCCCCGGCATCGATACCCAGATAAAATGATGCTTCAGTCATTGAATAACCCTGCTTGAAAACACGATTGCTATTTCTGATCCTACCGGAGCCAACTCCCTGACGGTGTGATCATCTTTGCGGAGGTGTCTATGAGAGACCAATATAAAACCAATCTTCTCCGATTGTATGATTTTATTCGAAATCAGCGTCTTACCGATGAATAAACAGCGAAAAATGTCGATTTCATCTTGGGTATGTTGTTAATTTCTAACTATATATACTAAATTGGCCTATGTTCATTCTAAACTGGTCAACCTTATGCCTCAAGCATTAAACAGTACAAATCATCCCGACCCGCATCGTGCGCTCAGGTTTCAGGGGGCACAATGAATCTGTTTGGGCTGGACCGGCTGCTGACTGAGCCGGATTTACGTAAACCGCTGCAAAACAAACGTATCGCCCTGTTAGCCCACCCTGCATCCGTCACCTTTGACCTTCGCCATAGTCTCGATGTGTTAGCGGCGCTGGATGACATTAAGCTGACAGCGGCGTTTGGCCCGCAACATGGCCTCAAGGGTGACAAACAGGACAATATGGTGGAGTCCTCGGACTATTATGATCCAGTCCATAATATCCCGGTGTTTAGTTTGTATGGCGATGTACGGCGTCCAACGGATGCCATGATGGATGCATTTGACGTTCTGCTGGTTGATCTGCAGGACCTGGGATGTCGGATATATACCTTCATCACCACGCTTCGCTATGTCCTGGAAGCGGCGGGGAGGCACAAAAAATCCGTCTGGGTGCTCGATCGGCCTAATCCGGCAGGACGCCCTGTAGAGGGGATGTGTCTCAAGCCCGGGTGGGAGAGTTTCGTTGGCGCCGGCCCGATGCCGATGCGCCACGGCCTGACCCTGGGCGAGATGGGAAAATGGTTCATCTATCACTACAAAATTGATGTCGAGTATCGGATCATCGAGATGTCGGGCTGGCGACCTGAGGATGCCCCCGGATATGGCTGGCCCCTGTTAGAGCGATGCTGGATCAACCCCAGCCCGAATGCGTCCACGGTGAACATGGCGAGAGCGTATGCCGGCACTGTGATGCTTGAAGGGACGACTGTTTCAGAAGGTCGTGGCACGACACGGTCGCTGGAAGTCCTCGGTGCCCCGGACATAAATGCCAGGGATGTTTTGGCGCTCATGAAAAAAATAGCACCGCAATGGACGGAAGGCTGTCACCTGCGTGAGTGTTGGTTTGAGCCCACGTTCCATAAGCACCAGCATGCACTTTGTCACGGCTTTCAGATCCATGCCGATCATCCAGACTATCGGCATAAGCAATTCAAGCCCTGGCGCATTGTCGCTTTGGCCTTACATGCAATTCGCAAGCTCTACCCTGACTATGCCATCTGGCGCAACTTTCACTATGAGTATGAAGAGGACAAGCTCGCCTTTGACGTCATCAATGGCAGTGACATTCTTCGTCACTGGATTGATGATCCAGAGGCTGAGGTCGGCGATCTTGAGAGTATTGCCCTGCCCGATGAGGACGAGTGGCGTGAAACACAACATACATTTTCAATTTATTAAAAAGCAGATCACCAGCCATATCACGACTAAACAGATGGTATGCTGATGGTGGAGGGAGCAAAGTGGTGGGGCGATACATCTTCAAAGGCGCAGGGTAGAGGGGATCGGCAGATGGGGGAGAGGTTCAAAGTATTAGGGAGCACATCCCATCTGTGCAAACACCCGCGCATATCGGACGGGGAACACATCCAGATCACCAGGAGGCGATAGACCATGAATATGGGGGAAGGGTCAAAGTGATGGAGGGCAGATCAGTCTCTTTGAATAAAATACTGAACTGGGTTGAGGATGCCGGTAATCGCCTGCCTGATCCGGCGATGTTGTTTCTCATGTTGATGCTGGCGGTGTGGTTGCTCTCCTGGCCGTTATCTTCTATGGACTTCAACGCCCTGCATCCGCTAAGCGGTGAACCCGTGCAGGTGAACAATCAGTTGACAGGCCCCGGATTAGCCAATTTTCTATCCAGCATGGTGCACACGTTTATCACTTTCCCGCCCCTGGGCGTGGTGCTGGTGGCGTTGCTCGGAGTGGGTGTCGCCGAGCACAGCGGGTTTGTCTCGGCGGTGTTGCGCTCCGTGTTGTCGATAACCCCGGGGAAACTGCTAACGCCCGTGGTGGTGCTCGTGGGTATCGCCAGTCACTATGCCGTGGATGCCGGCTATGTGCTGGTTGTGCCGCTTGGCGGGATCATTTTCTACGCTGCCGGTCGTCACCCACTGGCGGGCATTGCTGCCGCATTTGCGGGCGTCTCCGGTGGTTTCTCCGCTAATTTTGTCATGCCAGGCCCGTTGGATCCCTTATTACAGGGGTTCACACAAAGCGCCGCCACCTTGCTTGATCCGGAGATCAACATCTCCATCCTCTGCAATAACATTTTTACCGGCGTCTCAACCTTGCTCGTGTTGTTCATCGCCTGGCCGCTAACGGATAAATTCATTGAGCCACGTCTGTCAGGGCTGCATATCAATGCCGACCCACAAGATCTGCCGCAGATGGAAGAGCTAACGGCGGCACAACGGCGGGGGCTGTATGCCGGGCTTATCGCCGTGGTGTTAGCTGCGATGGGGTTTTTTATCTGGCTTTTCCCTGAGGACTCAGCATTGCGCCTTAACGGCAAAATCGCCGATTTCCAGGCGCCGGTGATGCAGTCCATTGTCTCGCTGATCTTTTTATTATTCATCATCCCCGGCGTTGTGTATGGCTATGTTTGCGGGACGATAACATCCCACCGAGATGTGATCGCCGGCATGACCCACACCATGGGCACGATGGGCTATTATCTGGTGCTGGCGTTCTTTTGCGCGCAGTTTATCTGGATGTTTGGGCAATCGAACATCGGCGTTTTATTGTCCATAAAAGGCGCCGATTTTCTTCGCACGCTGGGCCTGTCAGGCCCGCTTACCCTGCTTGGGATCATATCGCTGGTGGCATTGGTGAATATCCTCATCGGCTCGGCGTCGGCAAAATGGGGCCTGCTGGCGCCCGTTTTCGTACCCATGTTAATGCAGATAGGTATCTCCCCGGAGCTCACCCAGGCGGCGTTTCGTGTTGGCGATTCAGCCACTAACATCATCACCCCGCTGATGCCCTATTTCCCGCTGGTGGTGGTTTTCTGTCAGCGTTATGTAAAACATGCCGGGATCGGCACGGTTATCTCCCTGATGTTGCCCTATGCCATCACGCTGTTGCTGGGCTGGTCGGCATTGCTGGTGTTGTTCTGGGCCCTGGCGATCCCGTTAGGCATGATCTCGACCTACACATACCCCTGATACATCCTACAGCGTCTGATCCAACACGCCTCTTGCTGGGGTGTACCGCAGTTATGCCGTATTGCCCCGGTTCTTAAAAAAATGACTGGGCAGATCGGGCTACCGACACTGCGCCCCCGGCAAGGCCGGGTCTGCGATCCTTGTGACGCATCACCTCCATACTGCGTTTTCCGTCCATACAGCACCTCGCCGGCAATGACGATGCCGCTTCTCATCCCTGCACACGCGGCAGGCGTAATCCTCCCAGCCGTCAAAATAACAACGCCCCCTCACCCCTGCACATCCTTGTTCCGCTCAAGGGCGCGCACCGACGGGTAGAGCTCCCCCACCTCCACCCCCAGGGTCATGGCGATTTTGATGATATTCAAGCTCGCGAGGTTACTCTCCCCCCGTTCAATGCGCCCGTAATAGGCCCGATCAATCTCCGAGGCCGCCGCAAACCCCTCTTGCGTAAAGCCTTTTCTCTCTCTGAGCCCGCGGATCTGCTGTCCTAAGGCAACCAGGTACGGGTGTTTTTGCATCGGCCAAGATTAGACCGAATAAACTATTTGCATCCACGGCCTATATGTCCTATTCTCTCTATAAGTCCACGGCTTATATGTCCCTAAAACAGACCTGAAACAGCCGTGCGAATGAGCATCAAACAAACCTGTTTACTAACCCCCAGATGAGGAGGCAAAGAACATGATGAGAGATAAAAAACAACAGGGCTTCACCCTGATCGAGTTGATGATCGTGATCGCGATCATCGGCATTCTGGCGGCGATTGCCATCCCGCAGTTCGCCGACTACAAGCGCAAGGCCAACGACAAGGCCGCCCAGGCCGATGCGCGTAACTTCCTGTCAGCGGCGATTGCCGCCTCGGAATAACACGACATCCAATAAGGAGGAACACACCATGACGAACAAAACAATGCGTCTTTTCGCTATCTTGTTACTGAGCATCCCCGGTCATCTCGCCCTTGCAGCAGATTATAAAACGGAAGGGAGAAATTGCTTTCAGGGAGCTGTCGCTAACCCATGTCCGGCCTTAACAGGGGATGCCGAGTATGTTAAGGAGAATTTTGCATTCAATCTTTCCGCAGGTGTTGAGATGAAGACAGCGGAAAACGCCTCCGCCATCGGTGTGAACACCGCCCATGACGATGGCCTCTTCACCTACGGTGGCTCATCGGAAGGCGGCGCCGTAAGGAAGTGTGGTACTAAACGGACTGATTTTACAACAAAATTGGCACTGGCCACACCGACTGCAACTGACGGATGCGGTGGCGGCACTGATGCTGCTGCTGCCGCCCCCACCAACTGATGAGTCTCATTAGCGGCTAACCTCAAAAACCACACGGGGCGTCAGTGGGCGGGCGCCCCGTTAAATCAAGGTGATTGTCAATTCAAAGGCATTAGGGCAATTGCTGGTTTCAAACAAATAGCCAGCCAAAGAAGCCATAACTCAGATGGCAGGTAACATCTTAGCAAAGTAGCTAAAATCCGCCGTCACCCGATCAACTTCTGATTTCTCCAAAAGACTCATGAACTCCGCAAAGGCTCGTGCCTGACAATTTACCTGGCGTTTTGGATTGAATTCGATATCTGAATATGCCTCGTAGGAGGCGAGTTTTTTGATCCAGTCTGAGTGCTCTGCTAACGATCGAATGTATAGCCAGTCGTAAAAGGCGTTTTTGGGAGATAGTGGGTAATTTTCCTGCTCAAATGAAAAGCTGATTAGGCGCCCACAGTCCAGGTTTCTTACAAACCGCTTTGCCTCTCTCGGCCCCATGTCGAGAATTTGGGGACTTGGCCCACATTTTTCAAAAACCTTCGAGGCTTGATAGACGCTTTCGAGATACCGCGCTACGCCATTAACCTTTAATTTTAGATTGAACGCACTTAGGCGTTGACCAACCTTATCTTCGGATTTCGATGAAATTTCCAGAATCCTTTCAATGCCATAACTGCGTGCCGCCTCATGCAACGCCCAGATGTTTTTGCGCTTCTGTACCTTGGCAAAACCAGGCGACCATGGGAAGCTACATGTAATCTCTTCAACCAAAGCTCCGTTCTTTCCGGGCATGAATATGGGCCTGGTTGCCACTTAGTAGACCCCCACAATCAGATTACGCGGCACCAAGTTCGGGACTAACACCTCCAGCTTCTTTGCGACTTTTAGTCTTGACTGAATTTCACTGTTAGACCAATCGGTTCGACTGTAAATCACTTCAATATCAAGCCGATCAATCGCCTATTCGACGGGCACTAACTCTGTGGAGGTGGCGTTCGCAACCCCAAAGGCAATTTTTGTTCCTTCTATTCTCAAGACATCCGGTTCAATCGCGAGATACCTGGCGTTGAGGAGGCGGCCTTCCTTCTTTGCATAGTATTCCATGGGATGATCCCGTGTTAAGCATAGACTCACGAAATTATCAATATCCTTATCGGCATCAAGAGAATGACTAAGTTCATTGCCTCCCGTTGTGTGTGGCCACCACCTTTCATTTCGCATTGTCTGCTTGGATACTAAGCCTTTTTTGTCAATAGATGGAAAATTCGCTTCATCCGTGAAATGGTACAGATATCTATGCTGTTGAGATTGTTTTATGTGTTTAATTAATTCTTCAAGGCTTAATTTCATATATCCTCCTGTCTTGAGATTATCAGAGTCTTTTTTATTACCAGCACCACATCATACCTCTATTGCCCGTCTCATACCAAGCGCACAGAGCATGTTGTCGTATTAACGGGGACATTCCCCATTTTTCTTACGCCCGGAAGAGACTGAAATGCCACTTTAATCATCGTGGTGACGCCGCCATAATGTTATCTTCAAACTGTTTCGTGAGCAGCGAAGATGGCATGGGCCATGGCGATAGCTATCACTGCGTAAATGATCCGCGGGACCCACAGGGCGATCTGCTCCAGATTATCATTGACCTCGGCACGGGCGCGCCCGGCATAATGCACCAGCGCCTCATCGAGCCGACCAGACTGCTCGCCCGCCTGGATGTGTTGAATACTCTCGGCCGGGATATACTGATTGACGGCCAGGGCGTCGGTGAGTGTCGTCCCGGATTGCAACTTTAACACCACCGGCTTGAAGCTCCCCTTAAGGGTGTTGTTGTCGATGACGCTCACCGATTTTGGCACGGCCTCAAATGCCGGTATGCCCGCTTGCAGTAGCATGCCCAGCGTTTCAAAAAACCGGGTGATGTGGTGTTTGAGGTAATATGCGCCCATGATGGGCAGTGTTAGCAGGCAGCGATCA
Organism: Gammaproteobacteria bacterium; assembly: GCA_965198875.1. Classification (GTDB taxonomy): domain Bacteria; phylum Pseudomonadota; class Gammaproteobacteria; order Eutrophobiales; family Eutrophobiaceae; genus CBDAPU01. The sequence continues at coordinate 225,312 of CBDAPU010000001.1, read as the reverse complement.
ACAACACCGGCAAGCCCGAAGCTGGGCGGGCGCCCTGATCTCAACCAGGCAGGTGTTTTTATCAGTAGCAACAGGGCGATGGACAGTTTCAGCAGCAACAGCACGGTGAGGTTGAAATAGGTTGTTATATCGATCGCGCCTGATACCAGCCGGGGGATAGGCGCCATAAAAACCGCAAGGGCAAACAGCAACACCGGCAACAGCAAGCGGCTTTTTATGCGCCGTGTGAGCTGGTGTTTCATCTCATAGTGTGCGGCTAATTGTTTTAATGCCGTAGCCAGCTTGCCGGCATCGGTGGCGGCTTTGATGAGCCAGCCGTCAACCTCTGAGAGAAGGCCGGACTTTAACCCCGCCACCCCTAAGGGCCTGCCCGCTTTCAGATCGGCGAGCAGGGCAACCATCATCTGATTGAGGGCTTTATTGGCTAACGGTAACTGCGCCTCGATTGCCTGCATCAGGGGCAGGCCAGCATCTTCCAGGGCCGAGAGTTTTAAGAGAAACTGCGCTTTTTCTTTTGGCTTGATCATAAGGGCGAATAAAGCGAGCCTGTGCGCTCATCCGCATGGGTGGGGGGATCGATCATTAACCGTGTGAGACGTTATGGGTGGTAATGCTCCCGTATTTGCCGTCTTAGTATTTTGCCCACATTGCTTTTCGGCAGGGTATCCACATATTCAATGATGCTGGGCGTTTTATATTGGGCGAGTTTATCTTCACACCAGTGTTTAATTTTTTGATCATCCACCGCCGCGCCGGGCTCGGTTACCACAAACAAGGCCACGGCCTCCCCGGATCTCTCATCCGGCACGCCGATACAGGCACATTCCAGCACCCCATCCATGGCGGCGATGACCGCCTCCACTTCGTTCGGAAACACGTTAAAACCGGACACCAGGATCATGTCTTTTTTCCGATCAACAATATAGAAGAAGCCCCGCTCATCGGCCCTGGCGATATCGCCGGTCTTAAAATACCCATCTTTGGTCATGGTCTTCGCCGTTGCTTCCTCATCACGCCAATAGCCCGCCATGATCTGGGGGCCTTTAGCGCATAATTCCCCGGCCTCGCCGATTTCAACTTCATCGCCATTGTCATCGCGCAGAGATAAGTCAGTGGATGGCAGCGGCAAACCCACCGAGCCAACGTGTTTGTCTATGTTCACTGGATTGGAAGTGAGCACGGGAGAGGTCTCCGATAAACCGTAGCCTTCGATCATCACCCGCCCGGTGATCTCATGCCACCTGGCGGAGACGGCGGTTTGCAGGGCCATACCGCCGGCGCTGGTGATCAGCAGACGGGAGAAGTCCAGCTTGTCAAAACCGGGGGTGTGAATAAGGCCGTTGTACAAGGTGTTCACGCCCGTGATCCGGGTAAAGCGCCAGTTGCTCAGTTCGCCTACAAAAGCGGGCATGTCGCGGGGGTTGGTGATGAATACATTCAAACCGCCTTCATGGATGCAGGAAAAATAATTACAGGTCAAGGCGTAGATGTGATACAGGGGCAGGGCGGTGATAAATATCTCACCCTCATCGGTCTTCAGTGGCGCAAATGTTGCGCTAATTTGCAGCAGATTAGCGATGATATTCTCGTGGGTGAGCATCGCCCCTTTTGATAAACCGGTGGTGCCGCCGGTGTATTGCAAAAACGCGAGATCCCGCCCGTTGACATCGACCTTCTCGTAAGATCGAGCTAGGCCAGCATCTAACGCCGCCTTGAAAGAGATGGCGTCTTCTAATCTGCCATCGACGGGCCTTGGCGGCAGATCAATGTGCAGCAGATCATCGGTCTGGCTACAGATGATATGTTCAATGCCGGTCGCCTCGATTATCTCCGCCAAAGTCGCGCACACATCGGCCCAGATGATGATGGTGTTGGTATCGGCGTCGTTTAGCTGGTGCATGAGCTCTCTGGCGGTGTATAAGGGGTTGACATTGACGATGACAAGCCCGATTCGCAACGCCGCATAAATGGCCACCGCATATTGATGCAGGTTGGGCAACATCATGGCGATACGCTCGCCTTTTTGCAGACCCAGCTTATGTTGCAAATAGGCCGCTAATGCCTTTGATAAGTCATCGAATTCCCCGTAACTGAGTGTGACGCCAAAATTGCTAAAGGCCGGTGATGGTGAATGGCTCGCTACGCTACCCTCGATCAGCTCGTTCAATGAGCGGTATTGTGTGACGTCGATCTCGTGCGCCACGCCTTGGGGATAGTGATTGAGCCAGATCTTATCCATGCCTCTCTTCCCCCTCCGCTATGCCTGTCGCCGGCAGATGAAATACCGATGTGGTTAGTTTTTTAAGTAACATACCGAGCATTATAGTGCATAGACAGAGCGATGTGATAACCCCTCCTGGAGATCATTTTATCAAAACTGCGCCCTGATGGTTGTTCGCCGGCGGGACGCTGAGCAGATAATCGACCAAAGCATCCATGTCTGATGAGGTTAGCATACTGGTTGAATTGTCGATAACATCCACCATGGCGCCACCGGCGTAATCGCCATCGGGCAACTCCCCCTCTGCAAGATATAGCGACAGCTCATCGGCGTCCCACTCACCGATCCCCGTTGACTTTGAGGCGGTAATATCAGGGACCGGCTCGCCATGGGGGCCGTTTTCATTGCCCGCAAGGTACAACGCCGGGCGCAACACGCCAAACTGATTTCGGGGGGTGTGGCATTCACTACAGTGGGTTAGTGCATCGGCAATGTAGGCGCCGCGGTTCCATGATGGGCTCCGATCGGGTGATGCTGCAAAGACGCCAGGTGTGAAAAATAATTTTTGCCACAGGCGCATGGCTCCGCGCATCACATACCAGTGAAGATCATGCGCTTGATTTTCTCTCGCTACCGGCGTCACGCTCTGCAAGTAGGCAAACATGGCCTGTAGATCCGCCAGGGTGATCTGCGTGTAGGATGTATAGGGGAAGGAGGGGTAGTAGGGCCGTTGATCCGGGCCTACCCCGAAACGCATGGCCCGGGCGAAATCTCCAAAGCCCCATTGACCGATCCCGGTGATCGCATCGGGGGTGATATTGGGGGTGATGAAATCGCCGAATTCGGTTTCCAGTTTCAGGCCGCCTGCGAGATATGCCCCGTTATTGCCGACGTCCGTATGACAACTCGCACACCCCGATACAGTAACAAGATACTTCCCCCGGTTAATGAGCGGCTCTGAGTTTACCACCGCCGTCAATGTCGGCAACCCCGGTGGCGGTGATAACAACCACAAAGCAACCGCCAGGACAGTGACGGAAGCGATTGCTGCAAGCCAACGCACGATCTCGTTTTGGCTTATTTTCTAAATGGGCGATGACATGCCTTGCAGGTTTGTCCGAGGTCGCCGAACCGGCCGTCGATGTTGCTTTTATCGCCGGCTTCTACGGCTTTCAGTAATGCCTGCGCCGCCGCCTGGCTTTCTTTTGCCTTCGCCTTGAAGTCCTCCCAGTCTTGCCAGATCTCCGGCTTTGCATCGGTCTTGCCGATCTCTGTGCCTTCGGGGAACAGGGCAACAATGTGTTTGGTGAGCTCCGCCAGCGCCTCTGCGTGCATCAGTGCGTGCCCTTCTGCTGTAAACTGCCCCTCTTTCAGTCTTCTTAAGGCGCCGGTGTGTCCGCCGATGGCGCTCATATAATGTTGACGATATTTGATCGTGCCCTTGACGTCATCGGCGTGTGTTGTTTCGGGCAGGGCGTAACACCCCAATAGCAGGGCGAAGATGGCGAGTGTTGTCCGGTACATGTTGTTTTTCCTCACGGCTGATTGATGGTCTTTGAGAGAAACGTTGATCTGGGTCAATGCTCCCTTGAAAGCAGGCATCATAGCAAATAATAGCAAATTTTAAGCCAGGCGAAGAGAATGGTAATGTATCGGGAAAACCGGGAGAATGGGAGAAGAGCACGAATAATGCAATCATTTCATGAAGATACGGGATACTTCGACTACAATAAGGCGACTTGGGCGGGCCTTAGAGGCGCCGCCTTTTCGGCTCGGCTGATATAATCAGAACCCGGGATCTTTTAAGAAACATCCACTACAGGCAACAGGCTAAACGGTGAATACAGTCACGGACTTTGCACTTTCCACATCCGATCACATCTCCCTTCACGGCAAACCCGGGCCTGCTTTTCGGCCTGTAGGGCTGTGGTCTGCCGATGATCCGGACGCTATCTGTGATATATCTTCACTGGATAAGGGGATCCGTCGCCTGCACGCCCCCGTTTTTTTGCTTCGCCAGGATGGGGCGATCCGTTTCAGTCAAAGCGGACAGGCGGTGTTAGGCGGCAAGGCGGCCGATAAAAGCGGGCTCCCGCTTGTTGGCTATCTGCCACCGCTACAGGTGCGCCAGCTCGGCGATCCGGGTTTTTGCCGTGATTTCAATATCCGTTTGCCGTATATGACCGGCGCTATGGCCAATGGCATCGCATCGGTTGAGCTGGTTAAAGCCGTTGCGAGAGCGGGCCTGCTGGGTTCGTTTGGTGCGGCGGGGTTGGGGATTGCACAAATCGAGGAGGCGATTGTCGAATTAAAAAGCGCATTAGGTGAGAGCGCTTTTTGCGCCAATCTGATCTTCAGCCCTAATGAAGTGGGGCATGAGCAAGCTGTGGTTGATCTGTATCTGCAACACGGCGTCAATCTGGTGGAGGCTTCCGCCTATATGCATCTCACACCGGCGGTGGTGCATTATCGCCTGGCCGGGATCCATCAAGATCAACAGGGCGACATCATCACGCCCAATCGTATTATCGCCAAGTGCTCCCGGATCGAGGTGGCGATGAAATGGTTCAGTCCGCCGCCGGATAAGTTTCTGCATCAGTTATTGAGGGAAGGCAAGATATCAGCGGAGCAAATGGCCCTGGCGGGGCGAGTTCCAATGGCGCAGGACGTCACCGTGGAGGCCGACTCAGGGGGACACACGGATAATCGACCGGCCATCACATTACTGCCGACGATCATGGCTTTACGCGACCGCCTGCAAAACGAGTACGCCATACCATTGAGGGTGGGCATGGGCGGCGGCATCGCCACACCCGCCGCCGCCGCCGCCGCCTTTGCTATGGGTGCGGCCTATATCGTCACCGGTACGGTTAATCAGGCGTGTCTGGAGTCGGGCAGTAGCGATACGGTCAGGCAGATGTTGGCCGAGGCCCAGCAGGCCGATGTGGTGATGGCGCCGGCCGTGGATATGTTCGAGATGGGCGTTCAGTTGCAGGTGTTAAAACGTGGCACCCTGTTTGCGATGCGGGCGAGAAAGTTATACGAGTTATATCGACATTACGATAGCATAGAGCACATTCCATCGGCGGAATGTGCATCCATTGAGAAGACCATCTTCCGTGCGCCCATGTCGGCGATCTGGGAGAGGACACAGCGCTTTTTTATGGAACGGGACCTGCGTGAAATTGAAAAGGCGAAAGCGGATCCGAAACACAAAATGGCCTTGATGTTCCGTTGGTATCTGGGGCTATCATCCCGTTGGGCCAATGCCGGTGAGCCCGACAGACAGGCGGATTATCAGATCTGGTGTGGCCCCGCCATGGGGGCGTTTAATGAGTGGACTAAGGGAACGTCTTTAGCGATACCCAAAAACAGAAAGGTGGTGGATGTGGCCTTGAATATCCTCTTTGGCGCTGCACTGCTCAGCCGCATTAACCAGTTACGCCAGCAGGGGCTAGGGTTCCTGGCGCAGACAATCCCTGTGCTACCATTAGCGATACATGAAATAGAAACATACATCGATGCCTGACAGAGAAGAACACGATAAAGAGCACACCGCGCAGGCTGTACCGCTGGCCATTGTGGGGATCGGTTGTTTATTTCCCGGGGCCGGTGATCTGAGAAGCTACTGGATCAACATCAGAGAAGGCGTCGATGCGATCTCCGATGTGCCGGACAGCCATTGGAGCCCGCAGGACTATTTCGATGCGGATCAACATGCGCCCGATATGACCTATGCCCGCCGCGGCGGTTTCCTCTCGCCGGTGGAGTTCGATCCGTTGTTGTATGGACTAAGCCCCAATAATATTGAAGCCACGGACTCCACGCAGTTATTGGGCATGGTGGTGGCGCGTCAGGCGTTATTGGACGGCGGTTATGCAACGGCTAAAGACGCCGATGATGGTCGGCAATTTGATCGCGACAGAACCTGCGTCATTTTAGGGGTCACCGGTACCCTGGAGCTGGTCATTCCCCTGGGCGCACGGCTGGGGCATCCCATCTGGCGCAGGGCGCTGGCTGACGCCGGCGTTGATAAAGACACGGCCGATGATGTGGTAGAGCGTATTGCAGAGGGTTATGTGCCCTGGCAGGAGAACTCATTTCCGGGATTGCTCGGCAATGTTGCCGCCGGTCGGATCGCCAATCGCTTTGATTTAGGCGGCACCAACTGCGTGGTCGACGCCGCCTGCGCCAGTTCATTGAGCGCAGTGCACATGGCCGCCATGGAGTTACAGGCAGGTCGCGCCGATATGGCCATCACCGGTGGTTTCGATACGTTTAACGACATCTTCATGTACATGTGTTTTAGTAAAACACCGGCCTTATCCCCCACGGGTAACAGCAAGCCGTTTGATGATCAGGGCGATGGCACCATACTCGGTGAAGGCCTGGGGGCGGTTATCTTAAAAAGACTGGATGACGCCAGGCGTGATGGCGATAAGGTTTATGCCGTGCTAAAAGGCATGGGATCCTCCAGTGACGGCAGAGGTAATGCTATCTATGCGCCGAGCGCTGAGGGCCAGACAAAAGCGCTGAGGCGGGCCTATCGGCAAGCGGAGGTCTCGCCACGCACCATTGAGTTAGTCGAAGCCCACGGCACTGGCACAAAGGTAGGCGATGCAGTAGAAGCGCAAGCGCTCTCGGCTGTCTATCGTGACGCCGACCCTGAGGGTTGCTGGTGCGCTATCGGCTCGGTGAAATCCATGATCGGCCATACCAAGGCGGCGGCGGGTATCGCCGGTTTGATCAAAGTGGCCATGGCCTTGCATGAAAAAACCCTGCCGCCGACTATCAAAGTCAATCAACCACTGGCGCAATTAACAGCCAAAAAAGCGCCAGTGTATGTGAATACCAGGAAACGGCCCTGGATTGGCAATGATGATCATGCAAGACGTGGGGCTTTAAGTGCGTTTGGCTTTGGCGGCAGTAATTTTCATTGTGTGCTGGAAGAGTTGGAAGAGGAGAAAACTGATATTGAATGGGACGGCAAGACGTTACTCTTTGCGTTTAGCGCAGGCTCAAGGAGCGCATTGGAGGCAGCTCTAAGGGCGCTGGATATCAAGGCGCCCTGGAGAGCGTTACGGGCGCTTGCCGCCGAATCATTGCAGCGTTTCGATGTACAGGATGCTTATCGGCTAACCCTGGTGGTTGATCAGAAGACGGCGCTTGGCAAACTCATCGACGGCGCTGTGGCGATGTTGCGACAAGCGGAAAAACTCGCCTGGCAAACACCGGACGGCGCTTTTTTCGGCTCGCAGGAGAAGGCCGGCAAATTAGCGATGTTGTTTCCCGGGCAAGGCTCTCAGTACACCAACATGTTGTTGGATCTGGCCTGTCAGTTCCCGCAGATCCAGGCAGCGTTAAAACAGGCGAACACACGGTTTGCATCATCTGATCTGCGCCATCGATTAAGTGACATGATTTACCCGCTACCGGTATTTGATGAGGAAACGGCGGAGAAAAACACCCTCATCTTGCGCGATACAAGACACGCACAACCGGCGATGGCTGCAATCAGCGATGGTGCTTATCACGTGTTACGGCACTTCTCCGTCAAGGCCGATGCGCTGGCCGGCCATAGTTTTGGTGAGCTGACGGCCCTGTGTTGCGCCGATATTTTCAGCGCCCATGATCTGCATGATCTGGCCAATCAACGGGGGCGGTTAATGCAGATGGGGCAGGGCGATCAGGGCGCCATGCTGGCTGTGTCGGCATCGGCGGTGGCGGTGCATGCGTTTATTGAACAGGCGCAACTGGAGCTGGTCATCGCCAACCACAATGCGCCGACCCAGCTAGTCCTCTCCGGCGGGTCCGAGCACATTGCACGGGCGAGTGCGTTGTTAAGCGAGCGTGGCGTTAAGTCAACACGCCTGCCGGTGGCGGCGGCGTTCCACAGCAGCTATGTGGCCGCTGCCGAGCAGCCCTTCGCCGAATTGCTGAGATCTGTTGAGTTTAAGCAAGGCAAGATCCCGGTGTACGCCAACGCCACAGCACAGCCTTATCCCGATGATGTGAATAGGGTCCGAGGCCTGCTGGCGAGACAACTCGCCCAACCGGTTGAGTTTGTCTCGCAAATAGAGCAAATGTACGCCGATGGTATCGATACGTTTATCGAGGTCGGGCCGGGCGACACCTTAACGGCCTTCGTTAAATCCATCTTGAAAGACAAGGCGCATAAAGCGATAGCCCTGGATGCATCAAAAGGAAGGCGCTCTGGTGAGTACGATCTTGCCAGTTTGCTGGCTGGCCTTGCGGCATCGGGTTTTCCTGTGGACGTGACCAAATGGGATGAGGGCTATCGCCAGGATGATAGTGAGGATACTGATCGCAAACAGAGCCTGTGCATTCCTGTTAGCGGCGCAAATTATGTTAAACCCCGTGAGAGACGATTGCCTGTAGCCATGAAAACCAGCGCCACACAGTATGTTGCTCTGGGTGATACAACAACACAAACGGCGGCTGAAAAGGTGACTGCCGGCACTGACGTCAACCCCCTTGCTGATGTTGAGCTCTTGGAGGCTACCCGGCAAAGTATCCTCACATTGCAACACATGCAGGAGCAAACGGCGAGGTTGCATCAGCAGTATCTTGAGGGGCAGCAGGCGGCACAACAAACTATTCATACCCTGATCCAGCAACAACAGCCGTTATTATCCACACACACATCGGCGGCGGGATCAGTGTTGCCGGTGCAACCATCGGCCCCGGTACAACAACAGGCCGCCGACGGATCAACATCATCACCTCCGGCACAACAACAGGCCGCCGACGGATCAACATCATCATCTGCAACAACACCAGAGAAGGCAAAGGCGGATAACGGCGTTGCCGAGGACATCGACCCCGGTTTTTATGAAAAACTGTTGCTGGAGGTGGTGGCGGATAAAACCGGCTATCCGGTTGAGATGCTGAGTATGGATATGAGTCTCGATACCGATCTGGGCATTGATTCGATTAAACGGGTTGAGATCTTATCGGCGGTGCAGGAGAGATTGCCGACCATGACGAAAATTCAGCCGCAGGATCTGGGGACGTTTCAATTATTAACGCACATTGTGGAGTTTCTGGCCGAAGGCACATCGGGATCGGAAGAGGCCAGCCCGCCGGTGAAGCCTGCCGCTACTCAATCCGCTGAGCTCGAGGCGGTGTTGCTTAAGGTGGTGGCGGATAAAACCGGCTATCCCGTTGAGATGTTGAGTATGGATATGAGTCTCGATGCCGATCTGGGGATCGACTCCATTAAACGGGTTGAGATCCTGTCGGCATTGCAGGAGCGCTTGCCTGATCTGCCGACGGTCAATGCGGAGGATCTGGCCACCTTACAGACACTGAAACAGATCCTCGCCTTCATGTCTTCACCGCTTGCGACAGAGACGCCCGCACAGACTGAACAGCCGGTTGTACCTTCTGATCGGCCATTGCTCGAGGCGGTGTTGCTGGAGGTGGTGGCGGATAAAACCGGCTATCCCGTTGAGATGCTGAGTATGGATATGAGTCTCGATACCGATCTGGGGATCGACTCCATTAAACGGGTTGAGATCCTGTCGGCATTGCAGGAGCGCCTGCCTGATCTGCCGGCGGTCAATGCAGAAGACCTGGCGAATCTGCACACTTTGCAGCAGATCATAGCGCACATGGCGGGCGGTGATGTTGTTCCTCCCCCTGAAGCCACCGCCACGATAGCGGCGAAGGGAAGCACAGCGCAGGAGCAGGCAATTTATCAAAGCGCTATTGCGGCGAGACCCTTTGGGGCAGAGGCCAGGGAGCCGCTTTCCCTGCCGGAGGGAGCCCTGATCTGGATAGTTGATGATGGCACCGATTTGCCTTTCATGATTTCTCAGCAACTGCAGAGGCGTCACTTCACTTCGGAAATTGTGAGTCTGGATAAACCGCTTGCAGGGCAGATCACGGGCCTGATCATTCTGGCGCCGACAGATGCGGATGATCGTTTTGTTTATGACAGCTTCAAGCGCATAAAACAGGCGCAGAATAGTGGCTGTTTGTTATTGGCGGGCGTCACCCGTTTTGGCGGCAAGTTTGCCTTTAGCGATGTTTCCCCGGCCAGGGCCAATGCCGCCGGTCTCATCGGCATGATCAAGACATTGGCTAAAGAATCAGCAGAGGTTCATTGCAGGGCCATTGACATACCCGTTGATGAAAGTGAGCAGGTGGCATCGCAGCTTGTGGATGCAGCCCTGCTGGCGGGCCCGGTTGAGATAGGGGTGAGCGCTGATCATCATTATGCGCTTACGTTAAACACAGACAAGGTGAGTGATTTTCCCAAACAGGACAATCCGTTCTCTCCCGGGGATAGGGTTATCGTGACCGGCGGCGCCCGTGGCGTTACCGCAGATGTCGCCGTTGAGCTGGCAAAAACATACAAGACGGATCTGTTGCTGTTAGGCAGGAGTCCGTTACCCTCACCCGAGCCCGCCTGGCTGCAAGATTGCCATGATGCGGCGGCGATAAAACAGGCCGTCATTGAGCAAAGTGGTGGTGAGGCTGTTGCATTACAGGATGTGGAGAGAGCGTATCAGGAGATCATCATCGCCCGGGAGATCAGGCATAATCTTGAGCGTATCAGGGAGACTGGCGTTAGCCTCATCTATGAGTCCGTTGACGTACGGGATACGACGGCGGTGAAGCGCATTGTTGATATGGCCCGCTCAGAGACTGGCGCCATTGCCGGTTTAATACATGGCGCCGGGGTTATCTGTGACAAACTGATCGCCGATAAGACCCTGGATCAGTTTGACCTCGTGTATTCAACAAAGGTAGCGGGTTTACGGTCAGTGCTGGCGGCGACGGAGCAGGACCCACTGAAGGTCATCGTCATGTTCTCATCGTCAAGCGGGCGGTTTGGCCGCAAGGGACAGGCTGATTATGCCGCCGCCAATGAAGTGCTGAATAAAACCGCACAACAATTACAGGTTAGACGTCCCGATTGCCGGGTGATCAGTGTGAACTGGGGGCCCCTGGACGGCGGCATGGTGACGCCTCAGTTGAAGCGGGTGTTTGAAAGTGAAGGCACAGGGGTCATTCCACTGGGTGTAGGCGCCCGTTATCTGATGAATGCGATCGCACAACCCGGCCCTGTTGAGGTGGTGATCTCCGCCTCTGCGCCTTCCGAACAACAAACAATCGGCGGAAAAAAAGCCGTGTTTGATCCCGCTTTACGTCTGTCTTTTCAGCGTCAGTTGAGTGTTGATGACTACCCCATATTAAAATCCCATGTCATGAATGGAAAGCCGGTGTTGCCCGCCGCCCTGATCACAGAGTGGCTGGCCCATGGCGCCATGCATCATCATCCTGGTTTGTCTTTCCTGGGCTTTAATGATTTTCGCCTTTTCAAAGGCGTGGTGCTGGAGCAAGGTGAGGTGCGCCCATTAGAGATTTATGCGGGCGGATCACAGATGAGAGACGGGCAGGATTGTGTTGTGGCGGAATTGCGTGGTGATAACGCCTTGCATGCCAGGGCTGAAATCGTCCTGGGGGTGGCGTATGAGTCCTCCGCCCCGTCCCATATCGAGAAATCAACAGGCGGTTATCCGTATCAGAGACGGGAATACTATGGGAATGGTCAGTTATTCCATGGTAAGGATTTACAGTCCGTGCTTGTTGTGGACGCCTGCTCGGAAGAGGGGATACAGGGGCGGGCTGGGTCCGCTCCGGCGCCGGTTGAGTGGATGTCAGCGCCCGTGCGCTCCACCTGGATAGCCGATCCGCTGCTCCTGGACAGCGCTTTTCAAATGATGATCCTGTGGAGTTTTCAGCGCCTCGCCTGTGGTTCATTGCCGGTTGCCATAGGTTCATACCGGCAATTTACAGAGCGGCTTCCCAAAGACGGGGCGCAGATCAGGGTCCGTATCAAACATCAATCAGCGCATTCATGTCTGGCCTGTGTGCAGATATTTGATCGCCATGATGAGTTGGTCGCCGTAATGAATGATTATGAGTGTGTGCTCGATCACACCTTAAACGAGGCCTTCAAAAACAATACCTTGTCGCTGGATGAGAAGACGATCACATGAAAGCGGATCAGATGTTGCTCATCATGGATAACCAAAGCGCCTTTTCAGAGCGCCCTGAAAACAAGCCTGTTTTTTGCGTGTTATACGCCAGTCAACCCAGGACAGAGAGATAAAGATGGTGAAAGAGATCCGCTTTGCAAGATATCAGAAGGCGATCAATGTCCATCAGCGTTATATCAGTTATAACAAGCTGGCGCCCCAATCTGAGCGGGATGGCGAAGGCAATGATATCCCCTACCGTGCATCCAGGGTGAAGATTAAACGCCTGCATGCCTATAAAATCATTCAGCTCTATGTCAGCGTCAGGCTATTAGAACAAATCAAAGCGGTGGTACCACTGGCTTTATACTTGTGTTTATTCCAGCTACTGATCCTGAAACAGGATATCGCTAACGCCTGGGTGATCACCGCCGGATTATTATCCGTCATCATTGGTTTAATGTTGTTCATGGAGGGGCTAAAGATCAGCTTGATGCCCTTTGGGCAGACCATCGGCAACATATTGCCGGGCAAATCGCCACTGTCCGTTGTCTTGTTGATCGCCTTTCTCCTCGGTATCGGCGTAACATTTGCAGAGCCCGCTATCGGTGCGCTCAGGACAACAGGCGCCATCGTTGATGTGAATACCGCTCCTTATCTCTACGCCCTGTTGAATGAATGGGCGGGCATGCTGGTGTTGGTGGTGGGGATGGGTGTGGGTACGGCTGCCGTTTTGGGGACGTTGCGGTTCCTGTACGGCTGGAGCCTTAAACCGCTTATTTATTTGACGGTGATCCCCACATTAGGGCTAACCGGCCACATCATGGCGGACCCGGAGCTCAGCAAGATGATCGGTTTAGCCTGGGACTGTGGCGCCATCACGACCGGCCCGGTGACGGTGCCGCTGGTGTTGTCATTGGGGATCGGTATCGCCGCTGCCGCTGGCAAAGGGCGATCTTCTTTATCCGGATTCGGCATAGTGACGCTTGCCTCGCTGTTTCCCATCATAGGCGTTGAAATACTCGCCCTGGTGATCTCCGTCATCACCACGCCCGAGGAGATTATTGAGAATGCCGGTGCGATTGCCATCGCCCAGACGAACGCTCATTGGCGCCAACAGACCCCCTGGAATGAGATCATCATGGGCATACGGGCGATAGTGCCGTTGGTTATTTTTCTGTTTCTTGTATTGACGTACATCTTAAAAGAGCGGGTTCGGGATTTTGCGCTGACGCTCTACGGGATCACGCTTTGCCTGTTGGGCATGATCATCTTTAACATCGGCCTGAGTTATGGTCTGGCCAACCTGGGCGGGCAATCAGGTGGCTTGATCCCGGCAGCGTTTACCCGTGTTGAACTGGTAACAGGCTCACCACTGTATCCTTATGGCATGGGTATTTTAATCGCCGCTGTCTTTGCCTGGCTTTTGGGGTTTGGCGCCACATTGGCGGAGCCGGCCTTGAATGCGCTGGGTTTCACCGTTGAAAACCTGAGCAACGGCGCTTTTAAGAAGTCTATGCTGATGTATGCGGTATCGATTGGCGTGGGTACGGGCATTGCCATTGGCGTCATGAAGATCATCTTCTCGATCCACACAGGCTGGCTGTTAATACCCGGTTATTTGATCGCATTGGCGCTGACGTTTTTTTCAACGGAGGAGTACGTCAACATCGCTTGGGACAGCGCTGGTGTTACGACCGGGCCGGTTACTGTGCCCTTGGTATTGGTTATGGGCCTGGGATTTGGCGATGCCGTGGGTGCGGTGGAGGGATTTGGGATCCTCTCCATGGCGTCGGTGTGTCCTATTATTTCCGTTATGATAACAGGGCTATGGGTACGATGGAAAGTCAAACGGCGGCACGAACTGACTGAGGCGGAGGCGGCGGCATGAGCCAGAAAGAGATTATCGTCTTAACGGATGTGGCGCTGATCACGTGCATCGTACAAAAAGGTTTTGCCGATAATATTGTGCATGCCGCCCAGGAAGCCGGTGCACAGGGCGCCACCATCTACTACGCCAGGGGTGATGGTATTCGGGAAAGGCTGGGTGTGCTCGGCTTTGCGCTGGAGGTTGAAAAAGAAGTCATCAATATCGTTGTATCGACAGATCAGGTAAACCGGGTATTTGATCGCATGTTCGTGGCGGGGAAGCTCGATGTGCCGGGCATGGGTTTTATGTATGTCACGCCGTTGGAAAAAGCCGCAACATACATACCTGAGGAAATTGCCAACAGCTTGCTTGGCGCATCATCAACCACCACAGTGACCTAGCCAACGTGGAGAGCCTCGCCCAGCATAAACTCATCACCTGCATCCTTCCCCATGGGATGGCTTTTCACGTTATTGAAAAACTAAAAGATGAGAAAAACATCTATACCGCCAACATAAACCATGCCCGTGGTATGGGCAGGCTGACGCCACAGCAGTATCGTGGCGCTGGAGAGCAAACAGAGAAAGAAATACTCAACGTCATGGTACCGGCGGCGCAGGCCGATGAGTTATTCGACTATATTTATCTTACTGCCGATATAAATCGTCCCCACGGCGGGATGATGTATCTATCCAGATTACATTCTGGCGCCCCGTTTACCCTGCCTGACGTTCCTCAAGAAGAATAACATGGGTTTAATCTTGCCCGCCGTCATCCATGCCCCTGGGGTTGCGATGCGCCCACTTTGCCTTTGATCATAACGACTTGATGGGACCCCCTGGCACTGGTGAATGGCATCGCATTGCCTCCCTGCCGCATTGATTGTTAGTTAAACAGGGTGATTCTTTCTCTTCGGCGAAAGTCAGAAAACAACCTGTCCCATTTAACTTTAACCTCTTAAAAATTATTCCATCTCTCATGCCTGCCATCATTTTAAGCTCCTGAACTTTATGAATGGTTTGAGCGAAATCTTGACGGATCAGCCAAGTTTTATTTTACTGCCCATGTCAGCCTGTTCCAGGTGCCTGCAATCACAGCACAAACAAGCTGTGATCCAGAGAAGTAGCCTTTGTGTTGCGGCTCTGATCGGTCGCAATAAAGCCTGAAGACGCACGGGAGAATCAATGCAATCAATTAGACGCATGGCATTACTGGCCTCTGTTGCGACTTCGGTTGTCGCAATGAGCGCCCCTGCATATGCCCAAAATACCACATCGAGCATCCGGGTACGCGTTGAGGACGCCACAGGCGATAACCTCGCTGGCGTATCGGTCACGGTCCGACATGTGCCGACCGGCCGAACCTTTAACCGAGTCACCAACAATTCCGGCCTCATCAACGCCAAAGGCTTAGCCATCGGCGGCCCCTATCGTGTTCGGCTGACAGATCAGTCCCGCGTGATCGCCAATGCCCCTGACAGCATCGACAACATCTTCCTTGATCTTGGCGAGACAGAAGCGGTTGTGCTGCGCGCCCGGGCCGAAGCGGTTTCCTCGGCGGCCATCGAGGAGATCACTGTAACCGCCAGCGGCGCTACCTTTGCATTGCGCGCCGGCCCGGCCCGTGACTTTGGTCGTGACGTCATCGACGCCACACCCTCGATTGCCCGTGATTTTGTGAGCACGCTTGAGACAGATTCAAAAATTCTGGTGGATGACAGTGTGCCACGCGGCCCCGCCGTCTCAATCGCCGGCCAGAACTTCCGCTTCAATAACCTGACGGTTGACGGTGTTGCACAAAACGACAACTTCGGTCTGTCGCTGAATGCGTCCGCCACCCAGCGCGCGCCCATTTCAATCGACGCCATTGGCGCGATCAATGTGAACCTCGCCCCGTTTGATGTCACCTACGGCAATTTCCTGGGCGGTAACATCAACATTGTTACCCGCTCAGGCAGCAACGAATTCCAGGGTACCGCTTACGGCTTCTACACCGATGATGGCCTGACCGGCAACCGCAGCGGCAATCAGGAGCTGGCCATCGGTGACTTTGATGAGGCAACCTATGGCGCCACCTTTGGCGGCCCA
Source organism: Gammaproteobacteria bacterium (assembly GCA_965198875.1). Classification (GTDB taxonomy): domain Bacteria; phylum Pseudomonadota; class Gammaproteobacteria; order Eutrophobiales; family Eutrophobiaceae; genus CBDAPU01. The sequence goes on along the minus strand of CBDAPU010000001.1, from coordinate 209,124 downwards.
ATCATCAAAGACAGGCTGTTCTTCTTCGCCAACTACGAGACGTTTGAGACCACACGCCCGGCCAATACGCAAACCATCGACAATATTCCTGGCGTCACCCAGGCCGATGTTGATCGGGCACGGCGGATTTTCCGCGATGTTTATGGCTTTGAAGCAGGCCCTTTCGCGACATCTGATCGCGATGAAGACGAGAAAATCCTGCTGAAAATCGACTGGAACATCCATGCAGATCATCGCGCCACAGCCACGTACCAACGTGCGGACGGCGATGTGATCTTTGATGACTTCCCGGAACTCGCTATCCTCAACTCCGGCCGTTACAACATCAATGAACGCCTTAACAGCTATGGCTTGCAGGTCTTCTCGGACTGGACGGAGCACTTCTCCACAGAGGTGAAGTTTGGCTACAAGGATGTGAAAAACCGTCAGGTGAGTATTGACAGCTCAACGCCGGACTTTGGCATTAGCCTGCCGTCGGGTGGCTTTATCGGTGCCGGAGGTGACCGTTTCCGCCACAACAATACGCTCGACAACCGCTCGCGCATCTTCCGCCTGAAGGGTGACTACAGCGCCGCAAACCACACCATCACCTTTGGTTTCGAGCAGGAACGCAACTCTGTCAGCAACGTGTTCCTGCCATACTCTCGTGGCCAGGTGAACTTTAATGGCCTTGACGATCTTGAAAACAGGGTGATTGGCTCCGTCCTTTTTGGTGGTTCCAACACCGGCGTCGTTGAAGACGCTGACGGGGTATTCGATCTGGATACCAACTCGGTTTACCTCCAGGACGAGTGGCTGGTCACAGACACACTGACACTGAAGTTTGGCGTCCGCTATGACTTCCTCAATAACCGTGATGAAGTGCCGCTGAACCCCCATTTTGCCGCCCGCAACGGCTTCGACAATACCGAAAACCTGGACGGCAAAGACCTGCTCCTGCCGCGCTTTGGCTTTAACTGGGGAGCCACCGACCGCTTGACCGTTCGCGGCGGCGCTGGTCTGTTTGGTGGTGGTACGCCACTTGTCTTCCTGTATAACAGCTATGCGGGCAACGGCGTCACTCGCACCTTCGCCAGTTTCTTTGCGCCGTCGCCTGAAGCTCAACTCGCCGATCTGATTGCACAGACGGCAACAGACCTGCCTGACGCCGATGCCGTCTCTTCTCGCTTCCAGCCATTCCTCGCAGCCAGCCCCACCGCTGAGGTGGACGCGATTGCCCCCGATTTTGAACTGCTCTCCGCCTGGAAATATCACCTGGCGTTTGACTATGTCGCCGACTTCTCCAGCATCGGCCTGGGTGAGGACTGGCGCTTCACGGCGGAAGCCATCATCACCGACAACAAACATGCCTATGACATTTTTGAGGGCCGCCGGACAGTTGTCGGTACGGCGCCGGATGGTCGCCCAATCTACAGCAACAACGGCTTTAATGACTCCGACTACATCGTCACCAACAGCAGCCGTGGCGGCAGCACCATCCTCTCCCTCGATGGTGCAAAAGACTTTGAAACAGATTGGGGGCGCTTCGCTGCCACCTTGGGTTACACCTACCAGAAGGTGGAAGAGGTACGGTCATACAACCGCTTCGTCGCCTTTGAGACCTTCGCGTTCGACCCACAGCGTGATCTGAATAATCCGGACGTCTCAACATCCCGCTTTGAGGTGCCGCACCGGATTACCGCGACCCTCTCCTGGGAGAAGCAGATCTGGGCGGGCAACAGGACGCAGTTGAGCGTCTTCTACAGCGGACGTTCTGGTCGGAACTTCAGCTACATCTTCAATGGCACAGGCGCATTTGGCGGCGCGACCCTCTCCGACTTCGCATCGCCTGACAACCCGGGCCCGAACCTCTTCTATGTTCCAACAGGTCTGGATGACCCCATCGTAACGGGCGAGACGGGTTTCCTCGCCAGCCTTGATAAGCTGATCGACGGTGATGACTGCTTGTCTGAATACCGCGGCGCGATCATTGCCCGCAATGCCTGTCGCACCGGCTGGATAAACCAGATCAATATGCGTTTTCTACAGGAAGTGACTCTGTTTGATGATCACCAGGTTGAGTTCATTCTGGACATTGAAAACCTGGGTAACCTGATCAATCGGGACTGGGGCCGGTTGGACGCCATCTTCCAGCCATCCAACGTGCCGCTTGCGGATGTTGCGATCAGCGATGACGGCACAGAGTTCATCTACAGCCCGTCCGGCTCAGCGACGGCAACGGCCACAAACCCGAACATTGCGCGTATTCCCTCGGCGTACCGCATTCAGTTCGGCCTGCGTTATCGCTTCTAAAGCCAGACAAATTGAGAATAACCAGGGGCTACAGAAAACAGAAAAACGCGGCTGTGAAAGCTGCGGTTATTTTTATCACAGGCAATCGAGTGAATCCCCCTGTCGCATCGAAGATGGGCGGAAGTTTATAATTTTCGCACTCAAATGGACGAGGGGTGGCGCTTGCTGACTTTTTGTACTGGAAATGCACACGAAAATCCATTTGGTCGATTACCCTCAGGAGAGCTAAAATTTAATTCTCCCCGTCAACATGTCCCGGTACATGATCCAGTCGCCGATAAAACTATACAAAGGATATTGAAATGTGGTCGGCCTGTTTTTCTCGAAGAGGACATGACCAGCCCACGCAAACCCATAACCGAGGATGGGTAGCAGTAACAATAAAAACCACCTGGCCGTTATCAATGTCATGATCAGGGTGAATATCACAAGGGATGAGCCCAGGAAGTGCAACCTTCTGCAGGTCCTGTTTTTATGCTCACTTAAATAAAAAGGATAAAAATCCTGAAACGAAGAATAATCAGCATCACCCATAAAGCAAAATTCTAACAAAAAACCGGGCAGGCAGAAACCCCGCCCGTCACAGCAGCGAGGCGATGAGAAATAACGGCTGTTTGAGATCCAGCAGTTGCGACATGCCACTGATCCCTGACATGTAAAAAAAGCGCAAACCTCATATTATCAGCAACGAGAAGGGCTTGCCCTGATGTTTAAGGATGGATAAGCCGATCACACAACGCACCGGGCCGGGTTATTCAATCTGGCCGAAGAGAGGGGCAACATCATCAAAGTATCTCGCCTCATGGGGGTCTTCGAAGACACATGTTATTCGTGATCATCCACCCGCTTTCGTTGCAAGAATAAATCAGCTCCCGCTTTGTGACGTGCATGTAGTAAAAAGCAATGCGCCGCCCAAAGGCGTGGGTGAACCGCCTATGTCACCGTTTTTACCGGCACTGTGTAATGCACTTTATGCAGCCAGTGGTATACGGGTGCGCGACTTGCCTGTCCCTTTAAGACTTGTTAGCTAAATCCCGGGATACTCGGGAAAGAAGGCTATGACTACCCTCAATAAAAAAGCGTAAGATTCCTCTCACGCTTCTGTAGTCACGGCGCATCTTGCCCTTAGAACTTCCCGCTGACGGAAAACAGCGCATTGATTGGCGCCCCCACGCTCGCCTGATGCGTGCTGTGTGCGTGCGGGAAGTAGCGCGTATCGGTCAGGTTTTCGATGTTGAACTGAAGGCGGATCTTATCAGAGAAGTCGTAGTAGGCCGAGGCGTCAATGCGGGTATAGGCCGGCAACACCTCAGCGCCGCCATCCTGGATCAGGGAGCTACCCTGGTGGGTCATGCCAAGACCCAGGCCCATGCGATCCGTAAGAGCATAATTGCCCCAGAAATACAGCGCATTTTCCGGCAACTCCCGAGGCTTAGCGCCTGCGCCGGTTTCTCCTTTAAGATAACTGTAGCCGCCATAGAAGGACAGGCGCTCGAAGAGCTGTCCCTGAAGCTGAAGCTCAAGCCCGTCAATTTCAAGCCCTCTCACTTCAAACTGCTCGCCGGTTATGTTGTCTCGATCCGCACGGGTCTGCTCGTTCTGAAAATAGGCCGCCGTGAGACTCAAGGTTGGCGCCACGTCCCATTTTACGCCCACCTCCCAGCTTGCAAACTCATCCGGCTCCAGTTGGTTCGCCGTGCCATTGATGTTCGCAAACTGCTCGCCACTGCGCGGCAGGAAGCTCTCGCTGTAGCTGGCGTAGAGGGAGATGCTCTCCCGTGGTTTGAGAATGACCCCGGCACGGGGTGAGATCGCCTCGTCCGCTCGGGTACGGGTTTCATTATCTATAACATTAAAAACACTGATGTCAAAGCGGTCAAAGCGGGCGCCTAAAACAACATCCAGCCAATCGGTGACTTCAAGCTGATCCTGAATATAGACGGAATAAACATCGAGCCAGACGCGGGTATCGTCATTTTGATCTGTCGTGAAACTGTTCATCGCCATGGCGCCGGTTGCATTGACGCCACGGCCGCCGCTGACATTGAGCGGCCGGGCGATGGTGAAAATCTCGTTGTCATCCAGCGTGGTATTCCAGAAGGCATTGAAGCGATCCTGATCCGATGAGGTGGCGATGTACTCACCGCCAAAGAGTACGGTATGCTCAATGCCGCCGCTGGTAAAGTCCCCGATCAGGTTCGCTGAGAAGATCGTGTTTTCTCGAGCGGTGGCGTCCACATAGCCATCTGTCGTCACCACATCCGGCGCGCTCGCCTGATCATAGCCCGATGCGTAGAAGTTCTGATACGCCTTGTCGTAGTCGCCGTGGAGCACAGTGAAATGGCCTTTCAGATTATCCAAAAATTCATGCTCCAGCGCCACACGAAATACATGGGCTTCAATGTCCGCCTGATTGAGGATCGGATCGGCGAACACAATATCTTTGAGGGCGCTAACAGGTCTGCCGTCCGTGCCGGTTGGAATGCCGCGATCAATAAAGCGCTCGTGATGGATATATTCATAGGATATATCCAGCCCTGTGGCCGGCCCCGGCTCGAAGCGGATGCTTGGGTTGACGCCAAAGCGCTCGCCAGCATAGAAATCACGATGATTGTTCAGCCCGGCGTAGTAGGCGTTCAGCCGAGCAGCCGCACGCTCGCCAAGGGCAAGGTTGCCGTCCGCCTGGGCATAATGCTCACCAAAGGTATCGACACCGGCTGAGTAAGCGCTGAAACGCTCATTGAGTACGCCTTTTTTCAGCACCCGATTCAGCGCCCCGCCAGTGCCGCCGCGCCCAAAGAGCAGTGCGTTCGGGCCGCGCAGGATCTCGACCTGCTCAATGTTGTACAGCGGTCGATAATACTGGACGTCATCACGAACGCCATCAATGAAAAAGTCGGCCGTGGAGCGGACGCCGCGAAACACGACCGCATCCCGATGACCCTCACCCTGGGAGGAGTTGACGCCGGGTGCGTAGCTGATGATGTCGCCGAGACTGTCAAGGCCCTGTTGTCTCATCATCTCGGCCGTGAAGATGCTCAGGCTTTGCGGCACGTCAATGATCGGCGTCGGCGTCTTCACCGAATGCACCTTCTCTATTGACAGGTATTTTCCCTTAACAACAATCTCGTCCGTAGTGTTGTTGTCGGGGTTTTGTGCGGCAGCGGGGTGTGTGATCAGCAGTGATGAGAAGATCATTGACCAGATCAGAGCATGTTGTTTCAAACGCATCAGCAACTCCTCGTTAATGTAGTTACCCATTGAGTGAAGTCTCCTGCGAACAGGAAACATCTTTGATATTAAATAATAATTATTATCATTTAGTTTTGCAATCATTATTTCAACAAATAATCATCATTCTCATTCAAGGATCAGAGGCGAGATCATGGAATATCCTGTTGCGGTCAGTTTAAGCAGGGGAAAACCGCGCTTGGAGTGAAGGATGCACTGCTGAGAGCATTAAACAGCCGGAGGTGATGATGGGGGGGGGACTGCGCTTGGGAGTGATGGATGTCGGGAGAGGGCGAACCCGGCTTGCGTGGGGCCGGCTGAAGGCAGACAACATACTTGAGACGGATGCAATAAAACAGGCGGGTTTCCATCAAACCGGTGGATGAAGTTGCTGAAAAATCTCTTTTTACTCTCCTGTGTCGATGGCTTGTCTATCAGTAGCGGCTATAAAATAAGCCCGAAATAAACCCGTGGCGGAAGATAAAAATCAGGCTGACGCCAGCCTGGAAAACGACAGCGCCGGCTCCAGTGCCTCCCGCCGACAACGCTCGACATAGTCTGTGCAGGTGCCGCAGGACGTGGTCACCCCAAGCTCATCACGCAGGCGCGGCAATCCGGCCGGGCTTGTCTCGGCAGACAAGCCCGCCGGGAGCCTGTACGGCGAGGCAGGGTTGCTGTCCGCTGTTATCCATAGTGATCAGTACAACAACAGCAGGTGAAGATGCTCTGTTTGTTTTGATCTCTACTGAGTGGATTGGCCGGTTCCACGATGCGTCCGGGTTTTGCAGTCATGCCCTCAGGTTTATGATGGCTTTGGTGCACGTAACCGGGGCAAGCTGTTTGCTGGTGTGTTTAGTCGTTTGTTATGCTGGCATCCTCTCCCCTCATGTGGCTGTGGTCTTACCTGCTATTGATGGCATAACCGGGTTGCCATGCCGAGGGGTCCAGTTTTATGCAGATTGTTTGTTGACTATGCCCTTAAACTTATATCAACTGAGCGCAACACAGGCTGCAAGCGGGATCGCCAATGGTCAATTCACATCCGTTGACTTGGTGGGCGATTGTCTGGCGCGGATCCATTCAAAAGAAGAGGCGGTCAAAGCCTGGGCATATCTGCACCCTGAGCAGGCGTTAGCCCAGGCGAGGGCCTGTGATGAAAGACCCGCCTCCTCGCCTTTGCATGGCGTTCCCGTAGGGCTCAAAGATGTGATCGATACGGCCGATATGCCCACCGGCTATGGCTCTGAGGTCTATCAGGGGTATTTTCCTGATAGAGATGCGGCATGTGTGCAGCGGTTAAAAGACAGTGGTGCGATCATGATGGGCAAGACCATCGCCACGGAGTTTGCCTTTTATGCCCCCGGCAAGACAACGAATCCACACAATACCAGGCACACCCCGGGTGGCTCCTCCAGCGGCTCGGCGGCGGCTGTCGCTGATTTTCATGTGCCAGTGGCGTTAGGCACGCAAACCGCCGGTTCAATCATTCGCCCAGCCAGTTATAACGGCATAGTGGGATTTAAGCCTACTTACGATGCCTATCCCCTGAGCGGCGTCCATCCGTTAGCGCCCAGGCTGGATACATTAGGCCTGTTTAGTCGCTCCATTGAGGATCTGACTGTATTGCATGATGTTCTCTCGGGCAAGGACAGGGGCAGCCTCGAAGCTGCCCAGCCCGGTGTTGTCGCCTTTGTGAAAACCCCGGCATGGGGCAATGCCGAGGAATACATGCGGTTGGTTGTTTCTGATTTTGTCGCTTCCCTGGCGTCAAAGGGAATAGAGGTCATCGAGCCGGATGAAGGTCCCCTGCAAGGGTTAATGGAAACACATGCAGATTACCTGGCGCAGGGTGCGAATGAATCACTGGGGTGCATCGTGGATGAAAACCCGGATAAGGTAAAACAACAAACCAAAGACCTGGTAGCGGCAGGCCGTATGGTTGGGCCGGCATTTCGTGAAGAGTTTCGGGATGCCTTCGAAAGGGGCGGGCAATTTCTGGATACGGTATTTAAGCAAGCGGATCTGATCATAACCCCTGCTGCAGCGGGTGAGGCGCCGGCTGGGCTGTCAAATACAGGCGATCCCATGTTCAATCGCATCTGGACGTTTTTGCAGACGCCCTGTGTGAGCATGCCGCTAACAACAGGGCTTGGCGGTTTGCCCATCGGCATACAGTTTGTTTGTGACAAAAACCGGGATATCAACCTGCTCTCTTATGTGGCGTGGCTAAAAGACTGTATTGATTATCAAATAGCGCCACCGGAGTAGCCCATAAACAGGGGGAGCAAACGGTATGGAAATACAGAAGATGGAAATTGGCCGAGGTTCTATCTTGCATATCCCGCATAACATCATAAGGCCTAAGGTGATAAGTTTTATAGGGATGTGTCGCTAAGGGAAACTTTGGGCAAGGTTAGGGCGCATCAATAAAGCGACTTTAAAAAGCGATCATCAAGCCCTATATTCTTCTTTCTCCGTGCCTCAGGGGCCGATCTTAAATCGTCTCCATATTGATCATCGCCTATGTCAGAAGTGAAACATGCAAAAGTGCTTATTTTGGGCTCAGGCCCGGCCGGCTATTCTGCCGCCGTATATGCCGCCCGGGCCAATTTAAGTCCCGTGCTCATTACCGGGCTTGAAATGGGCGGGCAGTTGACCACCACGACCGATGTCGATAACTGGCCTGGTGATGTTGCCGGGCTGCAGGGCCCTGCGCTGATGGAGCGCATGCGAGAACATGCCGAGCGCTTCAACACCGAAATTATTTTTGATCATATCAACCAGGTTGATTTAAGCCAAAGGCCATTCTATCTAGGCGGTGATGCCGGTAGTTATCGCTGTGATGCACTGATCATCGCCACCGGCGCATCCGCCCAATATCTGGGTTTGCCGTCAGAGCAGGCGTTCATGGGCAAGGGCGTCAGCGCCTGTGCTACCTGTGATGGTTTTTTCTATAAAGGTGAGAAGGTGGCCGTCATCGGCGGTGGCAATACGGCTGTGGAAGAGGCATTGTATCTTGCCGGGATTGCGAAAGAGGTGATCCTCGTTCATCGACGAGATACATTTCGCGCAGAGAAAATACTGCAGGATAAGTTATTTGCCAAAGAGAAAAATGCTAACCTCACCATCCACCGGGATCATGTGCTCGAGGAGGTGTTAGGGGATGATACCGGTGTGACGGGCATGAAAATACGGCATGTGACATCGAACGAAACAACACAAGTGGACTTAAAAGGCGTGTTCATTGCTATCGGGCATGTGCCCAATACGGCGATCTTTGCCGGGCAATTAGACATGAGAGATGGATATATTGTTATTAACAGTGGGCTCAACGGCGATGTCACCGCCACCAGTGTGCCCGGCGTGTTTGCCGCGGGTGATGTAGCCGATCAGGTCTATCGCCAGGCGGTGACCTCCGCCGGATTCGGATGTATGGCCGCCCTGGACGCCGAGAAGTTTCTGGATGCATTATAAAAAAGGATCAGGACGTCAGGGCGCCATCCGAAAAGCAGGTTATGGCCTTTAATATCCGCCTTCATACGCACCCGATCTGAACCCGGTAGAGCATAAGGGGCGAAAGGCAAAAAAGCCCAGATAAAAAAAGAAGGGGACATCGAAGACCGCTTCAGGGAAAACATCTTTTACAAGGTCTTAACACCGCTCAAGCGCTATGATGTGTATGGTTTTTCCGAGAAGCGACTGATCGACTGATCGATGATACGCTTGATCAAGTATGACGAACATAGCCACTTCCTGATAAGGGCGAGGGTATTAACAGGTGAGAGATGAGTGAGACCATCGAATGGGCTGATTTTGAGCGTGTACAGATCTGTGTGGGCACGGTCCTGTCGGCCGAGGTATTGAAGAGAGCCCGTAAACCCGCTTATGTTCTGCAGGTGGATTTTGGCCCAGAAATCGGGGTGAGGAAGTCCAGCGCGCAGATAACGGAGCTCTACACGCCTGAAGAGCTGATTGGCAGGCAGGTTGTGGGGGTGGTCAATTTCCCGAAAAAACAGATCGGCCCGATGATGTCGGAATGCCTGATCACCGGTTTTTATCGGCAAGACGGCGCTGTCGTGTTGGCCGTGCCTGATCAAAAAGTTGAAAACGGCGCAAGGCTGGGTTGAGGGTATTAGTCCGCCGTTATTGAGCTTAACGCATCGGTCAGGGGTGCGAGCCAGTCTTCATAGGGCTGCCACTTGGCGAGGCCGCGAGTGTTGATTTTTTCACGCACCTGCTCAGAGCTTGGTGTGCGTATGGCGCGTACGGTTTTATGGAAATCGATACAGTTTTGCTCAAAGGGCAATTCACAATAATCCAGTATGCGCTTGACCTGGGTTTCAACATCTGCGATGACGTCTTCATAATGCACACGAAGTATTTTGCCGGGTAGCACCCTGTCCCAATGCATCATCAGGCCGACATAGCCCGTGTAGTAGCGACCAATCTCCTCAAGGCCATAGGTGAACTCCTGCCCCTCAGCAAACAGCTGTTTGAAAGCACTAAAGCAGCAGTCCATCGGCCGACGGCGTGCATCGATGATTTTGGCATTCGGCAGGATCAACTGAATAAGCCCGATGTGACGGAAATTGTTCGGCATTTTGTCAATAAAGAATGGTGCGCCAGTCCGGTATCTGCGGGTATCGTTGATGTAGGCCTCGCCAAAATGCTCCCGCTGCTCGGGCATGAGGTTTGCTAGCCCGTGCGGGTATCCGGAAGGCGCACCAATCTTCAGCCGGCCTCGTAGTTTGTGTGCCAGAGAAATGATATGTGGCAGTTCAAACGTGCCATCGACCTGGCTGTGAGACGCCAGAATCTGCTCAAGCAGGGTCGAGCCCGCCCGGGGCAAGCCAACGATAAAAATGGGGTCCGCGGCCAAGTGCCCTCCCCCAGCAAAGCGCTCAAACATCTCTTTTGTGCAAACCGTTTTCTGGGCGGCGAATTCGTCATCCATCTGGTCGGCACAATACCGGCTTTGCTGACGCTTGCCATCATTGCCACGCGCGTAAAACTTAAATGCTTGCCTGTAGTCACCGCGATCATCAAAAGACTTGCCCAGAGAGAAGCAGAGCTGAATACGCGTCGTTTGACTTATGAACGGTGCATCCACCAAGCCAAGCATCGCCTCATGCTCGCTGTCCAGGAAAGAGTATGTTTTTAGATTTGCAAGCGCATGAAAGGCATCTCCATGGTCGGATTTTGCACTGATTGCGGCGCGGTAGGACGCGATCGCTTCATCCTGTTTGCCGACGGTTTTCAGCACATGCCCCCGAGAGGTAAGGGTTGACGGATCAGATGGCATTGCCTTCAAAACGGTATCAAACATCTTAAGCGCGGTTTTTAGGTCATTGGCTTGTAGGCATTCGACAGCAAAATGCGACTGAAAAACCGGATTTTCAGGGTCGGTAGCCAAGAGTTCTGCGGCCTGCGCAAGAGACCGCGCATAGTTATGCCGCTTGCGCAGGATAGCTATATGGTCAAGCCGCACCTGAACATTGTCGGGTGCAAATTCTGCGGCACTTTCCAGCAGGAACTCGGCCTCTTCAAGTGCACCAATGTGCGCGCCTATATTGGCCAGCAGGCGCATGGCTTCAATATGATGCGGGTTTGCCTGCAAAAACTTCCGACACAGGGCTTCCGCCTTCAAAAACTGATGCTCCTGAAAAAAGTTGCTGGCAGCAAACAGCTCTTTGGGCAACGCGGCCAGTCGGTCCGCTTGTGCGAGAGCTTGACTGGCCAAGGTCATTTGACCACGCTCGGCGAGCAGCGTTGAAACTGCCCTCCAGCTTACCTCAAGGGATGGATTGGCGTCGCAGGCGAGCTGAAATGCCGCTAAAGCCTCTCTTTTTCTACCCTGGGCTAGAAGTAAATGGCCATGCTCCTGGTGCGCACGGCCAAACATTGGCTCTGTTGCCAGCAGCAAAGACAATACTTTCCCTGCTTTTTCAAACTGGTTTTCGTAGCGATGGCAAACCGCTGCTACATAAAGCGCTTCTGCGTGGCGTGGGTTGGCAGAGAGGAGTGGTCTGATGCTCAGGAGAGCCTCAGATACATCGCCTCGGTGAAGGTTTTTTTGCGCTGCTCGCAAGATACTTGCGTCCTGATTGTTATCCACATTCTGTAATCCGCTGAGGCTGAGAAGGAAACTTCAGATGCAGTCCCATTTCGTGTCTTCCGGAGACACCGCTTTGAGTCGGTTAATAGTCCACCGAGAAGCGCAACCCGAATGTTCGGGGTCTGTTTATTGTAATGCGCTCACGGTCGAATACGAGGTTGTTGTTCAGTTGCGCCCGCTCATCGGTCAGGTTTTCGCCGAACACTTCAACGGACCAGCTTTCCCTGCGGACCCCAGCCGACAAACCTGCCAGCAGATAGCTATGTTGTTCGACACGGTTAATTAGCGCCAGGTCGCTGAAAGACGAGTCCGAATAGGCAATCGTTGACTGGATATGGGCCTCGAAGTCCTCGTACAGGAGCCACGCATAGCGTACCCGCAGGTTGCCCTGGAAGGACGGTGCGTATGAGAGGTCTTCTCCGGGCTGTGCGATCGCAACACTTGCGCCCACCAGATCGGTTACCTCTGTGTCCAAAATGGAGAAGGCCCCCATAATCTGTAGGCCCGGTACGGCTTTTGGGGCATAGATAATGTCGCCTTCAATGCCCCTGATTTCGGCGTCCGCCGCATTATCGGAGAAGAACAGGTTCGTGATCCTGGGGTCAAAGATCGTGGTTTGCAGATCCCTGATCGCGACCAGGAAGGCGCTACCGTTAAAGCGCAGTGTGTTTTCAAGCAGATCGAGCTTCCAGCCGATTTCATAGTTGGTTACTTCGTCGGTTCGCACCACGGCCGGCACGGCGCCACCGCCAGCACCCGCCGGACGGTTTGGCAGGCCGGGACGGAAACCTTCAGAGTAAGTGAAGTAAAGCAACGTGTTCTCGTTTGGCGTTAAGGAGATATTGCCCCTGAACACGACGCCATCCGCTTTAGCGCCACGGGGCACCGGCACACCGTTGATCACCTGCGTGCCATCGAACTGGACGTCCAGGTTGGTGCCGAACCTGTTCACATCCCTCTGTGCACGAAGGTTGCCAAACGAGGCGTTGGCGCTGCCCTTGAGGCGCACATCCACATCGTGCCAGCGAATACCGCCAGTGAGTGCGAGTGTGTCCGGGATCAGGCCATAGGTCACCTCGCCAAAAAGACCTAGCTGCCTGTCGGTGCGGGTGATGTCATTGAAGAAGATCACGCCGGCAGGTCGCACGGAGGGGTCGCTTACGCTTGATCCGGGCAGCGGGCCGTTTTGCGGCCAACCGATGGCGTCCGGCGAGAAGCCGACAACGCTGGTGGAGCCCGGGTAGGTGAAGTTGTTGCGTTCAACCAGTTTCTGCTCACTGTAGAAGCCGCCAAACGTGCCGCGCAGGCGGTTTTGCGCCGATGTAGTGAACCTGAGCTCGTGCGTGGATACTTCGGTTTCGGTTTCACTGTCCACATACAGGTTTGGCGCCTGACAGGCGCCCGATGGCGCCGCGTTCTCCGGATAGGTGACCGATGCATCACAGATATAGTAAGGCAGGTACTGACCAACAAAGAGGTAATCCGTATAGTCAACCGTTTGCTCTGTATCCCGGTTCAGGAACGCGCCTGTATACAGCATCTCAAGGGCGCCCAAACGGCCCTCAAGCGTCCATGCCGTGTTGTCAAACCTATCCTCGATTTCATCGCGCGAATAGCGCTGAACCGACAGGTCATCCGGGTCATCAAGTTCCGGATCAAAGAAGAAAACGCCCTCACTGTCGATGCGCTGGCGGATGTGGCTTGCGCTAACGCTCCAGTCATCATTGACGTCATATGTGGAGCTGATGCGAAAACCCGTGTAGGATGCATCGTTAAAATCCTCTTCAACGAGTTGTTGGTTGTTGCCCTGCAGGAAATTAACGCCCGAGATGTCCGCACCGGCCTGAAAACCATCCGAGGTAGGCACGCCGTTCGGGCGAGGTGCGGAAGAGGCAAAGCGCGCACTGTCAGCCGCTGTGATCGTGCCCGGCACATTGTCAATATAACCACCCTGATCATCGACATAGAACACAGCGCGCAGACCCCACTTGCCCTCGATCAGCGGATAGTTGATCATGGCTTCAATCTCCTCGCTCGCCTCGCCGTCTTTAGTGAAAGACATGCCACCTGCAACTCGCGCTTCGAATTTATTCATGTTGGCCCGGTTGGTGATCAATCTGATGGTGCCTGCCTGAGCGCTGGCCCCAAACAGTGTTCCCTGAGGGCCTGATAGCACTTCTATCCGGTCAAGGTCTGCGGCGTAGACGTCAAGATTCCTGCCCACCTGCGTAACCGGTTGTTCGTCAAGATAAAGTGCAACGTTCGGCGCCAAACCTGCAACACCCGCCGTCGTGAGATTTGGCGTGGTGGACGCAAGGCCACGGATATAAATGGTGCCTTGACCTGGCCCGCTACCGCCGGCGGAGACGCCAGGAAGCTGAAGCAGGTAATCCGTGAAGATATCCACATCGGTTTGCTCTAGTGTTGTAGCGCCGAGGGCTTGCACGGCAACAGGAATGTCCTGCGTGCTCTCTTCTCGTTTTGTTGCAGTAACAATGATATCTTTGAGAACAATGATCTCTTCGATGGGTCGGCGGCCGACATCTATGTTTTGCGCGCTTGCGGGATCTGCAGTGACCCAGAAAAGAGCGCAAGCCATAAGGCTGAGCTTGATGGTATTTTTATCGATCATATCGGCGTCTCCCGTTGATGTGCCCTATGAGCCCTCCAGTGTTTGCCTGAAGGCGACATTAACCCGGAGATCAGGGGGCAGGGCGCAACTTTTTATTTAAGGCCCTTCTGGCAGAGCGGGCCTTCCAGCAGGAACTTTAGCAGGATTCTAGCGGTGTTGGAATGACGATGGTTGAAGCACCGGCCGGTTTCCCTCAAGTGCAGATGGGGCATGTGTTTTGACCGCCCTTTGAACCTGGCCAGTCATACCCTCCAATGGCGTTGATGGGGATGCGGCCTCGTGCGAATACATCTTTGGCATTAACAACACGGTCTCGCAAAATGGGTGTTTTTTATCTCTAATACCATATCGCTGAAACCCTTGCCTACAATCACCTCGGGCATTTTTCCCTGTCTTAAAATGACAGGCGCCCAGGCTCATCTTTAAGGCCGAACACCGGCCATGGGATTTTCGATTCCTTATAAAATCAATGGCCTGGTGGTATGAGCCTGGGTGGCGCCGCCCTTCACCACAGGGACTTCAACATCACCTGCTCAGGATACATGACTAGGCGGCGGAACTGCACCATAATGATCGCAATTCCCCATAACCACGATTTATTCATGACACACTCGGGTATTGAGTTCTCCCTGTTTCTGGTGTTTACCGGCGCCGCCGTATTGGCGACATTAGCGCTCTACGCCCGTCAAGCGATGATCGTCGCCTATATTGTGCTGGGGATCATGTTGGGGCCCTGGGGGACGGGGCTTGTGAACGATGCGGATCTGATCGCCGATATTTCCAATATCGGGATCATTTTCCTGCTTTATCTGCTGGGTCTTGAGCTACTGCCTCAGCAGCTATGGAAGATGCTGGGGGAGGCGCTTTGGGCCACCGTCTTCAGCTCCCTTGTTTTTTTTCTACTGGGGTTTTGCGTTGCCTGGGGTTTTTCCTATTCGCTGATGGAGTCAATCCTGGTGGGCGCAGTGATGATGTTCTCAAGCACGATTATCGGGGTAAAGCTGCTGCCGACCACCGTGCTACACCATAAACACACCGGGCAGATGATAGTCAGTGTGTTGTTAATTCAGGATCTCATCGCCATTATCGTGTTACTGCTACTACAGGGTTATGGTAGGGGTGAGCGCCTGATCTCCGATATCGGTGTGTTGTTGCTCGCATTGCCGGTGCTGATTGTTATCTCCTGGCTACTGGAGAGATATATCCTGGTTAAATTGATCATGCGCTTTGATCAGATCCATGAATATATCTTCCTCCTTGCCATAGCCTGGTGTCTGGCCATTGCAGAGATAGCCGTGTTGTTCGGCCTCTCACATGAGATTGGCGCTTTTATAGCCGGGGTGACATTGGCCTCAAGCCCGATCGCATTTTTTATCACGGAGAAACTAAAACCGCTACGCGACTTCTTTTTGATCATCTTCTTCTTTTCACTGGGCGCCTCTTTTAACATGGGCATTGTTTTGGATATTCTGGCCCCGGCTATTTTGCTGGCGACCTGCGCTGTTGTCGTCAAACCCGTTGTGTTTGAGGCCCTGTTCGTCAAGGCCCGTGAGAAGAGAGCCGTATCCAGAGAAGTGGGTTTCAGGCTAGGGCAGATCAGCGAGTTCTCATTTTTGATCGCCGTATTAGCGGTTGAGTCCGGTTTTATCCAGCAAAATACCTCCTACCTTATTCAGCTGGCGACACTGATAACATTCGTCATTTCCTCCTATGTGATTGTGTTGCATTATCCAACCCCGATCGCCATCTCCGATAAACTTCGCAGGAATTAGGCGGGGTTTCAATGGGAGTTACGTATTTAACGAGAGGGCATGATCGCTATGGCTACTCACCATCGCAAACCAGCGTGTTAAAGAAATGGATGGGGGCGGGCGGCAATGCGGTCGGTGCACAGGTAGAGCCCGCCATCGTTTCAATCTTGATGTGCTATTTTTAACGGCTGATCTTCAAGCAAGACCTGATCAGTGAGTTCTCTGATGGTCTCTTTAAGTGAGCTGCCGTCTGCCTCAGGGTCGAATCGATACCGGTAGTGCATGTGCAAGATGTCGAGTATTGCCGGCTCTTCGTATTGATCAGCATAACGCGCTATAAACTGAAATAACGTCTCCCCCGGATGGCGGTAAAACCCGGCGCCCTCCAGCATCGCCACGATGGCATAAAAATGTGAGTCCAGTCCTGATTTTTTGATCGCCAGGATTTTTTTATCGCTCCCGTCTACCGGGATCCGTTGTTTGAAATAAAGTCGCCAGGCGAGGGTGGCGATCAGGGGCAGCAACAGCAAGAGTAAAATCGTATCATCATCTTCCGCCAGCGCGTCCCTTGAGCGCCAGAGCGAGAAGCGGTATGTGAGCCATGACCAGACGTCCCACAGCGGCTCAAGGACAGACGCCTGCTCTTTTTCCAGTCCGTACCAAATCGATGGTGTGGTGTCCACTAATTGCCAGCTATCGTTGACGTACGCCAAAACCCAGGCATGGGAATGCCTGGCCCTGGCGATATATTGCCCCTCCATAGGGCTGTATTCCCCCACCACATAGCCGACGGCATAACGGCTGGGAATGCCGGCGGCGCGTAGTAATAATGCGGTGGCGGTGGCGAAGAACTCGCAGTGTCCTGTTTTGTTTTCAAACACGAATGCGGACAAGTACCGGCCTTTCGGGTATCTGTATTCCTGGGTCAGCGAGTAGTAAAAACCGTTGGCGAAGAAGTGTTTAATGGCTGCAATTTTCTCTTCATCTGTTTTGCCCGCCAGCGCCAACTGCTCTGATAATGCCTGAAATGTGTCACGCTCGGACTTGGGTAGATACGCATCCGACTTCAGCGGTTTGGGATCAAAAATTGCCGCGGTTTTATAGTCCACGCCATATTGTATCCAGCCATCGTGGATCTCCATGCTAAGGGTGCTTAATTCCGTTTGCTTTAACTCTATCGCCGCCACATCTTTAATTCTGGTTGTGCCATGGGGTATGGGGATCACCCCGGTATCGCGCACAAGATAGCTGGATATGGCCACACTCTGATCCGCCCCGTGGGGCCCAATATCCCAGATATTTCGCCCGCTTTCCTGCTTGAGCGTCTCAAAGGAAGACGGATCACTGTTCCAGACGCCAAACCCGTAGTTATTATAGGTTGCCTCACGCAGATAAAGCGGTAATCGCAGCCGCTTCTCTGAGTCAACTCTAACGATGATCCTGTCTGATAATTTCAATCTGCCAACCGAGCCGATGGCGGTGGTGGTGCGGTTGGGATCACGATAACGCCAGACAAATTGCTCGAATAATTGCATCATGCTTCGAGAGAGGGCCCGTTGTGCCTCCAGTATGCCGAGCTGTCCCATATAGCCCATAAAAAGCGCGACAAACAGGGCCGAAACCCAGATCGTAAAGCGGTAGCGCCTGGGGCGAAATGACCAGAGGATGAAGGCGAACAACAGGCAGGAGAGGAGGAAAAATAATCCGCCGTCCTGGTTGCCGGCGCTGGCCGATACCAGCGAGGTAATGAAGAAGGGGTATGAGAAATCCATCTCGGTGATGGTTGTGAGCGGTTTGTCGGCATCAGCCCTTCGAAGACTCATGAACAAGGCGCTCAATTTTATTTTTCCGGCCACGCTGTAGGCCTGGGCTGTGATCAACAGGAAGAGGATAAACGGCGCCACCGAGAGGATGTTAAAAATACCCCTGGCGCCATGTTCATTAAACAGATAAACCGACACAAACACAAAGAGCACACTGCTTAAATCGGCGATTTGATTAAACTCTTTATCGGAAATAGCCCATCGCCATCTCGTTAGGTGTTGGCATTCCAGCACCAACGCCATACACAGCGAGTAGAACAGAAAATCATTTTGCCAGCCCCACAGGAGTAGTCCGGCGCCCATGATCAAGGGCGGAGCCGGGCGCAGTGTTAAGTAAATAGCGCTCATGGTATGAGTTGGTTTAATTGCGCCTGGATATGTTCAACATGCAGCACAGTGAACCTCTCAGGGGCCATGCCCGAGGGGGCAGGTTCAAGTTGCGTGCTATCGGCCTCACTGGCGATCACAAACACCTGTACTGACACATCCAGTGACAGGACCGATTGCACCAGGGCCTGTCTTTGTTCATCCCATGCCAGAAAAATGCAGATCAGGCCGCTGATCTCGGCACAGGCCTGTTGCACAAGGTTGTGTAAAGTGGAAAAAGACTGCCCATGGCACGGTTCAACACAGGCCAGTATCTCCAGAATATGCTCCGGTTTTTTGATCCCCGTCTGCGTCATTATGCGATGGGGCTCGGTACCGACGAACAGCAGATCGAGGAGGGCGCCTTCATCAACCGCATCGGTGGCGTAGGAGGCGGCAATGGATACGGCCTCTTCAAAGACCGCCTTGGGCCTCTCTTGCAGAAATGTATCCAGCAACAGGCCCTGACGGGCAAAAAACTCATCCTGAAATTCTTTCACGACGGGTTTGCCCAGTTTGGCGAAACTACGCCAGTGGATGGCCCTAAATGGATCCCCCGGGCGATATTCACGTAACGAGAGGAATTCCTGGGAGCTGCCCACAGAGCCGGCCTGGTTTATGCCGCTGTGCTGATAGTCTCTTTTGCCCTGTAATCGAAGGGGCGGGACATCATAGGTTTTGGGCAGGATAAGCAATGCGTCTTTTGCCGCTATCACTTGCGTGGCCCTGAAAACGCCCAAGGGGTCCGGTTTGCCGACAATAAACCTTGAAAAGCGGATATATCCTCTGCGTAGCGGCAACAGTTTTACGGCACACTCCACCTTGTCCTGTTTTGCGATATTTTCAATGAGGATGGGCTCTATTGAAGCGCCGCGTTTCGCCTTCATCAGCGCCATCAGCCGCGGGTAGCCCATTTTTCTGTCAAACCAGTTTCTCAAGCGATCTGCCGGGTCATAGGCATGCCGGTATTCCTCGAATGTGGGGAAACGATTTTCCATTTCATCGAATAAAATGAGCTCTCGATTGACATGATCACTGTTGTTGTTGATGAGAACCGAGTAGTGAAGGGCAGAGCCAACGCTGCCGAAATCAGGCAAGATCCTGCGTATTTGAAATTGATCCCTGAAATAAAAACTCACCAGGATTGAAAACACAATAAGCGCAACTGTGATCGAGAACAACTGAAACGCCAGGGTTCTTTTAATGTCGACGCCAAATACGCCGGCTACCACAAGACAACTCAGGATCAGCAGCCCCCCCGGTGTGAAGCGATAGCGCACCCAGTCCGTGAGCGTATGGACGATGCGGAAATTGAAAAACAATACTTGTCGAAACATGCCGCGGACTACGTGGGCACCGGCACTGATTGTATGATGTCGGAGAGAATGCTCTCGGCGGTCATGCCTGAGAATCTGGCCTGTGAGTCCAGCATCAGACGGTGGGCGATCACCGGATTGGCGATCTCCAGGATGTGATCCGGCGTGACGTACTCAATACCATCACATAATGCCAGCGCCTGGGAGATCCGCATCATGGTAAGCGAGGCGCGGGGACTGGCGCCATTGGCCACACCATCTGCTTTGCGTGTGGCCCGGGTGAGCTTGACGATGTAGTGTTTGATCTCATCGCTGATCCTGATATCAGAGATCCGCCTTTTCAGCTCGATGGCTTGTGCTTTTGTGACGCAGGGTTCAATGGCGTCCAATGGATGGGATTTATTCTGCTCGGAGAGGATCTGAACCTCGGTGCCCTCTTCAACGTAACCGAGGTGAAAACGCATGGCGAACCTGTCCATCTGCGCCTCAGGCAAGGGGTAGGTGCCATGAAATTCAATGGGGTTTTGGGTGGCGATGACAAAGAAGATATCTTCAAGCATTCTGTCCACACCATCTGTGCTCACCTGAGATTCAGCCATCGCCTCCAGCAGGGCCGATTGTGTCCTCGGTGATGCACGGTTAATCTCATCGGCGAGCAGGATGTTGGTAAACACCGGTCCGGCATGAAAATGAAAGTCCTGATCACGCTGATCAAAGATAGAGACGCCGAGAATGTCCGATGGCAACAGATCAGGGGTGAATTGCACGCGATGATACTCGGCGTCGATGGATCTCGCGAGGGCCTTTGCCAGGGTGGTTTTCCCGGTGCCGGGTACGTCTTCCAACAACACATGACCGCCACTGATAAATGCCGCCAGTAACAGGCGAATGGCTTTTTCCTGGCCTTTGATGACCCGGGAGATGTTGTTTGCTATGGCGTGATAGATGGTTTGCCCATTCATAGAATGCAAGGTTGCCTGTTATGCGAATATGGATACTGAACCGGGTTGTGAATATAATCAGGGGTTGAACGGGCAAACATCATACTGGAAAAATTCTATGTTTGAAAAGAAGGCGATCACTACCGCCCCCATTGATGACATGATTGCACGGCGGTGGAGCGGCCGGGCCTATGAGCCCGAAAGAGCGGTTGAACCTGACAAGCTATTGAGCTGTATTGAGGCGGCACGCTGGGCGCCGTCCTGTTTTGGCGCTCAACCCTGGCGGTATATCATCTGTGATCGTGCAGAGAGCCGAGATGTTTGGGAGGATGCGTTTCATTGCCTTGCCGAGGGTAATCAGGCATGGGCCAGGCAGGCCCCGGTGTTGATAGTGTCTGTGGCGGCGGATTGTTTTGAACACAATGCAACCCCCAATCGCTGGGCAAAATACGATACGGGCGCCGCCAGCATGAGTTTATGCCTGCAGGCCACCTCCCTCGGGCTCATGGCCCACCAAATGGGCGGGTTTGATATGGACAGGGCCAGACAGGTTTTCTCCATTCCAGAGGGGCACACGCCCATGGCCATGATTGCTATCGGCTATCAAATGGCAAAAGCGGCCATCCCGGCTAAATTGCATGAAAGGGAGTTTGCCGAAAGACAACGTCATCCCATTGGCGAGCATTTCTTCGCCGATACCTGGAATAAGCCCTACTGCTGAGCGGATTTTTATTTCTGTGCCTTGATGCTTGCATGAGAGATCCTTGTGCGGTTGTTGTCAAGCCATGACTGATCATCTGGCGATATGGCGCTTGGCCGGCCCGCTGATCTTGTCGAACCTGATCATTGCGCTCCAGGGTTTGGTCGATATGGCGGTGGTCGGTCATCTGGATAAACCGGCTTACATTGGCGCTGTCGCCATCGCTGCCGTGATATTCGATTTTCTCTACTGGGGAATGGGGTTTTTACGCATGGGTACGGTGGGGATCATCGCCCAGCTCGGCGGTGTGGCAGATCACGAAAAACTGCGCTCATCATTACTGCACAGTTGTTTTTTAGGGTTGAGCATCGCGGCCCTGATCCTACTTCTGCAAACACCGCTGCTCACCTTGTCACTTGGGTTAATCGGCGGCACGCCGGCGGTCAAGGATAATGCGGCGGTCTACTTCTACTGGGCCATCTGGGGTGCGCCTGCGGTACTCATCAATATGGCGTTGATTGGTTGGCTGTTGGGGATGCAAAACGCCAAGGCCACCCTGTATGTGGCGCTGCTGATCAGCACGGTCAATATTGCGCTCGATTTTATTTTTGTCTTTGGATTGCACCTGGATGTGCGCGGGGTTGCCCTGGCCTCGGTGCTGGCGCAGTACGCCGGTTGCTCTCTGGCGCTCTGTTTTATCCGCACAGAATTAAGGCGACATCCCGGTAGCTGGCGCCTGCCCGTCATATTTGATTTAAGGGGGCTCGCAAAGATGTTGATGTTAAATCAAAATCTGTTTCTTAGAACCCTGTGCCTGATTTTTGCGTTCGCTTTTTTCACCAGTGAAGGCGCCAAACAGGGGGAGTTGATCCTGGCGGCCAATGCCATCCTGCTCAAATTCCAGGTGCTGATCGCATTGGGGCTGGACGGGTTCGCCAATGCGGCTGAGGCTTTGGTGGGCAAGGCCATTGGCGAGAGAGATCAGGGCAAGTTCCGCAGATCGGTTATATCCGCCACCATCTGGTCGGCCTGTATTGCCGTCGCCTGTTCGTTGTTGTTCTTTCTCATCGGCAAAGGGATGGTGAATATCATGACTGATATAGGCCCGATCAGAGACGCCGCCTATACCTATCTGCCCTGGATCATCATGGCGCCGGTTATCTCGGTGTGGTGTTTTTTGCTTGACGGGATTTTTATCGGGGCAACCAGGGGCAAGGAGCTACGTAACGCCATGTTTTTCTCAACGCTGGTTGTCTATTTGCCTGCCTGGTATCTCCTGCAAGGGCTTGGGAATCATGGCTTATGGCTGGCCTTGATGTGTTTTTTTATCGCCAGGGCATGCAGTCTGCTCTGGTATTTTCACTCAATACTGAGGAGCCCGTCCGGGTTTATCGCCCCTGCCGGGTAAAACGTATCATCTCCCGTCGTTCACGTTTGCCCGGCCTGCCTTTGCTATGCCCCTTTAATTGTCTGTCTATTTGCATCTGCGCCGCTATTCTCTTCCTCGCCGTCCTGCTTGCCTCCGTCTCTTTATAGAGGCTTCTGGCCGCTTGCGCCGATTGTCTTCCCTGTGTGAGCGACTGGATGATAACCTCAACGGTATAAGGGCTTCTACGGATGGCGATCCTCTCCCCACCGCTGATCATTTTGCCGGCTTTGATTTTTCTACCGCCAGTTTTAACCTTTCCGGTTTTAATGGCCGTATTGGCGAGGCTGCGTGTTTTATAAAATCGTGCACACCAGAGCCATTTATCAAGACGCATTTCAGCGTGTTCCGGTCTTTTATTCATCGGTGCTTTTTCACCATAAGTGGATTATTATCCTATAAAAGAGCTAAATCATGTATTCATGGACTATTCAGCATATGACCACCCAAGCCTTCTCTCTATCTGCAAATGACTTCACTGTCATTGAGAATGAGGGGGCGATCAAGGGTTCCGTTTACGGATAATAACGGATGGGAGTTAAGTGAGTGTCAGATAGAGAGTTCAAACCACTGAATATTGCGGTACTGGTTGTTTCCGACTCCAGAACCCATAAAACGGATAAATCGGGCAAGGTGTTGGCCGAGCGGCTTGCATCAGCCGGGCACAAACTATGGGATAAGCGCATAGTCGCCGATGATGTTGGCCAGATCCGCAGCGTGATTTCAAGCTGGTGTGCTGATCGGAATGTCGACGTCATACTCAGCACCGGCGGTACCGGCGTAACCGGACGTGATGGTACGCCTGAGGCGGTGTCCGTGTTGTTTGACAAGGTAATTGAAGGCTTTGGCGAGTTATTCCGGTTTTTATCCTATGAGGAAATAGGGACTTCCTCGCTACAGTCCCGGGCGCTGGCCGGCGTCACAAATGGCACCTATATTTTTTGTCTGCCCGGCTCTTCCGGCGCCTGTGCCAGCGGATGGGATAACATCATCTCGCAACAGCTTGATTTTAGAACCCGGCCCTGTAATTTGGTCGAATTGATCCCAAGACTGATGGAGGGGTAGTGCCCGCAGTGCCAGCAAATACGCCAAGATGTGTAGAGAGATGGCGATGCTGTTTTGCGAGACTATCGGCTATTTATGATCGCATGCACATCGCTTTTTCAAACATCAAGCTGGTTGGCCTTTCCCTGGCGGTGGCCTTCAGTGGTTTGTCGTTATCCCTATCTGCCGCCACATACAAGCTGGGCTCGCCAAAGGATGGGTTGATAGGTGCGATAACCAGCGCTGAGGCCAGGGAAGATGATACGTTGCTGGATATCGCAAGGCTAAACGGGCTTGGCTATCACGAGATAAAACTGGCTAACCCGATGGTGGATACCTGGCTGCCGGCCAGGGACAGGCCGATTGTGTTACCGACTGTCTTCGTCATACCGGCGGCGCCCCGTGAGGGTATTGTTTTGAACATCCCTGAAATGCGGCTTTACTACTTCCCGCAAAAAAACAGCGGTGTAGTGATCACCCATCCCCTTGGCATTGGCCGACAGGGTTGGGCGACGCCGTACACGGATACAAAAATTATTCAAAAGAAGACCAACCCGTATTGGTATCCCCCCCCGTCCATTCGCAAGGAGCATGCAGAGCAGGGCGCCCCGTTACCTGAGCGGGTTGAACCTGGCCCGGATAATCCCCTGGGTCACTATGCCATGCGACTGGGTTTGCCCGAGTATCTTATCCATGGGACGAACAAGCCTTTCGGGATTGGTATGCGGGTGAGTCATGGGTGTATCCGATTGTACCCTGAGGATATTGAGAGCCTGTTCAGGCAGGTTAAATTAGGCACCCCGGTGCATATTATAAACCAGCCCTTTAAGGTAGGCCGGCGGGGCAACAACATCTATCTGGAAGCACACCCTTATCTGGATGAGGATGCGGAGCAGTTTGCGAGCAGTCTAACGAGTGTCGTCAGTATGCTGGTGAAAATGACCGGGGATGCTGATTATGTAGTGGATTGGGAGCTGGCGAGAGCAATCATAGAGAGAAAAGACGGGATCCCGATGGCGATTGGCACCTTCCTCGAAGGAGCGGAAGTAGGTAAGCCTGTTGCTACCGATGAGGTATCCATGGAGGATCCCAAGACAGAGCCCGGTTATCCTGAGGCAAAAAAGGAAACCGCTTCTCTCTTAAACTAACTGGCAATTAACCAGCAATTAACCATCAACTAACCAGCACCAACACCGCTCAAAAAGATCCGCCGCTTTCCATCTATGCCTCTGTGCCTTTTCTCTCCATACCTCGCCGCTTGCACATGCCAGCGGCTTTTAACGGCGCTACGCCGCCAGGCACAAAAAAGCCCTGTATCCTGTAGCTGAACAGGGCTTTTTATCTGCGCTTATTTTTGCATCGCTTTTTCAAACGCCCGATCTATCCTGCTTGAGTTCTCGCTACAGCAGGCCATAGCGGCATCAGCGGCAGACTGGGCTGAACGGGCGGCGTCCAGCGCTTGATCAGCGACAGATGATGCATTGCTTGCATCTGATGCGGCGCTGTTTGCGGCGGATTGTGCGCTCTCGGCAATGGCCCTAACCTGAGCAAGTTGCTCCGTTGTTGCACAGCCACTGAGTAACGCAAATGTAGCTACCAGGATGGTGGCTTTGATGGATGTTGTTTTCATATTTTGGCTCTCCGGTTTACCTGACTGTTATTTCTCGCCGCCAATAATGACGTATTTCAGGGATATGATCAATGCCTTGTGTGCCCCCGCCATCTGGCGCCCTTTTATTATGGTGGATAGTAGTAATGCATGGGGGTGTTCATTTTTAAGCCCGCTACGGTTATTTTGCCCCGCCCATTTCTCGCTCAACCGGTTCTACGATCATCTATCTCCCCGGGCACGGCTGGATGGCGCCCACTCCCATGCAGGCCAGTGGGACTTCGGCGGTGCGTCACCGGGGGTTATCGATAAGGAAGCGGCCAGTTAAGTTCAAGGCAGGTCTCTGGCTTGATCCCCGGCCAGGTAGCGCCTCCTTGCCTGAACTCGCCAGCCTCTCAAGGTCTATGCCATTAACAGCGCCAAGCGCCCGTAGCGCCTCTTGCCTGAACTTGCGAGCACCACAGGCCGGCAGGCGCTCATCGCCCTTGAAAATGCAGGCTGCCTTGTATCAACGACCGCCCCGATTAGGCCGGGTTTTAAGACGGCTTTTGTGATGTTGGGTAATAAACTCAACCAGCGCCTGCTCAAATCCGTGCACTTGATTTTTATCGCAATAATCATCCATCCATTCGCTGATCTCATTGATATCCATTTTCCCCGAAATGCTATACGTCTCCGGCGTGATGGTGTTATAGGCGGTTAAATACCCTTTTAGATAATCTTGATATGCTGTGTGAGCAGCGGTATTTTTCTCCTTTAAGTAGCTAAAGCAGGACTTGTTTCCTTTCCCCCATATGGCATAGTTGCCCATGTTGTCCGCCGCATGCAAAGAGCCGAAAAAAAATGGCAGGTTGATCAGGATGGCCAGCGCTGTTTTCATCATTATCCCTCATTGTTAAGTTATGTTTATATTGTGACAAATGGATACGGTTAAAGTTATCAACCGGGTTTTAAGATGGCGCATGTTTAAGATGGGTGATCGGGTTTACATCTTCAAAATGCCTTATTGCTTGTGGAACAACATCGGGCGACCTGAAAACTGGGATTTCAAAAATGCCATCTGATCGGCGAGTATTTTCCTGTTTGACAGGGCAAGGTATTCGGCCCAGTTGGGCACATAGGGCACCGCCAGTATCGGCATATGCGCCTCTTCCGGGGTTCTGTCGCCTTTGCGGGTATTACACTGGCGACAGGCGGTGATCACATTAGACCAGCGATCACGCCCGCCACGGGACATGGGCAGTACGTGATCACGGGTGAGCGCATCTTCACCCGGGGAGGAACCACAATACAGGCACATGTAGGCGTCGCGCAGAAATAATTCCCGATTGGTGAGTGGCGGGATGGTGCGATAGATAGATTTATGATTGCCTGAGCGCTTGATGGCGATGATGGAATTGATGGTAACGATAGAGCGAGCGCCGCTTTTTTTGTTTATCCCGCCCTTAAAAGTAAAGCTCTCATCGCCCGCCGTCCAGCCTATCATGTCACGGCAATAAAGACTCACCGCATCCTGCCAGGGCGCCCAGGTAATGGGGGCCCCCGAAATATCAAGTCGCAGGATAAGTGGGATCATGCTCTAATCTCGGCAATGTGTTCAGGCGCTGGTAGCGGATAGTTTAATTTAATCAGTTGGCGTTTTATTCGAAAATCAGCAGAAAATCAAGTTGCTACAAGTTGATTGAATGAGGTCGTCATATGCAGGCGATGCACGAATTACTGGAAATCATGAAGGCATTACGTGATCCCGTATGCGGATGTCGGTGGGACAGGAAGCAGACGATGGCCTCGATGGCGTCCTATTCAATAGAGGAGGTGTACGAATTAGTTGATGCAGTTGAGCATCATGCCATGGATGATATAAAAGACGAGCTGGGAGATCTGTTGTTTCATGTTGTTTTCTACTCACACATCGCATCGGAAGCCGGGGAGTTTGAGTTTAACGATGTGGTAACCTCAGTTTGCGAGAAACTCACCCGCAGACACCCCCATGTTTTTGCAGACAGGCAAATCAACTCAGATCCCGAGCTCAAGCTAATTTGGGAGGGGATCAAACACGAGGAGAGGATAGCGAAAAACAGCCGCGCCAGCAGCTACCTTGACGATATAAGCCAGACATTGCCCGCCCTGTTGCGCGCGGTAAAACTGCAAAAACGCGCCGCCTCGGTGGGGTTTGACTGGGATGATGCGGCCCCGGTATTGGCGCGGGTTGAAGAGGAAGTCAATGAAATCAAACAGGCCCTTGACCATGCCGACACACAGGCACAGATCCAGGGCGAGCTGGGTGATGTACTGTTTGCCGTTATCAATCTTGCCCGCCATTTGCATGTTGATCCCGAAGCGGCCTTACGTGAAACCAACCGCAAGTTTGAACAGCGGTTCAGGTATATTGAGAGCAGGCTTAAAGAGACGGGGCGGGATATCAAGCGGACGTCTCTCAAGGAGATGAATGTACTGTGGGAAGAGGCGAAACGCTGATGTGTGGTTGTTTTAATGCCTCATCTTTAAGGGGCTCACGCTACCCCGAAGCTGGCCTGTGGGTCTGTGAAACAGATTTTTGCCGGTCAGGGATTATCCAGCGCCGTGTTTGCCTTTTTATCCCTGCTCAGCATGGCGTAGGCGGAATGGTTGTGGATGGATTCGAAGTTTTCTGACTCAACGGTATAGGCTTGGATCCGCTCATCCTGATTGAATTGTATGGCGATCTCACGCACCAGGTCTTCAACGAATTTGGGATTATCATAGGCGCGCTCGGTGACGTATTTCTCATCCGGTCTTTTTAGCAGCCCGTAAAGCTCGCAGGACGCTACCCGCTCGACGGTATCAATGAGCTCCTCAATCCAGATGAAGTCTTCCGTGTGCACCAGCACGGTCACATGGGAGCGTTGATTATGGGCGCCGTAATCAGAAATGTTCTTTGAACAGGGGCAAAGCGAGGTGACCGGCACAACGATTTTTACCGACACCTGGGTTTTGTTCGCCTTGATCTCCCCGATAAAAGACACCTCATAGTCCATCAGGCTTTCAACCCCGGATACCGGCGCTTTTTTATTGATGAAATACGGAAAGGTCATCTCGATATGCCCCGACTCCGCTTCCAGCACCTTAACCATGTCCGCAAGCATGCGCTTGAACAGCGCAATGGTGATCTCAAATTCGTTGCGATTTAGGATCTCCACGAAGCGTGACATGTGCGTTCCCTTAAAGCTGTGGGGGAGATCCACATACATGTTGAACATGGCGACGGTGTGTTGCTCCCGGCCTGCGCGGTCGCGCACGACAACCGGATAGCGGATATCCTTGATCCCCACCTTATCAATAGCGATGAGACGATCATCAGGGGTGGCCTGAATATCGGGAATGTCCCGGGCCTTCATGTCTGCTGGATGGTTCATGAGCACCTCTTCCTGTAATTTATCCTAAGGAACCGCTAATTTAAGCTCTAAATGAGCCATTCCCTGAAATTCGCATTCTTGAGTATATAATGTTGTATCACGAATTCATACACCTGTCCGATAGGCGAGATGAGTGATAGGCGATGCTCTTTGGCCTGATCCCTTGCCAGGGCCGGGGTAATGCCGGGCGTGCCTTAGCGGTTTCTCTCGACAATGTACTTTGCCATCCAGCGTAACGGCTCGGCGTCTTCATTAAAGTCGGCTAGTGCATCCAGGGCCTCGCTCAGCAGATCACGGGCTGCTTTTTTTGCGCCATCCAGCCCTAACAAATTGGGGTAGGTGGGTTTATTCATGGCCTGATCGGCGCCTTGGGGCTTTCCCAGGGTTTCGGTGTCGCTTTCAATATCGAGCACATCATCATGGATCTGAAATGCAAGGCCGATGCACTCGGCATACTGTGAGATGTGAGCAAATTGCGTATCGGTGATAGTGGCGCACGATAAAGCGCCCAACTCCACACTGGCCTTAATCAAGGCCCCGGTTTTATAGCTGTGCATCCTTTGTAATTGCGTGAGACTCAGCCGCTCGCCAACGGAGTTTATATCGATAGCCTGCCCGCCGGCCATCCCGCAGGAGCCGCTGGCGATGGCCAGCGTATTGATCATTTTCACGCGTTGCTCTGCGGCGACCGCAATCGCCGGGTCTTCGGATAACACCTGAAAGGCCATGGCCTGTAGCGCATCCCCGGCAAGAATGGCCGTCGCCTCATCATAGGCCCGGTGACAAGTGGGCCTGCCGCGGCGTAAATCATCATCATCCATGGCCGGCAGATCATCATGGATAAGAGAGTAGGCATGGAGCATTTCCACCGCACAGGCACACCCATCCAGGGCGGCGATCGGCGCCTGTAGCGTCTCACCACTGGCATAGACCAGCAGCGGCCTGATCCGCTTGCCATTACCGAGGACGGAATAACGAATGGCCTCATGAAGATGTCCGGGCTCGGTATCCGATGCGGGTAGCCAATGCTCCAGCGCCGCCTCCACCCGCCCCCGGCAGTCTGCGAGTCGTTCAGCAAAGGCCATGATCAGTCTGCCCTCTCGGCGTCATGGGTAAACGGCGCCAGCTCGGCGGACCCATTACCCTCAAGCAAAACCCGCACCTTCTGCTCGGCCTCGGTCAAGGCGTTCTGACAGGCCCGCGTGAGTGCGATACCCCGCTCAAATTGTTTTAATGACTCTTCAAGGCTAAACTCGCCCTGCTCCATCTTCCCGACCAGCTCTTCCAGCTCGGCCAGTGTTTTCTCGAAATTAAACCGGGTTTTCTTTCCAGGCACAGAGGCTCTCCAAATAATATCGGTGTGATCCTACCAGCAACCCTGGGCGATTACATTTCCATCAACATAAAAAGACCCCGCAACCGGGCTCTACCCCATGACAATGGATGGAAAAAGCGAAAAATGAAGACAATGCAAAACTCGCCTATTATCATCCATAAACTATCATCCATGAACGGCTTGGAACCTTGAAACAGATCAGGCGCCTCTCTTAAGATGAGGAAAACAACATGAAAATGGAAGCATTAACACACGATTAAGATTCGAAGCTGAAATCGCCAGGATTTTTACCGAGATTGAGAAGATGCGTGCAGAGACAAACAACATCAACACGGAAAACATAATGGTATCCGCCCATCATCGCATCCGGGGCAACACTGGCCATCCTCGCAGTAGCAAGGTTGTTTCTTTGAGATCACAAGCCCGACAACAGATCGGCGCATATTAAAGACGCAAAAAAACCACTCCACCCTCCACACCCAGCTTTTCGGCAGGTTAAAGACCACTACCGAAGCGCTCACGATGGATAACAACAGGCGCCCCGTACAACCTCATTATTAGTGTTATTACAACAACAGGTGATAAAATGATACAAAACCTTTGCAAAAATCACGGATTGCATCTATATTGCCCCTGGTTCCAATCGCTTAACTATGGGGAAAACACCATGTCCATGAGGAAAAATACCATGCCGTACACAAAATCACTCTCTCTGCCCGTCGCCTGCTTTTTGCTTCTGGCGCATATCATGACAACCGCTCAGGCCCAGAATGCGCCATCCAGCGCCTCATCGGCTACGGCCATTGAGGAGATCGTCATCACCGGCTCCCGTCGTGCTGTCGGCACCGCCGCCGATACCCTGGCCCCGGTGGACATTATCGCCGGCGAGGACTTCTCCCGCCAGGCGGGCGGCGATCTCTCCAACCTGCTACGGACCGTTGTGCCTTCCTACAATGTGAGCTCACAGCCGATCAGCGATGCGGCGACCCTGGTGCGCCCGGCCAACCTGCGCGGTCTCGCCCCGGATCAGACCCTGGTGTTGTTGAACGGCAAGCGTCGCCACCGGGCGGCGGTGATCTCCTTCCTGGGTAATGGCGTCTCCGATGGCTCCCAGGGCCCGGATGTCGCCATTATTCCCGCCCTGGCGCTCAAGCAGGTCGAAGTGCTCAGAGACGGAGCCGCCGCCCAGTATGGTGCGGACGCCATTGCCGGAGTGATGAATTTCGTGCTCAAGGATGACGCCGAAGGCGGCAGCCTTGAGGTCAAATACGGCTCCACTTATGAGGGCGATGGCGAGCAGGTGCAGGTGGCCGGCAACATCGGCCTGCCGCTGTCGGATAAAGGCTTTATCAACGCCACCGCCGAATGGCGACAGGCCGATCCGACCAATCGCAGCGTGCAACGCGATGATGCCCGCCAGTTAATTGAAGATGGCAACACGGACGTGCGCCAGCCCTTCGCCCAGATCTGGGGTGCGCCCGAGGTCAAAGACGATATAAAGACTGTCGTCAACATGGGTTTTGATCTCAGTGAGGACACGGAGCTCTATGCCTTCGCCAACTATGCCCAGCGCATGACGACAGGCGGCTTTTATTTTCGCAACCCGAACACCCGCTCCGGGGTTTTCTCCAATGACAACGGTGTGACCCGCCTGGTGGGCGATCTGACCCCCGAGGACGGCATGACCTGTCCGGGCGGGATCAACTTCAACCCGGGCGAGGCCACCACCGGCCAGATCGTTGATCCGATCATGATCGGCTCCATGCAGGAGGCGGCGCAGGTGGCCCTGATCAATGCCGATGATAACTGCTTTATTTTTAACGAACGCTTCCCCGGCGGTTTTACCCCGCAGTTTGGCGGCGACCTTGAAGATATCGCCGGCGCCATCGGCTATCGCGGCACGCTGGCCTGGGGGGGGGGGCTGGATTTTGACCTCAGCTTCCATGCCGGGCGCAACGAGGCCGATTTTTTCATCAGCAACACCATCAACGCCAGCCTGGGGCCGGAGACGCCGACCACCTTTGAACTCGGCAGCTACATACAGACCGAGACGAATGTGAATGCGGACTTCTCCTGGCCCTTTGAGGTCGGCCTTCACTCGCCGCTGAATGTCGCCTTTGGTTTCGAATGGCGCGAAGAGCAGTTCGAGGCCACTGCGGGTCAGGAAGAGTCCTACCAAGCCAACATACTTGCCGAGCTCATTGATATAGACACCGATGGTGATGGCATCGATGACACCAGTGTGTCCCAGGGTTTCGGTGTCGGCGCCAACGGCTTCAACGGCTTCAGCCAAGAGGAGGTGGCCGGTCGCTGGGATCGCAGCAACATCGCCCTGTATGTGGACCTTGAAGCCGACATCACCGCCGACTGGGCCCTGGGCGCGGCCCTGCGCTGGGAGGACTTCTCCGACTTTGGCACCACCACCAATTTCAAGCTGACCTCCCGCTATAAAATTACCGATGTCCTGCGCCTGCGCGGCTCGGTCGGCTCCGGTTTCCGCGCGCCCACCCCGGGCCAGCAGAATGTCGTCAATGTGACCACGGCCTTCAGGACATTGCCTGACGGTAGCACCGGCCTCAGCAACCGCGGCACCATCCCGCCGACCAATCCGGTGGCGATGGAGTTTGGCGGCGAGCCGCTGGGGCCGGAGGAGTCCGATACCTTCACCATCGGCATGGCCGCCGACCTCGGCCCGGTGTTGCTGACGGTGGATTATTTCAACATCAAGGTCACCGATCGCATCACCCAATCGGCGAATGTTGAACTTGACACACTTTCCGAGGCAGATCGGACGGCGCTGGTGGACAGAGTCGCCCTGGCCGCTGATCTGCAGGAGTTTCGCTTTTACGTGAATGATTTTGACACCCGCACCCAGGGCCTGGATGTGGTCGCCAGCCTGCCCCTTGAGCTGACCGATACGGGCGCCACCCTGCTGTCGGTTGTCGGTAATTATACCCGCACCAAAGTGATCGACTTTAATCCTGAAACACTGGATGACTGTCGTATTCGCCAGTTGCAGGACGCCTTGCCCCGGTCCCGCTTCAACGCCACCCTCACCCATGATACCGACAAGCTCAGCCTGCTGGGGCGGATCAATTATCATGGCAGTTATTTTGAGGCCCATAACGATAGCTGTGGCCTGCCCATTGACGCCGGCGCCGAGGTGACCGTGGACGCCGAGCTCACTTACCGCTTCACTGAGCAGTTTGCCCTGAGTGTCGGCGCTGAGAATCTGTTCAACAACGAGCCGCATCCCAACCCCCACGCCAGCAGTGCTTCGGGGGCGAAGTTTCCCGAATCATCTCCATTCGGGCTGAATGGCGGCTACTATTATGCAAGAGGTCAGTACACGTTTTGAGCGAGACGGGCGGAAGCCATTAGACTACGGCTTACCTGGTGCGCTGTTGTGATGAAGGTGGCGTTGCAAAATTTAACTGCGAGTTAATTCGCCGGCAAGAGAGGTGGGGGGCGATCATCTCCCGCCTCTCGCCTCGCCGGGGTGAGCGGCGGGGATGTAACGGGCTTGTTGGACACGGGCGATACTTCTCTTTCGGCCTGGTCGTGAGTTGCGAGGGCGTTTAACTTGAGGATAGCGATACTTGGGTCAGTCTTACGCCGCTGCGGACATTGAAGTATTAACCGGCCTTGAGCCCGTTCGCAAGCGCCCGGGCATGTACACCGATACCAGCCGCCCTAATCATCTGATCCAGGAGGTGGTCGATAACAGCGTTGATGAGGCCATAGCCGGCTATGCGGATAAAATTGACATAACCCTGCATAAAGATGGCTCCGTCAGCGTGATCGATAACGGGCGTGGTATGCCTGTTGATCAACACCCTGGCGAGAAGATCTCCGGTGTTGAGGTGATCCTCACGCGTCTGCATGCGGGCGGCAAGTTTTCAGATAAACACTACCGCTTCTCAGGTGGCCTGCACGGTGTCGGCGTCTCAGTGGTTAATGCGTTGTCAACAAAACTGCACGTGTGGATCAGGCGCGATAGCAGGGAATATCACATTGCCTTTGCCGATGGGGAGAAGACCTCGTCCTTGAAGGTGGTGGACGAGGTGGGCAAGAGAAACACCGGCACCACGATACGCTTCTGGCCGGATCCCGCCTACTTTGACTCCACGAAAATTGCCACAAGCAAACTCAAACACCTGTTGCGGGCGAAAGCGGTTTTGTGCCCCGGTTTAACCGTCAGGCTTGATGATGAAGTGGGTAAAGAGAAGGTGCAGTGGTTCTATGAAGACGGGATCAGCACCTATCTGTCGGATAGATTAGCTGGCGCAGCGTTATTGCCGGCGCAGCCTTTTATGGGTGCCATGCAGGGTCATAACGAGGCGGTTGACTGGGCGGTACACTGGTTGGCGGATGAGGGGGAGCTGATAGCGGAGAGTTATGTCAATCTTGTGCCGACGGTACAGGGCGGCACGCATGTAACGGGTTTGCGTCAGGGGTTGCTGGAAGCCGTCAGGGCGTTTTGCGAATCCCGTAACCTGCTGCCGCGCAGCGTTAAATTAACGGCTGATGACGTCTGCGAGCGTTGTGCCTATCTGCTTTCAGTGAAAATGGATGCGCCGCAATTTGCCGGACAGACCAAGGAGCGCTTGTCCTCTCGTGAATGTTCAACATTTGTATCCGGTGTGGTGCGCGATGCACTCAGTCAGTGGTTGCATCAACATGTGGAGATGGGGGAGAGGATCGCCGGGCTTGCCATCAGCCGTGCACAACAGCGATTAAAGGCCCAAAAGCGCATTGCCCGCAAAAAGCTCACCGGCGGGCCTGCCTTGCCCGGCAAACTGGCGGACTGCTCCCTGCAAACCCCGGAGCGCACGGAGTTATTTTTAGTAGAAGGTGACTCCGCCGGCGGCTCGGCAAAACAGGCCCGGGACAGGGAGTTCCAGGCGGTGATGCCGTTGCGGGGCAAGATTCTGAATACCTGGGAAGTCGCCTCTGGCGAGGCGCTCTCATCAAAAGAAGTGCATGATATCGCCGTGGCCGTTGGTGTTGATCCGGGTTCCGATAAACTGGGCGGTCTTCGTTATGGCAAGATCTGCATCCTCGCTGATGCGGACTCGGACGGGTTGCATATCGCCACCCTGCTGTGCGCCTTGTTTCTTAAACATTTTCGCTCCCTGGTTGATGGCGGGCATGTTTATGTGGCCATGCCGCCGTTGTATCGCATTGATGTGGGTAAAGCGGTATTCTACGCCCTGGATGATGCGGAGAAGGAAGGGGTGCTCGATCGCATCGCCGCAGAGAAGATCAAGGGCACGGTGCAGGTGCAACGCTTCAAAGGGCTGGGGGAGATGAACCCCTTGCAGTTAAGGGAGACGACAATGGCGAGAGAAACAAGACGACTGGTGCAACTCACCTTGCCGAAGAACAATCAGGCCGAGCAGATGATGGATATGTTGCTCGCAAAAAAACGCTCGCAGGATAGAAAGGACTGGCTGGAGGCGAAAGGGGATCTGGCGAGCATTTGAGCGCGGTGCTAGATCAAGGCGTCCGGGCATAAAGCGGTCTCAGCGCCTGCATTGATTAACTCGAGTATTTCCCGTAACTCCCACTCAGTTACGGCAAGGTCAGCGTCCCGGGCATAGGGCTTGTGTGCCATCAATACCTGCCTATAATGCTCTATCAGTTGTGCCGTGCCCATGTGTGCATCGCAGTGTTCAGGGTCGTTAAAGCATCCCTGTAGAACATGATCAGGTTATGACAACTCAATGAACATACGGTGAATCATGCAGAGGGGACTGGGCGCCCTGTATGCGGGCTATGCGCTAACTTCTCTCTTTGATAAAAAATATGAAATCACTCATCATTATCTGTTTATCCGTTATGTTTTTCGCACCACTGGCCTCTGCCCGGGTGTTCCAGTCCGAGGAACATGCGTTTGTGGTGGATAAGGTCACGGAAAAACTACGCCAGCCATGGGGGATGGCTTTTCTACCGGACGGCGCCGTTTTAATCACTGAAAAACAGGGGCGACTGCGACTGCTGGCACAAGGCAAGCTACACCCGAAGCCCATCACGGGCCTGCCGAGGATGAAGATCAAAGGCCAGGGCGGGTTAATGGGGCTCGCTATTCATCCTCAATTTAAGGAAAACCGCTGGGTGTATCTGGCCTACGCAAATCAAGGTGTGAGCGGATGGGGCACCGATGTGATAAGAGGAAAACTGCATAACCACGCATTGACCGAGATAGAGGAGATTTTTGCATCGGCGCCAAAGGTCGGTGGTGGACGTCATTTTGGTGCGCGCCTCGTCTTCGGCAAAGACGGCGCCTTGTTTATCTCGTTAGGCGACCGGGGGCAACGGGGGGCGGCCCAGGAGTTAGGCAATCATATCGGCGCCTTGATCCGCCTTAATGCCGATGGCTCAGTGCCCGCAGATAACCCCTTCGTGACTAAGCCAGGTGCGAAGCCTGAAATTTACACCTATGGCAATCGCAACATGCAAGGCATGGCGATGCACCCGATGACGCATGTGATCTGGACCCATGAACATGGCCCGCAGGGGGGCGATGAGGTGAATGTGATGCGGGCGGGGGCTAATTATGGCTGGCCTGTGATCACTTATGGCGTGAACTACGGCATTGGAACGAAAATAGGAGAGGGCACAGCCAGGGCGGGAATGGAACAACCCGTGCATAAATGGACGCCCTCAATCGCACCATCGGGCATGACGTTCTACACCGGCAGACCTTTTCCAAAATGGCAGGGGGATGTGTTTGTCGGCTCGCTCAAGTTCGGCCAGCTTGTCCGGTTAAGGCTAAATGGCGAGAGAGTCACGCATGAAGAGCGACTGTTTAATGGAGAGTTTGGACGGATCCGCGATGTAAAGCAGGGCCCCGATGGTTATCTTTATTTTCTCACCGATGAGAGAGCTGGCAAGTTATATCGGATCGCGCCATCGTAAATTTTCATCTAAAGCATTATTGCAATGAAAGAATGGGTGTTGTTTGCATGGCATATGGCAATCCCCGTCAGCGTTTGAGATCATCGTTGGGGCTCATACGGACAAGGCGAGGTTTGGGTTTGCTTAGGGGGATATTTTTGAAGACACGGGTTTTCATGCCTGCTCAGAGCTGAATGAAGATCAGGCTTCACTGAAAAGTTTTTCCAGATCCGTCTCACTGAGGCGGGAAAAAACGGTTTCTCTTATCTCTTTTGCTTGCGCCTGATGGTCAAACACCCTGCTATACGCTGCAAAGCGCTCACTTAATAAACCGTCCAGATCCTTCGCCCATAGAGAAGAGCTCATCTGCAAGATGGTGCCATCTATTTCTGCGGCAAGCTCGGTTATTCGACTGCCCTCGCCGATCCGATCAACAATAATGATGGTCGCCATCTCATACTCACGACCTGCAATCTCATCCACTCGTGCGAACCTGGATACTTTATCAAGGCTGATTTCAGTATTTCCCGGCCCGATAAAACCGATATCAAAGCGCACGCCATAACCCCCTGACACAATTGCTGTTGCATCACTCTCTCTGCGCTCGCCTCTCTCACTAAGCCAATACGACATTGCTTTTCCTGATCGCCCGGCGTCTAACTCAAACCCAAGAATCTCCAATACGGAACCCAGGATCATTTTCTCAAAAAACTTTCCATACATTGATTTTTCCGCACCTCGGGTCGCAAGGGTTTGGGCGCCAATGCTGATCATCAATGAGTGAGCCCAGAGCCAGTCCCATTCAGCACAGACGTCATCGATTTTTATTGTCCACTGCAAATCCCCAAACTCTTGCGATGAGTATTGTAAAAAATCGCGCCCGGTTTGTTTGGCGAGGGTTATGAACTCCAGCCAGGCATTTTCATCTGTACGGAGTACATTCTGGATCTGCTTGTTCGTTAGCCCTAAAATCCACATTAGCACTGTGCGTTCTGGATCATGTTTTCCCACTTCAATAAACTCCTTGTGGGCCGCATCCAGAAGTTCTTCCGGGCTCATGAATTGGGCCGCTCTCGCCAGTGTTAATGCAATAGCCGCATTTAAGATGGCGATTCTGCGTCGTGTTAATGGCTCTGTCGCCGCCCTGACGTTCTCTCCACAGAGGATCCCGGCAACGATCGCTCGCATTTCATCGTGCCCCAGGCGCGCAAGTAACTCACGCCCGGAAACCTTGATGAAATCAAGGCATTGTTTCGGAATACAATCGATTAGTTTTTTAGCATGGCTCTCCTTTTTGTTGTTCACAACAAAGCCTCGTCTGTTTGGACAGGCGCACAATTCACACAGTACACATTCTCAGCGTCCTTCCCAAGCCATGCGTTCACATTCAATCGTATGTGCTCGATATACTCTGGATTCACCTCGCTTAATACGAAGCGACGATGCAGCTTGATCGCCGCCGCACCAACAGTGCCTATGCCGGCGTATGGGTCCATGACCACATCGCCCTCGAAGGAATAGTAGCGAATCACTTTCTCCGCCAACTCGAGTGGAAAGATCGCCGGATGCTCTTTGCAATGTGCCGGTTTGATTTTCCATATATTCGTTTTTTCATAGCCATCGGCAATCTTTGATTTTTTAACCAATTCCTGGGAGTGATGATTTCTTATGTGCCAATCGATGAGCTTCGCCGATTTCTTACGGTATACCAGCACATACTCAGTCACCGGAACGGCCTTGTACTGTAGAGGATTCCTATCAGCGGCAAAACGCCTGCCCCTGCCGGTCGCCCAGCCGGCGCCTTCCGGCTTCTCCCAGATAATATCGTCAATAAAATCAAACCCCTCCTTAATAAAAATTTGATGGATATCGAAAGGAACGGCAATTCTTCTTGACGCCTCCGATCTTCTGGCACGACGTACTAAAACGGGAGAGCAATTCATGACTGCAAACCGTCCTTCTTCCAGCACCCGATGTACCTGATGTATCACCTTCTGAAGGCCGCCAAGATAATCCTCATAGGCGAGATAATCAGCATAATCCGGTCTGGCATTGAAGTAGGGCGGGGAAGTAAACATCAGTTGAACAGACTCGGAAGGCAAGATTGCCAGTGTCTGCTCACTGGCGCCGGACAGGATGGTGTTTCTGAGCTCCGGTTTCCTGACATGCCTGCGGACATGTTTACCCGCCCCGCTGACATCGGCAGGTTCAGAGTCATTTTCACGCCCCTGTCGGGCGGATACGGCAGTGACTTTTGTCGATTTTTTGCTATCCAGAACTCCCGTTCTTGCGTCAATGACAAGCTCACCAATTCGGTTTTCAGAGCAGGTGGCGAGCAACGGCACACGCCAGACATGGTAGCGATCATCTACTTCCGGCAAACCATAGAGCACAGGCTCTTCCATGTCCCACGTGCTGATAACGGCGGCGGCTATTGACTGGGCATGGGCCGCTGACTGCACCAGATAACTCCGCCTGGAGTAAACCGTCTCACCTGTTGCTGAGGTCAAACTCAATTCCTTCGATGGTTGAGGCTACACACTTTTCCCACTAGCTTTATCATGCCAAAGACAAAAATATCTATGCATATTCTTCCCGGCACTGTTATCCGATGGTAAATCATGTGAAGGCGCATCTGTGCACAGGATCTGGAACAGGGCATTCAAGGCAAAGACGATTGTCCTTGACGATGTCGCCATGCGTGCTTCTTTGCCTGGCTAGATGAGGAGATAATAAACCCATATCTGTTTGTCTATATCGTCTCTTCTATGTGCCGGTGTATTATACAACCGCCTCTAACCTTATGGCGATACCACACAGGCCCTGATCAACATTATTCCCTGAGAAAATCCAGGAGGAGTCGATTCACTTCCTCGGGTCTCTCCAGCATGAACCAATGCCCGGCATCTTCTATACGCTCATAGCGCCAGGCGCCTTTGACATTCACCTTTGATTGCCTCATCTGCTCTTCCAGCAAAAAGGGATCATCACTGCTCCAGATCCCCATCACCGGTATCGTGATTAACGGGTAATGGAGGCCCCTATGTAATCCTCCCCAGCCTTTGGTGTTTGCGCGATACCAGTTGAGCGCTGCGGTTAAGGCCCCGGGGCGAGCCAGGTTCTTTAAGAAGTATGCCTGATCACCACTATGGCGGGTAAGCCGTTTGAACAAGTCCCAGTCATTTGCCATCAGTGCGTTTTCAGCAATACCGCTCTTGTTAAAAAAATCAAAATACCAGGATGCTTCACGCTGGGCGATGGTATCCCAGCCGGGATTGCCCGAGGAGCCGACAGACATGACCACAAGCTGGCTGAACCGATCCGGTCTATGGGCGGCCATAAACCAGGCGAGGCCGGCGCCGAAGTCATGGCCGATCAACCGTGCCTTGTCTATCGCCAGATAGTCCATGATGGTGAGGACATCTGCGGTTAGTTTTTGAATGTGGTAATGTTCTTCACCATCAGGACGGCTTGCATCGCCAAAACCCCGCTGATCAGGCACAACCACTTTGAAACCGGCATCGGCTATGGCCTGCACCTGATAGCGCCATACTTCTCTTGAGTCCGGGAAGCCATGCAGGAATAAAACCACCGGGCCCTTGCCGTAGATGGTGACGGGAAAACTGAGTCCGTTGGCATGTATGGTTGTGGAATGAGCGGACATATCAAAGGGCTTGATGATGCGCTCCCCGCCAGAAGCCATGCTGATACTACCCAAAAGCAATAACCCGGCTATCGCCTGTTTGTTAAAATAATGCCCTCTCAATCCCATTATCCTCATCCTGTGTTATCGTGTTTTCATTAGATTGCGCCACATTGCCTGCAGGGCCGGCGCAAGCGAGTAAACTGCTAAGCCCTATTATACCGCTTGTTAAATAAGGAAGCGCCGGATAATGCACCCACGGCTTTTATATCTCCGATCTCGCGGGTCTGGCTCAGCGTTTTATGAGCAGTCTGTTTTTTAACTTCCCATTTGTGCCTGGTTAGATGAGAATATCTTCCCGTCCGTGCCTTTATCCATCTATTATCAATTAGACGACTTATGTCTGAGAATTTAACCCTGGATTTTGAACCAACCGAATCCCGTGCGTTACATGAGTTCACGGAACAGGCCTATCTGGACTATTCCATGTACGTTATTCTGGATCGGGCCCTGCCGCATATCGGCGATGGCTTAAAACCAGTGCAGCGACGGATCATGTACGCCATGTCGGAACTGGGTCTGGGCGCTGCATCGAAATTCAAAAAATCGGCGCGTACTGTAGGTGATGTTATTGGCAAGTTTCATCCCCATGGTGACGCCGCCTGTTATGAGGCCATGGTGCTCATGGCCCAGGATTTCAGTTATCGCTATCCCATAGTAGATGGTCAGGGCAACTGGGGCTCCATGGACGATCCGAAATCGTTCGCCGCCATGCGTTATACGGAGGCGAAGTTAAAACCCTATGCACACACTTTATTATCAGAGCTCGGCCAGGGGACGGCTGAGTGGGTTCCCAATTTTGACGGCACCTTAGAAGAGCCAAAGTTATTGCCGGCACGGCTGCCCAATGTGTTGTTGAACGGCACGACCGGCATTGCTGTGGGCATGACCACTGACATTCCCCCACATAACCTCAGAGAAGTGACCGACGCCTGCATCACATTACTCGATGCCCCCAAAAGCACCCTCAGGGAATTATTAACGCACATAAAAGGCCCTGACTTCCCCACCGATGCGGAAATTATCACACCCCGGGAGGAGCTGTTCGAGATGTATCAGAGCGGTCATGGCTCCGTGAAAATGCGTGCCAAATGGGAGAGAGAAGATGGCAACATCATCATCACCGCACTGCCGCATCAAACGTCGGGTAATAAGGTCTTAGAGCAAATCGCCGCACAGATAAAGGCAAAGAAACTGCCCATGCTGGCGGATCTGCGTGATGAGTCCGATCATGAAAACCCGACACGCATCATACTGATCCCGCGCTCTAACCGGGTTGCCTTTGATGCGCTGATGTCACATTTATTCGCCACCACAGACTTGGAGCGACATTATCGTGTCAACCTGAATATGATCGGGATCAACGGTCGTCCCAAGGTCAAAGATTTAAGAACCATATTACAGGAATGGCTGAGGTATCGCACGGATACGGTGAGGCGGCGTTTGCAATATCGCCTGGAGAAGATCGAGGCGCAGATCCAGATCTTAAAAGGGCTGATGGTGGCTTATTTGAGCATTGATGAGGTTATTCAGATAGTGCGAGAAGAGGATAAGCCAAAGCAGGCGCTGAAGACGCGTTTCAAGCTATCCGACATACAGGCCGAGGCCATCCTTGATTTGAAGTTACGCAAACTGGCGAAGCTCGAGGAGATGAAGATAAAGGGTGAGCTGGACGAGCTACAACAGGAACGACAATCCCTGCAACAGCTTCTTGGCTCAGATGCCCGTTTGAAGACATTGATCAAAAAAGAGCTCAAGGCGGATGCGGCGGCATTCGGTGATGGGCGATGTTCACCATTAAAAGAGCGGGCAGAGGCCCGGGCCATGGATGAAACTCAGCTAATGCCGACGGAGCCCGTCACCGTGGTATTGTCACAAAAAGGCTGGGTGCGAGCGGCCAAAGGCCATGATATTGACGTTGAAAACCTGCATTATCGCGCCAGCGATGGGTTTCAACAGGCCGTAAAAGGGCGCAGCAATCAGTCCGCCATCTTTCTTGACTCAACCGGGCGTTGTTATGCCATCCCCACACATAGCCTGCCCTCAGCACGTAGCCATGGTGAGCCGGTAACCAGCCGGGTGACGCCGCCGGACGGCGCCACCTTCAAAGGCGTGATGATGGGTGATAATGATACGGCATACTTTCTCGCCAGCGATGCAGGTTATGGGTTTGTCGTCAGCTTGAATGATCTTCAGGTGAAGACGAAAAATGGCAAGGCGGTATTAACGGTTCCTGAAAAAGCCCGTGTCCTGCCCCCCTCACGGGTACATGATCATAAGCAAGACCTTATCGCCGCCGTCACCTCAAGCGGCTATCTGCTGGTAACCGGCTTGTCTGCATTTCCGCAACTTGCAAAGGGCAAGGGGATTAAAATAATTCAAATTCCACCAGCTAAACTAAAAACAGGAGAAGAGCATGTGGTTGCGATTAGCATTTTTAGCCGGGGTGATGCACTTGCCCTGAAGTCCGGTAAACGCACGTTGACGCTTAAACCCGCTGATATCGAGCAGTATTATGGCGAGAGGGGGCGGCGTGGAAGTATGCTGCCACGAGGTTACCGGCAGGTG
The DNA here is from genome assembly GCA_965198875.1 of Gammaproteobacteria bacterium. Classification (GTDB taxonomy): domain Bacteria; phylum Pseudomonadota; class Gammaproteobacteria; order Eutrophobiales; family Eutrophobiaceae; genus CBDAPU01. The sequence goes on along the minus strand of CBDAPU010000001.1, from coordinate 165,976 downwards.
TCCATGCTGGGAGTTCAGAGACAAAAATAAAAAGCTGGCGTTGGCCCTGCTCATCTTCCATGATTTGGGATATGGGCGATCTGTGGTCATTTAAGGATGCACCAGCATATGTTTTGCCCCACACTGGTTATGTATGACAGGCAATGTTGATAAATACAACAGGCGAAAGAGATGGCGACCTATAGCACCAACGAGTTCAGGACAGGCTTAAAACTGCTGATCGATGGGGAGCCGTGCTCCATTATTGAGAAAAAATTCGTCAAACCCGGTAAAGGTCAGGCTTTTAATCGGGTTAAATTTCGCAACTTAAAGACAGGCCGGGTGCTGGAGAGAACCTGGAAGTCAGGTGAAAGTGTTGAAGCGGCGGACGTGATGGAAGTGAAACTACAGTACCTCTACAGCGATGGGCAGATGTGGCACTTTATGGACAATGACAGTTATGAGCAGATTGCCGTAGATACGACAGCGATGGGGGACACCAGTCGGTGGCTGAAGGGTGAGGAGATGTGCGAGGTGACGCTGTGGAACGGTGCGCCGCTCAGCATACTGCCGCCTAACTTTGTCGAGCTACAAGTTGCTGAAACCGCTCCCGGGATACGGGGTGATACCGCCGCTGGTGGAAGCAAACTGGCGACACTGGAGACGGGTGCGGTGGTCAAAGTCCCCCTGTTTGTAGATCCGGGTGAAATAATAAAAATTGACACCCGCAAAGCTGAATATGTCGCTCGTATAAAAGATTAACTCCTCTCCTTAAATGGGTGTTTCCCTGCCCATGCGGTGTTTTCATCTTATCTTAAAATGCGCGCCCGCCTGGCGATAGACTGTATGTAACTGCGCCTCTCAAAAAAACCTCCCTGCACAGATGAAACATCACTCATTTTCAAGATCCGGCCCTGGGTGATTATTTTTATCTAGCGATCTCTCTGGCGGCTCCATCCTCTCTTCCAATAAAAAAGAGCGGATCGCCCGGGTGCATTCAGGGCCGGTTGAAGACCCGTGTCGGGTGATTAAAAAAATCGGATCGGTTGAAGCAAAGCCTGGGCAGGGGTTTTTGCTCTGGTCTCGACTAGCCAACCTCGTTATGCTGTTGCCATGCAGAGAGTAGCGGACATATTAAAAGAGCAGGGTAGTCTGTCTGGGATCATTTCAGGCTATGCCGTGCGAGCGCAGCAAATGGAAATGGCCGAGACCATTGCCGAGGCTATCCATCACCAGCAGTCCTTGATCTGCGAGGCGGGTACCGGTACGGGCAAAACATTCGCCTATCTTGTGCCGGCCATCATGTCGGGCCACAAGGTGATCGTCTCTACCGGCACTAAACACTTGCAGGATCAGCTCTTCCTTCGTGATCTGCCCCTGGTGCGACAGGCGATAGGGCGCCCCGTCAATGTGGCGTTGTTAAAGGGGCGGGCCAATTATTTATGCTTGTATAAACTCAAACAGGCCGAGAGGGATCATCGTTATATGGATGATGGCGCCAGGAGTTTACTGACGGATATTCGCAACTGGTCACAGGCAACAAAGGCCGGGGAATTATCTGAATTAACCCACATCCCTGAGGACTCATTCATCCGCTCAAGCTGTATCTCTACCAGAGATAATTGCCTCGGGCAGGAATGTGATTTTTATGAGGATTGTTTTGTATTCAAGGCCCGTCAGCATGCCATTGAAGCGGATCTCACCGTGGTCAATCATCATCTTTTTCTTGCGGATATGGCGCTAAAAGAAGTGGGTTACGGGGAATTGTTACCCGCAGCGGATCTGGTGATATTTGATGAGGCCCATCAATTACCGGAGCTCGCCTCACAGTTTTTCAGCAAGACATTGAGTAGCCGGCAATTACTGGAGTTGCTGACAGATGCAAAGGCCGCTTATTTTGAAGAGGCGGCGGATCTGCCGGACTTCCTGGCGTTACTGGACGGCGCTGAGCGAGCCGTGCGTGATTTGCGTTTGGCCCTCCCAGGGGAAGACAGGCGCATCGCCTGGCATGACGTCCGAGGTCGCAACAAGGTGATGTCGGCGCTTGCGAAACTGATGGAAAAAACCCATGCCCTGGGCCGACTTTTAGATGCGTTTTCAAACAGGGGCAAGTCACTGGATAACTGTTACCGGCGTCTTGACGGCATGCTGGAGCTCCTCGATGCCTTCAATGGTGGTGCCGAAACCGGCCTTGTTCAATGGATTGAAACACGCGGCCGGGGCTTCTTTTTTCATCAAACGCCCCTGGATATCGCCATGGCTTTTCAACAGCGTATGCAGGAGCAGGCCAGTCTTAATATTTATACATCGGCCACCTTGAGCGTCAATCAAACCTTCGGGCATTTTGCATCGCAATTAGGTCTGGATGAGATAAAAGCCCGGAGCTGGGATAGCCCCTTTAACTTCACCAGCCAGTCGCTACTGTATTTGCCGCCGGGCCTGCCTGCCCCGAGCGAGGAGGGCTTTACCGAGCGGGTAGTGAATGCAGCCATTCCCGTGCTGGAATTGACCCGTGGCCGCGGGTTTTTTCTGTTCACCAGCCACCGGGCCCTGCGTCTGGCCGGCGATCTGATCAAAGAGAAGATCGACTATCCCATTCTTGTGCAGGGCGACGCCCCACGCACGGAATTGTTAGAGACTTTTCGCAACACGGAGCACGCAGTCTTGCTGGGCACAAGCAGTTTCTGGGAAGGGGTTGACGTAAAAGGCCAGGCGTTGTCCTGCGTGATTATCGATAAACTACCCTTCGCAGCGCCCGGCGATCCGGTATTGAGTGCAAGACTAAAACAAATGCAAGAGCAGGGCAAAAACCCGTTCATGGGGTATCAGGTGCCCGAAGCCGTGATTGCCTTAAAGCAGGGCATAGGCCGTCTACTACGGGATAAAAACGACTACGGCGTGTTGATGATCTGCGATCCCCGGTTAAAGAGCAGGCCCTACGGGAAGGTGTTTCTTGACAGCCTGCCGCACATGGAACACACGCAGGTATTATCCGATGTAGAGAAGTTCTTTCGGCAACACGAGGAATAACAGGCCATGATCGCGATGTGGTTGACAATGGGTGCGGATCTATTTGACCGGAGTTAAAACTCAAGGTGAGCGGGTGTGCGCGGGAAGGGGATCACATCACGGATATTACGCACTCCGGTCAATAACATTAACAACCGCTCGAAACCCAAGCCGAAACCACAGTGGGGCGCCGAGCCATATTTGCGCATCTGCAGATACCACCAGTAATTTTTCTCATCAACGCCGGACTCAATAATGCGCTGTTTTAGCTTCTCGTAACGCTCTTCCCGCTGACTGCCACCGATGATCTCACCGATAGACGGGACGAGCACATCCATGGCGGCGACGGTTTTCTCATCGTCGTTCTCTCGCATATAAAAAGCCTTGATCTCCTTTGGGTAATCATAAACGATAAGGGGTTGCTGAAAATGTCGCTCAGTTAAAAACCGTTCATGCTCTGATTGCAGGTCTTTGCCCCACTCAGGCGTAAATGCAAAGCCCTGATTTGATTTCTTTAAGATAGCGATAGCCTCAGTGTAGGGCAGGCGAATAAAATCATTATCGGCAATGTTGTTTAATGTGCAGAGCAGGGATGTATCCACGAATTTTGCAAACAGCGCCAGATCCTCACTGCACGCATCCATGACGAAACCCACCAGGTGACGAATGAGCGCCTCCGCCAGGTCCATATCGTCATTCAGATCGGCAAACGCCACCTCCGGCTCGATCATCCAGAACTCAGCCACATGCCGAGAGGTATTGGAATTCTCGGCACGAAAAGCCGGACCGAAGGTGTAGACCTTACCCAGACTAAGGCAACAGGTCTCAAGGGACAGTTGACCGGAAACAGTCAAGTTGGCTTCCTTGCCGAAAAAATCTTGCGAGAAATCGACGCCGCCTTCTCTTCGAGGCAGGTTATTTAAATCCAGTGTGGTCACGCCAAACATCTCGCCGGCGCCTTCGCAATCAGCGCCGGTAATGATGGGCGTGTGGATCCAGTGAAACCCCCGCTCCTGAAAAAACGAGTGGATTGCATGGGATAGTTTTGAACGTATGCGAAACAGCGCCCCATATTTATTTGTGCGCGGGCGAAGGTGGGCGATGGTACGAAGAAACTCATCTGAATGCCGTTTCTTCTGCAAGGGGAAATCCTCAGGGGCGCTGCCGATGATATCCACAGCAGTGGCATGGATCTCCCATTTCTGTCCCTTACCCGGGGACTCAACCAGCGCACCCTGTACTGAAATTGCGGCGCCGGTGGTGATGTGTTTGATTGTTTCCTCATTGCCGGGATCTACATTGACGATGATCTGGATATTGGCAAGACAGGAACCATCATTTACTTCAATAAAAGAAAAGGCCCTGGCGTCCCGCCTGCTCCTGACCCAACCGCTCACATTGACTGATGCCATGGCCTCATCGGAGCCGAGCAGGGACTTAATCGAGTTGGCGGGTTGTTTCACGGGCTATTTTCTTGATAAAGGTCAATCCAGCGGCAATCGCTATCATGCATGTAACGGCTCACTCATCACCATGGGATTGAACGCACCGATGGCGAAGGTCCTATCCGATTGCTTGTCAGGGGCCGCCACATCTTCGCCCCAAAGCGCATTATTGATAGCCATAGCCCCGCCGGAAGGTAAGCAATGTATCATCGCTATGAACTGGCTCTTTCAGGGGCTATTGGCCTGCCTGCTCTTGTGTGTGTTCCTTCCCGCCATGTCACACAAGGCATAGGCTCATAGAGCCGGGCGGTTAAACTGATCGATGTTGTTGACATAAGTCTTTTGCCATTATCTCATAAACCCATGTTACAACGTGTCAACATTCAAAGCCATGCCCCCGGCTTGATCCGCATCATACAAATCACGGACACGCATATTTCAGCCGATGAAGACGCCTTGTTTGCCGGGGTTAAAACCAGTGGAACATTAGCAAGCGTGATAGAAGATATACGGCTTCGGGCGGATCCGGACATGGTTATCGTGACCGGCGATCTGGTGAATACGCCGTCTATTGCAGCCTATGAGAAATTAGCGCAGTTATTAAAACCGATTCGCGCCCCGGTATTTTGCCTGCCCGGCAACCATGACGAGCCGGCGATGATGCACGCCCATCTAAATGACGGCGCTATCAGCACGGCAAAGTATCTGACGTCCGCTAGCTGGGTGATCATCTTGTTGGACACCCATCAAACAGGCCGTGATGGCGGTTTTCTATCCGCATCGGAGCTTGCTTTTCTGCAACAGGCGCTGGAGCAATCCAGAGATCAATACAAGTTGATCTGTTTGCATCACCATCCGGTTAGCATTGACTGTCCCTGGATGGACGAGATGGGTTTGCAGAACAGGCATGCGTTTTTTGACGTCCTGGATCGTGATAAAAATGTGCGGGGGGTGATCTGGGGGCATATCCATCAGGAATTCGCCCGATCAAGAAATGCTATTCATCTACTCGGCAGCCCTTCTACCTGCGTGCAGTTTACGCCGAGATCCCTTGAGTCTCAGGTGGATAACAAGCCGCCGGCCTGGCGCAAGCTGACACTGAACCATGACGGCAGCATCGAGACAAACGTGATGTGGCGTCCCTCATGAGTTGCAAGTCTAACAAACCGGCCTTTTGATTTTCAGTAACGCATCTTTTAACTGCTGAGGGAGCGGGGTAGGTGTGCGTGTTGTTCTACCCACATAAACGTGAACGAAATGCCCCTGGGCGGCGGCCTGTTTCTCATCGTCTCTAAATATACCTATCTCATAACGCACACTGGTGTTGCCGATATGCGCTACGTTTAATCCGGCGGTGATGCGATCAGGAAAACTGACGGGCGCAAAATACCGACACTGGGTCTCAACGACCAGGCCAATGACTTCGCCCCGAACCGGATCCAGGACGTTGTTTTCCACGAGATACTGATTGACCACGGTGTCGAAGTAGGAATAGTAGACAACATTATTTACATGTGCGTAGACGTCATTGTCCATCCAGCGTGTTGATATGGAGATAGAGTAGGGGTAATCATCTAACCGGGTTCTATGCTCTGTCTTTGCCATGTGGGGTCAGATCAGGTGCGCCTTGTTGTTTGCCGCATCCTCGCAAACAGATCGACGCCGAGCTGGTTAAACAAATGCACCATATCGACAAACACCCAGTTTTCGATGAAGCGCTCACCATCCCGCTTCCACCAGTCCAGGCCGTTAAACTCGATCACATTGCCCGTGGCCGGGACGCCTTTATACTCACCCGTGTGTGTCGCCACCACATCTCCCCAGCCCGCCGCTGCACTGTAATCCCCCTCGGCAAAAAGAGCATCGATATCGACGACTCTACGATCCGGGTAAGCCTGTAGCCAGGGACGCTGATGATGATCTTCAAAGTCCTTTAAGCTGAAACAGGCGCCGATACCGCCGGGCCCATACCAGCTTATATCAGGATGAAAAAACGTCGCCATTCCCATGCTACTCAAGTGATCTTGATCGTAACGGTTCAGGCCGTCAAAGAGAAATCGGCGAATGTGCTCAAGGCCGTATGCTGAATTGCTCTCATCCTGTGGATCCAGCATCACGCCATCAGCAACACCTGGCGGGGAATAAACACCATCCGCCCCCAGGCTCGGCGGCAACACCTCAATCCCCACCTGCTGCATCAGATCGATAAAATCCAGCAGGCAGAATATCTCGGTTATCTTGCCTTCCTGCAGTTTGCAGAACTCCCCCCAGCGAATGCTGATCCGCTCACCGCTTGCAGGCACGCCCAGATAGTCATGGGTAAATGTCCCATCTAGCGTGCCGGTGCCGGACACCCACATCCGCCCGTCACGGGCTGCATCGCCATCGACCTTGCCGTTTGATCGCCCCCCCATAAAGATAAATATCCTGCGTTTCAGATCGGGGAAAGAAGCCCTTAGCGGCTGCCAGAACCTGCTGCAAAAGTGCTCAGTGCCTTGTAGCTCAGCAATCGGCTCCGGCCCGTGCCAGCCAAGATCACGGTGGCAAAATGAATGCACTGCCTGTAGACATTCCGCCACATCGGCCTCTTCCAGTTGTCGCCAGAAATCCCAAATCTGTTTTTTATTAAATTGATTTTGTGCTACGCACATTATCGAAGTTTTTAATGAGTAAAATTATTTTAGCCCTAACTCTACGGTAACTCGTTTGAGTGTCTGCTGGAATGGAAAATGCCCCTGGTAGTTTCTGCTAACAGGTGAATGCCTGTTCTCACCACAACGAATTCCTGAATTTGGAGAGAATATCTGCCACATCTCAGGCAAGTGCATTGAAGCGATTCTTTTTCCATTGATTTTCATATAAACATTAGCACTACGCTCTCCGGTTTTGTGTATCTGCAGTCCTAATACATGTTTTCCAGCCTTAATACGTTGAGGTGATTTTAAGGTGTATCGTTTAAAGCGAGTATAAATATAAACAAACTCAAGATAACCGTCCTGCATAAACAATTCATAGCCAGCACCACTGTCACCGGATGCGAGAATAACTCCATTTGCATAATTATTTTTGAGCATAACTTCCGCCGCCCACTTACTGTCATACGTTAAAATATCTGGCGCACTCAGTCTGTCCAGCCGTGTCATGCCCGGGTAGAAGGTATATTTTGGCCGCGCTCTGGGCACAATATCTTTATACAGTGTAAACAGGTCATCCTCCATTGGTAAAACATTGTCCCGCCTTGCTTCCCTGTGCCACAGGCTGATGAGTTTTTGCAGCAGTTCCGGCTCACGCCTCGCCAGATTGTCAATCTCGGAGAAATCATGTGCCGTATTATAAAGTTCCCAAACATCATCTTCGTATTGGTCGCCTTTGGTATGTCTTGTGACCGCTTTCCAGCCATCAACCCATATTGCCCGATCACCGGCCGTTTCGAAATACTGGATGCGTTTATTTGTTGGGGCTTCAGGCGCATCAAAACTATAAGCGAAACTCGTACCCTGTATTGGTAGAATCTTATTGTTATTAACAATATCGTTCTGAGGTTTGTTAATCATCTCGAACAGACTAGGCACAACATCAATAACATGATGGTATTGAGTACGAATTTCATTTTTCCCTATATTTCCATTCGGCCAGGTAATTATCAAAGGAGCGCGGGTACCACCACCATAAGTATCGGCCTTGTACCATTTTAAAGGCGTGTTACCGGCCTGAGCCCAGCCCTGTGAATGCATGCCATAGGAGTTATCAGTGCCCAGTAATTTATAATGCCTGGCCAGTTCTTCATAGGATTCTTTTTCATAGTAATAATGCCTGCGAACATCAAGAATACCTTCAATAACGCCGCCGGAACCCGTGGCACCGTTATCAGAAAGTACCATGAAGATGGTATCTTTAAACTGCTCCTCTGTTTTTAGAAAATTTACCAGACACCCAATCTGACTGTCAGTATGTTCTATGAATGCAGCGTAAACTTCCTGGCCGTATGCTGCGATGCGCTTTTGCTCGCCAGTCATTTCTGGCCAAGCCGGTATATTAGGGTTGCGTGGCGCCAGCTTTGTATTATTCGGGATAATGCCGATTTCTTGCTGACGTTGAAACCGCTGTTCTCTTAATAAGTCCCAACCACTATCATATTTGCCTTTATGGCGTCTGATATCGTCCGCTGGGACATGTAATGGAAAATGGCATGCACCAAAAGCCAGATAAAGAAAAAAAGGATTGTCAGGTGTTGCGCTTATATGGTCTTCAATATAGTTGATAGCACGATTAACCAGATCACCGCTCAAGTGGTAATCATTAGATTTAGCAGGGTAGGCCGCCACCGTGTTTTCAAACATTTCCGGGTGCCAGTGATCCATAGCATTACCATGAAAGCCGTACCACCGATCAAACCCCCGACCTGAAGGCCAATGATCATAGGGACCGCTGCCATTTTGATCATGAATTGCAGACAAGTGCCATTTACCTGTGGCCAATGTCGTATAGCCATCCGGTTTTAAATACTCCGCTAGTGTTGCTGCATCTTTTCTGATCCAACCATGATAGCCAGGAAGGTCGCGACCCCACTCAGCAATGTTGCCTACGCCGACAGCATGTGCATTTCGTCCGGTTAATAGACATGCCCGAGTTGGGGCGCAAAGAGCGGTCACATGGAAGTTATTAAATCTAACGCCGTCTTTCGCTAATGAATCTATTGCCTTTGTCTTGTATTCAGCCCCATAACAACCCAGATCACCAAAACCCACATCATCAAGAACCACCATAACAATATTAGGTTTTCGAACATGTCGTCGTGGATTCCATTTTGGCAACTTTTTATTATCATTAACCCTGAATTTCATTTTTGCTGCAATAGGGAACGAGGTAGATGCAGCAGCAGTTAATTGTAAGAAGTGGCGCCGTTTCATTAATTGGTCATACCCTAAAAATGAAGAAGGGGCGGAAAGCCCCTTCATTCAATTCAGATTAAATAGAATCTCAAGGGTTTTAGTCCCAACTCGCTTTAAAGCGTACGCCATAATTTCTAGGGTAGAGATAACCTGTTTGTACATTATCGTCACCGCCATTGTTACCACGCGCCAACACTTCTTCATCTTCAATGTTCTCAACAAAGCCCTCTAAGGCATATTTATTGCTGGGTGAACGCCATACCAAGCGTAGATCCGTTTTGGTAAAACTATCTTGTTGATGGCTTGGGTCAATAGATAACAGGTTACTCGTGTTATATCCGTCACTGTAATAAAACTGGATATAAGGCGTCAGTGTGGCACCATTGTTAAGTTGAAGATCATAGGAAGCACTGATTGAAGCAGTAAAGTCCGGTGACCATCCAGGTGTCTCTCCATCTACATCTACAAAACTTTGTACAACGCCATTAAGTAACTGGTAAGGGTTTGTCTGACCAAACACGCCGAATTCTGCGTCCAGATAGGCTGCTGAAAATACAAATGTCAAATTATCGACAGGATTATAGACAGTATCAAGTTCGATACCCCAAGCGTCAATCTCGCCGCCATTCTGACTGAATGTTTGAACAATACCAGCTATAGGAACCTGGAACTGTGATAACAAATTAGTGTATTCAGTATAGTGGCCTGACAGGTTAAATAGCAGGCGACCATCCATGAGCGTACTCTTGACACCAGCTTCATATAACTGCGATTCCTGTTCGTCAGTAGAGGAGCCGTCAGAGTTGACCGCGCCTGATAAGAATCCTGTTGCAGTTGTGAAATAGAGCATCGCATCGTAGTTCGTCAAATCATATTCAATACCTGCTTTCCAGCTTACATTATTAAACGACCGCCTGAGATTGTTGGCGCCGGTAGCATTACGATTATAAGCAAATATATCACGGGAGAACTCCGGGACAATTAAAGGCGCCGCACCACTTTCAACAGTTACCGTCACGGGACCATTAGCGGTGAAGTTACTGCCACCGCCGGAGAGGTCTTTCTCCTCATAGTTATATCGCACGCCACCAATAAGGCGAAGATTATCATTCACACTGAACTCACCTTGCAGATAGAGTCCAAAGGTATTGATCTCAATCCACTGGCTGCTGCCGAAGAAACCACTGAGACTTGTAGCAGTTGAAACCAGTGGTGTTCCGTTCAACAATTCAAAGTCTGCTCCACCAGGGCCCATGACAGTGGGACGATTAACCGGGCGCCTGTCATCCCCCATCCCCTCCATACTCTCTTCAGTCTGGTTGAAAATAGTAAAACTGAAAAACGTTTCATCATGTGAGTAATAAGCACCAGAGGTCCACTGGAAAGGACTATCGTAATCTGACGTAAACTGAAATTCCTGAGTATACGATTCAGCACTTTCGTCAAATCCACCCCTCTGAAATGGATTTTGACTATAGTCAAAATCAAAGCCGATGTTGTTTTTAAAATCCGTATAAGACGTAACTGACTTTATCAGTACAGGACCGGCATCCCAGTTCATTTCTAAAGTGACATTATCATCATCAACATCAGCATCTGGGACATAATCCTGTGAGACGTTATAGGGCCCTGAATTACCTGAAGGCAAGCTGTCTGAGCCATTTTGTGGATTCTGACAATCTGTCACTGTACCAAAGGGGTCGGTTATGCCTTGTGGGGTAACGCGACGACAAATATTTCTATAACCGAACAGACCTGCTGAAGTACCTGATTCCCTGATACGGGTGTAACGAAAAACCACATCGAAATTTTCATTGGCTTCCCATAAGAGACTGAGCCGTACACCCTGCTCATCCGGAGCACCTACATCCGGGCCTGCATTGTTTTTGACAAAGCCATCACCGTCTTCAACGAATCCAGCAAGACGTACGGCGAACTGATCGCTAAGGGGTACATTCACATAGCCTTCAAACTTCATGGTGTTAAAGCGCTCATAGCCAGCCTCAAGACCACCACTGATTCCTTCAAGATAGGGACGATTTGTATGAAGATTCAGGGCCCCGGCAAAGGTATTGCGTCCGTAAAGTGTGCCTTGAGGACCTTTCAGGAATTCAACACGCTCTACATCGAAAAAAGCCCGTGTTTGTTGTGATGCACGAGGTTTATATACTCCATCAATATACGTACCCACGATAGAACCATTATCGTTAAACGTATTGGTAGAGTTAGCACCGCGGACATTGAATTTGGCGTCATTACCGGCATAGGCAAAGTTAACGCCGGGAACAATCAGTTCGATTCTACTTACATCATCAATACCGGCACGGTCCATGGCATCCTCATCAAAAGCTGATATTGATAGTCCAACGTCTTGCACGCTCTCCGCACGTTTCTCAGCGGTCACAGTAATTTCTTCAAGTGTAATGGCGGCATGGGCGGATACACCGAGCATCATGCACAGGGCGAGAGTAAACAGCCGTGGCAATAATGAGACTTGAGGGGGGGGGGTAAGATACGTAATCATGTTCAGTACTCGCTCCTCAGATGTTTGTTGGGGTTAAATTAAGCGCGCATCCTGCATAAAATGTACTTCGAATGCAAGCATTATGTTTCACTTTCGCAAATGACGACTAAAAATGTGTAAAAAAACAACAGTTGCAACAGCCCGGTGCGCCATTTTGGCAGTGAAAATAGAGGGGTATTTCGCTAAGTCTATGAAATGAAAGTAGCTATTGCGCCGTCCAGCCACCGTCTATTTTTAAGCTCTCGCCAGTGATCATGCGTGCTTGATCCGAGGCCAGGAACAGCACGGCCCGGGCAATGTCTTGCGCCTGTCCCACACGGCCCAGAGGGATCCGCGCCAGGACTGACGCCTTAAACCCAGGGTCATCGAGCATGGGCCCCGTCAGGGGCGTCTCAATGAAGGTGGGGGCGACGGCATTGATGCGAATGCCCCGGGGCGCAAGTTCAACCGCCATGGCCTTGGTGAGCCCTTCAACGGCGTGTTTCGTCATACAGTAGACCGTCCTCTCCGGCGCACCCACATGCCCCATCTGCGATGACATGTTGATGATCGCTCCTTTGATCTGCGCTCTCAACATCACTCTGGCCGCCGATTGTGCTGTCTTAAATGCCGCTTCAATGTTGAGCTTAACCATAGAAGACAGGGTATCTGCATCGACCTCCGCAAAGGGCTGGGGCTTGTTTGTGCCGGCGTTGTTGATCAGGATATCAAGCTGCGTCATGGCCTCGAGCCGGTCGTAGAAATCCGCCGTTTGCACATCCATCCGCCAGCTTTCGATGTTATCCGGCGCATAGGATTTAACGGCCGCCAGGGCGTCAGCGCTACGGGCAACGGCGACTACCTTTGCACCAGCGTCAACCAGGGTTTGTACACAGGCGCGGCCTATACCCCGGCTGGCGCCGGTCACCAGTGCCTGCCGACCAGCCAGTAGGTTTTGCTCTCCTGCACGGGAGTTTGCCCGTTCAGTCATTTATTTTCATTATGAAATTGCATTCGAAGTATAATCGCCCAGGATGTGCGCCCTCGCAAGCTGGAACTTTCATTTGTATCATGGGCGCATGTAAAAACAAAGACCTTATCTGGAGGTGGAAGACATGGTCACGTATTTGAAAACCGGAAGATCCGGGGAAGAGGTCGCAACACAGGACGCCAGGGTAAGAAAAACCGTTGAAGATATTCTGGGCGAGATCAGCCGAAGGGGCGATGGCGCCTTGCGGGAGTACTCAGAGAAGTTTGACGACTGGAACCCGGCCTCCTTCCGCTTGACCACGGAGGAGATCAGGGCCTGTTATGAGCAGGTATCAGAGCAGGTCAAAGCAGATATTCAATTCGCCCAGAGCCAGATCCGCCGGTTCGCCCAACATCAACGGGACGCCTTGCAGGATGTGGAGGTGGAAACCCTGCCCGGCGTGGTGCTCGGGCATAGGAATATTCCCGTCAACAGCGTTGGTTGCTATGTGCCCGGGGGGCGTTATCCTATGGTCGCCTCCGCCCACATGAGCGTGGTGACGGCAAAAGTCGCCGGCGTGCAGCGCATTATCGCTACCGCCCCGCCCAATCAGGGCCAGCCCCATCCTGCTATCGTTGTGGCTATGGATATGGGGGGTGCGAGTGAAATTTACTGCCTGGGTGGGGTGCAGGCGGTAGGCGCTATGGCCCTCGGCACGGAAACCATTGCGCCAGTGGATATGCTGGTGGGGCCGGGCAATGCCTTTGTGGCGGAGGCAAAACGCCAGCTATTTGGCCGCGTGGGGATTGACTTGTTCGCCGGGCCGACTGAAACCCTGATCATTGCCGATGAATCCGTGGATGGTGAGCTGTGCGCCGCCGATCTGCTGGGGCAGGCCGAGCATGGGCCGAACTCACCAGCGATACTGCTGACCAATTCTGAGAAACTCGCCAAAGAGACCATGCAGGAGGTCGAGCGACAGTTGAGCATTTTGCCCACTGGCGATGTTGCCGGGCCGGCCTGGCGGGACTATGGGCAGGTCATTGTCTGTGATTCCTATGAAGAGATGCGAGAGCTGGCCGATGAGATCGCCTCTGAGCATGTGCAGGTGATGACCGAAGAGCCGGACTATTTTCTTAACAATATGAGCAATTACGGGGCCTTGTTTTTAGGGCCGGAAACCAACGTCTCCTATGGTGATAAGGTCATCGGTACCAATCATACCCTGCCGACCAGGAAGGCCGCCCGTTATACCGGCGGTCTGTGGGTGGGCAAGTTTATTAAGACCTGCACCTACCAGAAGATCAGCCGGGAAGCCTCAGTGCAGGTGGGTGAGTACTGCTCGCGCCTGTGTGAGCTGGAGGGGTTCATGGGACACAAAGAGCAGGCGGACATACGGGTGCGGCGCTTTACGGACAAGGCCGCCTGACGTGGTGCGATGAGAAAAACCGACACCTCTGTCTTGCAACTGGCGGCGCAGGCCACATCCCCGGCTAAAAAAGCCCAGCAGGTCACCTCCTATGATGTTGCAAAACTGGCGGGCGTATCGCAATCGGCCGTGTCCCGGTGTTTCAAGCCCGGCGCCAGTGTTTCCAAAAAGATGCGCGCGCAGGTGATAAAGGCGGCGGATAAATTAGGTTATCAGCCCAATGCCATCGCCAGAAGCCTGATCACCCGTCGCTCCAACCTGGTAGGGGTGATTTTATCTGACTTCACCAACCTGCATTATCCGGAAGTGCTCTTTGAGCTTAACCAGGGTTTTTCCAGTCGTGGCGTCCATGTGTTGCTGTTTACCCTGCATCGGGAGCGGGATATTGACCAGATCATCGGGCAGGTGTTTCAGTATCAGGTGGATGGGGTTGTGGTGGCGAGCACCTTCTCTCTGGAGCAAATCGATAAATTTGAACAGCGAGGTCTGCCGCTGGTATTTTTCAATCGCACGATTCAGGACCGCCCGGTCAGTGCGGTGTGTTGCGATCAGGAGGCCGGGGAGAGGATGCTGGTCAATAAGCTGGTCAATGCCGGACATACATCATTTGGCGTGATCAGTGGTCCGGAAGACTCGCTGGTGAGTGTTCAGCGCACGGCTGGCGCGCGTGATCGCCTGATTGCTCTCGGCTTTGATCAGGCACCCATCGTCCAGGGTGATTATACCTATGGGAGCGGCCGGGCCGGGGTTCATGCCTTGATGAGGGGGCTGAGCGGCGATCTGAATGCGGTGATCTGCGCCAATGACGTGATGGCGATTGGCTGTATTGACGCCTTGCGTGAAGACTTCTCTCTGGCGGTGCCGAATGATATATCCGTGGTCGGGTTCGATGGCGTGGCGCCGGCAATCTGGTCCGGTTACAACCTGACCACCATCCGCCAGCCGGTGGCGCAAATGTCACAGGCAGCAGTCGATATGATTTTAGACAGGGTGGAAGAACCAGACAAATCACCTGAAATGCGGGTCTTCTCCGGCGACATGTTGCCCGGCGGCTCGGCGCGCCTGTCCTGAGCGAAATATTTCTCTTAAATAACGGCATTTGAAGTATTCTTAAAACCCTAAAGAAATGCGTGGTGAAGAACATCTCATCTTAATACCGGGCATGATGTGTGATGCTCGTCTGTGGTCGGCACAATGGGAGCCCTTACAAACCCATTGCCGCTCGCTGAGTGTGGCCGATGTGTCTTCATATGACTCGATTGCCGCCATGGCGAGCCATATCCTGCAACAGGCGCCGGAGAGATTTGCCGTTGCCGGCCTGTCCATGGGCGGGTTTGTCGTGTTTGAATTATGGCGCCAGGCGCCGGAGCGTATCACCCGCCTGGCCTTGCTGGATACCAATGATCACGCCGATATAACCGATCGCTCAACGCAGAGAGATCAACTATTACAAAGAGCGATTGCCGGAGAGCTTCAGCAAGTCGTGGCCGATGCGCTCAAGCCGCTGTATCTTGCCGAGGCCAACAAACATGATCAGGCGATACTGGATGCAGTGATGCAGATGGCCATGGATTTAGGCGTCGAGGTTTTTGAAAGACAATGTGCGGCAATAAAGAGTAGAGTGGAGAGTCGGAGTACATTAGCGGGGATCACTGCGCCAACCCTGGTGCTCTGTGGCGTAGAAGATAAATTATGTCCCATCAATATCCATAAAGAAATGGCCTCAATGATTGCAAACAGCAAGCTGGTTTTAATAGAGGAGTGCGGTCATCTGTCCACTATGGAGAGGCCGGAAGCGGTTAATGAGGCGATGAGAAGATGGCTGCAGGCGGCTTGATGATAGCAGAGTAACCATGAAAACCAGTAAAGATAGAATACTGATCACCCATGTCGGCAGCCTGCCCCGATCACAAGCAGTGACCGACGGCATATTCGCCCGGGAAAATGGCGAGGCAAATGATGCAACGGCATTACACGCCACCATCGCCGAGGCGGTTAAAGGTGTGGTGAGGCGTCAGGTTGAAGTCGGAGTCGATGTCGTCAGTGATGGGGAGATGAGTAAGATAAGTTATGCGACTTACATAAAAGATCGGATCACCGGTTTTGCCGGGGACAGCCCAAGAACACCGCCCGGGGACCTGGAAGACTATCCGGATTTTTTGCAACGTCTGGCGCAATCCGGCGGCACACCCACGTATAAACGACCCTGTTGCGTGGGCGAGATCAGGGTTAAGGACAGGGCGCCGTTACAAAGGGACTTAAAAAATTTCGCCAGCGCCATCGCCTTGCATAAGCCGGTCGAGGGATTCATGAACGCCGCATCGCCCGGCGTGATCGCCCTGTTCCAGCCCAATCAGCATTATCCCGATCATGGGCGTTATCTGGCGGCACTGGCCGAGGCCATGCGGCCTGAGTATGAAGCCATTGTTGACGCCGGTTATCTGCTGCAACTGGACTCGCCGGATCTGGGTCTTGGCCGACATACCCTGTTCAAAGACAAGGATGATAAAGCCTATGTTGAACTGGCCAGCCTGCATGTGGATGTGCTGAACGATGCCGTGCGTAATATTCCGTCCGATAAAATGCGCCTGCATGTGTGCTGGGGTAATTATGAAGGGCCGCATCATCGGGATGCGCCGATGGAGATGGTATTGCCCATTGCCCTGAAAGCCAAACCCGATGCACTGTTATTTGAATCGGCCAACCCCCGGCACGCCCACGAATGGGACGTGTTTGAAAACACCAGGATCCCGGAGAGCAAAATACTCATTCCCGGCGTCATCGACTCAACAACCAACTTCATTGAGCATCCCCGGTTGGTGGCGCAACGTATCTGCCGATTTGCCGACATAGTCGGGCGTGAACGTGTGCTTGCCGGCACCGACTGTGGTTTCTCCACCTTTGCCGGTTTCGGCACTGTGGATGAAGACATCGTCTACGCCAAACTGGCGACCCTGGCGGCAGGCGCACAGATGGCCTCTGCACAACTCTGGAAAAAGGGCGCATGAGCGCATCCCCTGCCAGCGGCTTTCGTCAGCGTTTGCTCTCGAAAGAACTCCTGCTCGGCACCTTCGTTAAGACGCCTTCACCCATCATCGCCGAAGTGCTGGGTTTGACTGAGCTGGATGTGATATGCCTGGACGCCGAGCATGCCCCCTTTGGTCGGCTTGAACTGGACAGCTCGATCCATGCCCTGCGCGCAATGCAAATGCCGTCACTGGTGCGGATAGCCGCCCATTCCCCTGAATATATCCTGCAGGCCCTGGACTGTGGTGCAGCAGGGGTCCTCGTGCCCCATGTCAGCACGGCAACACAAGCCGAAGCGGTGGTGGCCGCGGCGCATTTTGGTGAAGGGGGCAGGGGCTATGCCGGCTCCACCCGCGCCGCCGCCTATACCACAAGGCCCATGCCGGAGCACCTGGCCAATAGTGAAGAGCAGACAACGGTGATTGTGCAGATTGAAGACCCGGCCGCCGTGGAAGCGGCCGAGGAGATAGGGGCGGTTGCCGGTGTTGATTGTTTATTTGTTGGCCGTATTGATCTGACGGTGGCCTTGAAGGCGGGCTCAGCCAACGACAGCGTGGTCATGGATGCTGTGGAGAGGGTCTGTGCCGCCGGCAGGGCGAGCGCTACAAACATCGGCATGTTCATCTCCGCCCCGGAGGAAGCCGAGGTATGGAGGGAAAAAGGCGTATCATTATTCCTGCTCGGCTCCGATCACGGCTTCATCATCAACGGCGCCAATGCTGTGTGTACAACATTAAAAACATGACTTTATTTCGGCGCGCTTGATGAAGACCATCGGCATGTTGGGCGGCATGAGTTGGGAGTCAACGGTAAGTTATTACAAAACGATCAACAGGGAAGTAAAAAATACTCTGGGGGGATTGCACTCAGCAAAAATAATCTTAAACAGTGTTGATTTTGAGGAAATTAACAAACTGCAACATCAGGGCAGATGGGATACGGCAGCGGAGCTGCTGATCACGGCGGCAAAATCAGTAGAGGCCGGCGGTGCTGATCTCCTCATCATCTGCACAAATACCATGCACAAGCTGTTCGAGGAAATAGAAGCGGCGATTGCCATTCCCGTTTTACATATCGCCGATGCAACGGCGCAAGCAGTAGTCGCTGATAACATTGCACGAGTAGGCTTGCTGGGCACTCAATTCACTATGCAGCAGGATTTTTATAAGGGCAGGCTCATTGAAAAATTCGGCCTTAACGTAGTCGTCCCTGATAGCGAACAACAAACAGCGATTCACGACATCATCTATGCAGAATTATGTCTTGGCGTGATCAGGGATGCATCCAGACAAACCTGCCTGGATGTGATAAGGGATCTGATCGCCCGGGAGGTTGAGGCGGTGATTTTGGCTTGTACCGAGCTCGCTTTATTGATCAAGCCCGAGCACATATCAATACCCCTTTATGATACGACGACAATCCATGCCGAAGAAGCGGTTAAGCTGGCGCTGTCATAATCATATCGTCGGCTTTTGTCTACGATCCTGATCGTTAGGGGCGCTTGCAGGAGAGCAGACTGCTGATCCATCGCCGATAATGAGGCGATCAAATTTCCCACATTACAGGTTTAATGAATAAAATTCATTGGCCGTTGCGAAGAACAGGGCATGCTTCTCATCATTACTGAGTGCATGGGTGATTTCAGAATAGGCATGCCAAAGTCTTTGATAATCGCTATAGAGTTTATCCACGGGGAAATTGGAGCCGAACATGCAACGCTCGGGGGTAAAGACCTCAATCACAGTGTCGATAATCGGCCTGATACTCTCGCTTGACCAGTGATGGTCAAACATGCCAAAGCCGGAGAGCTTGCAGAAAACGTTCGGCAGTTGCGCCAGTTTCTTTATTTCCTTTTTCCAGAAATCCAGCGCCGCCTTGCTCTGATCAAACGGCGAGCCGCAATGACACAGCGCAATGTGAGTATCGGCAACCTTACGCAAAACTCCATAGGCAGCGCCCATGTACTCAGGAATGAGTTGCAGATCAAAGGCCAATCCATGATCCGCCAGACGGCACAGGTTTTCCCTCCAGGTAGTATCATCGATCAGGGCGCGGCTATGGGTATGCCGGTCTTCCTTCGGTGAGCGACCGATGATCTGCCGAATGCCTCGCAGGTTAGGACAGATTCGGTGTTCCTCTATTTGGGCTAGTGCATCATCCGCCGACAGATCACAGAACGCCACAATAGCCTGGGGAAAACC
This sequence comes from Gammaproteobacteria bacterium, assembly GCA_965198875.1. Classification (GTDB taxonomy): domain Bacteria; phylum Pseudomonadota; class Gammaproteobacteria; order Eutrophobiales; family Eutrophobiaceae; genus CBDAPU01. The sequence continues at coordinate 146,521 of CBDAPU010000001.1, read as the reverse complement.
CCCGCCTGTTTTCGAGTCGGCGACAGATTGCAGCCAGAGCGTCTCATCCAGGGCCTGGTTCTCCTTAACCCCTACTTGAATATGCACTGAGCCAGTGACAGGCAGGTTTCCTGTGTCAGCAAAAAAATCCTCTATCAAATAATTTTTTTGAATAGGGGTCGGATCACCAAAAAAGCGCTTAACCCCCTTGGCCATTAACCACGGATAGTGACAAGCCTGCAAGTCCCAGAGGTGATGATGGGCGTCAATGATGAAATCAATATCCTGCATATGCGAACCCGACATTAAGGAAGCCCTGAACAAGCCCATCCGTGACTTGTCTTAAAGACGATGCATCCCTGTACCACAGGAAATTCTGAATTAATCAGACTTATCCTTAGATAAAAGCACGGTTTTTATACTTCGAATGCAAAATAAAAATATCTCAAGGATATGTTCACGATATAAAGTAAAATAATCAATTTAACGCTTTGAGATATTCAATTAAATAAATAGCTTTCACTTTAGGGTATCATTTTGGATGATCTACCCTCTATTGAATGATATTATGATTTTTTGAATTATTTTTGCATCGCAAGTACATTATCATCCCCATTAAATGATGGATAATCCCGTACATGGCCCTTAGCCGTCTCATTTGGTCAGGAAGAAATAGGGCAACGCGTTCGTTACACTTAACTCAGGACATGTACCACAGGAAACAATGAGAAGTGGCGCAGAGATGTACTGATTACGGGGCTTCCTTATCTATATGCAAACCTTATGGAATCAAACATGATTGCTAAAAAGACGGCTGAGCCATTAGCGCGAGAACATATGCCAACTGATTACAATATTTCACTGGATGCTTATGCTGGCCGTACTGGTTTCGGTGGTGGTTTTACCGATAGTGAAAAACGTATACCGGATGATTTTGGCCCCAGGCAGTCTATGTCTGGTTTTGAGGGGACTTACCGGAATATTATCGATTATATTGTGCGTATTACATTCAAAATCTGGGAAGAGCGAGATGTTGAGTATATCGGCAACACATACTCGGAGACATCCCAAGTCTATGACGATTATGGCCTGCAATCAGGAAATAAAAAAATCATCGTGGACACCTACCATACAACTGGCGCGTTCTCTGATATTAAGTTGCTTGCCGATGAGATTATCTGGGCTGGCGATGATGAAGTGGGGTATCACACATCACATCGTACCATCATCCGCGGAACAAACGACGGCGACAGTAAATATGGTCTCGCTACCAACAGGCATGTTGACGTATTAGTCATTGCTAACTGTGTTGCTTTGGACAATGTGATTTTTCTTGAACATGTTTTATACAACAACTCAAGTATGTTGTTGCAACTCGGTCATGATCTGGATGAGATAGTTACCAGGATGATCAGGGAGGCACCTGCCGGCTGGCCGAGGGATAGGGTAACGTGGCAGGAATTACGTTGTGCGGCGAGTCCCGTGCAGGCAATATCCATCAGTTCCCCGGTTTCAGGTTTTGATGTGGATGCATTCACCCGTGAAAACTTCAATAGGCTTTGGAACAGTCGGGACTATGCAGCGCTGGTGGATAGTTATGATCCAAACTTTGGATTTCATGGGCCAACTAACCGGACTTTTACCGGACACAAATCTTACCAGGGATTTCTTTTATCATTGATAAGCGCTTTTCCGGATCTAAAACTGCAGGTTGATGAGGTTTACTGGATGGGCAATGACGAGCAGGGGTATCTGACATCGGAGCGCTGGAGTGCCATAGGTACGCATACAGGCGCAGGCATTTATGGCGTACCTACAGGTTGTGAAGTCCAGATCTGGGGGATCACGCAACATCAGATCACCAACGGATATATCGTTAAGGAATGGATGTTGTTTAATGAACTCGATGTCATGATGCAGATCGCTGTTGCGCGTAGTTAATTGAGTAAAAAACCATGACTAATTTTCAAAATAGCAAGGCCCTGGTAAGACAGTATTACGATGAGCTGGATGCGGCACAGGAAAATGATATTGCTGAAGTACTAAAGCGCTATACCACGCGCGATTATTACTGGCGGGGTATGCATCCGTTCTACGAACAGCAGGGTGCAAATGCCGTAGCAGATGTATTCTGGAAGCCGTTCCGAGAATCATTCACGGCGATACAGAGGCGTCAGGATATTTTCATGGCGGGATTAAATGATGTGGACAATTTTTCCAGTGAGTGGGTTTGCTCCATGGGACATTTACTGGGTCTGTTCGACAAGGACTGGCTTGGTATTCCATCTACAGGAAAAATGGGGTTCCTGCGTTATGCCGAGTTCAATCGAATTACTGACGGAAAGATCAGCGAGACTGCTTTATTCTGCGACATTATCAGTATTATGCAGCAGGCCGGTTTAAGTCCGCTACCACTACAGACAGGCGCCGCCATCATCACTCCCGGACCACGCACCCATGATGGCTTGCTCTTTGCTCACCAGGCTCCGGCAGAAGGGGCTAAAACTCTGGCGCTGATCAAGCGGATGTGTGATGACCTGACAAGCACAGAAAGATTTAACTCAACTCAGGATGAACTCGCCCAAACCTGGCACAACGATATGCTCTGGTTTGGGCCGGCGGGGATCGGTGCGACCTATACCATAGAGAGGTATGAGGAACAACATCAGGGGCCGTTTAGCCAGGGTCTGGATAGTATCAAATTCAATGGTCATATTTGTCGCCTTGCCGAGGGCAGTTTTGCCGGCTGGTTCGGCTGGGCAAACCTGTCAGCGAAACCAACCGGGGGTTTTATGGGGCTTCCGGCATCCAGCGTGCGCTCGGAAATGCGTGTTGTTGATATCTACCGGCGTGAAGGCGATAAACTTGCCGAGAACTGGATATTTATCGATCTGATTTATTTTTTGAAACAGCAGGGCCTGGATGTTCTCGAGAGAATGCGAGATATTAACCGATGTGAATGAACAAAAAGATTAAAGGGGAGATAAAGAATATTAATCATAAGCACAAGACAATATCAAACTGATACTTAAAATGTATGAGGCGCTTAATGGGCAGGATCTGGGAACATATCATCGGTTTTGGCATGAGGTATGATCTGGCATGGCCCCTCCGGCTTTGGAGATATACATGGAATAGACGGGTTTAAATACGAGATATTAAGGCCTTTCTATAACGCATTTCCTGGTTATTATGTAGAAGATGATATATAAGGTTGCGAATGAGGATTGGGTATCGGCAACTGGTTTTTTAACAGATCATCAACGTGGCGAATGGATGGGTATCCCGCCGAGAAGTAAGCCGGTACGTATGCCTTATGCTAATTTGTGGTTGACAGGAAGACGGAAAGATTTCAGAGAACTGGGTGATGATGGATAATCCTGGGTTATTAAAGCAACTGGGTATCGAGCCTTTGGCATAAAGCCATTTAAGTAAAGTTGAAAGATGACATGTCATCGTTGTGGGCTAATACAGGATTAAAATGTTGACATGACTATGAGTGAGTTTGGTTTGCTCAACTGGTCTATTGTCGGCGCCTATGTGCTTGGCACATTACTACTCGGCGCTTTCCTTAGCAGAAGAATTAAAACTGCCAATAATTATTATCTAGGGGATAGATCTATTCCCTGGTGGGCGATTGGCGTATCGGTTGTCGCCACCTACTTTGGAGCTCTGACATTTTTGGGTGGCCCGGCGTGGTCGTATAGCGAGGGTTTCTCCGTTATTTTTATCCATGTGAATTATCCGCTCACCATATTCTTTGTGATCACCCTGTTCTTGCCCTTCTTTTATAACAGCGGTGTTGCATCCATATATGAATACCTGGAGCGACGTTTCGGGCCTGCTACCCGCACAGTCATATCACTAATATTTTTGTTCGGCAACTTTGCTTACTCAGGCATTATGCTCTATACCGTGGCATTGGTGTTGCAGTTTATCACCGGTATGGATGTCGTTCACGCCATCCTCATCATTGCCGTGGTGGCATTGATCTATACCGTGTTAGGTGGCATATCGGCAGTCATCTGGACTGATGTTATCCAGTCTGCAATTCTGTTTATCGGCGTGTTGATCATCCTGTTCATGCTGATCAACGAATTGCCGGGAGGTTTTCTTGCCTCTTTGAGTGACTTAAAGGCGACAGGGAAGACAGATCCGTTCAACTTTTCTATGGATCCTTCTGTTGTGGCAACCGTCTGGACAGGCGTTATCGCCATGTCGATTTATCATGTCACAGTTTATGGCGTGAATCAGATGATGGTACAGCGCACCTTAACGGCAAAAACCCTGGGCGATGCAAAGAAGGCTTATATCATGATGGGATACCTCGCTTTTATTGTTTTTGTCTTTTTCTTTCTGATCGGGATCCTGTTTCATAGTTATTATGGTGGTCGCGAGTTTGATAATGAGAACACTATCGTTCTCAACTTCGTCGCACAAATCGGCGTTCCCGGTCTTATGGGTATTGTCACCGCCGCCATTGTGGCGGCTGCCATGTCCAGCCTTGACTCCAGCCTGAACTCAATGGCAACGGTAACAACGGTAGATTTCTACCAGAAATTTATGCAGCAGGATGGCTCACCAGGGCACTATTTGAAGATATCGCGTTTGCTGACTTTACTATGGGCGGTGTTAATTGTGCTACCTGCGATCGCCTTTACTAAAAGCGATGGCTCAGTCCTGGAAGTGTTGAGTAAAATCGGTTCATTTCTTGTTGGTGCGAAATTAAGCTCTTATATACTGGGTTTTTATTCCAGGCATACAACGGAAAAGGGTTTGTTAATCGGCATCATCGCCGGATTTTTCAGCCTTTGGTACGTGGAAGTTTACGCAGATGTTGCCTGGCCCTGGTATTGTGTGTTTGGTGGTGCTGTCAGTATCATCGCAGGATGGGGCGCCAGTATTCTGCTGGATGGTTATCAAACGGAATATCATCCTTATACCGTGCAGGGTCAACAGGCCTTGTTTGCTCGGGAGAATCGTGAACTAATGCAGGATGGCTGGTATGTGGCGCCAGGTAAAGTCGACAAGGCCAGCTATTACTTATTGCTCTACTTCATTTTATGTATTGTTGCCCTGTGGCTTTTTCAAATACTGATTTAAGCAAGCCCTGATTAAGGGGTCCATGCACCACTCCCCAGAGGTGTCATAGTTTACCTGTACGTGGGTCAGATTTATTCACCTCAATACCGCGGATACCTGAAGGCATTTTTTATCAATGGCGCCTGGACGATATATCGTTCACTGATCTCTAAAGAGGTCGCGCAAGCCTGGATGCGATTCACCCAGTCCATAGCTATCCGTCCCCAGTATTTCACAAGGGCCGGACAAGTAAACAACAGTACCGCTGGCAAGACTTTTCACATAATCAGCAACGATAACGAAAATGCCTTGTCCTTTTGCAAATAGCTGGTTTACTAAGATTATCTTGTTGGCTGTTGCGAGTGTAGATAATTCCATCTAGCACAGTCTTATGCCACTCGGTAAAGTTGGCAATACTCCAGATGTTGAGGCGATGGCCCTGGTTCTGCCAGTTGTTCCGATCCCGGCAATGCCTGTTCCATGATGGCGCCGCTGACAAGCAGGTTCACTCTATTTCCTTTCCGCCTGCGTGTGTGGCGATAGCAATAAGCACCTTTGATAATGCCCTCAATGACAGGTTCATCGGGCAGGGCCCGGTTGAACATAATTCTCGTTTATGCACCCCATAGGCACCGCCCATCGCCATAAAAGAAGCTATGGCGCCAAGTTTCATAAGCACCCTACTGCACATACAATTCGCTGAGTATTTCTTTCACCCCCTCTTCGCCGTAAAGTCGATACAGGCTGTGCAAGGAGTTCAGACAGTCTTTATTCATCTTCCGCAACCGCTTCTCTGATATTTTCAGCCAGCATAAAGGATACCGTGAGTATTCAGCGGGCCTCTGGCAAGCCCGGGATGGACTTGCCAGCCTGCTGTATCACAGAAAACTCTAAATAAAGCCGCAACTGGAAAACCAGTTACGGCTTGGGATGATGCGGTGGCGCCAAAGCTATGACGACGATCCGCTTTGAGAGCGTACTTTGTGAAGTTCAGAAACGATATCCCATTCGAAAGCCAAATGTACGCGGAGGGGCGAAATCTGCTATTGCGACATTACCGCCAAAGCGCGTTGCATCAAGCATAATTTCCTCATCTTCCAGGTTATGCACGTATGCTTGTGCATTCCAGTAGCCATTTAATGAAGTCCAACCTAATGCCAGATCCGTTTTGGTGAAGCTCTCTTGTACGCCGAAGAAAAACGGTGCGTCTGCATTGCGATAATCATCAGAGTAGTAAAACGCTACGCTTGGCGTCAATGTCCCCTTATCACCCAGATCAAAATCATAGGCGGCAAGTAAGGTAGCAGTGATATCCGGAGACTGGATTATTTCAGCGCCATCCAGGGAAAACAGATTAGCAACTCCATTGATAGTACTGCCACCTTCCTCGAAGACATTAGTTAATATGAATTCATCATATTCCGCACTGGTGTAAGCGGCACGTAGCCCCAGACTTAATCTCTCTATTGGCGTCCAATCCACTTCAAGCTCGACACCGAAAGCATGGGCTGCGCCGGCATTGTCAGAAAAAGCCAGGGTAGTGCCGCCGACATCGACAAAGGAAGTAGACAATAGATCAGCATAATCATTGTAGTAGGCAGCGAGATTAAACCTCATAGCGCCGTCAAGCAGGGTGCTCTTAAGCCCAAGTTCATAGGCGTCAACCAGTCTCTCATCATAATTACCAGCGCCATTGAACGCCCCCTGGGCATTGCCGGAAAGAAAACCGGTTGATGTTGTAAAATAGATCATTGCATCATCGTTAATGTCCCATTCTATACCGGCTTTCCAGGTGATCTTGTTCCACGACTGCCGACTGTTTTCAAGAGAGGGTGTGTTAAACGACAGCGCAGACAAATCGGCGGCAAATGCACCTTCTAATGCACTACCCATGCCCGGGCCAAAGATATCCCATCCACGTTTATCATAGGTGTAACGTATCCCGCCAATTATCCGCATTCGCTCATCCAGCAGGGAATAAGTGCCCTGGCTATAAGCCGCATGCGAGCGCGTATCCAAACGTATTTGCCGCATCCATGATGCCCAGGTATAAATCGGATCAGCGGCCGGGTCCGGGGCGTTGTCCACCAATGTACTGATGTCCATCCATAAAAACGCATTGGTCAGGTCTTCCTGTAGAAAGTAAAGACCTGCAACCCACTGCAAGGGGCCATCGTGACTTGAAGTTAGTTGAATCTCCTGTGTAGTCGTTTCTGAGGTGATATCATTACCTGCGATAATTGACGGAAACCCGGACAAGTCAGTGTCACCGAGTCGTAATTCAGAATAATCCATATAGGACACATTGATTTTTACGTCGGCAAAACCAAGACCACGCCAGTTAATTTCCGCCGCCAGGGTATCTTCTTTGATGTCACGCTGAGGCTCAAAATCGCGTGCTATTTCGAAAGGGTCGGAATTTGTAGGCTGAGCAGTATCCAGGCCTGGAGTTGCGGTAAAGTCGAAACCCGCTCCCGCTCGACCACAGGTACCTGTACATTCATCACTCCGACCAATACGATTTCGAAGTGTACCGCTCACCCCATTGGTTAAACCGGTGGCTAAATTAATGGGCACTCCAAGTACTTTATATCCAAAACTGGCATTACCATTGGCGTCATCTTGCCAATGCTCGGCGCGAAGTAAGACACTCAGGTCTTCACTAAATTCAAATGAGAATTGACCCCGTACATACCAGTTATCGGCATCTTTAAGCCCACCACTATCACCTATCAGGGTATTTTCAACATAGGGATCGCGGGTTTCCCGAGCACCGGTCACACGAAGCGCCGCTTTATCGCTAAAAGGAATATTGACAAAACCCTCACCGCGTAAATGCTCATAGTCACCTACAGTGAAAGCTGCGCCATAGTCGATTTCTTCGGTGGAAGGCTTTTTACTGATCACGTTGATGCGCCGCCATAGGAGTTACGACCAAATAAGGTGCCCTGCGGACCACGTAGCACCTCGACTCGCTCAACATCGATAAACCCGGACAGCGCCTGACCATGGCGAGGTCTATAAATACCGTCAGTGTAAAAGGCGACTGATACATCATTTGCCTCAACCTGGCCGGTGCGAGCGCCACGCATAGTAAATTTTACATCGTTACCCGCCTGTTGAAATATCAAACCGGGAACCAGCACATCGAGCCGACTGACGTCTACAATCCCCTTGTCGGTGAGCATGTCGCCGTCTACAGCGGTTACCGAAACAGACACATCCTGCAGGCTTTGTTCACGTTTCTGTGCGGTGACGGTCACTTCCTCAAGTACAGTAGCGGCATAGGCGGATATACCGACCACAGCGCACAGGGAGAGAGTAAACAGCCGTAGCAATGATAAAACTTGGGGGGGGGGGGGGGGGGGGGGTAAGGTAAGTAGTCATTTTCAGCACTGGCTCCTGCATGTTTGTTGAGTTTGAATAGCGCACATCCTCACATAAAATATACTTCGAATGCAAGCAATACCCGGGTTTTGCCTGATTTTAAGGCAAGCTCTGGTTTAATCGGAGTTTCCTGTGGTGTGCAGGGATGCGCCGTCAAGAAAAATATCTCTTAAAATTATTGGTTTTATTATAAAAATAAAATTGCATTTTTAGGTTTGTATCCTCTGACAGATTACGGGCCGATTTATTCTAAAGGCTCCTTAATAATTCCTTCACATCACATAGCAAGTAACTCAAGTTTTAAGTCTTACATTCGAAACCTTATTGGAGCGTTTTCCACCGGGATAGGCTAGGTTAGTCGGATGCCGGAATAATCAATGAGGGCAAACGCCAGCAGGATTTTTTGAAGAGAGGGCGTAAAGATGGACGAAAAATAACTCACCTGAAAGCCGAGCTGGGTTAATGGTAAATTTGTTGCAACACGGCCAGCTCATCAAAGACCGTCCATTCCTCTGTGATGATCCCCTGATGGATATGCAGATGTGTGGCGATAAGGTACAGGAGGGTTTTATGTGAAGCGGCGCCATAGATGCCGTCGTTGTCATGCCTGCCGGTCAACACCCAGCGCAGGGCGAGGTCGGTTTCCTCATCATTGTGCTGGGCCGAGCAGACATGATCAACGCTGATCCGTGTGTCCGACAGGGTTGACAGAAGCTCACTGACACTGGCCTTGATCTGCCCATGCCCGGTCATTTCCCGACCAGCGGGGGCATGCACAGCCGCCTCGGGCGCATAGAGCTTGTCAATCACAGAGACGTCCCGCTTTTGCCAGAGCCCAGTGCAGAGGTGCCGGGCATAGGCGGTCCAGTCGGTTTTCAGATCCGCTATGTTGGCGGACAGTGGCACAGGGGGCTGGGTGGCGATGCGCTCAATTTCCGCCGCCAGCCAGTCATGCAGTGGTTGGTTATTTTGATTTTCCGCCGCCAGTTTTTGCGCCACTTCATGTGGCTCAAAACCCAGTTGTTGCACCAACGCCAGATTATCACGCATCAGCCATTCTTCATGGATCTGATTTTCTTTCGCTAAACAATCGGCAATGGTGCGAACGGTTGCCTGCTTGCCGGTGGGCGGGCCGAATTCGCTGTGCCCCAGGTTGGTCATGTCAGGACTGATGATACGATGGGAGGAGTAATAACCCGCTTCATCATTGCCCGTGCAGATCACCGCCTCGGCATTGAGCAACCTGTCTGGAAAGGCCGCCAGTGTTTTTATGGTGCCGTTCATCACCGCCTCGCTGCCATTGATGGGGCCGCCCAGGGTATGGATCACGGCGTCCCTGCTGTAGTAACGGGAGATGGCGCCGATATTTTTGTCTTTCCAGATCCGATCAGTGATCGATAAGATATAATGCTCATAATCAATAAACTCCGCATCAAAACCTTGCATGTCTGTCTCTCTTAAACCAGTATTAGCTAGGCACCTGCCCGTCACGTAGTGGTTGAAACACATCGTGCCCCATTTGTCTCAACAGGTGAGTCATATCGATACTGACCCAGTTCTCGCATAAGCGCTCGCCCTCACAGCGCCAGAAGTCCATCACCCGCAGGGTTAATGCCTTGTTTGACGCCGGCAGGCCCAGCCAGCCATCGCCTGTGTGCCTTGCCGACATGTGTGGCCAGCCGCCGGTAGCGACATAATTACCCTCGGCGACATAATTCAGGTAGCCATCGACAGAGCGGTCCGGGAAAGCGGCCAGGAATGGCCCCTGGTGATGCTCCCGAAAGCCCTGCAAGCCACGGGTGGCGCCCACCCCCGCCGGGCCATACCACATAAAATGCGGGCGCCAGAATTTCTCCTGCTGCATGCTGAGCAGTGACTTGCCGTCATAGCGGGCGAGACCGGCCAGCATCGCCTTGACGAGCCGCAGGCTTTTCTCACTTTGCTCTGCCGTGGCATGATCAGGATGTAGCCCGTCCATGCTGGAGGGCGGCATGATCAGGCCATCATGGCCCAAAGCGGGGCGGACGGGATTGACCCCGGCCTGGTGCATGGCGTCAAGAAAGTCAGGGATGATGTAGCATTCAGTGATCCGGTTGTGTTCAATACATGCCATTTCAGCAAAGCGCAGATAAAGTGTTTTACCTGTGGGCGGTATATCGAACAGGGGCTGGGTGAAGGTGCCGATGAAATAGCCGGTACTATCCACCCACTGTCGCCCTTCGTATTCGCCGGCCAGCATGATAAAAGGCTTGTATTCGATGTCGGGGAGCGCTGTTTTTATCGGTCGCCAATAATCCGTCAAAAACTGCTCATGCCCCTGCCGATCATTGACGGGGTGTGCGGCACACCATCTCACCTCAGCACTGAGATGATTGAGTGCGCTGCTCTCATCATCATCACAGAGGGCATGATAAAACTGACTGACGATCGTTTTACTGCGCATGTTTTTTTCCATGTCCAGCGGCGGCTTTATGTCCTGTTGCCATCAGGGTGGTGATAGTAAAATCCAGTGAACGGATAGATCCGCATCAGCCTGCCGCTATGTGGAGTACCCGGCGGGTCGCTCCCTGAGCTGCGCCATAATATCCACATCCATTTGCAACAATATATCGATGATGTCGATCGGCACCCAGTTCTCCCGTATCATTCCCTGATCACTGCAGTAAAAATCCATCACCCGCATGTTGATCTCACGCCCCGTCGCCTGCATCCCCAGCCAGCCATCGCCTTCATGTCTCGCCACCACACTTGGCCAGCCGCCTGTGGCCGAGTATTTACCATCCCCAATCCTGGCGTAATGACCACCGTACTTGCGCTGCACAAATGCCACTCTAAAGGGTCTTTGATGGCAGTCCACAAACCCCTCAAGGCCCCGCCCTGTGCCGATCCCACAGGGACCGTACCACATCATTTTCGGATCCCAGTAGTTCACCTGCGACATACTGAGCAAGGCTTCCCGCTCTGTTATGGTGTTATGTAAGGACGCTTGCATATCGCAGGTCAGCCTCAGACTGGCGGCCGACTCCCGCTCATCTTGTTCACTCAGCAAAATGCCATCGACGCCAAGCGGCGCCGGCCACATCTCCGGGCTCCCCAGGGCCGGAGGCAAGGGCCAGATCCCGGCTTGCCGAATCACATCCAGCACATCGATCAGCACAGTGCTCTGAATGATCTTCTCATCCATGAGCTGATGAAATTCACCATAGCGAAGATAGATCACGCCGCCTGTCGCCGGTATGCCCAGCCAGTCCTGCTCAAACCGGCCCACATAGTGACCGACTGTAGCGACATAATCACGCCCTTCGTAAGCACCGCCGATGATGATATTGTCTCGCCGTTCCAGATCCGGGAAGGCCTCTAGCAAGGGCGCCCATACGGTTTTCTCCAGCGCATCAAGACCATGCACTTCATTTAGGGGATGTGATCCCCGCCAGTGGACGTCTTCATGGTAAGCGGCTTGCAGGTGTTGTGTCAGATCAGCCCTGGAGGCATGGGCGATATTATTAAGCCAGGTCTTGATCTGCTTTTTGTTTCTGAGGGTGGTGGACGTCATGGTCAATGGGTTATATCCGGCAAAGATGCAGTATTTTTATAGATCAAAAGACCGCCCGCAAACGGGATCTTATATGAACTTTTCAAAGGCGAACAGAAAGGCGATGACCAATGCAAAGAAGAGCAGCAAAAGATAACTGCTTTTGTCTATCTTGCCGGGCACCAGATACCAGCCGCCTTCTTTTTCATCCAGACCTTCGTTTTTGAATCGGGCGATCTGGCCTTTGATGGTGTAATCGGAGTATTCCATCTGCACGCCGTCAATGAGATAACTGGCGATGAGGGTGACGATGACACTGACGATGACGCCGATAGCGCAATACCAGGGCCAGGCCACATCGGTATCCGTGGCGACCCAGGCCACAGCCATAAAGGCCGCCGCCGTGCCCACCAGCAGACCTTTTTCCGTGGCCTGTTTGGAGAAGAAGCCGAGGACGTACATCCCCAACTGGGCGCCGACAAAGAATGAACCCACTTTACTTAATACCTCCAGCACGGAGCCTTCACTTCTGGAATACAAAATGGCCGGAACGATAATCAAAACGGCAAAGACCACCGTCAAGACCCGGCTAACCACAAGATAATGCTGTGGGCTGGCGTCTTTCCTGAAATACTTTTGATAGAAATCCACAGTCGCCACGGTGGACAGAGAATTAAAGGCGGAGTCCATGCTGGACATGGAGGCGGCCATGACCGCCGCGGCAATGATCCCCATCAGACCCGGCAGGCCGTAGTCCGCTGCAAATTGCAGGATGATGGTGTTGCCGTTTTCAAACTGCCGCCCGCCGTAGTAACTGTAAAAAAGCACGCCCAGCAGGATAAAGAAGAAGTAAATGAAAAAAGCCAGATAGCCCATGAGCATGTAGGATTTTTTGGCGTCACCCATGTTTTTTGACGCCAGCGTCCGTTGCACCATCATCTGGTTGGTGCCGTAGACGTTAATATGAAAAATCGTCATGGCGATAATGCCGGACCAGATGGTCGTCACCTCGGAGAGGTCAAGGGAGAAATTCAGCGGGTTGGTTTTCCCCTCTGCTTTCAGTTGCAACAATGTCTCGTGCAGCGGTAGCGACATTTGCGTCAGTAAGGCATAGACGATGATGATCGCACCAATAAACAGCACGCCGGACTGTATGACGTCCGTCCAGATCACCGCCGTAATGCCGCCCAGCGCCGTATAAATCAGGGCGATGATGGTGACGATGAAAATAGCGTGAATAACATCAATACCAGTGATAAAAGAGAGCACCAGCGAGGTCGCATACAGAATAGCGCCTGAGGTCAGGGTCTGGGACAGCATCCATATACAGGAGATAAGCCCGCGCGCCTTCATGCCAAAACGCCTTTCAATATACTCATAAATCGAGGCCACGCCACTGTTATAGAAAAACGGAAAGAACAAGGTGATCACCACAAAAATCACGATCGGGTAGTTAAGGTGAATGGCAATGACGGACAGGCCCTCGGTATAAGACCAGGCCGGTGCGCCGAGAAAGGTGAGCGCACTGACATAAGTGGCGATGACGGAGATCCCGATGGCCCACCAGGGCGTGGTTTTTCTGCCGATATAAAAATCCTCGGCGGTATTGATCTTCTTGCCGAGGTAGTAGCCCAGCACCAGATTGGCGATGATATAGAGGATCAGAATAAACCAGTTCAGTGTGCCAAACTCAGCCATCGCCATCCCTTAAGTCTTGATAATCTCAACATCATTTTAGCCGCTGATCACGTTATCCCATCCAGCCTGTTTCGGTCTTTCTTGCGTATTTCTCTGCGGGATCTTTTTAAGTTTCAATGATGTATAATATGTACTTCGAATGCAACCATTGCGCAAGCCTTCTCTTTAATTATTATGCGCGCGAAAACTCGGACTAACTCGGATTATTGCTCTAAAAGGCAAGACAAAACACGGCGAAACGCACGCCAAGATCGCCTTATCCCTTGAAGATGCGATGGATATATTGCATTCATTTTGCATTCGAAGTAAATTTTTATTTATCTTTAATGCACAACAGGAAACTGCCTAAGAGGCACCAAGCGGATGAGCATCAACATCAGCCCGGAGGAAATGCAAAGACGCCTGGTCCGTTATCGGGATCTGATCCCCTGCACAACGGCCTTTATTGATACCAAAACGCCCGGCAACCAAAAAGAGAATTTCACCATCATCGGCCCGGGTGTCGCCGAGAACCCGGAGCAACATGTGCATATCCATATCCCCCATGGTTTCAATATCGGCGGTGTGCGCCAGCAACCCCATTCGATCAATTCCCAGCATAGCCACTTGACTGCGGAAGTCTTTATCGTCCAGAGCAGCCAGTGGGCGTTTCGCTGGGGGGTGGACGCCGATGAAGGTGAAGTCATCATCGGCCCGGGGGATGTGATCTCCATACCCACAAACCTCTTTCGCGGTTTTGAAAATGTAGGCACGGAAACAGGCTATATGTGCTCAGTATTGGGCGGTGATGATCCGGGGCGGGTGACCTGGGCGCCGGTGGTGTTTGAGATGGCCAGGGAATACGGGCTGATCTTGCTGGAGGATGGCCGACTGATTGATAGCGGCAAAGGCGAGATGATCCCCGATGGCATATCGCCCATGCCAGTGACCACTGAGGCGCAAATCGAAAACATGCACAACATGACGAAAGCGGAAATGCTGGATTGCGTCTGTGCTTTTAAGGAGCGCTCCGTTGCAAGGTCTTTATTAGTCGAGGGCACAGAGATTGAGGAGGTTCCCGTCATTGGCGCCGCCAATCCGGCTGAGAATATCCCTGCCGGGAAAATGGCCTGGCCACATGGGTTCCATCTGCGGCGCTTGCACATCCCGCCGGGGGAGATGATCAAGCAGCATCACCGCCTGGAAGAGGAGGTGATATACCTGTTTGCAGGCGGCCTCACCGTCAACTGGCAGGATGGCCAGGTGGTCTTGAACCAGGGAGATGTGCTCACCATCCCAAAGAGACTGGCTCGCACCATAGAGAATACGGGCAATGACGATGCCATCGCCTATGTTGTCCGTGGAGGCGATAAGCCCTCGGCCCCTCAGTGGGTTGGCTGATCTGTGGCTTCATCTATCGGTTTAGATCAGGATGTATGCACGCCATATCCCTTTATTAAGGCTCTGTCTTTAATCAGTCTGTCTATATCAGCAGTGCAGTTGCATTGCTGGTATTTTTGCACCATCCTTATGGGTACTTTTGCGGTGTAGCCAGCAAAGCGCAATAATGCAGAAGATGCTCAAGAAAACACCACTTTATGCTTTACATCAGGCACACCAGGCGCGCATGGTGGCGTTTGCCGGCTATGACATGCCGGTGCAATATCAGGGCATAAAGGACGAACACCTGCACACACGCTCACTGGCCGGTCTGTTTGACGTCTCACACATGGGGCAAATTCGTATCTTTGGGGACAGCGCCGATACCGCCATCGAAAAACGGGTTACCAGCGACATACGTGGTTTAAGGAACGGGCAACAACGCTACACCTTGATGACCAATCAGAACGGCGGCATTATCGATGATCTGATGGTGACTAAAACCCCAAAGGGCCTGCATCTGGTAGTCAATGGGGCCTGCAAGGAAACCGATTATCACTATCTTAAAAAAACGCTGGATGACTCTGAGGTTGAGCTCTGCGCCGATCTTGCCCTGCTGGCGTTACAGGGGCCAAAAGCGGTGGATGTCCTGAGCGCACTTAATCCCGACATAGAAAAACTCACCTTCCTGACCACGGGGAGTTTTCAGATACATGGCATCGCCTGTTTTATCAGTCGCTCCGGCTACACCGGTGAAGATGGTTTTGAGATATCACTGGCGTCAACACAGGCCGAGGCCATGGCGAGATTATTGCTATCCGATAAGCGAGTGCAATTTGCAGGGCTGGGTGCACGGGACTCCCTTCGCCTTGAAGCGGGTCTTTGTCTTTATGGCCATGATATTGATACGATAACAACCCCCATAGAGGCGGGGCTAGGCTGGGTCATTGCGAGAAAATACCGTGATGGTGCGGCGGCGCCGAGCTTCCCCGGCGCCGAGAAGATCATGGGGCAGATAAAAAATGGCGTCGGCAAACAACGCTGTGGTCTGGTTATGGAAGGGAAACTACCGGTCAGGGAAGGCGCCGGCCTGTTCACCGAAGAACAAGAAGAAGTCGGCGAAGTAACCAGCGGCGGTTTCGGCCCCAGCGTCAATCATCCGGTGGCAATGGGTTATGTGCAGCATGACTACGCGCACAGTGGCAACCCGTTACAGGTGGAAATTCGACAGCGATTGCATACAATTCGTATCACAGCATTACCTTTTATGAAACACCGTTATGTCAAACCCTGAAGCGGGAGCGAGACTTAAATGAGCGAACTCAAATTTACCGAGGAGCATGAGTGGTTAAGGCTGGAAGACGATGGCGCCGTCAGCATTGGCATTTCACACTATGCACAGGAACAACTGGGGGATGTGGTGTATGTTGAATTACCCACCGTGGGAGAGACCTTGACCGTCGGCAGTGAGGCGGCCGTTATTGAGTCTGTGAAGGCGGCCGGTGAGATTAAGATGCCGATAAACGGTGAGGTCATCGCCGTTAATGAGTCGCTCAGCGATGAGCCGGAGCTGGTCAATGCCGATCCCCTCGGCGCCGGCTGGTTGTTGAAAATCGAGACGGATGATACCCATGCCCTGGAGCAATTAATGGATGAGGGCGCCTATTCGGACTTCATCAAAGACGGATAAACACAATCCGATCTCGATGGGCCAGCGCGCATGAAGTCGGCCTCTCTGTTTGCAAAGATGCGCGGGCGAGGCGAGCTCCCCGGCGGCCCGCTTATGAGATAAGATGAGCGTGCAGTAGCGATAAAATAAAGAACTGTGATGTGTAAGTTAAACCGGTGCTGGAGATGACAGGCATGATAGAAGAGCACACCCTTGAGCAACTGGAGATGCGGGGCGACTTCATTCGTCGCCATATTGGCCCCGACAGACATCAGATAAAAGAGATGCTCTCTGAGCTGGGCATGAAGGATCTGGAAGATATTATCGATAAAGCTGTTCCGGATTCGATCCTGATCAAAGACACACTCTCTCTGACGGCAACCATCAGCGAGCGGGCTGTGATCACCTACTTACGCAAAATGCGAGAGAGAAATCGTGTGTTTATTTCCATGATCGGCATGGGGTATTACGGCGCCATCATGCCTGCGGTGATTAAACGTAACGTGTTGGAAAACCCCGCCTGGTATACCGCCTACACCCCCTACCAGGCTGAAATCAGTCAAGGCAGGCTGGAGGCGCTCTTAAATTTTCAGCAAATGGTGATCGATCTCACCGGCATGGAAATTGCCAATGCGTCCATGCTGGATGAGGCAACGGCGGCCGCAGAGGCCATGGCCATGTGCAAGCGGCTGGTTAAAAAAGACAGCATGACGTACTTTGTTGATCAGGACTGCCATCCCCAGACCATTGCCGTGGTGCAGACCCGGGCCAGGTATTTTGGCTTTGATGTGATCATCGCAGATCCCGAAACCGAGCTGGAAGGGCACGATGTCTTTGGGGTGTTGATGCAATATCCGGGCTCCAGCGGCGAGATAAAAGACATCTCCCCGCTGATCGAGCAGGCCCATGCACAGTCGGCATTGGTCGCTGTGGCCAGTGACTTGCTCGCCCTGGTGATCCTCAGATCACCGGGGGCTATGGGCGCCGATGTGGTTCTCGGTAACTCACAGCGGTTCGGTGTGCCGATGGGCTATGGCGGGCCCCATGCCGCCTTTTTTGCAACACGGGAGAAGTTCATTCGCGCCATGCCGGGGCGCATCATCGGCGTGTCAGTGGATAACCACGGCAACCCCGCATTACGTATGGCGTTGCAAACCCGAGAGCAACATATCCGCAGAGAAAAGGCCACCAGTAATATCTGCACCTCGCAGGTACTGTTGGCGGTGATCGCCGGGTTTTACGCCATCTACCACGGGCCAAAAGGGCTCAGGTTAATTGCCGGCCGTGTGCATCGTCTGATGCAGATCTGTGTGCATGGGCTCACGCAACTGGGCTATACCGTCATCACCCAGTCCTATTTCGATACGGTTACGGTCAACACACCCGGGCGGGCGAGGCGCATTGCGGCAAAGGCCAGGGAGTCCCGGGTTAATCTAAGGGTCTATGATGCCGACAGATTAGGCATTGCCTTTGATGAGACCACAACAACAGAGGAATTACGCAAGTTATGGCGGATCTTCTCATCGGATGCGGAGCGACAACTCAGCGTCAATGCAATCGATAAGTCACTGGATGAATGTATACCGCCCACATTACTCAGGGCCGATCCCATCCTCACCCATCCGGTATTTGAGCTCTACCACTGTGAAACGGAGATGATGCGCTACATGCGCTGGCTGGCACGCAAAGACATCTCCCTGGATCGGGCGATGATCCCGCTGGGCTCCTGCACTATGAAATTAAATGCCGCCACTGAATTGCAGGCGCTGTCCTATCGTGAGTTTAGCGCCATGCACCCGTTCGCCCCCCTTGAGCAGACCCAGGGTTACATACAGATGTTCGAAGAGCTGGAAGATATGCTCTGTGATCTCACCGGGTTTGACGCCTTTACCCTGCAACCCAACGCCGGCTCCCAGGGAGAGTACACCGGTCTTCTAGTCATTCGTAAATACCAGGAGGTCAATAACGAGCGCCAGCGCGACATTTGTCTTATCCCTGCATCCGCCCATGGCACCAACCCGGCCAGCGCCGTTATGGCGGGGATGAAAGTGATCATGGTGAAGTGTGATGATGATGGCAATGTTGATCTGCATGATCTGAAAGCCAAGGCGGAGCGACATGCCGCTCACCTATCTGCATTGATGATCACCTATCCATCGACACATGGCGTGTATGAAGAGACCTTCCAGGCGATCTGCCGGGTTATTCACGATCACGGCGGCCAGGTCTATCTGGACGGCGCCAATATGAATGCCCTGGTGGGCATTGCAAGGCCGGGAAACATCGGTGCGGACGTCATGCATATTAACCTGCATAAAACATTTGCCATTCCCCATGGCGGCGGCGGGCCGGGCATGGGCCCGGTTGGCGTGAGAAGGCACCTGGCCCCTTACTTGCCGGAGCATCCGGTTGTCGCTGGCGTCAACCCTGCCGCCGGGGCGGCAGGGACGATAGGGACGGTCTCCGCCGCACCCTGGGGCTCGGCCAGCATCCTGAGTATTTCATGGGCCTATATCGCCATGATGGGCGCCCGGGGGTTAAGACGGGCAACGCTGGTGGCGCTGTTAAACGCCAATTATATTGCCCGAAGGCTCGCCCCCCATTATCCGGTGTTGTATACGGGGAAAAACAACATGGTGGCCCACGAGTGCATTATTGATCTGAGGCCGGTAAAAGCGATAAGCGGTGTTACCGTCGATGACATTGCAAAGCGCCTTGTGGATTATGGCTTCCATGCGCCTACCATGTCTTTCCCCGTGGCCGACACATTGATGATCGAACCGACGGAGAGTGAGAACAAAAGAGAGCTGGATCGTTTTTGCGATGCGCTGATCTCAATCCGGGCCGAGATAAAGGCCATAGAGGACGGCAGGGCAGATAAGCAAAATAATCTGTTGAAAAATGCGCCGCACACTCACCAGCTACTGCTGGAGCCCGAATGGACCATGCCGTACAGCAAACAGCAGGCGTTCTACCCCATGGACACCATCAGGGATGATAAATACTGGCCATCAGTGGGGCGGGTTGATAATTTGCATGGTGATAAAAATCTGTTTTGCAGTTGTCTGCCGGTTGAAGCCTATACGAACTAGCCCGTCACCTTATCTCGAAGGTAAACCGGCAGCGCCTTCTCGGCGGGCAACAAGTCGCCGTTTTCAAACGCCGCTGTTGCCAGGGGCAGCATGTTTTTTGCCAGGGGGTAGTGCTCGGGGTCCAAGCCAATCAACCTGTCTTTGAATCGTGTTTTCAAGATCCTCTGATATGTCCCCCAACCCGTGCCAACACCATAGACCTCTTTATCAACAACAACATCGACCCGATTGGGTGAAGTGACTTTCTCTCTTGCCTGAAGCTGGACGATACCGCTTTGATTTTTTTCATATAGGGCCCAGTAGATCTCACCCATTCTGGCGTCGATTGCTGCAAAGATATGCACCTGCTTATCGCTGACCCCTTGCGCCAATGTCGCCAGTGATGAAACGGGAATAACCGGCAGGCCCGCGCCCAATGCCAGGCCCTGTATCACGCCGACGGCGATTCTGACGCCCGTGAATGCACCGGGGCCACGCCCAAAGGCGAACGCATCGAGATCGGTCAGTTTACTGGAAGATGCCTTTAATACATCCTCTACCATGGGCAGGATCAGCTCAGCGTGTTTACGCGGGGCGATTTGCCGGCGTTCATACAGATCCCCGCCGATCTGCAAGGCCACCGAGCAGGCCTCCGTTGACGTATCCAGCGCCAGTATGCTGGCCATCATAAAATGTGTATCCGCAGTGTTGTCTATCAGTTGTCAGGGAAACTCTAATCAAATGATCGGTTGCTGACAACAGGTTATATCCGGACGTTGCTGATAAAAGAAACGCCTCAGACTGGAGTTCAAAATGAACTGAGAGTAAGCGATATGCGCCCTTTTCCGATGAAACCGCCAAAGTATCTTTACGCCTCTGTAAAATGTCCGCAAAATCGTATTGCCGAAAATTTTTCGCTGGAATACGACTTTGCAAAATTTCTGGACAAATGCCCTGATGTTGTCTCGTTTGCCAAAAACTACTTTGCCGTTAATTTGCGCCTGGATTACGTAAAAACTGATGGAAAAATTGCAAACTACTTTCCCGACTTTCTTGTCCGCAATCAAAAACAAGAAGTGTGGATTGTGGAAACAAAGGGGCGCAAAGATGATAACGATGTCAGAAAATATGCCCGCTTGCAACAGTGGTGCAAGGATGTGCGCCAGTTTGCGCCCGAATACCGTGTAGGCGCCTTATTGGTGGAAGAAGAATACAGGCAACACGCCCCGAGAGATTTTTCAGGCTTAATTAACATGTTTGTAGATAAAAGCATATGCCCTGTGTAGTTAAATCATCAAGTCGTGTTAATGCCCCCTGAGCCCCCGGTCGTCAAACCGCTAAATTGACCTCCTGCGAAGTCCTATGCAGGGGTTTGTCCATGATCATGCGCGTTGCCTGTGCGTGTGACTTGTCAGTGACGTGTCCATATAATGTCGCCATGTACAATCCATTTGAAGCCTTCATTGGCCTTCGTTATGTGAAGGTCAGGCGCCGCAACCATTTCATATCTTTCATATCGTTAATATCGATTTCAGGCATCGCCATTGGTGTGCTGGCGCTGATCACCGTGCTGTCCATCATGAATGGTTTTGAAAAAGAACTCACTGCGCGGATCCTGGGTATGGCCTCACATGCCACAGTAATAAAAAAAGGGGGAGAGCTCACCGACTGGAGACATATCGCAGTAGCGCTCGAACAACATCCGCACATCTCGGGCGTTGCACCTTACCTCAGGGCCGAGGGGATGTTGGTAAATAATAGAAGCGTACAGGGGGCGGTTATCCGGGGCGTGCTGCCGGAAGAGGAAGCAGAAGTATCACAGGTGGCTGAAAAGATGCTATCCGGCCGGTTTTCAGATCTGCGCCCCGGGGAGTATGGGATGATCATCGGCATTGAACTGGCGAGATATCTCGGCGTATTCGCAGGCGATGAGGTCACGCTGATCTCACCACAGAGCGGCGCTTCCGTTACCGGGGTGTTGCCACAGTTAAGGCGCTTTACAGTCACCGGCATTTTTGAAGTGGGTATGAACGAGTTTGACGGGGCATTGGCCTTGATCCATCTGCATGATGCACTGGAGATGTTTCATAAAACCGCCCCCGCCGGTTTGAGGATAAAAACCAGCGATGTGATGAGGGCGCCGCTTATCAGCAAACAGGCGATGGAGGCGGTCCCCGGCGATTATGAAGTGATTGACTGGCCTCGCCGTCATGCAAACCTCTTCAAGGCGTTAAAAACTGAAAAGACGGTGATGTTTATCATTTTATCCCTGATTATCGCCGTTGCCGCCTTCAACATCATCTCAACGCTGATCATGGTGGTCACGGACAAACAAGCCGATATTGCCGTACTACGCACGCTGGGGGCGAGCCCCGGCAGTATTATGCGGATCTTCATTATCCAGGGAACGGTGATCGGTTTTGCAGGCACTGTGCTGGGGGTGATGGGGGGTGTTTGCCTGGCACTGAATGTTGACGCCATTATCAGCCGCATTGAGACGTTTTTACAGATAAAGTTCATGTCCCCGGAGGTATTTTATATCAGCGAGTTGCCGTCCGCTCTGCATTGCTCTGACGTCATTGCTGTTGCGTTGCTGTCTTTTATTCTCACCGTTCTCGCCACCATTTATCCGGCCAGGCGTGCCGCCCAAACCCAACCCGCCCAGGCGCTCCGGTATGAATAATCACCCTCCCGCCAGGATGCGGGCGCCATACGAAGTGTTCATAGGGTTGCGTTATGTCATGTCAAAACGCAGCAATCAATTCATCTCATTTATCTCCCTGATCTCAATTTTGAGTATCGCCCTGGGGGTGATCGTATTAACCACGGTGTTATCCATCGTCAATGGCTTTGAGAGAGCCTTAACCGAGCATTTGATCGGCATGGAAACCGATGCGACCCTCATTGCTTATGATGACTCTCTGGCTAACTGGCGCTTTGCCGCCACCCGGCTTGTCAAACATCCCGAAGTAGAAGCGGCGGCGCCCTATCTGCAATCCGAGGCGATGGTGACGTTCGGCGATAAGGCCAAAGGGGTTATCGTCAGGGGCATACTGCCTGAGGAAGAGAGCAAAATCACGTTTGTTGCACAGAGGATTATTGAAGGTGATTTCGACTCATTAGCGCCGGGAGAGTTTGCTGTGGTGGTGGGGCAGGACCTGTTGCAGTTATTGGATGTGCGTGTGGGGGAGAAGGTGACGGTGATATCACCCAGCGCACAGGTCACGCCGGCGGGGATCCTGCCCCGGCTCAAGCGATTTCGCATCACTGCCGTCTACAATACCGACATGTACGAGTTTGATAGCGGCGTGGTGTTTATCCACATGCAGGATGCACGGACATTTTTTCGTGCAACGGCGCCGACGGGATTGCGTCTTAAAACCACAGACGTCATGAATGCACCTTTTATCAGCCGGGAGGCGGTGCGTGAGATCCCGGGGAGATATGCCGTCATTGACTGGACACAGCGGCATGTTAATTATTTTTTATCCTTAAAAATGACCAAAAAAATGATGTTTGTTATCTTGGTGTTAATCGTGGCCGTGGCGACATTCAACATTATCGCCACTTTAATCATGGTGGTGACGGATAAACAGGGCGATATTGCGGTATTACGCACAATGGGCGCAAGCCCCGGGGGCGTCATGCGGATTTTTATTGTGCAGGGAACCATCATCGGCGTGACTGGAATTGCTCTGGGTGTTGCAGGCGGTGTTTTATTATCGGCGAACATTGGAGCGCTCGCCCGATCAATAGAGCGATTTTTTAATATCAAATTCTTTACCGCCGATGTCTATTACATCAACGAATTACATGCTGATCTGCACGGATCAGATGTTGTGATCATCGCCCTGGTGGCGTTCATGTTCACTGTTCTGGCGAGCCTGTATCCCGCCTGGCGTGCCGCGAGAACCGCGCCGGCAGAAGCGCTTCGGCATGAATAACACACTCACCTGCCGCGGCTTGAAGAAGACCTTCCGTGAAGGGGGGCTGCATGTGGATGTGTTAAGGGGTATTGACTTGCAAGTGAGCGGCGGGATGTGCGTGGCGATCATCGGCTCATCGGGCTCGGGTAAAAGCACCTTGTTGCATCTGCTCGGGGGGCTGGATAAACCCACCGCCGGTGAGGTGTTCATTGCCACGGAGAGATTATCTGATCTGGATGAGTCGCAGATCGGTCGGCTCAGAAATACAAAGCTGGGGTTTGTCTATCAATTCCACCATCTGCTGGCGGAGTTCTCAGCATTGGAGAACGTGGCCTTGCCCCTGCTGATCCAAGGTGAAACACCGGCCTTAGCGCAAAATGCCGCCAGGGCGGCGCTTGAGAAAGTAGCGCTAGAGAACAGAATGGCGCATAAACCGGGGGAGTTATCCGGCGGCGAGCGACAAAGGGTGGCTATCGCCCGGGCACTGGTGACGAAACCGGCCTGTGTGCTGGCGGATGAACCCACTGGAAACCTGGATGAGCAAACCGCCGAGCAGGTTTTCTCGGTCATGCTGGAGCTGAATAAGACCAACGGGATCAGTTTGCTGATGGCGACTCATAATATGCAGCTACTGGACAAATTTGACCTGGTGTATGAATTAAGCGAGGGCAGGCTCTATCCTTATTCATGATTTAAGCTGTTTTCTGTCCTGCCATTGTCTAATGGTCGCCAGACGCCACACCCAGCTCATTATGATATAGCCCGCCAGCCCGGCGAGGGCGCCGAGGGTAAGGCAGCCTAAAACCACCGCCGCCCAGTTTTCCATAAACTTCATGCTGATCCATTCCACAGAGAGCTCGAATTGATATGGCTCAGGCGTCAGGTTTAACATGAGGGCGCCGGTTTTATAGGCCAGATAAAATAACGGCGGGATGGTGATGGGGTTGGTGAGCCACACGCAAAACACGGTCACGGGCAGATTCACGCGGCAATAAATAGCGGCGATTGCCGCTACGATGGTTTGTCCGGGAAAGGGCATAAAAGCTAAAAACAGACCGATTGCCACCCCGCCTGATAAAGAACGCCGGGTGATGTGGAAGATGTCCGGATCATGCAGGATCTCACCCAGAAACGAGAGCTGTTTGTGCTCCTGGAGCGCCTGCTTTTTCGGTAGTAGTCGCTTAAAAAAGGCTTTCAGCGCCATCGACGTCTCAGGGTTAAAAAGACATACTATTATAGCTAAACCTCATGTATCAAATACGGGTTTTCAGCGGTGCTTGCGGGGTAAGATTTATGGGCCTTTAAGATCGGATATTGAAGCCGTCATCACGGCAACGGGCGCCAGCCGAGGCGCAGATGTCGTGCATAAAAGGACTTCGCCATGTTCATTAAAGGGCTGTTGATACTGCTCGGCACCCTCATCTGCGCCCATTTGCCGGCGTTGCCGCCGTTCTCCGTCAGCTTTTTCCTGCCGTTAGTGCTCTACCTGTCCGTTCGATATCGGCGCCTCTCCTACGTCGGCTGGATGGCCTGTGGTTTTCTCTGGTTTTTATTCAACGCCCACCTCATGCTGGATAAAAAATTATTGCCTGAATATGAAGGGGAGAGCCTCATCGCCGAAGGCATCGTCGCATCTTTGCCGGAGCAAACTGCCATATCGACCCGGTTTAATTTCAAGGTGATACAGCTTTCACGGGATGGGAAGAAACTGGACATCCATCCAGAGCGAGTGAGGCTGAGCTGGTATCAGGGACGGCGGAGTATCCGCCCGGGCGAGAGATGGAGATTGAAAGTCAGATTAAAACGTCCCCATGGTTTTATGAACCCGGGCGGGTTTGACTACGAGGCCTGGTTGTTTCAGAGCAGATTAAATGCAACGGGCTATGTGCTGGGCGGCAGGGAAAATATGAAATTATCAGAGGCCGGCCAGTTCAGTATTCATGCCCTTCGCCTCACGGTCAAAAATAAAATTGAGGACGTCATCCCCCAAGATCACCTCTCTGCATTTATCCCTGCCCTCATCATTGGCGAGAGGACGGGGCTGTCAAAAGAGCACTGGCAGGTGCTCACCGGCACCGGCACAAATCACCTGATGGCCATATCAGGCTTGCATATCGGGTTGATCGCCAGCATCACCTATTTTGTCTTTCTCAGGCTGGGCAATATGAACATATGGCCGCCTGTATATGTCCCAAGACAGAAAATCGCCGCCTGCTTTGCGATGTTGTTTGCCGGGGGTTACGCCTTATTGGCCGGTTTTTCCATCCCGACACAACGCGCCCTGGTGATGTTGTGGTTGTACTTTACGATGAGATTATGCCACCGCGCCGTATCGCCCATGGATGTGCTCGGCATGGCGTTGATGATCATTTTAATCATCGATCCCTTCTCGGCCATGTCCGCGAGCTTCTGGTTGTCGTTCAGCGCCGTTATCGTCATTTTCTATGGGATGAGCTACAGGCTCTACAGAAAACAGATCGGATTGCAGTTAGTCAAAGTACAATACATCATCAGCATCGGTCTTATCCCTGTGCTGGCGTTTTACTACCAACAGATCCCCATTTGGACGATCCTGGCCAATCTGCTGGCTGTCCCGTTAGTCAGTTTCATCGTTATTCCCCTGCTGATGTGCGGGGTTGGGTTATTATTCATTGAGCCCGATGGCGCAGAGGCGGTACTGGCGTTAGCTCTGCATGTATTATCGGGTCTGTGGTTCATACTGGAATACATCCACGCCCGGGAGTTCAATTTAATCTCTATCGCACAACCGGGTTGGTTTGCCCTGGTTCTTGCCGTGTGCGGCGCGCTTTTTTTATTGCTTCCCAAGGGGATCACGGCACGATGGTTAGGTGCGCTGTGGTTGTTGCCGTTATTTCTCCCCCATGTTCAAAGACCCCAGCATGGGGATGTTGACATAACCACCCTGGACGTAGGACAAGGGCTTGCCGTTGTTGTGCAAACAAAAAACCATAACCTGCTCTACGATGCCGGGCCTCTTTACAGTGAGCGTTTTGACGCTGGTGCGGCGGTGATCATGCCTTTTTTGAAAAGCGCCGGGGTGCGCTCGCTGGATCGGTTGATGCTGAGCCACGGCGACAGCGATCATATCGGTGGTTTGTCATCGGTGATCAGTGAGATCCCGGTGTCTAGCATTCTCACCAGTGTTCCCGAGGCCATCGACCACCCGCACACAAGAAGCTGTCATCGTGGTCAATCCTGGCGGTGGGACGGGGTCGATTTTAGTGTCCTCCACCCCAGCAAGGATTCAACCCTGAGGGGCAATAACCGCTCCTGTGTGTTGAAAGTTAGCGCCGGGAACGTCTCTATGTTGTTGACGGGCGACATAGAAGCAGCGGCGGAGGGCAGGTTGTTGAGCGGCCAAAAACGGGAATTAAAATCAACCGCTCTTCTCGCTCCCCATCATGGCAGCAAGACGTCATCGACTCCGGCGTTTATTGAGGCGATATCGCCGGAACTTGTGATATTCTCCGCCGGATACAGAAATCGATTCAAACTACCCGATCAGGCTATCCTCTCCCGTTATCAAGATGATGGAGCACAAACCCTTATCACGGCCCGGACCGGGGCAATAAAAGTCAGCCTGCATGATGGCGAGATGACGATAAGCACACAGCGAAAAATTCGGCGGCGTTTCTGGCATACTATGCCGCATTCATAGCAGAGGAGAGAATAGATGCTTGAGTTAATGATGGCCGGCGGATTTTTAATGTGGCCGTTGCTCCTGTGCTCCATCATCTCGGCGGCCATCATCGCCGAGCGGTTTTGGTCTCTACAGCGCAGGCGTATCGCCCCTGGCGATCTGGTTGCACAGGTATGGCGGTGGAAAAAGGCCGGACACCTTAACGCCCAACGCATACAGGGCTTGAGGAACAGCTCATCCCTGGGGCGTATCCTTGCCGCCGGTCTGGTCAATAGAAAATATGATCGGGAAGTGATGAAGGAGAGTATCGAGGAAGTGGGACGCCATGTGGCCCATGATCTTGCGCGGTTTTTGAATACGCTTGGGACGATTGCCTCCATAACCCCGCTACTGGGACTGCTGGGCACCGTCATAGGCATGATCAAGGTGTTTGCCGTCATTACCGCCCAGGGGGTTGGCGACCCCGGGATCCTGGCGGAGGGGATATCAGAGGCATTGATCACCACCGCCGCCGGCTTGACCGTGGCCATCCCCTCATTGATGTTCTACCGATTTTTCCGGGGACGTGTAGATGAGCTGGTCGTCACCATGGAGCAGGAGGCCTTAAAAATGGTGGAGGTGATGCACGGCGAGCGGGAATTATCGGTGCGCGCTGATGGTGGGGCAAGGCGATGAATTTGCGCCCGCAACGAAGTGATGATACGGACGTCAACATCACCCCGCTTATTGACGTGGTTTTTTTGTTGCTGATCTTCTTTATGGTGTCGACCACATTTGATCGGGAGTCTGAAATTAAAATAACACTGCCTGAGGCGTCAGAAGAGCAGGTGCAGGTGAGCCCGGAGGCGATCAGGGTCGCCATCGACGCCAGTGGGCGCATTTTTATTAACGATCAACCCCTGGTCAATTCGCAGTTATTCACAGTCAGGGAGGCGATCCGAGACAGCATGCAGGATCTGATTGACCCGCCTGTGATCATCAGCGCTGATGCGAAAGCCCATCATCAAGCCGTCATTAAGGTCATGGACGCCGCCCGGCAGTTAGGTCTGGTGAAGATGACGTTCGCCACACAAAATCGGGAAGAGGAATAAGCAGCATAGTCCTTGCTCATTTGAACAATGGGACTTCAGTCTTTTGTGCATTTAATCTGGTATGAGAAGCACCCTGTGGCGATTTTATTACTGCCTTTAAGCTACTTCTATCGCCTGTTGCTGGCGATAAGAAACGGGCTCTACCGCTCCGGTATGTTGCCCATTCAAACAGTCCGGGCGCCGGTGGTGGTGGTTGGCAATATCACCGCGGGCGGCACCGGAAAAACCCCGTTGATAATCTGGCTGACGGCATTTTTGCAATCCCTGGGCTACAAGCCCGGTATTATCAGCAGGGGATATGGGGGCATGGCAAAAACCTGGCCACAGCAGGTGCGCCCTCACAGTGACCCGGCTTTAGTCGGTGATGAACCTGTCCTGCTGGCACGGAGAACCCGCTGCCCTGTGGTGGTATCGCCAAGCAGGGGGAAAGGGGCAGATGAGTTATTGCAACAGGCTGACTGTGACGTCCTGTTATGTGATGATGGTCTTCAGCATATTGCTTTGGGCAGGGATATAGAGATTGCCGTCATAGATGGTGAGCGAGGTTTCGGCAATGGCTTTTGTCTGCCCGCCGGCCCCTTGCGGGAGCCAGTATCCAGGCTCGATACGGTGGATCTCATCGTGGCCAACGCCAGGGCAGGGGAAAATGAGTTTCTCATGGAATACAAAAGCCGCCCCCTGGTATCATTGAACGGTGAGCGGGAGATCCCCATCTGTAGCCTTGAAGGCCAGACAGTGCACGCCGTTGCCGCCATCGGCAATCCAGGGCGGTTTTTTTCCATGTTAAGGCAACACAACATCCACATTAAAAAACACCCATTTCCTGATCATTACCGCTTTACCCCTTCCGATCTTCACTTCGATGATGATTTAGCGGTGGTGATGACGGAAAAAGATGCGGTAAAATGTAGCGCATATCATCTTGAAAACGCTTGGTATATGCCCATTGATGCGACATTACCGGCAACCTTTGAACACAGAATAAAGCGCTTGCTTGAGGGCTCAGTACATGGATAAAAAACTGCTGGATATTCTGGTGTGCCCGGCAACGAAAGGCGCATTGATCTATGACAAAAGCACACAGGAGTTGATCTCGTTGCCTGCCAAACTGGCCTATCCCATTCGAGATGACATACCGATCATGCTGGAAAATGAAGCGCGGGCGCTGACCGAAGAAGAAGTCGAACACTATTCCAGGTGATCCCGGATTTTATTGCCGTCATCCCCGCCAGGTATGACTCAACACGACTGCAAGGCAAACCACTGGCTGAAATAGGCGGGGCGCCGCTGATTCAATATGTCTATGAGGCCGCTGTGCAAAGCCGGGCGACAAAGGTGCTGATAGCCACCGATGATGAACGTATTGAAAAAGCCGCCGGGAAGTTCACGGAAAACATCATCATCACTTCAAACCTGCATCGCTCGGGTACGGACAGGGTGGCCCAGGCGGCGGCATTGTCGGGATTACAGGATAAGGACATGATCGTAAACGTCCAGGGCGATGCGTTCAATTTGCCACCGGCATTGATCAATCAGGTGGCGGAAAATCTACAGAAAAACAAACCTGCGGCGATGGCGACATTATGTGAGCGCATTCAAACCCGGGAAGAGATACACAACCCTGATCTGGTTAAGGTTATCTTTGATGCACAGGGCCATGCCTTGCTCTTTAGCCGCTCGCCCATACCCTGGCAAGAGACCATCAATGATCATACTGTCCCAGCCCCCGCCCACAAGCATATCGGCCTGTATGCTTACAGGTATGGATTTCTTAAAACCTATACTCATCTGCCGAGATGTGCGCTTGAGGAGACGGAAAGGTTGGAGCAACTGAGGGCCTTGTATCACGGTTATAAAATACATGTCGCCCCGGCACTTGAAAAAACAGGGATAGAGATCAATACCGCTGATGATCTTGAGCGGGCGAGAGCATTATTTGACCTCGGCTCAGGATAGGGACAGACCTCCTTCATGAATGCTCCCTGACATGTGTCATGCTCACTTGGGGGGTGGGCAGCAAGCAGGAGGCGGACGGATGAAGTTGGTGTTGTTCTCTTATTCAGGGAGACCCATGCTAAGGGACACAGACGGGGAAGATCACGGTGATCTGGGCGAGAGGGGTGTTATCTGTTACGGTAAGTGATCCGGCCTTTTGAAAGATCGTAGGGGGTCATCTCCACAGTCACCTTATCTCCGGTCAGTATGCGGATATAGTGCTTTCGCATTTTTCCGGAGATATGGGCGGTAATAATGTGTCCATTGTCTAACTCCACTCTGAACATGGTATTAGGCAGGGTCTCGACGATGGTGCCCTCCATTTCAATTTGATCTTCTTTCGGCATAACTCCCCTTAAAATGAAAAAAGCCCGATTATGCCCGAAAATGGATCGTTAAGCCAGCGTGGCGGCTTGCGTTTATGCAGGCGGGGTATGGGTAATATCTAAAGCGGGGGCGGGGGCGGGGGCATGTACATCACGTCGCCAGTTATTGTCGATATAGTACTCCAGCGGTTGATATTCATTCTTGTATTTCATTTTCTGACAGGCATTGATCCAGTAACCCAGATATAGCCATGTGAGCCCGGCTTCTTTCGCCTGCTCAATTTCGTATAACACCGCAAACCGCCCCGGGCTTCTATGACTGAATGAAGGGTCAAAAAAGGTATAAACGGCGGACATGGCGTTGTCCATCTTATCCACAACGGCAACCGCGATCACCTGGCCCTGTAATCGCATTTCAAAGAAAACAGTCTCGGCCCAGCTTGAGGTGAGATATGCCATGTAGTCCTCCGGGGTCGGCTGATCCATACCGCCGCCCCGGTGGCGGGCCGCCAGATAGGTTTGATATAAATTGAAATGCGTAGCGTTAAACTCAGCGGCGACCGGGCTGATCTCCAGATCCGTGTTTTTTTTCAGCGTCCTTTTTTGACTTCTGGAGGGTTGAAACTCCGCCACCGGTATTCTAACCGAAATACAACTGTTGCAAGTCGAGCAATGGGGCATGTAGAGATGCTCTCCACTTCGCCTGAAACCACAATCCGAAAGAGCCGTGTAGAGCCGCGAGTTCTTTGTAAACCGGGGGTCGGCGAATAAAGTCACCGCCTCCCTGTCCGGCAGATAGTTGCAATCGTGAGCGGGTGTGGCGAAGAGTCCTAATTTTTGCGCCGTCGCCATTTTATCATGACCCTGATCCCATCTTTGAAGGCCAGCGGTGCGCCACATCGGGGGTGCAGTAGTGCGCCAGAATACGAATGAACCGCTCTCTTGGTATGGGTCTTGCGCCCAGTGTTTGCAGGTGTTCGGAATGAACCTGGCAGTCGATAATGCGAAAACGCCGCTTTTTCAGCTCTCCGATGAGATGAACCAGGGCGACTTTGGAGGCGTCGCTGATCCGACTAAACATGGACTCACCGAAGAAGACCTTGCCAATGGCGATACCATAAAGCCCGCCCGCTAACACACCCTCACACCAGCACTCAACGGAAACACCATAGCCCATGTTGAATAATTTTGAATAGGCCCGGCGCATGTCGGTGGTGATCCAGGTGTCGGTCGTGCATGGGCGAGGGGCGCCGCAGGCCCTGATAACATCATCAAACGCCTGGTTGAATGATACGCTGAACCTCCCGCGCCGCAGGGTCTTGGCAAGGCTTCGGCTTATTTTTAATGCATCCGGATCGAGCACGCAACGGGGGTTTGGCGACCACCACAAAACCGGTTGCCCCTGGCTGTACCAGGGGAAGATCCCGCGCTTATATGCGCTGAGTAGCCGCTCAGGCGCCAAATCACCGCCTATCGCAAGCAGGCCATCCGGCTCACATAATGCGGCGGATACGTCAGGGAAGTCACAGGCCATGACGTTATCTGCAACCCAGTAGAGTTGATTGTCGGGGGATTGCCCGGCACTGATGAATGTCATGATGGCGTATCGCCCGTTTTATAGGGGGAGTGCTTCTGTAATGTGGCGATGTAGGCGTCTATGTCAGCGCTCTCCCGTTGAAGGTATTCACTGATGGCGTCTCGAAATCCCGGCTCCGCTATCCAATGCCCTGACATGGTGAGCACCGGATCGAACCCCCTGCTTATTTTATGCTCACCCTGCACGCCTGCATCGATGCACTTTAACCGGTTTTCGATGCAGTATTCGATGGTCTGATAGTAGCATAATTCAAAGTGTAAATTGCTCAAATGCCGACGACAACCCCAGTGCCTTCCATAGAGGGTGGTGCTGCCAATCATCGCGAATGCCCCGGCGATGTATTGGCTGTTTTCTTTGGCGAGGATCAGTAACGTGCTGTCCGGCAAATTGTTGCTGAGACTATGGAAGAAATCCAGAGTTAATCTGGGGTTGCCCCATCTTTTGTAAAACGTGGAGCAATAAAACTCATAGAAATGCCCCCACTGCTCTTCTGTTATATCGCCGCCTTTTATCCGGGCTATGTCAATATCATCTTCGCTGACTTTTTTCCGCTCGCGTCTTATCTGCTTTCGTCTTTTCGATGTCATGCCGGCGATAAAATCATCAAAGTCTTCATAATCCCGGTTATGCCAGTGGAACTGACAGGTTTTGCGCAGTAGCAGATCATGTTGTTTTAATATCTTCTGATCATCGGCCTCAGTGAACAGACAATGAAAGGATGAGATCCGGTTTTTCTCTATCAGGTCTTTCACTGCCCTCACTATCAGGGCTTTTATTTGCGCCACCTGCTCATCGGCACAGCTCGTCAGTATTCGTGGCCCGCAGACAGGGGTGAACGGGATTGCTGAAACCAGCTTGGGGTAGTAGCGACCGCCGGCACGTTCATAGGCATCGGCCCAGAGCCAGTCAAAGACAAACTCACCGTATGAGTTGTCTTTGATGTAAAGTGGCAGCGCACCCAGCAGAGCGCCCTGATCGCAGACGATGATATGAAACGGCTCCCAGCCATGCCCCTTGAGGCAGTTATGTTTTTCCAGCCCGTTTAGAAAATCATAGTGCAAAAACGGGTTGCCGCCGGTGTTTAGTTGTTGCCATTGCTCGCGGCTGACGGAGCTAAGGGCGCTGATCTGTTTTACCGTTATCGCCATTTGCAGAGACTAAAAAAACAGGCGTGAATGAGAGATAGCTGAAAAATAGCAAAGCGATCCGAATTAGCCCGGCGCGCTGAAGATGGTGATATTGGCGCCGATCACTTGCTCCAGGGCGCGTTTTGAACCCTGCAGGGGAAAATGCGTGGCGCCATAATCGCCGTTTTTCAATCGAAACCGAAACGTCATGTTCATGCCGTGCATTATTTCAAGTAACAGGGATGATTCAATGCCGTCATCTTTAATATAACCGAGGATGTATTCAGCCCAGAGGGCATGAGACACGCAGGGGGCGTTATTGATGGACAAGTTCATCGCCCGGCCCGCATCCACCTGAAACGTGGGGCATGACTTCTCGGCAAAAGCGAGCAGCCCGCTCGCCAGTGTGAATCTGCCGCGCACGGCATCGCCCGAGTCGCGGTATATTTCCAGCAGGTAACCCGCTTCATTTCTGATCTGTGCAACCCATGTATTTTCCCCACCTGTCGTATCAGCATGGCTTGATATTGTCCATTGCGCCCAAACCACGGATTGACATAACAGGCCGAGCGCCCCTGATAAAATGCTTATGACGCCCCTTTTCATGGCATTATTATCACTGATCCGCCATTTTAATGACTATGAAAAATATGCACAGAAGATCATTTTTGACCTGCTTGACGTTGCTATCGGCCAGCCAGCTCACATTCTCCGCCAGTGAGAGCGAAAGTGTGACATACCCGGGGCAACATAAAACCGGGTTTATCTATGACGATGTGTTCTTAAAACACTCCTTAGGCCCCTATCATCCTGAATCACGACAACGCCTGGCCGCAATAGCCAAACGCATGCAACAATCAGCCCTGCTTAATTCGGTCATTCAGCTTGGTCCCCGTGCTGAGGTCTTCCCGGTGATTAAGCAAATACACACTGATCCCCATATTGACGGGATCCGCTCCCGTTATCCATTATCTTATCGGATAGCCCTCCAGGGGGTGGCCGCCGCCCTCACTGCGGTAGATGAGGTCTGTGCCGGGAGATTAGATAATGCATTTTGCGCCATAAGACCACCGGGGCACCATGCCTTGAACACCGGGAAAGAAGAGGGCTTTTGTTTTTTTAACACCATCGCCATCGCCGCCCGTTATGCCCAAAGCAAGTTTGGGTTAAAACGAGTTTTAATCGTCGATTGGGACTACCACCATGGCAATGGGACAGAGCTTGCTTTCTATGATGATCCGTCCGTGCTGTTTTTCTCTACCCATGATTATTACGCTTATCCAGGCACTGGTGATCCCGACAGAGAAGGGGTCGATGAGGGAGCAGGCTACAACATAAACGTGCATCTTAGCTGTGGTGCGGGCGATAGCGATATCATCGGCGCATTCCAAGAGAGATTATTACCGGCGGCGGAGGCGTTCAAACCGGAACTGATACTTATCTCCGCCGGTTTTGACGCCCGAGAGGGAGATAAGCTGGGATGCTTTAATATCAGTGATGATGGTTTCAGGGAGCTTACGCAGATGTTGATGGAACTCGCCGCAAAATACGGCAAGGGCAGAATTATCTCAGCCCTGGAAGGTGGGTATACACCCGATGGGCTGGCGGAGGCCGTGTACACCCACGTTAAGACATTATCCGGCCTCGGTTAGCTTAAATCCTCGCCGCCTTTGGTATAAACCGGGAAGGGCATGACGTTCTCACCCTTGCCGTCATAGTCGGTCACTTTGGCCGTGCCCTGTTTATCCACTTCATCAATCCTGATAATCGCATGCAGGGGAATATAGGTGCGCGTCACATGGCTGAATTCAGATTTTAAGCTCTCTTCCGCCGGGTCAACGACAACGGACGTCTTCTCGCCAAACACCAGTTTTTCCATTTCGATAAACCCAAACATGGCGCCTTGATGCACACTGCGGGCGTAGATCTCATAGACTTTACCCTGGTTATGGAAAATAACTTTATATACCGGTTTGTTGGCCATGATGGGAGTGATGTGATGTGGGTTGATGATGTTAGCATAACTTGAAAATAAGCGAAATTATCTATGCCCCTGTCGCACTGTTGATTGTGGTTGATCATGGCCTGTATCGGGGTGTGTTGTTCTGCTTCTGGGTATGCGCTGATCATTTTCCAGCATAATGATCATTCAACGCATTGTCGGGATATGGGGCTCAGAGACATCATCAATGTAGGCGCTGATAAAGCGATTAAGGCCCTCTACGTAGATGTCTTCACTCAGCAAAAACCCGTTATTATGATCCCCATGAATGGTGAGAAACATCTTCGGCGCTGGTGCGATTTCAAATAAACGCTGGCCGAATTGATAGGGGATCAACTCATCCTGTTCACTGTGTATCACCAGGATCGGGCTCTTGATTAAGAGGATATTGCTATCGGTTGGATAATGAATACGCGCCATCAGGCTAATGGGTAGATAAGGATAGTGGCGTCTGCCTATTGCCTTGATGGAGGTGAAGGTGGACTCGAAAATAACGGCGCCTGGAGAGACTTCCCTGGCCAGATAACCTGCAATCCCGCCCCCAAGGGAGCGACCAAAAATGATAATTTTGTCCGGGGAAACCGCTCGCTCTGTTACTAAATAATCCCATGCTGCATCAGCGTCTTTGTACGTGCCTTGCTCCGATGGCCTGCCATCGCTCAGGCCATAGCCACGGTAGTCAATAATGAACACAGACAGCCTTAATTTGTGAAAAAGTGTGATGGAGTCGAGGCGGTGGGAGATGTTGCCCGCATTGCCATGAAAGAACAGCAATGTTGCCCGTGGCGCCTCATGGGGGATGAACCAGCCATGTATCCTCACCTTGTCCGCCGTCATTAAATAAACCTCTTCAAAGGGCAGGCCGACCTGATCCGGCGTGTTTGTCAGCCCTTTGCCGGGGATGAAGATCATTCTCTCCTGCATGAGGTAAACGAACACCAGCAAGCCCAGCCAGATGCTGATAAGGATAAAAAAAATGCAGGCGAGCATGGGTTTTAAGGTTTTCATACAGAGGATATCAGATCAGGGCAGGCCGCTATGCTACGCTAACGGCCCTGATCAGGTAAACACACCGCCTTAAATCCGCTGTTGCTTTGGTCATAAAACGCTAGAATTATGTCTTACTGAACATTAGTATAGGCTATCTATCATTGAAATAGATTTAAGTATTTTGCAGGCTTCAAAGAAAAAGAAAACAACAACACCATCAAGCGGGCGACTGCTCCAAAATACCAGGGAGATCAGCTTTATCGCCTTCAATGTTGTGGCTGTTTTTCTTGCCCTGGCGCTACTGAGCTATCATCCGCTGGACCCCGGCTGGTCACAGGCCGTATCCACAGAGGCCATCCACAATGCCGGCGGTGTTGTCGGCGCCTATATCGCCAACATCCTGCTGTATATCTTTGGCTATTTTGGTTATTTGTTGCCGGTTGTTTTTGTGTTTGATGGCTGGCGGATATTGAAATCACCCAGGGACGAATTAGCGCTCAATCAATTTTCACTGGCCATCAAAATGGCCGGTTTCATCATGCTGATACTGGGTGGATGTGCTATGGCCTGGCTACATTTCAAATCAGGCGCCCATCTACCCCATCCTGTTCGCGGCGCTGGTGGCATTCTGGGCGTGGCGTTTGGTTCTGTTTTATTGAAAACATTCGGCTACATCGGCAGCACCTTGCTCATGCTGGCCCTGTTCCTGATTGGCGTGACCCTTTATACGGGGTTGTCGTGGCTGTGGTTGATGGATAAGACCGGCGCCGTGACATTGATGGGGATCCTGAAGTTAAAAAGCCGTATGGATGTCTTAAAAGACAGCGCCTATGGGAAAAAGTTAAAAAAAGAAAGAGAGGCGATCATCAAGCAGGAGCAGGAGAAGGTGCAGAGCAGACCGCCGCCCCGCATTGAGCCGATCATCAGTGAGGCCGAGATCAGTGAACGGGCGGAAGAGGAAAAACAGGAGCAGCTCTTTGCGCCGCCGCCGGATGCAGTGCTACCGCCCCTCAGCCTGCTCGATGCCCCCAGTCAGGCGACAGGGCGTTATTCCGATGAGGCCCTGGAGGCCATGTCACGCCAGGTAGAGCTGAAATTAAAAGACTTTGGCATAGCAGTGGAAGTGGTCGCCGTCCTGCCGGGGCCGGTGGTGACCCGCTTTGAGCTGCAACCGGCGCCCGGGGTAAAGGGCAGTCAGGTGATCAATCTGTCCAAGGATCTCGCCCGCTCGCTTTCCGTGATGAGTGTGCGCGTAGTCGATGTGATCCCCGGCAAGTCGGTTATTGGCCTTGAAATACCCAATGAGCAACGGGAGCTGGTCAGTCTCGGCGAGATACTGAACTCACAGCAATATGAATCCATGAGCTCCCCCATGGCCTTGGGCCTGGGTAAAGACATCAGCGGTCATCCGATCATCGGCGATCTGGGCAAGATGCCGCATTTGCTGGTCGCCGGCACGACCGGCTCGGGAAAGTCGGTGGCCTTAAACGCCATGATCCTAAGCCTGCTGTATAAGGCGACGGCCAGAAAGGTACGTGTGATCATGATCGATCCGAAAATGCTGGAGTTGTCCGTCTATGAGGGCATTCCCCATCTGCTGGCGCCAGTGGTGACCGATATGAAAGAGGCGGCCAATGCACTGCGCTGGTGTGTGGCGGAAATGGAGCGGCGCTACAAATTGATGGCCCTGCTGGGCGTGCGTAGCATTGGCGGTTTTAACCGCAAGGTGAAGGAGGCCATGGAGAAGGGGGCGCCGCTTCTCGATCCGGCCTATGCGCCGATCAGTGAAGATGACCCGCCGCGGGAGCTTGAAGAGATGCCTTTTATCGTCGTCATCGTCGATGAGCTCGCCGATATGATGATGACCGTGGGCAAGAAGGTGGAAGAGTTGATCGCCCGTCTCGCACAAAAGGCCAGGGCCTCCGGCATTCATCTGATCCTGGCGACCCAGCGGCCTTCGGTTGACGTCATCACCGGTCTTATCAAGGCAAACATACCCTCGCGTATTGCCTTTCAGGTCTCATCCAAGGTGGACTCACGCACCATCCTGGATCAAATGGGGGCGGAAAACCTGCTGGGGCATGGCGACATGCTGTATCTGCCCGGCGGCACCAGTGTCCCGGTGCGGGTTCATGGCGCCTTTGTGGACGATCATGAAGTGCATAATGTGGTGGAGAATATTAAAGGCTGTGGTGAGCCGGATTATCTGGATGAGATCATCAAAGAGCCCGGCGAGGGGGGCGCTGAGCCCATCCCGGGGCTTGAAACCGCAAGGGACGGCGCCGATCCGCTCTATGATGAGGCGGTACGTATTGTCACCGAGACGCGCAAGGCGTCGATTTCCTACATTCAGCGCCGCCTAAAAATCGGCTATAACCGCGCGGCATGTATTGTGGAAGAGATGGAAGCCAGTGGGCTGGTCGGGCCACTGGAGTCCAATGGCAGTCGGGAGGTGCATGCCGCACCACCGCCACCGGCGGATTGAGCATGCTCTGAAGATGCCCCCCGAACGTGCAGGCAGTGGCAAAGGCAGTCGCCACATTATGCGCCTTAAAAAACTCATCGCTGTCTCCCTGGCCCTGTGCCTGAATGCTTCCGCCCAGGGGAACCCGCTCAACGTATTCCTCAAAGACCTGAGCAGTTTTTCCGCTGACTTTGAGCAGAATCTTATCAATGATCGAGGCGAGGTACTGGAAACCACTCGGGGCAGGGTACAACTCAGGCGCCCGGGCATGTTTCTCTGGGCATATCAGGAACCTTATGTACAGAAGATCATCAGCGATGGTACGACCTTATGGATCTTCGATGCGGATCTGGCGCAGGTGACGATCAGCGATGCGCTGATGATGGCGGGCGATGCACCCGCCCTGATTTTCAATGATCAGTTTCCCATAGCGGAGCGTTATGTTGTGGTCGAACTTGACGATGAGGATGATATGGCCTGGATTGAGTTGACGCCCAGGGATGTGAATGCCCAATATCGGGCTTTACGGCTCGGTTTTCTCAATGATGATCTCAAGGGCATGATCCTGTTTGACAGTCTTGGCCAGAGAACACGGCTGAGTTTTAGCAACACCAACAGAAACCCGGCATTGGACCGGGACGTGTTTGAATTCTCGCCCCCGGAAGGCACGGATGTGATTGACTCACGAGAAGACACGGGACGGCAATAATGTCCATTGACAGGCCCGGCCACAGCATGTTGCAGCATAACGCATACCGCCCGCTGGCCGATCGTATGCGCCCACGCACGCTGTCGGAATATACCGGGCAGGGGCATTTGCTGGCGGCGGGCAAACCCCTTCGCAGCGCCATCGAGGCCGGACGTTTGCATTCGATGATATTCTGGGGCCCGCCCGGCACTGGTAAAACAACCCTGGCGCGGATTATCGCAACATCCTGTGATGCACAGTTTTTGGCCTTGTCGGCGGTGCTCGGCGGGGTGAAGGATATTCGCCTGTCTATCGACAAGGCAAAGCAGTATCGCACGGCCTGCAACAAGGACACGGTGTTGTTTGTGGATGAGGTTCATCGCTTTAACAAGTCCCAGCAAGACGCCTTTTTGCCCCATGTGGAAGACGGCGCCGTCACCTTCATCGGCGCCACCACGGAGAACCCCTCCTTCGAATTGAACAATGCCTTGCTCTCCAGGGCCAGGGTGTATGTGCTGAAGGCCCTGGGCATGGATGATATTGTGCATATATGTGAGCAGGCGCTGGCCGATAAGGCGCGCGGGCTGGGTGAGCGGGGCTTGAGTGTGGAAGAGGGCGTGTTGGCGACGCTGGCGGCGCGCGCTGATGGGGACGCCAGGCGTGCGCTCAATACCCTGGAGATTGCCGCCGATCTGGTCAACGGCAAGCCTTTGAGCGGCCGCTTGCTGGAAGAGATCCTCTCCGGGGGCGCCCTGCGCCGCTTTGATAAGGGCGGTGAGTCCTTTTATGATCAGATCTCCGCCCTGCATAAGTCCGTGCGCGGCTCATCGCCCGATGCGGCGCTTTACTGGTTTGCACGTATGATGGACGGCGGTTGTGATCCGCTGTATATCGCCCGTCGGGTGGTGCGTATGGCTTCGGAGGATATCGGCAATGCCGACCCCCGCGCTTTGCGCCTGGCGCTGGACGCCTGGGAAACCCAGGAAAGACTGGGCTCGCCGGAGGGGGAGCTGGCGATTGCCCAGGCCATTGTTTATCTCGCCTGTGCGCCCAAGAGCAATGCCCTGTACAGGGCCTTCAAGGCAGCCATGAAAGACGTCACATCACACGGCAGTTATGAGGTGCCGCTGCATCTTCGCAATGCCCCGACATCGCTGATGAAGGAGCTGCATTACGGAAAAGGGTATCGCTATGCCCATGATGATGCGAACGCCTATGTTGCCGGCGAGCAGTATTTCCCGGATGAGATGCAGGATGTGCAGTATTATTTTCCCGTCCAGCGCGGCCTTGAGATCAAGATTGCAGAAAAGCTGGCGAGCCTGAGGGCGCAGGATAAGAAAGCCAGCGGCAAAACCTGAGGATAACGGAGAATATACACTTGACCAACATACTCATCATTGCCATCGGTGGCGCCGCGGGGGCCTTGCTGCGTCATTGGCTCTCCGGCGGTGCTCATCTCTTACTGGGGCGAGGCTTTCCCTACGGCACCCTGACGGTCAATGTGCTGGGTGCATTAGTGGCCGGCGTGCTCTATGTGCTCTTCATCGAG
Organism: Gammaproteobacteria bacterium; assembly: GCA_965198875.1. Taxonomy (GTDB): domain Bacteria; phylum Pseudomonadota; class Gammaproteobacteria; order Eutrophobiales; family Eutrophobiaceae; genus CBDAPU01. Next base: position 105,328 of record CBDAPU010000001.1, on the reverse strand, counting down.
CGTCTGCCGGGGGGTGTGGCATGGCGCTTGGGTCTTGTTGTTGGTCTGCTGGGGGCGTTCACGACCTTCTCGGCCTTCTCTGTAGAGACCCTGAGCCTGATTGAAAACGGCGAGCCATTCAAGGCCGGTTTTAATATCCTGCTGAATGTCGGCCTATGCCTGCTCGCCTGTTGGGTGGGGATGCTGGTGGCAAGGCAGATATAAAGGCCATGCTGAGAATGTATCCACCTATCACGGCACGTTCTCAAGGGATCAGGGCTTGCCAAAATAAAAACGGGGATCACGACCATGCTTGATCCGCATTTGTTAAGAAACAATCCCAACGACATAGGCGAGGCTCTTCGTAAGCGGGGGTTTGAGCTGGATGTGGAGAGCCTGAGCGCACTGGAGGCGAAAAGAAAAGCCATGCAGGTGAAGACGCAGGCCCTGCAGGCCGAGCGCAATCATCGCTCCAGAGAGATCGGCAAGGTCAAGGCCAGTGGCGAGGACATTCAGCCGCTGCTGGATGAGGTGGCTTCCCTGGGGGATGAGCTGGCGGCAAGCGAGGCCGAGCTGGCGGTTATTCAGGGAGAGCTGGAAGAGGTTCTCCATAGCATTCCCAATATTCCCCATGACGATGTGCCGGCGGGTAAGACTGAGGCGGACAATAAAGAGCTCATGCGCTGGGGGGAGATAAAAAAGCTGGGGGTTACAGCGAAGGATCACGTTGAGCTTGGCGAGTCACTGGGCCTGATGGATTTTAATGCGGCGGCCAATATCGCCAGCGCCCGCTTTGTTGTTTTACGTGGTGCCCTTGCCGGATTACACCGTGCCCTGGTTCAGTTTATGCTGGACACGCATATTCGGGAGCACGGCTATGAGGAAGTGAATGTGCCTTATCTGGTGAATCCGGCCAGCCTGTTCGGCACCGGGCAGTTACCTAAATTTGCCGATGATCAGTTTCATATTGAAAAACAGGCGCTCTATTTGATCCCCACGGCGGAGGTGCCGGTGACCAACATCCATCGAGATGAGATCATCGAGGCGGAGAAGTTGCCACTGAAATACGTCTGCCATTCGCCCTGTTTTCGCAGTGAGGCCGGCTCCTATGGCAAGGACGCCAGGGGCATGATCCGCCAGCACCAGTTTGAAAAAGTCGAGCTGGTGCAGTTTGTGCGCCCGGATGAATCCGACCAGGCGCTGGAAGCGCTCACCGGACATGCGGAGACCATCTTGCAAAAACTGCAACTGCCCTACCGCAAGGTGATCCTCTGTGGTGCTGATCTTGGTTTCTCATCCGCACTGACCTATGACCTGGAAGTGTGGCTCCCCGGGCAACACACCTACCGGGAAGTCTCATCCTGCAGCAACTTTAGAGCCTTCCAGGCGCGTCGCCTGAAAGCACGCTTTCGCAATTCGGATACCGGCAAGCCGGAATGGCTGCATACGCTGAACGGCTCCGGTCTGGCGGTTGGGCGCACCTTGATCGCAGTGATGGAGAACTATCAGGATGAGCAGGGACGCATCCGTATTCCTGAGGTGTTGCTTGAGTATATGGGGAAGCTAAAGGTAATTGAACAAGCAATATAAAAGAAACCTCTGGCAAGTCCATCTTGGACTTGCCAGAGGCCGCAAACTAAAGATGTGATTTTTAGTTTGCCACTGTATCCCTGTTCCGAAACAAAATCTGATACTTCATCGTGATTTTTTTCTTATCCTGTTTATTCAAATGTTCAATTTATCCAACTTGGACTTCAGTGTACAAACCCGAAAGCACGCTATACTCAAAGCAGAGGGTCTTCAGGACAAACCTTGCAACACCGCATCCAAACTCTCCTTCGCATCCCCAAACAGCATGCGGGTGTTCGCTTTATAGAAGAGGGGGTTGTCGACGCCAGCGTAACCGGAGGCCATGCTGCGTTTTAGGACAACGGTTGTCCTGCCCCTCCAGCATTCCAGCACTGGCATTCCGGCGATGGGGCTGTCCGGCTCATCCTGGGCGGAGGGGTTCACAATATCATTGGCGCCGATCACCACGGAGACGTCAATATCGGGGAAGTCCGGATTGACCTCATCCATCTCAAAGACGATGTCGTAAGGGACTTTGGCCTCGGCCAGCAAGACATTCATGTGGCCGGGCATACGTCCTGCCACCGGGTGAATGCCAAATCTGACATTGACGCCTTTGCTACGCAATGCCTTCGTGATGTCATTCACGGTATGCTGCGCCTGGGCGACGGCCATGCCGTAGCCGGGGATGATCATGATCTCTTTGGCGCCAGCAAGGAGCGATGCGGTTTCCTCAGCATCCACAGCGATCACCTCACCGGCTTCCGTGTTGCTGCTCGTGGCACTGCCGCCGCCAGTCCCGAAGCCGCCCGCTATAACGGCAAGGAATTGACGGTTCATGGCGCGGCACATGATGTAACTCAGTATGGCGCCGCTACTGCCGACCAGGGCGCCGGTGACGATCAGCAGATCGTTGCTCAACATAAAGCCGGTGGCGGACGCCGCCCAGCCGGAGTAGCTGTTCAGCATGGAGACGACAACGGGCATGTCCGCCCCCCCAATCGCCATGACCATGTGGATCCCGAAGAGCAGGGCGATGCCGGTCATGAGCAACAGCGGCGTCATGCCGGCACCGGCAACGGATTGCTCAAGGAACAGCTTGCCGGCGTAGATAGCGATCAGTAGCAGCCCCAGGTTAAGCCAGTGACGCCCCGGCAGGGTAAGGGGCTTGCCGCCGATTTTTCCACTGAGTTTGCCAAAGGCGATCACCGAGCCGGAAAAGGTGACGGCGCCGATGAGGACGCCAAGATAGATCTCAACATCGTGGATCGTCTGTTCAACACCGGAGAAATGCTGCGCCGGGTCCATGAAGGTGGCGAAGCCCACCAGCACTGCCGCCAGTCCCACCAGGCTGTGCAGGATGGCCACGAGCTCCGGCATTTGCGTCATCTGCACCTTCCCGGCCAGGATAAGGCCAACGATGGCGCCGATGAGCATGGCGGCGAGCATGATCTCATAATTGGCCGAGACCACGCCGAAAATGGTGGCCAGCAATGCGAGCCCCATGCCGGCCATGCCGTAGAGATTTCCGCGCCGCGCCGTTTCCTGATTGCTGAGCCCGCCTAAGGCGAGGATGAAGAGGATAGTGGCGCCGATATAGGCCACGGTAACAATGCCTTGCGTCATGGTTATTTCCCTATTTCCTGAACATGTGCAACATGCGCCGGGTGACCGCAAAGCCGCCGGCAATGTTAATGCTGGTGATCAGAATGGCGATCCCCGCCAGCCATTTTAGCGATGTCTCCGGTGATGAGATCTGCAACAGGGCGCCGATGATGATGATACTGCTGATGGCATTGGTGACGCTCATTAACGGCGTATGCAGCGCCGGAGTGACGTTCCAGATCACCATGTATCCGACAAAACAGGCCAGCACGAAAACAGTCAGGTGCGCCATGAAGGAGGGCGGCGCCACGAGACCTAAGCCAAATAAACTCAAACCACCCAGGGTGAAGGCGGTGATCGGCCCCCACAGATTGGGTTTTTTCTCTTGCGCCATCACCACAGGTTCTTGTGCCGGGGCGGGTTTAGCTGCGGCCGATAATTTTGGCGTGGGCGGTGGCCAGGTGATCTCTCCTGCCTTGATGACGGTGGCGCCACGCACGACCTCATCATCAAAATCGATGACGATTTCCCCGTTTTTTTGCGGACACATATCAGCTAGAAGATGTCGCAGGTTAGTGGCGTAGAGTTGACTGGACTGAGTGGGCAGGCGGCTGGGCAGATCTGTGTAGCCGATGATAGTGACCCCGTGTTTTGTGATCACCTCACCCGGCTCGGTGAGCGCACAATTCCCCCCCTGCTCGGCGGCGAGATCGACAATGACGCCGCCATCGCGCATGGTCTCCACCATGGCCTCAGTGATCAGTTTGGGGGCCGGTTTGCCCGGGATCAGGGCGGTGGTGATGATGATGTCGACTTCCATAGCCTGGCGTGCAAACAAGGCCATTTCGGCCTTGATAAAGGCATCACTCATGACTCTGGCGTAACCGCCTTCGCCTTCGCCCTCTTCCTCAAACTCCAGCATGAGAAACTCCGCATCCATGCTCTGCACCTGCTCCCTGACTTCGGGGCGCGTGTCGAAGGCACGGACAATGGCGCCCATGCCTTTGGCTGTGCCGATGGCGGCGAGACCGGCAACCCCGGCGCCAATGATCAACACCCTGGCCGGCGGGATTTTGCCCGCTGCGGTGATTTGCCCGGTAAAGAAACGGCCAAAATGCTGTGACGCCTCCACCAGTGCGCGGTAACCGGCAATGTTGGCCATGGAGCTTAACGCATCCATCTTTTGCGCACGGGAGATCCGCGGCACGCTGTCGATGGCGAGCACATTGATTTTTTTGCTGGCGAGAGCTTGCATGAGCGCCTCATTTTGCGCCGGCCAGATAAAGCTGATCAGGGTTTGCCCTTCCCTGATAAAATCCAGCTCATCAATACAGCTCTGAGGGTCCCGCTCAGGGGCGCGCACCTTGAGGATGATGTCGGCGCCCGCCCATAAGGATCGGGCGTTCTCGAGCACCTCAACGCCCGCTTCCCGATAGGCGTCATCGGAGAACTTGGCCGGGAGACCGGCGCCGGCCTCTATCGCCACCTTAAAACCCAGCCTCTGTAATTGCTCAGAGACTTCCGGCGTGGTGGCGACACGGCGCTCGCCGGGATGAATCTCTTTGGGTACGCCAATTTTCACATCTCTCTCCTGTTCAATGATCGAATGTATTTATCCATTTGGTGTCTTCGGAAAAAAGAGGCGCAATCATAGCAAAACTCACTTGCAGATACAGCAACTCTCCAGGACATGCCGTGTTATGAGTTTTAAGCGAAGTGCATTATCACCACATCATGCTGCCGGCTGGCGCTCTATGAGACGCCGTATTGTAGTTTTAAGTGCAGGCATAAAAAAACCCCGGCAGGCCGGGGTTTTATCTCACTATTGGAAGGCTTATCTAATCCTCTCCTGAAAATGCGCCGAGCAGGTGCAACAAGCTGGTGAACAGGTTATAAATGGACACATACAGGGTGATGGTGGCCATGATGTAATTAGTTTCACCGCCATGGACCATCTCACCGGTTTGATACAGAATCAATGCGGACATCAACAGGATAAACGCCGCCGACACAGCCAGAGAGAGGGCGGGCATCGAAAATAACCAGGCGCAGATCCCGGCCAGGAACATGACCAGTATGCCCACCATGATAAAACCGCCCATGAAGCTGAAATCTTTACGGGTGGTCAAGGCATAGCCGGACAGACCCAGGAAGATGACGCCCGTGCCGCCCAGCGCCAGCATCACCAACTGACTGCCGTTGGAGAAGGCGTGGATGTAGATGTTGAGGATAGGCCCCAGGGTGAGACCCATGAAGCCGGTCAGGGCGAATACCGAGGCCAGCCCCCAGGCGCTGTTCCTGAGCGTGGCCGTCAGATATAACAATCCGAAATAGCCGCCTAATACGAGCAGCGGGCTCATGGGGGGCAGGTTCATCAACATGGCGGCGCCTGCCGTGCCTGCACTGAACAGCAGGGTCATGGAAAGCAGGCTGTAAGTGTTACGGATCAGCTTGTTGGTCGCCAGGACGGACTCGGCGGGTCGGGCTGCTACGGCGTAATTCTGATTCATCGCTAACCTCCGTTAAGATCTCGATAAAACTGATGTTGCTAATACTGTGGGTTGTGACATCGAATTTCAAGCATTGTTCCAGATAAGAATACTACTGCAACAATTTGAAAACGCAATGACGGCGAAGTAAAACACCGCCAGCAACATAATACATCAAAAGTGCGACATTCATTACATCCCCTCAAATTGTCTGATAAATCCCCTGATCCGCCTGGCGTTTTCACCCAGATCGCCCGTGCCGATCCGGGACGCCGAACGAATATCTATGCGGGTATTCTCGCCATCGGCCATGATGCGTATGACCACATCATCAATGAAGCCGAACAGGGCGGAGGCCTCATAGGCCTCAATGTGACCGCTGCGGCTATCGCTGCCTGTCAGTGTCCAGCCCAACGCATCTATGATCAAAAGGCAACGTCGATACGCCGCCTCCGGGTCCAGCTCAGTGATAATGGGTTGTAAATCAGGGAAAGCATCCCCTTGCTGGGCGGCTGTTTCCATGCCCCCATAATTAAGGCTATTATCACCGGGCGCCCTCAGCATCTTCGCCGCAATAAACTCCGGCGGTGCTTGCGTGTCCGTGGTGAGGTCATGGATCAGGGGGGCGCGAAGGCTCGCCGGGCCGACAATAATCACAGCCGCCAATGCAGGCAGGGCGCCATGCAGGATACTCAAAAGACTGTATCTGAGAAGCGTCTTCGATTTATTCCATAAGGCCAGAGCCAGTGCAAGTAACCCCAGCGCACTCAGGCACAGGCCAATCCCGGCGCCTGCGACATAGACCTGAAACACACCCCGGGGGGATAATTGAAACATCACCCGTGCGGCCAAAGCGAGAATCATCATCACCAGGATAAACAGGCACAGGTAGAGCAGGTATTTCGACCAGCGCTCTAATCGAGTTATCTCAAACATGGCAATTCCCCGGGCATTTATTTCCGCCATCCTGAATGATCACGCTGTCAGAGTCACGACAAGTTGGCTAGAATGCGCCTTTGTCAGCGTGCCGGAGAGGTGGCAGAGCGGTTGAATGCACCGGTCTTGAAAACCGGCAAGGGTTCATAGCCCTTCGTGGGTTCGAATCCCACCCTCTCCGCCATGACTTCATCCACCTGATAAGCTCAAGCCATGTTATCTTGATAGTGTTATCTGAGCAGCCAGTTTAGATGCGTAACTTCCCATGACCATAATAGACATCAAACAAATGCACAGTGAAGCATCCTGCAAAAGGCCGGGCGAGCGCGGAATAAGGCCGTTGTTATGTTGTGGCCGAAAACAACATCAGCGCAAAAATAATGCCTGGCGGATCACATAGCGCAATGAAAACCGGCATAGCAGGCGGCTCGTTATAAAACGGGAATGATGCAAAACGCTCTGCTGATAAAGACGATTTTATGCCACGGAATAACCCTGCGCTGGCCTGGGGGGTGGTTACCTATCCTATCCCTGGTTGTCGCCTCGTTAGCGATCATGCCGAGCCTTGCAGCGCAAGAGAGCAGGGCAGGCATGGATAAACCCCATGCCTTTGTGATCACGGCCGAGAAATGGTTATCGAATTGTCGCCCCTATGTGAATGCGCTCAATGGCGATGTGCGACCGAGTGATGAGGATATCGTGCTGTGTGCCGGCCTTGCGCGCGGCATGATCGCCGGTTTGCAGTTCGGCGGCAAGCTCGGGGCACTGGGCTACGCTTCCACCGCCGCCGTGGTCTTCGAGCTGGACAGCAATGCGATGTTCGCCTTGTTCAAGGAGCTGGATACGGGCGAGCTGCTGGATATGTGCCTGCCGACAGGGTTGAAGACCGCCGACATCATCACCACCACCTACGAGCACCTGACCGATTTGGATGATAAAAGCCGTCCGGCGACCCTGGCGATGTATGAGGCCCTGCAAGCGAAATACCCCTGTGATGAGGGTGAATGATGCGTGGATGCTGCAGACAGCCCCGCTATGCAGTAGCATGACGGCTCCCGGACAACTTCTCATAATCGCCTGTTATGACATTGCGCCGACTATTATGTATCTGTTTGCCTCGATCTGCCGTGTTTTCACTGGCCTGTGTTACTTAAACCTTAGCTCCAGGGCCTGCTGCTCGGAGATGCTGTAGATGGCGGTGGAATTAATGCGCGTCTCGGAGCGGCATTGCAGGTGCCCGTGCAGCCAGTAATGCGGTGGCCGCTCTTGCAGGTAGTGATCAAAGGCGGAGAAGCCGCGATGCAGGCGATCCTCGTCACGGCTGGTGATCAGCGGCGGTGAGTGCGAAATGAAGATATCGACCTGCGGCATTTTTTTCAGCAGGCGCCCGATCTGCCGCTCGCTGTAGTGATTGGGCGCGCGCCGGTAACGGGGGGCGCCGCCGACGCCGCCGATACGCACGCCGCCGATGGTGACGGTCTTGTCATGCAGATCGTTAAAGCCGTTGATCGATGCGGGATCATGATTCCCCAGCACGCCGATGCACGGTATGTTGCCGGCCATAAAAGAGATGTACTCCAGGGTGGCCGCCGGGATGTCGCCCAGGGTGATCACCAGATCATAATCCCTGAGGCTGAGCCGCGGCATACGAAAATGATCCGGCGAATGCACATCGGCAATGGCGTAAATGCGAATGCGATGATCACTGCCCGCCTGCTGTTGATGATCACCCTGATGATGCTCTCGCAACGCACGGCGGGTGGGGTAGACCGGCAGGCGATTGCGAAGCAGGCGCAGCATGGGCTAAAACAACAACACCGGTATGTCGATCTTGCTCAACAGCCGCCGCTCCAGCGAGTCCGCCTTGTAGCGGCGGTTTTGAGCCGGCCCCTTGCTCATCATGATGCCATCCACCGGCCGGCGGATCAGCAGGGCGAAGATATCTTCCAGCCCCTCAGCGGCATGGACGGGAATATCGCCAAACCCGCGTTTTTCCAGGTAGCCGCGTATGCCGGCGGTGTTATCCTCGGGATCGGCGGGCGGCTTTAACACGGCCGCCTCAAAAGTCACCTTCTCCCGCGCCGCCATGTAGCAGGCGGTACACAGGGACTCATCCGGCACCTCGCCGCTGGTGCTGATCAGCAACACACGGCGCATGGGATTTGAATGACCGCGCAGGATCAGCATCGGGCAGGCCACGGCCTGTATTATGGTCTCCAAGGCCTCCCAGTCGACGCCGCCGTCATCATCACGCCCGGTCACATTGACCACAAAGACATCGGTGAGTCGGCTATGCCGCCTCAAGGCGGCGTCCAGATCCGTCTCCACCTGCAGCAGCGTATGCCGCAGGCCCGCCGCCTCGCAGGTATTACGCAGGCGGGCGGTCTCGGCCTCCACATCTCGGCCAGCTTCGACCGCACCCGCCGTTGGCAGCAGCCCAAGGATCTGCCCTTGATCCACCTGCCCCAGCTCCAGGGCGCGCGCCAGCGCATCCCAACCGGGCTCACTGCCGTCAATCAACACCAGTATGGTCTTAAGCAGACAGTCCTCCGCCGCCACGCAGGCCCCTGTGCCCGGCGAGCTACGCCTGCCGTTGACCGTCCGCTCATCGGCGTTGTCCAGCCTCAGCAGTGATCGCAGCCGCCGTCCCAGGTGTTGCAGGCCATGGCCGGCCGGGCGGTTGCTCATCAGCAGATCTGCGATCACGGCGTCCTGCGGCACCTCCCAGCCCAGGTACGCCTGCAATTCACATTTATGCCGCGTGATCCACAGGTACAGATCGGCCTCAGTGCGCTCGGGGAATTCGGCCAGCAGATGGTTCTCGGCGATCAATTCCTTTACCGGCAGGTACACCTCATCGTGCCAATGGCTGGCCGCTTCCTCATAGCTTATTTCGCGGTGCTGGGTGATCCCCATGTAATAACGATGCACATCGATGTGCTCAAGCAACTCACGGTAGGCGCTGGGCACTGATGCCATCAGGGTGGAATCGGGGCGGGTGTCGCCCAGCCGTGTGTGGGTGAGAAACTCCGCATATTCGGATTTCAGGATGAGGGCATTGGCGTCATCAATGGCGGATAAGGGCACGCGGGTGATCACCGGTGTGACGTAGGCTTCAATGGTCTCCAGCCCCATCTCCCGCGCCACCGAGACGCGATGGTTGCCGTCCTTGACGAAGTAGTTGCCGTTGATGTCATAGACTTCAATGGGCGGCAGGCCGCTACGGGTCATCAGCAATTTCACCCGCGACCAGCGATCACGCTGGTTGTCCTCTTTGGGCAGAAAGGTGCGGGTGAAGTCCTTGTAACGGGCGACGCTGCCGACTACGGCGTCCAGGCGAATTTGCCTGAGCTCGCGCCCCGGTAACTCGCGCCCCTGTAACTGGTGGATCACGTCCTCGTAAGAGAGCAGTTGTGCGTTCTCGCCGCGAATGCGGTTGAGTATCGTATTCAGCGCCGCCTTGCGCCGCGCCTGACGGAAATCCTCAACGATGACGGACTGATCGGGAAGGTCGGTTTGCATGGCTGGTGGACTCGGCTCTGGCGTTATTAGCTGTTGCGATGTCAGTTACGTGCGCTGACCGCCCAGATGTTGCGGGCGTATTCCATGACGGCACGATCACTGGAGAAAAATCCCATGTTGGCGATGTTATGCAAGGCCATTCTCTGCCATGCCGCCGCATCGCCATAGACGGCGTCCACCTGCGCCTGCATCTCGGCATAGGCGTGAAAGTCCGCCAGCACGCGATAGCCGTCACCGGCTTCGAGCAACAGGCTGGTGACCTCGCGCATCTCATCACTGTAGTGCTGGCCGTCAAAGCCTGAGCGCAAGGCATCCAGCGCTGCGGCGATGCCGGGCGTTTCGTGGTAGTAATGATACGGATCATAACCGGCTGCATTCAGAGCGACCAAGCTCTCGGCAGTGTGGCCGAACAGGAAAAGATTATCACGCCCCGCTGCATGGCTGATCTCGATATTGGCGCCGTCCTCAGTGCCGATGGTCAGGGCGCCGTTCAGCGCCAGCTTCATGTTGCCAGTGCCGGAGGCCTCAGTCCCGGCCATGGAGATCTGCTCGGATAGCTCGGCCGCCGGGATCAGCAACTCGGCCAGCGATACCGAGTAGTTCGGCACGAAGATGAGCCGCAGCAGATCGCTGGTGGCGGGATCGTTGTTGATGACCTCGGCGGCGTTGTTGATGGTCTTGATGATGCACTTGGCGGCATGGTAGCCGGGCGCCGCCTTGCCGGCGAACACCACTGTGCGCGCCTGCCAGCCCTGGTGCGGCGCCGCCTTGATGCTGAGATAGCGATGCACGCAATACAGCAGGTTGAGTAGCTGGCGTTTGTATTCGTGGATGCGTTTGATCTGCACATCCAGTAGCCAGTGCGGTTGTATATGAAGCTGATAGCGGTCGCTGAGGTAGGTGGCCAGCCGCTGTTTGTTCTTACGCTTGACGGCGGCCAGCCCTTGCTGCACGGCATCATCATCGGCGAACTCGGCCAGGCGCCTGAGTTGGGTAAGGTCTTCACGCCAGCCACTGCCGATGCACGCATCAATAAGCTGACTTAGCGCCGGATTGGCGCTTAACAGCCAGCGCCGGGGGGTGACGCCATTGGTGACATTGACGAAGCGATCAGGGTAGATGTGGGCGAAATCGGCGAACAGGCGCTTGCGCACGATGCTCGAATGCAGCCTGGAGACGCCGTTGATATGGTGGCTGGCGGCGATGCTGAGATTGGCCATGCGTACCCGCCGACCCTGTGTCTCATCGATGATGGACAGACGTGAGAGCAGCGCATCATCGCCCGGGCGGCTGGCCGATACCCGCCCCAGCAGGTGTGCGTTGATCTCGTAGATGATCTCCAGCACGCGCGGCAGCAGGCGCTCCAGCAGACTAACCGGCCAGACCTCCAGCGCTTCCTGCATCAGGGTGTGGTTGGTGTAGGAAAACACGCGCTCGCAGATAGACCAGGCGGTGTCCCAGCCGAGCCCATGTTCATCCATCAGCAGGCGCATCAACTCCGGAATAGACAGGGCGGGATGGGTGTCGTTAAGGTGTATCGCCATCAGCGCCGGTAGCCGCTGCAGATCGCCATCTCGGATCAGGGCGCGGCGCAGGATGTCCTGCAAGGAAGCGCTGGAGAAAAAATACTCCTGCTTGAGGCGTAGCTCCTGGCCGGTGGGCGTGTTGTCACTGGGGTAGAGCACGCTGGACAGGGCGGACGAGGAGAGTTGCTGCTCCATAGCCGAGATAAAATCGCCGCGGTTGAATTGACCAAGATCGATTTCCGTGGCCGGGCTGGCCGACCACAGGCGCAGCAGGGACACGGCATGGGAGCGGTAGCCGGGTACGAAAAAATCAAATGCAATGGCGCGTACCGGATCGGTGTCCACCCAGGCGGCGCCGCTCGCCCCGTGCGCCACGCGGCCATTAAAATGCACATCGTAACTGATATTCGGCCGTGGAAATTCCCACGGGCTACCGACCGCCAGCCAGAGATCGGGGCGCTCAAACTGGCGACCGTTTTTTATGCGTTGCTCAAACAGGCCGAATTGATAGCGGATCCCGTAGCCAACGCTGGGGATGTTGCACTCGGCCAGGGATTCCATGTAGCAGGCGGCCAGCCGACCGAGACCGCCATTGCCAAGACCGGGATCCATCTCGGTTTCCAGGGCATCGGCCAGCGACAGCGCCGACTCATCCATCAGTCGCTCAACAGCGGCGGTCAGACCAAGGGCGTCCAGGGCATTGCGTAACATCCGCCCGATCAGAAATTCCATGGACAGGTAATTCACCGTCTTGCTGTGCCGCTTGCGGTCATCGGTGCGGTGCGCCACCCAGCGCTCGGCCAGGCGGTTGCGCGCCAGGTGCGCCAGGGCCATCATCCAGTCATGGGAGCTGGCCGATGCGTAGTCCTTCGCCGACTCATGGATCAAGGCGCGGCGTATATCGTCCCGTAATGCGGGCGATGATGATGCATCCGGCCTGCTCAATTCAGGGTTCGTCATTTATCGGGGATCCTCAAAAACTGTATCGTGCCGGTTATTATCAACGGCGCTGTGGCTGACTTGTGCGTGCTTGCTGGCAATTAAGTGATGCGGTAATTTTAGGTGATCCGGCATGGCTTGGAAAGTAGCTATCATCAACGTGCTTCCTGCCATCCTTATTTACTGTGATTGCCCATGTTCTTGACTGGGTGTTTTTACTCTGTCCCTTCAATATACAGGCCGTTCACGCTGGGCGATTATGCGTTGCCCGCTACAAAATACCGCTTGAGGAATGGCATAAATTTCGATTTAATCGGCAACCGTGGCCACCTCGCTATTATCCGATGACGACATCAGCGCCCTTGTCAATGCGCGCCACTCCGATCCCTTCGCCATCCTCGGGCCGCACCGCAGCAACGCTCAACTGCTTGTCAGGGTTTTCCTGCCCGGTGCTGATCGTGTGCTACTGAATCTCGATGCTGAATTGCGCCCTGGCGCCGCCTTGCCCTTTGAGCGCATTCATGCCGATGGCCTGTTTGAGGTGCTCGCTGATGTTAGCGCCGCCGACTCAGCCTACACCCTTAGCGTCTATCGGGGCGGACATCAGCGCCTGTGTGAGGATCCCTTCCGTTTTTCGCCCGTCTATGGGGAAGAGACCCTGGGCCGATATGCAGCCGGGGAGGCGTTCGACTGTGATCGCTTCCTGGGCGCCCATTGCATCACCCATGAGGGCGTGGCGGGGGTCGTGTTCAGCGTCTGGGCGCCCAATGCCCAACGGGTCTCGGTGGTCGGCGATTTTAATGACTGGGATGGGCGAGTACACCCCATGCGCCGCCGTTACAGCAGCGGGATCTGGGAGATCTTTCTGCCGCAGGTGGGCGAGGGCGCACGTTATAAATATGAGGTGGTGGGCATTCATGGTCAGCGCTTGCCGTTAAAAGCCGATCCCTTTGCCCGCTATGCCGAACGTCCACCGGCCACGGCCTCGGTGGTGGCGTCGGCCACCCGGTATGTATGGGGCGATGATGAGTGGATGGGCAAACGTGCCGAGCGACAATCCCGCGCTGCACCCATCTCGGTCTATGAAGTACACCTCGGCTCCTGGCGGCGCGTAGCGGATGAGAACAATCGCTATCTGGATTATGACGAGCTGGCCGCGCAGTTGATCCCCCATGTGGCGGACCTGGGTTTCACCCATATAGAGCTGCTACCGCTCACCGAATACCCCTTTGATGGCTCCTGGGGTTACCAGCCCCTGTCGCAGTTTGCGCCCAGCAGCCGCTTCGGCGACCCCGATGGCTTTCGGCGGTTTGTGGATGGCTGCCACCGCGCCGGGCTCGGCGTTATTCTCGACTGGGTGCCGGGGCATTTTCCCAACGACCCCCACGGCATCGCCCGCTTTGACGGCACCGCCCTGTATGAGCATGAGGATGAGCGGCAGGGCTATCACCCGGACTGGAATACCTACATCTACAACTTCGGCAGACATGAGGTGCAAAACTACCTGATCGCCAGTGCGCGCTACTGGCTGCGCGAGTTTCATCTGGATGGCATTCGGGTGGATGCGGTGGCCTCCATGCTGTACCTGGACTACAGCCGCAAGGACGGGCAGTGGATCCCGAATGAGTACGGCGGCAAGGAGAACCTGCAGGCCATCGCTTTTAACCGTAGGCTCAATGAGATCCTGTACGCCGACTTCCCCGACATCGCCACCTTCGCCGAAGAGTCCACCTCCTGGCCCAATGTCTCTCGGCCGGTTTGGGGCGGTGGCCTCGGCTATGGTTTCAAGTGGAATATGGGCTGGATGAACGACACCTTGAGTTACATGAGCCGTGATCCGGTGCATCGCTGCTGGCACCACAATGAAATGACCTTCGGCATGGTCTACGCCTTCAGCGAGAATTTCATCCTGCCGTTAAGTCATGATGAGGTGGTACACGGCAAGGGCTCACTGCTGGATCGCATGCCCGGCGACGCCTGGCAGAAGTTCGCCAATCTGCGCGCCTGCTACGGCTTCATGTGGGCGCATCCGGGCAAGAAGTTGCTGTTCATGGGCGGGGAGTTCGCCCAGGGGCGGGAATGGAACCATGACGGCTCACTGGACTGGCACCTGCTGGAAACGCACTGGCACCAGGGCGTGCAACGACTGATCGCCGATCTGAATCGCCTGTACTGCACAAGAGCCGCACTGCATAGCCTGGATTGTGAGAGCGAAGGCCACCAGTGGCTACGAGTGGGCGATGCCGAGCGCTCCCTGTTCGCCTTTGCGCGCTGGTCAAAGGGGCGCGGCGCCCTGTGCCTTGCGGTAGCCAATTTCACGCCAGTGGTGCGCCATGCCGAGTATATCGGCGTGCCCCTGGCCGGGCGTTATACCGAGGCGATCAATACCGATTCCGAGCTGTATGGCGGCGGCAATGTCGGCAATCTGGGCGAGGTGGTGTCCGAGCCCGTTGCCGCCGATGGTTGCGAGCAGGCCATCCAGCTGACGCTACCGCCCCTGGCCGTGTTGCTCTTTGACTACCATGGGCCGGTTGGAGGCGGGTAGCCCGCAACCCCTGGGCGCCACGCCCACGGGTGATGGCGTGAATTTTGCCCTGTTTTCCCATCACGCCAGTCGGGTGGAGCTGTGCCTTTTTGCGCCGGACGCCGCCGAGCGGCGGCTGGATCTGCCGGCATGTACCGATGGGGTCTGGCACGGTCACCTGACCGATGCCGGTGTCGGCCTGCACTACGGCTATCGCGTACACGGCCCCTATGTGCCGGAGGCCGGTCAGCGTTTTAATCCGAACAAGCTGTTGCTCGACCCTTATGCGCGGCAGTTGATCGGCGAGTTACGCTGGCATGATGCGCTGTTCGCCTACACCATCGGCCACCCCTGTGGCGATTTGTCCTTCGATGAACGTGACAGCGCCCCCTGGCTGCCCAAGTGCGTGGTGCTGGCGGAGCATGGTAGAGAGCATCACCGCCCCGCCGTGCCCTGGTCTGAGACGATCATCTACGAGGCCCATCTGCGCGGCCTGACGAGGCTACACCCCGACATTCCGGGCTCGGTTTGCGGCACGGCGGCGGCATTGACGCAGCCGGTGATGCTGGATTACCTGAGCGAGCTTGGGATCACCGCCATCGAGTTATTGCCGGTACACTACTTCATCGATGATCGCTTTCTGATCGAGCGCGGTATGCATAATTACTGGGGTTATAACCCGCTCAATTATTTCACCCCGGCCAGCCGTTACCTGGCCTCCCGTGATATTGAGGAGTTCCAGGCCATGGTGGCGGCGTTGCACAGCGTCGGCATTGAGGTGTTTATCGATGTGGTCTATAACCACACTGCCGAGGGCGATCAGTTCGGGCCGACCTTAAGCTACCGTGGCATCGACAATCCATCCTACTACCACCTGCAGGCGGAGCCGCGTTTTTATACCGACCTCACTGGCTGCGGCAA
The DNA here is from genome assembly GCA_965198875.1 of Gammaproteobacteria bacterium. Lineage (GTDB taxonomy): Bacteria > Pseudomonadota > Gammaproteobacteria > Eutrophobiales > Eutrophobiaceae > CBDAPU01. The sequence continues at coordinate 89,318 of CBDAPU010000001.1, read as the reverse complement.
TACGCTGAACACAGGGCATCCCCGCGTGCGACAGTTGATCATCGATAGCCTGGTCTACTGGACGCAGGTTATGGGCGTGGATGGCTTTCGCTTTGATCTGGGTACGGTGCTGGGGCGGGAGCAGGGCTGTTTTGACGCCAATGCCACCTGCCTGGACGGGATCCAACAACATCCATCCCTGAGCGGCGTCAAACTCATCGCCGAGCCCTGGGACCTGGGGGCGGACGGGTATCAGCTTGGCGCTTTCCCGCCGCCGTGGCGCGAGTGGAACGACAAGTTCCGTGACAGCGTGCGCCGTCTCTGGCGAGGCGATCAGGGTTGCCTGGCCGAATTCGCCCGCCGCATCGCCGGCTCGGCGGAGTTGTTTGATCGAGATGGGCGAGAACCCTCAGCGACGATCAATTTCATCACCGCCCACGATGGTTTCACCCTGCACGATCTTCTCTGCTATCAATCCCCCCATAATGCCGCCAACGGTGAGGGTGGGGCGGACGGCCACAGGGCCAATTACAGCGATAACTGCGGTATCGAGGGGAGCACCACTGATGCGACCATCATGGCCAGACGCCGCCGCCGCCGCCTGAGCATGCTGGCCAGCCTGCTGTTTGCCCAGGGCACGCCCATGCTGCTGGCCGGCGATGAGCTGGGGCGCACTCAGGGGGGCAACAACAACGCCTACTGTCAGGACAATGCGGACAGTTGGCTAAACTGGGCCAGCGCAGATCGGGCGCTTCTTGACTGGGTGCGCCGAATGATAGCGATCAGAAAAGCCCATCCGGTGTTTCAAGGGGATGGTTTTCTGCACGGCGATACCCGCTCCGCCAGCACCGGGTTTCGCAATATACAATGGCTCAATACCGCCGCTGAGCCCTTTACCCAGGCCGACTGGCATGCGCCCGAAGGCGATAGTCTCGCCCTTCTTCTGGGCGATTTTCATGAAGATAGGCAGGAGGACATCGTGCTATTGTTGATCAATGCCGGTGATGAATGCCGGGACTTTAAGCTGCCCGACACCGAGGCGGGCGGTTGCTGGATAACGGTGCTGGACACCTCGGCCAGTGAGGCCGATGGCGAGCAACGGAGGCTGTCGCCGGCGGCTTCATATGCCTTATCCGATAACACCCTGGCCCTGCTCAGGTGGTCGGGTGAAGAGAGACCCTGATGTTTGATAGACGCTGTTGCGGTATTTTTCTGCATCTTAGCTCCCTGCCGGGCCCCTGGGGGAGTGGTGAGCTGGGACCGGTGGCGGATGATTTTGTAGTGCAGATCGCAAAGGCCGGTTTGAGTCTGTGGCAGATGCTGCCGCTGGGGCCGACGGGCGGCGGTCACTCACCCTATAGCAGCGCCTCGGCCTTTGCCGGTAATTATCACTGGATCAGCATACAGCGCCTGCTGGATGCGGGGCTGTTGCAGGATGAGGAAGTCAGCGTACTGAGCACATCCGGTACTGAGCAGATGGGTTTTGATCAGGTGATCTGCGAGCGCGAGCGGCTGATCCGGCTTGCCGTACAGCGCAAGGCGGCAGGCGCCGATAGCGCTCGGCGTAAGGGTTTCGCCGATTTTTGCAGCGAGCAACAACACTGGCTGGATAACTTCGCCCTGTTCAATGCCCTGAAGCGCGCCCACGATGGGCGCCAGTGGTCGCTTTGGCCAAGGGCCCTGGCGCAACGTGATGCAGGTGAGCTGGCGCGGGTGCATGATGAGCTGGCACGGGAAATAGAGCAGGAGAAGTGGCTGCAATACGTCTTTTTCAGGCAATGGGCGGCCCTGCACAGGCACTGCCATGCATGCGGTGTGCGCCTGATCGGCGATGCGCCGATCTTCATCGCCCATGACAGCGCCGATGTGTGGTGTTATCCGGAGTTGTTCAGCCTTAACCCGGACGGCTCCATAGACAAGCAGGCCGGTGCGCCGCCGGACTATTTTAACCCGGCCGGCCAGTGCTGGGGCAATCCCTTATATCGCTGGGAGACCCACGCCGAGGCCATTTATGACTGGTGGGCGGCGCGTCTGTCCTGGGCGCTTCGCCATTGCGATGTGCTGCGTATCGATCACTTTCGCGGTTTCGCCGCCGCCTGGGCCATCGATGGTGGGGATGATCAGGGCACGAACGGCCTCTGGCAGCCCGGCCCGGGCGCGGCATTCTTCGAGCGCATGGGCGCGGCCCTGGGGAGATTACCATTTATCGCCGAAGATCTAGGCGTGATCACAGAGGATGTGTACGCTATGCGCGATCAATTCGCCCTGCCCGGCATGGGCGTGATGGTGTTCGGCCTCAAGGCCGAGCACGAGGGCGGCCTGCATCGCCCGGAGCACTACCCTGCAAACAGGGTCGGCTACACCAGCATCCATGACAGCGATACCCTCATGGGCACATATCAGCACTTGCTGGCCTGTGATGGCGAGGCGGCGTTTGCGTGGCGCTATCTGATGGATGACGGCGCTGATGGCGCAATGGATGATGTGCACTGGACGGCCATAGCGCGGCTACTGGCGTCCAGGGCAAATGCCGTGATCATCCCGGCCCAGGATATTCTCGGTCTTGGCTCTAAGGCGCGCATGAACATACCAGGCTCGGCGAGCGGCAACTGGACCTGGCGTTTACGCCAGCCCCTGCCAGCGATGGCCATGCAACGTCTTGCTGATCTGATAAGAGGCCATGATCGCTGGCCTGATCCCAAAACGCGCAACTGATCGCAGATCCGGCCGGGTGCAGATAACTGCACATTTGAAATCCCGATCTGTTGATACCTGCGCGGCTCTCACACCCGACATCTTGGCCTTGAAATTCGCCTGTCTGCATCAGGCCCTTAATAAAGAAGGCTGAGTTGCCCGGGCATTTGTCCGTGTTCTTACATTGTATTTGTGGATAATTTGCAACAACAGCACATGTTCGAAAACCCTTGACACAGCGCCTGTTAAGGTGTCAATGTCACGTCCTGTTGCAAAAGTGGTGTGTTACATACCCGCTTTTATCTCAAAGGCCAGCGGCAGGTTTAAGCCCACAGAGATCAGCCACTATGATGAGTAAAGATAGAGAAGCCAGCGGTTTGTGCCCTGTAGCGAAGGTGCTACAGGGGATGATGGCTTTCCTGTTTCTCTATGGCGGTGTCGTCCATGGTGGAGAGCATGACGCCGCTACCGACTGGGCCAGCGAGATCATCTACTTCGTCCTCATTGACCGCTTCGCCGATGGCGATACATCCAACAACCAGCGCGTTGAGCGGGACAATCCGGGCGGCTATCACGGCGGTGATTTGAAAGGGCTTACCCAACATCTGGACGAGATCGAGAGCCTCGGGGCAACGGCCATCTGGATCAATCCCATTCAGGAGCAAGTTGCCGAGGGTTTCGCCGCCGAGGGCCCGCCGGAGACCAACACCGGCAGCTTCACACACTGGGGCTTTCACGGTTACTGGATGGAAGACTTCAACGCCATTGAGCCGCAATTCGGCAGTGAGGCGGACATGAAGGCGCTGGTGGATGCGGCCCATGCCCGTGGTCTCAAGGTGTTGCTGGATGTGGTCTACAACCATGCGGGTTACGGCGCCGATTTTGAGACTGCCGAGGCGTATGCGGGCTGGGTACGCCAGCGTCAGGTGGATTGTGGGGCGGACGCCCTGCTGTGTCAGGTGGGCGGTCTGCCGGATTTTGATACGGAAAAGGCCGAAGTGCAGGATTACCTGTTCAACGCTAACCTCGGTCTGGCCAGGCGCACGGGCATAGATGGTCTGCGTCTGGACACGGTGAAACACATCGGTGATCCCTTCTGGCAACAGCATCGCCAGCGTGTGAATGCGGAGTTGGGTGAGGATTTCTTCCTGCTGGGCGAGGTCTGGGGCGGGGACGCCCAGGTGCTGGATCCCTGGTTTGAGCAGGGTAGTCTGGATGCCGGTTTCGATTTCAGCTTCAGCGGTAATTGCCGCAGTTTCGTCTCCGGCCGGGGGCGCGCCATTTCCTTCGCCGCCTACCTGCGTAACCGTCACAAGGTGCGCGATGGCTTTCATCTTTCCCATTATCTTTCCTCCCATGATGAGACGATGGCGATCCATGAGTTGGGTTACGACTTCGAGAAGTTTCGCATGTGTGTGGCCATTCAGATGGCGGTGCTGGGTATTCCCATGATCTACTACGGCGAGGAAGTGGGGCGCCTCGGTGGCCTGTGGCCCACCAATCGCGCCGATATGCCCTGGGGGGAGCGCAACATACAGCCCGGCGCCGGCGTCAAGCGCGATGAGGACCTGCGCGCCTTCTATCAAAAGGTGATCGCCATTCGCAAACAACACCGCGCACTGACCCATGGCGATTACATGATCGTATCCGGCAGGAAAGATCCCCTGCTGGCCTTCTCGCGCACTGATGCGGCGTCCGGGCAGACGGCGCTGGTGATCGCCAATCGCGAGGATAAGCCCCTGGGCGCATCGTTACCGGCGCCCGCCGCTTGGGCGGGCAAGCAGGCGAGGGATGCGATCAGCGATACCGAGGCGAGGATCCGTGACGGGCAGATCAGCATTGAGATCCCGGCCAGGTCAGTGATGATCGTGGTCAGCAGATGACACAGACTTGGATATTCAACATAATATATAACGAAACAAGGCGGCATGCCGCAAGGCGGTGAGGGGGATACAAGCAGTGGCTTCCATAGAGTTTACAGAATGCGCCAAGCGTTACGATGATGTGAGCGTCATTGAGCACCTTAACCTGGGGATCAGGGATGAGGAGTTCATGGTGTTCGTTGGCCCGTCCGGCTGTGGTAAATCCACTGCCCTGCGGATGATCGCCGGACTGGAAGAGGTGACCGATGGTGAATTGAAGATCGGTGATCGCATTGTCAATGATGTCCATCCCAAGGATCGTGATGTGGCGATGGTGTTTCAGAGCTATGCCCTGTATCCGCACATGACGGTGCGCGATAACATCTCCTTTGGCCTGCGCCTGCGTAAGATGCCCGCTGAGGAGATCGACAAGCTGGTCAATGATGCGGCCGATATCCTCGGTTTGCAGCCCTTCCTGGATAGGAAACCCAAGGCGCTGTCCGGCGGGCAACGTCAGCGAGTGGCGCTGGGGCGGGCCATCGTGCGAAAGCCATCGGTGTTTTTGTTTGATGAGCCACTGTCGAACCTGGACGCCGAGTTGCGCGTGCAGATGCGCTCACAGATCGCCAGCCTGCAACGGCGGCTGAAGACCACCATGGTGTACGTCACCCATGATCAGATCGAGGCGATGACCATGGGGCACCGCATCGCCGTGTTGCGGCCGCTGGATGAGAAAAAGACCGGCAATCTGATGCAGTGCGGCACACCGCTGGAGTTATACGATCACCCGGATAATGTGTTTGTCGCCCGCTTCATCGGCACGCCCAACATGAACATCTTTCCGGCCACGGTCAGCGAAGACGGCGGGCGGCTGGAGAACTCGGCCGTGAGTGTGCCGGCGCCGGCCCGTTTCGCCAAGGCCGCCGGGGAGTACCGGGGGCGCAGGGTGTTCATGGGCATACGCCCTGAGCACGTCACCAACGACACTGAGACGGACTGGGAGAACACCGCCACCGTGTCCGGTGAAGTCGAGATCATCGAGACCATCGGCCATGAGACCATCCTGCATGTGCGCTGCGGTGATGAGTTGATCATCGCCAAGCAGACCTCTCACGAGAGCGTCCCGGATTATTCGGACAGCGTCACCCTGACCCTGAAGGTCGATGACATCCATCTGTTCGACAAGGAAAGTGAAAAACGTCTGGCGGAGCGCTCATGAGTGGGGCAACATCATGACGCACCTTGCCCCATGCCGATGCGCCGAATGAGGAGATTCAAGGCAGGGTTATTGTTAACAGGTGCAGGCATGGTGCCTGTATGCGCTGAAATTTGCACCACGAAATTGAAGGTAAATCCATGAAAACGAGTATAGGTATGATGAATGAACTGATTAGGCGCTGGCGCGCACCCTCAATGAAAACCTTGTCCACCCTGATCCTGCTGGCCACCATGAACATCGCCTGGGCGGCCGAGATAGTGATCTGGCACGGCTATCGCGGCCAGGAGAAAGAGGCGCTGGAGAAGGTCGCCCGCATGTTCGAGGCCGCAAATGCGAGCCCCGGGACCACCATAAAAACCCTGGCGGTGCCTTATGACGCCTATGCGGACAAGATCACCGCCGCCGTGCCGCGGGGCAAGGGGCCGGATATTTTTATCTTTGCGCAAGACCGGCTGGGCGGCTGGGTGGAAACCGGCAACACCGTGGAACCCATCGATTTTTATCTGGATGATGAAACTCTCGACATGCTGTTGCCGGGCATGATCGAGGCCATGACCTATCAGGACTCGGTCTATGGCCTGCCGCTCAACTTCAAGAGCATCGCCCTGATCTACAACAAAGACCTTGTGGACACCCCGCCAGAGACCTCCGGCGAGTTGATTAACCTCGCCAACCAGCACACCGATCAGGGCAGCGGTAAATTCGGGCTGGCCTACAGTTACAACAACTTCTTCTACCACGCCGCACTGTTCAATGGCTTCGGCGCCGCCGTGTTCGATGCCAACGGCAACCCCACGCTGAACTCGAAGGCCGCCGCCGCATCCCTTGATCTGATGATGCAATGGTATAAACAGGACGGTGTGCTGCCGGCCGAGCCATCCTCAGCGCTGGTCAATTCGCTGTTCAATTCCGGCAAGGCCGCCATCGTGTTTGACGGCCCCTGGTTTATCGGCGAGATCTCGGACGGCGTGAACTACGGCATAGCGCCCCTGCCTACGCTGGATGAGGTGGATGGTGTGCCCATGCGCCCCTGGCTGACCATTGAAGGTGCTTACATATCGGCCGGCTCCGAGCACAAGGAAGAGGCCTACGAGGTGCTCAAGTACCTGGTCGGCGCTGCGGCGGGCGCAGTGCTGGCCGTGGAAGGGCGGCAGTTGCACACCAACAAGGCCGTCTATGAGCTCTCTGCCGTGGCCGATGACCCGGTACTGTCGGGGTTTCGCAAACAACTGGATACGGCCATCGCCATGCCGAACCTGGCCGAGATGACGCTAGTCTGGTCGCCGGTGACAACGGCCATGAACACCATCGTCAAGGGCGGCGCCTCGGCTAAGGATGCAATGCAACGGGCGCAGGAGTCGGTGGAGAAAGACATCGCCGCCCTGCGTAAAGGCCGTTGAACACCTGAGATCCCCGCAACATTATTGGCAAGCCCATGACGAAAGAGAACGCAGACAACACAGTCTTGCCCGCTCGCCTCCAGGATCCGCAACCGGGCAAGCGTAACCTGTGGCGTGCCATCTACGGGCTTGTCCTCGGGGGCTTGCTGGCAGTGGGGCTGGGGCAATGGCTACAAAATCAGGAGAGCCGCACTGTCTTCGAGGAGGAAGTCCGGCAGGGCATGATCATCAAGGCCATGGCCCTGGTGGATATGATCAGCGCCTTGCAGGCCAGCGATGTGGAGGATAAGGCCACCGCCGCCGGGCGCCTGCTAGACGACTGGCGCACCGCCATGTTGCCCGATAGCGATATACGCATTGTGCAGATCAGCGGGGCGCGCTTGCTGGCCTCCACATTCCCTAGCGATGCCACGGACAAGGGCTTCCCGAGGCGGCTTGACAAGGCCGAGAAGGCCCTGTTCGACATGGCCAAAGCCATCAAGACCGCCGTTGATACCAACGCCAAAGAAGGCGTGTTCCGCAAACAGCAGATCGTTAGCATCACCTTACCCAGTGGCGATCAGTTAATGACCCTGCCGTATCGCAAAGACGGCAAAGTGGCTGGCATGGTGCAGTTACAGACCCGCCTGGCGGCGGCGACATCGGTATTGCCCGATCAGTACCTGTTCATCGCCATGCTCGCTCTGGCGGTCTCAGTGATGTTGTTTGCCGGCCTGTGGTTGAAGGCGCAACCTACTTCCTGGCCACACCTCGCCGTTGCCACCGTGCTCTTGATCATCACCACCTACAGCATCGGCGTCAAAAATGAAAAACGGCTTGGCGAGCAACGGGCCAGTAGCGCCGATGCCCTGAGCCAGACCTACGGGCAGGTCTACGCCGCTTATGCGAGCACGGCGGGGGCGCTGGCGCTTAACACCATCGGCGAGATGCAAAGCGCATGGGATGTTGATCCCTATCAGCGCCCGCGTGCGGTGTTGCAGGCCGGTGGTGCGGTGGATGTGGCGCACGTTGAGCAAATAACCGCCGAGGCCGCATCCGATCAGAGCCGTAATCGCCTGCTGTTGTTTTTCTTAGGATTGGCGATACTTGCGTTCTTTGCCCTGGGCTACGCCAGACGGCTCTGGGATACCCTGGTCGAGCACAAACATGCCTACGGTTACGTCTCACCGGCGATGTTCGGCATGATCTTTCTGGTCATGTTCCCGTTCACTTACGGGATCATGCTGTCTTTTACCGAGACCACCCTGTTCAACGAGCAACTGCCCCTGGCCGAGCGCTGGGTGGGCTTCACCAACTACCTCACCATCCTGTTCGATTTTCAGCTATTTGAGAGCGGTGAGAGCGGGCGGATATGGAATTATGAGAATTTTTACTGGACGACCTTCATCACCATCTGCTGGACAGTGCTCAATGTGACCGTCGGTGTTATCGTCGGCATGATCCTGGCGCTGGCGCTGAACACGGAAAACCTGCGCGGCAAGGCCATCTACCGCGTGTTGTTGATCCTGCCCTGGGCCATCCCCAATTACATCACCGCCCTCATCTGGAAGGGCATGTTTCATCAGCAGTTCGGTGTTTTCAACCAGATCATTCAGATGTTCGGCGGTACGCCCATCGCCTGGTTTGACGGCGTGTTCACCTCGTTTTTCACCGGCTGGGCGACCAATAGCTGGCTGAGTTTTCCCTTTATGATGGTGGTCATTCTAGGCGGCCTGCAATCCATCACCGCCGACATGTACGAAGCGGCGAAAGTCGAGGGCGCATCGCGCTGGGAGCAGTTTCGCTACATCACGCTGCCGTCGTTGAAACCCACCCTGATCCCGGCCATCATCCTGTCGGTGGTGTGGACCTTTAACATGTTCAACGTGATCTATCTGGTCTCCGAGGGTCAGCCATCGGGCGCCAATGAGATCCTGATCACCCAGGCCTACAAGATCGCCTTTGAGAAGTACCAGTACGGCTATGCCGCAGCCTATTCCATGGTGATCTTCCTCATCCTGCTGGCCTACGGCACCTTTCAGAACCGCACCAGCAAGGCATACGAGGAGGCATAGGCCAGGCCATGAAAAACAACAACTCGCACTTCTGGATCCACCTGTTTCTCATCGGCTTCACACTGCTGGCCATCTATCCCGTGTTGTGGGTGTTGACGGTGGCGTTTTCCGGGCAACAGAGCCTGAGCCTGGTTGACCTGCCGAGCGACCCCGGCTTTGCAGATCGGCTACGCGGCATCGTGCCGTGGCCGGAGAATATCTCCATCAAGAACTTTACCGAGGTGATGACCGAGCAACCGTTCGCCGAATGGTTGTTCAACAGCGCCATTGTCGCCGGCATGACCACCATACTGGGCGTGTTCCTCGCCTGCACCGGCGCCTATGCGTTTTCGCGCTTTCGCTTTCCCGGGCGCAACACCGGCATGATGATGTTTCTGGTCTCACAGATGTTCCCGGGCGTGCTGATGATGATCCCGCTCTACATCATCATCGTCAAATGGCTGGGGCTCGGCAACACCTACACTGGTCTCGTGCTGGTGTATGCGGTAACGGCCATCCCGTTTTGCGTGTGGATGCTCAAGGGCTATTTCGACACCATCCCCATAGAGATTGAAGAGTCGGCCATCATGGACGGCGCCTCGCGCGCGGCCATCTTCTTTCGCATCATCCTGCCCCTGGCGCGGCCGGCCGTGGCGGTGACCGCCCTGTTTTCATTTATGACCGGCTGGAATGAGTTTATTCTGGCCTCCATCTTCATGGAAGAGGAATCATCCTACACGGCGCCAGTGGGGCTACGCTTTTTTGTGGGCGGTTTCTCCACGCAATGGGGCTATTTCGCCGCCGGCTCAGTGATCGTCTCCGTGCCCGTGGTGGTGCTGTTCATGTACCTGCAAAAATTCCTGGTCTCCGGCTTAACCGCAGGTGGCGTGAAGGGCTGATGCTATGGGTGGCGGAGAGGTGACAAAGAGGCGGGTTGCGCCCCCGTCTGTGATTGCCGAGGATCAGGCGCAATGACGAGCACGAGCAGAGATAAAAGCCGATCACAAGGCAGACGGGCGGGATGCACCACGAAACCAGCGCCGTGACGAGAGCCACCTGATCAATAAAACACAGTATTAAATTAACACAACCCAAAAACCGCAAGAGAGAGGATCGATATGAAACAAGCAATGATAATGGCCGGCGCACTGCTGGCCGCCACACTCACCGCCCGCGCCGAGATCGAGTTCATGGACCCCACCGGCGATGACAACGGCAACGGCGATTACGTCTACCCAACGGATCCGGTGTATGCCCCCGGCTCCTTTGACATGACCGGCTTCACGGTCACGCCCAAAGGCAAGCGGCTCACATTCAAGACCGCTTTTAACAGCAATCTGAAAGACCCCTGGGGCATGGGCAGCGGTTTTTCCGTGCAGATGGTGATCATCTTCATCGACAAGGACGGCAAGGCGGGCAGCGGTTACACGGAGGGGGTGCCGGGCCTTAACGTCAGCTTCGCCCCCGAGCACGCCTGGGACAAGGCGGTGATCCTCTCGCCGCAGAAAAAAGCGCGCGTAACCAGTGAGGTCAAGGCCAAAGCGCAGAACATGGCCGCCGACATCATCGTCGCCGATCGCACTCAGGCGAGAGGCAAGGCGATCAGCGGCAACGTGAAGCTGGATCAGCTGGGCGGCGGCGACCCGGCCACTTGGGGCTATCAGGTGGTGGTGCAATCCAACGAGGGCTTTCCGGCCAAAGAAGACGTGCTCATGCGGCGCGTGAATGAGTTTGAAGGCCAGCATCGCTTCGGCGGCGGCAATGACTATATGTGTGACCCCCATGTGCTCGATCTGCTGGCTGGCGCCGCCACTGGCGCCGCTGATGAGGTGGCCGCCCAACACGCCATGCTCAGCTACGAATGCGATGCCGAAGGCAACGCCACCCGATCCGCCACACTGATCACGATCCGCAAATAACAGTCGTTAAGGATCAGCGAGCGGAACGCCCTGTGAGCATGATCAGCACCTTGATCATTGCCATGGCCACAACAGGTGTGTCGCTGGCCGGCCTGATGATTGGCCTGGTTGCCTGGCTGAGAGCGGATATTCGCCGTATGGAAGACCACATCGAGCGCAGGCTGCTGGAGTTCGAGCGAATATTATCTGCGCTCGAACACGGCCAGGCCAAACTCAAAGGTCTGCTCGAAGGCTTATGCGAGGCGGTCGCACTGCGCGCAGTTGTCTAGTTCAGTTTATCTAACACAGTAATGAGGAGAGAAGAATGAAACGATGTAAAAAAACCGGCGCGGCCCTGCTGGCCCTGTTGATGACATTCGCCGCACCGGCCAGCGCCGAGCTGGAGTGGTTCGGCTCCGTCTACGCCAAGATGCTCGATGGCAGCCGCAACATAGACGACACCCTCTATGGCAATTCACAAGACCCCACTGGCGGCAATGGTGGACGCGGTGGTGATCAGGGTCAGGGCATTGAGTTTGAACTGCTGTTTCGCAGCTATGTGTCCAAGCAGGTGGAGATCGGCGGGCGCCTCAAGGCCCGGTTTAGCCAGAATTTCTGGACCAACTTCGGCGGCTTTGGCAATGGCTATGGGCGTGGTGGCACCGCCGATGATGGCCGTCAAAGTGGTGAGCTGAACCCCCAGCAAAACCAGGACATCAAGCTGCGCGGCGCCTATGTGCGCCTGACCCCCGGCTACAGTTGGCTGGACTCCCTGCACATCGGCTCCAATGATTTCGCCATGTTCGATGCCGCCACAGTGGGCAAGATCCGCTACATCGACCGCGACAACGCCTCCGGGATCATCGCCCAGGGCAAGCTCTTCAGTGGCCGCGTGGTCTATGACGTTGCGCGCCTTAGCCTGCCGTTTTTCAACGGCCCCGGCTTTGACACCTCCAACGCCCTCGGCGGCAACAGCACCGGCGGTTTCCAGGCCCTGGCCGCCAATGACGCCGCCTACACCGCCCAGTTTCGCTGGAGTCCGGCGGGGGGGGGGGCGAACTTCACCACCATCGCCCATCTCATTAGCGATAAGGAGATCGATCCGGGCGATACCGATAACCGTGATGGCGTGTCTGAGAAGCAACGTTTCAGCCAGCAGGTCTACGCCCTGAAGGCCAACCTCACTGGCTTTGAGGCCTTCGATGCGGATCTCGCCGGCTGGTACTCAAAGACCAGCCTGGCCAGTGGCGTCTGTAACGCCAACGATCTGCAAAGCTGCCGTTTCTCGCCCACCCTGAAGGGCGATGCGGATGATTTCGCCTTCATCGGTACGGTGAACGTGAATAACCTGCCCTTTGATCTGGCCATCCAGGGCTTTCACATCGGCGCCGGTTTCAACTCCATCACCGCTGCCCGCCGTGAGTCCGATGTGTTGTTGACCGAGGGGCGCGAGGGCACCTGGCATGACGCCCGCCCGGACTACAACACCGGCCGTGATTTTGCCTCCGTGAATTCCACCGGCACCATCGGCTACGGCGGCTGGAACGGCGCCTCACAGCAGGTGCTGGCCCTGCATGCGGACAACGCCTTCACCGACTTTGACGAGCCCGCCGCCGAGTCCGTTATCGGCTGGATGGGGGTGACCATCGTGCCTAAGTTCGCCTTCGATGAGTGGGAGTTTCAGGCCGAGTACAGCTACATCACCTACGACACCAACTGGCAGGCATGCGGCGGCGCCGACAAGGATACGGACTGCATCTATCCGCGCATGGAAGGGACCCATAGCTGGGGCCTGGGCGGTGATTACCGCTCCCCTTACGCACCCTATCAGGACAAGCAAACGCACATCATGGCGCTCAACATCAGCACGTTTTTTGATGTGGCCACCGGCATCGACGCCAAGGCCCGGATCAAGTACATCCGCGATACCGATGATCGCCTCACCGACCCGGCCCTGCTGACGGACGCCTATGACGGCTACCCATTGGGCCGGGGCTTTGCCGTCAATCCCGACTGGGCGGCGCTGACGGCTGATCAGCAAGCGGTAAATTCCGTGGCCGATGATGACCGTAGCGCCGATTACTTCACAATGGGTTTTAGCCTCGGCAGCCAGGTGCATGAGGACTTGTATGTGCGCGCCCTGTATGAATACCACCATGTGGACCTCTTTGACGGCTCGCAGAATGTCGCCCCCATCGGCCTGCATTTTGAAGGCAATAATGCGGGTGATCCCTGTTGCGGCGGCGCTGGTTTTGGTTATGCCGAGTACCTCACCGGCAAACACAACAAGCACAAGTTCGCCTTGCAGGCCTCATACTTCCTCTCCGGTGTGGAAATTGGCGTGGACGCGCAGTGGTTCTTCGGTGATTACCAGCCGGATTTCATCGCTGGTGAAGGCCAGACGTTGAACATCAACGCCGATGGCGAGGTGATCACGCCGCTCGGCAACATCTCCCAGGATGACGTCACCCTGAGGGCCTATCGCCTGAAGGCATTCGTCAAGGCGCAGTTCTAGCCTGTTCTGCGGGCCGGGCTGGGAGCCTGTCCATCCGACAGGCCTCAGCCTTTGCCCGTGGGCTGGGCCATGGGGGTAGCCTTTGCCTTTCAATCTTCGGAGCGAAGCGCAGGGCAGTGCGGGAGCGCCATCTCAATCAAGCCTGTTCTTCCCGTATGGGCAGGGAGACGAAGAAGGCAAACGTGACGGTCACATCAAATGCTCGTCTCGTTCAATTTCTCTGGTGGCATTAACCGGCGGGAATGACAAGGGAATGCCCATCAACCAGCCCTGTGTTCAATACGCTATACTCCTTAGCCATGTTCTTCTTAATCTTCGATAAGGTCTTATTCTTGGGTCTTGGGACGTTAAGACGTTACATGCACTTCTCACGAAGCCGTTTAAGCCAGATGAGATATGAGGTTGTCCCGCCGATGATGAAATCGATATTCAGTCTCTTTGAGGGAGTGCTATTCGCATGCTTCGGCCAGGCATTGACGCCGTTTGATGTCGATGGTGTTCACAGGGCGAGCCCGAATGCGGGTCAAGCGGGCGCTGACGGAGGCCGGGAAATCGAGCCAAACACAGTGCATCAAGGGACGGACATGTCGCTCCGGGATTCGGGGGTGGCGCCTGTTTCTAACCACCTTTTCAGTAGCCTGGTGCCTCTCAGCAGGTGCTGAACCTGCCACGAGCTGTTCTGAAGATGGATAAAATGGGTCGTGATCTTTCTTTCCTGGGCCTTGCCCTGTTGCTCGCCTGTCTGGCTATTCGTCCCTTGCTGGCCGATGGCGCCGATGATGTGCTGTTTACCCTGCAAGACTTGAGCGGCGATGATCACGGCGGCGGTGCGCTGGTGTATCCCGCCAGCGAGCATTACCGCCGGGGCGATCTTGATCTGCTGTCATTCTCGGCACGGCGCGCCGGGGACGGCGTCTGGTTCAGCATCACGCTGGCAAATGCGGTGCGCGGCACGGCGGGGGTAACGCTGGGCATGGGCGTTGGTTTCGTGCCCGCCAAACGCGTGGCGCGGCATGATTTCTACGCCTTTAACGTCGAGGTGTATATCGATCAGGACGGCGTGCGCGGTGTCGGGCGTACGGACACGCTGCCCGGGCGCGGGATCAGCATTGCGCCGGAATTCGCCTGGGAGCGTGCGGTCATCGTCACGCCGAGACCAAAAGTGGCGCGCAACATCATGCGCGCCTTGCATGATGAGCGGGCAGGGGGAGGGCGGCGCTACGACAAAGACGGCGGGTATATCTATACCGAGAAGATCCGAGTGCGACATAACCGCCTGGATTTTTTCGCCAGCGAGGCGGCGCTGGGAGGCATACCGCAGCGCGACTGGGCTTATACGGTTTTTATCACTGGCGCCGAGTTGATGCGCTCCAGCAGTTTTTTATCGTCTGCGGATAAAAATGCCGGGCTGATGTTGCGCGGCGCACGTCCGGGGCGACCGGCGGATCAGTTCGGGTTGCGCTTTGGCGACCCGCAGCAACCGCCCATCGTTGACTATCTGCATCCACTTGCCGGCAAGCAGGAGCGGTTGTTGTCCGGCGGTGGGCAGATGACTCTGGTGGGTGTGGTGCCGAATGGCACGGTGCGACCGATCCTTACCGCCCGGCAGGGCGCATCGTTGCCTGTGTTACCGACGGGAGCCGCCCGGAGTGCTGATGAGCGACAACGGGCGCAGGCACGGCGCGCCAGAGAAGCGGCCACTCGGCGTGATCTGGCCTTGGCCAGAGCGCGGATCAAACAACTGCAACAACAGGGCGAGAACATAAAAGGCGACACCTTGCCGGAGCGGCTCACTGCACTACGAAAAATGTATGAGCAAAACATCATCAATGAGCAGGAATATCGGCAGATCCGCCAGCGCATTCTCAGCGAGGATCTATGAGCAGGCCATTCATGCAGGGCGCATCGTTACCCGTGTTACCGACGGGAGCCGCCCGGAGCATTGATGAGCGACAACGGGCGCATGCACGGCGCGCCAGAGAAGCGGCCACTCGGCGTGATCTCGCCCTGGCCAGAGCGCGGATCAAACAACTGCAACAACAGGGCGACAACATAAAAGGCGACACCTTGCCGGAGCGGCTCACTGCACTACGAAAAATGTATGAGCAAAACATCATCAATGAGCAGGAATACCGGCAGATCTGCCAGCGCATCCTCAGCGAGGATCTGTGAGCAGGCCATTCATGCAGGGCACTGTGTCATATTGGGGCGGCGGCCTTTTGACCCTGGGTGTTAGTGTTTGCAAGATGGGCGATCAGGATCAGGTAACGTCAATGGTTCACGGAGGTTGATCAACACAGGGGCGGTTTGTATGAAGCCTGCTTGCGCCTTAAAAAAAGCCCCGGGACCGGCGGGTTTTTTGCGATCCCGTCAATGAGGGTAGTTATCTCGCCGTTTATTGATGGGGGGAGCCTCATCCAGTGTGGTTTGCAAGCTCCCCCGCTACTTTATGTCAGACATGATCCCCTCCACAGTTCCCCCGGCACCACCATATCATGCTGATGGTGATAGACCCCTCTATTGGTTTGTCTATCAAGGCGAGTGATGGTAGACGTGCAACGGATGGGATCGCCGGCACTTTGTAATGACATGACATGCAAGAGATCAGCCAGTCCCTTGACCGCCGATTTCCGTCATTATGCCGGCAACCAACAGGCCCTGGCCGATCAGTCCGTTAAAGCCCCGGCTTTCGGCAAAGCGCTCATGGAAGTGGAGCAGGCCATGAGCATCGAAGATGGCAACAACATCGCCAGAGCCCCTGTGCAGTGAACGTGGGCTCAAGGGCAAATGTCTCGCCTTGTCTCAAAAGGCCATGTGCGGATTGTTCTCTTAACCAGGACATGGGCGTTGCATATTTTATACGCAAAAGCAGTGAGGTAAGCGAGGTAAAGCTGGGCAAGAAACAGTGCAAGAGAATGCGACTTAAAGGTGAGCATTTCCTGTGGCGGAGGTCGGCGCCGGCAAAACCACTGGCGGTGGGGCATGGATGTTGTGGCCATGTTAAGCATGTGTTTTTCAGTCTTGCCGCAAAAGCCCGCCCGATGATAGCCTGGTGGGCAGGGCGGCTAGATCTGTTTTAGCCGAGTGAGGGAAGAGGTGGTTTGTTTTAAGCGTTCGATGACGGTCTCTACAAAGACTTTCAAGAACCGAAGTTGTGTACCCTCGTCCGCCCGATCCAGCGTGGATGCGTTTAACTTGATCAATGACACAGGTGTTTTCGCCGTGACGGTGGCCGTCCTTTCCGTTCTTGCCAGAAATCCCATTTCTCCAAAGCAATCGCCTTCTCTTAAAGAGTCGAGGAAGTGCCCGTCTTTTTCGATGTTCACCACACCGGATAAAATAATATAAAACGAATGATCGCTGTCGCCTTCTTCTATGATGGTCTCATCGGCTTGGTAGGAAGTCCAGTTGCTGGCTCTTACTATCTCCCAGATGTCACTGTCGATAAAACCCTTGAAGAAACCCAGCTTGCTGAGGGTATCAAACTTATCTCTTAGCGCATCTTCCGTCTCGACTTTATCCAGATCATCGAAGATCACCGCCAGATCGGCGGCCAGATCCAGGCCCATGGCATAACGTTTTTCATTGCGCTTCTTTAACATCCTGCCAAGCACGTAGGATAAATTCTCCGGCAGGTCGCTACGGTATTCCGCCAGCGGCGGTGGTTTTGCGTTGGTAATTTTATCGGCAATGGCCGCAAGGCTACCCGCCTTGAATGGGTGGTGACCCGAGAGCATCTCATACATCACCACACCTAGAGAGAAAATATCCGTATTGCTCAAGATTGGCCATTCATTAATTTGCTCCGGCGACATATAGAGCGGGGAGCCGAGGAATCCGTCAAACTGGGTGTTGGTCTCATCAGCCCGATTGATTTTGGCGATACTGAAATCGGACAAGCGAATATCCCGATCTTCCGTGAACAGGATGTTACTGGGTTTCACATCTCGGTGTACGATACCCTGGCGATGGGCATAATCCAGGGCCTTTGCACACTTGTAGATGACGCCAACAACCTCACGCACCGATAACAGGCTATCGGGTTTGGTAAAGCGGCCCAGTGTTTGTGCGCCAGGCACATACTCCATCACCAGGTAGCACAGATCGCCATCTACGCCGGCGTCAAAGAGGTGCAGGATGCTAGGATGATCGAGCACGCCTGTGGCATGGGCCTCATTAAAGAACAGCTTCTTGAATCGAACCCCGTCTTCCTGCTCGTTAATAAACTGGGGATGGGCCACTTTGATGGCCACATCTTTAGCCGAGAAGGGATCATGGGCGAAGTAGACGGTGCCCATGCTGCCTTTCCCCACCTCTTCCCTGATCTCATACTTGCCGATGGCCTGTGGTTGCTGGGCGATGGTGTGAAAAGTGCGCGAGAATTGAGATTCAGATGTCGCCATGCCCTGCCGTATTATTGCATCGCTGGTGGTGAGGCGCCTCCAGCCTGGTTGTCATATAAAAAGAGCGGTTATAATTGCATTTTGACGAGAACAGATCAATAACGGCCCTGCAATAGGGAACTGCCCCCCAAAGCCTGCTGGCCTCAGGGCTGGGAAGTAAAACGATTGTGTGAACATGAGTCCCCGCCCCGGATGTTGCTGGCCCCGGAGAGCGGGCGATTGCAGGTTTTTATCACCTTGTCGAGGGATGAAAAATCCATGTGATAAGGGCTTTTAGCTTTGATCATTCAGGCGCACTTAAAGCGCAAGCGTAAGATACATTGCCGCAGATACCTGATCCGACCACGGCCTTTGCCGAGCGTCTCACCCAACATTATACTTACATCCTCTCAGGATGGGCGGGTAGAATATACCTGTTTTATTGATGTTAAGGAGACGCTGATCTATTCAACCGCTGTCGTGAAGAAGATGGTGCGGGCTCTTAAAATAGCAAGATTAGAAGCGGTTTTAAGCTCTAAAAGAACACGGCATGGCACATATCATAAAATGTTAAGGGCTCTTCTCTACATAGCGCTCGGTGTTGTGATTGCGCTCATCGGTATGCGACAGTTTGACGCTGCCAATACGCCCGATCTGCACCGTCTCTACATGCAAAACCGGGATGCGGGCGATCAACCGCCGGTTATCTTCATCCACGGTGTATTAGGCAGTAAACTCAAAAACAAACATACCGGCAAAGAGTTATGGCTTGGCCCCCTGCATAATTTACTCTTTGGCGAGCATGATAACCTGGGGTTGGACATCGATCCCGATACCCTGTTATCCCGACCGGATAAACTGACGGCGTTTGCGATTGCAGATAACACCGCCGGCAAGGATTTCTATGGAAAAATACTGTGGACATTATCAGAGGTAGGCCGTTACGAAAAAGCCGCTCTGGAGCAGGGGATTGAACCTGGTAGAAAATACTACTACGAGTTTCACTACGACTGGCGGCTGGATAATGTGGTGAATGCGGCAAGGCTCGCCGACTTCATCGATCAGATCAGGATTGACCATGAGGACCCGGCGCTGAAAGTAGATATCATCGCCCATAGCATGGGGGGATTGATCGCCCGCTATTACATCCGATACGGCAGGGTGGATGTATTGAACGACAATGATTTCCCCGTGAACATGTACGGCGGCGAGCGGGTTCGCCGTGTTATTTTACTGGGCGCCCCTAACCTGGGCTCGGTGAAGCTGCTGAATTCATTTATAGACGGCATACAGATCGGCTTCAGGAAGATTAACACAGAAACCCTGGCCACCATGCCCAGCCTCTATCAACTGCTACCCCACCCCCTGAATGACTGGCTGGTGACGAACGAGGGCAAATACTTAAATCGGGATCTGTTCGATGTGGAGCTGTGGCGCAGATTTAAGTGGTCGATTTTCGATGAGGAAGTGCGGAGCAGAATGCTGTCGAAATACGCATCAAGCGCGGAAGGTGAGGCACATCTGAACACCATGGAAGCCTATTTTGAGAAATCACTGGAGCGGGCCAGGCGCTTTGTCTGGTCGCTGACGGTGCCACTGCCTGAGGGGCACCCCAGGTTGATTGTATTCGGCGGCGATTGCACCCTGACGCCGGCCCGCATTTTAGTCGAAGAGGTCAATGGCATATCCGAGATCCGCCTGTATCCGAAGGATATTCTCAACAAAAAGGCCGGTGTTGATTACGACAGGCTGTTGCTGGAGCCGGGCGATGGCTCAGTCACCAAGGCGTCCTTGCTGGGCAGAGATAACCTGGACCCCAGTGTGCCCAGGCATAAATACAGTTTCTTTCCACTTGACTATAGTTTTCTGCTATGCGAGAAGCATAACAGTTTAACGGGAAACATCAGCTTTCAGGACAATCTGCTCAATGCACTCCTATCACGGGATCGCCCGTAAATGAAACAGCCACTGCTCGCTCCTCTCCTGTTGTCCACTGTGTTGCTCCCGGTCAATGCGGGGGAGATCAGCGCCTTGCAAGATAAAGAGGCGTTGAACCCGGCGAATATCATTCATCTTGAGCAAAACTGGAGTGCGAAAGATCGGGACTGGTTCTACCATATCAATCAAGGCTCGCGATTACTGCTCTATGATGTTTTTATTCATCTGGAACAACACGATAGTCACAGGCCGCTGGCGGAGCCACTGAACATGATGAGGTTTGGTTTTCTGCCGGGGGTTAAATCAAAGGCCAATCCGGATGCTTTGCCCATAGGCTTTGCACGGGATGAGGGCTATGTGGGATTAACCTGTGCCGCCTGCCATACGCAACAACTACGCTATCAGGACAAGTTGATCCGCATCGATGGCGGGCAACCCATGTTAGACCTGCCCCTGTTTCTGCATCACCTGGAGGGCGCACTGGCGGCGACTATGGAAGATGAAGAGAAGCTAAAAAGACTGGGGGATAAGTATTATGACCGCCGAGCGAGCGAGGAGGAATTGCTGCAACTAAAACAACTGCTCGATGAAGAGCACAGACAAACCAGCACATACAACCGGCGCAATTATTCCAGCACCGCTTATGGCTATTCAAGGCTGGACGCCTTTGGCTCCATATTAAACAAGGGGCTGTTGCTGACCGGGGTTAAGGATAATTTTAACGAGCCGGACGCCCCCACCAGTTATCCCTATCTTTGGGATACGCCCCAACATGATTATGTGGAGTGGGATGGCGCGCAGACCAATTCCAAAATTGGCGCCCTGGCGAGAAACGTGGGTGAGGTGATCGGGGTATTCGGTGAGGTCGATACAACATCAACCCGCTGGCTGTATTTCTATGACGCCGGCTATCCCTCATCGGTAGCGGTCGGCAACTTGCGCGCCATCGAGAAGAAAGTCAGCGAATTGCACTCGCCCTTGTGGCCGGATGTGCTCCCACCGATCGATCAGGCATTGGCGAGAGCCGGCAGGGCGCTCTATGAGAAATACTGCATTGCCTGTCATGTGGACATCAAGCGCACCGATCCGAAGCGCAAAATCCGTGTGAGGATGAGCACCCTGGATGAGATAAAAACCGATCCGAAGATGGCCAGAAACGCCATCTTCTCCAAAGGCAAGACCGGCATTTTCGAAGGCAAGCCCCGGTTTTATTTTACCGGGCCCATTTTAGGTGAGGAGGAGCCGGCGATTTATATCGTCAATCACCTCATGCTCGGGGTCATGAAAAACAACCCCTTGCAGGTTTTTCTAGCCGAACGTGATGCGAGATACTTAGGTCATCCTGATCAAATTCATCCGCCCAAATACGTGAACGGTCAGCGCTATGAGGGCAAGGACGCCGTCTCTGAATACGCCCTGCTGGCCTACAAAGCGCGGCCGCTAAACGGGATCTGGACGGGAGCGCCTTATTTGCATAATGGCTCGGTGCCTAACTTGTATGAGTTGTTGTTACCGGCGGATGAGCGTAGCGAGCGATTTTATATCGGCTCCTGGGAGTTTGATCCTGTCCACGTAGGCTATGTGAGCGATGATGTAGCGGGGGCGTTTGAGTTTGATACCAGGCTACCAGGCAATAGCAATGGGGGACATGAGTATGGTACCGGGGAGGATGGGTTAGCGCCATTGAGTGAAGATGAGATCTGGGCGCTGGTTGAGTACATGAAGACCTTATGAGAAGGCGCGCCCCTTATGTCAAGGCGTTATCAAACCCCCGCTTTCACCTATTTTTATTGTTGTCTCTCGTCAGTTTTATCCCCGCCTGCTCGCATGAGGAGATGAGTGATGAAGTCCTGCGTGATGATGAAGCAGAGCAGGCCGAGGCGACACGGCAGAGTTTTCAGCGGCTCATTGAGAAGTACAAAACCACCTATGTGGCCAGGGGCGCCCATGCCAAGGGCCATGCCTGTCTGCGCGCTTATTTTGACGTCAACAGCGACATTGAACCTGCGTATCGCTATGGGGTCTTCAGTGAACCGGGCAAGCGTTACAGGAGCTGGGTTCGCCTCTCCAATGGTCATTTCGACTTAAATGCCAGCCATGACGGCAAGGACGACGCCAGGGGAATGGCGGTGAAACTCATGGAGATAGCCGCTGAGCCGCTGGAACAAAGCGATGTGAATACCGCTACCCAGGATTTTCTGATGACCAACACAGCGGTCTTCTTTGTCAGGAATATGCCGGATTACAATCACTTTATCGCCAGTCCTGAACAATTTATGGCGTTCTTCTTTCCTGGCTGGAATCCGTTTAGCTGGCGCATAAAAGAGTTCCTGGCCGCTAAAAAGACGTTGCTCCCCCCGCCCGATAGTCTGCTTGATCCGGCCTATTTCAGCATTACACCCTATAAACTAGGCCCTCATAACATCAAGTTTGGGGCGAGACCCTGTCAAATGACGCCGACTAAAGAGCCCATAGCCGATGAAAAAACGGGCCCCGATTTCCTGCGTAAGCAACTGGAAGAGGAGCTGGCGGAGGCTGACGCCTGCTTCATCTTTCAGGTGCAGAGACAAGTGCCGGGCAAGGGCATGTCGCTGGATGATGCAACCAGGCAGTGGCGGGATAAGGACTCGCCTTTTGTCCCCCTGGCGAGGATCACCATTCCAGCACAGGACTTCATGTCGGCGGCACAGCGACAGTTCTGTGAACATCTCTCTTTCGCCCCCTGGCATGCCCTCCCTGCACATCGACCCCTGGGGCAACTCAATCGCTTGCGCCGTCATGCCTATGCAGCATCATCGACATACCGTCACCTGCAAAACCAGAGCGTCATACCTGATGCACTGGATTTCTGGTGTCGTGATGATGATTTTGATTGTTGATCTGATCATGCCACTCTTGCCAAAGCGGTTTAATGGTAAAATAACAAACTGTTAAAAATCATATACTTGCAGTTATTTATTGAACTTTATTACAGGCTTATGCAACATAGTTTTCGCCATTTTGACATTTCTTTTTTAACCTGTGCCTGATCTGAGCAAGGCTATCTATGATCCCGCCTGCCAGCGTTGCCCCCGCCTGGCGGAGCACCTAAAAGCAGTGAGAGAAACCTACCCGACCTATCATGCGAGACCGGTCGCCCCTTTCGGGGTGAGGAAACCATCATTACTCATCGTTGGACTGGCGCCCGGAATGCACGGGGCAAATGCCTCCGGGCGGGCATTTACCGGCGATCATGCCGGCATATTGCTCTATCAGGTTCTCTATGACTTCGGTTTTTGCTCAAAACCGCTATCCAGGCACAAAAATGATGGCCTGAAACTGATAAATTGCCGTATTACCAATGCGGTGAAATGCCTGCCGCCAAAAAACAAACCCGTAGCCAGCGAGATAAAAAACTGTAATGCCTTTCTTAAATCAGAGCTAGAGGCCATAGGCAATCGGCTGCTGATTTTAAGTCTGGGGCGTATCGCCCACGATGCCATCTTAACAGCCATGGACAAAAGAAAGCGAGATTATCCCTTCAAGCACGGCGCCAGCTACGAAATAGATAAAAAAAGACGCCTGGTGAGCTCCTACCACTGTAGCCGCTACAATACCCAGACCGGGCGTCTGACCGAGGCCATGTTTCGAGATGTTTTTGAGCAGGTAGCCATACTACTCAAATAAAATGACCGCATTTGATCACAAGATAGATCTGCAAAAGCTCACGCACCATCCAGGGGTGTATCAAATGTTCGATGCAGATAACACGCTGATATACGTCGGCAAAGCCAAAGATCTGAAAAAAAGGGTGAGCAGCTATTTTAACAAGACCCAAGACTCCGCCAAGACCCGGATGCTGGTAGGGCAGATCAATGCCATCAACACCACGATCACCCGAACCGAAGCGGAAGCGTTGCTGCTTGAAAGCAACTTAATTAAACAACACAAACCGAAATATAACGTTCTCCTGCGTGATGATAAGAGTTACCCCTACCTGTATTTATCCAGCGATGAACAATACCCGAGGCTGAGTTTTTATCGGGGGGCGAAGACAGGGAAGGGGAGATACTTCGGCCCTTACCCCAGCGCAAAATCAGCCAGGCGCACACTGAACCTGACCCAGAAGCTGTTCAAAATAAGACAGTGCGAGGATACATTTTTTAACAACCGAAGCCGGCCCTGCCTGCAATATCAAATAAAGCGATGCACAGCGCCGTGCGTTGCCCTGGTTGACGATAATGATTATCAGGATGACGTTAAACATGCGGTGATGTTCCTGGAAGGACGAAATGAAGATGTGATCAGAGAGCTGGCCGGGCCGATGCAAAAAGCCTCGGACAAGATGGAGTATGAACGCGCCGCCCGTTATCGTGATCAGATCGCCAGCCTGAGAAAGATCCAGGAAAACCAGTACATAACTGCGCCTGAAGGTGAAATCGACATTGTCGCCTGCGCTATGCGAGAGGGTGTTGCCTGTGTGCAGGTCTTTTATATCCGTGGCGGATTGAACCTCGGCAATCGGGTTTTTTTCCCAAAACACACAAAGGGTTTAACCGCCGAGCCTGTGCTGAATGCATTTATGTCGCAATACTACCTGGGGCATTTCAAAGAACGACAAATGCCGGCCGAGATATTGCTCAGTCATCGAATAGAGGACGCCGAGGCGCTGAGGACTTTATTAAGTGAGAAGTGCGGCAGGAAATTACAGATCAAACACAACCACCGGCGTGAGAGAAAAAAATGGATCGAAATGGCGTTAAACAATGCGGAGATTTTGCTGAAAACCCGGCTCTCGGCAAAAGAGAAATACGCATCACGCATGGAGAGTTTACAGGCGGCCTTGAAGCGCTCCGAGCCGGTAGAGCGTATTGAGTGTTTTGATATCAGCCATAGCCGTGGCGAGGCGACAGTGGCCTCGTGCGTTGTGTTTAGCAATGAAGGGGCGGTGAAGTCCGATTACCGGAAGTTTAACATCAAAGGGATCAAGGCGGGGGATGATTATGCGGCTATGGCCCAGGCGTTTGCACGTCGTTATGCACGGGTGATCAAGGAAGCCGGTAGGTTACCTGACGTCATACTCATTGACGGTGGCAAGGGGCAGCTCAGTAGCATCGAGGCCGCCATTGAAGAGTTACAGCTTGATGGTATAACCCTGCTCGGTGTGGCTAAGGGCGCGGCCAGAAAACCTGGGCTTGAGAGGTTAATACTTGCAGATCCGAGCGGTGAGCTCACGTTGCCCGCTGACTCAGCGGCGTTACACTTCATACAGGAAGTCCGTGATGAGGCCCATCGATTTGCCATCATGGGGCATCGTCGGCAAAGAGATCAAAAGAGGAAGACGTCCATCCTGGAAGATATTCAAGGCATAGGCAGCAAACGCAGGCAGGCGTTGATCCGTTTTTTCGGTGGACTACAGGGCATTGAACGGGCTGGCATTGACGAGTTGGTGAAGGTGCCGGGCATAAATACCCATTTAGCGAAAAAAATCTATGCTACGCTACATGGCACATGAACATTCCAAATAGCCTGACCCTGCTGCGTATCGCATTCATTCCCATATTTGTGCTGGTCTTCTACCTGCCTTTTAGCTGGAGTAACAAGGCGGCCTGCATCATCTTCATCATCGCCGCCTCTACCGACTGGCTGGATGGTTATCTGGCCAGGAAACTGGCGCAAACATCCAGGCTGGGGGCTTTTCTTGATCCGGTTGCGGATAAACTCATGGTGGCCGTTGTCCTGGTCCTGCTGGTTGAACGTAATCCCGAGCCCTGGCTATCCCTGCCTGCCGCCGTCATTATTGGCAGAGAGATCACTGTCTCGGCATTGCGGGAGTGGATGGCGGAACTTGGCGCACGCAGCAAAGTGGCCGTATCCGTCTACGGTAAAATTAAAACCACCGCACAAATGCTGGCCTTGCCGTTATTAGTCTACAAGGCGCCGCTTTACGGCGTCCCCGTTTTTTGGCCGGGTCTCGTGCTGTTGTACATTGCCGCCGTATTGACCTTGATATCCATGTACCAATACCTGCTAAGCGCATGGCAAAAACTCAAGGAAACGGCGAGAGGGCAGTGAGTTAAAAACATATTTTATCATTAAGCACAGCCCCGGTAACATCTTGCACTTAGCTGGTGGCAAAGGCGAGTGCTTTCTCTCCGGGCCGTGCAATCTGTTTCTGGGCTTATACAACTGCCGATAAGATAGCGGGCATCATAGAAGCCAGGATGTTGATGATTGCCAACCCATCTGATCACAGGGTTATGCCCGAACCGGCTAGGGGCTATTGGTGCACGGTCTTTGTTGTTGATAGATCATTACGGGGATGGCATGAAAAAGTTTTAACCGCCTGACAATGAAAAACAGGGTATTTTGCGATGCAACAAAATCAAGTTACAATGGCGCACCAACACGTTCCACAATGGAAGAGAAAATACATGCGGATAGAAGATAAAATCGCTCTGGTAACGGGCGGCGCCAGTGGCATAGGACGAGCCGTTTCCCTGGAGCTGGCCCGTCGCCAGGTGAAAAAAATCGCCATGGTGGATCAATCAGAGCAGATCACGGTTGCAGCCGAGCAGGTAAATAACGAAGTGGATGAGGAGATAGCCATAGCCTACCAGGGTGACGTTACCAGCGATGTGTTTCGCGTGCAGGTATACCGTGATATGTGTGAACGATACGGCGTGGTAAACATTTGTATCCCCGCCGCCGGCATTACCCGGGATGCACTGGCGGTGAAGGTGAATAAAGAATCAGGCAAAGCGCTGGTGTATCCTAAGGAGCATTTTCAGCTTGTTGTGAATGTGAACCTCATTGCGCCTGTGTACTGGGCGATGGAGATGATATCGCGCATTGCCGAGGATCGATCAATACGTGGATTAAAGAGGTGGCATCCCGATGAGCATCTACAGGGGACGGTCATTTTTATCGGCTCGGTCTCTTCCCAGGGTGTGAAGGGTCAGGTTGCCTACGCATCAACAAAAGCGGGGCTGGAAGGTGCGGCGTCAACCCTGACGAAAGAGGCCATTTTCCACGGCGTTCGTTGTGGCGTCATACATCCCGGTTTCACCGATACGCCCATGGTCAGGGCGCTGGGTGATGATTACATTGAGAACCATATACTGCCGGATACCCAAATAGGCAGGTTGATAGAGCCACAGGAAATTGCCGATGCCATTTGTTTTATGATTGCCAATTCGATTGTGTCGGGGCAGCTCTGGGCCGACGCCGGATGGCACCCCTCCGCCTGATCGGATGAGAATATATTTTTCCAATAACCGTATTACATGATCAGTGATCATGCATCAATTTGGAGTGAGAAGATGAATAACCGCTTTATCCAGTATGTCCTGGTTTTAATCGCCACATCATTTGTAACGGTGGGCGCTGAGGAAGACAGGTTTGCCCGGGTTGAAATCAACACGCAAAAAGTGGCCGATGGTATTTATATGCTGACGGGCGCAGGCGGTAACATTGGCGTATCGGCGGGTGAGGATGGGGTATTGATGATCGATGATCAGTTTGCGCCTCTAACCGGGAAGATATTAAAAGCGATCAGCAACATCTCAGAGAGGCCGATTAAATTTCTGCTCAACACCCATTGGCATTTTGATCACACCGGCGGCAATGAGAACCTGGGCAAAAAAGGCATTTTGATCGTGGCCCATGATAATGTACGAAAACGCATGTCTGTGGATACGGAAATAAGAGCATTGAAAACGGTTGTTCCCGCCTCACCCAAAGCGGCCCTGCCCGTCATCACCTTCAATGATAACGTCACTTTTCATTTCAATGGTGAGGAGATAAAGGTGATGCACTTCAAGCGCTCACATACCGATGGTGACAGCGTTATCCACTTCAAAAAAGCCAATGTGATACACACCGGGGATATCTGGTTTCATGGCGCCTATCCTTTCATTGACGTCTCCACGGATGGCTCCGTCGATGGGCTCATTAAAAGCGTTGAGGCGATCACTGCAATGGCCGATGATGAGACGAAAATCATTCCTGGGCATGGCCCGCTGGGCGATAAAAAAGCCTTGAAGGGATACCTTGAAATGCTGAAGACAGTGCGGGAGAGGATGCAAAAGTTGATCGCTGAGGGAAAATCACTGGCACAGATCATCAAACTGAAACCCAATGCCGATTATGATGATGAGATGGGCAAGGGGTTTGTCAAACCAGAGTTGTTTATCCGTATTCTTCATAGTAGTCTGAAAGACTAGAAGCCTGTCTGTGAGTTGGCATGGGTAGCGTCCTGCCGTCCACAACATCAAGCCATTATTTGCTTTATCTCAGTGAATATCTGCTATGATCCCGGACAGTGAAGCCCTTGCCAGCAAAGCAATCAATATGAGTAACATGTCGGTGACTGACGTCAGCGCAATGTCTGTTGAACAGGGCAATGGTGATTTACGCAAAACCGGCGCCCATCCGGATTACTGGTATCCATTAGCACGCGCCAAAGACGTTAAAAAAGGCAAAGCGCTAGCGCGGACATTTGCCGGTGAGCCCATAGTCATCACAAGAACACGCTCTGGTAGCGTATTTGCCCTGGAAGATAGGTGCGCCCACCGTCAGGTGCCCTTATCCCAAGGTGAAGTCAGTGGCGAGTTGATTCAATGTTGTTATCACGGCTGGACCTATGATAGCACCGGCAGGTGCGTGAACATTCCCTATGTGGGCAAGAGTGACACTGTTCCACGGGGTGTGCGGGCCTATCCTTGCCGTGAAGAGTATGGTTTGATTTTTGTTTTTCCGGGTGATGTTGCAAGAGCGACGTCGGCTCCCTTTCCGCATGTGGCCTCATGGCATGATCCCAAATATAAAACCCGCTACCTTGACCGTCAGGTTGCTTGCCATTATTCATTTCTACATGAAAACTTGATGGATATGAACCATCAATTCCTGCATCGTCGCATTATGTCGAAAATACAAACTGGCTTTCTGGACTTACGTGAAGGCGATGACTGGGTAGAGGTGGATTACACCTTCTCTCGTGTCGGCAAACAACCGATGGGGGAGAAGGTCATGTTGGGAAAACGGCCTGAACCGACTGCAAATCGGCCAAAGGACTTGATGACGGTAAGGACGGAGTATCCACATCAACGGCTCAAGTTCTGGACGGCCGGCAGTGAGCACCCGGCGCTGGATCTGTGGATAAGCTATGTGCCGGTAGACAGAGAACAGCGCATCAACCATACGTTTGGTTTGATGAACATAAGAAGGCCATCGATACCCGGTTTAATGGAGTTGTTATGGCCTTTCGTTATCTGGTTTACAGAGGGCATTTTCTCCGAAGACCGATGGGTTGTTGAGATGGAGCAGGTGGCGTTCGATCAACAGGGCGAGGACTTAAACCAGGAAATTTTTCCTGTGATCCTGCAATTAAGGGATATGTTAATACGCCGGGGACTGCCGATCACGCCGTAACATCCAGCTATTCTACTGATGCAAAACAACGACTCCCGGCTAAGGATTGGGGCCAGGAGCAGAGTAGAGGCGGGATGAGAGATGCCTTCTGCTCCGTAGTCTGTACAGCGACTGGCTGTTTACTCAGGCTTGTCATAGACCCGCACTTACCTCTCTCGGTGGGTATGTTATATTTTATCTTGACCCATCAGGCAGGCGAGATGCCAGAAGGTCAGGTTATCTTTGTAGAGGGATGCGATTTTCGTTTCCTCAAAGTTCAGGGCGGTTTCCTACCCCGGCAGGGCACCAACAACTTTCAGCCCGCCGTTACTTTTCGTTGTCACTGTCAGCACTGTGCCGCTTCAGCTTTTTTGCAGTGACTTCAGCTCTGTGGCGGATGAGTGAGTGGTAATGTCCCGGCTTTTGTTACATCCCATTGTCGCTAAACATCGGTGCCGCTTAGCCATGCTTACCCCCTAAATGATACCGGTGTTGCCTTGTACGTTCTTCAACTTGGGGGTGTTCAGTTTGTCCAGGCTCACGTATTTTTGATCTTTGAGATAGGCGGCGAGAGTTTCCCAGATTGGCGCACCTGTTGAGGGGGCGTTTACCGTTGCCCAGCCAGTGACTTTATAAGTTTTGTTTGGACTTATGGCCTGACCGTTGTCTAGGGTCATTTCCGAGATGCGCCCACCAAACCCGGCCAGCGGATCGCAGGTGTAATCCATGCCGCCGACTCTCACCATATCGCCGCCCTGTCGATAAAATGGATCACGGTTGAATATGTTGTCGCAGACATCTTCAAGTACCGCCTTGATCTGCGTGCCGGTCATTTCCCGGACATAGGTTTCAGGGTAGGTGATGCAGGTTTGATCCATAACATGCTCCATCGTCACCGCCTGCCCGGGCAGGATAGTTGTGCCCCAGCGAAATCCCGGGGAAAACGCAATGTCGGCATTATTGGCCGTCCGTAAGGCGTTGCAGATAACCTGATCAAATGTGCCGTTAAAATTACCGCGCCGGTACAATAGCTCATGTGTCTCTGCCAGCTTCTCGCCCAGTTGCTCTTCGTAGGGTTTGCGCAGCCGGCTGATGTAGGCCGCCATGTCGGGATCCGGTTTAATGAAGTTTGAAAAAACGGGCAGCAAACGGTAACGGTAGTCCCTGACTTTCCCGGCGCCTATATCCAGGTCCAGCACGGCCAGGTATTTGCCGTTGGACCCGGCATTCGTCACCAGTGTTTTTCCGTTGCGGTTTTTTACGATAACAGGCCGGGGTATGGCATCGTGCGTATGACCGCCGAGGATGACATCCAGCCCTGAGACGGTGGCGGCCAGTTTTAGGTCCACATCCATGCCATTATGGGACAGCAGAACAACCGCATCGGGTTTTTCTCGTTGGCGCAGGTTCTCGATCAATGTTTGCAAGGCGTGGTCCTGAATGCCAAAGGTCCAGTTGGGGATGAAACGGGCCGGGTTTGAGACCGGGGTATAGGGAAACGCCTGACCGATGATCGCAACACGCCGATCGCCTAAATCCCGTATGGTATACGGTTTAAATACATGACCGCTTTCCTCGTCATAAGCACCGCCCCCTTCAAACAGGGCAATTTCATCCACCATGACATTCTGAGCCAGGAACTCGCCCTTAAATGCAGTGATGTTATCCAGGATCTCCTGGGTATGATAGGTAAACTCCCAATGACCGGTCATAATGTCGACGCCAAGCAGATTGGAGGCATCAACCATATCTCTGCCGCGAGTCCAGTAGGCCGTTGCCGAGCCTTGCCAGGTATCCCCACCATCCAGTAGCAATGAATTATTATCTCCACTCGCCTGACGAAGGGACTTGATCAGGCTGGCAAGGTATGCATAGCCACCGACCTTGCCGTATTCTCTTGCACCGTCAACATAGTCAAGGCAGGTCAGCGCATGGGCCATCGGGCTACCAGGGCGAATATTGAAATACTTCAGAATATGCTCGCCGACCAGATGGGGTGGTTTGCCGTTTTCCTGAGCGATGCCGATATTGACGTCCGGTTCGCGAAAATGGATGGGCAAGAGTTGTGCATGGGTATCTGTTATATGCAGTAACCGGGCATTGCCGAAAGCCGGTATGTCATAATTCAGTATGGGTGGCTTGCCTCCCGCTTCGGATAAGACCCTGCCCGGCAACAGATTGCCAAGACCAGCGATTGCAAGAAGGCGCGCAAAATCACGGCGATTCATATTTTAATACAAGGCGCAGGAAGACAAACCAGAGGCCATGCTACTTTGAAAGGCAGCATGGGAAACAACTGGCATTGATTATCTGGCTTAGGGTTTGTAGGTGGACAGGCCCAGGGCTTCCCAATTCTGCATCCCGCCACGATACCATTTCATCTTCGCCGCCGGGTAGCCGAATTTCAGCAAAGCATATATGTTTCTTGGCGACTGACCGCACCACATACCGTTGCAGAAAAACACCAATGTTTTTGCTTTGGAAAAATCCCACAGTCCTTCCTGCTCAATCACGCCAAATTGTTGTTGCATAATGTCGGCGATGCTAAAGGGATCTGCGCCAGCACTTGGGGACAGCTCAGTCCAGGGAAGGTTGATCGAGCCCGGGATGGTGCCTTTTTCAACCCAGTCGGGGGTGCGTGAATCAATAATTAAAATGGACTTATCGCCATCACTTCTTGCTTTCATATAATGCAGCATCTCCAACTCGCCCAGGGTCTCGATGCCCTCGGCCAACTTCATAGGGCGGATGCAAAACGGCGGGCACTTTCTGGATGTCTTCGCATAATCGGGGCTGATGGTGTTGTTAGTATCCTGGTTACGCATGACGGTGACTTTTTGCCCTTCATGGATAACATCCAGGGTCGCCATCTCAGGGGTGATCTGTACATCCAGTGGATCCTGGGTAGCGCCTACATTTGCGATCATAACCAGCAAAGCTAACAGGCCTGCGGTATTGGTTTTGTTCATTTTTGTTGTTCCTCTTCTATCTGGGTTGGCTTTAGATTAAGTTTTTTAAGGCATGGTTATGGTTTGGGGATCAGCATCTGCCAGTTCTCATCAGCATATCTTGCCTGTGCAATCGCCAGTTCCGCCTGCTTTTTTGCCTCCCGAAACAAGGCAGTGGCCTGTGCTTCATCGCCTTGTTTCAAGGCGAGACTGCCCTTTTCTATCAGTGGCATAGTCGTGTTCCATTCATAGCCGAGTTCACCGGCCTGTTGCCTGGCCTGTTCGGCAAGCGCCATCCATTCCTCTGGCCCGGGATCTGCATTTTGCTGCTCTGTGTCCTGTGTGGTCTTTTTATCTGCCATGTGATCAACACTGTCGGCTTGTTCTATGGATCCCGACTCGGTAGAGCAGGCGATCAGAAGGGATAGGGACAACAAGACGGCGGCAAACGGCAGGGGAGAAATGAACATTTTTATTTCCTTGCCCCGGGTCCGTTAATCGGTAGCCCGTTATTCATGTAGGCATGGAAATACTCAAGATGACGATACTCAGCACTTTGAAGCGGGAACGGTTTGGCACGCACCTGCCTGTTACACCCGGCATAGCGACGATGCAAGGTGCCCATATCCTCCCATTTCGAACGAAACACTGGAAAATGCGTTGTCTGTCCCAGCACCGGGCTGAGTATATCGGCGCGAATACGGTTGCCGGCATTATTGATATGGCAGGTGGCGCATGACATGTTGAGTTGCCCGCGCCTTGAGTAGAAGAATTTTTTCCCCTCTGCGTAGGCTTTTTCGGCCCGCTTATCATCAGGAATGACGATGTTGACTGGCTCGCCTCTTGAGGTATAGGCCATGTATGCCGAGAGCGCGGCAATTTTGCCTTTACCATAGGCCAGCGGTGGCTCCCCGTTCGCCTGGCGACATTCGTTAAGTGCCAGTTCCAGGGTAATTACGCGCCCGGTCTTGATATCAAATAAAGGGTAATTCTGCCGGATCCCGATCCCCTGATTGGGGAAGCAATCGGCATAACTTTTGCCGTTGGCAAACGGTGTTTCAAAAAGCACCTTGCCGTCATCAATCGCCAGCTCATAAGGCGGGAACTCCTCTATTTCCCGCCACTGTGCTCTGGCGTTCTCATCCAGGGCGTACACCCCATCGGCATAGTCCGTCAGCGCAACATCTGGAAAACGCTTTTGGAAAAAACGCTGTATCGTTGCCTGATCGGCTTCAGGGCCTGCACTAGATGGCGCCACATAAGATAACAGGGCGACGGTCATGATCATCGTCATACTCAGGCTGAACCCTGCTGCTGACGCTATTTTTTTCATGGGTTGCTCTCTTGGATTTCCAGCACACTTGATTGAAAAGGCTCTTTCAGGGGGTGTTTCATCGCTGGTTTGTTTACGGATTTTGCTTTTTGAGTTATCCGCTTGGCCTGTTTAGGCAGGTTCTTGCAGAGATGCGTTTTATCACTGGCTTATTTGAGCGGCTTATGAGACTGCATGTTATTTTATCAGCGTCTCAACGGCTTTGTTCTCACCCGTATTATCAAGCCAGCTTAACGATAGTGGCTCGCCTTTCTGTGCGCCTGAAAAAGAGAAGGACACATAGGGATTTTTTGACACGGCGCGACCAAAATAGGCGGTGAACACCGTTTTATCCTTGTAGGTGCAGATCAGCTCTTTCACGAACTTGGCGGGTATGATCTCACCCGTCTTTTTATCTTTGCGTAAACCCGTCTCCATTGGGTGTTGCACCAGCACCTTGACAATGACCTTGTCTTTTTTCATCTTTGCTTTAACTTTCATCTACCTTTACCTCCCAGCTAACCGCCGCAACCCCCAATCGTGACTTTGACTTCCTTATTTACGCTGTAGAGCTTGCCGTTAGCCTCGGCAACCGCCCGCACGTTCATTGTCTCGCCAAGGCGTATTCTCACGGAAACATCGGCAACGGTACCTTCCGGGATGACAAAAGACGCCGCCAGGGGTTGCGGGTTTTTTTCCGCAAAGATGCTGATCCGGCTGATATCGGCGATGTCCGTTTTCACTGTCACTGGCACCACGGCGCCGTTCTCGGCAATCTCCGGCACTTTCAGAGTAATGTTTTCACTTTCGGCAAAGTCGCTACTCTCATATAAACCGAGTAAGGCGTCATCCACTGTCCTGGCATTGAACGCCTCCGACCATCTGGCGAACACGCTTCCGGGGAGCGCGGCCAACACCCCTGAGAAGGCGGTGATGTTTAACAGGTGCTGCAAAATTAATCTTCTTTTATATAACATGCACTACCTCCAAAATACCATGTTCACGATACACAGCTATAGCGAGTGGATGTATTCAACGACTTTGTCGATTTCATCTTCAGTCAGGATCCTGTGTTTGCCAAAGGGTGGCATCGAGGTGGCGGGATTGCGTTTTGAGGGATCCCATATCTGCTCGCGCAAAATTGCCTTGTCTGGATATCGGGCCTTTACCGCAACCAACGGCGGACCCAATACACCCGGCAATTCCCCATCCTCTATGATGTGGCAGGCCAGGCAATTCCCCTTCTTCCGATCAAAGGCAATTTTCTTGCCTTCTTCATGGGGGTTGTTGACATCACCCGCAACAGCATGAACGACCAGCAAATACAACATGGAGGCAAGTGCCGAGGTGATATATTTCTTCATTAGTTTAACGTTATTAGTTCCGAACTATATACCACTGCACGCCATCTGATTTTCAGCGACTCTGATCAAGCATATACATTACCGCCGCCGCCACTTCCCCATCACCCAAGCTACTATTACCACCTTTGGCCGGCATAATACCCGCATCCCCAGTGTAGCCTTCTACCGCATTTTTTATCAGAACATCCGCTCCTTTTTCCATACGTATTTCCCACATGGCTTTATCGCCAGTCTTCGGCGCACCGGCCACTCCCTGGGCGTGACATAAAGCACAAGAGATCTGGTAGATCATCTCGCCCTGCGGATGCGCTGTGGCTTGCGTGTCAACCGATGCCGGGACGGGGCTTGCCTGGTTTTTTTGCAGGTGTTGCATCGGAGTGACGCCCTTGATGGCCGAACTTATCCTGAGCGTCTTCGGATCCTTGCAGTTTTCCATGCAGAGTGTGTTTTTGATATCCGGTCTTGGGTCGATGAAGAAACCGTCTTTGTTAGGCATTTGCAGTTCGGCGAAATTCTCCTGTGCCAGCACAAAGCCCTCATCCACAATATCATTCAAGTACAGCACATAGGCCGTGATGGCATAAGTTTCATCGTCGCTCAAGGACTGCGGGGCGGTAAACGGCATGGCGCGGTGGATGTAGTCCCACAGGGTGCTGGCGTAGGGCCAATAGCTACCCACGGTTTTCTCCGGCCTGTCTTCGGTTAAGGTGTCATAACCGCCGGCAATTTTCGGCCAGCGCCCTTCACCTTCCCCAAATAAACCATGACAGGAAGCGCATTTCTCTTCATATAATGGCTCACCATCCACTACGCTACCGCTACCGGGCGGCAGGCCCAGGCCATCGGGGCGCACATCAATATCCCAGCCGGCAATTTCCTCGGCGGTGGCTATCTGGCCGAGGCCGTAATATCCGGCTTCTCTTGCCGCCACATGGGTGTATGACGATAATGCCACCAGGCCGATCAATACGAGAATGCTTGTCCTAGGCCAGTTGCACATTACTCACAGTGCCGGTGCTATCGACCTGCCAGGTATGGATCGCATTTTTGTGATAAATCGAATTCTCACCCCTTATAGCGCGTAGCTGGGACAGGGTAGGTTGCACATAACCGGTCTCATCCATGGCGCGGCTTTGAAGAAGTAATGGGGCTCCCTGCCAGTCAAACTCCAGGCTGAAACGGGTCAGCGCCCTGGATAACACCAGCCCCCCTAACTCGGCCACTTTCCAGTTTACCCCGCCATCGAACGAGACGTCCACGCGTTTGATCTTGCCGTGCCCGGACCAGGCCAGACCTTGTAGCGTATAGATCCCTTTATGTCGTATCGGATGTTCCGGGCAGGGGGAGGTAATGACGGAATTGGTCTCCTGCACAAAGCTGAATTTTCTGGCGCGCCCGTCCGCCATCAGATCGGTATACTTTGATGTCTCCTCACGCTGATACCAGGGTTTGTCGCCAACCTTGAGCCGTCTTAACCACTTGATGCTGGTGTTGCCTTCCCAGCCCGGGTTAAACAACCGCAGTGGGTAGCCTTGCTCGGGGCGCAACATCTCACCGTTTTGTGCGTACACCAGTAGAGAGTCGTCCAGGGCCTTCTCCACCGGGATACTGCGCGTCATGGCCGCACCATCAGCGCCTTCGGCAAGGATCCAGGCGGCATCTTTTTTCATGCCTACTTCGTCCAGCAACACGGATAATTTAACGCCGGTCCATTCACAACAACTCAACATGCCGTGGGTGAATTGCAACGCTTCCATCTGCGCCCCGCGCCATTCCATGCCGCCATTGGCCGGGCATTCCAGAAAATAAATCACCGACTCGGAAGGAAAACGCATTAACTCATCCATGCTTAAAATCAGCGGCCGCCTGACCATGCCATGGATCATGAGGCGATGTTTATCCGGGTTAATTTCCGGTACGCCAGCATGATAGCGCTCAAATACCAGGCCATTGGGGGTGATAATACCTTTAAATTCCTGCACCGGGGACATGCTGACCGAGGATATCGGCGATGCGGTTAGCCAGGATACGGTGCGCCGCACGACATCGGCTTCATACCCGGAGGGTTGTCCGTAAGGCACTGTCACCACGCCCCGACCAAGTGAACGCGTCCAGGGTGGAATGTTCGGCGGCAAATCGGCGTCTTCGGCCTGCAACTTGCCCACAGCACCAGTGGCAAGCACGCCGCCACCGGCCAACTTCAGACCCTGTAGAAGAAAATCACGTCTTTCCTGTCTGGGTAGATCCAGGGCTTCAGTTTGGAGAGCGCCAAGTAGCCGTGTTGTTTTTATGGCTGGGTCTGCCATTGCAAGATGCTAAAGATAAGGTAAAACTTTGACTGTTCATCATAGTAAGATCTGTTGCTCGTTCAATAGTATTAATACGTATTAAACCAGTGAGTGTGATCCGTTTACTCTGTTTTTCATCATGAAATCTGTCTTCTTTGCGTGCATTTTTCTCATCACTGAATTGTCCACATCCCCGGTGTTGGCGGGGCAGAGTACCACGGATATTTTTGCGGACATCCCGACCACTCAGGTAAATGAGCAGGTCTATTTGATTTACGGGGCAGCAGGCAATCCCTCGGTTAAAAACAAAGGATTCATCAATAACCCGGCCTTTGTGCTGGTGGACGGTGGCGTGGTGGTGATCGATCCCGGCAGTAGCCGTGCCATTGGTGAGAGGGTGCTGGAGAGAATAGCCAGGATCACCCCCCTGCCGGTGATCGCCCTCTTCAATACCCATGAACACGGCGATCATTGGCTGGGGAATCTGGCGATAACCGAGGCGTATCCGGCCATTCCTGTTTATGCCCATCCGAATATGATACAGGCGATAGCCGATGGCGCCGGTGAGCAATGGCAGTCGTTAATGCGGCAACTCACCGATAATGTTATTACGGATCATGAATTTGTCGCACCGACGCATCCGGTAGAGAATGGCGATGAGATTGTGCTGGGTAACCATGTGTTCAGAATCCATCATTATGAAACCAGTCATACCACCGGAGACATTATGATCGAGTTGCCAGCGATGAAGACGGTTTTCCTCGGCGATAATGCGTTTGCCGGGCTTATGCCCAGGCTGGATGATGGGGATGTGATGGGCAATATCCGCACCTTGCGGAAAATCATAAAAACGCAAAGCCGGTATTATATCCCAGGTCACGGGCCGGTCGGTAATGAGGCGGTACCCAGGACGTATCTGTCTTACCTGATCACACTCTATGATGGTGTTAAGCGGTTTTATGATGAGGAACTCAGTGATTTTGAAATGAAAGATGCGATCCGCACGCAGATGCAGGATTTTTCCGGTTGGCACGGTTTTGAGGCGGAATTAGGTCGAAATATCAGCCTGGTGTATTTGCAGATTGAACGTGACGACTTCTAGGGAAACGACAAAATGGGATGGTTCAGTAGAAAAAAAGCGGCTAAAAAAGAACTGATGCTGCACGGCCTTCACGGGCAGGCGTCAACCATTAAATGCCTGTTGATGGCGGCGATAAAGGGGCTCTCGCTAAATACATCCTGTCTGTCCTCCACGGCACGACCGGATCATACCCGCGCCTATCAGGATACTGACTCGGACGTTGGCGCATTGCCAACTTTGGTGCAGGGTGACTTCTCCATCACTGGCTCCCGCGGCATATTGAGCTTTATGAATGTTCGCGGTAGCGGCGCCTCGCTGGTGCCGAAAAAGGCACGCATCCTCGGTCAGCAAAACTACTGGATCGATGCAGTTGACAGACAACTGGCCCTGGCGATACAAAAAATGGCCGATGGCAAGAGCGATGATACGGCCATCATCATTCTGGATGAGCTCAATCGTGTGCTGGCTACGAGCAGGTTTATTACCGGTCAGTTAAGCCTGGCGGAGCCGAATGTGGCCGCTTATATTTACGTGCTGAAAAACAACAATGTCGATCTCGGCCAGTATCCCAACATAGCGGTTTGGCTTCAGCACCTGGAAGATAGCATGCCCGATAAACTGAAAAACAGATATTTACCCCTGCTATTTGCCGCACCGACCTAGACGATGGACCTGTTCGATAAATACACCCCCATAAAAACCACCGAAGGTGCTGGTTACGGTAGCTCCGGGGACATGAAAAAAACTCAGTACATGTTGCAATTACTGGGCGCGCCCTGGGACCCGGATACCCTAAAATGCCTCATTGTTGCCGCCGAGCAGGGCATGGAAGTGCGTTGCGGTGTGTTAAATACCCTGGAAAATGAGCAGGACTCGAAAGCCTACCGGCGGATGTTCAGGTTTGGCACTACGCCCGGACTGAAAGAGGGCGATTATTATCTGGCCGGGGTCAACGGCATTCTGGCCTTCATCAATGCACGTGGCCTGGGTTACTCGCTCATACCTAGGCATGTGAATGCCTGTGCTGAGCAGGATTATTGGGTAGACGTTGCTATAAGTGATGCTGAGCTACCGGTCAATGTCCTGATCGAGGAATACATAACGGGGGCGATGCG
Organism: Gammaproteobacteria bacterium; assembly: GCA_965198875.1. Classification (GTDB taxonomy): domain Bacteria; phylum Pseudomonadota; class Gammaproteobacteria; order Eutrophobiales; family Eutrophobiaceae; genus CBDAPU01. Next base: position 49,900 of record CBDAPU010000001.1, on the reverse strand, counting down.
GGGATCGGCCTACTCACCGCAGATGAGCGCCATCAAAAAAGCGCAAGAGGCGCTGGCTCCGACCCTTGAGAGGCTGGATACCCAGCTTGGCGAGCACAGTTACATTCTGGATAAGTACTCGCTGGCCGATGTGCACTGGCTGGGGTTGATGCACTTTTTGTTTGTTATCGATGAGCTTGCCACGTTTGTCGGTCAATATACGCAGATCACACGCTGGTATCAGGGCATGAAAAGCCGCAAAAGTAATTGCGGGCAGGATATTATCGCATCTTCGCTACTGCCCGGTGTTGAGGATATACACAATAAAAAATTATCCCACGTGGAGATCAGGGATTTCTGAACAGTACCCGAGGAAACGCCCACCATTCCCGGCGCATTTTGGAGCAGGGTTCCCCGTTGCTTGCCTTCTTCCATACATGTAGCTTGAAGCCCTCATTTTTTGCCTGCCTATCCGCCGATGCGACAGAAAGAGCGCAGGCAAAGCTGACTTATCTGCGTGTGGGCGAGCACGTACAGAGGAGCCTGCGCCGGGGGTTGTCGCCAATACCATTATGATCAGAGGCAGAGGCGAGACGGGTGAGCGCGGCCCTGGCGATAGCGTCAGGCCATCCCACAGATGTGCAAAGTTGGAAAGACACAGATAATCAAATGAGCTGATCCGCACATAACCCTATCAAACTCATACGTAGTAATACCAGCTAGAAAATGGTTTGATGCCTTCGTATTCTGCTATGTCACACCGTATTGAAGGTTATTTAACCATGTCGAAAAACCCCTATTATACTGCCGAGAAACACGGCGATTTTGCACTCCTTGAGCTAGGCGATTTTATGCTCGATAGCGGTGTTGCATTAAACAATGCTGTGCTTGCTTACAAGACCTTTGGCAAGCTCAATGAAGCCGGGGATAACGCCATACTGTTCCCGGTCATGTTCTCAGGCACCCATGCGGCGATGGCACCTTACGTTGGTGCCGGTCTAGCGCTGGATCCGGAAAAATACTTTATTATCATTCCCAATCAGCTTGGCGGCGGGCTTTCCACGTCCCCGCATAATAGCGGCGAGGGGCAGGCGGGCGGCGCTTTTCCGGTGTTGAGCATAGGCGATGATGTGCGCGCACAACATAAATTATTGACCGAACACCTCGGTGTGAAACAGTTGCAGTTGGTGACGGGCTGGTCTATGGGGGCACAACAGACTTACGAATGGCTGGTGCGTTATCCGAATATGGTAGTACGTGGGGCGCCTATCGCCGGCACTGCCAAGACAACTCCGCACTGCGCCTTGTATGTGGATGTCTTTTGTGCTACTTTAAGCTCCGACCCGGCTTGGGCGGATGGCGCTTACCTCAGCTCTGAGGATGTGCATCAGGGCCTGAAACGCATGGCCCATGTGTTTGCGATGATGGGGGTTTGCCCGGAGCTTTACAACACCGAAGCCTGGGCTGGTTTTGGTTTTCATTCCATGGAGAATTTTCTCGCCGACTTCTGGGAAGCGTGGTTCTCGCCGATGGACCCAAATAATCTCCTGTGTATGGCCAAAAAATGGCGTGCTGGTGATGTCAGCGAGCATACCGATGGCGATCTGAAGGCGGCGCTGGGTTCCATCCAGGCCAAGGTGCATGTTATTGCGTTTGAACGGGATATGTTTATCCTGCCGGAAGATTGCAAGCATGAGCAACAGATGATCCCTCAGAGTGAATTTGTCAGCATTCCCAGTTTATGGGGACACTTCGCCATGCTGGGGGTGGCAAAAGAAGACTTCGAGGCGGTTGATCGCGCGCTGGCCGAGTTATTATCTGCGCCGACATAAGCGGCTGTTTCCCCGCATCAATAAGACATAATACATGAGGACGGGGCATAGGTTGTTGTAGCTTTGCCGCTCCTTAAAATTGCCTGCCCGCTAACCGGGCTCCCCAAGCACTAAAAGCACTAAACCCCGATCACTGTCTTACTCAAACTGCTTCGTAAGAAGCCAATTTAACGACTTAACCGCCTAAGACTCTCAATAATTGCAGAGGCGACAAGCGTCAGTTCGTTTCATCCACCGACCAATACCGACAAGAGTTTTTTTGACAACGCTGTCATTTTATGATTGGATGGCTATGGCAATATGGCTGGAAAATGCAGCCATTCGAGATACAGATGTTTAATTATCAAACAAGGGGGAGCGATGAACACAAATGCAACTATGACGAAATGGGCGGCCTGTGCATTATTGACAGCGTTGTTTTCAGGCAATAGCGTCGGCCAGGAAGTAACGCCAACCTCGGGGGGGGGGAGGGGGGTAGTCCGTCCTTAGTTCTTGAAGAGGTTCTGGTCACTGTAGACAGGCGCGAACAATCCCTGCAAGACTATGCCGGTTTAGCGCAGGCTTTAGGGCAGGAAGACTTATTGCGAGATGGTATCGGTTCGGAATTCAGGAATCTGTCCTTCGCTGTGCCGGGTTTGAATATCGCCAATCAGGAGGGAAATCTTGAGATATTCCTGCTTGGTGTTCATGTGTGTTGTTCTCTTTAGTCATGGTCTGCCTCAAGTGGCTTGCGGATGGATTAAGTCGATTACCTCAAGGATGCTTGTGTTTGCCGACAGGTAAAACAGGCGCGTCAAGCAGGTGCACACAGCCGTGTCCGATAATAACTGGATGCGCCGATCAGGGCTGCATTGCCCGGCTTGATCAAATACACCGGGGTCTCGGCCAGCAGGTGTGACATGCGCCCCTTGTTGCTGAACTGTTGCTTGAAGCTGTCCACGATCAGCGGCAGTGGCAGCTTGGGCAACAGGCCGCCGCCCAGATAAACGCCGCCGCTGGCGTGAAAACACAGGGCCATATCACCGGCAAAGCTGGCCAGCATGGCGCAGAACAGCGCCACCACCTCGACACAGATCGGCTCGCTCCCGGCGGCGGCATGATCGGTGATCTGCGTGGCGCTCAGGCGCTCCGCCGGCTTGCCCTGAATCCTGGTCAGTACCTGATACAGATCCGGCAGGCCGGTACCGGAGATCAGATCCTCAATGGGAACATAGTCGCATTGCCGGCGCATGGCCTTCAGCACCTCGACCTGCACGTCGGAGCTGGGCGCAAAACCGATGTGACCGGCCTCAGTGTCGATGACGCTGTGCCGCCCGTTTCTCTCGCCAAGCAGGGCCGCCACGCCAAGACCGGTGCCGGGGCCGAGCACAAGACGGGTCGCCCCGATGCGCCCCTGGCCGGCGATGATCTCGGTCAGCGCCTCAGCGGACAGGTGCGCCAGACTATGCGCCAGGCCGACAAAATCATTGATCACCACCAGCTCGCTGAGCTGCAGGCATTGTTGCAACTCGGCAATGGAAAACGACCAGCCCAGATTGGTGATGTTGATCTGATCATCGATCACAGGCCCGGCAATGGCCAGGCAACCGCCCTTGATCTGCATCTCGGGCAATGCGGCGAAATAGGTACGGATGAGATCATCAACACTGTTGAACTCCTCGTTTCGCAGCGCCATGGCGTGCTCTATCCACCAGTGGGGTGCGGCCTGGTTCACGCAACCAAAGCGGGCGTTGGTGCCGCCAATATCAGCAACGAAGTAATAAGCCATGTGGCTACCTGCAAGCTGTGGGGCTCATGCGGACACCTTCATGTTGTCGGTATGCTCTCATCAATCTGTCGTCTGTTTGCCCGTATCATTCGCCATGTTCTCGCCTCTTTAACCTATGCCAAACAGACAGGCCTCAAGGGGCAAATCGGCGGCCTCGCCCCATTGCCGGTTTGCAAGGCAGTCCCATTGTTCTGCCTGCCGAATGGTATTGCAAGAGAGCTCTGATCAAGCACGCCCAGGGTCCATCCTCAGCGTGTAAACCACACGAGCGCCACCTTATCCGATAAGCATTGCCTGTACGCACCTCTTAAACGTGGATGCGATTTTCTCGTTTACGCATCCATCAATGACGGGGTGCATCTTCAAAGTACACGGAAAGCCCCAGGAATACATCCGGGTTTCCCTGTCACTGTGACGGGCGCTTATGTTAGCCGATCACCAGCCAAATTGACAGCGTTGTCTTATCCTATAAAATGGCGCTTGTCTCACAGGCGAAGGCGTTTTCCTCAAGGTTTAATAAAAAACATGTCGCCAGGATCCGTGTCGTTGGCGGGGAATGGGAGCATCGCCTTTCAAAGCCGATCACCGATTGATTTTGCTCTCGCATTTTATGTGCCACGGCAAACCCTTAAAGAAGTGGGCGTTGCAGGCAGGGAAGAACCTCGCATATAAGCGCTATCTTAACCAGGATCAGGCAGGCGCAGACAGGCACACTGACAAAAACGGGTGGTTAAATAAAGCGACCGATTGCATTGCCTGAGAGTGCACAGGGGGATGATCCTTGCCTGTCTGATGTAATCGTTATCGGTTTATAGAAAAGCGCAATAATGCGCCCATTACACTCGGCATACTTGATACCCCATGCAAGAGAGAACACCGCCCCGGACAAAGCGCAGCATGAAAGCGAAACCCGTCACCATCAATGATGTTGCGCGGCTGGCCGAGGTCTCCATCAAGACCGTCTCCCGTGTGTTGAATGAGGAGCCGAATGTGCGCGCCGATACCTCTGAGAAGGTGAAATGGGCGGTCGAGCAACTGAACTACCAGCCCAGCCTGTCGGCGCGCAGTCTGGCGGGCAATCGCTCGCGTCTCATCGGCCTGCTGTATGAAAACCCCAGCGCCGATTACATCAAGCGCTTGCAGGAAGGCGCCTTGCTGCCCTGTCGCAATGCCGGTTATCATCTCATCGCCGAGCCGACTGGCGATGAGATCGATGTGATCCTGCAACGGGTGTCGCTGTTGCAACGTCAGCTACGCATTGACGGCGTCATCCTGACCCCGCCGCTGTGCGACAACGGGCAAGTGATCAGCCTGCTACGCCGCCACGATACGCCCTTCGTGCAAATTGCGCCGGAGGCACATCGGGATGGGGCCTGCGTGTTTATTGACGACTTCAAGGCCACCTACAACATGACCACCTGCCTGCTCGATCTGGGGCATCGCCGCATCGGTTTTATCAAAGGCCACCCCGAGCACAGCGTCAGCCAGGAGCGCTTTCAGGGTTTTCGCAAGGCGCTCAAGGATCGAAAACTGACCCTGCCGCGCCCGCTGGTGCGCCAGGGCTATTTTTCCTATCGCTCTGGCATGCAATGTGCGGAGAGATTATTGCAACTGCAACCCCGCCCCAGCGCCATTTTCGCCAGCAACGATGACATGGCCGCTGGCGTGATGGCGATGGCCTACAAAATGGGCATTCCCGTGCCCGAAGCACTGTCCGTGACCGGGTTTGACGATGCGCCCATCGCACAGGTGATCTGGCCGCAACTGAGCACCGTGCGCCAGCCGGTTAAGGACATGGCCGCCATCGCCGCTGAGTTATTGATCGAGCAACTGCGCGCCAGAGAAAACGGCAAACATTTGAACGCCCAGGCCACCCAACGCTATCTCGACTTTGAACTGGTGTGGCGCGACTCGACCGCGCCGTTGTCATCACCCTAACAAGCCGGTTTGTGTGGGGGATAATGGCGGTATCCGGGAATGAAGAGCGCCGCCTCGCAAGATGACTTTAGGGAACACCTAAAGAAGCCCGCCCTGACGCTTGTCAAGGTGAGCAAATCAGGGTGCAACTTCACTTCTCAGAAAATAAGCGCTCGCCAGGCATCTATGTTTCTCGAACAGCGTACGCCCATGGGACATCCTTAACCATGCCCGGCCATGACGATGACTGTCTCGTAAGGCCGCAACCATCCACCTCGCATCTGATCTATGACTTGAGGGTATCCGCCTTTCGCGGGCGTATCGCTTTGCATTCGCTCTCCCTGCCTCGTCGGATGTGGGTTTTTTGCTGATAAAATCGATGGCATAGCGTGTTTTATGATGGCGACACACTCTTGCAACTTCAGCGGGGAATGCGTGAGATACGGCATATCAAGCACTGGTGAGGAGGTAATAGGGATACCGTTAACCAGTGTTGCCCTGAGAGAGCACATCGCTACCATAGCGGTTATGGGATCAATATCCATCGAAACTCGCCTCCGTCAAGCTATGCCGGGATGACAAGCCGTTCAGGGGGCTTGGGATCTGGCGGCACCCGCTGGTGGATCCTATCTATGGCTCATCAAAGACACTCGCTCCGGCCTCTGCTACGCTGGTTGTGCGTCTGAACAGGGCGAATAACTCCCGCCCCATACCGCTTTGCCCGGCGGACAGATCCGCCGTTACCGCTTCCCGGCGGGCCAACGTCTGTGGTTCCAGCAACACTTCAAGCACACCAGCATCGACATCCAGCCGTAACACATCACCATCACGAAGTTTAGCCAGCATCCCGCCTTTTATCGCTTCCGGCGTCACATGAATGGCCGCTGGTATGCGCCCTGATGCGCCGGACATGCGCCCGTCCGTCACCAGCGCCACCTGATGACCGCGCTCTTGCACCAGAGCGAGCACGGGCGTTAGCCGGTGTAGCTCCGGCATGCCGTTGGCCGCCGGGCCTTGAAAACGAATCACGACGATCAGGTCTTTATCCAGCTCACCGCGTTCGAATGCCGCCTGCATCTGCATCTGATCGTGGAAGATCCGGCAGGGCGCTTCAACCCGGTAGTGTTCCCGGTTTATGGCTGATACCTTGATCACGCTGCGCCCGAGGTTGCCGCTCAGGACTTTCAAGCCGCCTTCACTGGCGAAGGGATCACTGACGGGGCGTAACACGCCTACATCCTGGGAAAGCGGCGAGGCGTCCCGCCAGACTGGTCGCTGATCATGGGTGGGCGAAGTGGCGGGTTGTTTTGTATAAGCCCTGAGCCCCTGGCCCATGACGGTGTTGACTTCCTCGTGCAACAGCCTGGCGTCAAGTAATTCCCTGATCAGAAAAGGCATACCGCCGGCGGCATGGAACTGATTCACATCGGCATCGCCGTTGGGGTAGATGCGTGCCAGCAACGGGGTGATTTGCGAGAGGGCGGCGAAGTCATCCCAATCGATCAGGATCCCCGCTGCCCTGGCGATAGCGACCAGGTGCAGTGTGTGATTGGTGGAACCGCCGGTGGCCAACAGGCCGATGATGGCGTTGATAATGACCCTCTCATCAACGATATCCGCCAGTGCTATGGGGGTATCGCCCAGATAAGTGATCTGTGTCAGCCGTTGTGTCGCCTCTCGGGTTAGCACACCGCGCAAGGGGCTATGCGGGTTTTCAAAGGCCGCCCCCGGCAACATCAGGCCCATCATCTCCATCAACATCTGGTTGCTGTTGGCGGTGCCGTAAAACGTGCAGGTGCCCGGGGCGTGGTAGGCTTTCGCTTCGGCTTCCAGTAGCGTTTCCTCACTGACCTTGCCTTCAGCATAGCGCTTTCTTACCCGTGATTTTTCGGTGTTTGACAGGCCGCTGGGCATGGGCCCGGCGGGCACGAAGATCATCGGCAGGTGGCCGAAACTTAAAGAGCCGATAAGCATCCCCGGTACGATTTTATCGCAGACCCCAAGGCACATCACGGCATCGAACATATCGTGGCTTAAAGAGATGGCGGTGGCCATTGCGATCACATCGCGGCTAAACAAAGAGAGCTCCATACCGGCGCGGCCCTGCGTCACGCCATCACACATGGCCGGTACGCCGCCGGCCACCTGTGCGGTGGCGCCTGCTTCTCGAGCGGCAAGTTTTATCTGTAGCGGGTAGCTGGCGAAGGGTTGGTGCGCCGAGAGCATGTCGTTGTAGGCCGAGACGATGCCGATGTTGATGGCCTCACGTTTACTTAGCCGAGGCTTGTCTTCGGGGTCTGCGGCGGCGAAGCCATGCGCCAGATTGCCACAGGACAGCTTGCCCCGCGCCGGCCCGGCATCGCGCCCGGCGCGGACCCGGGTGAGATACGCCTTTCGTTTTGACCGACTGCGGTCAATAACGCACTGCGTCACTTTATCGAGTATGTTATGCGGCATATCGTTTTCCTGTTTTTTATTTTCTATGGCGCCCAATAGATGAGTACTGTGTGGCCGGCCTGTTGCAACAGGCCGCGCACGGGCATGGCGCACACATCATCACCCTCATCGGCCTGCGTAAGTGTTTTCAGTTTCTCATCGCCCGTGATGAGCAGATAGATCTGCCGCACACGCAAGATGGCGGCGAGGGTCAGGGTCAGGCGCGGGTAGGGGGCCTCTGGTGGTAACGGGGCGGGTGTTTGCGCCAGACACAGGCTGCTCTGCTGCCCATCAATGGCGGTTTGCAGCCTGGCGTTATGTGGAAACAGTGAGGCGATATGCCCGTCATTGCCCATGCCCAGCAGGCAGATGGTGTTGTGCCAGGGAAACGGGGTTAAGTGCTGGTGGCAGGTCGCCTCGGCCTGTTCCGGGGTGGCATCGCCAGTGTAAAGCGACACGAAGTGGGCGTTGACTGCTTCATTTTGCAGCAGGGTGCGGCGCAATATACCTTCATTGCTCGCCTCATGATCGGGGCTTACCCAGCGTTCATCGCTCAAGGTCAGCCAGATGTTCGACCAGGCCAGGGGTGTGCTGGCGAGGCGCTGGAACAGGGGGATGGGCGTTTTGCCCCCGGGCACGATGAGACCGGCCTGGTGGTCTCGCCCCAGGGCCTCAGCGAGTGCGCCGCTGAGGGTGTCGCCGAGGGCATCATAGAGAGCATTGCGTTGCGAAAATCGATGCAAGATGTGCGGCATGTTTATGGCGCCTGCGACTTGAGAGAGGCGTTATTCATGCCAGCTATGCCCGTGACGCTCGGTCAGGGCAAAGGCGGAAGACGGGCCAAAGGTACCTGCGGCATAGGATTGTGGCGGCATGTGGGCGCCCTCCCAGTTGGCGATGATGCCGTCAATCCAGCCCCAGGCCGCTTCCACCTCATCGCGACGCACGAACAGGGTCTTGTTGCCGCCGATGGCGTCCAGCAGCAGACGCTCGTAGGCGATGCGTTGGCGTTGTTTTTCACATGCTCCGGAGTCGCTTAGGTTGAGCGGCAGAGGATGCAGGTGAATGCCATCGGTGGTGAGTCCCGGTACCTTGTTCATCATCAGCAGACTGATCTGCTCCTGGGGTTGCAGGCGGATGATGAGTTGATTGGCCTTTATCTCGGAAGGGCTCATGCCGGAATAAATCGAGTGCGGCACATCTCGGAACTGGATGAACACCTCCGTGTAACGTTGCGCCATGCGTTTGCCGGTGCGTAGATAAAACGGCACACCGGCCCAACGCCAGTTATCCAGGGCACAGCGGATGGCCACAAAGGTCTCGCAGTGGCTGTGTTCGCCGCTACTCTCATCGCCATAGCCGCACACCGGTTGTCCGTTGATGGCCCCGGCGGCATATTGCCCGCGCACAGTATGGCTTTTTATCGTGTCTCTCTGAATGGGTCGAAGCGCCTGCAACACCTTCACTTTCTCATCTCGCACGGCATCGGCGCTCATGTCCCCTGGCGGCTCCATCGCCACCAGGCAGAGCAGTTGTAACATGTGGTTTTGCACCATGTCGCGCAACGCACCGGTGTCATTGTAAAACGCCCAGCGCCCCTCAACGCCCACGGTCTCGGCGATGGTGATCTGAATATGATCGATGCCGTTTCTATTCCACAGCGGCTCCAGCAGAAAGTTGGCGAACCGCAACGCCAGCAGATTCTGCACGGTTTCTTTGCCGAGGTAATGATCAATGCGATAGATGGCGTCCTCGGCAAACACACGACCAACGGCATCGTTGATCAGGCGTGAGCTGATCAGATCGTAGCCGATGGGTTTCTCCAGCACCAGGCGCGCATGTTCATTGATCAGACTGGCCTCGTGTAGATGCCGACAAACGGGATCATACAGACTGGGCGGGATCGCCAGAAAATACAAAATATCCTGTGTGTCGTGATCCTTGAGTGCGGTTTTGAGATCCGCAAAATCGGCGCGGTTGTTGATGTTAAGACGCAAGGATTCAACCTGCCCAAGCAGGCCAGTACAGGAGCTTTCAGAGAAATGATCAACGACTATCCTGGTGTGTAATCTCTGCCGTAGTTGCTTGCGAAAATCCGCTGTTTCCGGGATAGAGCGGTCGACGGCGAGGATCCGAAGGCGCATCGGCAACAGGCCATCGTGCCGCAGATAGTACAGTGAAGGGAACAACATCCGTAAGGACAGATCGCCGCTGCCGCCGAACAGGACAATCGTTGTATGTTTGCTATCCGCGGCCATCGCTCCAGCCCTTGCGGGTGTGTTGTTGCCGGGAAAGCGCATGAACAGCAAGGCGCATCGGCATTATCATTAAAAGGGGGCTATGCACACGTTTATTCTTAGCTTGCATGAAGTCAGCAAAAATAAGCTTATAACCGGTCGGGGCGATGATCATCGGCAATCATATTGAGGCGTCATGCCCTTGACGCCCCGGGTAAGCGGTCGGGCTAAATGGTGTTTCCTTGAAAAATCGAGCATAACTTGTATTTTATCAAAGATAATGTGATGTTACTGATCTTAAAATGATAAAGGCTGGCTAATTTTAAGAAAATCCGCAGAGTCTTCCCGACTGTGAAAGATGATGGGATCAAGATCTATCCTGCGAAGGCGAGGGGCGATGCAGGCTTTTTGTTGACGGGAGATGATAAGCGTGGACTTGAGGGTTATCAGGTAGCGTTGCTGTCTTTGTGATACGCAAATGGCACTGCCGCCCGTACCGGAGATGTTCCTGGCTTTCAGTCATCGCAGGTGGGACGAACCCGGGAGATCATGCACATACCCGGGAATTTTATAAGGAGGAGACGTGAGCCGCAAAAATATCTTCGTCAACGAGTTGATTAAATTTGCGGTCATCTCATTTTGCATCTTCTATGATGGGAAAAACCATGCCTGACAGACGGGTTCATGGCGGTGGATGAGGTTGGCGGCAATGCGCTGGCTGTACTTGGCTGCTATTTTAAGGAACAGGTCAATCACATGGCCGGTTTGCGGCAAGTGAAATGTGGTTTAACGGCATTGAGAGCGTTTGCAGTCCGGTGTCGCCCCCTGTCCGTGCGTCCCTGCACGCAATAGGCAAGTCGGCCTCGCTCGCCTCGCCAAACGCCTGGTTTCTGTAGGTTGTTAGCTGTATTCAGGTCATTCAGGCGATAGCAATTTTTGCATGGCATTCACATGCCACTCCCTCGGCCCCAGCGCCTGATAGAGCAAGACGCCGTCCGGGCCTACCAGGTAGCTGATCGGTAATACCGGCACAGACCAGCCTTTTACACTCATCCCCGCATCGATAAGCACCTTGAAGCTGATCTTCTTCTCAAGCAGAAACGAGACCATCCCGGGCTCCGCAGGCCCGACATGCACCGCCACAATTTCAAAACCCGTACCCTGCAGTGTGGCATACATCGCCTGCATGGACGGCATCTCCTTAATACAGGGCGCACACCACAGCGCCCAAAAATTCACCAGCACATATTTCCCCTTAAAATCCGACAAGCGGAATGCATCGCCCGCTATATCAGGCAGGCTGAAGTCAGTGGCAAGGCCGGGGGCCGCTATCGGCGACATGAATGGCTCAGCCCCATGGGTGGCGCTGATGATAAGAACAGCACAAATACCCGTACTCAGAGCATGAAACAACCTGCCGTTTGTATACCTCAATGCGGTGTCATGCCGGGCTTGTCGGCCTCGCTGGTATCACCCACGGATGCGGTAAAGGCATCCATCACCAGCTCTTCCACATTAGCGCCGGTTAGCGTCTCCAGAAAGGTAACGAGCGCATCCTGTTCATCCTGTGACAGCCCGAGCGGTTTGATTAACGGGTCCAGGGTCTCATTTGCAAACCCGCCATGGTTGTAAAATGCGACTACCTCTTCTAGGGTATCCAGGGAGCCATCGTGCATATAAGGTGCGGTCAGCGTCAGGTTTCGAAGGCCCGGGGTTCTGTAACGCCAGCGATCATCCGGGTCCTGGGTGATTTCATAAAGCCCGAGATCGCCGATGGGGGCGTGCCCCACTTGATCCACCAGCGCCTGTCTGAACGGCACGAACACCCCCGGCGCCACCTGGATCTTTTTATCGGCGGATGTTGTTCTCATGGCCTCATACCAGCCTATGCCGGTATTATGCAGTTTGTTATCGGTAAAGAGGGCATGTTCTTTTTCTATGGTATGACAGGTGACACACCGCGCCTTGCCGGTAAACAGGCGAAAACCCTGCTTTGCGCGCGCTGATATGGCGTCTTTTTGCTTGCCGAAATACCACCGATCAAACGGCGCATCTGCCGACACCAGGGTGCGTTCGTAACCGGCAATGGCCTGGCCGATGGTGAGCATATCGGCCTGCCTGCCGTCAAAGGCACGCTCAAATAATCCCTGATAGTCCGTTAGTCGTTTTATTTTCTCGATGGTGGCGCCGATAGAGGGCATGGCCATTTCATTACTGGCCAACAGCGGCTGCCACACCTGATGCTCCAGTGAGGTCTCACGTGCATCGTGGAACAGGCGTTGCATGTAGGCGACATTATACAGCGTGGGGGCATTGCGCCGCACGGTGCGCCCCTCAAAGCCCACCGGCGTCTTCAACTCATTACTGGAAAACCCCTGCTCGGGTATATGGCACATGGCGCAGGAGATGGTATTGTTCAAAGATAAACGCCGGTCAAAGAACAGCTTTTTGCCTAATGCGATCTTCTCTGCCGTGAGTGGATTATCCTCAGGAGTGGGGAGCTCGGGTAGTCCCAGCGGTTGTTGCTCCAGCACCTTCATTAAATCGGTGGCTTTGCCCTGCCGTGTCTGCAAGCTGAGGGAGTCGGTTTCATAATGCGCCGTATACTCGCCCTTGTAATCGCCCGGGCCGAGGCGCACCGCTCGATCCGCTTTTCTCTGCCCGTCTCCCTCATCCCGCCGCCCCTGACTTATCCGCTGTGCTGCACCCCCATGCTGTATCAGCGTTTTAATATCGTTGATGATGATGTCCGGATGCAGGAACGAGGTGCTGTAGATGTTGCGTATATTTTTATCGGGATCAATCAAAAACACACGCAGGACATGGGCGAAATTCTCCGTTGGGTCGCCACGCTCATCGATCTCATTTAACACCATCTGATCATAGTCATCGAGCACTGGCTGCAGGTGTTCTTTTGAATCCGCCGTCAGATAAATCCATTCAATCGCCTCATCCGCTACCCCATGATCACCCTGCCCATGATGATGGTGATGAGCATGTGTGTTACCGGCAAGGCTTTTCAGGAATGCCGGCGTATCATGCTCAGGATCAAAACTCATGCTGATGAACTGGACCCGCCCCGCCAGGGAAGGGTCCGCCCTGGCAAGCTGGCGCACCCGGCTGAACACAACGTGGGTTAGAGGGCAGCCGTTGACGTCATTGCAACGGCTGTATATGAAACTGAGTAGGGTGTATTTATTGCCAAATAGGGTATGAAAATTGACGTACTCGCCTTCCGTGTTCAAAACCCTGGCGTCACTGGCAGCCCCTAAAACGGGTAGCGCATAACTACCCGCTTGAGGGGCTGTAAAGTCCAGCTCGCCGTACCCCGGGGCCAGGATCTGCACCTGCTGAGGTTTTTTATCCCCGATGGGCTCCTGAGGATCAGCAGCCCGGCAAAAACCCGACATGAGGATAAACAACAAACAGGCATAGAACGCATAGTCTTTGTATAGCAACAAAACCACTACATCGTCATGTTATTGCTGCATGGCCACTTCCTGCGCCTTCAAACCGGCATGTTCCTTGCCATAAACAGAATAGGCGCTAAGGCGCATCTGATGCGGGCGACCGAGTTTTTCGGCATAGAAGTCGATCATAAACTGCTCATTCAACTGCTTGCCGTCCCAGTGGTAGAGTTTGAAGAATTGCTCATCATCCTCGCCTTTTTTGTCCCAGTTCGCCAGGAGTGACGTCGTGTAGTACAAACGCTTGCCATCCCAGCTTGAAGAGACCATGTTCACCTGTGAGCCCACCTGCTTCTCATAGACCTGATGGGGTTTATGCGGGTCGCTAATATCAAACGCCCGGGTCTTGCCATCGAGAAAGGTATTGATCCACAACAGCTTGTCATCGCTACTGATGGAAATATCAACCGGCAGGGGAATATCCGCTGGATTGCCGATATCCGCCACTTCACTCGCCTGCCATGTATCGCCGTCTTTCTCATGGATCAACACCAGCTTTGAGGTTAAGGCCGTGGTGGTAAAACAGTAATTATGCCCATCACCCCAGGCGCAACGGATCTCCAGCGGCGCCCCGGCAACGTCCAGCACCTGTTTGGGTTTACGGGAGTGCAGATCCCAGATCACCATGGTATTGCCAAAACGCTTCATGGCCTGCTGGTCTTGCAACATCTGGCCGAAGTCCATCATATAATTGGACCAGCCGGTAAACGAGGATGTGACCATGATATTACGCTTGGGCATGGCTCTGACGTCATAACCATAACCATCGGCATATTTCCCTTCTTTCACGGCGCCATGCAGATTGTCATCGGTCGGCATCCAGTAGGTCGCAATATACTCGCCGTCATTGGTATACTCCACCAGTGCCGTTCTGCCGCCATGATCTTTGTTATTAGACAGCCCGGTGACGATCATCCTGCCCGGCAAGGCATAGGTGGTATGTGGCCCGACGACCCCGCCGGATCTGCTGACAAAATCATCAATGGTCTTTATCAACTGCGCTTTGGACGGATCACTGTGGACGTCAAATATAAAAATTTTATTGGTATCCAGGCCACCCGCCCACAGGTATTTTCGATCATCGGTGTAGCCTGAGTGGTGCGCCTCATTCCGGCCACCAACAGAGGTAATGTGCACGACTTTACCGTAGTGCTCGGACTTTGGATTAACGTCAATCGTGACCATTTTATCCTGACTGTCCCCTAAGCCTTCAACGCCCAGCGTCCATACATGCACATAGTCTTCCTGACCGGTAATTTTCGCCATGTACGGCGACATGCAGGTCTCATCCGCCAACACGCCGCTTGTTGCCGTTAAAAATAAGGCGAGGGGCAGAAGAGAAAACTTCATCGCTTGCTTCACTACACATAATTTATTCACGAGCCATCTCCTATTTATAAGTTAACCAACTGGATACCGAGCATGACATAACCTGCACAATGGTTATTTGAAAGATTCATCCGGGCCTGTCCGAGAACACACCCGATAACATCATCATCGCTCATGCCGGACCTGGCGGTCCCGGCCTTAAAATCACCCGGTACCGCTACTTGATGCAGAGGTTTTGATAACACAAAATACGCACCGTCACAAGAGCGCCAAATACCCATTGAGAAGGGCAAAATATAACCGGAAACATCTACCGAATAAACCCCGTATTACTACTTAGAGACCGATTGCATGGCGCTTTATGGAACCCCGCTGGTCGCACGGGCGGGTTCACCACAAGTCAGACTAAGGCATAGAGAAGATGGCTTCACTTTGCTGGCCATCGGCTCTCCCCCGGGGCTTTGCCTTGGGATCTGACCATGTCCAACACCGTCGGATTGCTCGGCCCCCTCTCGCTCAATGAACAGGATTCATATTCAATGTCGCCCTCATCCGTTGGCTCACGATAAAATTGGATGAGATCGTTCAAATCATTCTCAGAGAAGCAGGAAGCTGATTTATTCATTGATATTAACTATCAATTTGTTTTAGATAATAAATTAGATAAATCAGCGCATAGCAGGTACAGTGATCACTTTGAAAATTTAAGATACTTAACAGGAGGCAAAATCATGACTGAAGCAGGTCAATGCCCGGTAGTGGGGCACTCAGCCGGGGGCGGCACCATAAACCGTGATTGGTGGCCGAACGAGCTAAAGCTGAGTATTCTGCATCAACATTCATCCAGGTCGGATCCGATGGATGCGGATTTTAACTATGCGGAAGAGTTCAAGAGCCTGGATATTAAAGCGGTAAAAAATGATCTCTACGACTTGATGACCGACTCACAGGAATGGTGGCCGGCGGATTACGGTCATTATGGTCCTTTCTTCATTCGCATGGCATGGCATGTTGCCGGAACCTACCGCACGGGTGATGGTCGTGGGGGCGCAGGCACCGGTAACCAACGTTTTGCGCCCGTGAATAGCTGGCCTGATAACGGCAATCTTGACAAGGCGCGCCGCCTGCTTTGGCCGGTCAAACAGAAGTACGGCAGAAAAATATCCTGGGCCGATCTGATGGTCCTGGCTGGTAATTGCGCCCTGGAGTCCATGGGCTTTAAGACCTTCGGTTTTGGCGGTGGGCGCCGGGATATATGGGGGCCGGAAGAGGATATCTACTGGGGCTCTGAGCAGGAGTGGCTGGGTGATAATCGTTATTCAGGTGAGCGTGATCTGGAAAACCCCCTCGCTGCGGTGCAGATGGGGTTGATCTATGTGAACCCGGAAGGGCCGAATGGTCATCCTGATCCGATCGCTTCTGGGCGAGATATACGGGAGACCTTCGCCCGTATGGCCATGAATGACGAGGAGACGGTTGCGCTGACGGCCGGTGGACATACCTTTGGGAAAGCCCATGGCGCCGGCGATGCCGTCAATGTAGGCCCGGAGCCTGAAGGGGCGGGTATTGAAGAGCAGGGTCTCGGTTGGAAGAGCGCCTTTGGTAGCGGTAAAGGTGGTCATGCCATCACCAGTGGTATAGAAGGTGCATGGACGCCCACTCCCACCACCTGGGACAACAGCTATTTTGACACCCTGTTTGGGCATGAGTGGGAGCTGACCAAAAGTCCGGCGGGCGCACATCAATGGATCCCAAAAGATGGTGCGGCGGCGGATGCGGTGCCGGACGCTCACGACCCATCAAAGCGACATGCCCCGATCATGACGACTGCGGATATGGCCATGCGAATGGATCCCATCTATGAGCCCATTTCGCGGCGTTTCCATGAGAACCCGGAGGAGTTTGCGGACGCCTTCGCCCGGGCCTGGTTCAAGCTGACGCACCGCGACATGGGGCCCCGTGCCCGTTATCTTGGCCCGGAGGTGCCACAGGAGGAGCTGATCTGGCAAGACCCCATCCCGGCAGTGACGCATACGCTTATTGATGATCAGGATATTGCCGGGCTCAAGGAGAAGATAAACGCATCGGGTCTGTCCGTCTCTGAGCTGGTCTCAACCGCCTGGGCCTCAGCGTCAACCTTCCGTGGTTCCGACATGCGTGGCGGCGCCAATGGTGCGCGCATTCGTCTGGCGCCACAAAAGGATTGGGAGGTGAATCAGCCGCAGCAGCTTGGCAAGGTATTGGGCGTCCTGGAAGGCATTCAGCAAGGGTTTAACAACGCACAGGCCAATGGCAAATGGTTGTCACTTGCCGATGTGATCGTCCTCGGCGGTTGTGTGGGTGTTGAGCAGGCGGCAAAAAAGGCGGGGCATGAGGTCACAGTGCCATTCACACCGGGCCGTGCCGATGCGGATCAAGCGCAAACCGATGCGGAGTCATTCGCCGTGCTTGAGCCCTTTGCAGATGGTTTTCGTAATTATCAGAAAGCCAAATGCCATGTATCGGCGGAGGAGTTACTGCTTGATCGAGCGCAATTACTGACATTGACTGCACCGGAGATGACGGTGTTGATGGGTGGTATGCGTGTCTTGGGCGCCAATGCCGGACAGTCGCAACACGGCGTGTTCACTAACCAGGCAGGTGTCTTGACCAATGACTTCTTTGTCAATCTGCTGGATATGAACACCACCTGGGCTCCCGCCGCTGAAGATGGTGAGGTATTCGAAGGGCGTGATCGCACAACTGGTGAGGTGAAGTGGACGGGCACACGGGTGGATTTGATCTTCGGCTCCAACTCACAGCTTCGGGCCCTTGCCGAAGTCTATGGATGCGAGGATTCCCGGCAGAAGTTTGTGCAGGACTTTGTGGCGGCTTGGGATAAGGTGATGAATCTCGATCGCTTTGATCTTGTCTGATCTCATCTAAAAAGCCGTGCCCATGAAGATGGCGCTTTGAAGCAATTTAGAGCGCCATCCCTCTCTTAAAAACACCTGCCTAAAGACTGATCTAAGCACGAACGAAGCAGGAAGGGCGCTACTGAAAAGAGGGCGCCCGGGCATGGAGGTGGCGATGCAAGACCCTGCACAAGCCCGCCCATAACCGCCCTTAATTGAACACAGGCTACCTGCCTTTGCCGGGCTTTTTCTTTTGCCTGAGTATATAGAGTCCGGTGGCGCCGCTGAACTTGCTGGTATGATCAAGGGCTAATACATGCTCGCCCAGCCAATCGATCAGCCCGGCGACATTTTTCTCTTCATTTGGCAATTTCGCATCACGCAGGACATTGGGCAGGCGCTGCGTCAGATCTGCAAGCAGACGCCTGCCATGCGCCCAGTCATGATCGAAGGTGCGCCACCTGAGCTGCATATCCAATTTTTTTGCCCATGCGATAAACTCAACCGGCGTCAGCGGAGTGCAGATCAGCCAGGGTGATCGGCGCATCAAACAAGCGCAACAGGGTTTGCAGGACATACCCGCGCGGGTTGGTCCAGTTCGGGCAGGTTATGATGATGGCGCCGCCCTTATTCAGGCGTCTCTTGAAACGCTTGAGCATCTCATAAGGCTCATCCATGTGCTCCAGTGTGCCGATGGCGACCACCACGTCATACTTGCCCCTGTGCCTCATGACGTCATCCACCCGATAGGTAAGGTTGTCTCTGGGCGGACGGCACCTCGCCTCGGCAATCGCCGCATCGCTGAAGTCTATCCCCAAGACGGATTTCGCCCCCAGCTTTGCCATCTCATGGCAGGCCCGGCCTGTGCCACAGCCAACGTCCAGCACGGTCTTGCCCCGCCAGGAGATGGCGTTGATGACTTCACGATCTTCATTGGAGAGCGCCCCCGCCGATAGGGCGTGTTTGGAGTAGTAGTGCTTTCGTTCGCCTTTTTTGTAGACGCCATCATAGAAGGTCTTTAAGTCTTTATTCTTCTTACGTATCATCAGTCGGATAAAAATATGCACCCGCTCTTCAATATAAAGAAATACCATCACTGCCAACAAGCGAGCTTTAGCGGCAAAGGAGCTTCAAGAAAATACGGCCTCACCCTATTCGGGAACTTATGATACGCTGGAAGAGCACGAACCTTTTTTCATACTCAAACCTCCTGATGGCGCACTGCCCGGAAACTTACTTTGGCGGCCCCGAGCGACCGGGCTATTTGCGTGATCTGCTCTTTGAGCGGATCAGCCAGGTGCCGGCGGGAGGCGGCATTCACTGGGTGACCTATTACTTTCGCGATCGAAGACTGGCCAGGGCCTTGATACAGGCGCACCGGCGCGGCGTGCATGTCTCACTCGCCCTGGCCGGCAAACCGCGTAGCTCTCATGCCAATGATGCGGTGATCGCACTACTCGGGGGGGGGGGGGGGGGGGGTGGGGGGGGGGGGGGGGGTAGTGGCCTCGGAGACGGGTTACGGCTAGTCTCACTCCCCGGCCTGCCGGCCCCTCAGGGGCGCGCCCTAAGACCCCAGCTACACGAGAAGCTGTATTGTTTCTCCCACCCGACACCCACCGCCTTTATCGGCTCCTTTAACCCATCAGGGGATGTCCCTGAGGAGAACCCCGACATTATCCATGAGATCGGCGATCAGGACAGGGGCTATAATGTCCTCGTCGGCCTGACAGAGCCAAAGCTGGTCGATGCCCTGATCCACCATGCCCGGCAGATACATGGGCAAGCGCCGGGGTTGTTGTATCGCCTCTCTAAAACAGCTAATCAATCCGTAACAGGCCGGCAGGCCGCCTTGCACTTCTGGCCGCGGTTGCGCCCGCATCCTCTGTTGCAATTTCTAAGGCGCTTTGGCGAAGGCAGTCGGATCCGCATCGCCGCATCGCATATCCGGGCAAGGCGCGCCGTTCGGGCGATAGTCGCCGCCGCTGAAAGAGGCGCCCATGTAGAGGTCCTGGCCGAGCATACCTTGAGACGGATCACCCGGGCGGCGGAGCGGGATTTGCTTGCCGCCGGGATCGATTTCAGGCGCATCACCCATGCCGCCGACATTCCCATGCACCTCAAGTTCGTGTTGCTTGAAGAAGGCGGGCGGGCCTGGACGATGTTCGGCAGTTTTAACTGGACGAACCCCTCATTCTGGCTGAACCATGAGATCGCCGCCATCTCCAGCGATAAGAGGCTTTTTGCGGCCTTTGATAAGCAGTGGCGAGCGCTCAAAGAGTTGCCATGACGGGCTCGCCATCCACCCTGATCATCCCGGTGGAAAATCAGGTGCGCGAGCTGGATGCGAAAATCCTGCTGGCCTGTATTGCCGCCGAGCGGGGGTTTCCAGTGATCATCGGCTCTCGCGCCTACATCCATTTTCAGGCGGCGTCCTTTCCCCGTGGCGTTTATCTGGCGAAGAGTATGCGCGGCCTGAGCAAACTCATGTTTGCGATTCTTCGCAAGCTGGGGCATGAAATCGTTGCCTGGGAGGAGGAGGCCCTGGTGCATCCGCCGGCGGAGAATTATTTCTCCCTGCGACTCTCTCCCGCCACCATCAGGCTTGTCTCCCACATCTTCGCCTGGGGACAGGAAAATGCCGATCTGCTCAAGGGCTACCCGGACTTGCCGAAACACCTGCCCATACATATCAGTGGCAATCCGCGCGGGGATCTGTTGCGCCCGGAGCTGCGCGCCTATTTTGCTCCGATAGTGCAGGCCCTGCAGGAGAGATATGGCGACTTCATCCTGATCAACACCAACTTCACTGACGTCAACCCCTTCATCCCCGCCATCGGCCTGTTCCTGCCGGCGGACAAACCCCTTGCAGAGCGTACCTTCGGCCAGCTTGGCAAAGGGCTGAGCCGCCCGTTTGCCGAGGGCCTGTACCATCACAAACAGGCCACCCTTGAGCGCTTTATGGCGCTTATCCCGCAACTGGTGGAAGATTTTCCGGCGCTGAATATCATCATCCGTCCACACCCCAGCGAGAGTGTTGACGTCTACACGGCACTGGCGAGAGAGCACAGGCGCATCACGGTCACGAACGAGGGTAATGTGCTGCCCTGGTTGCTGGCCATGAAGGTGATGATCCACAACGGCTGCACCACTGGCCTGGAGTCCTTCGCCCTGGGCGTTCCGGCTATCTCCTATCTGCCCACCTTTGATGCGTTTTATGATTATGACTACCAGGGCCTGCCCACCCGACTGAGCCATGAGTGCTTCAGCCTTGAAGAGTTGACACACACCATTCAGGCCATCCTCGCCGGCGAGATTGGGGCGGCGAGCGGGGCGGAGCGTGAAAAACGTATGGATCATCATGTCTTTGCCCGGCAAGGCCCGCTGGCCAGTGAGCGCATAGTCGATACCCTGGTAGAATACGGTTATCTGCAAAAACAACCGCCGGCCACGGCAAGGCACACCTTTGTCCAGGCCTGGCTGTATAGCCATGTCAAGGCCATGTTGACCCGGTTATACATGCACCGACCCGGCCCTAACAGACAGGCCTATCACGATCATCGCTTCCCGCCGCTGAGTGTGGCCGAGGTCGAAGAGCGGATCGCAGGCTTTGCCCGGCTGCTAAAGCGTTTTGATAACATACAGGTGGCGGTTCATTCCCGGCATGTGTTTCGCATTGTCAACAGCCGCTGCAGCTGAGCCATTCACCCGTCAGGCTTTTTCCTGCTAGACTGGCGCCCCTTCGCATCATTAAAAACGCATCACCATGAATACACACAAAGTCATTGCCGAGATCGGATGCAACCACAAGGGCGATATGGCGATCGCCAAGGAAATGATAGGCATAGCGGCGATTTTTGCAAAATGTGATTACGTCAAATTCCAAAAACGCACGAACAAGGCATTGCTCAGCCCGGAAGAATATGCTGCGCCACACCCAAATCCCGCCCATAGCTATGGCGCAACTTACGGCGAACATCGTGAGTTCCTTGAGTTTGATATTGAGCAACACGCACAACTGCAAAGGTGGTGTCAGGAGTATCACATCGGCTATTCAAGCTCTGTGTGGGACCTCGGCGCCGCTAAGGAGATTGCCGGTCTTGATCCGGCGTTCATCAAGATCCCATCGGCCTGCAATCTTGATTTTCCCATGCTTGCCTATCTGGCTGAAAACTACGGCGGCGAGATCCACATCTCTCTGGGGATGACCACGCCTGAGGAGCAGCAACAAATTGTGGCCTGGATGGAGCATTGCAAGGCCGCCGAGCGCGTCACGCTCTATGCCTGCACCTCGGGTTACCCAGTGCCCTTTGAGCAGGTCTGCCTGCTGGAGCTTGAGGCGCTCAGGGAAAAATATGCCGCACGTGTGCAGCGGCTCGGGTTTTCCGGTCATCATCTTGGTATTGCCGTGGATATTGGCGCCATTACTCTGGGCGCCGAGTGGGTGGAGCGGCACTTCACCCTGGATAGAACATGGAAGGGCACCGATCACGCCGCATCATTAGAGCCGGATGGCCTGCGAAAACTGGTCAGAGATATACGTGCGGTATCACAGGCGCTTAGCTTTAAGGAGGCGCCCATTTTGGAGATTGAAGTGGCCATGCGGAAAAAACTCAAGCGCATGCAGGGCGTACCCGGTCACTGATGCGCTGGGTAGCATTCATGCCCTTGCGCGGCGGCTCCAGGTCTGTACCTGATAAAAATATCAAAGCCATTGCCGAATGATACGATGGTGATGGGCGAGGTGGTGAGGGCGTTACAGAGGTGGTAAATAAGTAATGCCAGCGTTAAATCTCACATCTTCGGTTCCGACTCAGATACAGGTTCAGGAGCGGGGTTATCCGGCCACAGCGCACTGAGGGGGAAGCTGATGGCGTCAAAGGGGGGAATGGAGACCGGGGCATCATCAGCGAGTGAAGCAGTCAAGACCCATTGACCCTCTTTCAGCTCAAAGGCTTCCAGGGTGCGGGCGTCCGGGTCCACAAACCACAGATACGAGACCCCCTCACGGGCGTAGATGTCGCGCTTGTCCGTCAAGTCAAGCTGACGGGTGGAAGGTGAGAGCACCTCGCATACCCAGTCCGGGGCGACCGTGCAGTAAGCCGCCTCCGGATACACCGGCATCCGCTCCCGTCGCCAGCCAGCGAGGTCGGGCACGAGAATATCCTCACCCAGGTGCAGCTCCGGCTCAAACACAATCCACCAGCCACCCGGACCGCCTCGGCCACCATCAAAAGGGTCAAATAGCTTGCCGCCCATGCTGGAACTCGCCCTGGCATGAGGCATCGCAGGTCTGGGCTGCATCTGCAGAACGCCATAGATGACTTCCGCCACCTTGTGCGGCGGGGCATCGAGCACATCCTGATAGGTGGCTTTGCGGAGTTTATAAGCGGGGGCGGGCATGGGTCACAATCTTAACGACATTCGAAGGGAAAAACCAACGGCTATGCAGATTCAATTCCTGATAAGATAACCAGGCAACATCCATGAGTTGCGGAATAGTAGCCCATTTGAATGTGTAGCCCGATACCATCATTATGGCCGATAGCAGTAGTCGCTATACAGGTATCCCCCGCGCCTTTGATGGATAGCCCGGACGCTTAGGCACCTGCTGGGTGATTGGGTATTACAAGACAGGGTGGATTATTTTCGAATGCGGAAGTATTGAAAGCCGAAGGATGCTTCCAGCAGGACGCCAGCCTTGATCTCAAGCCTGTCCCCTTCAAGATAAAGCTCCATCTGTCGATTTTGCCTATACAGCCCCTGACTGACAATGACGGCGTCCACCTCGGACGTCTCCGGCTTCATAAGAATAAAAGCCCGTTGATAACATCTCTCCTGCTCGTTGCCGCCAGGCGCACGAATAGCGCCGAGCCGGGGAGCCTGGCTGAGCTTCTGAACGCCAGTTTTATAGACCTTGCCCTGCCTCACCATCAACCAGCGGATCACGCCCAGTGTCCAGTCAACGGATTCTCCATCACCCCCGCTCCCCTGGGTCACAGCCACCAAATCACCTACCTGAACCTGGTGCTGCGGTCTGTGACTTCGGGTGATAGCGAGCCCCCCCTTGCTTTGATCAACCAGGTTCCAGCGCTCCAGCTTGTAATTGAGCATGGGCTTTGTTTTCATTCCCGCCCCCAGTGTGCTCGAGGAGGGCGTTGTTTTTGCTAGTGCTTCCTGCTGCCCCCGGGCGATGGGAGCTGCTTTAGCGGTTTCATCTGCCTGCTCATCGGCAAGCAACTCAAGTTTGGTTGTCGGCACTATTTGGAATTCCTCTGTGGATGGGTCGCTCTCATCCGAGGGCCAGGGCGCAGATGAGGGAATGGTTTCCTGCTCATCGGCAAGCAACTCAAGTTTGGTTGTCGGCACTATTTCAAATTCCTCTGTTGATGGGTCGCTCTCCTCCGAAGGCCAGGGCGCTGCCGCTTCCGGCTCCGCCGCCTCATTTTGCCTGTCGGCGAAAGGGCTGTCGTCCAGCTCCCAGGACACATCCTCCAGCATAACCGGGGGCAGTGTGTCTTCCAGATCCGGTGCTGGTTCCGGAGGCAACACAAACTCTTCTCTCCCATTGATAAAGTAGTAGATGGCGTTGACGCCGCAGGCGATCTGCAGTGTTCCCTGCCTGGCCTTACGCAGGAAATGGCGCTGTGGTGGTGAGCCCCATGCCTTGATCATGTGTTGCAGTACGGCCTGATCAGGGTGATGCGACGTGAGGGCGGGCTCATCTCGGATCTGGCCGGCATTGAGCGTTGTCAGGTGTTGTTGGATGTGTGTGCCGAGCGCAGTGCTATTGAGGATGCGATAGCTGTCTTTGGCCTGTTTGTCCTTGAATTTCGACAGGGCCAGCGGGGGAATGTCCTTGTTGAGGACGATAACAAACAGGCCGACGGGTTTGTGGACTGCCTTGAAGGGTTGTATTTGCGCCTGATCAGGCCATTGTTCCAGTTGCTCAAATATTCTCCATATCGCACCGAAAGGAAGATGGTAAGGGTCCGCCAGTGCGACCAGGGCAATGCGTTTGTACGCTGAGGCGATGGTGTCCTGTTGTTTGCCGGGCAAATTCAGGACAGCGCTCTGCTGCCCGAGACTTTCCGCAAAGTAGTAGATATTGTGCAATTCACGCCAGACTTTTTTCGGTGTTGGCGCATACTCCAGAAAACTCAAAATCAGGGCGTGGGATAGATAGTTCAAGGCCATCCACATCTCGGTTAGCGGTGGCTTGGATTGTTTCCACAGGCCCTTGTGTTGCAGGCTTTCATTGATCGCCAGCTTGCAGGCGTAGCTGAGGTTCACGGCGATATGCTTCAGGGATTGTAACTGCCGTTGCATCTTTTCCATTGAATGCAGGGTATGACGGGCGCCGGTTTTGATCTGGGAGTCGATATAATACTGATAGGGGCGGTGGTACATTTTTACCAGTTCAATACGGGTGGACGCCTTGATGCTTTGCTCGTTGGTTGCCCTGGTGGCGTCAAGCAGAAGGGGTGCGCTCCGGTGAAAATCGATATAGGGGAGGGTGTCCAGCCATTCCTCAACATAGAGCGGGCGGGTGTCTATCTGCTCGCCTCTGGCCGTTTTTCTCAAAGGGATGGAATGCTGCTCTGCTGGCATAGCGTTAAGTCTCGATATAAAAATGACCGCCTCTGCTGATTATTCAACAAACAGCGCTCCCTGTCGCTGCGCTTGTCTGAGAAGTATGACGCCTCGCAGGTTTTTCAGATCTGCTCTGCCCCATATCATATTCCAACATTAGCATAAATCCTGTTTATTTCACTGTCCTCATCCATCTCTTTGCCCTGGGTGATAGCCTGCTTTAGGTTTAACGATGCAACATCAAGCCCATGCTATGCCATCCTACGCCATGTTCATGCCCATTCAATGGAAAGGTGAGTTGAGCGTATGTCGCCATACCTGAGGGCATGTCGAGGAAGATGAAGATGCTGGTAAAGAGCCGGTATTTGACGCGGGGTTGTTTTGCTTTCAGGGGATGCGACATGGTTCAATCCTGGCTCCGAGCACCGCCATGGATCGCAACGCCCTCAGAACGGTTTGTCCGCCCCGCCTGCCCAGTTGAGCAATTCAGCCGTGTGCACGATGGGCGTGTCGATGAATTGCTGGAGTTGCAAGATACAACCCAGGTTGCCGCTGGCCACCACGGTTGCGTTTAGTGTTTTTATGTGCCGGGCTTTTCTTTGCCCTAACTGGTGTGCGATGTCCGGTTGCAACAGGTTATAGGTGCCTGCCGAGCCACAGCAGATGTGTTTCTCCGGTAACTCCTGGACCTCAAACCCGCTTTCTCTGAGCAGGGCGATGGGCTGTGCGTCTACTTTCTGCCCGTGTTGCATGGAGCAGGGACTTTGATAGGCGACCCTGATGTTCTCCACCCGCTTGCCGCTGATAGCTACCTTCTCCCTGTACAGGAACTCGGTTATATCCTCAACCCGATTGCTGATTTTATCAGCGCTGTCTTTTAAGGCTGTATCGTGTTTGAAAATATGGCCGTAGTCTTTGATCATGGTGCCGCAGCCGGAGGCATTGACGATCAGGGCGCCGAGATTAAGCGCATCGATTTGTTGTATCCATAGCGTTATGTTTTCCTTGAACCGCCGCCGGGCTTGCCGCCTCTTTCCAAGATGATGCTCGATGGCGCCGCAACAGCCTGCTTCGGATAGCACATGCACCTCATAGCCATGTCGCTCAAGAACCTGCCGGGTAGCTGAATTGATCTGCTCGCCGATAACCTGTTGCACACATCCGGCGATTAAACCCACCGCTTTCCCCGCCTTATCTTTATTACGCACGGGTTGTTTTGCCTTTGTCCGACAGGGTCTTGCATTCAGGTTTAATCCTGCCTGTATGCGCCTCGGCAGCAGTGGTTTAAGCGGCGCTAACAGGTGCGATAAAAACAGGATAACCCGAAGCCTGGCTGGAGAGGGTAATGTGAATGCGAGAAGAGCCCTGAAAAGCCTGTCCGCCAGGGGGCGATGGTATTTCTCTTCAATATAGCTGCGTGTTGAGTCGAGCAGGTGCATATAGTCCACATCGGACGGGCAGGCGCTCATGCAGGCAAGACAGGACAGGCATCTGTCGATGTGTTTGACCACCTTCGAAGACGGGGCGATCTCCTTCTCCAGCATGTTTTTCATCAGATAAATGCGCCCCCTGGGGCCGTCCAGCTCATCACCGAGCAGATGAAAAGTCGGACAGGTGGCGTTACAAAAACCACAATGCACACACTTTCGAAACGTGTTGTTGGCCTCAAAGATAGCCGGGTCCGCCAGTTGTCGGGTTGTAAACTCTGTACGCATGATCTAAAGAGAATATAGACGATCGGGGTTGAACAGGTTCAGGGGATCGAAACTGTGTTTGATTCTTTCATTCAGTTTTCTGATATTCTGATCAGCAAAGGCATAAATACCAACTGCTTTTTTTATAGCCTCAGGGGCGCGATAGAGGATCACGCTACCCGTTGTCTTCTGAACTTCTCGCCGAATGGCATGGAGCTTCTCCTGTGCAGCAACATCACAAACACCCACCCAGAGCCAGCTACCAGCCCCATCCAGATACCACAGACAACCGCCGAGTTCATCGATGTATTGCGCCAGGGCCGGGGCACAGTTCGGTGGGATGGATATTCTCAATACGCAAGGGGTGCGGTTGTCATCGCCTAGCGGGGCGATATCTCGAATGAGAGACCATAGCACCAGGGAATGATCGTTTGCAAACAGGCTGTTTTCATGATCATCGGGCAGCACTGTTTTTATTGCCTTAACCCGTTCCCTGACGGACAGCGCCGTTCCTTCAAGGCGGATCAGGGTAAGCGAGCCATCCAGCAAAGCGATGTCATCGTGCTTTAGCGCCGCTGTGGTTTGCTCCGGCAGGAAGGCCAGCCCGGAGGCCTCATAGGGCGCACAGAGCACTGTTGTCAGGAGCTTGACGCCCTGATCTGCGGACAGCCCCCACAGGGCGATACTGGTTTGTGTGATCGGGGCGGGCAGCACCTTGAAACTGAGCTCCGTGAGCAGGGATAGCGTACCCCAGGAGCCGGCTATTAACTTGCTCATGTCATAGCCACTGACGTTTTTGATCACCTTACCGCCCGACTTAAACACCTGCCCGCGGCCATTGATCGCCCGGATCCCGAGGATATGATCCCTGGCGGCGCCTGATTTTATGCGCCTTGGCCCGGCCAGGTTACCGATAAAGACGCCGCCTATGGTGCCTTCATCGTCCATGCCGTAGAGTTTGTTCAAAGACAGGGGTTCAAACTCCAGATGCTGGTGATGGGCCGCCAGGGTTTTTTTTATCTCTTCAATGGGGGTGCCGGGCAAGGCGGTCATGATGAGTTCCTCAGGATGGTATTCTAAAATACCCCTAAGCCCCGCCGTTGATAGCGCACAGTCGGTTGTCATCGCCAGACCAAACTGGCGCTTGGAGTTTTTCCCCTGTAGCGCCATGGATTGATGATCAGCTATAGCCCACTGGATAAACGCCCGGGCCTGTTGCTCCGATGCAGGTGCATAGCGCTCCATACCCTAGAGACGGGGGATATCAGGAAACGGGATGTTGCCTTTGTGTACGTGCAACTTGCCTAATTCGGCGCAGCGGTGCAACGAGGGAAACACCTTGCCGGGATTGAGCCGTCCTGCCGGATCAAATACACATTTGATCCGCTGCTGTTGTTTGAGATCGGTCTCGTTAAACATCTCAGGCATCAGGTCCCGTTTCTCAACGCCAACACCATGCTCGCCCGTTAATACGCCGCCCACCTCCACACACAGGCGCAGAATATCAGCGCCAAACGCTTCGGCCCTCGCCAGATCATCGGGCCTGTTGGCGTCAAACAGGATCAACGGGTGCAAGTTACCATCACCGGCATGAAAGACGTTGGCCACCCGTAGCTGATAGCGCCGGGACATATCACTGATCCGCATGAGCACATGTGATAACTGATGGCGGGGGATGGTGCCGTCCATGCAGAAATAATCCGGCGTGATAGCACCCAGGGCGGGGAAGGCCGCTTTTCTGCCGGCCCAGATCCGAATGCGCTCCTCTTCTGATCCACTCACTTTGATGGATAGGGCCTGACAGGCCTTGGCGATATCGCTCACCCGTTCAATCAACTCGGTCACTTCCGCCTCTGGCCCGTCCAGTTCGGTGATAACCAGAGCAGGGCAGTCAACGGGATAACCAGCATGGGAATAATCCTCCGACGCCTTGATCGCCAGCGCATCCATCATCTCTATCCCGGCCGGGATAACACCACTACCGATGACCTTCGCAACAAACTCCCCCGCCGATTCATTGTCTGGAAAACCCAGCAACAGGGCTTTTGCGGTTTGCGGTTGTTGAATGATGCGTACCGTGACTTCCGTGATCACCCCCAGCAACCCCTCCGAGCCGGTGATAATGCCCAGCAAGTCATAACCGGCAGGGTCGAGATATTTACCACCGATACGCACTATCTCGCCATCCATAGTCACCATTTCAACGCCCAGGATGTTGTTGGTGGTCAAACCGTATTTAAGACAATGCACGCCACCGGCGTTTTCGCTGACATTGCCGCCGATGGTGCAGACGATCTGACTGGATGGATCGGGGGCGTAGTAAAACCCCCTGTGTTTCACCGCTTGGGTAATGGCAAGATTACTCACGCCTGACTGGGCGATGACACAGCGATTATCATAATCAATATCGAGGATCTGATTAAACTTGCCAAGGCCAAGCACGATGCCATCGGCCAGGGGTAGTGCGCCGCCTGATAAGGAAGTACCGGCGCCCCTGGGCACCACCTTCACATTCAATGCACTGCATAATTTTAAGACCTCAGCGACCTGTGCCGTCGTCTCGGGCAACACAACCAGCATGGGCGCTTGCCGGTATGCGGTCAGTGCGTCCGTCTCATAGGCCCTAAGCGCCTCCTCATCGCTGATCACACACGCTTGCGGCAGGATCCTCCTGAGGGTCTTGATCAAAGTCGCCCTGTTTCTCAAGGCGGCGGCATCGATAGCAGGCATTTTCATGGCGGTGATCCCAGCGGATAGCGATAAAAATATACCCCAAGACTAATGAAGTTTTCTGGCGGAGGCGAGAGGATTCTCGCCCTCAGTGAGTGCGTTTATCTAATTCCGCCAGAATTGCGCTTTTCTGCGCCTTGTTTAAGGCCCCCCAGGCGCTGATCTCTTCCAAAGTGCGGTAGCAACCCCGGCAAAGCCCGCTGAACTCATCCATGACACAGACCTGAATACAGGGAGAGGGGGGCGGGACTTCGTTATTTTTCATGTCATCTATGCTTTATAAAACTTTGATTTATAAGAAGTTCTCTGTAGCAGATGGGGTATTATCCAACGCTCCCCGGCGCCTCCATCGCTTGCAGGCGCCGCTGGCACTGGGCCTTAACATCCTGTAATTCCTGCAGGGTGAGCCCTATGTCATCGAGTTGTTTCTCCAGCATGGACATTCTTTCAGTCACTTTGCCAAGTACATGATGTAACTGGCCTATCTCGCCCGGTTCTGAGTCGTATAGCTGGAACATCTCGCGGATCTCACCCAGCGAGAAGCCAAGACGTTTACCGCGCAGGATCAGCTTCAAGCGGGTGCGGTCACACAGGGAATAGATGCGATTGCGGCCACGCCGGGCCGGGGAGATGAGAGCGGCGTCCTCATAAAAGCGTATCGCCCGCGTCGTGATCGCAAACTCCTTCGCCAGCTCCGAGATGGTGTAGGTTTCTCTTTCATAAGAGCCTGATATGTCAGGACTACTATACGCATTGCTCGTGTTGTCCATGGCCTTAACGCTCTTCTCTATTTTATATTGACGTTTACGTAAACGTTAATGTAATGTAAGACAAGTCAACATTCAATATCAGTCATCAATAAAATAATGGCGAGAACATCATCCTCAAAAATACAACAAGCCGACACAGCCGCTGATACCAGCGTGCGCTTTATCACCGCCGCCAGTTTGTTTGATGGCCATGATGTTTCCATCAATATCATGCGCCGGATCCTGCAACAGGCCGGCGCCGAGGTGATACACCTGGCGCACAACCGCTCCGTCCATGAAATTGTCGAATCCGCATTGCAGGAAGACGTGCAGGGGATTGCAGTGAGTTCCTATCAGGGGGGGCATGTTGAGTACTTCAAATACCTGATCGACAGGCTACGGCAACGGGGGGCAGGGCATATCAAGGTATTCGGCGGTGGCGGCGGCGTCATCGTCCCCGATGAAATTGACGCATTGCACGAATACGGCGTGCAACGGCTTTTCTCTCCCCAGGATGGGCAGCAGCTAGGACTGCACGGCATGATCGATATGATGATGCAGGCATGCCGTTCTGACCCCGGCGCTATGACAGCGGCGAGCCTGAAAACGCTCAACCAGGGTGAGCGGTCGGTTCTGGCCCGAGTCATTAGCGCCATCGAAAATGAAAAACTCGAAGATAAACACACATCACAATTAGCCAAAGAGGCAAAGGCCCGTGGTCACAGCACACCGGTACTGGGGATCACCGGAACAGGCGGGGCCGGAAAATCATCCCTGACGGATGAGCTCATCCGTCGTTTTCGGCTGGACAGCCAAGATGAACTACGCATCGCCATACTGGCGATTGATCCGACCCGAAGGAAAACCGGCGGTGCATTGCTGGGCGATCGGATCCGCATGAATGCCATCTACCATGAGAATATTTTCATGCGCTCCATGGCAACACGCACGGCCATGGCGGAAGTGCCGGGCTACCTGCCTGACGTCATCAATGCTGTAAAAGTATCCGGCTTCGATCTGATTATGGTTGAAACCCCGGGGATAGGGCAGGGTGATGCGGGCGTCGTCCCCTTTGTGGATACCTCATTATACGTCATGACCCCGGAGTTTGGCGCAGCCAGTCAGCTTGAAAAAATTGACATGCTGGATTTCGCTGATGTGGTGGCGATCAATAAATTCGATCGCAGAGGCGGCGAAGACGCCATGCGAGACGTGGCCAAACAGGTGCAACGCAATCGCCAGGCATTCTCCGCACAACCAGAGATGATGCCGGTCTATGGCACCATCGCATCAAAATTCAAAGACGATGGGACCACTGCGCTTTATCAGGGTCTTCTACCGCCATTAAGAGAACAAGGCTTGCGGGAGTATGACAGTGCGCTACCGATTGTTGCCATCAGGCAATCCACCGAACGCACCATCATCGTGCCCCCGCAGCGACAACGCTATCTCGCCGATATTGCCGATACCGTCAGGGGCTATCATCACGACACCCTGGAGCAGGTGGCCATTGCCAGGGAAAAACAACAACTACAGGCCAGCGCCGCTATGCTGGCTGGTTGCGGGGCTCCCACCGAGGCGCTGTCCAGGCTCATTGAGCAAAAAACCGCACAGCTAACATCCGCAAATAAACAACTGCTGGAGAGCTGGCCTGCACTGAAAGCACGCTACAGCGAGGATGAGTTTGTTAGCGCGGCCAGCGGCAGGGAGATCAAAACCAGCCTGATCACAACAACACTATCCGGCATGCGAATACCCAGGGTGAGCCTGCCGAAATACGAAGATCACGGGGAATTATTAAAATGGTTGAAATACGAGAACCTGCCTGGCTACTTTCCCTACACCGCCGGGGTATTTCCATTCAAACGGCAAGAGGAAGCGCCCACACGGATGTTTGCCGGCGAGGGGGGCCCTGGCAGAACGAATCGCCGTTTTAAGGCATTATCAGCGCATTCGAAGGCAAAACGCTTATCAACGGCATTCGACTCCGTCACGCTGTATGGGTTTGATCCGAATGAGCGACCGGATATCTACGGGAAAATTGGCAACTCAGGGGTCTCCATCGCCACCCTGGATGACATGAAGGTGCTTTTTGCCGGGTTTGATCTCTGTGATCCGAACACGTCCGTGTCCATGACCATCAACGGGCCGGCGCCCACTATCCTGGCTTATTTCCTAAATACCGCGATCGATCAGCAGGTAGAGAAGTTCACGCAGGAGAGCGGCAGAGCGCCTGATGATAATGAACATGCCACCATCACCGCCCATGCCCTGGAGAACGTGCGAGGGACAGTGCAGGCCGACATCCTGAAGGAAGATCAGGGACAGAACACCTGCATCTTCTCAACGGAGTTTAGCCTCAGGATGATGGGTGATATTCAGCAGTATTTTATCGATCACCGGGTGCGTAATTTTTATTCCGTTTCCATTTCCGGTTATCACATTGCAGAGGCCGGCGCCAACCCCATCTCCCAACTGGCCTTCACCCTGGCCAATGGTTTTACCTTTGTGGAAGCCTATCTCGCAAGGGGGATGCACATTGATGATTTTGCACCCAACCTGTCGTTCTTCTTCTCCAACGGCATGGACCCGGAGTATTCCGTGCTGGGCAGGGTGGCGAGACGGATCTGGGCGGTGACGATGCGCGATAGATATGGGGCGAACGAGCGTAGCCAGCGACTGAAATACCATATACAGACGTCAGGCCGCTCACTGCATGCACAGGAAATGGCGTTCAATGACATCCGCACCACATTGCAGGCCCTGATCGCCATCTATGATAACTGTAATAGTCTTCATACCAATGCCTTTGATGAGGCGATCACAACACCGACTGAGGAGTCAGTGCGGCGGGCGCTGGCCATCCAGCTTGTGATCAACAAGGAATGGGGATTGGCGAGAAATGAAAATCCAAACCAGGGCTCATTCATTATTGAAGAGCTGACCGACTTGGTGGAAGAGGCGGTGCTACAGGAGTTTGAGCGCATCGCCGAGCGAGGCGGTGTGCTGGGGGCGATGGAAACCGGCTATCAGCGGGGCAAGATACAGGATGAGTCATTGCTGTATGAGCATAAAAAACACGATGGCAGTTATCCCATCATTGGCGTGAACACATTCCTCAATGAAGATGAAGATGACACATTCGATGTGACGCTGGCCCGTTCAACCGATGAGGAGAAACAGAGCCAGATCAAACGGTTGCGAGAGTTTCAAGATAAAAATATGGAACAATCAGATGGGGCGTTGCACCGGGTCCGCCAGGCGGTGATCCATAATGAGAATGTCTTTGCAGAATTAATGCAGGCCGCACGATATTGCTCCCTGGGGCAGCTCACCGATGCGTTTTTTGAAGTGGGCGGGCAGTATCGAAGGAACATGTAGCCAGGCGAACATGGGCGGATGTCGGCGTTCTCTTAAAATAAAGCCCACGAAGGCTCAAAACTACTCGCCGCAATTACGCCTTTATTCTCTGTGCAATCGCACAAAAAGCGCGGTAACCCTCTACAATCCGTGGCGAAGGGCGACCTAGATACGCCTCGGGTACACAAAAAATGCGCCTGTTCATAATCGCATCCATGCTCTTGAAATGCTCATTGCGATAGAGCACGTCGGGGCGATATTTCTCTGGTTTGACGCCGCACCATGAGAGTACGATGGCGTCCGGGTTCAATGAGGCGACCTGCTCATCCGTCAGCGGCATACTTTTCACTTCTTCATCAAAAAGCGGATTCGTAAGACCCGCCTTTGACAGCAGCCCGTCAACCCAACTGTACTTACCCGGGGCAATCACCGGTTTCGGCCACCACTGGACAAGAACAGCGTGGTTTGTTTTATGCGCTGATGGGCGCAGGGTTGATCGCATCGCATCAATGACCTCATTCCCCTTGTTTGCCACACCCAGCGCATCGGCAATCAGGCCAATATCGCTATAGATATCGTCAATGCAGACAGGGGCGGGGGCGAGGTAATGCAACCCTGCCTGCTTAAGATTTGCGATGACTTTTTCGTGGCCCGGGACGGTCAGGGAAGCCAGCACCAGATCGGGCTTGAGGGCAGTGACTTTCTCGATATCAATATCGAGATCCGGGCCGACTCTGGGCAATGCCTTCACCACCTCCTCCGGGTAGTCAGAATGATCATCCACACCCACCAGCCTGTTGGAGCAACCGAGGGCGGATACGATTTCCGTATTTGAGCAGGTAAGGGAGACGACTCGCATAGCTGTCATGATAGATCTTAAAGACAATGTATCACAGCCCGCTTATGCCTGAGGCGTTATCAGCACATCGCCCTTGAAACCCTCCTTCTTCCCCACAGGCATTGGCGTATGCAAGAGGGTAGGGGGGTCTTTCGACTGCTTTGTCAGCTCTGTGGCTTATCTTTACTCTCGGGACAGGGCAGGGGAGAACTAGCTGATCTGTATGGCCAGGGCCATCACTTTATGAAAAGAATATACTGTAAAAAGTATTCCTAATAATTTGAAAATTAAGAGTATTTTCTCTGTTTCATACATTTTGTTTTCTCCATAGGAGTGAATTTATGTTTATCTATATAATTCAGTTATTTAAATTATATACCTATTTTAATATATTTAAAGTAAAAAATTAAAAATATCTTATATATTTTTGTTTTTCATTAGTTTAATAAAATGAAATGCATGAATGGGGGCGATTTGCCTGTACCAGGCGCAGATCTTCAAGTCATGGAGCAGAGCTAAGGTGGCGTATCACGGCAGTTGCGGGGCAACTATCTCGGCCTCGGGCAACATTAAGCTAACCCAACAGGCCTGCGATGACCGACAGTCATAGATGGCTGATAGTGGCTATAAAGAAGCCGGGGAGATTCACGATTACCCCAGAAGCCGATAGATTTTTTTAAGGTGGGTGTAGCCGAATAGCTTATGATAGGTGGCCTGTGCCACAACCCGAGCCCGGTACAAAATCGATCGCAAAAAGGGCGGGGCTCGCCTCCCCGATCTGGCGCCCGCTACAGATGCCCTTTTTCCGCTATATCTGGCTGGCCATGCTGGTGTCGAATATCGGGACATGGATGCAGGACATGGGAGCCGGCTGGATGATGCCGACCATGACGGGCTCATCCTTTCAGATAGCGCTTATCCAGTCAGCGGCGACCCTGCCGTTTTTTCTACCGGCCATACCGGCTGGAACCCTGGCCGATATCGTCAATCGGCGTCTTTATCTCCTGACTACTCTGACCATCATGGCCATGGCCGTCCTGTTGACCAGCTTTTTCCCCCGGCTGAATATGATGACGCCGTGGATGTTGAACGCCCTGACATTCCTGCTGGGGGTGGGAATCGCCATGATGCGACCGCTCTGGGCGGCGTCCATACTGGCGTTTGTGGGAAAAGACGATTTGCACAGCGCGATCACACTCAATGCCATGAGCATGAACGCCTCCAAGGCGGTGGGGCCGATACTGGCGGGACTCATCATCACTGAGTTTGGCCCCGGGGCGGTGTTTTTGCTGAATTTTCTGTCATTTCTGGGTCTTTTAGTGGTTCTCTGGCAGTGGGAGGGTATTCCGGCGGACGGGGAGCCTGGTTCACCGCCCGTTGAGCGCTTTGTGGAGGGTATGAGAGCCGGGTTACGTTAGCCCGCACTCAGAAATGTGTTGATCAAAGGGAGCTGCATCACCTTGTTTGCTGGTATTGTCTTCGCCTTGTTGCCCGTTTTAGGCGCCAAAGCGTGCCGGACTGGGTATGGGCAAGGGGCCTGGCGCTCACCATGCTGGCTTTTTTCGGTAGCATTGCCATTGGCAGCGCAGTTTGGTGGGAGGTTGCCGACAGAAGAGCTTGCCGACAGAGTCGGTCTGGCGCAGGCATTTCACATCGTCGTCGTCGCCGGGATCATCGTTAGCCTGATGCTGACCCGGTGGGTGCGAATCTCAGGAGATCAATACGTCTCCCAAACCGTCGTCAGCCAGTGGCTGTTACCGGACTATGCCGATAGTATGCAATCGGATAGCGACCGGTGATGGTGATCCTGGATTTTCAGATAGCAACGGAAAACTAGCCTAAATTCTTCAAATTGATGCGAGAAATGTAGCGGTTACGCCCGCGGGACGAGGCCTTTTACTGGGAATTATTCACAAACCCCGAAAAACCCGATGAGGTTAAAGATATCTTCCTCATCAAATCCTGTCTGGAGCGGCTCAGACAAAGATAGCGGGCGACATTTGCCGATCAGGCACTGCGGAGAGAAATACGCCGACTGGATAAATCAGCGAAAGACCCGATGGCGCGCTACCTCTTTGCTGGCGGCGGCATCGACAACCCTGTCTTCAAACGCCAGGTATCAAGTTTGAAAAAATTTTGATAAAGTCTATAAGCAAATGATTTATAATCATTATTCAGATGGTAGCGACGTGAAATGTCTGCTCCAGACCTGTTCTGTCGGCAACCATGGTGAGCGCCAACCAAGCCCCTTGCCCGTATCCAGTCTGGCACGCTGAGCTGTGGACCACCACCAAGCAGGAAAAAAGGGCAAGCCAGGCAGAGAGAGCGGTATTACCTGAATTGTTGTTGCGGCTTTTATCAGCAAGGGGATATCCTGCAGGCTTTTAACTACGCACTTGAAACCTCGTTTTCATATATTATTTAACATAATAAACATTATGCGCCATGACGGGGTCAGGGTAATCTCATTCAGGGCGACATTGGGGATTGCCCCGGCAAGATGGTTTATCTCATTGTTTGTTTCTCGACAGACAGACAGGACATATCCGGTGTGTCCGGCCTGCGAGGACAGGTTCGCTTACCCACATACCCACCGGTCGGGTGAGTGACGCCGCCCGACTACTCACCATCAACCCGTGGATATGTGGATAAGCGCCCTGGTGGCTGACGGCGATCCCGGTAAGGCCGGTCCCCGACCGCGGGGCAAGTCAAAGGCCTCAGCTAAAGGATGTGACCGCCTCAGGCTTCGATATAGGCGTTATTCCGGGGCAGGCTATAGCAAGGGGTATCCCCTGATAGGGTCGTATCGTGCTGTCGATGTAGTTTGTCTTATAGCGACATTCGGCGCTATGCTGTCAAGGTATTAAATCGGAACCCCATCGATTTTTTTGATTGTTATCTGTGGGTAAAAAAATAGCTGGGGGCCCCCACGATTTAACACCTGGACAGCGCACCTCATTTTGCTAAGGGGTTGGCTATATCATTCAATGGCGAGAAATGCTTGCGCCATTGAATGACTGTGAAAAACAACATACTGTTCCAGATAAGGAGGATAACAACATGAGTGCAAACATTGATGAAAACCTGAGGCATGAGAAGATACAGGCGGAAATAGGCAACCTGATTTCTAACTCAACGAAGTTGCAGGCCGAGACTGAAAAATTAATCAGGGAGAATAAATACTACCCCGCTATCGTTGGTGCAACGGTGACCCTGGCGATCGTGGCGGTGGTGAAAATCTTCCTGTAAACCTGTCAACAAAAAACAAGCAAGCCCGGTTCATCCGGGCTTTTTTGTGGCTCTTGAGAGGCAGCACCGGCAGAGCCCTCACCCTGCCCTTTCGATAAACCCCGCTCGGGGCACCTCGCTCGTGACGTACGGCCATCTGATCTAACCTCGATGCAGAGCATGGGGTTCGCCTCGGTTTGCCAGGATGGATGAGGAGGAATGATGGCAGGGGAGGAGAGGGATTGATAGGATGGGCTTCGCCAGACCTTACGGGTTTCTCTTTGAGATGCGTGTCGCTACGCTCCGTCTCGCCGGTTCGGCGATGTCGTTCCATTCAATCTCACAGGCCGGCTTGTTCTTCCCTGAAGGGTTCCACCGCCACATCCCTGTGGCGGCAAATGAGCCCATGCCCCATGCCTGGCTGACGGCGATCCCGGTGCGGCCGGTCGCGGAGACTTGCCCATGTAAAGATGATTTGCTTCATTGTTTGTTTCTCAACAGACATACAGAACACACTGCTGATCCTCAGCTGAGGAAATCCACCGCCTCAGGCGTCGATATGGCCATTATTCCAGAGCAGGCCATAGTAAGACATCCCCTGATATGTTGTAGCCTTTGCGGGTTAGCACTTGTAGAGCCCCCACTTTCTCGCCAGTGCCGGCATCGGCTCTTTCTTTATCTTCGAGGCGATGTACAGGCACAGGCAGAGATAAAACTGACCGGCCAGCCGGCAATAGTACCTGAGGTCTTTGCGTGCCTCATAGCGACCCCGCAGATGCCAGGGCGATAAGTAACTGTAGATCCCGTGCTCATAGTGTGGACTGAATACCTGGCGGGTGTCGTAGAAGTTATAGTAACGGCTGGCGTTATACATCCAGGTGGCCACCTTCTGTTTGCCGCCGTCCATCATGTAGTAGACGGCGCCGATGTGTACCTTGAAGGGTAGCAGACGCAGCAGCGGCAGCTTCTTGCCGGCGTAGCAGTTCACCACATGCTCGCCGATGAGCTGGCGTGCCTGGGCGTCCACCACATCGAAGGACTGTACGTTGAAGTACAGATCCCAGCCCAGCTTGCGGGCATGGATGAGCCATTCAATCAACGCCTGCCGACCCTTGTCCCGCCACTGCCGAGAGTTAAACCAGCTCGCACATTCATCCAGCAGGATGAGACCGTTGTTATCCTCATCATAACCGCCCGAGTAGGCCCTGCCC
This sequence comes from Gammaproteobacteria bacterium, assembly GCA_965198875.1. Taxonomy (GTDB): domain Bacteria; phylum Pseudomonadota; class Gammaproteobacteria; order Eutrophobiales; family Eutrophobiaceae; genus CBDAPU01. The sequence goes on along the minus strand of CBDAPU010000001.1, from coordinate 10,641 downwards.
AGGGCCTGCAAGTGGGCGGCGTTGGGTTTATCGGGCAGACGGATGACGCTGAGCTCACGGCGCTGCGGGTTGGGGTAGTGCTCGAAGTACAAATCGAAGTTGGTGGCCACCGGTCGGTTACGGCGGATGTATTGCTCGACCATGTGCGAGACCGAGACCAGGCCCTTGCCGGCGCCGAGCTTGCCGGTGATGAAGAAGACCCCGTGTTGCATACGCCTAACTCCGCTTGATGTCGAGCACCACCCACCAGGTCTGCCACACCCTGGCGGCGACCCAGGTGGCGAGGATGGAGGAAAGATAAGTGGACAGACCGGCCGGTTTCAAATAGGCGAACCAGGGCAGGAAGTAGCTGCCGAACAGGTCGTGGGACTGCATACTGGACTGGGCGCTGCTGAGGGACTGGGTGGGCAGCAGGCTATGGATGGTTAGCAGCAGGGCCACGAACGAGGCCAGCCAGGCCAGGGCGATGATGGCCATCACCCCATAGCGCAGTGTGGTGTAGGTAACGAGGGCGGAGACCGCCGCCGTCCAGGCGCCGGAGAGCCAGACGCCGATGGCGCTGAGCGCCGAGATGATGGCCGCCAGAAACGGCAACTGGACGACCCCCCGTTGTTGGCGTCGATTTATCATCTACGGCGAGAGCTTGAGCCTTGAGACGATGGAGAAACAGACGATCAGGGTGATCACCCCGAGGAAGAAGTCCAGCAGACGGCGGAAGAAGTCCAGCCAGCCACAGACAGTCGCCCAGTTATCCGCCGGGGCGAAACCCAAAAAACTGTGACCGAGCAACGGGCAGGTGTTCGATGAGGGCGAGACCCAGAGGGCCGAGGTGATGGCGTCGGTAAAGCGCTTGAAGGCCGAGGATACCGGTGCGGTATTGATCCCCCCGGTAACGCCCTCGGCGATATCCTCGACCGTGGGCAGGGTCAGATCCGTCAGCTCAAACTCCCCGGGCGTCTCGGGAACCGGGACGTCTTCACCTTCATCCCCATCCTCGCCTTCACCCCGGTCGCTTTCGTTAGCTAGCTCTTCCCCTTCACGAGCCCCCTGCCCTGCACGCTCACCTGCGCTATCCTGTCCTTGCCCTTGACCTTGTCCTTGCTCACCACCCTGGTCTGCGCCCTGGTCAGTGCTGGTATTGGCGCTACCGCCACCGGCACTACCCCCGGATGTGCCGCCACCGCCACCGGCACTACCACCGGATGTGCCGCCGCCGAAAATAGGGGCGAAGCTACGCCGGGAAAAAGGACGATTGACTTCTTTGGCACGAATTTCCTGTTCCTGACGCAGGGCCCTTTGCTCGGCCAACACCTGCTCCTCATAACAGGCAACGCCTGTGGACCGGTATGCGCTGATATAAGGAGAGGGATCATCGGCGGGGGAACGATTTGTATTGCAATTTAGATAACAAAAAGTATCAGGCTGCACTCCGCCAAGAGCGAGATTAGAAATAGAGAAAACATAGCCGGCAGGGTACTTACATAAAGGAACACAGTCAGAACCACTGCGTCTATGACCACGTGGGCAGGGAGAAGTAAAGCAGTAAGGACGATTGTTAATAAGACCAACATGCTCACCATCGGGACACGTATTAGCCGGCAGATCAGATGATGAAGAAGGAAGAGATGGAAATCCGCTAAAAGGGGAAAGCGAGCAGACTAGGCCAGTACGAGAATATCGGCCCCGATAATAATACTGATCAAAGCCCTCATCCTTAACATGATAAGGCCCGTCACCCTCAAAAATCACTTCGCAACCAGGGGTACTCCTGTTGGGGGCGTCACAGGCGAGAACAATAGGCAGGTCATGAAGCGAGGGACCAACGTGATAATAGCCAGAAGAGGAAACGCTACCAGAGGCGCAACTGGTCGTTGCCGGGGACTGGGCATGAAGAGGTGAGGGAACCGGCCACAGGATCACCATGAGCATAATGACGGTGGCCGGTCGCATCGACTAGATGCTTTGGGTGAAGCGCTTGAACAGGCGAATGCCCACCAGCAGGGCGACCACACCGATGATGATCGGCAGCACAAAGGCCGCCGCCGCCGATGCGGTATCGGTGATGTTGGTCGCCGCCGTGGTCATCCCCGTGGCACTGAAGTCCACCAGGGACGCCGCCTGGGCGCCGCTTGCCAACAGCGCAAGACCAAACGCCGAAAACAGCTTGCAAAGATAGCTCTTCATGTTAAGTCCTCCTAACACTGCAGCGAGTTTTGGCGGTGCGCTGTTCCACCGTCTCTTAAAGTTGCTCAAGAAATCGTTTGACCGCCCAGATGAGAAGGCCGGCCAGGTAACCGGACAGCCAGGCGCCGAGCAGGTAGGCCAGGGCCTGGGTGTAGTAGGTGGCGTCCATCAGCGGGTGATCCCGGTCTTAAAACCAAAGGCAAAGGCGATGACCACACCGCAGGCCAGCGACAACCAGACGGACTCGGTCAGATAGCTCTCCACATTGGTCAAGTCCAACACCGGCGCCGCCATATCGGCGCTGTCGCTCACCATCACCCCCTCGGGCAGGCGCAGACACTGTGGCCAGAAATAAGAGGAAGCCCCGACTATGTAACAGGCGCCGGCGACAGGGGAATGCTGGGAGCAGGAGTGGGACTGACCCAGTAACGAGGAGCAGGCGCGGTAGCAGCTATCAGCGATAGCGTGACGGCCGGCGGCATGGTCACGAGCGCCTACACAGAACCAGTCGTCCGCCGTCGCCGGGAAGCTGAGCAGTGAGAGCGCAAGGAAGACAGGAATGCTAGAGCCAGATAATCTCATCATCCACATCGGCTATGGGATCTGTCTTCACCGTGCCGTCACCCTCACGGGCGACGCCACCGGCATCGGAGCCCCGGCTTATCTCGAATGAGGCGTAACTGTCTACGCCCTCATGTCTGGCGCGTTCGGCATCTTCATGGTGCTCTTCAAAGATGCGTTTCTCCTCGTTAAATACGATGCCGGCGTCTTCTGCATCTTCGGCGCTATCGCCGTCACGCTCACGCCATCTGCCGGCGTCGGCGTCAAAATACCAGTCGCACGGATCGTCAATGAAACCCCCCGCGGCCAGATGCTCAAGGCTGAGGTTCGGGTTGTAAATGCTGTAAGGGTCATCAAGGACGTCGTCGGCGTCATCATCATTGTCATCATCGCCTTGTTCACTCTCGGTGGAGTAGGCGTTGATGCAGTCAGTATCGGCATAACCGTCATCCTCGTACTCGAGCTCGGCATAACCGTCATACTCATCGGGGTCAATCATGGTCATCTCTCCGGGTTGGCAATGGCGCATCACTCCCTACCCCCTGGTACTGCGTACCAGGGGGTAGGGATGGGGCGGGCATGGTCTTCAGGGCTTCTATGCAGGCGCATGGGGTGTTCATTCAGCCCCCTCAGGCAGCCTTGCCCTCGGGTTTCTGTGATCTTGCCTGGGGCGCGTGTTGGCGGGCGTAGTTCGCCAGTGGGATAAACGTGGGGCTATAGCCAAACCCGTAACGCAACCTGTCGTTGAAGAGTTCCACGTTCAGATCGGTGACCACCAGCTCCCCCTTCATGCGCTCGGCCTGCTTGTGGGTGCCCTTCACATACTCGTTGTTCCAGAGAATGGCATTGACCGGTTCACTGCCGGCCATCATGACCACCCCGGCCACCTGTTTGTTTTTAATCATCATCTCCTCAACGTGAATGACTTTGACGATCACTTGCATGGTTTCATCTCCTCTCAATGGTGTTTAATTAGCGGTAATTGATCTGGCTCATTCCCCTGGTGTACCAGCGCCGAGGTCAGACGCTCGAGGGTGTCTTTCAGCAGGTGAAAGCAGGGCGGGCAAAGGGGTTGGTGGTGGATAGGGGCGATAAGGTCGATGCCCTCTTCATAGACATAGCCCTCTCCAAAGCAGAGCGCGCAGTCTGCGTTGAGCCAGCGCCAATCGTCACGGCTGATCTGAATCCGCAGGCGTCCGGCGCTCATGCCGCCAGCCTCAGGTGCATCTGCTCCGGCCGTCGGTACCAGGTGGGGATCGCCAGGGGCTTACGGGTGATCTCCCTGACCGCCGTTACCCGCACCGGTGAGAAGGCGCTCACGTCACAGACCTGGGCGATGTCAATGCCAATCTTCCGCAAGCGGGCGCGGTGAACCTGTGGTTGTTTTTTGTTGAAATCGAATCTCTCACCGTGTAGCCATCTAATCGCATAGCTGGCGGTGGTGTTGGCCGCATGGGTGCTGCTGACGATCTGCTCTCGCAGCAGGGTCTGGTTAATGGTTTCTATGTTCATGGCGCTAACCTGCAGTCGTTGGTCAATGTTAAGGAAGTGGTTGATGTAGGGGTTAAGCTCTCGCTCGTTAAACAGGCCGTAGTAACGGCAGCGCTGCTCTCGCAGGAATTGGCTTTTGAGTTTCAGTTCATAACGGATGACGCCCTGGCGCTGGCAGTAGTCTTTCACCTGGTCGGCGTACTGGTAGGTCGCACTCCCCCGCCCTTCCCGCTTCTTTAGCCTCGGCAGCAGGTGCAGCCCCATCTCATGGGCCTTGTTATAGACGCTGGGATAGATGCGTAGCGGTTTGCTGCCGGACTTCGGCAGCCAGTCGACGGTCTTGCCGTTGGTTAAGAGCCGGGGGATGGCGTAGCGGTAGGGCTGGGTGGCCAGGGCCTTGAGATAGTCATCTTCATTGCCCTGCCCGACCGCCTGGTTGGTGGTGATGTGCAGCTCAGTGATGTGGGCGCCGTCACTGTAGGTCTGTACCCGCTTGCCGTCTTCACTCTGGCGGTGATAGGTGCGGGTACAGGGGGTGAAGGGGGGTAGGTCGTAGTCCCTGAGGATGGTGTTGTAGACGGCCAGGCAATCAAACAGGCGGGTATAACCAAACAGATTATCCAGGCGGTTGATGCGGGAAGGGTTGCCAGTGACCGTTAAGCGATTGTCTGAGATAGCTATCGATAAGGTGGTGGAGTAGCTGCCCTCGTGCTGTATCTTCGGTTGGCTCACTTTCAGTTGCTCGCCCGTCTCCGTGTCGATATGAATACAGGCCCTATCCCCAATGAGGGGGAGCGCCTCATCAAAGTCCTGGTACACCTTGAGCCAGTCGTAGAACAATTTTTGAAAAATCTTTTTTCAAAATTAAAAATAATTTGAAAATACACATATTGAAAAATGAAAAGCCAAAAACACTAAAATTTAAAATATAGTGAAGGTATGAAACCAAAGACTTACGGCCTGTCAAAAAAGAGGACTTCAGAGCTCAAACAAAAAGCACTGGAACTATCAGTGAAAAGGGGCGACTTCGTCAAAGAAAGCGAAATAATAGGCTTCTTATTAGATAAATACCTGAATCACGTCGAAATCAAAGACGGCAATCTGCATATCGACCTATAATCAGCAAAAAAGGAGAACGAGATGAGCGCAACCAAAGAAGCACTGGAAATTGAGAAAATTAAAATAGAAATCGAAGAAATTCGAGTGAGAATTAACAAGATGATGAAGGAAACGACACTCTACCCTCTGGTGGTGGGTTCAGGCGCCACTTTGGCCATTGTGGCCGTGGCAAAATTATATGCGTAATAGTCATCCTGACCGTAGCTGCATCAAAAAAGTGCACGATCATGCACCAATAGTTGGGTGTCATAGAACACCCAACTATCTTTTCCCCCTATAATTGAGAATAATTCTCATCTGTAAGCCTCACTTCCTGGCTGTGACAGCTTCGCTGTCAAGCCCGCATAATATGCCCTATGTTCAATGCCCGCCGCTGCAGGTTATCAGGCAGGGGTGCGGCGGGCATCGGGCGCCCAGGGCTTCGGCCTTGGCCATTGTCCTACACCCTGGGCGTGAACATAAGGCGAACATTATGCGCCATGACGGGGTCAGGGTAATCTCATTCAGGGCGACATTGGGGATTGCCCCGGCAAGATGGTTTATCTCATTGTTTGTTTCTCGACAGACAGACAGGACATATCCGGTGTGTCCGGCCTGCGAGGACAGGTTCGCTTACCCACATACCCACCGGTCGGGTGAGTGACGCCGCCCGACTACTCACCATCAACCCGTGGATATGTGGATAAGCGCCCTGGTGGCTGACGGCGATCCCGGTAAGGCCGGTCCCCGACCGCGGGGCAAGTCAAAGGCCTCAGCTAAAGGATGTGACCGCCTCAGGCTTCGATATAGGCGTTATTCCGGGGCAGGCTATAGCAAGGGGTATCCCCTGATAGGGTCGTATCGTGCTGTCGATGTCCGGCGTGATGTGTCCGGGTGAGGCGTGAGCGCACGCCCGCGGGGTTGTTCCTCGCCAGGGCGAAGCGGTAGCATCGCCACCCATAAGCTTGAAAGACATAGGCGATTGCCGGAAGGCCGATATCCTCTGTGTGCTCCTCAATACTGATGTTGACGGGCGGCGCCGTTATCAAACCATGTAGCTCGGCAATAAAAAGCCAGGTGCACAGGCCCGCGCCACACACCCACCATAAAAAAGGGGCTGCATGGCAGCCCCTCCCCGTTCACACCTTCGCCTTCGGCTAAGAAGGCCAGAACAAGATCACGCACACCAGCATAAAGGTGATAATGATGACGTCCAAAGGCGTGAACATCCGCTATCCCTAGCTGAATATCATCCCCTTCAGCCACTTGTAGCCGACGGCAAAGATTGCCGCCAGGGCTAACACCGAGCCCACCAGGGTGATGAAGCCAGTGGTAGAGTACCAGGTGGCGATCTCCGTGGTAATGGCGGCAGAGGCCGGGCCGGCTAAGGCCAGGGAAGGAATGAACAGGGTCATCACGACCAAAGCAAATGCTTTCATATCTGTATCCTCCATCAGGTAAAGCCAACTGCTTCAAACAGGATTACCAGGTGAGCCGGCATAACCTGGTTAATCTTTGTATCTGCCTTATCGGTTTCTAATCATGTTAATGAGCCAGCGATAACCAGTGGCCACCACCAGGGCCATCAGGATAGCGGGCATGATGAGCTGCACATCTTCCAGGGTCATCGTCTCACGGACAGCTTGCCCGGCCTCCGCCGACTGCACCTGCCAGGCCCGATCAAAGCCGGTGACGGGATCAAGACAGGCATAATGATTGAGCCGTTTGGAAGAGACCGCACCGGGGATGTCCGGGCGAAAGCCAATCCGGTGCGGGGCGGGACAAGTGAGTACGGTAGCGCTCATAAGCGGGTTCTCCGAATAGCGGGATAAGAGCGTTTCATCGAGCTGTTGCTGGACTGGTAGGGATTAAACAGGCCGTTATAGGCGATGTGACGACATAACTCGATATCAACGTCCATACGAGTGCCTTGCTGTGAGAAGCATAAACACTTGTCCTTGTACTTCTCTGAGACCACGCAGCTGGGAATGGGGTATTCCCGAACTTCACGGGTTAAATCATCATAAATAGGGGCAGACCAGGGCAGCCCTTCTACTCGCGGGGTAAACTGTGCGAGCCAGGCCTCCGTGGTTAATACGTCCTTGCCTGTCTCAGTTGTTGTCTGAGTATTCGGGCTTGGGGGCGCCCCTGACGGAGTGGCGGCGGGCTCATGCTTCGCCTCGCTCGCCACTCCCGCCAGGGCGCCGTCATCCTGGGTCTTTTGATAGACGGCGTAAGAGATGTAACTGTAACCCATGGCCACAAAACCCAGCAGGCAGATGGCGTAGGTGAGTTTGCGCGGGAAGCGGCGCCGGTGGGTGTGCATATCGGCGGAGTGATACCAGGGATAGACGGACTTGTTAAATACATACTCGAACTTGTCCGCCCCCTTCCAGCCGCGCCCGTCTATGTCCATGACGTCATTCATCAGGGTTCTCACCGTGGCCCGTTCGCCGTTAGTCGGTGAGCGCTTTAGGTGGATGTGGCGGCCCACCTTGCGTCTGACATAGGCGTCGATGTCTTTGGGGTCCTGGGTGATGAGGATGACGTCATGGCCGCGGTGTCGATGCTCGGCGAAGGCGGCGGCGTGTTGCGGTGGTCTGGAGGTGGCCGCCCTGGGCGGGAAGACCTTCTGACATTCATCGATGACAATCACGGCGCCATCGGGCAGTTGATACCAGTGCGCCGGCTCGGCCAGTGGTTCAATGTGATAGGGGCATTGGGCGGTGAGTTCCATGCCCCAGACAAAGATGCGGCGGTTTTGCAGCGCCTTCTCCTTCAGCAGTCTGTCCAGCAGGTAGACGCCCTTGCCGTTGCCGGGCTTGCCGGTGAGTAAGGTCAGCATGGGTTATTGAACAGGCTTAACTGGCGCATCTTGCCGCCAGTGGTACGGCAGAAGAACTTGATCGAAAGGCGAACGGCGAAGGCGGAGAGAATGCCGTTGATGAAGATGTCGATGTTCATCAGGCCAAAGGCCTGATAGACCAGGGCATACTGCCCCTGGATCTCAGATAAGGAGCCCAGGATCAACTGCTCCACCTGGCCCTGGATTACGTCCAGACCCACATAGGTGACGGCGCCCACGCCCAGGGCGCGGATGATGAGCCAGACAATGGCCGGAATGACTACGCCGAGGAAAGAGGCGGCCGTGGCCCCAAACAGCAGGGATGAGAGCGAAGCAACGGCAAAGGGTACTGGCATTAAAACGCTCCGATGATGACCTTGAAACTGATCAGGGCGGTGGTGATGATGACCAGCGAGCCGATGAACTGGAACAGGGGGCACCACCTGGAAAAGGGCACGGTATAGGTGTGGTTGCGCCAGCTGAAGGTATAGTCCGCCATGCAGGTGGCCGGGATGGTCTTGTCCATGCTGATGAGGTCGGTTAAATCGACGAGATGGTCGAGCGCCCCGCCCTCTTCCAGATCGGCAAAGCCGCCGTACTCTTCAGCCATCTCTCCCATCCAACCGGACAGGCCGTCCTCAACATCGTAGGCCTGATTGGCCTCATCCCCGTAGAATTGCTCCATGAAGTCCTGCTGGCTCTCAGCCAGACAGGCCTGCTGTTTCTGCTGTTGCAGGGCCAGACAGGCAATCGGATCGCCCTGGCAGCTCAGGGTCTCATCACAGCCACCGCCACTGGCGGAACGCTCCTCACCCTCACCTTCTCCTTGCCCTTCTCCCTCACCACCGCCCTGCCCCTGACCCCGGCCAGTGTTGTTAGTCGTAGCGCTGTTGTTACTACCGGTGTTGTTGGTGATGGTATTACTGGTGCTGTTGGTGATGGTCGTGGTGTTCGTCGTGCTACTGACGGTGTTGTTGTTATTGTTGGTGTTATTACTGTTGTTGTTGCTGCTGTTGCTGTTGTTGCTGTTGTCGTCGTCGGTATTGTTATTGTCGGGCAGGATAGCGGGCACGGTGTTGGTATCGCCACCATCGGCGCAGATGCGTCTGCCGTTGAAGGTACCGCAGTTGGTCGCATCGGCGTCCACACAGTGCTCGGCGCCATCGTCCGCAGTTGAACAGGCCGTATTCATTCGGGACTTTAAGGGGGCTGGCGTCACAGTAGTTGTGGTAGCGGTAGAGCTGCACACAGGCGTCGGCAATGGAGGTGAAGCGCCGGCCGCCGGCAGTCAACTCGGCGGACTGGATTTGAACTTCACCAGCATGGATGGCATCCGCCAGTAGCAGGAATAAGAGAAGGACGCCGGTTTGATGAAAGCGGTTCAAAGCGGTGCTCATTAGCCAGGGGCGTAATCCGGCAGTACATCGAAGAGGCCGGATAATCGCTCGGGCAGTCCCTCCCGTCTTAACGCCTCCATGACTTTGATGACGTCACCCTGCTCGCGGATGAGCATGGCGTTAATGGCACGGCCACAGGCACGCCGTGTCCAGGTGACCATCTTCTCGTAGCTGACGGAGAAGCTGGCCTTCGCAGTCTTAATCACGTCCTGCAACTGGTTGATGAAGGAAAGGCACGGATAGGCGCCGGCCAGGTACTGACCGGGGTGCTTTAAGATGTCCCAGGGAATGTGCCTGTCCTTGGCGCGAAACTCCACCTCCGCCCGTACCCAGGGGCTGTCGGGTTGACCCTGCTCCTTGCCCTTGTCATAAATACGCAGCATCTTGCCGTTCTCGCGTTTGCCGACATAGAAGGTGTTGCCGACAGTCGCATCGTGGTTGATGATCTCCGTCACCTTAGGCGCACGGCCATTGCTGATATAGCCGCCCTCACTCTGCCACTCTCTGGCCTGGTCGATGTTGATGCGCTCGCCTTCAAAGTCATCGTGGGCGACGTCACAGCGGGTGATCTTCGCCTGCACACGCTCCGCCCAGTTAAGGATGGGAGCGAGATGCTTGAACTGGCGGCAGGCAGCAGGCCGTAGCTGGATGTTGATGGTGCCCTGCTGGGCTTTCCCCCCGTGGGCTATCCAGCCGTATTGACCCAGTTCCACCTTCTTCTCATAGCCCGACCAGCCTTTGTTCGTCTCCGTCCAGGGCAGATTGGTGAGGCCAAAGGCGTGTTGCAGGGCGCAGTGCAGATCATCCAGGGTAAGACCCCTGACGGTGAAACCCAGCCAGTCGATGAAGGCCACCTGGCTATGGGTCTGTTTACGCCCTGTGGTCTGCACTTCAATACCAAGCTGAGCGCCCCGGCAGCGTTTGAGTCTTACCGGCTCGGTGTGCACGGGGCTTTCACCGACCTCCGTGTCCTTCATGGGACTTTCCCCCCGTTTTACTGCACGGGCGACCACAGGTGACTCTGAGATGGAAAGGGCGGATAAGGCGGGCATGGCTAGGACGACC